>LR994475.1 GCA_905186105.1 uncultured Sutterella sp. | reverse complement strand
GACGGACCTAGATAGTAGTTATGGGCTTGTCTTGACCTGTCTAAGAAAGGACAGAATCGACGGCGAATATATTATTTTAGCGGATTTCCACAAGAAGAAGACAGATATGAATACTTTATCCACAAAAAGTTGTGGATAAATAAGTTCTTAAATTTCAATTACTTAGGCTTTCTAGAACGGGCACTAAAAGAAGATTTACACAAGTGCCTGTGATTGATTCAAGGGGGCATCCCTAAATCTTGTGGTTTGTGAAAGAAAACCTCTGAGTACACTAGTATTGCTGAAGATTTTTCGGTACTATCGTTTGACAAAAGCCTCTGATTTGAGGTCTAATATCAAGCTTTTCGTAATCCTACGTGCAATGTGTGCATATGGCGCATGTTGACTTGCACCTATGCTGATTTAGAGCGCTTGCACTGTAAAGATTCGAAGACTATTTTCGCTGTCTCTGGTACTGGAATCCAAAAGAGCAGCAGTCCCCTTTTCTTCTTAATTGATTTTTTGCTTCAGACGGCACGTTTGTGTTGCTGAAGTTTATGCCTATTGAGGAATAATCATGGCTACCAAACGTACCTATCAGCCTTCCAAGGTTAAGCGTGCTCGTACGCACGGCTTCCTGGTTCGCAGCCGCACGAAGGGCGGTCGTCGCGTTCTCGCTCGCCGTCGCGCTAAGAGCCGTCATACCCTGGCTCTTTAATAAGCTAGTTCACGTACGGTAATTGCCGTGTCTAACTTGGCATCAGCATCTTTCAAGTTTCCCCGTAGTCTTCGCATCATTAAGAGTGCGGACTATGGGGTACTTGTGCATACGCGAAACGAAAATACCTTTCGATTAACTTCGAAGTATTTTTCTGTTAATGCGATGAAATCGACAGAGCGGGTGCATACGCTTCGCTTCGGTATCACCGTTGGGAAAAAAAATGCGCATCGTTCTGTGGATAGGGCACTTGTAAAAAGAATTTTGAGAGAAGCTGCTAGAAAGCAAGCCCCAGCTCTCATTTGTTTACTAAATGAAAAGAGTTTGGGGCTTGATGTGTCTTTAAGACTTCGAGCACCTTTAAAGAGTGTATCTGGTCATGAACAAGGTGTCACTGCAATGAAGGCTAATCTTCAGAGCGATGTCGAACAATTGATGCAGGCGTTGTTGCGCCGTGTTAGTTGTCTAAAGAGTTCGTGTTCAGAAAGTTGAGCTATGGCTAAACTTTTGCGTTTACTAGTTCGGCTGTATCAGTTAACGCTGTCTCCCTGGGTCGGTAGAGAGTGCCGTTTTATTCCTACGTGTTCAAATTATGCATTGGAAGCTTTAGAGCGGTATGGTGCTATCAAGGGAACTTATTTAACAATTTACAGACTCCTGAGGTGTCATCCTTTAGGGGGACGAGGCTACGACCCTGTACCCAATAAGTTTCGTTGGCGTTGTTGGTGTAGTGATTGTCATATGTCGAAGTCAGAACAAGAAAAAGGATCGAAAGATCTTTTTTAAACTTCAACAGAAGTAGTGGATAAATATGGGAAAGGAAATGCAACGCGCCCTTTTATGGGTGATTCTTTTTACCTCCTGCTTCTTGCTGTGGGATAACTATCAGGTTTACAAGGGCGAAAAGTCCTTCTTCCATACTGAGTACGTCCATCAGCAGGTCTCTGCAGATGCAGATGTGGCTACTCCCAGTGTCGAGGATGTTGGCTCGTCTGTTCCGTTGGCTATTGACGTCAAGGATCCTGTGGTTGTTTCGACTGACCGCATGAAGGTTACGTTCGATCGCGAAGGTGCTGTTATTGTCGGTACCGAAATGACCAAAATTCCGCGCCAAGCTGATTGGACGGAAGTTGGTCTGGCAGGATTAATTTTAGGTAAGGAACCTGTCGAAAATCTTGGTAACGTCGACTTACTCGAATTGACCAAGAATCGTACCTATGTGGCTCAAAGTGGTCTTATCGGCGGCGATTTCCCGAATCACAAGGATGCATTTAAGTTAGTGAGCTCTCGTCTTGATATGGGCGATGCTGAAAACTTAGACGTTGTCTTTGAAGCGACGAAGAATGGTGTAACGGTACGCAAGACCTATACCTTCACGCGTGGTCATTATGGGATCAATGTTGCTACTGAAGTAGTCAACAACACCAGCGCTACGATTAAGCCTTCTGCTTACTACCAGTTGACTCGAGATGGCGGCAAGCCAGAAGGTGAAAGCTCTTTATATGCAACCTTCACGGAGTATGCTGTCTATTCTGAAGAAGAAAAGTTTCAGAAGTTAGAGTTTGGCGATATTGCTGACAATAGCGCTTCTTTTGAGAAGTTTGCCAATAACGGTTGGGTTGCTATGGTCCAGCATCACTTTGTGAGTGCTTGGGTTCCGACCGCTGGTGAAGAGCGTGAAAACTATGCTCGTGAAGTTGGTAAGGATCTGTTCGCTATTGGCTCTTTAGTTAATCTTGGAGCTATTGAAGCAGGTAAGAGCGTAACCAACAAGGCTATTTTGTATGCTGGTCCTCAGGATCAGGATCGTCTTGAACAAATTGCGCCTGGTTTAGAACTGGTTGTTGACTATGGTTGGCTAACGTTCTTGGCAAAGCCGATTTACTGGTTGCTGTCTTTCCTTTATGGAATTGTCGGTAACTGGGGTTGGGCTATCGTCCTGTTGACCTGTATCGTCAAGTTGATTTTGTATCCGATTTCCGCTGCTGGCTATCGTTCTATGGCTCGCATGAAAGAAGTTACGCCTCGAATGAAGGCCTTGCAGGATCGTTATAAGGACGATAAGCAGCGCTTGAATCAAGTCATGATGGAACTCTATCGTGCGGAAAAAATCAATCCTGTCGGTGGTTGTTTGCCGATCATGGCTCAGATTCCTGTGTTCCTTGCGTTGTATTGGGTTCTTCAGGGCTCTGTTGAATTGCGTGGTGCGCCGTGGATTTTGTGGGTCAATGACTTGACCATGCCCGACCCATGGTTTGTCCTGCCGTTATTGATGGCTGTGACCATGTTCTTGCAGATTCTCTTGAATCCGAAGCCGACGGATCCAGTACAGGCTCGCATGATGTATATCATGCCGCTCGTATTCTCCGTGATGTTCTTCATTTTTGCCTCTGGTTTGGTGTTGTACTGGTTGACGAACAACATCTTGTCCATCGTGCAACAGTGGTGGATCAACAAGACCATCGCCGAAGAACGTGCTAAGCGTCAGATGAACTAACGTTTATCATGCAAAAAAAGGGGATGCTCTTAAAACGAGCATCCCCTTTTTTTATGGATGTTTATTTTTTACGTAGCAAGCCTGGCAGTAAAAGAAATGGTACCAAAGCCAAACGGAGATGCACCATAAACCAATTTTTGGCAGAGTGATGGTTTGTGAAGTAGAACGATAAGTTTTGAAAAAGAGAAGAATGCCTCCCAACACACACCAGCCTAGTAGTAGACAATAGGCTGTCGCTCTTCTTTCATAAGTGTCTCCGATTAAGTTTGCAGTGTATGCAGCCACAGGAATGCTTGAGATAATACCCATGCAAACACCAATCAGCGCAGGAAGAATAAATGGAGATTGGTTTGAAGGTCTTCGATTGAGTGACATGGTTCACTTAAAGTAAAAAGTAAAGATCATCATCCTATAACAAGGTACCAAGAGTGAGCATTACAATTGCCCCACTTCTTTTTGAAAAAAGTTAACTTTTTTGATCGTTATGAGTAACAGTGACAAGGATCCCATTATTGCGATTGCAACCGCTTCTGGTCGTGGTGGTATAGGCATTTTGCGATTGTCTTTTAAAAAGGCGTTAGCTTTGAACTTTATTGAAGCGTTGTTTGGTTCCCATGTCGTTTTAAAAGACCGTTACGCTCATTTATTACCTTTCTATGATCTAGAGGGACAAATTTTAGATCGAGCGATTGTCTTATATTTTCCAGCGCCTCATAGCTATACGGGTGAGTCGGTGCTTGAAATCCAAGCTCACGGTAGCTCTGTATTAATGAGTATGTTGTTACGTGTTTGTCTCGAAAAGGGGCGAACACTGGGCTTACGCATGGCTGAGCCTGGAGAATTTACTAAGCGAGCCTTCTTAAATGGACAAATGGACTTAGCTCAGGCAGAAGCTGTCACTGATTTGATTGACGCCGTTAGTGAATCTGCAGTTCAGGCGGCGGGAAGGTCTCTAAGTGGGGAATTTTCCAAGCGTATTAAAAAAGTCGATGAAGAAGTTACGGAATTAAGGGCTTTTGTTGAAGCAACATTAGATTTTCCAGAAGAAGAAATCGACGTGTTAAGTTCGACCGCTGTCACGAAACGCTTAGAGGGGGTTCGAGCTAGTTTGGTCAAAATTTTGTCCCAAGCGCAACAAGGCAGTATTCTTCGTGAAGGGGTAACGGTTGCTATTGTTGGTAGTCCTAATGTTGGAAAATCTAGTTTGCTCAATGCGTTAGCTGAAGAGGAAGTGGCGATTGTGACGGATATACCTGGTACCACACGAGATCGAATTGAACATTGGGTTTCGTTGAAAGGTGTACCCGTTAAGATGGTAGACACGGCAGGGATACGTGATACAGCCGATGTTGTTGAAAGTAAAGGTATTGAACGTACACTTGCTGAAATTCGTAAAGCGGATATTGTGTTGCATCTTCTTGACGCTTCGGGGCAGGTATCCGATGATGCTGAAGTTTTACGAAAGGTATTGAGTGAGGTAAGACAGGGAGTTCCGCTGATTACTGTTAAAAATAAAGCGGACTTGTGTCTTGAACCGAATAACACGACAGATTTATGTATTTCTGCTAAGCAAGGAATTGACTTAGAGGCTCTTAAAGACAAGGTCTTAGGGGTTGTTGGTATGGCAACAACTGTTGATGGATTGTTTATGGCTCGTGAGCGTCATTTGGAATGCTTGCGAGAGGCTATGGAACATATCAAGATTGCTCAAGAGATTAGTAGCAGCATGCCTATGCCTGAATTGTTTGCTGAGGAATTACGTTTGGCGAGTAAGGCCTTCGGAGAAATCCTTGGTGAAACAACCACTGAAGATCTTCTTGGTTTGATATTTAGTAAGTTTTGTATTGGAAAATAAATGCTTTATCCAGAAAAGTTTGAAGTTATTGTCGTCGGGTGCGGTAATGCTGGAGCGGAAGCTGCTTTGGCGGCGGCGCGCATGGGGCGTCGTACTTTGTTGGTTACACATAACGTCGAAACAATTGGTCAGCTATCTTGCAACCCTTCCATTGGTGGCATTGGCAAAGGGCATTTAGTTAAGGAATTAGATGCAATGGGCGGCGCCATGGGTATGGTGACCGATGAAGCTGGTATTCAATTTCGTATTTTGAACAGCTCTAAGGGTGCGGCTGTGCAGGCGACCCGTGCGCAAATCGATCGACAACTCTATCGTCGCGCGATGCGTCAGCGTATTGAAAATCAGCCCAATCTTTCTGTATTTCAGCAGGCAGTTGATGATCTCATTGTTGAGAACAATAAAGTTGCCGGGGTTGTAACTCAGACTGGAATCCGATTCAGTGCTCCAGCCGTTGTTTTATGTGCAGGGACTTTTTTAAATGGCGTTGTTCATATCGGTTTAGAAAACTACCAGGCAGGTCGTGTAGGTGACCCTGCAAGTGTCAAACTGGCTGAACGTTTGAAAGAATTAGGGATGCCTCAGGGACGTTTAAAAACAGGAACGCCAGCTCGTATTGATACNCGCACGATTGATTTCGAAAAATGCGAAAAGCAATGGGGTGACTTGGATCCTGTGCCGCAGTTCTCTTTGTTGAAGCCTATTGCAGAACATCCGACTCAGGTTCCTTGTTGGATTACTAGAACGAATCAAAAAGTGCATGACATTATTTTGGCTAATTTGGATCGTTCTCCAATGTATACAGGGGTGATTCATGGTATTGGTCCAAGGTATTGCCCGTCCATTGAGGATAAGGTTAAGCGCTTTGCTGACAAGGACAGTCATCAGGTCTTCTTGGAACCCGAAGGGTTACATGTGAATGAGTACTACCCGAACGGGATTTCCACCAGCTTGCCTTTTGATGTGCAGTTAGAGATCGTACATAACATGCCTGGTAGCTTTGAGCATGCTCACTTGTTACGTCCAGGCTATGCCATTGAGTACGATTTTTACGATCCGCGTGCGCTAAAAACGAGTATGGAAACGAAGGCTATGCCTGGGTTGTTCTTTGCGGGACAGATTAATGGCACGACTGGGTATGAAGAAGCTGCAGCTCAGGGTTTATTAGCTGGTTTAAATGCTGCATTGTACGCACGTGGTGAAGAGTCTTGGACTGCCCGACGTGATCANAGTACCTATTTGGGCGTCATGGTGGACGATTTAACCACTCGTGGTGTGACAGAGCCGTATCGTATGTTTACGAGTCGTGCAGAGTATCGCCTTAGCTTGAGAGAAGACAATGCCGATATTCGTTTAACGGCTGAAGGTCGTCGTTTAGGGTTAGTTGACGACGAGCGTTGGACGTATTTCTGCAAGAAGCAAGAAAACGTTTTGAAGTTACAGGAAAAACTGAAGGAAACCTGGGTGAATCCCAAGGTATTGCCTGAATCTGAAATGCAACGCGTTTTTGGTGCTAATTTAGAAAGGGAATATTCCTTACACTCTCTCGTGACTCGTCCTGGCGTAACGTTGAAAGATGTTGCAAGCTTAAGCAAAATCAACGGCGAGACAGTTTTGCCTTTGGGTGTTTATTCTGAAGATGAGCAGTTCCATACCGAAGTGGAAGTTAAGTATTCTGGCTATATCGCTCGTCAAAAGGGTGAGATTGAAAAAACTTTAGCGAATGAAACATTAAAAATTCCGGCAGATTTGGACTATGACCATGTGCCTGGCTTGAGTTTTGAAGTTCGTCAAAAGTTGAAGTTAGTGTCACCAGAAACCATTGGTCAAGCCTCACGCATTTCGGGGGTAACACCGGCTGCAGTTTCTTTACTTTTAGTTTATTTGAAGCGTCGCTATTACTACACCAAAGATAAAGGAACCAGGAGCAAGTCCGATGTTTGATTTTCGAACTGAGTTACAAGCAGGCTTAGAAAAGCTGAAGCTCACCGTAGATGAGATTCAGCTTGATAGGCTTTGTCGCTTTGCTGAACTATTAGGTAAATGGAATAAGGTCTATAACTTGACGGCTATTACAAGTGATGCTGATATTTTGACGCATCACTTGTTAGATTCGGCGAGTTTGGTTCCATATGTCCGAGAAATTCATTCGAATGCGGTACGTGTGTTAGACGTTGGAAGCGGAGGTGGTTTGCCCTCTATTCCGTTAGCCATTTTGAGACCTGATTTGCAGATTACGGTACGTTGACGCTGTGAGTAAAAAAACTGCCTTTTTGACACAAGTGCTATTGAATTACGCCTAAGCAACTTCGTCGCTCGACACGCTAGAGTGGAAAAGTTAAACGGAAGTTACGATTTAATCACCTCACGTGCATTCGCGAGCCTTGAAGATTTCGTTTCGTTGACGAAGACATTGATGTCTCCTTCTGGGGCATGGCTAGCGATGAAAGGGGTGATGCCAGACAATGAAGTTAGTTCATTGCCTTCTGGTGTGAAGGTTGAGCAAATTTATCCCTTAATCGTGCCAGGGTTATCTGAGGAGCGTCACTTAGTTGTTATGAAACCCGCAGTTTAAGTGAAAGGGAGTAGTTATGGTCAGTGCCTTTGTCAGTGCTTTTGTGTTGACGTTTTCGACATTTTTACCTGTGATCAATCCGTTTAGCGGTGCTATGTTTTTCTGTACGATGACGAGATCGTTGTCGGACCGAGACAGGGCTTTTGTTGCTAATCGAATTGCTTTGTACGGGCTCATCATCCTCTTGGTGTGCCTGACATGCGGTCACCTGATCATGAGCTTTTTTGGCATTTCCGTAGGGGTTTTGAGAGTAGCAGGGGGCTGTGTGCTGTTTGCTGCTGGTTGGAACGCGCTTAATGCACCGACGCAAGAGGAAACTGGTACAGAAACGCCACCACTTTCTCGTGCAAAGTTGAAGTCAATGGCTTTTTATCCGTTTACGTTGCCATTGACGACAGGTCCAGGTGCAATTGCTGTGTCAGTTGCTCTTAGTACGAGTTTACCGAGAGATTTGACNTATATTGCTGGGACGTTAGCGGCAACCATTGCTTCAGTGGCTGTTATTTGGCTTTGCTATCGTTATAGCGATCGTTTAAGTNNAAGGNNTACCGTCGGTGTGGCAGGCGCTGACGCATTGGCTCGAATCTTCGCTTTTATCTTGATTTGCTTAGGTGTAGCGGTTTGTTGGCAAGGGTTTTCTGAACTCTGGTTATCGCTGAATGCGCAAATGTCGCCGAGTCATTGATAAAGGATAACGAATAAATTATTGGTGAAGGTATGGCACAAATATTTTGTATTGCTAACCAAAAAGGCGGGGTAGGTAAAACGACAACCGCAGTGAATTTAGCTGCGGCGTTGTCCTTACAAAAGCGACGAGTTCTGTTTATTGATTTGGATCCGCAAGGCAATGGCACAATGGGCTGTGGCATTGAAAAGCGAGATTTAAACAAATCGATTTATGAAATTCTTCTCGGTATTGCTTCTTTTGATCAAGCGGTTCGTCGATCAGAAGAAGGTGGTTTTGATGTGTTACCCGCGAATCGAGAGTTGGCAGGTGCTGAAGTTGAATTGGTGGGGCTAGATCAAAGAGATGTACGCTTAAAAAAGCCTTAGAACCAGTTCTACAAAACTATGACTACATTCTTATAGATTGCCCACCTAGCCTTTCAATGCTGACCTTGAATGCGTTATGCGCTGCTGATGGCGTCATTATTCCGATGCAGTGTGAATACTATGCGTTGGAAGGGTTGACCGATTTGGTGGGGTCTGTCAAACGAGTGAGAACGGAAAAAAATAGGAATTTAAGAATCGTAGCGTTATTGCGAGTGATGTTTGATACTCGCATTACGTTGCAACAACAAGTGAGTTCTCAATTGGAAGAGCATTTTAAAGACAAGGTTTTTAAAACTATTATTCCGCGAAACGTTCGTTTAGCTGAAATTCCTAGCTATGGCTTGCCTGGGGTTGTTTATGATCGATCGAGTAAAGGCGCGAAGGCGTATATCGCTTGTGCTCAAGAATTGATTAGTCGAATGGAACATCGTTGAAAAACCAGGAAAAAAGAGTGGCAGCAAGAAAATTAGGTGGTTTAGGTCGAGGGTTGGGGGCGATTTATTACGATGACGCGACCGATATCTCCGAAAAGGCTGATCAGCCGTATGAAGTTGTCAGTATTGATTTACTACAGCCAGGAGAAAGTCAGCCCCGTACTCAGATGAGCGAGGAAGGCTTATCTGAATTGGCAGACTCAATCCGACAGCAAGGGATTATTAGCCCGATTATCGTAAGAAAAACCCTGGCAGGGAAATATGAAATCATCGCTGGGGAGCGTCGTTTTCGCGCGGCGAAACTTGTTGGGCTACTTGACGTTCCTGTAATCATTCGAGAAGTGGACGATCGCCAGGCTTTTACCATACTTTGATTGAAAATATTCAGAGAGAAGATTTAAATCCCTTAGAAGAAGCTGTTGGTATTCAAAGGCTGATTGAAGAGTGTTCATATACCCATGAACAAGCAGCTGAAGCGATTGGGCGTTCTAGAACAACAGCTACCAATTTATTGCGCCTATTGAATTTGACTGATGAAGTGAAGGCGATGCTTATGGAGGGTACTTGAAATGGGGCACGCTCGTGCGTTGCTTGCTTTAGAGGCTGGCGAACAAATTCTGGTTGCCAAAGAAATTGTGGCTCGCGGTTTATCCGTGCGTCAGACGGAAGAATTGGTTAAAAAGCACAAGGACACGCAACCTGCGCGTCCAAAAGTGGTGATTAAAACGCGTGACGATTTACGACTAGAAGAAACGTTAGCTGAAAGTCTAGGGGCTGTAGTGAAGCTAACGGCGAATCAAAAAGGGAAAGGACGAATCGTTATCGAGTTTGCTAACTTAGATCAGCTACAAGGCATTGTTGATAAGATACAAAAAACGCCGAAATGATACTTTTCTATGAAGCATTAATCGAAAAGTTGACGCTCATAGATTTACTTTATGAAGAATACCTCTATTGAGGTATAGTACTTCCCCCTTTGGTGAGTTGTATGTATTTTCAACAAAACTTAGAATGCGAACCGACTGAAAACCCATCGATCAAACGCAAGTATGTACGCTATTTCTGATATGATGCGCATTTCCCTTGCGCAGTATGTCATCGTATTTCTTGTAACTGTTGTTTCTGCTTTTTTCGTAGGGCAGGACGCAGCCTACACATCGCTGATGGCGGGACTGGCTTATGCAGTTCCAACAACGCTTTTAGTGTTGTATCTAGCGTTGCCGAAATTCGTGAAGGCGTACAGGCTTGGTACTTTCGCGGTACTCGTCGGGGAATGTGTCAAGATCCTAACTGTGATACTCTTTGGGACTAATGGTTGGGTACTACGAAAACCTTCATTGACCGCTTTTATTTTTACAATAATTGCGGTGGCGAATAGCTACTTCATTGTGCTGTTCAAGAGACATTAAGGATCGGTATCCATGGCAGAGTACCTTACCGCTACTGAGTATATTCAACATCATATGGCTCACCTTGCTTCTATGAAGCAGAGCTCTGTTGTTGATTTTTCTGTCGTGAACTTTGACACCATCTTCTTCTCCGTGTTGATGATGGCTGTTATGTTCTTCCTTTTGCGAGCCGGCGCTAAGAAGGCAACTTCTGGGGTTCCCGGAAAGATGCAGTGTGCTGTCGAAATGTTGGTGGAAATGGTCAATAATCAGGCTAAGAACATCGTGCATGGCGATCGTACCTTTGTAGCTCCGCTTGCATTAACTGTGTTTTGCTGGGTTGCGTTGATGAACTCCATCGACTTGATCCCGGTTGACTTGTTCCCAGTGATTGCTAGCTGGTTCGGTCTGTCGCACCTTCGTCCGTTGCCGACCGCTGACCTTAATGGTCCGCTCGGTATGTCGTTAGGTGTGCTTCTTCTCCTCTTCTACTACGGGGTGAAGGTGAAGGGCTTCAGCGGTTTCATTGCAGAACTGTTTACTGCGCCGTTTGGCAAGCATCCCGCTCTTTGGGCGTTCAACTTCTTGTTGAACCTCATCGAGTATCTCGCTAAGTTCGTTTCGCTTGGTATGCGACTTTTCGGCAACATGTATGCTGGTGAGTTGTTATTCTTCTTGCTTGCGTTGCTTGGCGGTTTCGCTCTCGAACTCAGCCCTGTTGGGGCTGTAAGTGCCGGAATTGGACAAGTCTTCGCAGGTTTGGTCTGGTGGCTTTTCCACGTTCTGATCGTTCTGTTGCAGTACTTCATCTTTATGATGCTGACGCTGGTTTATATCGTACCAGGCTCACAGCAGTCACTAAAAAATATTTTTTCCTTTTACTCCCTTTTTTTGTAATTCAGGAGTTTTCAAATGACCAACATCGCTCTCGTCGCTCTCGCTTGCGGTCTTATCATCGGTCTCGGTGCTATCGGCGCTTGCCTTGGTATCGCCATCATGGGTGCCAAGTACCTTGAATCCGCCGCTCGCCAGCCCGAGTTGATGGAACCGCTTCAGACGAAGATGTTCCTTCTCGCTGGTCTTATCGACGCCGCCTTCCTTATCGGTGTTGGTATCGCCATGATGTTCGCTTTTGCCAACCCGTTCGTCGGCTAATCTTGGTGCCGCGAAAATAAAACGTCTTTTCTTTTAATGACGCCGTTGACTGCTCCCTGTTCTCAAATGAGGGGAGGGAGTTGTCAACGTAACGGGGTTCAATAATGAACATTAATGCCTCTCTGTTTCTACAGATGATCGTGTTCTTCCTTGGTGCTTGGGTCACCATGAAGTACATCTTACCGCCGTTGATCCATGCGATTGAAGAGCGGCAGAAGAAGATCGCTGATGGTCTCTCTGCAGCCAATAAGGGTGAGAAGGCTCTGGCGATTGCGACCGAGCAGGGCAAGGCTATTGAAGCCGATGCTCGTGCCCGTGCCACTACTATTGTTTCTGACGGTGAAAAGCGTGCTCAGAGTATTGTTGATGAAGCTAAGGCTCAGGCTCAGGTCGAAGCTGATCGCATCATCGAAAATGCTCGTGCTGAAGCTGCTCAGGAAATGCAGCGTGCTCGCGAAGCTCTTCGTAACGAAGTTGCTGCGTTAGCTGTTGCTGGTGCTGAGCAGATTCTGGCTCGTGAAGTCGATAAGACTGTCCACGCCAGCATGCTTGAACAATTGAAGGCGAAGCTCTAACTATGGCTGAACTTTCGACGATTGCGCGCCCCTACGCACAGGCCTTATGCAGTACTTTGAAAGACCGTAATGCTGGCGCTGAAGATGTGACCAGGAAGTTGAAGTTTTGGAAGCTCTTGCTTCTTTGACTTCTAACCCTGATGTCGCCACACTGGTTGGCGATCCGAAGCTGACTGATGATCAACTCTGCGACCTAATTGCGGAACTTTGTGCACAGAACCTTCCTAAGGAAGCCGCAAATCTGCTGCGTGTGGTCATCGAAAATGGTCGTCTGGAAGCTATGCCCGAGATCGCTCGTCAGTTTCGTGAGCTGAAGAATTCTTCTGAAGGCACTGCCGATGCCTATATCGAGTCGGTACTTTTGAGCTTAGCCCCGCTGAGCTTGACGGTACTGCTTGAGTCGCTTGCCAAGAAGTTCCCTGGCATCAAACTTAACCCGGTTGTGGCTATTAAGCCGGAACTGATTGGTGGTGTTTGTATCCATGTCGGCGATAAGCTTCTTGACGGTTCGATTCGCGCCCGTCTCGCCCAAATGAAGACGACGCTCACCGCATAAAACATTCGGAGCTGTAAGATGCAACTCAATCCCAGTGAAATCAGCGATCTGCTGAAGAAGCGTATCGAAGGCCTCGGCGTTTCCGCTGATCTTCGCACGCAAGGCACCGTAGTGTCGGTGACTGACGGTATTTGCCGTGTTCACGGTCTTAGCGACGTGATGCAGGGCGAAATGCTCGAATTCCCCAACAATACGTACGGTACCTTGCTCTTAACCTGGAACGTGATTCCGTTGGTGCCGTTATTCTCGGTTCCTACGAACATATTTCTGAAGGCGATATGGTCAAGACGACCGGTCGCATTCTTTCTGTCCCCGTTGGTCCTGAATTGATCGGTCGCGTGGTTAACGCCCTCGGTCAGCCGATCGACGGCAAGTACCGATCAACGCCAAGGTTTATGACGTTGTCGAAAAGGTGGCTCCTGGCGTTATTGACCGTCAGTCCGTTTCTCAGCCGGTTCAGACTGGCTTGAAGTCCATCGACTCGATGGTGCCGATCGGACGTGGTCAGCGTGAACTTATCATTGGCGACCGCCAGTGTGGTAAGACCGCTGTTGCTATCGACACGATCATTAACCAGAAGGGTAAGGACCTTATCTGTGTTTACGTGGCTATCGGTCAGAAAGCCTCTACGATTGCCAACGTGGTTCGCAAGCTCGAAGAAAGCGGCGCTATGGAATACACCATTGTCGTGGCTGCTACGGCTTCTGAATCTGCTGCTTTGCAGTACATCGCACCGTACGCCGGTGCCACGATGGGCGAATATTTCCGTGACCGTGGTCAGGACTCTTTGATTGTCTATGACGACTTGACGAAGCAGGCTTGGGCTTATCGTCAGATTTCCTTGTTGCTCCGTCGTCCGCCGGGACGTGAAGCCTATCCTGGTGACGTGTTCTACCTCCACAGCCGTTTGCTCGAACGTGCTGCCCGTGTGAATCCGGTCTATGTTGAACGATTCACGAACGGTGAAGTCAAGGGTAAGACTGGTTCTATGACGGCTCTCCCGATCATTGAAACCCAGGCTGGTGACGTTACCGCTTTCGTTCCGACCAACGTGATTTCTATTACTGACGGTCAGATCTTCCTTGAAACCGACCTCTTCAACGCTGGTATTCGTCCGGCTATTAACCCGGGTATTTCCGTGTCCCGAGTTGGTGGTGCCGCTCAGACGAAGATCATCAAGAAGTTGGGTGGTGGCGTTCGTCTCGCTTTGGCTCAGTACCGTGAACTTGCTGCTTTCGCACAGTTCGCCTCTGACCTTGACGACGTGACCCGTAAGCAGCTTGATCGCGGTCGTGTGGTTACCGAACTTATGAAGCAGCCGCAGTATCAGCCGCTTCAGGTTTGGGAAGAAGCTCTTGTTCTCTATGCTGTGAACATGGGCGCTTACGACGACGTGGCTGTTGCTGACGCTCTTCGTGTCGAACGCGGTATGCGTGAATACCTCAAGACGCATCACGCTGATTTGATCGAAACGATCGAAGCAACGAAGGAACTCTCCAAGGACGTTGATGCCCAGCTCAAGGCTGCTATCGAAACGTTCAAGAAGAGTGGTGCTTACTAAGCGTTAACCAATCCAAGAGGACCCATATCCCATGCCAAGTACAAAGGAAATTCGCGGAAAGATCAAGAGCGTGCAAAACACGCGCAAGATCACTAAGGCGATGGAGATGGTTGCGGCCTCGAAGATGCGCAAGGCGCAGGACCGGATGTTTGCTTCCCGTCCTTATGGCGATAAGATTCGAGTGATTTGCTCGCATTTNACCAAGGCAAACAGTGAATACAAGCATCCGTTCCTCGTTAAGCATGAAGGCACTAAGAAAGTCAGTNNACTGATTATGGTTACGACTGACAAGGGGCTTGCCGGTACCCTTAACACCAATATTCAGCGTCTTGTTCTTCAGCAGATCAAGACCTGGAGCGCGGAAGGTTATTCCGTTGACGCTACAGCTATTGGTAATAAGGGCTTAGGCTTCCTCCAGCGCCTTCAAGCTAATGTGGTCAGCCAGGTTGTTCAACTTGGTGATCGCCCGAACCTCGATCGTCTGATTGGCGCGATTCGCGTTCAAATTCAGGCTTATGTTGAAGGTAAGGTGGATTCTGTGCATCTGGTANNCTACTCACGTTTTGTTAACGCTATGAAGCAGGAACCTGTGATCGAGCAGATTTTGCCGCTTACGGATTCTTATCTTGATGCTGATACCAAGCGTGATCACTCGTGGGATTATCTCTACGAGCCCGACGCCGAAACCGTTCTCGACGCGCTGCTCAAGCGGTACGTTGAGGCTTTGATTTATCAGGCAGTTGCTGAAAATATGGCTTCTGAACAGAGCGCCCGTATGGTTGCTATGAAGGCAGCTTCGGATAACGCTAAGAAGCTTATTGAAGAGTTGCAACTTGTCTACAACAAGACTCGCCAGGCTGGCATTACGAAGGAAATCACCGAAATNTGTCGGTGGTGCAGCCGCGGTGTCTTAATTGAAAGTATCGATAACTGAGGAAAACCCATGAGTATCGGACAGATCGTTCAGGTCATTGGCGCCGTGGTGGACATTGAATTCCCCCGCGATGCCATGCCTAAGGTTTACGAAGCTCTCGTCCTTGAACGTGATGAGAACAACACCCTGGTAGAGAGTACTNNACTGACCTTCGAAGTGCAACAACAGTTGGGCGACGGCGTGGTTCGTACCATTGCCATGGGCTCTTCTGAAGGTCTGCAGCGCGGCATGAAGGTCAATAGCACTGGTCACGAAATTTCTGTGCCGGTTGGTCCTAAGACCCTTGGTNNACGTATTATGGACGTGCTTGGTCGCCCGATCGACGATTGCGGCGATATCGGCGCTGAAGAAGTTCGCCCGATTCACCGTCCTGCCCCGAAGTTCGACGAACTTTCTCCTTCCGTTGACTTGCTTGAAACGGGTATTAAGGTTATTGACCTTATTTGTCCGTTCGCTAAGGGCGGTAAGGTTGGTCTGTTCGGCGGCGCCGGTGTGGGCAAGACCGTTAACATGATGGAATTGATCAACAACATCGCTAAGCAGTACGGTGGTTACTCCGTGTTCGCTGGTGTTGGTGAACGTACCCGTGAAGGTAACGACTTCTATCATGAAATGGAAGATTCGAAGGTTTTGGACAAGGTTGCCATGGTCTTCGGTCAGATGAATGAACCTCCGGGAAACCGTCTTCGTGTGACTTTGACGGGTCTTACGATGGCTGAAGCTTTCCGTGATGAAAGCAGTGACATTCTGCTCTTCATCGACAACATCTACCGTTACACCTTGGCTGGTACTGAAGTTTCCGCTTTGCTCGGTNNACGTATGCCGTCTGCTGTGGGTTATCAGCCGACGCTTGCCGAAGAAATGGGTAAGCTCCAGGAACGTATTGCTTCCACGAAGACCGGTTCTATTACGTCTATTCAGGTCGTTTACGTGCCTGCTGACGACTTGACTGACCCGTCTCCGGCTACGACCTTCGGTCACTTGGACGCCACGGTTGTGTTGTCTCGTGATATTGCTTCTCTCGGTATTTATCCGGCTGTTGACCCGCTTGACTCTACGTCTCGCCAGGTTGACCCGAACATCATCGGTGAAGAACACTACACGACTTGCCGTCGCGTTCAGGAAACCCTCCAGCGCTATAAGGAACTTCGCGACATTATCGCTATTCTCGGTATGGACGAACTCGCCCCCGAGGACAAGATGACGGTTATGCGCGCTCGTAAGATCCAGAACTTCCTCTCCCAGCCGTTCCATGTGGCTGAAGTGTTTACCGGTGCCCCTGGTAAGTACGTTCCGCTCAAGGAAACGATTCGCGGCTTCAAGATGATTGTTGAAGGTGAATGCGACGAGCTTCCTGAACAGGCCTTCTACATGGTTGGTACCATTGACGAAGCCTTCGAAAAGGCGAAAACCCTGAAGTAATGCTTGCCTGGGTCAACTATGAGAGTAGTTGACCTAGTCAGGCGCCCGACAACGGAGCAACATAAATGGCTNACTATCAAAGTTGACGTCGTTAGCGCAGAAGAGTCGATCTTCTCCGGTGACGCCGAGCTCGTTTCGCTGCCCGGTAAGTCTGGCGAATTAGGTATTTTGCCTGGGCACGTGCCCCTGATTACGCTGATCCGTCCTGGTTTTGTTCGCATTCATTTGCCGGGCAAGCAGGAAGTGGAACAGGTGTTTGTGGCTGGTGGCGTGCTTGAAGTTCAACCCAATTTGGTGACTGTGTTGGCTGACACGGCTGTTCGTAGTAAGGACCTCGATGAGGCCAAGGCTGCGAAGGCGCTTGAAGATGCACGTACGCAGCGTCAGAATGCAACGGGTGAACTCGAAATTGCCAAGCTCGAAGCTGAAATGGTANNCGCTTTGGTCGCTCAGCTTGTGGCGATCAAGAAGATTCGTCAGCAGCGTTAAGCGAACGTTGTTTCAGAGAAAAAAGGTGGTATTGAATAAATACCACCTTTTTTTCTGTCTGAAATCATAAAAAAAATGACAAATCTCGAGTAAGGGTTGTATAACTAAAGCTCTATGCCGAATAAGCCAAAAAATTGGAGGCTAAATGACAAACGTTAAGGTACTGGTAACTACAGACGGGTCTAATCTAAGTGATAAGGCTATTGACACCGCTGTAGAGTTGGTTAAACAACTGCACGGCGAATTGATTGGTATGACTGCAGTCGTAGGAGCGCCTCCTGCTGGTGGCTTTGAAGCGGAAGACGCTGCTGTTCGCGATCGTCTGGCTATTATTTCACGTAAGGCGGCTGAAAAAGGTGTGCCTTGTGAAGTAGTTGCAGAACATGCTGACGCTGTTTGGAAAGGAATTTTAGCCTGTGCCGTTCGCCATGATGTGAATTTTATTGTCATGGCTAGCCGAGGCTTAGGTTCGATTGGTTCCCTATTATTGGGAAGCGAAACGCAAAAAGTGCTTCATAAAGCTGATCGTCCAGTTTTAATTGTGCGCTAATTGGCTTATAGGCATTCCTTCAGGCGTTCAAGCAATTCTTCAGATGACAGCCTAGAAACAGCGAGCGTCTTTTCTCGGCTAGTTTCTCCTCGAGCGAGTTCAATGGACCCCTTGGGGATACGAAGCAGTTTGGCGAAGAACTTGATGAGTACAGAGTTAGCTTTACCATCTACGGGTGGTGAAGCTAAACAAACTTTAAGCTTGTCGCCATGAATACCAACAATCGCTGTACGTTTGGCGGCTGGTTGCGCGTGAATAGCCAAAAATAACACATTATTTTTGCCAATTGAAAGCCAGTTTGTGTTCGTTAAGGGCGATTCTGGATTAGTAGGCATTATTAGCTCTTTCTTTTATATAGCTTCTAGATGGAAACCATGAAACCGATCAATGATTGCTTCTTACGAGCGCTCAAGCGTGAAAAAACCGATTTTACCCCTGTTTGGCTGATGCGCCAGGCAGGGCGTTATCTTCCGGAATATTGTGAAACTCGTGCTCGTGCAGGGAGTTTCATGGGTTTGGCGATGAACCCTGATTATGCGACTGAGGTTACTTTACAGCCTATTGATCGCTATGGGTTAGATGCTGCGATTCTTTTTTCGGATATTTTGACGGTACCTGATGCGATGGGATTGGGTCTGCATTTTGTTGCAGGTGAAGGTCCGATTTTCGATAAGCCTGTTCAGTCCGAAGAGGCGGTCAAGAATTTGTTTGTGCCTGATCCCAATCAGGAATTGCGTTACGTGATGGATGCCGTGTCTTCTATCCGTAAGGCGTTGAATAATCGTGTGCCTCTCATCGGTTTCTCTGGCTCTCCGTTTACGTTAGCCTGCTACATGATTGAAGGTCGCGGGAGTCGTGATTTCCGTACGGTCAAGACGATGATGTACCGTCGTCCTGATTTGTTCGAACGAGTGCTTGAAGTCAATGCTGAAGCAGTCGCCAAGTATTTATCTGCTCAGATTGATGCAGGGGCTCAGGCTATTCAAATCTTTGATACCTGGGGCGGTATGTTAGTCGATGGCGACTTCCAGCGATTCTCTTTGCGCTATACCCAAAAGGTGCTTGAACAAGTGAAGGCTCTTCAAAACAACGAAACGGTGCCTTCGATTGTATTCACCAAGGGGGGCGGTGAGTGGTTGTCTGATATCGCTGATTGTGGTTGTGATGCTGTCGGTTTAGATTGGACGACGAATATTCAACGTGCCCGCAAGGTAGTTGTGGATAAGGTAGCCTTACAGGGCAACATGGATCCGTTCGCGCTCTTTGGTACTGAAGAAGCTATTCGTGCTGAAGTTCGAAAGGTGCTTGATGGCTATGGTGCTGTAAATCAAGGCGTCCACGTTTTCAATTTANNGTATGGTATTAACCAGTTTACGCCGATTGAAAATGTGCAGATTTTGGTTGACGAAGTCCATGCTTATAGCCGTCAATACCATTAACTAGTAGTAAAAGTTATGCACAGCAAATAACGCTTGTGCACAACTTCGTAAAGGCGCTTGTGGTGATGATCTGTAAGCGCCTTTATTGTTAATAGTCTTGTTGTGCAGTCAAGAAAGGGAATTTTGTGGTTTTTTACCCCGGTTTGCGATTGCTTAAAAAGAATAGGGAAAAACGGTCTTTTTTCGAAAATCCACAGACTTATCCACAACTAGAATTGGGTTGATTTTACTCATGACAGAAGGAAATTCTCTTTACGCAAAAGTCATTGTTGAAGCACCAGGATTGGCTCCTTTGGATTACGCAGTTCCCGCTGACCTGATGGTTGCTGTAGGGGACCGAGTTATTGTTGGGTTGCGAACGCGTAATGTTGTGGGTATTGTCGTTGGATTACAGAACGTCCCAGACTTTACAAAAGGGCGTCTGCGTTTTATCAAACAAGTTTTAAGAGAAACAGCACCCCTGTCTGCAGAGTGGTTATCTTTGACCAAATTTGCAGCACAGTACTATGTGCGATCCTGGGGTGAGTCTGCGGTTCCGGCATTGCCGTTATTTTTCCGTAAGGTACCAGGGTTAAGGCATGAGAAACAGTTCAGTAAATTGTTAGCCTTATCAACCCATTCGAAGGGGAGTGATCATCGCCCTACGCTGAATGCAGAGCAACAACATGCAGTTGAGACCATTAGTAATTCTTCAGGTTTTGCTTCTTTCCTTTTATATGGTGTAACTGGGTCTGGGAAGACTGAGGTTTATTTACATCTCATTGAGCATGTTTTACGTCAGGATGCCAATGCGCAGGTTTTGCTTTTAGTGCCTGAAATCAATTTAACGCCGCAACTCGAGGAACGTGTGAGATCGCGTTTCCCTCATGAGCAGGTTGTAGCGTTGAATTCTGAGTACTCCGATACTGAACGAGCACGCGCTTGGCTCGCTGTTCATGAANNGTACCGAGCTAGAGTTTTGGTGGGTACTCGATTAGCTATCTTCACGAGTTTTAAGAAACTGTCGCTCATTATTGTCGATGAAGAACACGATAGTTCTTATAAAGCTGGGGACGGTTTACGTTTTTCAGCTCGAGATTTGGCGGTTTGGAGAGCTAGTAAGAATCAAATTCCGGTTGTGTTGGGTTCGGCAACACCATCGATTGAAACGTGGGTGAAAGCGAACACTGGTGGTTATGCTTTACTGACGTTAAAAGGAAGAGCTGTCAAAGATGCTCAATTGCCTATTATCCGTCTAGTCGATGTTCCGAAGCGTGGGGCAAAAAAGGCGTTATCAAGTGTGACTGTTGAGACGATCCAACAATATCTCAATGCTGGAAAGCAAGTCTTAATATTCCTCAACCGCCGTGGTTATGCACCTGTTTTGTCGTGTCCTGCTTGTGATTGGGTAAGTACATGTAAACGCTGTTCAACTTTTGCGGTGTTTCATAAAAAAACAAAGACGCTCACTTGTCACCATTGTGGATGGAGTACACCTGTTCCAGAGGTTTGCCCTGTGTGTGGTAATGTCGACATTATCCCTAGGGGTATTGGTACGGAGCGAGTGGAAGAGGAATTAGCGCAAGTCTTTCCCACAGCGCGTGTTTTACGTATTGACCGCGATAGTGTGTCTAGAAAGCATGAGGCTGAGAAAGCCTTTCAACAAGTCCATCAAGGGAAGGTTGATATTCTTGTTGGGACCCAAATGATTGCTAAAGGGCATGACTTTGCGAATGTGGGATTGGTCGTCATTTTGAATTCAGACTCTCAAATCTTGAGTCCAGATGCACGTGCCAAAGAAAGACTGTTTTCAACGTTAATGCAAGTTGCGGGAAGAGCCGGTCGCCATGGGGATCGAGGGTTGGTGCTCATTCAAACTCGCCTACCAGACGAACCCATTTTTGCGCATTTGGAAAAGCAGGACTATGACGGCTTTGCTAATGCGTTAGTGGACGAACGAAAGGAGAATTGGTGTGTGCCTTTTGTTTATCAAGCACTGTTAACAGCTCANGCGCTCAAAACTTTGTCTGAGGCATTGTATTTTTTACAAGCTGTCGCTAAACAGGCGATACCTTTGGTGTCCGACGATATTCGTGTGTTTGACCCCGTACCTATGCCGTTGGTACGTTTAATGGATATTGAACGCGCTCAATTGTTGATTGAGGCTGATAGTCGAGCTTCATTAAATCGCTTTCTTTGGGCGTGGCAATCGACGTTCCATACGCCAACAGGCATTGATTGGACGATAGAAGTAGACCCGTTATCGATATAACCTCTAGAGTGATTACGAGAAAAGGTCTAGAAGGATTCGGGTATAATGCGAAGCGCCTCCACGTGGTGAAATGGATATCATGCGGTCCTCCGAAGGCTGCGTTGCAAGTTCGATTCTTGCCGTGGGGACCATATATATGCCGTACCGTATTTTGCGGTGCGGTTTTTTTTACCTAAGTCCTTTTTGCCATCTGACACTTTTAATCATCCAAACAAGAGGGTTAAAAGAGATGGGATAAAGGTATGATTAAAAAGCTTTTACTTCGGTCGTTCGTGAGTAAGTAAGTGCAATTGACCAACTTGACTGGAGAAATCCCAAATGAAAATACCTGTGGATATTGCTCTGCATAAGAAGCGTAGAGAGTTAGAGTTAGTCTACGAAGATGGCGCTGTGAATTTGAGTTTTGAATTTTTGCGTGTGATGTCACCATCGGCAGAAGTTCAAGGTCATACGCCCGAGGAAGCAGTTCTTCAAGTAGGTAAGCGTTTGGTTGATATCACGGGTATTGAACTTGTTGGTAACTATGCAGTGCGACTGATTTTTTCGGATGGGCACGAGTCTGGCATTTATAGCTGGGATTATTTCCAAAAGCTCATTGAGCAGCATGATGAACTTTGGAACGCTTATCTGAATGACCTAGCAAAGGCAGGGGCTTCTCGTGAACCCAATGATCCTGCCAACAAACCCTTTGAAGAAAAAGCTAAACCCAAACACAAGTGTTCGCACTAAGAGTGGCGTAAATATGCAAAAGAACCAAGAATCGACTTCTGAAAAAGAAGCTCACAAAATTGACTTTGGCTACAAGTTAGTCGATGAAGATCGTAAAGCGGATCAAGTGCGAGAAGTTTTTGATAGCGTGGCACCGAAATATGACTTGTTGAATGACTTGCTCAGTTTAGGGTTGCATCGCTATTGGAAGCGTCGTTGTATTGCTTCAACGGAAGTCAAAGCAGGGCAGAAAGTTCTTGATATTGCGAGTGGTACTTGTGACCTGGTCATCGCGTTAGCTCGTTTGGCTGGGGCGGGTAATGTTGTTGCGACCGACATTAATCATGAAATGTTGGTAATTGGTGCACAGCGCTTACGTCAGGCTGGTTTCCCCTGTCCTGTCGTCGAGGCTGATGCTGAAAAGTTGCCCTTTGCCTCAAATACCTTTGATGTCATTACCGTTTCTTTTGGTATTCGTAACATGACGCATAAGGATCGTGCGTTATCTGAGATGTTGCGTGTTCTGCGCCCGGGTGGTAGTTTGTTAGTGTTGGAGTTTTCTCGCTGCAGTACTTGGTTTAAGCCAATCTATGATTTTTATTCGTTCCACTTCATGCCATGGATGGGTGGAGTGATTGCTGGTGACAAAGAATCGTACCGTTATTTGGCTGAGTCGATTCGTATGCATCCAGATCAACCGACCTTTGCGGGTTTGATGAAGGATGCGGGCTTTGAAAAGGTCACATGGACAAATATGACTTTTGGTATCTGTGCCTTGCATATTGGCTATAAGCCCCAATAATAAGAATAAGAAGGCTCTTATAAAGGATTCATACATGAAAAGGTTTCTAGCTGTATTTTTGGTGTGCTTGAGTTTGGTCACCATCAGTGTGGATGCTGACGCAGCAAGACGTTTTGGTGGTGGCAGTAGCTTTGGTCGTAGTGCGCCTACGTTCAGTCAAAAAGCCCCTGCTCCTTCGGTTGCTCCTAACAATATGCAACAGAAGGCAGCTCCTAATACACAACAAAAACAGACGGCTACGCCTAATCAAACGCCACAGCAACGTCCGTCTATGATGCGTAGTGTCTTGACTGGACTTGCAGCAGCCTTGGGTATTTCTGCGCTCTTATCTTTGTTGGGTATCAATGGTGCGGGCTTGGTGAGCTTGATTACAGGTATCTTGTTGGCTTTAGTGGTGTTCATGCTTGTCCGTTGGGCTATGGGGAAGTTCATGACGCGTTCTGTTGCCACATCAACGGGCACGCATACGCACAAGCAGCCGCATAATGTAGAAGTGCCTCCAATGGCGCAACGAGAAGCTACGCAAGCGAACTATGCTGGTGCGCGTCAGGGTAGCGTGATGGATCAGTTCAGTGGTGCATTTCAGTCGTCAACGACTCAAGACATCACGCCTGACGACTTTGACCGTGAAGGATTCCTTGAGACGGCTAAGACGCAGTATGTCAAGCTTCAGAAAGCATGGGATACGGGCAACGTGATTGAGATTTCCGACTTCACGACGCAAGACGTTTTCATTGCTTTAACTCATCAGTTAAGAGAGCGTGGCTCACAGGTCTATCACTCTGAAATTTTGGAATTGCGTAATAAGCTCTTAGGTATTGCGGAATCGAACAACATGTATGTCGCTAGCGTGAATTTCACGGGGCGTATTCGTGTGGAAGATGAAGTGGAAGAGCTTAACGAAATTTGGATCTTGGAAAAGCTTGTTCACGGCAACGGCGGTTGGTTACTGGCTGGAATTCAGCAAAATCCAACCGATTCTGCTGAATAAAACGCCATAGTTAAAAATTAAAAAATGACGCCATTTTCTATGTAATACTAGGGAAAATGGCGTCTTTTTTTGATCTCGATGAAACTTTAACCAATTGTCTAGGAAAGGGGGCGATTTTTTACTTTTTGAAGACTACACCAAGCGCCAATTGCCCCTACAATTCGCGGCAATAAAACAAGGTTTTCCGTTCAACGTCGTTTTATGAGGACTATGTGAGATGGCGCTGATTGGTTTTGTGATGCTCTACTTGCTGATGACTATTGCTATCGGTTTGTACGCGGCGACGCGTGTGAGCAGTACGAGCGATTTTGCCCTAGCAGGGCGCAGTTTACCGTTGCCGATGGTTATTACGGCAACCTTTGCCACTTGGTTCGGTTCTGAAACGATCTTGGGACTACCAGGACGTTTTATCGAAGGTGGGATCGCCGGTGTGATTGAAGAGCCTTTCGGATCTGGAATGGCTTTGATTTTGGTCGGGATGTTCTTTGCACAAAAGCTTTATAAATTGAACATTCTGACGATCGGCGATTATTACCGTGATCGTTATGGCAGAGGGATCGAAGTCTTATGCACGTTATTCATTGTGCTGTCCTATCTTGGATGGGTGGGCGCGCAGGTTGCGGCATTGGGCTTGGTGATTAATCTGATCACTGAAGGATATATTTCTGTTTCTGGTGGCATGATCATTGGCACTATCGTTGTGCTCGCCTATACCATGTATGGCGGTATGTGGTCTGTTGCTGTGACGGATTTTGTCCAAATGATCATCATTGTCTGCGGCTTGATAGCGATTTTGTGGTTTGCTTCAGATTTAGCAGGTGGCTTTGACCAAGTGGTTGGTTATGCGAGAGAACGTGATCTCTTTAATGCATTGCCCGAACCCACGATGTCAGGTTGGCTCTTCTGGATCTCTGCGGCAATTACCATGATGATTGGTTCGATTCCGCAACAGGACGTTTTCCAGCGCGTGATGTCTGCGAGAAATGTTCAGACCGCTGTTGCTGGTCCGATCATTGGCGGGTGCGTGTATATCCTGTTTGCTTTCGTTCCCATGTTTATCGTGGTCGCGGCTATTTTGGTGATGCCTGGTGAAGCTGGTGACATGCTTACGAGCGATCCCCAGCGTCTGTTGCCGACTTTGGTGCGTGATCATATGCCGATGTGGTTAAGAGTGGTGTTTTTTGGTGCTGTTTTGTCGGCTGTGATGTCGACGGCATCGGCAACGATGTTGGCGCCTTCCACGACCTTCGTTAGCAATATCCTGACGAACTTTGTGAAGTTAAACGATCAAAACATGCTCAAAGCGATGCGTTGGACTGTTTTTGTGTTCGCATTAATGGTTCTGACCTACTCGTTGTGTGTCGAAGGTACGGCTATTTATGACATGGTGGCAATGGCATATCAATTCCCTGTGATTGGTGCTTTCTGACTCTTAGTCTGTGGTTTGTATTGGAAGCGCACAACCAAGCAAGGTGTATTGCTTTCGATGGTACTTGGCGCGACCGTTTGGCTGATTTTGACGGCTACACCAGCGGGTGATGTATTCCCGAACGTGCTTGGTGGCTTTATCACTGCTGGGTTCGGTATGGTGGTTGGATCGTTATTACCGACGCGTGGTAATCGCGAGTATCTGGCATGGTGGGCAGAGAAGAATCGCGACAACGTGATTAACGAGCCGTTGCTTCCTCGTGCTCTATCTGTTCCGATGAGCACGCCAGCCTGTTAAAATTTAACAACCATATCACTGGCGGGAGCCTCGATGAGGCTCCCGCTATTTTTTAAGGTACTGCACATCAATGAATATTGTCATTCTCGCGGCTGGCATGGGTAAGCGTATGCATTCTCGTTTGCCCAAGGTTCTTCAACCCTTAGCAGGGCGTCCCATGTTAGATCACGTGCTTTCTGCTGTTGATGCATTAGCAACGGAAAAGGTTGTGGTTGTTGGGCATTGTGCTCAAGAGGTGAAAGATCATTATGAAGGTCAGAGTGGCTTACGCTTTGTTCTTCAAATGCCTCAGTTGGGAACGGGGCATGCGTTGATGCAGGCTNNTAGTACTGCTTTAGATAAGGCTCAGTCACATACATTGGTCTGTTTGGGTGATGTACCGTTGTTGTCGAGTGCAACGGTCGAGAAGATGAAGGCGCAGGCAAAAGGGGACGATCTTGTCTTACTTACTGTCAATCTTGATCAACCTAAAGGATATGGTCGTATTGTTCGCAACGCTCAGGGGCAGGTCACATCTATTGTTGAAGAAAAAGATGCTACGGATGAGCAACGCGCTATTCGCGAAGTCAATACGGGCATTATGTTGCTACCCACTACCAGACTAGATGGTTGGTTAAAGCGTTTGAGTAACGATAATGCTCAGCAGGAGTATTACTTAACTGACTTGATTGGCTTTGCCGCTCAGGATGGCGTTGCGATTAGTACAGTGCAACCTGATCACGTCTATGAAGTGGAAGGCGTTAACTCTAAAGTGCAGTTGGTCACTCTAGAAAGAGTGTGGCAACGTGCGCAAGCACAACGCTTACTCGAAGCGGGGGTCACGCTGATCGATCCTGATCGTATTGACATTCGCGGTGAACTCGTTTGCGGTCGAGATGTCGAGATTGATGTGGGATGCATCTTTGAGGGTCACGTTGAGTTAGCTGATGGTGTTCGTGTTGGCGCCTACTCTGTGATCCGCAATGCGAAGATCGAAGAGGAGGTTGAAATCTTACCGTTCTGTCATTTCGATGGAGCGACCGTTGGAAAGGCTTCTCGAGTTGGACCGTATTCGCGTTTGCGTCCTGGTGCTGAATTAAAGGGTAATAACCACATTGGTAACTTCGTTGAAGTGAAGAAATCTGTGGTTGGTTTGGATTCGAAGGTGAACCATTTGACCTACATTGGTGATGCGGATATTGGTCAACGTGTCAATGTGGGCGCCGGTACGATTACGTGTAACTACGACGGCGTTAATAAATTTAGGACTGTGATTGGTGACGATGCCTTTATTGGTTCCGATACGCAGTTAGTTGCACCTGTCGTTGTCGGTGCTGGTGCAACGATTGGTGCGGGTACGACTTTGACTCGCAATGCACCGGAAGGCAAATTAACCCTGTCTCGAGCTCGCCAGATGACCATTGAAGGCTGGACGCGACCGACAAAGAAATAATCAGTTTGGAGAGTAAATTATGTGCGGAATTGTCGCGGCTGTGAGTTACCGAAACGTCGTTCCGACGCTACTCGAGGGCTTACGTCGATTGGAATACCGTGGCTATGACTCTTGTGGTGTTGCTACGGTCGCTGATGGAAAGTTACAGAGAGCCCGTTCGGTTGCACGTGTTCATGAACTTGCCGAGCAGTGCGAAGAAGATGGCGTTGCAGGTCAAACGGGTATTGCTCATACACGATGGGCAACGCATGGCGCGCCAGAAGTGTGTAATGCACATCCTTTAGTGTCGCGTGACCATGTTGCGTTGGTTCATAACGGCATCATCGAGAACCATGAAGAAATTCGTCGTCAGTTGCAGGATAAGGGCTATGTTTTTACTAGCCAGACTGATACGGAAGTCATTGCTCACTTGGTAAATGACTGCTATGAAGACGACCTTCTGAAGGCGGTCATGAAGGCTGTGGGTTTTCTCAAGGGAAGTTACGCCATCGCCGTGATTGCTTCAGATGAACCGCATCGTGTGATTGCGGCTCGTCAGGGTTCGCCTATGGTCTTAGGCATTGGCGAAGGTGAAAATCTTGTGGCTTCAGATGCCATGGCGATTGGCGGGGTAACCGATCAGATCGTCTATTTGTCTGAAGGTGATGTGGTTGATTTGAAGCCTGATGCTTGGACGGTTTACGCTCGTGAAGGTGAAGACGGAGCGTTTATGCCTGTTGAGCGTGAAATTCGTGTGGTTCATGCCTACGCTGGTGCTGTGGAACTAGGTACGTATCGCCACTTTATGCAGAAAGAAATTTTTGAACAGCCCCGTGCGGTTAGCGATACGTTAGAAGGCGTAGCGGCGATTTCTCCGACGTTATTTGGTGGGAACGCTGAAGACATCTTCAAGCAAACGAAACGATTGTTGTTCCTTGCTTGCGGTACGTCTTATTACGCTGCACTGACGGCTAAGTATTGGATCGAGGAGCTCGCAGGTATTCCTTGCGATGTTGAAATTGCTAGTGAATATCGTTACCGCGTTTCTGTTCCCGATCCTGATACGTTGGTTGTGACGATTTCACAGTCTGGTGAAACGGTNACCGATACGTTGGCAGCGCTTCGGCATGCTCGTGATGCCTTGGGGATGCAAAAGACGTTGACCATCTGCAATGTTGCTACATCTGCCATGGTTCACGAAAGCCTGTTGTCCTACATTACGCGTGCTGGCGTGGAAATTGGTGTTGCTTCGACCAAGGCTTTTACGACCCAATTAACTGCGCTTTATTTGCTTGCCTTGACTTTAGCTAAACTCAACGGTCGATTGAACGCGGCAAAAGAGGAAGAAGAACTGAAGCGTTTACGTCATTTGCCGGTCGCGATGAGCGCTGTGTTGGCGTTGGAGCCTCAGGTGATGGCTTGGGCTGAACGTTTTGCAGTCAAGCAAGATGCTTTGTTTTTGGGACGCGGCGTGCATTACCCTATTGCGCTTGAAGGCGCTTTGAAGCTGAAAGAAATCAGTTATATCCATGCAGAAGCTTATCCCGCTGGGGAACTTAAGCACGGTCCGTTAGCCTTGGTGGATAACACGATGCCTGTTGTTACGGTTGCCCCGAACGATAGCTTGCTTGAAAAGCTCAAGAGCAATATGCAAGAGGTTCGTGCCCGTGGCGGTGAATTGTATGTGTGCGCTGACGGTGACTCCGTGATTGATACGGTTGACGGTATGCATGTCATTCGTTTGCCTGAAAACTATGGTCGACTTTCGCCGATCTTACACATCGTGTCGTTGCAGTTATTGGTANNCTACCATACGGCTTTAGCACGTGGTACTGACGTGGATAAGCCGCGTAATTTGGCTAAGAGTGTTACGGTCGAATAAAAACAATCGATACAAAAATGGGGGAGCTTTAACTCCCCCATTTTTTAACTACCAGCCATAAAGGTTCGAATACCTGACCCGATAAACTGAACCCCAATACAGATCAATAAGAAGCCCATTAATTTACCAAGGACAAGCGTACCAGAAGGTCCTAAACGACGTGTCAAGAGATCGGAATAGCGCATGACGAACCAAGAAGCTATGGCTGTGCAAACAATCGCTAATAATGTCCAACCGATGGCAATGGCAATGTCGAGATAGTCAGCGAGTTCTGCGATTTCAGTTGAAAAGCCAATGACCACAGCGATCGTCCCAGGACCAGCAATACCTGGCATCGCAATGGGAAAGAACGCGTAGTCGTCTTTATCTCGACGAACGATCGGTGCCTTGTTAGGTGAAGCACCACCAAAAAGCATTTGGTAGCCAATGGCGGCAACGACAAAGCTACCCGAAATACGCATGGCGCCATAAGAAATGCCGAAGAATGCCAAGAGCATGTTGCCCCCAAGCAAACTGACGCCCATGATAATGCCAGCATAAATGGCTGCCCAGTTGGCTTGTTGATGTCGGCGTTCTTCCGACATGCCTTGAGTCAGGCTAACAAATAACGGGAGCTTGGAGAGCGGGTTCGTAATGACAAGTAAGGAAACGAGACCGCCTAAAAAGTATTGAAAATGAATGGCTTCCAACATGGTTATCCGCTTTTAAGTTGCGGGGTTCAAATTGAAGCGCACAGATTAGGCTATTCCTGCTGTGATTGCAAGAGCTATAGATAAGGGTTTTTACGTCGAGCCTAAAGATTCAGACTTCCATGAAAACAATCGAGAGGTTGATGCAATACGTGATCAACTAAGTAGAAAGCGATTGGCATCCTTCTGGGGTGGAGAGGTATCATTGAGAGCCCCTCTAAAACACTCGTTTTAACTAGAGAGGCAAACATAATCACTGGAGATACGAATGTCATCAGCCTCGTCAACAAAAAGAACACCAATCTATAAGGTGTTGTACTTCCAGGTCATCTGCGCCATTCTTTGTGGGATCTGTTTAGGGTTTTGGGCACCTGATATTGGGGCATCGATGAAACCGTTAGGGGATGGTTTCATTCGCCTGATCAAAATGATTATCGCGCCTGTTATTTTTTGTACCGTCGTCACTGGTATTGCTGGTATGGAAGATATGAAGAAGGTGGGTAAAACGGGTGGTCTCGCGCTTTTATATTTCGAGGTCGTTTCTACCATTGCGCTCGTGATTGGTCTCATTATTGTGAATACCGTACAACCTGGTGTCGGTATGCATGTAGATCCCAATACGCTCGATCAAGCAGCGGTCTCTGCGTACACGGGTACTGGCAAGATGCAATCAACGACGGAATTTTTGATGAACGTGATTCCCAATACCGTTGTTGGGGCGTTCGCTGAAGGCAATATCCTTCAAGTTCTGTTCTTCTCGATTCTTTTTGGCTTTGCGTTACACAAATTCGGTACTGANGGAACGCTGATTTTTGATGTGATTGAAAAGTCCGCTCACGTTCTGTTCCAAATTGTTGGCATGATCATGAGAGTGGCTCCTGTAGGCGCTTTTGGTGCGATANNCTTTACGATTGGGAAGTACGGTATTGCATCATTACTGCCTTTGGCTAAATTGATGGGCACGTTTTATTTAACGTGCGTGCTTTTCATCTTTGGGGTGTTAGGCACGATTTGTCGAGTGCACGGTTTTTCAATCTTGCGTTACATCGCCTACATCAAAGAAGAACTTTTGATTGTGCTCGGGACTTCATCTTCTGAATCTGTGCTTCCTCGAATGATGAGCAAGATGGAAATGGCTGGTGTTTCTCGCCCTGTTGTTGGTCTTGTTATTCCGACAGGTTATTCGTTCAATCTTGACGGTACGGCGATCTATTTGACGATGGCGGCAGTGTTTATTGCACAGGCTTGCGACGTTGATATGACGTTAACTCAGCAATTGACGTTATTGGTANNCGTACTACTGTTGACGTCTAANGGTAGCGCTGGAGTGACGGGGTCAGGCTTTATTGTGCTTGCCGCAACATTGTCTGCAGTNGGNTATGTGCCTGTTGCTGGCTTAGCGCTCATTTTAGGGATTGACCGCTTCATGAGTGAAGCACGGGCNTTAACCAATATGATCGGCAATGGGATTGCTTGTGTGGTTGTTGGTCATTGGTGCCGAGAAGTCGACAATGAAAAACTCAAAGTTGTGATGCACAGTAAACGTAGTTACCATTGATCCATAATGAAGCCCCTGATGAACGTGTTCACCAGGGGCTTCGTTTAGCTAAGTCGTTTGTGAGTCTAAATTATTTCTTGGTCGTAAAACGAACAGGGATAAAGATGCGACCACCGTCACGTTGGACGAGAAGGAGTACTTTGTCACCCTTACATTGAGCAAGAAGGTCTTGTTGCTTTTTCAAGGTGATGCCGTTGGCGGTGACGAGGATGTCGCCTTCACGAATACCTGCCTTAGAAGCTAAGCCAGATGCTTGAGTAACCAAGAGACCGCTCGTTTCAGCTTGCTTTTCTTCTTCCTTACTCAAAGGACGAGTGACTACACCGAGTCGATTCACATTTTCAGTAGCGACCTGTTGTTCTTCAGCGGCTTTGTTCGAACCAATAGTAATTTGAAGATCGAGTTTCTGTTTATCTCTAAAGACCGTCAGGGTCGCAGTAGAGCCAGGACGCATCGTGCTTACGAGCATTGGCAAAGAGACGGAGGAAGTGACCTTCGTGCCATTCATCGCAAGGATGACGTCACCAACCTTCAAGCCTGCTTTTTCTGCAGGGCTATCTTTTTCAATCTTGGTAACGAGAGCCCCTTCGGGGGTCTTTAAGCCAAAACTGTTAGCAAGTTCCTGGGTGAGTTCCTGAATGTATACGCCGACATAACCACGCGTCACGCGACCGTCTTTAACCAATTGGTCTTTGATCTGCATAGCCAAGTCGATAGGAATCGCAAACGATAGCCCCATAAACCCACCAGATGTAGAGAAAATCTGGGAATTAATACCGACCACTTCACCATTCATATTGAAAAGTGGAACGCCTGAGTTACCAGGATTAACAGCAACGTCTGTTTGGATGAAGGGCACGTACTGGTCACTAGGTAAATTGCGTGACAGGGCAGACACAATCCCTGCGGTTACCGTGTTATCCAATCCAAAGGGGCTACCAATAGCAGCAACCCATTCCCCAACTTTTAATTTGCTAGAGTCGCCGATTTTCAAAACAGGAAGGTCTTTGGCTTCGATTTTGATAATGGCAATGTCAGTTTTTTTGTCAGAGCCGAGAACTTTACCTTTGAATTCACGTTTGTCGGTCAAGCGAACAATTAATTCGTCTGCACCTTCCACAACGTGTGCGTTGGTCATGATGATCCCGTCAGGGGAAACAATAAACCCAGATCCAGTGCCACGTTGTTCAGGAATTTCCTGAGGACCGCCAAAATTGAATGGGATGCCAAAGCGACGGAAGATTTCTGCGCCTCGAGGATCCAAACCAGGAATGCCCATACCTTCGACAGTTCGAGCATTGCGAATCATTTGAATGTTGACGACACCAGGACCATTTTCTTCGACTAGTTTGACAAAGTCAGGGAGTTGAACCTGCTGGTTACTCGTCGAATTAAAGAAGCTTGCTTGCGCGTCAGAGGGTGAAAACGCAAGAGAGCTTGCACTAGCCACAACGAGGGTGAAAACAGCTGAACGAACAAATTTTGATGCAAACATGCTAATTTCCTGAACAAAAAAACGGATGGTCACAGTGACAGAGAGTGTTCTATGAACTTTAGAACAAATTGACTGCTCTCATCTGCTTTGTGAAGTAAGCCTTGTGCCAATAAAGTTAAAGTTGTAACAGAAGCTCTTTTACACTGGATGTTCGAATGTAGAGGTGCCTAGTTTTGGTAACCGGATCCTAAATGTGGTGCCTCGTCCATCAAGTCCATCATCGATTTCGATTGTTCCATGATGGATGTCGATAATTCGTTTCACAATGGCGAGTCCTAACCCAGTGCCAGAGGTTTTGGTTCCTAATGCACGATAGAAACGATCAAAGACGCGTTGACGTTCTTCAGGGGCAATGCCAGNGCCATTATCTGCAATTTCGATGATGGAAAACTCATTGTCTGGTGTTGTACGGGTACGAAGCTCAATACGCCCATTCTCTTCCGTGTAGCGAATGGCATTGTCAGTCAAATTCGTCATCATTAGCCTGATGGCATCTTCTAATCCCTCGGTTGTAGCGGGATTGGTTGAGGCACTAACAGAGATGTTCTTTTGAGAGGCAATAGGGGTCATGTCTTCGCAAACACTGTGCGCAAGACTGTCCAACTTAATTGTGTTAGCTGGATGTTTCGTTGAGTCTGGATCCAATCGGGCAAGCGTCAGCAACTGCTGTACAAGACGCGTAGCACGGTTAATGCCTTCATTGAGCCTGACGAGACTTTTTTGACGCGCTTCTTCGGTTTTCGCTCGTTGTGCTAATTGAACTTGCAGTTTGAGTGCAGTGAGCGGCGTACGCAATTCATGTGCAGCGTCTGATGCAAAGCGCTGTTGTGCTGAAAGACTTTCACGTAAACGTTCTAGAAGATGGTTAATTGCAAGAACTAACCCTTCTAGTTCTGTGGGAAGTCCTTTCGTGGAGATGGGTTTCAATGACGTAGGCGAACGTCGAGCCACAGAACGTGCGGTTTTTTCAAGCGGCGCTAAGCCACTACCCACCACAATCCAAACGGCGATTGCAATGAAGGGTAATAACAAGCAAAGCGGTTGCAAAACACGGAAAGCCGAAGTGGCAGCGAGTTCAGTGCGTACGGCGGTATCTTGACCAACAGTAATAATTAAGGGACCGGCTGCGGCAGAGTAGGTGCGCCATGTTGTGCCATTGAGCTTTTCTGAAGCAAAGCCAGGACCATCAGGCAGAGGAAGATATTGCTGATCTTCTCTTTGCCAAACAGTATTGGATGCAGAGTCATAGACTTGAACCACGATATGGTAAGACTGAGCATCCCCCACGATAGTCAAGTGATTGGGATTGTCTAGTGGGAACGAATGTTTAACCGATGAGGCTAAGGATTCTGCTGTTTCTTTTAAATGTGTATCTAAGAATTTATTAAATTCTGTCTGAGCAGAGAAAAAAGTAGCGGCGGCTGTCGTAAAGCCTGCCGCCAAAAGGGCGCCAATCAGTGTGATTAGCAATTTTCGACGAATCGAACTCATGTACTAGGTTTCGAGAAGATAGCCAACACCACGGACAGTTTTAATTGCGGTGTCAGACAATTTTTTTCTTAAGTGATGGATGTGGACTTCAATGGCATTGGAGCCGACCGTGTTGTCCCAGTTGTAGAGCTTTTCTTCTAATTGAGAGCGGCTCCAGACGACGCCTTCTCGTTCTGCCAAAGCTGCCAACAACGCATATTCTTTGGACGACAAAATGATAGGGGTGCCATTAAATGTGACTTCACGTGTTGCAGGCGAAATGCGCAAGGCACCACGTTCAATCACAGGATCAGCGCNGCTTGCGGAACGGCGGAGAAGGGCTCGTACGCGGGCAGACAATTCGTCGAGCTCATAAGGCTTGACCAAATAATCATCGGCACCACTATCCAATCCCTTGACTCGATCGTCAACGGTGTCACGAGCGGTTGTTACGAGAACCGGGGTTGCGTCATGACGTGCGCGAACCTCACGTAATACTTCTAACCCGTCCTTGCCAGGAAGCCCTAAATCTAAAATGACTAAAGAGAAAGGGGTTGTTTTCGTGGCAAGAAGAGCTGAATGACCGTCTCGTACCCAGTCAACGGCATAGTCTTCACTTTCGAGAAAAGCGACCAGACTTTCACCAATCATGTCATCGTCTTCAACGACAAGAATTCTCATGTTGATTCTCTCTATAGCGATGGTAAAAACGGCAGAGTACGATACGTAAAACGCCTGCAGTCAAAATGGAAAGTAGTATGAGTCCTGACAATGTCATTCTTGCTTGAGTAATACTCAAGAAGGTGTTGAGATACCAGGTGATTACTGGTGTTAAGAGTAGGATCCAGCAAACGGTTAGGAGTGCCGAGAGGCAAAGATACCACCCACAAACAGACCAACGACCGTTACTGGCTGTTGCAAGCCCTAACACGCCTTCAAATTTCCACGCGAAAGCAAAATCCGTCAGTAAAACAGTTTTTACAATCCCGTGTTTTTTCAGCCATTGTCCTATTGTATAGTCGCAAGGCGAAATAAGTAGATCTTCAACATTCTTTTTCAATCGGTTGTTCAAAAGCCACAGCCCTATAGTGAGTGTTGTCATGCCTAGCAAGACTGTGATTGTGCTTTCAATAGGACTCTGTCATACGTGTGGCGATCAGTAAGCTGACCGTTAAAATGGCAGCAGGACGATCGGCTAAAGCAAGGATAAAAATGAGGGCTAAAGCCCAGTCGCTGATAAAATCCATGTGAAATGTAGGCTAAGAAGAGCCCTAACGAGAGGATGAAAAAATGACTCCCAAAGTATATGAACCATCTGGTGGGACAAGAATTGTTTCTCACATTGTCTATGGGCTACATGCTTTGTCTATTTTAATTGGAGTGCTAACGGGCGCAACGGTGGCAAGTGCCTTTGTTTTTTCGTGGTAGTCTATTCTCGCTGTGATCTTGAACTACATTTTCCGAGGTGATGCTGAAGGGACGTATCTAGAAAGTCATTTTTCATGGCAGATTCGTACGTTTTGGATGGCGGCATTGTTGTTGGTCGTCATGCTCTTTGTTGGCACGCTTTTGATGTTTGTGGGGATTGGTATTTTTGTTTTCCTCATTGGTTTTTTGGTTCTAGGCATCTGGGTGGCTTATCGCATCGGCTTGGGATGGATCAAATTAAGTCGACATGAGGCGTTACCCCTTTAATTTTTAGTCTAAGGAATGGCATAAATGGCATTAGGTGCGACTGTTTACAAGGCAGTCATTGATGTGTCGGATTTGGATCGTGGGTGTTACGGGAACTATGTTTTAACCGTGGCACGTCATCCGTCTGAAACTGAAGAACGATTGATGTTGCGAATATTGGCTTTTTCTCGTTTAGCAGGGGAGCGCTTAGAGTTTGGTCGGGGACTGTCGACTGAAGGGGAGCCCGCGCTGTGGGAAATTGATGATACAGGGTCGATCGTTCATTGGATTGAAGTGGGTTGCCCTGATGTGAAGCAAGTTCGTCGAGCGGCAGGAAAAAGTGGTCATGTGCAAATCATTGCGTATGACGAAGACAGACTGGAGCCTTGGTGGCAGAGTAATCGTGGGGAGTTTGGAAAGATTGGCAAACTTTCGGTGGTCGCGATTGGAAATGACGATGTTCAAGGTCTGGCGCAAATGGTTCAACGAAACATGAAGTTGGCTGTCACCATACAAGATGGCACGATTTGGGTGAGTGATGATACCCGTTCGTTACAGATTGATTTACGTGAACTGCAAAGTGAACACCAACGCTATTAAGAATAAACAAAAGCCGCACGAATGCGGCTTTTGTTTATTTCGTAATAAGGCTATCAGCCATACGCCAAAATGCGCCCTCTAAATACAGACGAAAATCGGCATCGTCAATGGTCTGCTCTAATGCGGTTCGCATACATAACATCCATTCATCGCGTGCTTCACTGTCAATTGGGAAGTGACGGTGCGTTTCGCGAAGCATGGGAAGTCCATGTCGTGCTTGATAAAGTGCTGGACCACCTAACCATGTGCTGAGATATTCCACCATACGGCTTTCGTATTTGGATAAATCTTTTGGGTAGATGTTACGCAAGTTTTGAACTTCCGGGAGTGTTTTCAAGGCTTGGATGTAGGCTTGAACGAGCCGAATGACTCCCTCTTCACCACCGATGCGCGCGTAAAGAGAATTTGGATTCGACATGAAAACTCCTTAAGCGAAAACTTTCCAAGCTCCGATGAGTAGCAATATCCAACCGACGGGTAGCGAAAAAGCATATTTGAGCCAACGGTTTTGAGGGATAAAGCCAAAACCACTGATCCAACAAATACTCATGCCGATCATCATTAAGACAAACCAACCATGAGGAACGGAAACACCATCCGTAGCAATGGCTCTTGGGTAAATCACAACAAGAGCAACAACGAAGGCGGCTGCAAATATGGAGAGTCCGCGGAGCAACCCCATCCATTTCGATGAGGTCGCCACTGTTGAGGTTGGGTTATTCGGTTTCATTCTTAGCTTTCACCACTTCAATGACAGCGGCGAGAAGAATGGCAAATGCAAGTCCCATTGCCCAGTAAAAGTAAGCCATGATCAATCCTTTTAAGTTGGAGCCAGTATGGCACCGGCTCCAAGGGTTAATGACACAAGACGTGTTGATTAATACAAGGAATGCGTGTTCTTTTCGATGTATTCGCCGTTTAACTTACCGCTCATGACCTTGTAAGCCCAGCTCGTATAAATCAGAACGAGCGGCAAGAAAATCAACGTCACAAAGAACATGATTTCCAAGGTCAGCGGAGAGCTCGTGCAGTCCCAAATGGTCAAGCCTGCGTTAGGCTGACTCGAGGACGGCATGATGAACGGGAACATCGAGATCAACGGCGTCAGAATGATGCCAAGCAACGCAGCGGAGGACGAAATGATCGCAAGACCAGCTTTGTTAAGGCGAATCAAAAGGGCACCGCAGATCGTGCCAAGGACACCAATGGCAGGAACGAGCCACAAGGCGGGAACAGCACTGTAGTTGCTGAACCAAGCACCAGCTTGAATTTCGACAGTCTTAGCTAACGGGTTAGCCGGACCAGCAGGATCGAGGCCAGCCGTGGCGACGTAACCGTCAATGCCCATCCACGTCCAAACACCGCCGAGCACAAACAAGACAGCAGAGACGAGACCCGTGAGAAGAGCAACAGTGCGAGCACGTTGCTGAAGAGCGCCTTCCGTACGGAGAACCAAATAATTGGCACCGTGGAACACGATCATGGCTAAGGACAGAACACCGCAAAGGAGACCGAACGGGTTAAGCAAGCCAAAGAAGGAGCCTGTGTAGATGGGGCGCATCGTTTCATCGATATGGAACGGCACACCCTGGAGCAAGTTGCCGAATGCCACACCAAAGATGATCGGCGGAACAGCAGAACCAATGAAAAGCATCCAGTCCCAGCTATTTCTCCAACGTGTTGCAGAGACCTTAGAACGGTAGTCAAAAGCCACAGGGCGGAAAATCAACGCCATCAGCACGATCAACATGACCANATAGAAGCCAGAAAAAGCCGTGGCATACATCAGCGGTAAAGCTGCAAACATCGCGCCGCCGCCAGTGATCAGCCACACCTGGTTGCCGTCCCAGTGGGGAGCGACGGAGTTAATCATGATGCGACGTTCGGTGTCGTTTTTACCCAAGAAAGGTAACAACGCACCCACGCCCATATCGTGGTAGTCCATGATGGCAAAGCCGACGAGGAGGACTCCGATAAAGAGCCACCAAATTACTTTGAGGATTTCATAATCAATCATGTTTAGTTCCTCGGCTTATTTGCGTTCAAAGTGATAACGACCCGTGCCAAGGGAGCTGGGTCCCTTTTTACCGATACGAATCATCAGCCACATTTCAACAACGAGAAGAGTAGTGTAGAGGATGCCGAAACCAATCAGAGAGCCTGCAACATCGCCAGCGGAGAGCGCGGAAACGGAAAGGTGCGTCGGCAACACGTTATAAATCGTCCAGGGCTGACGACCAAATTCGGCGACGAACCAACCGGCTTCGGAAGCAATCCACGGCAAAGGTAATGCCAAGACAGCTAAACGAAGGAACCAAGTCTTTTCGGCGATCACGTNTCTTAGCGGAGAAGTACAGGTAAGGATGAACACGAAAGCCATGGCTAAACCAGAGCCAACCATCAAACGGAAGGACCAGAACATGGGCGTCACAGAGGGGATCGTGTCAGCAGCAGCCTGCTTGATCATCTCTGGCGTCGCTTCTGCAACGTTATTGGTATAGCGCTTCAGCAAAAGNNTACCGAAACCGAGGTCGTCACGGATAGCAAGGAAGTCTTCACGCAACTGAGCGTTATTCGGATCCTTGCGAAGCGATTCGAGAACCGCGATGGCCTTCTNGGTACCATTCACGATACGAGCTTCAGCTTGTGCCGTGAGTTCTTTGATGCCAGGAATTTCGGTAGACAAAGAACGCGTACCCATCAAGCCAAAGAGCCAGGGCAGGTCGACCTGAGCGTGGTTCATTTGAGCTTCTTCGTCAGGAATGGCAAAAAGGGTCAAAGGCGCAGGAGCCTCATGCGTTTCCCAAATAGCTTCCATGGCAGCAATCTTGGACGGCTGATCCTTGGTGACGAGATAACCTGATTCGTCGCCCATCTGGACGGTCATGATCGTGGCGATGACACCAAAGGCAGCGGCTAAGCGGAAGGAGGAGCGAGCGAACTGGATGTCCTGACGACGGAGCATGTAGAAGGCAGAGATGGTACNCATCACAAAAATGGCACCCGTCATATAACCGCCAGCAACCGTATGGACAAACTTGGCTTGAGCCCATTCGTTGGTAATGACGTACCAGAAGTCCACCATTTCCATACGCATTGTCTGGAAATTGAATTCAGCACCGATGGGATTCATCATCCATGCGTTAGCGACAAGAATCCACAATGCGGAGAGGTTAGAACCCACTACCATCATGATGGTCGCGGCGAGATGCTTACCCTTGGAAAGACGATTCCAGCCAAAGAAGAAAAGACCAATAAAGGTGGATTCAAGGAAGAAGACCATCAAGCCTTCAATAGCGAGCGGGGCACCGAAGATGTCGCCGACATAGTGGGAATAGTATGCCCAGTTTGTACCAAACTGGAATTCCATAGTGATGCCTGTTGCGACACCGAGAGCAAAGTTAATCCCAAAAAGCTTGCCCCAGAAACGGGTCATGTCTTTATAAATTTCTTTGCCAGTAATGACGTATGTCACTTCCATATGCACAAGCATGAACGAAAGCCCAAGCGTCAGCGGCACAAAAATGAAGTGATACATCGCGGTCACCGCAAATTGGAGGCGGGACAGGTCAACAAGATCAGACGGGATCATGAGGACTCCTGATGTTATTGGTTGGTTGAATTGTTATGGGGGGACGTTGTTTGGTTTCCAAACATCACGGAACTAACCACGTCAGACGTCACCTCAGGTCGATGTTCTGGGCTGAAGAAGAAATACCAAAGCCCAAAAATGAACAAAAGCTTGCAACAGATGACGAGTGCAATCTCGACAATCAGTTTTGGCTTTTTGAGACGAATGACGTTTGTTTTCATGATGTAGGAACTAGTGACAAAATCGTTGGTGAAATCCTAAATCTGGCTTGAGAGTTGTGCTAGAGAAAAATCTCCAATAACCGTCTTGTCATTGACGAAAAATGATGGTTTGTGTCAGTATGTCAGCCATGCTGACATAGGTGGTGACATAAATGACAGTGACATCAGAGCTAAAAACCGTTTTAGATGCTTTTGACGATCCTCGATTGTTGATTCGTTCAGATTATTCCGTGGCGTATGCCAACCGTGCCTTTGTACGTCGGTATGGGCGACACGATTTTGCAGGGCGTACTTGTTATGAGCTGTTATTTCACAAAGCTGACCGATGCTCTGAGTGTGGTGAACATTGCCCCTTAGAAAAAACCTTGGCTTCAGGGCAGGTAGAGACCATTCTCCGGCGTGAGTATGGTCCAACGGGTGTACAGTACTTGGAGTTGCAAAGTACGCCCTTAAGAGCGGCTGATGGTCGTCTACGGTTATTTATGGAGTCTGTGACCGATCGCAGTGGTTCAAGTGAGCCTCTTCATATGAAGGGGATTGTTGCTGATTCATTGGCGGTTAAAGATTTGTTGAAGAAAATTGCTCGAGTGACGGCGCTAGATATTCCGATCTTATTTTCTGTACTAACTGGATCAGGTAAAGAGGAATTTGCGCGTTTGTTGCATGAGAATTCTCGCCGAGCTGCTCACTCATTTGTGACGGTTGATTGTCGAGATCTAACCCCTGAAAAATTAAGTCACGAACTGAGTCAAACAGCCTCTTTTGCGTTGTCTGGCGGAACACTGTATCTACGAGGAGTTGAAGACCTTTCTTGGGCGATGCAGACGGCGTTATTAAGACTCGTCGAAACAGGAAGTTGGTTGTGTACCGATGGTGAACGCACTGAGCGAGCAGATTTGAGAGTGATCTGTAGTACGCGACTATCGGTAGAGGCTTTATTAAGTAGTCAACGGTTGCGTGAAGATCTCTTTTATCGGCTTTCTGTAGGTGCCTTAGTTGTACCAGGACTGTACCAAAGGGCAAGAGATATTCCAGAGTTATGTCGCCTTATTCTGAAAGAACTCCGTGTAAAAGGCTTAGATGTTCGTTTGTCTGATCAGGCAACGGAAGCCTTAATGGTTCATACGTGGACAGGGCACGTTCGAGAATTACAGGCTCTCCTTGAACGTGCGGCGATTTTTAGTCAAGCGCCGGTATTGGAGAAAGAAGACTTATTTGCCGATAAATTAGCGAATCAGATTTCTGAATCCGCAGAAACGGAAGAAGAACGAGTTAAACAGCTCATTTTGAGTTGGAAGGGATCGCGTGCGAGCCTTGCTAATCAATTAGGGGTGAGTGAACGAACGATTTATCGATGGCTAGAACGCTGTCGCCAAAATGAAGGTCAATAAAAATGCAATCCGATTTGTTGTTTGATTTGGTGCCTGGTGAAAGCCGTCGTCAAATTAGTTTCGCTCATGGATGTATCAGCTATGCCATCGCGCAAACTACTCAGGCACCTTCTTGTGGAACGATTGTTTTGATCCACGGCGTGGGTTCGAATGCAAGTCGTTGGGAGGAATTCACAGAACAAACGGCGTTACGACACAAATGGCAGATTCTCCGTTTAGATTTGCGTGGACATGGCGCGAGTGAATCCAAGATCAAAGCGACCTTAGAGCAACATGCCTCGGATATTGTGTCTATGCTTGATGACGCAGGTGTACAAAAAGCGATTCTCATTAGNTATAGTTTAGGTGCACAAATCGCAATGAGAACAGCGGTTTTATATCCAGATCGCGTGACAGGCGTGGTGCTATTGGATCCGTTGGTTACTCAGGCATTAATGCCTTCGGTGATCGCTCAAAAGAAGAGACGGTGGATTCTTTTAGGCGTGGAGTTTTTTGCCAGGCTTGCTAATGCGGTGGGTCTCAAAAGGCGCTTACCTCATTACAGTCTTCGTCAGCATGATCAACGGGCTAGAGAGATGCTTGCTCGAGGAGGCGATGCGTTGCAGGCTTTTATTAAGGAGTACTCATCCCCTTTTAAAGATCTTGAGCACATTCAAATTGCCCACTATGTTCGCGATTTATTAGAAGTGACTCGTGATACGCCTGCTATTGAAACGTTAGATNNCTACTAGATTTTAGTTATTGGTGCGTCAAGTGGTACGTTTACTTCGGCAGACAAAATGCAAACTTGGGTCAAAAGTTTAAGAAAGGGGACTTGGTGCGTCGTGAATTGTTTTCACTGNGTACTGCTCACAGAGTGTCCTAAAGATGTTAGCCAACTTATTGAGACATGGATTCAAAGAGAGTTTGAGCAATAGCAATGAAAAAAGCACGCTTGCGCGTGCTTTTTTGGCATAAACATGTTTATGCGTCTACTTTATTGCTGATCGTCCTCACGAGGAATTGTGATACGAACAATGGGGGNGGCTGCTTCAGCATCTTTTTCACTAATACCCCACAAAGCGACAAGATCTGCCTGAGTGGGCATATTTTGACCTTTTCGGGCGCGTCGGCTTGCAAGAGAAGCACGAACCAGTTTTTCAACAACGTCAAGTGGAAGGCAGTTGAGATCAGGGAACTCGATACAGCAACGAGTGGAATCGATGTTTTTGATTTTGCCCTCAAATTCTTCAATCACACTTTTTTCTGCTAAATACAGTACGAGTGACTTCTCATGAGATTCAACAGCAAAAATGGGACCGTCGAGCTCATAAAAAGCAAGACCGAAGCGCATGCTTTCGCGAACGCCACGGGCAGAGCGGCGGATCATGCTGCAGACTCGCGCCATAGCAACGCGTCGATCGTTAGGAAGGCTTTGCAGATAGCCTCCGACCGTCGTAGCGGCAGGAACCATGAATAGCTTCTCCGATTAAAACTAGTAGTAAAGATTATTAATTTTATCAAAAAATATCAGCGAAAAGATGCATTTTGCTGAAATTAAGCCAATCTATCTCTCTAATAATGTGTTAACGCCAGAAGAGGTATTGGGCTTCAAAGGGGCGTTTGAGTGTTTGTCCTTGTTGAGAGGCTGAACATCTTGTTAGAGGCATACCACCGCGAGCTTGGGTGCGTTCAATGTAGTGAACGTTGGCAANAATACCAGTTTTATGTAGAGTCGTTTTGAAAAGGACGTCACGTAAATGGGTGGCGCTTTCAGCGGGACCGTTCGCTACGATACGCATTTTTAGTGTGTGTCTCTTGTTCGAAGTGATGCTCCAGTCAGCATTAAGGGTGCCCACTTTATTAGCACCTCTAAGGAGGGTTCCCGAAGGACGCAAAAACTTCCAGTAAAAGCCTTGTCCGTCATAGGAACAAACAAAAGTCATATGCCCTTTGACGGTTCGTTTCATCACCAATTTTCGATTTTCAAGGGGAGTACGCCAATCATTTGGTCCCAACGACGAAGTTGAAGGTAGATGGGTGCAACTCGCCAAAAAGACGATGGCACAGGCAACAAGAGGACGGAAAGAAAACATTTTGATGATTGCGACTGCGATGGTTGACCGAAGAGCATACGGATTAGCATAAAAAGTACAGACAGTAGGTCTCACTCACTAATACAATCAAACATAATTATTGATTATTCTCGTGTCAATCTTGGTAGAGTTAAGGATCTTGTGACATAGGATCTTGCCTACTATTGAAGGGATGAACGGGATCCTAATAAACGATGTCTCCGCCCATCTTTAAGGGCAATGGGAGATGTCGATGTTTTTTTAACAGGGGGACTAGCGTGTTCCAGATTCGCATTCACGGTCGCGGTGGACAAGGCGTTGTTACTGCGGCAGAAATGTTGGCATTGGCAGGATTTATGGAAGGACATTACGCTCAAGCATTTCCAAGTTTTGGGTCTGAGCGTACGGGGGCACCCGTGGTGGCGTTTGCGCGATTGGACGCTAAAGAAATTCGTTTGAGAGAGCCTGTTTTAGAGCCTGATGTTGTTTTGGTTCAGGATAGAACACTTTTGGATAGTGTAGATGTATTTAAAGGCTTGCGCCCTAATGGCTATGTGTTGATTAATTCTGGTTCCACAGCTGAAGAGTTAGGGTTACAGGAGTTGGAAGCACGTTTGCCCAAAGGTCATTTTTTATGCGTGCCAGCGACTCGTTTTGCTATGGAAAAAATTGGTCGTCCCTTGCCTGGTGCAGGCATGTTAGCGGGGATGGCAGCGATGACTGGATCGATGAAGTTGGAGAGCGTGATCGCTGCTTATAACGAAAAGTTTAAGGGTCGCGTTGCTCAAGCAAATGCAGAAGTCGCCACGTTGGCTTATGAATCAGTTCTCTCTATGATCGGAGGTGTTNNCATGCTTAAGCAGCTCGAGGGTAGTCAAGGTGTTGCACAGGCTGTGGCTCTTTGCCGCCCTGAGGTCGTCTGTGCCTATCCGATTTCTCCGCAGACCCATATTGTTGAAGCGTTAGGTGCTTTGTGCCGTAAGGGTACGCTTCAAGATTGTGAGTACATCAATGTAGAAAGTGAATTCGCCGCAATGTCCGTGGCGATTGGCGCCTCTGTTGCTGGAGCTCGTGCTTATACCGCAACGGCTTCTCAAGGGTTGTTGTTTATGGTTGAAGCGGTTTACAACGCTTCGGGTTTGGGTTTGCCGATTGTCATGACGGTNGGTAATCGCGCGATTGGTGCGCCTATTAATATTTGGAACGATCACTCGGACTCGATGAGTCAGAGAGATTGTGGTTGGATTCAATTGTTTGCCGAAACCAATCAAGAAGCGGTTGATTTACATATCCAGGCTTTCCGTATTGCCGAAGAAATGTCTTTACCTGTCATGGTCTGTATGGACGGGTTTGTTTTGACGCATGCTTTCGAGCGTATGGATATCCCGTCGCAAGAAGATGTGGACGCATTTTTGCCACCTTATTCGCCGCGACAGGTCTTGGATCCGAAGAATCCGTACTCGATCGGTGCCATGGTTGGTNNACCTGAAGCGTTCACTGAAGTACGTTGGTTAGCGCATCGTCGCATGATGGATGCAGTGCCTGTGATCGAAAAAACGGCACGTGACTTTGAAGAAAAATTTGGTCGTCAGTCAGGTGGATTGTTGACGTCTTATTGTATGGAAGACGCCGATGTATGTGTGTTTGCGATGGGCTCTATTCTTGGCACGATCAAGGATACTGTCGACGAATTGCGTGAATCTGGCGTGAAGATTGGTGTCGTTGGCTTAAAGTGCTATCGTCCTTTCCCGACCGAAGAAGTCAAAGTTGCCCTTGGGCATGTGAAGACAACAGTTGTTTTGGAGCGTATGATCAGCGCGGGTAGTGGCGGCGCGCTCTATCTTGATGTTTTGAAGGCATTAAGAAAGACTGACGTCGAATTGCGTTCCGTGATTGCGGGTTTAGGTGGTCGCGCTGTCACCAAGCAAAGTTTGCGTGCTGTGTTTGAAAAAACTGTAGAGGGCACGTTGCCTGATGAAACGGTCTTTTTGGATTTGGATCAAGAATTAGTCGATCGACAGTTGGCAAGAGAAGCTAAGGAACATCACATTGGTCCTGTGGCTGAAGCTTTGAATAAGGATGTCAACGTCAGAAAAATTCTCCGTGGTGAGGAGGTATAAGAACAATGTCGGAAGTAGTACATTTTTACCAAACGGGGACTTTCACTGTCGGGAATCGTTTATTGGCGCCAGACGAAAGATCGGGTCAGGCGTCGATGGAACGTATTAATGCGCTGACATCTGGTCACCGTGCCTGTCAGGGCTGTGGTGAGGCTTTGGGTGCTCGTTATGCCGTTGACGCCGCGATGCGTGCAGTGAACGGTAATTTGGCTGCGGCTAACGCAACGGGGTGTTTGGAAGTCTTTTCGACGCCGTATCCTGAAACAAGTTGGCAGTTGCCTTGGTTCCATTCTCTCTTTGGCAATACGGCTGCCGTTGCAACAGGTATGNNTACTGCGTACTTTAAAGTGCGTGCAAAAAAAGCAGGCACGACGCCTACTCGTGTGATTGCCATGGGGGGCGACGGCGGCACGACCGACATTGGCTTTGGTTGCTTGTCTGGGATGTTCGAGCGTAATGACGATGTGCTCTACATCTGTTATGACAATGAAGCCTATATGAATACTGGGGTTCAACGCTCGTCTGCAACGCCACCTGCGGCGCGCACCGCTACAACGCAGATTGTCGGTGAAGAGCCAGGCAATGCTTGGGGACAAGGTAAAGATGTGCCCTTAATCGCAATGGCTCATGGTATTCCGTATGTGGCAACTGCAACCGTTGCTGATCTTCGTGACCTTGAACGTAAGGTAACTAAGGCTATGAGTATGAAGGGTACCCGCTATATCCATATTTTGGTGCCGTGTCCACTGGGTTGGGGGCATGCCTCTGGATTGACGATTCAAATGGCTCGTTTAGCACATCAAACAGGGATCTTCCCTGTTTTTGAAGCTGAATATGGCGTTGTGACTCATGTCAATAAGATTCGTCGTAAAGAACCTGTTGAAAGTTATTTGAAACCTCAGAAGCGTTTTGCCCATTTGTTTGGTAAAGCGGCAAATCCTGAAGTGATCGCTCGACTTCAAGCGATGGCAGACCGAAATATTCGTGATTACGGTTTGTTGGATGACGAAGAAGTAGAAACGCATCCCACGGCAGTTCAGGGCGATGAACGCGCCCATCAGTTTTAATCATTTCAGGAGATATCAGTGAGCAGCAAACCTTTTGCGATTACGCTTGATGTCGGTTCATCCTTAGCCAATCGTACGGGCACGTGGCGCACCTTGCGTCCGGTCTATGTCAATCGATTGCCGCCCTGCAATGCGAAATGTCCTGCGGGAGAACAATGCCAGGCTTGGTTGTTCCATGCTGAAAGCGGGGACTATCAGGCGGCTTGGCAGAAAATTGTTGAAGATAATCCGTTCCCTGCATGTATGGGGCGTGTCTGCTACCACACGTGCGAATCTGCCTGTAATCGTGGTNNACAGTTAGATGAGTCTGTCGGGATTAATGCTGTTGAACGATTCTTAGGTGACTATGCCTTAGAAAAGGGTTGGCAGTTTGAAAAGCCTGCTCAGTCCACAGGGAAGCGAGTATTAATTGTTGGCGCGGGTCCTGCGGGTCTTTCTGCAGCTTACCACCTGGCTCGTATGGGTCACACGGTGTGCGTGAAAGAAGGCGCTGAAGCCGCGGGTGGCATGATGCGTTATGGCATTCCGAAGTATCGTCTGCCTAGAGAAGTATTAGATCGCGAAATTGAACGTATCAAGGCTTTGGGCGTTACGATCGAGTTGTCTTGCGAAGTAAAGGATCTCGCAACGGAAATGCGTGACTACCACTTTGATGCCGCCTTCCTTGGGGTTGGTGCCAGCTTAGCTCGACGTGCATATATTCCAGCGGGTGATGCGGCTCATGTGCTTGATGCAGTGTCCGTTTTACGTTCCATGGAAGGCGAAGAACAGCCAATGTTAGGGCGCCGTGTTGTGGTTTATGGTGGTGGTAACACTGCTATTGACGTTGCACGTACCGCTCGTCGTTTGGGGGCAGAACCTTTAGTTGTGTATCGTCGAACGCGTGATCGTGCGCCAGCTCATCAGTTTGAAATCGAAGAAGCCATTGAAGAAGGTGTGTCCATGAAGTGGCTTTCGACGATTGCTCACGCGGACGAAGGCGAAATTCGCATCGAAAAGATGGCTTTGGACGAAAATGGTCAACTTCAGGCAACGGGTGAATTTGAAACCGTGAGCGCTGATAGCGTGGTCTTAGCTTTGGGTCAGGAAACTAACCTCAAATTCCTTGAAGGGATTGAAGGTTTGGTGATGAAGGATGGCTCTGTTGAGGTTGATGCTGCGTTGATGACTGGGTGTCCAGGCATTTTTGCTGGTGGCGATATGGTGCCAGGTGACCGTAATGTCACCGTTGCCATTAGCTATGGCAAGCGCGCAGCCCGTCATATGGATGCGTGGTTGCGTGGCGAAGTAGGTGTTGCAACTGAACCGGCTCAGCCTGCAACCTATGCACGCCTCAATACTTGGTACTACGCAGATGCACCGAAGTCCGTACGTCCGCAACTTGACATTATTCGCCGTCAGACGACGTTTGATGAAGTTGTGCTGGGTTTGACCGAAGAGACTGCCTTGTTTGAAGCACGTCGTTGTATGTCTTGTGGTAATTGTTTCGAATGTGACAACTGCTATGGCGTTTGTCCAGACAATGCGATTATTAAGTTGGGTCCAGGCAAGAAGTTTAAGATCAATTATGAGTATTGCAAGGGCTGTGGTATTTGTGCCAATGAATGTCCTTGTGGTGCCATTGATATGGTGCCTGAATCGATCTAATACGCGTATTTTGAAGTGTAATTAGTGCAAACTCTACGATCCTCCATTAAGATACCTAATGGGGGATCGTTTTTTTGCGAAGTCAATTTTCGCTAGAGATAAATCTTGTTGTCAGTAGGGCTATGAATACAAGACTTGCGGCAACAAAATAGGGGGTCCCTGCCAAAAAGGGATTGCTCGTGTTGGCAGAGGTCACCATGAGTAAAGGGGTGCCTATGATCGGTGAAATGGCACTCATAAAGCTATTGAGTGAGCTGACTGCGCCCATATTGACGCCTTGATGAGAAGCTGCGCTTCTTTTACTGATTAAGCCCTGAATGGCTGGTGCGACCAGCCCCATGACGGCACAAGTACAAACAAATGGAAGTGTGATCCATCCGACGGGGGCTAGTCCAATGGCGGTGAGAGAAATAAGCCCAACTACCAAACCAGTGAGGATGAGTTGCTTAGCGTTAAAACGATGACCGAGACGAGGTAACAAAACGCCTTGTGTCAGACTAATCGATATACCAAGCGCAAAGATGGATAATCCAATGCTTAAAGGCGTCCATGCGTAGCGATATTCGGTATAGAGCGCCCAAGTACACTGCATGAGGCTCTGCGCCAAGGTGAAAAGTGTGATGATCAAAAGGTAGGGGCGCAAGCCTTCTAGTTTGCCTAAAGAGGCAATTGCCGACAGTGGATTAAGTCGCCGAATGGTGAGTGGCGTTTGATCTTTATGGACGAGACTTTCTGGCAGGATAAAGAGCCCGTACAGGAAGTTAAGGGCACAAATGCCACTAGCTACAAGAAAAGGGATCGTGGGATCGCTGTGTCCCAAAATGCCTCCGATCGCGGTACTNNCTAACACAAAGGCGATACCAAAAATGGCACCGATTTTGCCAAAGGAATTAATGCGTTGAGTTTCTGGTGTGACGTCCGCAATGTAGGCTTGGGCAACCACGATGTTAGAACTCATCATTCCACCCACAAGGCGTGATCCTAAGATCATGGCTAATGATTGTGAAAACGCGGGAACGAGCATCATTAAAGAGAGCCCAAAAATCCCAGTGAGTAGAACAGGACGACGTCCAATACGATCGGAGAGTGCACCGAGTAGAGGGGCAAAGAAAAACTGCATAAGCCCGTAACTCACCATGATGAGTCCATACCACCCCGTCTGCAGGTCACGAGTCTCTGCGAGCGTACCAATCAACCTCGGAAGTACAGGCACAATCAAGCCAATGCCAAGTGCGTCTAAAAAGACGCAGGCAAGCACAAATCCGATAGCTGGCTTTTTGATCATGTGAAAGGCGGAAAAAGAGGTCAGTCAAATGAGAATAATCAATCTTACCGCGTGTTGTCTTAAGTGGGCTGAAGTCTTCTCTCTTAGGCTTATCAGCGAAATCCCATTAAGAGGAAGAGGATAGACATATTGATTTACATCAATAGTAGCAAAGGTGGGGCATTTGTAATGGGGGATCAGGTGTGAGGTTTGCAACCTGATTCGGTATGGTTTTTGGTAATGTAAATAAATGTCGCGCATTGTCAAAAAGTGCGCCCAATAATAGCCTGGAGTTCTTCAATGAAAAGAGTCTTTAATTTTGCGATGCCATTCCTACAGGCTTCGCTAGTGAAGCAGATTTTGGTGGCTTTGATTCTCGGTATTGCAGTAGTATACGTAGCTCCTGATCTTACCGTGAAGTTTGGTTTCTTGGGTACGGTTTTCGTGACGGCTTTGAAGGCTGTGGCTCCCGTGTTGGTTTTTGTGTTGGTGATGAGTTCTATTGCTAACCAGAATCTTTCGGGCGAAAGCTTACACATTAAGCCCATCTTGGTTCTTTATCTTGTCAGTACCTTCTCTGCTGCTATCGTGGCTGTTGCTGCGAGCTTCATGTTCCCCACGAAGTTGATTTTGCACGCAACGGATGCTATGACGACGACGCCTGGTGGCATTACGGAAGTGTTGGGTAACGTCATTCTCAATGTCGTTGATAATCCTGTGCATGCCATTGCTTCGGGTAACTACATTGGTATTTTGGCNTTGACCATCGCAATGGGGGTCGTTTTGCGCCACGGGACGGCTGCGACGCGTGAAGTGTTGAATGATGCTGCGAAGGGCGTTGAATTCGTTGTTCGCCTTGTTATTCGCTTTGCGCCAGTTGGTATTTTTGGTTTGGTCTCTAATACCTTTGCGACGACGGGTGTTGAAGTCTTTGCTGGCTATGCTCAGTTGCTTGCCGTTTTGCTTGGCTCCATGTTCTTTGTTGCATTGGTGATCAATCCGTTCTTGGTTTGGTTCTGCACGCATCAGAATCCGTTCCCTGATACGTTTTTGACGCTTCGTGAATCTGGTGTGAGCGCCTTCTTTACGCGTTCGTCTGCTGCCAACATTCCTGTGAATTTGGAAATCTGCCGTCGCCTTGGTTTGCCTGAATCGACGTATTCGATTTCGATTCCTGTTGGTGCCAATATCAACATGGCTGGTGCTGCGATCACGATTACTGTGCTTACCCTGTCCGCTGCCTATTCCTTGAATGTACCGGTTGACATGGGTACGNNTACCATTTTCTTGTCGTTCGTTGCTTCCATTTGCGCTTGTGGTGCTTCTGGTGTGCCGGGCGGTTCTTTGATGCTTATTCCGTTGGCTTGCGGTCTGTTTGGTATCGATCAGAACACCGCTATGCAGGTCGTGGCAGTTGGTTTCATCATCGGTGTGCTCCAGGACTCCTGTGAAACTNNGGTACTCAACTCCTCTAGTGACGCGCTCTTCACAATCGCTGCTTGCCGTCGTGCAGAACGCTTAGCCAAGGGCGAATAATTCTAGACACCAGACAATTCTTCTGAGTGTCTACTGCTTTAAAATGCCAGACTTCGGTCTGGCATTTTTTTTCATGAGCGCAATGCAACGGTATTCGACTGCAAAAGAAGTCTTAAACCAAGTGTTTGGTTATGACACTTTTCGTGGATTTCAGGAACAGGTGGTGACATCTGTAATCCAAGGAAAGGACGCGCTTGTACTCATGCCAACAGGCGGAGGAAAAAGCCTTTGTTATCAAATCCCCGCTTTGCTTTTGGATGGCGTNGCCATTGTAGTGTCGCCTCTGATTGCGCTCATGCAGGACCAGGTGGACGCTTTAGAAGAAGTGGGAGTTCGAGCTGCGTATTTAAATTCGACGCAAACCCTCGAAGAAGCCGATGCAGTGCGCCAACGTCTTACGTCGGGAGATTTAGATCTGCTTTATGTATCGCCAGAACGTTTGATGATGCCGGGCATGTTGAACTTCTTAGGACGCATCAAGATCTCGTTATTTGCTATCGATGAAGCCCACTGTGTAAGTGTTTGGGGGCACGACTTTAGACCTGAGTATGGGGAATTGGCTTTGTTGAAGTCGATGTTTCCTTCGATACCACGAGTCGCTCTAACAGCAACAGCCGACGAGAAAACACGAGTTGAGATTGTGTCTAAGTTGCTCAATGACCCGCAGCTCTTTATTGCCAGCTTTGATCGACCGAATATCTTTTACCGCATTGTGGACAAGCGTCGCGTCAAAGAGCAACTATTGGAATTCATCCGATATGAGCATTCTGGGGATAGCGGGATTGTTTATTGTCTTGCTCGAAGAACCACAGAAGAGTTAGCTGACTATCTAACGCAGTGCGGTATTGACGCGTTACCGTACCATGCGGGGCTCAGTGCAGAAGAACGCGCTCGTAACCAATCACGATTCTTGAGAGAGGACGGTGTAGTCATGGTGGCTACCATTGCATTTGGCATGGGGATCGATAAGCCGAATGTTCGATTTGTGGCGCATGTCGATATGCCTAAATCGATAGAGAGCTATTTTCAAGAAACGGGGCGTGCAGGACGTGACGGTGAACTTGCTGACGCATGGATGGCTTATGGCTTAAATGACGTGGTCAATCAACGTTTTTTGATTGATGCAAGTNNGGAGGCCGACGATGTGTACAAACAACTTTGTACTCAAAAGCTAGATGCCATGTTAGGGCTTGCAGAAGCACCGGATTGCCGACGACAAAGATTGTTGGCGTATTTTGGCGATACNTCAAAGCCGTGTGGTAATTGCGATAACTGTTTAGCGCCTCCAGCCCTCTTAGATATGACAGTACCAGCGCAAAAATTTGTGTCTTGCATTTATCGGATTCAACAAGCAAGCCAACTGAGCTTTGGCACTCAACATGTCATTGATGTCCTGATGGGGAATTTGACTGATCGTGTTGCTCAATATAGCCATGACAAACTTTCTACTTGGGGTATCGGTACAGATTTATCAGCGGCTGAATGGCGTATTTTGCTACGGCAATTGATTGCTCGACATATGGTTTGGGTGGATTCACAGCAACGCGGTGCTTTACGATTGGGTGAANNCAGTACCAAGGCGTTACTGCGAGGTGAGTTGAGCGTTCATGTCAGAAAACGCGTCACTGAAAAGCGGAAAAAACAGAAGGAGCGATCTAGCTTAGACGGTGTGATTGAGTCCTTTACCAAGCGAGATCGTGCGCTATTTGATGATTTGCGACAATGGCGTAGCGAAAGAGCAAGAGAAATGGGCAAGGCGCCCTATGTGATTTTCAAAGATGCAACGTTGATTGAAATTGTCGAAAATAAACCGACAACGACAGAGCAACTGCAAGAAATTTCAGGCATTGGTGAAAAGAAGATCCAAAATTACGGCGACGAAGTTTTGGAGATTGTCCAAAACCATACATAACAAAAACCGCGGATTGTTGAACGCTCCGCGGTTTTTCTAGATGTTATTTCATCAGGGTTGTTTTCACGCCTTTTTGCTTAGCATCGTTTTGAGCCTGAAGCGCTTCTTCGCGAGAAGCGAANNGCGTACTAATGCGCACACGCCAAAGCTTGTTGGCTTCAGAAATGTGTGCGTCACCGATGGCATTCATGGCGAGTGCTAATTGACGCTCTTCAGCAGCTTCTCGGGTTTGATAGGCACCGACTTGAAGCCAATAACGACCGTTATCAGNCGGTTGATGTGACTTTTTTTCTGAAGGTGTTTCAGACGAGGTAGTCACAGTTTTAATATCGACGTCCGTCGCAGCCACAGTGTCTTGCTGTTCATTTAAGCGACTGTTTGGGTCAATGGAACCTTCCAATTTTTGAGAAGGATCCACGTCAGCAGTCACCTTTTGAACTTTTTCGACAAAAGGAATAGGGCTATTGGTAATGAAGACAGCAGCACCTGCAGCAATCCCTATNNAGTCAGTCACGACGCCGATTAAAAATCCAGCAAAACCAGAGGCAAAAGAAGATCGAGCCACGATTAGCAATCCTTATGATTAGGCTTCTTCACGACGAACCATGTACTCGGGGGCGCTAATGCCCAAAAGGGCTAAACCATTACCAAGCACCTGGCGGGTAGCGAAAAGAAGGGCGAGTCGAGCATTACGTTCAACATCCTGATCGATCACGACACGTTCAGCGTTATAGAACGTATGGAACGCGGCGGCGAGCTCCTTGAGGTAGTAGCACAGCATATGCGGTGCATGTTCCTTAGCAGCCATCGTCAAGAGCGTCGGGTATTCCGTAATCTTAGCCATCAAGGCGGATGCCTGTTCGCTCGTCAAACTCGAGAGATCAGCATTGAGGAACTCTTCTGCGGTCGGAATGTTGAAGCCCTTTTCTTTGGCATTAGCAAAGACGGAGCAGATACGAGCGTGAGCATACTGCAGGTAGTAGACGGGGTTTTCGTCACTCTTTTGTTGGGCAAGGTTAATGTCAAAAACAAATTCAGCATCAGCCTTACGAGCAACTAAGAAGAATCGAGCGGCATCCTTACCTACCATGTCAACCAGGTCACGAAGCGTGACATAGTTACCAGAACGCTTACTCATCTTGACGGGCTGACCGTCTTTCACAACAGACAACATCTTGTGCAAGATGTATTCGGGGAATTCCTTCGGAATTGCCATGTTTAGAACAGAAGCACAACACTGGAGACCGCAACGAACGCGAGCAATCGTACCGTGATGGTCAGAGCCCTGAATATTGACAGCCTTGGTAAAGCCTCGTTCAAACTTTGCCAAATGGTAAGCAACGTCAGGCACGAAGTACGTAAAAGTACCATCAGCCTTACGCATCACGCGATCCTTGTCGTCATGAATGCCGAGGTCTTCACAAGCAGAGGTGTTGAGCCAAAGAGCGCCGTCACGTTCGAAAGTACTACCAGAGTCAATCATNNACTGAACTGCATTCTGAACGCGACCAGAAGCATAAAGCGAGGACTCTAAGTAGAAGTTGTCGAAGTGAACACCCAAGGCGGCGAGGTCATCGTCTTGTTCGTTACGAAGATAGGCAACGCCATAACGACGGATGCAATCAGTGTCAGTAATGTCACCCTTGGATTCAATCACAGTACCGTCATGAGCATGAACGGGCTTCTTGTTCAAATAGTCACGGGCGATAGAAACAACATATTCGCCATGGTAAGCGTTTTCAGGGAGTTCAATTGTTTCGCCCTGAAGTTGCTTGGCACGCAAGCGGATAGATTCAGCGAGATTGCCGATTTGAACGCCAGCATCGTTGTAGTAGAACTCGCGCGTGACCTTCCAACCTTGGGTGGTTAACAAGTTAGCAAGCACGTCACCGAGCGCACCCTGACGGGCATGACCTAAATGAAGAGGACCCGTGGGGTTAGCGGACACAAATTCAAGCAGAACGGACTGATTCTTGTGGGAATCATTGAAGCCAAAGCGACTGCCAGTCTTAATGACCTGACGAACGATTTCTTGACGGGCGCTATCTTGGACACGGAAATTAATAAAACCGGGNNTACCAGCAATCTCGATGGACTTGATCAACTTGTCGCTTTCCGGATTACTCTTTAACGCGTTGACAATAGACGTTGCAATTTCGCGCGGATTTTTCTTGAGGGCGCGAGCCAACTGCATCGCGACGGTACAAGCAATATCGCCGTGATCAGGATCTTTGGGTTTTTCGAGGACCACCTTAACGTCTTTAACGTCGAGGGTAGCTAGAGCATCGGTAATGAGAGAGGTAAGAGCCTCTTTTTGCTGAGCAAGCATAGTTTTGTCTTCAGTTAAAAGGGTTTTAGTCGCTTCAGTGTACCCGTTGACGTCTTTGGTGTGTAAGAAGTATGCGGGTTAAAAATGTTTCGTACTTGTCGTCCCTTCAGACAACAGTACTGACGATGCGATTCAAGAGAAATTCATTGAATTACTTGGTGCGTTTGTCGTGAGTGATATAAGCGTAGGCTGAATGATTGTGAATGGATTCAAAATTTTCAGCTTCCACGCGATATGCCACAACACGTTCTTCTTGATTGAGTGCTGCGGCCATGTCACGAATCAAGTCTTCGACAAACTTGGGATGATCGTAAGCGTATTCGGTGACATATTTTTCGTCAGAACGCTTTAAACGAGCCCAAAGCTGACAAGAAGCAGCTTGTTCGCTATAGGCAATCTGCTCTTCAAGACTCATCGGAGCGTTGAGTTCAACGCTCGCAGTCAAGCGAGAGCGTTGGTTGTGAGCGCCATAACGAGAAATTTCTTTAGAACAGGGGCACAGGCTAGTGACTGGCGTAGCGGTTTCCTGACGAACAGTAATGACGCCATCCTTGGAATCAGCAATCCAGGCGGCTTCATAGTTCATCAAGCTAGTCAACTTACTCACGGGCGCGCTCTTACGAATGAAGAACGGGAAGCGCATTTCGATCGTGCCGTCAATAGCGTCCAGGCGTTGCAACATGTCAGCCATCAACAGACGAACGGTTTCGACATTTAATGGCTCATTGTGTTCTTCCATAAGCGCGACGAAGCGAGACATGTGTGTGCCTTTCTTGTCAGCAGGGAGAGAAACAGTCATGCAGACAGTTGCTACAGTGGAAAGATTGCCTTGTGCGGTTTCGACAGTGATGGGAATCGTAATGCCGCGAACACCAACACGATCGATGGCGATGTTGCGACCATCACGAGCGGATTGAATGTCCGGGAGTGTGTTTTTCTTATCTGTATCCATAGAAATAAAGATTCTCTTGGCGTACGAGAGAACCTGTCTGATAAAGCTGTTCTTAAAGGGTATGTTGCTTGGGAGCGAGCTTCACGATGCTAAAGGATCGTAGAAGTGAGGGAGTGCTCGTCGCCAAACTATTTATTATAAGTTGGTCTGATATCTTACAAAAACCTAGCGGCGTTATGTGGCAATAAGCGGTACTGTATTAGCAAAACATGCACGATTGTTTACAAACTCCTTGGTTGTCTTGAGAAGTTTTGCCCCCATGTACATAGAAACGATGAATAAGTTCTTAAATTCTCTGTCGTGAGACTTTTATACTTAGAAGACAATTGCAAAGAGAGTTTGAGTTGGTCTCGATGTGAGAACACCGCTTCGGAGAAAGATATGCACCGATTTGTTTTTCAGTACTCAGGGAATCCGTTGGTCCGTATTTTGATTGGACTGGCTTCGCTTGCCTTGTTTGCTGGGTTGGCTTTTCTGATGCTTCCTGTCGTCCTTGCAATTATTGCGGCAGCTATTGTGATGGGATTGATTGCCTGGGGTTGGGCGTGGTACCAGTCCAAGAAAATGGGCAATGAGGCACCCTGGACTGAACAATTCCAAGAAACGTTGCGTCAACGTCAGTATTCAAGTCAACAGAGCGAATATGCCTCAAGAACGACTCGACAGACTGAGCAAACGGTTGTGAGAATTGAAACGTCCGACAAAAAGAAATGGAAGATGGACGACGTTGAGGATATTGAAGCCAAACACTAAAAGTTAAAGCAAAGGCGAAATCAGATAAGAAGCGCCTTCTTTGAGTCGTTCAGTCAACGGACGATGGTACCAAGTATTGGGATCTACAGGACTGCACTTTTCTGCATAAGAAAGGTGCAGTTTGTTTATGTCGACCATGAATTGCCGATCAAAAATCAAGAGCATCATTTCAAAGTTGAGATGTAGGCTACGGTTGTCAAAGTTAACCGTGCCGAAAAGGGCATATTCATCATCAACGGCGATAGATTTAGTGTGAAGCAGCCCGCCGTTGTAGAGCAGAATACGAACACCCGCAGAGAGCATGTCGTCGAAATAACGTCGAGCAGCCCAGGTGACAGCTGCACTATCAGCAATCGCAGGCACAATGAGCGTGACTTTCACGCCTCGGTAGGTGGCGTTTAAGAGGGCGGTTGCTAGAACCTCGTTAGGTACAAAGTAAGGTGTCGTAATGGTGATACTAAATCGCGCGGCATTAATCGACTCAAGTAGCAAATGTACATTTGGGTCTTTGGAGCCATAGGGTACTGAAGGGACTGTCACAATCGTGGCGTCTCCAGGTTGATCAATAGGATCTTGCTTAAGTTGCTGTAGGTCTGATGGATCGCCGTCAGGTTGAATCGCCCAATCAACTAAAAAAGTTGTTTCAAGACTGCGAACAGCTGGACCTGTGAGTCGAACCATGGCGTCTACCCAGGGACCAACGGTATTGGCGACATCATAGGTATGTGGATCAATCATGTTAAGACTGCCCGTGTACCCAATTTGGTGGTCGATGACAACGGTTTTGCGATGTAGTCTCAAGTCGCCACGCTGTAAACCAAAGAAGCGAAGGAAGCGCATAGGCATGGCTGCTGAAATTGCTATGCCTTCGGCTTTGAATAGTGCGTATGTCGTGCTTTTAAGGAAGTTGCGTGAACCGAAGTCATCCACAAGGATCCGAATTCGAACGCCGCGCTTTTTGGCTTTAAGAAGAGCGACGGCAACCTGGTCGGCATAGCCGCCTTCTANCCAAATATAGAACTCAAGGTCAATGGACTCATTGGCTTGTTCAATATCACGAATGATGGCGGCAAATGTGGCATCTGCTGTTGAGAGCAATTCAACTTTTGTCCCCGAAGTGGCAGGTAAGTTGACCATACGGGTCGCTAAATGGATCAGGGTGCGGTGTCGGGCTAAGTTGGGAGGTAGTGGCTCTGTTGGTGTGAGCTTATGTTGAGCTAACTGTTTCCAGTGTTTGAGTACCGATCGAAAACGTTTAGCTCGGATTTGCCCGATAGGACGTTCACCAAAGAGAAGGTAGAGAATAAAGCCCCCGTAGGGCAGTAGGGTGGTGATTAAAATCCATGCAAACGAAGAGCCTGGTGGATGCCGAGTGAGAATAACTCGAAGAATGACGCAGGCAATGATGCCAATTTGGACGACGGCAGCGGTTGCGCCAAGAATTGACATAGGTTCCAAAGCGTTCATGAGGAGATCCCTAGCTCTTGTTAAGGGTAGTGTCAAACAGTGTAGCCCTTATTTCCTAGATGGAAAAAGGTAGAAATAAGCTTTTACACGATAGTTTTTAGGTATTTATACGTATTTTTAAGTTTTTTTGAAATGTACTCTTGACATATCGAAAGAGAGGTCTCATAATTCAAATCCTCGCTACGGAGGGGTGCCCGAGTGGCTAAAGGGGGCAGACTGTAAATCTGTTGGCTTACGCCTACGATGGTTCGAATCCATCCCTCTCCACCAGCGAAACTTTCGCAAAGCGAACTCTCAAATGCAGCGCGGAAGGACATAAAACCTAAACATTCTGTTTACGGTTCCCTTCACCCGCTCCATGAAGCGTGCCCATGTGGCTCAGTGGTAGAGCACTCCCTTGGTAAGGGAGAGGTCATGCGTTCGATCCGCATCATGGGCACCACTAATTTTTCCTACTTCTTCTAATCTATTCCAGTTCCTCCCTAGGTACTGGAAACTTGTTCAGGAGCCAAAGATGACTAAGGGTAAGTTTGAACGTACCAAGCCCCACGTTAATGTGGGCACGATCGGTCACGTGGACCATGGTAAGACCACGTTGACGGCTGCTATTACCACGATCCTTTCCAAGAAGTTCGGTGGTGAAGCCAAGTACTATGACCAGATCGACGCCGCTCCTGAAGAAAAGGCTCGCGGCATTACCATCAACACGGCTCACGTTGAATACGAAACGGCAACGCGTCACTACGCTCACGTTGACTGCCCGGGTCACGCTGACTACGTGAAGAACATGATTACCGGTGCTGCCCAGATGGACGGCGCTATTCTCGTTTGCTCCGCAGCTGACGGTNNACCCATGCCCCAGACGCGTGAACACATCCTTCTCGCTCGTCAGGTTGGCGTTCCCTACATCATCGTCTTCTTGAACAAGTGTGACATGGTTGACGACGAAGAACTTCTCGAACTCGTTGAAATGGAAGTTCGTGACCTTCTCTCCAACTATGACTTCCCGGGCGACACGATCCCGATCGTTAAGGGTTCCGCTAAGCTCGCTCTCGAAGGCGACCAGAGCCCGATCGGCGAACCGGTNACCATCCTCGAACTCGCCAATCAGCTCGACACGTACATTCCGACTCCGGAACGTGCCGTTGACCAGCCGTTCCTTATGCCGATCGAAGACGTGTTCTCGATCTCTGGTNNACGTGGTACGGTTGTGACGGGTCGTGTTGAACGTGGTGTGATCCACGTTGGCGACGAAATCGAAATCGTTGGTATCAAGCCTACGGCTAAGACGACCTGCACGGGCGTTGAAATGTTCCGTAAGCTCCTCGACCAGGGTGAAGCTGGCGACAACGTCGGTATCCTTCTCCGTGGTACGAAGCGTGAAGACGTCGAACGTGGTCAGGTTCTCGCTAAGCCGGGCACGATCACCCCGCACACCCACTTCAAGGGCGAAGTTTACGTCCTCACGAAGGAAGAAGGTGACCGTCACACGCCGTTCTTCAAGGGCTATCGTCCGCAGTTCTACTTCCGTACGACGGACGTGACTGGCACGATCGAATTGCCGGAAGGCGTCGAAATGGTTATGCCTGGTGACAACATCGCCATGACCGTTACGTTGATCTGCCCGATCGCTATGGAACAGGGTCTCCGCTTCGCTATCCGTGAAGGTGGTCACACCGTCGGTGCTGGCGTCGTTGCCTCTGTTATCGAATAATTCTGAATTGGATTCGCGATCAGCATCAGTTGATTGCCCAATAGGGGTATAGCTCAATTGGCAGAGCGACGGTCTCCAAAACCGTAGGTTGAGGGTTCGATTCCTTCTGCCCCTGCCAGAAAAAAAGGTAAAGCCGCGATCTATGATCGCGGCTTGGCTTTTATGTAATGGGCTCGCATAAAGTCAGTGTTTTTCTGCCTCAACGTTGCGAGTTGTCGTTAAAATAGCAACCTTCTTTTGCATTTTATTTTGACCGGTAAGATGAACCCTCTTCTTACCGTTGGTCAGGAAACAATATGAACAATCAAAATGTAGAACCGAGCACGAGTAAGTCGGATACGGTGTTAGTTGCGCTTGCGATCCTTTTTGCTGTGGCTGGTGTGATTGCTTTCTCTTTGCTGACGGATCAGACCCTCGCTGTGCGTTTGGCTGCTTTAGCTGGTGGTCTTGTCGCTGGTGTGGTTTTGGCTTGGTTCAGCCCGTCTGGCAAGCGCCTTCTTAACTACGGTCGTCAGTCTTGGGAAGAATTGCGTCGTGTCGTATGGNNTACGACCCGCAAAGAAACGTTGAACACGACGGGCCTCGTGATGGCTTTCGTTGTGGTTATTGCTGGTTTCCTCTTCATTTGCGACAAGCTGATCGAGTGGTACTTTTATGACGTGTTGTTGCGTCTTTCTCTTTAATTAGTGAGGTTGGATCATGAGCGATAACGGCAAGAAGTGGTACACGATTCACGTTTATTCCTCTATGGAAAAGAGCGTGAAGAAGTACCTTGAAGAGCGCATTGCTCGTAGCGAGCTTCGCGAAAGCTTTGGCGAAGTGCTTCTTCCCGTGGAGCGCGTTCAGGAAGTGCGTAATGGTAGTAGCCATGTCACTGAACGTCGCATGTATCCAGGTTACGTGTTCATCGAAATGGAAATGAACGATGCGACCTGGCATTTAGTGAATTCCACCCCGCGTGTTATTGAGTTCTTGGGCAATAACCATCCGGTAGTTTTGTCTGATGCTGAAGTTGCTTCGATTATGGCTCAGATGGAACGTGGTTCTGAAAAGCCGCGTCCGAAGATTGAGTTCGAGATTGGTGAGGAAATTCGCGTCAAGACAGGTCCCTTTAAGGACTTCAACGGTCGTATTGAAGCTGTTGATTATGACAAGAGCCGCTTGCAGGTTTTTGTCTCTATTTTCAGCCGTGAAACGTTGGTTGACCTCGATTTTAACGAGGTTGAAAAGCTTTAAAAAAAGTTGGCGATGCGCTTGCATGACCAAAAAATTGGTGGTATAGTGCACGCCTTTCTCACCTAAACATGGGGAGCTCGATTAGTCGGGCGGTTGAACCCATAAGGAATTTTTAACGATGGCTAAGAAGATCATCGGCTTTATCAAGTTGCAGGTTCCTGCTGGTAAGGTCAACCCCTCGCCTCCTATCGGTCCGGCTCTCGGTCAGCGCGGTCTGAACATCATGGAGTTCTGCAAGGCTTTTAACGCTAAGACCCAGGGCATGGAAGCTGGCCTTCCGATCCCGGTTGTAATCACTGCGTACGCCGACAAGAGCTTCACGTTTGTGATGAAGACCCCTCCGGCTGCCATCTTGATCAAGAAGGCAGCTAAGATCCAGAAGGGTTCTGCTCGTCCGAATACGGATAAGGTTGCTAAGATCACGCGTGCTCAGGCTGAAGAAATCGCCAAGATGAAGGAGCCGGATCTTACGGCTGCTGACGTTGACGCTGCTGTNTCGCACGATCGCTGGTTCTGCTCGTTCCATGGGCGTCATTGTGGAGGGTCTGTAATGGCTAAGCTTAACAAGCGCATGAAGGCTCTCAACGCCAAGGTTGAAGCAAGCAAGGTTTACACGGCTGTTGAAGCTCTTGACCTCGTCAAGGAAACCGCCGTTGCTAAGTTCGACGAATCCGTTGACGTTGCTATCCAGCTCGGCATCGATCCCCGTAAGTCCGACCAGTACGTTCGTGGCGCTGTCGTGATGCCGGAAGGCACGGGTAAGACCGTTCGCGTTGCTGTGTTCACGCAGGGCGCTAAGGCTGAAGAAGCTCTCGCCGCTGGTGCTGATATCGTCGGTTTCGATGATCTCGCTGCCAAGGTTAAGGCTGGCGAACTCGACTTCGACGTCGTGATCGCTTCTCCGGATGCGATGCGCGTTGTCGGTCAGCTCGGTCAGATCCTCGANCCGCGTGGCTTGATGCCGAACCCGAAGGTTGGCACGGTCACCCCGAACGTTGCTCAGGCTGTTAAGAACGCTAAGGCTGGTCAGGTTCAGTTCCGTGCTGACAAGGCTGGCATCATTCATGCTCCGATCGGTCGTGCTTCCTTCACGACGGAACGCTTGCAGAAGAACCTCGCCGCCTTGATCGACCAGTTGAACAAGCTTAAGCCCGCTTCTTCCAAGGGTCAGTACCTCCGTAAGGTTGCTGTTTCCTCTACGATGGGTATTGGTGTTCGCGTTGATATCGGTTCCATCAACGCTTAATGAACCAAATTTTCGAGGTCGACCCCTCGCTTCATTAAGGTGACTTAATGAAAACGTTGTTTAGCAACGAGGTCGGAAAAGAGAAATCTTTTCGCTGAGACCGTGAGGTCTCAAGGGCTTTGGGTGACGGCATTGGTTAACCAATGCCGTCGCTGTCAAAGACCGCTGGAGAAATGAAGACCAATCGAGATTTGAAAGCAAAGTAATCTCGGCAGTCTGAGTTTTTTAATGGACTTGTGAATTTCGTTGTTGATGCTTTCACAATGACAGAAGTGACCGCCAAGTCGTCCAGCGCAGACGGTAAACCGAAGAGAGATATTGCGTTGTGTTTTCTCATCACAAACGGCGTGTTTGTGAGTAAAAAAATCAGCCAAAACTCTCAGAAGTATGCCGGTTATTTAGAAACCGGCGTTCTCGAAAGGGAACGCCTCTGAGTGGAGCCAGACCATGGGTCTTAATCGTCAAGATAAGGCTGCTGTCATTGAAGAAGTTGCTGGCATCGTTGCCAACTCTTCCTCGATTGTCATCGCCGAATACCGTGGGCTGAGCGTTGAGGCCGTCACGAAGCTTCGTGCTGAAGCACGTAAGAACAACGTGACGTTGCGTGTTGTCAAGAACACGTTGGTTCGCCGCGCCGTTGAAGGTACGGAATTTGCTGGGCTTGCAGATCAGTTTGTTGGTCCGCTCGTCTATGCTTTCTCCGCTGACCCGGTTGCTGCTGCCAAGGTTCTCGTCAATTTCGCCAAGGAAAACGACAAGCTCGTTATCAAGGGCGGCGCGATGACTAACTCCGTCATGGATGTTGAAGCTGTCAAGCAGCTCGCTACGATGCCGAGCCGTGAAGAACTCCTTGCCAAGTTGATGGCTACGATGAACGANACCGATTGCCAAGTTTGTTCGTACCATCAACGAAGTCCCAGCCGCTTTGTGCGTACCGTGGCTGCCGTGCGCGATGCCAAGGAACAGGCTGCTGCCTAATTTAAATTAAATTAAACTAAACACTACGTAATACGGAGCTATAAAATGACTACTTACCAATGAAGAAATCCTCGAAGCGATCGCTTCCAAGACCGTTCTCGAAATCTCCGAACTCATCAAGATGATGGAAGAAAAGTTCGGTGTGTCCGCTGCTGCCGCCGCTGTGGTTGCTGCTGGTCCGGCTGCTGAAGCTGGCGCCAAGGCTGAAGAAAAGACCGAATTCGACGTCGTTCTCGAATCCGCTGGTTCCAACAAGATCGCTGTGATCAAGGTTGTTCGCGAAATGACTGGTCTCTACCTCAAGGAAGCCAAGGACCTCGTCGAAGGCGCTCCGAAGGCTGTTAAGGAAGGCCTCCCGAAGGCTGACGCTGAAGCCGCTGCCAAGAAGCTCGAAGAAGCTGGCGCCAAGGTCGCTCTCAAGTAATTTTTACTTGATTTGACACAACAAAGCGAGCAAAATATAATTGCTCGCTTTGTTACTTCAAGGTCTCCCTTTTTCAGGGAGACTTTGAACTTTGTTCTTAGCTTTGAGAATACAGTTCAAAGTCTTTCTTCTTGATGAACCGTTTAACTTAATTTTCCCAACTCCGCCGCGCGGGTTCAGCCGAAATGCTGTGATTCCCGAGCGGCTTTTGGCGTCCATAAAGTTTGCGTTCATCACCTTTTGGTTCATCCTCAATGTCGAACGGAGTGTCCATGTCGTACTCGTTCACTGAAAAGAAGCGCATCCGCAAGAGCTTTGCCTCTCGCCCGAGCGTCCTTGAAGTGCCTTCCCTGCTTGATACTCAGCTTCGTTCCTACGAAGAATTCCTGCAGGCGGACGTTGCCCCGAAAAAACGTAACTCTGAACTGGGTTTGCAGGCAGCGTTTACTTCCATTTTCCCGATCACCAGCCATAACGGTTACGCCCGTCTTCGCTTCGTCGATTACGAGCTTGCAGAACCTGAATTTGACGTTGCAGAGTGTCAGCTTCGCGGCTTGACCTATTGCAGCCGACTTCGCGCGAAGATCCAGCTTGAGATCTATGATCGCGATGCTGCAAAGCCGGAAACGGTTAAGGAAATCCGTGAAAATGATGTTTATATGGGCGAAATCCCCCTCATGACTGAGAAGGGTTCGTTCATCGTTAACGGTACCGAACGCGTGATCGTTAGCCAGTTGCATCGTTCTCCTGGCATTTTCTTTGAACACGATAAGGGTAAGACGCATTCTTCTGGGAAGTTGCTCTTCTCTGCTCGTGTCATTCCTTACCGTGGTTCCTGGCTTGATTTCGAATTTGATGCCAAGGACATCTTGTACTTCCGTGTTGACCGTCGTCGCAAGATGCCGGGTACGATTCTGCTTAAGGCTATTGGCTTTACGCCGGAAGAGATTCTCGCGCGCTTCTTCAGCTTTGATCAGATCACGATCAATCAGAGCAATGCTAGCTTGCCGTTTGTGCCTGAACGTTTGAAGGGTCAGACTGTCAGCTTCCCGATTGTTGCTGATGGCAAGGAAATTGTGCCTGCCGATAAGCGTATTACGGCTAAACACATTCGTGACTTGACGAAGGCTGGTGTGACCGATATTCCCGTGCCCGATGAATATGTGATCGGTNNACGTGTGCTCGGTAAGAACATCATTGATGAAGAAACGGGTGAAGTGATTGCTAACTGCAATGAAGAAATCACGCCGGATCTTTTGGCTAAGCTTCGTTTGTGCCATATCACGAAGATTGAAACGATCTTCACGAACGAGTTGGATCATGGTTCCTACATCTCGTCGACGCTTCGTTTAGACGATACGCCGGATCAGCTTGCCGCTCGTGTGGCTATTTATCGCATGATGCGTCCGGGTGAACCGCCCACGGAAGATGCCGTTGAAGCTCTCTTTAACCGTCTCTTCTTTGATGCTGAAGCCTACGACCTGTCTCGCGTTGGTCGTATGAAGGTCAATGCCCGCTTTGGTAGTGATGGCGCTACGGGTGCCATGACCCTTACCAAGGAAGACATCATCGATACGATGGCTGTTCTCGTTGCGCTTCGCAATGGTCAGGACTCCGTTGAACTTATCGATGAAGATGGTGTTGTTCGTAACTGCATCGTTAACGGTGTTGACGACATTGACCACCTCGGTAATCGTCGCGTTCGCTGTGTTGGTGAACTTGCTGAAAATCAGTTCCGCTCCGGTCTCGTACGCGTTGAGCGCGCTGTCAAGGAACGTCTTAACCAGGCTGAAAGCGATGGTTTGACGCCGCAGGATCTTATCAACTCCAAGCCGATTAGCGCTGCGATTCGCGAGTTCTTCGGTTCTAGTCAGTTGTCTCAGTTCATGGATCAGACCAATCCGTTGTCGGAAATCACGCATAAGCGTCGTATTTCCGCTCTTGANCCNGGTGGTTTGACGCGTGAACGCGCTGGCTTCGAAGTGCGTGACGTGCATCCGACTCACTATGGTCGTGTTTGCCCGATTGAAACGCCGGAAGGTCCGAACATTGGTTTGATCAACTCTTTGGCTCTTTATGCTCGCCTGAATGAATACGGCTTCCTTGAAACGCCGTACCGTAAGGTGGTTGATGGTGTGGCTACGCAGGAAATTTCCTACTTGTCCGCTATTGAAGAAGTACCGNNCTACATCATTGCTCAGGCTAATGCTGAAATGGATNNGCCGAAGTACCGCCTCACGCAGGAACTCGTTTCTGCTCGTGACAACGGTGAATTCGTGCTCGCTAGCCCGGATCGTATCCAGTACATGGACGTTGCACCTTCGCAGATCGTGTCTTGTGCTGCTGCCTTGATTCCGTTCTTGGAGCATGACGACGCGAACCGTGCTTTGATGGGTTCTAACATGCAGCGTCAGGGTGTGCCTTGCTTGCGTCCTGAAAAGCCTGTTGTGGGTACGGGTATTGAACGTACCGTGGCTGTCGACTCGAAGACGACGGTTCAGGCTCGCCGCGGCGGTGTGGTGGACTATGTTGACGCGAACCGTGTGGTTATTCGTGTTAATGACGAAGAAAGCGTTGCTGGTGAAACGGGTGTTGATATTTACAACCTCCAGAAGTTCACGCGCTCCAACCAGTCTACGAACATTAATCAGCGTCCCATCGTTGTGAAGGGTGACCGCGTTGCTGCTGGCGACGTTTTGGCTGACGGTGCTTCGACTGACACGGGTGAATTGGCTCTCGGTCAGAACATGTTGATTGCCTTCATGCCTTGGAACGGCTACAACTACGAAGACTCGGTGTTGATCTCTGAACGCGTTGTTGCTGATGACCGTTACACCTCTATTCATATCGAAGAGCTCTCCGTTGTGGCTCGCGATACGAAGTTGGGTGCTGAAGAAATCACGCGTGACATTTCGAACCTTTCTGAAAACCAGCTTTCCCGTCTTGACGACTCTGGCATTGTGTTCATCGGTGCTGAAGTCAAGGCTGGTGACGTTTTGGTCGGAAAGGTAACGCCGAAGGGTGAAACGCAGTTAACGCCTGAAGAAAAGCTTCTCCGTGTGATCTTCGGTGAAAAGGCTTCTGACGTTAAGGACACGTCTTTGCGCGTTCCGTCTGGTATGACAGGTACGGTGATTGACGTTCAGGTCTTTACGCGCGATGGTGTTAAGCGCGATAAGCGTGCTGAAAGCATCATCAGTGATGCCTTGAAGCGCTATCGTCGTGACTTGGACGACCAGTTGCGCATCGTTGAACGTGACGCGTTCGACCGTTTGCGTCGTCAGTTGGTGGGTCAGAAGGTTGCTGGCGGTCCAGACAACTTCCCGACCGGCACTGTGCTCACGACTGAAATGATGGAAGCTGTTCCTGGCTATCAGCTCTTCGAACTCCGTATGGAAAACGAAGCTGCCCAGAACATGATCGACTTGACGATGCATGCTATCCAGGACACGCGCGAACAGAATGATCGTAAGTACCAGACGAAGCATGAAAAGCTGACGCGTGGTGACGAATTGCCTCCGGGCGTGTTGAAGATGGTGAAGGTTTATATCGCCGAACGCCGTCGTCTGCAGCCTGGTGACAAGATNGGTACGTACCGTCACGGTAACAAGGGTGTGGTCTCTAAGATCTGCCCGGTTGAAGATATGCCGTACATGGTANNCGACGGTCGTCCTGCTGACATCGTGTTAAATCCGTTGGGCGTGCCTTCTCGTATGAACATTGGTCAGGTTCTTGAAGTCCACTTGGGTTGGGCTGCTAAGGGTCTTGGCTGGCGTATCGAAGAAATGCTTAAGACGGAACAGGTTCGCCAGATTCGTGCGTTCTTGAATGAAGTGTATAACCGCACTGGCAAGACCGAAGATTTGGACAGCCTGACTGATGAAGAATTGATGGCGATNGCTAAGAATCTCCGTTCTGGGGTTCCGTTTGCTACGCCAGTCTTCGACGGTGCTACTGAAGAACAGGTTCGCATGATGCTTGACTTGGCTNNCTTCCCGGATGAAGAAGCTGCTCGTTTGCAGTTGACCCCGGCTAAGACTCAGGCTCGTCTCTATGACGGTCGTACGGGTGAACCGTTTGAACGTCCTGTGACCGTGGGCTTCATGCATTACTTGAAGTTGCATCACTTGGTTGATGACAAGATGCATGCTCGTTCGACGGGTCCGTACTCCTTGGTTACCCAGCAGCCGTTGGGTGGTAAGGCTCAGTTCGGTGGTCAGCGTTTCGGTGAAATGGAAGTCTGGGCTCTTGAAGCTTACGGCGCTTCCTATGTCCTCCAGGAAATGCTTACCGTCAAATCTGACGACGTTAATGGTCGTACCAAGGTTTACGAAAACATCGTCAAGGGTGATCACAAGATTGAAGCAGGCATGCCTGAATCCTTCAACGTGTTGGTCAAGGAAATCCGGTCGTTGGGTATCGACATCGACCTCGTCAAGAACTAAGAGGAAATTAANGCGATGAAAATGCCGCTTAACGATATTTTCGACCAGGTTCAGTCGGAAGAACATTTCGACGCGATCCGTATCGGACTTGCTAGTCCTGAAAAGATCCACTCCTGGTCCTATGGTGAAGTCAAGAAGCCGGAAACGATCAACTATCGTACTCAGAAGCCGGAACGTGACGGTCTTTTCTGTGCCAAGATTTTTGGTCCGGTGAAGGACTACGAATGCCTTTGCGGTAAGTACAAGCGTCTTAAGAACCGCGGCGTGATTTGCGAAAAGTGTGGCGTTGAAGTCACGCTCGCTAAGGTTCGTCGCGAACGCATGGGTCATATCGATTTGGCTAGCCCCGTGGCTCACATTTGGTTCCTTAAGAGCCTTCCGAGCCGTATGGGTATGGTGCTCGATATCCCGTTGCGCGACATTGAACGCGTGCTTTATTTCGAAGCCTACATCGTTGTCGACCCGGGTCTCTCGACGTTGGAACGCGGTCAGTTGCTCTCTGAAGAAGACTTCATTGCTGCGACGACCGAATTTGGTGATGACTTCGTTGCCATGATGGGCGCTGAAGCCATTGGCGAATTGCTCCGTACGATCGATATCGACCAGGAAGTTGAACGCCTCCGCAAGGAATTGCGTGAAACGAATTCTGAAGCCAAGATCAAAAAGTTTGCTAAGCGCTTGAAGGTGCTTGAAGGCTTCCAACGTTCTGGCATCAAGCCCGAATGGATGATCATGACGGTGTTGCCTGTGTTGCCGCCGGATCTTCGTCCGTTGGTTGCGCTTGACGGCGCTCGTTTTGCTACGTCCGACTTGAACGATCTGTATCGCCGTGTCATTAACCGTAACAACCGTTTGAAGCGTCTCCTTGAAATCAAGGCGCCAGACATCATTGTCCGTAACGAAAAGCGCATGCTTCAGGAAGCCGTTGACTCCTTGTTGGATAACGGTCGTCGCGGTAAGGCAATGACGGGTGCTAACAAGCGTCCGCTCAAGTCTCTTGCTGACATGATCAAGGGTAAGAGTGGTCGTTTCCGTCAGAACCTCTTGGGTAAGCGTGTTGACTATTCTGGTCGTTCCGTGATTACCGTCGGTCCTGAACTTCGTCTGCATCAGTGCGGCTTGCCGAAGTTGATGGCGCTTGAACTCTTCAAGCCGTTCATCTTCAATAAGCTCGTGCTTCGTGGCTTGGCTGTGACGCCGAATACCGCTAAGAAGATGGTCGAAAATCAGGATCCTGTGGTGTGGGATATCCTCGAAGAGGTTATTTATGAACACCCAGTGATGTTGAACCGTGCTCCGACTCTTCACCGCTTGGGTATTCAGGCTTTTGAACCGAAGCTCATTGAAGGTAAGGCTCTCCAGTTGCATCCGCTCGTTTGCGCAGCCTTTAACGCTGACTTCGACGGTGACCAGATGGCTGTTCACGTGCCACTTTCTTTGGAAGCTCAGCTCGAAGCTCGTNNGATACTGATGATGGCTTCGAACAACGTGCTGTTCCCAGCTAACGGCGATCCTTCCATTGTTCCGTCTCAGGACATGGTGCTTGGTCTTTACTACGCGACGCGTGAAAAGATCAACGGCAAGGGCGAAGGCATGTTCTTTGCTGACGTGGTAGAAGTCCAGCGTGCTTGGGACAACAAGGTTGTTGAACTTCAGACGCGTTGTACGGTTCGTATTCGTGAATACGAACTCAACAAGGAAACGGGTGAAAAGACGGCTCATATTGTTCGCTATGAAACGACGGTGGGTCGTGCGCTTTTGTCCGAAATCCTTCCTGAAGGGATGAGCTTCAAGGAATTGAACATCACTCTGAAGAAGAAGGAAATTGCCAAGCTCATTAACCGTTGCTTCCGCAAGTGCGGTTTACGTGCTACGGTCATGTTCGCTGACAAGCTCAAGGACAATGGCTATCGCCTGTCTACGCGTGCTGGTATTTCCATCTGTGTGGGTGACATGGCTGTTCCGGCTCAGAAGGAACAGTTGGTTCGCGCTGCTGAACAGGAAGTCAAGGAAATTGAAGCTCAGTACACGTCTGGTCTCGTGACCCAGGGTGAACGCTACAACAAGGTGGTGGACATTTGGGGTCGTACGGCTGACCAGGTTGGTAAGGTCATGATGACCGAACTTTCTACCGAACCGACGATTGACCGTCACGGTAAGAAAGTTCGTCAGGAATCCTTTAACAGCGTGTACATGATGGTANNCGACTCTGGTGCTCGTGGTTCCGCAGCTCAGATTCGTCAGTTGGCTGGTATGCGTGGTTTGATGGCTAAGCCTGACGGCTCCATTATTGAAACTCCGATTACGGCTAACTTCCGTGAAGGCTTGAACGTTCTTCAGTACTTCATTTCTACTCACGGTGCTCGTAAGGGTTTGGCTGACACGGCTTTGAAGACGGCTAACTCTGGTTACCTGACGCGTCGTCTTGTTGACGTGACGCAGGACCTCGTGGTTGTCGAAGACGATTGCGGTACGGATCATGGCGTCGAAATGCGCGCGCTCGTCGAAGGCGGTGAAGTCATTCAGGCTTTGCGTGACCGCGTGCTCGGTACNCGTGTGACGGCTTTGGACGTTGAAAACCCGGATACGAATGAAGTCGTTATCCCGGCTGGTACATTGATCGATGAAGACTACTGCGACTTGATCGACAAGCTCGGTATCGACATGATCAAGGTTCGTACGCCTTTGACGTGCGAAACGCGCTATGGTCTTTGCGCCAAGTGCTATGGTAGTGACTTGGGTCGTGGTACGTTGGTGAACGCTGGTGAATCAGTCGGTGTGATCGCTGCACAGTCCATCGGTGAACCGGGTACTCAGTTGACCATGCGTACGTTCCATATCGGTGGTGCCGCGTCTCGTGCTGCTGTTGCCTCTAGCGTTGAAGCCAAGTCTGCTGGTGTGGTGGCTTATTCCCCGTCCATGCGCTATGTGCGTTCCGCGAAGGGTGACCTCGTGGTTATTTCCCGTTCTGGCGAAATCGTGATTACCGAAAACGGTCGTGAACGTGAACGCCATAAGGTTCCGTACGGTGCAACCTTGCTCGTCATGCCTGAACAGGAAATNCAAAGTACCGGTCAGATGCTGGCGAACTGGGATCCGATGACGCGTCCGATTATTACGGAATACGCCGGTAAGATTAAGTTCGAAAACGTTATTGAAAACGTTACGGTGATGAATCAGGTCGACGAAGTGACTGGCTTGACCAGCCTCGTCGTGATCGACCCGAAGCGTTCCTCGACGACTGCTAAGGCTGCCAAGGGTAAGGCTTCGACGAGTGGCGTTCTTCGTCCGTTAGTCCATCTTCTTGATGAAAATGGCAACGAAGTGAAGATCCCGGGTACGGATCACGCTGTGACGATTCAGTTGCCGGTTGGTGCTTTCGTTGTGGTTCGTGACGAACAGGAAATTGGCATGGGTGAAGTCCTTGCTCGTATTCCTGTCGAATCCCAGAAGACGCGAGACATTACAGGTGGTCTTCCGCGCGTGGCTGAATTGTTTGAAGCCCGTAGCCCGAAGGATGCAGGTATGTTNGGTGAAGTGACCGGTACCGTAACTTTTGGTAAGGAAACCAAGGGTAAGCAGCGCTTGATCATCACGGGTAGCGACGGTATTGCTCATGAAACCTTGATCAGCAAGGATAAGACGGTTCTTGTCCATGACGGTCAGGTGGTTCAGAAGGGTGAAGAAGTGGTTGACGGTCCGGTGGATCCGCACGACATTCTTCGCTTGTTGGGCATTGAAGAACTTGCTCGCTATATCGTTGACGAAGTTCAGGACGTTTACCGCTTGCAGGGTGTGAAGATTAACGACAAGCACATTGAAGTGATTGTTCGTCAGATGCTTCGCCGTGTTCAGATTACTGATCCGGGCGACACGCACTTCATTACCGGTGAACAGGTTGAACGTTCCGAAATGTTGGACGAAAACGATCGCGTGGTGGTAGAAGGTGGTCGTCCTGCGACCTACGATAACATCCTCTTGGGTATTACCAAAGTCTCGTTGTCGACCGACAGCTTTATCTCTGCCGCTTCCTTCCAGGAAACGACGCGTGTTCTTACCGAGGCTGCCATCATGGGCAAGCGCGACGAATTGCGTGACTTGAAGGAAAACGTCATTGTGGGTCGCTTGATTCCGGCTGGTACGGGTTTGGCTTACCACAATGCCCATAAGGCTCGTGAATTGGCTGAACGCCGCGAAGCTGAAGAAGCAGCTCGCGAAGCTGAAGCTGCGACGGATCCGTTCAATGAACCGACCGCTTTGGTTGACCCGTTTGCTGCTTTGAATGCACCGCTCACCACGACTGGTGAAGAGCTCAAAGCTGACAAGTAATCTAGGTTAGATTCTTATCAATCTAGGATTGACGCCCACATCTGAACCCGAACTCCGCGGTAAATCTACTATCTAGATAACGCAGAATCTCAATAGCCCTGTCAGACAGGAAAAAATCTGGCAGGGCTATTGTTTTCTTGCTAAAACTAGAGTAAAATATAGCGTATCGCAACCAATCTATGTGGCGTTGAAAATGGCAACAGGACAGGAAATTCTTCAGCTCAAGCTCATGTCTTATAAGAACAAGGGCAAAACATACGTCAGGGCTTATCGCAACAAATGGATTGCTCCTACTCCGGAAGAGGCGACGCAGGGGAAGAAGGGACGTTCTGTTCCGGCTGTCCAAATCCAGGTGGGCGTGATCCAGCCTAGCGGCATGGTGAAGATGTCCTCGAAATTCCTGTCCCTACATCCCGAATTTGCTCAACAGGATTGGTATTACTTGAATCACGATCTTGTCGATGAAAATACGTTCTTTGATCAGCTTCCTGCCGAATCCGTAGGTTTCCCGAATAAGAAGCCTGTTGAAGAAAGTGCTGTGGCAGAAGATAAAACGACGAATGAGGACTTGAGCCAGAAGTTGACTGAAGAAGAGCCGGAGGACAAGGAGGAAGGAAACTTCAAATTCTTCCTGCCCCACTATGCCCTGAAAGGTCTGGTACCATTCATCAAGGGATCGTGTCGGCTCTACTGAAGTGTTTGGTAGCAAAGATGCCGAACAGTGGATCAGCTATGCGATTTATCAGATTCTCAAGGGTGGTTCACTCGATTGCTACTCCGACTGGTACTACCATCAGATCCTTCCTCGAGTGGCTCAGAATCTTTCTGGTCAGGAAATAACCAAACTGCTGCGCACGTGCACGCCTGAAGCATGGGATGAGTTCTGGGCGAAACGTTTCAAAACTCTGCAGAAGAAGCGATACTGAAATCGCAGGAAGAATCCCTGTTCGCTACTGCGCGATTGACAGCACGAGCATTAATTCGTACTCATCTGCAGAGCAAATTGAATTTACCATGCCAAACAGGACGAAGGACTGCCTCAGCTGAATCTGGCAACCGTTCTCGATCAGCTGACCGGACACATCGTTTACGCATTTGCCTACAACGGATCCATCAATGACCGCGGATCGTATTCCTATATTTATGAACGCATGAAGCAGTACCGGCTTCCCGATGGATCAAATCATGCTGATCAGCGATCGCGGCTACCCGTCAAACGCAATGCTCAACAAGCTGATCAACGACGACATGGCCTTCCTTACTGGTTGCCCAATTGCGGTCGGCAGCAATGAGGAGAAATGGATTTTTGCACAGGTACGTGAGCTTGAACGCAGGACTCAAGCCTGGGATCGAGTTCATCGTGTTTATAGCCACACCTTCACCGAGAGCTGGCAGAAATCGAATAAAACCACCGTCAAGGTTTACAGCCACCTTTTCTACGATCCGGAACGCGCACAGGCGGTCAGGTCGAATCTGAACAGCCTTGTGGTACAGGTCTTCGATGAATTGAGTCATGGACGAAAGGTCGATCAGCGTCTGTTCCAGGAGGCAAGACCTTATCTGAAGGAAGTACTGACCCGAAGGGATCTCAGCATCAAACCCCGAAAAAGATATGGGTGATTGATCAGACGGCGGTTAACAGGACTTCTGACCGCGCCGGTTGGCTGAACATTAAGAGCAATGTGGTTGAAGATCCCTCTGTAGCAATAGATTTATATCGTTTGCGAGGGCTGATTGAACAAGGCTTTGACCAACTGAAAAATCAGTTGCCCTACTGACGTCTGCGTGTCACGGAAGCCTCGCATCTCGGGAAACTGTTGGTCTACCTCATCGGATGCGACCTTAGGCTGCAGATTCGGCACAACCTGATGCTTCAACAGGAACGTGGTCCCAATTGGAAGATGGAGCTGCCGGGAAACTCAATCAACAAGCTGTTGATGAGCATGGACCGCTACACGGTACGCCGGAACAGATCATGCGAACACTGGCTGGTGGATTTGTTGCCAAAGAGGGTTCGTGATTGGCTCACATGTCTGTTCCGGGTGGATGTGCCTGCCAAGAGATTCAGAAGTTAGTCACTTGACCAATGACAAACTTCTGTTTCTAGATAGGATTTTGCCTGCGGAGTTTGGGTCTGAAATAGATGTGGGCGTTTTTACTACAAAAATCAAGCGCTACCGCTTGACAGCGGGCAGTGTTTTGATCGAAAATCACATGCTTTTCAGGAGTAGTGACTCTCACGAATCGTCTTTTTGCCTCTGCGGCTAGGTTGTTCGGGGAGAATAGGTGCTTCTGAAGCGTTTATAACCATAGCCTGTTTTAGACAGGTCAATTTTTAGTTTTAGACGGACGTTTATGCCTACTATTAACCAGCTTGTTCGCAAGCCCCGTGAGCTCACGCACGACAAGAGCAAGAGCCCCGCTCTTAAGAACTGCCCGCAGAAGCGTGGCGTTTGCACTCGTGTGTATACCACGACCCCGAAGAAGCCGAACTCTGCTCTTCGTAAGGTCGCCAAGGTGCGCCTGACCAACGGTTTCGAAGTTATTTCGTACATCGGCGGTGAATGCCACAACCTCCAGGAACACTCTGTCGTGCTTATCCGCGGCGGCCGTGTGAAGGACCTTCCTGGTGTTCGCTACCATATCGTTCGTGGCTCTCTGGATACCCAGGGCGTCAAGGATCGTAAGCAGGCCCGTTCCAAGTACGGTGCCAAGCGCCCGAAGGCCGCTTAATATTTCGCGGCGTCACGCCGTGGACAAACGGTTGAAACAACGAAAGTTGTGCAACCGAGTAAGTCGCGATCCATGGGATCGCTTTAACCTAGATTGTCCGCACTGTTCTTTTTAATTGCGGATATAGACTGAAGACACGAAAGAGGAAATTCAAATGCCCCGTCGTCGCGAAGTACCGAAACGCGAAGTGCTTGCCGATCCGAAGTTCGGCAGCGTCGAAATTACCAAGTTCATCAACGTGATCATGCTTGACGGCAAGAAGGCCAGTACTGAACGTATCGTTTACGGCGCCCTCCAGCAGATCGAAGAAAAGTCCGGCAAGAACGCGCTTGAAGTGTTTAACACCGCTCTCAACAACGTCCGTCCGCTGGTGGAAGTCAAGTCCCGCCGAGTGGGTGGTGCTAACTACCAGGTTCCGGTTGAAGTCCGTCCTGTCCGTCGAATGGCTCTCGCCATGCGCTGGCTCCGTGAATCTGCCAAGAAGCGTTCTGAAAAGTCCATGCCGCAGCGTCTCGCCGGCGAATTGCTCGACGCGGTAGAAGGCCGTGGCGGCGCCATGAAGAAGCGTGATGAAGTTCATCGTATGGCTGAAGCCAACAAGGCCTTCTCGCACTTCCGCTTCTAATTTCGATTCGCTGCATGAGGGATTCCCTCTCATGCAGCTTATTTAGTGAGGAACCTTAAATGGCTCGTCAAACTCCGATTTCGCGTTACCGCAACATCGGTATCTCTGCCCACATTGACGCGGGCAAGACCACCACGTCCGAACGTATTTTGTTCTACACCGGTGTCAACCATAAGATCGGTGAAGTGCATGATGGTGCTGCCACCATGGACTGGATGGAACAGGAACAGGAACGTGGTATTACGATTACTTCCGCTGCTACGACCGCCTTCTGGCGTGGTATGGAAATGCAGTGGGAACCGTACCGCTTGAACGTCATTGACACCCCGGGGCACGTTGACTTCACCGTTGAAGTTGAACGCTCCATGCGTGTTCTTGACGGCGCCTGCATGGTTTACTGCGCTGTTGGTGGCGTTCAGCCCCAGTCCGAAACCGTTTGGCGTCAGGCTAATAAGTACAAGGTGCCTCGTCTTGCCTTCGTGAACAAGATGGACCGTACCGGTGCTAACTTCTTCAAAGTCTATGACCAGATGAAGAAGCGTCTTAAAGCCAATCCTGTGCCCATCGTTGTGCCTATCGGCGCTGAAGACCAGTTCGAAGGTGTTGTCGACCTGATCAAGATGAAGGGCATCATTTGGGATGCGAAGACCCAGGGTATGAAGTTCGACTACGTTGACATTCCTGCCAATCTCGTTGATGTGGCTAACGAATGGCACGAAAAGCTCGTCGAAAGCGCTGCTGAAGCTAGCGAAGAGCTCATGAACAAGTACCTCGAAGAAGGCGAATTGACCGAAGAAGAAATCATTGCTGGTATCCGTCAGCGTACGATCGCTTGCGAAATCCAGCCGATGCTTTGCGGTTCCGCCTTTAAGAACAAGGGTGTTCAGCGTATGCTCGACGCTGTTGTTCAGTTCTTGCCGTCCCCTACCGACATTCCGCCGGTTGAAGGCTTTGACATGGATGAACAGCCGACGAACCGTCCGTACGAAGACAACGCTCCGTTCGCCGCTCTCGCTTTCAAGATCATGACTGACCCGTATGTTGGCCAGCTCACCTTCTTGCGCGTTTACTCTGGCGTTCTGAACTCTGGCGACACGGTGATCAACTCCGTTAAGAGCCAGAAGGAACGTATCGGTCGCTTGTTGCAGATGCACGCTAACGACCGTAAGGAAATCAAGTTCGTTGAAGCCGGCGACATTGCTGCCGCTGTTGGTTTGAAGAATGTAACGACGGGTGACACGCTCTGCGCTATCGACGCCCCGATCATTCTCGAACGCATGGAATTCCCGGAACCGGTGATTTCCCAGGCTGTTGAACCGAAGACCAAGTACCGACCAGGAAAAGATGGCTCTCGCTTTGAACCGCCTTGCTCAGGAAGACCCGTCCTTCCGCGTTCGCACCGACGAAGAATCTGGTCAGACGATTATTTCTGGTATGGGCGAACTCCATCTTGAAATTCTCGTTGACCGTATGAAGCGCGAATTCAACGTTGAAGCCAGCGTTGGTAAGCCTCAGGTGGTACTATCGTGAAACCATCCGTAGCACGGTTGAAAATGCTGAATGCAAGTTCGCTAAGCAGTCTGGTGGTCGCGGTCAGTACGGTCACGTTGTGCTCAAGCTCGAACCGCTTGAACCGGGTAAGGGCTTCGAATTCGTTGACGCCATCAAGGGCGGTGTGGTTCCGCGTGAATACATCCCTTACCGTTGAAAAGGGTGTTGAAGATACCCTCAAGGCTGGTGTGCTCGCTGGTTACCCCGTCGTTGACGTGAAGGTCACGCTCCACTTCGGTTCCTACCACGAAGTTGACTCTAACGAAAATGCCTTTAAGATGACCGCCTCTATACCTTCAAGGAAGGTATGCGTAAGGCTACTCCGGTTCTTCTCGAACCGATCATGGCTGTTGAAGTCGAAACGCCGGAAGAAAAGATGGGCGACGTTATGGGCGACCTTTCTTCCCGCCGTGGTGTGATCCAGGGTATGGATGACTTGGTTGGTGGTGGTAAGAGCATCAAGGCTGAAGTGCCGTTGGCTGAAATGTTCGGCTACGCTACCCAGCTCCGCTCTTTGACGCAGGTACGTGCTACGTACACGATGGAATTCAAGCACTATGCTGAAGCTCCGCGTAACGTTGCTGACGCTGTTATCGCCGACAAGACCAAGTAAGATTACAATAGATCTGTTTTGTAACCCCTATTTTCTTAAGGACCTAAAATGGTAAAGGGTAAGTTTGAACGTACCAAGCCCCACGTTAATGTGGGCACGATCGGTCACGTGGACCATGGTAAGACCACGTTGACGGCTGCTATTACCACGATCCTTTCCAAGCAGTTTGGCGGTGAAGCTAAGGCTTACGACCAGATTGACGCTGCCCCAGAAGAAAGAGCTCGCGGTATTACCATCAACACGGCTCACGTCGAATACGAAACGGCAACGCGTCACTATGCTCACGTTGACTGCCCGGGGCACGCTGACTACGTGAAGAACATGATTACCGGTGCTGCCCAGATGGACGGCGCTATCCTCGTTTGCTCCGCTGCTGACGGTACCCATGCCTCAGACGCGTGAACACATCCTTCTCGCTCGTCAGGTTGGCGTTCCCTACATCATCGTCTTCTTGAACAAGTGCGACATGGTTGACGACGAAGAACTTCTCGAACTCGTTGAAATGGAAGTTCGTGAACTTCTCTCCAACTATGACTTCCCGGGCGACACGATCCCGATCGTTAAGGGTTCCGCTAAGCTCGCTCTCGAAGGCGACCAGAGCCCGATCGGCGAACCGGTACATCCTCGAACTCGCCAAGCAGCTCGACACGTACATTCCGACTCCGGAACGTGCCGTTGACCAGCCGTTCCTTATGCCGATCGAAGACGTGTTCTCGATCTCTGGTACGTGGTACGGTTGTGACGGGTCGTGTTGAACGTGGTGTGATCCACGTTGGCGACGAAATCGAAATCGTTGGTATCAAGCCTACGGCTAAGACGACCTGCACGGGCGTTGAAATGTTCCGTAAGCTCCTCGACCAGGGTGAAGCTGGCGACAACGTCGGTATCCTTCTCCGTGGTACGAAGCGTGAAGACGTCGAACGTGGTCAGGTTCTCGCTAAGCCGGGCACGATCACCCCGCACACCCACTTCAAGGGCGAAGTTTACGTCCTCACGAAGGAAGAAGGTGAAACGCCACACGCCGTTCTTCAAGGGCTATCGTCCGCAGTTCTACTTCCGTACGACGGACGTGACTGGTACGATCGAATTGCCGGAAGGCGTCGAAATGGTTATGCCTGGTGACAACATCGCCATGACCGTTACGTTGATCAGCCCGATCGCTATGGAACAGGGTCTCCGCTTCGCTATCCGTGAAGGTGGTCACACCGTCGGTGCTGGCGTCGTTGCCTCTGTTATCGAATAACTGAAAAAATTCAGTAATTTGACTTGATCGCTCGAGGGAGCGGGGTGTATACTCCGCTCCCTCTGTTCTTTTATTTGTTCTTTTTTACAGGAATACGAAATGCAGTCTCAGCGCATTCGCATCCGCCTCAAGGCGTATGACTACAAGTTGATCGACCAGTCCGCTCTGGAAATTGTTGACACCGCCAAGCGCACCGGCGCCGTGGTTCGCGGTCCCGTTCCGCTTCCCACCCGCATCCAGCGCTTCGACATCCTTCGCTCCCCGCACGTCAACAAGACGTCCCGCGATCAGCTCGAAATCCGCACGCATCAGCGCCTGATGGACATCGTTGACCCGACCGACAAGACGGTTGACGCTCTCATGAAGCTCGACCTCCCCGCTGGCGTCGACGTCAAGATCAAGGTCCAGTAATCAAATTTCTGATAAGTAGCTGTTTATCAAAGAAAAGTCGCAAAACGAGTTGCAACGAAACAGATTCACGGCTACAATCGCGCCTTTCAGTCCAAACGGTTCACTAACGAAAAGTTTGGCTTTTTCATGAAAACGGTCCCGACCAATCGTAGCCGGGGTGGAGAAAACAATGAGTGATAAGCTCGGCATCGTCGGTCGCAAGATCGGCATGACGCGCATTTTCACGGAAGACGGTGTTTCCGTTCCCGTGACTGTGCTCGATGTGTCGAATAACCGTGTCACTATGGTGAAGACGGTTGAAACCGACGGCTACAATGCAATCCAAGTCGCGTTCGGCTCCAAGAAGCCCACGCGCGTGAGCAAGCCCCTTGCTGTACCATTATGCTAAGGCTGGCGTTGAAGCTGGTAGCATGCTCAAAGAGTTCCATATCGATGCTGAACAGGTTGCCGAATTTAAGCCCGGCATGGCTCTCAAAGCCGAAATGTTCACGGAAGGTCAGAAGGTCGACGTGACCGGTACGACCATCGGTAAGGGTTTCCAAGGTGGTATCAAGCGCCATCACTTCTCGTCCAACCGCGCGTCTCACGGTAACTCCGTGACGACCCGTGCCCCTGGTTCTATCGGTAACCGTCAGGACCCGGGCCGCGTTTTCCCCGGCAAGCGTATGGCAGGTCATTTGGGCGATGTGCAGCGCACGACGCAGAACCTCATCATTGCGCGCGTTGACACTGAACGTCAGCTTCTGCTGGTTCGCGGTGCTGTTCCCGGCGCCAAGGGCGGCGAAGTGATCGTCCGTCCGGCTGTTAAGGCGTAAGGAGCGAAACAATGGAACTCAATATCCTGAACGAACAGGGTAAGACGGTTGTTGCCGCTGACGCCGTGTTCGGTCGTGAATACAATGAAGCCCTGGTGCACCAGATCGTGGTTGCTTTCCAGGCCAATGCGCGTCTTGGTACGCGTGCCCAGCTCACCCGTGAAGCTGTGCATCATTCCACCAAGAAGCCCTGGCGTCAGAAGGGTACTGGTCGTGCCCGTTCTGGTATGACGTCTTCTCCGGTTTGGCGTGGAGGCGGTCGCGCTTTCCCGAATTCCCCGGACGAAAACTTCAGCCAGAAGGTTAACAAGAAGATGTATCGCGCTGCGATGGCTTCCATTTGGTCGAAGCTCGTTGCCGACGAACGTCTCTGTGTTGTTGAAACCTTCAAGGTTGAAATGCCGAAGACGAAGGCTTTTGCCACGCAGCTCAAGACGATGGGTCTGCAGAACAAGGTTCTTCTCGTTGTTGGCGCTGAAGAACTCGACGACAACCTCATCCTCGCTTCCCGCAACATGAAGGATGTGCTCGTTGTCCCGACCCGTTACGCCGATCCGCTCTGCCTCCTTTATTTCGACAAGGTGGTTGTGACGAAGGCTGCTGTGTCTGAGATTGAGGAGATGCTGGCATGAACCAGGAACGTCTTTTGAAGGTGCTCGTCGCCCCGGTGATCTCTGAAAAGAGCACCATGGTCGCCGAGAAGCTCAACCAGGTTGCTTTTGTTGTCATCCCTGATGCCAACAAGGCCGAGGTTAAGGCTGCTGTTGAACTGCTCTTCAATGTGCAGGTCAAATCCGTTCAAATTCTGAACCTGAAGGGCAAGCAGAAGCGCTTTGGCCGCTTCATGGGCAAGCGTAACGACGTTCGCAAGGCCTATGTCACGCTCGCTCAGGGTCAGGAAATCAACTTCGCGCAAGAGGTGAAGTAATGGCTCTCGTCAAACTCAAGCCGACGTCCGCCGGTCGCCGTCATGCGGTTAAGGTTGTCAACAAGGAGCTCCATAAGGGTAAGCCCTGGGCTGCTCTGACCGAAAAGAAGAACCGCGGTTCCGGCCGTAACAACAATGGTCACATCACCTGTCGTCATAAGGGTGGTGGTTCCAAGCGCGCTTATCGTATTATCGATTTCAAGCGCCAGAAGGATGGTGTGCCCGCTCGCGTTGAACGTATCGAATACGATCCTAACCGTTCCGCTCACATCGCTTTGGTGTGCTATGCCGACGGTGAACGTTGCTACATCATCGCCCCGAAGGGCCTGACCGTTGGTCAGGAAATCATGAACGGTCCGGAATCCCCGATCAAGGTCGGTAACACGCTTCCGCTCCGTAATATCCCGGTCGGTTCTACGATTCACTGCATCGAATTGCTTCCGGGTAAGGGTGCCCAGATGGTTCGTGCCGCTGGTGCTTTTGCTCAGCTCGTTGCTCGCGAAGGTGAATACGCTCAGGTCCGCCTCCGTTCCGGCGAAGTTCGTCGCGTTCTCATCGAATGCCGCGCTACGATCGGTACTGTTGGCAATGAAGAAAACAGCCTCCGTGAACTTGGTAAGGCTGGTGCGAAGCGTTGGCGCGGTGTTCGCCCGACGGTTCGCGGTGTTGCCATGAACCCGGTTGACCATCCGCACGGTGGTGGTGAAGGTAAGACCGGTACTGGTCGCGCTCCTGTCACGCCGTGGGGTCAGCTCACGAAGGGTTATCGTACCCGTAACTGCAAGCGCACCGATTCCATGATCGTTACGCGCCGTAACCGTAAATAAGGGTACCTGAATGTCTCGTTCCTTGAAGAAAGGCCCGTTTGTTGACGGGCACCTGATGAAGAAGGTTGAAAACGCCCAGGCGAGCCGCGACAAGCGTCCGTTGAAGACCTGGTCTCGTCGTTCGACCATTCTTCCTGAGTTCATCGGTTTGACCATCGCCGTTCACAACGGCCGTCAGCATGTGCCGGTGTACATCAATGAAAACATGGTTAGCGCACAAGCTCGGTGAATTTGCGAATACTCGCACGTTCAAGAGTACGCCGCTGGTGACAAGAAGGTGGGTAAGTAAATGGAAACTACTGCTATTGTTCGTGGTGTCCGCCTTTCGGCTCAGAAGGGTCGTTTGGTTGCTGACCTCGTTCGCGGCAAGCCCGTGGACAAGGCTCTTGCTATCCTCACCTTCACCCAGAAGAAGGCTGCGGTCATCATCAAGAAGGCTCTCGAAAGCGCTATTGCCAATGCCGAGCACAATGACGGTGCTGACATCGACACGCTCATCGTGACCAAGATTCACGTGGAAAAGGCTGCTACGCTTCGCCGTTTCGCTGCTCGTGCTAAGAGCGCGGTACGCGCATCAACAAGCAGACTAGCCATATCTACATTTCCGTTGGCGACGCGAAAGCTAAGTAAAGGTGTACCATGGGTCAGAAAATTAATCCCACCGGCTTCCGTCTTCCCGTGACGCGCAATTGGACGTCGCGCTGGTATGCGGTTGGTAGTGATTTTTCCCGCACGCTCGGTGAAGACCTCGCTGTTCGCAGCTTCCTTATCAAGAAGCTTCGTAACGCCAGCGTGAGCCGTATTCTTATCGAACGTCCGGCTAACAATGCTCGTATCACGATTTTCTCCGCTCGTCCGGGTATCGTGATCGGTAAGCAGGGCGCTGATATCGAAGCTCTGAAGTACGAAGTTCAGAAGATGATGGGCGTGCCTGTTCACGTCAATATCGAAGAAGTTCGTCGCCCGGAACTTGATGCTCAGCTCATCGCTGATGGCATCACCCAGCAGCTCGAAAAGCGTGTTATGTTCCGTCGCGCCATGAAGCGTGCCATGCAGAACGCCATGCGTCTCGGTGCCCTCGGCATCAAGATCATGTCCTCTGGTACGTCTCAACGGTGCTGACATCGCCCGTTGCGAATGGTATCGTGAAGGTAGTGTGCCTCTCCAGACCCTTCGCGCCAATATCGACTACGGCTTCTCCGAAGCTCTTACCACGTACGGTATCGTCGGTGTTAAGGTCTGGGTTTACAAGGGTGACAACTTCGGTCAGGAAGAAGCTGTTGAAGCTCCTCGCGAAGACCGTCGTAGCCGTCGCCCCGGTGACCGTGCTGGCAAGCCTGGTTCTCGCCGCAACAACGGTCGTCGCAATGAAACGAAGCAACAGCGTAAGCCTGTTGCTAAGGACGGAGAATAACGATGCTGCAACCTAATCGTCGCAAATATCGTAAGGACCAGAAGGACCGTAACTATGGTCTCGCTACCCGCGGTGCCAATGTTTCTTTCGGCGAATTCGGTCTGAAGACGCTCGAACGCGGTCGTATTACGGCTCGCCAGATTGAAGCTGCCCGTCGTGCTATTACGCGTCACATCAAGCGTGGTGGTAGTGTGTGGATCCGTGTGTTCCCGGACAAGCCCATCTCCAGCAAGCCTGCTGAAGTTCGTATGGGTAACGGTAAGGGTAACCCGGAATACTGGGTTGCGCTGGTTCAGCCGGGCCGTGTGCTTTATGAAATGGACGGGGTTGACGAACAGCTCGCTCGCGAAGCTTTTGCTCTCGCCGCTGCCAAGCTGCCCGTGAAGACCACGTTTGTTGTCCGCCAGATCGGCATGTAAGGAGACGGACATGAACGCTAAGGAACTGCGCGCCAAGGATGAGGCCGCGCTCAAACAGGAACTGAATGACCTTCAGAACACGCACTTCAAGTTGCGTATGCAGAAGGCCACCCAGCAGCTTACGAACACGAGTTCGTTGCGCACGACGCGTCGTGATATCGCGCGCGTTCGCACGATCCTTACCCAGAAGGCGACCACGAAATGACGGAACAGACCAATGAGTCTCTGAACCGCACCCTTATCGGTACGGTTTCCAGCAGCAAGATGGAAAAGACCGTTACGGTCCTCGTTGAACGTAAGGTCAAGCATCCGCTGTATGGCAAGTATGTCGTTAAGAGCAAGAAGTATCACGCTCACGACGAACTTGGCTGCAACGAAGGTGACAAGGTTGAAATCGCTGAATCTCGTCCGATGTCCAAGACCAAGTCTTGGGTTGTGACGAAGATCCTCGAAAAGGCCGTCGTCCTCTAAGTTACAGTCCGGCGAAAAAAAATCGCCAGATTCGCTTGCATGACTTAAAACATTAGTTTATAGTTGCAAGCCAATCGCCCGGGATACCCCTAGCGGTGTGCCGGGCGATTACTTTTCTCGGGTTATGATTTGTCCGCCTCACCTTGCAACTAGCAAGGCTTCCGAGACTACCACATCTTAGCCTTCCTCCCGAAACGGGACCAATACTATCCGCTAATGTGGAATAAGTTGGGATTTTCTAAACCATGATTCAGATGCAAAGCCGACTGGACGTCGCCGATAACACCGGTGCCCGTTCAGTGATGTGTATCAAGGTGTTGGGCGGCTCTAAGCGCCGTTACGCCAACATCGGTGACGTCATCAAGGTGACTGTCAAAGAAGCGGCCCCGCGTGGTCGCGTAAAGAAGGGCGAAGTCTATAACGCGGTCGTTGTTCGTACCGCTCACGGTGTTCGCCGCCCGGATGGCTCCTCCATCAATTTCGATGGTAATGCCGCCGTTCTTCTCAACAGCAAGCTGGAGCCGATTGGCACCCGCATCTTCGGCCGGTTACGCGCGAATTGCGTACCGAGCAGTTCATGAAGATCGTGTCGCTCGCTCCCGAAGTTATTTAATTAAGGAGAAGCGATGCAGCGTATCCGTAAGGGTGACGAAGTCATCGTCATTGCTGGTACNCGTGACAAGGGCACGAAGGGCACCGTCCTCTCCCGCGTCGATGACAGCCACGTGATCGTCGAAGGCGTGAACGTCGTTAAGAAGCACGTCCGTCCCAATCCGCAGCTGGGTGTTGCTGGCGGTATCGTCGATAAGACCATGCCGATCGACCAGTCCAACGTTATGCTTGTGAACCCGGAAACGGGTAAGGGCGACCGCGTCGGCTTCAAGGAAGTCGACGGCAAGAAGGTTCGTGTGTTCAAGTCCAACGGTGCCGTTGTCGGCGCCAAGGCCTAATGAGGGTGACAATGTCTCGTTTTAGTTCTATGTATCACGACACCATTGTCCCCGAACTCATGAAGAAGNTTCGGCTACAAGACCACGATGCAGGTTCCGCGTATCACGAAGATCACGTTGAACATGGGTGTCGGCGAAGCTGTTAACGATAAGAAGCTCATTGACGCCGCTGTCGGCGACATGACGAAGATCGCTGGTCAGAAGCCTGTGGTTACTCGTACCCGCAANAGTATCGCGAACTTTAAGATTCGCGAAAACATGCCGATCGGTTGCATGGTGACGCTCCGTGGTGAACGTATGTATGACTTCCTGGATCGTCTCGTCACGGTGGCTTTCCCCCGTGTTCGCGACTTCCGTGGTGTCTCTGGTCGTGCTTTCGATGGTAGTGGTAACTACAACATCGGCTTGAAAGAACAGATCATTTTCCCGGAAATTGAATACGACAAGATCGATCATCTCCGCGGGATGAATATTTCTATTACCACGACGGCGAAGTCCGACGAAGAAGCTAAGGCGCTTCTCGCTGGTTTCAACTTCCCGTTCCGCAACTGAGGTTGACGCAAAATGGCAAAACTTGCTCTGATTAACCGTGAAGCCAAGCGTGCTGCTACGGTTGCGAAGTACGCNAGTAAGCGCGCCGCCCTCAAGGCAATTATTAACGACGCTACCCGCTCGATGGAAGAACGCTTGGAAGCCCGCGCTAAGTTGCAGGCTCTCCCGCGCGACGCGAGCCCGGTCCGCCAGCGCAATCGTTGCGCTCTGACTGGTCGTCCCCGTGGCACGTTCCGCAAGTTCGGTTTGTGCCGTGGCATGATTCGTGATGCCGCCATNGCGCGGTGACATTCCTGACCTTGTTAAGGCTAGCTGGTAAGCGAGGAGATTACGACAATGAGTATGAGTGATCCGATCGCCGACATGCTGACCCGCATCCGCAATGGTCAGATCGTCGAAAAGGTCGAAGTTGTGATGCCGTCTTCCAAGTTGAAGGTCGCCATCGCCAAGGTCCTCAAGGATGAAGGTTATATCGACGGTTACACCGTNTGTGGTAATGATGGTAAGCCCGAACTTCACGTCGGTCTTAAGTACTACGCTGGTAGTCCCGTGATTGAACGCCTCGAACGCGTTTCTCGNCCCGGCCTTCGTATTTATAAGAACCACGGTTCTATCCCCCAGGTGATGAATGGTCTCGGTATTGCTATCGTTTCCACGCCGAAGGGTGTGATGACTGACCGCGCTGCTCGCGCTGCNAGGCATCGGCGGTGAAGTTCTTTGCTACGTCGCCTAACCGAGGAGTGTGAAATGAGTCGAATTGCTAAGATTCCGGTTCAGATCGTTCAGGGTGTCACCTACACGATGACCGCTGAGAACATCACGGTTAAGGGTCCGCAGGGTGAAGTCTCCATGCACATCCTTCCTCTCGTGTCCATCACAGAAGAAGACGGTGCTTTGCACTTCAAGCAGACCGAGGAATCCCGCACCGCCAACGCTAACGTTGGTACGATGCGTGCTCTCGTTGCTGACATGGTTAAGGGTTGTTCTGTTGGCTTCCAGAAGAAGCTCCAGCTCATCGGCGTGGGCTATCGTGCTCAGNNTGCTCAGGGCGACAAGCTCAACCTTTCCCTCGGCTTCTCCCACCCGGTCGTGCATCAGATGCCGGCTGGTGTGAAGTGCGAAACGCCGAGCCAGACTGAAATTCTGATCAAGGGCGCTGACAAGCAGAAGGTCGGTCAGACCGCTGCCGTCATTCGTTCGTACCGCGCTCCCGAACCCTACAAGGGCAAGGGTGTTCGCTACGCTGACGAAGTCGTTGTGATCAAGGAAACCAAGAAGAAGTAATCGGGGCGATACAAAATGATCAACAAGAAACAAAGCCGCTTGCGTCGTGCGCGTGCCACGCGCGCTCGCATTCTGTTGCAGAAGGTCGATCGCCTTACGGTTCATCGTACCAACCTGCACATCTACGCCAGCATCATTTCGGCCGACAACGGTNNACGTACGCTGGTTTCGGCCTCTACGGTCGAACCCGAAGTGCGTGCTCAGCTCGCGAACGTTTCTGACCGCGGTGGCAACGTTGCCGCTGCCAAGCTCGTTGGCACGCGTCTTGCCGAAAAGGCCAAGGCTGCCGGTATTGAAACCTGCGCCTTCGACCGTTCCGGCTACCGTTACCATGGTAGTGTCGCTGCGCTCGCTGAAGCTGCGCGCGAAGCCGGTCTCAAGTTCTAAGGCAGGGCGAAATGGCTAAGGTTCAAGCTAAAAACCAGATGGTCGACGAACAGGGCGACGGTCTGTGCGAAAAGATGATCGCGGTTAACCGCGTGACGAAGGTTGTTAAGGGTGGTCGCATCCTTGCTTTCGCTGCTCTCACCGTTGTTGGTGACGGCGACGACCGTGTTGGTATGGGTACTGGTAAGTCCCGCGAAGTGCCGCAGTCCGTTAGCAAGGCCATGGAACGTGCTCGTCACGACATGAAGCGCTTCCCGCTTAAGAACGGTACGATTCACCACGCTGTTGAAGGCCGTCATGGCGCTTCTCGCGTGATCATGATGCCGGCTCCGGAAGGTACTGGCGTGATCGCTGGTGGTCCGATGCGTGCTGTTTTCGAAGCTGTTGGTATTCGCAACGTCGTTGCTAAGGCCTACGGCTCCACGAACCCGTACAACTTGGTTCGTGCCACCATCCAGGCTCTCAACAATCTGCGTAGCCCGGTAGAAATTGCTGCCAAGCGTGGCAAGACGGTCGAAGAGCTGCTCGGTTAATCAGGAGACCAAAACATGTCCGAAAAGAAGACCGTTAAGGTTACTCTTGTTAAGAGCCCCATCGGTACGAAGGCTGATCATCGCGCTACGCTCGCTNNGGCCTCGGTCTGAAGAAGATCAACCAGTCTCGCGTTCTCGAAGATACGCCCGCTGTCCGTGGCATGATCAACAAGGTTGCGTACCTCGTGCGCGCCGAATGATCGAAAGGATAACGAAATGCGTTTGAATACGATCAAGCCCGCTGAGGGCTCGAAGCACGCCCGTCACCGCGTTGGTCGCGGTGTTGGCAGCGGTTGGGGCAAAACTAGTACNCGCGGTCACAAGTACCAGAAGTCGCGTGCTGGCGGCTTCCACAAGGTCGGTTTTGAAGGCGGCCAGATGCCGATGTATCGTCGCCTTCCGAAGCGTGGCTTTACCTCGCTCACCCGCAAGTTCTGCGAGGTGGTGCGTCTGTCCGACTTGGAACGTTTGGGCGTTGAAGAAATCGACTTGGTCGTCCTCAANAGCGCCGGTGTCGTTTCTGCTCTCGCTCAGAACGCTCGTGTGATCCTTTCTGGTGCTATCACCCGTAAGGTCACCGTGCGTGGTCTTGGCGTCACCAAGGGTGCCCGTGCTGCTATCGAAGCTGCTGGTGGCTCCATTGTTGACAACGAATAAGACAGCTAACCAAAGAGGACACCGACGTGGCGACCAGCCCCNAGCTCTAAGCAACAGTCGGGCCTCAGTAAGTACGGCGACCTTAAGGGTCGCCTGATCTTCTTAGCGCTCGCGCTCGTTGTTTACCGCATCGGTGCACATGTGCCGGTGCCAGGTATCGATCCCGATATGCTCAAGCAGCTCTTTGATGAGCAGCAGGGCGGCATTCTCGGGCTGTTCAACATGTTCTCCGGTGGCGCTTTATCGCGCTTCTCGGTGTTCGCGCTCGGTATCATGCCGTACATCTCTGCATCGATTATTATGCAGATGCTGTCCTACGTGTTACCGTCGCTCGAAGCATTGCGTAAGGAAGGCGAGTCCGGCCGTCGCAAGATCACTCAGTACACGCGCTATGGCACGTTGTTGTTGGGTCTCTTCCAGGGGTTCGGTATCGCCGTTGCACTCGAAACGCAGGCAGGCCTCGTGCTTGATCCGGGCTTCATGTTCCGTATCACGACCACGGTCTCTTTGCTGACGGGTACGATGTTCCTGATGTGGCTCGGTGAACAAATCACTGAGCGCGGTTTAGGTAACGGTATTTCGATCATCATTTTCGCCGGTATTGTGGTAGGGCTCCCGAGTGGTACCTCTGGCTTGTTCCAGTTGGTTTCCACGGGTGCTATTAGCCCGCTGGCGGCAATCTTCGTGATCGCGATTATTTTGGCTGTGACCGCTTTTGTGGTCTTTGTCGAACGCGGTCAGCGTCGTATTACTGTTAACTATGCCAAGCGTCAGATCGGTAATAAGATTTACGGTGGTCAGAGCTCTTATCTGCCCCTCAAGATGAACATGTCGGGTGTTATTCCCCCGATCTTTGCTTCGTCGTTGATCTTGTTCCCGGCTACATTAGCTGGCTGGTTCACGACTGGTGACTCGACTCGCTGGATTCGTGACCTTGCCTCGGCGCTTTCGCCGGGTCAGCCGCTGTACACGCTTCTGTACGCAGTGCTGATTGTTTTCTTTGCTTATTTCTATACGGCGCTTGTTTTCAACCCGAAAGAAACGGCAGAGAATCTAAAGAAGAGTGGTGCGTTCATTCCGGGCATTCGTCCGGGGGATCAGACGGCTCGCTATATCGATCGAGTGCTTCTGCGCTTGACCCTTGGTGGTGCCGTTTACTTGGTCTTTGTGTGTCTCGTACCTGAATTCTTGAACCTTCGTTTTAACGTTCCCTTCTACTTCGGCGGTACTTCGCTGTTGATCGTTGTGGTCGTGACGATGGACTTCATGAGTCAGGTTCAGGCTTACATGATGACCCACCAGTATGAAAGTTTGCTGCGGAAGACAAACTTCCGTGGTTTAGGTCAGTCCAAGCGCTAATTTCTGCGTAAAGATTGGCTACAATCAATCGATGCCTCGTTTCAGTCTTAACCACTGAAACAGCATGGAATGATCACGAGGGCGCGGTCAGAAATGGCTTGCGCCCCCGATTTTCATTAAATTATTGCGGTTAAAACAAAAAAGAGTGCACTACGCTCCGTTTTTACTTGCAATAAACAGAAAGCTGTAGTATCCTTCTGCGCTTTCCTGCCATGTGGGCATTGTTATCCGTGCTTATGCACGTGGAGATGAGAATGAAGGTTAACGCTTCGGTCAAAAAGATGTGCCGCAAGTGCAAGATCATTAAGCGCAAAGGCGTGGTGCGTGTGATCTGTGCTGACCCGCGTCACAAGCAGCGTCAAGGCTAAAGAGGTAAAAAATGGCTCGTATCGCCGGTATTAATATTCCGCCGCAGCAGCATGCCGAAATCGGTCTCACTGCCATCTATGGCATCTACGTTCCCGTGCTCGCGTTATTCTGACGAACTGTGGCATTGAATTTTCCAAGAAGGTCAAGGATCTGACCGACGCCGATCTCGAAAAGATCCGCGAACAGGTCTACCAGTTTACGGTTGAAGGCGACCTCCGTCGCGAAATTCAGCTTTCGATCAAGCGTTTGATCGACCTTGGCACCTATCGTGGTATGCGTCACCGCAAGGGTCTTCCCTGCCGCGGTCAGCGCACTCGTACGAATGCTCGCACCCGTAAAGGCCGCGTAAGGCTGGTGTGACGCTCAAGAAGTAATAAAGGACAACTATGGCTGGCAATAATTCCAAGCAGGCTGCTTCGCAGCGTGCTCGTAAGAAGGTCAAGAAGGTTGTGACGGAAGGCATCGCTCACGTGCACGCCTCCTTCAACAACACGATCATCACGATCACTGACCGCCAGGGCAACGCCATTGCGGCGTCTTCCTCCGGCGCTCAGGGTTTCAAGGGTTCCCGTAAGTCCACTCCGTTTGCTGCTCAGGTAGCTGCTGACGTCGCTGGTAAGACGGCTCTTGAATATGGTCTTAAGAATGTCGAAGTCCGCATTTGGAGTCCTGGTCCTGGCCGCGAATCTTCCGTTCGCGCTCTCAATGCGCTCGGCATTCGTGTGACGTCTATCCAGGACGTGACGCCGATTCCTCATAACGGTGTTCGTCCTTCCAAGCGTCGCCGCNNGTCTAATTTTTTATTTTTCTGTTGAATCCCGTGTCCACATGCATACTGAGGCACGTGGACTGAATGTAGGGATACCTACAGGATAAGAGAGGCATTTTAAATGGCACGATATCTCGGTCCTAAGCTCAAGCTTTCGCGTCGCGAAGGTATTGATCTTAATTTGAAGAGCGCCCGTCGTTCGTTTGAGTCCAAGGTGAAGGACGCCGGTTCCAAGCCNGGCCAGCACGGTAAGATTTCCGGAGCCCGCACGTCCGACTACGGTACTCAGATGCGTGAAGCCCAGAAGGTTAAGCGCATTTACGGTGTGCTCGAACGTCAGTTCCGTCGTTACTTCGCGGAAGCTGAACGTATCACTGGTAATACCGGTGAAAACCTCATCGCTCTTTTGGAATCCCGTCTGGACAACGTGGTTTACCGCATGGGCTTCGGCTCCACGCGCGCTGAAGCCCGCCAGGTGGTTTCCCACGGCGCTATCCTCGTCAACGGCAAGAAGGTGAACATTCCTTCCTATCACGTTAAGCCGGGCGATGTCATCTCCGTGCGTGAAAAGGCTCAGAAGCAGGTTCGTATCGCTGAAGCTCTTGACTTAGCTCAGCAGAACGGCTTCCCTACCGGNGTCAGCGTTGAAGCCAAGAAGTTCGAAGGCACGTTCAAGAACGTTCCGGCTCGCGATGAAGTCGCTTACGAAATCAACGAAGCTCTCATCGTCGAACGCTACTCCCGCTAATATCGCTAATGTTGTTGCGGATCGTTTGTGTAGTGCGCAGATTGATCCGCAGCCACAAGGCAGGAAAAGCTCTGAGAACGCGGTCATGAAAATGACCGCGTTTTCTTACTCAAGAAGTTAGAGCAGATTAAAGAGGCTTGTTCCCAGGCTTTTTTAATCTGATTTAAAATAATCAGATGGTCTCACAGAGCCCAGCCCATTGATTCATGATCAAAGGCGAATCTGTTTCCCATTCATCTGTAAGTCTAACTAGCTTATAGGAATGTAAAGGTAATCACTATGGCTAATACCACTCTTTTGAAGCCGACTTCCATTGAAGTTCAGGTTTCCGAAAACAATCCTAATCGTGCCGTGATCACCCTCGAACCGTTCGAGCGTGGTTATGGTCACACCCTCGGCAATGCGCTTCGTCGCATTCTTTTGAGCTCCATGATCGGCTTTGCTCCGACGGAAGCTCAGATCACGGGTGTGGTTCACGAATATTCCCAGATTGACGGCGTTCTCGAAGACGTTGTTGACATCCTCTTGAACCTCAAGGGCGTTGTCTTCAAGCTCGAAGGCCGTGATGAAGTCACCGTTATCCTTCGTAAGGATGGCGAAGGTGTTGTCACCGCTGCTGACTTCGAACTCCCGCATGACGTTTCCGTGGTGAATCCGGAACACGTGATTGCCCACCTTTCCGGTGGTAGTCTCGAAATGCAGGTTAAGGTTGAAAAGGGTCGCGGTTATCAGCCTGGTGATGTGCGTGCCTTCCATGATGACTACTCCAAGGGTGGCATCTACCGCATCATTATGGACGCTTCCTTCTCTCCGATCCTTCGTGTCGCTTATCAGGTTCAGGTANNCGCTCGTGTTGCTCAGCGTACTGACCTCGACAAGTTGGAAATGACGATCGAAACCAACGGTGCCGTTGGTCCAGAAGACGCTCTTCGTGAAGCTGTTCGTATCCTTCAGGATCAGCTCGCTGTGTTCGGTTCTATCCATCAGGATATCGATGCTGACGCTAACGAAGAACCTGAAGAAGAAACCCCGCCGCCGCTCGATCCGATTCTGCTTCGTCCGGTTGACGACCTCGAACTTACGGTTCGTTCCGCTAACTGCCTTAAGGTNACCGAAAATATCTACTACATTGGCGACCTTATCCAGCGCACTGAAAATGAACTTCTCAAGACGCCGAACCTTGGTAGTAAGTCCTTGAATGAAATCAAGGAAGTGCTCGCCGCTCATAGCCTTACGCTCGGTTCTCGCCTTGAAAACTGGTCGCCTGCCGGCGAACGTTAATGCCAAGCTCGGATAGATTCAAATTTAAATTTTCAGACGAAAATTCCTGGAAATTCATTTGACGAGGTTTCCGAGCTGTGCAATAATCGCCATGCTTTATGGCAATAGGGCGTGATCTAACGATCGCGCCCTTCTCTTTCACCCGACCGCTTTTGATTCTCAAGAGATAGAAGACTCGGGGAGAGGGCTGTCGCAGAAGCGACAAATTTATTCATAGACTTTTTTAGGAAAGATTAAAATGCGTCACCGTCTTGGTCTCCGCAAGCTTAACCGCACCAGCGCTCACCGTCTCGCCATGCTTCGCAACATGATGTGCTCCCTCATCAAGCACGAAGCTATCAAGACCACCCTCCCGAAGGCTAAGGAACTTCGTCGTGTTGTTGAACCGATGATCACCCTCGCCAAGGATCCGACGCCTACCAACAAGCGACTCGCTTTCAACCGTCTCCGTGACCGTGAAGTCGTTGTTAAGCTCTTCAACGAAATCTACCGCGCTTTGCCAACCGTAACGGTGGCTACACCCGCATCCTCAAGATGGGTTTCCGCGTTGGTGACAATGCTCCGATGGCTTACATGGAACTCACCGAAAAGGCTGCTGCCGTCGAAGAAGTCAAGTCTGAAGAATAATTTTTCTTCCCCTTGATTTAGAATTTAAGGCTCGATCTTTTGATCGGGCTTTTTCATATGTGGAGTTTGTGATGGTTGCTATGCGCATCGATAAGTGGCTGTGGGCAGCCCGTTTTTTCAAAACGCGTTCGATTGCTCAAGCAGAGGTTGGACTGGGACGTGTGTTACTTGCCGGACAACGTCTAAAGCCTTCTCGAGATGTTAAGGTCGGAGACTGCTTAGTGATTCATCGTGGCGATGAGACCTTTGTTGTCTATGTTGAGGGCTTATCTAATACGCGTGGTCCTGCTACAGAGGCGCAGAAGCTCTATCGCGAAACTGAAGAAAGTCGTTTGTCTCGTGAGAGCCGTAAGGAGATGTTGCGTCTTGCGTCAGAACCCGCTCGCTTCATCACCCAGGGACGCCCCACAAAGCGCGATGGGCGCATGTTGAGAAAACTACAAGACGACTGGTCTTAAATAACAAAGCGCCTGCTTACGCGAATACCCAAACTCCGCAGGCAAAATCCTATCTAGAAACAGAAGTTTGTCATTGGTCAAGTGACTAACTTCTGAATCTCTTGGCAGGCACATCCACCCGGAACAGACATGTGAGCCAATCACGAACCCTCTTTGGCAACAAATCCACCAGCCAGTGTTCGCATGATCTGTTCCGGCGTACCGTGTAGCGGTCCATGCTCATCAACAGCTTGTTGATTGAGTTCCCCGGCAGCTCCATCTTCCAATTGGGACCACGTTCCTGTTGAAGCATCAGGTTGTGCCGAATCTGTAGCCTAAGGTCGCATCCGATGAGGTAGACCAACAGTTTCCCGAGATGCGAGCCTTCCGTGACACGCAGACGTCTACTAGGGCAACTGATTTTTCAGTTGGTCAAAGCCTTGCTCAATCAGCCCTCGCAAACGATATAAATCTATTGCTACAGAGGGATCTTCAACTACATTGCTCTTAATGTTCAGCCAACCGGCGCGGTCAGCAGTCCTGTTAACCGCCGTCTGATCAATCACCCATACCTTTTTCGGGGTTTGATGCTGAGATCCCTTCGGGTCTACCACTTCATTCAGATAAGGTCTTGCCTCCTGGAACAGACGCTGATCGACCTTTCGTCCATGACTCAATTCATCGAAGACCTGTACCACAAGGCTGTTCAGATTCGACCTGACCGCCTGTGCGCGTTCCGGATCGTAGAAAAGGTGGCTGTAAACCTTGACGGTGGTTTTGTTCGATTTCTGCCAGCTCTCGGTGAAGGTGTGGCTATAAACACGATGAACTCGATCCCAGGCTTGAGTCCTGCGTTCAAGCTCACGACCCTGTGCAAAAATCCACTTCTCCTCATTGCTGCCGACCGCAATTGGGCAACCGGTAAGGAAGGCCATGTCGTCGTTGATCAGCTTGTTGAGCATTGCGTTTGACGGGTAGCCGCGATCGCTGATCAGCATGATTTGATCCATCGGGAAGCCGTACTGCTTCATGCGTTCATAAATGTAGGAATACGATCCGCGGTCATTGATGGATCCGTTGTAGGCAAATGCGTAAACGATGTGTCCGGTCAGCTGATCGAGAACGGTTGCCAGATTCAGCTGAGGCAATCCTTCGTCCTGTTTGGCATACTAAATTCAATTTGCTCTGCAGATGAGTACGAATTAATGCTCGTGCTGTCAATCGCGCAGTAGCGAACGTGGATTCTTCCTGCGATCTCGGTACTGCTTCTTCTGCAGAGTTTTGAAACGTTTCGCCCAGAACTCATCCCATGCTTCAGGCGTGCACGTGCGCAGCAGTTTGGTTATTTCCTGACCGGAAAGATTCTGAGCCACTCGAGGAAGGATCTGATGGTAAGTACCAGTCGGAGTAGCAATCTACTGAACCACCCTTGAGGATCTGATAAATCGCATAGCTAATCCACTGTTCGGCATCCTTGCTGCCAAACACTTCTACCAGAGCCGACACGATCCCTTGATGAATGTACCAGACCTTTCAGGGCATAGTGGGGCAGGAAGAATTTGAAGTTTCCTTCCTCCTTGTCCTCCGGCTCTTCTTCAGTCAACTCCTGGCTCAAGTCCTCATTCGTCGTTTTATCTTCTGCCACAGCACTTTCTTCAACAGGCTTCTTATTCGGGAAGCCTACAAATTCAGCAGGAAGCTGATCAAAGAACGTATTTTCATCGACAAGATCGTGATTCAAGTAATACCAATCCTGTTGAGCAAATTCGGGATGTAGGGACAGGAATTTCGAGGACATCTTCACCATGCCGCTAGGCTGAATCACGCCCACCTGGATTTGGACAGCCGGAACAGAACGTCCCTTCTTCCCCTGCGCCGCCTCTTCCGGAGTAGGAGCAATCCATTTGTTGCGATAAGCCCTGACGTATGTTTTGCCCTTGTTCTTATAAGACATGAGCTTGAGCTGAAGAATTTCCTGTCCTGTTGCCATTTTCAACGCCGCATAGATTGGTTTCGATACAATATATTTACTCTAGTTTTAGCAAGAAAACAATAGCCCTGCCAGATTTTTTCCTGTCTGACAGGGCTATTGAGATTCTGCGTTATCTAGATAGTAGATTTACCGCGGAGTTCGGGCGAATAAGCAGGCGCTTTTTAATGGCATGTAATGAACGTCAACCGATTAGTAGTTGTAGCCTTCACGGATCCAACGAGCAACGTCCAGAGCGCAGTACGTCAAGATGCCATCTACCCNCGCACGCTTGAAGCAGACCATCGTTTCAAACGTGATCTTCTTTTCGTCAATCGCACCAGCTTGGGCAGCAAACTTGATCATGGCATATTCGCCAGAGACGTGATAAGCGAACGTGGGTGCCTTGAATTCCTGCTTCACGCGCCAAAGCACATCAAGGTACGGTACGCCAGGCTTCACCATAACCATATCAGCGCCTTCAGCGAGGTCTAAACCAACTTCCCAAAGGGCTTCATCGCCGTTAGCAGGATCCTGCTGATAGACTACCTTGTTGGACTTACCCAAGTTGGAAGAAGAGCCGACGGCGTCACGGAAAGGACCGTAGTAGGAGCTCGCATACTTGGCGGAATANNGTACCATGATGCGGGTATGGATAAGACCTTCCTTTTCAAGGCGATCACGGATGATGCCAATACGACCGTCCATCATGTCAGAGGGAGCTACAACGTCAGCACCCGCGCGTGCCTGAGCTAACATCTGTTCCACCAACATTTCAATGGTTTCATCATTGAGGATGTAGCCTTCTTCGTCAATGAGACCGTCCTGGTANNGGTGCGTGGTGTACGGGTCAAGGGCAACGTCACACATGACGCCTAATTGCGGATAGGCTTCTTTGAGTGCCTTTACAGCACGCGGAATGAGACCGTCAGGGTTGGCGGCTTCACGACCATCGGGGGTCTTCAATTCTTCTTCAATATGCGGGAAAAGGGCAATCATCGGAATGCCGAGTTCGACGCATTCGCCAGCGACCTTAAGCAGCTCGTCAATGCTCAAGCGATCAACGCCAGGCATAGAAGGAACCGGTTCACGAAGTACCGTGCCTTCGATCACGAAAACAGGAAGGATCAAATCGTTCGGCGTGACAACATTTTCACGCATAAGACGACGAGAAAAGTCATCGTGACGCATACGACGCATACGTACGCTAGGGTAGGCACCGAGAGTCTGCATTTTTTATTCCTACAAAAAGTAAGGCTGACCTTCAAAGAGGTCAGCGATCAAAGGGAGTCCCTTAACTTTAATCCTTGGGGCTTTCGTCAGTATTAAGTCCAAGCCAACTTTCGAGTACAGAAGCTAATTCTGCGGTTCCTTCTTTTTTCATCCCTGAAAAAAGTTGAACTGTGACATGAGGACCAATTTCTGCTGCGCGCTTTTGAGCCATGCGGAGCGTGGTACGGCGTTCCATGTTCTTGAGTTGGTCAGCCTTATTTAAGAGCCAATGCATCTTGACATTGGGACGACCAGCCATAAATTCAATCAGCCACTCATCGGTAGGCATGAAGGGACGACGAGCGTCCATCACGATCACAAGCCCCATCATTGTCGGGCGTTGAGCAATGTAACCGCCAACTAACTGAGACCAGGTTTTACGAGTGTCTTCGCTCGCTTTGGCAAAACCATAGCCAGGTAAATCCACAAGGTATCCAATGTCATCACGACTTCCTTCGGCATTTTTCTGAGAAAGTGCAAAGAAGTTGATCAATTGCGTGCGACCTGGCGTCTTACTGGCAAAAGCTAAACGCGTTTTGCGAGTCAGAACGTTAATCGTCGTGGATTTGCCGGCGTTGGAACGACCTGCAAAGGCGATTTCTGGCGCACCTTCGGGCGGAAGCCCCGATAACTTGGCAGCGGATATAACAAAACGGGCAGAGTCGAAAATACTCAAAGCGACCTCGATAAAAAATTGAATAGGTGTCCCATTGTACTCGGTGAATCATTCCATTTTGGTGGAATGATTCAGCCGATTTACTAGAGATTAGGGTACTTGCCAAAGACTTCATTGAGCTGCATGGACACGCGTACAAAGGTCGTGCGCATGGTTAGCTCTTTCAGACGACGAGCCCCTACGTAAGTGCAGGCACTGCGCACGCCACCCAGGATATCTTGCACGGTTTGATCCACGGGTACTCGCGCTGGAATTAAAACTACCTTACCTTCAGCTGCACGGTATTTGGCTACGCCACCCGAATATTTGTTCATGGCATTACGAGAACTCATGCCATAAAAGCGCTTAAAGGTGCCTTGTTCGGTTTCAACAATTTCGCCTGCGGCTTCATCGTGACCGGCTAACATGCCGCCCAACATGACAAAGTCAGCGCCACCGCCAAAGGCCTTAGCAATGTCACCAGGGACAGTGCAACCGCCGTCTGCGCAGATGCGACCCCCTAAACCGTGAGCGGCGTCAGCGCACTCAATAATGGTAGAGAGCTGTGGGTAGCCTACCCCTGTCATCTTGCGTGTCGTGCAGACGGAGCCTGGACCAATCCCCACTTTGACAATATCGGCACCCGCTAAGAGTAGCTCTTCAGTCATGTCACCCGTTACGACGTTGCCTGCCATGATGACGAGATCGGGATAGGTTTCACGCACCTTTTTCACAAAGGCGACAAAGGCTTCGGTGTAGCCATTTGCAACGTCGATACACACATACTGAATGGCACCCGGGGCTTTAGCCATGGTTTGCTGGAATTTTTCCCAGTCATGATCACCAATGCCGAGCGAATAAAANNGTACCGTAGACTTCTTTTCGAGTTGATTGAAAAAGTCGACATATTCATCGCGGTCGTAGTGCTTATGAAGAGCCGTGGACATTTGATGAGCAGCTAACGCACGAGCCATTTCGAACGTGCCCGTGGTATCCATGTTGGCAGCAATGATGGGGATGCCGTGATACTTCACAGGGGAGTGCAAAAACTTGAATTCTCGCGTAATGTTCACTTCGCTTCGGCTCGTAAGCGTCGAGCGCTTGGGGCGAATCAGAACGTCTTTAAAGTCAAGCTTGACGGAGTTTTCAAGATGCATGGCTGTCTCCTTAGACAAAAATCGGAAGCACTGAATAACGGGCACAAAAAACGCCGCATCTCAATGCTTTTTGAGATCCGGCGTTTATATATTCTACGTTGAAAGCCTCGAAAAGAGCAAGCCTTAAGAGGCTTGTGAGACTAGGTTAAAGGTCTAATAACCGCTCACCCTGAACCAAGTGCTCGTAGTTTTCGGGGTCACGCAATGGGATGACGTGATCTGCGTCAACGAGAATTTCCATGGGCAAAGCACGGCTATTGTAGCGACTGGNTACCATACTCGCGCCATAAGCCCCTGCGTCTAAGACGGCTAACCAGTCGTTAGGCTTGACGGCGAGCTCTCTTGCGCAGCCCAAGAAGTCAGAGCTTTCACACACGGGTCCCACTACGTCAACCACTAAGGGGTCGACATCATGGCGTTCGATGACGGGAACAATATCCATCCANNGAGTAGAATAAAGGGCAGGTCGAATGAGGTCGTTCATCCCGCCTTCAACAATACAGAAATTACGGGTGTCGCCATACTTAATGTATTGCACCTGAGTCATCAGAATGCCAGCATTGCCGACGATGGAGCGACCCGGTTCAACAAACAGCTTTACGTCACTAAAGCCACGAGCTTTAAGGAGCGCTTTGATCGGCTGCAGAAGGGCTTGCGGCGTAGGCGGCGTATCTTCTGGGCGATATTGAATGCCTAAGCCACCCCCGATGTCAATATGTGACAACGTGAGACCACGAGCCATTAAGTGTTCCATCGTATCGATAAGACGCGTGACAGAGTCGAGATATGGTTGGATTTCCGTGATTTGGCTACCAATATGCGCATCGATCCCTTTTATTTCAATGCCTGGCATATTGGCTGCACGAAGGTAAATTGTCTCAGCGTCTGCAATGGGAATCCCAAACTTATTATTTTTGAGCCCTGTCGAAATGTATGGGTGGGTTTTAGGATCCACGTCAGGGTTACAACGAATCGAGATCGGGGCTCTGAGTCCTAGTGATTGAGCAATGTCGTTGATGCGTTCAAGTTCTGGTTCACTTTCGACATTAAAGCAACCAATCCCCAGTTGAAGGGCATAGGTAATTTCTTTGCGTGTTTTGCCCACACCAGAATAGACAATTTTTTCTGGCGTAAAGCCAGCGCGTAAAGCTCGAGAAATCTCACCACCGCTGACCGTGTCAACTCCAGCACCTAATTTAGCCAAGATTTGCAAAATTCCCGCGGTGGAATTGGCTTTCATGGCATAACAGACCTGATGAGGTACGTCTGCTAAAGCTGATTGATAGGCTTTGAAGTTTGCTTCAATTTGCGCTCGGGAATAAACGTAAGTCGTACCTTCTACTTCTTGTGCAATGCGAGAAAGAGGCACTTTTTCACACCACAGTTCAGCACCTTGACGATGAAAATAAGTATGTGGACGGCTACAGGCTTGGGTGTCGAGGGTCATGAGAAAAAAGGTGTGTTAAAGTCCAAAGAAAGCGTTTTGCATAGAGACTGATGCCTGTTGATCAGGCATGTAGAGGTCTCCTTTTTGACCGCAACCCGATAGGCTGACGCAGAGTGTGGTGATAATGCCCACTAAAACAGCAGTTCTCAACATAGGAAATCCTTTCACAATGGATAACGATACTGAATTTTTAACCGTGGTAGAAGCAGAAATGCAATCTTTGGAGGCTTGGCTTGAAGCGGCTTCCGAAGACATTGACTGTATGCGAAGTGGCAATGTTCTGACGATCGAGCTTGAAAATGGCGAACAAGTCGTCGTCAATATTCAAACCCCTATGCATGAGATTTGGTGCGCCTCTCGTTTTGGATAGCATCATTTTTCCTTGCAAGAAGGCGCATGGAAAGATTCTCGATCTGGGGTGACGCTCGAAGATATCGTCCGAGATGCACTGACGCGGCTCGGCGCGGCACTTTAAACTAAATAGCAAGTGTAGCGGTTATTGGTTGCAATAACCATAAGGAAAAAAGAGGAGGCTTAAAAGCCTCCTCTTTTGATGTGTAGCCCTTAGAAAATCTGATCTTTTACGAGTTCAGTGGTTTCGTTCTCACTTGAACTCATCAGGTCTGAGAAGTCGGCATCGTTGACAGGATCGCGATAGAAAAGCTCCCCGTGGGATTCGACGACGGTTTCAGGCATAGGACGCGTGTATTCAGGCGTGTCCTTGAGCGTTGTTTTCATAAAGTCAATCCAAATCGGCAAGGCTAGACCGCCCCCCGTTTCACGAGAGCCGAGTGGCTTCGGAGTGTCATACCCCATCCAAGTGATAGCTACTAAGTTACCAGCATAACCACAGAACCAGGCGTCGTGACTGTCATTTGTTGTCCCTGTTTTGCCGCCAATGTCGGTACGTTTAAGAGCCTTCGTGGCTCGAGCGGCAGTGCCGTGCGTTGCTACGCCGTTCAACAAACTATGCATGATGTAGGCATTGCGATCATCAATGGCTCGGATGGACTCGTCACCAGCCGTACGGTTAGTGGCGCGCATCAAGGTTCGACCATCGACGTCAGTTACTCGTTCAATCAAATAGGGTTGAACACGATAGCCGCCATTGGCAAAGACAGCGTAGCCACCTAACATTTGCCACGGCGTGACGCTACCTGCACCCAATGCCATCGGGAGGTTTGCAGGTTGCTTTTCAGGTGGAAAGCCAAACTTGCGAACAAATTCCTGCGCATATTCAGGCGTAATGTACTGCATGATACGAATAGAAATCAAGTTCTTGGATTTTTCCAAACCGCGGCGTAAAGGCATCGGACCGTCAAAACGACCTTCGTAGTTCTTCGGTTCCCAGATCTTATTGCCCGTGAGCTTGGGGTCAATGCTAATCGGCGCATCGTTAATGATGGTCGCCGGCGTAAAGCCCTTATCTAATGCGGCAGAGTAGATAAAGGGCTTAAACGACGAACCAGGCTGACGCCAAGCTTGCGTAACGTGGTTAAACATGTTGAGGTTAAAATCAAAACCACCCACTAATGCTCGCACAGCCCCTGTATTAAAGTCACCTGCGACAAATGCAGCTTCAACGCGAGGCACTTGTGCCAAGGTCCATTGCTTGCCATCGGTCGAGCGCATCACACGAATGATGGCACCGGGCTTCAGTGCTTTGTCTTGATAAGACTTCGAGACCTTACCCAAGTGACGGCGAGCAAATTTAAGACTAGCGGCGTCTAAAGTAACGGTTTTGTTCGCAGAAATCGCAGCGGTCAGTTTCTTGGGTGTGGCTTCAATGACCACAGCGGGCAACATAAAGGGCGACGTGGTTGTCTTTTCAAGTGCCGTACGAATCGTGGCGGGGCGCTTAGAAGCGTCGCTTATGTCGACATAGTTTTNCGTACCACGATAACCATATTTACGGTCGTAGGAAATCAACTGACGACGCACAGCATCGACAGCCGTTTTCTGAGCGTANNCCATGTCGATCGTGGTGTAGACATTGATCCCGCGAGAATAGGTTTCTTCTTTGAAAATGTCGTAGACCAACATACGTGCGAGTTCAGCCGCATACTTAGCGGTAATCGACTCTTCGTTCATGTTGGCGGCGACCATTTCCTGTTGCGTCGCGACACGACGGGTGACCATCGGTTGAGCCTTTTCGGTTTCATAAGTCAGCTCATCGATGTAACCCAAATCAAACATGCGGCGAAGCACATAGTTTTTGCGCATCGTGGCGCGCGTGGGATTCACGATAGGGTTATANNGTACCGACGGTGCGACAGGAAGCCCCGCGAGCGTAGCGGCTTCACCTACAGAAATTTGATCCAACGAGCGACCAAAATACGTACGGGCTGCACTTTGGAAACCATATGAACGCTGACCTAAGTAGATCTGGTTCAAATAGATTTCCAAAATCTGATCCTTCGTCAACGTTTGTTCGATTTTGAAGGACATCGCAATTTCGTAAAGCTTACGGGTGTAAGTACGCTCTGACGACAAGAAGAAGTTACGAGCGACCTGCTGCGTGATCGTCGAGCCCCCTTGACCACGACGTACCGTTACAAAGTTGGCAAAGGCTGCGCGCAAAATCCCCGTAATTTCGATCCCGGGATGCTCATAAAAGCCATCATCTTCTGCGGCAAGAATGGCGTGTTTCACATGAGCAGGAATTTCAGTCAGGCGAACAAAGTCACGACGTTCTTCGCCGAATTCGCCAATGAGTTTGCCATCAGCACTCCATACACGAAGAGGAACGCATGGACGGTAGTCTACCACGGTATCAATCGGAGGGAGCTGACGATAGATGAAGGCAAAGACAAAGATGGCTAACAAAATGCCGGAGGCGGCACTAGCCAAACAGATACCGAGAAACCACTTAAAGAAAGTCGCGGTTTTTGAGCCTTTGCTTATTGGCTTACGTGCTGGCGGTGTTTTTCGTTTAGTTTGAGTCACGAGAAGACCAGGTCATGAAGAGCGTGAGCCAGTAGTCGATGTGTCGTACGCTACGCTCATCGCATAAATAATGGGAAATGCATCGATTGTAGTCGAGAACCTTGGTTCACGACACGTTGAATCGTATGTGAGATTGCTATAAACACTGAGTTTTGTATGGATTTGCAAGCGTCAACTTTTTCTCTAGAGTGATTTGTTGTTTTTTGGCTACTCTAAAAAGAGCAAAAAGAGGCTCGTGCGATGTGCGTCACGGGCTAGCAATCGCATTCGCGTGCTGAGTTTTATCGTAACGCGCGATAATAATCCTTTGCATTTGGAGCAAAGCCATTATGACGGATCCTATTTATCGCCTGCCTGTCACGGTTGGCGCTTCATCAATCGACATTCTTGGACATGTCAATAACCGCGAATATATTCGTTGGATGGAAGAAGCAGCGACGTTACATGCAGCCTCCCGAGGTCAGACATTTGAGGCACTCAAAGCCTCGGGTCGTGCTTGGGTTGTTCGTCAACATTGGATTGAGTATCTCAGACCAGCGTTGCTTGGCGATGAATTGGTCGTTTATACGTGGGTACAGAGTATTCGTCGTATTTCATCCCTTAGGAGATACGCGATTATGCGCCAAAATGAATTACTCACGGTGGGTGCAACAGAATGGGTACTTGTGGACTATGTAAGACGTCGCCCGATGGTGATTCCGCCTGATGTACAAGAGGCTTTTCAGTTGCTGCCTCCAGAGGCACCTGAGTTGAGTGAATTGGGTATCAGCCACATGGTGCGTTTCGCGCCGAGCGTTGACCTGTGATGATGCCAGATGGATTAAAGGGATATGGAATACACCGTAAAAATTGATGATCTGACATTTGGATATGGAGGTCGAACCATCCTGCAGAACGTTTCCATGCGTTTTGGTGCTGGCAAAGTGGTCGCCATTATGGGTGGCTCTGGGATGGGGAAAACCACCTTGCTGAAATTAATTGGCGGGTTACTGACCCCGCAAAGCGGTGAGATTACGATCGCGGGCGAACAAATGCACACGGGAGACCAAAAGAGTCTCTATCGTCTTCGTCGCTGTATGGGCATGTTGTTTCAGTTCGGGGCATTGTTCACGGACTTGTCGGTCTTTGATAATGTGGCTTTCCCCATGCGTGAGCAGACTGATCTCGATGAAGAAACGATTCGAGATTTAGTGTTGATGAAACTCAATGCGGTGGGCTTAAGAGGAGCAGCGCCTTTGATGCCGTCCGAAATTTCGGGTGGGATGGCTCGTCGTGTGGCTTTGGCACGCGCCATTGCTTTGGACCCCGCCGTCATTATGTATGACGAACCTTTTGCTGGGTTGGATCCGATTTCTATGGGGGTGACTGCGAATCTGATTCGACGACTCAATGATGCATTGCAAGCAACGTCCATCATTGTGACCCATGACGTGGCTGAAACCTTCGAAATTGCTGACTATGTTTATATGATCAATGCAGTACGCATCGCGGCAGAGGGGTCGCCTGAAGAATTACGTAAAACGGAAGAGCCGTTTGTGAAGCAGTTTATTCATGCGTTGCCTGATGGTCCTGTGCGTTTCCATTACCCCGCGCCCACGNNATTGCACAAGATTTCGGAGGTGACAGAGCATGAGAGGATTGATGACAAATGTGGTCATTTGGTCGTCAATATCTTTAGACGCATTGGTCGCTTTGGTCTTTTTGCCTGGACCTTGTTGATGCGTCTAGGGGGTGCACGTTTGGCGCCCGTGATTCAACAGATTCATTTCATTGGGAACTATTCGCTACTTATTATTGCGGTCTCAGGTCTCTTTGTTGGCTTTGTGTTGGGGCTTCAGGGCTACTACGTGTTGGTGACCTATGGGAGTGAACAGACCTTAGGTACCATGGTGGCTTTGTCACTGGTGAGAGAACTAGGTCCCGTGGTGACGGCACTCCTATTTGCAGGGCGTGCTGGCACGGCTTTAACGGCTGAGATTGGTCTCATGCGTGCTGGCGAACAATTGACCGCGATGGAAATGATGGGGGTTGACCCCGTCAAGCGCGTGCTCGCTCCTCGATTTATTGGAGCCTTTATCTCGATGCCCATTTTANNGTGCACGATTTTTTCGGCAGTGGGTATCGTAGGCGCTTGGTTCGTTGGTGTCCAAATGATCGGCACGGATAACGGAGCCTTCTGGAGCCAAATGCAGAGCGCCGTGGATATTTGGGACGATATTTTTAATGGCTTTATTAAAAGTGTCGTTTTCGGGATTGCGGTTGCACTCGTAGCCCTTTTTCATGGTTATGTCGCTCGTCCGACACCTGACGGTGTGTCAAGAGCAACGACAAGCACTGTGGTGATTTCTTCACTCTTAGTGCTTGGCTTGGACTTCATTATGACGGCGTGGATGTTCACGACGGTCTAAAAAACAATAAGGATCTTAGGTTATGGACAAGAATCGCACTCTCGAATTTTATGTAGGGATCTTTGTGGTGTTGGGCTTTGCCGCCATGCTCTTTATGGCGCTTCAAGCCGCTAACTTGGGTAGTTTCACGTTTGGTCANNTAAGAGCTATACCGTCACGGCTGCCTTTGACAATATCGGTGGCTTGAAGCCGCGCGCAGCTGTGAAGTCTGCTGGTGTCGTCGTTGGTCGTGTGCAGTCGGTTGTTTTTGATCCCGAGAGCTTCCAGGCTGTTGTGACGATGGATATTGATNNACGGTACTATCCGTTTCCGACGGATAGTTCGGCAAAGATTTTGACGGCTGGCTTGTTGGGCGAACAGTATATTGGTATCGAACCAGGGGCTGACGAAGGCAATTTGGTCAATGGCGATGAAATTCGTCGCACGCAAAGTGCTGTGGTTTTGGAAACGTTGATTAGTCAGTTCCTCTACAACACGGCAGAAAAGTCTGGTAACGAGTGACAAATAATAAGGATAAACAAATGACGACATCGCTAAAAAAATGGTTGCCAGGATTGGCAAGTGTGGCTTTACTTGCGGGTTGTGCTCAAGTGCCCCTTGATGCCGGTCAAACACCAGAAGATCCGTACGAAAGTTTCAATCGCCAGATGTTTGCCTTTAACGATAACCTTGATCGTGCGGTGTTAACACCTGTGACCAAGGGGTATCGTTGGGTGGTGCCTGAAAAGTACCGTGAAGGGGTTTCGAATGTGGTGGATAACCTTGGCGAACCCAATAATGCGCTCAATAACTTCTTGCAAGGTAAGGTCAGCGAAGGGATTACGTCCACGTTTCGATTCTTGCTCAATACGACTTTAGGGGTTGGCGGTATTTTCGACGTGGCTACCTGGGTTGGCATGGAGCGTGCCCCTGAAGACTTCNNTAGCCAGACCTTGGGTGTTTGGGGTGTTGGCGAAGGACCTTACCTCGTGTTGCCGTTGCTTGGCCCGTCGAGTGGTCGTGATGTGTTCCGTTGNGCTGTGAGTGCCGCCACCGATCCTATGACCTATGTGCTTTGGGATGAAGATTGGTATTGGCGCGTGGGGTACGCTGGCATCGAAGCCGTGGATTTACGTTCACGTATGATGGACGCAGGGCTTGACGATATGCGTGCCAATGTTGTGGATGAATACGTGGCGGTGCGTAATGCTTATCGCCAACAGCGTCGACATGCCATTGCTGATGGCGCTCAATCGGGTGAAGAAGAGCTTGAATCTTTGACGCCGCTTTCGTTTGATGATGACGATACGTCGGATGACAATACTGTAAAGGAACCGTAATGCAGAGACGAGATTTGATTTTGGCTGCTGCCACTAGCATGGCATTCGTTTCGCTTCCCGCCATCGCGGCTGAAGCACAGGATCCGTTTGACTGGGTTTTGTCGGTTAGTAATGGGATTCTTCAAGAAATTAAAGCGAATCCCAAGTTGCACGCAGGTGACCCTGTTGCGTTGCAGGCGCTCGTCGATAACCGCGTGATGACGTGCGTTGACTTTACGATGATGACGCGCATGACCGTGGAAATTNNTAAGTGGCGTCAGGCGTCTAAGGAAGAACGTCAGCGTTTGATGGCGGGCTTCGAAAAGCTTTTGATTCGTATCTATTCAGGTGCCTTGAAGAACGTAAAGGACCATACGTGCGAATTGCGCCCAACGCGCAACCGTAAGGTCAAAGACGAAATGGTGATCCGTACGCTCTTGAAGGCACAGGGTCAGCCTGATATCGGGCTTGACTATCGTATCTACCGTAATAAGGCGGGTGAGTGGAAGATTGTCGACGTCAATGTCGAAGGCATTTGGATGGTCGAAAACTACCGTTCTCAGTTTGCGTCCACGCTCAATCAGGAGGGTGTTCCGGGTTTGATTCGTCTTTTAGAAGAGAAGTCTGACGCTTTGGTGGATGCTAACGCGCAAAAGACCAAGTAAGCCATGAAGTTCAATACGCCTCATTTAACGTTTGTTGAAGCTTCGAAAGCCAAGGCTTGGTCGTCAAAGCCACGCGTAATGGAGATTACACGTTGGACTTTGAAGGCGTGGTTCGTGTAGATAGTACCGTGCTTGCGTTGGCACTCTACGCGTATCGTCAAGCCAAGGCGGCGGGCAAAGAGTTAACGCTTCTAGCGGTACCGCCAGGGTTTATGGAGTTAGTCAAGCTCTATGGCTTGGAGACTTTACTTAAACCCCATTAAAATAGAATGATTCACGTCGACGGCGCGGCTATCCGCGCCGTTTCTATGTCAATTCCTGATTGGCTCTACCATTGTGAGAGTGATTGTGTTAGTTTTCGGAAGATATAAAGTCTTTCGAACTAGCTCAAGCTCTTACTCAACTGCGAACGAAATAACACCATGCAACAGCTCAAAATCAATGGCGGTCACCGCCTCGTCGGCGAAATTCGTGCTTCTGGCGCCAAGAATGCCGCGTTACCTATCTTGGCTGCTTCTTTGTTGACGGTANNCGATGACTTGGTGCTTCATAACGTGCCTGACTTGGCTGATGTGCGTACGATGTTGAAGCTGTTGGCTGGCATGGGCGTTAAAGTGCAGCGAGAAGGGACAGATGTCATTCTCAATGCGAGTACCGTGACGAGTACGATTGCGCCCTATGACTTAGTGAAGACCATGCGCGCGTCTGTGTTGACGTTGTGTCCGTTGGTGGCTCGATTTGGTAGCGCAGATGTGAGTTTGCCAGGTGGTTGCGCGATTGGTGCTCGACCCGTAGATCAGCATATTCGTGGTCTTCGTCAGTTAGGGGCTCAGGTTGAAATTGATCATGGTTATGTGCGTGCGACCGCGTCGCGATTGACGGGGGCACATATTGTGACCGATATGGTGACCGTGACGGGTACCGAAAACCTGGTGATGACCGCGGTGTTGGCTGAAGGTTGTACTGTCATTGAAAATGCTGCGCGCGAACCAGAAGTGGTTGATTTATGCAACTGCCTCAATGCAATGGGGGCTCGTATTCAGGGGGCTGGGACACCGGTTCTCTATATTGAAGGGGTGAAGCAGTTGCACGGCGCCGAGCACACGGTGATTGCTGACCGTATTGAAGCTGGGTCCTTCTTTGTGGCTTCTGTGGTGACGCAAGGCGACGTTTTGGTGACGCACTGTCAGCCAGCTCACATGGAAGTCGTGTTAGATAAGTTACGTTGTTGTGGCGCTCAGTTGGACATTGGTAACGACTGGGTTCGTGTTCGCATGGATGGTCGTCCGCAACCCGTTTCTATTCGTACGGTGCCGCATCCAGGGTTCCCCACCGATATGCAAGCGCAGTTCATGACTTTGAATTGTTTGGCATCGGGGACGACNCATATTACGGAAACGATTTTTGAAAATCGCTTTATGCATGTGCCCGAACTCTTGCGTCTTGGTGCACATATCACGATTGAATACCATACCGCGATTGTAGAAGGGGTGCCCGAGTTGACAGGCGCCACGATTATGGCAACCGATCTGCGTGCCTCGGCCTCGTTGGTGATTGCGGCTTTGGCTGCGCAGGGTAGTAGCACGGTTGATCGTATTTATCACCTTGATCGTGGCTATGAACGTATGGAAGAAAAACTGCGTCAGTTAGGCGCCGATATTGTGCGTGTACTGCCTGATAGAACGTTTGCTAAGCGTGCTCAGCAAAAAAAAACGGAGAAAGAGATGAGTTGGATTGATGAAGTTCACTTTAACGAAGAAGGCTTGGTTCCCGTCATTGTGCAGGATGACGAGACGCATCGCGTATTGATGTTTGCTTGGGCGAATAAAGAAGCGCTTGAAGAAACGGTAGCGACGGGACGCGGTGTCTATTTCTCCCGTTCGCGCGGTCAGGTCTGGTGTAAAGGCAAGTCGTCGGGTAATGAGCAGCGAGTATTAGGCATGCAACTCGACACTGACGGTAAAGCGGTTTTGTATCTTGTCGACCAACAGGGTGGTGTCGCTTGCCATACGGGGCATGCGAGTTGCTTCTGGCGTGAACTCGGATCTGGTGGTTGGCGTGAAGCTGAACCCGTGGTTCGTGCGCCTGAAGATATGTATCGATAACGATCAGAATACATACCTAAGTAGGTGCGACCATACCGCTTTAAGACGGTAGGCGAACGCCTTAAAAACCCATCATAATGGCTTAACGCTTCAAAAGCCTTGGTGATGGTAAGCTTAGGATAACGCTGATCATTAAAATGGTTAATGCGCTTTCCAAAACCCATGTGTGAAGCGTGGGTTAGAAAGCATTAAGCTTGACAGAGGTTTCCATGCAACTTGACGATTGCCTGTTTTGCCGGATCGCACGTGGAGAAATCCCCGCATCCAAGGTTTATGAAGATGAAGAAGTTCTTGCTTTCCGAGATATTAATCCGAAGGCACCGATTCATTTTCTGATTATCCCGAAAAAGCACATTCAATCTTTAGCTCAAGCGGAGCCTGAAGATGCCGCGCTTTTGGGTAAAATGCTTGGATTAACGCGTACGTTAGCGTTGCAGGAAGGTGCAAAGAACGGTTTCCGCGTCATTATCAACACCGGTCGCGATGGCGGTCAGGAAGTTGATCATTTACACATTCATGTTCTTGGCGGTCCGCAGCCTTGGACGAAATAATCTCAGGAGAGAAAAAATGGGTTCCCTTTCTATTTGGCACTGGCTGATCGTTTTGGTCATTGTTGTGCTGGTTTTCGGTACGGGCAAGCTCAAGAATATGGGCAAGGACCTTGGCGGTGCGATCAAAGGCTTTAAGGATGGTATGAAGGAAGGCGAAGAAGCGCCTAAGAAGGAAATTGCCCAAGATAAGGCTGCCACTGTTGATGTGGAAGCCAAGGATAAGACGAACGCTTCCTAATCTGCTCAGGACTTAATCCTGTAGAGATTAAGTGGAGACAGTGAGCGTTTGACGCTTAAGCTAACTACCGCGGCAGTCTTTGGGGCTGACCGCGGCTCTTTAGTGAAAGACAAGGATAAACATGTTTGACTTCGGTTTCAGTGAGATGTTGGTTATCGGGACGATTGCCCTTGTGGTACTCGGACCGGAACGATTGCCGACAGTAGCTCGTACAGCGGGGGAGTGGATTGGGAAGGCGCAACGATTCGTTGCTCAGGTCAAATCCGATATCAACCGAGAAACGGAACTCGCAGAGCTCAAACGAATTCAAGATGAGGCCAAGGCTCTCGCAAATGATGTGAAGTCTACGGTTGAGAAGTCCGCTTCCGCGATCGAAAAAGACGTTCAGTCTGTTTCGACGGATACGAAAGAGGCAGTGACGCAAGCGCAGGATAGCTTGAAAGAAATCGAAGAGTCCGTCAACAAGATGGCTTCGGCTGGCTCGAGTGACGAAATCGCTGATTTCTATGGTTGGGGAGACTCTCAGGAAAGCTCTACAGCAGTAGAGCCGATGTATAAGTGGGAAGAGCCCAAGACCTTTACCAAGCGATATCATGCGGGTCCGTCCGTGGACGAACTTGCCCAGGAAATTGCAAAGCTTCGTCGAGAATTAGGCATGAGAGACGCGCAGTTGGGTGGTAATAATCGCCGTTTGGCTGCACGTGCTCGAACGAACCGTCCTCGTATTTATCGATAAAATACAGCTATGGCAGAAAATCAAAAACAGCTCGAAGCGCCTGATGATCCCGCCAACGAACAGCCGTTGGTGAGCCACCTGATTGAGCTACGTAATCGCACCGTCAAGTCCGCCATTGCCGTCTTGGTGGTCTTTGCTTGTCTTTCCCCTTTCATGAAGCAAATCTTCGACTACTTGAGTAAGCCGTTGATGGTTGCGCTGCCTCAAGGGGTAAAGTTGCTGNNTACCACTGGGGTGGTNGGTACTTTTATGGTGCCGTTGAAAGTCACCTTGTTCGTGGCTTTCTTAATCGCTCTTCCGTTCGTGCTCTACCAGTTGTGGGCTTACGTGGCGCCTGCGTTATACCGTAGAGAAAAGCGTTTGGCATTACCGATTTTGGTGTCGTCCATTTCGATGTTTGCGGTTGGGATGGCGTATTGCTACTTCGTCGTTTTCCGAATGGTCTTCCAATTTATTGCGGGTTTCTCGCCTGATAGCGTGAATTTCGCACCAGACATCGATTCATATTTCAGTTTTGTGCTGACGATGTTTGTGGTANNCTTTGGTTTGACGTTTGAAGTGCCGATCGTGGTGATGGTACTCAACTATGTTGGGTTNAGTACTTACGAAAAGCTTGTGAAAGCACGCCCCTTTGTGATTGTTGGCGCCTTTGTGATCGCCGCTATTTTCACGCCGCCCGATGTGCTCTCTCAGCTTTTGTTAGCCTTGCCGTTGGTGATTTTGTTCCAGGCAGGGATTTGGCTCGTGAAGTTCTTTGGGAAGACCCAAGAAGATATCGATGCCATGCCTGATGATGACGAATAATCGATAAAGAAAAACGCGCTCAACTTTCCATTGGGCGCGTTTTTTATTTAGGGAACGGTGCTAATGGTGTCGATCGCGGCAGGACCCACTTGTGCACGTTCAATGGCATTCTTTGGGCGAACGCCAGGCGTGACTGTTAGGGTGACGAGTTGTGAGCCACGCAGGACTTCAACCTCAACGGGGATCCCTGGTTTAAGGGCTGCGATGATTTGAAGGACACGGTTGACGTGATGAATCTCTTCACCATCAATCTTTTTCAAAATATCAAACGCATGAAGGCNCGCTTGAGCGGCAGGGCTCTTTCCCAATACATGGCTAACCATGACGCCCTGAGAGACGGTNNGGAGTACTAAGTCTTGAGCAAACTCTCGAGAAAGTTGTCGCGGCACAAAACCAAAGTAGCCGCGTTCTACGACCTTGCCAGCCATGAGGCTAGGTAAGACGCGCTCAATGATGGAACTAGGGATCGCAAAGCCAATACCGATAAAGCCATCTGATTGCTCAGGGGAAAAGATGGCAGTGTTAATGCCAATGAGTTCACCTTGTGCGTTAATGAGCGCACCCCCTGAATTGCCTTGGTTGATGGCTGCGTCGGTTTGAATGAAGTCTTCATAACTATTGAGCCCCAAACCATGACGACCTAACGCGGACACGATGCCGGCGGTCACAGNTTTACTAACGTCAAAGGGGTTGCCAATGGCAAGCACAGATTGCCCAATGCGTAACTGTGTACTGTCGCCAATCGTGACGGCGGACAAGTCTTTTTCTTGAATACGCAGAAGCGCTAAATCGGTTTCAGGGTCGCTACCCACGAGCACAGCTTCAATCTGGCGTCCATCAGCTAGACCAACATAGAGTCCTTGAATAGCCATGACGACATGGTAGTTCGTGAGGACATAGCCGTCGGTTGATACAATTACCCCACTGCCCAGGGTGTCAAAATCTTGCTCAGGCAGACTATTCCAGTTGGTACCGATTTGTTCTGGGCGTGCGCCTGGGTCATCGTGGCGGGTAAAAATGGTGACCACGGCAGGCACGGCGTGACTGACGGCCTCACTAAAATCAGGCACAGTGGGCACGCTAGCTTTGTTCGAAGAGGGCAACCATGTTGGTTGCCAGTCGGTGGTTAGGGTGGCTACGGTCACAACGCCAAAGTAGATGGTGACAGTTTGGGCGAAGGCGAGCCACAACTTACGGATCATGGAAACGTGCTCCGAACAAAAATGACTAAAAGAAGAAAGGATACATTATGCAGACTCGTGCATTGGTTGACTACTTAAATGAGTATCTTTGCGTTTCACTTTTTAAGGACTACGCGCCGAACGGTCTTCAGGTTGAAGGTAAGCCTGACGTCAAGCGTATCGTGATTGGGGTGAGTGCAAGTCAAGCGCTCATTGATCATGCGGTAGCCGTTGGTGCTGATTGCGTTTTGGTGCATCACGGTTGGTTTTGGAAAGGAGAAAAATCCGAAATCACAGGCATGAAATATCGTCGACTCAAGGCTTTGATGNNTCGGTACGACATCAATTTGGTTGCGTACCACTTGCCGTTAGATGCGCATCCTGAAGTGGGTAACAATGTTCAAATTGCACGTCTACTCGGGCTCACCATCACCTCCCAAATGGGGCATTACGATTTGACGTGTTTGGGCACGTTAAATGATGGTCCGATGCCTTTAGAGCGTTTTATCGAAGTGGTCGAAACGGCTTTTGGTACCGTAAGCCTTNNTGGTGTTGGGGACGCCGATNNTGACACGGTACATCGCGTGGGCTGGTGTTCGGGCGCGGCACAAGATGAACTCGTCGACGTCGCAAATCAGGGGTGTGATGTGTATTTATCTGGCGAAGTGTCAGAACGTACGACCTATGAAGCGCGAGAAAACGGCATTTTATATTTAGCCGCAGGTCACTATGCAACGGAAATGTGTGGAATCCGCGCTTTGNNGTACCAGCATTTGGAAACAGCATTCCCTGAACTTGAGATTAGCTTTTTCCAGGATGAAAATCCGGTCTAAATCCTGGGTCGAAAAAACTTTCTAAAAAATTTATTTGCTACTCTTGCAGTATTAAGAAAAGATGTATTAAAAATATTTTTTAGTAAATATCGAAGCTTTTTGCTAAAATCAATCCACTAGGGTGTTTTAGTCGCCCTTTTTGTGTGTATCAGTAAAGGTTCATAAAGGAAAGATTATATGATGGTCCTCTTTTCGGGCATGACTTGTCCGTTCTCTCATAGCTGCCGATTTGTGTTGTATGAAAAGGGTTGCGAATTTGAGGTTCAGGATCTTGACATGTTCCAATCGCCCGATGTCAGTGCCCTTAATCCGTACGGCGAAGTGCCGATCCTTCAGGAACGTGATATGACGCTCTATCAGGCTGACATCATCAATATGTATATTGATGATCGCTTTCCTCATCCGCAGTTAATGCCGCCTGAACCCGTGTTGCGTGCCCGTGCCCGTTTGTTCTTGTTCATCTTGGGTCGTGAAATTTTCACTCCGGTTCGTGTACTTGAAAATCGTAATGCAACAGAAGAACAGCACCGCGTGGCTCGTCGTAAGGTGCGCGAACAGTTAGGTATGATTTCTAACCGTTTGACGAACGGCAACTTCTTGCTTGGTCCGGATTTCTCTTTGCTTGATGCGATGTTGGCACCTGTGCTTTGGCGTTTGGATCACTACGACATCGAAATGCCGGCTTCGGCTGCGCCGTTGATGACGTATGGTGAACGTCTCTTCTCGCGTCCTGCGTTCATTGACTCCATGACGCCGTCTGAACGTGTCATGCGTCGATAAGGTGATGCTTTAGAGAATCGCGATAGAAATGGTACGGTGGGTATTTAACCGTCGGTACTTTCTTTTACTTATTAAAAGGATTCACGATGATGCAAGCTTCAAACCCGAAGCCAATGAAGCCCTACTTGATCAATGCAGTGCTTGACTATTGCCGAGATACTGGGACGTCGCCTTATGTGATGGTGGCTGTTGACCATGCTTGCCAGGTGCCGATGGAATATGTGCGCGATGGTCGCATCGTTTTCGATGTGACGGATGAGGCGGTGAACCGGTTGGTGGTTGCTGACGACGCGCTGAGTTTTCAAGCCCGTTTTGGTGAGATGAATGAAATCTTTGACGTGTATGTGCCGTTAAATCGCATCATTGCCGTGACGCCATTGGAATGCCCGCAGTTTGCTCTGCATTTTGAGGTCACTGAATCTGTGGTCGCAGAAAAACCACAAGAAGCGCCTGCCACTGACACGCCGCCTGTTCGTCGTCCGATGCGCGTGAAGTAAAAAAGTTTCCTCAGAAAAACGAATAAATGCTATAATCTTCCACTCGGTACTCTTTAGCTCAGTTGGTAGAGCAACCGCCTTGTAAGCGGTAGGTCAACTGTTCGAGTCAGTTAAGGGGCACCAGATCCTGAAGCCGTACTGTGTTTTGCAGTACGGTTTTTTTTTATTTGTAGCTAGCGTTTTCAGAAGTTTGAGGTCAGGTTGGTGGTTTCAACGACACCAAAACACAAACCGTTCAATTTTTCTGAACGCAGTGTTCAGAAAAACTGAACGATGAGGGTAAAAAATCTTGGAACCCAATCCAAAGAGATCGTGATTAGGGGCGACGTCCCATCGTGACACGATCATTGCCGCCATAATCTTTGACGCTACGCACGGCGGCGAGACCATAGGCACGGAATAATTCTGCAACCGCTTCGGCTTGATCCCAACCGTGTTCAACCAGTAACCAACCACCCGTGTCGAGGTGTTCAATGGCGTGTGCTGCAATTTCGTGGAGGCAAGATAAGCCGTCAACACCATCGGTGAGCGCCGTTTGAGGCTCGTGATGTAATGCTGGGAGATGTTCGTCGTTGGGACGAATATAAGGCGGGTTACTGAGAATCAAGTCGAACTTTTCGCTTTCTTTGATTGGGGTCCACCAAGAGCCTAGACGAAAATCGATGTTAGCTTCCAATGTTTGGGCGTTAGTCTTGGCGATGTTGAGCGCACCTTCAGAAAAATCGGTGGCTGTTACACGTGAACCAGGGCATTCTTTGGCCATCGTAATGGCTATACAACCACTTCCCGTACCCATGTCGAGAATTTTCGGTCGCTCTGGCGTCACCATTAAGGCTCTGTTCAATGAGGACTTCGGTGTCGGGCTGAGGAATCAGCACGTTGGGGTCAACGGCAAAGTAACGACCGAAAAAATCCTGATGACCCGTTAGATAGGGCACGGGCATACCATCAAGGCGCATCGAGACAAACATATCAAACGTCATGACCGTCGTATCGGACAACTCGTCGTCATCGTGGGCAATGAGATATTCTTTTGGCTTATCGAGAATATGGGCTAAAAGAATGAAAGCCTCAAAGCAGTCAATTTTCGGCATCGCATCGGCAATCAAAGTTCGGACGGTGTTGCGTTTAACTTCAGTCATGACGTGAGGAGGTCTCCGTTAAGCGAGAGCAGCCAACTGTTCAGTACTGATGTTGAGTGGTGAGTGCTGTCACGATTTCAGCAAGGTCACCATCCATGATAGCCTCAAGACGATAAAGCGTGAGGTTGATGCGGTGATCAGTCACGCGACCCTGAGGATAATTGTAGGTTCTGATACGCTCAGAACGGTCACCTGAACCAATTAAGCTCTTACGTTCGGTCGCTTCTTTTGCTTGTTGTTCAGCACTTGAGCGGCATGAATACGCGAAGCAAGAACGTACCATTGCGCGCACTTTGTTTTGTGTTTGACTACGTTCGTCCTGGCATTCTACGACGAGGCCCGTGGGCAAATGGGTGATACGAACGGCAGAGTCAGTTTTTTGCACGTGCTGCCCCCCAGCGCCCGAAGCACGGAAGACGTCAATACGAAGGTCGGCTGGGTTAAGGTCGACTTCTTCAATTTCATCTAATTCAGGCAACACGGCAACCGTACAGGCAGAGGTATGCACGCGCCCCTGACTTTCGGTAACCGGAACACGTTGCACACGATGACCGCCCGATTCAAACTTGAGACGAGAATATGCGCCTTCGCCGATGATGCGAACGATGACTTCTTTGTAGCCACCCAATTCACTTTCGTTTTTGGAGACGATCTCGGTTTGCCAATTTTGGTTTTCGGCATAACGAAGGTACATACGCAATAGGTCGCCCGCGAAAATAGCCGATTCGTCGCCCCCCGTCCCTGCACGGATTTCAAGAAAGATGTTGCGACTGTCGTTGGGGTCTTTGGGCAACAACAAGATCTGAAGTTCGTGCTCGATCACTTCTAATTTAGCTTGCGCACTTTGAACTTCTTCTTGGGCAAAGTCCTTCATATCAGGATCTTGCAGCATTTCTTTTGCCGTCTGAAGATCCAGGTCAGTCTGCTCTAATTCATGATGCTTCTGGACAACAGGTTCAATGTCAGCACGCTCTTTGGTTAGAGCTCGGAATTTGGTCATATCTTGCGCACATTCAGGCGCAGCCAACATACCGTCGATTTCTTCAAGGCGGCGTGCGAGTTGGCGGAGTTTCAATCGCATGTTGTCGTTAATCATTTTGTCTGCAAATCGAAATAGGAAGTATTGAACCTTTAAGAATAGCTAAAAAAGAGGAACCCGTAGGTTCCTCTGTGATTTATCGATCGTGGCGACGATAAAAACGATTCAGTAATCGTTCCATCAAATCTCGATCTTCATCGCATAAGCCTTCCGCATTACGTAAGAGAATCGTCGGGTCATGCGTAAGTTTGTTGGTGAGTAGGTGTGCCAACATCGCTAAGACTTCCTCAGGATCGTCTCCGTGATGAAGATGACGAAGAGCGCGTGCTAATTCGGCATCACGCAATATTTGAGCGCGATCGCGTAAAGACTGAATGTAGGGCACGGTTTCGCGCTGACGGAGCCATTCAGCAAAGTCATGCATGCGAAGACTAATAATCGTTTCGGTNNACTGAGTGATGGCAGCCTGACGGCTAGCTAAACCCTGGTTTACAACCTTACCCAAGTCGTCAACGGTGTAAACGTACACGTCGTCAAGACGATCGATTTCGGGTTCAACGTCACGCGGCACTGCTAAATCGACAATGAACATTGGGCGATGCTTACGTTCCGCAATGGCGCGTTCGATCATGCCGAGCCCAATAATCGGCAAAGCAGAGGCTGTACAAGACACGATCACGTCATAGCGAGCGATCTGTTCAGGTAAGTCTGCCAGGCGAATGGCGTCAGCATGCACCGTACGGGCAAGCGTTTGACCGCGTTCCAGGGTACGGTTGGCAATGGTAATGGACTTGGGACTTTGCGCGGCAAAGTGCGCAGCACAAAGTTCAATCATTTCACCCGCGCCAACGAAGAGCACACGTTCGTCGTTGAGGTTGCCAAAAAGACGCAAAGCTAAACGCACAGCGGCGGCAGCCAAACTGACAGAGTTAGTTCCAATCGCCGTGGTNNACGTACGCACTTCTTTGGCAACGGTAAACGTCGACTGGAAAAGATGGTTAAGCATGGTGCCAAGACCATGCGCATCACGCGCCATTTTCTCGGCTTTTTTCATCTGACCCACGATTTGGGTTTCGCCGAGCACCATCGAGTCAAGACCAGAGGCAACGCGGAAGGTGTGCTTGGCGGCTTCTTCTTGCTCAAAAATATAGACGTGCGGTTCTAATTCAGAGCGACTGACATGCTTACGGTCGCAAATAAAATCAAGAATAGCGTCTTTGGCGGCGTCCGCATTTTCAGCGGCACAATAGAGTTCGGTACGGTTGCACGTAGACAGGATGGCGGCTTCATGAATGCCTCCCATCTGGGTGCTAGAAAACCGCTCGCGCAGATGGCTGATAGTTTCGGCAACTTCATCGGGGTAGAAGGCTACGCGCTCACGAACGGAAACGGGCGCGGTAGTATGGTTAAGACCTATAGCAAGCAGATGCATCGCGACGGTAAATGGAAAGAATGGTGTTACTACGACATGTAGCAACAATGTTTAACATAATGCGCGAATTATATAGGGCGTAACGTTGTGTTTAGCTTAAGAAAGTTTGAGGATCTTTAGAGTTGTGAATGAGATGAGTCATGAAGCGGATACGGATGGCCTTTCTCAGGCAGCAAAGCTAGCCCGGGCTGAAGTGCGTCGGCGTGCGGTCTTAAGTGCTGGGGCGACGTTAGTCCCTTTGCCTGGGTTAGACATTGCCGTGGATTTGGGCGCTTTGGTGAGTATGTTTAACACCATTAACCGAATTTTCTATTTAAGTCCTGAGCAAATGGCTCAGTTGAACACCGAGGATCGCATTGCTCTTTTTAAAGCGATGAGTCATGTGGGTTCGATGTTTGCTGGGAAATATGTCTCGAGCGCTATGGTGCTAGGACTCGTGAAACAAGTTGGCGCACGATGGGCGAGTGGTCGCGTTGCTCGTTGGGTGCCTGTGATCGGACAAGGTACGGCAGCGGCATTGTCGTACGGGATGTTTACTTGGCTTGGTGAATCGCATATTAAAGAATGTCTCGCGATTCGTCGGGAAGCTAAGTTATTAATGTTGACGCATACAAAGGAGGAAGCATGACGACGGAGAAAGAGGCGCAGATGATGCCTAGAGTAGGAGCTGCCCTGGTTTTGTTTTCAGGTGGTAAGGATTCCACCACGTGTTTGGCGTGGGCGCTTGAACATTTTGAGCGCGTCGAAACGCTAGGGTTCAATTATGGACAGCGCCATCAGGTGGAATTGATTTGTCGAGAAAAACTCTTAACAACAATGAAAGCCTTTAAGCCCGCTTGGTACGAACGGTTGGGTGAAGACCATCTGTTGGATATGGGGCTTTTGGGACAAATTAGTGATTGTGCATTGACGCAGGAACAGGCAATTGCGTTTGCTCAAAACGGGGTCCCCAATACGTTTGTACCTGGGCGTAACTTATTGTTCTTTACGTTTGCTGCCACTGTGGCGTATCGACGTGGGATCAAGACGCTTGTCGGCGGTATGTGTGAAACCGATTATTCGGGCTATGCAGACTGCCGAGACAATACGCTCAAGAGTTTGCAGGTGACGCTTTCTTTAGGCATGGATCAGCCCGTGGTGATTGAAACGCCGTTGATGTGGCTGACTAAAGCGCAAACGTGGTCCTTAGTAGAGTCGTTGGGCGGCGAAGCATTGGTCGATTTAATTCGATGGGATACGCATACGTGCTACACAGGCGATCGAACGCATCAACATCCGTGGGGATATGGCTGTGGAGAGTGCCCAGCTTGCAAGCTAAGAAAAGAAGGGTGGGAGGCTTATTGTCAGTCGAAGAAAGAATGAGACTGATGTAGATAGATGGTCAGTAAGGGTGCTTGAGTGGCGCCCTTATTGATGAAATGGAAGAGCGAAAAAAAAGCAGGCTGATTGATCAGTCTGCTCGCCATGGTGGCTGGGGACGGAATCGAACCGCCGACACGCGGATTTTCAATCCGCTGCTCTACCAACTGAGCTACCCAGCCATCAAGTTTTCAAATTGTCGCGTGGTGGCTGGGGACGGAATCGAACCGCCGACACGCGGATTTTCAATCCGCTGCTCTACCAACTGAGCTACCCAGCCACATGCGAGACGACAATTATATGCTTGTTGAAGAATTTTTGCAAGATATGATGTGTAAAAAGTCAAAAAAAGTTGAAATGCGATGTCAAGACAATTTTTTACGAACTAAGACTAAAAATTGTGTGGGATTTAAGCGCGAAAGAATTAGGGTGAGATAGACTTCGTACGATTTAGGCAAATGCGCCTTTTATAGGTTAGAAATATGTCGAAAAAGAAATTGCTTGTTGCTTTAGGCGCCTGTCTTGCGGCAGGGATATGTGCCCAGACGATGGCTGCGACGCCTAAAAGTGTTGAGGCTGCTCTCTTAAAAAATACGGGACTGCAAGCTGAAGAAGTTCGTACGAGTCCCATGCCTGGGGTTTGGGAAGTGTTGGTCGAAGACCGCATTTATTATGTGGACGACTCTGCACGCTATGTGCTCTTTGGTCGTTTAATCGATACGGTGTCTCAGGTTGATTTGACGAATGAACGCATTCGTCAAGTCGCTAGAGAACGTTGGAAAGATTGGTANCCTGTAAAGGATGCTGTGAAGCAAGTGTTCGGTACGGGTGAACGCGAATTGGTGGTCTTCTCTGACGCAAACTGCACTTTCTGCCGTACGATGGAACGCGTCTATGCACAGGTTGGCAACTTAACGGTTTACACGTTCATTACGCCGATGTTGCGTGGCGAAACGAATGCTCGTGAAATTGTTTGCTCTAAGGATCCTGCAAAGGCTTGGCATGAATGGATGAAGAGTAGCATTCGTCCTGCCGCAGTGCCTTCGAGCTGTGACGCGAGTGTTTTGCAGCGTAATCTCTTGCTTGCTAATCGATTTAATGTGACGGGGGCTCCCACTTTCTTCTTTAAGACTGGGGATCGTCATACAGGGGCGATGTCTCCGCAGCAGTTAGAAAGCATGCTGACAAGTACCAGTAATCATTGCCCCTTAACAAAAAAGACGTGCGCTTTTGGGTGGCACGTCTTTTTTGTCTTATCGAACCATAAAGCTTTCGGGCGCTTGTCCGTTAGGAATCAAAATCCAGGAGGCGACTTCACTTTTTTGTCGACCGGCTTGGGCACCCGCCTGATCACCAAATCCCCAGAAATAGTCAAAGCGAATGGGACCGCGAATCGCGCCGCCCGTATCTTGAGCAATGACGGGACGCGTGATGCTTAACGTCGGATTGGTTTGGTGGGCTGACACAATAAATGGTGTCCCTAGTACCCAATAATGAAGGTCAACGGCAACGCTCGCTTCAGGCGTGAGAGGCACACCTTGTGCGCNCAGAGGGCCTAGGTTAGGCGCAATGGCACGTTCTTCAAAGAAGACATAACTCGGATTTTGAGCGAGAGCTTCATTGACTTGGTTTGGGTGGCTTTTAGCCCACCGCTGAATGCGTTGCATCGAGAGTTCATGAGGTTTGAAATAGCCTTTTTGAATGAGCCAGGATCCAATAGCGTGATAGCGATGGCCATTTTGGTCAGCAAACCCCACTCTCATATGTGAGCCGTCAGGCAGTTGGATACGACCTGAGCCTTGAATTTGTAAGAAAAAGGCAGCGACAGGGTCGTCTACCCATGCAATGGCATAAGGGGCAAGATCTTGACGACTTTGAATCTTGGCTCGATCATCATACGGCACGACGCGCTGTCCCTCGAGTTTGCCACGCAGACGAAGCCCTTTAAGTTGAGGGTATAAAGAACCTAAGTCAATGGTGAGTAAGTCCCCTGGGACTCTATAAAGAGGATGTTGGTAGGGACCTTCTTTGGTACGGCTTCCGCGTAAGAGTGGCTCGTAGTACCCCGTCATCAAGCCCGTGGTCTTTGGAACTGCCTCATCCTGATGGGCGATGATGACTTGCCAGGGCGTGAAATTATTTAAAAAGAAGCGTTGAGCACCAATCGGGTCAGTGAGGAGGGCTTGACGACACACTTCGGTCCATCGAGCATCTTGCTGCATGACCTTACAGGACGCTTGAAAAGCAGAGAGCGCCGGTTCCCAGGATTGATTTTCGACGAGCGGCAAATTGTCAAAATGGCTTTGAATAAAAGCGACTTCTGTGCTTTTAGGGGGAACGGGTTTTTGAGAAGGTGTTTCGGGCGTATCTACCGTCGTGCAGGCAGTCAGGGCGAGTAAAGCTGAGAGTGCCGCAAAGCGACGAAAAATTCTAATGTCCATAGCGGTGAAGTAAGGCAACAAACGAAAGAATGAGATCGAATAAATAAACAAGTCGCACGTTGATTCTAGGCGATGTGCTTTAAAACGGTTGTAAAAAATCAGTACATTCACTCGCGAATGCTCGAAGTCAGGGGTAACTGTCGGTACAATGACAAGAGTTTTAACGGACCGCGATTGTGCGGAGAAAGGAATATTCATCATGCGTCAATGTCGTATTGCTCCTTCAATTCTTTCAGCTGATTTTGCTCGTCTCGGTCAAGAGGTGAGTGATGTGATTGCGGGTGGCGCGGATTGGATTCATTTTGATGTGATGGACAATCACTATGTCCCCAATTTGACTGTCGGTCCTTTGGTNGTTGAAGGTACCATTCGTCCCTACGCTTCGGTGCCAGTGGATGTGCATTTGATGGTGGAACCCGTAGATGAATTGGTTCCGGCGTTTGCTAAGGCTGGCGCCGACATTATTACGTTCCATTGTGAAGCTTCTCGTCATGTTGATCGCACGCTGCAGTTGATCCGTGATCATGGTTTAAAGGCAGGGTTGGTGTTTAATCCGGCAACGCCACTAACGTACCTTGACTATGAGTTGGATCGTTTGGACGTTGTCCTTTTGATGAGCGTGAACCCTGGCTTTGGTGGTCAGAGCTTTATTGATTCGACGTTAGAAAAGATTACTCAGGTACGCGCTCGCCTTGATCGCTATGAAGAGGAAACGGGTCGCCGCATTGCTTTGGAAGTCGACGGGGGTATCAAGCCCACCAATATCGCCAAGGTGACNGCCGCTGGGGCAGATACGTTTGTTGCTGGTTCCGCTGTGTTTGGCGCTGGCTCTGCAGAAGGCTATGCGCAGGTCATCGCTCAGATGAAGACTGCTGTTGTTCAGTTGGATTAATCAATCATGCAAAACGTTAAAGCCGTACTTTTCGATTTGGATGGTACGTTAGTCGACTCGTTGCCTGAAATTTATCAAGGTGTCTCCAAAGCTGTGTCATCGATGGGGTACAAAGTGCCTAGCGAAGCCGCTGTGGGAGCCATGATTGGTCGAGGGATGGGCGTTTTGGTCGATCGTCTTTGTAATCATTTAGAGATTGACGTGACAAGCGAAACCCGTCAAACGCTTTTTTCGCGTTTGCTGGATGCCTGGGAAGAGGCAGGCGGACGTTATGTCACGTTTTATCCGGGTGTCGTGGATGCCATTGTGGCGTTACGCGCCCAAGGCGTAAAGACAGCCTTGGTGACGAATAAACTTCGCAGCTTGACTGTGGAGTTTATTGAGAGCCGTGGCATTGCGCATCTCTTTGATGCCGTGGTTGCAGGGGACGATTGTCCTAAAAATAAACCTGCGCCCGATATGCTCTTGAGAGCAATGGACATCCTGAAGGTCGATGCCTCTCAAGCCATTATGGTGGGTGACAGCCGAAACGATGCTTTGGCTGGACGCGCAGCAGGGGTGACTGTGGCTTTGGTTGAAACAGGTTACAACGAAGGGGTTTCGATTGCCGATTGGGCAAGAGAAGCGGGATTTTCTAAGATTTATCCGAGTGCTCGCAAGGTCTGCGAAAAAATGATTACAACAGGACAACTATAAAAATGAAATTAGCTTTATCACTGCTTGGCATGAGTGCATTGTTGGCTTTGAGCCCGGTCAGTGCGTCTGAAATGGTTGGCATTAATATGTGTTATCAAAAGGCGGGAGACGACCTTGAAAAGATCAATGCCTGCTTAGAAAAAGAGCTGAAATATATTCAAGCCGAACATAAAGACGCTGTTGAACGAGTGACCGTGATCGCGAAGTCGTGGGATAAACCAAATCATAATCGCGCGCGTTGGGATAAGCAGATGAAGGCAAATCAAGCGTTCGAATCGTATGTCAAGCGTGAGTGCGACTTCATTAAAAATACGACCAAGGGACGTCGCACTCAGGAGGCGAATGCGCAGTTGGCATGCCGCATTAATCTCTATCGTATGCGTACAGATATGTTGGAAAACCGCTTCCTCAGTTCGGCGAGAGAATAGTGACGAAGAGTTTATTTATGCCTGAGGCGCCAGACTTTAGGTTGCCCCAAACCGACGTCTGGCGTAATTTATTGGCTCGATTCCTTGCTTCACCCACGGGAGAGCAAATCGTTCGTTGCGTTCACGAGGATATTGACGCGGGTAAACAAATTTATCCGCCTCAAGTGTTTAGAGCGTTTGACCTGACGCCTACCGAAAGCGTCAAAGTGGTGATTTTGGGGCAAGACCCTTATCACGGCTTCGGACAAGCAGAAGGTTTGGCATTTTCAGTACCTAATGGTGTGAAGGTGCCCCCCTCGTTACGCAATATTAAAAAGGAATTGTTGCGCGACTTACAGATGCCGATCACGCCGAATGGCTCTTTGATTCCGTGGGCTCAGCAAGGGGTGCTGCTACTCAATGCCATTTTGACGGTTGAAGCAGATGCTGCGGCGAGTCACCGTGGTCTTGGATGGCAGCAATTGACGGATGAGGTGATTGAAACCCTGTCGACGCAAACGGATCATGTGGTCTTTATGTTGTGGGGTAACTTTGCGCAAAGTAAACGCCCCCTGATTGATGAAGGCAAACACTTAGTACTGTGCGCAAATCATCCGTCACCGCTTTCTGCTAGTCGCCCGCCCGTTCCTTTTATTGGTTGTGGGCATTTCAGCGCAGCCAACGCATGGTTGACTGCGCGGGGAAAAACACCAATTAATTGGCAGATTTAAGCCAGTGATGGTACAAGCGNNGTGTCAGGGTAGAGACGGTTAAAGTGCCACAACCAGGCGTTGAAGAAACAGGAATTGCGAGTCTAATGGCTCGCAATTGCTTTTCTCTAAAAAAGTGAATGTCTGCCGTTGTGCCTCTTGCTTGAGAAAGAACTCGATCAAGGTCTGCAGCTCGAAGCTGATAGCCGTTAAAGGCAATGAGTTGGTCTTTGGCAAAAANGCCTACTGCTTGATAGGCTACGCCCTCAGAATGCGCGTAGCGAACCGTGATGGGTTGGCGGCTGGTATCTAAAAAGAGACCAAGAAGCGATTGGCATAATGGTGTTTTTTCAGGGGCTTTTTCAGTAAGGCTAAGAAGCGTCAACGTTTCGTCCCAGGTTTGTTGCCAAAGCGTTGAGTCCGTTGTTTCAACGAGCGTAGTGAATCGCTCGATCAGGGGCTGAGGAATCAAAGTCTTAAAGAAGGCGCCATCTATGAAACCACGATGCGTTTCATTGGCGCGTGCCTTTTCAAACCAATTTCGTAAAACGCTCTCTAATGAACACGCATCGTTCGTGTTGTGGCGTAAGGCGACATCTAACATGAAGGCTAACTGGGCGCCCTTGCCGTAATAAGAGGTTTGGGCATAGGGACTATCTGCTGTTTGCTTATATAGATGTGTCCATGCGTTGAAACTTGCACTGGCAAGAGACTCGTGATGAAAGCCTTCGCGTTCACGCACTCGATTAAAGCGTTGGCTCAATAACGAGAGAAAGCGATCCTGTGTGATGGTTCCGGCGCGATAGGGGATGACGTTTTCGTAGTAAGACGTAAAGCCTTCAAAAATCCACAAATCATGCGAGTGTGACTCGCGATTGAGTGCATAGGGTAAAAAAGCTTTCGGTCTCAAGTATTTGACGAGCCAGGCATGGAAGTATTCATGGGCGACGAGAGTTAAAAAAAGTCGTCGTAGTACCGCTGGAGCTCTATCTTCATGTAGCCCTGGAAGGGACGCTGCGTCAAATTGCAGCACGCAAGAAGCGTCATGCTNCAGGGTACCACCATAAAGTTGTGGGTCTAAATGTAGGTGAAATAAATAATGCGTGAACGGCGCTTCTCCCCAAAAAGCGATCGTTGTATCAAGTATGGAGAGTAGGTCCTTTTTGATGCGCTCTATATTAAGTAGAGTAACGGACTGTCCCGAAATAATCATCTGATGAGGAATGCCTTGGCACGCGACTTCGATAAGCGTCGCGGGAACGTCAGTCTTGATTAATGTAAAGGGCGCGTCAAGTAATTCATCATAGTTGGAAGCCACGAAATGATGGGGCTTGGTATTCGTTAGGGTTGTGTAGATGTCGTAATTGGGGGCGTCAAACTCAATCTGAATCGGTGTTGAAGAACCGGTTTCTGGTGCGATAAATAAAGCCGAAGGATTAATAAACCCTCTGTCCTCATCAAGCCAAGCATCATGAATCCCCATGCTATAAGCAAAGACATGCCAAATGACCGTTAATAGGGAGTCTGGGGTGAGATCTGTGATCGCCCAACGATTTTTGTCGAGTTGGGTCAAAGTCCCTTGGGATACACAAAGATCACGCACGCGACCAGCGTAATCACGAATAAGATAACTCCCACTCGTCCAGTTTGGCAATGTAAGAACGAGGTGAGACTCGTTCACGGTCATCGTGAGGGCGACACGGAAAAGATGTGGAACAGGTAGCGGGGTCAGATGGTAGTGAAGCATGATGAAAAAACTTGACAAATAAAAAACTCTTCGGTATAGTACGCCTTCTGTCCTGATCGAACAATGCTTTGCGTTGTGAACAAGACAGGTCAACAAAAAGAGTTTAAAAAATATTTGACAACTCGAAAATTTGTTGATAAAATTAAAAACCTACGTCGAACAAACGATGTAGCGCTGTTCTTTAAAAATCAGAATTCAACGAACCGATAAGTGTGAACATCGGCAGTTTCGAGGGCTTAAAAAGCACTCAAAAAACTTACGAATGTTCGCGCTTTGAAGGAAAAGCCGAAAGACGAAAGTTAATTCTTTCTCTTTCAATTCCGGCGAAGAGCGACAAAACAGAGATTGAACTAAAGAGTTTGATCCTGGCTCAGATTGAACGCTGGCGGCATGCTTTACACATGCAAGTCGAACGGCAGCACAGGGAGCTTGCTCCTGGGTGGCGAGTGGCGCACGGGTGAGTAATACATCGGNAACGTGTCCTATTGTGGGGGATAACTGCTCGAAAGGGTGGCTAATACCGCATAAGACCTGAGGGTGAAAGCGGGGGATCGCAAGACCTCGCGCAATTGGAGCAACCGATGCCCGATTAGCTAGTTGGTGGGGTAATAGCCTACCAAGGCGACGATCGGTAGCTGGTCTGAGAGGACGACCAGCCACACTGGGACTGAGACACTACCAGACTCCTACGGGAGGCAGCAGTGGGGAATTTTGGACAATGGGGGCAACCCTGATCCAGCCATGCCGCGTGCAGGATGAAGGTCTTCGGATTGTAAACTGCTTTTGTCAGGGACGAAAANGGATTGTGTTAATACCATGATCTGCTGACGGTACCTGAAGAATAAGCACCGGCTAACTACGTGCCAGCAGCCGCGGTAATACGTAGGGTGCAAGCGTTAATCGGAATTACTGGGCGTAAAGCGTGCGCAGGCGGTTCTGTAAGACAGATGTGAAATCCCCGGGCTCAACCTGGGAATTGCNNATTTGTGACTGCAGGACTAGAGTTCATCAGAGGGGGGTGGAATTCCAAGTGTAGCAGTGAAATGCGTAGATATTTGGAAGAACACCAATGGCGAAGGCAGCCCCCTGGGATGCGACTGACGCTCATGCACGAAAGCGTGGGGAGCAAACAGGATTAGATACCCTGGTAGTCCACGCCCTAAACGATGTCTACTGGTTGTTGGGGATTGATATCCTTGNNGTAACGAAGCTAACGCGTGAAGTAGACCGCCTGGGGAGTACGGTCGCAAGATTAAAACTCAAAGGAATTGACGGGGACCCGCACAAGCGGTGGATGATGTGGATTAATTCGATGCAACGCGAAAAACCTTACCTAGCCTTGACATGCCAGGAATCCTGAAGAGATTTGGGAGTGCCCGCAAGGGAATCTNNGGACACAGGTGCTGCATGGCTGTCGTCAGCTCGTGTCGTGAGATGTTGGGTTAAGTCCCGCAACGAGCGCAACCCTTGTCATTAGTTGCTACGCAAGAGCACTCTAATGAGACTGCCGGTGACAAACCGGAGGAAGGTGGGGATGACGTCAAGTCCTCATACTCTTATGGCTAGGAGCTTCACACGTCATACAATNGGTCGGAACAGAGGGCAGCGAAGCCGCGAGGTGGAGCAAATCCCAGAAAACCGATCGTAGTCCGGATTGCAGTCTGCAACTCGACTGCATGAAGTCGGAATCGCTAGTAATCGCGGATCAGCATGCCGCGGTGAATACGTTCCCGGGTCTTGTACACACCGCCCGTCACACCATGGGAGTGGGGTTCACCAGAAGACGTTTGTCTAACCGTAAGGAGGACGGCGTCCACGGTGGGTTTCATGACTGGGGTGAAGTCGTAACAAGGTAGCCGTACCGGAAGGTGCGGCTGGATCACCTCCTTTACAGAGAGATGCAATTAAAGCACTCGAAGTTGACTTGGTGTTCACACTTATCGTGTCGTTGAATGATTTTTAACTTCACGTTGTGGAGGGTCTGTAGCTCAGTTGGTTAGAGCACCGTCTTGATAAGGCGGGGGTCGATGGTTCGAGACCATCCAGACCCACCATTCACACAACGCCGTACGCAAGCGATTGAGAAATCGATTTTTTGCGTACGGTGCTGCCTTCTTAATGAAGAAAAAGCGTGAGCTCTTTAACAATTTGGAAAGAAATGAAGCGTTCAGTTCATGAAGCGTTGTCGTGATGAGATGATGACGAATGAATGAACTGAGGGTTGTGATTGCATTCATTGATTCATTGAAGTTCTCAAGAACCGACATAATCAGAGAAATCAGCGTATACGTTATAGGTTGCTTGTGACTTTGAGGGCAAAAATACCTCAGGGTTATAGGATCAAGTGACTAAGTGTATGTGGTGGATGCCTTGGCGATCACAGGCGATGAAGGACGTGACAGCCTGCGAAAAGCTGTGGGGAGCTGGCAAATAAGCTTTGATCCACAGGTCTCCGAATGAGGAAACTCACCTACTTTGTAGGTATTCCAATCTGAATATATAGGGTTGGAAGGCGAACGAAGTGAACTGAAACATCTAAGTAACTTCAGGAAAAGAAATCAACCGAGATTCCGAAAGTAGCGGCGAGCGAAATCGGAACAGCCTAGCACTCGATAGCAGCACGATTATTGGAACGGTCTGGAAAGTCCTACTATAGAGGGTGATAGCCCCTTACAAGAAAATTTGGCTGTGGTACTAAGTGTNGCGATAAGTAGAGCGGGACACGTGACATCCTGTTTGAAGATGGGGGGACCATCCTCCAAGGCTAAATACTCGTGATCGACCGATAGCGTACCAGTACTGTGAAGGAAAGGTTAAAAGAACCCCGGNGAGGGGAGTGAAATAGATCCTGAAACTGCATACATACAAACAGTAGGAGCCTCGTAAGGGGTGACTGCGTACCTTTTGCATAATGGGTCAGCGACTTACGTTTAATGGCAAGCTTAACCGTATAGGGGAGGCGTAGCGAAAGCGAGTTCGAATAGAGCGATTAAGTCGTTAGGCGTAGACCCGAAACCAGATGATCTATCCATGACCAGGTTGAAGGTGTGGTAACACACACTGGAGGACCGAACCGACTAGTGTTGCAAAATTAGCGGATGAGCTGTGGATAGGGGTGAAAGGCTAAACAAATCTGGAGATAGCTGGTTCTCCCCGAAAACTATTGAGGTAGTGCCTCGTGTATGACTCCAGGGGGTAGAGCACTGTTATGGCTAGGGGGACATGGCGTCTTACCAAACCATGGCAAACTCCGAATACTTGGAAGTTTGAGCACGGGAGACAGAGCACCGGGTGCTAACGTCCGGACTCAAGAGGGAAACAACCCAGACCGCCGGCTAAGGTCCCTAATATTGACTAAGTGGAAAACGAAGTGGGAAGGCTAAGACAGTCAGGAAGTTGGCTTAGAAGCAGCCATCCTTCAAAGAAAGCGTAATAGCTCACTGATCGAGTCTTCCTGCGCGGAAGATGTAACGGGGCTAAGTCAATAACCGAAGCCGCGGATTCACACGTATGTGTGAGTGGTAGGGGAGCGTTCTGTAAGCCTGCGAAGGTGACTCGTAAGGGTTGCTGGAGGTATCAGAAGTGCGAATGCTGACATGAGTAACGTTAAAGCGGGTGAAAAGCCCGCTCGCCGAAAGCCCAAGGTTTCCTGCTCTACGTTCATCGGAGCAGGGGTGAGTCTACCCCTAAGGTGAGGCTGAGAAGCGTAACTGATGGGAACAAGGTTAATATTCCTTGACCGCCGCTGAATGCGAAGGGGGGACGGAGTATTGAAGATCATCCGGGTGTTGGATGTCCCGGTTTGTGCGTGTAGGAGGTTGACAGGCAAATCCGTCAACGGATCTCCGAGACAAAGCATCGAGCTCTCTTTTGAGCGAAGTGATTGGATGTGCTTCCAGGAAAAGCCTCTAAGCTCCAGTTCAGCGGGACCGTACCGCAAACCGACACTGGTGGGCGAGCTGAATATGCTCAGGCGCTTGAGAGAACTCAGGAGAAGGAACTCGGCAAATTGACACCGTAACTTCGGGATAAGGTGTGCCTTTGTAGCGTGAAGGGAGAAACACCCCTAGCGTGAAGAGGTCTCAGATAATTGGTGGCTGCGACTGTTTACTAAAAACACAGCACTCTGCAAAGACGAAAGTCGACGTATAGGGTGTGATGCCTGCCCGGTGCTGGAAGATTAATTGATGGGGTGAAAGCTCCTGATCGAAGTCCCAGTAAACGGCGGCCGTAACTATAACGGTCCTAAGGTAGCGAAATTCCTTGTCGGGCAAGTTCCGACCTGCACGAATGGCATAACGATTACCACACTGTCTCCTCCTGAGACTCAGTGAAGTTGAAGTGTTTGTGATGATGCAATCTCCCCGCGGCTAGACGGAAAGACCCCATGAACCTTTACTGTAGCTTTGCATTGGACTTTGAACCGATCTGTGTAGGATAGGTGGGAGCCTGTGAACCTGTGACGCTAGTCACAGTGGAGGCGTCCTTGAAATACCACCCTGATTTGTTTGAGGTTCTAACCTAGGACAGTTATCCTGTCCGGGGACCGTGCATGGTAGGCAGTTTGACTGGGGCGGTCTCCTCCTAAAGGGTAACGGAGGAGTGCGAAGGTACGCTAGGTACGGTCGGAAATCGTACTGATAGTGCAATGGCAAAAGCGTGCTTGACTGCGAGACCCACAAGTCGAGCAGATACGAAAGTAGGTCATAGTGATCCGGTGGCTCTGTATGGAAGGGCCATCGCTCAACGGATAAAAGGTACTCTGGGGATAACAGGCTGATACCGCCCAAGAGTTCATATCGACGGCGGTGTTTGGCACCTCGATGTCGGCTCATCTCATCCTGGGGCTGTAGCCGGTCCCAAGGGTATGGCTGTTCGCCATTTAAAGAGGTACGTGAGCTGGGTTTAAAACGTCGTGAGACAGTTTTGTCCCTATNCTGCCGTGGGCGTTGGAAGATTGACGGGGGTTGCTCCTAGTACGAGAGGACCGGAGTGAACTCACCTCTGGTGTACCAGTTGTCACGCCAGTGGCATCGCTGGGTAGCTATGTGGGGAAGAGATAACCGCTGAAAGCATCTAAGCGGGAAACTTGCCTGAAGATAAGTCTTCCTGGAGGCTAGACCTCCCTAAAGAGTCGTTCGAGACCAGGACGTTGATAGGTTGGGTGTGTAAGTGTTGTGAGACACTAAGCTAACCAATACTAATTGCTCGTGCAGCTTGATCCTATAACCGTGAAGCTTTTTTGGCTGAATGTCGAAAAAGAGAATTTCATGAGTCAAGAGGCACATAACTCTTGCTTCATNTTCTGACCAAAGTAAAGAATTCGTCCCCTAGTGGACAAAGCCTTTGCCTGATGACCATAGAGAGGTGGTCCCACTCCTTCCCATTCCGAACAGGACAGTGAAACACCTTATCGCCGATGATAGTTGGTTGTATTTCCAGTGAAAGTAGGACATTGTCAGGCTTCAAAATTAAAAACCCCTGGTTTCGAAAGAAGCTAGGGGTTTTTGCTATTTATGAGAGGGTTATAAATTTAAGTTTGTAGCTTGAGAAAAAAGTTTGAAAGTAACTTGACAAAAGCAAACGACTTAGATATACTTTTAATCCTTCGCTTCTAACGAAGCGCTGTTCTTTAAAAATCAGAATTCAACGAACCGATAAGTGTGAACATCGGCAGTTTCGAGAGCTTAATAAGCACTCAAAAAACTTACGAATGTTCGCGCTTTGAAGGAAAAGCCGAAAGACGAAAGTTAATTCTTTCTCTTTCAATTCCGGCGAAGAGCGACAAAACAGAGATTGAACTAAAGAGTTTGATCCTGGCTCAGATTGAACGCTGGCGGCATGCTTTACACATGCAAGTCGAACGGCAGCACAGGGAGCTTGCTCCTGGGTGGCGAGTGGCGCACGGGTGAGTAATACATCGGAACGTGTCCTATTGTGGGGGATAACTGCTCGAAAGGGTGGCTAATACCGCATAAGACCTGAGGGTGAAAGCGGGGGATCGCAAGACCTCGCGCAATTGGAGCTACCGATGCCCGATTAGCTAGTTGGTGGGGTAATAGCCTACCAAGGCGACGATCGGTAGCTGGTCTGAGAGGACGACCAGCCACACTGGGACTGAGACACGACCAGACTCCTACGGGAGGCAGCAGTGGGGAATTTTGGACAATGGGGGCAACCCTGATCCAGCCATGCCGCGTGCAGGATGAAGGTCTTCGGATTGTAAACTGCTTTTGTCAGGGACGAAAAGGATTGTGTTAATACCATGATCTGCTGACGGTACCTGAAGAATAAGCACCGGCTAACTACGTGCCAGCAGCCGCGGTAATACGTAGGGTGCAAGCGTTAATCGGAATTACTGGGCGTAAAGCGTGCGCAGGCGGTTCTGTAAGACAGATGTGAAATCCCCGGGCTCAACCTGGGAATTGCATTTGTGACTGCAGGACTAGAGTTCATCAGAGGGGGGTGGAATTCCAAGTGTAGCAGTGAAATGCGTAGATATTTGGAAGAACACCAATGGCGAAGGCAGCCCCCTGGGATGCGACTGACGCTCATGCACGAAAGCGTGGGGAGCAAACAGGATTAGATACCCTGGTAGTCCACGCCCTAAACGATGTCTACTGGTTGTTGGGGATTGATATCCTTGGTAACGAAGCTAACGCGTGAAGTAGACCGCCTGGGGAGTACGGTCGCAAGATTAAAACTCAAAGGAATTGACGGGGACCCGCACAAGCGGTGGATGATGTGGATTAATTCGATGCAACGCGAAAAACCTTACCTAGCCTTGACATGCCAGGAATCCTGAAGAGATTTGGGAGTGCCCGCAAGGGAATCTGGACACAGGTGCTGCATGGCTGTCGTCAGCTCGTGTCGTGAGATGTTGGGTTAAGTCCCGCAACGAGCGCAACCCTTGTCATTAGTTGCTACGCAAGAGCACTCTAATGAGACTGCCGGTGACAAACCGGAGGAAGGTGGGGATGACGTCAAGTCCTCATACCCTTATGGCTAGAATCTCACACGTCATACAATGGTCGGAACAGAGGGCAGCGAAGCCGCGAGGTGGAGCAAATCCCAGAAAACCGATCGTAGTCCGGATTGCAGTCTGCAACTCGACTGCATGAAGTCGGAATCGCTAGTAATCGCGGATCAGCATGCCGCGGTGAATACGTTCCCGGGTCTTGTACACACCGCCCGTCACACCATGGGAGTGGGGTTCACCAGAAGACGTTTGTCTAACCGTAAGGAGGACGGCGTCCACGGTGGGTTTCATGACTGGGGTGAAGTCGTAACAAGGTAGCCGTACCGGAAGGTGCGGCTGGATCACCTCCTTTACAGAGAGATGCAATTAAAGCACTCGAAGTTGACTTGGTGTTCACACTTATCGTGTCGTTGAATGATTTTTAACTTCACGTTGTGGAGGGTCTGTAGCTCAGTTGGTTAGAGCACCGTCTTGATAAGGCGGGGGTCGATGGTTCGAGACCATCCAGACCCACCATTCACACAACGCCGTACGCAAGCGATTGAGAAATCGATTTTTTGCGTACGGTGCTGCCTTCTTAATGAAGAAAAAGCGTGAGCTCTTTAACAATTTGGAAAGAAATGAAGCGTTCAGTTCATGAAGCGTTGTCGTGATGAGATGATGACGAATGAATGAACTGAGGGTTGTGATTGCATTCATTGATTCATTGAAGTTCTCAAGAACCGACATAATCAGAGAAATCAGCGTATACGTTATAGGTTGCTTGTGACTTTGAGGGCAAAAGGCCTCAGGGTTATAGGATCAAGTGACTAAGTGTATGTGGTGGATGCCTTGGCGATCACAGGCGATGAAGGACGTGACAGCCTGCGAAAAGCTGTGGGGAGCTGGCAAATAAGCTTTGATCCACAGGTCTCCGAATGAGGAAACTCACCTACTTTGTAGGTATTCCAATCTGAATATATAGGGTTGGAAGGCGAACGAAGTGAACTGAAACATCTAAGTAACTTCAGGAAAAGAAATCAACCGAGATTCCGAAAGTAGCGGCGAGCGAAATCGGAACAGCCTAGCACTNNCGATAGCAGCACGATTATTGGAACGGTCTGGAAAGTCCTACCATAGAGGGTGATAGCCCCTTACAAGAAAATTTGGCTGTGGTACTAAGTGTGCGATAAGTAGAGCGGGACACGTGACATCCTGTTTGAAGATGGGGGGACCATCCTCCAAGGCTAAATACTCGTGATCGACCGATAGCGTACCAGTACTGTGAAGGAAAGGTTAAAAGAACCCCGGGAGGGGAGTGAAATAGATCCTGAAACTGCATACATACAAACAGTAGGAGCCTCGTAAGGGGTGACTGCGTACCTTTTGCATAATGGGTCAGCGACTTACGTTTAATGGCAAGCTTAACCGTATAGGGGAGGCGTAGCGAAAGCGAGTTCGAATAGAGCGATTNNAAGTCGTTAGGCGTAGACCCGAAACCAGATGATCTATCCATAGCCAGGTTGAAGGTGTGGTAACACACACTGGAGGACCGAACCGACTAGTGTTGCAAAATTAGCGGATGAGCTGTGGATAGGGGTGAAAGGCTAAACAAATCTGGAGATAGCTGGTTCTCCCCGAAAACTATTGAGGTAGTGCCTCGTGTANTGACTCCAGGGGGTAGAGCACTGTTATGGCTAGGGGGGACATGGCGTCTTACCAAACCATGGCAAACTCCGAATACTTGGAAGTTTGAGCACGGGAGACAGAGCACCGGGTGCTAACGTCCGGACTCAAGAGGGAAACAACCCAGACCGCCGGCTAAGGTCCCTAATATTGACTAAGTGGAAAACGAAGTGGGAAGGCTAAGACAGTCAGGAAGTTGGCTTAGAAGCAGCCATCCTTCAAAGAAAGCGTAATAGCTCACTGATCGAGTCTTCCTGCGCGGAAGATGTAACGGGGCTAAGTCAATAACCGAAGCCGCGGATTCACACGTATGTGTGAGTGGTAGGGGAGCGTTCTGTAAGCCTGCGAAGGTGACTCGTAAGGGTTGCTGGAGGTATCAGAAGTGCGAATGCTGACATGAGTAACGTTAAAGCGGGTGAAAAGCCCGCTCGCCGAAAGCCAAGGTTTCCTGCTCTACGTTCATCGGAGCAGGGTGAGTCGGCCCCTAAGGTGAGGCTGAGAAGCGTAACTGATGGGAACAAGGTTAATATTCCTTGACCGCCGCTGAATGCGAAGGGGGGACGGAGTATTGAAGATCATCCGGGTGTTGGATGTCCCGGTTTGTGCGTGTAGGAGGTTGACAGGCAAATCCGTCAACGGATCTCCGAGACAAAGCATCGAGCTCTCTTTTGAGCGAAGTGATTGGATGTGCTTCCAGGAAAAGCCTCTAAGCTCCAGTTCAGCGGGACCGTACCGCAAACCGACACTGGTGGGCGAGCTGAATATGCTCAGGCGCTTGAGAGAACTCAGGAGAAGGAACTCGGCAAATTGACACCGTAACTTCGGGATAAGGTGTGCCTTTGTAGCGTGAAGGGAGAAACACCCCTAGCGTGAAGAGGTCTCAGATAATTGGTGGCTGCGACTGTTTACTAAAAACACAGCACTCTGCAAAGACGAAAGTCGACGTATAGGGTGTGATGCCTGCCCGGTGCTGGAAGATTAATTGATGGGGTGAAAGCTCCTGATCGAAGTCCCAGTAAACGGCGACCGTAACTATAACGGTCCTAAGGTAGCGAAATTCCTTGTCGGGCAAGTTCCGACCTGCACGAATGGCATAACGATTACCACACTGTCTCCTCCTGAGACTCAGTGAAGTTGAAGTGTTTGTGATGATGCAATCTCCCCGCGGCTAGACGGAAAGACCCCATGAACCTTTACTGTAGCTTTGCATTGGACTTTGAACCGATCTGTGTAGGATAGGTGGGAGCCTGTGAACCTGTGACGCTAGTCACAGTGGAGGCGTCCTTGAAATACCACCCTGATTTGTTTGAGGTTCTAACCTAGGACAGTTATCCTGTCCGGGGACCGTGCATGGTAGGCAGTTTGACTGGGGCGGTCTCCTCCTAAAGGGTAACGGAGGAGTGCGAAGGTACGCTAGGTACGGTCGGAAATCGTACTGATAGTGCAATGGCAAAAGCGTGCTTGACTGCGAGACCCACAAGTCGAGCAGATACGAAAGTAGGTCATAGTGATCCGGTGGCTCTGTATGGAAGGGTCATCGCTCAACGGATAAAAGGTACTCTGGGGATAACAGGCTGATACCGCCCAAGAGTTCATATCGACGGCGGTGTTTGGCACCTCGATGTCGGCTCATCTCATCCTGGGGCTGTAGCCGGTCCCAAGGGTATGGCTGTTCGCCATTTAAAGAGGTACGTGAGCTGGGTTTAAAACGTCGTGAGACAGTTTTGTCCCTATCTGCCGTGGGCGTTGGAAGATTGACGGGGGTTGCTCCTAGTACGAGAGGACCGGAGTGAACTCACCTCTGGTGTACCAGTTGTCACGCCAGTGGCATCGCTGGGTAGCTATGTGGGGAAGAGATAACCGCTGAAAGCATCTAAGCGGGAAACTTGCCTGAAGATAAGTCTTCCTGGAGGCTAGACCTCCCTAAAGAGTCGTTCGAGACCAGGACGTTGATAGGTTGGGTGTGTAAGTGTTGTGAGACACTAAGCTAACCAATACTAATTGCTCGTGCAGCTTGATCCTATAACCGTGAAGCTTTTTTGGCTGAATGTCGAAAAAGAGAATTTCATGAGTCAAGAGGCACATAACTCTTGCTTCATTTCTGACCAAAGTAAAGAATTCGTCCCTTAGTGGACAAAGCCTTTGCCTGATGACCATAGAGAGGTGGTCCCACTCCTTCCCATTCCGAACAGGACAGTGAAACACCTTATCGCCGATGATAGTTGGTTGTATTTCCAGTGAAAGTAGGACATTGTCAGGTTTCAAAATTGAAAACCCCTGGTTTCGAAAGAAGCTGGGGGTTTTTGCTATTTATGAGAGGGTTATTTATATAATTCTCTGGAAATCGAGTTTTTATGAAAATAAAACATCGATTTGACAAAGTGAAATATTTTCTGTATAGTTCACTACCTCGCTCTTCACTAGAGCGACAGTTCTTTAAAAATCAGAATTCAACGAACCGATAAGTGTGAACATCGGCAGTTTCGAGAGCTTAGTAAGCACTCAAAAAACTTACGAATGTTCGCGCTTTGAAGGAAAAGCCGAAAGACGAAAGTTAATTCTTTCTCTTTCAATTCCGGCGAAGAGCGACAAAACAGAGATTGAACTAAAGAGTTTGATCCTGGCTCAGATTGAACGCTGGCGGCATGCTTTACACATGCAAGTCGAACGGCAGCACAGGGAGCTTGCTCCTGGGTGGCGAGTGGCGCACGGGTGAGTAATACATCGGAACGTGTCCTATTGTGGGGGATAACTGCTCGAAAGGGTGGCTAATACCGCATAAGACCTGAGGGTGAAAGCGGGGGATCGCAAGACCTCGCGCAATTGGAGCAGCCGATGCCCGATTAGCTAGTTGGTGGGGTAATAGCCTACCAAGGCGACGATCGGTAGCTGGTCTGAGAGGACAACCAGCCACACTGGGACTGAGACACGGCCAGACTCCTACGGGAGGCAGCAGTGGGGAATTTTGGACAATGGGGGCAACCCTGATCCAGCCATGCCGCGTGCAGGATGAAGGTCTTCGGATTGTAAACTGCTTTTGTCAGGGACGAAAAGGATTGTGTTAATACCATGATCTGCTGACGGTACCTGAAGAATAAGCACCGGCTAACTACGTGCCAGCAGCCGCGGTAATACGTAGGGTGCAAGCGTTAATCGGAATTACTGGGCGTAAAGCGTGCGCAGGCGGTTCTGTAAGACAGATGTGAAATCCCCGGGCTCAACCTGGGAATTGCATTTGTGACTGCAGGACTAGAGTTCATCAGAGGGGGGTGGAATTCCAAGTGTAGCAGTGAAATGCGTAGATATTTGGAAGAACACCAATGGCGAAGGCAGCCCCCTGGGATGCGACTGACGCTCATGCACGAAAGCGTGGGGAGCAAACAGGATTAGATACCCTGGTAGTCCACGCCCTAAACGATGTCTACTGGTTGTTGGGGATTAATATCCTTGGTAACGAAGCTAACGCGTGAAGTAGACCGCCTGGGGAGTACGGTCGCAAGATTAAAACTCAAAGGAATTGACGGGGACCCGCACAAGCGGTGGATGATGTGGATTAATTCGATGCAACGCGAAAAACCTTACCTAGCCTTGACATGCCAGGAATCCTGAAGAGATTTGGGAGTGCCCGCAAGGGAATCTGGACACAGGTGCTGCATGGCTGTCGTCAGCTCGTGTCGTGAGATGTTGGGTTAAGTCCCGCAACGAGCGCAACCCTTGTCATTAGTTGCTACGCAAGAGCACTCTAATGAGACTGCCGGTGACAAACCGGAGGAAGGTGGGGATGACGTCAAGTCCTCATAGCCCTTATGGCTAGAGGCCTCACACGTCATACAATGGTCGGAACAGAGGGCAGCGAAGCCGCGAGGTGGAGCAAATCCCAGAAAACCGATCGTAGTCCGGATTGCAGTCTGCAACTCGACTGCATGAAGTCGGAATCGCTAGTAATCGCGGATCAGCATGCCGCGGTGAATACGTTCCCGGGTCTTGTACACACCGCCCGTCACACCATGGGAGTGGGGTTCACCAGAAGACGTTTGTCTAACCGTAAGGAGGACGGCGTCCACGGTGGGTTTCATGACTGGGGTGAAGTCGTAACAAGGTAGCCGTACCGGAAGGTGCGGCTGGATCACCTCCTTTACAGAGAGATGCAATTAAAGCACTCGAAGTTGACTTGGTGTTCACACTTATCAGGTCGTTGAACTTGATTAGCTCTTTAACAATTTGGAAAGAAATGAAGCGTTCAGTTCATGAAACGTTGTCGTGATGAGATGATGACGAATGAATGAACTGAGGGTTGTGATTGCATTCATTGATTCATTGAAGTTCTCAAGAACCGACATAATCAGAGAAATCAGCGTATACGTTATAGGTTGCTTGTGACTTTGAGGGCAAAAGACCTCAGGGTTATAGGATCAAGTGACTAAGTGTATGTGGTGGATGCCTTGGCGATCACAGGCGATGAAGGACGTGACAGCCTGCGAAAAGCTGTGGGGAGCNNTGGCAAATAAGCTTTGATCCACAGGTCTCCGAATGAGGAAACTCACCTACTTTGTAGGTANTTCCAATCTGAATATATAGGGTTGGAAGGCGAACGAAGTGAACTGAAACANTCTAANGTAACTTCAGGAAAAGAAATCAACCGAGATTCCGAAAGTAGCGGCGAGCGAAATCGGAACAGCCTAGCACTCGATAGCAGCACGATTATTGGAACAGTCTGGAAAGTCTAGCATAGAGGGTGATAGCCCCTTACAAGAAAATTTGGCTGTGGTACTAAGTGTGCGATNAAGTAGAGCGGGACACGTGACATCCTGTTTGAAGATGGGGGGACCATCCTCCAAGGCTAAATACTCGTGATCGACCGATAGCGTACCAGTACTGTGAAGGAAAGNGTTAAAAGAACCCCGGGAGGGGAGTGAAATAGATCCTGAAACCGCATACATACAAACAGTAGGAGNCCTCGTAAGGGGTGACTGCGTACCTTTTGCATAATGGGTCAGCGACTTACGTTTAATGGCAAGCTTAACCGTATAGGGGAGGCGTAGCGAAAGCGAGTTCGAATAGAGCGATTGAGTCGTTAGACGTAGACCCGAAACCAGATGATCTATCCATGAGTAAGGTTGAAGGTGTGGTAACACACACTGGAGGACCGAACCGACTAGTGTTGCAAAATTAGCGGATGAGCTGTGGATAGGGGTGAAAGGCTAAACAAATCTGGAGATAGCTGGTTCTCCCCGAAAACTATTGAGGTAGTGCCTCGTGTATGACTCCAGGGGGTAGAGCACTGTTATGGCTAGGGGGACATGGCGTCTTACCAAACCATGGCAAACTCCGAATACTTGGAAGTTTGAGCACGGGAGACAGAGCACCGGGTGCTAACGTCCGGACTCAAGAGGGAAACAACCCAGACCGCCGGCTAAGGTCCCTAATATTGACTAAGTGGAAAACGAAGTGGGAAGGCTAAGACAGTCAGGAAGTTGGCTTAGAAGCAGCCATCCTTCAAAGAAAGCGTAATAGCTCACTGATCGAGTCTTCCTGCGCGGAAGATGTAACGGGGCTAAGTCAATAACCGAAGCCGCGGATTCACACGTATGTGTGAGTGGTAGGGGAGCGTTCTGTAAGCCTGCGAAGGTGACTCGTAAGGGTTGCTGGAGGTATCAGAAGTGCGAATGCTGACATGAGTAACGTTAAAGCGGGTGAAAAGCCCGCTCGCCGAAAGCCCAAGGTTTCCTGCTCTACGTTCATCGGAGCAGGGTGAGCTCAGCCCTAAGGTGAGGCTGAGAAGCGTAACTGATGGGAACAAGGTTAATATTCCTTGACCGCCGCTGAATGCGAAGGGGGGACGGAGTATTGAAGATCATCCGGGTGTTGGATGTCCCGGTTTGTGCGTGTAGGAGGTTGACAGGCAAATCCGTCAACGGATCTCCGAGACAAAGCATCGAGCTCTCTTTTGAGCGAAGTGATTGGATGTGCTTCCAGGAAAAGCCTCTAAGCTCCAGTTCAGCGGGACCGTACCGCAAACCGACACTGGTGGGCGAGCTGAATATGCTCAGGCGCTTGAGAGAACTCAGGAGAAGGAACTCGGCAAATTGACACCGTAACTTCGGGATAAGGTGTGCCTTTGTAGCGTGAAGGGAGAAACACCCCTAGCGTGAAGAGGTCTCAGATAATTGGTGGCTGCGACTGTTTACTAAAAACACAGCACTCTGCAAAGACGAAAGTCGACGTATAGGGTGTGATGCCTGCCCGGTGCTGGAAGATTAATTGATGGGGTGAAAGCTCCTGATCGAAGTCCCAGTAAACGGCGACCGTAACTATAACGGTCCTAAGGTAGCGAAATTCCTTGTCGGGCAAGTTCCGACCTGCACGAATGGCATAACGATTACCACACTGTCTCCTCCTGAGACTCAGTGAAGTTGAAGTGTTTGTGATGATGCAATCTCCCCGCGGCTAGACGGAAAGACCCCATGAACCTTTACTGTAGCTTTGCATTGGACTTTGAACCGATCTGTGTAGGATAGGTGGGAGCCTGTGAACCTGTGACGCTAGTCACAGTGGAGGCGTCCTTGAAATACCACCCTGATTTGTTTGAGGTTCTAACCTAGGACAGTTATCCTGTCCGGGGACCGTGCATGGTAGGCAGTTTGACTGGGGCGGTCTCCTCCTAAAGGGTAACGGAGGAGTGCGAAGGTACGCTAGGTACGGTCGGAAATCGTACTGATAGTGCAATGGCAAAAGCGTGCTTGACTGCGAGACCCACAAGTCGAGCAGATACGAAAGTAGGTCATAGTGATCCGGTGGCTCTGTATGGAAGGGTCATCGCTCAACGGATAAAAGGTACTCTGGGGATAACAGGCTGATACCGCCCAAGAGTTCATATCGACGGCGGTGTTTGGCACCTCGATGTCGGCTCATCTCATCCTGGGGCTGTAGCCGGTCCCAAGGGTATGGCTGTTCGCCATTTAAAGAGGTACGTGAGCTGGGTTTAAAACGTCGTGAGACAGTTTTGTCCCTATCTGCCGTGGGCGTTGGAAGATTGACGGGGGTTGCTCCTAGTACGAGAGGACCGGAGTGAACTCACCTCTGGTGTACCAGTTGTCACGCCAGTGGCATCGCTGGGTAGCTATGTGGGGAAGAGATAACCGCTGAAAGCATCTAAGCGGGAAACTTGCCTGAAGATAAGTCTTCCTGGAGGCTAGACCTCCCTAAAGAGTCGTTCGAGACCAGGACGTTGATAGGTTGGGTGTGTAAGTGTTGTGAGACACTAAGCTAACCAATACTAATTGCTCGTGCAGCTTGATCCTATAACCGTGAAGCTTTTTTGGCTGAATGTCGAAAAAGAGAATTTCATGAGTCAAGAGGCACATAACTCTTGCTTCATTTCTGACCAAAGTAAAGAATTCGTCCCCTAGTGGACAAAGCCTTTGCCTGATGACCATAGAGAGGTGGTCCCACTCCTTCCCATTCCGAACAGGACAGTGAAACACCTTATCGCCGATGATAGTTGGTTGTATTTCCAGTGAAAGTAGGACATTGTCAGGCTTCAAAATTAAAAACCCCTGGTTTCGAAAGAAGCTGGGGGTTTTTGCTATTTATCCACAAGGGTTACTATGTGGATAAAGTTATACACAGTCCTGCATCAAGTGGATCCATTGCAGACTTGATCGCTAATCACATGGTTCTCATCGAGTATTTTGATGAGGATAAAAGTTATCCACAGGCTCATCGATTTTCATAAAAGTTTTCCACAGAAAATCGTGGTTTTGAGTTAGCTTGTTTGTATGTGTGAATGTATGTGGCGCAGTAATAATAATGATAACGCAGTGGTTGATTTCAACAGTTATCCACAGCAAAGTCGCCTTTTGTGGAAAAGTCTATTTTCTTAAGTATTCCTGGAGCGATCCATTTCTTTTCCTTCGATCTATAAGGTTTTCGTCTAAAATCAAGGCACTGTCCTTTTTTGCTACAGATGTGTTGTTACGGTGCTAGAGATTGTCGTTGTATTCCTGTAGCCTCAACTTTTTCATCCGGACCCTTTATCCATGATCTTTAAACGTTCCATGGTTTCAGAGCTAGCTAATAGTGCTGGCGGTGTCTTTACTGTTCTCTTTACGATCGTTTTGGCGGTTGGCATGGTGCGCATTCTCAGTCTCGCGGCTGGGGGACGTATTGATAGTGGCATGGTGTTGCAGATGGTGTTGTATAACGCCTTAACCAATTTGCCGCCGCTGTTGGCTCTCTCGTTGTTTGTTGCAGTCCTGATGACCATGATGCGTTGGTGGCAGGACAATGAAATGGTGGTCTGGTTCTCGTCGGGTGGGCGTTCGCTTTTTTCTTGGGTTGGTCCCGTTTTACGTTTTGCTTTACCGCTGGTGGTCGCGGTGGGTGTGTTGTCGGTCGTGATTTCGCCTTGGGCACGTTCACAGACTGAAATGACACGCAACCAATTTGCGCAGCGTGATGAAGTGAATAAACTCGCCCCTGGACGCTTTATTGAGTCTTTGGGTGGTAAGCGCGTGTTCTTCATTGAGTCCGCGGGTGACAATCCCAATGAGGTCGGTCGTGTCTTCGTGTCTGAACGAACTTCTCGAGGTGAATCGACTGTCACGGCAGATAGTGGCACGGTGGAAGTCAATGCCGAAGGTGACCGTTATATCGTGCTTCATAATGGGCGTCGTTATGAAACTGTTTATGACTCTCCTGCGACCCGTGTGGTGGAATTCGATGATTACGGGGTTCGCTTAGATATTAAGATTGACTCCCACCTTGAGTCTGGTAAGACGTCGGCTTTACCGATGACGGTCTTGTTGGCAGGGATGACCCCAGAACAACAGGGGGAAATCTTTTGGCGCTTCTCTTGNGTAATTGCCGCATTGCTCTTGGCGCTTTTTGCCATTCCGCTATCGGCAACCAGTCCACGCGCAGGACGCAGTTTGAATGTGGTCATTGCGACTTTGGTCTTTATTTTGTATTTGAACGCCATCTCGGTGATGCAGACCTGGATTGAACAAGAGAAATTCAATTACTTCACTGGGTTGATTGTGCTTCACGGTCTCGTTTTCTTGTTGTGTGCTCTTTTTTATATTCGTCGTGTGTATATGATGCGTTGGTTGCCAGTCTGGTGTGATCCTTGGTATTGGCGTCGCCGCTCCATCTCGAACGAGGAGAAATAAGATGCGTGTCATTACTCGACAGTTCACAAAAGAAATTTTGATTTCGACGAGTTTCGTTCTCGTTGCGTTGGTNGCACTTTTTGCGTTCTTTGACCTGATCGGTCAGCTCGATGACGTGGGTACCAAGAACCGCACGATGGGTGAAGCCTTTACGCTCACTACCATGACGTTGCCATCTCGTATTTATGAGGTGATGCCGTTAGCAGCTTTGTTGGCATCGGTCTATACGATGTCACGNTTGACCGCAACATCCGAATTCACGGTGTTGCGTGTTGCTGGGATGTCACCCGTGAGTCTCGCCTTATCGTTACTTTTGCCTGGGTTGATTTTGGTCGCTGTGACCTACTTCTTTGGCGAAGTGGTAGCACCACCCGCGGAACGCTATGGCGTTGAAGTGAAGACTTTGTCGAAAAAGCAAACGAATCTCACTGCTCGTGGCTATTCGTCAGGGGTTTGGGTTCGCGATAGCACCCACTCTGAAGCCGGACTTGAAGTGGATCGCTACATCAATGTGAAGTACCTCAAGGCTACGAACCAGGGTGAAACGGGTGGTTGGCGCTTATTTGAATTTGATAAGGCTGGCAAACTTCAGATCTTTATTGAATCCGAATCAGCTCGATATGAACCAGGGCGTGGTTGGCTTTTGCAAAACGCCGTTCGCTATGTCTATCCTCAGTTCGATGATCGCGATAACCGTCCTCTAAAGGCGCGTATTGAGATGCAGCCGATGAAGGAGTATCTCCTCAAGTCCTCTTTAGAGTCNGATATTTTGGGTGTGATGACTGCAAAGCCCGATACGATGTCCATGCGCGACTTAGATCGCTACGTCTCGCACTTAAAGAAAAATAATCAGCAAACTGAACACTACGAAGTGGCGTTCTGGAAAAAGGCGTTCTATCCGTTGGCGACCTTGGTGATGTTGGTANNCTTGTCGATGCCGTTTGCCTATATGAACGCTCGTTCTGGTGGTCTCGCGATCAAGATGTTTATCGGCGTCATGATCGGGATTGTGTTCTACGCGATGAATAATCTCTTCTCGTACTTAGGGGTGTTGAATACGTGGTCACCCGTGATTGTATGTTTGGTACCTACAGTTTCGATGCTACTGATTGCTGCGGTTGCCATGTATTGGGTCGAAAGGCGTTAAGCCTCGTGTAGCCCACAAAAGAGCCCTCGTAATGATTGAGGTCTGAACTATCCCCACTTTGTGAGATAGTTCAGTCCTTTCAACGAGGGCTTTTTTGCGTTTATACCTTAGTGTGCTTCGAGGTGCGCCTTCANGGCCTTACCCGTGTGTGACGTCGTCTGAGCGACGCTCTGTGGAGTACCCGCTGCGACTAACTGACCGCCTTGATTACCTCCTTCTGGTCCCATGTCGATGAGCCAGTCAGCGCACGCGATCAGATCCAAATTGTGTTCGACCACGACGACGGTGTTACCAGCCTTCACAAGACGCTGAAGGACCTTGATGAGCTTTGCCACATCAGCCATATGCAGCCCGACCGTAGGTTCATCTAACACGTAAAGCGTATGTGGGCTAGCCTTACCACGTGGTCCGATGTCTTCCTTCACTTTACTGAGTTCAGTGACGAGCTTAATGCGTTGCGCTTCGCCGCCCGACAATGTGGGTGATGGTTGCCCCAGGGTTAAGTAGCCTAAGCCAATATCCTTGAGTAGCTGAAGCGGATGATGAATGCTCGGCATACTTTCAAAGAATTCGAGTGCATCGTCAATTCGCATCTGAAGAATGTCGCCAATGGTACGGTCTTTCCACGTGACAGCTAAGGTCTCGGGGTTGAATCGAGCGCCATGACACACTTCGCAAGGGACTTTGACGTCAGGCAAGAACGACATTTCAATCGTTCTCATCCNCTTACCCGCACAAGCCTCACAACGACCTCCAGTGGTATTAAACGAGAAGCGGCTGATGGTATAGCCACGCGCCTTACCTTCGGTGGTTTCAGCAAAGAGTCTACGAATCTTGTCAAAGAAGCCGACATAGGTCGCTGGGCAAGAACGCGGTGTTGAACCGATGGGCGTTTGATCCACTTCAAGTACACGCGCAATGCGCGGGTCATAGAGGATCTCATCACAGCCCACCCAATGTTTGTCTTTGGCTTTGAGATTGTTGACCAAGTTGTCAAACAAGATGTCACGCGTCAGCGTTGATTTGCCTGAGCCCGACACCCCCGTCACGACCGTCAAACGATTGAGCGGAATCTCAATGGTTTCACCTTTGAGGTTATGTAGCTTCGGATTGATAATCGAAATTTTGGGATCGTGCTCTGGATTAAAGGGGAACGACTCAGTCAGTTTTTCAATTACAGGGTGTTTCAGGAATTTCCCAGTGAGTGAGCGCTCACACTCAAGAATGTCTTGTAGTGACCCTTGCGCGACCAATTCACCCCCATGTACCCCGGAACCTGGTCCAATATCGATGATGTGATCGGCACGACGAATCGTGTCTTCATCATGTTCTACGACAATCAAGGTGTTCCCTTGGTGGGTCAACTGTTCGATGGCGTTAAGGAGAATCGAATTGTCACGAGGATGTAACCCAATGGTTGGTTCATCCAACACATAACAAACGCCCCTTAAGTTGCTACCGAGTTGCGCAGCTAATCGGATGCGTTGTGACTCGCCCCCAGAGAGGGTTGGTGCGCTACGATCGAGCGTAAGGTAGCCTAAACCCACCGAACGTAAGAACGCTAGGCGAGAACGAATTTCTGCGACGGGGTCTTTGGCAATGATGGCATCACGACCTTCAAGCTTGAGGTTATCAAAGAACTGCGTCACCTCATCAATGGTCATGGCGCCAAAGTCAGCAATGCTTTTGTTTTCCCAATAGACCGTACGTGCAATGGGATTTAAACGTGTCCCTTGGCAAGCGGGGCAACGTTGGGCATTCTCGTCGTCCTTAAGGTCTGTGTTGAAAGCTTCTCCTTCTTTTTGCGCCTTTTTAAGCGCGGTNNACGTAATGATGCCGTACCCAGAACAAAGCGGGCATANCCCTGCCTTGGCGTTATACGAAAAGAGTTTAGGGTCTAATGGCGGGAAACTCTTGAGGCAGGATGGACATACCGCTAATGTCGAGTAAAAACGCATGACATCGTCGTGACGTGTCGCTTCAGGCTCGGTGTTCGCAACAGGTTGTTCGGTCGAAATCAGAAGTCGACCGTGCCCGTGAATCAACGCGTTTTCAACCAGGCGTTCTAAGCTTTCGTCATTGACGTCACACATACCTAGCGGTAGATCAATATCGTGCTCGTTATAGCGCGCTAGAGACGGAATCTTGGGCGTTAACGACACATNAACGGTACCGTCGATACGTGCAATAGAGAAACCTCGGTTTCTCGCTGCTTCTAATTCAGCACGAAAGATCCCTTTTTGACGTCGAATAATAGGGGCTAAAACGGTCACGGTCTGACCAGCATAGTCACGCCTGATCGCTTTGAGGATTTGCTTATGGTCTAAGGGTCTCGCTGAAATATGGCAGTCAGGACAGTATTGCGTGCCTAGTTTCACAAAGAGTAGACGCAAGAAGTGGAGCAACTCGGTCATGGTGCCGACCGTTGAACGTAATCCCCCTCGCGAGGTGCGCTGCTCAATGGCGACGGTCGGTGGAATGCCACGAATCGAATCAACGTCAGGAATGGGCGCGGGTTGCACCATGCTACGAGCATAGGCATTGAGCGACTCTAAATAGCGTCGTTGACCTTCGGCAAAAATAAGGTCAAAGGCGAGCGTTGACTTACCTGAGCCCGATAGTACCGTGATCACAGAGAATTGATTACGGGGAATATTCACCGAGAGATTCTTGAGGTTGTGTTCACGCGCACCAAGCACCTCAATTTGAGGTTTGACTTGGGTCGCGCCGCGCGTGGTGCTCTTCTTGGGTAAATCAAAGAAGGTGGTACGCGAATGGTGACCCGCTTGGGCTTTTTTCCAGGCGGCTAAGGCTTGACCGGTGAGAGAGTCTGGAGTCGCGATGAGTTCGTCGGATGTCCCTTCGAACACCACGGCACCGCCCTTCTCACCCCCTTCGGGTCCCAATTCAATGATCCAATCTACCGTACTGATCACGTCAAGATTGTGTTCAATCACGATGACGCTATGACCTTGGGCTACGAGCGTATCGAGAATCTTCACAAAGTCTTCGGTGTCTGAGAAATGAAGTCCCGTTGTCGGTTCGTCAAAAACAAAGAGTTTGCCTTGGTAGTAATGCATTTGACCTAAACCACTGGAGAGTGCACTCGCGAGCTTTAAGCGTTGACGTTCACCCCCAGAGAGCGTCGTCAAAGGTTGCCCGAGTTTGAGGTAGCCTAAGCCCACCTCACAAAGGTAATGTAGACCTAAGGCAATATGAGAATAAGACCGGAAAAGAGTGAGCGCTTCACGTGCGGTTAATTCGAGGACGTCCGCAATGTTGTAATCGCGATCGTCAGAGAGATGAATCGTCACGCTGAGAGCGTCGCTGTTATAGCGCTTTCCTTGACATGTCGGGCAAGGTAAGTAGACGTCAGACAAGAATTGCATCTCGACGTGCTCATAACCCGAGCCGCCACACGTGGGACAACGCCCTTTGCCTTGATTAAAGGAGAAGTCGGCGTAACCAAACCCCAACTGTTGCGCAACAGGAGTCTTAGCAAATAAACGACGAATGCCTTCGAAGCTTCCCACATAGCTCACGGGGTTAGAGCGCGTGGTGCGACCAATGGGACTTTGATCCACAAAGAGAATGTCATGCGGTAACGCACCTTCGAGTGACTCAAATTTGCCTGGTACTTGGGTTGATTTTCCTAAACGGCGTTCAAGTGCAGGCACGAGAATGTCTGCAATTAACGTGGATTTACCAGACCCTGAGACCCCGGCGACCACGGTCAGGGCGCCCATTGGGAACGCAACGTCAATGTGCTTGAGATTATGTTCAGACGCATTTTTGATGACGAGGCGAGGGGTTTCGGGCGTGATCGTCTGAGTACCACGTCGCGTGATGATGCGTTGTCCTGAGAGGTAACTTGCTGTGAGCGTTTTGGACTTCAGGACGTTGCGCGTGCTGCCATCAAAGACAANTTTACCACCGTGTACGCCGGCGCCGGGTCCCAAGTCAATTAGACGGTCAGCGGCAAGCATCACTTGAGGGTCGTGTTCGACAACGACCAACGTGTTCCCTGCTGACGTGAGGCGGCGCATGATTTGATTCACGCGGTGCATGTCACGCGGATGAAGCCCGATACTTGGTTCATCAAGCACAAAGAGGGTATTGACCAAGGCGGTGCCTAGAGCCGTTGTGAGGCTGACGCGTTGAACTTCGCCCCCCGAGAGCGTACGGCTTTGACGGTCAAGCGTGAGGTAACTGAGACCCACGTCACAAAGGTACTGAAGTCGACAGCAAATTTCGTCCAGAATCAGGCGCTCGGCGTCATTGGCTTGATTTTGACGTGCTTTAAAGAAGGTCAGCAGGCGTTCAAGCGACAACGAAGCTAATTCATGAAAGTTTAAGCCCGGTAGCGACAAGTAGTGTTTGTCACTCACCTTGGTGTTAAGTGGCTTAAAGAACGGTGTTTGCGTCTGTAGGTCAAAAACTGTTTGACGGTCTTTGAGCGTACCGTAACGCCACAATAAAGCGTTTTGCTTTAAGTGCGAACCGTGGCAAGTGGGGCAGAGCGTATAGGAGCGATAGCGCGACAACAGCATGCGAACATGCATTTTGTAGGCTTTGGTTTCGAGCCAATCAAAAAAGCGATGAATCCCATACCATTGTGTCTTCCAGTGACCACGCCACTCAGGATCGCCATCCCAAATCCACTTTTTGGCGTCTTCTGGGAGATCTTCGTACGGCGTGGTCGTAGAAACTCCTTTTTGCTTGGCGTAGTGTAAGAGCTCTTCTTCACACTCATGAAAGGCTGAAGTTGTCCACGGCTTAACGACACCTTCTTCGAGCGTTTTACTCGGGTCAGGAATGATGAGGTCAGGGTCCACCGTAATGATGCGTCCAAACCCTTTGCAATGCTCACAAGCACCAACAGCTGAATTAAAGCTAAATAGCGACGGAGTTGGGTGATTAAAGGTGAGGTTGCAATCTGCACATACGAACCCCTTTTGGTATTTAGCAAGGCGCGAAAAGCCCTCAGAGGTCTTCAGATAGACACTCATGGCGCCTGCCCCTTTGTCTAAGGCTTGTTCAATGGCTTCAATGGCACGAACGCGTTCAACGCTCGAAGGCTTAAAGCGGTCACTCGCGACAGTTAAAAGGGTGCCTGTTGGCGTCGATTGCGTTTCAATAATGTGGGTAAAGCCTTGTGCGGAGAGACCAGAGGTCGCCGTCTCAAGCGGAAGACTTTGGGGAATGGAGAGCGTAAACGTGACGTAGACACGGCTATCCATGCCGTCGACGGTTTCTTGAAGTCTTTCGCAAATATTGTCCCAAATGGTTTGTGGGGTGTGCTCAGTGACCTCTCGACCGCACTTTGGGCAAAAGAGCGACGCGTGATGCGCAAACAAAAGTTTGATATGGTCGTTCAACTCTGTCATGGTGCCGACCGTTGAACGAGACGTGCGAATCGTACAGTTTTGGTCAATGGTAATCGCTGGCGGCACGCCTTCAATACGATCCACATGAGGACGATCCATGCGATCAAGAAATTGACGTGCGTAAGGGCTAAACGTTTCAACGTAACGCCGCTGCCCTTCGGCATAGAGCGTGCCAAAAACAAGCGAGCTTTTGCCTGAGCCAGAGGTCCCCGTGATGACTGTGAATTCACCGTGACGCAAAGTAAGATCAAGATTTTTTAAATTGTTTTGTCTTGCGCCGACAATACGAATCACGGCATCGTTATTCGGAGTAGGGGTGACAGAGTCTGACATTTTCATTTTTATGCCCAAATAAATGACCTATGCTTTGAAAGCCTACATCAAGTCTAGAAATTGCACGGGCTTGCGTTAAAAAAATCTCAATTTACAAACTGTTACATCTAACTCAACGCAGATCCAAAATTTATGGTATAGTTCTGCTTCTCCGCTTCTAGGGGGGATTAGCTCAGCTGGGAGAGCGCTTGCATGGCATGCAAGAGGTCAGCGGTTCGATCCCGCTATCCTCCACCAAAGAATAAGGTCCCTATCGTCTAGAGGCCATAGGACACGACCCTTTCACGGTCGGTACCGGGGTTCGAATCCCCGTGGGGACGCCAAGATACAAAGCCCGACAGGTTAGCGCCTGCCGGGCTTTTGGCTATTTATGAGAGGGTATGATTTTTCAACCCTGTCAACTTATGGGGGATTAGCTCAGCTGGGAGAGCGCTTGCATGGCATGCAAGAGGTCAGCGGTTCGATCCCGCTATCCTCCACCAGAAATAAGGTCCCTATCGTCTAGAGGCTTNNTAGGACACGACCCTTTCACGGTCGGTACCGGGGTTCGAATCCCCGTGGGGACGCCATCTTTTTTCAGCCTGTTGGCGCAAGTTGAAAGAAAAATAGCGGGCAGAAGCAAAACTGCTAAAAAAATTGCAAAAACTTGAACACTAACACAAAATTATGTGTTAAGATTCAAGTCCTCAGTGATTGGGGGATTAGCTCAGCTGGGAGAGCGCTTGCATGGCATGCAAGAGGTCAGCGGTTCGATCCCGCTATCCTCCACCAGAAATAAGGTCCCTATCGTCTAGAGGCTTTAGGACACGACCCTTTCACGGTCGGTACCGGGGTTCGAATCCCCGTGGGGACGCCAAGATACAAAGCCCGACAGGTTAGCGCCTGCCGGGCTTTTGGCTATTTGGAAATTGGAATGGCTAAAAGAAAAGCGCTGAACTCTGAAGTGTCCAGCGCTGATCGATGGCTATACCGTTAGAAACGGTATTTTTGAAGCCTTAGTGGTGACGACGTTTATCAGCCTCTTCCTTGACTGAACGACGTACGGTGTCAAAAGCTTCGTTAAGGGCAAGCATAACGTCCATGTTCGTACGATTGACGATGACGTCCTGCCCCGAAGCCTTTAAGTCGACACGAATCGTAAAAGCCCCCATTGTTTGGTGACCTTCCTGACTGACGGTTACCTTGCAGGCACCGAGCTGGTTGTCAAAGCGGCGGAGCGCTTCAACTTTTTCGTTGACGGCTGCTTCAACGGCAGGCGAACGATTGATGCCATGGAATACGATCTGCAGAGATTGGGGCATATAACACCTCTCTTTTTGTTGTGGCTTTTTGTTCAGACTGATTCAGTCCGTACTTCAAGTCTATATCCAAATCGCTCACTTTGCACAAATTGCACTGGTTATCACTTAGAATGTGCGAACACGTAATAACGTCATTCAGAATGAATGCGTGTGACAGTGGCTGTACGCAGACCCCTATATGGATCGCTAACTTATTCATGATGAATAAGGGCGACCAATTTTTTTGAGAAAAGAACATGGATCGCAAACCTTGGCAGAATAATGACCGCATCGGGCTCCTTTTGGTGCTGATCGCCGTGAAGGTGGTCGCAGTGACCGTCGTGAAGGCGTTGGCGAACGCGGCTTTGACCGTGGCGAACGCCGCGAATTCGGTGATCGTCGTGAATTTGGCGAGCGCCGCGGTTTTGGCGATCGTCGTGAATTCGGTGACCGTCGCGAGTTTGCTGGTCGCCGTGAAGGTGAACGTCGCCCGTTCGGTGGCGAACGTCGTGAGTTTGGCGGTGAACGCCGTGGTTTTGGTGATCGCGATCGTCGTCCCGCTTTTGGTGGTCAGCGTCGCCGTGAAGAATTTGGTGTGCGCTCTGGTCCGCGCGCTCGCGCCCTTGAAACGCGTCGTTTCTCCGAACGCTCTGATTTTGCTAAGAGCGCTATTGTGAAGCTCGATGCCGATTTAGCTGATTACTTTGATAGCGCTGAAGCCGTGAATAAGGCGCTTCGCATGGTGGTTCAGTTGGCTCAGATTGCCAAGAAGCCGACGCCTGCCAAGGTTGAAGAAAAGACGACCGAAGCGACTGAAGTGGCTGCCGAAGAGGCTGAAGTGACGGAAGACGCTGTGGCTGATGTGGCTGACGAAGCGATGTTCTCCGAAGATGACTTCGAAGAACAAATGCCGCATACTGACGTTGAAGCCGAAGACAAGAAGGCTGAATAAGTCCTCTTAAAAAAAATCGCTCGCTTTAACGCGATTAGTTAAGCCTCGAACCCTGGTTGGGATTCGGGGCTTTTCTTTTGGTGCCTTAAGTTAGGACGTAAGTTCAGTTCGTAGAATGATAAAAGTGTGGCAGGGAATATCCTCTAGGCAGTGAGTGTGTTTTTAGATACACTCCATCAGTCTATTTACGATCCACTTGAAGTGTCTGATAAGGTAGCGTCTTTTCCGATGAAATACATCCTCTCTTTAGATCAGGGTACAACGAGTTCTCGTGCTGTATTGCTGAACCATCGAGCGCAAATTGTTTCGATGGAACAGATGGAATTTGCGCAGCACTATCCGCAACCAGGCTGGGTCGAGCACGATGCCTCTGATATTTGGAATACTCAGATCACTTGCGCACAAAATTGCTTACGTAAGGCTGGGGTCGCGGCTCAAGAAGTCGCTGCCATTGGTGTGACAAATCAGCGTGAAACAACGGTGATTTGGGATCGTCGTACGGGCGAGCCCGTGGCGCCGGCGATTGTGTGGCAAGACCGACGTACTGCGCCTTTTTGCACCGAGTTGCAACGCCGTGGAGTAGAAGTATTGGTGCGCGAAAAAACAGGCTTACGCATTGACCCATATTTCTCGGCGACCAAGATTCGTTGGATCTTGGACCATCATCCTGGGTTAATGCAACGCGCAGAAAAGGGTGAACTCGCTTTTGGTACGATTGATACGTGGTTAATCTGGAACCTAACGGGTAGTGCNGTGCACGCAACCGACATCACCAATGCGTCGCGTACCATGCTTTGTAACTTGGCTACGGGTCAGTGGGATGATGAATTGCTCGACATCTTTGGTGTGCCTGCTTCCCTATTACCTGAGATTGTGCCTAGCTCAGCGGTGATTGGGATGACGAGCGCGGCGCTTTTTGGTGCCGAAATCCCCATTGGCGGCGTCGCGGGTGACCAACAAGCCGCAACCTTTGGTCAAGCGTGCTTTGAACCAGGGTGCGCAAAAAACACCTATGGGACGGGCGGCTTTTTACTCATGAATGTGGGCGATGAGCCTCGCATGAGTCAGCATCGTCTGATTGGTACCACGGCTTGGCAGTTGGGTGACGATCGTATTCAATATGCTTTAGAGGGCTCCGTCTTTGTCGCAGGGGCTGTGGTTCAGTGGTTGCGTGATGGATTGCAGTTCTTTAAGTCNAGTGAAGAGATCGAGAGCTTGGCTCAGACAGTCTCTGATAATGGCGGCATCTATTTAGTGCCCGCTTTTGTGGGTTTAGGAGCGCCACATTGGGATAGCGAAGCGCGAGGCTTAATGATTGGCTTAACGCGTGGTACGACGCGAGCTCATATTGCACGCGCCGCGCTTGAAGGGATTGCCTTTCAATGTGCTGAGGTACTTGAGGCGATGCAGCTCGATGCGGGGACGCAACTCAAAGAACTCCGTGTTGACGGAGGCGCCTCTCGAAACAATTTGCTGATGCAATTTCAGGCTGACCTTTCTGGGGTGCCTGTGATTCGTCCGGCGATTACAGAAACGACTGCCCTNGAAACCGCCTTCTTGGCTGGGCTCTCGTCGGGGGTTTGGGCTTCTTGTGAAGAAATTTCATCTCTGTGGCGCGTTGATCGAGTGTTTGAACCCTCGATGAGCGAAGACAGAAGAGACTATTTGATGAACCAATGGGTTCGCGCTGTAAGTACNCGAGCCCGTAACTGGAATAAATAACCATGGCTGAAGTGAAATCAACCAATCGTGAAGAGTTGCTCAAGCAACTTCGTGAAGATACCGTTTGGGACGTCGTCGTCATCGGTGGCGGTGCAACGGGGGCTGGTATCGCGCTTGACGCTGCTTCTCGCGGTCTGAAGACCGTTCTTTTGGAAGCACAGGACTTTGCTTCGGGTACGTCGTCTCGTTCGACGAAGTTGATCCATGGCGGTGTTCGCTATATGCAGAACCCGCGTGATTGGGGTCTGGTTCGCGAAGCGTTGAAGGAACGTCGCATTTTGATTAAAAATGCACCGCACCTCGTGCATTCGAAGCCCTTTATTTTGCCGTGCTACAAGAAGGGCGAACGTGAATTCTATACGGTGGGTCTGGGCATCTATTCTACCATGACCTACGGTGGCTATAACATCGGTCGTACGTCGAGCCTTTCTCGCGAAGACACCTTGATGCGTTTGCCGGGGGTGAAGCCTGAAGGTTTGATGGGTGGCGTTCAGTTCTTTGACNNGTACCAGTTTGACGACGCTCGTTTGGACGTTGCTTTGGTGCGTACGGTNACCTTTGAGCATGGCGCTTTGCCGTTGAACTACATGCCCGTGACGGCGATCTGCCGCGAAGGCGGGATGATTCGCTCGGTGACTGCTCAAGATAAGGAAACGGGCGAAGAATTCGTGATTCGCACGAAGATGGTCTTTAACGCTGCGGGCGCTTGGGTTGATCCGATTCGTCGCATGGTTGATCCGGAAGCGTCGACTCTGGTTCGCGTGTCTCGCGGTTCCCATATCCTTCTCGACAAGTCCTTTATGCCAGGCGACACCGGGATGTTAATTCCGAAGACGCGCGACGGTCGTGTGCTCTTTGCGATTCCTTGGCATGGCATGTTGCTCGTCGGTACGACGGACGTCGAACAAAAGGATGCCGAATTTGATCCGCAGGTGAGCGAAGAAGAAATTAACTTCATGATTGAAACGGCGTCTGGCTACCTCGAAAAGCCGATTACGCGCGCTGACGTGAAGGCTACTTTTGCGGGGCTTCGTCCGCTCTTTAATCCGCAGGCAACGGGTTCTGCAGGTTCGACCGCTAAGGTCTCTCGCGAACACGCTGTGATTCCTGAGTTCGGTAACATGATCACCGTGACGGGGGGTAAGTGGACGGTNACCTATCGTAAGATGGCTGAGCATGCCATGCTTGTTGCAACGTTGCGTCACTTGATCCCGCCGCGCCTTTGCGTGACGAAGGATCTTCCGATCTTCCGTGATCCGAACTGGGATCATGCTTCGCTTGAAGTGGAAGCTGAGGGGTCTGAGGCTGCTGACGACAAGGTCGTTCAGTTCGCGCTTTATGCTCGCGATAACGAATTTGCTCGTACGCCTGAAGACGTCCTCTTCCGTCGTTTGCGTTTGGGTCAGATGAACACTGCCCGTACGGAAGCGTTGTTGCCGAAGATCGCANNGAGTAGCTTTGGTCTGCCCGTCCCTGAAGTCAAGGCGGAGCCTGTCGCTGAAGTCGTGGCTGAGCCCGAAGCTGAGGTGGTGCCCGTTGAAACGTGCGAAGCTCAACCTTGCGACGCTGAAGTCTGCGAAGCCCCGAAGTGCGAAGCTGAAAAGCCCGCTACGGTAGAGTACCGAACCGATCGAAGCGCTGGTAGAAGAAAAGAAAGCGGAAGAGCAGAAGTAAACGCTAGAGCGTTGAATATTTCTCTCGTCCCATGACGATCAAAGAGGAAGGGGTGCTTTGAAGTGCCCCTCCTTCTCTTGAATGCCCTCACTCAAAAGGGCAAATAAAAAAATGGCAGATTGGAGTAGACAAAACCCTATTCATGGGGTAAAATCGCCGTCCTGACTTTGCTTCACGGATTGCTTACCCCATCTTTTTTCCACTGGCACCGTGAATTTTGTGCAAAGTTGGAAACGCCATTTTTAATAGGGCGAACCCACTGACCATCTCTATTTGAATTGGGTCTCGGTTCGCTTTTGTTTTTATTTAGCATTCTGTTGTCGGTGTGGGCTCGTGACAAACGAAGCCGCGGCGCCATCCGTTAAGTACCTCAACAGATGCCTTACTTATTAGGTGAAACGCAATGAAGACCTTCTCGGACCAAGCCGCTNNTGAGGTTAAGCGCGACTGGTTCGTGGTCGATGCCAGTGATAAGGTGCTCNNGTACCGTCTTGCCAGCGAAATCGCTCTGCGCCTTCGTGGCAAGCACAAGCCCGAATTCACGCCCCATGTCGACACGGGTGACTATATCGTCGTTATCAACGCTGACAAGTTGAAGTTGTCCGCTGAAAAGGACGGCAAGAAGATGTACTACCGTCACACGGGCTATCCTGGTGGCATCTACGAAACGACGTTCCGTGAAATNGCAGAACAAGCACCCGGCCGCGCTTTGGAAATCGCTGTTAAGGGTATGCTTCCGAAGGGCCCGCTCGGCTACGCCATGATCAAGAAGCTCAAGATCTACGCCGGCGCCGAANNCACCCGCACTCCGCCCAGCAACCCCAGGTTCTTGACCTCTAATTTCCGAAAGGCTTGAAAGATGATCGGTAACTACAACTACGGCACCGGCCGCCGCAAGAGCTCGGTCGCTCGTGTTTTCATCAAGCGTGGCGAAGGCAAGATTGTGATCAACTACCGCCCGCTGGAACAGTACTTCCACCGTGAAACCGGTCGCATGATCGTCATGCAGCCGCTTCAGCTCACGGAAAACACCGAAACGTTTGACATCATGGTCAACGTTTGCGGTGGTGGCGAATCCGACCAGGCTGGCGCCATCCGTCACGGCATTACCCGTGCCCTCGTCGACTACGACGCTGGCCTCAAGAGCGTTCTCTCCAACGCTGGTCTCGTGACCCGTGACGCTCGTGAAGTCGAACGTAAGAAGGTTGGTCTTCGCAAGGCCCGCCGCGCCAAGCAGTTCTCCAAGCGTTAATTGCTTTGCACAGACTGCAGGAGTTTTCTCCTGCAGTTGCCAAAAAGGTCGTCCTGCTGTTTTGCAGTGCGGTACTTTTTGTTGTTATGTGGTCTCAAACGTGAAATTCTCTTCCTCGTTGGTGCCGTACACATGCGTTTTCGTGTAGGATAGGTGATCATTTTTCTATCCGTTAACTCACGTCACAACGTTGTGTTGGGGCTGTTGGGAAAATCGGAGACTACATTTACGGAGCGCTGCGTGCTTGGCGGCAGCGAATATTTCAATGACCGAAGAAAAAATTGACACCGTTCAGGAAGAAGTGCCGGCGTTGATGCCTGATCCGATTAACTTTACTGACGCTGCTGTGGCTAAGGTAAAGGAATTGATGGACGAAGAGGGCAATCCTGAACTCAAGTTGCGTGTCTTTGTTCAGGGTGGCGGTTGCGCAGGCTTTCAGTACGGCTTTACGTTTGACGAAGTGCAAAACCCGGACGACGCCGTGATGGAAAAGAGTGGCGTGACGCTGTTGATCGACTCGATGAGCTACCAGTATTTGGTGGGCGCGAAGATCGACTTTAAGGACGACCTGACGGGGGCACAGTTCGTGATAGATAATCCGAACGCTGTGACGACGTGTGGTTGTGGTTCTTCGTTTAGCGTCTAAACTAAGTTGCTTGCGCCAAAATTAAAAAAGGGATCGTTTGTTGGACGGTCCCTTTTTTCATGGTCGTTATTGATAGGGGTAGAGTGCCCCGAGAATGCGTGGTCCCACGGCACGGGTAACCGATGGGAGGTTACCAGGTTGACGATGAATAAAGCGTTCAGCAAGCCACGCAAAGGCGGCGGCCTCAACTTGCATGGGGTGTACACCCAAAAGGGACGTGTCAAAGACGTCTCCCTTAAAGTGTTGAGCAAGGGCTTGACGTAGGGTCTGGTTATAGGTGCCGCCTCCACAGAGAATCAGTGCTTTAGCGTTAGGGGCAAAACGCGTCACGGCATCGGTGACAGAACGCGCGGTGACTTCAACGAGGGTGCGCGCAACGTCTTGAGGGGCGAGCCCCGGGTGTCGTGCGAGATGGTGATCGAGCCAAGCGGGTGAAAAGCGTTCACGCCCCGTAGACTTCGGAAAAGGAAGGGCAAAATAAGGGTCACTCAAACAGTCGGCGAGTAACGCAGGAATGACCTGTCCTGTGGCTGCCCAAGCGCCTTCTTTATCAANAAGGAGAGTACCTAACGTACGTTGCGTCCACGTGTCGATCAACATGTTGGCGGTACCCGTATCGCCCCCTAAGATCGGTTGATCGGATTGCGCCGCGTTGGGCGGCAAGATCGAAATATTGGCAATGCCACCCAAATTCAAAATGACGCGTGGTTCGTGACTCGAAAAAGTTTTTGCGTGAAAAGCGGGGACTAAGGGCGCCCCTTCGCCGCCCGCAGCAATGTCTCGATTACGAAAGTCGCAAATGACGTCAATGTGCGTGAGTTCCGCCAACAGGGCAGGGTGATTAAGTTGTAACGTAAAGCCGCGTTCTGGACGATGACGAATCGTTTTACCATGAACACCAATGGCATTGACGTCCTTAGGGGGGAGTTGTGTTTTCGCTAAAAGTAACTGAACGGTTTCAGCGTAGTGACGAACGAGCGCCACAGACGCGTCGCCCATACGATCAATTTCGTTGTCGCCAGGAAGTGTTAAGTTTGCCAACTGATCGCGTAGCTCATGAGGAAAAGGAAGGGAGACGTGTCCCAGGTACGTCATTTTGTCCTTTTCAANAGCTATACNTACCGCATCGGTGCCATCTAAGCTCGTCCCCGACATTAAGCCCAACGTAATCGTTTTATTCATAGCAAAAAACGTCTAAAAAGAAGCCTACCACGAGTACCGGCTCAACAAAATTATTTCGAAGCGGAAGCAGCGTGTTGGGCTAGTTTAGCCGATGGGGCTTCGTCTTCGTTAGCGGGTTGATTAAGTAACTGTGTACNTACTGCAGGGCTGTCACCGTGTTGCGTCTTAATAAAGGTCGGTAACGGCAACGCCTCACTTTCGGCGAGCAAATCAAAACGTGCTTGAATCGGATAGGCAAGGGTCTTTAATTGTGCTAACTGAAAGGCTGTCAGATTTTCGGTGTCGGGCAACTCGGCTGTACGTGGATTGATCTGTACGCCATTAAACATGAGTTCGTAATGAAGATGCGACCTGTGGCAAAGTACCGAACGTCCGACATAACCAATCACGTCGCCACGCTGCACGCGCTGCCCCTTTTTGATACTTTNTGTGATGCGAGACATATGAGCATAAAGGGTGGTGCGACCTAAACCATGGTCAATCTTGACGTAGCGACCATAGCCCTTACGTTCGTACCCCACGTAGCTCACCGTCCCGTCGGCTGCCGCAAAAATGCGAGAGCCCGAAGGCGCACGAAAGTCCGTGCCGTTATGAGGACGAAGGATGCCCGTCACTGGGTGACGACGTAACGGGGCGAATTCACTACTGACATCTTGTACGTCTAGCGGTACACGCATAAAGGTTTGCTGCGAGGCAAGCCCTTCAAGCGTATAAAAGCCCCCGACACGATCGTCATTATTGAACCAGTAGGCTTCGTGCACTTCATCTTTGGCAACCACCTGCACGGCTAAGAGCTGACCATTGCGAATGAAGTCGCCGCCCGCAAATTTGCGCTCATAAATTAAACGCAATGCGTCCCCTTTTTTGATGGTGCGAAGGGGATTCTCAGCCCCATCCCACACAACCTTGAGTTGACGCGCGATGTCAGTCGGAATGTTGAGCGCATCGACCGTAGCATCAAACCCATTGGCAGCAATGCCAGAAATGCTTTCTTCGAGCGTATCAAAGGCAACGGCGTATTCGGCGCAAGCAAAGAGTTCCCCCGTACGGGTGACTTCGATACGGCGACTGTCTTGCGGGTGCGGTACTTCAAGATAGAGGTGTAAGTACGCCATACGGTAGTCAGGCAAAGTGCCTGCGGTCACGTATTGCCCTGGTTGCGGCAAGACAAAAGGACGAAGACGGGGTTCAGAACGAATATAGGCNNAAAGCGCCTTGGGGTCCTGAATCTCGAGTCGAGCCAATAAAGAACTGAGTGTTTCGCCCGTGCGCGCGGTTAAACTCTTGGGGGTAACTGACCCACCACGGCGTAAGGCTTCAAGCGCTTCGTTTAGCACATTGTCGTCAACGGCTTTTGTGACATAACTCACACGAGGCTTTTCTTGCGCTAACGTGGGTGCCGCACCCAATAAGCACCCCGTGCTCCCCAGCACCGCAAAAGATGCCAAACACACCGTGGCAACTTGAGTCAATTGTTTATTGGGGTGACGAAGTCGAGCATTCGCACGTGAACGCAGCCAAGAACGAAACGCTTTGCCTGCGGTGCGTAACTGCCTTGCAATAAGAGAGGGCGCGGTCATGAGGGGTATAGAGTTGCGAAAGGCGGGAAAAAAGGGAACAATAACAAATCTAATATTTTAAAACAGATCACCCGACCTACTTTAGAAAACGGGACTCAAAATGGTTACAGATTGAGCCTAAGTCTACTGACAAGGGATTTGAGATATTTTTAGTAATAGCAAAGGGATACTGATGACTGTTGAGTTAGACAAAGCTCAGGCGGAAAAGAAGCTGCCCGTGACGGATGACATCCGTGAAGCCATGGCGTTGATTCGTCGCGGGACGGATACGTTTTTGATCGAAGAAGAATTCGAACAGAAGCTCGCACGAGCCAAGATGACGGGTACCCCGTTGCGTTGCAAGTTGGGTCTTGACCCGACGGCGCCTGATATTCATATTGGTCACACGGTGGTACTCAATAAGTTGCGCCAGTTGCAGGACTTGAACTATACCGTGATTTTCTTGGTGGGCGACTTTACGNNTACCGCCATTGGTGATCCGTCTGACCGCAATGTAACGCGTCCGCCCCTGTCGCACGAACAGATCGTTGAAAACGCACAGACGTACCTAAGCCAGGCGGGTTTGGTGCTTGACCTAGATCGCACCGAAGTGCGTTACAACTCCGAATGGTGTAATAGCCTCGGTTCTGTGGGTCTTATTCAGTTGGTANNCTCTCGCTACACGTTGGCTCGTTTGCTCGAACGCGACGACTTTGCTAAGCGCTATGCCGAACANTGTACGATCGCCATGCACGAACTCATCTATCCCCTTATGCAGGGTTATGACTCCGTGGCACTCAAGGCTGACCTTGAATTGGGAGGGTCTGACCAGCGTTTTAACCTCTTGGTGGGGCGAGAATTGCAGCGCCAGTATGGTCAGGAACCGCAGTGCATCTTGACGATGCCGTTGTTGGTGGGGCTCGACGGTCAGGTCAAGATGAGTAAGAGTAAGCATAACTACATCGGTATTACGGATGCCCCGAACGACATGTTCGGTAAAGTGATGTCGATTTCTGACGCCTTGATGTGGGACTGGTATGACCTCTTAAGCTTACGCGGCAACGCTGAAATCGCTCAGTTGAAGAAGGAATGTGCTGAAGGTCGTAACCCGCGTGATGCGAAGGTCTTGCTTGCTAAGGAAATCGTGGGGCGCTTCCATTCGGATGCTGCTGCGACGGCTGCTGAAGAAGAATTCAATGCTCGCTTCCGCGCTGGTGCCATGCCGAGCGATATTCCTGAAATGACCGTGACGGCAACTGACGGCGAAATCGGCATTACNCAGATGTTGAAGGCGACGGGCTTGGTGACTTCGACGAGTGAGNNTACCAACCGTAACATCGACCAGGGTGGTGTCAAGATTGACNNGTACCAGAAGGTGTCTGATCGCGCCCTCAAGCTTCATACGGGCGATGTGATCACGATTCAGGTTGGTAAGCGTAAGTGNGCTAAGATCACGGTCGCTTAAGCGAGGTCTAACCATGATTGTGCTTGTGCAACGCGTCACCGAAGCAAGCGTACGTGTCAACGACAAGGTCGTGGGTGCTGTGGTAAGGGTTGCTCGCATTGATTTGTGGGGAACCAGGCGACACGCCAGAAACAATCGAGAAGTTGGCACGTAAAGTCGCTCGTCTGCGCATCTTTTCGGATGACGCAGGAAAGATGAATCTGAGTGTGTGTGACGTACAGGGCGACGTGCTTTGCGTCTCACAATTTACGCTCGCCGCTGATACGCGCTCAGGGAATCGTCCGAGTTTTTCGAAGGCGGCGTCGCCCGAAGAAGGGCGACGCGCTTATGAAGCGTTTGTGACGGCATTACGTACGCACGGGCTCTCTTGCCCGACGGGGCAGTTTGGCGCCGAGATGAAAGTCTCACTCGTCAATGATAGCCTGCGACCTTTTGGCTTCAGCTCTAAGCCAAAGGTAAGTCCTTTTCCTCATGCGGTTTGTTTGAACGCAGAGGAGTTTGGATAAACAAAATCGATCCAAGGTCGATCAACACAATCTGATGTTATAAAGAGAGACGCTCGACGTAATAAGTTGAGCGTCTTATCAAAAGGCATGGAGGTGTCATTTGAAGCTCATATCAGACAATTTTGGTCAAGGCGAATTGATCCCTGAAGCCTTTGCTTGGGGAAAAATTGGCGAAGAAGGAACTGTGCGTTCCGACAACCTTAACCCGCATTTAGCCTGGTCTGGCGTGCCCGAAGGAACGGCTTCGTTCGTGTTGGCGTGTCTCGATGATGACGTGCCGACACAGTTAGATGCGCGTGACCTCTCGGGTGAACTTCCCGTCTCTCAACCTCGTCGCCGTTTTGTGCATTGGGTACAACCGAATTGTCCGGCTTCAGTACGCGAAATTCCTGCAGGGGCTTTAGCTGAAGCCAAAAAGCGTACGCCTGGGTTTGGTGACTTAGGGATCAACGACTATAGTCGTGGTGGACGCCCTCAGTCAGGTGAAACGGGTACAGGGTACGATGGTCCGTGCCCTCCCTTTTTTGACGCTCGTTGGCACTACTATCGCTTTATGGTGTTCGCATTAGATATCGAAAAGCTCGCCCTGCCGGCTGAGTTTACGTGGCAGGATGTTGAAGTCGCCATGAAGGGACACGTCATTACGTCAGCCGAATTAGTTGGTCGTTATACGCTTAATCCGCGTCTTGCCGCTGAATAGTTTTTTGTTTTTGTTATTCACCCGTTGGCAAATCCGACGCCGTGAACGTCGGACTGCTGGTTTTTCTAAGGAACTGAAGCCGTGTACAAACGCTCCAATACTATCGCTGTGGTCGATCCTGAACTTTGGGATGTTGTCTGCCACGAATCCACCCGTCAGGAAGATCACATTGAGCTGATCGCGAGTGAAAACTATGCCTCTCCGGCTGTGATGCATACNCAGGGTTCTAGCCTCACTAACAAGTACGCTGAAGGCTATCCCGGCAAGCGCTATTATGGCGGCTGCGAACATGTGGACGTTGCTGAACGTCTCGCGATTGAACGCGCGAAGAAGCTCTTTTGTGAGCCCGCCGGTGTCGAAATGGCTGTGAACGTTCAGCCGCATTCTGGCGCTCAGGCTAATTCCGCTGTCTACTTCGGTTTGCTTGAACCAGGCGACACAATCATGGGGTTGTCGCTCGCTGAAGGCGTCCATTTGACGCACGGCATGCATCTCAACTATTCGGGTCGCTACTTCAAGGTGGTGCCTTATGGTCTTGATGAAAACGAAGCCATCGACTACGAGCGCGTTGAAGCCTTGACCAAAGAACATAAGCCGAAGATCATTGTGACGGGAGCCTCTGCCTATTCGCTTCGCATCGACTTTAAGCGCTTTGCCGAAATCGCTCATAGCGTCGGTGCCCTTTTGATGGTTGACATGGCGCACTATGCGGGTTTGATTGCCGCGGGTGTCTATCCCACCCCGTTTGGTCACGCTGACATTGTGACCACCACGACGCATAAGACCTTGCGTGGTCCGCGCGGTGGTTTGATCTTTGTCCGCCCGGACCTTGAAAAGAAGATCAATTCTGCCGTCTTCCCGGGGATGCAGGGTGGTCCTTTGATGCACGTGATTGCCGCGAAGGCTGTAGCACTCAAGGAAGCTTTGGATCCGTCTTTTAAGGTCTATGGCGAACAGTGCATCAAGAATGCCGCCGCGATGGCTGACGAATTGATTAAGCGCGGTCTTCGTATCGTGTCGGGTCGTACTGAAAGCCACGTCATGCTCGTTGACCTTCGCTCTTTGAAGATTACGGGTAAAGCCGCTGAAACGCTCTTAAATGCTGCGCACATCACGGTCAATAAGAACGCCATTCCGAATGACCCCGAAAAGCCCTTTGTGACCTCGGGTATTCGTTTGGGTTCGCCCGCCATGACGACGCGTGGTTTCGGTGAAGCCGAAGCCCGTAAGGTCGCCAATTTGATCGTGGACTTGTTAGAAGCCCCCGAAGATCAAACTGTCTTTGAACGTGTGAAGTACGAAGTCGAAAAGCTCACCAAGGCTTTCCCTGTTTATGCTGACTAAGACGTCACCGTAAAACCCGGTTCAACATACTAGGGCTGATGTTTCGTATGAGGCATCAGCCCATATTTTGTATGTAAATCCTTGATCTTTTACGTAGAGAGGCGCTAAACTCAACCTCACTTGAATCGAGAGAGGGTTTTCCCTGCGATTGCTTATAGGAGTGATGAATATGCGTTGTCCCTTTTGTCAAAATCCGGACACTCAAGTGATTGATTCTCGAGCGCCGGAAGAGGGATATGTGATCCGTCGCCGTCGCCGTTGCCCAAAATGCGAAAAGCGATTTACGACGTTCGAAAGAGCTCATTTGGCCATCCCGACCATTGTGAAGCGGGGCGGCGGGCGATCAGAGTATGACCGAGCCAAGTTGTTGGCTTCGATGTCTTTGGCTTTACGTAAGCGCCCGGTGTCGCCAGAAAAAATTGAAGAAGCGGTTGACGCTATCGAACAAGAAATGATTTTGACGGGCGAACGTGAAATTCGTTCGAGCCGCTTGGGTGATTTGGTGTTGGCTGCATTGAAAAAGCTCGACACGATTGCCTATATTCGCTTTGCATCGGTTTACTTCAATATCAATGATCCGCAGACCTTTATCACGATGATCCGCGAAGCGGTCGAAACGGCGAAGACGCCAGATGTGAAAGGCAATAAGGGTGCGTGATGACTGAAGACAAAGTTTGGATGCGTCTTGCTTTAGAGGAAGCCTTTAAAGCTCGACGTTTGTCTGCTCCGAACCCAGCAGTCGGCGCCGTCATTGTGCGTGACGGTCGCGTGATCGGCGCGGGGCACACCCAAGTCGTGGGTGAGCCTCACGCTGAAGTCATGGCGCTTAGGGACGCTCAGGCGCGCGGTGAAAGCGTTGAAGGCGCCACGATTTATGTGACGCTTGAACCCTGCTCACACTATGGGCGTACGCCGCCGTGCGCCAAAGCNCTGGTTGAACATCGTTTGGGTCGCGTTGTGGTTGCTACGATGGACCCTAACCCCCAGGTCGCTGGTCGCGGCTTACGTATGATCAGTGAGGCTGGCATTGCGGTGACGAAGGGCGTCCTTGAAAAAGAAGCCTATGACGCCAATATTGGGTTTATGACTCGCATGACAACGGGTCGCCCTTGGGTGCGATTGAAGTGCGCTAGTACGTTGGACNNGTACCGTACGGCTTTTCCTGATGGTNNACGCTCACAGTGGATTACGGGAAGTGACGCGCGTCATGATACGCAATACTGGCGCGGGTGCGCTGGGGCGATCGTGACGGGGATTGGCACAGTAAAGTCNGATAACCCACGCATGACGGTGCGACTACCTGATCAAGTGCGTTTTCCCATTCGTGTGATTGTGGACGCGAAGCTCGAGACGCCGACCACGGCACACATTTTAGAGGGTGGCAACACGCTCATTGTGACGGCGTCAACTGACGAACAAAAAGCGCAAGCCCTCAAAGCCACGGGCGCCGAGATTTGGCACTTACCTGATAAGCAAAACCCTGAGCGCGTTGACCTAGGTAAAATGCTTGACAGATTAGGCGAACGTGAAGTGAATGAAGTGCACTTGGAAGCGGGTGCAGGGCTTAACGGCGCCTTCTTATCAGCCAACTTAGTGGACGAGATCGTTCTTTATATGGCACCTTGTTTCTTTGGAGACGGGATGCCTATTGCTCACGTACCGCTTCCCCCAACGCCAGGCGAAGCGCATCGTTGGATAGTGACAGACTTTACTCAGATCGGAGCCGATCTGCGTGTGATTATGAGGAGATAACTCAAAATGTTTACCGGTATTATTCAGGCGATCGGCAAGGTACGCGAACCCGAACCTCTTGGTAATGGTGTACGTCTCACGATCGTAGCCCCGACCTTGGGTCTTGATGAAGTGCGCGTTGGCGACTCGATCGCTGTGAACGGCGCTTGCATGACGGTTGTCGAAAAGACGGACACCGAATTTAAGGTGGACGTGTCGGCTGAAAGCTTATCGAAGACAACGGGCTTAGACACCTTTGGCGAAGTCAACTTAGAAAAAGCCATGCGCTTAGGTGACCGTGTGGACTACCACTTGGTCAGCTACCACGTTGACGGTGTGGGTCAGGTCGAATCGATGGAACAGGTGGTAGAATCCTGGCGCTTGGTGGTGCGTGCGCCGCGCGTTTTGTCGCCCTATTTGGCTTATAAGGGTTCGATTACTGTGAACGGTGTGTCGCTTACGATCAATAAGGTCGAAGACACGGTNACCTTGGATACGCTGGTGACCATCAACTTGATTCCGCACACGGTTGAAGTGACGACCCTGAAGTACCTGAAGGCTCAGAGCTACGTCAACCTTGAAATCGACACGATCGCGCGTTATGTCGAACGTATGTTGGCTTTGAAGGAAGACGAAGATTCGTTCTTCTAAGCCCACAAAAGCGCTTTATACTACTTGAAGCGAAAAAGGTACTTCAAGCACCTATGAAAAAATGCAGGCGGACGCGAATTCTAAGCGTTCGCCTGTGCTTTCGCGCTAAAATACTTATTTACCAACGGATGCCCCTTAGGGCAATCCGTTCAGAGGGATCGTCCCTCGAAAACAAGAATTTTGATAACAAATTAGCTCCCGCTTGCATACTTCAAGGAGACAGAAATGGCTGTTGACATTGTTCCCACTAAACTCGATGGTACGGATCTTCGTATCGGTATCGTTGTTGCCCGCTTCAACGAATATGCCGGTCGCGGTGAATTTGAAGCCTGCATGGACGAACTGCGTAAGCTCGGCGTGGTTGATGAAGACGTGACCAAGGTGTCTGTGCCTGGTGCGCTCGAAATCCCGTTTGCCTTGATGAAGCTTGCTCAGACGGGCGAATACGATGCGCTCATCGCTTTGGGTGCTGTGATTCGTGGTGAAACCTATCACTTCGAATTGGTCAGTAACGAATCTGGTGCTGGCATTACCCGCATCGGTTTGGACTACGAAATTCCTATCGCCAACGGTGTGTTGACGACCGAAAACGACGAACAGTGCGAAGAACGTCTTGACATGAAGAGTAGTGACTGCGCACGTTGCGCCGTTGAAATGGCTAATTTGGCGAAGGAATTCGTGTCCGAAGAAGATTTCGACGAAGACGAAGATTTCTGCTTCGACGAAGAAGATGACAAGGAATAAAGGAACACACGAATGACTGAACATAAGGAAGGTCACCGTAAGGGAGCCCATTCTGGCCGTCACTTGGCTCGCGTCTTCGTGATGCTAGGTCTTTATCAGTGGTTGGCTGATCCGACGCAGGATTATGCCAGTATCGAAGCCCATCTCTCGAGCCTCCTTCATGACGAAGGCGAACAGCTCGAAGGTTGTGACATTCGTCCTGCTGATTTTGATCGTGCTGATAAGCCTCTCTTTACGCAGCTTCTCTCTGGCGTGTTGGATCGTCATGCGGAAGTCGCTGAGATCATCTCGCGCCATGCTGACCGTGAATTGAACCGTATTTCTTTGGTGGAACGCGCGGTGCTCTTTATCGGTACGTATGAGTTGTTGGCTTGCCCGGAAACGCCGTGGCGCGTGGTGCTTAATGAATCCATCGAACTCGTTAAGCAGTTCGGTAGCGGTTATCGTTTCACGAACGCCGTTCTCGAGCATGTCGCTCGTGAAGTGCGCCCCGAAGAAACGGAAGCAACGCAGGGCTGAGTACTGACATGATGGTTAAAAAAGGTCGTTCCTTCTCGGTGGAGGGGCGACCTTTTTTTGCGCTAATTTAAAAAGCGCCAGGTTGTCCTGAAGGAGGATAAGAAAATGCGTCGAGGCGAATTTCAAATTATTGATCGCTTCTTTACATATGACGGTTTTGGCGAATGGCGTAGCCAAGGGATCGGAGACGATTGCGCGTTGATTGACACAGGTGCGGGTCGTATTGCCGTGACCACAGACATGATAGCCATTGGTACGCATTTTTTGCCCAATGCAAACCCTGAAGACGTGGGCTATAAGGCATTGGTANNCGTGAATTTGTCAGATTTGGCTGCCGCAGGTGCCTCGCCACGCGCCTTCTTTTTGTCCATTGGCTTACCTGAGCGCGACGATGCGTGGTTGGCGGCGTTTTCTNNAAGAGTACTCATGACCTTGGCACAAGCCTCTGGTTGCGCATTGCTTGGCGGCGATACGACTCGAACGACCGCCGTGGGTGACGGGCGCGCACCAGTGACGATTTCGATTACAGCCATGGGGGCTCTGCCTGACGGTAAGGGGTTAGGGCGCGCAGGCGCACAACCAGGGGATGACATTTGGGTCTCAGGGACCTTGGGAGACGCCTATGCGGCGCTTAAACACCGTTGGGGACATTGGCAGCTGATGCCAGATGCCGCTCAACGCGTCTTTGAACGTATGGATCGTCCCACGCCACGCAATGCTTTGGGGACGGCACTCTTAGATTTAGCCTCAGCGTGTGCCGATGTGTCTGATGGTACCTTAAAGCCGATTNNTAAGTATATTTTGGAGCGTAGCAATGTGGGGGCTGAGGTGCTTTGGGATGCTGTCCCCATTTCGCCCGCGTTACGCGCCTTGAGTGCCTCGGCTCAACAAGAAGCAGCTTTGATGGGGGGCGACGATTATGAGCTCGTTTTTACGGCACCCGAAGCCTTAGCACATCGAATTGAACAGGTCGGATTGTTGACGCAGACCAGACTTACCCGTATTGGTAAGATTCGCGAAAAAGTCTCAGGCGATAATCTCACTGTACGTGCACAGAATGGCGTGATCATTGTGACCCCAACCAACGGTTTTGATCACTTTGCCGTCTGAACCCTTATGCATAGTGTTTAACTGCCACCGGTTGACCGGTGCTTCATTTGTCAGGAAGTCGATATGCTTCAGAAATACGATGAATCCAACCCCGCCAATCAGATCGAGTTAACCCATCGTTTTGTTTGGTCGCATCCTGCGCATATGATTGCGACGTTCTTTGGTGCGGGGCTCCCAAGTAAGGCGCCAGGCACCTACGGGACGTTGGTAGGTGCGCTCACCTTTATTGTGTTGNNGGGTACCGCGGTGTCGACGGCTGGTTGGGTGCTTTTNACCTTAGCGCTTTTTGTGGCTGGGATTTGGGCGTCTGACAAGGTGGCGCGCGATTTGGGGGTCAATGACCATAAGGGCGTTGTTGTGGACGAGGTCGTGGGCATTTGGTTGCTTTATGCCTTTTTGCCAGCGGGCACCCTTTGGTGGGTTGCGGGCTTTGTGGTANNCTTCCGCTTCTTTGACATCATGAAGTTGCCCCCCGTGGATATCATCGACGAAAAGATGAAAAACGGCTTAGGCGTGATGCTCGACGACGTGGTCGCAGCGTTCTACGCTTGGGTAGTCGTGAGTATTTTGGGTTGGTTGTTTGGTTAAACCGTTATGTCAGCCATCACGTCCAAAATTTTGCTCGCAGCTCAGCAGTTAGGTATTATCGCCAAAGATCGACATCATATTGTCGTTACGGTANNCGAAAGTTGCACGGGCGGCGGCATTGCCGCTGCCTTAACCGAGGTGGCTGGCAGTTCGGCTTGGTTTGAAGAAGGCTTTGTCACCTATGCGGCGTCCGCTAAGGTGGCTCGGCTTGACGTACGACCCAGCTTGATTGAAACGGAAGGCGTTGTGAGTGAAGCTGTGGCACAAGCCATGGCTCGTGGGGCACTCGCTCGTAGTGCCAGTGCGACGCTAGCGGTCGCAGTCACTGGGTTCGCCGGTACTGGTGGCGGCACTGCTCAAACCTCTGTGGGTACCGTTTGTATTGGTTGGGCTGAACGGTTTAATGAGCATATTGTGACCTGTTCACGGTCGATCTTTGTACCAGGTAGTCGTGCGACAGTGAGGGAGGCGACGGTGTTAGTANNCCTAGAGGGACTGATCGAACTCATGAGATTCGGCAATCCAGCCCTCATGCCGTGCGAATACTGATTACAATCAAAAGACCGTAATGTTTCGGCGCCCCGCTTGACGATTCAAGCAGGGCGCTTTTTGTCTCTCTTTTGATTTTGGTCAAAGGGTCGAGGGCTAGTTGGTATGTCAAGTTGGTTTGATGTCCTCATTCTTGTCGTGTTGATTGGATTAAATGGCATGTTCGCATTAAGCGAAGTNACTTTGATCACCAGTCGTCGTGCGCGCCTGCAGCATATGTCTGAAGAAGAAATGCCTGGTACTAAGCGTGCGATGGAAATGAACGCAGATCCAAATCGCGCACTCTCTACCATTCAGGTGGGGATTACGTCGATTGGCTTACTCTCGGGTATTTTTGGGGAAGCGGCGCTCGCAAAGCCCGTGGTAGAGTGGTTGGTGTCCTTGGGGATGAATGAGTCCACAGCGTCTGCTGTGGGGACTGGGCTCGTGGTGGTCTTATTGACCTACTTTGCGATTGTGTTAGGCGAACTGGTGCCTAAGCGCATTGGTCAGATGACGCCCGAAACGCTGGCTTGCCGCTTTTCGCCCATTCTCTATACGCTCTCACTGGTGGCGGCGCCGTTTGTGAAGTTGTTGAGCTACTCCACTTCGGCTATTTTGCGTTGGTTGCGTATCGATACGAACTCTCAAACCCCCGTGACCGAAGAAGAAATTCACGCCATGATTGACGAAGGTGAAGAGTCTGGCGTGATTGAAACGGTCGAACGCGACATGGTGCGTAATGTCTTTAGACTGGATGACCGTCAGGTGGGCTCTTTGATGACGCCTCGAGGCGACATTGATTGGATTGACCTTGAAGACGCTTTAGAGGTCAATATCGAAAAGATTCGCAATTCTAAGCGCTCTCGTTTGCCTGTTTGCGTCGGTAGTCTTGACGACGTGAAGGGCTTTTGCTCGACCCGTACGCTTTTGCAGCAGATGATGGAAAAGGGTAAGCCCGACTTTAAAGACAATTTAACGGCACCCGTTTATGTGCCTGAGTCGCTGACGGGCATGGAACTCTTAGAAAACTTCCGTAAGACCGATACGCCTGTGGCTTTGGTGGTCGATGAGTACGGCGAAGTGCAGGGGATTGTGACACCGCGCGATGTGCTAGAAGCCATTGCGGGTGAATTTAAGCCTGAGCAACCTGGCGACGCTTGGGTCACGCGCCGTGAAGACGGGTCCTTTTTGTTGGACGGCATGATTCCGATTCCTGAATTAAAGGATGTCCTTGATATTAAGACGGTGCCAGAAGAAGCACTCGGTCGCTATAACACGCTAGCAGGGATGATGATGCTCTTATTAGGGCGTCTACCCAAAGAAGGCGATATCGCTGAGTGGGACGGTTGGCGTTTAGAAATTATGGACATGGATTGCCGACGCATTGATAAAGTCATGGCGGCTAAAATTAAGACACTTCCATAAGTCGACATAAAATAATCATATAAGGAGGAAATGTTTGTGAGCGAAAAGCGTACTCGATGGTTGGGGATGGTCGCTGGTGGCGCCGTTTTCGTGGGTGCTGCTGCGGTGGGTAGTCTACTTTGGCAGGGCAGTGTCTTTGACGATCAGTTTGAAGACGTGGCGCGTAAGCTTTCTGACGACGGCGTCAAGGTGGGGCTTTCGATCAGTGTTGAAGAAACGAACCGTCATTTGATGGGACGAGACTTGTCTGTCACAGTGAAGGACGAACACTTCGCGTTTCGTTGGACGGGGCAGGCGACCTTTGGGTTTGGCACAACCGCTACGTTAGCTTTGGACCGTGAGTACGGATCTACCCTCAGTTGCCCGAATTGGGTTTAGATGGCTTTGAAGACCAGATCAAGGTGAAGGCAGACTTGAGTGGGGACTTGAGCTACGAATGGACGGTCAAGCCTTTTCGCATCAAGGACGACCCCGTGCTTTGTAGTGTCGCGGGCTTTACGCTCACGTACCGATAAGGACCTGAAACACACCGACATGCTTTGGCACGGGATGACGTGTCAAGCTAATGACGAACGCTTGGTGACGGTACCCGTTGTCATGACCGCAAGCGAAGACGCGACGCAGGGGCGCATCGAAGTCGAAGTGAAGGGTGGCGAACTTACGAGCCAGGGCGTTGGTGGTCTCGTGACGATGGAAGGTTATACGTTACATAGCCTTCAGACGCGTCAAAAGGTGGATGAACAGAAAGGTGAAACTACCAAGGCGACAACGCCTCAAGCACCAGAATATGAGCAGCAGTGGACGTGGACTGTCTCTAAACTCAAGTTAGATGACCAGACGGCATTTGATAGCTGGAAAGGGAAGTTACGTCTCATGAATCTTCCTGAAAGCTTTGTGACCCAAATGGCAGAGGGGGCTATGGTGGACGTGCAGTCGTTGTTGCCGTTACTCCTTGCGACCGACATGAAGGCTAAGCTCGAAGAATGCACGTTTGAGCGCCAACAAAAGCAAGCGTCGGTGACGGGGCAGTTGGGGCGTGAACCCACTCAGTGGGGAAGCTTTACTGTCAAGATTGATCGTGAGTTCGCTAGCGACGAACCCGTGTGGATGGATTCTGTGAAGGAACTCGTGGCTGATGGCGCTCTCAGAGCCAGTGAAGGGGATGACCAAGGCCCTGGGTCTCTCAGATCGATATTACGGACGAAGGGATTTTAGTGAATGGACGTGTTTACTAAAGGGGTGTTCTAAATCCGCACCACAAAAAAAGCCGACTTTTGAGGGTCGGCTTTTTTTGCGTTCGTTATCAAAACGAATTAGCAAGCGGCAGCACGAATCGCGTCACGCGTTGCGATAGCAGCCTTGCGAGCAGCGTCCTTCCAGTCGTCTTCGGCGCTCGCATAAATTATGGCGCGACCAGAATTAATCACCATACCTGCGTGGTTAGTCGTTTGACCTGCCTGCACGCAAGCGTGAATGTCGCCGCCCTGGGCACCAATACCAGGCACCAGTAATGGCAGATTCGGCGCAATACGACGCACGTTCGCCAATTCGGTCGGGTAGGTGGCACCCACCANCAAAGTACCGAGTTCTCCAGACAAATTCCATTCGGTCGCGGTAAAACGAGCGAGACGTTCATAGATGCGTTCGCCGTTCACTTCCAACATCTGAATGTCGTCGCCGCCAGGGTTCGATGTGCGGCAAAGGATAAAGGCACCCTTATCTTCGTAAGCTAAGTAGGGCTTGATGGTGTCAAAGCCCATAAAGGGAGACAGCGTCACGCAGTCTACCTTAAAGCGTTCAAAGGCTTCGCGAGCATAGTGCTCGGCAGTCGAACCAATGTCCCCACGTTTGGCGTCAAGAATGACGGGCACCTGAGGATAGTGCTTGTGGATGTATTCAATGATGGTACGNNTGAGTTCAGCTTCAGCACCACAAGACGCAAAGTAAGCGATCTGCGGCTTAAACGCACACACGAGGTCAGCCGTGGCATCCACGATGCCGCAACAGAAATCATAAATGGCGGTACTACGACCAGCGAGTTCGTGCGGGAAGCGTGTCGGGTTAGGATCGAGACCGACACAAAGCATGGAACCTGCGTTTTGCCAACGCTCGTTGAGCATTTCGGTGAACTTCATTTAATAAAGCCTTCCGAGGAGTTATACATCGGGCGGTATCTTAACAAATTCTTTCGGTTTTGAGTCAAGAATCTCGCTATGCTCTACGCTAGAGCGTAAGTGAAGTCTTTGCAAACGCTTCTCCTTAGACTTTTTTGGAGGCACCAAAATGCCTTTTTCACGTCGAAAGATGCTTGCAAGCATCAGTGTGTTGGGGGTTGGCGCATGGCCACGCCCACGCTAATGGCAGCTCAAAGTCGTTGACCTAAAAAACCTTCTGTGCCGACGGACTTTAATGCTGAAGAATATTTTGTGGAGCTCGCTGACCATGGGCACGGGTTATCCTTTGGTAACCTTGACGCCAAGTCTGTCGTCTATATGACCTTTGACACGCAATGCCGTTGGTGTGTTTGGCAGTATCGCCAGTTTGAACCTTATCTTGATCGCATCAAGTTTGTTTGGCATCCCGTGGTAGTGTTGAATCCGTGGAGCGAATTGCAGGGTGCGGCGATTTTGAGTGCCAAAGATCCACAAGCCACCTTTTTAAAGCACGAGGAGCATATTCAGGATCCAAACTTTAAGGGGCTTGATGTGCGTGGCATGACGTTGCCCTTTGAAGCGCGTGAAGCCGTGTGGACTAATACCAAGATTTTCCGTCGCTCTGGAGCGCGTGAGGTGCCCTTTGGTGTGCTGCGGAACGCAAACGGACGCTACGTGCCAATTGCTGAACAAACGGGAGACTCGTTTGCGAAGTTAGTCGGGCTTTGAAGCGCCACCTAAAGGAAATAAACAAAAAAATGCGACAGCCCTAAAACTGTCGCATTTTTTGTGGTCCTTTGGGGTTGTTCAATGGAACAACCCTGGCGTCACTAGCAATGATGCTTCAAATTACATCATGCCGGGCATGCCGCCCATGCCGTCCATGCCAGCGGGCATAGCCTTTTCTTCCTGCGGAAGGTCAGCCACCATGCAGTCCGTCGTGAGGATGAGGGAAGCCACGGAAGCAGCATTCTGAAGNNGTACCGTACGGGTCACCTTCGTCGGGTCGAGAACGCCCATTTCAACGAGGTCACCGTATTCGCCCGTCTGAGCGTTGTAACCGAAGTTGCCTTCACCGTTAGCAACCGTGTTCACCACGACGCTCGGTTCGTCCCCAGCATTGGCAACGATCTGACGAAGCGGTTCTTCCATGGCGCGAAGCACGATACGGATACCGGCGTTCTGTTCGTCGTTGTCACCCTTGAGGTCACGGATAGCCTGCTTAGCGCGGATGAGAGCCACGCCGCCACCAGCCACGATACCTTCTTCAACGGCAGCGCGGGTAGCGTGAAGGGCGTCTTCGACGCGAGCCTTCTTTTCCTTCATTTCAACTTCAGTGGCAGCACCAACCTTGATCAAAGCAACGCCACCAGCGAGCTTGGCAACGCGTTCCTGAAGCTTTTCACGGTCGTAGTCGCTCGTAGCGGCATCGATCTGCGTGCGGATGTTCTTAACACGGTTTTCGATGGCTTCNNGTACCTTACCAGCACCGTCGATAATCGTGGTGTTTTCCTTCGTGATTTCGATCTTCTTAGCCGTACCGAGCTGTTCGAGCGTAGNCTTGTCGAGGCTCAAGCCGATGTTGGTCGAAATCACCGTACCGCCCGTGAGGACAGCGATGTCTTCGAGCATAGCGGCGCGACGGTCACCAAAGCCCGGAGCTTTCACAGCGGCGACCTTGAGGATGCCACGGATGGAGTTCACAACGAGCGTAGCGAGGGCTTCACCGTCGATGTCTTCAGCGATGATGACGAGCGGACGAGCGACCTTAGCAACCTGTTCGAGAACCGGAAGGAGTTCGCGGATGTTGCTGATCTTCTTGTCGTGAAGAAGGATGAACGGGTTGTCGAGAACGGCGTACTGCTTTTCGGGCTGGTTGATGAAGTACGGGGAGAGGTAACCGCGGTCGAACTGCATACCTTCAACGACTTCGAGCTCGTTCTTGAGGCTCTTGCCGTCTTCAACCGTGATCACGCCTTCCTTACCCACCTTGTCCATGGCTTCGGAAATGATCGTGCCGATTTCAGCGTCGGAGTTAGCGGAGATGGAACCCACCTGGGCGATTTCCTTGTTGGTCGTCGTCGGCTTGCTGATCAAACGGAGTTCTTCAATCGCGGCGGCAACAGCCTTGTCGATACCGCGCTTGAGGTCCATCGGGTTCATGCCAGCGGCAACGAACTTCATGCCTTCATCAACGATGACCTGAGCGAGCACCGTAGCGGTCGTCGTACCGTCACCCGCGTTGTCGCTCGTCTTGGAAGCCACTTCACGCACCATGCAGGCGCCCATGTTTTCGAACTTGTCCTTGAGTTCGATTTCCTTAGCAACGGACACACCGTCCTTCGTCACCGTCGAGCCACCGAAGGCGCGTTCGAGCACCACGTTACGACCCTTCGNGCCGAGCGTAACCTTGACAGCGTTGGCGAGCACGTTAATACCACGCACCATCTTAGAGCGGGCGTCATCACCGAAAAGAACCTGCTTAGCAGCCATTTCTTTAATCCTTTATCTATTTGAAAAACGTTAAATTTTGATGTGTTCTTGGCGATGCGACTTATTCAAGCACGCCCATGATGTCTTCTTCGCGCATAACGAGGAGCTCTTCGCCGTCAACCTTCACGGTCTGGCCAGAGTACTTGCCGAAGAGAACACGATCACCGACCTTGACGTCGAGCGCAATGACGCGACCGGCTTCGTCACGCTTGCCCGGCCGACAGCGATCACTTCACCCTGGTCAGGCTTTTCGCCGGCAGAGTCAGGGATGACGATGCCGAAGGAAGTAGTCGTTTCAGCAGCAAGACGCTTGATGATGACGCGGTCATGCAACGGACGGATCTGCATTTGTTGTTCTCCAAATAAAAACAGTCTGTTTTTTGAGGGACTCGCAACGAACAACCGTTGGGAGTCACCGACAATTCAGTTGTAAAAATCGGTACCAAGATAACGTCGATGTAAGGACGTTGTCTTAGCATTTAGAAGCTATATGGGGATGGGTTCCTAAAAAACAAGGGTTCATTTAAATTTTTTTACGTCTCATCGTTTTTTGTTTGAGATTGTGAGAGGTATTGGTCTTGTTAAAAGAACAAAAGCCATTGGTTTGGAAGCGTTTAGGGGTGGCACTGGCGTTGGCTTCTTTGAGTGTGTCAGCGTGGTCGTCCCCATTCAAACGNTTACCCGACACGTTAGTCAATGCGGCTAAAGCGTGTCGCGTTGACCCAAAAGCCGTGACGCTTTCCGTGGTACCCCTCAAAGGTTTAGTGGTGCCTGAAGGCGCGCAGATGCCTCAAGTCGAACCACTAATTGCTGTGAACGGCGACCGTCATGTGGCGCCTGCTTCAACTGCGAAACTCGTGACAACCCTGGCGGGGTTAGAGCGTTTGGGGGCGAACTGGCGTTGGAAAACGTTCTTTTTAGTCGATGATACCCCGGATGACGAAGGGCGCGTGCCAGGGCTCTACTTAAAAGGCGGGGGCGACCCGACCTTGGGCGTTGAAAAATTTGCCTTGCTGGTCGACCGTATGGCGCAAGTAGGCGTACGACATATCGAGGGTGATCTCGTGGTTGATCGTTCGTTTTTTGATTTGCCTGACGGAGATGCTTCGNNTAGCTTTGACGGTCGTGGCACTCGCCCCTATAACCAGCTGCCTGATGCAGCGGTGATCGGGTATCGCAATCTTAGTTTTGAGTTTGTGCCTGACGTGAAGGCGAAGAAAGCCCGAATTGTGGCTTTGCCGCCTTTGGCGGGGATTGAGGTGCCTAAGAGTATCCCGTTAGGGAAAGGGGGCTGTGGGGACTGGAAAGCTCATCTTGGTTATAGCCTCACACACACAGACGACGGTCGTTTGGTGGTGACCTTTGACGGAAAGCTTCCCAAGGCGTGTATTCCNAAAACCTTTAACGTGATTTCTTTAGGGGCTGACGAATTTCTGGAGCGCCTCTTTAGAAGTTATTGGGAAAAAGACGGTCGCACTTGGACAGGGCACGTTAGACGTGGCGACGTCCCTAAAGACGCAACGATGATCGCGGGGCACACGTCTCAAGCGCTATCAGACGTGACGATCCTTGTGAATAAATGGTCGAATAACTTGATTGCTCGCCACATTTTTTTGACGTTGGGTGCACTCAAAGAAGGCGCTAACGAAGCCGAACCCCTACGTATCAAAATCGATGATGCACGTCGCGTGTTAGCAGATTGGTTAGCCGACAAGGGTGTCCCGTCTGGCGAGATCTTTATCGACAATGGCTCAGGACTCTCACGCGTTTCGTATGTGACGGCGCGCGCGATGACGCAACTTTTAGCCGCGGGTTGGGTGAGCCCTCGTATGAGTGAATATATGACCTCGCTACCTATCTCGGGGGTTGACGGCACAATGCGAAAGCGAAAAGAAGCCTTGGGTCGTGCGCACTTAAAAACGGGGTATCTCTCAGACGTGCGTTCGATTGGGGGCTATATCTACGCGCAAAATGGTGAACGCTATGCGATCTTTGCCAGTGTGCATGGTGAAAAGAATATGCCTGGTGGCATTCGATTCTTAAATCACGTGATTAAGTGGACGTACGAGCAAACGCCCAAGCAATAGCGCGAAAAAAAAAGGACGATTCCGCGGGAAGTCGTCCTTTTTTATAAGTGCCTTAGTGCTTTTCGAGCGCGTCTATCACGATGCTCGGCGTCAGTAACTCGGGTAACACGTCGACCGTGCCGTCAGGTCGATAAACGAGATAAAGCGGTACGCCAGAGCGACCGAATTTTGCCAAGATCTCAGTGATCGCTGGATCATGATTGGTCCAGTCGCCAATCAGCAGCACAAAGTTCTGCTTTTGGAACGCAGCCTGCACCTCATCACGATTGAGTGCGGCAACCTTGTTGGCTTGACACGTGACGCACCAAGCGGTAGTAAAGTCGACAAAAACGGGATGCCCGTCAGCCAAGGCTTTGGTCACGGCTTGATCGCTCCACGGTTGCCAATGGTAGGTGCCCCGATACGTCGCCATNNCACGGTCAAAGATGCCCGTTGCAATGACACCAATGATGCTTGCGGTCACTAAAGCCGTCACGCCCATAAGTGCGCGGTTACGCCCACGCCCCCATTGTTCGCGTCCGAGTAACCACAAGAAGACAGCCGTGGCGCCGCTCGCGGCGAGCATCAGTAGCATGCCGTTAAGGCTAATTTGCTTAGACAGAACCCAAGCCAACCAAACGACAGCGAGTGCCATCGGAATCGCCATCACTTTGCGGAAGACGTCCATCCAAGCACCAGGCTTTGGCAAAAGACGTGACCACCCCGGGAAGATGCAAAGCAACAACCACGGTAACGCCATACCAAAACCTAAAGCGATAAAGACAGCCAAGGCTTCAATCGCGGGTTGCGTCACGGCGTAACCCAAAGCGGCGCCCATAAAAGGGGCTGTACAGGGACTTGCGACAATGACTACCAACATGCCCGTGAAGAACGAACTCTTGACGCCCGATTTGGGTGCGTTACGCGCAGCACGGCTATCCGCCAAATGCGTCGCCGCTGTGAATTCAAAGATCCCAAAGAGGTTCAACGTGATCGCGACAAAAAGCACGATCAAAAGTGAAACCACCCAGGGGCTTTGCAATTGGAAGCCCCAACCGAGGGCAAGCCCAATGCCTCGCAACGCCAAAAGAATGCCCGAGAGGGCGCACATCGTGACGAGTACGCCAGCTGTAAATGCAATCCCGTGAGGCAACAGTCGTTCACCACGACGATATCCCTCAACAAGTTGCAAGATCTTGAGCGACAAAATCGGGAAAACGCAGGGCATCAAGTTGAGAATCAAGCCACCCAAGAACGCAAAAAGTAAAGCGGTCAACGTGGTGACAGAGACTTCGGTTTGAGGGACTGGCAAGTCACCCGTAAAAGCGGGCGGCACAGGAACCGTCCCTTTTTCTAAGGGCAACGTGGTTTCAATCGCCCAACCACCCTTGGCTGGACCACCGTCTGCCACGAGCACCCCCGGCAACGTGGTTGTAGGTGCCTCTTTGAAGTTCGGACTCAAGGTCATTGACAAAGCGACGGTGCCGTCCTCTTCACGGCTATAACGCGTCCGATCAACGAGCGTGAGCGCATATTCCTGTAAGGGGAAGAACGTCAAATCTTTGGCAATGTGAACGGCGTGCGTAGGAATCGTGACCTTGAGGCGGTTATCTTCATAGACCGCACGCAACCCATTAATGTTGGAGATCTCAGGCACACTCTTTTGAGCGGCTTCAATCAGCTGAGCGTCCTCTGTTTGTGCGGGCGCAACGGCATAAGGTAGACGCAATTCCGCCGTGGCTTCGCCAGGAATGCAAACGTCCTTGCAGGCAAGAAACGACACCTGAACCTTGAGGTTTGCAGCGCGCCCCTCAGGAAAGCGCGGGACTTCCACTTCAAAGGGGAAAACGGTNNACGTATCGCCGTAGCCAAAACTCACAATGTCTTGGGTGGCGAGGCGCTCTGGTAACGGAAAGCGTGGCTCAGTGACTTTGAGGTCAGCGGGCACACTAAAAGCAAACTGCGTAGGAAGCCCTGCGTCCCCAGGCATACGCCAATAGGTATGCCACCCTGGTTCATGGGTGAGCACAACGGCTAAGCGATTGTCTGCCTGTGGCGTCAGTCCCTGATGGGCGGACGCAATACGGACAGTCACGTTGGGCTTAGTCGGCGCTTGTGCCCCACGATCCATCGTGGAAAANNAGATTTTAATTACGGAGGACCAGGGAAGTGACCGCCGTGCTAACATTGCTACGGCGGCAAGCCAGGTCTTAACGGAACCCATAGATCAACCCTCGATATAAGGATTAGTCAGCGATTTCAGCAAAGGTTTCGCGTGCGGTACTNNGAATCGTGGCATCGATCACCTCATCGGTATGCATGATGGAGACGAAGCCCGCTTCAAAGACGGACGGCGCGAAGTACACGCCACGGTCAAGCATGCCGTGGAAGAAGCGGTTGAAGCGTTCAGTGTCGGACTTCATCACGTCAGCAAAGCCGTGCGGCACGGACGGGAGGAAATAAAGACCGAACATACCGCCCACGCTGTCAGCACAGAATTCAATGCCTGCGTCCTTCGCAGCGGTNNACGTAAGACCCGTCACGAGACGAGCTGTCTGACGAGAGAGTCGATCGTGGAAGCCCGGTGCCTGAATACCCTTGAGGGTAGCCAAGCCACAAGCCACAGCCACAGGGTTGCCCGAAAGCGTACCCGCCTGATAAACAGGACCCAACGGAGCGATGGACTGCATGATGTCACGACGACCACCAAAGGCGGNTACTGGCATCCCACCGCCAATCACCTTACCCAACATCGTCAAGTCAGGCGTAATGCCATAGTGAGCCTGAGCACCACCCTGAGCGACACGGAAGCCCGTCATGACTTCGTCGACGATCAACACGGCAGCGTGCTTCGTGCAAAGTTCGCGCATGCACTGCAAGAATTCGGGGTTGCCACGAACCATGTTCATGTTGCNCATTGCCACAGCTTCAACGATCACGCAAGCGATGTCGTCGCCATAGCGGTTGAAGGCATCTTCGAGCTGCTGCGGGTTGTTATATTCGAGAACGAGCGTGTGTTCGGTCACAGAGGCAGGCACACCCGCGGACGACGGGTTGCCGAAGGTCAACATGCCAGAGCCGGCTTTTACGAGCAAGGAGTCAGAGTGACCGTGGTAGCAACCTTCAAATTTGATGATCTTGTTGCGACCCGTAAAGCCACGAGCCAAACGAATGGCGGACATACCCGCTTCGGTCCCAGAACTCACCAAGCGAACCTGTTCCATCGAAGGCACGAGCTTACGCACTTCTTCGGCGATTAACGTTTCGCCTTCGGTCACGGCACCAAAAGAGAGACCCTTAGAAACAGCGGCATCTACAGCGGCGATCACATCGTCGTTATTGTGNNCAGTAAGAATCATCGGACCCCAAGAGAGAATGTAGTCGATGAACTGCTTGCCCGTGGCGTCCCACATGTANNAAGTTTTAGCATGATCGATAAAGCGAGGAGAACCACCGACCGAGCGGAAAGCACGCACGGGGGAATTCACGCCGCCCGGGATGGAGATCTGGGCACGTTGGAAAAGTTCATCATTGCGATCCATTGTCAACTCCTGATGGGGTGTCTGAGGTAAATCCATGGTCGAGCGTGTGACCCTGTTTACCCTATCTAAAAACTGAAAAAAGGGCGGTACTTCGAGTCCAGCCGCCCGATGTTTGGCGAGCATTTTACAAGCTCAGTCTGAAAGAACCGTTAACAGACTGGGCTGATAAAGAAAAAAATTAGAAGTACCAGCCCACGGAAACCGTGAAGTCGGTCGGCATGGTAGTAAAGAGGTAGCTGTCGCTACGCCCTTCAACTGTGCCCTTAAAGCGAGCAAACGATGTAAACATTTCAGCATTAACGAAGAGGTTCTTCGTCACGGCATACGTCGTCCCTAAGGACATCACCGGATGAACGCTATCGTCCTTGCGACTTTGCCCCTTCATCTGAGAGTAGCCCACACCGGCGCCAGCGTATAGACGCAACTGATCAAGCGCATCGATGTTGTACTGCAACTGCANCGACCACGTTTCAAAGCGGTAGTTCTTGCGAGCGTAGTTGTCGCCCGAACGGACACCATGGGTCGAACGACGATAAGAGACGTCGGTTGCCCAGTGACGACCCGAATAGTGACGCATACCGACGTGCCAAGATTCATCGTTCTTGACGGTCGTCGGGCTATATTCTTCGCCATTATCCATGTACGTGTAGCCCCAACCGCCGTAGATCATGTTTTCGGCAGAGCTCCAGGGACTCGATGCGGGCAACGGCAAGTCGCGACGCTTCTGATCGTCAATCGTGATCGTCGAATAGAAGAAAAAGACGTTAGTAAACGGAATGTACGTGCCGTAGAAAGAAACCGTGTCGGTTCCTACCTTGGCAACAGGTAACGGCAACGGGCACGGTAACCACATATAGTCACCACGCATCGTGATGCCAGCTAAGTAACCAGCCCCCACGTGAAAGCCCGTGTTGCCGACCTACCAACGCGCGAGCCACTGGTAGCCCACCATCGGTTCAAAGCGATAGTTGGAATCGACAAAGCCCGTCAAAAAGAGCGTACGTTCGTTGCCACGATCGTCGATTACTTGGCGACCTAAGCCCATACCAAAGGGATAGCCATTTTCTTCGTGACGCTTATCCCAAGCCCAGGTCGGGTGATTAGTATAGGTGGGCACAATCCAGACGCTATTGCCGTTTTTCATGATACNTTTGGCACCATCGACAGAGTCCTGCCAGAAGGAACCAAAGTCGCCAGGACGATTCGCAGAAGCAGATACATAACCAGCAGGGGTCGTATCGATCACGGCATCAAGGAAAGTATTGACTGCGCCTGCGCAGACAAGCCCATCAGCGCACCAGCCATCGTGACGGTACCAGTGTTTTTAAAATCGGATTTTTCATTTTCTTCTCAATAGAGCTACATGGAAAGATGCGCCATGTAGACCAAAACTGCTCGGGGTCTCATTTCCAAGGGAGACTTGGACGCATTATTCTCGCATAAGCCTATGAATAGAGGTTCTAGAACGAGAGAAAAAATCGTTAAGCCTGTCGCTTGTGAACAAAAATCGTCCCTTTCATGCTTGAAAATTGTGTTTGAAACCCGTAAAGTACGCCCCTTGACTGCGATACTTTTCCAGACGATCGTCGGCGGATTTATCCGCGGGAGGAAAGTCCGGACTCCGCAGGGCACCGTAGCAGTTAACGACTGTCCGCCGTGAGGCGAGGATTAGAGCAACAGAGACGAGCCGGCGTTAGGGTCGGGTGAAACGGGCAATCTCTACGGGGAGCAACATCAAATAGGCAGCCTATAGTTCTACTCGAACTGGTTGCGGGTAGATGGCTTGAGGCGGCATGTGAATGTCGTCCTAGATGAATGATCGTCACTTCACTTCGGTGAGGAACATAATCCGGCTTATCGGGAGAGTGTTCAGTCAATCCTAATTAAAAAGATAAAAGGGGCTCGGTTTTAAATCGAGCCCCTTTGTCTTAGGTCGCGCGTGAATTTAAAGCGCAGCGATCGCTTCGTCCTTACGAACCTTGATGCGACCGTCCACAGCAATCGCTTCACCATTCTTTTCAGAAATCATGAGCGGATTGATGTCGAGTTCGTCAATGAACGGGAAGTCCGTGACGAGCTGAGAAAGACGCAACAACGTTTCTTCAATCTGTTCGATCTGAGCGGGCGTCGTGCCGCGTGCGCCTTCAAGTAACTTATANNGTACCTTGACGGACTTCACCATTTCAGTGGCGTCGACCGTGTCGATCGGGGCAATGCGGAAGGTCACGTCCTTCATTACTTCAATAAAGACCCCACCAAGACCAAACATTAACATCGGGCCATACTGCGGGTCGGTGGCAATCCCACAGACCATTTCGCGCGTTCCCGTCACCATTTCTTGAATGATGACGCCTTCAAGCCCTTCGAGTANGTATCGAGTCTCAAGTTTCGCCACGAGGTCTTGATACTGCGCGCGTAAGGCGTCAGCCGACTGAATATTCACGCGCACACCGCCCACATCGGTCTTGTGTGACGTGGTCTTCGAGGTCATCTTCATGACAACGGGGTAGCCAATACGATCGGCGATGGCAACAGCCTCGTCTTCGGTTGTTGCAAAGCCAGCGCGGCAAACACGCACGCCATAGGCATCCAACACATCAATACTTTCGCGGGTCGTCAACTGGTCACGCTCTTCGGCAAGCACAACTTTCATGATGTACTTTGGCGTTTCACGGTTAACGTCAAACGTGGGACGCGTCCCTTCAGGGCGATTAACCCAAAGGCGCTGTTGATTAAGGCGAGCTAAACCATCGACCGCTTCTTCAACATACATAAAGAAGGGCACATTCACGTCGTTTGCGGAGAACGCCGTGAAGAAGTCGCTCTTAGTCATAAAGACACCCACAATCGGCTTTTCGGGGTGCTGAGCCTTGATGTCCATGATGGCTGCGGCGACATCGGTGTCCTTGAGCCCCAAGAAGGGCAGATAAATCGTGACTACCATGTCTACGCCCGGGTCAGCCAACACCGTTTCAAGGGTCTGGCGATAGTGTTCAATCGGAGCAGACGCAATCATGTCGACCGGGTTCTTAACGGATGCTGCGGCGGGCAAGAAGCTACGCAACTTGGTCTTCGTTTCTTCAGAGAGTTCAGCCATTTGCATGCCGTGCTCACAAATGGCATCCGTACCCATGATGCCGGTACCGCCCGAGTTCGTGACGATCGCTACGCGGTTACCCTTGGGGATCGGGCAATTGGCAAACACCTTCGCGGTCGCAAAGAGTTTCTGAAGCGAGTGTTCGCGAATGACGCCCGACTGACGAAGGAGGGCATCGGCCGCCAGGTCGGCGCCCGCCAAGCTACCCGTGTGCGAGGACGCAGCTGAAGCGCCCGCCGCGGAGCGACCTGCCTTCAGAGCAAGAATCGGCTTCTTCTTAGAAATACGCGTTGCGATCTCGCGGAAGTTGGTAGGATTCTGAATGGATTCCATATAGAGGAGAATCTGACGCACGTCTTCTTCGTTTTCCCAATAAGTATGGCTAGTTTCGGCATTGACATCTACCTGGTTACCAATAGAGATAAATTGAGAAAAACCGAGGTTAAGGTCACGAAGAATATTAAGAATGCCGCCACCCAAAGTACCCGACTGAGACACAAAGCCGATGTCACCGCGTTCAGGTAACGATTCAGCAAAACAACCGTCCATGCGGATCGCTGGGTGCGTGTTCACGACGCCCAAGCAGTTGGGACCCACACAACGCATGTTGTACTGGCGAATGCGCTTTAAGAGTTCGGCTTCAAGTTTAGCCCCTTGCGCGCCCGTTTCTTTAAAGCCCGCCGAAATAATGCAGAGCCCTTCAATGCCCTTTTCGTGGCACTGGTCAATGGTTTGAAGAACGAATTTCGCATTAACAATAATGATGGCGAGATCCACGTCAGCGGGAATGTCGAGGACGCTAGGATAGGCTTCTAAGCCTTCAATCACGCCACCACGGGGATTTACGGGATAGATATTCCCCGTAAAGCCATATTCTTGCAGTCGCTTGAGAATGTCAGAACCGATGGTATGCGCTTTGGTGGAAGCACCGACGACGGCGATCGAACGGGGCTTCATGATTTTGTCGAGCGTTTGCATGGCGAAATAAAAACTCGTCTTCGTTGAAAAGGGGAAGTGGTCGGGCACGCGATTTGTGCTTGGAAACGGCACCTATGCGTGCGAATAAGGAAAAGTGGAATTTTATAAGCCTACCACAGTCTAGAAACCGTGCCGCACGTTAAGAGGCTAATCCTTTTATAGGTTTTTGAAGTACCTTACGGTTAAAACGCGAGCGCCAACGGGAAAATCCTGAAGAAAAAAATTGTAGCGAGCCTTGACCATATGTCGCGTTGACGCTAAAGTGAAGTCGGAAAAGTGGGAAAAAGTGGGGAAGTTTTTTCCTGTCGCTCTGCCAACGTGTTTAATCGGAATTTGCATCATCGGGAGGTCGGAACGTGTTTCAGGGCACTTCGCTCTTGGTGTTAGATCAAAAAGGTCGCCTGTCGATGCCAGCAAGACATCGGGAGGCGCTTGCCGTTTTATGTGAAGGCAAAGTGACCGTTACCCGCCACCCCGACGGTTGTCTCGTGATTTATCCAACCCCCGTATGGGAACGTAAACGTGAAGCATTAGCGCGTCTGCCGTATTCGGCACGCGCCTTTGTCCGATATGTTCTCGGGAGTGCTGTCGATTTAACACCTGATCGAGCTGGTACGTATTTTAATTCCCGCTGAACTCCGACTCATGGGCAACTTAACGAAGGAGGTTGCGCTTTTAGGGTTGGGGGAACACTTTGAATTATGGAACCGAGAGACGTTGGAAGCCCGCGAGCAAGAAGCCGCGGCAGCGGGCTTTGAAGCAGCGGACTTTACGTTCTGAAGAAAAAATTTTGAGTCAATGACAGCGTGCTGTGGCGTCATTGATGATGTTGGTTGTGAGAGTCGGGCGTGAGCGAGGCATTTATCCATCTATCGGTTTTGGGGGTTGAAGCCCCTGAGACCTTAGTGACGAATCCTGATGGTTTGTATGTTGATGGCACTTTCGGGCGAGGCGGACACTCGCGTCGCATTTTAGAGAAGTTGTCTGAGAGAGGGCGCTTGATCGCATTCGATCGCGACCCGATGGTAGTTGCTGTCGCTCGTCAAATCACAGACCCTCGTTTTACGATTATTCATGAACCGTTTTCCACGATGCGTGAGTCGCTCGCTGCGATGGGCATTCATCAGGTCGACGGAATTTTTCTTGATATCGGGGTTTCGTCGCCTCAGATTGATGATGCGTCGCGTGGGTTTTCGTTCCGCTTTGACGGTACNTTAGATATGCGTATGGACACCACGCGCGGTATGACTACCGCCGAGTGGTTAGCTTCGGCAGAGGAGCGCGATATTCGCCACGTGATTAGTCTTTATGGCGAAGAACGATTCGCGGAACCTATTGCGCGTGCCATTATTGCGTCTCGCCAAAAAGGTGGTTTAGAGACGACGCGACAGTTGGCTGATCTTGTGGCAAGCGTAGTGCCTCGCAACAAAAAAGATATGGGTCAGCACCCAGCGACGCGAACCTTTCAGNNTACCATTCGTATCGAAGTCAATCATGAGCTTGACGAATTGAAGTCGGCTTTGGATGCCGCAGGGCTTTTGTTAAAGCCCGAAGGGCGTCTCGCGGTGATTAGCTTTCATTCGCTCGAAGACCGTATTGTGAAGCACTTTTTCGACCGAACGGCGCACCCCGAACGCGGGTTAGATCCTCGTTTGCCACTGACGCAAGACATGTTGCCCGCACCGCTATTTGATCGTATTGAACGCATTAAGCCTAGTAAAGAAGAGTGCGAACAAAATCCTCGTGCCCGATCTGCGATCCTTCGCGTCGGTAACCGTACCCAAGCTCCGTGGCGTCCGGAGGATGGAGCATGCGCCAAGTAAACCTTCTTGAACTCTGCTTGGTGTGCGTCCTTGGCGTCATTTTGTTTGTGATACCATCACCCTTGTGAACGTGCAATACCGTGCCCGTACGCTCTTTGTGGAGCATGAGCGCGCGGTTGACGTTACTCGTCGTTTAGCGGACGACCAGGCAGACCTATTACTGAAGGTACGTAAGTACCGCGTTGCCTGGGAGTATCGCCGAAGGGGCTACAGTACCTGGGGCTTGAAGTGGCTCGAGGTGAAAATACGGTCAACTTGGTGGTTGACGAACATCATCGCGTCACGTTTGCGCCTGATGCGGTCATGACGAGCAAAGACGACAACGAAGAGACTCAAGACAAAAAGGGAGGTCGACCATGAAGTTGTCCTTCCTTGATGCCATTGAACGCTTGGTGCTGATGGTTTGGGAAAAAATCGTCGGCGCGATTATGCGCGACCGTCAGGCGAAAAAAGCAGCCCCTGAACGTGAAGCCGATCCCTTGATCATCATTCCGATTCCCAAAAATCGAACGTATTTTGCGTTCTTTTTGATCGTTTTGATGTTTGTGGTTTTGGCTTGCCGTGCGTTTTATCTGCAGTATGTTGCGACTGATTTTTTGCAAAGTCAGGGCGAACAGCGCTTTGCTCGAACGATTTCCATTGAAGGGACGCGTGGCGAAATTCTGGACCGTAATGGCGTGGTGCTTGCGTCGAGCCAACCGTGTCGCAGTATTTGGGCTGACCCGAGCTTTTTGAAGGATGTTGATCCCGAAAAGATGAAGGCTTTGGCGCGCATTCTCAACATGAAGTATTCGACTTTGATGAAAAAGATTCGTCAGAGTTCTTCCCCCAACTTTACGTACCTCGCCCGAAGCCAAGATTTGGATACCGCTGAAGCGGTGCGTCAGCTAGGCATTCCGGGGATTGGTATTTCGCCTGAAATGCGTCGTCAGTACCCTGACGGTACCGCGATGGCACATATCGTGGGTTATACGGGTTGGGATGACCGTGGGCAAGAAGGCGTGGAACTCGCGCGTGACCGTGTGCTCTCGGGGCAGCGTGGTGCGCGTCGCGTGATTCGCGANTCGTCATACCGCATTGTGGATGACGTTTGGGCGAAAGAAGCGTTGCCTGGGCAAGATGTTTCGCTCGCGATTGATTCGCGCGTTCAGTTTATTGCGTACGAAGCGCTGAAGCGTGCAATCGACAAGACGCAAGCCAAAGCGGGTGCCGTTGTGGTGGCTGACGTTAATACGGGCGAAATTATTGCACTCGCCAACGCTCCTACGTACGATCCGAACGACCGTTCGACGGTGCGCTTTGAACGCGTGCGTAACCGTGTGCTCACCGACCAGTTTGAACCAGGTTCGACGATGAAGCCTTTTGCCATTGCGAAGGCACTTGATATGGGGATTATTGACCCCCTCACCACGATTCAGACGGCACCGGGCAAACTCACCATCGGAGACCGAACGATCGGGGACACACATGACTATGGTCTTTTGACCGTNGGTAAAGTGGTTGCGAAGTCGTCCAATATTGGGACCGCGAAGATTGCACTAGAAATTTCGCCTCAGACGCTCTACGAAACGTATTCCGAATTGGGGTTTGGTAAAGGGCTNACACATATTGGGTTCCCAGGCGCCACATCAGGGCGTTTGCGTCCTGGCAAAACCTGGCGACCCGTGGAACAAGCGACGATTTCTTATGGTCACGGGGTGACGGTTTCGCTCATGCAAATGGTGCGCGCTTATACCGCGTTAGCGCGTAACGGCGACGTGATTGACCTGACGCTCTTTAAGCGAGATCCCAACGAAAAGTTGCAAGGGACACAAGTCTTTAAGCCCGAAACCGCACGACGCATGCGTGCCATGATGATGGCAACCGTCAAAAAGGGCGGGACCGCTTCGAACGTTAATGTGGCAGGGTATTCGGTTGCTGGTAAAACGGGAACCGCCAACAAGGTGAAAAACGGACAATATACCCGTGACGTGGTCGCGAGTTTTGTCGGTATTGTGCCCGCAACGCAACCAAGATTTATTGTGGTAGTCATGGTTGACGAGCCGAAGAAAGGTCGTTACGGCGGCTTTGTCGCCGCACCCGTTTTCAACGAAGTCGCTCAGGGCGCTTTACGCACGCTGATGGTTTCGCCCGACGAACGTCATGTCGTCGCGGGCGGCGGACTTCTCTCGAAAGTGAAGGCGCGTCACTAAAACTCAAAAGGAACGGATGACTATGGAAAAGTCAATTCAGGAGATCGTGGCATGGCTTGGCGCCATTGTGCACGAAGGGGCTCATCTCCGTTTAGANNTAGTCGAGCAGTTCGACCTGGAGACGTCTTTGTGGCGATTCCAGGCGCGAAGTCGGACGGTCGTACGTTTATTCGTGTGAACGCGGCGCGTGGCGCTGCGGGCGTTTTGATGCACGCGCGCGAAGGCGTGAGTAACGCTGAACACTATCCTGTTCCCACGTTGTCGGTTGAACATTTGGCAGAACGCTTGGGCGACGTAGTCACCGCATTTTATGGGGCGCCCTCAGATCGTATGACGGGGATTGCCGTCACGGGCACCAACGGTAAGACCACCACCACGTACTGGATTGCGGACCTGTTGACTAAAGCGGGTCTTGATTGTGCTGTCATGGGGACGGTTGGGTGTCGCTTTGCGGGACGTGCCTTTGAAGTGCCTGCGTTGACAACTCCTGATGCGATTAGTTTGCAAGGGGTATATGCCGACATTTTGGCGGCNGGGCGCCAAGCCTTTGCGGTTGAAGCGAGTTCTATTGGGCTTGAACAAAGTNNACGTATGACGGGGTCTCGCTTTGATACGGCGGTCTTTACGAATTTGACGCGTGATCATTTGGACTATCACGGCACGATGGACGCTTATGCGAACGCCAAGCGAATGCTCNNTTTGGATGGTACTAGCTTACGCGTCGCAGTCATCAATGCTGATGACCCAGCGGGCGCCATCATGGTAGACGCGGCACACGCTAATGGCGTGACGGTTTGGGCGACCACCGTGGGTGGAAAGCCCACCTTTGAAGCGCATCACGTCGTTGAAGCGCGAGACGTGGAAGCCTGTGAAGCGGGGACGCACTTTACGATGGTGGTTGACGGCGTTGCAACGCCCGTGCAGTTATCTCAAGTGGGTTTCTTTAATGTTTCGAACTTTATTCAGGCGGCGGTANNGGTGCTGTTGGCTCGTCGTTGTGAGGCAAGTCAGATTGCCGAGTGGGCTAAAACCTTAGCGTCGCCCCCAGGGCGCATGCAACTCATGNNAAGTACCGACGGGGTTCCCTTAACGGTGGTCGACTATAGCCACACGCCAGACGCCCTCGAAAAAGCCTTAGAAAGTCTACGTCCTGTCGCTCAAGCGCGAGGCGGACGCTTATGGTGTGTCTTTGGTTGTGGCGGCGATCGTGACGCAGGGAAGCGCCCACAGATGGGGCGTATCTCTGCAGAACTCGCTGACGAAACGGTGATCACGAGTGACAACCCGAGGACCGAAAAGCCAGAAGCGATTATTGAAGACATTCGTGTTGGTGCGCCAGAGGCGCGCGTAGAAAGTGATCGCGCTGCAGCGATTACGTTAGCGGTCTCTCAAGCCCAGGCGACCGACGTGATTTTGGTTGCTGGCAAGGGTCACGAAGACTATCAAGACATCAATGGCGTGAAGCACCACTTTNNAGTGATGTTGAAGTTGTTCGCGAAGCATTTAACGAACGTCGTATGCAATGGTTGCGCGCGGGAGAAGCCCAACATGACTACATTGAATGATTTGGTAAAAGTAGTTGCGCCGATCCTTGAAGCGACCGTTGGCGATTTGACGGTTGCCTATCAAGGGGTGAGTACTGATACGCGCACGGTGGTACCTGGGAACGTCTTTGTGGCGCTCTCTGGGGAACGCTTTGACGGACATCAGTTTGTGGCAGTCGCGGTTGACAAGGGGGCAGTGTGCGCCGTGGTTGAGCATCCCGTTGATGTGGATGTGACGCAGATTGTGGTCTCAGATACGGGGCTAGCCTATGGGTTGATTGCGAAGTACTGGCGCCATCGTTTTGCCCTGCCGCTTGCGGTGGTCGCTGGCAGTAACGGTAAGACCACCACCACCCAAATGCTCGCCAAGATTTTGACGGCACGTTGGGATGACGCGCGCGTGTGCGCGACCCGAGGCAACTTCAATAATGAAGTGGGCGTCCCACGCATGTTGCTCTCACTTAACTTTGAACATCGCGCCGCGGTCTTTGAGTGCGGGATGAATCATCCGGGCGAAATGGCTCGCTTGGCGGACTGGACGCGCCCGACGGTTGTTTTGTTGACAAACGCACAGCGCGAACACCAAGAATTTTTAAAGGGTGTCGAAGAAACGGCACGCGAAAACGGCTTGGTGATTGCGAGTTTGCCTGAAACGGGGTGTGCGGTTTATCCAGCAGACGACGCTTGTGCGCAAATTTGGGCTGATTTAGCCATGGCTCGCGGTGTGAATACGTTGACCTATGCGACCGAAGCTGGGGTAGACGCTGACGTTGTTGGGCGTATGGAAGGCGACTTATTGGTCCTGAAGACCCCTGAAGGTGACATTCGCCTCCCGCTTGCGATCACGGGTTGCCACAACATTCATAATGCGACGGGCGCGGCAGCTGCGGCACTCGCGATGAAAATCACGCCACAGGCGATCGTTGACGGGCTTTCGGTAGCTTTCGTGCGCTCGCAGGGCGTGGCGAACGTCATNAAGCACGCCGGTGGTATTTTGATTGACGACGCGTACAATGCCAATCCAGATAGCGTACGCGCTTCGATGACGCAGTTGTCCACGGAGCCTGGTCCCCGCACCTATGTGTTGGGTGACATGGGTGAAGTCGGCGACGAAGTCGAAGCCGCACACCGTGAAGTGGGTGCCTTTGCGAAGTCGATGGGGCTTGATGCACTGTATGCGTCTGGACCCTGGTCTCGTTTTGCAGTGGAAGCCTTTGGTGACAATGGTAATTGGTTTGAAACGCGTGACGCGTTGATTGAAGCCCTTAAAACGGTTGAAGGAACGATCACGGTCAAGGCAAGCCACTATATGGGCTTTGAAGCGGTCGTTGCTGCGCTTAAAAAAGAAGAATAATTTTTTGTGTTCGTCGTCGGCATGAAACCCGACGGCGTGATTGGACTTACCATGTTGCTTGAACTATTTCGTGCCTTTGCTGACACTTTTCCAGCTTTTAACGTTTTTAATTATTTGACCCTTCGTGCAGTACTTGCCGCCCTCACTACCATGTTGATTGGGTTTACGCTTGAATCCTGGATGATTACGCGCCTACGTAATTTGCATTTTGGGCAAGCTGTGCGTACCGATGANCCAAAGACTCACTTAGTCAAGGATGGGACGCCAACCATGGGTGGCGCTTTGATCCTTTTTGCCATCACCACCTCCACGCTTTTGTGGGCTGATTTGTCTAACCGCTTTATTTGGGTCGTGCTTTTTGTGACCTTGGGCTACGGTGCCATCGGTTGGATCGATGACTATCGCAAGGTGGTTTATCACAACCCCAAGGGGATGAGCGCACGCGAAAAGTTTACGTGGCAGTCGGTGATTGGCTTAGTNACCGCTTTTTATTTGGTGTTTGCGTTATCGGTCCCGGCGGGCGGCACGCTCACGGAAACGGTCGCGGCTTGGGTTGAAGCGGGCTTTCCCCTTGATATTTCGAATAACCTCCATCTCTTGATCCCGTGCTTTAAGGATATTGCGCTCCCCTTGGGGCTCATTGGCTTTATGGTCTTCACTTATGTGGTGATCGTAGGGAGTTCTAATGCTGTGAACCTCACTGACGGGCTCGATGGCTTGGCGATTTTGCCTAGCGTCATGGTGGGCGGCGCCTTGGGGATCTTCGCTTATGTGGTGGGTCGCCCTGACTACGCCTCTTATTTGATCTTCCCCTTTATTCCGGGCGCAGGCGAACTCATTGTGATCGCAGGTGCGCTCTTTGGCGCGGGGCTTGCCTTCCTTTGGTATAACGCACACCCCGCACAGGTCTTTATGGGTGACGTTGGTGCCCTGGCTTTGGGTGGGTGCTTAGGCACGATGGTNACCGTCATTACGCGCCAAGAATTGGTGCTCGCGGTGATGGGCGGCGTCTTTGTCGTTGAAACGCTCTCTGTCATGATTCAAACGGTGTACTTCCGTCTTTCGCACGGGAAGCGCATTTTCTTGATGGCGCCGATTCACCATCATTTTGAATTGAAGGGCTGGAAAGAAACGCAGGTTGTGACGCGCTTCTGGATCATTACGATGATTTTGGTCCTCATTGGTCTTTCGACACTCAAGATTCGTTAATCACATTCGTACTGGACAGGCATCATGCAAAAGGAATCGCTTCGTCAGTTGGCTTTAGTTGTTGGCTTAGGCGCTTCGGGGCAGGCATGCGCATTGCATTTGGCGCGTCGTGGTTGGACGGTGCGCGTTGCGGATACGCGTGAGGCACCCGCGGGGGCAACGCTGCTGGTACGAGAAATTGCCGAGNNCGCTGAGATTGTAACGGGCGGGTTACCCGAATCGCTTTTAGAGGGTGTTTCGCTTGTGGTGATGTCGCCTGGGCTCTCTCCCTTTTTTGGGGAGGCTGAGCCGCTTGTCACACGGACCCAGGCATTGGGGATTGAGGTCGTTGGCGAAATTGAACTCTTTGCGCGTGCCCTTAAAGCCTTAGCCCAANNGAAAGAGGTATATCACCCCACGGTGATCGGCATTACGGGGACAAACGGTAAAACCACCACCACGACGTTGGTCACCCGTATGGTGAACGCGTCNGGCAGTTACGCGGTAGTCGCTGGCAATATTGGTCCCAACGCGGTGACGGAACTTGATAAGGCATTGGATGCCGGGGCGTTGCCTGACGTTTGGGTGTTGGAGCTCTCTAGCTTTCAGTTGGCGACGACGTCCTCCTTGGTGTGCCAGTCTGCTGCGATTCTCAATGTGACCGAAGACCACCTGGATTGGCATGGTGACATGAAGGCCTATGCTGATGCGAAGGGTCGTATTTTTGCGCCCACCACGGTTCGCGTCGTCAATCGTGAAGACGCGGAGACGTTGCGTCTTGCTGGGACGGGCGCTCGTCGCACGTTTGGTGCGAGTGCCCCGACGGCTGATGGTGACTATGGGTTAGTGTTGCGAGAGGACGGAGCCCTTTGGTTATCTGCCTTGATTGAGGGTGAAGCAAAGTGTTTAACGCCTGAAGCGTCCCTGTTGATCGCCGGTCGCCACAACACGATGAACGCGTTAGCGGCTTTGGCGTTGGTTGAAAGTGCAGGGTTGCCAATGCTACCCGCACTTGAAGCGTTGGCTACCTATCGCGGCGAACCCCATCGTGTGGTGCCCGTGCTCACCCATCAGGGGGTGACCTTTATTGATGACTCTAAGGGGACGAACGTTGGTGCCGTGGTGGCTGCCGTAAAAGGCTTTGCTGCCCAAGGGCGTCGTATTTTGATTCTCTTAGGGGGCGACGGTAAGGGGCAAGACTTTGCGCCTTTGGCGGATGCGCTCAAAGAAACGACGGGTGCGATTGCACTCATTGGGCGTGACGCCGAGAAAATCGGCGCGGCGTTGTCGCACGTGGCAATTCCGATGACGCGTTGCGCGACCTTAGAAGAAGCTGTTGACTGGTTGTGGACCCATCGTCAGACGGGCGACGTTTTGTTACTCTCTCCCGCCTGCGCCTCGTGGGACATGTTCCGCGACTATGCAGAGCGCAGTGAACGCTTTGTGGCTTGCGCCGAGCGCATCGCTTCGGAGGGCTAATTGTGCTCGGACGCATGAAAGACGATTGGCAAGCTTCAGGTAGACTGACGGACCCTTATTCGGGACGCGTCAGCGCGGCATGGGAAGTCTTGCTTTGTGTCGCGGCATTGTTGGCGATCGGTTCGGTCATGGTCTACTCAGCGACCACGATGTTTGCTGACAATTCGCGTTACGGCGTCGATGCGGGCTACTTTATTGTGAAGCACCTGCAAAGTATTGCAGTGGGCTTATTTACGTGTTGGATCGTCACGAAGATCCCCATGGCTTTTTGGCAAAAGTATGCAGTATGGGTGTTTATCATCGCCCTCATTTTGATGGCAGTAGTGCTGATACCAGGGGTTGGACGATCGGTGAATGGAGCACGTCGCTGGATTGGCTTAGGGATCATGAACCTTCAGGTCTCAGAAGTCATGAAGGTCGCCGCGTTGATTGTGAGTCGCGTGGTTCACGGTGAAGCGCCAGGAGTTTATGCACTCCTTTCAGAAGGGCTTTTAGTAGATGGCACTCATCATGGTGATCATCGTGGCGTTGATCATGCAACAGCCTGATCTTGGAGTACCGTGGTGATCGTGAGTAGAAATTATGGGGCTACTCTTTTTAGGTGGTACTTTCACTCAAGATTTTCTTTTCGGTGGTGGTCGTTGTCTGCGGGTTTGTCGTCTGGATGATTGTAGATACGCCATGGCGATTGGGGCGCTTTTTTGCGTATCTCGATCCTTGGGCACCGGAGCACGTGCTTGATAAAGTACTATCAGCTTTCGCACTCTTTGATTGCGTTTGGTCGCGGGGAACTCTTTGGCGTGGGACTTGGGGGCTCCGTTGAAAAGCTCTATTACCTCCCTGAAGCCCATACCGACTTCATCATGGTAGTGATCGCGGAAGAAACGGGTTTCGTGGGTGTGTGCCTTGTCTTATTTATTTACTATTGGCTTATTCGTCATGCCTTTGAAATCGGTCGCCAGGCGATTAAACTTGAGCGGTTTTTCCCTGGGCTCCTTGCTCAAGGCATTGGCGTTTGGTTTGGTGTACAGGTCACAATTAATGTCGGGGTCGCGTCAGGTACCTATTCCCCACCAAAGGGTTGACGCTACCATTTGTGAGTTTTGGGGGTAGTGCACTACTCTCAGGGTTGGTTGCAATTGGACTTTTGTTGAGAGTCGACAAAGAGAACAGAATTTTGATGCGCGGAGGTCAGGTTTGAGTACTACGTCTAAACATTTGGTGATTCTTGCCGCAGGCACGGGCGACCATGTGATGCCTGGTCTTGCTGTGGCAAAAGTCATGGCAGCGCGCGGCTGGAAGATTACCTGGGTCGGTACGACCACGGGGATGGAAGCACAGTTGGTCGAACGTCACGGGATTCCGTTTCATGGCTTAGATTTTCAGGGCGTACGTGGTAGTAGGCTCTTTGGTGCTGTAACGGGCGGCGTGAAGTTGATTGGTGCCTTTTGGCGGTAATAAGTTACTGAGTGAATTAAAGCCTGATGCCGTCTTTTCTACGGGTGGCTATATTGCCGTGCCAGTGGGCTTTGCCGCGAGTCGCCGTAAGTTGCCCTTGGTCATGATGAATTGTGACGCTGACCTCTTGATGTCGACCAATACGTTGATGCCGTTTTGCGATGCCCTGGCGTGTGGCTTTGCGGGTGGCGCACGTACGTTTGCTAAAGAAAAGGGTCGCACAACGGGTAATCCCGTACGTGACGACATTGTGGCGATTGCGCCCCCTCAAGACCGTATGGCTGACCGTACGGGACCGCTTCGCGTCTTTGTGTTTGGGGGAGTTTAGGTGCACAGGTCTTTAATGACACGATGCCTCAAGTGATGGCGAGTATCCCCGAAGACGAGCGACCGATTTTGGTGCATCAAACGGGTAAGGGTCGCGACGAACCCGTGCGTGAGTACCTATGAAAAATTGGGTGTTAAAGCTGAAGTGGTGCCCTTTATTGACAATATGGCGCAGCGTTACGAAGATTGCGACGTGGTCATTTGCCGCGCTGGCGCGACGAGCGTATCCGAAATTTGTGCCGCCGGTGTGGCGAGTATTTTGGTGCCCTTTGTGGCAAAAACCACGGCTCACCAGATGGGTAACGCGCGTTATATGGTCGAACGTCATGCCGCCATCATGGTGCCGCAGGAGGAATTTACCCCCGAACGTATGTCTGAATTGATGACGGGACTTACGCGTGACCGTTTGCTTGAATTGGCAAAGAACGCCCGTGCAACGTCACGTCCACAGTACCGCAGAAGCAGTGGCGACGTTGATTGAAGAAACCGTCGCCAAAAAGGCGCAAGGCTAACGTTGACCGTCGAAAGCTACCATTGAGGAGAAATTAGAGTGAAGTTTTTAGTCAATCATCTGCATTTCGTAGGGATCGGCGGCGCGGGCATGAGTGGCATTGCTGAAGTGATGCTCAATTTGGGCTATGTCGTGAGTGGCTCAGACTTGGCGCGTAGTGCTGTCACTGAACGTTTGCAGTCGTTGGGGGCACGTATCTATTACGGGCACGACAAAAAGCATATTCGTGGCGCTGATGCCGTCGTGATTTCATCGGCTGTTCACGAAGATAACCCTGAAGTCGTGGGTGCACGTGAACTCGATATCCCTGTGGTGCCGCGTGCTGTGATGTTGGCTGAATTGATGCGTTTGCGTCGCGGGATCGCGATTGCTGGGGCGCATGGTAAGACCACAACCACGTCGCTCACTGCGTCGCTTTTGGCTGCGGGCGGGCTTGATCCTACCTTTGTGATTGGTGGCAAGTTAAATAGCGCAGGGTACCAATGCGCGTCTTGGGACAGGCGAATTTTTGGTCGCTGAAGCCGACGAATCGGATGCGTCCTTCTTGAATTTGACGCCCGTGATTTCGGTACGTGACCAATATCGACGAAGACCATATGGATACCTATGGTCATAGTTTTGATAATTTGAAGTCCGCCTTTGTGGACTTCTTGGAACGTTTGCCGTTTTATGGGGTGGCTGTGCTTTGCGCGGACGACGAAAACGTTTTGTCGATTCGTTCGCGTGTGACTAAGCCCGTGATTCTTTATGGTCTGAGTGATGACGCACAAGTGCGTGCCATTGACGTGCGTCCTTGTGGCACTCAGATGGCTTTACGATTTTGCGTCCCGACCATCCGCCGTTGCCTGTGGTGTTGAATTTGCCAGGGCTTCATAACGTCCGTAATGCGCTCGCTGCGGTGGCAATTGCGACAGTGGTTGGGGTTTCTGACGACGCGATCGTGCGTGGTTTGGCAGAATTCCGTGGTGTCGGTCGACGCTTTACGCAGTATGGCGAAATGGTACCTACGTGCGCCCGACGGCTCGGTGCGCGACCACTATCGTTTGATTGATGACTACGGTCACCATCCGCATGAAATGGCTGCGACCTTACAGGCTTTGCGTGGCGCTTGACCGAAAAGCGCGTGATCGTTGCATTCCAACCGCACCGCTATACGCGTACACGTGACTGCTTTGATGCGTTTGTGGACGTGTTAGCCGACATCGAAGGGTTGGTGCTCGCTGAAGTGTACCCCGCTGGCGAAAAGCCAATTGAAGGGGCTGATAGCGAACACTTGGCTCAGGCGATTGCCGCCAAGGGGCGTCACACGCCTGTGGTGGTGCCTGTCACGGAAGTCGCTCGGGCGATTGAAGCCATGGTAAGGATGGCGACATCGTGATTACGATGGGGGCAGGGTCCATTAGCGCGTCGCACCGCAGATTGCTGAAGAAAACGCACATTGAGTTTGGGAGTAGATATGAAAGAGTTAGGACGCGTCGTTCTTTTAATGGGTGGTATTTCGTCTGAACGTGAGGTCTCGCTCATGTCGGGTGAAGGCGTTTATAACGCGCTCGTTGAAAAAGGCGTGGATGTGACCAAATTCGATCCGAAGACCGATCGTTTGGAAACCTTAGAAAAGGGTGCGTTTGATCGTGCTTTTATTGCGTTGCACGGTCGCTTGGGTGAAGACGGGACGATTCAAGGGGTGTTGAACTACTTGAATGTGCCGTACACGGCCCGGGCGTGACAGCTAGCGCCATAGTAGTTGACAAGGATTTAACGAAGCGCGTTTGGAAGAGCATTGGGATTCCCGTGCCGCAGGGCGTTTTGTTGGGCGCTGATGCAACGGACGACGTGTTGACTGAAGTGATCGAATCCTTGGGGGCTACGGGTTTGGTGGTCAAGCCCGCTCATGACGGCTCGTCGATTGGTGTGACAAAACTCAACACGCCGACCGTTGAAACATTGCGTCAGTAGCTTGGCTGAAGCCGCCACGCGCGACCAGGCAGTGCTCGTTGAAGAATATATTCGCGGTCGCGAATTTACGGTGGCCGTGCTCGACGGTAAGGCCTTGCCGATCATTGAAATTCGCGCACCTGAAGGGGACTACGACTTTAATAACAAGTACTTTGGTGACGCCGTGAGTTACGACTGCCCGACCAAATTGAACGACGCTGAAACGGCATCGCTTTCTGCAACGTGCGAGCAGTACTTTAAGGCAATTGGTGCGCGTGGTTGGTCTCGTATTGATGCGATGCAGCGCCCTGATGGCTCTTTTGTGCTGCTTGAAATCAATACGTCGCCCGGTATGACGCCGCACTCTTTGGTGCCGATGGCAGCACGCGCTGTAGGCATGGTACTATGGCGACCTTTGCGTAAAGGTCTTATCGCTTGCCGAAACGGACTAATTGCCAAGAAGACGCTAGCGCAAAAGCGGATGCACATTCATGACACAAAAGAAAACTCCGACCTCTGTTGAAACGTTAACGCCGGAGGAAGCGTTAGCCAAGCGCGCGCGAGAACGCGCGCTTGCGGCTAAGCGTGAATCACGTCAGTACTTTGCGCTTTGGTACGAAGGTTGGGGTGACCCTGGCTTTGGTGTTAGGCATTGCGTTTGGTGCTGATCGCGTGGCACAAAGCGTGATGAGCCTTCCCGTCTTTCAGTTTTCTAAGCTTGAACTCTCAGGGAACCTCACCCGTGTGCCGATTGATCGCGTTAAAGAAGTCGTTGAACCGATGCTCAAGGGGAACTACTTCACCGAAGACTTGGAAGCGGTCCGCGCGGCGGTTGAAACAGTGCCCTGGGTGAGTCGCGCGACAGTGCGTCGCGTGTGGTCTAATGAACTTCATGTTGAAGTGGAGATTTATCGAAGTACTTGGCGATCTATGAGGATGGTAGATTGGTGGACACCAATGGTGTTTTATTTTCGGCAAACCCTGATGAGCGCGATAACCCGTCAGAAGCACTCCCTAATTTTTATGGCATGTGACGCAGACAGCACAAATTGCGCGCTACTACCGTGAGTTTGTTCGCGCGTTGCAGCCGATTGGGGCAACGGTGACGGACGTCACGTGTAGCGATCGCGGCAGTTGGAGTTTGGTGATGTCGTCTCCTGACATTCCACCCACGCGTGTGGAACTCGGACAAGAAGCGTCGGGCTCGGGCGTGATTGCCAAATTGGTAGATATAGCCGCGGCTTATCCTCGTGTGGTCGAACTGATGGATGGGACGCCCGCATCGATCGACCTTAGGTACAATCGGGCTTTCGCGGCTACCCTTCCCGACCGCGAAGCCATTGCCAGATTACGGGAAGCTAAAGACGAAACGGAATCATCGGTCGAAGAGCCCGATGTGACACAGCCGAATGAATAACCCGAATGACTATCTCGTTGACTTTGATGTGGGCTCACACAAAGTGCTGTGCGTCATCGCTCGCCCTGGGGACGAACCTGGGCTCTATCGCGTGCTTGGCTATGGGCTTGAGTTATCGAAAGGGATTCGTAACGGGATTGTGACGGACCTANNGAGTACCGTGGTGAGTTCCGTGCGCGAAGCTGTGGGACGCGCGCGTGCGGCNGCGAATATTCCGATGCCTGAGCGCGCCTGGGTTGCCATTGGCGGCAAAACCTTGACGAGCGAAAACTGCACCGGGACGGCTGTGGTACGCGGTAACGAAGTGAAGCGTGCGGACGTGGATGCCGCCGAAAGTAACGCGCGTGCGCATAGCCGTCAGCAGGGGCGACAACTCATCAAGATGATTCCTCAGGGCTATAGTTGTGGGGACGTGTTTACAAGTTCAATGCCGATTGGCTTGACGGGCAACAAAGTCATGGCGGTCTATCACGCCGTCTACGGGTCTATTTCGAACGCTGAAAATATGAAGCGTTGCGTACAGCGCTCTGGGCTCGATTTGGCGGGTTATGAACCCCATCCGTGGGCTGCGGCANNGGGTACCGTGTTGACAGACGCCGATCGCTATTGTGGTACGGTGGTTTTTGATATCGGGGCTGAAACCACGTCGATTACGCTCTGCTACGAAAACATGATCATGTTGACCGATGTGCGACCTTATGGGGCAGAATTCTTTACGCGAGACATTTCGACCTTTTTTGCGCTGAGTTTAGAAGAGGCAGAGAGCCTCAAACTCTCGGCAAGCACNTGCACACAAGAAGTGCTCCCTACTGATACGGTGCAAATCAAAGCCGAAGGTGAACCGCGTCCACGTTTATATTCGAAGCAACTCTTAGTTAAAACCCTTCGTTCGCGTGCAGAAGAGTTTTTTACGCTTTATAAACGTCTATTAGAAAAAGCGGGCTGTCTAGACAAGGTACACTGCGTGGTACTCACCGGGGGCGGCGCACAGTTACGTGACCTAGACGAAGTGGCTAAAGAGATCTTTGGTGTGCCAGTTCGTATCGGTCGGTAGATATACTTAGAAGACAATTCGCCACTATCTAAGTTGCCCGAAGCCAGTGTGGCTGTTGGTTTAATTGCCGCAGCGGCACAAGGTCAGGCAATGCGTGATACGCGTGGTTACCGTACATTCTCGTTCCCGAGTTTATCTGGGAAGCTTACAACGATATTATTAGGGGATTATTGAGCCTTCTGCCACGCTATAAGTAGGCAGACAAGATGATTCTCTACTATAATTAAAAGATTCGACATTTTGGGGTAGAAAATGCCTTTTGAGATTCTGCAGGAACTTGATCCTCTGAACACCGTGATTAAGGTGATTGGCGTTGGCGGCGGCGGTGGTAACGCCGTTGAACACATGATTACGCATGGCGCCAAGGGAATCGAATTTATTGCCGCGAACACGGACCATCGAGTCCTGTCTCGTTCGCGTGCCCATGTGAATATTCAGCTTGGCTCGACGGGTNNACTAGGTGCAGGTGCGCGTCCCGAAGTGGGTGCGGCTGCGGCGCAAGAAAAGCGTGAACAGGTCGCTGAAGCCATTCGTGGTGCTCATCTTCTCTTTATTACAGCCGGTATGGGTGGCGGCACGGGGACGGGTGCAGCGCCAGTGATTGCTGAAATTGCTAAAGAAATGGGCATTTTGACGGTTGCCGTCGTGACGAAGCCCTTTAGCTTTGAAGGCGGTCGTCGCATGCGTTGCGCCGAAAAGGGCATCGAAAACCTCAAGGACAAGGTGGATTCGATGATCGTCATTCTCAACGAAAAGCTTGAGAGTGAATGCCCACCGAACGCCACGATGAAAGAATGCTTTGAAATGAGCAACGAAGTGCTCTACAAGGCTTGCGTGGGTATTGCTGAAATCATCCACACGCCGGGTACGATTAACGTCGACTTTGAAGACTTGAAGACCGTGATGAGCGAACGTGGTACGNNTACCATTATTGGCTTGGCAACCGCTTCGGGTCCGGATCGTGCACGTGTGGCTGCCGAAAAGNNTACCATTGCTTGCCCGTTGCTCGAAGGTACCAACTTGCAGGGCGCTCGTGGGTTGCTTGCTTACTTTACGGGTAACGAATCGGTCACGTTGGTAGAAATCCGTGAAGCCATGGCGGTACTCAATACGTTCGTTCACAAGTCTGCCATTGTGATTTTCGGTTCGGCGATTTCTGAAGAAATGGGCGACGAAGTGCGTGTCACGTTGGTNACCACGGGTTTGGATAGCCCGCTCGAAGCGATGACTCAGCCCGTGACCTTTGATGTGAAGCCCACCTTGGTGACGGACACGAAGCCCGCTGAAGTGGCGCCTGCGACCCCGGTTGAACCGGCAAAGAAGGCGGACGAACCCTTTGATCCGGCACAGATCGTGATCCCGTCCTTCCTTAAGTAATCGTACCGCTCGGGTCATGCTCAATGAACAAAGCCGGCGCCTTTGAGCGCCGGTTTTGACTAACTGGGAGTGAACGTCATGTTCAAGCAACGTACGCTCAGACAATCTGTCGAAACGGTAGGGATTGGTTTACATAGCGGACGCAAAGTGCGTTTGGTGTTGCATCCCGCGGCACCCGATACGGGCATTGTGTACCGTCGCGTGGATATTCGTCCTGCCGTTGATATTCCTGCTCATCCGCATAACGTGAACGATACCCGTATGGCGACCACGGTGAATGTGGGTCGCGCAGCGGTGGCGACGATCGAACACTTGATGTCTGCCTTGAGTGGGTTAGGCGTTGATAACGTGCTGATTGAAGTCGACTCGGTNACCGAAATTCCGATTATGGATGGCTCTGGGGCGAGCTTTGTCTTTTTGTTGCACCAGGCTGGCATTGTTGAGCAGGATGCCCCTAAGCGCTTTGTGCGTGTTTTAAAGCCCGTCGAAGTGCGTGAAGGCGATAAGCTTGCGCGTCTTGAACCCCATGAAGGCTATCGTTTGACCTTTAGTATTGCGTTTGGTCACCCTGCGATTGACCAGACGGAACAAGTGGCTGATGTGGACTTTTCGCGTGTGACCTATGAGCAGGTANNCGTGTCTCGTGCGCGTACCTTTGGGTTTGTGCAGGACGTTGAAATGCTTCGCCGCATGGGGCTCGCGCAAGGTGGGTCGCTTGATAATGCGATCGTGATGGACGAATTCCGTATTTTGAATCCGAGTGGTTTACGCGAAAATGATGAGTTCGTTAAACACAAGATTCTTGATGCCATGGGCGACCTCTATGTCTTGGGGCATCCGCTTTTGGCTCACTATCGTGCGCATAAGTCGGGGCACGGGCTCAATAACCAACTCTTACGTGCGCTCCTAGCGGACGAATCAGCTTGGGAATGGGTGACCTTTGATGTGGCTGAAGATTGTCCCGTGGACTTTTGGATGCAAAAGACGCCCGACAACCAAAAGAAACCTCAATCCAAACCGTAAAGCTGATCCGCGATCGCTTCGGCTTGATGGCTGTTGAACGCTAACGCCTTCTCTGCTTGCGTAAGTAGAGTAAGGCGTTTTTTTTGCTCATCAGTGAGTGTCGCTAGCGTCGTGAGGCGACGCTTTTCTCGTTGGATGCCTGCCATCAAACGCGTTGCATAGTCTTCTTCTTTGGGTTTGAGGTCATCTAAGTGACTCATCAACGCTTTACGGGTGATAGGCGAAGCACTGTGCCGCGCAATCGATGCAATAGCGGCTGCGGCTGCGGGTGACGTGCGCGGGTGATTTTTTGGGGCGGGTTCGGTATCACGATCCACAGGGACCAACGCGGCTTCTGCGGTACCTTGAGGTCAACGGGTAACAACGTCAGCGCTTGATTGATGCGTTCAAGACGCTCGTCAATACGGGTAATGGCGCGCTCAGCAATTCGCTTTTTGTCTTCTAATTCCAGTCGACGATGTAAGGCGCGTAAGCGCTCGGCTTCTAGTCTAGGATAGTCGCGCACTTCGTCTTCAGAGAGAATGTGTAGCGACCCTATCGCGTAGTCGTAGTCACCGATAGATGCCACATGGCGTTGGCGCTCGAGGGCGAGCGCAAGGGATTCGTGGTACCAATTTTTCTTCAAGAACTTGTTGACGCGCACTGGTGTCAGGGGTGAGCGCGTCGCGTAGGCGCGTCATGGTTTCTTTGAGTGACGGATCTTCAATCTCGTCGAGCATATGAGTGATGGCAGCTGCCCCCACGGCACTCGGGTGGCGGGGCGACGTGGGCAAAGCAAGATTGAGGCTCGGTAAGGGTTGCTTCGCGATGATCCGCACGTCAACCTCGGTGATCGGTAAGCCGCCCGAAGCCACTGCAGCGCAGAGTCGCGGGGTGAGCTGACGCACACGATTTTGTTGCCCAGCGTTTTCAACGAGAATCGTTAAGGTATGACCGTGAATACGACAGTAAGCGGGATCTTGAAAGTCGATATTCATGCGAAATGGACGCAAGACGTTCCCCACGATACTGCCCGCCCGTTTGGCGAGCGCATATTCGCTCATCAAGGGTTGCATCTCATCACGTACCTAGACAGGTGTTAAGCATCTGCGCACCTGTACGGCGAACGATAAAGTCATCAGTCACGGTAGTGATCGTATAAAAAGCGGTGAAACGACTAGCTACACAATAGTACTAGCTATTACCCGAAGCAAAGGTTTATGTAGGTAGTATTCTGTGCGATAATCCAAAAGCTATACTCGCAGAGGGCTCTGATACGCGCAAATACGTTTGCATTTTGTTATCAGAGAGGAGAACTTCTGCGGTCGTTGAAAAAATAGGGTAGCACGGAATCCGATGAGATTGAACATGTCAAGCGTAGTCGTCGATCACGTGTCTGCCCCAAATCCTGGTATTCATAATGTTTGACGAACTTCTGACTAAGATCTTTGGTAGTCGTAATGACCGCCTGATTAAGCAATATCGCCGCAAGTGCGATGCCATCAATAAGCTCGAGCCCACCATGCAGGCGCTCTCTGATGACGAATTGAAGGCGAAGACACAGGAGTTCCGTGATCGTATTGCTCAGGGCGCAACGATTGAAGACTTGTTGCCCGAAGCCTTTGCTGTGGTGCGTGAAGCGTCTGTGCGTGTCCTTGGTATGCGCCACTTTGACGTGCAGTTGATTGGCGGTATGGTCTTAAATGACGGCAAGATCGCAGAAATGCGTACGGGTGAAGGTAAGACCTTGACGGCAACGTTGGCGGTCTATTTGAACGCCTTGTCGGGTAAGGGTTGTCACGTCGTGACCGTGAACGACTACCTCGCCTCTCGCGACGCGGATCAGATGGGGCGTTTATATAACTGGTTAGGCTTGACGGTTGGCAAGATTCTCTCGAACCAGGACACCGAACAAAAGCGTGCGGCTTATGCAGCCGACATTACGTACGGTACCAATAACGAATTTGGCTTTGACTATTTGCGCGACAACATGGAATACGATGTCGCCAATCGTCGCCAGCGTCCGTTGCATTACGCCATCGTCGACGAAGTGGACTCGATTTTGATTGACGAAGCGCGTACACCGCTCATTATTTCGGTACTTACTGACGACAATACCGAACTCTATTTGGCTATCAATAACATTCCGCCGTTACTCACCCGTCAGGCTGACGAAAAGGGTAAAGGCGACTATTGGGTCGACGAAAAGGCGCACCAGGTCTATCTCTCTGAAGCGGGTCACGAACATCTCGAACAGATCTTGATGGAACGTGGTCTTGTGCAGCAGGGTGATTCGCTTTATTCGCCCAAGAACATCATTTTGATGCACCACTTGAATGCCTCGTTGCGTGCCCATACGCTCTTTCATCGTGATCAGCACTATGTGGTGCAAAATGGCGAAATCGTCATTGTGGACGAATTTACGGGTCGTTTGATGCCGGGGCGTCGTTGGAGCGAAGGTCTACACCAGGCTGTTGAAGCCAAGGAAGGCGTCAAAATCCAGCAAGAAAATCAGACGATGGCGTCGATTACCTTCCAGAACTTCTTCCGTATGTATGAAAAGCTCGCTGGTATGACCGGGACGGCTGATACGGAAGCCTATGAATTCCAGGACATTTATGGCTTGGAAACGGTGGTGATTCCGACCCATCGCAAGATGATTCGAATCGACGAACAGGACAAGGTCTATCGTTCTGTTGACGAAAAGTATCGCGCCATTATCGAAGACGTGAAGCGTTGCTACGCCAAGCAGCAACCGGTGCTTTTGGGTACGACCTCGATTGAAAACTCTGAACTTCTTTCTCAGATGTTGACGAAGGAAGGCATTCCGCACAATGTTTTGAACGCCAAGCAGCACGAAAAAGAAGCTCAGATCGTGTTGGACGCAGGGCGCCCAGGTGTTGTGACGATTGCAACCAACATGGTAGGTCGTGGTACCGACATCGTGTTGGGTGGCGGCATCAATAAGACGTTGGATGCGATTCGTGCTGACGAAACGCTGACGCCTGAAGCGCGCGAAGCGCGTATCGCTGAAGTGAAGGACGAATGGTCNAAGCTTCATGAGCAGGTGGTGCANGTAGGNGGGCTTCGTATTATCGGTTCTGAACGTCATGAATCTCGTCGTATCGACAACCAGTTGCGTGGTCGTTCGGGTCGTCAGGGTGACCCAGGTAGCTCTTGCTTCTACCTGTCGATGGAAGACCAGTTGCTTCGCATCTTTGGTGGTGACCGTATGCGTGCCATCGCCGACAAGCTGAAGCTTGAAGACGGTGAGGCTATCGAATCCAAGATGCTCACTCGCATGATCGAATCGGCTCAGCGTAAGGTTGAAGGTCGTAACTACGACATTCGTAAGCAATTGCTTGAGTTTGACGACGTTCAGAACGATCAGCGTCACGAAATCTATGGCTTACGTAACGAAATTCTCGAAAGCGAAGATATTTCTGAACTCGTGAAGAACCTTCGTGAAGGTCTCTTTACGGACCTCTTCCGTAGCTATGTGCCGCCAGAAACCGTCGAAGAACAGTGGGATCTGCCGGTACTTCAGATGAAGCTCGCAGGCGACTTCGGTATCGAAATCGATCTTCAGAAGATGCTCGACGAAAACGACCAGGTTACGGATGACGATCTGTTGCAGNNTACCGTGATCGAAAAGGGTAATGCTCTTTATGAAGCCAAGGAAGCGCTCGTCGGTCATGAAAGCTTTACGAACTTTGCGCGTTCTGTGCTCTTGCAGATTCTTGACCAGTTGTGGCGTCAGCACATTGCCGCTTTGGATGCGTTGCGTCAGGGGATTTATCTGCGTGGCTACGCTCAGAAGCAGCCTAAGCAAGAATATAAGCGCGAAGCCTTCAATATGTTTGAACAGTTGCTTGACCAGGTTCGCGAAACCTTGGTGAAGGTGCTCATGCACGTTGAAATTCGTATGCCTGAGCCTGAACCTGAACCTGAACCCGCGCCGGTGCAGCAGGCTCCGCAAAACGATCAGGGTAGCGCGCTCGATCAGATGAAGTCTGAAGAAGCGCTTGATCCCGCGATCTTCGCGCACGTGGGTCGTAACGATCCGTGCCCGTGTGGCTCTGGTACNCGTCGCTTCAAGGATTGCCATGGTCGCTTGTACTAAAGCATCACGACGATAAGTGTCATTTAAAGCCCGTTTTCCCTGTGGAAGGCGGGCTTTATTTCAATGAGATATGGACATGAATGAGAGACCTTGGACGCTGCCTGGTGTGACGTGCGCTGTAGCTCAAGCGGGAGACTTCGTGCGTTTGACACTTCCCAAAGGCACAGTGACTGCGATTGAAGTCCCTCAGAGTGGTATTCAAGACGGGACGTACTGACTATTTGGCGACATTACGGCGAGACCAATCCTCGATTCGTCATGTGGTGTTGGGGTGCCGTCATGCGCTTTTTGGATTGGGTAACCTGTCTAACGGTGCAATTCGCGCATTGGTGTTTGAAACAAGCCGGCAGTTAAACAGTTCGCCTGAACGCGTGTTGCCGCTTTTGGTCGGGACGCGTGATGCGCTCGTGCCTATTGGAGAAGTCGTTGACCGATTGACCACATGTCAGCCAACCGACACGTTGCCGCCAGGGTGGTTGGGCGGCACGATGCCCTTTATGACGCCCTTAGGTTTATTGACGATGGGACATATCAGTCTAGGGACGCTACGCGTAGGTACTAATCGCGCGATCTATCTCACAACCACGGCGCAGGTTGCGCCTACTGTGTTACAGACGCTAGCCCAACGTTTGGCGCAACCTTTCTTTGGGTGGTTTGATAGCCTTGGTGTCAGAACGTCTGCCGACGCATTGGTTTTGTCGGCGACAGGGACGTCGGACAAGGTCAATATCCAAACGATGGTCGATCCGTTAGCCTTTATGCTTCAAACGGCTTTTGCGCTTTGGGTCGAGAAAACCATTGTGGCTTGGGGACGCGCGATGGGACTCAAAGCGATTGTGCGTATCGAAGGCGCATTAGACGAAGAGGAATTAACGCGTGTGGTACGCAGTGTGACTGCGGCATACTCGTTGGGTTGGAGCGCTACAAAGTGCAGTAGCGTTACGTGGTGTCATGCTTGAGGCGGTACGAAATGCAGCCTTGGTAAACGACACAGAAGGGGAACGCTGGTTGGTAGTGGGTGACGAGCAACTCACGCGTCAAACCCAAGGTACTCATGCGTTAGAGGGCCTTTAGAAACGGGGTCTCTCGCCTCACGATTCACTTGGGGCGAGGGCACTTTTCTACGACATTTGTTGTGTAGAGGAATGGGCTCGAAACGAGTAAGATTAATAAAGTGTGCCTCGCCTGAGGTTCTTTTGAGAATAAAGGAATAGTGACGTGAGTGAAGACAAAGTTGTGGATGTTGCCGTTGGCGTTTTGATTCGTGAAGACGGTCGAGTATTGCTTGCTTCTCGTCCTGAAGGTAAGCCTTGGGCGGGTTACTGGGAATTTCCTGGCGGCAAGTTAGAGGAAGGTGAAACGGTGCACGCGGCGCTTGTTCGTGAACTGGACGAAGAGTTAGGAATTCGCCTTGCGGACTCTTTCCCGTGGTTTGTGAAAGAACACCGTTATGACCATGCCCACGTGCGTTTGCACTTCCGTCGCTCGCGTGACTTCTTTGGTGACGTGAAGTCTAAGGAAGCTCAAGAATTTGGGTTCTTCGCCTCTAACGAACGTACGCCTGGTNNACTCTTGTTGCCTGTCGACGAAGCTATTGTCAAGCGTGTGGACTTGCCTGATGATTGGGAAGATAGCACCGAAATTTTGACGCTCTCTGAAAATGCTTTGCACGCCACGGTGGTGCGTGACCGTAAGTACCGCTTTGTCGGAACACGTGCTGGGTCTTTGGACGACGTGATGAAGGTANNCGTTGCCATGGACTTTGACTTTGTGATCGTGAAGCCCGAACTCTTTGAAGCGACGCTTTGGAAGGGTGAACCGCGCTTACCGACTTATGTGGAAGGTGTGCCTGCTGCAGACCTGCGTGTTTGGCAGGATCGTGGTGCCCATGGCGTGAAGCCCTAATTTATAGCGAGCACGAAAACCCAAAGCCCGAGCGACTCAAAATGCTCGGGCTTTTTCTTTGGGTTAACGTCGGCGACCTGGTTGACGGTTGTCGCGCTCAAAGGTGTAACGTGCGACGCTTTCTAATTCTTCAGGTGTCATACGATCTGCTGACCCTGGTTCACCTTCAATGACGTAGTCATCAGACGCCCAAGCGCCGAGGTCAATCAATTTGCAACGTTCAGAGCAAAAGGGACGCCAAGGGTTCTTGGGGTCGTATTCAGTGGCTTTGCCACAGGTTGGGCATTTAACTTTCATTTTTGATCAAGAGAAGAAACAAAGACCAATACGGAATGGCACAGCTTCCGTTTTGGCTAAATGCAGTTTGTGATTTTCGTCTGGACGCGAAAAACGAATCCAGAGCATATATTTGTTGGCGCTCACCTCAGGCACAAGACCACTATCGATCGGTAGCCAGAGTTGCGCTAAGGCGCAGTTTTCACTACGGTTCATCGGGAGCTGATAGGTCCCGTTGGCAGCCGTGAGATTTTGTGTACGTGAGCTTTCTCGCAACATCCGTAATAAGAGTGCAACGGCTTGGCGAATCGGTTGCAAGGTACTCACGTAGTCTTGCAACTCACGACGACGAATCTNCGGTACCGACTGATTCATCCAAAGATGTAATTGCGGAAGGTCGAATTCACACGTACCCCCAGCAATCGTTTGGCGCGTACGAATGATTTGAAGCCACTGATTTTCACGCACGCTTTGCGTTGTGCGACCAACAGAGTCTACCACCGCTGAGATCGCATCGCTAATCTCAACGAGCGTATCTCGCAATTGATCCCACCCTTCAGTCCCTGCAGCCTTGTTGAGGTGCTGGCGACGACGTTCTAACTCTTGAATCAATTCATGACGAAGGTCTGAGCGTGCCGTGGCATCAAGTAACTCGAACAAAGCTGAAATACCAGCCTGATGTGCGATCGCACTATCCTGGGCGCAGAACCAGTCGTAACGCTGAAAAAGAGATTCCAAACGAAGGTATGTGCGAATTTTCTCATTACAAGGAAATTCAAACAGGAGTAGGTCGGTCGTAGACATATCAGCTTGCGTCTCGAAATAAGGAAGTGGTCTTCCTAAAATACCATAGACCGCGTAAGGGAACGAAAAGTTATTGCTAGAGGTAATCTCTAAAGCGAAGCCCAAAAAGCCTGAAGGTCGGCAAGCTTTGTTCGTAAAGCCGCTTCATCTTCTTCGTTGACGATAATGTCGTCGGCAAACGCAAGAATGTCTGCGCGTGTGGCTTGGGCTACCATCATGCGGCGGATTGTATCGGGGGTCATGCCCGGGCGATGAAGAATACGTTCAAAGCGCGTTTCGTCAGACGCATCAATCACGAGGACGCGATTAATGGCGCGGTGCTGAAAGTTGGGGCGCCAAAGCATGGGACAGTCATAAATGACGAGTGGAGCATCAGCATGCGCACGAAATGCGGCCTCAATGTCTTCGCTAATAAGGGGATGTAGACACCCTTCAAGGCGCTTAAGCGCAGAAGCGTCTCTAAAGACCAAGTCACGCATGCGAGCGCGATTCATTGCGCCCTCTGGTGTGAGGAAGTCTTCGCCAAAAAGTTTGGCTACGGCAAGCGATCCACGAGCGCCAGACCCTGTGATGGCACGCGAGATGGCATCTGCGTCGACAACGGGGATGCCTTGATCACGAAAGAAAGCGGCGGCAGTACTTTTACCTGCGCCAATGCCACCAGTTAAACCAATGATAAGTGCCATGGGGAAACCTCGTGGAGTAGATAATAAAAAAGGCACCGTCAACTGACAGTGCCTTTTTTTGAAATCTGGTCGGGGTGAGAGGATTCGAACCTCCGACTCCTACGTCCCGAACGTAGTACTCTACCAGGCTGAGCTACACCCCGAATTTTGTCTCGGCAACTGTTTCAACTGCCGAGAATAAGAAGTATAGCAGACTTTTTATAAAAGTGGGAACTTTTTTCATAAAAAATCGACCATACCTCAAAAAGCCCGTGCTGAAACGGTCTTTTTAGCAAACTGGTCGGGGTGAGAGGATTCGAACCTCCGACTCCTACGTCCCGAACGTAGTACTCTACCAGGCTGAGCTACACCCCGATGTCACAGATCAACGATCGCGTTGAACTGTGAAGGCGAGCAATTCTAGCAGAGAATCTCTGAAAATGGAAGGGGGAAGGGTCGACAAGGCTTGACGACCGCGTTCGAGTTCTTTTTCAGCGCGCTCTGCGCAAAGCGGCAAGGCGTTAGAGCTCGTCACAATCTTGGCAATGGTCTCAAAGTCCCCATCCCCTAAACGAATAGCTTCGTCGATGAGGGCGCGCTCTTCAGGGGTGCAACATTGGCGAGCATAAATAATGGGCAACGTGACCTTACCTTCACGAAGGTCTGCACCTAAATTCTTACCCGTGTCGGCGGCGTTGCCGTGATAGTCAAGCACGTCGTCTGCGATCTGGAAGGCGTTTCCTAAAGCGAGAGCGTATTCTGCGACAGCGGCTTCTTCTTCGGGGCGACAGTCAGCAATGGCAGCGGTNNACATACGAGCGCCCGCTTCAAATAAGCAGGCGGTCTTACGTTCAATCACGCGGAAGTAGCGCACTTCGTCAACGCTCGGGTCATGCGCATTAACCATCTGAACCACTTCACCTTCACTGAGACGGTTGGCTGCGTCGGAGAGTGCTTCCATGACGCGCAAGTTACCNNGTACTTTTACCATCATCTGGAAGGAGCGCGTATAAAGAAAGTCGCCTACGAGTACCGCTACACCATTCCCCCAACGGCTATTGGTAGTCGGACGACCGCGGCGCATGTCGCTCTCGTCAACCACATCGTCATGCATCAAGGTCGCGGTATGCAAGAGTTCAATCGTTGCACCTAAATATTGGTGCAACGTGCCCTGATAACCCAGCGCACGACAGATGAGCATCAATAAGGTNNACGGGCGCATACGCTTACCACCAGCACTCGTGATGTACTCACTGATTTCTTTCATGCGTGGCACATCGCTAGCGAGCTCATTACGAATGATCGTATCAACTACCACCATGTCTTCTGCAATGGGGGCGAGCACTTGCTTGATGAGCGCTTTGGGATCCTTTTTGGTTTGCATATCGGACTATCGAAGTTGGTCTAAATGAAGGTTAATCTCCAAAGTATAACGAACGCAAACGGGCTACGGTCAGAGGAACAAGCAGGAAATGCAAAAAGGATAAAGAAAACAGGGTATTACGCTTGACTGGTCACTTTAATCATGGGATAATTCTTAGCTTTCCACGCACTCGAACGTGCAGACGCGTCGTTTGAGGAATTCTCCTCAAGCGCGTTCACGCTTATTACAAAAAGGTTTTGCATAGTTAGTGATAACGAAGCAGAACGGGCGAGGTTTATTTACATGTACGCTATTATCAAGACTGGCGGTAAGCAGTACCGCGTTTCTGTCGGTGACAAGCTCAAGGTTGAATCTTTGGCTGTCGAAGCCGGCGCTCAGGTGACCCTCACCGAAGTTCTCGCTGTCAGCGGCGAACAGGGTCTCAAGGTCGGTAACCCGACGATCGAAGGCGCTACGGTCACCGCGACCGTCCTTTCCCACGGTACCGTGGCGAAAAGGTTCGCATCTTCAAGTTCCGTCGCCGTAAGCACTCCATGAAGTCTGCCTTACCATCGTCAGAACTACACCGAGCTCAAGATCGAAGCGATCGCGGCTTAATTTGTAACCGACTTTTTATAGAGAAGTACTAAAATGGCACACAAGAAAGGTGGCGGCTCTACCCGCAACGGTCGTGACTCTAAGGCTAAGCGCCTTGGTGTGAAGGTTTTCGGTGACGCCGCGATTAACGCTGGTGGCATCATCATTCGTCAGCGCGGCACGAAGTTCCACGCCGGCGACAACGTTGGCATGGGCAAGGATCACACGCTCTACGCTCTCGTTGACGGCGTTGTGAAGTTCGAAGTCAAGGGTGCTTTCAACCGTCAGTATGTGAAGGTTGAACCGATCGCTGCCTAATTAAGGGCAGGCGTCTACCCGGACGCAGACGAACGAATAAAAAGCCCAGTGCGGATAGACCGGCTGGGCTTTTTTTCATGGCTGAGTTTTTTGTTCATCTCGGTACCAGAATCTGCTATTGTGGCAGTCGTTCGTATCGATGTACGAACGTCGTGAAGCCTCTTTTCGAAGAGCTTCCTATTTAATCGAATTTTTTCTCCCGTCCGAACCGCTGGACGTGGGGAGGCAACCTTAGAAGGTGACCTCGTGAAGTTTGTTGATGAAGCAAAAATTGAAGTCCAGGGCGGCAAGGGCGGCAACGGCGCGGCAAGCTTCCGCCGCGAAAAGTTCATTCCGAAGGGTGGTCCTGACGGTGGTGACGGTGGTCGCGGTGGTTCGGTCTATGCTGTCGCTGACCGTAACATCAATACCTTGGTGGATTATCGCTATACGCGTAAGTTCTTTGCCCCAAATGGCGAAAATGGTCGTGGTGCGGACTGCTATGGCGCGGGTGGCGAAGACATCGTGCTTCGTATGCCTGTGGGGACCTTGGTGCGTGATACCGACACGGGTGAAGTGATTGCTGACTTGAATGTGCATGGCGCTCGTCAGTTGCTCGCCGCAGGCGGCAAGGGGGGCTTAGGCAATTTGCACTTTAAGAGTTCTGTGAACCGTGCGCCAAAGCAGGCTACGCCTGGGGAACCCGGTCAGTATCGTTCGCTTGAACTCGAACTTCAGGTGCTCGCCGATGTGGGCTTATTGGGTATGCCTAATGCCGGTAAGTCGACCTTTATTACGGTANNCGTTTCTAACGCACGTCCGAAGATCGCTGATTATCCTTTTACGACTTTGCATCCGCATCTTGGTGTGGTTCGCGTGGGTCCAGAACAGAGCTTTGTGTTGGCTGACGTTCCGGGGTTGATCGAAGGTGCCGCTGAAGGGGCTGGCTTGGGTCACCTCTTCTTACGTCACCTCTCACGCACGAAGATCCTCTTACACATGATCGATGCAGCGCCCTTTGATCCGGAAACCGATCCGATTCAGGAAGCTAAGGCTTTGGCGTTGGAACTTGAAAAGTATGACCCTGCGCTCGCCGCAAAGCCGCGTTGGATTGTGCTCAATAAGGTGGATCTTGTGGAAGAAGCTGATCGCGAAGAACTCATCGAACGTTATCGCCGTGAGCTCGCCGCTAATGGTGAGCCCGTCTTTGTGATTTCTGCTGCAACGCGTCAAGGTTGCGACGAACTCGTGAAGGCTTTGGCTCAGCATATCGATGACGGTCGACGCGAAGACGTTGCTTTCTTAGACGATGCGCGTTTTGACCCAACGGAAGATCGTTAATTTCGTTTCGTGGTTTTGGCACGATAGGAGACTCGCTTGCTTATTGCAGGTTGGGTCTCTTTTCTTTGTTTGGGCTAACGATATCAGCCCACTTTTTTAGGATCGGACATCATGCTCCAATCTGTCTTTGATCGCTTTTTTGGTTTAAAAGCCAATGACACCACAGTGTCTCAAGAGGTTTCTGCTGGCATCACCACCTTTATNACTATGAGTTACCTCATTTTCGTGATTCCTGGCATGCTATCTGACGGTGGTATACCGCGCGAAGCCGCTACGTCGAGCGTTATTTTGGTGACGGTCGCTGTGACTTTGCTGATGGGCTTGTGGGCGCGTTACCCAGTGGGCGTTGCACCGGGTCTCGGGATTACTGCTTTCTTTGCGTACTACGTCTGTGTACCTGCAGGGTTTACGTGGCAGGCGGGCTTAGGTGCGGTCTTTATCTCTGGCATTGTCTTTTTCTTACTCACCGTGACGCGCATTCGTCAGTTCATCGTGAACGCTGTGCCGATGGATTTGAAGTTCGCGATTGTGGTCGGGATTGGTGCTTTTATTTCGCTCATCGGGATGAAGAGCGCANNTAGCTTTGTGGTAGCCGATCCGAGTACCTTTGTGGCTTTGGGTGACGTGACGAAACCCGAAGTACAGCTCGCTGTTTTTTGCTTCTTTTTGACAGCCGCTTTGATGGTGGCTGGGTTTAGAGCGGCGATGCTTATTGGAATTTTGACGACCACGGCTTTAGGTGTACTTTTGGGGGTGACCCCAATGCCCCAAGGAAGCTGGGTGAGCCTGAGTGTGCCCGATATTTCGAGTGTCTTCATGGAGATGGACCTTAAAGGTGCCCTCTCCCACGGAGTACTGAGCATTATCTTTACGCTCACCATGGTTGACCTTTTTGACAATATGGGTGTTTTGATTGGTTTGGCGCGTAAGTGTGGATTTATGCGTCCCAATGGTGATATTCAGAACTTGGACCGTGCCTTTATCACAGACTCTATTGGGACGATGTTCTCGACCTGTATGGGGACGACTACGGCAACGTCGTATTTAGAAAGTGCTGCTGGTGTTGCCGCGGGCNNGTACCGTACGGGGCTCACAGCGGTTGTGACGGCGGGTTGCTTTGTGTTGGCGCTCTTTTTTATTCCGCTCGTGGTAGTGGTGCCAGCGTATGCCACCGCACCCATCTTGATTTTGGTGGGCGCTTTGATGATGCAAGAAGTGGTCAACATTCGTTTTGAAAAGCTTGAAATTGCTATTCCAGCCTTTTTGACGATTGTGACCATGCCCTTTACGTTCAACATTGCAACGGGGTTTGGGTTTGGGTTTGTAAGTTATACCCTCATGCACATCTTGACGGGGCGTTGGCGCGATGTGACGCCTTTTATGTATTTGATCTCGGCTTGCTTTGTGATGAATTTTGCAATGCGAGCATAGTCAATCATTACTGATTGCGACTTAAGCGGCGGTCATCTTTGCGATGCACCGCCGTTTGTGTCTTTGGGCAAAAAGAAACGGTTTGCGCTATGCTCAATATTTCCCACTCATATTTTTTGGAAGTTTTCTCCCATGGAATCTCTTCTTAAGCATGCACGACGCGTTGTTGTGAAGGTCGGCAGCGCATTGGTGACCAATGATGGTCGTGGTTTGGATATTGAAGCCATTGAACGTTGGGCAACGCAGATTGCTGAACTTCAAAAGCTCGGTAAAGAAGTCATCTTGGTGAGTTCTGGTGCCATTGCCGAAGGCGTGTTGCGGTTAGGGTGGGAAAAGCGACCGTCGCACGTGCATGAATTACAATGCGTNACTGCCGTGGGTCAGATGGGCTTGATTGAAGCCTATGAACGCCATTTTCGTGCTCATGGGATTGGCACGGCACAGGTGCTCTTGACGCATCAGAACTTGACGGATCGTGAGCAGTACTTGAATGCTCGCATGACGATTCGCGAATTGTTGCGCCTCAACATTGTGCCCGTGATCAACGAAAACGATACGGTGGTCACGAGCGAAATTAAGGTGGGCGACAACGATACGTTGGGCGCACTGGTGACGAACCTCGTTGAAGCTGATGTGCTTGTGATTTTGACGGATCAACGCGGGCTTTATACGGCGGATCCTCGTTCGAACCCTGAGGCTGAATTTGTGGCGGTAGCGACCGCGGGCGATCCGTCGCTCGAAAAGATGGCTGGGGGTGCCGCGAGTTCTTTATCTAAGGGTGGGATGATCACCAAGATTTTNACCGCTAAGCGTGCGGCACGCTCTGGAGCCGCAACAATCATTGCGTCGGGTCGTGAGCTCGAAGTGCTCACCCGCTTGGCTGCGGGCGAAATGATCGGTACGCAGTTAAATCCGTCGTCCACGGTTTTGCACGCACGTAAGCAGTGGATTGCAGACCATCTGCGTGCATCGGGACGCTTGGTGTTGGACGACGGTGCAGCACGCGCCTTGGTCGACAAACATACATCCCTGTTGCCTGTGGGTGTGATTGCTGTTGAAGGCGAGTTTGTTCGTGGTGAAGTGGTGAGTTGTATGACTCAANNGCGGGGGGTTGAAGTGGCTCGCGGTTTGGTTAACTACTCTAGCGACGATGCGTCTCGCATCTTACGCGCGCATACCGAAGAAATTGAAGCGCGCTTAGGGTATATGGAACAGCCCGAAATGATTCATCGCGACAATATGGTTGTTCTTACCGACAAATAACCTTGGTGGTGTACGAAACGCTCGCTTGAACATGGGGTCGTGTTCGCGAAGTGTCGGCGCTATTGTTAAAATAAACAGATTCAATCTTTTTTGACGGCGTCCGTTGGCAAAGTAGTCAAAGACGCCGTCCTTATTTCAGAAACCATTACGAAAGACTTATGCGCGCTCGTTCTTATTTCCTTTCGACGCTGAAAGAAGCGCCTGCCGATGCTGATGTCATCAGCCAGCAGTACATGATTCGTGCCGGCATGATTAAAAAACTTGCTGCCGGTGTCTACACCTACATGCCGGTTGGTNNACTTCGCGTCATCCGTAAGATCGAAAAGATCATTCGCGAAGAAATGGACCGTGCGGGTGCCATCGAACTTTTGATGCCAGTGGTGCAGCCGNNTACCGAACTCTGGCAGGAATCGGGTCGCTGGGAAAAGTACGGTGCTGAATTGCTCCGTTTTAAGGATCGTCATGACCGTGACTTCGTGATTCAGCCGACGTCTGAAGAAGTCGTGACCGATGTGGCTCGTCAGGAAATTAAGAGCTGGCGTCAGTTGCCAGTCAACTTCTACCATATCCAGACGAAGTTCCGCGACGAACGTCGTCCTCGCTTTGGTGTGATGCGTGGTAGTGAATTCACGATGAAGGACGCTTATTCCTTCGACCGTGACGCTGAAGGGGCTGCTCGCTCTTACGACAAGATGTACGAAGCCTATCAGCGTATCTTTACGCGCTTAGGCTTGATGTTCCGCGCTGTGCGCGCTGATACGGGTGCGATTGGTGGTAGCCGTTCCCACGAATTCCAGGTGATTGCGAACGCTGGTGAAGACGTGATCGCCTACTGTCCGGATAGCGACTACGCAGCCAATATCGAATTGGTAGAAGCAGCTTCGCTGATCGCTGAACGTGCCGTTGCCAAGGAAGACATGGTGAAGCGCGCAACGCCGGGCAAGGAAAAGTGCCACGATGTGAGTACCGAGTACTTGGTACTTCCGCTTTTGAATTCAGTTAAGAGCGTGGTGTTGGTCGCTGACCGCCTGAACGAAAAGGGCGAACCGTTGCCCGCTAAGATCGTTCTGATTCTTTTGCGTGCTGACCACGAATTGAACGAAGTCAAAGTAGGTCACTTGCCTGAATTGAAGGAAGGTTTCCGCTTTGCGACCGACGACGAAATCCTCAAGGCCTTTGGCTCGAAGCCGGGTTACTTGGGTCCTGTTGGCGTCAGCGAAGACGTCACGGTGTATGCCGACTTGACGGTAGCTAACATGTCCGACTTTGTGTGTGGCGCTAACGAAGAAGGCTTCCACTACACGGGTGTTAACTTTGGTCGCGATTTGCCTGAACCCAAGACGGCTGACCTTCGTAACGTGGTCGAGGGTGACGCATCGCCTGATGGCAAGGGTACGCTTCGTCTGCAGCGTGGTATTGAAGTCGGTCACGTCTTCTACCTTGGCACGAAGTATTCTGAAGCCCTCAATGCCACCTTCTTGGATGAAAACGGTCAGCCGAAGGTTCTCGAAATGGGTTGCTACGGTATTGGTGTGACCCGTTTGGCGGGTGCCGCCATTGAACAGAGCCATGACGATCGCGGCATCATTTGGTANCCGGATTCCATTGCGCCTTTTGAAGTGGTCATCTGCCCGATGAACTACACGAAGAGCGAAGCTGTGCGTGAAGCCGCTGACAAGCTCTACGAAACCCTCAAGGCTCAGGGCGTGGATGTGATCCTTGACGACCGCGACATGCGTCCTGGTGTGATGTTTGCTGACTGGGAACTCATTGGTGTGCCGCACCGCGTGGTGATTGGTGACCGTGGTCTCAAGAATGGCGAAGTCGAATACGCCGCGCGTCAGAATCTCGCCGAAAAGGTGATGGTGAAGACCGAAGAAGCTGTCGACTTCCTCTTGAAGCAGATCAAGCGCTAAGCATTGAGTGAGCGTTGGGACAGGCACTTCGGTGCGGTGTCCCAAAGCTCAAACCCAAACAAAAAGGAGATCCGAGGATCTCCTTTTTTGTTGGATGAGCTTTAACGACGGTCGTCAACCGGGTCAAAGCGTAGTCGCACTTCCTTAGGCAAGTTGTACTTGTTGTCTGGAATCGGGAAGGGCGAACACTTCAGAATCGCGTTACGCACCGCATTGTCGTAGGNCGGCCAACCAGACTGTTTGACCTGTGCTGGGGCACCTGCGAGTTCCCCATTGGGCAGCGGGCGCACCATGAATTCCGCGATAAATTGACCGCGACGGGTGCTTGACGGCACTTCAATCGTAATGTTCGGGCGAACACAAGCGATGATGCGCGCGTTGTAGCTTGCCGGGCTACTNNGACCCGTGAGATTCTGACGGCGATTACGCTTGTCACCCGTAGGGGTACCCGAGTGATCGCTATCGGGGTCAATCTTGGCATTGAGTCGAGCCAATTCTTGCTGACGCATNNGTACCTGACGGATACGTTCGCGTTGACGACGTTCTTCTTCAGCTTTCTTCGCAGCGGCAATACGCTTGGCTTCAGCCTGACGTTTTTCTTCTGCGATGCGAGCTTCTTCTTTGCGCTTTTCTTCGGCTAATCGCTTTTCTTCAGCAAGACGCGCTTCTTCAGCTCGTTTGGCTTCGGCTTGGCGACGTGCTTCTTCGGCGGCAAGACGCTCTTTGGCTAACTTTTCTTGGGCTAAGCGTTCAGCTTCCTTTTGAGCTCGCTCTTCTTCAGCGCGACGTTCGGCTTCGATGGCTTCTTGACGCGCTTTTTCAATGCGCTCAGCTTCAGCGCGTTCTGCGGTACTGACGAGCCTCTTCGGCACGACGGGCTTCTTCAGCTTGGCGAGCTTCTTCTGCGCGCTGTTCGGCTTCGACGCGTTCGCGTTCGGTACCGCTTCTAAAGCTTCTTGACGCTCTGCTTCACGGCGAATCGCTTCTTCCTTCATTAATGCTTCTTGGGCGGCTGCTTCACGCTCTGCGGCTTCTTGTGCTTCCTGAGACTCTCTTAACTCATCTTCTTGGTTAGGTTGAGGTTCAGGCATATCAGGCACTTTAACAGCAGCTCCTTTGGGGTCGTTACCCGCAGACACAGGTTCGGGTGCCCATAGTTCAGCATAGACCGTTTCAGAGTCCGTGGACCACTGAAAAACGGAAAAAAGCCCAATGAAGAGGAGAACGTGCACGCAAGCCGAAAGGGCGACCGCGGGGACTAAGTCCCGCTTGTCTTCCTTTTTAAAGCGTTCGTTGATCTCTTGATCCTTCATAACAGTCTTGGGTATTAGTTATCGAGCTTCTGCACTACGCTCAATACGTAGGGCAAGACCAACGCGGGGGACATCTGCGCTTTGAAGCGTTTTGAGGACGTTCACGACATCTTCATAACGGACATCTTTGTCAGCGGCGATGACCACAGGGGTATCCGCTTTTTCGCCTTGTGCGGTCTTCACGGTCGAGACGAGGCTAGGCATATCCACGGGCTTAAGGTCTTTGCCTTGACGCATCGAGAGACGACCATCGGGATAGACGATGAGTTCAATCACCTCTTCAGGCGCTTTGGAAGCCTTGTTGACCGAAGGGAGATTCACAACACTCGGATTCACAAAAGGGGCAGCGACCATCAAAATCACCACCAATACGAGCATCACGTCGATATAGGGGACGACATTCATTTCTGCCATCAACCCACGACGCTGTTTGTTTCCACGGAGCGACATGACTTAGCCTCGCGTTTGCTGACGCTGAAGAATGTTGAGGAATTCTTCGCTAAAGCCTTCAAGACGGTTTGTGAGACGACCCACGCGGTTGTTGTAGTAGTTGTAGGCAGCGACCGCAGGAATCGCGGCAAAGAGACCGATGGTCGTTGCCACGAGGGCTTCAGCAATGCCAGGAGCCACAACGGCGAGGCTCACGTTATCAAGGGTAGAGAGCCCAGTAAAGGCGTTCATGATGCCCCAGACCGTGCCAAACAACCCAATGTAGGGCGACGTGGAACCAATCGAAGCTAAGAGCGGCAGGCTACGCTCCAAGTGATCCATTTCACGGTTATAAACCGCACGCATCGCGCGCGAAACGCTATTGAGCGCATTGGGATCTTGGCGGTTTTGCTTTAAGTATTCGGTCATACCTGCGCTAAAGATACGTTCTTCGATCCCTGCGGTTTCGTGGTTACGCTTAGCGCTTTCAAGTAACTGATTGAGTTCAGTACCGCTCCAAAAACGGCTTTCAAACTCTTCAACCTGACGAGCGGCACGAGAGATCGTGAAATACTTTTGGAAGATCACGGTCCAACTTGCAACAGAGAGGAAAACCAAAATAGCCAAGACGCACTTCACGACCAAACTGGCGTTGGCGACAAGGGTCAGAATTGATAAATCGGCGGTGGGATTCATTTTTTTGTGATGAGTGTCAATGGATCGAAAAATAGAAAAGTAGAGAACCCAAGGTACCTTAGGCTTCTACCCAAGGAAGAATCTTTTCGTAAAGATCATCCGGAATCGGTGTCGGCATATGGGAGCGTGCACCAATGACACCCACGCGGACTTTACCCGTGGTGATGCGCTCTTCGCCTCTAAAAATATTCTGTTCAAAAATCAAAGACGCACGTCCGAGCTTTTCTAAACGCGTGACGACTTCGAGGTCGTCGTCAAGCTTTGCGCCTCGATGGTAATTGATGCTCAATGATGCGACGACAAAAAGTACGCCGTCCTCGCGATCGCGTTGTGCATCTTGACCAAAGCCCAATTGACGCAATAGGTCACTACGAGCGCGTTCCATGAACTTCAAGTAGTTGGCGTGGTAGACGATGCCACCCGCGTCTGTATCTTCCCAATAAACACGAATGGGAAAGCGAGCATTTTTCATGACTGTGAACTGATGAATGGTTTGAGTCTGAGCCTAAAGAAGTAACTTAGTATAGGCATGCGCGCCTAAAGACAACGAAAGACTTAAAGAAGTTTTTCAAACTGATGCGATTCTTTTGTGCGTGAGCCACGTATTCATGACGATGATCCAAAAGCCAATGCAAGTGACCCAAGGGCTTAACCCCAAAAGGACAGCCATCAAGTCTGCCCCCGATGCGGTTGTGCCTAATACATGCCAATTATANNTGCACAAGAGGAGTAACCACGTCGTGATCATCCAGATGACTACGCCTGTGAGCATCGCAGGTCGCCAATAAAAGCTTGAGAGCATTTGAATGCCTTCGGCGAGCGACTTTCGACGGCGTGCGCCTAAAAAGGCAGCCGTAAAGAGAATACAAGTAAAACTCGTGACCCCACCCGCAATCGCCGCAACGAGCGAATACTTGGTGATGTGAACGGCTTTGGAGCTACCCGCCTTGAGTTTGTGGTATGCGTAGGCTAGGGGTTCGCCCGCTTCATCGTGCGTTGCAAAAGGCGCGCTCGCGCGTGCTTCAGAGTGACCTGCGCCCGTCGCTTCAACCGTGGCTTGAAGGAGCGTCGTGGTTTCGCCTTGACGTTCAATCGGAATGGCGCTCAAAAGGGCACTGGTCATACCCACGAGAACGATCATCAGGATGACTTGCATCAAGGGACGTGCCAAGACCGTGTGAATGACTTGGCGTAAGGTTGGGTGACGCAACACGACGATCGAAAAAACAACCGTCGACGCTAGGGTCAGCCACACAAAAGCTGAAAGAATGGGGGAGAAAGGCATAGTTGTCAGGTTAAGAGCCGTAGGAGCCAAAAAGGTCACGCACCACGGGGGTAGGCGGCGCTAGACGGAAATGTTGCCAAGATTGTGCCGTTGCGACTCGACCGCGCGGCGTACGTTGTAAGAATCCTTGTTGAATCAAATAGGGTTCAACCACGTCTTCAAGCGTATCGCGATCTTCGCCAACGGCGGCTGCCAAATTATCGATCCCCACAGGTACGCCCGCGAACTTTTCAAGAATCGTGAGCAAAAAACGCGTGTCGATTTGGTCAAGCCCTTCAGCGTCCACACTCAACATGCTGAGCGCATCAGAAGCGACCGCTTGCGTGATGCGACCGTCGTGCTTGACTTCAGCGTAGTCACGCACGCGACGAAGTAAACGGTTTGCTACGCGCGGTGTGCCACGGCTACGACGTGCAATTTCGTATGCCCCTTCTTCGTCAATCGCGACGTTGAGTAAGCTTGCAGAGCGCTTAACGATGCGAGAGAGTTCTTCAGGGGTATAAAACTGCAGCTGATTCACGATCCCAAAACGGGCACGCAAAGGGTTGGTGAGTGACCCAGCACGTGTTGTTGCACCGATCAACGTAAAAGGCGGCAAATCAAGTTTGATAGAGCGCGCAGCGAGCTCTTCGCCAATCATGATGTCGATCTGATAGTCCTCTAACGCTGGGTAGAGGATTTCTTCGACCACGGGCGAGAGACGATGAATTTCGTCAATAAAGAGAATGTCGTGAGGCTCTAAATTGGTGAGCATCGCAGCGAGGTCACCTGGACGCTCTAAGACNNAATTACCCGACGTTTGACGCAGATTTACGCCCATTTCGTGCGCGACGATGTGCGCAAGCGTTGTTTTGCCTAACCCTGGCGGTCCAAAAAGCAACAGGTGGTCAAGTGGCTCGCCACGACGTTTGGCAGCTTGAATAAAGATATGAAGCTGTTCACGAATGGCTTCTTGCCCCACGTACTCTTTAAGTGCCGTTGGACGTAAGGCACGGTCGACATTTTCTTCGTTAGGACTCGCGGCTTGCGAATCGATCACACGGGCTGTGTCGGTCATNNGAGTGAAATCTTCCTTATCGTGCCAAGGCTTTCAAGGTGAGACGAATACCGTCATTGACCGTCACATCGGGCGGTAATTNNGACGCACTGCGCTTTGGGCTTCGCGTTCAGAGTACCCCAAGGCAATAAGGGCACTGACAATATCGTTTTGAATGGCAGAGGTCGTGGGTCCCGTGGTAGACGCAAAAGCCGAGCCATTAAGCTTGCCTTTGAGTTCAAGGACGAGACGTTCGGCTGTTTTTTTACCAATGCCAGGGACGCGCGTAAGTAGCCCAGTATTGCCTTGTTCAACGGCATCAGCAAGGTCATTGGGACTCATGCCTGAGAGTACCGCGAGGGCAATGCGAGTACCGATCCCAGAAATACGGATGAGTGCACGAAAGGCTTGACGCTCCGACGCTGTGGCAAAGCCATAGAGTAACTGTGCGTCTTCACGCACGACCATGTGCGTCAATAAAGTGACGGGTTGACCTTCTGCAGGAAGATTACAAAAAGTCGACATAGGCACGTCGACTTCGTAGCCCACGCCATTGACATCAATAAGAATTTGAGGGGGCGCTTTTTCAACAAGCTTTCCCTGAAGTCGTCCGATCATGCCACTTTTCCTTTATCTTTGAGTAATGTCGTCCAGGCACTACGTGCGCCCGCTTGCGTGCGTCCCCGTCGGGCGGTTGCATAAGTTCTAGTTGTGCCGCCCGACTTTTCTAGCGCACGTAGCCGAAGCGCATTGGCGCAACAGATGGCGCACGCCAGTGCATCCGCTTCGTCCTACCTGAAGGGGAGCGTCGATGTTGAGTAGCAATCCCATCATGCGTTGAACCATGGGTTTGTCTGCACGCCCTGTGCCGCAAACGGCTTCTTTAATTTCACTAGGTGTAAATTCTTCAACCGATAGCCCAGCGAGATTGGCAGCCACCAAAGCCGCCCCACGTGCTTGCCCCAACATCAACGTGCTTTGCGGGTTGATGTTGACAAAGACGCGTTCAGCGGCGGCTTGTGTGGGTTGCGTGCGCGCAATGACCTCTTGCAACGCTCGAGCAATGTGCCCAAGGCGCTCAGCAAGCTCACCTTTAGGCACATGAATGACCCCACTCTCGACACGCGTATAGGTGCCAGAGGCAACGTCGATGACACCCCAGCCCGTGTGGTTGAGCCCTGGGTCAATGCCGAGAATACGTTGAGCACGATGCGATTAGTGGTAAAGCCACCCATGCCTGGGAATCCACCACTACTAAACTGACCGAGGGCACGCATCATCTTGCTTAAGCCACCGCGCTTCATGCGCTTCATCATTTCTTGAGACTGCTCAAACTGCTTGAGAAGACGATTGACTTCTTGAACGGGTACCCCAGCGCCCGCTGCAATACGCTTCTTACGGCTAGCCTTAATGAGTTCGGGCTTACGGCGTTCAAAGGGGGTCATACTGTCGATGATCCCCAAGGTGCGACGTACCGAGCGACGCGTATCTTCTTCGTTCACCTTGGAGGCGGCTTCCTGGAATTGTGCAGGGAGCTTTTCAAGGATCGAAGAGAAGCTTTCCATGTTGTTCATTTGGGCAAGCTGCGCACGGAAGTCCGTGAGGTCGAACTTATCGCCCTTACTAAGCTTATGAGCGAGTTTTTCAGCTTCGGCGATATTAATCGACTTCTGAACGTCTTTGACTAAGCCAACGATGTCACCCATCCCGAGGATGCGAGAAGCCATGGCTTCAGGGTCAAAGGCTTCAAAGCCCGTGAGCTTTTCAGCAGAACCCACAAACTTGATGGGCTTACCCGTGACGTGACGCACCGAGAGCGCAGCACCCCCGCGGCTATCACCGTCAACCTTCGTGAGAATCACACCCGTCAGGGGCAAACGTTCGTTAAAGGCCTTCGCCGTATTCACAGCGTCCTGACCCAACATCGCGTCAATCACGAAGAGGGTTTCTGCGGGCTTTAAGAACGTATTGAGATCAGCCACTTCAGTCATCATGGCTTCGTCAATCGCTAAACGACCAGNTACCGTGTCAACGATGAGGACATCAAAGAAGTGACGACGTGCGTAATCCATCGCGGNCGCGGCAATATCCAAAGGCTTCTGATCCGTGGTACTCGCGAACCAGGTACTTTNGGCTTGTTCGGTCACGGTCTTTAACTGATCAATAGCGGCAGGACGATAAACGTCAGCAGAAACCGTCAAAACCTTCTTACGCTTTTCTTCAATTAAGTACTTGGCAAGCTTACCCGCACTGGTCGTTTTACCAGCCCCCTGTAAACCGGCTAACAAAATCACAGCGGGCGGCTGAACGTGAAGATTGATATCACGTTCGGACTGCGGAACGTCACCCCCAATAATGGTGGTGAGTTCACGTTGAACAACGCCCACAAGGGCTTGACCCGGGTTGAGGTTACCGATGACCTCTTCACCCATGGCTTTTTCTTTAATACGGGTGAGTACTTCACGGACGACGGGCAGAGCGACGTCAGCTTCAAGGAGCGCAATACGCACTTCACGAAGCATATCCTTCGTGTTTTCTTCCGTCAGGCGGGCTTTACCGCGCATCGTCTTAACGATTTTGGAAAGGCGCTGGCTTAAAGAGTCGAGCATGTTTTCGTTCCTAGCGTTGGACTGAAAAGAGCCTTGAGTAGACTTGGTTTCAGTCTCATTCCGACAAGCGTTGCCGGAAGCAAGCTTCAGCGAAGCGTCTTCGGCTAAGCTGAGGCTATGAAAAAATTTGAGCAGGACACGTTGATTTCAGGGACTCCTAAGCCCGATACGGCTAGAATCAGAAATACAGGGCGTGTCATCAATGCAGTTTGGTTAACCGTCGGTCGGGGTTTGCGCACTCATGGCTTGAGTTTGACATCTCAACAACCTTCGGCAAACTACTCATTTTAGTGGGTACGCATGACTTTTGCACCGTTCATAGGAATTTTTAAGGGAATCTGTGAGCTTCTCGCCTTGATCATCTAGCTTTAGAAGAAAAAGAGAATACAGAATGTCCATTCTTACCATTTGTTCCGTCGTCGCTGCTTTGCTTTATTTAGGCTCGGGCGTGGCTATTGTGGGTTCCATGAAAGGGAGTGGAGCCAAGGCGTCAGACTTGTTGCGCTTACCTGTGCTTGCGTACTTGGTTTTGCAGTACTTCGCTTTGCATGGCGAGATGTTCAAAGAAGGGTACGTGAACTTTGGATTTGGTTATGCCTTATCTGAAATGTTCTTCTTCGCGGTCATCATTCTTTTGATTGAATCGTGGATTCATCGCATTCACGGGCAGTTTGGCATTGTGCTGATTGGGGCGGCGATTGGTACCTTGAGCCCCTTACTCTTTGTTGGTCAAGCAATTACGACGAGCATTGAATGGACAACACTTTTCCGTTGGCATTTGATTCTTGCCATTGCAGCTTACGCCTTCCTAATGATCGCATTTGTGCACGCTGTTTTGATGGCTATGATGAATCGTCGTTTGAAGTCGATTGATGCATCTGAAAGTTCTTCAACATTCCTCGATTCAATGCCTGGTCTTGTGGTGATGGAACGCATTTTCTTCCGCATCGTGGTAGTGGGTTTCCTTTGCATTACCTTGACGTTGATTGTGGGTGCTTTTGCAACGCAGGAAGCCTTGGGAACCTATTTCAGCCTTGACCATAAGACGATTCTCACTTGGGTGGCTTGGGTTTTCTTTGGGATCTTGTTGGTAGGTCGTCGCATTGCGGGTTGGCGTGCTAAGACCGCGCTCAATTGGTTTTGGGCTGGTTTCGTGGTCTTTGTAGTNACTTATTTTGGCTATAGCTTCGTTCAGGAGCTCATTGGTTAATCGGAGCAAGCGATGGGACGCATCCTCTTTTTTGTTGCGTTGATTGTGGCGATTTGGATTGCGTGGACGCTAAACCGTCGACGCAATCGCCTCGATAACGAAGAAAGACGAGAGTTGCAGCGCTTGCGTAACAAAGAGCGTGAGGCACAAGGTAAACCTCGTCAGACTGGCGAAATCATGGTGAAGTGCGATCATTGTGGGATGTACTTTCCCAAAAAAGATACCGTACTTAGCCAAGAACATGTTTATTGCTCTAAGCGTTGCCGAGACGTAGCTCAACATGATTAAGCCCATGCTTTGTCATAAAGACGGTTGGCTTACCCAAGTCAAACGCCGACCGTCTCCCCACTACAACGAGCGTCCAGAAGGGGCGCTCGTTTCGCTTATTGTCTTGCACTTTATTTCGCTCCCAGCGGGGTGCTTTAAGGGTGAAGATGTGGACGACCTTTTTATGGGGTGTTTAAAGACTGAAACAAACCCCGACTATGCGTCTCTCAAAGGGTTGCGTGTGTCGTCCCACTTCTTGATTCGCCGTGATGGCGAAATCCGTCAGTATGTGAGTGTCAATGACCGTGCATGGCACGCTGGGCTGTCGACTTTTGAGGGAACACCAGGGTGTAACGACTACTCGGTCGGAATTGAACTTGAAGGCACGGGGGAAGTGCCTTTTGAGGGGGCGCAATACACTTCGTTATGGCGGTTACTCAATGCACTAGACACTCGACTTCCCATTGAAGCCATTACGGGACACGAATTTATTGCGCCANNGTACCGCAAGGCGGATCCCGGTCCCTATTTTGATTGGGCTCGCGTGAAAGAGTGGGCAAAAGTACGTTGGCGTGTGGTAACGACACCGCAATAAACCACTAGGACGAATACCATTCTCGAGGACGTGAGATTTGCTATAGTCAACGGAACATTGATTTTTTAGAAACTACACAATGCTTTTAGGTCTTCTTCAGTTTTTTGTCGGGGTCGTCGCGTCCCTATTTGGCGTTTTACTTCTTTTACGCGCTTGGACGTACGTGTGGGCATTGTCGCCTCGTCACCCATTTGTACAACTCTCTCGTCGCGTGACGGACTGGTTGGTCGAGCCCTTATCTAAAGTGGTGCCTCGTCAGGGTAGTTATGATTGGTANCCGAGCTTGTTGGCGACGCTTTTGACAGCGATCGTGGCTGTGCTGTTGCAGCGCGTTTTGACGGGTATGCCGATGACGCCAGTGGGCTTAGTGATTGCGCCGTTTGCCACGGTTATTCGTTGGNNTAGCTTAGAAATGATTTCTTGGGGTGCTTTTATTTGGGTTGCGATGACGTGGCTCAATCCGCAGAGCCCGATGACTTATGCATTGGGCACCTTGCTTGATCCCTTTATTCGTCCGATTCGTCGTGTGTTACCGATGTTTGGTCGATTCGACTTTTCGCCCATCGTGGTGATTTTGCTCGCTAACCTCGCCTTGATTTTGGTGACGCCGATTTCGCACGGGTTTATTCCGCTCTAAAGTGAGTGTTCTGATACACGAAAGCCCTGGTTCTGTGTACCAGGGTTTTTTGTTAACTCAAAATGGTATCAAGCGCTTGGCGATCAAGCTGATAGCTGGGTCCATCAACACTCACCTTCGTTGCACCCATGAGGGTACCTAGCTGAGCGCATTGATAGGGCGAGAGACCTTGCGTGAAGCCAAAGAGTAAGCCACCACGATAAGCGTCTCCTGCGCCCACGGGATCAACGGCTTTGACAGGTGTTGAAGGAACCAACGTTTCGTGCCCGTTTTCCCAAATGGAGCTTCCTTCTGAGCCGTGCGTACAGAAAATGAGTTTAGCGTGATAAGAGAGTTGAGCGGTGTTAAGCCCCGTGGTTTTCTCTATCAGGGTAGTATCGTAGTCTGAGAAAGCGACAGCCATCGCGCTTTCACTCAAATGGATGAGTTCGTCAGCAGTAAATAGCGGTGTGATTTAGCCAGGATCAAAGATAAAAGGAATGCCATGCGCGTGATANNGTACCTGAGCGTGGGCTAAGAGGGTATTTCGACAACTTGGCGCAAGAATGCCTAAGGTGATGTCTGCTTGATGATAGTAGGGGATCTTGTCAGCCTTGACCATTGCACCAGGGTGAAACGTAGTGAGCTGATTGTCGAGTGTATCGGTGGTGATCACGCACTGTGCGGTCCATTGGTCAGCAAGCGTGACGATGCCATTGGTCGTGATGTCATGCGCTTTGAAGTGTTCAAAAAACGGCGTAGCGTCTTGTCCAACCGCTGTCCAAATAAGTGGGTCGCCACCCAATACCTTCAAACTGTAGGCGATGTTCCCAGCGCACCCGCCAAGCGTACGTCGCATCGCGTCAGCTTGAAAGGTGAGATTCAGGTGTTCAATCGCGTCGGCGTGCAACGTATCCGCAAAGCGCCCGTGATGTTCAAACACGGTATCAAAAGCAAGAGAACCAGAAATAATGACGGACATCGATAACAAAATAGGGCGTCGATTGCTGTCGAACGCCCTATAAATAAAAGGTTATTGAAGCGTTGCCACGGGAGTGACCTGAGCGCGGGCTGCATCATAAGGCAACGGTTCTAGGGTGCGTAAGCGTGCCGTGACGCTTGTGCCAGGTGCAACCACATCGTTCCCCGTAAACCCATAGTCCACGGGCTCAAGCACGCGTTGAGCCATGACCGCACCCGAAAGATCTAAGAGTTTGAGTTCTAAGATCGGGAGCGTTTGAGGTCTGTCAGAACGATTGCTGAGTGTCGCAATGACTGTGGGGAGGCGGCGCGCGGTTTCGATTTCGTCGACGCTCGCGCCTTCAAGCGGCATTTCAATGTCTACCACGACTCTAAAAGCATCGGCATCTTGCCAAACGAAATTTGGACAAGGAAGCGACGTGCAAACCTTTTCGTAGACGGGACGCAATTGCGGAACCGTCTTTAAGACTGTTTGATGTCCGTAGAGTANAGCCTGCAGTACCGCACCCACCAATACGACCAATGATCCCAAAGTCCATAAGACGGGGTGGGAGGACGAGGGCTTAGACGTTGCTTCGTTAGCCGGTGCTTCAGGGGTTGCACGCGCATCAAACTCGGCGAGTGATCCAGCTAAAGCTGTCATGGTTGCTTCGCCCGATTCTGCGGAGGTCTGAGACGGATTATGTGCTGCGGTACTGTTGATTGAGTCGTTCGTCTAACTTTTCATCAGGTACGATCACGCTTTCCATCTTGTCCGCAGAAAAGATGGCTTGACATTCACTACAGCGAACTGTCGGTTCGGCAAAGTCGTCTTTGACGCGCCATAGCGCCCCACAAGCAGGGCAACGAAGCACTTTAGCCATAGATACCGGTACTCCAAAATGCGTTGAAAGACGATTAAGCAGCCTGACGACGGTACCAGCGATACAGACCCAATCTTCTTCCTGACGCCAAACCGTCAAAGGAACCGTCGGGTCAATGTCGCGATAGGCAGCAANNTCACTTCGTCGGCTTGCTTAGCCAAAACACCCGAGAGAACCAATGCACCACCAACCTTCACGCGACCCAAAAGAGCAGGAGCGAGGAGCTTCAAGGGGTTGGCAAGAATATTACNCACAACCACGTCGAACGTGCCTTCAGGCATATCGTCAGGGAGCGCAAACTTCGCTTCGACGTGATTCATGATGGCGTTGTCGTGCGCGGCTTCAACGGCTTGCGGGTCAATATCGGTGCCCATCACGCGCTTTGCGCCCACAAGCTTTGCAGCGATCGCCAGAATCCCCGTACCACACCCGTAGTCGAGCACTTCGTCCGTGGGTTTGACATTCGCATCAAGCCACTGCAAACAGAGGTGCGTTGTCGGGTGAGATCCCGTCCCAAAGGCAACGCCTGGATCCAGACGCACATTGATTGCGTTTTCGTTAGGCAAGTCATGCCACGTGGGCACGATCCACAGACGATCAGACACTTGTGTCGGTTGGAATTGCGCTTGCGTCACACGCACCCAGTCCACGTCTTCCACTTCTTCGGTGCCAAGTATTTCGGGCATGTCGCACTTGAGCGCATTGACTGCAATGGCAAGCGACGTTTCAAGGTCGAAGTCATCTTCAGCAAGAATGGCGACGATTGAACGCGGTCAAGCGCAGTTGTCGGGCTCAAGACCAGGTTCGCCATAGAGCGGTTTTTCATCGGTGGATTCAGCATCGGCATCTTCAATCGAAGCAGACAATGCCCCCGCGTCCATCAACATGTCGGAAAGCGCTTCAGCGCTACGTTCATCGGCGAGAATCTTAATCTGACGCATAACAACTCAATCAATAAAAACAAAAAGGCGGAAGTGGTTGTCCACCTCCGCCTCGTATGGTAGCAAATTAGCGACGTGCCGCGGCGCGTGCGCNNGAAGCTTCTCTTCAAGATAGTGGATGCTTGTGCCACCCTGGAAGAATCGTTCATCGGCGAGCAATTCGCGATGAAGCTTCGTGTTGGTCTTGATCCCTTCGACGGCAAGTTCAGAGAGCGCTACACGCATACGAGCAATCGCTTGTTCACGTGTATCGCCATGCGCAATGACCTTACCGATCATGCTGTCGTAGTATGGGGGAACCGTATAGCCCGCAAAAACGTGCGTATCGATACGAATGCCTGNAGTACCTGGCAGATGCCAGTANNCCGTCACGCGACCAGGGCTCGGCACAAAGGTAAACGGATCTTCAGCATTGATACGGCATTCAATCGCGTGACCGCGAAGGACGATATCGCGCTGACGCACAGAAAGACGTTCGCCAGCGGCAATACGGATCTGTTCAGAGACAATGTCAACGCCTGTGATCATTTCCGTGACCGGGTGTTCAACCTGTACGCGGGTGTTCATTTCGATAAAATAGAATTCACCGTTTTCGTACAAGAATTCGAACGTACCTGCCCCGCGATAACCAATACGTCGGCAGGCGTCCACGCAACGGCTACCGAGTTTATCGATGAGTTTACGTGGAATGCCAAAGTACGGGGCTTCTTCAAGGACCTTCTGGTTACGACGCTGCATCGAGCAGTCGCGCTCACCAAGATAAACCGCGTTCTGGAAGTTGTCCGACAACACCTGAATTTCGATGTGACGCGGATTTTCCAAGAACTTTTCCATGTAAACCGTCGGGTTACCGAAGGCAACGCGTGCTTCTTCCTTCGTCATGTTGACCGAAGTGAGAAGGGCGGCTTCAGTACGCACCACGCGCATACCACGACCACCGCCACCGCCCGCGGCTTTAATAATGACCGGGTAGCCAATCTGGCGAGCAATACGTAAAACTTCTTGCGGGTCGTCAGGCAACGCCCCATCAGAACCCGGGACGCAAGGTACGCCCGCGTCACGCATCGCTTGCTTAGCGCTCACTTTGTCGCCCATCAAACGAATGCTTTCAGCGCGAGGACCGATAAAGGTAAAGCCCGACCGTTCAACACGTTCAGCAAAATCTGCGTTTTCAGAGAGGAAGCCGTAGCCAGGATGAATAGCTTCAGCGTCCGTCACTTCAGCCGCAGAAATAATGGCTGGGATGTTGAGGTACGAGAGATTAGATTGAGCGGTACTAATGCACACGCTTTCGTCAGCGAGGCGAACGTATTTTGCGTCCGCATCAGCTGTCGAGTGCACAGCTACGGTTTTGATGCCCATTTCGCGGCAGGCGCGCTGAATGCGCAAAGCGATTTCGCCGCGGTTGGCGATCAGAATTTTTCCAAACATAACGAAGTGCCGGGATTATTCGATGATGAAAAGCGACTGGTACCGAATTCAACAGGCTGGTACGTTTTCCACGCAGACTTCTTTCACGACACCATCGGTGTCGGCTTCCACTTCATTAAGAAGCTTCATGGCTTCAATAATGCAAACGACCTGACCCTTCTTGACCGTGTCGCCCACCTTCACAAAGGGTTCAGCACCAGGAGACGGTGCACGGTAGAACGTGCCAACCATCGGGCTAGTTAACGGGGTGCCGCTCTGAACAACGTCAGGCGTAGCGATCGGGGCAACGGTCGGTTCCGGTGCAGGCATGGCAACGGGCATCTGCTGAGCCACAGTGATCGGTTGTTGCAACTGAACCGGAGCAGCACCGTTACGATTCACGATGCGAACGCGGTCTTCGCCTTCAGTGATTTCGAGTTCGGCAACGCCGCTTTCGCTCACGAGGTCGATCAGTGTCTTTAATTTGCGCAGATCCATGATGGTTGACCTTATTTCTATATAGAGAAAGACGGTTAGAAACGCTAGTGGCGTTATTAGATATTCAAAACGTCCTACTCAACAATTCGATAAAAATTCATAAGTGGTCTCAAAGCCTTCGTTTGAGACCTAAGATGGTCATCAGGCGATTGATTGACGCATTGGGCTTTTCTTCGTCGAAAAAGCGACAACATGATCGCAATTGTCGCTACTTTGAAGCCAAAAGTAAAGACTTTTCACAAAGCGAAAGCGATCTGAGACCAAAAAAACTGTATCTATCAGTGTGTGTCGAAGGCTTGCTTGAACGCCCTACATCATACAGAGCCAAAAGCATCATACCCATGCCGAAAATAGGCTAATCCTCACGAAGTAAGGTTAAAGCACTTTTTCGTCGAGTTTTGCGCGTGCTTCTAATGGGTGTTGCCATTCGTCGGGAAGCGCAGATTTTACCGAATTTGAGGCGTTCGTGATGACGAGGATCACATTTTCACCTTGGCACTCGGTGAGAAGCGAAATTCGGCTCTGGCAGTATGCGCTTCGATATCCAACGTGTCGTAGCTAATCCCTAGTGACAAAAGCGTGAGTTCAACCCCTTTTTCGTCCTCGGTTTGAATCAAAATTTCAATGGCTGTGTCGTCTGTTGCTGCGCCCGAGAGGACGTGCCCGATGAGCGTAGGGTGCCATTCTCGTAGCGCTTGCATGACGGTGAGCGCACTTTCGCGTTTACGGCGTAAAGTGGCTTGGTGTGCCTCGTGATCAAAGCACGCATACCAACGACGAATTTCAGATGCAATTAGTGTGTCGTCAGTACTGAATCCCCGTCTCAGCTTTGACTTCAGCAATGGTACTTTTACCCATTTCATTTGATGCCCTGCAATCAGTGAAGCGATTTGAGCCGCCACTTGACGATGCGCATCATGTAGATAGTCGAAACTCACGACACACTCCATAAGCAAGAAAAACTGTCAGAAATCATTATCGTCTTTTGGCGGCTAGTATCGAGGGGGTAAAATGAAAAACTCTTCGCATTTTTGGCTCGTGACCATTATCTAAACAGGAAGCACGTCATGCATATTCATATTCTCGGTATCTGCGGAACTTTTATGGGCGGCGTTGCTCAATTGGCTCGTGAGGCAGGACATCGAGTCACTGGGTGTGACGCGCATGTTTATCCACCAATGAGTGATGCTTTACGTCATGCGGGGATTGAATTAATCGAAGGCTATGAAGCGTCACAGCTCGACACCATTCACCCTGACGTTTTTGTGATTGGTAACGCCATCTCACGAGGGAACCCGTTACTTGAAGCTATTTTGAATCAAGGGTTACCTTATACGTCGAACCCCGCTTGGATGTCCGAGCATATTTTGCAAGGTCGTCATGTGTTAGCCGTTGCTGGGACGCACGGTAAAACCACCACGACGTCGATGCTCACGTGGATTCTTAAAGAAGCTGGGTTGAGTCCAGGCTATTTAATTGGTGGCGTACCTCAGTGGGGCGACCGTTCGGCTTTATTGGGGAGAGTGGCTCCGATGAGCCCCTTTGTGATTGAGGCGGACGAATACGATACGGCTTTTTTGATAAGCGTAGTAAGTTTGTACACTATCGTCCGCGTACGGCGATTTTGAATAATTTGGAATATGACCACGCCGACATTTTTGAAAACTTGGCGGCAATCGAAAAGCAGTTTCATCATTTGGTGCGCATTATGCCGAGCGACGGTACGGTTGTCGCAAACGGTCAATGTGAAGCCCTTGATCGTGTATTAGCCAAAGGCTGTTGGAGTCACTTGACGCGCTTTGATACGTCAACGGGCTGGTCCTTAACTAACGACGGTGTTGTGGCTTTTGAGGGTAAGACGATTGGTCATCTTGAACTCGCCATGCCAGGGCGCTACAACGCACTCAATGCCGTGGCTGCGATAGCCGCTGCACAAACAGTTGGTGTCTCGCCCGAACAAGCGTTACTCGCCCTCTCGACTTTTGCGGGGGTTAAGCGCCGTATGGAAGTGAAGGGCGTGAGTCAAGGCGTGACTGTGATCGATGATTTTGCTCACCACCCCACCGCAATTGCTGAAACGATTCATGCGGTGAAGAGTCGATTGACAAGAGGACGCTTATTGGCGGTCCTAGAGCCTCGTAGCAATACGATGAAATTGGGCACTATGAAAGATCGTTTGGCGGATGCACTGAAAGAAGCCGATGCGGTCTATTGCTATGCAGGTAAAGGGGTTGCTTGGGAACCCGCTGAAGTGCTTCAAGTGATGGGGTCTCAGGCCTATTGCACACATGACCTTGATGCGCTGATCGCTAAGGTGAGTCAGGATGCTCAGACGGGCGACGTAGTGCTTTGTATGAGTAACGGTGCCTTTGGTGGCATTCATGGCAAACTTTTGACGAAGTTAGCCGAACGCCCGGAGTAATGTTGAATGACAAAGATTCTGTATTTGCACGGCTTTTTATCTTCACCCTTGTCGACCAAAGTGATGCAGTTGCGTCACGGCGCGGGTGACGCGTTTGAAGTGATTGCGCCAGACTTAAATATGACGCCGGGCGAAGTGGACGCTTTGCTTGATAACCTTGTGCGAGACCATCAAGCGACTTCGTCGGAATCCTTGGTGGTTGTGGGGTCCAGTCTTGGTGGATTCTATGCTGCGCGTTTGGCGACCAAGTTTGGGTTACGGTGTGTGCTACTCAATCCTTGCTTTAACCCATGGGGCTTTGTTAAGGCGCATACGGGCGTACAGACGATATTTGGGACGGATCGCACGTTGGACGTACGTCCTACGTTTGTGGATGACCTTCAAAAGCTCGCTGAGAACGTGTCGCCCCTAGACGTGAATCCTCAACGCACCCTGGTACCGTCTTTGGAACCGCGGATGAAGTTTTGGATTGGAAGAGGTCGGGGCTCAAGCTTATGCCGCCTGTCGACAGGTGGTATTGCCTGGCGAAGACCATCGCATTTCACAGTTTGAAGCCTTGATTCCGCGATTACTCGACTTTATTAGCGAGGTAGACTAAGGTTTGAGGCGCGGTGCCACGCCTTGGGTCACATTCAGGCACAATAGGAAAACCATTCCTCAACTTCATTTCTCTGCATTAATGACGCAGAGGTAAAGCGAAATTAGTCATGCATCTCTTTTTCGAAGAAGACGGTTCCTTTAAAGCTGGGAATATTCTTAGTCAGGTCGGTAATGCCTATCAAGTTCAACTCCCGACAGTACGTCGTACGAAGATTAAGGTGTCTCATTCCTTTTTTACGTTTGAGGAGCCTAGCCCCGCTGACTTAGTGACTCGTGCACAGACTATGGTGCCCGAATTGGATCCGGGATTCCTTTGGGAGGTTGCGCCTGAGACGGAATTTACTTATGCCGACTTGGCTAAAGAATATTGGGGTGGCGCAGAGGGACCTGTTGAAAAGGCTGCACTTTTGTGGGCGTTACATGGTAACCCTGTCTACTTCTATCGTAAGGGACGTGGAAACTATCGTCGTGCGCCCGAAGAGATTCTCCAAAAAGCCTTAGAAGCCTTAGAAAAGAAGCGCCGTCTTGAAGCACAGCGTAAGGCTTGGGTCGCAGAAATGGTTGATGGGCGTTTGCCTGATGTGATTCGCCAACAAGCGATGACGCTTTTGATTCGTCCTGATAAGAATGGCATTGAGTGGAAGGCCTTGAATGACGCAGCGGCTGAAACGCGCCAGACCCCGTTACGTCTATTACTACAGTTGGGTGCGATCGCGTCACCCTGGCGTTGGCACGTGGATAGTTTTTATGCCATGAATTTTCCGCAGGGTCGAGGGTTCCCTGCCGATTTGCCGATGCCCACTAACTCAGACTGGTCGCAGTTTCCATTGGCAGACGTTGAAGCGTTCTCTATTGACGACTCTGATACGACCGAAGTGGACGATGCGACGAGCGTCGTGCATTTGGCTAACGGTCGCACGCGTATTGGGATTCATATTGCTGCGCCCGCACTTGGGATTTTGCGCGACGATCCGTTAGACAAGGTGGCTCGTGCCCGTATGAGTACGGTCTATGCGCCATACCTAAAAACCACGATGTTGCCTGAAGCTTGGGTCAAAGCCTTTTCGTTAGACGAAGGGCGTCCCGTGCCTTGTGTGTCGCTATATGTGACCGTGGACGATGAAAGTTTTAGTGTTGAGAAGACCGAAACGCGAATTGAACGTGTGGTTGTGAAGCGTAATCTTCGATACGACAAGATTGATTCGAATGTCACCGAAGAAGCGATTCAGTCGGGCAACTTAGGGATTGAATTTTCGGACGAAATTTGTTGGTTGTGGCACTTTGCGAAGAAACTCCAAAAAGATCGTGAAGAAGTGCGTGGTCGTCCCGAACCTGTGGGTCGTGTGGATTGGTTCTTTGCTTTAGAGGGCGAAGGTGAAGATGCCATCATTCGTGTAAAAGGTCGTCGCCGTGGTGCTCCCTTGGATTTAGTTGTGGCAGAACTCATGATTTTTGCCAATAGCACTTGGGGACTTTGGTTAGAAGAGCATGGCACACCTGGTATTTATCGCTCGCAGCGTATGGGACGCGTGCGTATGAGTACGAGCCCTGGACCTCATGATGGTTTGGGTGTGGTGCGCTATGCGTGGTGTACGTCTCCGTTACGACGTTATGTCGATTTAATTAATCAGCGCCAAATGATCACGGCTGTATTGGGGCAGGCGCCAGCCTATATGGGTAACGACGTTGACCTATTTACGATTGTGAGCCAGTTTGACAATCTCTATTCGCTCTACGGGGATTTCCAAACGCGTATGGAACGCTATTGGTCGCTTCGTTGGATTATTCAGGAAGACCTTAAAGAAATTGAGGCGATTGTCGTGAAGGGTGATTTGGTGCGAATTGACCGCTTACCCTTTATGCAGCGTGTGCCTGGCTTACCTGAANNGTGCCTTGAACGCGGTNNACGTAAGGTTCAGCTTCAGATTATGGGGTGCGACCTAGTGGATCTTGTGATGGACTCTCGACTGATTCGTGTGTTGGATGAAACCGATGACGTTGTGGAGGACTTAGAAGAAACGGACGATGAGGCTACACAAGGTGAAGAGGGCACTGAAGCTAACACCGAAACGGCTGAAGCTGCTGATAGTGGGAATTGATTGCTTTACGCGCTAAATCAGGATGGGAAGCAGTAAAAATATGACCTCTACTTCCCATCGAGACTATTCTCGTGGTAGTCTCGCACGGTATTGAAAAAAGGGTTACGAGTCCTGCCCATTCGGGATTCGCTATTTAGGTGATCGGAGATGATTATGCCGCATAGTCTGAAAGAACTTGACGAACTGCATGACGGTCAGGGTCACCTGGTTCGTGACTCTGAAGAAGCTTCTCGAGCCTTGGAATGGGTTCAGCAGATCCTTGAGGACGACCAAGAGAAGCATCGTCGAGACAAGCTAGAAAAAACGGACGAAGACGATGAAGCATTGCCTATTAGTGACGAGGCAGCGACTGAGTTACGTCGTTTGTTAGAGCCCTTACACCCCGCTGACGTTGCTTGGATCTTGGAAGCCTTGCCGCTTGACGAGCGTCTTGCTGTTTGGAACCTCGTTAAGAGTGAATCTGACGGTGACATTCTCGTTGAAGTGAACGATGGCGTTCGTGAGACCTTGATTGACGCCATGGATCGCGACGAACTCGTTGACGCTGTCGAAACCCTCGACACGGACGAGATCGCTGACTTGGTGGACGACCTGCCGCCAGACGTGATGGCTCAGGTTCAAGAAGGGCTTTCTCACGAAGAACGTGCGCAGTTGCGCGCAGCCATGTCCTACCCCGAAGACAGCGTGGGCGCACGTATGGACTTCGAAATCGTCTCGATTCGTGAAGAAACGACGATTGAGTTAGTGCTTCGTTATTTGCGTCGCTTCGATACGTTGCCAGACCACACCGACCAGGTCTTTGTGGTGGACCGTTTGGGGCATCTCAAAGGGACGCTTTCTTTGGCGCAATTGCTGACCACGGATCCTGCGATGCCCGTTAAGGATCTCATGCACACCGACATGCTGACCCTTAATCCGCTTGAAGAATCGAGTGACGCAGCACAAGCCTTTGAACGCTATGACTTGGTGAGTGCACCTGTGGTCGATGAAGCAGGACGTTTGGTCGGTCGATTGACCGTGAACGAAATCGTTGACGTCATCCGTGAAGAAAGTGAAGAAGATGCGTTTGCGGTANNCGTGGGTCTTGATGACGAACAAGATATCTTCGCAAGCGTCTGGGAAACCGCTAAAAGCCGTTGGCTTTGGTTAGGGGTTAATCTTTGTACAGCCTTCTTTGCGTCGCGTGTGATTTCAGCTTTTGACGGCACGATTGAACGTGTGGTTGCACTGGCTGCTTTGATGCCGATTGTGGCAGGAATGGCAGGTAACTCTGGGAACCAAACGTTGACCCTTTTGGTGCGTTCTTTAGCGATGGGTCAGGTGACTGAAGCCAATAAGGCAGACCTTATTAAAAAGGAAGTCCTGGTTTCTATTATTAATGGCATCTTGTGGGGTGCGATTGCAGGGCTTTGCGCATGGGCACTCTATTGGGATTCGCCCGAAGGCATGATGTTGGGCTTTGTGATGTTCCTTGCAATGCTCCTTAACATTATTCAAGGTACNGTGGTTGGGTTGGCTGTGCCACTCATTCTTCGATATTTTGATCGCGATCCTGCGATGGGTGGTTCGGTACTCCTCACCTTTACGACCGACTCTGGAGGATTCTTGATTTTCTTAGGCTTGGCAACGGTCTTCTTTGGTGGCTAAGCCAGTTAATTGATAACAAAAACGGCGCTCGAATAAGTGCCGTTTTTGTTTAGAGGTCCCCAAAGAGCCGTTTGAGGTCATCCATACTCTTTTTGGCTTTGGGTGAAGCTTTGTCAACGTCTTGAGAAGAGATTTCTCGAATGGGGTAATTCTCTTCAATCACGTCGTGCCAGTAACTCGCTGGTGCACCAGAATTTAAAAAACGATCAGCAACTTCAGCGCCCACGTTTTCAACGCGAACTAAACGATGGGTATCAAATTCGACATCGAGATAACGATCTCTTGGGGAGTAGCCTGCGGACAAGATGCCGCCACGGTGAATGGGTCTACGTTTCATCCCCTGCCTCCGCAGGATAAAACTGTTGTTTACATTGATCTATTCATTGTAATCTTTTCAACAATCATTGCCAAAAGTGGAAAAAGCGCATCTGAAAACGCAATTTTTTGTCTTTCCGTTGCATACTGAAGCCAAAATCAGTTGAACAGACAGAAGTTTTTTTGTTAGGATCTACTCTCCTGTTTAATTCAAAAGAGGTTTTGAGGTCCTGGTTAACCCTAGGGTCGGCGTGTAGTTCACGCCCGTTACCTCCATTTATGGGGACTAACGTCGCATCTGCCCAATCAAGTTATGACTTCAACTCAACGTCGCCATTCGCTACTACTTTCTCCTATTGTTCCCGCGCTTTTGATCGCGGTCACAGTCGGGTCCTTGGCGTATTTGGCTAAATCCACGCCGTCCACTCCTGACACGCTTTCGACTGTGCTTGCCACAGAGATGCTCAAGGTTGTTGAGCCTACCGTGTCAATCCCAAAAGTGTTGGAACCCCAAACGACGGTTTCTATGGCTGACGTTTCAGTGCGCCAAACGGTTGCACCTGATCAAGTTGTTGATCTCACTCCCAAGGCTGAAGAAAAAACCGAACAAGTCGCTCACGGTAGTGCTCGCCACGAAGTGGCTGTCTATGTGAGCCGCACGTTCCGTATACCGATGCGTGAGGCACGTCAAGTGACCGACTGGGCGGTCGAAATTGGTGAAGCGCGCAATTTAGACCCGTTACTTATTTTGGCTGTGATTGGTACGGAATCGAGTTTTAAACCTAAAGCTCGTTCATCTGTGGGGGCTGAAGGTTTGATGCAGGTGATGACGAGCGTGCATGCGGAAAAATTTGAACCTTTTGGTGGCCAGAANGCCGCTTTTGATCCCTATGCCAATATGGTGGTTGGAACCGATATCCTGGCGTATCTGATTCGTCGTACAGGGAGTATTCAACGAGCTCTGAAGTGGTATAGCGGTGCCGCAAACCTGCCCAATGATCGTGGTTATAGCGCTCGTGTCTTGCGCGAGCATGGCTTACTTTGTGTGGCTGCTGAAGGGCAGTCCGATAAGGCTGTGAAATTACATCGCGCTGGTAAAAAAGCACCCGAAGCCGCCCTTGTCAGCGTACAGCATATGACGTTTACGCGTTGGGTGAAGCTGTCAGAAAAAGCGTTGGCACGCACTCATGCGCATACCTTAGGCATGCCGCGCGCCACGGCTTCTTAATGCGGCATTAAAAGCCTGCGTAGTCACCCGACAACGTATTTAACCAAACCGCAGCGGCCATCCCGGCGGTTTCTGTTCTTAGTACGCGCGGTCCCAAGAGAATCGATTCCCAACCCGTGTCTTGGGCTAGCGTAATTTCTTCTGGCGAAAAGCCGCCTTCAGGTCCCACAGCAAAGACGACTGATTGTTCTTTACCCGTGATTTTTGCACCCGTCGTGGCACCTGGCGCAAGGAGCAAACGACGCTCTCCTTGGGTCGTTGCCATAGCCTCAGCAAAAGAAGCAACCCCACGAATCTCAGGTACCACATTACGCCCACACTGTTCGGTTGCCGAAATAGCAATGTCACGCAACTTTTGAAGGCGTTTTTCAAGGCGGTCGCCACTAAGACGCGTGACGCAACGCGTAGCGGGCGTGAGAACGATTTCGGTGACGCCCGTTTCAACTACCTTTTCAATAATCCAATCGAGTTTATCGGGCGAGACCAACGCCTGAACGAGTGTCATACGAATCGGTGTTTCGTTTTTCGGGTCTTCTGCAGAGTGTAGGGTCACAAATGCCCCTTCGTGCTCAAAGCGAATCGTGCCTCGCCACTGACGACCTGTGCCCACATAGAGCACCACTTCTTCGCCCGTACGAAGGCGTAACGCACGCCCCGCGTGGTGCGCGGCTTTGGCGGGCAACATGACTTCAGTTTTGTCTGCCATGGCTTCGTCAAGCTTAGTCGCAGAAAGAGAAACGTAAAAACGTGGGGCAGTATGAGAAACTCCGAATGGGAATAGATTGAGTACTCTAAAAGGACTCTAAGGTAAGGGCTCTAGATAATAGTAGGTATTCCTAGCGATTGTTGCTAAAATAATAGATTAAGTCAGACGGCAAAGTAATTCTTCACTTGCCGCTGGGTATTTCTCTTCAGGTTTTTCTCAATCAGCCTAAATAAAGATTATGACCTCTCAAGCCTCCGCTCAGATGATGGCTAATGCCATTCGTGCGCTCAGCATGGATGCCGTCCAGAAAGCCAAGTCCGGTCACCCGGGCATGCCGATGGGCATGGTAGATATCGCCACGGCTCTGTGGTCGCGTCACCTTCGTTTCAATCCCGTGAATCCGAAGTGGCTCGGTCGCGATCGTTTCATTCTTTCTAATACNCATGGTTCGATGTTGCAGTATTCGCTTCTTCATCTGACCGGTTACGACCTTTCCATGGATGACCTCAAAGTNGCCTTCCGTCAGTTGCATAGCAAGACGCCAAGTACNCATCCTGAAGTGGACGTGACGCCAGGCGTGGAAACCACGACNGGGCTGCTCGGTCAGGGTATTGCCAACGGTGTGGGTATGGCGCTCGCCGAAAAGATGTTGGCTGAAGAATTTAACCGCGAAGGTTTCCCTGTGATTGATAACCGCACCTACGTGTTCTTGGGTGACGGTTGCTTGATGGAAGGCATTAGCCACGAAGTGTGTTCTTTGGCTGGTGTTTGGAAGCTCAATAAGCTGATTGCCATCTATGACGACAACGGTATTTCGATTGACGGCGACGTCAAGGGTTGGTTTGCCGATGATACGCGTGGTAGTTTTGAAGCCTATGGCTGGAATGTGATTAGNCCCGTTGATGACTATGACATCGATGCGATGGATGCCGCTATTGCCGAAGCGAAGCGCTCCGAAGATAAGCCGACCTTGATTATTGCCCGCACGACGATTGGTAAGGGCTCTCCGAACCGTCAGGGTACGGCGAAGGTGCATGGCGAAGCTTTGGGTGACGAAGAAATCGCCGCGACGCGTGCTGCCATTGGNTTAGTATACGCGCCCTTTGAAATTCCGCAGGAAGTCTATGACGCTTGGGATCATCGTGCCGAAGGTGCTCGTATTGAAGCCGAATGGCAGACGATGTTCCAGGGTTACGAAGCCCAGTATCCGGACTTGACTGCTGAATTGAAGCGCCGCTTGGCTGGTGATTTGCCATCTGACTGGAGCGATACGGTGATGGATGCGCTTTGTGCCGCAGAAGAAGCCGCCGAAACGGTCGCTACCCGTAAGGCGAGCCAGAAGGCCTTGAATGCGCTCGCCCCGAAGTTGCCTGAACTCTTGGGTGGATCCGCTGACTTGACGGGGTCTAACCTCACCAATTGGACGGGGGTGAAGTCTCTCAATACGGGTGACTTTATGGCTCGCCATATTAGCTACGGTGTACGTGAATTTGGTATGTCCGCCATCATGAATGGTATGGCGCTTTTTGGTGGCTTCATTCCGTATGCTGCCACCTTCTTAACGTTCTCCGACTATTCTCGTAACGCGCTTCGCATGTCTGCCTTGATGAAGCAGCGTGTGATCAATGTCTTTACGCATGATTCGATTGGTCTTGGTGAAGACGGTCCGACCCATCAGTCGGTTGAACATGTGCCGAGCCTTCGTTTGATCCCTGGTAACCATGTGTGGCGTCCTGCTGATACGGTTGAAACGATCGTGGCTTGGGCTAGCGCCATTGAACGTCGTGACGGTCCCTCTTGCTTGATCTTCACGCGTCAGAATGTGCCTTTCTTGGATCGTGACGAAGTTGACGCTGATGCGATCGCTCGCGGTGGTTATATCGCCGCTGAAGCTCCAGCGGGTGCTGGCGAAGCCGAAGTGATCCTCTTAGCGACGGGCTCTGAAGTGGGTCTCGCGATGAAGGCACGTGCTGAATTGACGGCTCGTAATGTTCAGGTTCGTGTGGTTTCGATGCCTTGCACGAACATCTTTGACGAACAGGACGAAGCCTATCGTCGTGAAGTGTTGCCGCTCGGCGTGCCTGTTCTCGCGATCGAAGCCGCGAAGACGGATCTTTGGTACAAGTATTTCTCTGGCAAGGGTGATGTCCTTGGCGTAGATACGTTTGGTGAAAGCGCACCGGCTAGCGTTCTTTGGGAACGCTTCGGCTTTACGGTTGACAATGTGGTTGCCAAGGTTGAGCAGCTTCTTAAGTAATTACAAACTGAAGGATTTGAAATGACAATTCGTGTTGCCATTACTGGTTTTGGTCGTATCGGTNNACGTAACGTTCTCCGTGCTCATTATGAAAACGGTAAGAAGCATGACCTCGAAATCGTGGCGATCAATGCCCCGGGCGATCTTGCCATTCATGCTCATCTTTTGAAGTTTGACTCTTGCCATGGTCGCTTCAATGCCGACGTTCAGGTCGAAGGGACGGACACGTTGATCGTGAACGGCGACCGTATCCGCGTGTTCTCTACGCGTGATCCGAAGGAAATTCCATGGGGTGAACTCAATGTGGACGTGGTGCTCGAATGTACGGGTGCCTTTAACTCCAAGGAAAAGAGCATGGTTCATATCGAACAGGGTGCTCGCAAGGTGTTGCTTTCTGCTCCTGGCAAGACGGCTGATGCAACTGTCGTTTATGGTGTGAACCAGGATGTTTTGAAGGCTGACGACCTCGTTGTCTCTAACGCTTCTTGCACGACGAACTGCTTGGCTCCGGTGGTGAAGACTCTTCATCGTACGGTCGGTATCGAACGCGGGTTGATGACCACGGTTCATGCCTATACGAATGACCAGGTGCTCACAGACGTTTACCACAAGGATATGCGCCGCGCTCGTTCTGCCACGCAGTCCATGATCCCGACGAAGACGGGTGCCGCGAAGGCTGTGGGCTTGGTGCTTCCGGAACTTAACGGTAAGCTCGACGGTTTTGCTGTTCGCGTGCCGACCATCAACGTGAGCTTCGTTGACCTCACCTTCATCGCTAAGCGTGATACGTCCGTTGAAGAAATCAACGCCCTCATGAAGGAAGCTTCTCAGTCTGAAGACCTCGCTGGTATCTTGGGTTACAACGACCAGTTGCTCGTCTCCACCGACTTTAACCATGACGACCACAGCTCGATCTTCGACTCCACGTTGACGAAGGTCTCTGGCGAACGCCTCGTCAAGGTCACGGCTTGGTATGACAACGAATGGGGCTTCTCCAACCGCATGCTCGATACGGCTTGCGCGATGATGTACCGCTAAGTAATTGTTTAGCCTATAAATCAAAAAGCCATGCTGTGAATATGGGTTCGCAGCGTGGCTTTTGTCCTTTCTTTTGGCGTGAAGAGGCAGTTTTTTCACGCACCCCCTCAGGAGTAATCCATGCATGTTCTGACCCTCGAAAAGCTTGCCAAGGACGGTCTTCTCGCCGGTAAGCGTGTTTTGATTCGTAGTGACCTCAATGCGCCGCATGACGAAAACGGTCATATCACCAATGAAACGCGTCTCGTCGCGAGCGTGCCGGCTATTCGTACGGCGCTTGACGCAGGTGCCGCTGTGATGGTGATGAGCCACTTGGGTCGTCCGACCGAAGGNGACGGTAACGCCGTTACCGATAGCTTGGCAGGTGTTGCTCGTCGTATGGGCGAATTGCTTGGTTGTGAAATGCCGTTGGTGGCTGATTGGCTTCAGGGTGTGGATGTTGCTCCGGGTCAGGTTGTGATGCTTGAAAACTGCCGTTGCAACGTGGGCGAAAAGAAGTGTAACGATGAACTTTCTCAGCAGTACGCCAAGCTTTGCGACGTGTATGTGAATGACGCTTTTGGTACGGCACACCGCGCTCAGGCTTCGACGGTTGGTGTGGCTCGTTACGCGACGGTTGCTTGTGCGGGTCCCTTGATGGCTGCCGAAATCGACGCTTTGACGAAGTCTGTTGAACAGGCTCGTCATCCGCTCGCTGCTATCGTGGGTGGTTCTAAGGTCTCTACGAAACTTACGATCTTGTCTAATCTCGCCGAAAAGGTGGATCGTCTGATCGTGGGTGGTGGCATTCTCAATACGTTCTTGCTTGCTGCTGGTAAGCCGATCGGTAAGTCTTTGGCTGAACCCGAATTGGTGGACGAATGCCGTAAAGTGCTCGACGTGTTGGTATCTAAGGGCGCAAGCCTGCCGATGCCGGTTGACGTTGTGGTCGCTAAGGCTTTCTCGGCTGATGCTGAACACCGTGTGGCTGACGTTGACGATGTGGCTGACGACGAAATGATTTTGGACGTGGGTCCCAAGACCGCTCAGATGCTCGCTGATATTTTGAAGAGCGCTGGCACGATCGTTTGGAATGGTCCGGTTGGCGTCTTTGAAATGGCTCCGTACGCAGAAGGGACGCGCGTGATGGCTGAAGCCATTGCTGAAGCGACGGATAACGGTGCTTTCTCGATCGCTGGCGGCGGCGATACGGTCTCTGCCGTGACGCAGTTCGGTATTGCTGATCGCGTGTCTTATATTTCGACGGGTGGCGGCGCTTTCCTTGAATTCCTTGAAGGGAAGAAGTTGCCGGCAATCGCGATTCTTGAAGAACGCGCGGCTGAATAATCTCTTGGTGCGAGATTAAAATGGTTTGGGCGGTTGCGTGCTTTGCGTAGCCGCCCAAATTTTTGCGCTCGATGTTGGGTGTGGTAGTAGAGAAGAAGTATGCGTGAGGATGGAGAAAAGCGCCTGGGATTGACGGTTCAAAGCCTAGCTTTGCCTGGTGTCCGACTGATCAAAAGTCGCACCTTTGACGATGCGCGTGGCTGGTTTACGCAGAGTTGGCAGCGCGATGATTGGTGCCAGGTGGGCATTGACGTGGATTTTATGCAAGACAACTTGGTGCATAACCGCGTTAAGGGAACGCTGAGGGGTTTACATTGGCAACGAGCACCCTATGCACAGGCAAAACTCATCCGTTGCTTAACGGGCGCGTTACTGGATGTGGTGGTCGACGTGTGTCCGTCGAGCTCGACGTTTGGACGTTGGGAAGCCGTGCCACTCACTGCCCAGGGTGGGGAGATGCTTTTTATTCCTGCGGGTTATGCGCATGGGTATGTGACGACTGAGGACAATACGTTAGTGCTTTATAAGGTCGACACAGCATGGTGCCCGTTGGCAGAAGCGAGTTGCCGTTGGGATGATCCCTTTTTGAAGATAGATTGGGGCGTCGAAAATCCCATTTTGTCAGAGAAAGATCGCGTAGCCCCATTACTTATTCAAAAGTAAAAAGGTCGAGTTCTTGTGCGTGAACTCGACCTAGAGAGGTTACTTTTGCGTTTCTTTGGCTTCTTGCGCTTCGCGACGCTTTTGAAGGAATTGCCAGACCGCACCAACGATCAGCGGACCAGAAATGGCAGCGACAATGCCTAAGAGCAAAATCATCGAGAGGTTATTCTTGATGAAGGGAATATTGCCAAAGAGGTAACCAGCGCCCACGATGGAGACGTACCAAACAATAGCCCCTACACCACTAAAAAGCTCAAAGCGTANGGTACTGTTCATTTTAGCGGCACCTGCGATCAACGGCGCAAAGGCACGCACGATCGGGATAAATCGAGCAAGCATGATGGTCTTGCCACCGTGCTTGGTGTAGAAGTCATGGGCGTGACGCAACTTCTTTTCGTTAATCCAAGAAATGTTGCCGCTATAGATGCGGTTACCTAACCATCGTCCTTGCTCGTAGCCCACTGTGTTACCGACGATAGCGCCAGCAATCACTGCAAGCATGATGAGCCAGGGGCTAGCTGTCCCAGCTGCTGCGACCGTGCCAGCGACAAAGAGGAGTGAGTCGCCTGGCAAGAAAGACATAAAGACGAAGCCAGTTTCTAAAAAGAAGATTAGAAACATCGCAACGTAGATGAGTGTTCCGTAGTCTGTTGCTAGGGCAACAAGAAAATGATCAGCGTTCGTAAAAAGTTCAACGATCAGATCGAGGATATCCATCGGAATTGTCCTTTATTATTTTTTTGCAATTGTGCCACGCCCAGAGGGAGCTTTTCGAAGAATCCTTTGGGATTACGCACAAATGAATGCTTGCCCACTATCATACTGAATACTGCTCCCCTTTGAGGGCGCGTCTTTGTTAAAGATTTTTGAACGTTAAAAAATGATGGATAGACTCAAGCCACGTACGCTTGCACCCAAACGAAGCATTGCCGAATTACCGAGTCAGCTTATTAGCCAAATTGCGGCTGGCGAAGTGATTGAGCGACCTGCTTCGGTCGTTAAAGAACTCGTTGAGAATGCAATTGATGCGGGAGCTAGTGAGATTGAAGTCAAACTCGATGGCGGTGGCTTAAAGCGAATTGTGGTGACTGATAACGGTGGCGGGATTCCAAAGGATGAGTTGCCCCTGGCTTTGAAGCGCCATGCAACGAGCAAGATTCGCAATTTGCTTGAACTCGAAAACGTGGAGAGTTTAGGGTTCCGCGGTGAAGCATTGGCCTCCATTGATGCCGTCGCTGAACTGAGTATCCGTAGCCGTACACCTGACGCAGAGAACGCTTGGCAGATTACTGAGGGGGAAGTGCATCCTGCGGCGGGCGTAGTCGGCACACGCGTTGAAGTTCAAGATCTTTTCTATAAAACGCCAGCGCGCCGTAAATTCATGAAGTCTGAGGCGACAGAAGCGGCGCACGTCCTTGAATACCTCGAGCGTTTGGCACTTGCAAACCCTGATATCGGATTTTCGATGGTCGCCAATACNCGCACGTTGATGAAGCTCGAGGGGGTAATCGATGTTGCAGAGCGTATCGAAGCCTTGATGCCCAAAGCCTTTAAGGGGAACCATCGTGAAGTGTCTGCCGATGAAGGTGGTATGACGTTGCGAGTACTTGTGGGGATTCCTGCGATTGCGCGTAACCGCGCAGACGGTCAGTACTTTTTTGTGAACGGGCGTTATGTGCGAGACAAGGTACTGACGCACGCTGTGAATACCGCTTATCAAGATGTTCTGCATGGTAANAGTCAGCCTGTGTATTGCCTTTACTTGACGCTCGATCCGACCGCTGTGGACGTGAATGTGCATCCAGCGAAATTAGAGGTGCGTTTTAGAGAGTCTAGTCGCATTCATCAGTTTGTTTCTCGTGCAGTCAAGGCTGCTTTAGCGCCACCCGCGACATCGTTGATGCCTGAGAGCGTTAAGCCTCAGACGGTGGAATTAATGCCCTCTAAGCCCGTGACTGGCTCTCAAGAGACTACGCTTCATTCGATTCCGATACCGAGACACGCAAGTTCGTCTCCGATGCCAGAACGCCCTAACGTAAGTGTGGCAATGCGCTTATTTGGCGCAGATTGTGAGACTTCAAGCGCGGCTGCGCGCGGCGTAACGCCCAATGGACACTCAAATGGTTCGACTGAGACGCAGGTAAAAACGCAGGGAGAGCCGCTTTCTCGTACGCCGACTGCAACGGATTTGACGTTAACACCTTTGCCACGCGAGGAAGTGGTACCAAAAACCGCAACCTTGGATTTGCAGGGTGGGTCATTTGTGCGTGACGAGGTGACCGTATCGTCCACCTCAGATATTGAACCTGTACCCTATGAGCCCTTAGATGCGTTTGACGACGTGGAGCCTACGGCGTTACCACAAGCGTCGGTGAAGGTATCCAGTGAGGCGCTCAAGGGGGTGGTTGACACTCAAAGTGTTTCTCAAAGCATAACCGTCAAGGCGCCCCCTCAGCGGGAGGACGTGGCGACCTTGCCCCCTGGAACCTTGGGTCGCGCGATTGCACAAATCGGTGGGATTTATATCCTTGCTGAAAATGAGAAAGTACTTGTAGTCATCGATATGCATGCGGCTGCGGAACGTATCACGTACGAACGCTTGAAGCGTCAGATGGATCAGCAACGCATTGCTGTGCAACAGGTTTTGATTCCGCAAGTCTTTCGCGTGAGTCACGTGCAGTTTGCGATGTTCGAAGAGTACCGTGCGCTGCTTGAGAGCTTAGGGCTTGAACTTACAGGCGCAGGGGACGGTGCAATTGCAGTTCGTGCTTTACCGATGCTCTGTAAAGACATGCCGACACAAACGGTCGAATCGATGGTGAAGTGTTTACTTGAAGACTTACAAAACTATGGCGAAAGTTCGCTGATTGAAGAAATGCGTAATCGCTTACTAGCGACCGTGGCGTGCCATGGGTCAGTGCGAGCGCATCGTCAATTAACCATGCAAGAAATGGATCGGCTTTTGCGCGATATGGAAGAAACGGAGCGTGTTGACCAATGTAACCATGGTCGACCTACTTGGCATCAGATGACTCTGACGGATCTCGATAAACTCTTTATGCGTGGAAAATGATGATGAGTCTAAAAAAGCCTATAGCATTGGTGATCCTGGGTACTNNAACAGCCTCTGGCAAGTCCGCGCTCTCCTTAGCGTTAGCGAAACGCTTTCCAGTTGAAATCATTTCGATGGATTCTGCATTGGTCTATCGAGGGATGGATATCGGGACGGCAAAGCCCACGGTTGAGGAGCGTGCTGTGTGCCCTCATCATTTGATCGATATTCGTGAGATTGGAGAGAGCTATAGCGCGGCGGACTTTTTGGAGGATACGGTTCAATTAGTAGCGGACATTCGTGCGCGTGGGCGTTACCCTTTGATCGTGGGGGGGACAATGCTCTACGCTAAAGCGCTTCGTGAAGGCATTAACGACATGCCATCCACCTCCCCCGAAGTGAGAGCCGAGGTGGTAAGGAGGCAGAAATTTTGGGCTGGTACTGCGATGCACGTTAAGTTGGCAGAGGTCGATCCGCAAACGGCTGCGAGGCTCTCGCCCAACGACAGCCAACGGATTGGTCGTGCGCTTGAAGTCTTTAAGATGACAGGTCAACCGATATCAGTCTTTCATGCACAAGCAACAAAAGCGCCACCCTTTGAAACTTTAACGGTTGGGTTACTTCCGCAAGACAGAAAGGCACTTCATCAACGTATCGAAACACGGTTTGATCTGATGTTGGCGGAGGGCTTTTTGGATGAAATGCTCGCACTTATGAAGCGCGAGGATTTCGACCGAGATAGTCCCGCGATGCGCGCCGTGGGGTATCGACAAGCGATTGACTATTTGGAAGGTCGAACCGATTGGGCGGGCTTTCATTTGGCAGGCGTAGCAGCGACGCGCCAACTAGCGAAACGCCAAATGACCTGGATGCGTAGTATGCCCGACGTGACCCTGTTGGATCCTTTGGAGCCAGGCACGCTCGACGCGATGGTCGACTTGATGCACCTGGTCGCTGTGCCCTAAGGGCTTTTGGAGAGAAAACAAAAAGGCATCAACTTTTGAATCGAGTTGATGCCTTTTTTGGGTTTGCGCTTAATACTACTAGTGTAGACCAAGAAAGCTCAACGATTAGCGAACGACGCACTGAGCTTCGCCTTCGGGGAGTTCAGCAACCGTACCAATCGTGAAGACCTTTTCGCCCTGAGCTTCAAACGCGGCGCGAGCCTTATCAGCTTCTTCAGGCGAAACGATCACAACAAAGTCGATACCGTTATTGAAGACGCGGTGCATTTCGTGGCTATCGATGTTGCCCTTTTCCTGGAGCCAATCGAAGATCGCCGGACGCGTCCAAGACTTGCCGTCGATCACGTACTGAACGCCTTCAGGAAGAACGCGAGGCACATTTTCAACCAAGCCACCGCCCGTGATGTGAGCCATACCCTTGATCTTGACGGACTTCATGACTTCGAGCACCTGCTTCACGTAGATGCGGGTTGGTTCCATGGCACGGTCAGCGAGCGTAGCGCCATCAAACGGCATGTTCCAATCAGCGCCAGCTACTTCAACCACCTTACGGATCAAGGAGAAGCCGTTGGAGTGAGNGGTACTCGAAGCAAGACCGAGGATCGTGTCGCCAGGCTGGATCGTACGGTANNCGTCGATGATCTGATCCTTTTCAACCACACCGACAGCAAAACCAGCGAGGTCATATTCACCTTCGGGGTACATGCCCGGCATTTCAGCCGTTTCACCACCGATAAGGGCACAACCAGCAAGTTCGCAGCCCTTGGCAACGCCAGCAACAACGCGCCCAGCGATATCAACGTCAAGCTTGCCGCAAGCATAGTAGTCGAGGAAGAAAAGGCTACGAGCACCCTGAACGAGAATGTCGTTCACGCTCATACNTACAAGGTCCTGACCCACCGTGTCATGGCGCCCAAGCTTGAAGGCGAGCATGAGTTTGGTACCCACGCCGTCCGTGCCGGTCACGAGAACGGGATTCTTGTATTCCTTGCTGACTTCAAAGAGCGCGCCAAAACCGCCGATGGAGCCGAGCACGCCAGGAATCATGGTGCGCTTAGCAAAGGGTTTGATGCGTTCAACGAGTTCATCGCCGGCATCAATGGAAACACCGGCAGCCGCGTAGGAAAGTTGGCTCATGGAAAGTATCTCAATTTGAAGAGGGTCCGTAGACATGCCAAATGACACTCCGAAGGGTGTCAGGGGATACCTAGGGACGGGTTACCTGAAAGAGTTTGGCGAAAGTATAAGCCAAAGCACCCTTATGGGTTGACCCTGAAGTGAGACTTTTTTGGGTTTCATGGGGTTGCGAGCGTTTCGAGGCAAAATCAAAGAGGACGACTTGACCGCTTTCGAGGTAAACTTCTAAGTTCTGAACGTGTGCGCATCATGCGCTCAGATTTCCTTTAAAAATGACTTATGTGTGACGATACTGATCAGTACCTGCTGAAATTAGAGAACCAAGAAACGCCAACGTTCGAGAACTTTGTTGTCGGCGTTAATGGGGAAGCTGTCAGCACTTTACGTAAGATTGCCCAGGGTGGTGGTCCGACCTTCGTCTATTTGCATGGTAAAGGGATCTGGACTCACACATCTGCTTCGTTGTTTGGTGCCTCATCAACGTTTTCGCGTGCCGATGTTTGACCCAAAAGTGAAGATCTATGTCGTTGATGATGTCGACGAATTGGATCCTGGTTGGACGCTTCAATTGTTAGCCCTTCAAAATGCGGTGCGTTGTACACCAGGGATGCATCTGATTTGCGCTGGTACGTGTCCCTCCTGCGCAATTGCCGTTACCTGAAGTGGTTCGCAGTCGCTTGGGTTGGGGGCTGTGTTACACGATTCATCCTTTAAATGATGATGAGCGTATTGCTGAAATTGATCGACGTGCCTGTGAGCGCGGGATTGAATTGCCGCTTGATGCATTGCAGTGGATGGGGCAATATCTTCCTCGAGATATGCGTAGCATGATTTTGGTACTCGATGAAGCCGATCGTTTGGCATTAATGCGTCAGCGTAAAATCACGTTACCGCTCGTGCGTGAAGCAACGCAGAATTTGTCGATTGAACTCCTCAAGCCTGAGGAAGAGTGACTGTTTGTTGTACTCTACCACCGATATGAAATTCGCGATCTTCGATCTAGACCATACATTGCTGCCTGTGGATAGTGGCGACGGTTGGAGCCGTTGGCTTGTAAGAGAGGCGGGACTCAATGCCGAACAATTGGATGCACAGATCCAAGCTTATGCCGACGCATACCATCAAGGGACGTTTGATGTGGATGCCTTTATGGGCTTTCAAATGGGACTCTTAGCGCAATGCCGTCGCAGCGACTTAGAGGTGTGGCGACATGCGTTTGTTGAGCAAAAGATTCGTCCCTATGTGCCTGAAGTAGCGGTTAAGCTAGTGAAAGACCGGCAGCAAGCAGGATTTGTGCCAGTTTTAGCGTCTGGCACGCATCAGTTTGTGACTCGTGCTATTGCGCCCCTTTTTGGTATTGACCATGTGGTGGGTGCATGTCCTGAAGAAAATGAGGCAGGTGAATTCACGGGGCGCGTTGTTGGGTCGCATTCCTATCAAGACGGTAAGCGTATTTTGGTCGAGGCATTTTTGCGTCAGCAGTGCGAATGTCTGGGTGATGGGACGTTGGAACTAGAAGCTTATAGCGACTCGATCAATGATGTGCCGCTGCTACGTTTCGCCGCACAGCACGGACGAGCATTTGCAGTGAATCCTGATTCTCAGTTGCGATCGGAGGCATTGAAGCAGGGTTGGCAAATCATGGATATTTTCAAAAAGGTAAGGGCTCAAGATGTTTGACCATTTAGTCAATCGGGTGAGAGATATGTTTGCAACTCCCCGTTCTGCCATTGTTAAAACGCCACGCGAGATTACCCCTGAAGAACATGGGATTGATCCCGCTTTGGTGTCCATGGAAGCACGAGCCACTTGTGAAGCCCTTAAGCGTCGTGGGTATGAAGCCTATATCGTGGGTGGGGCTGTGCGTGATTTGCTTCTGGGGGTGACACCCAAAGACTTTGATGTAGCGACGAATGCTACGCCAGAACAGGTGAAACGTTGTCAGCGTCGTGCGGTGATCATTGGTCGACGTTTCCAGTTGGTGCATGTCATCTTTNNAGGAGAAATTATTGAGTGTTCAACGTTCCGTGCCCTAGAAGGGGCTGGTCAGCGTAAAGATGCGACGGGACGCGTGGTCTCGGATAACGTGTTTGGTGAAATGTGGGAAGACGCTGCACGTCGTGACTTTACGGTCAATGCGCTCTACTATGATCCTCAGACCCAAATGCTACTTGACTACCATAATGGTTATGAAGACCTCAAGACTAAGCGCTTGCGTATGATCGGGGATCCTGCAACACGCTATCGTGAGGATCCAGTGCGCATGATGCGTGCTGTGCGTATTGCGGCTAAGTTGGGTTTCAAAATTGAACCTGCGACCGAAAATCCTATCCCAAAGATGGCTCGTCTTTTGGAAAATGTGCCCGCTGCGCGTTTGGTCGATGAAATTCTGAAGCTCTTGACCTGCGGTCATGCTGTGGCTTGTATGGAGAAGCTTCGTGAAGAAGGCTTGCATCGAGCCCTTTTGCCAATGTTAGATGTCATTGTCTCTGAACCAGACGGTGAGGAATTTTTGATGCTTGCTCTCAAGCGTACGGACGAACGTATCGCCGTAGGCAAAAAGATTTCACCTTCCTTCTTGTTTGGTACCCTTTTGTGNCAATTTCAGGTCGTCAAACGTTGGAAATATAACGAAGAAGAAAAGGGTATGCGCCACATGCAGGCTTTGCATGCGGCGTGCGTAGAAGTTTTAGCAACGCAGTGTCAGCAACTCAATATTCAGCGTCGTTATCAGGCTGATATTCATGATCTTTGGATGTTGCAAGCGCGCTTTGAACGTCGTACGGGCAAAGTGGCTTATGCCTTGATTACGCACCCTCGTTATCGTGCAGCCTATGACTTCATGTTGTTGCGTTCGCTCTTGGGATACGTGCCTGCTGAGCTTGTCGCGTGGTGGGATACCTTTGCGAATAGTGACAATCAAACACGTGCAACCATGATTGCGAGTGCGCAAATCGAAGCGCGTCAGACAGGAGATGCCGCGAGAGCGCATTGGGGCAAAACGAGCATGACAGACAGTGCTTCTCGAGACGATTATCGTTTGACGCGTCGTCGTTGCCGCCATCATTATTCTCGCCGTCGTCGTTCTGCTCAGGATCATACCCCTAATGCCTAAAGCCATCATTGCCCTAGGTACTAATCTCGGGAAACCTGCTGAAGCACTCAAAGCCGCGCTCGCCGATTTAGAGAAGGTCGCTGGGGTGGTTGTGAAGTCGGTTAGCCCTTTCTATACCACGAGTCCAGTCGAATCGTCGGGTACTGACTATGTGAACGCAGTNACTTTGGTTGAAACCACGCTGATGCCGATGGCGTTACTCAAGGTATGTCAAACCATTGAACTCGCTCACGGGCGAGTTCGCCCTCAAGGGGTGATCAATGCACCGCGTACGTTGGATTTAGATGTGATCGACTACGAAGGGGTTACGTCAGACGATCCCGTCTTGATGTTACCGCACCCACGAATGCATGAACGCCTTTTTGTTTTGGTGCCTTTGGCGGATATTTGTCCAGGTTGGCAGATGCAAAACGGCGATGCGATCGAAAAAACGATCGAAATCGTAAAAAAAATGCACCCTGATCAAAAAATTTTCACACTTTTCCCAAAAAGTATGGCATAATAGTTTTCTCCTTGAGGGAAACAGTCCCCGGGTGGCGGAATGGTAGACGCAGCGGATTCAAAATCCGCCGGTTAACAGCCATGAGAGTTCGAGTCTCTCCCCGGGGACCAAATACTAGAACCGTACTGTGCTATGCAGTGCGGTTTTTTGTTATCTAAGAGGCGTTTTCGGGCGTTTTGACCTTAAAAGGTGTATTAAAGGGTGCTATCCAGTGCCTTGACAGCCCGTGTTTTATTGGGGTATCTATAGGGGTATTAGGGCTAATACCCCTAAACACGAAATTCTGATACCCCAATAAAGTGAAAATTTATGCCCAAGGTCTCGGTAACTCTGACGGATAAGAGCATTAAAAACGCACTTCGCGCCTTCAAACAATCGACCTCACGAAAGAAAAGACTTTGCGATGGGGGTTGCAAGGGGCTGAATTTAATCCTTCTAAAGACAAATAGCGGTACTAGTGTGCGCTGGGAGGTTCGAGGATTAGGTGTAGAACGGTCTCTTTATGGTCTTACCTATCCTGATTGTGGAATTAATGAGGCTCGAAATAAGGCGCGAGAATACTTTGCCTCTTTGAGGAGTGGGATTGATCCATTAATAGAGAAAGAGCGCATTAAGCAAGAGCAAGCCGAACAGACTCAAGAAACAATTAAACAGGCGTACACCTTCGGCAAGGCGTCTCACGATTGGTTTGAGATGGTGCGAAAGGCTGACAAGTGGATCAATGACGCTGGCGGTGAAAAGAAGGCAGAGATTAATCTGCGGTGTCATATCCTATCGGTAGTAGGTGACGTGCCTATCAACGAATTTACGTGGCGTCATGTTTACGATGTGATGATGCACAACGATTTGTATCGGTGTAAATCCGAACAGGCTAAGAAGTGCCGAGCAATCATTAATCAAGTCTGCCTCTATGCTCACACTCACGGTTACAGAGATGCTGACGATGAACCAGCGAGACTTACAGGGGCGTTGAAAGCCAAATTAGATTTAGTTGTCCCTGTGAAGAAAGAAAAAGGGCATGAGCCTAGAGTAGAGCCTGATGACATTCCTGAATTCTTTGCGCAGATTGATGAATTTGACGGGATGGCGTCGAAGATGCTCAAGTTTTGCATTCTTACGGCGTCACGTCCAGGTATGGTTCAAAAAGCCAAACACACGAATCCAATAACGAAAACTTCATTCGTGACTGCGGTCAGGTGGGAGGACATCGATTTAGACGCTGGCACTTGGACGGTGTCGCCGATTGTTATGAAAATGAAAGGGCGTGAAGAGTTTGTTGTACACCTGTCCTCTTATGCAATTGCCTTTCTAAGGAGCATTCCACGCTTTGAGGGGTGTCCTTGGGTGTTTACTCGGGATGGGCGTAATCCTATTGGAGCTGGGGCAATGGCTCGTGTAATCGATTCCATGAACGCCAAAAGAAGGGCGCGAGGCTTACGCGAATGGATTGATGAGAAGGAAAGCAAAAGACTGGGGCGTCCAATTAATGCAAGTCCTCACGGTACAGCGCGATCGTCTTTTAGAACGTGGCTGACTACCGATAAACATAAAAACTACCAACGATTTAACTTAGAGGCGATAGAGCTATGTCTGGCTCATTTTGTCGGTGATGAGTATGGCGGTGGATACAATCGCCCTGACCTATCGGACTCTAGGCGCGAGTGTATGGAAGCATGGGGTAGATATTGCACTACTGGTCTATACCCTGACGAATAAACAGATTGAACCCGTGGCAATCGTCACGGGTTTTTATTTGCCTGAGACCTTAGCCAATATGAAAACAAGAAAAAATAGGTGGGACAGGTGGGACAAAACAGCAAAAAAATAGCCAAATAGCCTGTGAGAGTAGTGTGATGGCTGAAAATGTTAAGGTGGGACTTTGAGCAAGTCAGGTGGGACTTGATGGAAATGAGGTGGGACTATAAAGAAAGTCGGTGGGACTAGAGATAAAGATAAAAGAAATATATTGAACTAACTTATCTATCTATCCCTTATGGCAATTGCTCCTTTCTGATTGGCTGACGGTTATTGTTGTCATATGGCTTGTGTGCCAAAAGGAAGGGGGCTTGAATGAAAGCTCGAAAGCGAGGATCAAAGAAGGTGAAAGCGTCACCTATGGCGGTCAATTTAGGCGCGTGCTTGCGTTTCTATGCGCCCGATAAGGAAACGCACGATGACGCAATGAGGAAAGCGGAGAACGCAAATCAGAGTGGATTAGGTGCGGTTGGTCAAGGTGTTGGTGCTGGCGTGGAATATTGAAAAATATTGAGGTCTATGACGCCAATAAATGAAGCCATGGAGAGCCTAAACCCTGATTTGTGCACTACATAGCCGAAAACTTTACAGGCGTTTCCAATTGATTTGTGTCGTGTAAAAAGTTGAAAACCATGTGCCACAGGACAAAAGAATGGACACTGGCTGCCAAAGTACGTTTTTTCAATGCAAAATCCCTTTTTGAGGCTTGCGTGTGTGCCTAATTTATCGTTTACCAGTGAGGGAGTTTTACTAAAAATTTAGTAAAACCCATGGCATCCAAGAAATTGAGTTTCGGTAAAAAATTACCGTTACTTACTGGCTTTAATACGAGGGAGTTTTCTGAAAAATTAGAAAACGCTAATAGCCTCATCTTGAGAAGGTTTCGCTAAAAAAAAATATCGTAACTTGCTAGTGGTGATGTGGTCGGCGTTTACTAAAAATTTAGTAGACGTCAAGGCGTCATGAGGCGGTCGGTAAAAATTTACCGATTGTTGGCTATTGTGATTTAGTTGGCGCCATGAATGTTTTGTTTGAATAGATCATACTGGTTAAACAAACAACAAACAAACGAGTGTCGGTAATTATCGCTGTGCCACAGTGAAAACAGTTTTGTTCGTTCGTGGTTATCTTGTCTTTCTGTGAAGAAAAAATGACAAGGTATGAATGGCGAAAAGTCCCCATTCACAAAGAAAAAAAATTTTCATTTATGTGTCCAGTACTAGTAACCGTATGACGTTCACGCTTAATGATTCGATAAAAAAAGCCTTATTCAGAGACACGCAATAGATCGCAATAGAACTACCTGAAACGTGATCTGATAAGCTAATTGAACGAGTGGCGCAATAACAGGAAGTAGCTAGCTTGTTAAGCCGTCACACTTTGCCCCGTATGTCGGTGGCGTCACTCGTTCATTGGCTGAATGTTTACGGGGCTTAGGGGCAAAAAATGACAGGGTCTAAAGAGGACGTATTTTCAATACAGGAAGCCGTATTGAATATGCTGGGTGATAAGGCTGAATACTGGGAAGATCAATGGGACGGGAAGTGTATCTATCGGTTTGATGGTTTAGCCAACCTGTTAGAACAAGCCATGCTACAAGATGTTCAAAAGATAGAGTCAAGCTATCTGATTGTGTTTATGGGCTTTGAGTGTTTGAATCCGTTCAATCACGCCGATATTTTTGAAGCACAATTTCCCCGTGAGGCTTTTTTTAAATGGTGGGTTCAAAATCCTAATGGCTTGCCTTGTCCTAGTTGGTTTGATGATCTTAGATTAGAGGTAGAGGATATTTGCTTAAACTCAGGTCTAGTCCCTGAATGGCAAAAAGGTAAGTGGTCAGAAAACACGATACCTGATCTCGATAATATGCCCTCCTCACTTAAAGAGGAGATAGAACCTCCACTTTGTGACGATGTGCCAACAAATGAAGGTGATATTGAGATAGTTGAAGGCTTAACAGTTAAAGACTTGAGAGATATGCTCGATGTTAATAGCCCGTTTTACACACCACGAATACTGGCAGTACTGAAAACACGAAAAGCCCTTACCCCTAAAGAAGTGGAGGATGAAACAGGGTTGAAGGAGTTAAATACCCCTGAAAAAAAAGAACGGGCTTGTTTAAAAGAGGCGAAAACGCAATTGAAGCGTTTAGGCGTAGTTAATCAAAACAAGGAAGTACCAGATACTGAATCTCATCCTATCGTTAGGGTTATATGCGGTATTAAAGCAAAAAGTCACGGTGGAGGTAGACCGTCTTTATCAAAGAAAAAGCCTTAACTGTTCTGTGGCAGTAGTCTCTAACCCTTGAAGGTTTAATAGCTTTCAAGGGCTTTTTTATGGGTTTTCAGATTAAAACCTTTATGGGTTTCAGACATGAAAGGCATTTACCTTGAATGGTTTTTGATGCTTAGATGTGTGTCGAGTTCAGTGCATCCCGTGCTGAACCGTGAACCTCTAAGGAAAGTTAAATCATGGCAGATAAAGCCAAAAATGATGCGTCTGTAGGCGTCCAGATTAACGGTATCAAAGTAGTTGCCCCATCAAAATACATTCGCCTAGGTCAGGTATTAGACCTTACCGGCGTCTCTAAAACTACGGTATGGCGCTGGGTGCGTGAAGGGCGTTTCCCTAAGCCTTTCAAGCTGGGCTTGAATTGTTCCGCATGGCGCTTAGATGAGGTCGAGCAGTGGTTATCTAGCCGTCCTCGTATCGATGCGGTGGAGGCTTAACCATGGGCGTTAAAAACAAAAAGACCACTGTTAGTGGTGCTGGTTGTCTTGTCGGCAAACATCGAACCAGCGTCACTATGGCTAGTGGTCTTGGCTTGAAGGTTAACCGTATCGGTGCTGGTACGTGCAAGTAAAAAAGGCTTGCGTCATTGCCACACGGTGCTATGTCGTGCTACGATTGCCGTACTCGCTCACATGAGTGAGTGTGGTCTTGGCGGACTGCTTTTCAATACTAGGCGATTAATCGCCACGTCACGCCTTGTACGTGGCTTTTCTTTTGGCGTTAATCGTAAAGGCATTATTGCGCCCGTACTGAATTACGGGTTGATGCCGCACGGGAAGTCTTTCGACTTGTCGTTACCTAGTAGACGATCCGCCAACCCGTGTGGCGTCACCCACCTTCTTGGCGGTTGGTGGTTGACATCCTACAGTCAAATACTAGGAATCAAGGCAATGATGCTGACTCTATCTCGCAGTGTATCTACTGCGTTTCCCTCTATCCCTGAACCCTTCTTTAAGCCTGTTGTCGACGCCTCTAAGCCCGTCTCTTATGACGTAGCAGAGGATATGTCAGTGATCCTTAATCGTTGCGTTAAGGAGTACCAGAACGCCAACCGTGAACCTTCTTTGTTCCAGCGCACTATCCGTTTAAACGTTCTTCGTGCTGTGGTCGAGGATGTAGTGACGTTTTGTGATGAAACGCTAGGTATTGCCCGTAAACCCACTTGTGTGGTGGAGGGCTAATCATGGCGAATAACAAGCATGAAAAGTTCAATTCCGCTGAGTTTTTAAGCGGAACAATTGCGCCGAAAGAAGGGGTATTTTGCGCCATTGTTGATGCAATGGTACTCAAATGATCCTGTGCGTGTGGCTAATGCCTCTAACGATTGCTTATCGGGGCTTTCTGACGTAGGTTCGATGCTCCGAGTGTTCGCGGATTATCTGTGTATCCGTGAAGCTAACCCAAGTGAACACACCTTCGCTAGTGATAAGGATTTAGCAGAGTCTCTTTATACCCTCTCTGACCTTGTTTCGTTGTGTCATGGCGCCATGGGTAATGGCGTATTAAAGGCAATTGACTTCAATCAAAAAACGTCTAAGGAGGGCTAAAAATGAGTCCTATCAAAGACGGAATTGTATCCACTGAAAGCGCTAGTCAGTACATGGTAGCGGTCTATAAGGTCTCTCCCGAAAGTGCGTTGCGTGAGCGTTCAGTGAGCCTTAATGACGCCATTAGTGAGCTGATCTTTTGGCGATATGCAACCGCAGAACCGCTAGTGAACGAGGCGCGCATTAGTGACGCCTTGGATGTTTTGAAAGCGATTAAAGGCGCAATCGATCAGGCTATTGAAGCCAAAACGAATGCACGTACTGCTCGCTGGGATTCAATGGAGGTTTGCAATCATGGTTAATCATTCGGGACAGTTTGAACGAGTGAAGGGGCTTTTCTCCAATGTTTTTGACGCTGGTAAGGCGGTTGGCGTCTATGTGACTGAGACGCCTAGGACTAATTGCCGTGTCCGTGCTGAGGGTGATAAGGGCGGTAATAAGGCTGGCTCTATTCTCATTCACTCGGACTATAAGGGCGGTACGGTCTATAACGAGAGAACCCGTTGGTGTGCCTCATGGCGTGATGACGCTGGGCGTCGTTTGACTCGTGAGGAGCGTAGACAACAAAACATCCAATGGGCGATTAGTGAGGCTGAGAAAGAGGAGCGTGAACGCCGTGAGATTCGTGAGAGTCGGTTCACTGCATCAATGATCCTTCGGGAATGTGAACCCGTCACCAGTCACCCCTATTTGACGAAAAAGCACATCACGCCTACCAACACCATGTTTGTGATCGATGCCCGTAAGGTTGACGCAATCATGAGTGAACGAGGAATCCGAAACGATAAGGGCGGAATGTGGCGAACTGGCCTTAACGGTCGGTTGCTGGTTTTGCCGTTGCTTAAAGACGGTGAGCTTAGTTCGCTTCAATTCATAGACGGCAACGGGAAAAAGCTATTCATGCGTACTGGTCGCGTTGGCGGTGCTTATTGGCTTTCAAGCCCGATTGAGAACTATGGGGCGTCTAGCCGTATCGGAATCGCTGAGGGGGTGGCAACTACCTATAGCGTTGAGCTGGTTGAGGGCTTCCCGTGTGTGGCGTCAATGAGTAGCGGTAATTTGCGAAACGTTGCAATGAGCTTCGCTCGGAGATTCCCCGATAAGACTTTTGTGATCCTGTCTGATATAGGGAATGGAGAGGAGGACGCCAAGAAAGCTGGTGATGCTATTGGCGCACCACCGATAAAGCCTTATTTCACCGAAGAAGATGTGAGGGCATTCAAAGCCATTACAGGCAGTGATAAGCCTACTGATTGGAATGATTACTGTATTGCTACGGGGAGATTGTGAGATGAATGACGCCAAAAAAAAGGTCTTTGACCAGAAGGTAAAGACCGAAAAAGACGTTAAAAACAGTCCAATAATGGACGGTTCAATTTTACCACCGTCCAATACTGAGCATTTGTTAGACGTCGATAGTGTTGCCACAAACAGTAAGGGCGGTAAAGGCGCGGTGCTGACCTATGAAGCCCCTTCAGGCAATGTGTTCATCGTTGGCGATAAATTGAAAGTAGTCATGGGCGATAAAGCTCCGATTACGCTTTGCTCTCGCTTGGAGGTGGTCTCCGAAGGTTGCGACAAACACGGGCGCGGTAGGTGTCGCCTCGTTCGTTTTACCGACACCTTCGGCAATAGCCGTGAACGTGTGATCATGCTTTCTGATCTCGTTACCAATCAGGGTAAGGTGCTTGCGTCTCTCGTTGATGAGGGATTAACGCTCTACCGTGCTAACGCACAAGGTGGAAACAATCAGGTGGCAGAGTTCATTAACACCTACCCCGTTGAGAAGTTCTTTACTACGGTTGATGCTTATGGCTGGGTCGAGTTGGGTAAGTCCTTCATTGTTCCTAGTGCAACGGTCGGGGATACCAACGGCAGTGAGATCGTGTTCAATGGCGACGAGGAGGGCGCACCAAAATACGCTCAGGCTGGCACATTGGAGCAATGGCAAAACACAATAGGACTGAACGCTAAACACTCTAGTCGTATTGCCTTCGCGGTGTGTATGGCTTTCGCGTCTCCGCTTCTAAAGTTCACCAGTGAACCTTCGGGCGGATTCCATTTAGTCGGTCAGTCTAGTAGCGGTAAGACAACTGCCATACGTGCTGGCGTGAGTGTGTGGGCGCAAGTCTTAGAGGATAGCGGAGAACTAAAAAACTCATGGAATGCCACGGGCAACGGGCTTGAAGGCGTCGCCAAAAATCACTCTGATTTGCCTCTATTCTTAGATGAATTGGGCGGTCGTGTAAACGTCGAGCAAGTCCTTTATATGCTGGGCAATGGCTCAGGCAAACGACGAATGACGCGAGAAGCTAAAGCGAGAGCATCCAACGAGTGGCGATTGCTTTTCATGTCTGCTGGTGAGTTGTCCGCTAGTGAAATGATGGAACGCCAAAAGAAAGACATACAAACAGGGGCTAACGTCCGTATTACCACGATTGAGGCTTGTCCCGAAGGCGGTCACGGTGTGTTTGAGACCTTACCTAAAGGCGTCGAGGCTAGAGCCTTAGCGGAGTCTTTCTCGGAGAATGGAGCGAAGTATTACGGCACGGCTGGTGTGGACTTCATGAGAGCTGTTATTGATGACATTCACCAGCGTGGAGGCGTCGAGNNTACCATGAAAGCCCATATCACCGAAAAGATGAAAGAGTGGGTTGAGGCTCATGCCAAAAACTGTAACCCTCAGATTCAGAGAGTGGCGAAACGCTTCGCACTGGTTGCGGTTGCTGGTGAGCTGGCTACAGAATATGACGTACTGCCGTGGAATACGGGGGACGCCTCTCAGTTCGCTTCGCTGTGCTTTAAATCCTTCGTGGACGGATTCGAGACAACGGACGATAGAAAGCTAAGGTTGTGCCGTGAGTTGATTGATTATGTGGTGGCTTATCCTAACTTCTTTCAATACATCACCCCTCCTAATCTGACACTGTATCCAGCGTTGAATAATCCTATTTGCGGTTCTGTGATCTATGGGGCAACAAGCTCGGATAGCGTGAGAGGTGAACCAGCAATTGTGATTTTCACTCAAAAAGGAATGAAAACCGCGTGCGGTGACAAAGAGGCGGAGACAAAGAAAGCGTTAAAAGATTTAGGGTGGATGAAAACGAACAACGGTAAAAAGATGATCTATAAGCCAAAAGGAAACACGTCTGAAATTCAGGTTGGCGGAATTTCGTTACCGACTGGCTATGTCGTGATCATTCCTAAAGCCTTTCCCGATAACGTGCAAGTATTTGTAGAAAACTCCGTTTTTGACTCGAAGTAAATGAAGAAGGTGGTACTAGACCTCAAAAACGGCGTTTTTAAATTCATTGAAACGACTGATACACGGTAAGTCCCACCTAGTCCCACTCTACTTTAAGCGACACATAGGACGAAAACCGTTGTACTGCAATGAGTCCCGCCAGCCCCACCAGTCCCACCAGTCCCACCTTGTTTTTCAATAGGTAAGGGTAGGGTATAGAGGGTGAAAAATAGGTTGAGATAGCATAGGGTGTTATGTCTGAAATACGGCATAACATCCTTTTATTTGTCTGTTTTACGGTGTCGGCGTCGAGAGCCTAAACCCGTTGCCTGATTTGTAGTACATAGCCGAAAACTTTACAGGCGTTTCCAATCGATTTGTGTAGTGTGAAAAGTTGAAAACCCTGTGCCACAGGACAAAAGAATGGACACCGGCTGCCAAAGTAGTTTTTTCAATGCGAAAGCCCTTTTTAGTGCTGGTGAGCGTGTATCCGTTGGCGTCAATCTTTCGACGTCCAGCGTCATTAGTCCGTGTTGATCAAGTTACCAGCAATGGTAAAAAGGTGAGTGCTAGCGTTGAGCGTGTAGCGGTATGTGCAAAAAATGCACTAGGTGCAGTTGGGCAAGTTGTCAGTGTAGTTAGTGTGGTTGTCAGTACAGTTGAAAGTACACAGCACAGTTGAGGTTAGAAACGCACATTGAGCGTTGCTTAGATGTGGTTAAAGGCTTAAAATCCATCCATGCCGTGCCACACCGTTTTTGGTAGCTCGTTACTTTTTGGGGTATCTATAGGGGTAAATTTAGGTGTGTATATGTAAACGCCTGTGGTTCAGGTTTGTTTAGACCCCTCCCCGGGACCAATTGAGAAGTCGGAGCCTAATTTAGGTTGCCGGCTTTTTTGTTTTTAAGAGGATATCTTTTTAAAAACCAGCTAAAAACGCCTAAAGCTCTTGTAGAGCACTCCGTTTTTGTGGAGTATTGGGTCAAAGTACCAACGAAAACGTGACATTTGATACCCACAAAAAGACGATTCAAAAAAGGGATGTCGGCGTGACCAACATCCCTTTGCTTTATTAAAGCTGAGCGCGAATAAATTGCGCTAGTGCACTTAATTCTTCTTGGCAGATCTCGTGATCCATATCGAATGGATACCAACGGAAGGCAGGATTCAATTCTTTAATCACCTGTGCACTACGTTGTGCAGTCAATGGCGAGATGACGGAGTCAAAGAGACCGTGTGCCATAAAGACAGGGGTTTGGCGACCTGCGGTAGTGATTTCGGCAAAGAGGCTCCCTGCAAGCGGTAAGTAGCCTGAGAGTGCAATAATCCCAGCGATGGGTTCTTCTTCACGTAACCCTGCGTAAAGCGCAGAGGCTGCGCCTTGAGAGAAGCCCCCCAAGAAAATACGATGGCGTGGAATCCCTGCTTTTTCGACTTCTTTAATGAGCAAATGAATCTTGGCAGCGGTTTCGCGAATGCCAAGTCGGTCTTCGTTGTCATCAATTTTGTCTGAACGCACGTCGTACCAGGCGCGTAACGGGTAGCCAGGGTGCGCTGAAATTTCACGCACAGGGGCGTTAGGTAGCATAAAGCGACAGACGGGAACGCCAAAATCCAGGATTTCGTCCGGGAATGGCGAAAAGTCGGTGTTGTCTACCCCCATGCCATGAAGCCAAATGACGACCGCCTCAGGGGGCGTTTGCGCACGACGCGGCGTGACCATCAAAATGTCCTTAGGGTCAAAGGGTGTCACATCGGGCGTTGTGGGTGCGGCGGGTTCCTCAGGCACTTTCTCTTTTTGCAGGGCTTCGACTTGAGGCTTACGGGCACTCTTAGGGCGAAAGGCCTTCACAACCGACTCGTCCGTTTCGATGTACGGACCGCCAATCAAGTCGAGGCAATAGGGGACAGCGGCAAAAATGCCATTGACAATCGATTTACCCGATGTGTCTTTGAGNNTGCCTTCAAGCGTTTCAGCGATCGCTTTGGGTTGCCCTGGGAGATTAATAATGAGCGCTGCATGATCGGGCGTTTCGCGTAACACGGCGACCTGACGCGACAAAATAGCAGTGGGCACAAAGTGACCAGAAATCGCACGCATTTGTTCGCCAAAGCCAGGCATTTCTCGTGTGCCAACAGCCAAGGTGGCTTCAGGCGTGACATCTCGACGCGAGGGACCCGTACCCCCCGTCGTCAAAATGAGGTCACACCCGATGATGTCCACGAGTTCTCGTAAGGTTTTTTCAATGTCAAAGCGTTCGTCTGGAATCAAACGGCGATGAACAGTGATCGGTGTCGTGATAGTTTTGCGACACCAGGCNNACTCAAGCTCTGGAATGCCACGGTCATCATAGATGCCTTTACTGGCACGATCTGAAATCGAGACCAAGCCAAGAATCAATTCATTTTCAGTTTTACGCGGCGGCTTCATCGGGATGCTTCTCTCAAATCAACGTTTATTCTTCAGCGTCTTCTTCGTCTTCGGCAAAGAGGCTCAACGGCTCTTCCAGTAAGTCGTGAAGATAGCGATAAAGTTCACGGGCGCTCTTAGGGGCTTTTTGCAATTCGCGCTCCTTACGTGCGGCGCGAACTAGCGTGCGTAAACGTGGAATATCGGCTTCTGGGTGCTCATTAATGAACTTCGTGAGCGCGTCGTCCCCAGCGATCATTTGGTCGCGTAACGTTTCGCAACGATGAAGAAGTGCAACGGCGGCACGCGACTCACCCGTCGCGCGGTCAATGGCTTCACGCACAGCAGCGGGATCCATATCACGCATTTTCTTGCCGATGAGTTGCAACTGACGACGCTGAGCCCCAAAGCTGCGCATACGGCGGAATTCAACGATTTCGACATATACGTCTTCAGGAAGACCAATACGCTTTAATTGGTCATCCCCAAGTTTGGTCATTTCACGACCGAGATCCTGAAGCGCTTGCTGTTCGCGCTTGAGTTGTGATTTGGACGGGCCGCGGTAGACATCTTCGTCATCATCGTCTTCGTAAATCTGTTCCTGTCGCATGTCAATGCTCTTGCGAAAAAAGTCATTAAAACCACTATGATACCCTTGATCCTGCTTCTCTAGGAGCGTGAGAACGTAGGATTCTCGAAGGAATAAAAGGATGTCTGAAAGAAACTTGATGTCAACCGAAGCGTTAGCGCAATGGACCGTGAGTCGAGCGCAAGCGCTCGGTGCTGATAGCGCGAGCGCAGAGGTGAGTCACGATAAGGGACTGAGCGTGACGGTACGCATGGATGAAGTCGATGCAATTGAACACACCGAAGAACGCGTCTTGTCGCTCACGGTTTGGGTTGGTGCCCGTAAAGGCTGTGCAAGTACGTCTGATTTTTCTGAAAGCGCGTTAGACGCAGCGGTACGTGCGGCGGTCGACATTGCACGCGTATCCGCAGAAGATGATGCAACTGGGCTACCTAACGAAGAAGACTTGCAGGATAACTTCAGAGATTTAGACCTTTGGCATCCGTTTGAAGGCAATGTGGACGATGCGATTGCTTATGCGCGAGAAGCTGAAGAGGCAGCGTGGCAAACCGATGAACGCGTTGTAAATTCGGATGGCACAAATTTCTCAACCTCCTCAGGCGAATTCACGTTAGCAAATTCACTTGGGTTTTGTGCAGGGTACAAGTATTCTCGCCATACCCTAGACTGCGCACCCGTTGCTGAAGATGCCTCGGGGATGCAAAGAGATGTGTGGTGGACTGAGGCTCGTAGCCTCGATGATATGGAAAGCCCAGCCGAAGTTGGTCGACGTGCGGCTTTACGCAGTGTGGAGCGATTAGGGGCAAGGCTCCTCGCTAGTCAACGCGCACGTGTGATGTTTGATGCGCCTGTTGCTGTAGGACTATTGGATATTCTGGAAGAACTTTTGAGCAGTACNCGGGCATGGTATCGACATGCGAGTTGCTTAGAGGGGCAACTCGGTGAATTGATTTTGCCAAAATCGATTTCGATTGAAGAAAATCCCTATATTCCGCGTCGCATTGGGTCTGGGGTCTTTGATGATGAAGGGTGTGCAGCGAAGCGGCGTTTGATTGTCGAAGAAGGGCGTTTAACGGGACTCTTTTTGTCTAGCTACAGCGCAAGAAAACTAGGCATGCGTACGACAGGCAATTTAGGCGGCGCATATACCTTGAGTCTAACCAGTGATGAGACTGATACGGTTCGAGATACGCGAGAGNNTACCATGATTGAACGTCTTGGTACAGGTTTCCTTGTCACTGAACTCATTGGTCAAGGGGTAAATCTAGTGACAGGGGACTATTCTCGCGGCGCAGTCGGCTTTTGGGTAGAAAACGGAAAAATTGTTGGACCAGGAGATGGAGTCACACTTGCGTCAAATATTTTGACGATGATGAAGTCGATTGAAGCGGTCGGCGCAGATACGTTTGATAGTGGCGTGCGACGTTCGGGCAGTCTCTTGATTCCTGATTTGATGCTAGCTGGTGAATAAGCGAGGTCACGGGGGCTAAAAAGCGTTGGCTAAAGCAATCAAAGAAAAAGCAGATGAGCCCTGTCAAACTCATCTGCTCTAGAAGGCTCGAAGACGACCGTGCTGGAGATAAAGCACATTTGACGTATTGAGGATCGATTGAAAATCCTTTGTCAGACAGTCAACGCCGACCCCTTGGCGTTTTAGGTGACTGTGTCGTTTCGCGTTAGAAACACTATAGGGGATGCCTAAAAGTAGTGCAAGCGAGAAAGGGGGTAAATCCGACTAATTTGCTCGGGTATTGATTTAGCGCAATAGATTGAGAGTAATTCTCATTACTTAAGATGTCCATAAGAATAAAGGAGACGAAGTCGTTAACAAAAAGGGACGCGAAAAAGCGCTATATGCTGAGACACTCAGGATTAAAGTGGGTAAAATCACCGCTTTCCTCAAAATGCTAACTTACCAGTAAAGCCATGACTGAACAACATTTATCTGATTTTGATTTTGAGCTCCCACCAGAGCTCATTGCTCAATACCCCTTAGAAAACCGTACGGCTTCGCGTCTTTTGCATATCACGAAGGATNNGTCATTGAAGACGTACCATTTCACGGACATCGAACACTTCCTTCGTCCTGGCGACCTTTTAATTGCCAATAACACGAAGGTGATCAAGGCTCGTTTATTGGGTCGCAAAGAAACGGGCGGCAATGTCGAAGCGCTCATCGAACGCGTGACAGGTGAATTCACCGCCATCTCGATGGTTCGTGCGAGTAAGTCCCCAAAACCTGGTACTGTGCTTTATTTTGAAGCAGACGGTCAAGAAGAGCCTGTCACGGTGACGGGTCGTCAGGGGCAATTCTTTGAATTGACNTTTGAACGCCCTGTGTTGACGGTGCTTGANAGCCTTTATCGCGTGCCGCTACCACCCTATATCACGCACGCAGCTCAAAAGTCGGACGAAAGCCGTTATCAGACGGTCTATGCGCGCTACCCTGGTGCTGTGGCTGCGCCCACGGCGGGTCTTCATTTCACTCAAGACCTCTTAGAGCGCTTAGCCAATAAGGGCGTTGACATTGAATATGTGACGTTGCACGTGGGTGCGGGAACCTTCCAACCCGTTCGCGTTGAAAACCTTTCTGAACACCAAATGCACTCTGAATGGTTCTCGATGCCTGAAGACGTGGCTCAGCGCATTAATCAGGCTAAGGCTGAAGGGCGACGCGTGATAGCTGTCGGTACGACCTCGTTACGTACGATTGAAAGTGCAGCTGATCGAGTGGGGCACGTTGAAGCGGGAGCCCGCGATACGTGTTTATTCATCATGCCGGGCTATCAGTTCCGCATCATTGACGCGCTCATTACGAACTTCCATTTGCCCAAGTCAACTTTGGTGATGCTTGTTTCGGCTTTGGTGGGGCGTGAACGCATTCTTGAAGCGTACAAGCACGCAGTGGACGAAAAGTACCGTTTCTTTAGTTACGGTGACGCTTGTTTTATTGAAAATGCTCATATTGCCGACGAAGGGTCGGATAGNCTAAAAGGACACACATCAATGGCTTTTGGTTTTAAGGTCAAAGCAACGTGCGGTNNACGAGCCCGACGTGGCGAACTGACGCTCAATCATGGCGTCGTGCAAACCCCGATCTTTATGCCTGTGGGTACCTATGGGTCAGTGAAAGCTATGGCTCCCTACGAGTTAAAGGAAATCGGTTCTCAGATCATCTTGGGTAACACCTTCCATTTGTGGCTTCGCCCTGGTCTTGAAGTGGTGGATGCCCATAAAGGTTTGCATGACTTTATGCAGTGGGATAAGCCTATCCTCACGGACTCGGGTGGCTTCCAGGTATTTAGTTTGGGTGAATTACGCAAGATCACCGAAGAAGGCGTGAAGTTTAGTAACCCGATCAATGGGGATAAGCTCTTTTTGTCGCCTGAAGTTTCGATGAAGATTCAGCGTGTGCTGAATTCTGACATCGTGATGCAGCTCGACGAATGTACGCCCTATAAGATTGGTGACCGTCCAGCGACGGAACTTGAAGCCGCGAAGTCTATGCGTATGAGCCTACGTTGGGCGAAGCGTTCGCGCGACGAATTCGATCGCCTTGAAAACCCGAATGCACTCTTTGGGATTGTGCAGGGGGGTATGTACGAGCATCTTCGCGAAGAGTCTTTGGCGGGGCTTAAGGACGTAGGGTTCCATGGTTATGCCGTGGGTGGTCTGTCTGTGGGCGAACCCAAAGAAGACATGATGCGCATCATGGATCATATCGTTCACAAGTTGCCTGACGATCGTCCGCGCTACCTCATGGGTGTGGGTACGCCTGAAGACTTGGTCGCTGGGGTTTCGAACGGTATCGATATGTTTGACTGCGTGATGCCTACGCGTAACGCACGTAACGGTTGGCTCTTTACGCGCTTTGGTGACGTGAAGTTAAAAAATAGCCGCTATCGTAATGACTTGCGTCCGCTCGATCCATCGTGCAACTGCTACACGTGTCGTAACTTTACACGTGCCTATTTGCACCATTTACATAAAGTTGGCGAAATCCTTGGTGCGCGTTTAAACACGATTCATAACTTGTCTTTCTATTTGCAGATCATGCAGGAAATGCGTGATGCGCTTGAAGCGGGTACCTTTGAAGCGTGGAAAAAGCAGTTTGCAGAGGACCGCGCACGTGGGATTGAGTGAATCTCAACGGGATTACTCAGTCAGAAGTAAGCTAACGCATTTATAATGGACAGATTCCCCGAAATCAGGCGCTTTAAGGTTGGTTTTGGGATTGGTTTTACATTCTTGAATGATTGGAGTTCAAATGTTTTTTATTAGTGATGCACTGGCTGCCGGTGAGACTGCCCAGGCTGGCGGCATGGAAGGCTTCCTGATGCAGGTGGTGCCGCTCATCGTTATTTTTGCTGTGTTTTGGTTCTTCTTGATCCGTCCGCAGCAGAAGCGTCAAAAGGAACACATGCAGATGTGCGAAGGTTTGGTGCGCGGCGATGAAGTCATGACGGTTGGTGGAATTTCTGACCGTATTGAAGCTGTCGAAGAAACGACGATCGCGCTTCAGATTGCTACGGTCGACAATAAGGCTGTTGTGATCCGTATGCAGCGTGCGTCTGTTCAGATGGTTCTTCCGAAGGGCACGCTCAAGTTCTAATTGCGTACCATTGAAGTACCCAAAGCGCTGGAAACCAACTGCTCTTAGCGCTTTTTTAAGCCCGGTCTTGACCGGGCTTAAGCCCATTCATTAGGGTCATATTTTGTGACTTTCTAAGACTAAAGGTTGTGCATAAGTGCCCCTTCATTTATGCATGACGGAGAACATTAACGATGAACCGATATCCTCTTTGGAAATACATCGTCATTGTTGTCGTACTCATGATCGGCTTGGTCTATACGTTGCCGAACTTCTATGGCGAATCACCTGCTGTGCAGGTTTCGTCTGGTAAGGCAACCGTGAAGGTGACCGAACAAACGCTGAAAACCGTTGAAGAACTCTTGCAGGCTGCAGATTTGCATCCCAATGGTGTGTTCTTTGAACAGGGTGCACAACAAAATACCGTTCGCGTTCGTTTTGAACCGACCGAAGCTGAAAAGCAGCTTCAGGCTCGTGAAGTCCTTGAAAAGGCTTTGAATCCGAATCGTGAAGACCCCGCTTATATTGTTGCGTTGAACCTTGTGCCCAATACCCCGCAGTGGCTTCTCTCCATTCATGCTCTGCCGATGTATTTGGGTCTTGACCTTCGTGGTGGTGTGCACTTCCTCTTACAGGTGGATATGCGTGCTGCGATTCAGAAGCGCGCTGAAGCCACATTGGCTGACTTGCGTACACAGCTTCGCGATAAGCGCATTCGCCACACGGGTATGACCCGTGTAGGTAACGTGGTCGAAATTAGCTTCGCCAACGAAGAAGAACGCGCTCGTGCCAATGACTTGTTGCGTAATACGCAACCTGACTTGGTACTCTCCTTGCCCGAAACTACGACTGCTCCCTACATCTTGCGCGCTGAATTGTCTGAAAAGNNTACCATTCAAAACGTTCAGTCCTATGCCTTGAAGCAGAACATCTCGACCTTGCATAACCGAATCAACGAACTCGGTGTGGTAGAACCTGTGATTGCTCAGCAGGGGGCTGATCGTATTGTGGTTCAGTTGCCTGGTGTTCAGGATACGGCAAAGGCTAAGGACATCTTGGGTCGTACCGCTACGCTTGAAGTGCGTATGGTTGACGATAGCCCTGAAGCTTTGGCTCAGTTGGCTCAGGGTAATGTGCCCTTTGGCGACGAAAAGTTCTTGGACCGCGAAGGAAATGTCTTGCTTGTGAAGCGCCGCGTCATTTTGACGGGTGAAAACCTCAACGACGCTCAACCAGGTTTTGATAGTCAGACGCAGGAACCCACCGTTAACCTCGAACTCGATAGCCGTGGTGCTCGTATCTTCCAGGACGTCACGCGCGACAACGTGGGTAAGCGTATTGCCATCTTGCTCTTTGAAAAGGGTAAGGGTGAAGTCGTGACGGCTCCTGTGGTTCGTCAAGAAATTGGCGGCGGTCGTGTGCAGATTTCGGGTCGTATGACCGCGGTTGAAGCGACCGATACAGCCTTGCTTTTGCGTGCTGGTTCTTTGGCTGCTCCGATGGAAATCGTTGAAGAACGTTTGATCGGTCCGAGCTTAGGTGAAGCCAACATTGAAGCAGGGTTCCGCTCTACACTCTACGGCTTCATTGTGATTGCCCTCTTTATGGCGATCTACTATCAGGTCTTTGGTGTAGTGAGTGCCGTGTCGTTGCTTGCCAACGTCATGATGCTTGTAGCCGTACTCTCTATGCTTCAGGCTACTTTGACCTTGCCAGGTATCGCTGCTATTGCCTTGACTCTAGGTATGGTAGTTGACTCGAATGTGCTTATCAACGAACGTATTCGTGAAGAACTTCGTGTGGGTCGTTTGCCTCAGACAGCAATCAGTGAAGGGTACGATCGAGCCTTTGCCACGATTCTTGACTCGAACATTACGAGTTTGATCGCCGGTTTGGCTTTGTTGATCTTCGGTTCTGGTCCAGTGCGCGGCTTTGCTGTGGTGCACTGTCTCGGGATTATGACCTCCATCTTTACGTCGGTGGTTGTGTCTCGCTCGATGATCAACTTGATCTATGGTCGTAAGAAGAAGTTGACGAACGTCCATATCGGTCAGATTTGGCGTCCGGATACGGCTAAAAAGACGAGCCGTTAATGGGAGGTTAGCATCATGGAATTTTTCCGCATTACAAAGACCATCCCGTTCATGAAGTACAAGTTTGTACTTAACATGATCTCGTTAGTCAGCTTCATCGTGGCGGTTTATTGGATTTTCGCGCACGGTCTTGCGTTCTCGATTGAGTTCACGGGTGGTACGCAGATGGAAGTTCGTTATCCGTCTGCAGTGAATACTGAACAGGTTCGTACTGAACTGAAGTCTGTCTCTAACGAAGTGTTGGTACAGACGTTTGGTACGGCTTCGGACATTGTCATTCGTGTGCCGACAAAGACGGGGTATACCTCTGGTCAGGTGGCTGAAGAAGTCATGGCTGTGATTCATAAGAATACGCCTGACGCTCAGTTGACCCGTACCGAATATGTAGGNTCGCAGGTGGGTGAAGAACTCGCGCGTGACGGGGGCACAGCCCTTGCGCTCGTGGTTGTTGGCATCATGATCTACCTTGCCTTCCGTTTTGAATGGAAGTTCTCGGTAGCCGCCATTATTGCTAACTTGCACGACATTTTCATTGTGCTTGGTATCTTCTCCGTCATGCAGTGGGAATTCTCGTTACCTGTGCTTGCGGCTGTGTTGGCTGTGTTGGGTTACTCCGTGAACGAATCGGTGATTATTTTCGACCGTGTTCGTGAACACTTCCGTACGATGCGTCGTGCTGATACGGTTGAAGTGATCAACTCGGCTATTACCGCCACGATTTCTCGTACGGTGATTACCCATACGTCAACGCTTTGCATGACGCTTTCGATGTTCTTCTTCGGTAGNCCTGCTTTGCATTACTTCTCGCTCGCTCTGACGATTGGTATTTTGCTTGGCGTTTACTCCTCAGTCTTCGTGGCTGCGACCATTGCGCTTTATCTTGGTGTGAAGCGTGAAGACCTCGTTCGTCCTGTTAAGAAGGACGAAGTGGAAGAGATGGTGCCATAACCGTCGCGACAGTTTGTCGTAAAGCGAAATGGGGCATAGCGTGAGCTATGCCCCATTTTAATGGGTGAGATTTTGATTTTAGCTTTGGATCAGGGTTGTTGATAAAAAACAAAACCAAGAGAATGGATTAAAATTTCAATTTTGCTTTCGTTTTGATTTGTTGTGAAATATAAGATTTCTTTGCCGTACGTAATGTTCTGGGGATTAATGGCAGTATTCTTTGCTATTACTCAGATCATGTGTGGCAACTATTTTACCTCGTGAGACGATCGTTTCGATCATTCTTTTCACGCTTTTATATAGTTGGAAGCGTTTGGTAGGTTTTGTCTATCTAGGAGTGTGTTTCGTTTGTGCCCTTATGTATGGCATGGTCGGATTGACTTATGGTCATATCGACAAGAATGCAATTGATGCACTCTTATATACAAACTTTAATGAAGCATTTGAATATGCAACGTCTATTCCACCCAGTGTTTTTGGTTGGTATGGTAGCTTGATTCTATTCTTTAGTGCCGTTGTTATATTTCTCAAAAAGCATCCTCAATTCTTAGGTGACCTCAATCGTAAATTCCTAGGACTGCTGATTGTATTGCTCGTGGTCTTTTCGGGGAATACTTTTGTCAAGAATCTCTTCAAAGGGAGTCCGTTACATATCACAGATATTAAAAGCACCGAAGTACATTTTGCTCTTTCTGTATATAGCGCTTTGCAAGACTCTTCTCGTGGGCAAAATAAATATTCGATTTTCAATCGTTCGGCTGATTGGAATGCAACAGCAGACGGTCAAGCGGCAACGAATTATGTAGTGATCCTCGGGGAGAGTGCACGTCGTGACTTTTTGGAATCATATGGTGCTCCCTGGAATAACACGCCTTGGATGTCAAATGAGCCAGGTATTCTTTTTGAAAATTATCTCTCTGCATCAGCTGGCACAGTACCGTCTTTATCTAGGGAGTTGTACTTTAATAGTGATGCTGACAATTTCAATCCAGCCTATAACATCATTACATTAGCTAAGTCGGCAGGTTATCGAACAGTTTGGATTTCTTCACAAGGGGAACGAGGTGGTGCCGATTCGCCGATTTCTGTTGTGGCTAAGATGTCTGATGAATATGACTTTGTTGCCGATGATCTCAACCCATTAAATAAAGTGATAAAAAAGACGGACGAAGATCTATTAGAGCCCTTTAAAGAAAGTCTTTCACGATCCGGTAAAAAATTGATTGTGTTGCATCTCATCGGTTCGCACCCTCAGGTATGCCGCCGTACTGATGATAAGTACACAGAGTATTTCCATTCCAAAGAGCTTTCTTGCTACATTGAAAGCTTGAGAAATACAGATCATTTAGCCAAAGAAGTTACTGAAGCATTGAAGGCGCGCGAAGCAAAACATGGTGAAAAATGGGGTCTGTTGTTTACCTCTGACCATGGTCTTGATTTTGCAACCGATCAAAATGGATGGTGTCTCAAACATATAGACAAACGGCAAGGTTCATATGAGGTGCCTTTCTTTATAGCAGGAAGTGAGTTCAAGCATCGTGAGATTGTTCGTTCTTATCGTAGTGGTCTAGACTTCTTACCGTTAATAGCTTCTTGGATGCACATTAGTTCTCCTCGATTGCCATCTTTACCTTGTCATTGGTTCAAGGATGAGGTTTGTGCGAATCAAGAAACTGTTTATCGTTATTCAGGAGAACTGATCAATTATCATGATCTTCCTTCGTATTCGCTTCAAACCTTTATGAATGAAAATCCATAAAAATTTAAGGTCGTTGGCGGATTTTCGAGAGGGTTTGTCGACAACTGTGAGAAAGGCAAATTAAACACTACTGTGAACTAAAGCCAGTGGTTAAGAATTCTCTGGAGAAAAGTATGTCTAATGAGCAGGATGACGATGAAGTCAAGTTGCCAGGGTTGCCGCCCAATACTAAGAACTACATGACACCAGCATGCTATCGACGACTATTAGACGAGCGTGAACACTTGGTAAATGTCGAGCGCCCTGAAGTGGTGAATGTAGTGGCTTGGGCAGCGAGTAATGGTGACCGTAGTGAAAACGGTGACTATCAGTACGGGAAGCGTCGTTTGCGTGAAATTGACCGACGCATTCGTTTTTTAAATAAACGTATTGAATCGNNTACCGAAGTTGTGGATCCCGATTCTCGCCCTCCTACGGACCAGGTCTTTTTTGGGGCTACAGTCCTTTATTGTGACCAACGTGGTGAAGAACACAAGATCCGTATTGTAGGGATTGATGAGAGTGATGCGGCTCATGGTGATGTGAGTTGGATTAGTCCGATTGCGCGCGTCTTTTTGAAGGCTCGTGAAGGCGATGAAGTGAAGTTACCAACGCCAGCGACAGTGACGCATCCTGCGGGCGTTGAGGTCCTTGAAATTCTTGAGGTGACCTATACGAGTCAACAACCTCGATAAAACGTACCAAGCAAAACGACCACTTTCGTGGTCGTTTTGCTAAGGACTTATTTCATAAAAACGAAGTAGACCGCGCCTACCATGCAGGCGAAAGCAGCTAAGTGATTCCAGGCTAATTGCTGTTGGAAAGCAATAATCGAAAATAGTGTGAAGACCAACAGCGTGATGACTTCTTGAATGATTTTGAGCTGAATGAGTGAGAAGGGACCGCCATTACCTTCAAACCCGATACGGTTAGCGGGAACCATGAAGCTATATTCCAAGAGAGCGATTGCCCACGAGAAAAGAATCACGGTATAAAGCGTNNACCAGTTACTAATCAGTTTGGCGCTTTGAAGTTTTAGATGGGCATACCAGGCGAGTGTCATAAAGACATTAGACACAAGCAATAACCCAACGGTGGTTAAACCTTTAGTTAGCATGGTGTTTGTGCGTATTAAATACCGCGATCATAAAGACGCATGAAGACGGCGCGTAAGAGGGAATCTGTCAAACGCGTGAGTTGTTCTACGCCCGCTTCGGGGGTGAGTTTTCGAATGGGTTGAAAGGTGATTTTTAACTCTTTCATAGCGTCTTGTACAGCGATTTTCCAAAATTCTGGACTTTCTCCTGCTTGCCAATCGCCTCGTCCACGACCAAAGTGAGCTACGGCTAAATAAAGCAACGCCGCTTCAAGCATGAAGTCACACGCGGCATGCTCACTCCACGAAAGATCAATCCCTTCTTTTTTATGACGAGCATTGTAGATGGTTGCGGCTCCCATGCCACCAATCGCTCCGATGATGCCGCCCAGTAATGTGCCTAGTCCCAGTGAGAGTCCAACGCTTGCCGCATCAGCGGCCGCACCTGCACTACACCCCAGCAACACNNCTACGCCAGCGCCAACCGCGGCAGCGGAGGTTGGGGGAATCATATGTGANNGTACCATTTGCCAGTCTGTTTTCATGCGTCTCAGGATCTCGCGTGACACCCCACTTCCTGTGAGACCGTTGATGCTAATCAACTTATCAGTGAGCGCGCATAAGCTGTCTGCCGCCATTGTGGATAGCGCTGTTTGCGCGTCCTCTAGTTCGACATTACGCGTTTTGATTAAGCCAATTTGGTTGGCGAGCGATCGAACATGATCTTTGAGGCTCGGTACTGGGACGAGTTCATGCGCTTGGAGAAGTTTCCACATATGGCGTGCAATCGCATCGACCGATGATAAATAGAGCGCACGACGACTTCTAATCCAAATATCGCGAAGTGCGTCAAAGGTCGCATGTTGGTTAGCAGGTAATGCGCNGCTAATCGCGTCAAAAAGGGCTGTTTCTTGAACCCAACACCGTGCAAAAGCATCCATGGGTAAGACATCTTTGACGAATAGATAAGGCTTCATGGCATCCCGCCAAGCTTCAACCTCTTCACGTTCTTCTGCGTGGGTGCGAGGCTTTCCCATTTGGTTAAGAAGCACGATCACGGGTTTATTGATCCAGGAAATAATTTCCATTTCTGCCGTGATGTAAGGGGCTGTTTTGGGTAAGTCAGAAGCGTTGACCAAATAAAGAACCACGTCAGAGATATCTTTGACGTGCTTGATGGCTCGCTGGTTGAGCCAAAAAGCCTTATTGGTCATGCGATCCCAAACTTCAGCAAGAAACCACCCGATCGGGTTACTGCGTCCAGAAAGACGCTTAGCGAGTGCAACAGAGTTACCAAACCCAGGCGTGTCCCAAAGCACCAATTCGCATCCTGCTGCATCTCGAGCGAGTACGTAGTCTTCAGTATTTTCGGTGACATGGGCGCGATCCGCGACCTCGCCAACGTCTTTCATGAGAAGGGTACGAGCTAAAGTGGTTTTGCCAATATTGGTGTGGCTAACGAGACTCAGATGAATGCGAAATTGATCAGATTTGGGCATAGTCACTCATTGATAGGGTTTTAACGCCATTATCGCACTCTGATTAAGTGTTAGATGAACGTAATTGTGTGGCGATCGTGTCGAAACACTTTTCGTTATCTAAGTTGAACGTGAAGGATCGACATTGGTGTTCAGCAATAAAGGTTTGCCACAGTGCTGTTCGGCTTCCAATCAATGGGTGCTCAGCACCTTGTCGAGCAACGATGCGTGAGAGATCTAACCCTACGATGGGTGACGCAATATGGTGCGCTTGAGTCCACGCATAAGCGTCATTGATGAATTGCCCATGCACTTCTTCTTCAGGGGTTGAAGTGGGGTCAAAAACAATCAGTAAGTGCGATTGTTCAGCTGAGGGTAGTGTTTTTAGAGTGTCAGCAATCAACCCTTCCCAGGCATTGACGGCGTGTAACGTGACNNCGTCATGGTAGGTGTTTGAAGTCCGTTTAAGGTAGCTCGCGACCTGTTGCCATTGGTCTGGAAGTTCGTCATCAGTCTTCGTGGTATCAATCAAAATCCCTGTCCATTGAGGCATTAAAGAGGTCTCTGAGAGAAGATTTTGGTAATAGGGGGATTTCAACGAAATAGAGACGTGTTGTGTCAGCCAGCGAAGTTTGAGTGTGTCGTATAGCGCTAATAGTGAACGCGGAATAATGACCACACAGGCAATCAATGTCATCAAGCGGATAATCCATGGGGAGGCTGGAATATCAGCAGCGGTTGTGGCATTAAANNGTACCATACGTGCCACTTCATGCGCGTCAGGCATGGGAGGTAAACCTAAAAGGCTAGCCGGCAGTAAGCCATAGGTCCAAGAGAAAAAGGTCTGAATGAACTCAGGTTGATGGGCAAACCACGTGCTTTCCCAACCGACATGATAAGNTACCGTACCAATGCCGCGAATGACAATGCCAAGCAACAAACCACACGCAAAAGCCATGGCTGCAAGATGAAGGGCGCGAGCAATGTGCAGTTTGTACTGAGGGAGTGCGTGACGCGTCCATGCTTCAGTATAGGCACGCTGAATCGAATTTGTTATTGGTAGCCGCGTACTGAGTGTGACGAACCAATGCGTGATCGTTTTTCTCATCGGTAGTTCGCTAGGCAAAAGATGCAGGGCTTTTGCGAACAATAAGGCGTAGATCATTAAGTTCCAAAGGAGCAACCCTAAAAGAGGTGGGGCGAGCAGGTTAATGCGTGCGCCATCAGTCGCTAAATAGTCCGTGAGCGCACCAAGAACCAAAGCTACAAGACCCAAAGCGAGTGTCCATGGGAAGGTAGAGAGTGTGACCGTGTGACCGTTTTCGATGCCTTTTAAACGTTCATGCATTCGTGCGTTGACTAGGCGCGCTCGGATGGGGAGCAAGGCAACTCTAGAGGGTAAGTCTCCCGCAAGACGCTGAGCATCACGCGTCGCGATATCGCGTTCTGAAGCATTCCACTGGTCAGCTTCAGTCGCGTGTTTTTCAAGAATTTCTGCATAGACAATGTCTTTCGCATCTTTTTCTGAAAATGTCGCAACAGTTAATGGAGGCTTGGCATGCATAGGTCTAATTCGAGAGAATGAAGCACTTACTCCTGCATTCTAACGAAAGCCTTATGGTTTCGAGAGAAAGCGCGTTTTAGAAGGCGGATCTTGCCACTGATAGTCTTTAGAAAGTAACGATGGCATTGCCTGACTCTTTAGTTCGATCCCAGCGGCAGTGAATAGGATGTGACGCAACCCGTCGGAACGGAAAGAACGATGTTGAAGGTCGGACCAAACCCACTGTGTCGATAACGTCGGATCAGCCCACATTAAGAACGGAATACGATAGCCGTTTGGTGTCGTCTGAGAGTGTCCCGTACGGTTCTCATAATTGCCGGTTTCTACGCCGTGATCAGAGAGATATAGCCAAAAAGCGGGGACGTGTTTAGAGGACGCTTCGGTGAGTTCAAGAGAATCAGCTAACACGGTATCTTGATATAACACGGCGAGATCATATTGTTCTCTCGCGTGTTGAACGACGATCGAACGATCGTTAGCCTTCATTTGGCGACTGACTTCATCATCGTCAGACCACGTTGGTTGAAGGCCTTCAGGGTAACGAAGCGAAAAATGCGGATGTGCCCCAATCATGTGAACCACGATGAGTTTATGGGTCGCTGGGTCAGCTAAGGCGTTCTTCAATGGCTCGAGTGTCACATCATCCATAGAGCGACTAGAGCGACCCGCTAAACGGTTGAGAATAATCTGCTTGTCACTATGTGCAATCCACTCAGACTTGATGGCTTTGTCATCTTGATTGCTAATCCAGGTGATTTGATAGCCTGCGGCACGGAAATAGGCAAAGACGTTACCCGTGGGTTCCTTTGTATCGCCTGGCACTTTGAAGTCAAACATGGTGCGAAATGAAGCAACAGTACTCGCATCCAGTGACCAAGCGTCGTTAATAAACTTAAATTGCGGATCCTTGGTCGCACGAGCGTCTAGTCGAGGCGTTGTTTGACGGGAGTATCCATAGAGACTCATGTTGTCACGCGTAATACTTTCGCCAATCATTAAAACAATCGTACGAGGTTTGACTGAGAGAGGTAAAACAGCGTTTTTGGCGGTATTAAATTCTTTTTGACGTTCCTCTTCCGCGTGTTGCCAGTCATCATGATAAGCAAGGACTTGTGATTGAAAACGTAACCAGGAGAATACAGGGAATTGATTTCGCCAAGGGCGCACGATCAGCGACGTGGTAGACAGAGTCACTAAGAAAATGAGAAAGAAAACAGCAAGTCGTCGATACTCAATGGGTGTTGACTTCGTCTGCTTACAGCGATGGCGAATGATCCACGCTTGAAGAATAAACGTAATAAGAGATAGCCCGCTCCATAAAAGCAGGTCTGGTCAAATCGTACCTAAGTATTCAAGCGATTCAGACGTGTGAGTGTTGGCTACTGATTCAACAACAAACCCGGAAAGAAGGTCTGACTGATAGACGTGCTTTAAAAAACCACGCGTTCCAGTGTCAATGGCTGAGAGCGCACAACTTAAGCCTAAGAAGAGGCTCGCAGGGCATCGTAATTGCCGCCAATAATCGGACAATAAAAATAAAATGGACGCAGGAAACAAGAAGCACCAAAGCTGTAATGCACGTGTGCTGGCAACCCCATACATGAGAAAAGCGGCTGAAAGAAGCAGAATAACAATAACGGCACGTGCAGTTTCTTTGGTGCAGAAGGAACGAAACATCATGGTTTAAGGCATAGCGTCGAGCAAAACTTGCACGGCGAGGGGAATATCAGGCTTACCACAAATGGTNNACGAAACGACGGCAATGCCGTTAACGTCAGCATACATGATGGACGGCACGTCTGCCGCAGTAATTCCCCCGATGGCTACGGATGGGCAAGGGGCATGTCGGACGATATCAATAAGCCCAGGAAGCCCTACTGCTTCGGCTGCATCTTTTTTGGTACTGGTTGGTANAACGGGTACTACGCCAATATAGTCAACGAGTTTGGGATCAACAGCTAAACACTCATCGAGATTCGTGACTGAAAGACCAAGGATCATCTCGGGTGGCATGAGTTTGCGAGAGTCAACGACCGAGAGGTCATCTTGTCCGACATGAACACCATGTGCACCAATAGCGACAGCCACGTCCACGTGATCGTTGACGATGAGAGGAACATGGTAAGGAGCGAGTGCTTTAAGTAATGCTCGACCGCATTCTGCATATTGACCCTTTTTCCATTTCGGTGCACGAAGCTGAACGGCGGTAACCCCTGCTTGTGCGGTACTGAANNTGGCTGTATCGACCATGCCAGCCGCTCCTCCACAGAGATCTGGGTCAAGAACCAAATATAAACGAAGGATATCTACTTGCATGGTAGATACCTCACAGCAACAATGAGTTAAAGAAAGTCTTTGGGTTGAATTTGATAGAGAGCGTCAAGGTATTCGTTATGAAAGCTTCCTGGTACTCGCGCACGAATCATGGCTTTTTCTGCCGCTTTTTTGGCTAGAGCGCACGCTGTAGCAGTGGCAGTCAAATGGTCGTCAGTCACGGCACAAAAGCCTGCGACCAAAGCCGACAGTGAACACCCTGTGCCTACCACTAAAGTAGNTATGGGATGACCGCCAGTGACGCTGAGTGTACGGGTACCATCCGTGATGTAGTCGGTTTCACCAGTCACAGCAACAATTGCTTGACGAGTCAAGGCAAGGCGTTTGGCTGCTTCTAAGGCTTCATCAGAACCATTGGTGCTGTCAACGCCTTTGCCGCCTTTTTNTTCTCCTGAGAGCGCCAAAATTTCACTGGCATTGCCGCGAATCACCGTAGTNNACCGTTTTTCAAGAAACGTGTTGATTACGTCATCGCGCCAAGGAATGCCACCTGCGGTCACAGGGTCCAATACCCAAGGACGTTTGGCTTCGATTGCTGCATCCACTGCGGCGTGCATGGCATGTAAACGTGCTGGATACGGTGTCCCAATATTGATCAAAATACCACCAGAAATGCTAGCAAAGTAACCCGCTTCTTCTTCAGCTACAACCATGGCGGGNNGGGACGCGCCTGCGGCGAGCAGCACATTGGCTGTGATTTCTTGTACGACTTCATTAGTCAAGCAATGAACAAGCGGACGATGCGTACGTAAAAGTGTCAGCATCTGTGCAGCACTGTTACCAGAAAGCATTGAAATGGTCATTTNTGAGCCTAGGTACTTTAAGCGAAAAGGTAGTAAAGGCTTCATAATACCTGCTTCCAAGACATCAATGCCTTTTTCTAACAATTCGCTAAATAACTTAAAAGATGCTAATTCATCCGCAGTTTGATCCCATCGCGCTGAGTGTTGGACCGCTTGCTATTCGTTGGTATGGTCTGATGTACCTTGTTGGCTTTGTGTGTTTTTGGTTGCTAGCTAAGCGCCGAACGCAAGAAGCTTGGCGAGGTATATCGCTTGATGCGATGGAAAATTTACTTTTTTATGGGATTCTTGGGGTCATTTTAGGTGGACGTTTAGGCTATTGCCTTTTTTATCAGCCAGATTACTATTTAGCGAATCCTCAAGCGATTGTGGCTGTTTGGGATGGTGGAATGAGTGCCCATGGTAGCTTTTTAGGTGTAATTGCTGTGATGGCGCTTTATGCCAAAACTCACCAGGTTTCGTTTTGGACCATTTCTGATTTTGTTGCACCTTTAGTGCCACCAGGCTTGATGTTTGGTCGTATTGGCAATTTTATTAATGGCGAACTCTGGGGACGACCTGTGTCAGGGGATTTGCCTTGGGCAATGATTTTCCCGCAAGCGATGGACGGTGGAATTCCTCGCCATCCATCGCAACTCTATGAAGCTTTAGGGGAAGGCTTATTGCTCTTTATCGTTTTGTGGGTCGTTTCAAAAAAGCCGCGTCCTGCAGGGTTTGTTTCAGGACTCTTTTGTTTGGGTTATGGGATTGCACGCTTTATCGTGGAGTGGTTCCGCGAGCCTGATGCGTTCTTGGGGCTTCAGGCCTTTGATCTGTCGCGAGGTCAATGGTTAACGTTACCGTTAATTCTTTTGGGGGCAGGTTTGATGGCTTGGGCGTTGAAAAAGAAAACGAACGAAAGAGAATTGTAGATAGCCAATGAGCGAGGTCTGACGATCTCGCTCATTTTGTGAGTGGCTTCTCTTTTAGTGTTCTAACCAATGCGCTGCAATAAAAGCAAATTCATCTTTGGTGACAGGGGTAATTGAGAGGCGATTGCCTTTTTGCAAAACACGCATGTTGGCGAGTTCATCGTGTTGACGTAATTCACCAAGCTCAATTACGGGGCACTTAAATAGTGCCTCAACATTGATCGTTAGCCAACGGGGATTCTCGGTCTTACTTTTGGGATCGAAATATTCGCTTGAAGCATCAAACTGGAGTTCATCGGGGTACGCTTTTGAAGCAATACGGGCGATACCAACGATGCCAGGTTTCGAGCAACTAGAGTGATAAAACAAAACACCATCGCCAGGTGTCATGTCGTCTCGAATGAAGTTTCTCGCCTGATAGTTACGAATGCCAAACCAAGACACTTGATGGTCTGGTGCATGAAGGGCATCGTCAATCGAGCATTCGCCAGGCTCAGTCTTCATTAGCCAAAAGCGATTCGCTATCGTTATGAGTTGTGAGAGGGTGGTTTTCTGATCCATGGCGATGCTCTCAAAATCAATAAAAATGGGGCAATCCTTATGAAGGATTGCCCCATCGAAAAGAGGACCTGCAACGGGGCTGGACTACGTTACCTGAACCGAAAGTTCAGGGCGGTCGGCTCCGGAGCGGAACGGGTCGGACAACGCGTGTCTAACACTCTATCGGCTCTCGAGTACACCAACCTAATGGGTTTAGCATTGGTTCTAGGAACTTTGGAGCCCGGTGCTCACCGCCGCAGGGATAAGCTCATTGTAGCGGATTTATTTGAGATGTGGGAGTGTCCGTTACATATTCTGAAATCTCTTTAGAACATGCCCGTTTTACGCATATCGGTAAAAATGGCTTCTTCGCACTGCTTAGACAACTTTTCGATTTCACGTAAAAGCGCGGCATCGGGGGACGTGCTACCTTCGCCCGAAGGTTGTGCGATGGGACGCGCTTCGAGTTCTCGAATACGAGCCTTCAAGGATTCGATTTCAGCATTTTTTGCTTCAATGAATTGTGCTTTTTCTGCGGACAGTTTTTCTGCATGTTTTTGAGCTTCGTACGCAACTTCGAGCGCGACCAAGACGGCAATTTGGTCTTGGTTAATGACTTTGCCACCTTCGCGAATAGCCTTCATTTGTTTATCGACTAACTCTGCGCATTGTTGAATCAGTGCTTCTTCTCCCGTACTTACTGCCAAGCGGTAAGTGCGACTGTAGATGTTTACGGTCACTTCAGGCATGATGCGTTCCTTTAAAGCAGAGTATCGTTGCTACGGTTTGAACTAAAGAGGGCTTCGACTTTACGGCGCAATTCTTCAGTCCGGCGTTTATTTTGAGCAAGCTCAGCTTCGCGTGACGCGAGCTGAGAAGTCAAACGACGGTTTTCGGCTTTTTCGTGTTCAAGTCGAGCAATCAATTGAGCAACCAATGCTTTTAGGCGTTCGATTTGAGGATTCATGATGCTTATGTCCTCGAGTCAAGGTCAGTGTTGAACTGCAATTCCAGGCGTGACTTTGGGAGCGCGTGGTTCAAAAGAATCCTTCGTGCCAAGAATCATTTGGTCAGCCTGCTCTTCGTCGGGCATCGGGTCTGAGATCCAATGATCTACGCGACCTTCATCGTTAAAATACACGGTCAACTTACGAAGCTGGCGGTCGTCATTGCTACGCAACAAGTAGTAGATATAGTCCCAACGGTTAGGATGGAACTGGTCACGAAGCAACGGAATGCCTAATAAAAACTGAACTTGAGGTTTGGTCATGCCTTTTTCAAGTTGCATGATCATTTCGCTCGTAATGAGATTCCCTTGATGTACGTCTGCACGGTAGGGCTTCAAGAAGTCGGGCACAACAGAACTAGGGTTGTCCCATGCTTCAGACATCGTGGTACATCCAGAGAGGGAAAGGAGGGCGGTCAATCCTAAAGCAGCGAAAGTGAATCGTTTGGCAAGCATAATTATCCAGTTTGCAGTTAAGGTGTGCAGAAGTTACACCAACCTCGTATGATAACGGGTAAATGAACTTTTGAAAGGCGGACTAACGTGAACGATACGTCTGGAAACCAAACCTCGGAATTGAAGAACGCCGGTCTCAAGGCGACGGCGGCACGTCTCAAAATCCTCGAACTTTTTCAAAAACGCGCCGAAGAAAAGGTCGGTGAGCGTCGGCATATTTCTGCCGAAGAAGTCTATCGGGACCTGGTCAATGCCGGTGTAGATATCGGTCTCGCAACGGTCTACCGTGTCCTATCTCAATTTGAGCAGTACGGTCTGATTGTCAGACACCATTTTGACACGGATCGGGCGACTTATGAGCTCGAAGATGGCGGACATCACGACCATTTAGTATGTTTGGAGTGCGGCAAGGTGGTCGAGTTTGTCGCACCATCCATTGAAAAAGAGCAGGCATTAGTGGCTAAACGCTACGGCTACGAGCTTTGCGAACACACGATGGTTCTTTATGGCTTGTGTGACGCGTGTCGTCAAAAACACTAAACGATTCTTTGTGTGATATCCGAAAAGAGGTTAGTTCAGCTTATGTTGACTAGCCTCTTTTATTTTTTTGTTTTGCTACTCGCGCAATAGTCGTGCTGGTGTCTTGAAGCGCTTTCTTGGGGTTTGATACAATCCGCAACCAAATTTAACTAACCTCTGTCCATCAAAGATCTTGTTAAGAGGATCTGATTGGTCATTCGTTCCTGTTCAATCTAGCCAATGACATCACTTTCCTATACTCAATCTCCTTATTACCGTCCAGATATTGATGGTNNACTAAGAGCAATTGCGATTACTTGGGTCGTTTTGTGTCATGCATTTCCGAATTATTTTGGTGGCGGCTTTATTGGTGTTGATATCTTCTTTGCTATTTCTGGTTATCTAATTTCTTCGATCATTTTCAAAGGTTTGGGGAAGGGGAAGTTTAGCTTTCTAGAGTTCTATGCAAAGCGTTCGAGAAGAATTTTCCCTGCGCTCATTTTTGTGTTGGTGGTTGGGCTAATCATTGGCGGTTTGTTTTTAACGCCAAGAGAATTCAAAGAAATGGGTAAATCAGCCTTCTTTGGCTCGGTTTTCTTTGAAAATTTCAAGTTGGCGCGCGGAGCAGATTATTTTGATCTGTCAATTGCACGTAATGCCTACATGCATCTTTGGTCTTTAGGGGTAGAAGAGCAGTTTTATTTAGTCTTCCCTGCGATTGTTTTTGTCGCGTGGAAGTGGCTANNAAAGTACCGCATTTTGGGTGTGCTTCTTTTGATGGTGGGTTTGTCATTAGCGACGGGTTTGTACTATCAACCGATTAGTGACTCTAAGGCATACTTTTAGCCTCATTGCCGTTTTTGGCAGTTGGGCGCTGGGGTTCTTTTGGCTTATGTGCACTATCGGGCGACTGACACAAATACCTACGGCGCTATTCGTCGATTCTTTGAACGTAATGGCACGTTTTTCTCTTTAGCTGCGTCGACAGGTTTAGTTGCGATTCTGTTTACCTATGGGTTGGTAACCGATGCTTATCCTGGTGTTTGGGCAATTTTTCCGACGCTCTGCGCAGTGCTTTTGATTGCTTCAGGTAAAGAAGCTTGGTTTAACAAAGCGGTGTTGTCACGTTCATCTATGGTGTATGTCGGTTGGTTGAGCTATCCGATTTACTTGTGGCATTGGGTCTTTTTGTCGATCGCGTTTTCTAGTTATGCGGGGCATATTCCTACGCATGTTAAATGGATCGCGATTTTGTTGGCTTGTCTTTTTGCGTATGTCTCGTTTACGTTTATCGAGGTGCCTATTCGCAAAATGAAGGCTGACAAAAAGATGTTGATCGGAACAATCGTGGCGCTCTTAGGTACCGCCCTTTTGGGTGGAGCAGTCTCTAAAACTGACGGTGTACCTCAGCGTCTAAGTTCCGATTTGCGTCAAGCACTCACGACGATTACCAATGACCGTCAAACTCCAGAAGCGAATCGTTGTACAGACAATCCGATTTTTGACTGTTGGACACAGACTGGTAAGCAGGACGGCAATGTACTGTTGATTGGTAACTCTCATACGGAACACTTGAAGTCGGTTTTTGCTTCATTTGCACCGAATTTTGCTCGTGTAGACATTTATGCAGCGGGTGGCACGCGTCCGTTAGAAGATGTTGTTCAGCGCTTTACCGAAAAGCAATTGATTCGTGATGGGAAGGCTCATGCAGTCTTGGATGCTGTGCATCGTTCATCCGCTAAACTTGTGGTGATCTCGAATACTTGGGGGAACATTAATCCCGACGAAGAGGTTCTCTTGAAGGATGGTTCGAAGAGCACTTTTGAAGCTGTTTTCAAGCAAACGGTGTTGAATATCATCAATTCAGGCAAGAAGATTGCTTTCATGATTGATAATCCGACAATGCCCAACGAAATGGAAAATTGCATGGGTATTCGTCCGATCAATTTGACTAAAGGCGAATGTGGGATTGCTCGCAAAGCCTATGACAATCAATCAGCAAGTCAGCGCGAATACTTCACAAAATGGTACCTGGCTTACCCAGATCAAATCTTTGTGATTGAGTCGGGGGCAGCATTGTGTAATGATGAATATTGTTCGATGTTGGGGAAAAACAAAGAGCCACTGTACACTGATACGGGTCATTTAACTGATGCTGGTGCAAAGTTAGTGTCTGAACGCGCGTGGTTGTCTATTACGCCAATACTCAAGGATATTCTTGAGAAGCCCTAATGAGGGAAATGAAAAGCTGTTCTTCTGGTTAATGTTGACCGAAGAACAGCTTTTTTGTGAGTGCTAGGTGTAATGTAAAAAGCCTCTGAAAGTTTCCTTTCAGAGGCTCTTGAATTCTGGTGCGCGATACTGGCAATGCCTTTTGTCCGAAAAGGCTTGTTAAACAGGTAATTGCGTTCAGGTAATGCTGTGTGCAACGGCAGATGCAACTCTATTAGCATAGAAAGTTTAATTCAATAGTAGAACACCTACCACTAAGTTCGTCGTTATTCTTCTTCCTCCTCTTCAATCTCGGGAGTCGTGGCGACGGTACGCCCGATCCATGCTGGTGGCTTGCATATTTCTAGGTAAGCCAAAGCTTTTGGACTGAGGTAGGTGCTATCCGATACATTTTTTGTAGAGGCGCCTAATTTAAAGAGATTGTTTCGTCTCTCGTACTCTAAAAAATCTTGCAGAAATTTTGTCAAGACTTTCGTCCCTTCCTTTTTGTTGTCTGATGCACAAGTATGTTTAAGGCGTGCCCACTGTTCGTTGTCTGCAAATAGAAATAAATCTTTTGCCAGGTATAGCGGCAGTTGCTTTTCGGTTCGCCCGATGAAATTGACTGTGAAAAAAGAGTCCTTTACGGAATCGGGAAGGTGATTGTACATAGCCAAAATCATCTCTGCTTTAGATGAGTCTGGTCGTCTGTAGTAAAAGTTTGGAACTTTTGCAGCAGTTAGTTCAGTTAAAAAATTACCAATCGTAAAAAGAGCATTCTTCTTTCTGATAGGAACGACCCCAGAAGAGTCTGTACGTGTACTGATGATATTGCTCATCCGTAGTCTATAGGCACCACCATTAATGCTGAAGGAGGCACGTCGATTAACGTCTCTTGCGATGTGTTTTAAAAGAGCTTCTTCTGCTTTGTCAATAGCAGCATTGAGTAAGCCAGGTATCTTTTCTCCGTCACGACCTGATAATTCAATCGGTCGTAACCAATAGAGCAAGATCAAGAAGTGTCTTGCAGTGACGACTTCGTCTTCACCATTGATAGGGAAGTCGTTAAGTCGGAATTCTAAGCCTTGGTTTGGGGCAGTTCGTAAAATTTCTTCGATTTCATCTCGAATTTTGACAAGGATTTCGGGGAGATTGTTGACAAATGGATGACCGCGAGTTTTGTCCCAATACTCTTCAATGAATAGTACCTGATGTTGTAGAGAGCAAATAGCCACGGGTGTTTGGGGTTTTCCATAGTATTCCTTCTATTCTGAAAGTTACTGTCAGCTTAGACAAATCTCTTCAGGACAATTTTACATCATATAAACATAAAAGTATTGCAATAACATAAAACTGTATGTAAAAATAAAAACCATCACAACACTAAGAAAGTGTGATGTATTTTGTGAATAAGGGGCGTGCATGAAGTTACTTGTAACAAGAGCAGAAGCAAAAAAACTGATCAGCGAAGATTTATTAATTAATCTTCGCCCGTTTGGAACCAAAAAAAATTTTATTCAGTCGAAAAGCTGTTGAAGATTGCTACTCGAGAAGCTTCAGCTTTAAATTCGAGCGACATTCTTTCTTTTCACATTAGTGTTGACGCACCTTTTTTCGACGTTCTATGCAACTCTGCTCATCCAGCTTCTGAAGAAGTATTAGCTGCGTTTTTGACTGTTAAAAAGTCTTATGAACGAACGCGTATAGCAGTTCGTGTTGGAGAAGTATCAGAGTTGTTGAATTGTTCTCCTCAGAGTGTCTATGAGTGGGAAAAACAAGGATTGATTCCTCAACGCTTTTCTATTCATGAATGGAAACTAGCTGATATTTTGCATTTTGTCGATACGGCAGGAGAAAGAAAACGCTATGCAAAACGCTAAACGTGTACGTAAATATCGCAAAATCTCAACTGCGATTTGGAATGATCAGAAGATTCGTATGTTGTCTCGGGGAGCTCAATATATCTTTATCCGGATTTTGACTCATCAAGATTTGACGAGTCTTGGGGCAATAAAGGCTACAAAGTCTGGGTTGGCTGAGGAGTTCAAGATTGGGAAAGCAGTGTTCAATCGTCAGTTCGAAGAGTTGCTTGTCCATAATTTGCTCGTCATGGATGAGGAGGTAGGGATGATTTGGGCTCCGAATTTCTTGAAACATAATCGTCCAGAATCTCCCAATGTAGTAAAACATTGGGCAAACGCCTATGACAATTTGCCAGAGTGTGAGTTGTTAACGAGAGTTTTGCTTGGGGCGAGGACTATAGTTTTGGACATGGGGATGGGGTTTCGAGAAGCTTTTAGCGAGACTTTTCCTCAATATCCTTGTGAGGAAGGATTTAGTAAGACTGGAGAACAGGCGATTTCAAGTAAAGAAGTTTGGTAAGTCCTAAAGTCTTAAGGCAAGTCTTAAGGTAAGTATTGCTTTAATCAAGAGCAAAAAAAAAGCCATAACTTGAGCAAGAGATCGAACCCTAACCAGAAGACAAATGGAAAACGAGAAGCTTGTTGTACCAGTACGGATAGATGAGGACAATGAGGTTGTTACTGTTCCGCTGAATTGTCCTGTCCATGGTTCATATATGGGGAGGTTATACCCATTTTTAAACGGAGTGGTTGTTGGTGGTCCCTGCCCTGAATGCGATCGTCTTAGACGCGAAAAGAATGAGCAATATCGGAGGGCTCGATTTTTGTTTCAGGCGGGGGCGTTAGAAAGTCTTTGGGGAGCTCGATTGATTCCAGAGGTAATGTTGGATTTGACACTAGAGACATTTATCTCAAGGACCAAGCGTGAGGCTGATACTTATAAAGAGATTCGCCAACTTGTTGATGCTTTTGGAAAGCAGAAAGTAGTCATGGGAATTTTGCTAGCTGGGAAAGGTAGGAAACAGGCGCAACATCTAGCAGTGGGTGCTTTACTAGCATTGCAACTAAAGGAAATTCAAGGGTTATATTGTTCTGCGACGGGGATCCTGGATCGAGTTCGAAGAACGTGGGTAGCTAAGGACAGTGCTTCAGGTGGCAAGATTCGAGATGACGATGTTTTGCGATGTCTTATTGATGTTCCAATCTTAGTGATAGATGGATTGGGGGAACATCAGTCTTACCATAAAAGGAAGAGTAGCCAAGAAATATTTAGTAGAGCTATTGAGCAACGATTGTCACTGAATCATCCAACCATAATTTACACACCACATGACAGTGAGACTTTGCAGGCTATAGTGGGGTCAGGAATTGTTGAAATGCTTAAAAGTTATTACATACTATACATTCTCAATTTTGTGAAATAGTGTTTACAGGAGGAAGTTATAGTGGTGCAGTCAGTTTTTTCGGCACACCCTCAGTGAACAATCCAGTCCTCAATCAAAACCTGTCAAATTTGGGTTTAATTTCCCCATAATGAACATATCTGTCAATCAAACACCCAAAGGGTACAATCATGTTGGTTGGATATGTTCGAGTCAGTTCTTTAGATCAGAATCCGGAGCGACAGCTCGAAGAACTAAAGGGTCTGCAGGTCGAAAAGATCTTCGTAGACAAACAGTCGGGTAAGGACACTGAGCGTCCTGAATTACAAAAGATGCTTGCCTTCGTGCGAGAGGGTGATGTGTTGATCGTTCATAGCCTTGATCGACTTGCCCGCAATCTTGCTGATCTTTTGACGATGGTTCAAAACCTGACTGACCGTGGGGTTAGTGTTCGATTCATAAATGAAAGGCTTGACTTCGATGCCGGTAAGGAAGCTTCTCCAGTGGCTAAGCTCATGCTGTCCATGGTCGGGACNTTTGCAGAATTTGAGCGTTCGATGATTAAGCGTCGTCAGGCGGAAGGAATTGCTTTAGCGAAAGCGCGTGGCGTTTATNNAAAGTACCGTCAGAGGTCTGTAACGGATGCTCAAATCGAAGAGATCCGATCGATGATGGAGATGGGAGTGCCTTTGTCGGCGGCAGCTAGAAAGGTGGGAATTAGTCGGACGACGGCTTATAAGTATTTAAAGAATTTGACTGTGTGATGTTGTTTGCAAGCTGATTATGTCGGCACCTCTAATTGTTTCTAGGAGTGTCCCTGATTGTGAGATGTAATGTGCTTTAGTTAAGCTAAATTCAATCGATATTACTGTTCAGTTTTAGATGATGAACACTGTGTAAGAGAGTATAACTAGCCCAAATTTTAGGAGGGTCACATGGACGTCTTGGAACAATGTCAAAAGTCGCATGAGAACGACGAACACCTGAAAATTATTGAAGATATGGAGCAGGTAAAAAACTTTTTATCAGCACCAACAGAAAAGAAAGATGATTTTTGGGAGAGTGATGCCCTTATCTGGGTTGACTGGCGTGAATTTGATGACTCTATTATCAAGTATTTCAATAAAGTGCTTCCCAATGAAGATCAAATTCAGTTTGAGTGCGTGGAGATAGAGAAGGAACGAGGAGTTGATATTTTCTTGCACAAGAATGGTATTAGGACAGCAATTCCTTACGCTGACGAGTGTACTGATAGAGATACAACATTGAAAGGTATTCAAAAGTATTTATCTCCAAAGTATCAGATTCGTTGGTATATGGAGTCTCTCGGAGGTGATACGCTTGCCTTTTGTATAGGATTGACTTCTCACTGGGAGCAGTTGGAGCAAGAGTTTGGCGCAGAAAAGGTTGCTTACTACTTTGCTCCAATACATGAAGATAGTGCTATGTTCGAAATGGATATGGACGAAGTTTTCGATTTGTTAGATCAAAGAGGCGGAGATTAAAGTCAATCAATGCCTTGGGATAGCCGCAATCAAAACAAGCAAGGTAACAACATAGAATGGAGATTCTATGACCTTATTTAGGACAATGAGAAAGCTCTAGTGTCAAAAGATGCTAGAGCTTTTTAACTAGTGATTGGCTCGTCCTATTGGATTTAGTTCTACTTTCGACGTTTGTGTATACTGAACTCATACATTTTGTCTCCAAAGAACCATGAATGACGATCAAAACTATCAGCTTTTAACCTCCCTGTTGGCACACCCTGTAGAGACTGAGTGGTTGGAACTAAAAGCTGCAAGAAAAAACTTTTCGGAAGACGATTTGGGTAAGTATGTAACAGCTTTAGCAAATGGAGCTGCGCTTGCTAATGAACCTTTTGGCTATTTGGTATTAGGTGTAGACGATAAAACACATGCTATCGTCGGAAGTCTAGTGTTGTCTTCTGATAAGTTGAAAAATGAAGCAAAGTTGAGTCTTTATAACTATGCCAAGCCTCAGGTACAGGTAGAGTTTATCGATGTTGATACCGAACTGGGAAAAATGGTTCGAGTAGTAAAAGTTACACCGGCAACAACTGCAGTATCTTGGAAGAGCCATTATTATGCTGANAGTGGTGAATCTGTAACGGCGTTAAGTATTGAGAAAATTGAACAGATTTCTGTTTTGCGTGATTGGTCGGCACAACCGTGTCCTGGTGCGACATTAGCGCATCTTTCTCCTGAGGCAGTAATTAAGGGACGGGAGGAGTTCAAGAGCCGGCATCCGTCCTTGGCTAGTGATGTGAACGAATGGACAGATGAAGAGTTTCTCTCTAAGTTGAGAGTACTGGTTCGTGGAAAATTGTCAAATGCTGCAATTCTCTTGTTTGGAAAGCCGGAAAGCGAGTCCTTGTTGTCTCCTGAAACATCAAGAATTTCTTGGTATTTAGTTGACGAGGACGGGACTCCTGAAAGCTACGAACATTTTTCATGTCCGCTAATTCTTAACTCTGATAAAGCACTTGAAAGAATAAGGAATAAGAAGATTACTCACCTTCCTAGTGGGACTATGTTCCCTGAGGAGTTGTTCCAGTACGATCCATGGGCTTTGCGAGAAGCTTTAGCTAATGCTATTGCTCACCAGGACTATACGAAATGTGAGCATATTGTAATCAAAGAGTCTTCTCAAGGAGAGTATGTTTCGATTTCAAATGCTGGGCGCTTTATACCAGGTAGTTTAGAAGATGTTTTGCAGACTTTTGAACCTTCTCGATATGTTCGAAATCGAACACTTGTTAGTGCCATGATCATGGTGAAGATGATGGAGAATGCCCATAGTGGGATTCGAAAAATGTTCAAAGTTCAACGTGATCGCTTCTTTCCTTTACCGGAATACTCGATTTCAGAGCGTGGTGTAACTGTGATTCTATCTGGCAAACTCCTTGAGCCAGAAATGTTGAAACTGTTTTCTGGATATAAGAGCCTCCCACTGTATGATTTGTATTTGTTAAATAGACTTCGTTTATGTGGCGCTCGGGTTTTAACACGTGAGCAAATTGTACATCTTAGAGAGAGACGCCTTATTAGCGGAAGGCCTCCCTATCGATTGGAGGGGTTGAAGCCTGAAGAAGATTTCTGTAGAGAGCATTACTTTTCCGAAGACACTCGATTGATGGATGTTATTAAGGTTTTCCTTGAGGAGAAGGGTGAGGTTGGAGCTACAAAGAGTGAGATCCTTGCTGCGGTTGAAGGGACATTCTCCAATCGATTATCTCAGGAGCAACGTGAGCATAAAGTCAAAAATCTTTTGCAAGAAATGAGGAAAAGTAAAGTCATTACACTTGGTCCAAAACGTGCTTGGAAGTTACTTTCTGCTTAAGACTATGGAGGTTAGCCAATCTTTGTCTAGATATAGACGAACTGTAGACGAAATTTAGACGAACTGTAGACGAAGTTAGACGAGATATGACTTTGGGTTTGGTGAAAAATGCTTGATTAGCAAGGTTTTTTTGAGTTTGTTGTAAGTAGATGCTAGAGGTTTATCTAGACGAACTAAGACGAACCAAGACGAACCAAGACGAACCAAGACAAACTAAGAGCTTGTTTCGCATGGAACCAAGGGGTAGCAGAGGTCAGAAAATCCTGATCGGTGCTATCCCTTTTTTGTTAGGAGAGTGTCCGCTTTTTGATTCGTAAAATGGTTTGTCTGCTTGTATGGAAGTCTCTAGCTATTTCGCTGATAGAAGTTCCTTTGATGATGGCTTCTAGAACTTTTTTTTGTTGTTCATCAGTTAAGGAGGGTTTGCGTCCTAAAGGAGTCCCTTCTGCTCGTGCTCTAGCTAATCCTGCACGGGTTCTTTCGATTAATAGATCTCGTTCAAATTCAGCGACGGCGGTGAGTACGCTCATTGTCATCTTACCTGTGGCGCTGGTGAGGTCAACATTTCCTAAGGCAAGACAGTGAACTCGAACTCCAAGTTGTGCGAGTTCTTCAATTGTTGTTCGCACATCCATCGCATCTCTGCCTAAGCGGTCAAGTTTAGTGACAACTAAAACATCTCCTTCTTCTAAGCGGTCAATTAGTTTTGCGAAACCTGGTCGCTTTTTTGCAGGAACTGAACCACTGATTTTTTCCTCTACCAATCGTCTGCCTTCAATATGGTACCCAGCGGCTTCAATTTCGATTCTTTGATTTTCAGGATTTTGATCTATAGTCGAAACTCGACAATACGCAAATACTCTGGACATTGTTAGCCTTGGTGTGTACGAAAATGATGTACTAATTATAAGGCAGTGTCCGAAATTATTCACCTAGTTTTCGGACATGATTGATCAGAGTGTCCGTAATCGTTCGTTTTCGTACATCGATGAAAACTCTTGAATAGATGAATGAACGGAAAAGTTGAGCGCACTCAGATATGTGACGGCAGATGGGATAGTCTCCAGTCTTACTATTGGGACTGAACGTTAGCAATGGTTAAGGTGGAGTACTCCCACTACGGCATAATGGTCGAATGAGTTCATAGTTGTAGAGAATCGATTAGCCGGATATCGACTTTTCTCCCTACAGACGTGGTAAAGCATTCATTTTGTATTTGACGGACTTCAATATGCTGAAGCTTGAAGACATTAAAAATAAACAAATCATCCGCGGCTTACTTCCGGAAGCAGACGTTGAAGTGAAGTCGGTCGAAAGTAACGGTGATGCATTGTCTGTATTGGTCAAAAGCATCAAAGATGGAAGTATCACCGAAATGGTAATTTCGCGGGATATGGAAGAAAAACTGTCCGTTGCGGATTCTGCATTCAGTTCCTTTGATGCTGATCCGAATGACTTTAAGCTTGCGATTGAAGCGAAGCGGATCCAATGGGCATATCTCTTTGATCCCATGATGGCAGTGAATTCTTCTACTGTTCAGCCATTGCCGCATCAAATCACAGCCGTTTATGAGTCCATGTTGTCCAAACATCCTCTGCGCTTTCTTTTGGCTGATGATCCAGGAGCGGGTAAGACGATCATGGCGGGGCTCTTGATTCGAGAGCTGAGTATGCGTGCAGACGTTCAACGTGTGCTAATTGTTGCTCCTGGTAGCCTTGTGGATCAGTGGCAGGATGAGTTGCGGACGAAGTTTGGGTTGTATTTTGATATTTTTTCGCGGGAAAAAGAGCGCCTTTCGCTCGGGAATCCATTCGAGGAGAGCAATCAGTGGATTGCTCGAGTTGATCAGTTGTCTCGTGATGAAAAGCTTCAACAGTTGCTTGCGGATATTGAATGGGACTTAATCGTTGTTGACGAAGCTCACAAGCTCTCGGCTCACTATTCTGGCACGGATATTAAGCGAACCAAACGATACAAGCTCGGTGAACTGTTGGGGCAACACACTAGACACTTTCTTCTGATGACTGCCACACCTCACAATGGGCATGAGGATGAGTTTCAGCTTTTCCTTTCCTTGCTAGATCCAGATCGCTTTTTTGGGAAATACCACGAGCACGCTNNTCGGGATAGTGATCTGAACGACATCATGCGTCGCATGGTCAAAGAGGATATGCGAAAGTTTGACGGTTCGAGGCTATTCCCGGAGCGTGAAGCCATTACCCTCGACTTTTCGTTGTCTCTTCGTGAGCAGGAACTCTATGAAAGAGTGACTGATTACGTACGCAATGAAATGAACCGCGCTGAGCGTATCGAAAACAAGGGGAAGCGCAATGTTGTCGGGTTCTCTCTGACGATGTTGCAACGTCGATTAGCCTCAAGCCCAGAAGCCATATACCAATCTCTCAAACGACGCCATGCAAGGTTAAACGAAACTCTGCAAGAAGCCTTGAAAAAGTACCAGTTGAAATCCGTTCTGCCAGAGTCGTTGCTTAACTCTGATGAGGAAAGCGACTGGGATGATCTCACGCCAGAAGAGCAGGAGTCGTTGGATGAAACGCTTACTCAACAAACCTCTGCTGCGCAAACCGTGATGGAGCTTAAAAAAGAAATTGAGATTCTTGAAGATTTAGAGCGGTTGGTACTACATNNCGTTGCAAATAACGATGAAGATAGCAAATGGTCAAATCTGTCAACTCTCCTGCAAGGGGATGTGTTTAAACAACTTCGAAAGCTCATTATCTTTACCGAACATAAAGACACGCTGAATTTCCTACGCAAACGAATTTCTGATTTGGTGGGTGATCCTGAGTACGTTGTCTATATCTGTGGTGGCGTTGATCGTAAAGAGCGGCTGAAGGTTCAAGAGGAATTTCGCAACAATCCCAAAGTACGGTATTTGATTGCAACGGATGCCGCTGGTGAAGGCGTCAATCTGCAAAACACCAACATGATGATCAATTACGATTTACCATGGAACCCAAATCGTATTGAGCAACGATTTGGGCGTATTCATCGTATTGGTCAGACTCAAACATGCCATCTCTATAACTTGGTNACTAAGGGCACTCGCGAAGGTGATGTGTTCATGCGGCTCTTTACCAAGCTTGAACAGCAGAGAAAAACATTAGGCGGGCGGGTCTTTGATGTGTTGGGCGAAGTCTTTAAAGATGTTCCTCTGAAGGATCTGCTTATCGAGAGCATCATGCATGACGGTGAAGATCAGCAGCAGATGGTTCTCGATAAGGTAGATAACGTGCTTGAACGAGAGCATATTGAGAAACTTTTAGATCAGAACGCGCTTTGCATGAGTCGATTCAACAACGAACGCATTGAGGCAGTTCGCAAGCGTATGGATGAAGTTGAAGCACGCAAGCTACAACCGTGCTATTTGCGTGATTTTATGTGCAATGCTTTCAAGCGCATAGGTGGCGCTTCACTGGTGGAAAAGGAGAATCACCGATACGAGATCAAACATGTTCCACAATGTATACGCAATCGGGAAGTACTGACCAAAGACGGACATCATCTGCGCTGACCGATCTTGCGGAACTATGAACGTGTGACTTTCGCAAAGGACAATGTCACACAGACAGTCAAGGGCAATCTTCTGCAAGCAGAGTTTCTCCATCCTGGTCATCCACTTGTACTATCGACCAATGCTGTGGTTCAGGAAACTTTGGCAGATTGCATTGCCAGAGGTGCGATTCTTTTTGATGAGAAGTCAGATGAGGAAGATCAACCGAAGTTTCTTGCTTTGGTTGAGAATGGCGTGAAGGAAGCTGCGGGCAGGCAGAACTATGCTGCACGCCAACTGAATTTTTATTACGTCGATCTACAGGGGGGAATCAAACTTGCAGGGGCTGCCCCTCACTTGGATCTTGTACCTCTTGGGGAAACGGACCGTGCATTGCTGGCTAAAGATATTGAGCAGTGGAGACGGAATCCCCTAGCAAAGAGTGCTTTGATAGCCAAAGCTACGGTGGATGGAAAAGCCCTTTTCGATGCTACGCTACAGAATATCTCCTCACAAATTGATCGCCAGCTTGTGCAGGTCAATAAGCGAATCGGCTCTGTCTGTCGCCGGATGGATAGAGATTGCGCAGAGTTAGTTGATAAGCAGAAGAAAAAACCTAGCCAGGGCGCGGAGGGGCGCATTGCGAAGCTAAAAAATCAAATTGCGGAGCTCATCGAGCGCAAGAGGATTCGACTGGCTGAGTTGGAGTCGCAAAAGCAACTATTCCAAGTTCCTCCCATTATTCATGGGATGGCTTTAGTCATTCCTAAGGGTGTAGTGCTTGAACGACAAGGAACGCCGATTTCTCCTGTTGATGTTGAGAGTCGACGACGGATAGAAAAAATCGCTATGGATGCTGTTATGACCGCAGAACGTGCTTTAGGTAACGTTGTCGTTGACGTGTCCAAAGAAAATAAGGGTTGGGATCTCGAAAGTACTGCCATCTCGGATGGTGGAAAGACTGTTCGAACCCGCTATATTGAAGTGAAGGGGCGTGCCAAGGGAAACGATAAGATCCATGTGTCGAGCAACGAAGTGATTCAGGGCTTTAACATGAGAAATATGTCTTATTTCCTTGCCTACGTGATCGTGGATGGTAATCTTCACAGCGAGCCACGATATGTTCGCACTCCTTTTACTCAAGAGCCGCATTTCGCTGAAGGCGGAAGAGAATTGTTGATTTCAGAATTAGATAAACGTGCACAAACGGCAGAGTTAGCATGACAGATACAAACGTTAAATTTCCGAAAAAACTCATTGAGGTTGCGCTTCCCCTTGACGCCATTAATGCAGCATGTGTCAGAGAAAAGGCAATTCGCCATGGGCACCCTTCTACGTTGCATTTGTGGTGGGCACGCCGTCCATTGGCTGCAGCGCGCGCCGTCATTTTTGCATCGATGGTCAATGACCCCGGCTATGAGGTTGGGAGTGGCTTTCGTCACGGTGTCAACAAAGTCGAAGCGGAGAGAAAACGAAAAGAACTTTTTCAGATCATTGAAGATCTGGTGAAGTGGGAAAATTCAAACAACCCCGAAGTACTAGAACGTGCTCGTAATGCAATTATGGAAAGTTGGCGTGAGACTTGTAAGTACAACGCCAAACATCCTCGAGCAAAAGAACTTTTCAATCCTGATCAATTGCCTGCATTTCATGATCCATTTGCAGGTGGTGGTGCTTTACCACTGGAGGCTCAAAGACTAGGGCTTGAAAGTTACGCTTCCGATTTGAATCCTGTTCCAGTGCTGATTAACAAGGCGATGATTGAAATTCCACCTCGGTTTCATAACTCTCGCCCTGTAGGTACTCTTCCTAAGGGAGGTAAGACGAATTTAACCTATAACGGTCCCGAAGGACTGGCAGAGGATATTTCTCGGTATGGTCTGTGGTTGCTAGATGAAGCAAAAAAACGAATAGGTCAGTATTACCCAGAGGTTGTAATTACTGAGGAATTGGCAAAAGATCGCCCTGACCTGCAGGATTTGATCGGGAAGAGTTTCCCCGTCATTGCGTATGTTTGAAATTTCCGTACTGTGAAAAGCCCGAGTCCGTTGCATTCGCATGTAGATGTACCATTGGCATCAACCTTTATTCTTTCCAAAAAGAAGGGGGGTGAGGCTTATATTGATGTGGACGTTCAAAAGGAAAAAATTTCTTTCTCTGTGAAAAGAGGGGGAATACCGGATAAAGCGAAAGCAGGTACAAAAATTACACGGGGGGCTTTCTCTTGTTTGATTTCCGGGATGCCTATCTCGTATGAATACATTGACTGTCAGGCAAATACTCAAGGGCTGGGTCAAGTTTTAATGGCAGTGGTTTTAGATGGACCCAAGGGTAGAATTTATATTTCTCCGTCTGACGAACAAGAATGTTTGTCAAAATTGGGAAAACCATCTTGGAAACCGATGTTGCCGTGTAAAGGAACGTTTGCAAGTAATGCTCTTGGACGCAGATATGGGTTTAAAAGTTTTTCTGATTATTTTTCTAATAGACAACTGATTGCTTTATCAACTTTTGGCGATCTTATTCCCACTGTAATCGCGAAAGCGAAAGATGATGCTGTTGTAGCAGGCATGGTCGATGATGATATTCCTCTTGCTCAAGGAGGTCAGGGGGGGACGNNCGCATATGCTGAAGCTATTGGGCTCTATTTGAGCTTTGCTATCGACAAAATGGCAGATCGTGGTTCTACAATTTGTGGTTGGGACACAAGCCGAGATGGAATAAGGAATACTTTTGACCGTCAGGCGATTCCAATGACTTGGGACTATGCGGAAGCTAATCCGTTTAGCCCTGCCTCTGGTAGCTTCAAGAATATGCTTGAGTGGGTTTACAAGGCTGTTCTGAATTTACCTTGTTCGAAAACAGGCGGTCATGTGGAACAGGCAGATGCAAGAACTCAACAGATTTCGTCGGATAAATTGATTTCAACCGACCCGCCCTATTATGACAATATCGGTTATGCTGATTTGTCGGACTTNTTTTACGTTTGGTTACGTAAGAATGCTAAATCAATTTATCCAGAGATTTGTGCGACATTTGCCACCCCAAAAGAGGACGAACTGATTGCTACACCGTATCGCCATGAAAATAAGAAGACCGCTGAAGAATTCTTTTTGCATGGGATGACAGAAGTGATGGCAGGACTAAACACTCAGTCCCATCCTGCATTCCCTGTCACGATTTACTATGCATTTAAGCAGTCTGAAACAAAGGAAGGCGCGACATCAAACACAGGTTGGGTAACCTTCCTTGAAGCTGTTTTGCGTGCCGGCTTCGTGATCACAGGAACTTGACCAATGAGAACCGAGCTAGGAAATCGCATGATTTCCTATGGTTCAAATGCGTTGGCATCATCGATTGTTCTCGTTTGTCGTCGCCGTCCTGAAAATGCAGAAACTGTTGATCGTCGAACATTTATTCGCGCACTAAAAGAACGTCTTTCTGTTGCGATGGACGAAATGGTAGACGGGATTGCTCCCGTTGACATGTCTCAAGCCATTATTGGTCCAGGGATGGAAGTATTCAGCCAATATAACGCCGTGATCGAAAATGACGGTTCCAAAATGTCAGTTGATACTGCATTGAGGATCATCAATAAGTTTTTGGATGACGGTGATGGTTTTGATGCAGATACTCAGTTCTGCATTCATTGGTATAAAGAGTTTGCTTGGTCGGAAGGCTCTTATGGCAAGGCGGACGATCTCGCGCGTTCGAAAAATGTTGGTGTCAACGGTTTGGCTGAGTCTGGTGTGATTTCATCTGGGAAGGGAAAGGTGAGGCTTTTAACGTGGGACGAACTTCCTGCTGATTGGGATCCCGCTTCAGATAAGCGTCTCTCAGTTTGGGAAGCATGCCACCACTTAATAAGAGCTTTGCAAACCGGGGGCGTGGAGGAAGCAGGGCGACTACTTTCTCGCATGATGAGCTTCTCTGGGAATGTTCAACTGTTCTGTGCAAATATGTATGTGTATTGCGAACGTGCAAAGATTGTCGATGATGCTCGTTTATACAATGCGCTGAGCGTAGCCTGGTACGGATATTCAAGCTGCTGCTGACGTTAAAAGCAAAGAGAACATAATCCCTGAACAAACGGAATTGGAATTTTAAACAATGGAACAACTTAAGTCGTGGCGCGAAGTTGTAGAGCCAATTGAAGAGGTACTTTCGGGCAACATCAGCATGTCGGAATTTGCTGCAGACCTGTCTGTGGTTGCCAACGGCGAAGCTTCTCCGCAGTATCAGAATCCCTTCTATTTTTATCAGCGTACCTACATCACGGAAGGTACAAAATCGTTGTTGGTGAGTGTGGCACGTCGCATTTCTGGGATTGGCGGAGAACCCATCATTCAATTGCAGACTGGCTTCGGGGGTGGCAAGACCCATACGATGCTAGCTGTTTACCATATGGTTCAACCGGCAGGTTTCCCTACTCGTGATCTTCCTGGGCTCGGTGAAATTCTCGATATTGCCGGTCTCCAAGACAAAAACACCCTTCCGAATTGTCGGACGGTGGTGATTGACGGGACAGCCCTCTCTCCGTCGGAGCCTCGAATCGAAGAGGGGATAACCCTCAAGACGATCTGGGGGCGACTTGCCTGGTCTCTTGGTGGTTTTGCTGCATACGATAAGATCAAAGCATCTGATGAAAATGGAACAGCTCCAGGGAAAGAAGTATTAATCGATCTTTTAAATGAGTTTTCTCCTTGCGTTATCCTCGTTGATGAATTGGTGGCGTACTTCCGACAGCTACCCGAAGATAACAGCACCGTTTTGCCATGCGGTACGTTTGGTGCAAATCTCAGTTTCATTCAATCCTTAACAGAGGCTGTCAAGGCTGTACCCACAGCCATTATTCTGGCTTCGTTGCCAGAGTCTGTCAGAGAAGCAGGCTCGGCTCAAGGTGAAAAGGCACTGGAGTGTCTGGCACATGTGTTCGGTCGTGTTCAAACGCTGTGGAAGCCCGTTGGCGTAGAAGAGTCATTCGAGATTGTTCGTCGCCGTTTGTTTGCCAAGCCGAAAGAGGCTGACAAAAAGGTCGTTTGCGAAGCGTTCCATCAGCTGTATAGGGCAAACGCAGATCGTTTTCCGTCTGCGGCATCAACAGGCGAATATCTAACCAGGCTAGAGCGCTCTTACCCAATTCATCCGGAATTATTCGATCAGCTTTATGCGCATTGGACAACGCTCGAACGTTTCCAGAAAACACGTGGCGTTCTAAGAATGATGGCCAATGTGATCCACGCTTTATGGGTTTCTGGAAATCGGGATTTGATGATTATGCCGGGTAGTATCCCGCTAAGTGATACGGACACCCAAGCATGTATCACGGATCCTTTGCCTAACGGTTGGCAAGCTGTCATCGATTGCGATATCGATGGTGATGCAAGTGTCGCAACAAGTATCGATAAGCGTAGACCCGATCTCGGCAAGATTCAGGCAACAATAAGAGCGTCTCGTGCCATTTTCTTAGGAACCGCGCCGAGAACCTCTGGTGTTCATCAGGGCATTGAGCCTGAAAAACTGTTGCTAGGTGTGGTTGAACCAACCCAATCCCCTGCTACATATAGCGATGCTGTTACCGAACTTTCTCGTTGCGCACATTACTTCTTTCTGGATGAAGAAAGACATGTTTGGTTTGGAATCTCTCCCAATCTTTCCCAGGAGATGCGTTCTCGAATGGGAAAGTTTTCGAGTGATGAGTACATCGAAAGTGAGATAAAAGAGCTTCTAAAGCAGGACCTGAGGAACGCTTGTTTCCAGGCAGTTCATGTATTCACCCCTCATTCGGATATCCCGGATGATGATTTGTTGCGTTTGGTGGTCTTAGAGCCTGCGTACAATTATTCAAAGAGCCACAGTATTGCAACAGACCAGGCGAAAAGGGTCTTGTCCAAGCGCGGGAATTTGCCGAGAAGTCATCGGAATCGTTTGATTTTTCTTGCGTGTGACGCAATGAGCAAGGGAGTTCTTAAGACCGAGGTTGCGACCTACTTGGCTTGGCGAAGTATTGATGAGGATGCAAAAGCCGGACGCTTGAATCTGGATGTTTATAGTCTGAGAGAAACTCAAAGCCGGATAGACGGGTGTAAGAGAACTCTCAAACGCTCGGTTCCTGAGGCGTACAAGTATGTTCTTGCGCCTTGCTGTACGTTTGAAAAACCTCGATTTGACGATCTCGAATGGGAAGCGGAACGTCTTCAGATAAGCGGAACAACCCTTGCTGATGCACTGAATCAACGGCTAACCGATCAGTCGATGGTTATCCCTGCATGGGCTCCATTCCATCTGAACGCCCTACTCAGCAAAGTCTTCTTTAAAGATCCAGAACAACACACGATCTTGGCAAGTAGAGTTTGGGAAATGATGGCATGCGAGCTTTACTTTCCGCGCCTAAAAGATCGGCAAGTCTTAATTCAAGCAATTGCCGATGGGGTTAAAGAGACGGAGTTCTTTGGTATTGCGCAAGGAAAGGATTCAGGAACAGGTCAGCTACAAGGGGTTTGCATTGGCAAGAGTGTCAATGTGATTCTCGATCATGACCTGCTAATCCTAGATAAAGAAACGGCAATTGCGAATCTCCCAGACCCTACAAAAGCGGAGCCTAACCATAATTCGGGGGATGAAGCGAAGCCAGGCTTAGCTTTTACTCCAGACAAACCTAAAGCAGGAGACGATCCTAAACCGCAGCAAACGGCGAAGGTGACTTTCTTTAATTTTGCAACTGATCTCAATCCTGATGCGCCGAACAATACGATTTCGGATATCTGCGAAGCGATTGAAGCCATTCAGGATGATCTAAACATTCAGATCAAAATGTCATTGGATATCTCGGCTCGGGCTAAAAACGGCTTTTCTGAAATGCAAGTGAGGGCAATTAAAGAGAACTTGCGAACTCTCGGTATTGAAGTGAACTTCGAAGAAGAATAAACCGTCAAGGGACTTTGCAAAAAAAGAGAAAAAGTGGCGAATCCTGGATAGGATCGCCGCTTTTTTCTCTATCGATGGTAGTTGACGTAGTCGATTTCACGGCACTCGCCGGTCGTTGTCAGTTCGAACACCAACCGCCACTGAGCCGAGATTTTCATCGCCCATAAACCACTTAATGCCGAGCCTCGGGTCATTGGGTGAACATCTCTTGTTAGGCTGCCTATCGACTTTGCCGTCTTCAAGAGCATTAGACACTCTCGAAGTCGCGTCGCATGGCTGGGCAGAATGCCTGCCATGCTGCCTGTTTCAGCAAACGCTCTCAATCCTTTATGTCGGAAGCTTTCGATCTTCATGATCGTCCACCTCCGCCATCAATGAACTGGGCGCGTTACAGGGAAGGCCGTCACTACTTTCTCGCGAAGAACGTCATTCCAATCAATGCCTTTAGCACTTTCGGGAATCTCATCTTCCACGCTGACGATGCATGCGAGCACACCTTGCTGAGCCAATCGGTTCTGCAGGGTCTTGGCAGCTTTCTGACCTGTTTGACTACGATCTTTATCGGCAAAGATAAAGACAGTTCGCACACAAGCTGGAATTTCCACTGTCTGCAGACCATGGGCATTCAAACAAGACCAACAAGGAAAACCTGTGGCTATAGCGACCGACAGAGCTGTTTCCAACCCTTCTGCTACAGCTAATACTTGATCAGGTTTACCCAGTTGGATCGCGCACCCGTTGATCGTTCTGTCATCAGGGAGGCGACTCAAACGTTTAGGAGCTGAAACATCTGCTTTATGCCCATCTGTACTCAGGTAGGTCTTATGAAGTGTCACAAGCTCTCCGTTGAGATTCCTTACTGCAGCAATCATTGCCGGGAAGCATTGTGAGTTGTCGTAGTATTCATTGCCGTAGAAATGAACATCCGAAATCAATTCCGGGTTCCTCACCAAAAGTGCTCGTGACCTAAGGTAAAGAGCCATTGGTTTCATCTCCGGATTTTTCCAGCTGAATGCTGAGGTTAGATTCCAGTTTTTTTCAATTGCTTCTACCCGACGGCGGTTTTCTCGTACTTGATCAGTATGTTCTTTAGCCTCTTCCTCTGGAGAAGAAAGCTTTTGAACGGACCAAATATTCCGATGAAACATTCGTCGCAAAGCACCACGACAGTTGAAGTCTTCGTACTTAACTACGTCTTTAACCTCTTGCCGGGTTTCAAGACGAAGGCGTACTCGATCTCCCACTTGGCATTTCGCTATTCCCATTCCTCTTTGTAAATCTTCCTCGTGTAGCGTCACACGTTCTTGAGAATGCTCGTCCATTAGACACACTTCATAAGAGTCTTGCTGAATAGATAAGAGCTTTCCTTGATAGATTTGTCCAAGAGGCAATTTCTGGTTACTAAAGCAACCATACGCCGCTGGCTGGTGAGTTTGTTCGATGAGTTTTCTGCCTGTCGGTTGAATGCCGAGCACTGTTGCCACTTTAGATAAAGCGGTTTTGAAGTCCCAGTGATTCACCCAACACAGCGTTGCCAATCCATCTCGTTTGCCACCACATGTATTACAGACACATGCGCCATTTTCCGCATAGTTGGGAAAAAGCCTGAAGGCATCTTTCCCACCATGTACAGGGCATGGACAGTGTTTTCCAGGTCGTTTTATTGCTTCTTGCAAAGCAGGAGCCAGGCTTTGAAAGATCAGATCCCAGTGCCCTTTGGCTGAAGCATGTACGCATCGAACGTCATAACGATAATTGCGATTGTTCATCACAAGATCCTTAAAAAATGACAGAGACACCTCCCCAACAGGGAGAAAATTCCCTGTCGGGGTTGATGAACCTCTTCAATGCGCAAAATCAGCGATTTAAGAGGAATTGCTTGGCAAAACCGAAGAGGATTCCCTTCAGCTCTGCTAGATTGCCAATCACAGCGCTGTCTGGAATCAGTCCTACCAAGGAGTTCACTTCTCCTAATTGGATTCCGTAAACTCCAATGCCTGATTGACGAAGATGTGTGACGATGCCTTGACAGGCATCGGCATTGATATGCCCGTCTGTGACGACAATCACCACCTTCTTGTTTTCCTTGGTTTGTTGTAGTGCAACGCTAGCCATGTGCAATGCTTCGATCATTGGGGTTGCACCAGTACTGGCAATTGCACCAATTTGACCTGGAGGCACGCGTTCAATACGTTCACCGTGCTTAAGCACCGCACAAGTTGCGTACGTATATCTCCCACAAGACGCACCAGGAAAAACAGTGAGTGCGGGATTAACTCCACGTATCTGCTGCAGACCGTAAAGCAGACCCAATGCCGTACGGACAGCAAAATCTCCATCTTCATTACCCATACTTCCGCTCATATCGAGCAGTAGATGAACTGCGGTATTTGGCATATTTCGTTCTGTCTTTGAGCGAAATACATGTGCATTTCCCACAATCAATCGGGATAACTTCGATGAGTCAAGCTTGCGGTANNCTCGATCACACATCCGTACGCCTTGTCTAGCGGAGGATTGAACTAATCCGCTAAGCGCGTGTCGAAGTGCGACGGAGTCTGCTCTTGCTTGCTCCAAACGACGCAGTCCTTCTCGTGAACTACCGTGTATTGGGCGAACGCTGCCATCAAGATCAATGAGATTTCTAGGGATGACGCTGATCCCAGAGCTCTTTTTCCCAATTTGAGCGAATGCCTCAGAAAGACCCATGGGATTCCTAATCTTCCTGTCCAGGTTTTGCAAGAGGGCTTCGACTTTCTGACGATGTCGTTCATCTAAGCCTGATAATGGGTTGGCAACCTCTGTTCCTGTTGACTCACTGTTGCCAGTTTTGTCAGAACTTTCTGTGTTGCTTGAACATGTGTTCAACCCTTGATTTCTCTCTTGCGTCTGGCTTGTTACTCCATCTCTAGACAAGTTCTCACTCGGTGTTTGATTGGTTCCTTGTGACGCTTGACCTGAAGGTGAAGACGGTTGCGATTGGTTATCCGAACTGGGTTCCTGCGATTGGCTAGCTTGCTTGAGCAAGACCATCACTTTCTTGCGAATGGTTTGAACGTCTTCAGTGCTATTGGCTTTATCGACCGTTAAGGCCAATTGCGCCAATGCCTGAGTTAGCTTTGAGCCGAATGAACGCTCCATTCGCTTTCTTAGCTGAACATTTAAAGGATTCAACCAATCCCTCCCTAAGGTTTCTTGTTCGGCATGAGCAAGAAGAAAGAGAGGAATGAGCTGCATACCTTTGAGGCGTAGATCATTAGTCAAATCCTTCACTGTAGGAAGATGTGCAGCTTTGAAAAGCGCTTCAGCACCGAGATATTCAGTACACATCGCCTTTTCTATCCGCACATCTTCTAAAGCGTTGTCGATGGCATGTTCGAAGTTGGTAATAACCTCTGATGCTCCAGCTTTCATGTTCGTAAATCGAACATACGCACACTCGTGACAAAGAATGCCGAGGATTTCTCGTTCCTTGTCTTGGACTTCTTGAGCACTAAGCTCAGTCTGATCCAATTCAAGAAACGGTAAGGAAATCGTGTGTCCGTTGGTAGACGCGACTCGACCGCCCATTTCAATCCGAACTCCGCACTTGTTACCAAGTGCAGATGCAATAATCGGCAAACTTTGTTCAAAGGTTTGGCATCGCTTGTTTTGTAGAACTGTCGTTGACATGGTTTTCTCCTAAGAAAACCGCCTCGGACAGTTCTCGCCCGTAAAGGGCATATCACTGCCCTTGGCGGGTTGTAAATTAAGTTAGAAGTAGAAGCCGTCACCTACTTCAACATCTGGCATAACAGGAATTTCAGAAGGAGATTCCTGAGAATGGGAAGGTGTAGAAATAGGCAAGGACTCTGTGACTGATTGAGTAGTTTTTTCGCTCTCGATTTCGTCACTTTCAAAGAAAGCATCAATGTTGCTGAATAGGTCTGACCCAGATACAGCACTATCAGACGGTTCAGTGTTCATGTCCTCTGACAAACCAGGAGGAACGGATTGAAGTGGCTTCACCGTAGCTTCCAGTTCTGTTTTTGACACTTCCGAAGCCTCGGGGAGAAGAGTTTTGTCTTCAACAATCAAACCGTCAACAGATGTTTGACCGTTAATGACTTCCTCCAAGAGGTCTGGATCGCCGAGCGTCTTGACTAGTGTTGCGAGCTTCCAAAACGCCTCGCCGCCAAAGTAACCTTCGGATGGCATGACGCTGAGAACATCGTCGATCATTGTCAACAAGGGGGTAATTCTCCCGCTGAGAAATGACAAACCAGAAAGGCGTTCTCGAATGCGGATTACAGCGTTAACTGTTTTCCGATTGGCACGATCTTTTCCCAAGAAGGATTCTTTGAAAAATGTTCGTGACAGTTGGGCAACACTGTTGATTAGCTCGTCTGCAAGTCCTCCGACACTTTTAGCCAGGGCTTCCGTTTTTGCATCGCTAACTGGCTGCAGTTTGAACGGTTCATATTGAGCCGATATTCGCTGTGCAACCGATTGACGATCCAACTTCGCATCCAGAATTTCTTTGGAGAAATCCGGATTCTTGCNTGACCATTCAGCAACCAAAGTGTCGTACCGATTCAGAAAGTCAATTTTGGCTGTCTCATATTTGGCGACAACCTCATCAAGCTGTTGAAAGACTGTGGCACTTTTATCCGCTGGGATGGTCCATCCAGATAAAAAGCGAACGCCGCAATTTTCAAGAATCGTTTCGGCACGATGCTTTAGCCGGTCAAAGATTCGGAGGTGGTCCGTATCGATGATGGCTTTAAGACCTAACGACTTAGTGACTTCCTTGGGAGGAAGTTTGCCGTTGGTTCCGATGTGGTAGTCGCCTTCTCTCATAGCCCGGGTACCAGTCCACTGTGAGAATTGCGGAACAACCACAACGATTTTTCCAATGACCGACAGATCGGTCTGTTTTTGTGAAGTTAGCTTTGCATTCATCATGCGCCTCGTATAAAAAACGGGAGCGCACGACTGCCTCTAAGGGAGAAGTGACGCTCCCTTGGGTGGAGTAATAATCCTCAGAACCACATGGGCTCAGAGGCTTGGTTTGAAGCAAGTGCTTCTTCGAGTTCAGGATCGACAAAGTCCTGAGGCATCGGCGAGTCCGTTAGCCGAATCAGCCAGCTCTCCGTTCCTGCCTTGCGGTAGGCTTCGAGTTCGCTGTCGTCAACCGACAAGGCCTTAGCCTTCAGAACCTTCTTGTAGTCGATGCTTCCCTTCGTCAGGCGCTTGGTAAGAGCCACGCCAGCGAAATCCGCATAACGAAAGCTCCCCATCATGGCGCTGAGTTCGGTACNTTTGCACCGTTCTCGGACGACATTTGCCGCATTAATCCGTGCTTGCAGAGCTTCTACCTCAGCCTGGGCTGAAGCAAAGTCGGCTGCGAGTCCGCACCACTTGGCAATATCCTCTTCTGTTTTCGGAACGTAGATGTCACGAACCGGATCCTTTGCTGGTTCCTTTTTAGGGACGACAAAGTTGTTCCAGAAGTCCCTTCCACNCACCAGCATCTCGGAGCAAAGAGCGTCATCTCTGACAGCCTCAAACTCCAAGAGGCTTTGACTGTCTTCATCAAAAAAGACCAGCCAGCCTTTAGGGGCTCCGGATACCATCATTTGGAATTGCAGCTGATACATGTACAGACGTACCGTATCGCTGTCTTTTCCAAGACGACGGATCTTCTCCAGCGTCGTCCTGCTTGGGCATTTGATTTCCACCGGTTCATTGGCAGAAGTCAAGCCGTCAAAGGACGCTCGGAAGAGCGGATCAACATCAGCTTCCGCACAAGCGGACAGAAGCACTTCACCATGAGTCAGCTCAAAGAGCTGCCTTGCCTGGTCTTCATGCTCTTGCCCGTACTTGACGAGAGGATTGTTATCTAGGTTGGGAGGCAGTGCCTTTCCGACCTTCTCACACCAAAGCCTCCAAGGAGACTTGTATGGACTCTTTCCCATGACAACTGCGATTTCTGTTGCAGTAATCCCTTGATTTCGCCAAACCAACCATTCAGGCGTTCGCTGTTGAAGATCAATGAATTTCATGATTTCTCCTTCAGCGCGTTAGCTCTGGAGAGTTGGTGGTGAATGCATCCAAATCAGAAGCAGTTGCGGCGGTAGCACGAAGTGCCAGTGATCGTTGTTTTTGCAACGTAGCCTCAGCGTAAGCCTTGTCTGCACCAGCCAGGTTGGTATTCACCCATTCCAAAGCGCGTTCCCATCCATTTTCACGATGTTGAGCATGCGCAATGAGTTTGGTTACCATGCCGTCTAATTCAGCTCGGTTGAGCGTCATTTTGGGCGTTTCCTGTTTGATTGTTGGTGTGGTCTGAATGCCATCCAGTGTTAAACTACCATTGAAACCTTCTTCACTGTAGGCATCTCCTTCGTCATAAAGACCGGTCAAGCTGAATGCTAGTCGAGCGCACTGAATAAATGCACGGGAACGAAGCATGCGGCGAGTNNACCATTTCTTCCAAACGTTGGAACGATCGTTGAAGCATTCAACCATGTATTCCTGGATTGTGATAGGCGCATCTACGCCCTTCAATCGAATGGAACACTCAACGTACTCTGGTAGTTCACCGACACAACCGTTCAACTTCACGGTTGATTCCGAGAAGCGAAAAGACATGCCGTTAAAGTCCTTTTGCGAGCGTACGATCTTGCACCAACCGTCAAGACTGACAATAGGAACAATGTCACCGCCTCGTCCACGAAATGCGAAGATTTCGCGGTTAAAAGGATTTAGACCGAAGTTTTCACAAACCAACAAAAGAACCATGAGTTCTTCATTGGATAGTGTCCCGCCATCTGTCTGCTTGAAGACTTGGGTTGTCAAGCATCGAAGTAGCTTGTTGGTATCAACGCAAAATCTTGTTGCTAGACGAGTAATCAGGCTTTGTGTTTTGGCTTTAGCAGTATTAGTTGCATTCGCTACATGAGCATCAGCAACATTCGCTGCATTAGTCTGTTGTTGGCAGGAATTACTCGTGCCATTAATGACTGTGGTTTCATCCATGATGGAATCTCCTGGTTGAGTTGAAATGCTCGAACAAGAAGACACCACTTCCCCGGAGGGATCGTTATGTCCCTTATCCGGGCGGATTGTTAAACGAGAGAATTACTCGTTCTTGTTAGCGACTTGAGTCCATACATCACCAAAAACGGCTTCACATAGTCCCAAGATGGCTTTTGATTCTTCCGGTTCAGCACGAATGAGCAGTGATCTTTCAAGTCCGTACTGCAGAGAATTCGGAGAGTTTCGAAAGTCATTGGCCATTTGAGCCCAACGTAGAAGTGTTCTGGTGGAAAGCGTTAACGAGAGCTGTCCTTCGGCAAAAAGCGTTCGGACTTCGTTGGCAAGTTTCACCATGCTATTCAGAAGCGGTTTCATATTGGGAACCATTTTCTGAAGAAGTTGTTCTTCAACAGCAGGATCCTGATAGCCAACTCGCATAAAGCGAAATCGGTCTAAAANAGCCAAATTCTGTTGTTGAACGCCCATGTATCGTCCTGTTCCATCGCCATTACCGCAGCTGTTGGCAGTTGCGATGACGCGAAACATTGGATGAGGGTGGATGATCTCTCCAGCATTGTCAGCAAGCACAAGAGGACGTCCTTCAAGGATATCGTTCAAACCTGCCAGTTCCCCAGCATCAGCAAGATCGATCTCGTTGAGAATAAGGACGTGTCCTTTCTGCATGGCGATAGCCAAAGGACCGTATTGAAAGCGCATTTGAGGCGCTTCCCCTGGATATGAGGCAGAGTACGTGAAATGACCAGTTAGCTCAGAAAACTCAAAACGATTGTTGAGAGTTAGCTGTTGAACAAGCTAATTTAGACGTGCACAAACCTCATTGATGACACTTGTCTTACCGCTTCCCGTAGGACCAGTAATGAAAAGCGCATCCCCGTTGGGTTTACGAAGGAATGCCAACAGATCACGTAGCACTTCACGACGAAAGACGTAGTTGTCATGACGTCGCGGAATGGCGGGATCAGTAGCATTGGAGAAGCCGAGGATCTTGAGAGAAGCCGGCATTTGAATCGTGTTACCGCCGTCGTAGACATTGGCAAACACATCAGCACCGAAGTATTGAAACTCGGAGGAAAGGTTATTGACAGCAACTGTCATGATGAGCTCCACAAGAGGGAACTCACCCTATCGGGAAATGAGTTCCCGATGAGGGTTAATGGTTGACAAGGAGTAATTTTTATCCTTGCCGCTAGAAGCTGGTTTTGTTAAACGCTCAGCTGGCGTTTGGTTTACAGCACATACCATAGGCTGGTCATTCTTTTTTTACGTGTCGAATGACAACACGGCAGCGAACTGCAAGAGTTGGAGATAGTGTAATGAAAGTGTGTTCTAAATAAATATTGAAATAAACGAAACTTCGTCAAAACTTGAAATTAGCGGTTTGATCAGTGACATAGCCTTAAGTTTGTGATTGTTTTATCAAGGAGTATTGGCTTATGACTGAGATGAACGAAATTTGTGATGTTCAGAAGGAGAGGGCAGAAGAGCCTTCGAAGAAGGCTTCTACACGAGCTAAGAGGGCTGGATTTCGGCTACATTCAGACAAAATTTCTCATGATCAAGTTCCCGATGTTGGAGGAGAAATACGCCGCCAAGGGTCAGATTTTTCCAAGCCTGTCTTGCTAAAAAAACTCTGTTTAAAGTCATCGCAAGCACAGAAGGAGTTCGAACATTGTTATGTTCGTGTGGATTATTCGTTATACATAGCGACAAAAGCCTTTCGTGAACAATGGCGTTTGAAGGAGGCGCGACAGGCTGAAAAGTTATACAACGAAATGTTTGGAAAGTTTGAAGGTGAGCTAAACACTGCTCGTGAGGAGTTGCAAAGGGTGATTAACGAGCGGGTCAATGAGGAGGATCAACAACTTATTTTTGATCATGTACGTGAGCAGATTGTGCCCTTGAGGACTGGGTATTCATCAAAACTCATTCAATTAACGGTGATGTTGGATACTATTATCGGTTTGTTGGAGGTGTTGGAAATCAATAATGTGTTGACATGCGAGGAGTACTCGAAAGGTATTCGTTCTTGGTGTGCGAGATATAGGCAGTTTTGTTCGACGATCAACCGAGCCCGATTTTGTTTTTCTAGATCCTAACGCAAGGGTGAAAAAAGTAAAGGGGATCCCTCGTGACGAGGTGATCCCCTGTGTCATTTTGGTTGCTGTGGATTAGATTTGTTTCTGTAATTTGCTGAACAATACACCTGAGAAACAAGCTGTTATGGCGAGCAGTGAGGGAAGTACGTCAGGTGGAAGTGTCCACGGAAGAAAGATTGCAAAAAGGATGCCCCATAACAACATTTTCATGAGTTTGATGCTGAGTGCCAGTTGAAATGGAGATGTAAACGTAAAAGCCAGGCGTTTACTTTCTCGTTGTTTGATTCCGTAATAGATCGATGCTAGACATGCTGGCAAACAGATAAGTCCCCATTCGGTAACGAGTCCTAGTCTAATAGCGAGAAGATAAAGGGCATTAGTAACAACCCAAAGACGATTAACGAGCCATGAATCGAAGCTCTGGATGAAGGGGATTTCTAAGCTTGATGCGTCTATTTGGAACCAGTCGCGCGAAGCTGCTAATAAGTGATTGTAGAAGTCGCTGAGATTTTGAGCATCAATATTTGCCGATTGCAACAAGAGAAATGGTACGTTTCCATATCGTGTATAGACAATCGATACTTCATTTTCAATGATTTTTTCTACTATCAGTGTGGGCATGAACATTACAGAAAGCATCACAATGCTAAGTAATAGTGCTACGTACCAGTTGATGCCACTTGGATTGTGGGATTTTTGTTCAGACATTTAACTCTCCTGAAAATCACTGGTACTTCTCAAGAAGTAAAGGGACTCGCCCTTTGATGACATAGTCACCTGAGACGATTCCAAAAAACTCACCACTTGGTAATGATCCAAGTAACTCTTTGGGTACTAATTCGACTTCTTGTTCAACTTCACGTTCAGATACATTGCCTGCTTGGGCAGTTAGTGTATGAGCAGAGGTGGAAACACCATGTGCACGTTGAGTGGTTTTTACTATCGTTTTCGGAATGCGGCGCATGAGAAAATCTTGGGTGCCTGGGTCTGGCGTTCTAAGCACAATGTAATTATTCAAGTTGGCTAGAATGCGCATCATGTTGTCTCGGTTTCCTGCGTAACGAACAAAATCCGAAACCGTTTGGGTTGCCAAAACAAGACTGAATTTAGCTCCGCGACTTTTATTAAGTAATTGTGTGCATGGCTCACAAGTCAGCTCACCTGCTTCATCAATAAAAAGGCTGACTGAAGTCGATTCAGACTCGTAGTTGTATCGTTCTCCAGCACTTGCTGTCAGATCAGCCAGGAACATCGCACCAACTGCACGAGCCAAAGCTGGGTCTGTCATAGCACTGAGCCCGATATAAACAACGGCTTTCTTGTTGATCAAAGTTCGGGTGTCCATAACAACTTGTTCATTTGTACTCCCTGTTTCATTAAGCGCAAGCAGATCTCCTATAGCTCCCATTGAAAGTTGCGAAACCAAGTTAATCGTGGAAGCAGTTGTGCTTAACAGGTTATTGGGATCTCGTTCGGCAAAGGCGAGGATTTCATCTATGGCTTCATTGTTGGGTAATCTAGCTAAGTAGTACTGTTTCAGTTGTTCGTATGGTGACGTTCTGTTGCCAGCACTCTCCAATGACTTCACGGTGTCTGGATCTTTTTGAAGAGCGATGTAGCATTTCAGGGCTTTTTCCGCTAGTTCGATGCGGTTATGGTAGAAATGATGCAGTCGACGGAAGGATGGTTTGATACCATNCATTTCCAGCCCTTTGCAAATCGTGCTGAGCACGGCTCGACCCATTTCAATGAAGACCTGTCCTTCGCCACCTTGACCAGGTAAAGTACTGACGATTCGAGAGGGGATTTCGTCAAGGTTGTTGTAGTTTGCCAAGAGGTTTAAGTGAATAGACTCCTCAGGGAACCCGAGGTGAAATTTTGCAAAATCTCTGTCGCGACGGCAAAGTTGACACATTCGCTGCATGGTTTGTTCGAGCCCCTTATCTCCTTTGGGATCCACGACAAAAACTGTTTCTCCGCGGATAATGCGTTGTGTGATCAAATATTCCAAATAACGCGATTTACCAGACCCAGTCGTGCCAAAGACAGCAGTGTGTCCTTCAAGATCTTTTGATTTGATCCATAAATCCTTCTCTTTCCCCAGTGGGTGTAACCATTTTGTTCCTTGCTCTTGAGTAATACGTTGTTGGAGGGCTTGAAGGCAGTTCCATGTTTCGAAGGGATGTTGAAGGGCTTTAATACCACGCTTTCTTAAATAGTTATGCTTTGCACGGCGTTGTACTGCTTGTTCAAAAATGTCATGACAATCAGCCGCGATAAACGAAGAGACATCTTGCCGATGTGAAGGCTCCCAAATGAAACCTTTGCCTAATAAAAAATCATTGCAGTGTTCAGGTTGTGTGCATTGTTGATGGAAGTCGTTAATCAACAACCATGTCAATCCTGTTTTTGTGATTTTTTTTGAAAAAGAGTAGTGAGCTGATGCCGCTGGAATTTTTACGATACCGCAGGCTACTAAAACTGTAGCAAGCCCAGCGAGTTGGAATTGCATTGCGGGAAAGTATGTGGCTGCTATGGCATAGGCGCTAGCTACACTGAAAGCAACAGTACATTGATGTGCTGCGTGGTTTATACCCATTAATTTAAGGTCAAAAGGTCGACGTTTATGACGAAATTTCATTCTCCGAACCTATACTTCTGTAGTGACGATTAGTTCAAATCGGTAATCCGATTCGATGAGTTGAAGCATAGGTTTTTTGCGTCTTAGTCTTAGTAGGGTTTTGAACGAAGTTTCGTTAATTTGATGATTTCGAAGAACATACCAAACAGGGTCACTCAAACAGCTAAGAGTGGTGGAGTCAGTGCGTTCAAGTCCGACAGCTAAAGAGCCGCCCTCCTGCATATGTTGGATTAGGGTTTCGATTGTCCGCTCTGAAAAATCACGTATTTCTTCCGGGCTCAGGGGGGTGGGTAGTCGTTCTTGCAATTCAGCTTCGGTCAATATTTGATTTCTCGAAAGTTTTTTGGTTTTTTGTTCTGTGTAATTGGTTTCTGGGATTGATTGTTGTTTGGTAAAAGTACCGTATTTGGAGGTAGTACTCCTTTATGTGTTGGTGTGGATTGTTTGAGTGGTATAAGTTTTGCCTGGTCTAATGACAATGGAACTGGTGTATGAGGGAACAAATGGAATGCATCTGTGAACAGGACACAAGGAGATAAAGGCGTTTTTAATGAAGGGGCTCGAAGTGTCCAAAGGAAAACTAGATTTTCAGACTGAGGTAGTTCACTATTGGTGGCGTTTTGATGTTGGACAATGATGCCTGCTTCTTGAAACACTCTAAGAAGACCGTTAAGTGTCGATGGAACGTGATTAGTTCCTAGATGACAAGCCATTTCTCGAATGTACCTTGATATTATTTGCTGCTAAGTGAATGGCTATTCCCTGTGGGGTTGTGAAAACAGTACTAGTTTCTTGATTAACAGTCCAAATCCCTCGCTTTATCAATTCAATCATAGCGTTAAGAGTNNAGTACCTTACAGCTGGTAATGAAACAGTGACCATGCCACCTCCAAGGCGACGTTGTAATTGAAGGTCGTGTTTGATGGATTCTTCTTCAGCTTGTTTGAGAATCGGTGCTAATGGTCCTTCACCAGAGACAATAGCTTCTTCGAGAGCGCGAAAAAGTAGATTGCCTGCTTCTCTTCCAAGAAATTGGAAGGTTTGTTCTGGCACTATGTAACGATGAGCTAAAGCAATGGAGGATAGCTCATGGTATTTATGTTCACGCTTGTCATTCCATTTCACGTAATAGGTTTTGACATTGTGAAGGGATAGCCAATGTGTCAATGGACTTTGGGTTGGATTCCATATTTGGTTGTCATTGTTTCGTACTTCTAGATCGAAAATTTTTCCAAGGTCATGCGTTAAGAGCATGATTGCGGCTGCAAATTGCCATTTGGGTTTGGCAAGGTAGTGTTCACGAGAGCCGAATGGTCGAGGGAAATCTACTGATTTAGCTAATCTTGCCGCACATGCTGCCCCTTCGAGAGAGTGGACGAGTAGTACTCCAATACTTGCGTGATGATGAGCTTCAGAAGCGGGTAACAAATGTATCCAAGCATATAGCCTGGAGAATATGGGTAAAAGGAAGCTCTCTGTTTCCTGAGGACTGAGTGGAACGGAGTCAATAACGTTCCAAAGTAGCGGAGCGTAATGTGTTTTTAGGAAGTCGAAATTGTGTGCAGGAATTTCATTGACTTGTTGTGGGTAGCTCATCATCTCAGGAGAAGACGAACTAGATTTTGGAAGATCTATTAAATGAAGTTCAGAGTCTGTCTCTTTAATGTGATTGGTTTTTGGCTGTGGAGTTTCGGGGGCTTCAATGTGTAGGAGCCATTTTCTAAGTGTGGTGAGCATTAGTATTTTTTTGCAGTGTTGAGGATGTTTTGAGCGGCAGAAAGAGCTTTCGAAATTGTTGATAATCGACTATTGAGTGTTCGTAAAGTACAGAACTCATCTTCAACTGCCAAGGCAGATACTTGTGCCCATTCTGGTTCCGAGCAGAAATGTTTACTTGAAACTCGATTCTCTGCTTTGTTGATTCGGAGATACTTTGATGTGAGAACGATCCTCATGGTTTGGTAGTTCCCCGTATTTTTACGACGGACAGTTTTTGTCCATGAATAACCACTTCCTTTCTTTGGCGGAGATGTCGGTTCAGTTGTCATAGGTACAGCTAGTCGTTTGATTTTTTCCCAGGAGAAGCTAGGTGTGCTGAAGCGAGCATCCCATCGAACTCGAGGACATAAGGTTGTTTCATCTGGTACAAATCGATTTTCGTAGGCAATTTGATGAAATATGTCACCTGCGACCATTCCTTTGAAGAAGAGAATGGCTCTGATTTCTTCAACCGTTGTTCGAATAGTTTTTAATTTTTGATTGAGTTCTTCATTGACAGATGCTTCGTCAATCAGTGCACGAGCTTCAGGGGTTCCTTTGGTACCATTTCAAAGTAGCTTGGTGTAGACATAATTTCCTCCATAGTTATTCATTACGGTGAGAAGGAGCCTTCTCTCCGTAATTAAGGGACTAGATTTTTTTGTAGCTGTTGGTTGACCTGTGTCATTAGATCGCCCCAATCACAAATACTCATATTCAAATGAAATCGAGTGAACAACAATGTAGTGGCAAGTACAGTTGCGAATGGAAGATAGCGACACCAGGTTTGAGAGTCGATGTGTAGGTCTGTTTCAGTTAGCAGTGCTAAGGTAAGGGTGGCAATTTCATTGATTTGTTCAGATGTGAGTTGTCTTTCTTCTTTTTTCACCCCACACTCAAGTTTGTAAGTGATTTGACGAGCTAGATTTTGAGCACTTTGCTCATTTAAACCACAACAAAGTCCAAGTTGTTTTAACGAAGCTTGGCAGAGATGGAAAGTACGCCCAATAGTCATAAGTGTGTTAGTAGCTCCAGGTTGGTTGGGAGTAATAACCGCTTTCCTTAAGGAGGCTTTATTTAATCGCAGGCTCGCTCTAATACACTTCAAGCGCTCTTGATGTATGAAATTGTCAGACCTAAAGCTAGGGAATTCTGATTGATTTAAACGGTACAAAAAATCTTGATATGTACTGTTAATCTGTTGAATAGATGAGTTCTGAGCATCCGTTTGTTTTCCGCGCAATCTAAAAGACACAGGGATCCTGGCGATGAGTATTTCGCTGGCTAGTTTGTCGAAAGCGGGTTCAGCAAGTCTGTTAGCTACTTCTAAAGGAATGCCTAAAAAGATTACTGCAATTTCTGGACAAATCTTTGCAACGCAAGAGACTAGCCGCAGATATGAGCGACAGAATGGTTTCAGAGGTGAATGAAAACTTTCGGTAGTTAAATTAATTGGGTTCTCGCTCATAGCCAAAGAAATGGCTTCATTTATGATGTGGTTCCAGGAGGCTTGAGGTGTATACACAAAAGGATAGAGACCAATTTGAAGTCGACTAGAGGCTCTGCCGTCAATCGCTTGTAGGTGTCTGTGGCAGACGTAGTCGAGGGGAAAGCCAGCGATTGGTGTAGTAGTCGTACAGAGCTTTTTCAGCATTTGCCAGTGAAAAAATTCAATGGTTTGAATAATTTCGATTATTTGCACCAGGGCGGTGGGATCGAGTTCGGCTTTTTCTTTCCCTATGAAACGATGTAGTTTTAATTCGGCTTCTAAAAGGTTCATGGTGCAACCTTTGATCTAGTCAGTTCCAACAGTTATTAGTTGGGTAAAAAAATGACGAATTCCCCTAATGCTGTTGAAAAAATCAACAGCATTTGACGTGAAAGAGAGAAATACTGATTTTTTAATACGTTGGCATCAGCGGAAGATGGCTGTAGCAGTACTGAGCCCATTCTTCAAGGATTGTTCTTTGAAGAAGAGGAAAGTCTTCTCGATCGTATGCTCCTTCGTATTGATCTTTTACAAAGTGGTGCATACAACGCTCTACAGCTACTTGATCGAATCGTTGCCAGTTTCCTAGGCGTTCGTTACGTGTCCAACTCTTAAAAGTTGCTCTAAAACCATGAGGTGTAGGAGGTAATGGTTTACCTGCTAATCGACTTTGTTCTGGGTCGATCCANNGGGAGATAGTAACGCGTTTAGTGCGACGAGCGTTGATTGACAAGATGGTTTTTGTTAAGGAATTGCAAATGCGTTCACCTCTTGCAGTTGAGAATACCCAAATAGCTTTTTTGCCTCCAGGTAAAACACGGGGCATTGAGGCGAGGATTTGTAAAGTGTGAGGGGCTAAGTAGACAATATGGTCTCCATTGCTTTTTACTTTCATGGTGTCCATAGGACAACGCCAAATCGCATTTTTGAAATCAATGTCTTCCCACTTCATTTGAGTGACGCTATTGACTCTTGAGCAAGTCAAAATAGCTACTTCAAGACAACGTGCGGTCGTGCCGCCGATTTCTCGAAGTTCAGCCATAAATTCGGGCAAGTCCGAGACAGGAAGGGACGCGTGATGTGTGCGGGGACCTTGGTGTCTCCAGCGTGCATCTTTCAATAGCAGTTCTAGACGGTGTACTTTCGCGTAACCGTCTTTACATAGACCTTGGCGTTCAGCGAACATAAGTGCACCACGAATCCATGCTCGTAGAGAGGTAGCAAATGAGCTATGTGCTTTGAACAAGTCTGTTAGAAAAGCCTCAAGATCTTCNNGTACTGAAATTTTTTCGATAGGACATTTACGAAAAGCAGGTTCCAAATGATTTTTGATGATGCCATCAAATTTAACTTTGGCTTTACGATCGTTAGGATTCCAACGAGGAACAGCTTTTTTCATTTCTGCATCACGCCAGGCAAATAGTATTTCTACCAAGCTGGGAGATGGAGAAAGAATATTCTTTTTGATCGTACGACTTTCAGGGAAGTCTTCTCCTTTTTCCAAGCATACTTGTAATGTAAAAGTACTTTTNNGGCGTGCTTCGGTTAAGGAGATGTCTGTGACCAATCCTAATAAACGAGAGATTTGCTTGGGTTGACGGGTGCGAAAGTAGAAGGCTGCAATTTGAGTTTGTGGGACTACTCTCAAACTCAAATGACAACTTGCATCAATGACTGCCCAAGTCACAGATTTTTTTTCTTTTTGAAGCTGTTGAATCTTAGATTCAAGCTGTTGGTTGGTAAGCATGTATCGGCTTCCTTTCATCTCCATGCAACACAACCCAAAAAATGGGTGTTGCATTAGAGTTTAAGCACTAGAAAACGCTGTTGCATTGCAACAAAACGCATGATTTTTGCTAATAGAAGTCGATCTTCAAGATAGAAAGGAAAGTTAAAGAAGAATTTGTAAGCACTTGTTTTTCTTGAACTTTTTCTTCTAAATTGAATTTGTACCAATTTGCATGGACGAAAAAAAAGCAGCTCATTGAGCTGCTTTTTCGAATCCTGGTGCGCGATACTGGTTTCGAACCAGTGACCCCTGCCGTGTGAAGGCAGTGCTCTACCACTGAGCTAACCGCGCGATCTGAGAAGACTTATTATACAGAAAAATTTTATTAATGCAAGTTAGTTTGTAATTAAATGTAACTTCATCAGTAGATGGGCTCAGGACGAATGCCTTGTGCGACTTCACAACCCCAATTTGCGAGTTCGTCAGCTTTTTCGTTACCAGGATCACCTGCGTGCCCTTTGACCCAACGCCATTCAATATCGTATTGAGAAACGAGAGCATCTAACTGTTGCCATAGTTCAGCGTTTTTAACGGGCTTTTTATCAGAGGTGCGCCACCCGTTGCGTTTCCAACCGTGAATCCACTTGGTGATGCCGTCTTTAACGTAAGAGCTATCGGTATGAATGATGATTGGGCACTTTCTGTTTAAGGCAGACAAGGCTGAAATCACAGCCGTGAGTTCCATTTGGTTATTAGTTGTGAGTTTGCTACCACCATACATTTCTCGCGTATGTTGTCCCCACACCATATAAGCTCCCCAACCGCCAATGCCAGGGTTACATTTACAAGCGCCGTCGGTCCATATTTCAAGCGTTTTTTCTGTCTGTGCCATGTTGTGTGATCTAGATTGAAAGGTAAGAGTGTACCGTTATTGTTGATTGTTAGCCTGTTTGCCCACGCTATTCGGAACCGTAATGGGGTTGCTAGAGGTGATTAAGTCTAAAGACTGTTGAACGGGTAGGCGTCCAACGAGTGTTGTTCCAGGTAGCCGTTTAATCGCAGAGAGGACAATCAAGTTTGCGCAATGCGGTGCCCAACGGTCTCCCGCTTTTTCTAACCATCGCCAACGTTTAAAACCATGCGTGCTTGTGCATGATGGGGAGTAGATACCAAAGCGNNAGCCACGATCAATTTCAAAGCCTAATAGGGCTAACCAGTCTTTCAGTCGATAAAGAGGAACAGGCGAAGTTTTGGTCGGTAAATATGGTAGTAATCCCATGGTGACACCACGTTGGCGAAGCCACCAAAGACTAAGAGGGTTAAAAACAGTCACAATGAGTCGCCCTTCTGGGACAAGGACGCGTGCCGCCTCTCTTAATGTTTGATGAGCTGATTCGGCGTAGTCCAAAGTATGCGGTAGGGTGACCAAATCAACAGATTCACTCGCGAAAGGTAACCAACCACTTTCGGCTTGGATCGTTAAAAGTTCTGGACGTTGAACATCACGATCAAGCACTTCGTAGTTGTTATGGCAGAGCCATTGTCGGCTAATACGATTTTGACGCAGGGTATCGATTTGAGGGCAACCAATCTGAAGCGCATTCCACCCGAAGGCATCTTGAACAAACTCGTCATACTGGGTAGTTTCCCACGCTTTGAGTGTTTGCCCAGGAGCCGTTCGCAAAAAGTCAGAAAAAGAAAGCGTTTTCATGATGAGCAATCGTGCATCCGTGCGTAAAAAAGGGTGAATATGTATCTCATTGTGCCCAACAGTAGGATGGTTNNACATTGTAAATTCAACACGATTGATAGAATTAGTAAATTGTCTAACGATGTATCCGTGACTCCCACACTTTCTTACCATGAACCGCCGATATCTTTTACCAAAAACACTCTCATTGATGTGTATGGGACTTTTTACCGTTACTTTGCACACTGCACTTTGGATGCCTCAAGTTACTTTGTCGGCGGAAGTCTCTGAGTCGAGTGATGAAGTGACGGTGACTGAGGCTCCCTTGGTGACTAATAGCACCGTAGAACAATTGGTACTTCCAGCCGATGTTTGGGATCGTATTCGTCGTGGCTATGCCATGCCGACACTAGAAACGTCAAAAGTCGATAAGTGGTTAGCGCATTATCAGCGCAATCCAGCTTATTTGGATCGTATGTTTACGCGTTCTGGGCGATACCTTTATCACATCCTTGAAGAAGTTGAGTCTCGAGGTATGCCCACAGAGTTGGCGTTGTTGCCTTTTGTGGAAAGCGCGTTTCAACCCGAAGCTTTATCGCGTGCTAAGGCTGCGGGGCTTTGGCAATTTATGCCTGCAACGGGGACGCATTATTCGCTTGAACAAAATCTGTGGCGAGATGATCGTCGTGACGTATTAGAAAGTACGCGTGCAGCCTTAGATTATTTTGAATATCTCTATGGGATGTTTGGCGACTGGCATTTGGCATTGGCGNNTACCTATAACTGGGGCGAGGGGAGCGTTCAACGTGCAGTGCGACGCCAAGCGGCAAGAAAAATGCCGACTGATTATCTTCATCTGAGAATGCCGAATGAGACTACCAATTATGTGCCGAAGCTTGATACCATTAAGCGTATCGTGACTGATCCCGCAAAATATGGTGTGAAGTTACCAGATGTCGGTAATGAGCCCTTCTTTGTCACGGTGACAAAGCCCCGTGATATTGACACGGAGACTGCTGCAGAGTTGGCAGGGATGCCTTTAAAGGAATTCCGTCAGCTTAATCCGAGTTTTAAGTTGCCCGTGATTGTGGCTTCACACAACAACGTTATGCTGTTGCCAGCAGACAAAGTTGACGAGTTTGTTGACAACTTAGCGAGTTGGATGGACAGTGGTCAACCATTGTCACGCTGGACTACCTATAAGCTTCAACAAGGTGAGACTTTAGCGAAGGTTGCAGAACGCGCTGGAATGACCGAGGACGATTTGCGCGAAGTGAATGGTATTCCGAAGGGGCGTCGTGTGTTGGCGCATTCCACGCTTTTGGTTCGTGCTAACGCTGATGATCAAACGGATATTGCGGCTGAAACGGCTGATGCGAAGCTACGTTTGTCGCCGCTAACAACTTGGCGTCGTGTGACTTATCGTGTGCGTCGTGGAGACACGATTAGCGATATTGCGCGTCGTTGGCATATCACGACGAAGTCGATTGTGAAGTCAAATCGTCTTCGTTCAAATCATCTTCGTGTTGGACAGAGACTTATTTTGACTGTCCCGAACGTTGAACGCGCGCCAATTCGAGTGACGCAACAAACAAGTGGCACAAAGCATGTGATTCATGCTGTACAAAAGGGTGAAACCTTAGGGGCAATTGCTCGTCGCTATGGCGTTTCAATCACGGCTTTGCGTCAAACAAATCGTGTGAAGGGTAATACCATTCGTACGGGGCAACGTTTACGTATTCCGACAGCTGGAACAGTAGATGCTTCAGATGTACGCACCTATACCGTTCGAGCAGGAGACACGATTTCGGAAATCGCTAACCGTTATAACGTTTCGATTGTTCGTTTAAAGCGAGCGAATCGTTTGACAAGTAACCACTTACGTGTGGGGCAACGCTTGGAAATCCCAACGAGGTCAACGCAACCAGAGTCTCGTGAGGTGCAACCGACCACGGAAGCACAATCGAGCGCTGTACTTTATCGCGTCCGTTCGGGGGATTCCTTGTATGAAGTTGCACGACGTTTTGGTGTGTCGGTGAGTTCTTTGCGTTCGGTGAATGGGCTCTCTGGCTCGAACTTGCGCGTTGGGCAAAAATTAGTTATTCCGGCAACTGCACAGGTTCAACCAAGTCGTGCAGATGCTTCAAGTGGTGAAACCTATCGCGTCAAACGAGGTGATACGTTATCAAGCATTGCCGCTCGTTTTGATACTACGATTGCGACTTTGAAGCGTGTCAATGGCTTGAAGAGTAATCGCTTAAAAGTGGGGCAGCGCATTAAGTTACCCTAAGTGTTAGGCGGAAATTCAAAAAGGCTTACCCTACGTAGGGTAAGGGTAGATGAGGCGAGTTTTCTTGAAAGGACATAAAATGAGGACACTCGCCATCTGCTTCATGTAGTGGCTATTTCTTTTATTTTTGCGTTCTCGTTAGAGAATGTGACTTTCATCATATAGAGAGACTGACTATGGGTTTTCTGAGCGGCAAGAAGTTGCTGATTACGGGTGTAATTTCCAATCGTTCCATTGCTTATGGGATTGCTAAGGCTTGCCATCGTGAAGGAGCTGAATTGGCTTTTACCTATGCGAACGAACGTTACGCCGATCGCATCAAAGGTCTCGCGGCTGAATTTGGTAGCGAACTTGTCTTCCGTATGGATGTGAGCAGTGATGAACAGATTGCCACTGTGGTCGATGAACTAGGCAAGGCTTGGGGTGGTCTCGATGGCTTTGTGCACTCCATCGGCTTTGCGCCGCGAGAAGCCATTGCAGGTGACTTCCTTGAAGGGATTTCTCGCGAAGCTTTCCAAATTGCGATGGATATTTCGGCTTACTCCTTCCCTAGCATNACCAAGGCTTTCTTGCCGTTGATGAAGGGTCGTCAGGCTTCTGTGTTGACGTTGACCTATTTGGGTAGTGAACGCGTTGTGCCGAACTACAACACGATGGGTTTGGCGAAGGCTGCGCTTGAAGCAAGCACTCGTTATCTCGCTGTCAGTTTGGGTAAGGAAGGGATTCGTGCCAATGCGATTTCTGCNGACCCGATCAAGACCTTGGCTGCCTCTGGTATTCAGGACTTTGGCAAGTTGCTTCGTGCGATGGAAGGCTCTGCGCCCTTGGGACGTACGGTGACGACGGACGAAGTGGGTAATACAGCTGCTTTCTTGCTTTCTGATTTGGCGAGTGGCTTGACCGGCGATGTGGTCTATGTGGACGCAGGTTTCCATGCTGTAGGTGCTGCGACGATCGAAGTCGAAAAGTAATTTTTTCACTACGAAGTTTTTTTTAGTGCGGGGATCGAACTTTGTCGGTTCCCGCATTTATTTTTTGTCTAGCCTTCGTTATAGTGTTTTTTAGTCTATCCCTACGAGTGACGACGAAATCTTATGACTCTAGCATTTAAAAAAGTTGCCGTTTTTGTAAAACCCACCGAGATCATGATTGTGCCCTTACAGGCTTTGATTCGAGTGATCGAAAAGTGTGGTGCTGAAGTGTTTCTCTGTGAACGTAGCGCTGCTTCCCTTAAAGGGCGTAGCCAACGACCTGGGTATACACGTCAAGAGCTCGGTGAGATGTGTGATTTAGCCGTTGTTTTGGGTGGTGACGGTACGATGCTAGGTGTCGCGCGAGATTTGTCAAACTCTGAAATTCCCATCATTGGTGTGAATGCAGGACGATTAGGATTTATCACCGATATTGTTCTTGAAGACATGGAACGTGTTTTGCCTAAGGTTCTTCAGGGGCGATATATTCGCGACGTTCGCCCCTTATTGGCTGGCGAAGTCGTTCGTCAGGGGAAGACACTCTTTTCGGGTATTGCAGTCAATGACATTGGCATTAGCCATGGTCGCGCAGGCGGTATGGTCGAGTTTGTGATTTATGTCAACGGTCAACAAATGTCGAGCCAATCGGCTGACGGCATTATTTGTTCGACTGCTACAGGGTCTACGGCTTACGCGCTAGCTGCAGGCGCNCCAATTTTGCATCCGTCGTTGCAAGGAGTCTGTTTAGTTCCTGTGGCGCCTCATACGCTATCTAATCGACCGATTGTTTTACCCGCAAATGTCGCCATTGATATTGAGTTAACCAATGCGCGTGATGCAGTGGCTTACTTTGATATGCAGGATTTTTGTGATATTCAGCCGGGAGACGTACTTCGTATTCGTTCAACGGATCAGAGAATGACGATGCTCCATCCTGCAGGATACGATTACTTTGACTTGTTGCGTCGAAAACTGAAGTGGAACTTTATGCCGACAAGTGTGAAGAGGCAGACGAACGGTTCGACGAACTGATACAGTATCTTTTTTAAGTCAAAGTACGAGTGGAGTTTATATGCTGACCACGCTCAGTTTGCGTGACTTTGTCATCGTTGAGTCCTTAAATTTAGATGTTCGCCGTGGGTTTACTGTTTTAACGGGTGAAACTGGGGCTGGGAAATCGATCTTAATTGATGCTCTTCAATTGATTTTAGGAGGGCGTGCCGATGCGAGCGTGGTGCGTGAAGGGGCTGAGCGCACTCACATTGTGGCGGAATTTCAACCTTCATCTGAAGCAAAGGCATGGTTGGCAACGAATGAACTTCAAATGGACGAAGAGTCACTCTTGATTCGTCGTACTGTTGATACTAAGGGGCGTTCACGCGCATGGGTGAACGGGGTTGCTGTTACAGCTACGCAATTACGAGAATTGGGTGAAACGCTCATTGATGTGCATGGGCAGCACGCGCATCAATCGTTACTTAAGCCTGCTTATCAGTTACAGCTTCTAGACGATCATGCGGGTACGTCAGCAGAGCGTTTGGCTGTTCGTGATAGCTTNTTAGCTTGGCAAGCGGCACACAAAGCCTTTGAAGATGCGACAGTAAATGCTGATGCGATTGCAGAAAAATCCGAGCGTTTGACTTGGATGATTGAAGATCTTGAAACACTCTCGCCTAAAGCGGGAGAGTGGGAACAATTAAATGCAGATCATCGTCGGTTGTCTCATGGGGTTGCGATTGCTGATGGTTTAAACCAAATCGTGAATTTATTAACCGATGATCCCGAGTCCGTGTCATCGATGCTCTCATCCGTTCATGCAAAGTTGACGAGCCTAAGCCGCTATGACGAAAAGCTCGCGCAGTTGGTCGATACACTCTCCAGTGGTATGGATCTTATTGATGAAACGGCACGCGATGCATCGCGATATTTGGATCGGTCGGACTTAGATGGCGAGCGTTTTGCTGAAGTTGATCGACGAGTTTCTCACTATTATGAATTGGCTCGCAAATTCAGAACTGATCCTGAATCGTTACATAGTCTTCTAGAAAACAGTCGTCAGCAACTAAAAGCTTTGACGAGCGCAAAGGATGTTGAGGCACTGAAAAAAGCCGAAGCCAATGCTCGTCAACGCTATGATCAGGTGGCAGCACAATTATCGAATGTACGTCGTAAAGGCGCATTGGCACTGGCTGACGCAGTCACAGAACAGATGCAACGTCTTTCGATGAAAGGTGCGCGTTTGGAAATTGCTCTTGTGAGTCAATCGCCCTCTGTGAATGGATCTGAACACTGTGAATTTTTAATCGCGGGTCATGCTGGGGTGCAAACCCGTCCTTTAATTAAAGTGGCTTCGGGTGGGGAATTGGCTCGCATTAGTTTGGCAATTGCAGTGATTACTGCTGCAGCGATGCCTGTACCCACACTCATTTTTGACGAAGTTGATAGCGGTATTGGCGGTGCGACAGCCGAAGTGGTGGGACAGTTATTGCATCGTTTGGGCGTAACTCGACAAGTGCTTTGCGTAACCCACTTGCCACAAGTTGCTGCTTGCGGCGACAATCATTGGAGAGTAGAGAAACACTTTACCGGTGAGACGACTCAGAGTCAGCTTCGAGTACTTAATGACGTTGAGCGTATTGAGGAAATCGCACGTATGCTTGCTGGTGTCTCAATTTCTGATAATACACGTGCAGTCGCTCAGGAAATGCTAATAACAGGGCATAAAGAGATGACTGAGGATTGAGGAACACAATGACTTTAGCTGATCGAAAGTTACCCATTTCTTTAGTTGTAATTACTAAAAATGAAGCCAGTTGTTTAGCAAAATGCTTGCAAAGTGCAGATTTTGTGTCAGAAATCGTCGTGGTGGATTCGGGTAGTACTGATGACACAGTCCAAATTGCAGAACGCTTAGGTGCGAAAGTTTTTCATCAAGACTGGTTGGGTTTTGGTCCTCAGAAGCAGTTTGCGGTTAACTGCGCGAAATATGATTGGGTCTTGTGTCTTGATGCTGACGAATACTTGTCACCTCGTTTAAAAGAGTCTCTCAAAAATTTGTTTACAAAAGATCCCGCAGATCATGCATATTGCTTCCCACGATGCAATAAGTTTTTTGGGCGTTTTTTACGCCATGGGGAAGGGTATCCAGATTTGAGTTTGAGGTTGTTTAATCGTCAATATGCGCACTGGAGTGAAGATTTGGTTCATGAAAAAATTGTTCCGAATGACCAAGACTTCCAAGTTAGGCGCTTAGAGGGTGACCTGATGCATGAGTCTGGAGAAAGTATCTCGAAATATATTGAGAAACAGAATACCTATACGTCAATTCAGGCGAAGTTGATGTGGAAGCAAGGAAAAAAGGCTTCTGTGACGAAGATTGTAGTGAGCCCTTTAGTAAGATTTCTCAAGTTTTATTTTATTAAGGGTGGATTTATGGATGGTCTGCCTGGGTTAGTTCATATTTCTATCGGATGTTTCACTGTTTTTTTAAAGTATGTCAAAATAAAGTGTTTTAATGTAAATCATGGCTGTGATTAATATGCATAAAACAGTTATGAGGAAAAATAAACTAGTATTGAAGGGTTCCTGCTTGCTTTTTATTTTGTTTTATGGCTTTTGGTTGTCGTTGTACCAATTTTGCTGTATTTTTTTAGTTTTTAAGCGACCAAATTGAATTTTGACTTTTTCTAGTAATCTTAGTGGGTTAATCTTATTACGACTGTTTGTTTTATTGCATCGACCTCTTCCAGTAATAGTAGGCTCTACGTCATCAATTACTTTAACTACACATTCTTTAAGCCGCCAGTTTGAAATGATTTTTGGAAATTCAAAGAACATTCCGAACATGAAATTATCAATATACCCTCGATTTTATCTGATAGTGTTAACGCTTGTAATGCAGCCTCTCGAGAGATCATGTAGGCGTAAGTTCCGCAAGGTGAAGAGTGCTTAACTCTCACTAAATGACAACCATTGTGTAGGGTTATAATTTTGTCAGAGTAAGTATCATCGATAGCAAAACTGAATTGTATTAACTTTACACCAGAGGGAATCCAAGTTGTGGATTGAAAATAATCCTTTGCTTTAGGATGAAAATAAGAGTCATCCTCTAAGACTAATGCCCAATCATCCTTAGAGTCAACTAGTTTTTGCCAACATTTTTTATGACTCAAAAAGCAACCTATTTCTCCAGGAGTAAGGTGATAGGGATAGCGCCAGTTTGGTGCTATGACGCATTTTTTTGCTGTATCAGCGAGTTTATAACCATCAACTGCTGCAACTCTTTCGAACGCAATTCCTAATGTAGCTAAACGTTGAGACATAATTTCCAAACGTTCGGTGGATCTATCCATATTCACAAGATAAACTTGCATTTCTTATTCCTTAATCTGATAAAGATTATTTTCTAATAGGTATCTAATTTTATTTTTATGGTTTTGGGAAGATGGTCTCTGGAGATTTATGGCTAGTTTACTAAAATGCCTTTCTTAGAAGTGTGATAGGACTCTTTAACTATAAGTGCTGATGGATTATATAGAAACCGTCACAACGAAATTTACGTTGTGACGGTTTGGTACTATTTTGAATTACGATGCCAAGTGTTGATCGATGCTGTTCAATACAGCTTCAATGGTTANCCAACCTTCCACACTATTACCAAGACAAATCGCATGTTGATTCCAGGGACGTGTTCTTGCAGGATCAGTGACACCTAACAAGGTAATTTGTTTGGTGCCGACTGCTGCTGCGACATGACTAATACCCGAGTCATTAGCGATGACGAGTTGAGCGCGTTTTGCTAATGCGGCGTAGTTACCCAACGTCGTTGGTGGAAGGATTGTGGCATCAGGGCAAGCCTNTTTATTGGCTTCTTCTTCTCTTACTGAAGGGAAGATTATCGGCTCAAAGCCTTTTTCACGTAATGGTGCGCAAAGTTTATTAAAGTGTTTCCACTGTTTTTCTTTGCCATGATGTAAGCCTCGAGCAATAGGCGCGAGCAAAACAAACTTCTCAGGGATGTTGTATTGAGCCATGAGGTTACGTGCCGCAGCTTCGTGGCGAGCTAATAACTTCATACCTAATTCTTCTGGGACTTCATCCCAGGCTGGTGTGCCGCCCCAAGCCTTAATGGCACCATGCGCTAAACGGAAAAAACGTTCCACTTCGTGCATGGGAGCTGGTTCTTCAACAACCTTTTCGAGCAACAAGCGGCGTCCATCGGTGGGGAAGCCAGCGTTACGTACTCGACCAATTGAAAAGAGTAGGGCTGAGCTAAACGAGTTCGGAAAAAGCAATCCTAAGGGGCGAGGACCTAAATGATTACTGATATATCGAATGCGTTGAAGATCTTCAGTGACGTGCCCTTCAATCGGGTCAAATCGCCAACTCATGCCAGACATTAAATCCTCTGCCCATCGTTTGCCTGTCAGCATAGGGGTAAAACCACTTGCTTCAAGTAAACGTAAAGCAGGAAGCGTCATGCAACAATCTCCGACGTGATTCGGCAGTCGACACAGAACATTGGGCATTTTTAGTACAACTCGCAATGGAAATTGGTTATTAGTTAGTCCATTGTATATGGTTAGCCTGTATGATGAATACCGACAAATTTCGGACTTTATCCAATGCTTAAAAAAATACCTATTTTCGGCAACGAACACTTGATGCGTTTGTTTCGCTATCTCCCGCCCTATAAAGGTCTAATTATTGGAGCTGGGTTAGCTATGATCGCTGGGGGTGGTGCCTCATCATTGATTGCCTTGGTGCTTGGCAAACTTACCGATATGGGCTTTTACGAACACAACAAGATGGTGGCTGTTTGGGCACCCGTGGCATTGATCGGTATTTCTATTCTTCATGGGGGGACGCAGTACTTAAGTTCATTCTTATTGGTACGCGTCTCGCAATCTTTACTTTTAGAAATCCGTACAACGATGTTTGAGCGTGTGTTGAGTTGGGGTGAACCATCCTACATGGCGCATCGTTGTGGCGAAGTGCAGTCTAAGTTCATTAATGAAGCGTCAACGGCGCTTGGAACAGCTGCCAATGTGATGACAACGATTATTCGAGATTCGATTCAAATTATTTGTTTGATTAGTGTCTTGATTTATCACAATTGGAAATTGACCTTAGTGACGTTTATCGTGGCACCGCTTTTGGCTTTAGTTTTGAAGTGGGTGAGTAAGCGCATTAAACGTTTGACGACAGAGACTCAAAAGACTTTCGGTGATTTGATTGGCACGATTGCAGAAGCCTACAACGGACAACGTGTAGTTAAGATCTATAACGGGGTGCCGTATGAACGTGAACGTTTTAGAGAAGTAAATCAGCGTCTAAAAAACTTAGTACTCAAGTCTCAGCGAGTGAGCGCTGCAGGCACACCGCTCACGCAGTTAGTGGCTATGTCAGGTGTTTCGATCGTGGTGGTTGTCGCTTTGTCACAAGCTCAAATGGGAAGTCTCACGATTGGTGAATTTACAACTTTCTTGTCTGCCATGTTGCTTTTAATGCCTCCTATTCGTCATTTGTCGAGTTTGAATGGCGCGACAGCAGCCATGACGGCAGCTGCGGAAAGTCTCTTCAAATTTATCGACGAAGAGCCAGAAAAAGATCCCGGTACGACAGAACTACAACGAGTGAAGGGCGCTGTTCGCTTTGAAAATGTTCAGTTTGCATATCCTAATAGCGAAAAACTAGCGGTTAAATTGTTTAATTTGGATGTGAAACCTGGAGAAGTGATTGCACTCGTTGGGAGTTCAGGCTCAGGTAAATCCACATTAATCAATATGATTCCGCGCTTTTGGGTAGCAACGAAGGGCGAAATTTATTTCGATGATGTTCCTCAAAGTTCTGTTACTCTGAAGAGCTTACGTCAACAGATTGCATTGGTCAGCCAAGAAGTGGTGATCTTTGACGGCACGATCGCAGACAATATTGCGTATGGCTGTCGTGATCGTGTGAGTGAGGATGATATTTGGAAAGCGGCTGAAGCGGCTGCTTTGGCAGATTTAATTCGTAGTTTGCCCGAAGGCCTCAATACGCCAGTCGGTGCAGGCGGTAGCCAACTGTCTGGTACTAANCGTCAACGTATTTCGATTGCAAGAGCCTTCTTAAAGAACGCTCCGATTCTCTTGCTTGACGAAGCAACGAGTGCATTGGATACCGAAAGCGAACGTCATATTCAAACATCGTTAGATACGTTGATGAAAGGAAGAACGACTTTCGTGGTGGCACACCGCTTATCGACAATTGAGGGGGCAGACCGTATCGTTGTCATGCGCGATGGTCAGATTGTCGAAATCGGTTCTCACGTTGAATTGATGAAACTTAAAGGTGTGTATGAACATCTCTATACAATTCAATTCAAAAATCATGAGAACGTTTAAATAAACTGTTCAACGCAAAAATCATAAAGGGATCCGTTCTTGTTGGTCGGATCCCTTTGAATATTGATCTTATTTGGATAACAAGATGGCAATCAGTGTTTTTGACATGTTCAAGGTGGGTATTGGTCCCTCGTCTTCACACACCGTGGGACCGATGCGTGCAGGGTACTCTTTTGTCAAGCTTCTTCGCGAAAACGGTCTTTTAAATCAAGTTAATGGTTTAAAAGTCGAACTTATGGGGAGTTTGGCAGCCACAGGGAAAGGACACGGTACAGATACGGCTACGCAGTTGGGATTGATGGGGCGTAGCCCAGAAACGATGGATCCCGATGAAGTAGGGACTTTGATTGCTAAAGTGAAAGCAACCCATCAAATTGCTCTCGATAAAGAAGTTGTTGTGCCTTTTGATCCTGAGCGTGATATTGCATTTCATCCAGATAAGGTGCCAGCTTTCCATACGAATGCGATGACACTTTCAGTCTATCGAGATGATGAGTTGCTCTATAGTCGCCGCTATTATTCGGTGGGTGGTGGCTTTATTGTCGTGGCGAAAGAAGATAATCCTGAAGAACCTGTTACCCCCAAGGTGTTTAAAGGCAAGATTGAACGACCTTATCCGTATCGTTCCGGGGCGGAGCTTCTTCAGCAAGCGAGAGAAAATCATTTGACGATTGCTGAACTCGTTTTTCGTAATGAATGTGCAACGCAGTCCCCCGAAGAGGTGAATCGCAAATTGGATCAAATTTGGCAGGTCATGCACACGGGTGTTGAACGAGGGATGAAGCAGACAGAGGTGTTACCAGGTCCCTTCCGTATTGCTCGTCGAGCCAATGCCTTGATGAATGATTTGATGCAACGTACCGATGATCCATTGGTTGTGATGGACTGGGTTAATGTTTATGCTATGGTAGTTGCAGAAGAAAATGCATCAGGGGGTAGAGTGGTGACCGCCCCCACCAATGGGGCTGCTGGGGTGATTCCTGCAGTGATTGAATACTATTTACGTCATGTACCATCGAGTACGCCTGAAGGCGTACGAACGTTCTTGTTGACGGCAGGGGCGATCGGCATGCTCTACAAAGAGAACGCTTCTATTTCTGGTGCAGAAGTAGGTTGTCAGGGGGAAGTGGGTGTGGCGTGCTCTATGGCGGCAGCAGGCTTAGCCGCGGTGCGCGGTGGCACGATTGAGCAAATCGAGAATGCTGCAGAAATTGGCATGGAGCATAACCTAGGTTTGACCTGTGACCCTGTGGTAGGTCAGGTACAGATTCCTTGCATTGAACGTAATGCTATTGCAGCTGTGAAAGCGATTAACGCGGCACGCATGGCTTTGCGCGGCAATGGCGCACATTACATTAGTCTTGACCAAGTGATTAAGACCATGATGGAAACAAGTNNACGAGACATGCAAAGCAAATATAAAGAAACGAGCCGCGGTGGTTTGGCTGTTTGCATTGTGGAGTGCTAAGACGGACACTGTCGTGCTGATCGGGGTTCTATTTGGTATTGCCGCGTGCATGATTTGGGGCAGCGTTTACGTTGCCCCATTAATGTTGCCAGACTATTCGCCTGCGGTGATCGCAATGGTGCGTTATCTGGTCTTTGGCATGCTGTCATTAGGTTTTGCGTTTTCTCAGTGGAAGGAACTCCAAACCTATCAGTGGACGGATTGGCGACGCGCAACAGCCTTAGGCATTGTGGGTAATATCTTTTATTACTGGTTGCTTGCTGAAGCGTGTCAGCGTGCTGGCGCCTCGATTGCCGGGGCATTCACAGCTATTATCCCGATTCTTGTGGCTGTGATTGGTAACTTGCGAGCCAAAGAAAAGGCGAAGCCTTGGCGGCGATTGTTGCCGCCACTCCTATTGGTACTCTTAGGCATGATTTGCCTCAACTGGACAGAGTTTGTCGTTTTGGTTGGGTCAGGCAGTGTGACGTCGGGCGACTTTTGGCTTGGCGTTCTGTTTGCCTTTTTATCCCTTTTTGTATGGACTTGGTATCCCTTAAGTAATGCCGAATGGCTATTAGCTCACCCTAATCACTCTCCTCGAACTTGGTCCACAGCACAAGGTTTGACGCTTTTACCTTGTGCGTTCATTGGTATTCTACTTTTATTTGCAAACGAATCGCCTGAGACGATCATGNNGGGCACAACGCCCTGGCTCTTTTTATGTGTGGTGCTCTTTTTGGGGATCTTTGCGTCTTGGATTGGGATTGTGCTTTGGAGCCTTATGAGCCAAAGGCTGCCGCCGGCATTGGGCTACTAAATGATTATTTTTGAAACGCTCTTTGCCGTGATCTATGCCCATCTTTGGCGTGAAGAATGGNNCACAACCCCACTTTTGGTAGTAGGGATGACCTTGTTACTGCTCGGTGTGTTGGGATCATTGCGTGTTTTTCGCTCGCAGCATTAATGGCTGAGATACCACGCTACTGTTGAACGAATTCCTTCTTCAAAAGTCATGAGCGGTGTCCAACCGAGTGTGTCGCGAAGCTTGGTGCAATCAAGCGCGTAGCGTCGATCGTGACCTGGTCTATCTTGAATGTGCGTGATAGCGCTGGCATGAGGTTGACCATCCGAACGAGGCTCGACTTCGTCTAAGGCTCCCATCAAAGTTTCTAAAAAATTTAGGTTTGTTAATTCGTGATTGGTGCCAACGTTGAAGATGTCACCTGGCTTAGCTTTAGCTAAGATCATGCGAATGGCTCGACAAAAATCATAAACATGAATCCAATCGCGAATTTGTTGACCATCGCCATAGACGGGGAGTGATTGCCCAAATCGCGCTCTCATTAGCATGAAAGGCAATAGTTTTTCAGGATATTGGCGCGNAGTATAGTTATTGGTACAGCGAACAGTGATAACTGGCAGTCCGTAAGTACGATGAAAAGCACGTCCAAATTGATCAGCAGCTGCTTTACTTGCTGAGTAGGGGCTACTCGGATCAAAGGGCGATGTTTCAATATTCGGCGCACTGTCGAGTGAAATGGACCCGTAGACCTCATCTGTAGAAATGTTAATAAAACGGAATTGGGTTTTGGCTTGGTCGTCTAAGGTGAGCCAATAGCGGTACGCAGCACCAAGAAGGGTTGTAGTGCCTTTTACGTTGGTGTCCACGAAAATTTGTGGACCAGAAATTGAACGATCTACATGACTTTCGGCTGCAAAGTGAATGATGGCACGTGGGTGATGCTTGGTTAAAAGCGTTGATACGAGGGTTTCATCGAGGATATTGCCATGAACAAAATGATGCTTAGGGTGGTGTTCCACGTCTTTTAAATTGCTGATTTGCCCCGCGTAAGTCAGAGCATCTAATGTGACGATCTCTTCATCCTGTTTTTTAAACCATTCAGTAATGAAGTTGGAGCCAATAAAACCAGCGCCACCAGTAATAAGCAACATGCGTATAAATCCTGCAGAAGAAAGGGGAAGAACTTCAAAAGGGAGGGGCGAACCCACTACAATGTGTAGCAGTTTATTTTGAGCGCAAAGTCGCAGGCAGGCAAGGAGCCGCCATCGTGGAACATATACTGATTAACTGTACGCCCCGTGAAGTGCGTGTCGCCATTGTAGTGGATGGCGTTCTTCAAGATCTTTTTATTGAACGAACCAGTGCCCGAGGCTTGGTAGGGAATGTTTATCTTGGTAAGGTGGTTCGTGTCTTACCTGGAATGCAAAGTGCTTTCGTGGATGTTGGATTAGAGCGAACAGCTTTTTTGCATGTGGCTGATATCGCTGAAGCACACCGTGATGGTGAAAAACCTGCGCCCATCGAAACAATCCTTCATGAAGGTCAATCCTTGATGGTACAAGTGACTAAGGATCCCATTGGTACCAAGGGTGCTCGTTTAACAACGACGATTTCGTTGGCTGGTACNCGGAAATTGGTTTATCTGCCTAAAGACAACCATATTGGCGTATCTCAACGTATTGAAGATGCGTCTTTGAGGGAGTCTCTACGACAGCTTCTCACCGAGTTGCGTCCCGAATCTGAAAAAGGCGGCTATATCATTCGCACTAGCGCTGAAGAAGGGGCTACCGCTCAAGAATTTCAAGACGACATGGTTTATTTAGGGCGTCTTTGGCATGAAATTCATCAGCTCGCGAATAAGAGTACTGGTCCAAAGTTACTCTATCAAGATCTCTCGTTAGCGCAACGCGTTTTGCGTGACATGGTGCACCAAGAAACGCAAACTGTTGAAGTCGATAGTCGCATCAATTTTGAAAGTCTACAAAGCTTTGCTGATCGTTTTGTACCTGCAGCCAAGGATCGATTAACGCTCTATCGTGGTGAACGTCCGCTCTTTGAATTGCATGGTATCGAAACCGAAATTGAACATGCGCTTGAACGTCGTGTGGATCTCAAAAGCGGTGGCTATCTAGTTTTTGACCAAACCGAAGCTATGACGACCATTGACGTCAATACGGGCGGCTATGTGGGTAAACGAGATTTTAGCGATACCGTTTTCAAAACGAATCTAGAGGCAGCACAAACCATTGCTCGACAGTTACGTTTGCGTAACCTAGGGGGCATCATCATCGTTGACTTTATTGATATGAGTTGCGATGAACATCGTGATGCTGTGTTAGCTGAATTGCGTCGTTCAGTGTCAACGGATCGCACTCGTATGACCGTGAGTAACTTCACCGAATTGGGTTTGGTTGAAATGACGCGTAAACGTACGCGTGAATCTTTGGCGCATGTGCTTTGTGAGCCTTGTCCTATGTGCGGCGGTCGTGGCGAAGTGCGTACAGCTAGAACGGTTTGCTATGCGATCATGCGTGAGATTGTTCGTCTTTGTAAGCAGTACCAAGAAACCAAGGAATTTCACATTCAGGCGAGTCAACCAGTGATTGAAATGCTGTTAGAAGAAGAGTCTGAAGCCTTGGAACTTTTGCAGGCGTTTGTTGAAAAGCCCGTGTTACTTGAAGTAGAGCCTAGCTACACCCAAGAGCAATTTGATGTGATTTTAGCCTAAGGAATTGATGTATGACTGACGCCTATCGTGGTTCAACCTTTTATTGGTATGACTATGAAACCTTTAGCCTGAATCGACGTAAAGATCGCCCCGCTCAGTTTGCAGGACTGCGTACCGACATGACGTTTCAGCCTCTAACGCAGGGTGATGTTTTATATGCCAAACCAGCGACCGACTATCTACCGAATCCTGAAAGCTGTTTAGTGACAGGTTTAACCCCTCAGATGTGTCAAGCCAAAGGGATCAGCGAGAGCGAGTTTGCTGGCGAAATTTGGTCGAAATTTAATCAGCCCGAAACCATTTCCGTTGGTTACAACACCTTAGGGTTTGACGATGAGGTGTCACGCTTTTTATTTTGGCGTAATTTTTTAGATCCATATTCGCATCAGTGGAAAAATGGGTGTTCACGTTGGGATATCTTTCCTTTGATGTGTGCTGTTTGGGCACTGAGAGGAAACGGTATCCAATGTNNACCGCTTTGGAAGGACGTTGACCCCAATAATGAAGAGCACGAAGGCGTGTGTTTTAAGTTGGAGTACCTCAGTAAGGCTAATGGCATTACGCATACACACGCGCATGATGCACTGAGCGACGTTGAAGTCACATTAGGTTTGGCAAAACTCATTCAAAAAACTGAACCTCGTCTTTGGCAATGGGCATTAGATAACCGATCCAAGGCAGCGGTTAAAGCGGCGGTTGAAAAAGTACCTGTGGTTTGGATTTCTCCCAAATTTGGGCAAAAGCGTGGCTTTATTCGCCTTGCCTCAATGATCAGTGTCAATGCACAAAAGCCCAATGAGGTTTTTATGTGGGATTTGATGCACGACCCAACAGAATTGGCGCGCATGAGTGCAGCTGAATTGAAGGCTCGATTGTTGGTTCGTAAAGATACGTTACCTGAGGGTACTGATCCGCTACCTGTTTATCGATTGGCTGTCAATGGGTCGCCTTTTGTATGTTCGGTATTAAAAGTAGTGTCTCCAGATCGAGCTGAAAAATTTGGGCTTGATTTGAATGTGGCAGTTCAGAATCATGCGAAGTTGCAAACTATCTTACCGATGCTACAAGGAGCTCTTTTAGAGTTCTCAGAAAACCAAGAAAAACCAACACCGTCTGATGTTGACTATGGTCTTTATGATGGTGGTTTCGCTAGTCGAGAAGATGCGCAAACCATGCAGGTTGTGCGTCGAGCTTCTCCCGAACGTTTAGCGGAGTTGATGGCGGATCGTGCAATACACTTTGAAGACGAACGATTAAATTCGTTGTTGTTCCGATTTCGGGCACGTAATTGGNNTACTGACACTTTAACTCCAAAAGAGCTTCTGGAATGGCGAGCTTTCTGTGAGGAGCGTTTAATGGAAGGACAAGATGATGCGTTGACGATCTCAAGTTATTTTGATGAGATTGATCGCTTGCAAGAAAGTAGTTGGGATAATGAGGCTCATCAAACAGTGCTTGAGGCACTTTATGAGTGGGGTGAGCAACTTGGCGAATATTGTGCAGGTTGATCAGATAAGGAGCATGCGATGAAGATGGACAAAACTTATACGTCAGTGCCTTCAATGAAAGTGGCTTTTATTGGTTTGGGGACAATGGGCTATCCGATGGCAGGACACCTCAAATTGGCAGGACACGACGTTTGTGTCTATAACCGTACAACCGAGAAAGCACAACGCTGGGTCGATACCTTTGGTGGTCGTATGGCAGTGACGCCCGCTGAAGCGGTAGAAGGTGCTTCGATCGTTTTTGCATGTGTTGGCAATGATGACGATCTTCGTAGCGTGGTTTTGGGCGACCATGGTGCTTTTAGTGGCATGGCTAAAGGTACGCTCTTTGTCGACCATACAACGGCGAGTGCCACAGTGGCAAGGGAGTTGTCTGCTAAAGGGCTTGCACAAGGCGTTCAGTTTGTCGATGCACCAGTGTCTGGTGGTCAATCAGGCGCAGAAAATGGTTGTTTGACTGTCATGTGTGGTGGTGAAGAGGAAGCCTTTGAGCGGGCTAAGCCAGTCATGACGTACTACGCTAATGCGACGACCTATTTTGGTTCGTCGGGCGCAGGACAACTCGCCAAAATGGTCAATCAGATTTGTATCGCCGGTTGCGTCCAAGGTTTAGCTGAAGCAGTCGCCTTTGGTAAGAATGCTGGCTTAGATATTCCCAAAGTCATTGATGCTTTAAGTGCTGGTGCAGCGTCTTCATGGCAAATGATTAATCGCGGTAAAACTATGGATCAAGGGAAGTTTGATTTTGGTTTTGCAGTGGATTGGATGCGTAAGGACTTAGGTATCGTAAAAAATGAGGCTAAGCGTAATGGTTCAGACATACCTGTGACGACGCTTGTCGACGAATACTACGCAGAAATTCAACGTGCGGGTGGTGGACGTTTGGATACCTCTAGTCTTATCATTAGATTGAATAGTTCAAAATAAGATAACACGAACTTTTTTATGAAATATTTAATTATTCGAAGAAATGGGTTGGGGGATTTTATTTCCGCAACAATTCCTTTGTGCAATTATATAAGAAATAACGATCTGTCTGCTGAAATAGTTATATTTTTAAGTCAAAGAAACGCAGGTGTTGCTAAATACTTTCCTGGGTATAGGTATTTTGTTATTCCAAATGGGAATAAGTATTTGACTGCAATAGGTATGGGTTTCAAAGCTAGAGCTTGGAAGGTGGATGTTGGGATAGTTCCTGTGCCTAGTTCTTTAAATGTCAATGGAGTTCTATTGTACGTTAGTGGAGCTAAAAAGAGAATTGGACATTTGGAGGTAGGAGGGGGGGATTCTTGTATACAAACNCTAAAGAGTTTTGCTTACCATGACCATGTTGCTCTTCAAAACATTAGGTTGCTAAATGAATCTGTGAAAGAGATCCCTTGGTATTGCTATCCAAAATTTGATAAAACTTTAATTAAGAAACGACGATTTGAATTAACGGGTAAACGGCTACTTATCGAATTGTCGAATAATAGAATCACTAGCCAGATGTGTATAGAGAAGTTAGTGTATATTTTAAATTCTTTATACTGTAAGGAGTATTTTAGTTTGTTAATTTCTGTAAAAGCGGGGGATGAACAAAAAGGAAGGATTTTAAAGGAAAAACTAAATATCCCGTCAGAAGTAGTTATCACGCCAACGCTTGATGATTTTATCGCCCTGGTTAACGAAACGGACTATTTTTTGTTAGGAGATGGTGGGGCTGCTCATATCGCGGGAGCTTTAGATAAAGCAGGTGTTGCACTTTATGGTGGAACTTCTGTTGGACGTTGGGGTGTTCTGTCTAAACGCGTTATACATTTGTATGATGAAAAAGATATTAACAATATAGATGTTGATGATGTTGTGAAAAGTCTTTTACTTGTTATGAAGAAGTACTAAAAACTTTTTTGGGTGTCGTATGAGTAATATTCATCAGGATCTTTATGAGCTTTTATGTAAGTTTGATTTATTTTGCAAGTCTAATGATGTAGAGTATTTTTTAATTTATGGAACGTTGTTGGGTGCAGTAAGACATAAAGGTTTTATCCCGTGGGATGATGATATTGATTTGGCTATGGATAGTGACAACTTTTCTAAGTTAAAGCTATTAGCTAAAGAAGGAAAACTACCGGAGGGGTTGGAATTTCAAGATGCTTTGTATACGAAGGGATGTCGGGTACCGAAAATAAGAGATTTGGAAAGTAGTGTTATTGATGCCAATGGTGCGAAAGGAATATTTTTGGATATATTCCCATTTCAAAAATATTCATTGCGTCAAGTAAAAATTTTTAAATTTTTTTTTAAAGCTTTTAAACGTCGTGGGCACAGAAAGGCATTCAAAAACAGATTTATAAGAGCTTGTTTTACGTTTACTGCTTTGCCAGGGTATTTGTGTTTTGTATTTGTTAGGTATATCTTTTCGAAGCTGAAAGAGGATGGGAATGGAGAGTGGATGGGACATACGCCAATGACTAATCCAGAGTTCTTTCTCGAAGCTAAAGATATTTATCCTTTGATTTATGTGAAGTTTGAGAATGGAGAATTTTTAGCCCCTCATAATTACGACAAAATTTTAACGTCGATGTATGGGGACTATATGACACCTGTAGATGTCAATAACCGACATTTTTCGGAATAGTTTGTTTGCTATGTTGATAGATTTCTGCTTTAAGTCTTTAGACACTGGAGAAGAAGTTGCTGTTAAGGTGGCATGTAACGGTTACAATAGCTAAATTACCTTCATTGAATTCGGATGAGATCGATGACTTCTGAAAACGAAGTGCCTGCCACTGGTGCGCAGGTCACCAACTTTATTCGCAATATTATTGATGATGATCTTGCACGCGGTGCGAATTTACCCCGCTACTGGTGTGGTCATCCCGCCCCGTATAGTGAACAGTTAGAAAAGGGTGAGCCTGATATTGCTCGCATTCGTACGCGTTTTCCGCCTGAACCGAATGGCTATCTTCATATCGGTCACGCTAAGAGTATTTGTTTAAATTTTGGTTTGGCGCGTGATTATCATGGTGCCTGCCATATGCGCTTTGACGATACGAATCCCGTAAAAGAAGACCAAGAATATGTGGATGGCATCAAGGATAGCGTCCGTTGGCTTGGCTTTGACTGGAAGTTCGGTAACGAAACGAACTTATATTTCGCGAGTTCTTACTTTGAACATATGTTCGCGTTTGCTGAACATTTGATTCGTACGGGCTACGCTTATGTGGATGAGCAGACGGCTGACGAAATGCGCGAAAACCGTGGCACCTTGAAGGAGCCTGGTAAGAATTCGCCGTATCGCGATCGTTCTCCTGAAGAAAATTTAACGCGTTTCCATGAAATGCGTGATGGTAAGCATCCCGAAGGCTCTATGGTGCTTCGTGCCAAGATTGATATGGCTAGCCCCAATATGAATCTACGCGACCCAGCGATCTACCGTATCCGTTTTGCTGAGCACCATGCGACGGGCAATAAGTGGTGCGTGTACCCGATGTACACCTTTGCGCATCCGATTGAAGACTCGCTGGAAAATATTACGCACTCGATTTGTACGTTGGAATTCGAAGATCAGCGTGCTTTCTATAACTGGGCGCTTGAACGCATCATTCCGTTGTTGCGTCGTCCACAGTATGAAGAAGCTTTGGGAATTCTTCAGCGTATGGCTTCTGGTGAAGATGACCGTGCAATGGCGTTCGTTAAGTTGGTACTTGAAAATCGTGCCAAGCTTGGGGCAAGTTTGCCAGAAGCTAGCGTTTCTCGTTTGATGGAAGGTTGGGCAGAAAACTTCCCAACTGATATTAATGATGCTTCTGTGACGCAGTTCTTTGCTGAGCTACTTCGTTTCCCTGAAAACTTCACACCACTCATGCAAGCAGCGCTTGATGTGGTTCGTCCGAATTTCTTCTTGCTTTCGCACCAGTATGAGTTCAATCGTTTGAATCTCACCTATGTGGTGGTGAGTAAGCGTAAGTTGATTCAGTTGGTGCAAGATAAGCATGTCGACGGTTGGGATGACCCACGCATGCCAACCATCGTTGGTCTGCGCCGTCGTGGCTTTACGCCGAAGAGCCTTCAGAACTTTGCGGAACGTTGTGGTGTTTCTAAAGTGTCTGGCGGTTGGATCGACTATTCCGTTTTGGAACAGTGCTTGCGTGAAGATTTAGAAGAACGTGCGGCGCGCCGTGTTGCTGTGCTTCGTCCGTTGAAGTTGATTATTGACAACTATCCTGAATACCAAAGCGAAACGTTAGAGGCGAATAATCACCCTCAGCATCCTGAAATGGGAGTTCGTGAGATTACGTTCTCTCGTGAACTTTGGATTGAAGAAAGCGACTTTGCTGAATTGCCGCCCAAGGGTTTCCGTCGTTTGACGGTGCCTGCCGATGGTACGCCGGCTAAGCCTGTACGTTTACGTTACGGTTTTGTTATTGTCCCGACGTCTTTTGATAAGGATGAATCTGGCAAGGTTGTAGCCGTACATGCGAACTATTTGCCTGAAACACGTTCTGGCACGGAAGGTTCGATGTCTGTGAAGACGAAGGCTACGATTCACTGGTTAGATGCTAAGACAGCGGTGCCAGCTGAAATTCGTGTTTACGATCGCCTCTTCAATGTGCCGCACCCTGATGAAGGCGAAGGTAACTTCTTGGATCGTTTAACTCCGAACTCTAAGACGGTGTTGAGTTCCTTTGTTGAACCTGCGGCTGCTAAGGCTGAGCGTGATGACAAGTTCCAGTTTGAACGTAATGGCTACTTTGTTGCTGATCGTGAAGATCACACTACCGAAAAACCAGTCTTTAATTTAGCTGTTGGTTTGAAGGATTCTTGGGGTAAGTAAAAACACTTCCAACCTAACAAATCAATCTTGGGGGATACTTTGATGTGTCGTCCCCCAGTTTTTTAGGTATTTATCGAAGTTGCGTTTGCTGTTTTGTAAAAAAATTATTGACTCACGAAAAGCGTGGTTATTGAAGTTGCGACTGACTTCAATCATGACGATTTCAAGCGACTCCGTTAAACTGACAATCTTCAAGTAATTTTCTAGTTTCATTCAGGTCATGACCGATCCTCGATTCATTCATCTTCGATTCCATTCTGAGTACTCTGTAACGGATGGTATTGTCCGTATCGATCCTGCAATTCATCGAACGCTTGAGAATGGTGGCGTTGCTTTAGGGATTACTGACTTGATGAATGTGTTTGGGGGATTGCGCTTCTATACCCATGCGCTTTCGGCTGGGATCAAGCCGATTTTGGGTTGTGACGTCAAAATAAAAAACCATAAATTCCCAGATAACCCTTTCCGAATGGCGCTCTATTGCATGAATCACACGGGCTACCATTCGCTTTGCGTCTTGTTAACCAAGGCATTTTTGGAGTCTGAAGATCCGTATCGTGGTCAAATTCGTGACGAGTGGTTAGATGAGCCTGGAGCAACGGATGGCTTGATTGCTTTGACTGGTGGTCCCAAGGGGCGTTTGTCCCAACTCTTAGATACAGGGAGTGAACGCCAGGCGGGCAATATTATTAGCCGATTGAAGCGTATCTTCCCGAATCGCTTATATATTGAGTTGCAACGCGCAGGACGCCCTAAAGATGAGATTCGTGTTCACTTTTTGGCGAACTTGGCTGCCGAGCATGGGCTACCCGTGGTNAGTACTCATCCGATTCAATTCTTGGATCAGGCAGACTTCGAAGCGCATGAAGTGCGTTGCTGTATTGCTCAAGGTTATACCTTGAATGACCCGCGTCGAGATAGAAGTTTTACGCGTGAGCAGTACATGAAGACGGAAGAAGAGATGTGTGAACTCTTTAGCGATATTCCGTCTGCACTCACTAATTCTGTTGAAATAGCTAAGCGTTGTAGTTTGGATGGGGTACTGTCAAAGCCTCAACTTCCTTTATTCCCCACACCCGATGGTATGAGTTTGGATGATTATATGGATCATCTTTCTCATGAAGGGTTAGAAAAGCGACTGGCGTTTCTTTATGACGATGAAAAGGAACGTGATGCACGTCGTCCTGCATACGTAGAACGATTGGAATATGAACTGGGGATCATCAAAAAGATGCAGTTCCCTGGTTACTTCTTGATCGTGCAGGACTTTATTAACTGGTCTAAAACGCATGGTGTGCCAGTTGGACCAGTACGTGGTTCTGGGGCAGGGTCTTTGGTCGCTTATTCGTTAGGGATTACCGACCTGGATCCCCTTAAGTTCGACCTTCTTTTTGAACGTTTCTTAAATCCAGAACGTGTGTCCATGCCTGACTTTGACGTGGACTTTTGTCAGTACAATCGCGACCGTACGATCGAATACGTGAAAAAAACGTATGGGGCTGATGCTGTGAGTCAGATTGCCACCTTTGGTACGTTAGGTGCTAAAGCGGTTGTGCGTGACGTTGCGCGTGTAATGGATATGCCTTTTATGAAGGCGGACCGTTTAGCTAAACTCATTCCGATGCAACCAGGGAAAAACATTTCTCTGAATGATGCCATGACGGATGTCCCTGAGTTTCGTGAGGCGGTTGAAAGGGACGACGAATATAAAGAACTTATGAAGTTAGCTCGTCCGCTTGAAGGGCTGACGCGTAACTTGGGGATGCACGCTGGGGGCGTGTTGATTGCGCCAGGATGTTTGACGGACTTTTGTCCTCTCTATAACTCGGACGGTGCGCCAGAAAATACAGTCAGTCAGTTCGACAAAAAAGACGTCGAAAATGTCGGCTTGGTGAAGTTTGACTTTTTGGGTTTGACAACGCTTTCTATTTTGGCGAAGTGCAAAGAGTACATTGACAAGCTTTATCCAGAACGTGATTTTGAGCTTGAACGTATTCCTATTGATGACGAAGAAACCTATCGGTGTTTCCAAAATGCAAATACCGCTGCAGTCTTCCAGTTTGAATCTGAAGGTATGCGTCAGCTGTTACGTCAGGCACGTCCTGATCGCCTCGAAGACTTAGTGGCTTTGAATGCTCTGTATCGTCCTGGTCCAATGGATCTGATTCCGTCCTTTATCGCTCGTAAGTTCGGGCGAGAAAAGGTGGAATATTTGGACGAACGCATGGCTCCTGTGTTAGCTGAAACCTACGGCATTATGGTGTATCAGGAACAGGTGATGCGTGTGGCGCAGGTTGTGGGCGGCTATTCCCTTGGGGGCGCAGACTTGTTGCGTCGAGCCATGGGTAAGAAAAACGTCGAAGAGATGAAACGCCAACGCGCTGTCTTTGTAAAGGGGGCAGGAGAGCGTGGCGTGAAAGAATCTGTGCACACAGAAATCTTTAACTTAATGGAAAAGTTCGCAGGGTACGGCTTTAATAAGTCTCATGCCGCAGCTTATTCCTATGTGGCATATCAGACGGCATTTTTAAAGACGCACTACACTTCTTGCTTTATGGCGGCTAACTTGTGCATGGTGATGGACCAGGGCGACAAGATGAAGGCGCTACTTGATGACGCTCGTATGAACGGGATTGATATTCTACCGCCCGATATCAATGCGTCTGAGTGGTTCTTTACGGCGCCAGATGAAAAGCATGTTCGCTTTGGTTTAGGTGGTATCAAAGGCATGGGGCGTCAACAGGTCGAAGCAATGATGGAGACGCGCTGCAAGGATACTNNCTTTGTTGATATCTTTGATTTGACCGCACGTGTGCCTGGTACNCTTAATTCTCGTATTTTGGAAGGTCTGGTGAAGGTAGGGGCTTTTGACTCAGTCGATCCAGATCGCGGCAAACTCTTTGGTAATGTCTCTCAAGCCTTGACCGCGGGACACGCTGTCGCGGCGAGTGAAGGGCAAAGTAGTCTCTTTGGTGACGATGTGCAAGTAAAGCGCATCGTGAGTTGGGTGGATGCGCCTTCGTGGTCAGAACGCAAAAAGCTGATTGAAGAAAAAGGCGCTTTAGGCTTTTGGCTCTCTGGACATCTGTTTGACCTCTATCAGGCTGAAGTCGCGCATTACACCTCTCTAGAGTTAGGGCAAATTCAACCTTCTCGTGAGACGGTAAAACTCGCGGGTATTGTGACGAATATTCGTGTAATTCAAGGTAAGCGTGGACGCATGGGGGCTGTGCAGTTAGACGACGGGACAGCCGTGTTAGAGGTTGTTTGCTTTTCTGACGCTTGGGAAAAATGTAAAAACAAATTCGTCGTGGATTCGGTTGTCTGTATCGAAGGGCGCATCCGATACGATGAATTTAATAAGCGTGTCTCGGTGAATGTTGATAATGCGATGAGTTTGGATGATTTCCGAGCGATGGCTGCATCGTGTCTTCGCGTTGACATAGATGCTTATGAGGCGAAGAATCTTCAAGCCTTAGAGCCTATCTTTGAGCAATCGAAAAAGACGACTGGGGTCACAGTTGTGCTTAATGTTCGAACAAAGAAGGCGCAAGGACGTATTTATTTGCCGTTTACGGTTGGGAATATTGATACGTTGCGAGTGGATCTTCGCAATAGTGGGCAGGTCGTTAAAACCGAGATGGAATATTAAACGCGAAGGGATGTTGATGAAGTCGAAGAGGACGAATTCAACATCCCCTGTCTAGTAAAGAAAGAAAAAGCCCGTACAGCGTTTAACTGTACGGGCTTTGTTCTGGGGTGGGAAATGGGACTCGAACCCACGACAACCGGAATCACAATCCGGGACTCTACCAACTGAGCTATTCCCACCAGTAATCTGTACTTGCCCGGCAGGGATCGAACCTGCGACCACCTGCTTAGAAGGCAGGTGCTCTATCCAACTGAGCTACGGGCAGATTGATCACAATGTCCGGCTGGACCTGAATTTTGGTCGGGGTGAAGAGATTCGAACTCCCGACATCCTGCTCCCAAAGCAGGCGCGCTACCAGACTGCGCTACACCCCGGGGAAAGAGAATTGTACACGAAAAACAGAAAAATGCAAATTTTTTGCGAAAAAAGCCAAAGAAATGCTATTTCATCGTAAAACCAACCTGTTAGACGCGTGTCATAGTGTGTCATCCGTCTCAAAATTGTACAATGAAGGCTCGGAGATTGACTCCTCTTTTTATAGGGAAAAAGGGAAAAACAATGACGCAAGAACACGATAACTCCAACGATCCGTTACATGCCAAGAAGAAGTACTGGTCTGGTCGTTTTTCGGAACCCGTGGACGCTTTTGTGCTTCGCTATACCGCTAGTGTTGATTTCGACAAGCGTATGGCGATGGCTGACATTGACGGCTCTTTAGCTCATGCCGCTATGTTGGCTAAGGTTGGTGTGATCACCGAACAGGATTTGGCTGACATTCGTCGTGGCATGGCTCAGATTCGTGAGGAAATCACGTCTGGCGCCTTTGAGTGGCAGCTGGAACTTGAAGACGTCCATCTCAATATTGAAGCTCGTTTGACGGCTTTGATTGGCGATGCGGGTAAGCGTCTTCATACGGGTCGTTCCCGTAACGACCAGGTTGCAACCGATATTCGTCTCTACCTCCGTAGCGAAATCGATGTGATCGTTAGCCGTCTTGAACACCTTCAGGAAGTGCTTGTTCATCAAGCTAAGCAGAATGCTGGCTTGATTATGCCGGGCTTTACGCATATGCAGGTTGCTCAGCCGGTGACGTTTACNCACCATATGTTGGCTTATGTCGAAATGTTTGAACGTGACCGCGAACGTATGCTCGATCTTCGCCGTCGTGTAAATCGTAGCCCGTTGGGCTCTGCTGCGCTCGCTGGTACGACGTACCCGATTGATCGTCACTACTCTGCTGAACTGCTCGGTTTTGAAGCTGTGTGCCAAAATTCGCTCGACGCTGTGTCCGACCGTGACTTTGCGATCGAATTCTGTTCTGCCGCTGCCGTTTTGATGATGCACATCTCTCGTCTCTCCGAAGAATTGATCATTTGGATGAGTCAGCGCTTTGCGTTCATCAAGTTGCCTGATCGCTTTACGACGGGTAGCTCGATCATGCCGCAGAAGAAGAATCCTGATGTTCCTGAAACGGCTCGTGGTAAGGCAGGTCGCGTTTATGGTGATTTGATCGCTATGTTGACCTTGATGAAGGGTACGCCGCTTGCTTATAACAAGGACTTCCAGGAAGACAAGGAACCCGTGTTCGATGCAATCGATACGGTGAAGGATACGCTTCGTGCTTTCTGCGACATGATGGCTGGGGTCGAACCTCAGGCAGACGCTATGCATCAGGCTGCTCAGGCGGGTTATCCGACGGCAACTGACTTGGCTGACTACCTTGTTCGTCATGGTACGCCGTTCCGCACGGCTCACGATATCGTTGGTCAGACGGTGCGTGCTGCTTCTGAACGTGGTTGCGGTCTTGAAGATCTGCCACTCGATGTGCTGAAGAGCTTTAGCCCTGCTATCGAAGAAGATGTCTACGAAGTGCTCAAGCTTGAAGGTTCTGTGAATGCTCGTAACCACCTCGGTGGTACNATTACAGCTCAGGTTCGTGCCCAGGTCGAACGTTGGGAAGGCATTATTGCTGAACGCGCTGCCAAGTAAGACGTTAGAGAGAAATAAACAGGCGGTTTGATCTATCTCAGATTCCCTAACATTCTCTCAAAAAAGGAGCTCGGAGAAATCCGAGCTCTTTTAGTCTGCGGACTACACTGAGAGCTTACGAACAGATAAATCCCTTATTCGTCTGTCTATATAAAAAATCAAAGTATCCCCGAGTATGGAAAATTTTATTAATACCCTAAACGGCATCATTTGGTCTCCGGTACTTGTCGCCTTATGTTTAGGGGCTGGTCTATTCTTTTCTATTCGTTCTCGCTTTGTGCAACTACGCATGTTTCCTGAAATGTGGCGGTTGCTTTTTCAAAAGAAAGAAGACGAAATTGGGCTATCAAGCTTTCAGGCACTCTCTTTAACCCTCGCGGGGCGTGTGGGCACAGGCAATATTGCAGGTGTTGCAACGGCTATTTGTTTTGGTGGTCCTGGGGCACTTTTTTGGATGTGGATGGTTGCTTTTTTGGGGGCATCGTCTGCGTTTGTAGAATCGACTTTAGGTCAGATTTATAAAGAAAAAATTGAAGGTCAATATCGTGGTGGTCCTGCGTTTTATATCGAGCGCGGGTTACGCATGAAGCCCTATGCCTGGGCATTTGCAATTGTCACGATTTTGGTATCATGCTTTTTCTGTCCAGGTGTTCAGAGTAATTCGATCGCCTTGGCTTGGCATGAAGCTTTTGGTTTAGAGGCTGAAATTACTGCNGGTATCGTCGCTTCGATTACATGCTTTGTGATCGTGGGTGGTTTACGTCGTATCGCGACCTTTACGTCCTGGATCGTGCCTTTTATGGCGCAAGCCTATATCGTGGTTGCTTTGATTATTGTTGGGGTCAATTGGCAGCAGATTCCTGACGTCTTTCAGATGATCGTAAGCAGTGCCTTCGGTATGGATTCGATTACGGGCGGGTTACTCGGTTCTGCGATTGCGTGGGGCGTTAAGCGTGGGATCTATTCCAACGAAGCTGGGCAAGGGACGGGACCACACGCTTCGTCTGCTGCAGCTGTGTCTCACCCTGCTAAGCAAGGACTTGTGCAAGCGTTCTCGGTTTATATCGATACGTTATTTGTTTGTTCAGCAACGGGTTTTATGATCTTGATGACAGGTTGCTACAACATGGTTGATCCTAATGGTCAGGCACTGTATGAAGGCTTGCCAGGCGTAGAGGCGGGCNNTCCCGTCTATACCCAAGCGGCAATTGATCAATTGATGCCTGGTTGGGGTGGTCCCTTTATTGCAATTACGATTTTCTTCTTTGCCTTTACGACCATTTTGGGCTACTACTATATGACTGAAACCAATGTAGCCTATCTCAATCGCTATATTAAAAAGCCTGTGATGATGACAGTCTGTAAGGCGATCTTTATTGGGACGGTCGCTTTTGGAGCAATCAATGCATCGACATTGATTTGGACGATGGCTGACGTTGGTGTGGGTACGATGGCTTGGCTGAATATCATTGCGATTTTCTTGTTGCAAAAGCCTGCTTTCTTAGCTTTGCAAGACTATGAAGCACAGCTTCGCGAAGGTCGTAATCCCGTGTTTCACCCTGAACTCTTGGGTATTGAGCGTGCAACCTACTGGGAAGGTGGTCGAGCCGAAGCCAACTTGGCTGTTGAGGAGGCTTCTGGTGTTGACAACTTGACAGGGTTAGACCCAAAAAATCCTGTCTAAAAAAGCAAAAGAGACCGCATTCAAACGGTCTCTTTTATTATGTGGAAAAGGTTCAAACTTAGTGAACTTCTTCGTAAACTTTGCTCAACTGGCAGAAGATAGCTTTATCTTCTTCAGTAGAGGGACGGAACGGTGCGTCAGAAACAGCGATGCCCGCAATATCAGCGACCGTATAGAAGCGCAACTTTTCAGTGATACCAGAATTGCTACCGCCGCCGGTCTGGAAGCCGATCATCTTAATTTCATTTGTGGGAGTCAAGCCACAAGCGTAAGGGGATACCACGCGGTCAAAACCGTGATATGCGAATTCCAGGCTTTTATTTTCTTTAATTACCTGTGCAATGGTGTCTACTGTCGTCATTTCCGTTCTCCTTGGTCAATTGTCAAACGGTTAAAGGATCAGTCTCGTCCGAATTTATCAATATCGAGCTGATGGCTTCTTCTATTATCGGTCTAATACTATGTAAATAAAATGACTTGTCTCAAAGATCTATCAAAACCTTACTTGCTTCTATGGACTTGACCAGTCATTTCAAAATACTTTTGCATGACTAGGATCGCAATCAGCTCTTCGCGAGTGTGGTCAAAAAATTGATGAACAAACTCATGAGCATTGCGAATGATGACTTCTGCTTCGTCGATGTGTTGGCTGTAATACTGAATCTTTTCTTCTAGGTCAGAAAAGTCATCTTTAATCTCAATATAGTGCACACCTGCCTGTAGTCGTCCTTCCATAAACCAAGTTTCGTACTTTGGTTTTGGCATGATTGCAATCGAGTTAGAGGACATCACCCACTTTAAGTTACTCGCTACGTCATTTCCTTCAAGACAAATAACAAACTTGTAGTGGAGATGGTCATATAAGGTGATAAGAGGTTTATTCCATTCAGAAGGCAAATCAGATTTATGAGCAGTGTTAGCACAATCCACAAGTGGATGTCCAAAGTACATATTCATAAAGCGCTGACGATGGGATTGGTAGGTAGCCCCACGGAAAATGGCTTGATTAAGTTTTGAGGCGAAAGAACGCTTGTCTTTTAAAAAAGTGAAATGTCTAACTTTGTCTAAATTCAGAACAACGTCAAATTGATTATCCGCTTGAATAGGACGACTTTTTACGATAGAAGGCGTAGTGCCAATTTGAACATTGTCACCAAAGAGGGTATCAATCTTTAACGACGGATCAAAATAGCGTGCTATTTCAAACGTGTCGCGGTTGTAGGTACTTCCTTTATTGGGAATGTCGGTCAAAGACTTAGTGCCAGTAACAGGGGTGATACTGGTGAGCTTATTGTAGTAATTGACGCGATCAAGGATGTAATCTTTATCGGTACGGTGTTCAAGGGAATTCAAAAGCGTTGTTTTATGGCGCTTAAGCCAACACTGGGGTACCCAGTTACGCAAGGCACAACGAATGTAATAGACAAACTTCAGATTTTTCCCGCGTGGCTTAAGGATATAGCTAGGACGGATTTTATGAAGACTGATACGAAGAGCCATTATGAATCCCTAAATAGTTAAAAGGACCTTTCTTGCTTTTGGAAGAAAGGTCCTTTTATTTCAAGCTACCTTGTTAGGCTTGAGGCAAACGAGCGAGTTGTTCACGAACCTTGACCAAGAGATCGCTAAAGTCGGCTAAACGCTTCTTTTCGGTTTCAACAACCTGAGCTGGTGCACGAGCAACAAAGCGTTCGTTACCAAGCTTGGCTTCACACTTCTTGACTTCACCTTCAAGGCGAGCGACTTCTTTAGAAAGGCGTTCACGTTCTGCGGTGAGGTCGATTTCAACTTTCAGCATCAACTTGAAGTCGCTGACAATCGCGACAGGCGCGATCGCGCCTTCGTTGACGGCTTCAATGCTTTCAACGTGTTCAACGCTTTCTAAGCGAGCCAAAGCCTGCAGATAGGGCGCGGCAGCGAGGCACTCATCCTTCGNGCCAGAAATCAAGAGCGGAATGCGCTTGCCTGGTTGAAGTTGCATTTCACCACGAAGATTACGAACGGCATCAATCATAGCCTTGATATCTACCATACGAGCTTCAGCATCAGCATTCAAAGCAGTTTCGCTAAAGACCGGGTAATCCTGAATCATGATGGAAGTGTCTTCGTCAGCACGGCGGGTACCTGCGGCAAGGGACACCTTCTGCCAAAGTTCTTCCGTAATGAACGGGATGATCGGGTGAGCGAGACGTAGCACTGTTTCAAGAACCGTTACGAGCGTGTGGCGAGTTGCACGACAGGTTGCTTCGTCGCCTTTCAATTGAACCTTGGTGAGTTCAAGATACCAGTCGCAATATTCATTCCAAACAAAGGAATAAATGGCGTTAGCAGCAACGTCAAGACGGAACGTTGCATAGTACTGACGAACGTCACGAATGGTCTTTGCGAGTTCACTCTGAATCCAGTGATCCACAAACGTGAAATTCATCGGTGCGTTGGCGGTGTCACCCGTACCGCAGTCTTGACCTTCAACGTTCATCAAAACGAAACGCGTGGCATTCCAAAGCTTCGTGCAGAAGTTACGATAACCTTCAGCGCGCTTAAGGTCAAAGTTGACGTTGCGACCCAAGGTGGCATAGGCAGCCATCGTGAAGCGAAGTGCGTCAGCACCGTGAGCGGCGATGCCTTCGGGGTAGTTTTTACGCAACTTCTTTTCAACCTGAGGTGCCTTTTCAGGCTGACGCAACCCCATCGTGTTCTTCTTAACGAGGTCTTCAAGTCCGATCCCTTGAATAATGTCTAAGGGGTCAAGTGTGTTACCTTCGGACTTAGACATCTTCTTACCTTCCGCGTCACGCACGAGACCGTGGATGTACACGTTGTGGAAAGGTACGCGACCCGTAAAGTGCTTGGTCATCATGACCATACGAGCAACCCAGAAGAAGATGATGTCGTAACCCGTCACCAAGACCGAGCTCGGTAAGTAAAGGTCATAAGCCGTGCGATCGTCGCCCTGAGGTTCAGTNNACCAACCAAGGGTGGAGAATGGGACGAGAGCAGACGAGAACCAGGTATCGAGCACGTCAGCGTCACGCGTAAGTTTCACGCCTTCGCCAGCTTGTTTTTGAGCGTCCGCTTCAGAACGAGCGACATAAACGTTACCGGCTTCGTCGTACCAGGCTGGAATCTGATGACCCCAAAGCAACTGACGGGAGATACACCAATCCTGAATATTTTCAAGCCACTGACGATAAACGCCACGCCATTCCTTCGGGAAGATGTTGACTTCGCCAGATTCCACAGCTTCAAGACCGACTTCACCGATGGACTTACCAGGATAGCGAGTACCTTCGGGAGCGGGCTTACTCANTGCTACCATGTACCACTGGTCGGAGAGCATCGGTTCAACGATTTCGCCTGTACGCGTCACGCGAGGCACCATGTGACGGTGATCCTTGATGGCGACCAAAAGNNTACCAGCGGCTTCAAGGTCAGCGATCACAGCCTTGCGGCATTCATAGCGATCCATGCCACGGTACTTTTCGGGCACGTTATCGTTCATGCGAGCGGTCTTCGTGAGGACATTCAACATGGCGAGGTTGTGACGACGACCAACTTCAAAGTCATTGAAGTCATNGGTCGGCGTGATTTTCACGCAACCAGAACCAAATTCACGGTCAACATAGCTGTCAGCGATGACAGGGATGGTGCGACCAGTCAACGGAAGAACTAAAGACTTACCCACGAGTTCCGTGTAGCGTTCGTCTTCGGGGTTCACAGCAACGTACTGGTCGCCAAAGAGCGTTTCAGGACGCGTCGTAGCAACGACAACCCCTTCGCTACCATCAGCGCCAGGATAGCGAATTTCCCACATATGACCGTTTTCTTCAGCGCTTTCGACTTCAAGGTCAGAGACGGCGGATTGAAGTTTCGGATCCCAGTTCACAAGACGATTGCCGCGATAGATCAAACCTTCTTCGTAGAGACGAACAAAGGTTTCGATGACGACCTTGGAAAGCTTATCATCCATCGTGAAGTAAGTGCGTTCCCAGTCTACGCTGTCACCGATGCGACGCATCTGATTGAGAATCGTGCCGCCAGAGAACTTTTGCCATTCCCAAACCTTGGCGATGAATTCTTCACGTGAGAGGGACTTAAAGTCGATCCCCTGGCTTTCGAGCTTACGTTCAACCACGATCTGGGTGGCGATGCCAGCATGGTCCGTACCTGGAATCCAAGCAGTATTGTAGCCAGCCATGCGATGGTAACGCGTCAGCGTGTCCATGACTGTCTGATTGAAGGCGTGACCCATGTGAAGAATGCCCGTGATATTGGGCGGCGGAAGCTGAATGGCAAAGCTCGGCTTCTTGGGATCNNAAAGTACTGCCTTGAAATAGCCACGTTCTTCCCAAACGGGATACCAACGGGCTTCGATTTCAGCCGGATCAAAGCTCTTGGCGAGCTCTTGAGTATTCGTATCAGTCATTTGTAGCCAGTAGTAAGACGAAAAAGGATCGACAGAAGTTAAGCAAGAGTTTTTAACAGCTCTAATGCTTAGACCTAGTCAGAAAATCTTAATATTGTCGCACGAATTAGAAAGGGTATCAAAGAAAAACCCACCAACTTACGGGTTGATGGGTGTTAAGAAGGAATTTAACGGGATTGGATTTTATTGAGATCGATTTTAGCGAGTTCTTTGGTTACTGCTTCTGTGACTAATCCATTAATCGAGCGATCAATATCCACGCGGACACGTGCGAGCGCGTTTTGTAAGGAAACCTCTAAAGTGTCTTTAAGTGCCTGACGAACAGCAGATTCAATGAGCGGCGTCAAGGTGAGTGCAATCGCTTTTTGTTCTTCTAGGGTGAGATTGCGTGTCCGAGTGATGGGCGGTGTTATTTCTTGAGTGGTCTCGACTTCTTGAGGTGCAGTGGGCGTCTCTACCATGAGGCGAACGTCACGCCAAGTCAGTTTGACGCGGTCAGTGAGGTCGAAGCACTGCGTGTCAATAGTGGGTTCTTTTCTGGGCGTAGACATAAAAAGGCACTCTATAAAAAGACTATTGTTTACGGTCGTAAGCGGCTAGTTCAACACCTGCTGCACGATAAGCTCGAAAGCGGGCTCTCGACGCTTGTAGTTCAGCGGGTTCGGTACTAACGACATCGATGATGCGTGAGAATCGTTCAAAACACGCTTCCCATGCAGGAGGAAGGTTGTCGTCTATAAGCAAAAGTACATCGGCATTGAGTTGTTCCAACTGCGTTGAAAGCACTATGGGGGGTTTCTGAGGCGAGGGGACTGTTTGCGTGCACGTGAGGCAAAAAAGCAAGATCATCGAAACGCCACAACAAACTATTCAACTCTCTTAGTCGTCGTTCATCCGCAGTCCAAATAGCCAACGTAAGCCCGCGCCGATAAACGGTACGAGCGACAAAACAGGCATAGCGAAGGCGGTTAGGAACGTTGTAATGAAAGTCGATTTTCTGCATGACTCTAATTATGTCTGAAAGCGAACGTTTGCGGAACAGACGTTCGCTCTCAGACTGGTAAGCATCTGTGAACAAATTAGTGCATGTGGTTAAAAAGGAATCGCATCAATAGTGGAACAGGGCGTCCTGTCGAATAACGGTCTCTACCTGATGTATTGGCTGTGGCGGCAATATCTAAATGTGCCCAAGGGATGTCTTCAGTAAAAGTCGACAAGAAGGCTGCGGCACTTGAGGCACCGCCATCACGAACTGTAGCCTGATTGGCAATGTCAGCAACAGGTGTACGCATGAGTTTGGCGTATTCTGGACCAACAGGCAGTCGCCAAGCTAAATCTAACGAAGTTTGCCCCGCTTTTAAGAGTTCATCAGCAAGCTTATCGTGGGATGTGAAAAGNNTACCGGTATAAGGAGCTCCGAGCGCAATGCAACAAGCGCCCGTTAAGGTTGCGGCGTCAACGATGCATTGCGGCTTTTGTCGTGCTGTCCACGTCAGCGCATCGGCTAAAACCATTCGACCTTCGCAGTCAGTGTTGAGAATTTCAATGGTTTTACCAGATAACGAGGTGACAACATCGCCAGGCTTTGCTGCGCTTCCTGAGGGTAAATTTTCACAGGCNNGTACCACAACGCCCAAAAGATTGATGGGTAATTGTGCGCGTGCGACGGCTAACACGGTACCAATCACAGCTGCGGTACCCGACATGTCAAACGTCATGTCNNGTACCATGTTGGTTGCAGGTTTAAGGGAAATGCCACCAGCGTCAAAAGTGATGCCTTTACCGACGAGCGCATAAGGCGCGTTTTCTGATTCTGTGCCGTGGTATTGGATGGCAATCAACCGGGGTGGCTCAACGCTGCCTTGTGCAACCGACAAGAAAGCCCCCATACCTAAGGTCTGCAGATCGTCTTTTTCAAGAATAGTGATGGAGGTATTCGCCAGATGTTCAGTTGCTTCTTTAACGGCGTTAGCTAAGAAGGAAGGTGTGCAGTGGTTGCCTGGTAGTTCAGCTAAATAGCGCATGATAGCCATACCTTCAGCAACGACCTCCCCTTCTTTGAGACCGTGAAGAACTGATTGGCTAGGCGCTTCACTGACCCAATAAATGGCGTTAGTTTTATGGGATTGAGATGGTTGCGTTTTCAATGTGACGCGCTGAATCAATGCGTTGAGTGTTGTGGTGGCAAATAGAGAAGCGGATTCTTTTTCTGTCAAATCACTAGGTAACCATTCTTCAACGACATAGGCTTGAGCCTTCGCCCAAGCAAAGGCGGTTACGCTTTTTTCGATGGCTTCTTTAAAGACAGTTGCATTAAAGGCTTTGATGTCACCTATACCAAGTAGGGCGATACCGTTGGGGAGCGCTTCTGTTTGAGATAGAAACTGTGTCTGTCCAACCTTTGCTTCGAAAATACCTGTTTCGACATAGCGACTAATCATGCTGTGATTTTGCGCATCAAAGAGAGCTGCGGAAGGTGTTAAAACAGCTTTACCATTGTCGACAAAGATACCAACAACGAAGAGCGTCTCCTTGTTGTCAGAGGGCAATACAGATACGTGAGCATTTAAATGCGGTAAGGCGTAAGACATAACAGTCAATCCTATAAAACGTGTGTCTTCACATTCTACTGTCGAGATATCCCTAAGCACTGTAGCAAAAGCCCAAAGGCTATCGGATAATAAATCAATTATCTAATTAAAGGAGTCACCCATGGATGCTCAGCCCAAACTCAGACTTTCTCGTCCGACCAATCACTTGGAAGATGTGTTGACGTTTTACGTTGATGGTCTCGGTTTTGAAGTATTAGATCGCTTCGATAATCAGCAGGGGTGGGATGGTTTGATTCTCGGTCATCGCGATTTACCGTATCAGTTTGAATTTACGTCTCGTCGTGATGGAACGGTTGTGCCGCCTGCGCCGACAGCTGAACATTTTGTGGTGTTCTGCATCCCCGAAGGTGAACATTGGGAAAAGCGTCTTAAGGCGTTGTTTGAGTGCGGTTATCAACAGGTAACGCCGCCGCAACTCTACGCAGATGCTGGTACCGCAACCTATGAAGACCCTGATGGTTATCGTGTTGTCCTCGTTTGCGGGCGTTGGAAGAAATAAAAATACCGTGTTTACGGTATTTCGATAATCGTATTGCAGGTATAAAGTTCATTTCCTACGTGCAACAAACGTAGGAAATGAACCGAAGTTGAGGGGGTAGCTCAGCTGGGAGAGCGCTGCGTTCGCAATGCAGAGGTCGGGAGTTCGATCCTCCTCCTCTCCACCACACTCAAGTTCAAAAAGTCCCGAACAGTTTTTTGGCTGTTGCGGGATTTTTTTTGCAAAAAAATGTCGTAATGCGGATTTCTCAGGGTTGGCTTTTGGTCAACCTATGCGAGTTGACCAAAAGCAGATTAGAAGCTTTAAGCGGTTTTGAGTTAAGGTGACCCAAAAGAGTGTTGGCTAGTGAACACGTTTTACTTGTTCAACATTCGCATTTTGTTTAATGGTGCGAATGACATGCATCAGATGCCCGCGATCTCGCACTTGTACCGTAATACGAATGTACTTCTGAGCACTTTCATCATCGATGGTCATGCCAATGATGCTCGATTTCGCTTCAGCAACGCTTGTTGCAACCTGCGCAATAGAAGTACGCGGGTCAGCGACGCGAATTTCTAAGGGGGCGGCAAAGTTCGCTTGTCTCTGTTCGGGAGCCCATTCAACTTCCACCCAACGCTTTGGATCGGTCTTCATGCCGCGTTCGACATGAGGACAGTCTGCACGGTGAATAATCAAACCGTAGTANNCAACGCGACTAAAGCCAACGATCTTATCACCTGGGATTGGATGACAGCACTTAGATAATTCAACAGCCATCCCTTCATTGCCACGAATCACAATGGTGGGTAAAGCTGGCGGCATAGCGTCACTATGAAGGTGACTCATGAGACGCACAAGACGATGGATGACGGTAGCTGGAAGATCTTTACCTAAACCGATTGATGCGTAAAGGGCATCGCGATCAGGCACATCAAGTTCTTCTTGCAATGTTGCCCAAACGTGTTCAGGGATCTTCTCTAAGTCGAGTTGGTTGTCGGTTGCTAATCGGTAAAGGATATCCTGTCCAACACGAGTTGCATCATCAAAGCGGCAATTACGCAAGAATTGACGAATTTCAGCACGAGCGCGCCCAGAATGTACAAACTCAAGCCATTCGGGGCTTGGCGATGCCATTGGATCCGTGATGATTTCGACCATGTCCCCGTTATGAAGCGTTGTAGAAAGTGGGCGTAGTTCGCCATTAATACGGCATTCTTTAGTGTGGTTACCCACGTCAGTATGAATTTGATAAGCAAAGTCAACCGACGTGCTACCACGCGGCATAGAGATGATCTTACCCTTTGGTGTGAAGGCGTAAACTCGATTCGGGAATAAGTCGACTTTAATATTTTCAAGAAATTCGTTACTGTCGAGACTTGTGCGCTGAATTTCCATCAGGCTTTGTAGCCAAGCTGCGGTACGCGACTGCATGTCGCTACTATCGAAATCATTCTTGAACATCCACTGCGTCAAAATGCCGTTTTCGGCGACTTGATGCATTTGTTCAGTTCGAATTTGAAATTCCACAGGTGTGCCATNAGGTACAATTACCGTGGTGTGCAAACTCTGATAACCGTTGAGTTTAGGAATGGCAATAAAGTCTTTGAAGCGACGATGAACAGGCTTATATAGGCGATGCAATGCGCCAAGCGCAAGGTAGCAGTCGTTGAGCTCACGCACGATCACGCGGAAACCATAAATGTCGAGTGCATCAGAAAATGACTGATGATTTTCTCGCATTTTGTTGTATATGCCGTAGATGGTCTTGTCGCGTCCAATGATGCGACAACGAATCCCTTCTTTGGGTAAGAAGTTTTTTGTTTCAGCAAGAATACGCTCTAAAACGGCTCGACGATTATTTCTCATCAAGAGCACGTTTTCGTAGAGGACTTTATAGCGAAGTGGATAGCGGTTGGCAAAACTCAATTCTTGAAGTTCGCGAAAAACACTATTCATACCGAGCTGGTGTGCAATCGGAACATAAATATCTAATGTTTCTTTGGCGATACGTGCACACTTTTCTGGACGCATGACGCCCAAAGTACGCATGTTGTGAACTCGGTCAGCTAACTTCACAATAATGACGCGCAGGTCACGCGACATGGCGAGAAGCATTTTACGGAAGCTCTCTGCTTGCGCTGCGGCAGCTGACGAAAAACGGAGTTTATCAAGCTTACTGACGCCGTCAACCAATTCAGCGACGTCAATGCCGAATTTTTCGTTACNCATTTCTTGTTTACTCGTACCCGTGTCTTCAAGCACGTCATGCATGAGNNTACCAGCTTGAATGGTCGCAGCATCCATTCGCCAAGACGCAAGGATTGAGGCGACGGCAATCGGATGGGTGATGTACGGCTCACCCGACTTGCGAAATTGTCCTAAGTGCGCATTATCGGCATAGCGATAAGCTTCACGAATCTTTTCAACATCAGGCGTGGAGAGATATTGGCGGCACAATTCCACCAAAGTACTCGCTGTCACTGTTGCAACTGGTGCTTTTGGTGTAAACATTGGCAAGTCCGCTTCAGGAAGAATGACGGGTGCTGAAGCTGGAATCTTGGGTGAAGGTTTGGTCAACGGTTTGACGGAAACAGGCTTGCGTGTCGAGGGGAAAGGTTGAGGACTTTGGGTTTCACCATCTTCCCGGGTCGCGTAGAGGTCATCAGGATATTGAATGCGCTCGGTAGTCATATTGCAAGGATTCCGTACAAAGAGGGGGGGAGAATTGTCATCGCCGAAGTTTCTAGTGCTTCAGTCGATCCGTACTCAAGACATTCTCAAAAATAAAAGGTCAGGTTTTCGCCGACTTTCACGGCAAAACAACCTGACCTGTGTGAAAGAGTGCGTACTTAACAGTTTACGGCACGCGCTTCAACATTTCGAGTCCCACTTCACCTTTAGCCACTTCACGAAGAGCGATAACAGCGGGCTTGTCCTTGGCTTCAACCTTCGGGGCATAACCCTGAGTGAGATGACGAGCGCGATAAGCGGCGCAAAGCACCATCTGGAAGCGGTTCGGGATCTTCTTCAGGCAGTCTTCAACAGTAATACGAGCCATTTTGATTACAACAGTTAAAAAGTAAAAAGGAGAGTATAGTTGGCGGTTTCGTAGGTAATACGTCAGAGCGGGATGCCAAGCGAGGCGAACTGCTCACGGTGGCGAACAGCCTGTTGTGCATAAGCCAAGCGACTAGCTACAACAACAGATTGCATCTGAGAAAGCGCCTTTTCGAATTCTTCGTTAATTATAACGTACTCAAATTCAGGCGCATGCGACATTTCAGTCCNCGCGCCGAGTAAACGACGCGTAATCGTTTGTTCGGAATCTGTGCCGCGGTGATGAAGACGCCATTCAAGCGCTTCAATCGAGGGCGGCAGGATAAAGATACCTACGGTACCCGCAAAGCGTTCACGGACTTGGCGAGCCCCTTGCCAATCGATTTCGAGGAGAACGTCGTTACCNNCTTGTACCATTTGGCTTTCGATCCAAATACGGCTTGTGCCGTAATAATTGCCGTGAACCAGGGCGGACTCTAAAAATTCACCACGTTCGCGCATGGCTAAGAACTCAGCTTCGCTAACGAAATGGTATTCACGACCGTTTTCTTCACCAGGACGAGGGGCGCGCGTCGTGTGTGAAATCGAAAGCTTCAACGAGGGTTCAAGCTTCAAAAGTGCATTTACGAGCGACGATTTACCAGCACCCGACGGAGCCGTCACGAGAAAGAGTCTACCAGCATGAAGCGGACGAGCGGCGGAATCATTAGACATTCGAAGTCTCCATCTAACAATCGAGACGGCTTCCATTAAAAGTCGTCAAACGGTCGCATCTCTTTAGCATGAGGATGGACCGAAAAATGGGAAGGTGGCTATTGTAAGGGAGAGTGAGTGAAGAATGTCGTCACGCTCCCTATTTCTTTGGTGTTATTCCAAGTTTTGAATCTGTTCACGCATCTGTTCGATGATGACTTTGAGTGCTAGGGACGCATTGGTCATTTCAATGGCAGCAGCCTTAGACCCCAAAGTGTTGGCTTCGCGGTTCATTTCTTGAACGACGAAGTCAAGACGACGACCGACAGCTCCCCCTTTTTTGAGGATGCGGCGAACTTCGGCGACATGGGTGAAAAGACGATTAATTTCTTCTTCAACGTCCATGCGAAGGGCATAGAGCGTGACTTCCTGACGGATACGGTCACTCACTTCTTCGCGTGTCAATGTGCTCTTTTCGGTAAGCGCAGACGACAACGCGCTTTCGAGACGTTCGCGCAACTTGTTTTCGATGTGCGCCAAAATGTCGGGCATACGACCTTTAATATCAGTCACAACCTCTTCAATTTGTTGGCAGTTATTGAGTAACACGTTCGCTAAAGCGTCACCTTCACGGGCGCGAGAAGCAGTGAAAGCGTCCAACAAATGATTTAGGACAGTTGATACNNGTACCTGTGTGACTGCGTCCTGATCTGGGCGGTCGGTCACCATAACCCCAGGCATTGCGAGAAGGTTTGAAACCGTAAGCTTATGGGCTTCGGGAAGTGTCTCAAGAATGGTATTTTGCATTTCAATGAGACGATTAAGCACGGCGGAATTGATGCGCGCAGGTGCTGCGTTTTCGTCAGGTGTAATGTAGCCGCGAATTTCAACCTTACCGCGAGCAATGCGCTTCTGAAGCGTTTCACGAATCAAAGGATCTGCAAAACGAAGGTCTTCATTAAGACGAAGCGTGAGGTCAAGAAAGCGTGAATTCACAGAACGGCATTCAAGAGTAACAGTGCCGAGTGGCGTTGCACCCGAAGCGACGGCATAGCCAGTCATACTAGCAACGGTCATGAAAGTCTCCAAAAGAGAAGTGAGGAATGCGCCGCAGATCAAGAAAAAAACATAGGCTGCGACAAGCGCCGTCATTGTAACGCGTTTACTTACCCTATCTGAAGTTCTTGCGGTAGCATAACGGCACTGATTGAAATTTCCTCTTTGGAGTGTAGTAATGACCAAGACACGTGTCGATGGTAGTGAGCCTGATGAACTTCGTCCCTTAACTTTTACGCGTGGGTTTACCAAGTATGCTGAAGGGAGCGTTTTGGTGTGTGCAGGGGATACGCGTGTCCTTTGTACTGCAAGCGTGACGCCTGGTGTACCTCGTTTTCTGACGGGACGTGGCGAAGGTTGGGTAACGNNTACCGAATATGGCTTGTTGCCGCGCTCCACGGGTACGCGCTGCGATCGCGAAGCTGCTAAGGGAAAGCAATCTGGTCGCACACAGGAAATTCAACGTTTGATCGGTCGCAGTTTGCGTGCGGCAGTGGATCGTAAAAAACTAGGCGAATTCACGATCCAGTTGGACTGTGATGTGTTGCAAGCCGATGGTGGCACACGTTGCGCTTCGATCGCGGGGGCGTGGGTCGCTCTTCGCGATGCGGTGAACGGGATGTTAGAGAAGGGGCAAATTACGGAAGATCCCATCCTGACCCAAGTGAGTGCCGTGTCCGTTGGTGTTGTCAATGGTACGNNTCCTGTGCTTGACCTCAACTACGTTGAAGATAGCGGTTCTGATACTGATATGAATGTTGTGATGACTGGCGAAGGGCGTTTTGTTGAAATTCAAGGGACTACTGAAGGAAAGGCTTTCACGCGAGACGAACTAAACGAACTCCTTCGTTTAGCCGAAAAGGGCAATCTCGAAATTATGGCAACGCAACGNCGCGGCTTTTGAAGCGTGAGGAGAAAGAACATGACTAAGTCACTGGTTTTAGCCTCTAACAACCAAGGAAAACTTCGCGAATTTCAAGCCATGTTTGCTGAACTTGGTGTTGAAGTGATTAATCAAGGGGCATTAGGTGTGCCGTCTTGTCCCGAGCCATTTGGTACGTTTATCGAAAACTGCTTAGCAAAAGCGCGTCATGCTTCGTGTGTGACGGGGCGCCCCGCAATGGCAGATGACTCTGGAATTTGTGTCAATGCGTTAAACGGGATGCCAGGTGTCTTCTCTGCTCGTTTTGCAGGGGAACACGCGAATGATGCTGCCAATAATCATTTGCTCGTCGAGAAGCTCACAGGGATTGAGGATCGCCGTGCACACTACACCTGCGTTTTAGTGGCTGTTCGTACGCCTGAAGATCCTGAACCTCTAATTGCTGTCGGTCATTGGTATGGTGAGGTATGTGACATACCTAAAGGAGAGGGTGGCTTTGGGTATGATCCCCATTTTTATCTCCCAGAAGTGGGAAAAACTGCGGCTCAACTAACGGCTGAAGAGAAGAATCAATTAAGTCATCGAGGTAAAGCTTTGGTGATGATGAGTCGCTTATTACGTGAAAACTGGGGTTGGTAATTGTGACGGTGCCCGTCTTTACTGAAGAAGCGATTCGTGAGATTCCGCTCGCGCTCTACCTTCATTGGCCTTGGTGCGTGAGAAAGTGCCCTTATTGTGACTTTAATTCTCACGCAATACCACAAGGCTTGGATGAGGTTGCGTATGTTGATTTGGTGTTGCGAGACCTTAGTCACTGGATAGGGCGTACCGAAGGGCGTCCTATTAGTAGTGTTTTTATTGGTGGCGGTACGCCAAGCCTAATGTCGGGTCACGCGGTCGATAAGTTGCTTAGTGGCGCAAATCGGATGTTTGGATTTACGTCTGATTGCGAAATTACGTTAGATACCAATCCAGGTACAACAGACGAGAGCCGATTTAAAGCGTTTAAATCGGCGGGCGTAAATCGCATTTCCATAGGTGTACAGAGCTTTATGAATGAAAAGCTTCAGACATTGGGGCGTATTCATTCGTCTGATGATGCTCGCCGTGCTGCTCAGCATGCGGGTGAGGTGTTTGGAAACTTTAACCTTGATCTGATGTTTGCTTTGCCTGGTGAAACGCATGACGAGGTGGCGACAGAGGTTGAGACGGTACGTTCAACTNNAGGGGCTACGCACCTCTCTTTCTATCAGTTAACGATTGAGCCTGGCACTGCGTTCGCAAAACGTTTGCCTGCAGGGTTGCCTGATGATGATACGTGTGCGGATATGTCAGACCTCGTGATCGAACGATTGACTTCGGCAGGATTTGACCATTACGAAGTGTCTGGGTACGCTAAGCCCGGGAAACGATGTCGACATAATCTTAACTATTGGCAGTTTGGTGACTATTTAGCAGCAGGCGCAGGTGCACACGGTAAATTAACGACCCGTGAAGGCATTCTTCGAGAGGTTCGAGAAATGTCACCGCGGCGCTATGCTGAAAAAGTGAAAAGCGTGGCTCATGCTTGCGCTGAAAAAGCCTTGATCGATTCAGAGGATTTGCCTTTTGAATTCATGCTGAATGTTTTGCGGTTAACAGAAGGTGTCCCAGCGACCTTGTTCGAAGCTCGAACAGGGTTAGCGTTGAGTACCCTTACTCCGCAACTTTCTGACTTGAGAAACCGAGGTTTGTTGGTGCCTGATACGACACGCATAGCTCCCACAGCACAAGGTCGTGCTTTTTTATCAGACCTTCAAGAAGCATTTCTTTGATTTCGCTCTATGCACCAAAGAAGTGCGATAATTAAAAAATGTGATTCATGCTAGTGCATGACAGGAAAGACTTATGTAATCAAAAGCTTTCAAAGAGGGCTTTTTTTTTGAGAGAAAAGCCCACAGAGCATACGTTTTTTCTGGTTGGGTACTTTGGCATGAGTTTTGCTACTAATTGGTCAACTATAGCGGGTCGACCCCGTTTGCCCCAATTCATACCAGATCGTGCAAAACAGTTGCGCAGCTGGCTAATCTCTAGGAGACAAATAAATGACGTCCGTTTCTGATGTATTGCAGATGATCAAGGACAATGATGTCAAGTTCGTGGATCTGCGTTTGACGGATATTCGTGGCAAGGAAATGCATGTGACTGTGCCAGCCGCCATGATCGATGAAGACGTATTTGAACTTGGTCAGCCCTTTGACGGTTCGTCCTTTGCTGGCTGGCGTGGTATTGAGGCTTCGGACATGCTTCTGATGCCCGATCCTGATTCTGCTCGCATGGATCCGTTCCGCGAAGCCAATACTTTGATTCTTCAGTGTGCAGTTCATGAACCGAACACAGGCAAGGATTATGATCGCGACCCACGTTCGATCGGTCTTCGTGCAGAAGCCTATTTGAAGTCCACGGGTATTGGTGATACAGTACTACTTTGGTCCAGAACCAGAGTTCTTTATTTTTGACGCTGTGCGTTGGGAACATCGCATGGGTAAGAGCTTTTTCGAAGTTGAAAGTGAAGAAGTACCCTGGGCGACGGGTTTGAAGCAAGAAGGTGGCAACCTTGGTTACCACAACCGTGTGAAGGGTGGCTATTTCCCTGTTTCACCGGTGGATTCTTTTGCTGATATGCGTGCCGAAATGTGCACGTTGATTGAGCAGCAGGGGGTGCCTGTTGAAATTCACCATCATGAAGTGGGTGGCGCTGGTCAGTGCGAAATTGGTACCCGCTTTAGCACCCTTGTGAAGCGCGCTGACTGGACGCAGATCACGAAGTACACTGTTCAGAACGTACTGCTGCTTATGGCAAGACGGCGACCTTTATGCCGAAGCCCATCGAAGGGGATGCAGGCTCAGGCATGCATGTTCATCAGTCTATTTGGAAGGATGGTCAGAACCTCTTTGCAGGAAATGGCTACGCAGGTCTTTCTGAAACGGCGCTCTACTATATTGGTGGCGTGATTAAGCATGCGCGTGCGCTCAATGCACTCACGAACCCGACGATCAATTCTTATCGTCGTTTGGTGCCGGGCTTTGAAGCACCTGTGAAGTTAGCCTATTCTTCTTGCAACCGTTCGGCTTCTATTCGCATTCCGCATGTGAATAGCCCGAAGGCTCGTCGCGTTGAAGTTCGCTTCCCTGATCCTGCTGCTAATCCGTACTTGGCTTTCTCTGCTCTCTTGATGGCAGGTTTGGATGGTATTCAGAACAAGATTCATCCGGGTGAAGCGGCTGACAAGAATCTTTATGATTTGCCGCCAGAAGAAAACGCTTTGATTCCGACGATTTGCTCGTCTTTGGATCAGGCGCTTGAATGCTTGGATAAGGATCGCGAATTCTTGACGCGTGGTGGTGTCTTTACGGATGAATTTATCGACGCTTATATCGCGATGAAGATGGAAGAAGTTCAGCGTTGGCGTTTGGTAGTGACCCCGATCGAATACGACATGTACTATTCGCTCTAATGGGCACACGTTGGTACATCTAGCATGACCGTAGAAACGGGCTCGGCGACCTTTTGCCGTAGCCCGTTTTTTTCATGAGGACTCTTGATTGATGCGTCACAAAAAGGATGGTTGGCAAGCCGCGATGGATCAACTGTCAACGGCGGTTTTTTTGACTGATAGTCTAGGAACCATTTTGTGGGGGAATGGTGCCGCAGAAATGCTCCTTGAGACGTCTCGTAAAAGCTTTACGGGGACGCATATCGCGGAACGATTGCCTGAGTGTGAAGAGTGGTTTCGACATTTGGCTGAAGGTTCACAGCTGACATCTGCGCGATTGGTTGCACGGTTATTACGCTTAAAGCGAGGAACTCAGCCTGAAGAAATCCATATTCAAGCAGTGCTCTCACCGGTGACCGAGCTATATGCAGCCTTTCCAAAGGCTTCTGCGCTTGTCGAGGTGGTAGAAGTTGAGGATACGCTATTACAGGATCGTGAACAAACTGCCTGCGAACTAATGGAAGTCAATCGCCAACTTCTTCGAAATTTGGCGCACGAAATTAAGAATCCTTTAGGGGGGATTCGAGGTGCTGCTCAACTCCTAGAGTCTGATTTAGTTCGAGCTGAAGATCGAGAATGTACAAGCATCATTATTGGTGAAGCAGACCGTTTACAAGCGCTTGTTGATCGGTTTTTAGCGCCATACCGTCAGGTATCCTCCAAGGAACCCGTAAATCTGCATGAAATCTTGGAGCACGTAAAAAGTTTGGTCTTGATGGAGTACCCACATCATCTAACCTTCGTGAGAGACTATGACATTTCTGCGCCTGCTGTCATGGGTGATAAAGCACGACTAACGCAGGTTTTTTTGAATTTAGTCAAAAATGCGGCTGAAGCGATGACTAAGGAGCGTGCTCTTGGTACCGCAAAGATCACCCTAAGAACACGCATTGTGCGAGATGTTTTAATTGGATCAGAGCGCGTACGGTTAGCACTAGCTGCTGAGGTGATTGATAATGGTCCAGGAATTCCTGTGGAGATGCAAGAAAAGGTTTTTTATCCTCTAGTGACAGGACGTGCAGAAGGATCAGGGTTAGGTTTAAGTTTGGCTCAAACGTTTGTGCGACAAAGTGGTGGTGCAATTCTTTTAGAAAGTGAGCCAGGCAGGACGTGTTTTAGAGTTTTGTTGCCGTTGACGCTAGTGTGAGTGAGGAAATCGTGTTAGAAAAAGAACAGTCTGCGCCGATTTGGGTGGTCGATGATGATCATGCTATTCGATGGGTGTTATCGCGCGCTTTATCGAAAGTAGGGCACACTTGCCGCTTATTTGATCGAGCACAAGATGTCCTCGATGCGCTCACGATTGAGCAACCCTTGGTTTTGGTGAGTGACATTCGTATGCCTGGCTTAAGTGGTGTTGAGCTTTTAAGTCGTATTAAAGCCGACTATCCTCACTTGCCCGTCATCATTATGACGGCATATTCTGATTTAGATAGTGCTGTGTCGGCTTTCCAAGGGGGCGCCTTTGAATACTTGACGAAGCCTTTTGATGTCACCAAAGTCGTTGAACTGATTGAACGCGCAATGAAGGAGTCAGAGCGTAGTCTTGCCTTGGTAGAGACTCCTGCGGAGACACCATCTAGCCTTGAGAAGACCGAGGCGCAAGTCGTACCTGACTTGATTGGTCAAGCGCCAGCTATGCAAGAAGTTTTTCGAGCGATTGGACGACTCTCTCAAAGTAATGTCACGGTTTTATTGACAGGGGAATCTGGTGCAGGTAAAGAAGTCGTGGCGCGCGCCATTTGGCGACATAGTCAACGTGCTGATAAACCTTATATCGCGATCAATATGGCTGCGATTCCTCGTGAGCTATTAGAAAGTGAACTCTTTGGTCATGAAAAAGGCGCTTTTACAGGAGCGACGGCTCTACGGCTCGGTCGCTTTGAGCAAGCGCGCGGTGGAACGCTCTTTTTTAGATGAAATTGGCGATATGCCAATGGAATTACAAACGCGATTGTTACGCGTTTTGAGTAACGGATTTTTCTATCGTGTAGGTGGTCATCAGTCGATTCGAGCCGATGTGCGTATTATTGCGGCAACGAATCAAAATTTAGAACAGTGTGTTAAAGAAAGTACGCTTTAGAGAAGACCTTTATCACCGTTTGAATGTGATTCGGTTAAGGCTTCCCCCTTTAAGAGAACGTCCAGAAGACATTGCACCCTTAGCACAGCATTTTCTTCAGTCGGGGGCTAAAGATATGGGCGTTGAACCTAAACGCTTAACCCCTGAGGCGTTGGCGGTGCTAGAAACGTTTTCTTTCCCAGGGAACGTGCGTCAATTAGAAAATCTTTGCCGATGGTTACTCGTGATACTCCGTCTGTCGAGGTACGTGTTGAAGATTTACCTGATGAAGTCAAGGCGCAAACACCTCTTGAAGCCTCTCATGGTTTAGAGAGCAGTCAAGAGAGGTCCACAGACTGGACGACAGAATTAGCTCATGTTGTGGTAGAAAAACTCACCAAAGGGCAACCTGAGGTTTGGAGTGCTTTGTTGCATGACTTTGAACGAACCGTGATTCAAGAAGCGTTGCAAGTAACCCACGGTCGACGTATGGAAGCAGCACAACGCCTAGGGTTAGGGCGTAACACCTTGACTCGTAAATTGCAGGAACTAGCCCTTGATGACTGAGGTTCGTTCTAATCCACCTAAGCCCATTGATACCCCCGAGAATATGCATCGGGGGATCGCTTTAGTATTGTTGCCTGGTTACGGACCGAAGGATTTCAACGGTGATCAACCCTATGCAAAAGGGTTAATTGATTCCTCACACGTCGATCGCGGTACAGTGGTGCAAACTGTCTTGGCTTGGTTGAATAAAAGTGGGTTAGATGTGAAGCGTCAAGCTTCTGCATTTCGTCTCGTTGTCNNTGACTCTGAGAAGTGGGTTGAGTCCAATTTGCGTGGACCACAGATGGTCAGTGCTTTGGTGGAACAGTCGAGTGCGTTTGTCAAAGAAATGAATGGAACACAGCCCGCGTTGTTGGTGTTGGTTTCTTGTTATTTGCATGATGCACTGTTAAATCCTGAGGTTGTCAAGGCACTCAAGCCCGCGCTTGGAAAGCCGTTAATGCCACCAACGAGACTGTGTTCGACGCGGTTACGCGCACAGGTGCAACGGTGGGAAAAAGCACTCGTTGTGAGTTTACCTATTCCGAGTCAACGTACGACATCGGCTTTTAGTGAAGCCTTAGCTCTTGGTATCAAACCTTGGTTGAATCAAAATGAACGAAAATAATACACCGACTTTGAGTTGGAAGGCGCAGTTACGGTGTCGCCTTTCTCGCACGAAAGCTAAACGAGCTTGGATGGTATGGGCTATTTGGGGGATGTTAGGTACCTCGCTTACCATGGAAGGAACGCAAGGCGTATTGGGGCTGAATGGATTGAGCGTTGCGGGGCTGTTAACGGCTCCCTTTTGGTTAGCTTTTATTTTGTGGTAGATATTTTATGTTTGGCGTCGTTTGCATGATCGACCGTTATGGGCTGAAGAGGTGGTTCTCCTTCTTCACGATCCTGAGAGCAAAGAACCGTTTGGCTTAGAGATTATCCAAGGACGAACTGGGATTAAAGTGGCGGTTGAAGAAGTGTGTCAACTTGATGGTGTTGCGCCTCTCATAAAGGACATCTCAAAGCAACGTCCTGATTCGCAAGCGGGTATGCCGTTTGAGACTTATGATGCGAAAGATTTAGTGCAGTGGGGACAGCGTTGGTTGGCGCAATCGCACTCAGAAGATGGCAATATACTCAAGTTTGCGCGTTGGACGGATACGCTGAGACATTTGACTGAAAGTTTTTATAATAGATAAAATCATACTGTTTGTCACGAAAAACAAAAAAAGGTAAAAATGTATACTTTCGTAGATATTAAATTGGTTCATAAATACCTAACACGCATGTTGTCAGATTTTGATAATTTTATGTTGAAAAATGGTATTGAGTATAGTATTGCGTATGGTACTTTGTTGGGAGCTGTGAGACATCAGGGATTTATTCCTTGGGATGATGATGTTGATATTTTTATCACTAGAGAAAATTATGAGAAATTTTTATCTGTTGAGCATTTGTTGCCAAGTTTCTTTAGTTTTCAAAGGAAAGAAACCTGCCCTGAGTATAAATTGAAATTTCCGAAATTAAGAGATAATAGGTTATTTGTTAGAGAGGGAAGCGCTATTGATAGTTGGGGATGTAATGGCGGATTTATAGATTTCTTTATTGTTGATGGATACGGCAAAGAGGTTTCAAGAAATCTTTTTAACATTCAAAAACTTAGAAGGTTCGAGTTATACCGAGATAGCTTATTGTCAAGTAATAAACTAATGTATTCGTTGCTATCAATGCCAAAAAATATAAGCAGATTTTTAATGAGGAAGGGAATTGAGAAGATTCATAACACATGTCTAGATAATATAGAAGATAGTACCTATATGGCGTGTTCGTTATATCTCGCGGATACGATATGGAGAACTGAAGATTTCTTTCCTGTGGAAAGAAAATATAAATTTGAAGATTTGATCTTGCCCGGACCTAAGAATTTCGACCCTGTTTTAAGGAGTTTCGGCTATGGTGATTATATGCAACTGCCTCCTGAAGATCAGAGACATGCGCATCTAGTGGAGTTTAAGGTGCTAGTGCCGTAGTTCAACTTGATTGGGTACGTTATATAAACGTACCCAATCAGTCTCAAGGTTTACAAAATTAGTTTAATCAGGGTTGGTGCGTGATCAGAGGGTTGTGCTAACCCTCGAAGCTCTGTTTGAATGTTCGCTTCAACAAGACTAGGTACTAACGTATCAGAGACGAGCAAGTGGTCTATGCGAAGNNTACCGTGATTTTTTTCAAACCCTTTCATGCGATAGTCCCACCACGAGTAGCCAGGTTCATTCGGATGACAGTGACGGTAACTGTCAGTGAAACCTAGAGCCAGGAGATCTTGAAAAGCTTGACGTTCTGGCGCACTCACTAAAATACCGTCTTTCCAACTTTCGGGATTCCACACGTCAAGGTCAGTGGGGGCAATATTAAAGTCACCCCCAAGCACTAATCGTGGATAGTACCTTAANNGACTCATCTGTAGATAGGTACGTAGGGCACGTAACCAATCAAGTTTATAGAGGTACTTCCAACTGCCTGGTGTCATGCCATTAGGGAAGTAGCCACCAACAAAGCGTAATGTTTCGTTGGTTTCTAGATGCGTAAGGGTTGCAGCAACAAGACGCTTTTGTTCATCAGGAAAACCTGGAAGATTCAAGTCCACGTTTGTAGGTGNTAGTATGGTGGCGCGTCGCGTGAGAAGTGCGACCCCGTTATACGTTTTTTGCCCAGTAAAGACCACATCAAAGCCTGCTTCTTGAATGGCATCCACAGGAAACTGATCGTCTGTTAGTTTGGTTTCTTGTAGGACGATTGCATCTACAGCGGAGTTAGTGAGCCAGTCTAAAAGTTGAGGTAACCGGACTTTTAATGAATTAACGTTCCAACTGGCAAGGGTGATAGTACTACGGTATGACTCCTAACGAGTGTCTTGAAAATCGCAATATTGATGAAGACTTTAGCACGGTTCACGAAAAAGCCCTCCTCACAGCGTGGAGAAGGGCTTCAACGGTTACTTGTTGTCTACCATGCCGCTATGACGCATCAAGGCATCAATCGTAGGTTTTCGACCTCTAAATGCCACGAAATTATCCATGGCGTCGCGACTCGAGCCGCGTGCCAAGATTTCATTCATAAAGCGTTGACCTGTTTGAGGGTTGAGAATGCCTGTTTCTTCAAATGCACTAAAAGCGTCAGCAGAGAGCACTTCAGCCCATTTATAGCTGTAATAACCTGCAGCATAACCACCCGCAAAAATATGCGCAAAGCTTTGCGGGAAGCGGTTGTAGGCAGGCGGAAAACTCACTACCACTTCTTGACGAACATCGTTCAAAAGGGCTTGAACGTCATCCTTATTAGGATCAAATGACGTATGAAGAAGCATGTCAAAAAGTGCAAACTCAACCTGACGTACGCAAGCCATACCCGACTGGAAATTCTTGGCGGCTAACATCTTGTCAAAAAGTTCACGAGGTAAGCTTGCACCCGTATCAATGTGATGCGTTAGGTTTTGAACCACATCCCATTCCCAGGCGAAGTTTTCCATGAATTGGCTCGGAAGTTCAACGGCATCCCATTCCACACCACTAATCCCTGAAACAGCCACTTCGGTTTGTTGAGTCAATAAGTGGTGCAGACAATGACCAAACTCATGAAAGAGCGTGGTGACATCGTCATGGGTCATTGTGGCAGGGCGACCGTCGATACCAGGAGCAAAGTTGCAAACAAGATAAGCAACAGGGGTTTGAAGTTCGCCATTGACATAGCAACGCGTACGATCACTATCCATCCAAGCGCCAGAACGCTTGCCTTCGCGAGCGTAGAGGTCAGCATAGAATGCAGNCACAGGCTGATCGTCACGGAAAACTTCAAAGAATTTCACATCCGGGTGCCACGTGCTCGCAGTACTCTGGCGAATCTTGATGCCATATAAGGTCTCAGCTAAATGGAAGAGCCCAGCAAACACCGTGGGTTCGGTAAAGTACTGTTTGACTTCCTGATCGGAATAGCTGTAGCGGGCTTGACGCAACTTTTCAGACGCATAAGCCTGATCCCAGGGTTGCAAATCGTCAATGCCTAGTGTTTCTTTAGCGAATGCGCGTAACGCCGTCATGTCTTTTTGCGCATAAGGCTTGGCGCGCGATGCTAAGTCACGCAAGAAAGCAATCACTTCTTTAGGCGTGTCAGCCATCTTGGTGGCTAAAGAGGCTTCTGCATAATTGGCAAACCCTAGAAGGCTCGATTCTTCTTGGCGTAACTGCAGAATTTCTTTGATTAACGGAGTGTTATCGAATTTTGCGTCATCAAACTCTGCGGCACGCGTTGCAAAAGCGTGATAGACCGCTTCGCGAAGTGCACGATCATCGGCGTACTGCATAACTGGTAAATAAGACGGGAAGTGAAGCGTAATACGCCAACCCGTTTGACCTGCGGTNNACTTAGCGTTTGCGGCATACATGGCTTTGGTGTCAGCTGGTAGCCCAGCTAAACGCGATTCGTCTTCGATCAACAAATGCCAAGCATTTGTGGCGTCTAACAAATTTTCGCTGAACTTTTGATTCAACATCGAAAGACGTTCGCCAATCGCTTTGACGCGAGTGCGTTCTTTTTCAGGAAGTTCTGCGCCGGAGAGACGAAAGTCTCGAATTTCACGATCAATGATGCGGCGACGAACGTCAGAAAGCATTGAGAACGAATCAGACGCTTTCATGGCACGATATTTGGCAAAGAGCGCTTCATTTTGGGACAGGTCAATGAAGAGCTGCGTTACCATGGGTAACTTGGCGTTATAAGCGTCACGCAATTCGGGCGTGTCCACTACGCTTTGCAAGTGACCAACAACACCCCAGGCGCGCGTAAAGGCGAACGTAGCGAGTTCAAGCGGCTGAACAACCGCTTCCCAGGTTGCAGGCGTCTCTGGCGCTGTGATCTGAGTAATGGTGTTTTGAAGGGCTTGGGCGAGCTGATCAATGGCAGGGGCAATATCCGTAGGCTTGATCGCGGCGTAATCGATAAGCCCCGTGGCATTTAATAAGGGATTTTGGACTTGAGTCACAATACATTTCCTTTTAGAGGCACGAGTCGGCGTTCAACCGCTTCAACCGTATTTGTCATCAACATCGCGATGGTCATGGGACCAACGCCACCAGGCACAGGGGTAATGGTAGAAGCGACTTCACGCACAGCTTCATAATCAACGTCCCCGCAAAGTTTGCCATTTTCGTCACGGTTCATACCAACATCGATGACGACCGCGCCAGGCTTCACCATGTCGGCTTTGACCATCTTGGCTCGACCAACTACCGCAACCAAAATATCAGCCTGACGAGTCATAGAAGCTAAGTCCTGCGTACGACTATGGACCACCGTAACCGTGGCATTTTTTTCAAGCAACATCAAGGCTTGAGGTTTACCCACGATATTGGATCGCCCAATCACGACGGCGTGTTTGCCTGATGGATCGCATTCGGCTTCTTCAAGAAGCTTCATGACACCATAAGGTGTGCAAGGACGAAAACCCGTGCGCCCCGTCAGCAAGGAGCCTGCGGACACGACGTGGAAGCCGTCAACGTCTTTTTCTGGAGAGATGGCTGCAATGACGATTTCGGACGATAGGTGCTTGGGTAACGGAAGTTGCACGAGAATACCGTCGATAGTGTCATCGTGATTTAAACGATCGATGACGGCGAGTAATTCTTGTTCGGTGGTGTCTGCAGAGAGACGAATTTCTTCAGAGTGAATGCCTGTACGTTCGCAAGCGCGGACTTTATTGCGAACATAGACCTGACTCGCAGGATCTTCACCTACGAGGACAACGGCAAGCCCAGGGCGGTGACCTTTTTGCGCGCAAACATCCACGCGAGTTTTGAGTTCTTCTTGAATGCGAACGGCAAGCCCTTTACCGTCAATGATCTTGGCTGTCATGAAAATTCCTCCTTAGATATGAAAAGGTCTCTCACGCCGTTGAAGCGGAGAGACCTGCCGGGCAAGACCGGAAATACCATCGATGTAGTGACCTATTAGACGGATAGCACCACACAAACAAACGGTTGTACGTGCTTAGCGGAGCATGTTAGTGCCCATGACGACACGCATCAGGTCGGCAACGGTGCCAGAGTTGGTCTTGTCCATGATCGAAGCGCGGTGAGCTTCGACCGTCTTAATAGAAATGCCGAGGTCATCAGCGATCTGCTTATTCAGGCGACCATTGATGATGCGTTCGAGCACCTGCTGTTCGCGCGGCGTGAGCTTGGCGAGCAGGGCTTCGTTAAGGCTACGACGTTCCTTTTCCATGTGGCGTTCACGCGCTTCATGAAGCATGCGTTCTACGAGCTGCTTAAGCGCAGCCTGTTCAAACGGCTTTTCGATGAAGTCAACGGCACCACGCTTTAAGGCATTCACAGCCATAGAAACGTCACCGTGACCCGTAATAAAGATAATCGGGAGTTCAGCGTTGCGGGCAAGCAAGTGTTCCTGAACTTCCAAACCACTCATGCCAGGCATACGAACGTCAAGCACGAGGACTGCGATAGCCTTCGGGTCATATTTCGCAATAAAGCTTTCACCGCTGTCATAAAGTTCAACGCGATAGTCACTTGCTTCAAGAAGCCACTTCAACGAATCACGAACTGCATCGTCGTCGTCAACAACGTAAACGGTGCCAAGGGTTTCAGGTGTCTCTGAACCGTAATCGTAGGGGAACATGTAAAAAATCTCTCCTTTGAAAAGTCTTCTGATTTTACATCAGTTCTTGCCCTTCACGTGCAAGAGGAACCGTGAATGTAAAGGTTGCGCCTCCGCCCGGGGTATCAGTAATGATGATGCGTCCATGGTGGACTTCAACAATCGAGCGGCAGATGTTAAGCCCCATTCCCATCCCTTCGTCTTTGGTTGAGTAAAACGCATCAAAAAGAAGAGCTTTGGTGGGGTCAGGAATACNCATACCATGGTCAGCCACAATAAATTCAATGAAGTTACCCGTTTCATGCAATTTGACGGTGAGATCAATCGTGTGATTGGGACAGGGTAATACCGCTTCCATCGCATTTTTTAAGAGGTTCAAAAGTAACTGTTCGAGCATCACCGAGTCACCTACCATCTCAGGGAGATTGGGTTCGATCACGGTATTGATGCTGGCTTTTAGTTTATCGGCTTGAATAAGAGCCAATTCCATTGTTTCGTTCACTACACTTTCTGGTGAGAGTCTTGTGAACTGAGGGTCCGTCTTTTTAGCCGCAGCAAACCCACGAATACGCTTAATAATGGCGGCGGCACGCTGTGCTTGACGCGCCATTTTAGACAGTGCCAAAAGCGTATCCTCTCGGCTGAGTTTGCCCGCTTCAATCATGACACTCGCCCCTGAAGCGTAATTGGAAATGGCGGTCAGAGGTTGGTTCAGTTCATGCGCTAAGGAGCTTGCCATTTCGCCCATGGTGACCAGGCGTTGCGTGGTTTCAGCGCGCTTCATCTGTGCTTCAAGCGCTAATTCGGTTTCACGCTGATTTGTGATGTCAGTGGCAATAATCATGCGCGCTGGCGTGTCGTCCGTCCAGGTGAGCCACTGGATACGGGCATCAAACCAACGGTTACTATCTTCATCAAAGACACCTTCACGAGACATAAGAGTGTGTTTTTGCGCAATGAGTCTCATGAGGCGAGTTGCGCCATCGGTATTACAACCAAAGAACCGTTCGTAGGGCGTGTTATGGAATAACAGACGAGGGTGATCTTGGTCACCACTTACCACACAAATGGTACNTGAGTTCATCGATTGCACCACGCGTGTAAAGCGTTCGTGAGCAGCCTTCATACGTTCTCGGGCACGTTTTTGTTCGGTAATGTCGTAAAGCTCGCCAATCCAGCCAATCACGCGACGGTTTTCATTGAGCATGGGTGAAACGTTAAGTTGACCGTCAAAAATCACCCCATCACTACGACGCACTCGGAATTCGAGGGATCGCACGTGACGTTCTTCGGGATGCCCTAAAATTTCGGTGAGTGTTGTCGTGATGTCGTCTTCCCAGTATGGGTATGGCGGCATGATGCCCAACAATTCATCCTTACGAAAACCCACTAACTTTTCAAAGGTTTCGTTTATAAAAAGGATGCGTCCTTCACGATCAGTCACGCGAATCCCTGCGAGCGCCGAGTCACTCATCGCCACACGAAGGGAGTTTTCAGCAAAAAGACGCTGATGAGCACGGTGTTGAACGCGTTGAGTGCGTAATAGTAAAGCGAGTGCTACAGCCAAAAGACCAGCTAACGCAATAATGACCCAAAACTTAAGGTTGTCTGTCGTCAGTAGCGAGTGTTCGTAACTCACGCTCACAAGTCGCAAGTTCGGATCGTTCAATAAGGGAATACTCGTCGTATACGTCAGGGATCGGCTTGACGAACGGTGATGCTTGATGTCAACGAGCGGTTTGCCGTTTTGTTCAAAGTAAAAAATATAGGGTGTCGTGCCAATCACGCTATTAGCGGCGTCATTAATCAAACGAGATAAATTAATACGCGCAACAAGCACTTGGTCTTCTGAGGGCGTCGGCACAAAGAGGTCCACAAAGACTTGCGTATTGTCCGAAATCGTGTAGGGCGGCGTGATGACAGGCGCGTCACGCACGATGACCGATTGAACGTACCGTGCNNGAACAGCTTCCGAGTCGAGGCGCTGAGGCGCGTCGTCAGGAATAAAGGTGCTTTGAGAAGGAGATGCCCAGTGGCGCAACAGTCGATAGCCTCGCGTCACTAGCGACATGTCAAGCACTTCACGACGGTCTTGCATAAAGGCAATGGCTGCCAATTCAGCACTCGTCGCGCGGGGTGCTGCGCCCGGTATATGCATGAGGCGCATGCTCGTTTTTTGTAAAAGCTCTGTAGTGCCCAATAGACGCGATTCAACAGACTGCACAATCAAGTCAGTGGATTGTTGCAGTCGCACACTTTCGGCACGGCGGTCAGCATCGAGCATAAAGATGGTGACCACAATAAAACAAGCACNTAATAACACAAGCGCTGCCCATGAGGCATAGATCCCCACACGGGAATTGACACTTGTGTCGTGCGAAGCATTGAGTTTTTTAAAGGTTGACGCGACTTGTTCGTCGGTAAAGTCAATGGGCATGTCAATAGGTCTGTAAATAGTTGTGTGTGGGTGAATTGTAGTCTAGGGCGCCCGCGACATTCCATAAAAGGTAGGGTGTGGCACGACAAGCGCTAGCGCTAAACCGTGTGAACCTTTCGCATCACGCATCAGGCTCTGTAAAATAATAAGACTCAGCATTTCCTTATCTTTTCGGAAGACTCTCATGGCTCTAACTCAGCAGGAACTTAAGCGTGAAGTGGCCGTGCAGTACCTTGCCTATGTAGAAGATGGTCGTATTCTCGGTGTTGGTACTGGGTCGACGGTGGATCAGTTTATTGATCAGTTGCCGACGATCCGTGAAAAGATTCCAGCTTGTGTCTCGTCGAGCGAACGTTCAACGAAGCGTCTTGAAGCGTTGGGCTTTAAGGTGTTGGATATGAATGAAGTCGATGATATCGGTGTCTATGTTGATGGTGCCGATGAAATCGATCCTGGTTTCTCGATGATCAAAGGGGGCGGTGGTGCCTTGACGCGTGAGAAGATCGTTGCTTCGATCTCGGGTCGTTTTATTTGCATTGCGGACGCTTCAAAGCAGGTGCCTGTTTTAGGTCATTTCCCCTTGCCCGTTGAAGTGATTCCGATGGCGGCTCGCGCGGTTAAAGCGAAGCTCGAAGCCTTGGGTGCGACGGTCACGCTGCGTGACTTTGTGACCGATAACGGTTGTCATATCTTGGACGCTGCGGGTCTCGAAATTAAGGATCCGAAGGCGCTTGAAGCCGAGATCAATAGTTAGCCTGGTGTTGTGACTGTGGGTCTTTTTGCTGCTCGCGGCGCTGATGTCTTGCTTTTAGGGACGCAGGACGGCGTGAAGACGTTTGAGCGCGCCTAACGAGGTGCTCGTTAAGACCCAATAAAAACGCCCTGTCTTCAAAATTAAAGGCAGGGCGTTGATCTGCGAATGTGCTTAAGCTGGTTGGTACTTTTAGTACTTAGGCGGCACGGGCACATAGTTTTCAGGTACCTTAACGCCTTCAGCGTCACCAAAGAAGTAACGTTCGCACTGTTGCATCAGATGTTGGCGTGCAGAAAGATCGGCTAAATTGATACCATATTCATTGACCATCATCGTCTGAAGACGGGTCCATTCAGCCCAGGCTTCTTTACTCACTTCGCGCCAAATACGAGCACCAAGTTCGCCAGGGAAAGGTGGATAATCAAGGCCTTCAGCTTCCTTATTTAGTTTTACGCAGTTAACCATGCGAGCCATCAGTTTGCTCCTTCGTTAAGGGGTAGAAAACAGTTCGGTCTAAGACCGTCCGTTCAATCGGTTCGTACATTGTAGCGCGAGTCTATCGTTAGGCTCGAGGCGAAGTGGTCGAAAGAGACGCTGGTTTCAAGTCGTTCGTTGTTTTATTCAATAGAGAAATAGAAGATTTATGTCTGATCGTGCGCTTTTTGCAGCCTTTCAAAAAGTAAAGGCTCAGGTCGATGGAGCCGTGTCGGCGACCCGTGAAAAAGAAGCCAAAGCTCGAGCCGAAGAAGAAAAGGCTAAGCACCAAAAGAAGGCGCGTGTTGTCAAAGCGGCTGAAGCCAAAAAAGAAAAGACAAGCGGTGCCACGATCAGTGCATCGGCTTTTAGTGCTAAAGGGGGCTTTGGGGAAGCATTAGCGAGTGCCGCCCGTTCGTCGGGCGCTTCATTTCGTATGGCAGGCTCAAGTAGTCCAAAGAAAAAACAACACGCAGTGACTGTGGAACCTAAAGCCCCAAGCGTAACGCAAACGACTTCTCAAGCTAAGCCTCAGACAAACCGTCGTCCCAACAGTCGCCCACTTCAGACGTCGCGCCAAGACGTAAAGCGTAAGGACAATCAACTACAGAAAGCCTCTCAACCTCTGAAGCCAACGGAAGGCGCCAAGGCTCGTCCGGCTCGTCTTTCGTACGAAGAGCGTCGTAACCCCGTGCCACCTTTTACGTTGATGACTGGGTTACCTGTGTCAGAGCGTGGTGAAGAAGTTGCAAAAGCGATTCGAGATAATCGTGTTGTGATCGTTTGTGGTGAAACGGGGTCAGGTAAAACCACTCAATTACCTAAAATCGCCATGATGGCTGGTCGCGGTGTACATGGCATGATTGCGCACACGCAACCCCGTCGTATTGCGGCAAGTTCGATTGCTAAGCGTATTGCGGAAGAACTAAAGACCGAACCAGGCGAAGTCGTGGGCTACAAAGTACGCTTTACCGATACGATGAGTCCAGGCGCTACGATCAAATTGATGACAGACGGGATTTTGCTCGCCGAAACGCAGCATGATCCCCAGTTACGTCAGTACGATACGATCATCATCGACGAAGCACATGAACGTTCAATCAATATTGACTTTTTGTTGGGTTACTTAAAGCGACTACTTGCTAAACGTCTTGACCTCAAGGTGATCGTGACCTCAGCCACGATCGATGCTGAACGTTTTGCTAAGCACTTTGAAATCGATGGACGACCAGCGCCCATTTTGACGATTTCAGGGCGTACCTATCCTGTTGAAGTTCGTTATCGCCCCATGGAAGATATCGACGAAGCGGACGATAAGACGATGCTTGCGGCGATTGATAATGCTGTGGGAGAACTTGAAGCGACGGGACGCGGCGATATTTTGGTCTTTTTGCCGGGTGAGCGTGAAATTCGCGAAGCAGCAGATCAACTCCGTAAATCTCGCCCTACATCGACCGAAATCTTGCCTCTTTTTGCGCGATTAACTGCAGCAGAGCAAGAACGCGTTTTTAAACCTGCGGGTGCGCGTCGTATTGTGCTCTCCACCAATGTGGCTGAAACATCTATTACGGTGCCGGGGATTCGCTTTGTGGTGGATACGGGGCTTGCACGCGTCAAGCGCTATTCGTATCGCAATAAGGTTGAACAACTGCAGATTGAACCGATTAGCCAGGCATCAGCCAATCAACGTGCTGGGCGTTGCGGTCGAGTGGCTGATGGTGTCTGTATTCGTCTTTATAGCGAAGAAGATTTTAAGGGGCGTCCAGCCTTTACAGATCCTGAAATTTTGCGATCCAATTTGGCGGCTGTGATTTTGCGTGCGATTGCTTTGAAGTTAGGCGATGTGCGTGAGTTTCCTTTTGTACAGACACCGCCACCGAGAGCAATTGCTGATGGGTTCTCGATTTTGCAAGAACTTAATGCAGTCACTGAAGCGGGAGACCTCACCAAAGTGGGTAAAGAACTCGCACGCCTCCCAGTTGACCCGCGATTAGACCGCATGTTGTTAGCGGGGGCACAGTCGGGAAGTTTGGAAGAACTTTTAACGATTTGCTCCGGACTATCGATTCAGGATCCCCGTGAGCGCCCCGTGGACCAACAACAGGCAGCTGATGAAGCACATAAAAAGTTGGCGGACGAAAAGTCTGATTTCCTCTCTTATGTGAAGCTTTGGCAGTGGTATGANAAATGCCTTACTGAAAAAGAAAGTAATCGTAAGTTAGAGCAAGAATTACATCGCCGCTTCTTATCGGCAAGGCGCTTACGCGAGTGGCGTGATGTGCGTCGTCAGTTGGTGCAGCTTACGGATGAACTAGGGTGGCGTCGTAATACGGCTCCAGCGACCTTTGAAGAAGTGCATCGTGCGCTTTTGACAGGGCTTTTAGGCAATATTGGGTCTAAAGTAGTTGAAAGTGACTTCCGTGCGCCGCCCTATTTAGGCGCGCGTGGAATTCGCTTTTGGATTTGGTAGGGTTCAGCTCGCGCTAAAAAAGCTGGACGTTGGGTACTTGCTGCGGAATTGGTCGATACGTCGCGCCTTTATGCGCGTTGCGTGGCTGATATTGAACCCGAGTGGATCGAAGAGGTTGCGGGCGACTTGATTCGTAAACACTGGACTGAACCTCATTGGGAAAAGAGTCGTGGTGAAGTGGTGNNGACTTTTGAGCGCGGAACGCTTTATGGTCTCACGATTTATCAGCAGCGCCGCGTAAGCTTTGCGCCACATGATCCCAAACTCGCTCGTGAACTCTTTATTCGTCAGGCGTTGGTCGAAGGCGAGTGGGACGGTACGTGCGACTTTTATACCCATAATGCACGTCTCATGCGTGAGATTGAAGATCTTGAGCACAAGACCCGTCGTCCAGACGTGCTCGTTGACGATGAGCTGATTTTTACTTTCTACGACGAAAAAATCCCAGCAGACGTTTGTAGCACGGTCACCCTCAATCGTTGGTTAAAGCGTATGGAAGAAGAGGATCCCAAGTGCTTACATATGACGCGTGAAGCCTTGATGCGTCACGATGCCTCAGGTGTGACGAATCGCTATTTCCCGAAGACCATGGAAATGGCTGGGGTGACGATGGCACTTAACTATCACTTTGAACCTGGTAGCCCTCGCGATGGTCTCACGTTAGCAGTTCCGCTTTACGCCTTAAACCAAATCGATGCAGTGCGCGCCGATTGGTTAGTGCCTGGGATGGTGAAAGAAAAAGCTCAAACGTTGATTCGAGCCCTACCCCAAAAAATCCGTCGTCATTGTGTGCCTGTGGCAGAGTTTGCCGCAGGGTTCTTTACGCGTACGCAAGAGGGCGAAGCGCGCAACATGCCATTTTTGGACGTGTTGGCTGATGATATTCGTACGCAAACGGGTGTCCCCTGTACGCCATCAGACTTTAAGGTGGAGCAACTGCCGGCGCACCTCATCATGAACTTTAAGATTCTTGATGAGCATGGTCGCCAAATAGGGATGGGACGCAACTTGGCGCAATTGCGTGCAGAGTTTGGTGAAGCCGCTCAAGCGACCTTCCGTCACGTTGCTCAAGAAGATGCTGAGGTTGCCAAAGACCTTGAAGAAGGGATTACTGATTGGACGTTTGGCGAGTTACCCGAACTCATGGAGATTTCGCGCCGCGGGCAAACGTTGATTACNCATCCTGCGCTCACGGACCGAGGGTCGGATTGCGCGATTGAAGTCTATGACGATCCCTTTGAAGCGCATCGAGAGCATCGTAAAGGGCTGTTGCGACTTTTTAGATTGGCACTACGTGAGCAAGTCAAGTTTGTGGAACGCACGCTTCGTGATCTAGGGCGCGTACAGATGCAAGCGCAGATGGTGCCAGGACTCTCGAAGCTCTTTGAAAACCTCGAAACCCTGTCGACCGCGGTGGTGGATTGTGCTCTAGAATCAACTACTTTGGCTGAGCCTTTACCGCAAGACGAGGCAAGTTTTAGAGCGCGCCGTGAAGATGTAAAAAGTACNCGTCTCACTTTGGTGGCGGGAGAGATTTCTCGTTTGCTCACCGACATTGTCTCTGAAGCTTCTGGGATTCCAGGAAAGTTGCGGCGACTCTCGTCAGAAAAAGCGTTGGTTGCTGATATCGAATGGCAACTTGGGGACCTTTTTAAACCTCAATTTCTGACAACTGTGCCGCTTACTCAGTTAGCGCACTATCCGCGTTACCTCAAGGCAATTCACTATCGACTTGATCGCTATCGTGACGACGCGCTTCGTGATGAAATGCGCCGCGCGGATATTGAACGTTTAACCGTGCCTTGGTTACGTGCAAAGGCAGCTCGTCGCGGTCAGGTGGATCCTCGATTGGACGATTTTGGATGGATGCTTCAAGAATTGCGTGTGTCGCTATTTGCGCAACAATTGCGTACACCGATGCCTGTGAGCGTCAAACGACTCGAGCGCGTTTGGGGATCAATCACGCGACTCTAAGTCATCCATCCATTTTGGTTACCATTCGTCTCAATTCGCCTGAAAATTCGGGTTAGTTGCCATTTCGTAAAAGAGCGCTTTTCATTTAAAATGAATAGACTCATTTTTGTGTTGTTGTTTTAGACACAGAAAGCGCTCCTTTTACGCATTACAGTGCCTTTCAGGCACTCAGGCAACTGCTGTGAATTTCAATTGGAAGAAGATTGTGCTCACCTTAGGGCTCGGTGCTTTTGTAGCCACCGTACCGCTTTGCGTGACCGTAGCTGAGGCAGCTTCGCCTCAGAGTGTTAAGACGACGAAGAAAAAAGTCGTCAAAAAGCAAGTCAAGAAGACGCATCGCAAAGCGTCAGCAAGTAAAGCGAAATATGCCACGAAGAAAAAGGTGGCTAAGCGTTACAGTAAAAAACGTAAGGCTCGCCGCGTGGTGAGACGTTCTGCGCCTTCTCAAGCGACCCTTGCAGGGTTACGTCAAACGCCCGATTTACTGAATTTGGGTAGCAGTGTCGCTTTGGCGGTTGACCAAGATACGGGCGAAGAACTCTTTAGCAAAAATGCGGATATTGAGTTACCGATCGCCTCTGTTACCAAACTGATGACCGCCTTGGTGATTGCTGAGAGCGACCTTTCGATGAACGAGAAAATCAAAATTTCTCGTGCGGACTACGTTCGTTCAACGGCACGATCGAAGCTACGTAAAGGCATGGTCATGACGCGTGGTGCAGTACTCAAAGCCGCGTTGATGTCGAGTGACAATCGTGCTGCCACCGCTTTGGCACGTACCTACCCTGGGGGTCGCAAAGCATTCGTTCAACAAATGAATGAAACGGCTAAGCGTTTAGGCATGAATGATTCGGCGTTTGCTGATCCTTCGGGGTTAGACAATCGCAATCATTCGACGGCTCGAGATTTGGCTAAGCTTGTAACTGAAGCGCATAAGCATGAAGTCATTCGTGAATCATCAACTTTGCCAATGACACATGTAAAAGCCGGACGCTATCAATTGCGTCTCACGACGACCAACCGTTTGATTGGTAATCCTGATTGGCAAATTGGGATTCAAAAGACGGGATTTACAACGGCGGCAGGTCGTTGCATGGTGGTCCAAAGTGAATTTGCCGATCGTCGTGTGGTGATGGTACTTTTAGATAGTCCCAATAGCGCGCAGCGCGCTAAAGACATGCAAACGATGAGACGTTTTGTAGAGAGTGAAGAACGTATCAATGAGCAGTTCTCCGAAGTGAGACCCTTTGAAATGTTCTAAGTCAGAAAGACAAAAGCCCGCTTTTCGCGGGCTTTGCCAGTTTGGGTGATTCAATCAAAGGTCGCCATATCCTCGACCACGCACGCGTTCGTTGATGCGTGCACCCATGGCTGATGAGATCGCTTGTGTGATCCCACAGAGTTCAGCGATGTGTTGAGGTTGAAACTCAATCGATCGATGTGTTGCTAACGAAAGCGTTGCAATCAGTGAGCCNNTTGTGGTAAAAATAGGGGCAGCAACACAGTGAACGCTAGTTTCGTATTCTTCACGGTCATAGTACCAACCCGTTTCACGGACCTTCGCGAGCGTGAGCAACAATTTGTCTAAACACTGAATAGAGTGTTCTGTGCCAACGTTGAGCCCAGTTCTTAGGGTATACGCACGAAGTTCATCTGGCGTCATGCGAGAGAGAAAAAGCTTTCCGCCCGAAGTGATATGTAATGGTGCCCATGAACCAATGCGACGCAATTGGTTGGCTTTTTGCTCAGGAGCTAAAACGTGCTCAATATAGAGCAAACGATCGTTATCTCGAATCGCTAAGTTGACTGTCATGTCTGTTTTTGCATGGAGTCGTTGCATAAAAGGGAGCGCTCGTTGACGAACGATAAAACGTTCATAAACGAGATTTCCTAACTCCAATAAGCGAAGTCCCAAGCTCCATTGCCCAATGTCATTTTGTTTGACAAATCCCATTGAATGGAGGGATCCGAGAATACGATGAACCGTGGAGGTTGAGAGCCCCGTCTCTTTTGCTAAAGCCGTAAGGCTTAACGGTTCAGACGAGGCTTCAAGTTTGGCGAGCAATAAAGCGGCACGATCCAGGACTTGGATACCAGAGCGAGTGCTCTTATCCTCAGTGTTCATCATGCATCCAGCTTGGGTAACGCTGCTGCAACGATTTCAGCGATGTCAGCGATCTGCGTGTTTTCGGCTTCAGGCATCAAAGACTTGGCGCTTTCAAGCATGGTTAAGCAGTGCGGACAAGCGACAGCAATGCAACCACTATCTGATTCACGAAGATCCTTGAGGCGAATGACGTTGACTGGGGTTGTGTTACGACGTTCAATCCACATCTGACCACCGCCCGCACCACAGCAAAGCGTTTGAGCGCCTTCTTCATAGGTTTTACGAAGAGTGCCACAAACCTGACCCAATACCGCACGAGGTTCTTCGGTTACACCATTAATACGAGCGAGGTAGCACGGATCGTGATAGACCGTCGGAATGTTGCCCTTTGTGAGACCAGGGAGTCGTCCTTCACGAATCAAATCGTTAATAAAGACCGTATGATTAATGACAGTNNACCACTTGAAGTCGTCAAAGGTCGGATATTCGTTTTTGAGCGTATTAAAGCAGTGCGGACAAGCCGTCAAAATGCGATCAAAGTCGTACTGTGCAAAGTTTTCAATGTTTTCTAGTGCGGTAGTTTGATAGAGATATTCCTCACCTAAACGACGAGCAAATTCCCCGTGGCAACGTTCTTCTACTATGACGGCAAAGTTGACACCGGCGGCTTTAAGAATCGCGACCATGCTGCGTGCAATACGACGAGCACGACGATCATAACTCGCGGCACACCCCACCCAATAAAGGATGTCGTAGTGCGTGCCAGGTTCGGCAACAGGGACATCTAAATCTTTTGCCCAATCCATACGTTCGTAAGGGTCCAAGCCCCACGGATTACCCACTGAAGCCGTGTTTTCAAGCGCCATGGCGGCACCTTCAGGAAAGTCTCCTTGTTCAAGTACCANATGACGACGCATGTTGACAATCAAGTCAGGAAGGTTGATGCCAGCAGGGCAAGCGCGTGTGCAGGCACCACACGTCGTACAAGACCAGAGGGCGTCGCGCGAAATGATGTCCTGTAAGGTCGGAAGTTCGTCCCCCGAATTTGACTTTTCTTCCATGTGCATGCGATCACGCAAAGCAACAATCATGGCACGAGGGTCTAACGGCGTGCCTGCACGAACCGCTGGACAAGCGTCACGGCAACGACCACATTCAGTACAGGCGTCAAAGGACGCGCGTTCACGTGTATTGAATTGTTCAAAAGAAGAAATACCAAAAGTTTCTTGCTCTTCGATGTCTTCAATTTTATGAATCAGACCAGCGGGCTTTTCTTCACGCGTTGCCAAACCCACAGGCGTGCGATACACATGTGCGTAGTAGGTAAGCGGAATCGCGGCAATAAAGCCTAAAGAAGCTAAGCCGTGGATTGACCAAAGCCACATATGCAGAGTGCGTAACGTGGTTTCAGCCAAACCACAAGCCAAGAGTGCTTGAGCAATTTGATNGGTACCAACGGGCGAAAAGCTAGACCATGCAGGTGTTGTGGTNNACGCTAAGCGAATCCCTTCAACAAAAAAGCCCGTGATCACAATAAAGGCGAGCGAGAGATAGGCGCAGACAAAGCGTCCGTCACGCGGTAAGCGAGAAGCTTTGCCCCAGCGACGAAGTGCGCCGAGCAACAACGTCAATAAAACAGCTACCCCAGCGCAATCAAGCACAAACTTATAAGCGAGGTAAACATTGCCTTTGAGGAACTGATTGTCAAAGACGTAATGACCAATATCCCAGTCAAGCGTAGCAAGCGCCGTGCCGCAAAAGAGTAAGAAAAAGCCCCAAGCAAGGATCGCATGCATGCGTCCTGCGCCAGTTTCTCGAATTTTCTTTTGGGTAAAGATCCCCTTGATGACTTCAATCCAACGAGCCTTTTTATTGGTAACTGGATACGGATCCTTTGTGCCTTGAAGCCAAAGTTTGCGATTGCGAATCACACCTGCAATCAAAACGAGCACGGCAGCAATGCCGAGGACATAAACGGCAATTTCGCCCCAAAGTGGGACATTCCAAAANNGTACCGGACGAATAGGAAGATCGGTCATGGGTTTAAAAAGGGGTAATGGGTTGGAAACTTTTAAGCCGCTATTTTACCTAAAAGAATGGGCTTTCCACGATGCGGAAAAGCCCTTTTGTAGTCAAAGTCGGATTAGATGACCTGGCGATAACGAATCATCCCTGTACGTGGGTCTTTAACGGACTCCATGAGCACAGANNGTCCCGAGAGGTGAACCGTACGAGTGGGTAAGGTCATTGGTGGATGACCACGACGCCAGTCGCGAGCAATTGTGATGTGAGCACGGAAGGGCTTACGATCCATCGGTAAACCTAAACGAGTGATTGTGTTACGGACTTCATTCACGACGGGATCTAAACTTTCTGCAGGAGTCAAACCTGCATAAAGAATGCGATGGCGGTCAAAGGTACCGACACGCGCAATCGTGATATCGCGAGGGGTGAGCGTCGCTAATGGACGAATCGCGCGTAGAGACGGTAGGTACTCGTCAGTTGTTACGTCACCGACGAAGGCTAAGGTGAGGTGAAGGTTCGTACTTGGCGTAAAGCGAGCAAGTCGATCATATCGAGCAAAGGCTTTGGCGTCACGAGCCAAAGTATCGCAAACATCGTGCGGGAGCAACAGTGCAGCAAAAACGCGGGGCATGGCAAATCCTTTGAAATGACTTTGGTGACACAAGGTCAAAAAACGTAGTTATGAAAAAAGCGCTACGATCCTGAGACCGTAGCGCTCGATGTTCGTGTGTAAAGCCTCTGTTTAGGCTTTCTGTTCGGTTCGCCAACGGGCGACCGCTTCAGAACAATCGGCGATAAGGTACGGACCACTATAAATAAAGCCGGTGTAAAGCTGGACGAGCTTAGCGCCCGCCTCCATCTTTTCAACAGCGTCTTGCGGCGTCATCACGCCGCCCGAAGCAATGACGGGCAATTCTCCCTGGACGTGATCAGCGATCAAACGTACAACTTCGGTAGAGCGTTCACGTAACGGGGCACCCGACAGACCACCTTCTTCAGTGCGATGTGGCATGCCTTGGAGGGCATCGCGACGAATAGTCGAGTTGGTTGCGATCACACCATCAATACCATGTGACATCAATGTGTCAACGCAACGAAGAATATCGTCGTTTTCCAAATCGGGGGCTAACTTCACAGCAATGGGGACGTGTTTACCATTGCGAGCGTCTTTCAGTGTGTGGCGGCGGGCTACGATCCCAGCAATCAAATCATCGAATTTGTCAGCCCCTTGAAGGTCACGCAAGTTCTGAGTGTTAGGAGAAGAAATATTGACAGCGATGTAATCAGCATGGTCATAAACCTTATCTAAACACTTTTCATAGTCAGATAAAGCGTTTTCAATAGGGGTAGCCATGTTTTTGCCAATATTGATCCCAAGAATGCCACCACGCAGGCGGAACGCATCAGCACTACGTAGGTTTTGAATGACTTTGTCGCAACCTTCGTTATTGAATCCCATGCGATTGATGATGCCTTTGGCTGGGATGACGCGGAAGCAACGTGGCTTGGGATTACCAGGTTGTGCGAGCGGTGTGATCGTGCCAATTTCGACGTNGGTAAACCCTAAACCACCAAAGGCACTTACTCGAGTGCCGTTCTTATCCATACCCGCTGNCAAAGTACCAATGGTATTGGGAAAGCGTAACCCCATGACTTCAATCGGATTTTCATCAGGCGTATGGGTGAGGTATTTGTGCAAACCAAAATGCACAGCCCAATCCAAATTAGNCATCGTCAACTGATGCGCCGTTTCAGGCTGCAGCGAAAACAGAACTCGGCGGCAAAGCGAATAAAGCATGATGAGTTACGAGGGTTGGTGTTCGAGAAGGTTGGGATCTGCGACGAAGGTGCGCTCTGGAATCCATTGACCTGACCACAATATTTCCATGGGCTGAAAGCGTTTCTTATAGTCCATGTTCGGGTAGTCAGGAAGCCAGTAACCTAAATAGACATAGCGCAAACCATTTTGCTGAGCATATTCAATTTCAGACAGGATGCCAAATGTCCCAAGACTTAATTTAGGCGCATCAGGATCGTAGAACGTATAGACAGCACTAAGCGCGTCGTCTAAACGATCTATTATACAAACCATCTTTAGCTCGTTGGGATTTTCGCTGTCACTTGACGTGCGGAATTCAAGAAATCTTGAATCGGTACATGTGGCAAAGAGGACGCTATTGACTTGCTCGCGGGTCATCTTGCTCATTGAGCCACCTTCATGACGACCATTTTGATATCGCTGATAAAGTGCCCATTGTTCATCGTTAATGGGAGCAAGCGACACTTCGTTCATGATCAAGTTGCGATTACGGTTGAGCGTACGACGCATAGTGGCATCGGGATGAAATTGAGTCACGTCAAGACGCGTAGGAATGCAACGACGGCAATTCGCACAACGAAGTCGATACAAATAAGTGCTATCTCGGCGAAAGCCTTCAGGAATGAGGCGGTTATACATTCTTTTGACGCTAGGGTCGAAGGAAGCAAGAGGGATGACTTCCATCGTTGAAGAGCGATCGTCAAAATAATTACATTCGCTTCGAATCCTGATGGTTTCAAAAAGTAGTCCGCCTGCCTGTGTGATATGGCGGACGTGTCTAAGCTCATTTTCGATGTTATCTGAGGCTGGCGCTAATTCTGGTCATCGTTTTTCCATAAATGGAATAAGGCTTATGCCTTTCGCGCGATGCCAGTTAAAGTCTACCGTTTGACTTAAGGCACGGTTGATGGTGAGGAAATAGTCGCCAGAAAATATTTGAGCACCTAGTCGAACTGTATGTTCGCTCGGCATTTGGCAGTCAATCAAGGGGAGATTTACACAAGCGCAAAATGCACCAAGCGCAGCTAAAGCTAATTTAGAAGTATCGGTAGCGCGCGAAAACATGCTTTCGCCATAGACCATGCGACCGACACTCGTGAAATAGAGACCGCCCACGAGTACATCGTCAACATAAACAGAGACTGTGTGGGCATGTCCCATTCGATGCAAGGTTTTCCAGGTGTCAATCAGTTCTTGAGTTAACCATGTCCCTTTGTTACGTTCTTCGTGATAAAGCGCAATCTCTTCGATCACAGCATCAAAATCATCATCAAGTAAGATTTCGAGGGATAAGGATTGATATTGATGACGAAGTGCAGCCTTGACGCGTTTTTTCATGGAATGCGTCAAACGTAACTTGGCTGTTTGAAGTAGCGTACAAGGAAAAAGACGTCCCCAGGGGTATAACCCTGAGACTTCAGTACCGTACGGTCGGGCCTAAGGAAATGCGCCTTGACGATAGCCTTCTAAAACGAGCGCTGGGGATAAACCACGTGACCAACAAGAAGGTTCAAATGCAAAAGCTTCAAACTGATGGTTCGGTGAGGGTGCTACAAAGGCTTCAAGATTATCAGGCGTAATTAATGGCGCACCAAGAATGGTAGAATCGTTTTCCATGTTTGAATTGAACGAAAAGAAGGCTAGTTTTTTTCGAAGAGTGAGGACATCATAGCGAAGAAAAAAACTTTTTTTCAAAAAGTCTTGACAAACGCAAAAAGTTGGTATAACATTCAAATCTCAACGGAACAACGAAATCCGTTACGACAGAATTGCCGCGGGGTGGAGCAGCCCGGTAGCTCGTCGGGCTCATAACCCGAAGGTCGGAGGTTCAAATCCTCCCCCCGCAACCAAGAACAAAAGCCTCAGTTCGAAGGAACTGAGGCTTTTTGGCGTTGGTGAAATTAAAAAGAGCAGATAGTGTCGTCTTAAAGTTTCGATATGCGTTTGCGCAATTTGTTGGCTACTCGATATTGTGAATATTTTCGTACACCTACAAGTAGCCAATAGATCGGTTGTCAATGAATGGCAATCAGACACCCAGCTCGAGCTTGCGCAGTATGCAGCCTAAAAACGCAATGTCTACGTCCTTTCTCTATGAGCATGGCTAACCCTAANNAAAGTTGTCCTGTGGTAGATAAGACTCGATACGATTCAAGTTTTAAAGTGATGTCGTCTTTGGGATGAACGCAATAAAGCAGTGTGTCGTCACCATCCGTTTTGGCATGAAAAACACGAAGATAACCGTTGGTTGCTAAGGCTCGACGATCAAAAAATCCAAGCACGGGGTAAAGAATCGCAAGTAGGCTTGAAAAAAGTAAGCAAGCAATCGCACTCCACATAGGATCAATGGAGAGATAACGTAGAAAAAGTGAGCGACTGTCTTTTTCTAGGCTAGCTTCGTCAGGATAGGCATGAATCGTCCATGTTTCTGACGGTTGGTGTGGATGGTCAGGAAAGGAGACTTCGGCTTTAAGTTCTTCGGCTGTTTCAATATTTGTTAAATCGAGCGTGGCGTGCCAAGTTGTGTCGTTCGAGAGCCATGCCGGTGTAGTGATGATCTGAGCAACTGATAGATGATGATTCTCTGGCTTAAACGTAATGAGAATACGGGCAGGCTTTTGGTTATTGTTGAGGTTGCGAAAAGAACCTGAGAGTTCGATAGGCTCTCCGACATAAGTACTGAGGTGACCAGTAGGTGTGGTGACAGCCGTTTGGAAGGCATCGATAGACGCAATCGTTCCGATGCCCAAAATGCAGAGCAAGAAAACAGGAATGCGGCGCCGTAGCTTAGCAAAAGGAGCTACGGCGGTTGTAATGTCAGATGGAGTCATAGTCGTCCCTTTATAAGGCTTCGATTAGATTGTAGGGGCAGACATTACTAAATAGATGAGAAGTATCTGAGTACTCTACCCAATAGGAACTGAGTTGACGCAAAAGGCGGTGTTCTGCTTAGATTTAATTTTTTTTGCACGAACCCTTGACAAATCGAAAAAAGCTGTGCATAATACAAATCCTTCGCTCCTCACGGAGCAAGACAGTTCTTTAAAAATCAGAATTCAACGAACCGATAAGTGTGAACATCGGCAGTTTCGAGAGCTTAGTAAGCACTCAAAAAACTTACGAATGTTCGCGCTTTGAAGGAAAAGCCGAAAGACGAAAGTTAATTCTTTCTCTTTCAATTCCGGCGAAGAGCGACAAAACAGAGATTGAACTAAAGAGTTTGATCCTGGCTCAGATTGAACGCTGGCGGCATGCTTTACACATGCAAGTCGAACGGCAGCACAAGGAGCTTGCTCCTGGNGTGGCGAGTGGCGCACGGGTGAGTAATACANNTCGGAACGTGTCCTATTGTGGGGGGATAACTGCTCGAAAGGGTGGCTAATACCGCATAAGACCTGAGGGTGAAAGCGGGGGATCGCAAGACCTCGCGCAATTGGAGCAGCCGATGCCCGATTAGCTAGTTGGTGGGGTAATAGCCTACCAAGGCGACGATCGGTAGCTGGTCTGAGAGGACGACCAGCCACACTGGGACTGAGACACGGCCAGACTCCTACGGGAGGCAGCAGTGGGGAATTTTGGACAATGGGGGCAACCCTGATCCAGCCATGCCGCGTGCAGGATGAAGGTCTTCGGATTGTAAACTGCTTTTGTCAGGGACGAAAAGGATTGTGTTAATACCATGATCTGCTGACGGTACCTGAAGAATAAGCACCGGCTAACTACGTGCCAGCAGCCGCGGTAATACGTAGGGTGCAAGCGTTAATCGGAATTACTGGGCGTAAAGCGTGCGCAGGCGGTTCTGTAAGACAGATGTGAAATCCCCGGGCTCAACCTGGGAATTGCATTTGTGACTGCAGGACTAGAGTTCATCAGAGGGGGGTGGAATTCCAAGTGTAGCAGTGAAATGCGTAGATATTTGGAAGAACACCAATGGCGAAGGCAGCCCCCTGGGATGCGACTGACGCTCATGCACGAAAGCGTGGGGAGCAAACAGGATTAGATACCCTGGTAGTCCACGCCCTAAACGATGTCTACTGGTTGTTGGGGATTAATATCCTTGGTAACGAAGCTAACGCGTGAAGTAGACCGCCTGGGGAGTACGGTCGCAAGATTAAAACTCAAAGGAATTGACGGGGACCCGCACAAGCGGTGGATGATGTGGATTAATTCGATGCAACGCGAAAAACCTTACCTAGCCTTGACATGCCAGGAATCCTGAAGAGATTTGGGAGTGCCCGCAAGGGAATCTGGACACAGGTGCTGCATGGCTGTCGTCAGCTCGTGTCGTGAGATGTTGGGTTAAGTCCCGCAACGAGCGCAACCCTTGTCATTAGTTGCTACGCAAGAGCACTCTAATGAGACTGCCGGTGACAAACCGGAGGAAGGTGGGGATGACGTCAAGTCCTCATACCCTTATGGCTAGAATCTCACACGTCATACAATGGTCGGAACAGAGGGCAGCGAAGCCGCGAGGTGGAGCAAATCCCAGAAAACCGATCGTAGTCCGGATTGCAGTCTGCAACTCGACTGCATGAAGTCGGAATCGCTAGTAATCGCGGATCAGCATGCCGCGGTGAATACGTTCCCGGGTCTTGTACACACCGCCCGTCACACCATGGGAGTGGGGTTCACCAGAAGACGTTTGTCTAACCGTAAGGAGGACGGCGTCCACGGTGGGTTTCATGACTGGGGTGAAGTCGTAACAAGGTAGCCGTACCGGAAGGTGCGGCTGGATCACCTCCTTTACAGAGAGATNGCAACTAAAGCACTCGAAGTTGACTTGGTGTTCACACTTATCGGATCGTTGAAGTAGATTTGAGAGATGGGGGCTTAGCTCAGTTGGGAGAGCGCGTGCTTTGCAAGCATGAGGTCATCGGTTCGATCCCGTTAGCCTCCACCATTTTTTGCGATGTATTTGCAAAAGCTCGATAAAGTGTGTATAATGTCGAACTCTTATGAATACACCGCGAAATGCGATGTTTGCTCTTTAACAATTTGGAAAGAAATGAAGCGTTCAGTTCATAAAACGTTGTCGTGATGAGATGATGACGAATGANNATGAACTGAGGGTTGTGATTGCATTCATTGATTCATTGAAGTTCTCAAGAACCGACATAATCAGAGAAATCAGCGTATACGTTATAGGTTGCTTGTGACTTTGAGGGCAAAAGGCCTCAGGGTTATAGGATCAAGTGACTAAGTGTATGTGGTGGATGCCTTGGCGATCACAGGCGATGAAGGACGTGACAGCCTGCGAAAAGCTGTGGGGAGCTGGCAAATAAGCTTTGATCCACAGGTCTCCGAATGAGGAAACTCACCTACTTTGTAGGTATTCCANATCTGAATATATAGGGTTGGAAGGCGAACGAAGTGAACTGAAACATCTAAGTAACTTCAGGAAAAGAAATCAACCGAGATTCCGAAAGTAGCGGCGAGCGAAATCGGAACAGCCTAGCACTCGATAGCAGCACGATTATTGGAACGGTCTGGAAAGTCCTACCATAGAGGGTGATAGCCCCTTACAAGAAAATTTGGCTGTGGTACTAAGTGTGCGATAAGTAGAGCGGGACACGTGACATCCTGTTTGAAGATGGGGGGACCATCCTCCAAGGCTAAATACTCGTGATCGACCGATAGCGTACCAGTACTGTGAAGGAAAGGTTAAAAGAACCCCGGGAGGGGAGTGAAATAGATNCCTGAAACCGCATACATACAAACAGTAGGAGCCTCGTAAGGGGTGACTGCGTACCTTTTGCATAATGGGTCAGCGACTTACGTTTAATGGCAAGCTTAACCGTATAGGGGAGGCGTAGCGAAAGCGAGTTCGAATAGAGCGATTAANGTCGTTAGGCGTAGACCCGAAACCAGATGATCTATCCATGACCAGGTTGAAGGTGTGGTAACACACACTGGAGGACCGAACCGACTAGTGTTGCAAAATTAGCGGATGAGCTGTGGATAGGGGTGAAAGGCTAAACAAATCTGGAGATAGCTGGTTCTCCCCGAAAACTATTGAGGTAGTGCCTCGTGTATGACTCCAGGGGGTAGAGCACTGTTATGGCTAGGGGGACATGGCGTCTTACCAAACCATGGCAAACTCCGAATACTTGGAAGTTTGAGCACGGGAGACAGAGCACCGGGTGCTAACGTCCGGACTCAAGAGGGAAACAACCCAGACCGCCGGCTAAGGTCCCTAATATTGACTAAGTGGAAAACGAAGTGGGAAGGCTAAGACAGTCAGGAAGTTGGCTTAGAAGCAGCCATCCTTCAAAGAAAGCGTAATAGCTCACTGATCGAGTCTTCCTGCGCGGAAGATGTAACGGGGCTAAGTCAATAACCGAAGCCGCGGATNNTCACACATATGTGTGAGTGGTAGGGGAGCGTTCTGTAAGCCTGCGAAGGTGACTCGTNAAGGGTTGCTGGAGGTATCAGAAGTGCGAATGCTGACATGAGTAACGTTAAAGCGGGTGANNAAAGCCCGCTCGCCGAAAGCCCAAGGTTTCCTGCTCTACGTTCATCGGAGCAGGGTGAGTCGGCCCCTAAGGTGAGGCTGAGAAGCGTAACTGATGGGAACAAGGTTAATATTCCTTGACCGCCGCTGAATGCNNGAAGGGGGGACGGAGTATTGAAGATCATCCGGGTGTTGGATGTCCCGGTTTGTGCGTGTAGGANGGTTGACAGGCAAATCCGTCAACGGATCTCNNCGAGACAAAGCATCGAGCTCTCTTTTGAGCGAAGTGATTGGATGTGCTTCCAGGAAAAGCCTCTAAGCTCCAGTTNCAGCGGGACCGTACCGCAAACCGACACTGGTGGGCGAGCTGAATATGCTCAGGCGCTTGAGAGAACTCAGGAGAAGGAACTCGGCAAATTGACACCGTAACTTCGGGATAAGGTGTGCCTTTGTAGCGTGAAGGGAGAAACACCCCTAGCGTGAAGAGGTCTCAGATAATTGGTGGCTGCGACTGTTTACTAAAAACACAGCACTCTGCAAAGACGAAAGTCGACGTATAGGGTGTGATGCCTGCCCGGTGCTGGAAGATTAATTGATGGGGTGAAAGCTCCTGATCGAAGTCCCAGTAAACGGCGACCGTAACTATAACGGTCCTAAGGTAGCGAAATTCCTTGTCGGGCAAGTTCCGACCTGCACGAATGGCATAACGATTACCACACTGTCTCCTCCTGAGACTCAGTGAAGTTGAAGTGTTTGTGATGATGCAATCTCCCCGCGGCTAGACGGAAAGACCCCATGAACCTTTACTGTAGCTTTGCATTGGACTTTGAACCGATCTGTGTAGGATAGGTGGGAGCCTGTGAACCTGTGACGCTAGTCACAGTGGAGGCGTCCTTGAAATACCACCCTGATTTGTTTGAGGTTCTAACCTAGGACAGTTATCCTGTCCGGGGACCGTGCATGGTAGGCAGTTTGACTGGGGCGGTCTCCTCCTAAAGGGTAACGGAGGAGTGCGAAGGTACGCTAGGTACGGTCGGAAATCGTACTGATAGTGCAATGGCAAAAGCGTGCTTGACTGCGAGACCCACAAGTCGAGCAGATACGAAAGTAGGTCATAGTGATCCGGTGGCTCTGTATGGAAGGGTCATCGCTCAACGGATAAAAGGTACTCTGGGGATAACAGGCTGATACCGCCCAAGAGTTCATATCGACGGCGGTGTTTGGCACCTCGATGTCGGCTCATCTCATCCTGGGGCTGTAGCCGGTCCCAAGGGTATGGCTGTTCGCCATTTAAAGAGGTACGTGAGCTGGGTTTAAAACGTCGTGAGACAGTTTTGTCCCTATCTGCCGTGGGCGTTGGAAGATTGACGGGGGTTGCTCCTAGTACGAGAGGACCGGAGTGAACTCACCTCTGGTGTACCAGTTGTCACGCCAGTGGCATCGCTGGGTAGCTATGTGGGGAAGAGATAACCGCTGAAAGCATCTAAGCGGGAAACTTGCCTGAAGATAAGTCTTCCTGGAGGCTAGACCTCCCTAAAGAGTCGTTCGAGACCAGGACGTTGATAGGTTGGGTGTGTAAGTGTTGTGAGACACTAAGCTAACCAATACTAATTGCTCGTGCAGCTTGATCCTATAACCGTGAAGCTTTTTTGGCTGAATGTCGAAAAAGAGAATTTCATGAGTCAAGAGGCACATAACTCTTGCTTCATTTCTGACCAAAGTAAAGAATTCGTCCCTTAGTGGACAAAGCCTTTGCCTGATGACCATAGAGAGGTGGTCCCACTCCTTCCCATTCCGAACAGGACAGTGAAACACCTTATCGCCGATGATAGTTGGTTGTATTTCCAGTGAAAGTAGGACATTGTCAGGCTTCAAAATTGAAAACCCCTGGTTTCGAAAGAAGCTGGGGGTTTTTGCTATTTATGAGAGGGTTATTTATATAATTCTCTGGAAATCGAGTTTTTATGAAAATAAAACATCGATTTGACAAAGTGAAATATTTTCTGTATAGTTCACTACCTCGCTCTTCACTAGGGCGACAGTTCTTTAAAAATCAGAATTCAACGAACCGATAAGTGTGAACATCGGCAGTTTCGAGAGCTTAATAAGCACTCAAAAAAACTTACGAATGTTCGCGCTTTGAAGGAAAAGCCGAAAGACGAAAGTTAATTCTTTCTCTTTCAATTCCGGCGAAGAGCGACAAAACAGAGATTGAACTAAAGAGTTTGATCCTGGCTCAGATTGAACGCTGGCGGCATGCTTTACACATGCAAGTCGAACGGCAGCACAGGGAGCTTGCTCCTGGGTGGCGAGTGGCGCACGGGTGAGTAATACATCGGAACGTGTCCTATTGTGGGGGATAACTGCTCGAAAGGGTGGCTAATACCGCATAAGACCTGAGGGTGAAAGCGGGGGATCGCAAGACCTCNNGCGCAATTGGAGCAACCGATGCCCGATTAGCTAGTTGGTGGGGTAATAGCCTACCAAGGCGACGATCGGTAGCTGGTCTGAGAGGACGACCAGCCACACTGGGACTGAGACACGGCCCAGACTCCTACGGGAGGCAGCAGTGGGGAATTTTGGACAATGGGGGCAACCCTGATCCAGCCATGCCGCGTGCAGGNNATGAAGGTCTTCGGATTGTAAACTGCTTTTGTCAGGGACGAAAAGGATTGTGTTAATACCATGATCTGCTGACGGTACCTGAAGAATAAGCACCGGCTAACTACGTGCCAGCAGCCGCGGTAATACGTAGGGTGCAAGCGTTAATCGGAATTACTGGGCGTAAAGCGTGCGCAGGCGGTTCTGTAAGACNAGATGTGAAATCCCCGGGCTCAACCTGGGAATTGCATTTGTGACTGCAGGACTAGAGTTCATCAGAGGGGGGTGGAATTCCAAGTGTAGCAGTGAAATGCGTAGATATTTGGAAGAACACCAATGGCGAAGGCAGCCCCCTGGGATGCGACTGACGCTCATGCACGAAAGCGTGGGGAGCAAACAGGATTAGATACCCTGGTAGTCCACGCCCTAAACGATGTCTACTGGTTGTTGGGGATTAATATCCTTGNNGTAACGAAGCTAACGCGTGAAGTAGACCGCCTGGGGAGTACGGTCGCAAGATTAAAACTCAAAGGAATTGACGGGGACCCGCACAAGCGGTGGATGATGTGGATTAATTCGATGCAACGCGAAAAACCTTACCTAGCCTTGACATGCCAGGAATCCTGAAGAGATTTGGGAGTGCCCGCAAGGNGAATCTGGACACAGGTGCTGCATGGCNTGTCGTCAGCTCGTGTCGTGAGATGTTGGGTTAAGTCCCGCAACGAGCGCAACCCTTGTCATTAGTTGCTACGCAAGAGCACTCTAATGAGACTGCCGGTGACAAACCGGAGGAAGGTGGGGATGACGTCAAGTCCTCATAGCCCTTATGGCTAGAACCTCACACGTCATACAATGGTCGGAACAGAGGGCAGCGAAGCCGCGAGGTGGAGCAAATCCCAGAAAACCGATCGTAGTCCGGATTGCAGTCTGCAACTCGACTGCATGAAGTCGGAATCGCTAGTAATCGCGGATCAGCATGCCNGCGGTGAATACGTTCCCGGGTCTTGTACACACCGCCCGTCACACCATGGGAGTGGGGTTCACCAGAAGACGTTTGTCTAACCGTAAGGAGGACGGCGTCCACGGTGGGTTTCATGACTGGGGTGAAGTCGTAACAAGGTAGCCGTACCGGAAGGTGCGGCTGGATCACCTCCTTTACAGAGAGATGCAACTAAAGCACTCGAAGTTGACTTGGTGTTCACACTTATCAGGTCGTTGAACTTGATTAGCTCTTTAACAATTTGGAAAGAAATGAAGCGTTCAGTTCATGAAACGTTGTCGTGATGAGATGATGACGAATGAATGAACTGAGGGTTGTGATTGCATTCATTGATTCATTGAAGTTCTCAAGAACCGACATAATCAGAGAAATCAGCGTATACGTTATAGGTTGCTTGTGACTTTGAGGGCAAAAGGCCTCAGGGTTATAGGATCAAGTGACTAAGTGTATGTGGTGGATGCCTTGGCGATCACAGGCGATGAAGGACGTGACAGCCTGCGAAAAGCTGTGGGGAGCTGGCAAATAAGCTTTGATCCACAGGTCTCCGAATGAGGAAACTCACCTACTTTGTAGGTATTCCAATCTGAATATATAGGGTTGGAAGGCGAACGAAGTGAACTGAAACATCTAAGTAACTTCAGGAAAAGAAATCAACCGAGATTCCGAAAGTAGCGGCGAGCGAAATCGGAACAGCCTAGCACTCGATAGCAGCACGATTATTGGAACGGTCTGGAAAGTCTAGTATAGAGGGTGATAGCCCCTTACAAGAAAATTTGGCTGTGGTACTAAGTGTGCGATAAGTAGAGGCGGGACACGTGACATCCTGTTTGAAGATGGGGGGACCATCCTCCAAGGCTAAATACTCGTGATCGACCGATAGCGTACCAGTACTGTGAAGGAAAGGTTAAAAGAACCCCGGGAGGGAGTGAAATAGATCCTGAAACCGCATACATACAAACAGTAGGAGCCTCGTAAGGGGTGACTGCGTACCTTTTGCATAATGGGTCAGCGACTTACGTTTAATGGCAAGCTTAACCGTATAGGGGAGGCGTAGCGAAAGCGAGTTCGAATAGAGCGATTAAGTCGTTAGGCGTAGACCCGAAACCAGATGATCTATCCATGGTAAGGTTGAAGGTGTGGTAACACACACTGGAGGACCGAACCGACTAGTGTTGCAAAATTAGCGGATGAGCTGTGGATAGGGGTGAAAGGCTAAACAAATCTGGAGATAGCTGGTTCTCCCCGAAAACTATTGAGGTAGTGCCTCGTGTATGACTCCAGGGGGTAGAGCACTGTTATGGCTAGGGGGACATGGCGTCTTACCAAACCATGGCAAACTCCGAATACTTGGAAGTTTGAGCACGGGAGACAGAGCACCGGGTGCTAACGTCCGGACTCAAGAGGGAAACAACCCAGACCGCCGGCTAAGGTCCCTAATATTGACTAAGTGGAAAACGAAGTGGGAAGGCTAAGACAGTCAGGAAGTTGGCTTAGAAGCAGCCATCCTTCAAAGAAAGCGTAATAGCTCACTGATCGAGTCTTCCTGCGCGGAAGATGTAACGGGGCTAAGTCAATAACCGAAGCCGCGGATTCACACATATGTGTGAGTGGTAGGGGAGCGTTCTGTAAGCCTGCGAAGGTGACTCGTAAGGGTTGCTGGAGGTATCAGAAGTGCGAATGCTGACATGAGTAACGTTAAAGCGGGTGAAAAGCCCGCTCGCCGAAAGCCAAGGTTTCCTGCTCTACGTTCATCGGAGCAGGGTGAGTCGGCCCTAAGGTGAGGCTGAGAAGCGTAACTGATGGGAACAAGGTTAATATTCCTTGACCGCCGCTGAATGCGAAGGGGGGACGGAGTATTGAAGATCATCCGGGTGTTGGATGTCCCGGTTTGTGCGTGTAGGAGGTTGACAGGCAAATCCGTCAACGGATCTCCGAGACAAAGCATCGAGCTCTCTTTTGAGCGAAGTGATTGGATGTGCTTCCAGGAAAAGCCTCTAAGCTCCAGTTCAGCGGGACCGTACCGCAAACCGACACTGGTGGGCGAGCTGAATATGCTCAGGCGCTTGAGAGAACTCAGGAGAAGGAACTCGGCAAATTGACACCGTAACTTCGGGATAAGGTGTGCCTTTGTAGCGTGAAGGGAGAAACACCCCTAGCGTGAAGAGGTCTCAGATAATTGGTGGCTGCGACTGTTTACTAAAAACACAGCACTCTGCAAAGACGAAAGTCGACGTATAGGGTGTGATGCCTGCCCGGTGCTGGAAGATTAATTGATGGGGTGAAAGCTCCTGATCGAAGTCCCAGTAAACGGCGAGCCGTAACTATAACGGTCCTAAGGTAGCGAAATTCCTTGTCGGGCAAGTTCCGACCTGCACGAATGGCATAACGATAGTACACTGTCTCCTCCTGAGACTCAGTGAAGTTGAAGTGTTTGTGATGATGCAATCTCCCCGCGGCTAGACGGAAAGACCCCATGAACCTTTACTGTAGCTTTGCATTGGACTTTGAACCGATCTGTGTAGGATAGGTGGGAGCCTGTGAACCTGTGACGCTAGTCACAGTGGAGGCGTCCTTGAAATACCACCCTGATTTGTTTGAGGTTCTAACCTAGGACAGTTATCCTGTCCGGGGACCGTGCATGGTAGGCAGTTTGACTGGGGCGGTCTCCTCCTAAAGGGTAACGGAGGAGTGCGAAGGTACGCTAGGTACGGTCGGAAATCGTACTGATAGTGCAATGGCAAAAGCGTGCTTGACTGCGAGACCCACAAGTCGAGCAGATACGAAAGTAGGTCATAGTGATCCGGTGGCTCTGTATGGAAGGGTCATCGCTCAACGGATAAAAGGTACTCTGGGGATAACAGGCTGATACCGCCCAAGAGTTCATATCGACGGCGGTGTTTGGCACCTCGATGTCGGCTCATCTCATCCTGGGGCTGTAGCCGGTCCCAAGGGTATGGCTGTTCGCCATTTAAAGAGGTACGTGAGCTGGGTTTAAAACGTCGTGAGACAGTTTTGTCCCTATCTGCCGTGGGCGTTGGAAGATTGACGGGGGTTGCTCCTAGTACGAGAGGACCGGAGTGAACTCACCTCTGGTGTACCAGTTGTCACGCCAGTGGCATCGCTGGGTAGCTATGTGGGGAAGAGATAACCGCTGAAAGCATCTAAGCGGGAAACTTGCCTGAAGATAAGTCTTCCTGGAGGCTAGACCTCCCTAAAGAGTCGTTCGAGACCAGGACGTTGATAGGTTGGGTGTGTAAGTGTTGTGAGACACTAAGCTAACCAATACTAATTGCTCGTGCAGCTTGATCCTATAACCGTGAAGCTTTTTTGGCTGAATGTCGAAAAAGAGAATTTCATGAGTCAAGAGGCACATAACTCTTGCTTCATTTCTGACCAAAGTAAAGAATTCGTCCCTTAGTGGACAAAGCCTTTGCCTGATGACCATAGAGAGGTGGTCCCACTCCTTCCCATTCCGAACAGGACAGTGAAACACCTTATCGCCGATGATAGTTGGTTGTATTTCCAGTGAAAGTAGGACATTGTCAGGCTTCAAAATTAAAAACCCCTGGTTTCGAAAGAAGCTAGGGGTTTTTGCTATTTGCGCTCTGGCTTCACGCGAAGCCCACCTCTTTTTTCAAATTTTGCTAGAGTACTCCGCATGAGTACAAGCGATCTTTTTGGCGACGATCTTCTTCCGCCATCATCACCTTCTAAGCCCCAGCCGTCTTCGACGGTAGCACCTGAGTCTCAGCCGATGCTTCGACCGTTGGTANNCGAGCGTATGCGTCCTCAAACCTTGGATGAGGTTGTGGGGCAAACACATCTTTTGGGTCCAGGTGCCCCATTGCGAACTACNTTTGAACAGCATCGTCCTCACTCGATGATTCTTTGNGAAGTACCTGGGGTTGGTAAGACGACATTAGCCCGGCTGATGGCCTCGGCTTTTGATTTGCCCTTTATTTCGATCTCTGCTGTTTTAGGGGGTGTCAAGGACATTCGTGATGCGGTGGATTCTGCGAAAGAAACCATGCGTTTAACAGGTCGCCCGACTTTACTTTTTGTTGATGAAGTGCATCGCTTTAGTAAAAGTCAGCAAGACGCTTTCTTACCTCATGTGGAGTCTGGGCTCTTTATTTTTGTCGGCGCAACCACTGAGAATCCAAGCTTTGAAGTTAATTCAGCTCTGTTGAGTCGATCAACTGTTTATCAGCTCCAAAGCTTGACAGTAGAAGAAGCTACATTTTTGCTTGATCGTACGCTAAAAAAAGAGTTCCCTGATTTAAATATCACTGATGACGCTAAAGGTGTCATGGTTGAACTTGCGGACGGTGATGCGCGTCGCTTACTGAATGCTGTTGACGTTGCTTGTACTATAGTACTNGAACGGCATATGCCAGAAGTTGACGCCGCCTTTTTGCGTAAAACGCTTCCTGCGACCTTGCGTCGCTTTGATAAGGGTGGCGACAATTTCTATGACCAAATTAGCGCGATGCACAAGTCGGTGCGTGGTTCCGACCCAGATGCCGCGCTTTATTGGATGTGCCGAATGCTCGACGGTGGGTGCGATCCTCGCTATATTGCGCGTCGTGTCGTTCGTATGGCGATTGAAGATATCTCATTGGCTGATCCACGTGCAACGCAATTAGCTGTTGAAGCAGCGGAAATTTATGAGCGTCTAGGCTCACCCGAAGGCGAACTCGCCATTGCTCAAGCCGTGGTTTATCTCGCATGTGCCCCTAAGAGTAATGCGGTTTATAACGCTTACAATGCAGTGCGTGCCTTTGTGAAAACGGATCGTAGCCGCCCTGTCCCTTTATATCTACGTAATGCGCCTACTAAACTGATGAAGGATCTTGGGTATAAAGAGGGTTATCGCTATGCCCATGATGAACCTGGTGCCTTTGCGGTAGGGGAAGTGTATCTTCCTGAAGGGTTGGAAGGCATGAAATGGTATAAGCCCGTTGATCGAGGGCTTGAAATCAAGATTTCGGAGAAACTCTCTCGACTTGAAGCGCTTAATGAAGAAGCCCGTAGACAAGGCAAGGGACGTCGTCGAGGGCAAGGAATTTAGACCAATATTTGCCTTTTCTCCGATAAAAGGGGAAAATTAAAAGATCGACTTCTGACTGCTGACTTTTTGTTGGCGAATTTAAAGGTAATCATAATGCTCGACCTGACGATGCTGCGTAAGCAGCTCCCTGAAGTGGTTGCACGTCTTGCTACGCGTAACTTTACTTTCCCAGAACAAGAATTCAACGAACTTGAAGCTGCACGTAAGTCTGTGCAGACCAAGACTGAAGATCTGCAGCAAAAGCGTAATACGCTTTCCCGTCAGATCGGCATGGCTAAGAAGAATGGTGAAGATGCGTCCGCATTGATGGCTGAAGCAGTCAAGCTTCCAGAAGAACTTTCGAAGCTCGAAGCCGAACTTGAAGACATCCGTACGCGTTTGAACGATATGATGCTTCGTATTCCGAACCTGCCGCACGAAAGTGTGCCTGTTGGCAAGGACGAAACGGAAAACGTTGAAGTGCGTCGTTGGGGTACGCCTCGCGAATTTGATTTCGAAGTGAAGGATCACGTGGACGTTGGTACTACNTTAGGTCTTGACTTTGATACCGCCGCGAAGGAATCGGGTAGCCGCTTTGCCTTTATGCGTGGTCAGATCTGCCGCTTGCATCGTGCTTTGGCTCAGTTCATGCTTGACACGCATACGCGTGAAAATGGCTATATCGAATGCTATACCCCGTATATTGTTTCTGCTTCGACGATGCAGGGCACGGGTCAGTTGCCGAAGTTTGAAGAAGACCTCTTCGCTGCTAAGAAGGGTGGTGCTTATGGTGATCAGGAACAGATGTATCTTGTGCCGACCGCTGAAGTGACCCTTACGAACCAGGTAGCTGGCATGATGATGAGCTACAAGGATCTTCCGCTCAAAGTGACGGCTCATACGCCTTGCTTCCGTTCTGAAGCAGGGGCTTATGGTCGCGATACGCGTGGCATGATTCGTCAGCATCAGTTCGACAAAGTCGAAATGGTTCGTATCGTCCGTCCGGAGCATTCTTATGACGACCTCGAAGAAATGACTCGCAATGCTGAAGGTATCCTTCAGAAGTTGGGTCTTCCGTATCGTGTTGTCGCTTTGTCGACGGGTGACATGGGCTTTGGCGCCACGAAGACCTATGACCTTGAAGTTTGGTTGCCGGCTCAGAACACGTATCGTGAAATTTCGTCTTGCTCCAACTGTGAAGCTTTCCAGGCTCGTCGTATGGGTGCTCGCTTTAAGGATGAAAACGGTAAGACGCAGTATGTTCACACGTTAAATGGCTCTGGTCTTGCGGTTGGTAGTACGATGGTGGCTGTGCTTGAAAACTACCAGAATGCTGATGGCTCCGTGACAGTGCCTGAAGCTCTCCGCCCGTATATGGGTGGTGTTGAAGTGTTGCGTCCGACCGAAGACGGTCTCTTTGCTCACTAAGACGGTGCTCAATTTTTAAGTTGAGCCTAAGAAAGGGGTGTACATGGATGGTGCACCCCTTTTTCATTGCTCCTTCGTTGACAAAACAGGCGAGGTTCTGTAATATTCAACCTCTAATCATCAGCAGATGATGGAAGGATGGCAGAGAGGTCGAATGCGCCGGACTCGAAATCCGGTATACGGTTATACCGTATCGTGGGTTCAAATCCCACTCCTTCCGCCAGGTTTATAGATGACCCAGCAGATGAGCCTGAGTCATGGTTGACCCTTGATGGTCAACACAGATAGGGATCCCGTAGAGCATTAGGTCTGCGGGATCTTTCTTTTGTTCGCTGCATTTCTTACAATGAGCGGAGTTGCTGCTTCAATTTGCTGTCGATATGCCTTCTATAGATCCTCAATACATCATCGAGGCGGCACTTTTAAGTGCCCAACGACCGGTGTCGGTGCGAGATCTGCGTCGGTTGTTTGACGATCGATTGAGTGCGAAAACCATTAAAGAACATCTCTTAACGCTACAGACTTTTTGGGCTTCGAGAGCTATGGTTTTGGTGGAGTTAACTGATGGATGGCGATTTCAAACGGCGGTAGATGCAGGCACTTATTTGCTTCGCCTTACCGAGGAAAAGCCTCAACGGTATACGCGTGCTGCGATGGAGACGTTAGCGATTGTGGCGTATCGTCAACCCGTCACACGTGGTGATATCGAAGAGCTTCGTGGGGTGACGATTAATCCAGCGACCTTACGTCAGTTTGAAGAAAGAGGCTGGATTGAAACGGTAGGGTACCGTGAAAGTCCTGGTCGACCAGCTTTACTAGGTACCACAAAACAATTTTTGAATGACCTCGGTCTCAAAAGTCTTGCAGATCTGCCAAGTCTTGAAGCCGAGACTTTGCCCGACTTTTTATTGTCGGTGGGAGATCCGCGAGATGCGGTGACGGACGAAGAGCTAGTGCCTCTTCAGAAGGAGATTGATTTTGAGAAACACGAATAACACGCGCGGTCGTCGTCCGCAACAGAGTGAACGTAAGCGTACGCCGTTTCGTCGTCCTGGCGAAGGGAATCTCCCGCGCATGCGTCGACAGCGTGAAGAAGCGCCGTTTTCAGAGCGTGCTGATTTAGCGTCTCCGCGCGCCGCATTCGGTCATATGGAAGCCGAGGCTGACGGGTATGCTGGCTTTGCTGATCGTCCGATCGCTTTAGATATTATTGATCGAGCCCGTAAGCAGCAGACCCCCGTGGACTTGCCAACGGAAAAGCTTCAAAAGGTATTGGCTGACGCGGGACTAGGTTCTCGTCGTGACATGGAAGCGTTGATTGCCTCTGGTGTGGTGACGGTGAACGGTCAGACGGCAACGGTGGGCGACCGTGTGACGTACCGCTGACATGGTTCGCGTTGAAGTACCGTTTGGTGCGTCGTAGTATGCCTGCATCGGCGACGCCTCGCGTTTTGATGTACCACAAGATGGCGGGTGAAATTGTGTCGCGTGATGACCCAGAAGGTCGTCCTTCGGTGTTCGCGCGTTTGCCACGCGTCTCTGGGGCTCGTTGGGTCGCTGTGGGGCGTTTGGACTTTAATACCGAAGGGTTGTTACTCTTTACGACGTCGGGCGCTTTGGCGAACCGTTTAATGCATCCTCGCTACGAAATCGATCGCGAATATGCTGTGCGTGTGATTGGTGAACTCGAAGCTGAACAGATGCTTCAGTTGCAGCAGGGTATCGAACTTGAGGACGGTATTGCTAAATTCGATAAGCTCGAAGACCAGGGCGGCACGGGGATGAATCACTGGTATCTCGTTCAGATCCGTGAAGTACCGTAATCGTGAAGTTCGCCGTATGTTCGAAGCCGTGGGGATGACGGTTTCGCGTTTGATCCGCGTGCGTTATGGCGCGGTGTCGCTTCCCAAGACTTTGCCACGCGGCAAGCGTATGGAGTTGACGCCAGAAGAAGTTCGCGCTTGGATGATGGATCTTGACGAAGCCGAAAAGAAGATGGCTGCTACGGCACCTGCTAAGGCTGAAGCCAAAAAGTACGAAAAGTACGTGGCTCGTGAAAAGGCTCGCGCTCGTGCACGTGTTGAACTTCAAGAAGAGGCTCGCGAAGCCCGGCGTGGGACGCGCTTTAAGTCAGGGCGTTCGGATCGCACGGGGGTTCCTCTTTGGGAAGCGCGTGATATGAGTGATCGTCCGACGCAGCGACGTCGTCAGGGCGGTCGTCAATAAAGGAAGCGTCCCATCCTGTTAGGAGAAAAATGCGCTTACGGCACTTGCATGGGGGCGCGTTTTCTCCTACAATCAGGGGCATTCATGAAAACCCTTGGCGGCATCGTTCGTACGCATCTCAAGCAAACGTGAGGTTGCGTGTTTTCATTGAAGAGGTTCAGGCAGTTTTGTCGTGTTTTACAAGACTGTTACCCTGTCGGAAAGAGAATCCCGAGGCTGCGTAGAGTTGTTTCGAACGCATGAGGCTGTAGACGGACCGCCGACAACAAAGGGTTTCGAATGGGCGTTTGCCCATTTTTTTGATTTTTTTGGGATGACCTCGTGTTGCGTGGTCATCTACCCGCTCATTGCAGGGGCATCTTTAGTGATGTCTTTGCCCAATCCGATCCATTGACGATCGGTTGTTTTTTCAAAAGGAAGTTTGATCAATGACCAATTCCGGAGCGCTTAACGAGCTCGTTGAACGTACCGTCGAAGGTATGGGTTATGAGTTCGTTGAACTCGAACGCCTTGCCCGCGGTTTGGTTCGCGTAACGATCGATACGACGGTACGAAGGCGGTATTTCGCTCGAAGACTGCGAACGTGTGAGCGACCAGCTCACCCATCTGTTTACGGTGGAAGATATTCCCTACGAGCGTCTTGAAGTGTCTTCGCCTGGGGTTGAACGCCCGTTGAAGCGCGCTCGTGATTGGGAGCGTTTCGCTGGTGAACTCGCTCACGTTGAGTTGTTTGCCCCGCTTCGTGCCGAAGGTTTCCCTGAAGCAGGTCGCCGTAAGCTCGAAGTACCGTATTGTCGGTATTGAAGGTGAATCCGGTGCTGAAGTCATTACGTTTGACTTCTTTGAGGTGGATATCGCTCGTACGCCGAGCGCTGCTGCGCTTCGCAATCGTAAAAAGAAGACGGCTGACGTGCCGCCCGTTCGAGTCTCGTTCCCGCTTTCCGATGTGGATCGTGCCAATCTTCTCGCTGAATTGAACTTTAAAGGTTAATTTCCATGAACTGCCGTGAAATGCTCGCGCTTGTCGATGTGCTCGCAAGCGAAAAGAATGTTGCTAAGGATACTGTTTTCGGCGTCCTCGAAGCTGCGCTTGCTAGCGCTGTGAAGAAGGCCCAGTTCCCCGGTGAAGATGCCGACGTGGTTGTCCATGTTGATCGCGTGACGGGGGAATTTAAGGCTGCTCGCCGTTGGCTCGTTGTGGCTGATGATGAAGGTCTTCAGGAACCTGATCGCCAGGAAATGTATTCGGACGTGGTGGATGAATACCCCGAAATCCAGGTGGGCGACTTTATCGAACGCGAAATTGAAGTGATCGACGTCGATACGACGGGTCGTCGCTTTGCGCAGGACGCTAAGCAGGTGATTTTGCAGCGCCTTCGCGACGCTGAACGCGAACAGATCCTCAAGGAATTCTTGGACCGTAACGAAAGCATCGTGACGGGTACCATTAAGCGTATCGACAAGGGTGACGCGATTGTTGAAATCGGTCGCTTGGAAGCTCGCTTGCCGCGTAGCCACATGATCCCGCGCGAAAACCTTCGCACGGGTGACCGTGTTCGTGCTTATGTGGACCATATTGGTGAATCCAATAAGGGGCAGCAGGTCTTCTTGTCCCGTACGTCTCCTGAATTCATCAAGAAGCTCTTCGAACTCGAAGTGCCTGAAATTGAAGAAGGCTTGCTTGAAATCAAGTCCGCCGCTCGTGACCCGGGTACGCGTGCCAAGATCGCGGTTTATGCCCGTGACCGCCGTATCGATCCGATCGGTACCTGTGTTGGTATGCGCGGCTCTCGCGTCAATGCCGTGACGAATGAACTCGGTGGCGAACGTGTTGACATCGTGCCTTGGAACGAAGATCCCGCTCAGTTTGTGGTGGGTGCTCTTGAGCCCGCTAAGGTTCGTTCGATCGTGATGCTTGAAGAAACCCACACGATGGAAGTGGTTGTTGACGAAGATAACCTCGCGATCGCGATTGGTCGCGCTGGTCAGAACGTTCGCCTCGCCTCCGAATTGACGGGTTGGCAGATCAACATCATGACGGAAGCCGTTGCCGCTCAAAAGCGTGATGAAGAAGTGGCTAAGATTCGTGCTGAATTCATGGATAGCCTCGATATTGACGAAGCTGCCGCTGATGTCTTGATTGGTGAAGGGTTCAGCTCGATCGAAGAAATCGCCTACGTGCCTGAAAAGGAACTCTATGCGATCGACGCATTTGACCATGAAACGGTTGATGAATTGCGTCAGCGTGCTCGTAATAAGTTGCTCGCCGATGCGATCACCCGCGAAGAAAATCTTCGTAAGGCTGATGAACCGTTGCTCGGTCTTGAAGGCATGGATAACGACCTCGCTAGCAAGCTCGTTGCTCAGGGTGTGAAGACCCTTGACGACTTGGCTGAACTCGCGACCGACGATCTCGTCGAAATGACGGGTATCGAGCCGGAACGCGCTAGCGACTTGATCATGCGCGCTCGTGAACACTGGTTTGAATAACTAGCGTTTGCGTTATTTGGGGTGCTTTAAGCAGTAAGGCGAAGACGGCACCCCGACTTTTGATAAGTCAAACCAACCTTGTCTTCGACCGCGAATAGATTAATCGTCGTGCGTCGCGCTTTAGGCTCTTAGGGTTTTAGCGCTGATAGACACGGCAGATGCATGCCGAAGAAGTGTGTTGTGGTGACTTAAGGGGTGTCATAACACCTTCAAGGGTGCATCAAGGAGTAAGGAATTTATGGTACCAGCAAAACGGTAAGCGAATTTGCGCAGGATCTTAAGGTGGCTGCCAAGACTCTCTTGGCGCAACTTAAGGCTGCAGGTGTCAATAAGGCAAGTGAATCGGATGTGCTCAGCGAAGCTGATATGGCACGTCTCCTTGATAGCCTTCGCGTTGAACGTACGCAAAGCTCTCAGCGCAAGATTACTGTCACCCGCAAGGAACAGAGCGTCGTTAAGCAGCAGGATGGCTCGGGTCGAGCTCGTGCGATTCCTGTCGAAGTGCGTCGCAAGCGCGTATTCGTAAAGAACCCGCAGGTTCTTGCCGAGGAAGCTGCACGTGTCGCTGAAGAGGCACGTCTGGCCCGTGAAGCTGCTGAAAAGGCAGCTGCAGAGAAGGCTGCTGCTGAGGCACGTGCCCGCGAAGAAGCTGAAGCCCGTGCTCGTGCGGAAGCCGAGCGTCGTGCTCAGGAAGCCCGTGCCCGCGAGGAAGCTGAGCGTAAAGCTGCTCAGGAACGCGCGGAAGCCGCCCGTCGTGAAGCTGAACAAGCCCGTGCCCGTGAGGAAGCTTTGAAGAAAGATCAAGAAAAAGATGCAGCCGCTTTGAAGGCTNNGCCCGCCGTGAAGCGGAAAAGTACCAAACTTGATGCAGAAGTGAACGCCGCGACTGCTAAACGTATGGAAGCGGAAGCCGCTGACCGTAAGCGTCGTGAAGAAGCCNNCGCCGTAAGGCGGAAGAAGAAGCCCGTAATATTCGTGCCATGATGTCGCGTAAGAGCGGCGTGATGACTACCAAGAAGGCTGCTAAGAATGCCGAAAAGACGGAAAAAGCTGTTGAAAAGACTCCGAATAAGCAGGAAGACCGTCCCGCTAATAAGGGAGAAGGTAAGCCTACGGCTGAAAAGNGAAGCTAAGCAGAAGAAGGCTAATCGCAATCAGCGTCCAGCCGCTGAAGCGCCGTCTACGAATTCAAATGAAGGTGGTAGTAAGGGTCATCCGTCCGATCGTAAGAAGGGCAACAAGAATAATAACGATCGTTATTCTGATGAAGGCCAGCATCGCCGTACGATCAAGACCCGTGGTGATGACGATAGCGGTCAGACGGGTTGGCGTACCGCCCGTGGTCGTCGTAGCCAGGATCGCAACCGTCATGCCGAACCCGTTCAGCAGGTTCAGGAACAAGTCGTTCGTGAAGTGCAGGTGCCGGAAACCATCAGCGTGGCTGACCTCGCTTACAAGATGGTAGTGAAGGCTACGGAAGTCATCAAGACCCTCATGAAGATGGACCAGATGGTGACGATTAACCAGATGCTTGACCAGGATACTACCATGCTGATCGTTGAAGAAATGGGTCACCATGCGATCGCCGCTAAGCCTGACGATCCTGAAGCGATTCTTGGCGAATTGCAGAGCGTTGAATATCCGTCCTTACCGCGTCCGCCGGTTGTGACCATCATGGGTCACGTCGACCACGGTAAGACGTCCCTGCTTGACTACATCCGTCGTGCCAAGGTGGTANNCGCTGGCGAAGCTGGTGGTATTACTCAGCATATCGGTGCTTATCACGTTAAGACCCCGCGCGGCATTGTGACCTTCCTCGATACTCCGGGGCATGAAGCCTTTACGGTNACCATGCGTGCTCGCGGTGCACAGTCAACCGACGTGGTCATTCTCGTGGTGGCNGCTGATGACGGCGTGATGCCGCAGACGAAGGAAGCTATCGCTCACGCTCGTGCCGCGGGTGTGCCGCTCGTTGTGGCGATCAACAAGATCGATAAACCCGAAGCAAATCCGGAACGCGTCAAGCAGGAACTCGTGGCTAACGACGTGATGCCTGAAGAATGGGGCGGCGACGTGCCCTTCTGCCCGGTCTCTGCTAAGCAGGGTACGGGGGTCGACGAATTGCTCGAAAACGTGTTGCTTCAGGCTGAAATGCTTGAACTCAAAGTCCCGGTCGAAGGTCCTGCTCGCGGTATTGTGATCGAGTCTCGTCTTGACAAGGGGCGTGGTCCTGTGGCTTCTATCCTCGTTCAGTCGGGTACGCTCCACCGTGGCGACATCGTCTTGGTGGGTCAGGAATTCGGTCGCGTGCGTGCCATGATCAACGAACTCGGTAAGGCTCAGCAGTACGCTGGTCCCTCTATCCCGGTCGAAATCCAGGGTCTCTCTGGTGTGCCAGCTGCGGGTGACGAAGTGATCGTCTTGAATGACGAACGTAAGGCGCGAGAAATTTCGCTCTTCCGTCAGGGCAAGTACCGTGATCAGAAGTTGGCGAAGCAGCATGCCACCAACTTGGCTAACCTCTTTGCGGGTGCCAACGAAGGTGAAGTTAAGACCTTGCCGCTTATCATCAAGGCTGACGTTCAGGGTTCTCAGGAAGCCCTTATCCATGCGCTCACGAAGCTCTCTACGGACGAAGTGCGCGTTCAGGTGGTGCACGCCGCTGTGGGTGGTATCTCTGAATCCGACGTCAACTTGACCGCTGCGTCCTCTGCTGTTATCATCGGCTTCAATGTCCGTGCTGACGCACAGGCGCGTAAGGTGGCTGAAACCGAAGGGATCGATATTCGCTACTACAACATCATTTACGACGCCGTTGATGATGTGAAGGCTGCTTTGGGCGGTATGCTTTCGCCCGAACGTCGCGAAACGTCTTTGGGTCTTCTCGAAATCCGTCAGATCATTCGCGTGCCGAAGGTTGGCAACATTGCCGGTTGCCGTGTGCTCGAAGGGGTCGTTCGCCGCAACGCCTCCGTCCGCTTGTTGCGCGACAACGTTGTTATTTGGACGGGCGAACTCGCTTCTTTGAAGCACTTCAAGGACGACGTCCGCGAAGTTCAGGCAGGTCAGGAATGTGGTCTCTCCCTCAAGGGGTATGACGATATCCGTGAACTCGATCAGCTCGAAGTCTTCGAAGTGACCGAAGTGGCTCGTACGCTCTAAGCCTTGAAAATAAAGGGGAAGTTATCTTTGAAGGGTGACTTCCCCATGTTTGTCTCACAGAGAACTATTTGATGAAACAAAAGAAACCAGGTCGCTCGCTACGAGTGGTAGACCAGATCGCTCGCGATCTCGCCGTTTTGATCCCTAAGGAAGTTCGCGATCCCCGTGTTGGGCTCGTGACGATCACGGGGTGCGAGATTACGCCCGACTATGCGCACGCTAAGGTGTTCTTTACGGTGCTCGGTAGTGACCCTGCCGTCTGTGAAGAAGGTCTCAACGCCGCTGCTGGGATGTTGCGTAATCATTTATTCCGTAAGCTCACGATTCATACCGTGCCAACCTTGCATTTTGCACATGACGACAGCGTGAATCGCGGTTTCGAAATGGATGCGCTGATTCGCAAGCTACCATGAGCGAAACCAAGTCTAGCGAGGAGCAATAAGTGGTAAGCGCGGCGATCCGATCGATGGCGTGATGCTCTTTGATAAGCCCTATGGGATGAGTTCCAATGCGGCGCTTCAGACGGTACGTCGTCGAATCAATGCTCAAAAAGCGGGACACACGGGTACCTTGGATCCCATACTACGGGTTTGTTGCCGTTATGCTTTGGGAATGCAACGAAGTTTTCGGCTGACCTACTTCATGCGGACAAGGGCTATACCGCTCGTGTGAAGTTGGGTGAAGTCACGGAAACAGGGGACGCCGAAGGCGATGTGATTGAACGCCACGATGTCAATGTGACGTTTGACGAGCTGACCAAAGTCGTAAGCCGTTTTTTGGGCGACATTCAGCAGGTGCCGCCTATGTATTCGTACCTTAAAGTCAATGGTAGTTGCTTATACCAGTTAGCGCGTGAAGGGGAAACCGTTGAACGTGCTCCTCGTGCGGTAACGATTAAAGCGATTGAGGCGACTGATTTTGATGGCACATCCTTTACGCTCACTTGCTTGGTTTCAAAAGGGACCTACATTCGCGTGTTGGCTGAAGATATTAGTACGCCCTTGGGTGCGGTGCGCATTTAACGGCGCTACGTCGTACGCGCGTGGGGGAACTCACATTAGAGCGTGCAGTGACGATTGAAGCCTTGGATGCGTGTGACGATTTTGAGGCGGCACGACAACTTTTATTGGGTGCAGATGCACTCTTATCTACGCTTGAAGCGATTCATTTAGATGAAATGCAGATGACACGCTTCATGACGGGACAACGCCTGGCTCTCGGGCTTACAATGCGGGGGCGCGTCCGTGTATACGGACCGAACAAGATGTTGCTCGGAACGGCACAGGTCAATGACCGTGGCGTTCTTGAGCCTGAACGATTAATTGCACATTAATTCACAACGAGAAAAACATGACTCGAGCGATTCGTAATATTGCGATCATTGCGCACGTTGACCACGGTAAGACCACGATGGTGGACTGCTTGCTTCGCAGCGCTGGTACGTTCCGTGCCAATCAGCAGGTGGCTGAACGCGTGATGGACTCCAACGATTTGGAACGTGAACGCGGCATTACCATTTTGTCTAAAAACTGCGCCGTCGAATACGAAGGCACGCACATTAACATCATCGACACCCCGGGGCACGCCGACTTCGGTGGTGAAGTGGAACGTGTGCTCTCGATGGTTGACGGTGTGCTTTTGCTGGTTGACGCGGTCGAAGGTCCGATGCCGCAGACGCGCTTTGTGACCCGTAAAGCTCTTGCTCAGGGGCTGAAGCCGATCGTGGTGGTCAACAAGATTGACCGTCCGGGTGCTCGTCCGGATTGGGTTGTGAACCAGACCTTTGACCTCTTTGACAAGTTAGGCGCAACGGAAGACCAGTTGGACTTCCCGGTGATCTACGCTTCCGCTTTGAATGGTTTCGCTGGCGAAACGACGGACGTTGAAGAACTTAAGAAGATTGGCAACATGCGTGCCGTCTTTGATAACGTGATTAAGTACGTGCCGGTGCGTGACGACGATCCGGATGGTCCTTTGATGCTTCAGATCTGCTCGCTCGACTATTCGAGCTATGTGGGTAAGATCGGTATTGGTCGTGTGCATCGTGGTAGTATTCGTCCGAATATGGACGTTGCCATCATGAATGGTNNACCTGAAGATACGCCCAAGCGCGTGAAGATCAATCAGATCCTCAAGTTTGAAGGTCTTGATCGCATGCTCGTTGATGAAGCTGAAGCGGGCGACATTGTGCTTGTGAACGGGATTGAAGAACTCGCTATCGGTACGACGATTACTGATTTGCAGCAGCCTGAAGCCCTTCCGATGCTCAAGGTGGACGAACCCACCCTGACGATGAACTTCCAGGTGAACTCTTCCCCGTTGGCAGTACGCGAAGGCAAGTTTGTTACCTCTCGTCAGATTCGTGAACGTCTTGAACGCGAATTGAAGTCCAACGTGGCGATGCGTGTTCGTAATACGTCTGACGAAACGGTTTGGGAAGTTGCTGGTCGTGGCGAACTTCACCTCACGATTCTTCTTGAAAATATGCGTCGCGAAGGCTTTGAATTGGTAGTTTCTCGTCCGCGCGTTCTCTTGAAAGAAATCGATGGCGTCAAGATGGAACCGTATGAACTCTTGACGGTTGACGTTGAAGAAGAACACCAGGGCTCCGTGATGGAAGAACTCNNGTACCGTCGTAAGGGCGACTTGCAGGATATGCAGCCCGATGGCAAGGGTCGTGTCCGTCTCGAATACCGTATCCCTGCTCGTGGTTTGATCGGCTTCCAGAGCCTCTTCATGACCATGTGCCGTGGCACGGGTATCATGAGCCACGTGTTTGACGACTACGGTCCCATTAGCCGTGGTGACATTGGCGAACGTCGCTCTGGCGTGATCATCTCTCAGGACGACGGTGACGCTGTAGTATACGCGCTTTGGAAGATCCAGGAACGTGGTCGCCTCTTCGTGTCGCCTGGTGACAAGCTCTACGAAGGGATGATCATCGGTGAACACGCTCGTGAAAACGACATCGTGGTGAACCCGATCCGTGGTAAGCAGCTCACGAACATTCGTGCTTCGGGTACTGACGAAGCCATCCGTTTGGTGCCGCCCGTTAAGCTCACGCTCGAAAGCGCTGTGGAATTCATTAACGACGACGAACTCGTTGAAATCACGCCACATTCCATTCGTTTGCGTAAGCGCTACCTGAAGGATTTCGAACGTAAGCGTGCTGCGCGCGCCGATAAGAGCGAATTCGGTAATGAGTAAAAAGAATAAAGCCTTTGAGGCTGTTTGCCCCTGTGGCAGTCGACAGCCGCTTGAGGCTTGTTGCGGTCGTTGGTTGGCTGGGGAACCAGCCCCAACTGCCCAAGCGCTAATGAGAAGTCGTTATGTCGCTTACGTTTTAAAAAACGATCAATACGTACTTGATACGTGGGCGGCAGAAACGCGTCCTCATACACTTTTTGAACCTGATGAGCCAAGACCGAAGTGGTTGTCACTCACGGTACTTGAATCTCGTGAAGAAGGGGATGAGGGTTTCGTGCATTTCATTGCGCGAGGACGAACTTCTCAGGGCGCTTTTAAGCTCGAAGAAAAAAGCCAATTTCGCCGTGAAAACGGTACCGTTGGTTTTATGTCAAAGGTCACTTTGAGTGACGCTTTTGGCTGAAATGACGAATAAGCCGCCTCTCGTTGGGCGGCTTCTTTTTTGAGACGAATTGTGATGAGCCTCAATCCTGAAGATTGGCGTTTTACAGTGGCGCCCATGCTTGATTGGACTGACCGACATTGTCGTTATTTCCATCGCTTGCTATCTACGCGTGCCCGTTTATATACCGAAATGGTGACCACGGGTGCCATCATTTTTGGTGATCGTGATCGCCTTTTAGGTTTTTCTCACGAAGAGCATCCCGTCGCTTTGCAGTTAGGTGGCTCGGATCCAACGGACTTGGCTAAGTCAGTGGAGATCGCCTCAGCCTATGGCTACGACGAATATAACCTCAATTGTGGGTGCCCTTCTGAGCGCGTCCAAAAGGGGAGCTTTGGGGCTTGCTTGATGCTTGAACCCAAGGTGGTTGCGGATTGCGTGCGTGCCATGCGCGACGTAACCGATAAACCTGTCACCGTGAAGCACCGTATTGGTGTGGATGACCATGTGGACTATAGTTTTGTGCGCGATTTTGTGGGAACGGTCTATGAAGCGGGCTGCCGCGTCTTTATCGTTCATACGCGTGCTGCTTGGTTAAAGGGTTTATCACCCAAAGAAAATCGTGAAGTGCCGCCCTTAAAGCGTGACGTTGCGTTTGCACTCAAGAAGGATTTCCCCGATACCGTGATGCTCATTAACGGGCAAATCAATACGGTGAGCGAAGCACAAACTTTGCTTGATGCAGGGATGGACGGCGTGATGGTTGGTACGAGCAGTACCTACCAAAATCCTTGGTTATTGACTAGCGTTGACGAAGCGCTTTATGGTGTCGAGCATGAGGTGACGCGCTTAGCGTGTGTACGCCAAATGACGGATTATCTCGTCACGCATTACCCTGACGACATTCATGCCATTCGTGCTGTGGCGCGCCATGTCAATGGCTTGGCACAAGGGTTGCCTGGTGCGCGTCGTTGGCGTCAGGTACTCTCAGACCCTGCGGTACATTCGTCGAGAGGGCCGCGTCTTCTCACTTATGCTTGGGAAGAGTACTTTGGAGAAGAATAAACACAAAAGAGCGAGTTTCAACTGAACTCGCTCTTTTGCTAATGATACTTTTGAAGATTTATGGACGCTTGGTGGTACGGTTTGTTGTACGTTTCGGGCGTCGCTTAGTTTGACTTGCTTTAGCGCGTTTTGCTTCAGCGGTNNACGCAGCTTTTCGCGCTTGTAACGCACGGGCTCGGCGAGTCACTTCACTTTCGTTGGCGGCTTCCCAGGCTTCGCGTTTAGGGCGAGAGGCTTTGATCGCATCGGTAATGGCTTTAGCTACCGTTTTATTAAAGCGGTATTGGCTATCGCGAATGGGCTTATCTTTAAGCCACAAAATCGCAGGGATGACACGTCGACCGTTACGTTTATCGGTTTTTTCTTCGGCAAAGGCAGGGAGCAAATTGTCCTTATTGGTAGTCATCAGCCCGATGCTTAAGGGGTCAATGGCATCGGGGAACGCTAGGGTTAAGGTGCGCGTCCCGTTTACATAACGTAAATGCCACGCTGCTTCACCGATGGCATCGGGGATATTACGTTGGCAGAAGATGGTACCCGGTTTCGTTTGGTAGACCTTGACGCGTCCCGTTTGATCGACCTCGACAGGGCGGCTACGTTTTGATTTGCGGACAGTCTTCTTTTGAATGGCTTTAGAAAAGCGTAAGCCAATAGGCTGAACGTCGTTACCTGATAATACATTGAGGCAATAGGGCGTTTCTTTGGTGAAGCGCTGCGAGAAAGCCTCGATGGTATTAGATCCCGTAAAGGCAGTGGCACTCGTGGCGAGAAGTTCGTCTTGTTTTACCCACAGCGTCGTGGCATACGCAATACTCCCTTCAGGGAAGCGTTCTTCACCCATGAAAAGTGCCGCATGCGTAGGCATATTGCCACGGGTACGCAGATAATCACGTATTTCATGGTTCGAAACGTCATAGGCTTCTAGCGAGACATGAAGCTCCATGTGCTTGGCGCCATCAAACACGATCACGACATGGTCGCCCTCGGGACGCAAAAGGATGGGCTTTTCGGGTGGCAAGCGTTGACCATCACGCACAATACCGACAGCACCCGCACCCCACGTAAAGCCATGGGGCTTACCGAATCGATAGTTCTCCACAACGGGATAGGCATTATTTTCTCGGATGAGGTCTGTAATACAGAATTGCGCCCCTTCGTCGTCAGCAAAGAAAAAGATCCCGTCGCCCTTGAAGGCATCAACGACAGGCATCGGAATGCGTCGAGCTAAAGTCGGAGTTGCTGGGGTTGCTCGAGGACCGAGATTGGTAAAAGTAGTAGGTTCGGCAGGTTCTTCAATAGGTTTGGTGGCGGCACAGCCGGTTAGCCAAAGCGCAGCAGCAGCGCTCATCGAACCAAGGAGTGTACGTCGAGTGAAGAGTACGGACATGTGCTTGATTGCCTCGATAATGGGTCAGTGATCCAACACGATATTGGGTATGTTAGAGGAGCATAGCAACATCATAGCCATCTTGTGGCTTGAAGTTGGTTAGCAGATATGTCTGCCGTTTCCAATAATGCATCAAATAATGGAATCTCCCACTGCGTGGTCGGTAACGGCGTTCGTGTGAGTGACCACTCAGCTTCAATGAGAAAGCGCTTGGGGGATTGTTCATAGAGGCGAAGCCAATTCGATTGAATCTCTGCGCGAGCGGCATAAAGTCCGTCACACGATGGAATGGCATCCGATTTTTGGCTGTTGGATTGTCGGTGTGTGGGCATTAGATTCCAAAGGTGGTTGTTGTGAAACCTTGCCCAAGGTAACAGATGATCAATCGCTAGGGTGTTCTCAGTGAGTTCTCGACCACTCCAAATGCAATGGATACCTTCTTTGTTAAGCGCCTGACGGTAGATCGATTGTGCAAAGCTTGTATCTCGCGCGGTGTCGTTTGGCATTAGGCGTACCACAATATCTACCATCGTCAAGGGCGTTTGAATGTTGGTCTCGAGGCTTTCAAAGCGAGCAGACAATTTAGCCCATTCAAGTACGATGCTATCTTCAAGCCAGGGAGCAATACGCGTAAGTTCAAGCCAAAGTTCAGCAGGGAAAGCAAGTTCACCATAGCGCGTGAATAACGAACGCTGGTCGGTCAATGGAAGCTTGCGGACATGACGACGTGCTCGATGAAAGATAGGGTGCCCGTCTTCTGTAATGTATTGCANCGGTACTTTGATAAGAGTTGTGACCACATTATCAAAGAGCGCTGTGATAGCTTGGGTTGCTGTTTCGTCTCGGGGTGATTGATTCAAGAGGGTTTCAAATACGCTGTAATTTTGGGCGCAATACGTCATGAGGGTTTTAAGATTCGTTTCAAACGCGAGTTGTGCACCTTGTCGAATTTGCCGTGGCATGCGACTACCTTGTGCTAATTGCCAATAGTCTCTCACCCAACGTTCAGCAATGAGTCCTATCGGAACGAGAGTTGCATTGCCTTCGAAGCGAACCAAACGTGGCATCGTGCGATTGATGTCACAGAGCGCTCTTAAGAGCGCAAGTTTATAGGTTGCTGTCTTGGCATCATTTTCGAGAATGCGGCGAAAGCGTTGGTTGGCGCGCTGGCTTCCTGTTTCACGTAAGAAGACAAACGTTGCCCAGGTGCAGGTAAAGCCTGGCGTACCGACGTCATCGGCGTAACTTGCGTTCGCAAGACGAAACCCCACGCGTTCAAAGCGTTGAATGTAGTCGTACCGTTCACGAGAGTAGGTCGGACGATCAGGTTCGCCTCGATGGTTTAAGGGGACAACAACAATCACCAACCCTTGTTCGTCCGTCACGTGATCAATAAAGCGCACCGTTTCGTGTAGCTCGTGATCTGTCAAATGTTGCAACACGCCACACGTATAGACTGCATGTGCTTGGTGCGTGGTTGTGGGGAGCTGCGCGACGAACGTTTGAGTCTCTGTTGGCGAGGGGGGTAGCGCTAAGGGCGCAAACTGAAGGTTCGTGAGTGTGGGATCGGTATGCTGACGAGCGAGCGCAAGGAGCGACTCACTACCATCTGTCGCAATGACATTGGCGCCTAATTGGGCAAGGAATCGAGCGTCACGCCCAGAGCCACAGCCTAACTCTAAAACGTGGGCTCCAGCAGGAATCCAACGCGATAGTAGGTCTTTGATGGGGGTTGCATCTTGGGCTTCATAACGATCAAAAAACGCTTGAGCGCGATCGTTGTAGGCGGTGGGCATGGGCATCACGAACCTCGGTTCATGTTTATAAACGCACAATGCGACCTGGGTTTAGACGATTGTCTGGGTCGAAGGCGCGTTTAAGCGCACGAAAGGCGGCTAACTCTTCAGGGGACTTTGTGCGGGCGAGTTCATCGGTTTTGAGGCTACCCACTCCATGTTCGGCAGCGATCGAACCGCTCACGGCGAGAACACGGTCGTGCACTAGTCGGTGAATGGCTTCTTCATGAGGAAAGGCAACAGAGCCCGGTCCCACATTGAAGTGCAAATTACCGTCACCAAAGTGTCCAAAAATACTCGGTTCAACCCCAGGGAATGTCGTTTGCAAGGCTTTAACGGTTTCTTGAATAAAGGTCGTGAGTTTGGAACGCGGCACGCTGATGTCGTGTTTGACGTTACCCCCTTGGCGTTTCACTGCTGATGGAATGGATTCTCGGCATTGCCAGAACGCTTCACGATCTGATTCGTCATAACTCACGGCACCGTTAGTGATGATGCCTTTTTCAAGTAAGGGCGTCAGAATACCTTCAAGGCGTTGTGTCGCTTCGTCCCTATCAAGTTGCCAGTCTGAGAGGTCTAAAAGGACTTGCCAATCAGCTGTTTCGATGGGCGGCGTTAAACCCGTGACGGCTTCGAGAGACGCTAAGGGAGAGCGNNTACCAATGAGTTCAAAAGCGGTGAGTACAGGTCCACACGCGGTTTCGAGTGCTTCAAAAAGCGGTTCGACGTGAGCAAGCGACGCTGGCGTTACCCAAGCCGAGACAATACTGCGAGGCATGGGTTCAATCGTCAAAATTGCTTCGGTGATCACGCCTAGCGTTCCTTCGGATCCCACAAACAGGTCTTTGAGGCTGTAGCCAGAGTTATCTTTACGTAGCTCACGCATAAGGTCGAGCACTTCTCCTGATGCGGTGACAATTTTGAGCCCTAATACTTGGCGGCGTGCCATACCGTAGCGTAAGACGTGAACGCCGCCCGCATTCGTTGCAATGACACCACCGATTTGGCAAGACCCTTCAGCGGCGAGTGAGAGAGCGAGTAGGCGTCCCACTTGCTCGGCTGCTGCTTGAGCGTCTTGCAAAATGACACCAGCCTCTAAGCGTATTGTGTTGTTGATGGGGTCGACTTCTAGAATACGGCGCATGCGCCCAAGTTGGAGAATCAAGGTGCGTGCCGCATCGTCGTTCGAGGCGGTGGGTTCTGGTGTCGCACCACCCACGTTACTCGTGTTGCCGCCTTGCGTGATGACAATGAGTTGGTACTGTGCAGCGACCTTGAGCGTCAAAGCTACTTCGTCCGTGGAATTGGGACGGATGATCGCAATGGCTCGTCCTTGACGACGTCCTCGTCCATCGAGGCTCGCAGCACTCACTTCGGTTGGATCGGTGATAACTGCTGTGTGCCCAAGTTGTGTTTCAAGCGTATGTAGGGCTTCTTGAACGGAACCAGTGAACAATCTAGGTCTCCCACGATGATAGACAGCCTATTCATCATACCCGTTAAAAACGAAAGGTGGATGCATCTGAGATGCATCCACCTTCACAGACCCCCAATAACGCAACTCAGAAAGTAGGAGAAACCTTTCTAAGAGAGCAGTCCTCAGAGCGACCCCCGAAGCTCTATATTGAAAACTGCATTGCGTTGTCGTTGGGTGTATATTGCCACATGTGAGAATGATTCTCAATACAACAAAGAAGAAAATTGCCGAAAAAGAGAGAGAAGTTTGATTTTTGTCAAAAAGAAAACCCGGTATTCCTGAGAACACCGGGTTGATGCGTTCTGTGAAGTTTAAAGAATTACTTCAAAGCTTCAAAGACGCGGGCGGTAATAGCGTCGATCGCACCAAGACCAGAGATGGCACGATACTGCGGCGCTGTGGTGTCGCCAGATTCGGATAGACCGCGATAAAAGCCCACCAAGGCTTCCGTTTGGTTGTGGTAGACCTCGAGACGATTGCGAACCACTTCTTCACGGTCGTCATCACGCTGAATGAGCGGATCGCCCGTGACGTCGTCCTTACCTTCAACCTTCGGCGGGTTGTACTTGATGTGGTACGTACGACCAGAAACTGGGTCAACGCGTCTACCAGACATACGTTCAACGATTTCAGCATCAGGCACCTGGATTTCGAGTACGAAATCGATCGGGATGCCAGCGTCCTTCAGGGCTTCAGCCTGAGGAATCGTACGGGGAAAACCGTCAAAGAGAGCGCCGTTGACAGCATCAGGCTGAGCAAGACGATCCTTTACGAGACCAATAATGATGTCGTCGGAAACGAGCTGACCCTTGTCCATCACAGCTTTAGCGACTAAACCAAGCGGCGTGCCAGCTTTCACGGCAGCGCGCAACATGTCACCCGTAGAGATCTGGGGAATGCCGAACTTTTCGCAGATGAACTTGGCCTGGGTGCCCTTACCGGCACCAGGAGACCTAATCAGAATCAGACGCATGGGAATGCTCCTTCGATTATAAGAATGAATGACGTCGTTCCAGACGTGGATTGTTTGGGTCCGGGGGAACGGGCGACAATCCACGCGACTTAAGTCAAGTGAACGACGGGTAATAAAGAAATTTTAGCCCGAATCGTGTCGAAAGCAAAGGACTAGATTTTAAAAGGCACTTTGAGCATATGCTTGACGGACGCGTTCGAGGTCTTCATCGGTATCGACGCCTGCGGGTAACGCTTCGTCAAGCACCATCACGGCAATGCGTTCACCGTAATAGAGCGCACGGAGTTGTTCAAGGCTTTCAAGCTTTTCGATGGGCGCTTGCGCCAGGGTGGGAAAGCGTCGTAGGAAACCGGCACGATAGGCGTAAAGCCCCAGGTGATGTAAGGGCGCAAAGCCTTCAGGTAACGCTTCACGAGTTTCGCGGAAATGGTCGCGCTACCATGGAATCGGGGCACGAGAGAACGTGAGTGCTGTGCCACGATCATCTAACACCACTTTAACGACATTGGGGTTAAAGAAGCTTTCAACGTCGTGAATCGTGTGTGCTGCGGTGGCAATGGCGCAGTCTGGACGCGAGGCAAGCAAATCTGCCACGTCACGAATCACGTTAAGTGGCATCAAGGGTTCATCCCCCTGCAAATTCACCACAATTTCGTCATCGGCAAGTCCCAACTTTTCAACTGCTTCAGCCAAACGGTCAGTCCCTGTTGGGTGGTGCGGATCCGTCATGATGACNNCGTGGAGGCCTTCGGCTTCGCAAGCGGCGGCAACCGAAGCGTCATCCACAGCAACAACAACACGATGCGCCCCACACTGAAGGGCACGCTCGGCGACGCGGACAATCATGGGTTTGCCACCAATGTCAGCCAAAGGCTTATTCGGCAGACGAGAAGACCTGAGTCGTGCAGGAATGATTACAGTAAAGGACATGAATGCCTCACTTGGGATCGAGTTTGCTAGCGCGATCGCTATAGTGCTGAGCTTCGTTCTCTGTGAGTTCGCGAGCAGCGTTACGAAGCATGACGGGAATGTCGTGACGAATTTCAAAAGCTAATTTGCAACGATGACAAATGAGCTCTGCACGCTCACCGTCGCCCTTAAGTAAAGAACCTTTGCAAATGGGGCAGACGAGCATGTCGTTAAGTTTGATGGACATTGTGTTTGAATTCCCTGTCAGAACAAATACAAACTACTATTTTACCGTTCTGAGGCTTGGTTCTGTGGCGTGTTGTTGGGACTCATGTTTTGATAGATCGCTTCATAAGGCTTTTCAGGCTCTTCTAAAGGATCGAAATAGAGCTGATCACCTTCTAAATAAAGAGGCGACGTAATGTTATCCGTAAAGAGTTGTCCCGTACCTAAGCCTTGCACGACGTTAGTAGGCATAACGGCGGCCGCCCACTGAGCAATGGCATTAAGTCCGACGTTTGATTCAAGCGCAGAGGNTAGCCACGTGCCAATGTTACGAGCCTGTGCGAGTTTAAGCCAAGTGCAACACCCTGAAAAACTCCCGTGTAGCGAGGGCTTCAAAATGATATAGGCGGGCTTCACTGCATCAAGCATCTTAGCATGTCACTGATNGTGGTTAAGCCCGATCAACTCTTCATCAAGCGCAATCGGAATGGATGACGTATCGCAAAGATGTCGCATGGCATCCCATTGTCCAGCGCGAATGGGTTGCTCAATCGAATGGATGTCGTAGCGCGCAAGGGCTTGCAGCTTTTGAAGTGCATCATCAGGCGTAAACGCACCATTAGCATCAACACGTAACTCAAGGCGGTTGGCTGGGAAGGCACGTCGAATGCCGTTCAGTAGATCAAGTTCGTCATCAAAATCAATCGCGCCGATTTTAAGCTTTAAGCATCGAAAGCCTTGCGCCATCTTTTCTTCAATGCGTGTATGCATTTCGGCTTTTGTGCCCATCCAAATGAGTCCATTGATTGGGAGACTCGCGCGGTACTCNNGCGCAAACGGTGTATCCCAAAACCGTAGATGCCCTACGCGCAAATGCATGAGTGCCGTTTCTAGTCCAAAGCGAATCGATGGGAAGTCATTGATGTCGCCTGACGGCATCACACCGGTTTTGGTGGTTTCCGCTAAAAAACTTTTCAGGCGTTCGACGTAGTCGGGCACGTCGTCACAGCTTAATTTGGGTAGTGGCGCGCATTCACCGATACCGATTCGGTANNCTGTCGTCAGGTCTTTAAGCACGACATAGTAGACGCGTCGCGTGAGATAGGTGCCGCGTGAAGTACCCGCAGGCGCTTTAAAGGTCAAAGTCTTTTCGATAAGACGTGAGGTGAGCATAGTAACTCCCAAAGTTAAAGGCGATTCCTCAGTGCGGCTTGATCGGTACGCTTCATGGCGTGCAGCACCTGAATGTCTTTCTCGGCGTTAGTGAACACTTCGATGAGTCGTGGTTGATTGCCTTCGAGTGACATAAAGTCTGGGAGAGTGGCTTCAAGGTCGTCGTACGAGTGGACGGCTTCATAATGAAAGCCTTGATCGTTTGCCCACGCTTTTGCAGTGGTGTGATGTTCGGCGGCGATAAACTTGCGACCTCGCTCATCAAGGTTGAGCCCAGGGAGCGCATGGAAAATTTCACCACACGCGTTATTGAGTAACACGATGCGTAAATGGTTGATGCCCATTTTGGGGACATTCAACAGTGCATTCATGTCATAAAAGAAACTCAGGTCGCCAATCATCATGACGTTGAGGCGATGGTCGGCTGCTGCAAATCCCACGGCGGTTGAAAGCGAGCCTTCGATGCCACTTGTGCCACGATTGGCGTGGACTGTGAAGGTTGAGGAAAGGGTGAACTGTTGGGCATAACGAATGACCGAACTGTTAGCTAAATGAAGAACGGTGTCGGGCGGCAAAGCGCCAAGTACGCGTCCTGTTGCCCCGATCGCGCTCCAGTCGACGTGAGGTGTAGGTAGTGCTTGCGCCAGGCGCTTCCAGGTATGTGGATAGTCGTTGACCAACGAGTGAGATAGGTGTGACAAGAGTGCCGAGAAAAACTGAGTGGGTTCCATCTCGATCACGTGAGTGAGTGCGCCAAAGAGATCGACAACGCGTCCTTGTGGGTCAATATGCCAATGCACTTGAGGTGGATGTTGACGAAGGGTCTGTTTGAGTGCTTTTGAGACAATATGACCACCAAACGTGATCAAAAAGTCAGGCGCAAGCGTCGTGCGTTGCTCGTCTGAGAGCGCGGCTAATAAACGATCAAAGGTACCTAAGAGAATCTCAGGCGCCTGATGGTTTGCTAAATGTTCACCAACCCAACAAACTGACTCACTTAGCTGTGTGCGAACATCTCGATGCCAGTCAGTTGCAAAGGGCATTTGCCCAACGACAGCCAGGCGGCGTGTGGCGCGCTCAAAGGCGTGGGCGAGTTCGGGGAGCGCATTGTCTAACCGTACTCCCCAAAGGCGTTGAATGACAGGAACCGTTGGGAGCGTGTGTACTGGTGTGTCAAAAAAGGGCTCGCTAATCGGGATGTTGATGTGTACTGGTACGGGCGCACGATGGGTAAGCGCAAGGAGCGCTTCGTTCACTAGGCGATTACAAAAGGCTTCGTCAGAAGCATTGGCGACTTCAGGCAAATTGATGCTCGCTTTAACAAGACTCTTAAAAACATTGGGTTGAGGCAACGTTTGGTANNCGTCCATCTGACCAATCCAACGCGCAGGTCGATCGGCAGACAGAATCAACAGAGGAACTTCCTGATAAAAGGCTTCTGCAACGGCTGGATGAAAGTTAAGTAGTGCAGTGCCCGACGTACAGCAAACGGCGGCGGGCTTTCCACTTTGGAGAGCCAGCCCCAATGCAAAGAACGCGGCACTACGCTCATCGGTGACGGCGTGGCATGTGAAGCTCGGCATGGCGGAGAGGGTGTGCACAAGGGCGATGTTGCGGCTTCCTGGGCACAGCACCACATGCTGGATACCGTGTGCTTCAAGGAGTGCGGNTAAAATAAGCACTTGCTTTTTGTCACTAAACATAGTCGATACTTCAAACAAAAAGACGACGCAAGGTTTGCATCTTGATGTTGGTTTCGGTCCATTCAGACTGCAGTTGTGAGGCGGCTAAAAGACCACCACCCGCATGAAGACGGGCTAACGACTGCTTTGGGTAGAGTGTGAGACAACGCAAATTCACAAAGAGTGCTGTGGAGGCTTGGATTTGCACGGGACCTAAAAAACCTGCATAGAGTTCGCGGTCACGTCCTTCAGTGGCTTCAATAAACGTTGCTGCGTGTGGCATGGGTAGACCGCAAACCGCGGGCGTGGGATGCAACGCTTCAACGACATCTCCGAGCGTGCTGCCTTCGAGGAGTTTGAAGTGAAAGTCAGTTCGGAGGTGTTNTAACTGACCTGCTACGACGGTATNAGGAACTTTTTCGTCGAGGGTTTTTGCATGACGCTGTAGCACTTCACGAATCATGTTCGCGACGAGTTCCTGTTCGTGTTGGTTTTTCTTGCTCCAAAGTACTGGTGTCGTCACNNAAGGCATCGTGCCAGCCAAAGNTATGGTTTGGGCGTGTTCGTGGTTTTGAGTCACTAAGATTTCAGGCGTAGCACCTAACCAAAGCCCTGTTTCAGAGGTCCACGTGAGTGTCACTGCAGCGTTGGGATGGGTAGTGCAGGCACGGTGAAAGAGCATCCCGGGTGTCAAATGTTTGGGTAACGTCGTCCAGCTTGATCGCGAAAGCACGAGTTTTTGAAAGCGTCCCGTGGTCAAGGCCGACATAAAACGCCCGAACGTTTGGGCGTAGTTCTCGAACGCTTGAGATTCATTAGTAGAGACATTCACCTTGGCTTTGGGTCGCGATCGATGTGGCAACGTATCGATAAACGAGAGTGCTTCGCTAGGATTGAAGAACACATGGTCAGCTTTGATGAAGCGCGCTGGTTTTGTTGGAAAAGCAAAAGGCGCCAACACAAAGCCAGACTGTTGGGTAAGTTCTGAGGGCGTTTTGATCCAGGAAGGGCGCTCTTGAAGATCAATGACACAGACGGGATTGGTTTGATGAGGTAGGCGATAAAGTGCAAACGCGTAAGCTTTGTCGTACAACGCGTGAGCAACGTCACCGAAGCGATCATTCAAACATGTGGATGAAGGACACATAACAGAGCTTCTAGAGAAAAATGACTAATGAAAAAAAAGTATTGTATCGTACAGTATTAAAAGAAGTGTAAAAAAGTGACAAAAAAGCCGTTCTTTTCGTGTGAGAAAGGAACGGCTCAAAAAATCTAGATGTGATTTTTAGGCGTGGCGCTTAGCTTCTTGGGCACGACGATCAATCAAGTCGATCAAATAACTATCGAGCTTCACTTCAAGTCCAACCACCCAGAGGCGCTTGTCGTTAGCAAGCTCAGGGATGTGACGGCACTTCACAGCGTCTTTGCCAGTAATGAAGATCATGTCTTCTTGGCGGCTAGCAAAGGGATTTTCAGCAAAGTCAAAGTGGTCGCCCAATTCGAGTTCTGTTCCCTCAATGTCGTGCGCACGAATCATGGCAAAAAAGCGCCCTGGGGCAGCAATCCCCGCAGCGGAGAGGGGCTTCAAATTTTCAGCGCGAATTTTTTCAGAGAGTTGATCGATGGTTGCTGTGTACTCCGTGCACAGTTGGGTACAGGCACCAAAGCAACTCGATGCCGCAAAACGCGGTGTACGACTCTCAACCACGGCTTCGTTCGTGGTATTGAGTACGATGGCATCTACTGTGTCCAATCGTGAAGGTGGTTCACGCAGAGGNNTACCGGCAGGTAAAACCCATCCATTACCTAAACCACGTGCACCCACCACGGCGATTTCAACGTCGCGAGCAAGCGCGGCATGCTGTAAACCGTCGTCACTCACAATCAAGTCGACTTCGGGATGCGCTTCAAGTAAACACTGCCCCGCAGCATAACGTTGACGACCCACGGCAACAGGAACCCCCGTTTCACGTGCAATCAAAAGGGGTTCGTCACCTGCTTCAATGGCAGGCGTATTTTCGTCAATCAACATGACACCTGCGTCTCGACGGTAAAAGCCGCGCGAGATGACGCCAGGATGCCAACCACGTGCTTGAAGTTCTCGAACGAGTGCAATCGTGACAGGTGTTTTACCCGTGCCGCCGACATAAATATTACCTACAACGACCACGGGAACAGGCAGTCGATTGGGCACCGTACGGTTTTGACGAGAACGGCTAATGGCACGGAATAAGAGTGAGAGTGGCGAAAGCGCACAAGCCACAAGACCACGATGAGCCCATTGACGATGAGCCCAGGCTTCAAGTCCAGCACGAAGCGTCATAGTGGCGCCTCCATGGAATGAACGTGGGAGGAATAGACGGACGAGGGTCGGTCTATATGAATAGCAGTAATAAATGATGTTCGGGGTGGTTTGTCGGACATGACAGTGAAAAATAAACGCAAACGGTTGCGCGGAACTCACAATAATAAACGGTTTATCAGTATTCGTGCGGTAAGAGCCCTTGCTTTTTTTCACCTTAAGAAAACATTGAAAAGTCTCCATTTTCGATGCAAAAACGCCTTCAAGGCTGTGGATAACTCCGTGGATAACTTTCGAGTTTCTGTGGGTTTTTGATGCGCTTTATTGATGAGTATGCAATTTGGTTAGTGTGAAATTAAGGAAAATACCATTAAAAATCAAATGGTTATAGACTTTTGTGGATAAATTTATGATCCCGAGATGGTTGTTTTTAGGATAATTTCGTCATTTGTTCACGATGTGGATAATGTGATGAAAAGTTTTCCTCAGCGTCTTGACATTTCACCTTTTTTCTGCATTGGAGGGACAATCAGCTTAGGTAAAATCCCCGTGTTTTCCCCACAAGTTGTGAGTAGTTCTGTGGATAAGTTTGTGAGTAGTTTCATAAGTCTTTGCAAGATAAGGAAATTTAAAAATTGCCTAAATTTTGAGCAGAAAAATAAAAAGTGTGGAAAAAGCTTTAAAGAGGCATGTTTGCTTGGTGTAGAGCGTCCGCCCAAAATTTGCGCTAAGCAGTACACTTTCAGTGTTTCAAACATTTCACTTTGTCCACAGGTTTATTCACAGGGTCTTTATGCCAAATTTTCCTACGTTTGATGACTATCCCGATTTTCAACTTGAGACGGAAAGACCCTGGCAACCCGTGACGCGTTCGTCTTATCGAGGGCTTCGAGAAACTCCTGTGCGTCGTGAGGCTTTGGCTGATCGAGTGATCAGTGTGTCTGTCGCGGTTGGGCAATTAAGAGATGCGGTAGGTAAGACGCTAGGCGTACTTTGGATCTCCGGGGAAGTCAGTAACTTATCTAAACCCGTTTCGGGGCACGTCTATTTCACGATTAAAGACCGTGATGCGCAGATTCGTTGTGCCTATTTTGCGGGGCAAGCAAGACTCAATCCAGCGACCTTTAGAACAGGGGATCGTATTGAAGTCTGTGGTCATCCTGACGTTTATGCCAAAAGTGGTGACTTACAAATAAAAGTCACTCAATGGCGTCATGCAGGGGCAGGTGCACTTTATGAAGCCTATCTTCGTCTAAAACAACTGTTGAGCACTGAAGGGCTATTTGATTTGTCAGTCAAAAAGCCTTTGCCGCGTTTTGTTAAACGTGTGGTGGTTGTGACGAGCGCACAAGCGGCAGCCTTTCAGGATGTGATTCGAACGGTTCGACGTCGTATGCCGTGGGTTGAACTCACGTTGTCCCCTGCGTTTGTTCAGGGGGCAATGGCACCTCGATCACTAATTGAGGCATTGAAGCGCGCAGATCGTGCTCAGCCTGATGTGATTTTGCTCGTTCGCGGCGGGGGTTCTTTTGAAGACTTGATGGCTTTTAATGACGAAAAGCTTGTTCGCACGTTGCGTACGTTAAACGTGCCCGTGATTGCAGGGATTGGTCACGAAAGTGATGAAACACTTGCGAGTTTAGCGGTANNCGACGTTTGTGCGTCGACGCCTACGGCAGCCGCTGAACAGTTGGGACCCGAAATCGGTGATTGGTTGCGTCAACTCAATGCTTGCGCTGATCGTCTTGAACGCGCTGTGGTGCGTAGTATCGATGACGCTACGCAGACGCTTGATCGCTTTGGGCAATATTTGCAGAGACAAGAACAAGGTTTTGAACGTAAAGCAGAGCAACTTGTGCGAGCCGAAACTCAGCTTACTTCTCTCATTGAACAAAACGTGAAGAGTCGCGAAGTAAGGCTGAATCGCTCCGCTTGGCATCTCTCACAATTAGGAGACGTTCCTGTTCGACGAGAAGAGACATTACTCAAACACTGGACGCGTTTTGAAGGATGTGTTGANTGCATACTGACTAATATTGATCGTCGTTGTGGTTTGGCTGAATCGCGGTTGAAGTCTCCTGATCTACTTTTAAAGGCACATACAGGACATTTGGCACGCGCTGAAGGTGCGCTTCAAACGGTCTTTAGTCAGCAACTCACTCAACTCGATCGTCGACTCAATAAAGTGGATGGGGCGCTTGATGTTGTAGCCACTCAAACGGTTAAGCAACAAGCCTATAAGCTAGAACGTTTGGCTCAGCAGTTCCCACTCTTTGAAAAGACTGTTGACGAAGCAACGGTACGACTTCGTGCGTTGGGACATGCACTTCTAGCGTTGGATCCTGAGAAGCCTTTACGTCAAGGGTACGCTTGGGTAGAGCGTGGGGCGCAACCTGTGTCGAGCGTTTTTGAGATTCAGCAAGGTCAACACCTGACGTTACGCTTTGCTGATGGTCTCGTAGAAGCCGAAGCGTTAGATGTGAAGAAAAATGAATGTTTCTAAATATTAACGCTTTATATGATTATAAGTTTTGTGATAAACTAACTTTATCGATAATCAATCTCGCAACCGCGGGGAGAAAAAATTATGTTTACGTTGCCTGCTCTTCCTTATGCGCTTGACGCCCTTGAACCCTACATGAGCCGCGAAACGCTCGAATTCCATTGGGGTAAGCATCATCAGACGTATGTCAACAACCTCAATAACCTGACGGCTGGTACAGCTTTTGAAGGTAAGGATCTTGTTGAAGTGATCCGTTCCTCTGAAGGCGGTGTCTTTAATAACGCTGCTCAGGTTTTTAACCACACCTTCTTCTGGAATGGCATGAAGCCGCAGGGTGGTGGTGAACCGACGGGTGCTCTTTTGGATGCCATTGTGGCGACCTGGGGTTCTTATGCTGAATTCCGCAAGGCTTTCTCTGCCGCTGCCGCTGGTAACTTTGGTTCTGGTTGGACGTGGCTCGTTAAGAACCCCGATGGCACGCTCGCGATCGTTAATACGAGCAATGCTGGTACGCCGCTTACGGGTGAACAGGTGCCGCTTCTCAACTTGGACGTTTGGGAGCACGCTTACTACATCGACCATCGCAATGCTCGTCCGAAGTTCATCGACACGTTCTTTGATCATTTGGTCAACTGGTCGTTTGCTGAAAAGAACTTTGCTTAATTCGGCTCGAGTTCACTAAGTCCACGTGTCATTAAGAGCGTGGCGCACAAAAAGGTGTTTCTCTTCGGAGGACACCTTTTTTGCTATCTTTCTCTCAGTGAGGCTGATATAGTGCAACATCTTTTTCATTCGGCAAGAAATCCTTTTAGTCTGTAGCCATGACGACCTTAGCAAAACCATTAGCCAACCACGATATCAGTTCCAATGCGGTTTGGCGTAATGACATTACGGGCTTGCGTGCGTTAGCTGTGATCCCTGTCGTTTTATATCACGCTTTTCCAAATGTGATACCNGGGGGGTATTATGGGGTTGATATCTTCTTTGTTATTTCAGGCTATTTGATCTCAGGGATCATTTTTAAAGGTCTGCTCAACCAAAGCTTTTCTTACAAGGATTTTTACGTCAAGCGTATCAAGCGCATTCTGCCGAACTTAAGTTTGCTTTTTGCGTTTGTTTTGCTTGTTGGTTTGTTTTATTTAACATCCTCTGAATATAGAGCCTTGGGTAAGCATGTGTATTCGAGCGGGCTGTTTATCCAAAATTTCAGGCTTCTCAAGGATGTGGGCTACTTTACGATAGATGCCCTTCACCAACCGTTGTTGCACTTGTGGAGTCTAGCGATTGAAGAGCAGTTTTACATTGTTTTCCCGATCATCTGCGCCGTTCTCTTTAAGAAGTGGCGATCAGTAAAGCTTCTATCCATTGTGACGATGACGATCGTCATTGGGTCTTTAGTCTTTTGTTTTACTTCAGGACAAGGGCGCGACTTTAATTTCTATTTTCCGCTGACCCGATTCTGGGAAATTGGCTTTGGGATTACGCTTGCGTTGGCTGAAAAGTTCTATGCCTTTAAGCCCACACAGATTCCGCAAATAGGTCGTCATGCTTTGTCCGTAATCGGTTTAGGCATGATCGCCATTGCGATGATGACGGCTGATGCAACGACCGTGCATCCTGGGGCTTTCACGCTGTTGCCCGTGTTGGGTGCTGTGGCGTTGATTGCGTCTTATCCTGATGCGCTTGTTAATCGTTATCTTCTTTGCTTACGTCCAATGACATTTGTCGGGTTGATTAGCTACTCCCTCTACTTGTGGCATTGGTACTTTTTAGCCTTCCTTTTCATTTGTTATCCAGAAGCATCCAATGCACTAAAGGCGTTGATTTTGGTGTTGAGCGTGGTGGTGTCTACGTTGATTTATGTTGGCGTAGAAAATCCTGTACGTAGATCAATCAGAATTGGTCATGTCAAAACTGAAATCGTGTGTTTAGGGCTGTTGGTCACGGGTGTTTTGGCAGGCGTTTTAGTGAGCAAGTTCGACGGATTTCCAAACCGTAGTTTTGGTTTTGCATCGCATACGCAAATGTTCAAACATGAGGGGGATTGGAGCTTTTACCACGAGTACCCTTCCATTTCATATGGCGCATGGAAGATCCGCACACCGACACCAGATCGGTTTCCAACGATCATTTTTGCAGGTGATTCACATGCTGAACAATATTACTTAAGAGCAAAAAAGCTTAGTGAAAAAGCGAATGTCTCAGTGGGTTTTGTCACGAACGGAGGTTGTTTAATTCTTTCTCCAGTGAAAAAGGGCTATCAAGAAGAAGCTTGTCGAAAAGCTTCTGACAGTTTCTTGGAGTTGGTAAAGGATACTCAAGTTAAAAGTGTCGTGATAAGCCAAATGTGGGGATCGTATCCACAGGATGCTTTGGTTGAGGGGCTATTAAAACTTAAATTGACAGTTCAGGCTAGAAAGGATCTTCAAGTCTTTGTCTTGTTGGATAATCCTTGGTCAGATAAAAATGTATCTTCGGCTGAAAATATCAATCCACTTTACCATGTGAATCGAATTCATCCAGAAGATAGTAACTTTGTTATTCCTTTACCTCAAAATTCGAAATGGCAAGAAGCGAATGGAAAAGTGAGGAAAATTACAAAACAATGGGTGACAATTATCGAAACAAGTCCATATATTTGCCCGAATGGTCTCTGTAATGTGGGTGAGTGGTATCGTGATACAGATCATCTTCAGCCTAAAGCTTTAGAAGAAAAAGCCGTTTGGCTTGATCCTATCTTTCAAAAATAACGATTGAGTTCGTTCTTAACAGCGCTTGGATACTTGGTCATCGGGCGCTGTTTTTGTTTGGAGAAATGCGATTGTCACAGTGCATCCCTTGCTTCTTCTCTCGCTTATGCTAATGTTCGCTCGTTGATTTTGTTTTTGGATAAAGATTCATGGCAACGGATTATTCATGTGGTACTTCTTTAGGGAGTGCTACAGATAAAGCTCAGCTGTCACAACGCGCCTTAGATCGTTGGCAGGTGGTGATGCTGAATGATGACTACACGCCTTTCCCGTGGGTGATCGATGTGTTGATTACCATTTTTGAACGAACACCCGCGGATGCAGAGAATGTGACGATGTCGGTGCATCGTGAAGGAAAAGGAATCGCTGGGGTGTATCCAAGAAAGAAAGCGATTCAATTAGCCGCACGATGCGTAGCCAAAGCGCGTCGTGAGGGCTATCCCTTTACTTGTATGGTACGTGCCTGTTGATGATGGTGATCAACCGACGAATAATCTCTTTTGATACGCAAAAAAATAATGAACTTTCGTTTACAAGATTCTATTGCTCGGGTTGCGTATGCTGCGCAAACCTCGTCACTAGCTCATGATCGTGCAGACTTGATGCCAATGGTCTTTATGGTTCTTCTTTGTCAGAATGAATCGACCAAGGAGGCTTTACATAGCGCTGGCTTACATGGTGGCATCCTGCCGAGCTTATTGAAGAATGCGCTTTTAGACCTTGATGACATCAGAGAAATTGTCAATGAGGCGAACACCTTGACGTACGACCCTCAGTTCGAGGAAGAAGTGTTCGAAAATCCGACCATCTTGTCTTGGATAGCGAATGCCGCGATTCATGTCATGAGTGTTGGTCGTCATTCTGGCGTCATTGACGTTTATGACCTGTTGGTTGTTTTGCGTACGCAAATGCGCGAAGGCTCGTCTATGGCGAGACTTTGGGATGCCGGTGGTTTGACACTTTTAGCATTACGTCAACATGATGCCTATCTCCATGGCAAGGGAGGTGTTTTCACATTGGCGCCGCCCGCGACCACCGAGTGGTTGGCTGATTTTTTGGACGAAACGCTTTGCCTTGATGAAGAGGATGACGATGCTGAGGCTTCTCTCGAGCACGATGCAGAACCTGAAGCCGACCTTGACGTAGCAGAGACCTCGGAACAGTCTGACGACACTATTGAGCAAAGTGATGAGAAGACCAAAGAAGAAAAGCCCACAGATTCCGTGACTCCAGTCAGTCAAAAGCCCACCAGCCATAAGCCTGTGGTAGAAGAGGTTTCGCTCGAAGATTTGCCACCCGAATTGCAACCGAGAGCTGAGAATATGCGTGTTATGCGCATCAATCTTGACGCGTCACAGGGTGATGAAGCTGCAAACGCAGCGATGGAGGCAATTCGTCAGCTTTTTGTTGATCAGATTCGTCAAGTTAACGATCGACTCAATGGCGAAGAGGGTGGTGACGGTAGTGACGTCATGTCGGATGAGCGCACGGACGACGAAGCGACTGCTAAGAAGCAACCTTTAAGTCGTGAAGAAAAGTTCTTGCGTAGTTGCACTCGAAATTTGAGTGCAGAAGCAGAAGCATACCAAATCGATCCGTTGATCGGGCGCGATGATGAAGTGACGCGTATCTGTGAGATTTTATGTTGCCGACGCAAAAATAAACCTTTGATTTTGGGTGAGTCTGGTTCAGGTAAAACAGCTTTGGTCGAAGGACTCGCTTTACGTATTGTGCGTGGTGAAGTGCCGCCAGCACTACGTGATGTTCGTCTTTATGCGTTGAATGCGTCGTCGCTTGTGAGCCGTTTTAAGGGGGCTTTTGCAGAAAAGCTGAGCGAAATTGCCGCTGTTTTGAAGAAGGTACCCAATGCCGTTCTTTTCATTGACAATCTACACATGTTGATCAATGGAAACGATGGTAATTCGCAAGAAGAGTACAACGCTTTAGGTCATTTGGTGAGCGACGATCGCTTGCGTTTGATCGCGACAACAACTTTCCGAGCCTGGCGTCAAACGTTTAGTAAAGACGAAACGCTCACGCGTCGCTTACAAGCAGTGGAATTAAAGCCTGTGACCAAAGTAGAGGCTGAACGCATTATTACGGGGCTTGTGCCAAAGTTTGAAGCCTTCCACGGTGTGCATTACGCCGAGGATGTTGTACCCCGTGCCGTGACGTTAGCAGATCGTTGGATTACGGATCGAGCGTTCCCTGATAAAGCCATTGATTTGATCGATGAGTTGGCGGGCGCAGCCAAACTTCAACGCTCGCCCGACGACGATACCGTGATCGAAGTGTCATCCGATAAGCTTCCTGAATTAGTGGCTCGTATTGCACGTATTCCAGTTGATCAAGTGGAAACGCGAGAGGACGGCGAATTAGCAGACCTTGATAAGGTTGTTCGCGAAACGGTTTACGGTCAGGATGAAGCGGTTGATGCTGTGGTCTCTGCCATTCGTATGTCTCGTTCGGGTTTAGGAAGTGCCGAGCGTNNACCAGTAGGGTCGTTCCTCTTTACNGGGCCCACGGGGGTCGGTAAGACCGAATTGGCTCGTCAGTTAGCGAAGGGGATGGGCATCCCGTTACTTCGCTTTGATATGTCTGAATATGCTGAATCGCATACCGTGAGCCGTTTGATTGGTTCGCCACCGGGTTATGTAGGTTACGGTGAAGGTGANCTTTTGACGGAACAAGTCACTAAGCACCCCTATAGCGTGGTGCTTTTGGACGAAATGGAAAAGGCGCACCCGTCGCTCTTTAACCTACTTTTACAGGTCATGGATCACGGCAAACTCACTGATGCTTCNGGTAGTGAAGCGGACTTCCGTAATGCGGTCATCATCATGACGAGTAACGTTGGGGCACGCGACATTGAACGAACATCGATTGGTTTTGAAAGTGGTTCAGTAGGGGATGAAGGTGAAGCACTCAAAAAGGCCTTTACGCCAGAATTCCGTAATCGTCTTGATGCCATTGTTCGCTTTGCGCCGCTTTCGCGAGACTCTGTGAGCCGTGTGGTTGAAAAGTTCTTGAGTGAGTTGACAACCCAACTAACAGTGCGTAATGTGACACCGACCTATACGACGACCTTTAAGAATTGGTTGGCGCAGCATGGGTATGACCCACATATGGGGGCTCGTCCGATGCGTCGTCTGATTGCTGATAAGGTACGTCGTCCTTTGGCAGATGAGTTGCTCTTTGGGCGCTTGAAGCAAGGTGGTGCTGTGACGTTTGACATTCGTCCTGATGATGAAGGGAAGGATGTCGTTGTATTTGACGTCGCTGAATCCTAATACAATCGTTAATATCGCTCGACAAAAGACTGCCGCATGGGGTGGCAGTCTTGAGTGGCTTTTGAGGTAATCGCCATGACCGAACTCAATGAACTTTGCCGTGACATTCAGATGAAGCTTCCAGATGAAATTTGGATGCTTGATGCTTTGGAGCGTTATCGCCGTGGGGCGATCCATACGGATGATTTTGCTTCGATGGATGGTCGCTTTTATGTGTTCGGTGTTGTTGAAGTGCCGCTTGCTTATGATAAAGACGGAAGCTTCACGTGGGGATGTTGGGTCGAAGTTGATCAGTANGCCTTACACGATGCCTATTTGGATGCGTTCCGCTCTGAAACAGCTGATCGTCTCACGGGTGAAGGTCGTTTAGCAAACGATATTCCTGGGTATGAAGACGCGGCGAATGCGACAGTCAAGGTGATGTTCTCGTCAGAGCGTCGCCCCGTGTTGACGGTAGACCCAGCCACTTCTTTAGGGCAAGATCAAAAGAATGGTTTGAGTCTTGAAGACCATCAGGCTTTAGACAACATTCTCTTTGGTGAGGATGAAGATGAGGCAGATGAAGAGGATTGGAACGAACGAGATTAGTTAGCGATCTTCGAGGCATTTTTGGGATGTTGTTGAGGTCTTGAGGGACGGCATCAACATCCTTTTTTCTTATCTTATATTGGAAAACCTTATTTTGTATTTCATAGTTTCCTAAGAGAGTTGCTCAAGATAAGGAAAAAGAGAGATATTTCGACTGTATAATGTGATCCTGAAATTAGGTATCGCCTGTAATTAAAAAATATCTGCAGTGTTTATGATTTTAACTTTGAGGCAGATAACGGTGAATCGAGGACTCTTTTAGCAATGCTCACATCAGAACAGTTTTATCTGCTTCGAGATCTTGTCGAAGAAAAACAAGCGCTTACTGATGAACTGATCAGCAGTTCAATAGGCAAAGCGCTTCAGTCAAAAGGTTACATCAATCAAGTCGCCGTTACTGTTTCAGGGGTAGAGNNTGCCTTAAAGCCTTTTAAAGTGAATAACGCTGTCATTATGGCGGCTGGCTTTTCTTCGAGATTTGCTCCTTTGTCTTATGAAACACCCAAAGGCTTAGTAACGATCCGCGGTGAAAAACTGATTGAGCGTCAGATTAGGCAGTTAAAAGAAGCAGGTATTCAAAACATTATTGTCGTTGTTGGATATAAGAAAGAACTTTTTAAATACTTGCAAGATGCCTTTGATGTGAAGATTATTGAGAATGAAGAATTTTCTAAGCGAAATAATCATTCATCGCTTTGGGCAATCAAAGATTATTTGAGAAATACCTATATCTGTTCAGTTGATAACTATTTTGTAGAAAATCCATTCCATTCATATGAGGAAGGAGCTTTCTATTCAGCAGAATTTGCTGAAGGTGAAACTGCTGAATGGTGCATCAATTTTGATAAGAGCGACAAGATCTTGTCCGTGCAAGTTGGCGGAAAAGATGCTTGGTACATGATCGGTCACGCCTATTTTGATGAGACGTTTTCCAAGCAGTTTGTTGAGATCCTCGCTCGAATTTATGATCAGGAAGAAACGCGAGATCAATTGTGGGAGTCGATCTTTGTTGCGCACTTAGATCTTCTCTCAATGAAAATTCATAAAAATCAAACCCCAAATATTTATGAGTTTGACAGTATTGTCGACGCTACTAAATTTGATTCAGACTTCTTTTCGCAAAACTCATCCCGTATTTTTGATGACATTGAAAAGGCATTACATGTCAGACGTGATCAATTAACGAATATCTATCCCCTGAAGTCTGGGCTGACCAATCTTTCATGCTATTTCTCTGTGAATGACCTAGGCTATGTGTATCGCTATCCAGGTGTTGGCACAGAAAAACTTGTTGATCGACAAGCGGAATTTGAGGCACTTAAGGTTGCCCAACAAACAGGGCTCGATGGGACCTACCTCGCGGGTTGTTCGACTTTGGGATGGAAGATTTCTCGTTTTATTCAAGACGCGCGTATGTTGAATCCCAAAGTGGATTCGGAATTACAAGCTGCCATGCAGTTGATGCGCAAGCTTCATCAACTCGAAGCCAAAATTGAACGAGATTTTAATTTTGTTAAACAAGGTTTGAAGTACGAAAGTTTGTGGTTACCGTACGTCACCATGACAGATGAAGATCAGTGGCTAAGGGATGCCGTCCTTCATTTATCAAACAAAATACAGACACGCGACAAGGTCTTAACCCATAACGATTTCTTTGGTTTGAATATTCTTATTGATGCATCAAATAGGCTTCATTTGATTGATTGGGAATATGCAGGGATGGGGGACGAAGCGAATGACTATGGCACTTTTGTAGTAACGAGTCTGTTGACCGATGAAGAAGCCGATCAGGCGCTTGCCTATTATTTAGAACATGAGCCAACACTTGAGGAGCAAGAACACTTTTATGCTTTTGTCGTTTTTGCTGCATGGTGTTGGTATAACTGGGCACTTTATAAAGAAGCGTTAGACGAATGTGTGGGGGACTGGCGAAGTATTTACCGTCACTGTGCCACGCATTATTTAGATCGATTGCAACAATTAATGGGCTAGTGGGCTTATGAAATACGGTTTATTCAGTGGTATTTTTGTAATTTTAGATACAGTGTTGTTGGGTATCGCATTGAGTTTGGTCTTGNNCCGGGTGACAACTTTCTCAATGTCCTTTGGTTGATTCCAGTTGCCGTACTTTTTGCATGATTGGTTCAGTGCATTGTGGTTGCTATGCTTAACCGTGGCTAAAAAGCGTCTTAAGCAATTGAAAGACGCCTTGCAGACTAAGCATGGTTTAGCGGTTGTGATTGCTGCTCTTTTGGGTGGTCCCGTAGGGATGACGGGTTACATGTTGGCCATTAAATATATTGACCCAGGCTACACCGCCTGTATTTCAGCTTTTTATCCAGCCTTTGGTGCACTGTTAGCCCGAGTGGTCCTCAAGGAACGTCTTTCACTAGGGCAGTATATGAGTTTTGCTGTCGCGCTCTTGGGCGTCATGGGTATTGGCTATTTAAGTTCGAGTAACAGCATCGTTAACGATCCCCTTTTAGGTTTTATTTCAGCGTTGGTGTGTGTCGTGGGTTGGGGTTCAGAAGCTGTTTTGGGTAGCTACGCCATGCGTCACGCGTTGATTGATAATCAAATTGCACTTCAAATCAGAAATGGCATTTCCTCTTTGATTTACGCGCTTGTCGTGATTCCTTTATTGGGTATTTCGGATTTGATTATCGAAGGCTTTACGACGAACAATTATTTGTTTGTCTCGTTGTGTGCTGGGGTTGGTACGCTTTCTTATCTGTTCTATTACAAAGCAATCGATAGCATTGGACCCTCGCGAGGCATGGTACTTAATATTTCCTATGCGGCTTGGGCATTAATTTTGAGTGTCTTCATTCTGCATTATGTTCCGAGTTTCCTTGAATGGGTTTGTTGCGGGATGATTCTCGTTGGTACGATCTTCTCAGCAAATTCTTGGAAGAGTATTTTGAAGAAGCAACTTTTTTAGCGAGCTAAGAAAAAGAGAGTGGATAGTTCACTCTAACGAGGGTTTTCCACTCTCTTTATTTTTGGGCTTAGCCGCGCCCCGTGGAGCCAAAGCCCCCAGTGCCACGTTCCGTGGCATCAAAGTCATCGACTAAGCGGAAATCCGCCTGCATGACCGGCACAATCACCAACTGAGCTAAACGTTCAAAGGGTTCAAGCGTAAACGGCGTTTGACCACGATTCCAAGTGGAGATCATGAGTTCGCCCTGATAGTCGCTATCGATCAAGCCCACGAGATTACCGAGCACGATGCCCTTTTTGTGACCTAAGCCTGAGCGAGGAAGAATCATGGCGGCGTAGCCAGGGTCGCCAATATGAATGGCGAGCCCCGTGCGGACGAGGACCGTTTCGCCTGGGTTAATCACAATGGGTTCGTCAAGAAGGGCACGAAGGTCAAGACCAGCGGAGCCAGGTGTCGCATAAGCGGGCATGCGGTCGCGCATGCGTTCATCAAGAATTCGGACGTCAATCTGCATGATTAATGTGTTGCTTTTGTGTTGAGAATAAGGGCGGCACGGCGAATGATTTCTTTGGCAACCAAGTGTTTGTCTGCTGGACTAAAGGCTTCGGCGTTCTCAGGCGTAACGAACAAAACGTCATTTTGGTCGCTTCCAAGCGCCTGACGCGCAATGTTACCAACGATAAGATCGGCATGTTTAGAGGTGCATTTGCCACGGGCATAGTTTTCAAGGTTGGTTGCTTCAGCAGCAAAACCAATCTTCACCAAAACATCGGTACGCTCGCCGACTGTACGAAGAATATCGGGATTTTCTTCAAATTGGAGTTCGGGTAGATGCCCGTCAATCTTTTTCATCTTACCTTCTTTGGCGTTAGCAACGCGCCAGTCAGCAACCGCTGCGACGCCAATGAAGATATCTGTGCCCTCTGTGTCAAGGGTCTTCGTGACGGCATCTAGCATGTCACGCGCCGTGACTGTATTGATGCGCTTAATGCCATAGGGTGTGGGGANGTGCCGTGGGAGTACTGCAATGAGGGTCACATCCGCTCCTGCATCACGCGCTGCGCGTGCAATTTCAAAGCCTTGTCTACCTGAACTGCGATTGGTGATGCCGCGCACATCGTCAATAGGTTCGAAAGTGGGGTAGGCGGTCAGAACGACACGGCGTCCTTCGAGCGTTTTGGGTGAGAGTAACCCTGGCAACAAGTCCATCACTTCAGTGGGCTCGATCATGCGGTAAGCACCATTATCGCCACAGGCTTGATAGCCGCANNTAGTACCGTCAAAGAGCGCACCATCGGCTTTGAGTTGTGCGACATTACGTTGGGTGGCTGGGTTTTCCCACATGAAGCGATTCATGGCGGGCACAAAGAGAACGGGTTGGCGGCGCGCCAGAATTAAGGTCGAGACCAAGTCGTCAGCAATACCGTTCGCTGCTTTAGCCAAAATGTTGGCTGTCGCTGGCATAACGACCAAAAGGTCGCAATCTTGGTTGAGGGCAATATGCGGCATACTACCGTTAGCACTAGGTGTCCATTCAGTCAATGCAACAGGGTGCCCCGTTAACGCTTCGAAGGTGATGGGACTAACAAAGGCTGTGGCATGTTCTGTCATTGCAACATGAACATCAATGCCCGCTTTTTTGAGTAAACGGACAAATTCACAGCTTTTATAAGCGGCAATACCTCCAGTAACTGCTAGCGTAACGTGGCGGATCGACTGCATGAAGAGACTCTCCCGAGAAATGACGCATAAAGCGCCGTCACGGTTGTGGCGGCATGACCAAGATGAATTGTACCTAGTTCGGTCGAATTGTCGCGTTATTTTCGACGTAGAAAATCAAAAAGCCCTGGACGTTCAACCTGAGTGGTAGCGTTCTTCTGTTCGTTTTCGTTGTAAGTCTCGGTTGTTTCTGGCTTTTGACGATCTTCGATAGTGTCGAGCTTTTCGGGTGTGTCTCGCGTGACGGTCACGTCAGATTGCGTTCCTTGAGACCCCGAATCTACCTGAACGTCGGAGGTGGGCTGAGAAGGCATTTCTGCTTCAGTCTTATCCTCATTTTTAACCGTTGCTTCAGGCTTGGGTTCTGATTCAGAGTCAGACTTGACTTCTGTTTTCGCTTCGGATTTAGGTTGAGTGGTCTGAACCAATTCACCAAAGACCTCATGACGAGAGACGGCTTGAGCGAGCGTTTGGCTAAGTGCCGTCGCGGCAAAGCTTTCGGTGTTCACAAAACGAACGTTGTTGTATCCCGGCACATCTANCCAAATGCCTGGGTCAGTCGCAACGATGGTGATCGGAATGTCCGCTTTAATGGCACGAGCGGTTTCGATGATATGAATCGACGTGGTGCCGTTATCTAAAACGAGCAAGAGATCCGCATGCTGCAGATGAGCGTGCGCCAGCGTTTGTGTGTCACTTGGGGTACCTGCAATCACAGTGATGCCTAAACCATCTAAGGTTGAAGCGATGGTTTGGTTAGGCGTCACAACGATGATGGTTTGATCATCGTGATGGAGTTGCGTCGCTAAAGGCACCAAAAGGGACGATTCCCCCGTAAGGACGATTTGATTGCGTAAACGTTCAGTTGGTGTTTCTTCATCAATCTTTTCAAAAGGCTCTTCACGCATTGCCGCTTCGCGTGCCCACCCCCAACGAGAAGTGAGTTGAAGTGACAAGCGAGGAATAAGCGAAAAGACGACAGGGTTAAGCGCAATCGAAAGAATGGCTGCTCCTACGATCAAATTCATGGTGTAGTCGTCCGCTAAGCCGAGTTCACGAGCCTGTGCGACCAAAATAAACGAGAATTCACCGATTTGAGCCAAGGAAGCACTCACGATCAATGCTGTCTGCAAGGGGTAGCGAAGGACATAGACAAGTCCAAAAGCGGCTAAGCCTTTGCCTAACATAATGATCAAAAGCACGGTCAAAACGGAGAGTGGTGCCTCGACCAATATATGCCAGTCAAAGAGCATCCCAACGCCCACGAAAAATAGCACACAGAAGGCGTCCTGTAAGGGGAGGGACTCCGTTGCGGCACGATGCGCAAAGCGCGATTCACGCATCACCATACCAGCAAAGAAGGCACCTAATGCAAAGCTCACACTAAAAATCGCGGCGGCACCATAGGCGATCCCTACAGCGGAGGCGAGGACAAAAAGCGTAAAGAGTTCTCGTGAGCCCGTACGCGCGACTTGTGTCATGAGCCATGGGAGCAGGCGACNACTAATCACAAACATCACAGCAATAAATGCGGCAACATTTCCTAAAGTGACTGCAATTTGAATGGCAATGTCTTGCCCTGTGACAGACGAACTCGGTTGAGAGCCCAAGAGTCCTGCTAAGGGGGGCAATAACACCAAAATAAGCACAGTGGCAATATCTTCAACCACGAGCCAACCCACGGCGATCTGACCGTTGTGTGTCGGCAAAATCCCACGCACTTCTAATGCTTTGAGAAGGACGACGGTTGAGGCACACGATAAACACATCCCTAAGACCAACGCTTCACCCCAATGCCAGCCCCAGGCAAAGTGCGCAACAAGGCCACCTAAGAGTGTTGCAATGAACATCTGTAGGACAGCCCCAGGGACAGCAATGAATTTGACGCTCAACAGATCTTTGACCGAAAAATGTAGCCCAACCCCAAACATCAATAGCATGACGCCTAGTTCTGAGAGCTGATGCGCGAGCGCTGGGTCAGCAAATACGCCAGGGGTATATTGCCCGGCAGCAATACCAGCGAGCAAATAACCCACCAGGGGTGGTGCCTTAAAAAGGCGCTCAGATAAGAAGCCAAAAATGAGGGCAAGACTAAACGCGATGACAAGCGTCGAAATCAGAGGAAGAGAGTGTTCCATGCTGATCCTATAGAAGGTGTAAACAACGTAAAGAGAGTCGTTAGAATTAGAAGTGTTGATTTAATTTTAAGGGCGAATAGGGTTGAAGTGAAACGGGTGAAGTAAAAAAAAATGAAAAAAAGGCTGAACTTTTTTGTCGAAAGTTCAGCCTTTTGAAAAGCGTTTTTGTCGCACTATTTGGTGTGACGATTGCTTCTTAATTCATCCAAGATGAGGAAAAAAGCACCGCCACAAATGGCAATGTCAGCGACGTTAAAAGNCGGTAAGTGCCAGTTTTGCCAATAGAGGTCCAAAAAGTCAACCACATAGCCATACATCGCTCGGTCAATCATGTTGCCCATGGCACCCGCTGTGATCAATGTCAGTGCAAGTGCCATGAGAGGACGATGATTGTTACGAGCGAGTAGCACCAACATGGCGACGATGACAGCTAACGCGAGCCCCGTAAAAGCCCAACGCTGCCAACCGCCCGCATCTGCGAGAAATGAGAAAGCCGCGCCCGTATTGTGTGCTAACACCAGGTTAAAGCCAGTGAACACAGGGAGACTTTCGCCGAGTGCGAAGTTATGTTCAAAGTAGAACTTGGTGACTTGATCGAGCCCCAATAAAACGAGGGCAAGCAAAACCCAAAGTCCAAACTTTGTCGCAGTCGGTCGGGCGGTGGTGTCTGTCATGCTGATCTCCGATTAGGCAAAGAGGCGCTTTTCGCCTTCGCCAAAGAGGTTGGCGGCACAACGCGGACAAAGCGTCGGGTGTTCGGCATCGCTACCTACGCCCGGCACATAGTGCCAGCAACGGTCACACTTGGTGTGCTGCGAAGCTTCAACCGTGAAGTGCGTCGTGTCGTCAGCAGACTTCGTCAGCGTCACAGCGCTCACGATCATCACAAAGCGTAATTCGTCACCGAGCGAGGCAAGCGCATCGTAAACGGCAGNGGTCGCTTCGATCTTGGCAATAGCCTGCAAAGAGGAACCCACTTCACCAGCACCACGCTTTTCTTCGATGACCTTCTGAAGGTCAGCACGGACCGTACGAACGGCATCCCACTTTGCCAAGAGGGCTTCAGCGTCCGCCACTTCAGGCAACGCTTCAAAGCGTTCCGTGAAGATCGTTTCGCTTTCGTTGGGCGAGAAGACCTTAAAGGCTTCTTCGGTNNACGTGAAAGAGAGAACAGGGACCATCAGGCGTAAGAAGGTCTTCGTGATGTACCACAAAGCCGTCTGAGCTGAACGACGAGCGTGCGAATTGGGTGCGGTCGTGTAGAGACGATCCTTGAGAACGTCAAGGTAGAAGCTACCCAAGTCAGAAGACGCAAAGGTCTGAAGCATCGTGACGACGTTGTGGAAGCGGAATTCAGCATATTCAGCCAAGGCTTCCTTCTGGAACTTTTCCGTGTAGGCAAGCGCCCAACGGTCAAGTTCGAGCATGTCTTCAACGGCAACGGCATCCTTTGTGATATCAAAGTCAGACGTGTTGGCAAGCAAGAAGCGCAACGTGTTACGAACGCGACGATAGCTTTCCACCACGCGCTTCAAAATCGTCTGACCTAAGCGAAGTTCGCCAGAGTAGTCGGTCGAAGCAACCCAAAGACGAAGAATTTCGGCACCAAACTTTTCGTTCACTTCTTGCGGACGAACGACGTTACCTTTCGACTTAGACATCTTTTCACCCTTTTCGTCCACGACGAAACCGTGGGTGAGAAGCATGTTGTAGGGTGCACGACCGTCAAGCATCGTACCCGTCAAGAGCGAAGAGTGGAACCAACCGCGGTGCTGGTCAGAGCCTTCCAGGTAAAGGTCAGCCGNTTACCAACCGAGTTCATCCTTATGGCTACCACGCATCACGGTGTAGTGCGTCACACCAGAGTCGAACCACACGTCAAGAATGTCGGTCGAACGAACATAGTTGGGTGCATCTTCAGCGCTCAAGAAGTCTTCAGGCTTCGCCGTAGCCCAGGCTTCAATCCCCTTTTGTTCGACGAGCTGAGCGACTTCTTCCATGATTTCAAGGGTACGCGGATGGAGTTCGCCCGTCGCCTTATGCATAAAGAAGGGCAACGGCACGCCCCAATTACGCTGACGCGAAATACACCAGTCGGGACGGTTTTCGATCATCGCGTAGAGACGATTGATACCCCAGGTCGGGAAAAACTTCGTGGTCTTGACGCATTCGAGCGCGCGTTCACGCAGAGACTGTTCGCTCGCCTTCGTATCAAGGACGCCACGCGTATCAGCGGTCGGCTGATCCATACGCACGAACCACTGGTTCGTCGCACGATAGATCAACGGGGTCTTATGGCGCCAGCAGTGCATGTAGCTATGCGTGATGGAACCGTGAGACAAGAGGTTGCCCGCGACATTGATCGTTTCGCAGATCTTGTCGGCAGCTGCCCAAATATTGAGACCGCCAAAGAGGGGGAGGGATTCGGAGTACGTGCCGTCACCCATCACCGGGGTCAACACTTCGTCGTTTGTCACGCCATGCTTCTTGCAGGACACAAAGTCGTCCACACCATAGGCAGNGGTAGAGTGCACGATACCTGTACCAGCCGTCGCATCAACGTAGTCTGCGAGATAAACCGGGGAGAAACGGCGATAGCCTTCATGCACGTGCCAAAGCGGATGACGGAAGCGAACGAGCTCAAACTTGTCGCCCATAGCCTTCGCGATGCATTCACCCTTGAAGCCATAACGTTCGAGCGCAGCTTCAGCCAGGCCCGTACCGAGAATCAAAAGACGGTCGCCCGTGTCGTAGAGACCGTATTCGAGTTCGGGGTTCATGTTGAGCGCCTGATTGGCAGGGATCGTCCACGGTGTGGTCGTCCAAATAACGTTAAAGCAGGGCTTCGTGAACTTGCAACCGAAGATCGCTTCTACGCGATCATGGTCTTCGTCGGAAAGTTCAAAGGCGACGTCAATCGTGTGGCTCTTCTTGTCTTTATATTCAACTTCAGCTTCAGCCAAAGCGGACTGGCAGTCAAAGCACCAGTTCACGGGCTTCAAACCACGGTAGACATAACCATTCTTAACCACCGTAGCGAGCGCACGGATTTCTTCGGCTTCGTTTTTGAAGACCATCGTACGGTAAGGATTGTCCCAGTCACCGAGCACACCCAAGCGTTTAAAGTCAGCAAGCTGCATCTTGCTCTGTTCAAGGGCGTATTCGCGAGCGAGACTTTGCATCTTGTCGACGGACAAGTTCTTACCGTGCATCTTTTCGATCTGCACTTCGATCGGCATGCCGTGACAGTCCCAGCCCGGCACGTAGGGAGCTTGGAAGCCTTCGAGCGTCTTTTCCTTGAGGATGATGTCCTTCAAGATCTTGTTGACGGCGTGACCGACGTGAATATTGCCATTGGCATACGGAGGACCGTCATGAAGAATGAACTTCTTGGCGTCGCGACGGGCGTCAATGATACGTTGATAAATATGCTTTTCATCCCATTCCTTGATCCATTCGGGTTCGCGCTTAGGCAGGTTGCCGCGCATCGGGAACGGCGTGTCTGGAAGGTTCAGGGGATACTTTTTGGTATCGTCAGTAGTACTGGCTTCATTTGCCATAACTAAAACTCCTGGTACCCCTCGGGCTCTTCAGGTTTAAGTGAAACAACAGGTCTTATAGCGATGTGGGTGCACATCCTAAAATTCGACGCGCCTGCTCTGCGTCGGATTGAATCGCGGCCTTGAGTTCATCAAGACCCGAAAATTTCTTTTCGCCACGAAGGCGTTCTACGAATTCTACGGAAATCACACGCCCATAGGCGTCACCAATCCAATCAAAAACGTTCGTTTCGAGTAACCAACGACCGTTTGAGGCGACAGTAGGCTTGACGCCTATTGAGGCAACGCCATTTTGCACGGCTGCCCCTAATCCATGGATACGCACGGCAAAAACGCCTTTAACAGCGGGGTGCGAGTGGCTTCCAGGCGGAATGGGGGCGAGGTTGAGGGTTGGGAATCCCAATTGGCGACCTAAAGCCGCTCCATGAATCACGCGTCCCGTCATTGAGTAGGGGCGACCAAGCATCAGCGAGGCGTCGTAGAGTCGCCCTTCAGCTAGTGCCTCACGAATACGCGTAGAACTCACGCGCGCGTCCTTATGAAAGAACGTAGGCGCAACGTAGACTTCAAAAGGGAGGGTTTTAGAGAGAGTACGAAGAAGGTCTACGTTCCCGGCTCGATCGCCCCCCAAAGCGAAAGTCTTCGCCCACACTAATCCAACAAGCACCCAGCCCTTCAATCAGGATTTGGGACACAAAGTCTTCGGTACTTCATGCGTGCGAGTTTCGCGTTGAAGGGAAGGATATAGATGCGCTCAATCCCAGCTTGAAGTAAATGCAGGACTTTGTCATACAGGGTCGAAATACGCGCAACTTCGCCGCCACGACCAAAGAAATCCTTTGGGTGGGGTTCAAAGGTCACAACAGAAGGCACTAGTCCTCTTTCAAGGGCAGAGGCTTTGACGTACTCAAGCAGTGCTTGATGCCCAAGGTGAACGCCATCGAAATTGCCAATGGCAATGGCAGACGGACGACGAAGTAACGGGTGAGGCAGACCGCGGAAAACGTGCATGACTCGGTGGATTAGATAAATATAGAATCAAAGGTACGATTATACGGAAAAAAAGTTGCCTTCCCTTTATAGAGTGCAGTCTCTTTGGTTTAGAATGACGCCACTATGCAGAACATCGTAATTCTTATCTCTGACTGCGGCAGCAATTTCGAAGCCATCCTTCGAACGAGCCGTGAAGAAAACTGGGAAACAACGTGTCAAGCGCGTATTGCCGCCGTGATCTCTAATCGTCCTCAGGCAGCGGGTCTTGATATCGCGCGTGCGGCTGGTATTGATGCCGTGGCGATGGACCATAAGGCCTATGACTCTCGCGAAGCCTTTGAAAAAGACCTCGCCGATGTCATTCGCCGTTACGATCCGAGCGTGATTGTGCTCGCTGGCTTTATGCGTGTTTTGACCGAAGGGTTTGTTTCGCAATTTGAAGGGAAGATCTTAAATATTCATCCCGCCATTTTGCCGCTTTTCCCTGGGCTCGATACGCATCAGCGCGCCATTGACGCGGGTTGCCGTGTGCACGGTTCGACCGTTCACTTTGTGACGCCTGTGCTTGACGGTGGTTCGATCATTGGTCAGGCTGTGGTGCCGATCCTGCCATCCGATGACGCGGATACGTTGGCGCATCGAGTANNGCTTGTGCTTGAACATAAGCTTTATCCCAAGTGTGTTCGCGCGATTATCGAAGGTCGCGTGCGTTGTGAACATGGTCGTACCGTTCTTGATGACGACACGGCGCGTTCGTTGACCATTTTGGGTGCCTAATTAATAGAATCGTGGAGACAAGATCGTCTCCTTTTATCTAGGGAGGAAGCGCGGTACTAAGGTAGGCAATAAGCGCTTCCTTTTCAATTTTTTTATAGTGAAAATCTATGGCTGAAACCAAGTTCCCGAAGCGTCGCGCCTTTGCGATGCAGAAGCCCCGTAAGACTGAACGCACGGAGTCGCCTCGCCGTACGGAGCGTCAGCGTGCTGCTGATAAGCGTCGTCGTGAAGAAGCGCGTGCCATGGGGGGCTACGCCAAGAANCCCAAGACCCCCGAAAAGCGCATGGTGGCTTTAAAGCCGGGTCAGGTGCGTATTACGGGTTTGATCGTCGACGAATTGACCCGTGCACTCAATGTGATTTTGAAGCTCGACGGTCCTACTGACGTACTGATGAAGCTCTTTTTCCGTAGTAATCCGCGTCTTGGTATGCGTGATCGCGGCATTATTGCCGAAGGCATCTACTATGCCCTTCGTCACCTCGGGACGTTGACGTGGGCTATGCATCCTGTGCCGCCCGCTCGTGCGCCGCGTTTGGCTGCGTTGACGGTGTTGGCGCGTCAGCATGGGATTGAAGCCCTGCCACCCACGTCGATCGCTCGCGAAGANAGCCCGTTAAAGAACGTGCTCGCTGCAGACTTAACGAAGTCNCCTGCACACGTGCAGGCCGAGTTGCCGACGTGGATTTATGACCTCTTGGAAGCGCAGTACGACGATACGNNGTACTTGCTTTATCCGGCGATGCTCGAAGGCGCACCGCTTGACTTACGTGTGAACCTTTTGAAGGCTACTCGTGAAGAAGTCCTCGAAGAGCTCTCTGCGAATGGCGTTGAAGCCTATCCGACCCCTTATAGCCCTGATGGTGTTCGTCTGCCCACGAAGCCCGGTCTCACGCAGTGGCCNATCTATAAGGAAGGCAAGGTCGACGTGCAGGACGAAGGTAGTCAGTTGATTGCTCGCTTGTTGACGCCGCGTCGTCGTGAAATGATTTGCGACTTCTGTGCTGGGGCGGGCGGTAAGACCTTGGCGTTGGGGGCTTTGATGCGATCGACGGGGAGTCTTTATGCCTTTGACGTGAACGAAAAGCGATTGGCTGGTTTGGCGCCTCGTATGCGTCGTGCGGGTCTTTCGAACGTTCATCCGATCGCGATTCGTAGTGAACGCGACGAACGCATCCGTCGTTTGCAGGGTAAGTTTGACCGTGTGTTGATCGATGCGCCGTGCACGGGGACGGGGACCTTCCGTCGTAACCCTGACTTGAAGTGGCGTTTGGCGCCGTCCGAATTGGAACGCATCAATAAGATTCAGAAGGACGTGTTGGAACACGCAAGCCGCTTGGTGAAAAAGGGCGGTCGTATGGTCTACGCTACGTGCTCGATGTTGAAGCGCGAAAACCAGGACGTTGTCGAAGCCTTCTTGGCTCAGCACCCAGAATGGCACTTGGTGCCAGCTGCTGAAGTGCTCGCGCAGCAGGGCATCACGTTTGATGCCAAGCAGTGGGAGCGCTTTGGTGACTACTTCCAGATGTTGCCGCACGTCAATAGCACGGATGGTTTCTTTGCCGCTGTGCTTCAGCGTGACTGATTGATGGGGTAGAACCCAATAAAAAGCGCGATCTTCTTCAAACGAGAGATCGCGCTTTTTTTGCGCCTTCAAGAAATGACTCAACGCTTGAAGGCTATATAAGCAAAAAGCCCGGTACAATCAAATTGCCGAGCTTTTTCGCCGAATCGAAGACTCAATTACTTGAGCTTCGTTTCCTTGTAGACCACGTGCTTGCGAGCCACCGGGTCGAACTTGGAGATTTCCATCTTACCCGTGGAAGTCTTCTTGTTCTTGGTGGTCGTGTAAAAATGACCGGTACCGGTACGTGGATTCAAGCTTGATCTTTTCGCGAGCGCCTTTCGCCATGGTGAAACTCCTCTAATTAGATTTCGCCGCGGGCGCGGAGGTCCGCCAGAACCGCATCAATACCAATCTTATCAACCGTACGAAGGTACAGCCGTCGTCAAACGCAGACGAACCCAGCGGTTTTCGCTTTCAACCCAGAAACGGCGATACTGCAGATTGGGCATAAAACGACGCTTGGTCTTGTTGTTCGCGTGCGAGACGTGATGGTAGACCATCGGCGCCTTACCGGTGACTTGACACACTCGTGCCATCTCTAACTCCAGTGAAATTAAAATAAAACATCTCGCAGGCTCACCCATCTCGGTTAACCGAGGGAAGCCACGCGAGCGCAGAAATGTGAAATTATACGCCTGATCATGCGCAGTCGCCACCAAGGATTAAGGTTAAAAACCTCACTTTGGCTGACTGCCCCACTGTGTCAGTACAGGGAGTCGGCAATGCACAAAATTGAGCGTGGAGCGCATTCTACCCGTTTTTTCTCAGTTGTGTGCGGAAATCGGCAAAAAACTTTAGACTTAACGGAAAATTTTTCATTTTTGCGTGTTCAACCCTTGATTTCGGCAGAGTAAGAGGCTTCGAGAGAAGCAACTCATTGTGCTGAGATGGCGGTTAGACCCGTCCCAACCTTAGGTGAGTGACCTTTATGAAAGTTCTATTAGCTCAACCCCGCGGCTTTTGCGCCGGTGTCACACGCGCGATTGCGATTGTTGAACGCGCGCTCGAAATTTATGGTGCACCGATTTATGTGCGTCATGAGATTGTGCATAACCGTACGGTTGTTAATGGCTTACGTGAGCGTGGTGCGGTTTTTGTTGATCATTTGTCTGAAGTGCCTGAAGGGGCGACCGTTGTTTTTTCGGCGCATGGTGTGCCGCGCGCTGTTTCTCAAGAAGCTGAGCGTCGTGGATTCCGCGTTTTTGATGCGACGTGTCCGCTCGTTACCAAAGTGCATCGTGAAGTCGCTCGTATGCGCGAAGAAAACCGTACGGTCTTAATGATTGGTCACGCAGGACACCCTGAGGTCGAAGGCACGATGGGGCAGGTCGACGGTGGCATTGAGCTTATCGAAAACGCAGACGATGTGGCTAAGCTTCCCTATACGAATCAGGANTCAGTTGGTACCTATGTGACGCAAACTACGATCAGTGCTGATGATAGTCAGGTGGTGATTGATGCGTTGCGTCAGCGTTTTCCTGATATTCATGAGCCTAAGCGTCAAGACATTTGTTATGCCACGACCAATCGTCAGGCAGCGGTGAAGCTTTTGGCGCGTTCTGGCGTTGATATTGTGTTGGTGATCGGGTCNACCACGAGTTCGAATTCGAACCGTTTGAGAGAGGTGGCTGAGCGTGAAGGCACGCGGGCTTATTTAGTTGATACCGCAGAACACTTAGATCCCACTTGGTTTGAAGGCGTGAAGTGCGTAGGGATTACGGCGGGAGCCTCAGCCCCAGAATCGTTGGTGCAAGGGGTGTTGCGTTACCTTGAAGCTCATATGGGGGCAGAGCCCGCCCAAGTGCTTGAGGGCGTTGAAGAAAACGTCGTATTCCCGTTACCTAAGGGTCTAAGAGAAGAAGACGTTGTCGCGTAAGTTGAGAATTTGGGTTGGGTTTTCTTGCTAAATGAAAGGTAAAACTCAACCCGTTCGTATTTTTTGAGCGCACAATACTTCTCTACTCATTCTTATGAGCAAAAACCATAAAGAAAGGTAACAACGCACCATGAGTAAAGCAAAACACCAGAGTTTGACGCCAGCAACCCAATGGCTCAAACAGCATGACATCCCTTTTGAAGAAAAGTCTTATGAGTACGAAGAGCATGGCGGCACAGCCTTGGCGGCTTCGTCCTGTGGGTTAGATCACCATCACGTGATTAAGACCCTCATTATGGAAGACGAACACGCAAAGCCCCTCGTCATTTTGATGCACGGGGATTGTGAAGTGTCGACCAAGAACTTAGCGCGTCAAATTGGCGTCAAGCACATTGCGCCTTGTAAGCCTGAGCAGGCACAGCGTAATTCGGGCTATATGGTGGGCGGCACGAGTCCCTTTGGGACCAAAAAGAAGATGCCTGTTTATGTGCAAAAGACGATCGTAGAGCTCGACCATATCTTTATTAACGGCGGGCGTCGTGGGTATCAGGTAGGCATTGACCCTAAAATTTTGACAGACGTGTTGGGTGCGATCCCTGTAGATTGCGCGATCGAAAATCCGTAATCGACTTGAAAACTTTAGGTCCCCATCAAAATCAACGGGACACTGTCAAAGTCACAGCGTCCCGTTTGTCGATTATCTGGATTGGCTTACTCAAAGCGTATTGAGTGCCCAGCGTGGATTCACGCCAAAAGCGCGTTTGGCTTTGAGGGCTTCGAGTTCTTCAGGTGTCATGCTTTCAAGGCGCGCTAAACCCGCGGCGGCGATCATGGCACCGTTGTCAGTACAAAGACGCATCGGCGGATAAAAGATCTGACCGCGGCGACGACGGACTTCACCTGTGAGGCGGTTACGTAATTGTCGGTTGGCAGAGACGCCACCAGCGACCACGACATTCTTGAGCCCCGTTTGCTTCATCGCGCGAACGAGTTTAGCGACCAGCACGTCAACCAACGCATCGACAAAGCCTCGCGCGAGATTACGGCGGAAGGTTTCGTCGGTTGGATCTTCAGCCGCATGAACTGCTGTTAAGACGGAGGTCTTGATACCAGAGAAACTCATATCTAAATTAGGCGCATGAATCATGGGGCGCGCCAATTCGATGGCGCCAGACGTCCCTTCTTCGGCAAGTTTAGATACAGCGGAGCCGCCTGGGTACGGTAACCCCAAGAGTTGTGCCGTTTTGTCAAAGGCTTCGCCTGCAGCGTCGTCTAAGGTTTGGTANNCTAACATTTCGTAAGAGCCAAAGCGTTCGACCTTCATGATTTGGGTGTANNCGCCCGAAACTAAGACGGCTAAGAACGGAAATTCGGGCGCAGGGTCAGAAAGGCGTGCGGNTAAAAGGTGCCCCTCTAAGTGATGAACACCCAATACCGGAATATCAAGTGCCCAACCAATGGCGTGTGCAACACCGGCGCCCGCTAAGAGCGCCCCGGCGAGCCCCGGACCCTCGGTCACGGCAATGGTATCGATATCTGCACGGGTTTTGCCGGCTTTTACAAGGACTTCGTCCACAAGGGCAACGGCACGACGAATATGGTCACGACTGGCGAGCTCAGGCACCACGCCACCATAGGCACGGTGCATGTCGATTTGGGAATAAAGGGCATCTGCGAGGAGNNTACCATCCTTATCAGAGATAAGGGCAGCTCCCGTCTCGTCGCAGGAGGATTCAATACCGAGAACTAGCATAGTGCGGAAAATTCTAGAGCCTTTTTGAGGGAGACGTGTAAAAAAATGCAGGATCGGTTTGAATTCTCTCAAGGTTTTATGTCAAAATGCCGCACTCGACGTGAAGCAGGTGTCTTTTTAGATGCGTTCATCACGCGATTTTTCGGTACTCCGTCTCTTGTCCCGGAACCAGAGATGTAGGAGGTTTTTCATTTGATTTCCGGGTCATCACACTGTTTACTGAGGTTAGGTTCTAATGCCTACTATCCGCGTTAAAGAAAACGAACCGTTTGAAGTTGCCCTCCGCCGCTTCAAGCGCACCATCGAAAAGTCTGGTCTCCTTACCGAACTCCGCGCTCGCGAGTTCTACGAAAAGCCCACCGCTGAACGTAAGCGTAAGAAGGCTGCTGCTGTCAAGCGCCACTACAAGCGTCTGCGCAGCATGATGCTCCCGAAGAAGCTCTACTAATCTAGAGTTTTCGACTCGGCGTCGAGTGCGAGTGCATTCGATTCCCGTGCTGTCGGTTGGGCGGCGGCACAAAGCATGATAGACAATTAATTTTTCCTCACGAAGGATGGTGATGATTAAGGACAGAATCCGCGAAGATATGAAGGCTGCCATGCGTGCGCATGACGCGGCGAGTCTGAGCACGATTCGTTTGCTCCTTGCCGCAATTAAGCAGCGTGAGGTCGACGAACAGATTGAAGCAGACGACGCATTGGTTCTCTCGGTAATTGCCAAGATGGTCAAGCAGCGTCAGGATTCGGTTCAGCAATATTTGTCGGGTGACCGTCAGGATCTCGCTGAACATGAAGCCGCTGAAATCAAGGTGCTCGAAGCGTATCTTCCGAAGGGCTTGACCGACGAAGAAATCGCTGCCGTGGTTGAAGCCGCCATTGCCGAAGTTGGCATGACGGGTATAGCGCGATGGGCAAGGTGATGGCGATCGTTAAGCCGAAGGTGACGGTACGTGCCGATATGGGCAAGGTCAGCGCTCTCGTTAAGGCGAAGCTCACCGCCTAATCGTTGATCGATACTGCATGGCGGGTACGGCTGCTTTAAGTCGTACGTTCATAAACGCAGGAATACCGCTCAGAAGTTCGCTTCTGGGCGGTTTTTCTATTTATGGATAGAAAGCGCATAGATTAGAGAGTTCATCGGCGTGATGATGGTCAATGGGCTTTTCTTTTACAATTAACTGTTTGGGTTCCTTGAGGCTAATATTTGCTCTAGGGATTCTGACAGTTTTTTTCTTTTGCGACGACCACCATGATTCCAGAGGGCTTTATTACAGGACTGCTTGATCGCGCCGACATTGTCGACGTGATTAATCGTTATGTCCCACTTAAAAAAGCCGGTCGCAATTGGATGGCGTGTTGTCCCTTTCATAAAGAAAAAACACCGTCTTTTTCAGTTAGCCAAACCAAACAATTCTTTAAGTGCTTTGGGTGTGGTGAAGCAGGCAACGCCATTGGCTTCATCATGAAGTACGAGGGACTTGAGTTCCCTGATGCCGTCAAAAAGTTGGCGAGCCTTTATGCGATGGATGTGCCTGAAGATCAGTCACCCGCTAAGCGTGAAGCTCGTGAAAAAGCCCGTACGCTCACTGACTATATGAGCGAAGCGGCTCACTTTTATACCGAACAATTGCGCCGTACGCCGTTTGCTGCAGAGTACTTAAAAAATCGTCAAATTACGGGGACAACCGCACAAACCTTTGGTTTGGGATATTCGCCCGATGATTGGCATTCGCTCCAAGGGGTCTTTGGGGAGCGCTATAACGATAAGGCACTTGAAGACTGCGGGCTAGTCAACACAAAAAATGGTCGCCGCTATGATGCGTTTCGTGGACGCATCATGTTCCCGATTCGTAATGCCAAAGGGCTTGTGATTGGGTTTGGTGCTCGCACCATGAAGGGTGACGAGCAACCGAAGTACCTCAATAGCCCTGAAACCCCGATTTACCACAAGGGTAGTGAACTTTACGGTTACTTTGAAGGGCGTGATGCGATTCACGCCAAGGGGCGTGCCATTGTCTGCGAAGGCTATATGGACGTGATCCAATTGTCGCAAGCGGGCTTTAGAGAGTCTGTGGCGACTTTGGGAACGTCGATTACGCCAGAACACGTCCGTAAGCTTTTTAAATTAACGGACGCAGTTTATTTTTCGTTTGACGGCGATACCGCGGGGCGTAAAGCCGCCCGTCGTGCGCTTGAAGCAACGCTTCCAGTGATTAGTGACGTTCAAAAGGCGGGCTTTATTATTCTGCCGCCAGAGCACGACCCTGATAGCCTCATTAAAGCCGAATAGCCTGAAGGGTTTGAGCGTCAAATCGAAAAAGCTTATGGGTTGACTGACTTCATGAAGCATTTGCTTCTTGAAGGTAAAGAACTCATGTACGCCGAAGAGCGTGCCAAAGTCGTGGCTGAAGCCAAAGCTTGGGTACTCTCCATGCAACACGCGCCGATTCTGCGTTCGGTCTTGATTCGTGAGTTGGCGGGGATTGCTCGCTTACAAGCGGAAGACATCGAAAAGCAATTTGGTNNACTGGTGCCTGCGCGTACGTCGACCCCCGCCGTGGGCGAAAAGCCTTGGCGACGCAATCATGATCGCTTTGACCGATTCGATCGCTACGGTCGATCGGCACGTTGGCAGCGTCCTGCGCCAGAACCGCGTTTACGCGTCAAAGATATCCGTGAACGCATTTTGCAATGTTTCTTGTCGTACCCCGCTTTGATGAGTGAATATAGTCACGCCATTGAAGAAGAGTTTTTGACGAGCCAACACCCAGCAGCAGAACGTATTGTTGAAGTGTGGCGCGCAGCNACCGCTGAAGAAGAGGGCTACCACTTGAATCCCGCGATACTTTTGATGCGTTTGGGCGAGAGTGACAATATCGCGTATTACGAAACGCTCCTCACTGAAGAACTCACCACGGGGACCCCTGAAGAGGGCGCACGCATGGAAGTGCGTAAAGCGTTTATTGAGTTGGAGCTTGAACGCACCAAAGCGCGTATTGAACAAATGGCGCATGATGCGGGGCGCGATATGGACGCGATGCGTAAATTGAACGATCGTCGTGCGGAACTTCAAAAGCTTGCCGATGAAGCGAAGATTGATGAACGAAGCTATCGCTTACGTCAAGAAACGCAGGCGCGCTTTGAAGCGCAGCATACCGCAGCAACGCGAGACGAACCCGTTACTACGACGTTATCGAACAATCCGATCGTCGCGAAGTTGCAACTCTTTTTGCGTGGTAAGTCGGAGACCACTGATGGGGCTACTGAAACAACCACGACAACACCTAAGGATCGTATGGCGCATGTGCGCGAAGCCCTTACAGCGAGAGATGAAGTCCGGGCAGCGACGGCGGTTGCTAGCGCGACGACTTCGACCGCTAGTCAAACGGTTGCGTCTTCGATGCCTGATCTCATGGATGACGGTGCGTTAATGTCCGAAGCGGATTGGGAAGCAAGTTCAGAGTTGATGCCTGATATAGCGTCGCCAATTGTGGAAGAATATGACTATTCGGGGCTACCTGATGACGTGCCGCTTGACGACGACGCGCCATACGTCTATGACGATATGTCAGCGTCAGATGCTGACCTTAATACGGGTGTTTGAGTCTAAAGAATAAATCAAGGAGAAAGACACAAATGAATCAAAAGATGCTTGCCGCAACGATGGTGTTGGGACTTATGGTGACAAGCGCGAGTACGGCTGAAACCTTGCGTATTGGAGTCCTCCCTGCGGTANNCGATTCGATTGTGATTCATGTAGCAACTGACGAGTCACTGTTTAAAGCAAAGGGCTTGGACGTTGAAGTCATTCCTTTTAAGTCGGCGCTCGAATTGGGTGCTGCCATGCGTGCAGGGCGTTTAGATGGTCACTTTGGTGACTTGATGAATGTCTTTACCCAAAATGAACGCGGTGTGCCGCAGTCGGTCATTCTCACGACCACGCATACGCACAAAGATCAGCGTGCTTTTGGGCTGGTTGTCTCGCCTAAGGCTGTCGATCAAATTAAGTCCTTGGCGGACCTCAAGGGCACTGAAACGGCTATGAGTTCGACGACGATCATTGACTATTTGCTCGATCGTATGACGGCGGTAGAAAAGTTGCCCGAAGGTGCACTTAAAAACTTAGAAGTGAAGCAAATCCCGATTCGCTTACAGATGCTCCAAACGGGGAAGGCTGCAACTACCATCTTGCCAGAACCCTTAGTGTCGGTGGTTGAGGCGCGTGGCGGTCGTGTGATTTGGGATGACCGCGCATTGAATGAAGCCTTAGCGGTCGTCGCTTTACGTAAAGATAAGTTGAAGCCCGAAACAGTGACGGGATTCAGAGAAGCTGTGGCAGAGGCTGCCAAGCTCATTGAATCTGAACCCGATCGCTTCCGCGCTGTGATGGTCAAAAAAGGTCTGTTGCCCGCTCCAGTAGCTAAAGACTACAAGATGGTTCGCTTTTCGATGTTTGGTACTAAAGACGGTTTGCCGCCTCTGCCAACCGCATCAGACGTAATGCGCGTGGGCGATTGGATGGTGAAAAAGGGCATGATCAAATCGGTACCAGCCTATGACGCTGTCGTAGTGACGACCGTGGGTCAATAAGGGTTTAAAGCTCGTGAAACCCGCTACCGCCAATCAAGTCGCCGTCATGACTCAGGGTACGTCAATGTCGACTCATGAAGATGCGCTTGGGGTCTCGTGCGCGCACGTGACCCTAGGGTACGACCGTACGCCTGTGATTGAAGACTTGAGTTTTAGTTTGCCGCCAGGCGCCTCGCTCGCGATTGTCGGCGAATCGGGCTGTGGTAAATCAACTTTGCTCACAGCTTTGGCAGGATTACGTCCCTTAGAGCGTGGCACGATTGAATGGCGTAGCACCCAGGGTGACGCCAAAACCATCAAGTCGATTCGTTCTAGCTTTGTGTGGCAACATTTGGGGCTTTTCCCGTGGAAACGCGTGCGCGAGAATTTGGCACTACCGCTTACGATTGGCGCTGGGGTTGGCTTGGGGGATGTGGAGACGCTCACGGCTGAAATGCTCGCCGAATTAAAGCTCACGGGGCTAGAAAATCGGTTCCCTTCAGAACTGTCTGGCGGACAACGTCAACGCTTAGCGTTGGGGCGCGCCTTGATTGTGCGTCCACAAGTCCTTTTTATGGACGAACCCTTTTCGGCATTGGATGCGTTATTGCGCGCCCGTATGCAGGCTTGTTTAACACGGTTACGTCGTCGTCATCCGTGTAGTGTCATTTTGGTGACGCACGATATCAGTGAAGCCGTGGTANNCTTGGGGTCTCATGTTTTGATGTTAGCGCCTCATGGTAGTCAAGCCCCCGAATTTTTTGAGAACCCTGCCTATGTACCTGACTTAGGTTGCGGGGATCGTGATCATCCTGCGTTTTATGAAACCGTGCGTCGCATTCATGCGGGACTTGCTACTGCAGCTATGGGGGATGAAGAGTGATCGTTCTTCGTTATTTGCTGGGTTTTGCCTTTTTGGGTGGCATTTGGCATATGGGGGCGGTGGCGTTNGGTACTGATCTGCTACCTGACCCTATTGCGACCTTGACGCTGTTTGCGTCGTCCCTTATGACAGCTGACTTTTGGTCGCATATCTTAATCAGTCTTTGGCGCTTGACGGTGGGGCTTGTCGCTGCCGTAGCTGTCGCCTTTCCATTGGGGCTTTTGCTCGGGCATTGGCGTGTGGCTGATATGGTGGGTAGTCCCTTGCTATTTATTACGTATCCCTTGCCAAAGATTGTTTTGTTGCCCGTCTTTTTTACGTTGGTCGGTTTGGGAGACGCGTCTCGCGTTTTATTGATCGCGCTCACAACGGGCTACCAGATCCTCGTCATTATTCGTGAGGGCGCTTTAAGTATTGACCCCGCGTACGCGAAAGCCTTTCGCTCGATGGGTGGCACGACGCGTGAAGCTATTCGCCATATTTATATTCCTGCCGCGCTCCCCGCGCTTTTTACGTCTCTCAAAGTGGCAAGCGGCACCGCTGTGGCTGTGCTCTTTTTAGCAGAAAGCTTTGCTACGACCACGGGCTTAGGCTTTCTCATCATGGATGCCTGGGGGATGGGAGACGTTTTNACCATGTTTAATGCCATTCTCGGGATGAGTATTTTGGGCTTGGTACTTTATGGCGTCATTGGTTTACTTGAACGCCTGATGTGTCCGTGGGTGTTCGCGCAAAAAGCCTGAGTGACGCAAGCCTAGAAAAACTTAAGGGAAACTACTAGATCTGCATTTAAATTCGCCTATCTGTTGATTTAAAACAGACTTTTTGATCCAAAAATGTGTTTAGGAAGCAAGGGATTGCGCTAACAAACTAACCACTTTTTGGCGGCATGTGGCAAAATGATTAAGTCATTGTCTCTGTCTTTGTCAAGTGCGAAGGCTAACTTTTTTGCAAAGATTGCGAAAAAAATGGAAAGAGATGCTTAGGATGGCTTGGGGAGTCGTTCGAGCGAGGCTTTTGCTGTGTGCTTTTGAGAGTGAAGGTACTCATAGAGAGAACAGAGCAAAAGATGCAAAAGAGACTCGGAGGTTAGTCTCTAATGTAGCGGCGGCTGAGGGGAAGTTGTCTCCTCATGTTTCAAGGCGGGTGGCACGGCAGTGCTGTGCGAACGCAGAGGGGCGGTATGTCGGTATCGTTTTTTTTGTTAGACCGACGAGATTGAACTGCCTTCTCATGATAGAGGATAGGTATGGCTGTTTCCAAGAAAACGACGGTTGATGAGTCTGCAAAGGTAACCTTAGATGAGCAGGCTCCTCAGACGGCAACGGCAAAGAAAAAACGCGCCCCTGCGAAGCGTTCAACCAAGGCTACCGAAACGTCGGCGACCACGCTCGAAACAACAGGTTTGACGCTTTCGGTTGAAGCATCAGTAGAAGAAGAGTCAAGNCCTAAGGCTAAGACCACGCGTCGCCGCACAAAGAAAACAGCTGAAGTCAAAGAGGACGCATCCACGGATGCGATGACCGACAAGGCAACCACGACAAAAGACACCGTGGTAGAAGAAGAGTCCCGGCAAAGAAGCCCCGTCGCACCAAGAAAAAGGCTGATAAAGACGAAAAGCCCGCTAGCAAAAAGACGACCAAGGGTCGCAAAAAGTCGACTAAGAAAAAAGCGNTCTGAAGACGATGATCTCGCCGAATACGATGATGACGGTAATGGCGACTTTGCCGACGTGTTGGACGACGATGTTGACACTGACTACGCCGAAGATATTCCCGATTTGCCTGATGACTTGCCTGACGAAGAAGAGGAAGCGGAGTCGCAGGATGCAGACTCAACTCGCCGTCGCCCGCGCAAAAATGCGCGTAGCGCCAAAGACAAGAAGGGCGCTCTGATTAATGGCTACGAAGGGGACGATGAGTCAACTGAAGACCGTCGCTCTAAGCTCTTTACGCTCATTCGCATGGGGCGCGAACGCGGTTATGTGACCTATGGCGAAATAAACGACAACTTGCCTAATAGCATCATCGATGACGATGCGATTGAGACAGTGGTCGCGATTTTGTCGAACCTTCATATTCAGGTCTTTGAGTCGGCACCCGACGAAGATACGCTTGCCATGATGAGTAATGACTCGGTGGCAAGTGAAGATGACGCTGAAGAAGAAGCTGAAGCCGCTTTGTCGACGGTCGATAGTGAATTTGACCGTACGACGGACCCAGTGCGCATTTATATGCGTGAAATGGGGTCGGTTGAGTTATTGTCTCGAGAAGGCGAAATCGAAATTAGTAAGCGTATTGAAGATGGCTTAAAGCACATGGTGCTCGCGATCTCTCGTTGCCCAGTGACGATTGAAGCCATTGTGAATTACGCTCACGACATCAAAGAAGGTACGTTGGCGATTGACGACATCGTTGACGGGCTTGTGGTGCCAGACGACACAGGTAACGTGATTGGTCATAACGACGACGAAACCGACATGGGGGCGTCGGCGATGACAGCTGATCAGCTCGAAGAGATGAAGGCTAAGAGCCTTGAAGTCTTTGCGGGCGTTGAAGCACATTTCGAAAACTTGAAGCAGGTGGTCGAAGCTGAAGGTTACGGTAGCCCCAAGCTTGAACTCTTGAAGGACGCCATTCAGCAAGAATTAATGGCGATTCGTTTTACGGCGAAGACCGCTGACAAGCTTTGCGAAATGTTGCGCGCCACGATCGAAGAAGTCCGTACGCGTCAAAAGACGATGTATAACGAACTCGTTCGTCGTGCTGGACTTAACCGTGAATGGTTCTTGTCGAACTTCCCGGTGAAGGCAACGGACTTTGCTTGGATGGATGAGATTGCCAATGCTAATCCCGATCGTCGTGAATTCATCGAACACTTGAAACCCACGGTTCAAGAAGAGCAACGTAACCTCGTTGCGTTGGTGAAGCGCGCCTATATGACGGTGCCTGAACTCTTTGACATCTATAAGCAGATGGCAACGGGTGAAGCCAAGGCTCGTAATGCCAAACGCGAAATGACGGAAGCGAATTTGCGTCTTGTGATTTCGATTGCAAAGAAGTACACCAATCGTGGGTTGCAGTTCCTTGACCTTATTCAGGAAGGGAACGTGGGTTTGATGAAGNNTACCGTCGATAAGTTTGAATATCGTCGCGGTTATAAGTTCTCGACCTATGCCACCTGGTGGATTCGTCAGGCAATCACGCGTTCGATTGCGGACCAGGCACGCACGATTCGTATTCCTGTACATATGATCGAAACGATCAATCGCATGAACCGCATCACGCGTCAGATTTTGCAGGAAACGGGCGTTGAGCCCGATTCTCGCGAACTCGCCGAACTGATGGAATTGCCCGAAGAAAAGGTCCTCAAGATTATGAAGATCGCCAAGGAACCTATTTCGATGGAAACGCCGATTGGGGACGACGATGATTCGCATTTGGGTGATTTCCTTGAAGATACGCAGACGGTGGCGCCCGCTGAAGCCATTCAGAACACGAGTCTTTCTGAAACTGTTCGTCAAGTGCTCGACAGCTTGTCGCCGCGTGAAGCCAAGGTGCTTCGCATGCGCTTTGGTATCGAAATGCAATCAGACCATACGCTCGAAGAAGTGGGTAAGCAGTTTGACGTGACTCGCGAACGTATTCGTCAGATTGAAACCAAGGCACTACGTAAGTTGCGCCACCCGTCCCGAGCTGACAAGCTTCGTAGTTTTGTCGAAAGCGACGGTAAGGATTAATCGACGGATCACGCATTCACCTAAAAAGGCGGTTCTAAAAAGACCGCCTTTTTTGACACTATCGATCAAAAACAAGGGTTAATACCAACCTATTTGTAAACGGCTTTTCTTGCTTTTTTTGGTTGAAAAGAGTAGTGGGGAGTGTTATGCTAGACCCCTTTTTCGCCATTCGAAATCGCATTTTGCGAGGTGTCGGGAAGATTACGCGACCTGAACCGCCGAAGACGTCCTTATGACATTTGACGGACTTCGGATACCCACAATGAAACGGCAGGTGACAGGGTAATACCGAGAGAATGAAGCGAAAAAAAACAGATAGTGCCGATGGGTACTCTACCAATGATGAACAAAGATCCTCACGCCATCTGAAGTGTCAGAAAGAACGGTTATGAAGCGTTCACGATAAAAAGAGGCGTAGGTGAGCGTCATCAGGATGGAGACCCTTGGCGAGGATTTGAGCGAGCGGAGTTAAAGCGAGAAGAAGCACTCCGTTAACGAGAGATAGGACAGATGAAGAGGAACGAAGACGCTTTTGATCATGTTGACAGCGACATTGATGACGAAGATACCGTTGTTGATGACGAGGCTGTTGAACTCGATAAGTGGGAAGGGGAAAGCGCCAAAGAACATCATACGGCTTCCACTTCGACGTCCCGCCGTTTAGCGGCTGTGGGTAACGGCTATGGCGCTTTGGTGCGCTTGGGTCGTTCTCGCGGTTGGGTGACGGTCGAAGAAATTAATGACCATTTGCCGGAAAGTGCTGTTCGCACGTCGGAAAACGTTCAGGAAATCTCTGAAGCCTTGGGTCGTTTGTCGATCAAGGTGTTTGAATCGGTGCCTGACGAAGACGATCTGTTGATTGCGGGTAACGGTGTGGATGATGCGGAAGACATCGACGAAGATGATGCTGCCGCGATGCTCACGCCCGAAGAGTCGGCTGGTCTTTCTAAGGATCCGCTTCGCGCCTATTTGCGCGGTGTGGGTTCACATAAGCTCTTAACCCGTGCGGGTGAAATTGAAGTCGCTAAGTCGATCGAAATGTTCACGGGTCGCTTGGTTTCTACCTTGGTTCAGTACCCGATGGTAGTGGCTGAACTCTGCGACATGGCTGAAGCGCTTCGCGATACGTCAACGGCAGTGGATACGTTGGTGGACGGCTTCACGGATCACGTGGAAGATATGACGGGCTTGGAAGAGGGTGAAGCGGACGACAGCGCTACCGACATTGGGGCTGCTGCCATGACGGCAGAGCAGCTCGAAGAAATGCGTGCCCGTGTGTTGACCATTTTTGACGAATGCCGTCAGCAGCTCGATATCATTCGCAATAATGCGTGCGGCAAGGGGGACATCAGCGCTTATGACAAGGCTTGTGCCCGTATTGCTGAACTTTTGACGCCCGTACGTTTTTCTGTCAAGGTTGTGACGCAGTTGTCTGAAGGCGTGACGATCCACATGGAAGCCGTGACTTCGATTTTGAAGAACGTGCGTCATGTGTTGGCCGATCAGTGCCGTATGCCGCCGCGTGCGACGCTTGCGATCGTCAACGGTAACCCGACCGAAGAAGGGCTCTTTGAGGCGGTTGCTGAGTCTGATACGGCTTGGGGTCCGGCTGTAGCCCGTAATTTGGGCGTTCTTCGCGAAGAGCAAGACCGTTTGCGTGAGCTTGAAGCCAAAGCCATGATGAATATCTCGGCTCAGCGTGAACTCTCTCGCCTTTTGAAGTTGGCTCAGACGAACCTCATGCAGGCTAAGGCACGCATGATTGAAGCGAACCTTCGCTTGGTGATTTCGATTGCCAAGGGCTATGTCAATCGTGGTCTTGCCATGACGGACTTGATCCAGGAAGGTAACTTGGGTCTTATGAAGGCCGTCGACAAGTTCGAATATCGTCGTGGCTATAAGTTCTCGACCTATGCCACCTGGTGGGTGCGCCAGTCTGTGACACGTGCGGTGGCTGACTTTGGTAATACGATTCGTATTCCAGTGCATATGACCGAATCCTATAACAAGATTCGTCGTCATAAGCAACAGTTCTTGCAGCAAAATGGTNNACGTCAGCCGACGGAGCACGAATTGGCTGAATTGGCTGATTTGCCGCTCGCTAAGGTGCAGTTGTTGACGCAGNNTACCATGCGTGGTGTGGAATCGATCGACGCGCCGATTGGTGACGACGAAGACGCCACGAAGCTCGACTTTGTGCGTGGTGACGAACATGACGATCCGAGCCGTGCGTTCCAGGATCGCTCTATGGTCGACTGCATTAAGAAGTCGCTCGACGAACTCGCCCCGCGTGAAGCACAGGTGCTTCGTCTTCGTTACGGTATCGGTACCAATAAGGACCATACGCTCGAAGAAGTGGGTCAGGCTTTGGGTCTTACGCGTGAACGTGTTCGCCAGATCGAGTCCGCAGCGATTCGTAAGCTTCGTAGCCCGGACTTCCAGGAACGTTTGCGCGACTACTTGAGCGAAAACTAATCTGCGGGTGATCAAACCCATGCGAGAGGTCTTAGTTTTTCTGAGGCCTCTTTTTTAGGAGGCTCCTTCGCGGAGCCTTCGTCGTTTTGTTTGATTAGTATGTTTCCGTTAAAATACCAATTTTTAGGATCAACCCTGAGTGAGGGTGATCTGGAACGGTTCCTTGTCAACATTTCAAAAGAGAACGCCAAACAGCATGTCATCGTTCGAACAATTTAATCTCGACCCCCGCATTCTTTCCGCGATTGAGCGTATCGGCTATAAGGAACCGACGCCGATTCAGCTTGAAGCTATTCCCGTGGTGATGAAGGGGGGAGACGTCATGGGCGCGGCGCAAACTGGGACGGGTAAAACGGCGGGTTTTGGTTTGCCGCTGATTGCTCGTATTCTTCGTCACGCCAATACGTCGATGTCGCCCGCGCGCCATCCCGTGCGTGCCCTCATTTTGACCCCAACGCGTGAACTCGCCGATCAGGTGTCCACCAATATGACGCAGTACGCGACCGATACGCCGTTGCGTGTGGGTGTGGTGTATGGTGGCGTGGATTTCCGTCCGCAGTCCGAAATGCTTCGCCGTGGGGTTGAAATTTTGACGGCAACCCCGGGGCGCCTTTTAGACCATATTGAACAGCGTGCGACGAATCTCTCTCAAGTCGAAATCGTAGTGTTGGACGAAGCCGACCGTATGCTTGATATGGGGTTCTTGCCTGATATCAGTCGTATCTTGAAGCTCTTACCCGCATCGCGTCAGAGCTTGATGTTCTCGGCGACATTCTCGCCCGATATTACGAAGCTAGCCAAAAATTTCTTGCGTCCTGACCCAGTGGTCATCGAAGTGGCTCGCCAAAATCAGACTGCCGAAACGGTGACTCAAGAAGTCTATCAAGTGACAGACCGTGAAAAGACGGACGTGTTGATTGATATCCTGAAGACGCGCGGTGTTGAAGGCGCCCCGATGACGCAGGTGATAGTGTTTGTGAACGCCAAGATTACGTGCCGTCGTTTGGCGCGTACCTTAGAGCGCGTTGGCATCAACGCCGACGCGATTCATGGCGACAAAACGCAAGAAGAACGTCAAGCCGCACTCGAAGGCTTTAAGTCGGGGGCGATTCACGTACTCGTGGCGACGGACGTCGCGGCGCGAGGCTTGGACATTAAAGAGCTTCCCTATGTCATCAACTATGACGTCCCCTTTAGTGCTGAAGACTATGTGCACCGCATTGGTCGTACAGGACGCGCGGGGGCACATGGTTTAGCGGTGATGCTCGCTACGACAGAAGATAGCCGCTTGGTTGAAGCGATTGAAAAGCTCACGAACCAGACGTTTGACCAAAAGCCTTTACGTCCGTTGTCGCGCCAGATGCGTCAAGAATATCGTCGTGCTGAGCGCGACCGTCATGAGCGTGAACGTGTGGATACGCCTGAAGACGAACGTCTTGCGCGTGAACGCGCACGTGCCTATGTGCCGCCCGCACAACGCCATCGTGATCCGATCTTTGATACGCCCTATCGCGAACGTCGTACCGACAGTCGTCCACCTGAAGCGTTACATGTTTTTGAACGTGAAACCTTCCGTAAACCTCGTCAGCAAGCGGTTTTGCTGTGTGGCTTTGGGGCGATTGTGCGTCGTCGCTAAGGTTGATTCTCTAAGCAATTTATCTATCTTGCAATCGCACTTTAACGCCTGTAAGATAACCCTATAGCATGAAGAGATGGGGACTTTCCTAAAAGTCCTCACGCCAACCTGCCCCTCCGGGCAAGGTGGTGGCCTCCGCGGGATAGCTATGTGGCCGGTCGCTCATCGTGAATCGGCAAACATACGGAGAATGGCAAAGCCTCTCGACATGCGTGTATGTTTCGGGAGGCTTTTGTGTATCTAGCCTTGTGAACGCTTTGAGGAAGACAGTTCGCGGTAGATACAGAGCCTCCTTCATGCACAGTTCTCAAACACAAAGAAATGAAGGAGAAGGTGATGTCACATCGTCTTACGATCAAGGGTCAGGTCACGATTCCTAAAGAAATCCGTGATTTATTGGGTTTAGAAGAAGGCAATTCTTGCGTCGAATTTGTCTTAGATGACGATGGTCGCGTAACGGTACGTAAAGCCGAAGCTACAAAGCCCAAGGTAGTCGCTCGCCGTCAGGTTCGCACGTTGGTGCGTGCGCCACGTCAACCCGTTCATACCTCTCGTCCTCGTGCTCAGGGCGGCGTGTTGGCGTTGTTAGCTGGGGGCTTTTAAAAAACAAAAAGCCACCCAGGGTGGCGACTTTTACGATGTTGGCGTCCCTAGCGGGCTTCGAACCCGCGTTCGCAACGTGAGAGGCTGCTGTCCTAGACCACTAGACGATGGGGACGCGATAAATAGACAAGATCATCTTACGCCTCTCGTTAATGAGTGGTGTGTGAATTCTTTGTCTAAAGGCAAAGGTTGCGCGAATTTTTGTTCGGGTAGCAAAAGAAAACGGGTTTCGCGGAAACGACCACGAAACCCGTCTATCACTTCAGTCGAACGTGTCGATTATTCCACACGAGCGATACGAGCGAGCACTTCGTCCTTACCGATCAAGCAAAGCGTCTTGTCGATCTGCGGCGTACGTTCAGCGGCGCACACGCAAACGCGTAACGGGTTCGCAAGAACCTTCATCGAGATACCTTGTTCTTCCATCACGGTNNACTGGATGCAACCATAAACGTTTTCAGGCGTCATGTCGGCGACGGCGGCGAGCTTTTCACCGAAGAGCTTGAGGGCTTCACTACCACCATCTACTAACACCTTAGCGGCTTCTTCAGCGTTGACCTTGGGTTCAACATAGAAGAAGAGGGCGTTGTTCACCAACTTTTCGAGCGTACCAGAGCGAGACTTCAAGAGGTCGCACACGGCGGCGAGGTCAGGTCCCTGTTCAACGTTACCGCCACGGGCTTCAATACGAGCCTTCGTGAGGTCTACCAAGCGAGCGTTGTCGGCTTCCTTCATGTACTGCTGGTTAAGCCAATCGAGCTTCTTCCAGTCAATACGAGCAGCGGCGCGAGAGCAGTCAGCGAGTTCAAAGACTTCAGCGAGTTCTTCACGCGAGAACTTTTCCATGTTGCCATGACCCCAACCCAAGCGAGCGAGGTAGTTGAAGATGGCTTCAGGGAGGTAGCCCTGGCGTTCGTATTCAAGGACAGAGACCGTGCCGTGACGCTTGGAGAGCTTCTGACCGTCCTGACCGTTGATGAGCGGTAAGTGGGCAAAGACCGGAACCTCAGCACCCAAGGCGCGATAGATGTTGATCTGACGCGGGGTGTTGTTGATGTGGTCAGCACCACGGATCACGTGGCTCACTTCCATATCCCAGTCGTCGACCACCACAGCGAAGTTGTAGGTCGGAATGCCGTTACGCATGATGATCAAGTCATCGAGTTCGCTGTTGCTGACTGTGATCGTGCCATAGACAGCATCATTCCAGGAGACAGCGCCTTCGTCCGGGTTACGGAAACGAATCACAGGCTTGACGCCTTCAGGGATGGGCTTACCGACACAGTTTTCAGGACGCCAACGACCGTCGTAACGGGGTTTGAGACCCTTGGTNNACTTCTGTTCTTCACGCATGGCGTCAAGTTCTTCGGGCGTAGCGTAGCAGTAGTAAGCGCGACCGTCTACCAACATCTGGTCAACGATTTCACGATAGCGCTCAAGACGATCCATCTGATAAATGGGACCTTCGTCATAGTCGAGGTTAAGCCACTTCATGCCGTCAAGAATGACCTGAACAGCTTCCTGCGTGGAACGAACCTGGTCGGTATCTTCGATGCGAAGCAAGAACTTGCCGCCGAAATGGCGAGCAACAGCCCAGCAATAAATGGTACGTACGGCCGTGCCAAGGTGCATCATGCCCGTGGGGCTCGGTGCAATACGCGTGCGAATCGTCTTCATTGGTAACTAAAATCAACTTCAATAAAAAACTTCTCGATTGGGCTTCAATGGCACCAAACGCAGAAGCCCGAACAAAAAGGCTTTTTTTGTTCGGTTGGAAAGAGAGACAAAAATCCTATTTTACTCGCTTTGCTGTAGAGAACCTGAAGGCGCTGTGGACAAAATCGTGCTCATTAAAGAAAAAGTACCAGAAAAGATGGACTTTTCCGACCTTTGATGTTTATGCAAACGCCAGAGGATTAAACCCAAGTGAGCCACGTCCATAGTGAGAAGGTGGCAAGTACAATGGCTTCAGCTAACAACACGGGCTTGAGAGTCTTAAAGAAGTCCGACTTAAAGTAGTCAATCGTAATCGTCAAGCAAACGTGCGTCGGTGTGATCATCTGACCAGCCACACCAAAGACCATGGCAACCCCAGCGAGTTCCAAAGACCCAGGCATCAAGCCAGCCACAATGGGCATCACGATGGCGACGTGACCCTGGCTCATTCCTGTGAGAATCCCGATCACAAAGCTCGTGGCAGCAATGATGACGGGGACAGGTAAAGAGGTACCTTCAAANNGTACCGTAATGATCTGATGCAAGATACCCGTGCTATCGAGCAACTGAATGAAGTAGAGAATGCAACCAATATTGAGGATGAGACGCCAGTCAAAGGCACCAATAAAGACGTCTTTGACACTCACGCCGCGCTTCATCATGGCAAGCACTGGAATCAAAGCGACAACCACGGCGCCCATAGCAATGGCGGCTGACAAGTTGAACGCCATCATCAAGAAGACGCTTACAAGAACTGGCGCAATAGCCAGTGCTACATTGATCATGTCGGCACGACGTTGTTCGGGGGTCGTTTCTGCTTTTTCACGCTTTTCTTCAAATTTGAGCGGGCGAATCATCACCAACCAGCCCGCGGCAAAGGCAACAATGGACATCCAAAAGAGGTGTACCACTAGGTCAGCCACACCGATATGCGCAATGGCACAACCCAAAATCATCCCTGGGATGATGGGACTCGCAAATTCGCAGACGTGACGGAACCAGAAATTAATGGTAGCCTTACTTTCGCGAGAAATCGCCATGTCCTGGCAGGCTGTTTCAACGATCGGTGCAGAGAAACGAGCGCCACCAACGGACGGGAGCAACCCTAAGAAGGNTACCGGCATGCTTGCAATCACGACCTTGGTCGAAGAGAAGAAACGGTTGAGGGCTTCCACCATACCACGCAACGTGCCCGATTTACGCAATTGGATTTCAAGGCACATCACAAAATAGAGGGCGAAGATCAAGTCGTAGGTGCGCGACATGCTGAACATTGAAGTGCCCGCTTCGGTGAGTGCACGCAAACTCGGATCAACAAACACCCAAAGTAAAGCACCACCCGACAAAATAGCGGGACCAATGGGGCACTTAAAACGCAGTAAGACAACGATCAGCACAATGGCTGCCGCGATCAACAAAAAGACATTCATAGTAAACGAGGGTAATTTTTTTTGTGACGACAGTGATTCTGTCGATGGATAGTAAATTGTCTGCCTATTGGCGTCAGATTGCAAAGCCTAGCGAGGGTTTGCGTTGGAGTAAATTGCTACGTTTGCTTTAGTTAAAAATTAGCTGACGATTGTTGTACAAATGATTAAATAAAATAAGTCGCTTATAAGCGAATGGGGGGTGAAAAACAAAGGGCGACCTCTTCTAAGAAGAAAAAGCCGCCCCTTTGACTAAAAACTTACGCTTTTTTAGTGAGTCCTAAGACTTCAAGGTAGGGTGTCATGTGAGCTGGTAACTCCGACGGATCACGATCTTTAAGGTGTCCCATCGAGAATTCGCAACCACACCAAAGTTGGTTATAAAAACCTTTTTCACGAAGAATTTCGCCTCGGCGTTCTTGTAAACCACCTTTACGCCAGTTCTGATCCCAATAAGTTGTTCCAGGGTAGAGCGCTGCCGCTTCAAGTGCCGCTTCACGAATTTGGTCTAAGCGCTTCCAACGGCTACCCGCTAAGGTTGTTGTGAAGCGTTCAATACCCAGAGACTGCGCCATCTGGGCGGTCGCGCGCATACGAACCCCAAAGCACAAACGGCAACGACCGCCGCGTTCGGGATCGTTTTCATGACCCTTGATCGCAAGACGCCACAAGTCGTGTGACCAGTCACCATCAGTGAACGGTACATTTAATTCTTCGCAGTAGCGAATACATTCGTTTTTACGAACGAGATATTCTTCTTCTGGATAGATATTTGGGTTGAAGTAAAAGACGTGCGGTGCGTAGTCATTGTTTAAGAGCCACTCCAAAATGGTAGAAGAGCAGGGCGCACAGCAGCTATGAAGCAAAATGCGTTCTTTCACGGTGTTTGAGTCCGAAAAATTCCAAGTGCGACCATTATAAAGAGCCTTATCTTGCGACTTAAGCGAAAAAGCCGTGTAGATACCAATGTTCACTTGTGGGTTCCGATTCACTTTGGCGATAGATCCACAGACGTCGCCCGTCGCTAGTGTGCGCAACACAGTAGTCACGAACAAAACTTTGATCGCGATATTGTGTGGGATCGCTGAGCCCTACGATAGGGGCGCCTTCCCAATAGATGTCGCCGTGTTGCGTATGTAATTCAATGGGCGTTTTTAATAAAAACACAGGTCGCGCAGGTTCAATCGCATCACGAACCAACAAAGGACGCGTGTTATGCGCGTCGGGTACGGGATCACGATGGGATGTCACATTGGGTAAAGCACTTTCTTGTTGACTCAACATAAAGACGCGGCGTTCGCCAAAGCGCGATTGTAGTCTGGCGGCGAGTGACCCTGGCGTGGGCTTTTGAGGCGCGTGTACGGCGTGCGTATGTTCGACCTTTACGCTTTGGATCGCTTCCCCCAACGTTTGGTGCGACAGCGCATCCAAGGCAACCTTGGCGATCGCATCTGAGGTTGCGTTGGTGAGGTCAAGTTTGAAGTACGTGCTTTGATTGGCACCTTGAAGCGTGACCGTAAAGTACCTAAACAGGCTTTATGGTGTTGTTCCATCCAAACGGAGACACAATGCGCCATTTGATAGATGGTTGCGCTCAAGTGCGTCGGTTCACCCAGCGCCCATGTGAGCGTTAAGTCTTTGGGGAGTGCCATCCATTCGTCGTCATACCAGTCATCAAGTATCGCGGCACGCAAGTTTTGCGTAAGTGCGGAGGCGTTATGTGCTTCGCCTTTGATCAAATCACCCAAGGTGAGCGTAGCTTGTACTTTTTCTGACGGAAGACACGCTTTAACGAGCGTTGCAGGTAGCGTGGCTTCGGTGAGATCAGGTCTTTGCGTCAAAGCTGCGACAAAAGCCACGCGTTCGGATTCACCTAAACCTAGACGGAGGTTAGCTGGCGACATGGCACCAAAGGTAGCCACGGCAGAGGCAAGATCATTGTTCCATGGGAAAGTGATCAAAAGGCTGTCAGCTTCTAAGGGATCAAAGACCACGTGAAGGGGCGTCTTGCTTTGAGGGACTAAGTGCGTTAAACGATCGATCCAAGCGTGGACGCCTTCTGGGTTTGAAGGGGCACACTGGAGATCAGCAGCGAACGCCTTGGCGGTACGACGATCTATCCCCGGGGTCACCCCTTCGGTTAAGGCGTGCGACGTGACGCTCACAACACGGTTTTCTTCAAACACCGCGCCCGTGATCACCGGATCGTCAAACGCGAACGAAGCTTCAACGTGAGAGAGGTAAAGCGCAAGGATGGACTGAGTCATGACGGATACCTTTAGACGAAAAAGCGTTAAGCCTGATGTGCATGCAATGTAACGGTAGGTGTTTGAGTGGAGAGCGGAAATAGATCTAACGAAAGCTGCTGGGTCATTGGCGCTTGAGGCGTATGTGGTTGCACTTCAAGGTCGCTCAACGACACTTCAACGCTACGCGTTGTATCAAAGAACGTACCGCGTTGAATGGCGCGAATCACGGTTTTGCCCATGTGTCCAGGGGTGATCTGAAGACGTAACGGTGCAGACGACGGTAAGCAAATCGCGCTCATCGGGCGCAATACAAAAAGGGTTGTGCCTGTCGACTGCGCAGCCATCATGAGGCGCGGCAAAACCACATGTTCACGTGTTTTTTGTAGGTAGTGTAACCACACCACAATCGCGCGCGTTTCACCACTGAGCGCGGCTTGTTCGACTGCCCAAAAAGCGTCGTCAGCCGTAGGTGGTACGACAAAGAGTTGGCGATTGAGGTCTAACCCAGCGTCCGATAACGCAGGTCCATGGGGTTCAATGTCGTTCGCGGGATTGAGAATCCACGTGACATGGTCAAACTCAGCTAAGGTTGGCAACAAGAGCTTGATTTCGCCGTACCCCATTTGGTTCGTAAAGAGTTCCGTCGTCGCTTGCGTAGGAAAACCACCGCCCGTGACTTCATCGATCAAAGGCAAATGACTAGTTTGAAGCGTAGAACGCGGGGTCGCACTTTCGGACCAAGAACGAGCCGTGTGGGAAAGAAAATCGGATAAAGACGTAACGACGGGCGACATGCTGAAACCTCACTCAAAAACGAAAACTCACTCCAAACGATGGATGTCGTCTTGTGTTTGAGTGTATGAGGTTTTTGAGTTCAGAAAAGAGAGTCTGATCCCGTGCTGTGATCTTTTACTTCGTTATTTTCGATAGAACGCTAGAGTATCAGGTGAAATTATTTGATTTAGTTGGTGTAACTTTCAAAAAGTTAATGAGACTATTGATTGATCCTATGTAAAACAAAATATAAGAAAAGTGGTTAAATATCATGTGTATATGTTTGAAATGTAGCTGATTGTTGTTTGCAAGATTGTTTAACAGAGTGATCCTGTGGTTTAGAGTAAAGGATCATAATTCGATTTTGATGACAATCGACTTTTTGACTCGGATCAAGAAAGTGGAAGATTCTCGACGCTTGGTGACATTGCTAAACTGTGTTCGACGGCGGACGGTGTGCCGCAAGAAGGAGTATTTGAGGTGAGTGAATTAAAGCCAGGATTGCCCGAACGATTGTCAAATGTNGGTGATACTTTACGTCAAGCAGAAGTGGATGCAGGTCGTACGCCTGGAGCTGTGACGCTCGTTGCTGTGGGAAAGACGTTCCCTATTGAGGCTTGCGAATTGGCTTATGCCCAGGGGCAACGCGTTTTTGGCGAAAACTATGTTCAAGAAGGGGTTGAAAAGATTCAGTACNNTTTTAGAGTAATGCATCCTGAGGATCCTGGTGAATGGCACTTTATTGACCCATTGCAAGCTAATAAAACAAGACTCGTGGCTGAGCATTTTGATTGGGTACAGTCTGTGGATCGCTTACGTATTGCAGGTCGCCTATCTGCACAGCGTCCTTTAGAGATGCCGCCCTTAAATATTCTGATCGAAGTAAATATTGACGGCGAAAGTACGAAGTCTGGCGTAGCGCTTGATGATGTCGAAGCCTTTGCGGCTGAAATCGCACATTTGCCTCAATTAAAGCTTCGTGCANNTCTGATGGCTATTCCAGCACCCCAAGAAACGTCTGAGGCGCGTCGTCGTCCGCTTGCAGTGTTGCACACACTTTTTGAAAAGTTACGAAAAACCTACCCCGAAATGGATACGTTATCGATGGGGATGAGCGCAGACTTGAAAGAAGCCGTACTCGAAGGAAGCACCATGGTGCGCGTCGGTCGCGCGATCTTTGAATCTCGAGATTATTCATCGGCGTGCCAATCTTCTCTCTCGTAGAGATGTTTATGTTTGACGCTTATGAGGGAATTTCCTAAGTAGCATTCTTTTGCATTGATTCGGAGGTTATTCGCAGAAATTAGTCCGCGTATCCTCCGAATGGCGTATGGACAGGGGGAACGCCTTCCCCTATGATCCACGAAGGCAGAGTTCGTCTGTCAAAGGAGTTCGCCTTTCCTCCTCCATGGAAGTGCCGCCGGAATAGGGCTTGACCTATGGTAGTCGGCGCCTAGCAAAAACCCTATGCTCAAAGGAGATTAGCATGAGCAAAAAGTTAGTCGCGGTAGGCGTGATGGCAGCTTCCATTTTGACTGCGGGTGCAGCTGGAGCCGCTCCGACCGAAATCACGATGTGGCACGCGATGACCAATACGCTCGGCGACTGGGTTGCCGACGTGACCAAGGACTTCAACGCCAAGACGCCGCAGTGTCATTTGACCTCAACCTATAAAGGGTCTTATGACCAAACGATGACGTCGGGTATTGCCGCCCATCGTGCAGGTCGTTCTCCCAACATTCTTCAGGTGTTTGAAGTTGGCACGGCAACTATGATGTTTAGTAAGGGTGCCATTGTTCCCGTCGGCGACTTGCTTGAAAAGGCGGGCTACAAGTTCAATCCCAAGGAATACATCCCTGCTGTTTACGGCTACTACTCCACTTCTGACGGTNNACGTATGCTCAGCTATCCCTTCAATTCTTCCACCACCGTTCTCTACCTTAACCTCACCAAGTTTAAGAAAGCTGGTATTCCGACCGAACCCGATAAGTTGCCGCGCACCTGGTANCCAGAAATTGAAAAGGCTGCTAAGGCTTTGAAGNNTACCGCAGGCGAAGCTTGTCCGATGACCACCTCTTGGATGGGTTGGACACAGATGGAAAGCTTCTCGACGTGGCATAACGTCGAATATGCGACGCTTAATAATGGTTTTGGTGGGACAGCTGCTCGCTTGAAGATTGATTCGCCGTTACATCAGCGTCACCTTGAAAACTTGGCTCGCATGTCTAAGGAAGGGACGTTTGTCTATAANGGCCGTGGCAACTTAGTAGACGCGACCTTCTACTCTGGCGAATGCGCGATCAGCATGGGCTCGTCGGGCTCTTTGGCTAACATTCGTCGTAACGCCAAGTTTGAATACATGACGATGCCGATGCCCTACTACGAAGACGTACCCAATGCGCCGCAGAATACGGCGATTGGTGGCGCATCGCTTTGGGCTATGGCTGGCAAGGACGACGCTCAGAACCGTTGCGTGGCTGAATTCTTCCACTATCTCTCTGACCCGCAGGTGCATACTAATAACCACATGCGTACGGGCTACCTCCCTGTGACGCAGAAGNNTGGCTTTGAAATCGCGAAGCAGAGCGGTTACTACGAAAAGAATCCGGGCGCAGACGTGGTAGTCAAGCAGATGCTGAAGACCACTGATAAGAGCCGCGGTATTCGTTTGGGCTACTTGCCGAACATTCGTACGATCGTGGACGAAGAGTTCGAAAAGATCTGGTCCGGTAAGGCAACCGCTAAGGAAGCGTTGGACGCCGCTGTGCGTCGTGGTAATGAGCAGCTTGCTCGCTTCGAACGTGTGACGAAGTAATCGCCGCCTTCCTTTGAAGTCCGCTCATCGTGTTGGGTGAGCGGACCCTTCAACCCTTGCGACGAGAATCCCGGAGAAGCAAAGGCCTTCTCTCGGGATTTCTTGCGGTAAGGCCTCCCACCCTCATCGAGTCAAGAACGTGGAAAAACGCGTCGTATTCAAAAATCGTTGGCTACCGTACCTCTTGGTATTACCCCAGCTTGCGATTACGCTCATCTTCTTCTTCCTGCCCGCTGGTCAAGCCATTTATCAATCGGTCTTGATGCAGGACCCCTTTGGGCTGAGTACCGAATTTGTGGGTCTGCAAAATTTCCAAACGCTCTTAGAAGATCCCAATTACATCTATAGCTTCAAGATCACGATGGTCTTTTCTGCCATTGTCGCTTTCTTGGGGCTTGCTGTGAGTCTCTTGTTAGCCGTCTGTGCTGACCGCGTCATTCGTGGGGCATCGGCTTACAAAACCTTTTTGATCATTCCGTATGCCGTGGCGCCAGCAGTGGCAGGTGTGCTCTGGATGTTTATTTTTAATCCGACCTTGGGCGTCTTGGCATATGTCATGAAGTCCTTTGGCGTGGATTGGAATTATCTTGTGAACGCCGATCAAGCGCTACTGCTATTAGTGATCGCTGCTGTGTGGAAGCAGGTGAGCTACAACTTCATCTTCTTCTTAGCAGGGCTTCAAGCGATTCCTAAGTCTCTGCTTGAAGCTGCTGCCATGGACGGTGCAACACCATTTCGTCGATTCTGGACGGTGGTGTTCCCGCTTTTGTCGCCCACGACCTTCTTCCTCTTGGTCATGAACATCGTCTACGCCTTCTTCGATACGTTCGCGATTGTGGACGCTACGACGCAAGGTGGTAGGGCAAGANNTACGAACATCCTTGTTTATAAGGTGTTCGTTGACGGCTTCCGTAACATGGACTTTGGTGGGTCGGCTGCGCAGTCNGGTCATCTTGATGGTGATGGTCATTGTATTGACAGTCATTCAGTTCCGCTTTATTGAGCGGCGTGTCAACTATTAACGGGAGACGAATAAATGGTTGAAAATCGTCCCTGGTTGAATTTCTTCACGCACTTGGTGTTGATCCTCGGCATCATCGTGGTCGTTTTTCCAGTCTACGTGGCTTTTGTCGCGTCAACCCAAACAGTAGTTGAAGTCGAACAGGCGCCAATGAGCCTGTTGCCTGGTGCGCACTTTGTTGAAAACTATCTACAGATCCTCACCGAAGGTGGTGGTACGGCATCGCGTGCGCCTGTGGGGCGCATGCTCTTTGTGTCGCTCGTGATGGCAATGGGCATTTCTGTGGGCAAGATTCTCATTTCGCTCCTCTCAGCTTTTGCCATCGTGTACTTCCGCTTCCCTGGTCGTCAGATCTGCTTCTGGCTCATCTTCATCACGTTGATGTTGCCTGTCGAAGTGCGTATTTCGCCTACCTATGAAGTGATGGCAGGGTTACATTTGCTCGATAGTTGGGGCGGCTTAATTTTGCCGGTCATTGCTTCGGCAACGGCAACATTCCTCTTCCGTCAGTTCTTCTTGACGGTGCCAGATGAACTCACAGAAGCTGCACGCATGGACGGCGCAGGGCCCATGCGATTCTTCTTCACGATCTTGTTGCCGCTATCTCTTACCAACATCGCGGTCATGTTTGTGATTCAGTTCATTTATGGTTGGAACCAGTACTTGTGCACATTGTTGGTGACGACGTCCGAAGACATGTACCCGATTGTCATTGGTATTAAGCGCATGATTGGTGGGGGCGACTCTGCCAACGAATGGAACCTCATTATGGCTACCGCCATGCTTGCCATGATCCCGCCCGCGTTGGTGGTCACAATCATGCAACGCTGGTTTGTGAAGAGTACCTAGTCGATACCGAAAAATAAGAGAACGTTATGGCGAATATTCAATTTAAAGACATTCGTAAGAGTTACGGTGACGTCGCTGTCGTGCACGGCATTTCGCTTGACATTAAGGATGGCGAATTTATCGTGATCGTGGTACCTTCGGGCTGCGGCAAGTCGACCCTTTTGCGTATGGTTGCAGGGCTGGAACAGATCACGTCGGGTGAACTTTTGATTGGTGACCGCGTGGTCAATCAGTTAGAACCCAAAGATCGTGACTGCGCGATGGTCTTTCAAAACTACGCGCTTTATCCGCACATGACCGTCTTTGACAACATGGTACTACGGCTTAAAGATTCGTGGTGTGGATCGTGCTGAGATTGAACGGCGTGTGAACGAAGCTGCGCAGATGCTGGAACTCAATGGCTTTTAGGTCGTCGTCCACGTCAATTGTCGGGCGGTCAACGTCAGCGCGTTGCTATGGGTAGGTGCCATTGTGCGTGAACCATCGGTTTTCTTGTTTGATGAACCGCTCTCAAACCTTGACGCAAAACTGCGTGTACAAACGCGTTTACAGATTCAAAAGTTGCATCGACGCTTGAAGACAACGAGCCTTTACGTGACACACGACCAGGTCGAGGCCTATGACTTTGGCGCACCGTATGATCGTGATGAACGCTGGACGCGCCGAACAAGTGGGAACGCCCCAGGAAGTCTATGACGATCCTGCGACGATGTTCGTTGCGAACTTTATCGGGTCGCCTCCGATGAATTTGATTCATGGGCAAGTTTCGGTAGGCGACTACTTCACTTTGAACACGAAGGTGGCGTTTTGTTGCTTCCGACGCCTCGTCGTCAGCTTGCGGGTCGCAAGGTGGTTTTAGGTGTGCGCCCAGAACACGTCACCCTGATGCCCGCAGGGGGCTTAGGCACCTTTGAAGTTGAAACCGTCGAAGCGCTCGGGGCAGACCACTTGGTGCACGGCACGCTGCTAGTACTAAAACGTGGTCTTCCGCGTAGATAACCATGCGTTTATCCCACAGGTGGGCGATCGTGCAGGCTTAACCTTTGACGCACAACACGTCTATTGGTTCGATCCTGAAACCACAGCACGCATCCGTTTGGATGACTAAATTGAGCGATTAAGTCGAGTAAAATCAGAACTCCGTCATTGGCAATGAGTGACCGATGGCGGAGTTTTGTTTTGGAGTCACGTGGATGCCGCAGTGGTTGTTGGATTGGTTGGCGAGTACGGGCGCAGAAGCGGCAGTGTTTTTGAGCGCCTTCATCTCTACCACGTTAATGCCAGGCGGCTCAGAAGTCTTTTTGGTAGGCGCATTGACTCAAACGCCAGATAACGTTGGTCGAATCGCACGCTTGATCTTGCTCGCTGGACTAGGTAACACACTTGGCGCTATGACCTCATGGGGGATCGGTCGAATGATTCCCCATAAAGAAACATCTAACTTCGCGCAAAACTGGTTAAAGCGTTACGGAGCGCCTGCGTTAGTACTCTCATGGTTACCTGTGGTGGGTGACGCGCTCCCTGTTGCCGCGGGTTGGTTACGCATGCCTTTTTGGTCGAGCCTCTTTTGGGTGGCTATAGGCAAATTTTTACGTTATTTGACTGTGGCTTGGGTCACGTTGTCAATGCTTTAGGAGGAAAGCTCGGTGAACACATTAACGAGCTTGGTATTGGTTTATCTATTANNGGTACTACTGTGGTTTGGCTTACGCGGTGAGCGTTTTTCGGGGTCANNGTACCGCGCCTTTATCACGAGTGGTGGTTGCGCAGGCATGGTGCTTTGCGCGCTCTCACTAGTGAGTACGATCATTGGCGGTTCGGCAACCTTGGGGATGGGCGCGTTGGCTCAAAAAACGGGGGCGGTCGCTTTTTGGTGGTTGGGCGTGGGTGCCATTGGTCTCTTTTTTCATGGTCTATTGATTGCCCCTAAAATTCGCGCCATGCAAGCGGCAACTTTGCCAGAGGTCGTCGGATTGGTCGCAGGCAANAATGGTACCGAACGTTGGACGGGGATTATTATTGCCGTCTCATGGATTGCTGTGACGGCGGCACAGTTTGTGGCACTTCACGCGTTGTTGGGTAGCATNGATGCACCCCTTACCGCTGAAGTCCTTTATTTGTTGATCGCGGTCGCGGTGATTTTGCACACCGTTTTGGGTGGGCAAAGTGCAGTTTTGCGTACAGATGCCTTTCAAGCCATTCTTTTGATTGGTGGCTTTACGTTGGTCGCTTTTTGGTTGATGGCTGAACGTCCAACGGCTTTGAGTCGCTTGGATTGGGTGCCTTATGGCGAACAGTTTGACTTTTATGACTGGGCAAAATTGATGCTCTTGGTGGGTGTCACGTATGTGATTGGTCCAGATATGTTTTCGCGTACGTTTTCTGCTCGTGACGGTAAGGTTGCACGCTATGCGGCTTGGTTAGCGGTGCCTGCTTTAGTTTGGTTTGGGATTGTCATCACTACCATGGCACTCATCAATATCAAGAGTCCTCAACCCATATCGGACTGGTTGACGAGTGCCTCTTCGATGCCCATGTGGTTAAAGGGCGCGATTGGCTTGGGGCTTGTGAGTGCGCTGTGTGGATCTACCGATACGGTGCTTTTGTCGACCTCTGGGATTGTGGAGCGAAGCCTATTGGCGTGTGACCGTACCTCAGCTGTTCGTTGGATGATTGCGATCTTTGGGGTAGCAGCGGCGAGTGCCGTTTATATTTCTCAAGATATTATTGGGTTATTGCTGACGGCTTATTCGTTCTTTGTGCCTGGTGTTGCGATCCCGTTGTTAATGGTTCTCATTGGTCCCGTTAAACCGTGTCACCCTCAATTTTGGTTGTTGGGCGCTGTGATTGGTGACCTTTGTGGGTTAGCTGGGAACTTAACAGGCGACGTGAGTTGCACCATGGCAGGGATCGCAATAGCTGCGCTCTTTGCGTTAGTTGCTCGCTTTCGTGCGCCCGACGGTAAGGTTTTAACGAAGAAAGCCGATCGGCTTTTCGGATGAGATTGATAAAAATCTTGGCTTTATGCGTGAGACTAAGGTGCCTTCGTCCTTAGGCTTAGTGCATCAGCTAAAAACGTTGTGAAAGAGGGTATTAGAGGGCGCGTAGGGTCTTCGTTTTTGTTGAGATCTCGCGCTTAACCCAACGACGGATCTATGGGAGCATCACGGCACCTTGCCCTTGTTAAGTTTTGCGAGAACTCATCCCGTTATAATGCACGCAAGTTTTTATTTTCAGTAGGGCATTTATTTCGTAAGTGCGCTACTGGTGACCTTAAGACTGGAGTTTTTTTCAGATGAAGATCCTGGTCGCTGTCAAGCGCGTCGTGGATGCCAAGATCAAGGTGCGTCCGCTTCCCGATCATTCCGGTGTTGATACCAAGCTCGCCAAAATGGCGATCAATCCCTTTGATGAAATTGCTGTTGAAAAGGCCGTGAGCCTGCGTGAAGCAGGCAAGGCTGATGAAGTCGTCGCTGTGACGATTGGTACNTTGAAGTCCGTCGATACGCTTCGCGTTGCGATGACCATTGGTGCTGATCGCTCGGTTCATGTTCGCACCGACGATGTCCTTGAACCTTTGGCTGTGGCTAAGGTGTTGCGCGAAATCGTGAAGCGCGAACAACCTGACTTGGTGCTCTTAGGTAAGCAGGCGATTGATGATGATGCCAACCAGACGGGGCAGATGCTTTCCGCTTTGTGCGACATGCCGCTAGCGACCTTTGCGAGCGAAATCGAACTCGAAGACGGTCGCTGGATCGTGACTCGCGAAACCGACGGCGGTACGCAGACGATTTCTTTGGCGACACCCGCTGTAGTGACGGCTGACCTTCGTTTGGCTGAGCCCCGCTATGTGACGTTGCCAGCCATGGGGCGCGCACGCAAAAAGCCCGTTGAAGAGATTGAACTCGCAAGCCTGGGGCTTGATACGGCCTCTCGCCTTCGTGTGCTCTCTGTTGAAGAGCCGCCTGCTCGCAAGGCTGGCGTGATGNNGTCGCGAGCGTTGACGAATTGATTGAAAAGCTTAAGAACGAAGNNCGCACGTTATCTGAAGATAAGAGGACGAAAAATGACAGCTCTTTTGATTGCTGAACACGATAACATCACGCTCAAGCCCGCAACGGCTCAAGCTTTGACTGCTGCCCTCGAAATGACCGATGTGGTCGATATTTTGGTGGCTGGCAGTAACGGTCAGTCCGTGGCTGAACAAGTTGCTCGCTTGGATGGCGTTCGTAATGTTTATTACGCTGACTCTCCTCAGTTAGCTCAGGAGTCTCCTGAAGTGCTCGCACGCTTGGTGTGCGATGAAGCCCAGGGCTATTCTCATGTGCTTTTTGTGGCGAGTTCCGTGGGCAAGTCCGCCATGCCGCGCGTNACCGCGCTTTTAGATGTGTCGCCCGTTTCTGACATTCTCGCCGTCAAAGGTCCGAAAACCTTTGTGCGTGGGATCTATGCCGGTTCTTTGTTGGCGACCGTTGAAGTGACGGACAGCGTCGTGGTTGCGACCATTCGTACGACCGCCTTTAAGGCGCGTGGCGAAGGCAACAATGCTTCTGTGGAAGAAGTGATCGCCCCTTCGGGCTACGAAGGTTCGCGCTTTATTCGCTTTACTGAAGCGAAGTCCGACCGTCCGGACCTTGTCTCGGCGCGTATGGTTGTGGCTGGCGGTCGTNNGGTACTTTTGGACGAAGCGGGTTTCCGTGCACTTGAAACTTTTGCCGATAGCGTTGGTGCTGCCGTTGGTGCGACGCGTACTGCGGTTGACATGGGGTTGTGCCCCAACGATTGGCAGGTGGGGCAGACGGGTAAGATGATTGCGCCAGACCTCTATATCGGGGTGGGTATCTCGGGCGCGATTCAGCATACGGCTGGTATCAAGGACGCCAAGACCGTTGTTGCAATCAACAAGGATCCTGAAGCCCCGATCTTTGAAGTGGCTGACTACGGTTTAGTGGCTGACGGCGTTGAAGCCCTTCAGGCCTTGACGGCTAAGCTCGGTAAGTAAGTTAACGAGTAAGTCGATCTAGTTTTCGATCTGAAGATGACCGCTTTTTCTGTAAAAGAAGGGCGGTCATCCTTTTTAGTGCGAAGTCTCAAAAAAATCTTCGCTTGGGGTTGCAACAAGTACTGGCGTGAGATAGAATTTTGCACTTTCGCATGGCTTCCGTTAACGAAGTCTGCGACCCTATTTTTTGCTGATTGCTCCTCGTGACGGGGGCATCGGTTTTATCTGAACCAATAAGTTAAAGAGGTAAACTCATGGTTATCGTTCGTCTCGCCCGCGGTGGCTCCAAGAAGCGTCCGTTCTACTCCATCAACGTTTGCGACTCCCGTTGCCGTCGTGATGGTAGTTTCATTGAACGTATCGGCTACTACAACCCGATGGCTGCTGGTACNCAGGCTGTCCGCCTCGTCATCAACCAGGAACGTCTTGCCTTCTGGCAGGGTAACGGTGCTCAGCTCTCTGACACGGTTGCTCGTCTCGTGAAGGAAGCCAAGGCTGCCGCCTAATTCCTAGACTGGAATCTCGTCTTTGCGTCGGACTTTAAACGACGCTAAAAACCCCGCAAAACCTCAAGTGCGGGCTCGCTTGCAGTGGTCGTGCCTCTCGTGTCCAGCACATCGTGATCCACTTGCAGTCTCATGAGCCCGGTATCTACGCCTGAGAGTCTGCGGGGTTTTCTTTTATCAAGCAATTATTTCGGAGTTTTCACATGGATGATCTCGTCGAACTCGGTCGCACAGCGGGTGCCTATGGTTTCCGTGGTTGGGTGCGTATCGTGCCTTTAGAGTCGGGTGAAGTACTGCAAAAGNNTACCAAGACCTGGGTGCTGACCGATCTGAAGGGTGTGCAAACGACCTTGCAGATTGAAGCCTTCCGCCGTCATGGAGATGGCTTTATTGTGAAGTGGGTTGGTTGCGAGACGAAAGAAGCGGCTGACGCTGCGCGCGGTCGCGTGTCTGTGGCGCGTGCTGATTTCCCTGACGCGGGGCAAAATAGCGTTTGGGCAGTTGACCTCGTGGGTATGCAGGTGGTCAACCAGGAAGGCGTGACCTTGGGAACGGTGCAAAGCATTGGTTCTAACGGGGTTCAAGACCTTTTGATCATCGACTATGAAAACGCTGACGGCAAAACTGCTCAGTTTATGCTTCCGCTCGTCAAGGATGTGTATTTGTTGTCGATCGATACTGAAACGCGCGTGATTACGGTTGACTGGCAACCTGACTGGCGCTAAAGGAGCCTTTTATGCGTTTTGACGTCGTCACGCTTTTTCCTGAGATTTTTGATGCGGTCACTCAGTGTGGCATTACGGCACGCGCAATGAAGCGCGGATTGTGGTCGTGCCACACATGGAATCCGCGTGCCGCAACAAGTGACCTACATCGTACGGTGGACGATCGTCCGTTTGGCGGTAGTCCAGGCATGGTGATGATGGCGGATCCCTTGGCGAAAACTGTCGACATGATTCGCTCGTCGGGTAACCGTGGTCGTGTGATTTCGTTTGCCCCGAACGGTACGCGTTTAACCGATGACCGTGTCCGTCGTATGGTGGCAGAGGACGACAGCATTGTGCTGATCTGTGCACGCTATGAAGGGATTGATGAGCGCTTTCTCTCGACCTATGTCGATGAAGTCGTCAGCCTCGGAGACTTTGTGCTTTCGGGCGGAGAACTCCCTGCTTGCGCGCTGATTGACGCTGTGGTGCGTCAGTTGCCTGGTNNAACTATCAAGGACCTTTCAACGTCAGACGAAAGTTTTGCGACGGGGCTCTTAGATGCACCGCACTATACGCGCCCTGAAGTCTGGCGCGGCATGGAAGTTCCTTCAGTTTTGCTCTCNAGTCACCACAAAAACATTCAAACGTGGACGCGCGAAGAAAGTTTGCGTTTGACCTTGCAAACTCGTCCCGACTTGATTAAAATCGCGGATTCTTCCAATAAGTTAAGCGAAGCCGACCGTCGTTGGTTGCGCGCTAACGGTTGGAAGTAAGTTTTTTAAATTTTTTACCATCCTATCGGCGGTGGGCTTTGCTCCCTCAAATACAGCCGCATGACGATGGTTCGGAGTATAGAAATGAATCTTATCGAGATTCTTGAACAGGAAGAAATCGCCCGCTTGACCGCTGGCAAGACCATCCCCTCTTTCCGTGCTGGTGACACGGTTGTCGTGAACGTCAACGTTGTTGAAGGTTCCCGCAAGCGCGTTCAGGCTTTCGAAGGTGTGGTGATCGCTCGTCGCAACCGTGGTCTCAACTCTTCCTTCATCGTTCGTAAGATCTCTAGCGGCGAAGGTGTTGAACGTACGTTCCAGCTCTACGCCCCGACGATCGCTTCCATCGAAGTGAAGCGCTACGGCGATGTCTGCCGTTCCAAGCTCTACTACTTGCGTGATCGCTCTGGTAAGGCTGCCCGTATTAAGGAACGTCTGGTTCGCAAGAACTAATTTCAAAGCGCAAGCTTTTGAAATTGCCGAGAATCCCCATGGCTTTTGGTCGTGGGGATTTTTTTGCATCTTTGTGATGAGAAAACGCCCAAACCAACGACGGATTTGGGCGTTTTTGATCAGCGTGATAGCCGCTAAGGTTTACTGTGCGTCGTCTTCACGAGGCTTACGACGGTTGCTACCTGCTACCATATCAAAGCGGAAGAAGCGGCATTCAAGCGTACCATTAAAGAGGACTGTCTTACGCGACTCTTTGAGGCGCATCTGTTGCGGCAATGTGCGGTCTGACGTCAGCATCCAAGCCGTCCAACCCGGGAAGTTGGTAGNCTTGAGGTTATCAGCGACGTGCTTCATCATCGAGCGAATCGAAGCGGACTTCGGGTTCGACTGTTCACCGTAGGGCGGGTTCGCAATCACGAGCCCCGGCGTCATGCCTTCAGCGGGACAAGCTTCACGGGCGTCCCCCTGCGTAAAGGTCAAACGACCGTCGTCAAGCATGTCACCTAAGCCAGCACGGCGTGCGTTTTCTTCAGCTTTTTCAACGACGAGGGACGAAATGTCGCTCCCAGCAATGCGAATGCGTACATGACGATTGACAGCAGCACGAGCGTCTTCTTTCATTTCGTGCCAGAGGTCAGCATCGAACCCTTCGAGCTTTTCAAAGGCAAAGCGTCGATTGAGCCCTGAAGNTATGCCTGNCGTCATCTGCGCAGCTTCAATGCCAATGGTGCCCGAACCGCAGAATGGATCAATCAAGGTTTGAGAAGGTTCCCACCCCGAGAGCATCAAAAGACCAGCGGCTAAATTTTCTTTGAGTGGCGCTTCACCGTGGGTGAGACGCCAACCACGCTTAAAGAGCGCTTCACCTGCGAGGTCCAAATAGAACGTGCAGGTGTCATAGGTCAAAAANNGTACCGCGATACGCACATCAGGATGGTAGCGTTCGACATCAGGACGGCGCCCTGCGAGTTCGCGGAAGCGGTCACAGATCCCGTCCTTAATACGCAGAACGGCAAAGTCAATCGATTCGAGCGGGCAACGCTGACCGTTAGCGGAGACTTTGATCGTCAGATCGGGACCAAACCACTTTTCCCACTGCGTACGCGCAGCCATTTCATAAATGTCACGTGTATCCCAGTAGGAGGCTTCGGCTACCTTCATAAGGACGCGACTAGCCAAACGGGAATTGAGACAGACNNGTACCATCGCAGTGGCGGCAGAGCCCGCGAACGAAACACCACCACGTGCGGCACGAATGCGTTCAGCACCACAAGCGGCAATTTCACCCGCGAGCAGTTCTTCAAGCCCGAAGGGGCAGACAGCATAGAAGGAGAGGTTTACCATAATCAGGAGTCGTAATAAGGATGTGTATGAAAAAGGTTAGTGACGGTACTTCGCCGTGACCGAGCACCACGTACTTCAAAGACGTGAGAGCTTCAAGCCCAACGGGACCACGGGCGTGCAACTTGTCGGTCGAGATACCGATTTCGGCACCAAGACCATATTCAAAGCCGTCCGCAAAGCGGGTCGATGCGTTCACCATCACGGAACTCGAATCGACTTCACGCAAGAAGCGCTGAGCATTGGGGAGGCTATTCGTTACGATGGCATCTGTGTGATGCGACGAGTGCGTATTAATGAAATCAATGGCTTCATCCAACGACTTCACAATACGAATCGCAATGATCGGGGCATTGTACTCGGTATCCCAGTCTTCGGGGGTCGCATCGACAGCACTCATGCCGCTTTGTTCAACAATGCGACGCGAAAGTACGTCACAACGCATTTCGACGTCTAAATCATGAAAGCGTCGTGCCATCGGCGGCAAGAATTTGAACGCAATGTCGTGATGCACTAAGAGGGTTTCAGTGGCATTGCAGGGCGATACGCGCTGGGTCTTGGCGTTTTCGGTGACGCTCAAAGTCATTTCCACATCGGCTTCGCTATCGATATAGGTGTGGCAAATGCCATCGAGATGCTTGATCATCGGAACCGTGGCTTCAGCAGTGAGGCGAGCAATGAGGCTCTTGCCGCCGCGTGGAATCAAGACGTCCACATAGTCTCGGGCACGAATGAGTTCACCTACCAGGGCGCGATCAGACGATTCGATCAGCTGTACGGCACGTGCGGGCAAGTCGACCGCGATCAGTGCCTTTTGAATCAATTCCCAAAGCACGGTGTTGGTGCGAAGGGCTTCATGACCCCCACGAAGAATGATGGCGTTCCCTGACTTAATCGCCAAAGCCGCGGCATCAATCGTGACATTGGGGCGCGACTCAAAGATCATCGCAATAACGCCCAAAGGGACACGCATACGACCGACCTGAATACCCGTCGGACGGTACTTCATGTCAGAGATCGTACCGATCGGGTCCGAGAGTTCAGCAATTTGCTTGCAACCCGCGATCATGGTTTCAAGTACGCTCGGCGTAATCGTTAAACGATCAATAAAGGCATCATCGAGCCCTTCGGNCCGAGCGGCTTCAATGTCAGCTTGGTTTGCTTCACGAATGGAGGCTTCGGCTTCTGCCAATAAGACAGCTAAGCGAAGAAGCACAGCGTTTTTCTTGGCTGTACTCGCGCGAGCCATTTCTCGAGAAGCTTCTCTCGCTTGACTACCAATGCGGCTAATATAGTCAGCGGGCGTAAGGTTGATCTGAGGCATGATGACAAATTCCGTTAAGTGGCTCAATCCTCAATGAGTCTTGAGCATAAAAGACGCAAAAATCATCGCGTCACGTGTTCAGTCATTGTAGCCTGTTCAGTTTGCCCACGGCATTTTTGCGTCACAAAGGTGCGTTAACTTTTGAGCGCACGGCGCATGAGCACTTCAGTCGCCAAAAAGAGTAGAACGGCAAACAAAGAAAGGATAAAGCAAAGGGCATTGGCTGCATCAAAGTCTGCGCGTGAGACCGCATTAAAGATTTGTCCGTTCACGGCAATACGCCCTCGTTTGGGCGTCTTTAAGCCCGCAATACTACCTGCGAGCGTCGTCTTGCCGCAGCCTGAAGACCCAAGATGTCGGTAAAGCCCTGGTAAGGCAACGTGCAGTCCGCTTTGAGCGTGAGGTCGGGGAGTTGGATTTCAAAATGAAGGTCTAACGTCACTATTCTTTATTGGAATAGCGGTTAAGGTAGCAAGTTTTGGTTAAACGTGTGATGAGTCGTTTGGCTTAGTTAGAAGCGTTAATTAGCCAAAAAGAGGACGACGCTTTTAAGTTCAATCCACGGGTCACTATCGCGCTTAGGAACGGGTAAGCCTTTGGCTAGGCGATCGATATCAGCGCAGACAGATAAGGCTGCACACAGTTTTTTCACTGTGAGGCGGCGCGCCGCGCGTTGTGAGGACGGGGTTGCGAAGACTCCAGGGATACGCGACATGCCTTGGTCGTAGCCAGAGCGTAACTTGATAAGCGAACGGATTTCGGTNNACGTAAGCATCGCTAATAAGAAGGGGAGCGCTTCGGACTGCGCTTCAAGCCCGTCGATAATACGCACAATACGATCGGCTTGGTACAANNGCTTCATGCTTTCAAAAAGCGTGTCAAATTCAAAGCGCGCGCTATTGGCAACCGCCGTACGGAGTTGCTCTGTGGTCAGCGTACNTTTGGGGTAAAGGAGCGACAGCTTTTCGACTTCTTGGGCGACTGCAAAGAGGTTCCCTTCGGTCATGTCGGCAAAGGCTTCGAGTGTTTCGGGTGAAGCACTCATGCCGTGCCGCGCTAGACGGGCTTTGAGCCACTGTGGCAGTTGGCTTCGTTCAATCGCAGTACAGTCAATGTGTGTGGCTTTACGACTTAACGTCGTCCACCAGGCTTCTTTTTGGGTTTGCCACTCGGGGGTAGGCATCGTAAAGACCGTGATCACGCCGTCAATCGGGTGGTCGAGATACTGCAAAATTGTGGGCGCGCCGTTTTTACCCACTTTGCCTGTCGGTATACGCACTTCGACGATTTTGCGATCGTCAAACATGCCCATATCAGCGGCNNGTTTCATCGTGAGACGAGACCAGTCGCCCGAAGCCGTCAGTTCTAACACCTGACGATCGGTATAACCCAATTGACGTGCAGTGGCACGAACAGCGTCACCCGCCTCAACGGCGAGAAAGTCGTCCGTGCCAGAAATTAGCCAAAAAGGATCCATACGATTCTCTTTGGCGCAACGCGCTAAATACTCTTCGAGCTGGTCAGCCTTCACAATTATTCCCCTGATTCGCTACGGGGCTTAATGGCTTCGATATGACGCATCAAGCGGTTCACAAGATCCGCTTCCATGTCACGATAGAGAAACCCTTCTTCACGAGAACGCGACAAGAATTCCGATTCGGCGTAGCTCAAGCTACGCGTGGTCGACAAGCGCGTCGAAGGCATATAAAGGTAGCCATCGGGGCTCGTTACTCGGAATTCAAGCGAGAGCGTTAGTTCATACTCGCGAGCGCGCCCTAAGTCGTTAATGCTAAGGACGTCTCTCGAGCGAGATTGACCTAAATATTCCAAGATGGCTTCAGCTTCAGAAGGATCATCAACAATCGTGACGGTCGATTCAGCAGCAATTTCCTGACGGATCAGGGTAGACATCGGAGTGTTGGCGGGAATCTGCAAAAAGAGGGTTTTAAAGGGCAGATTAAATGAACCGCGCAAGCGAAAGCCGCAACCAGAGAGCGAAAGCGTGCCTAAAAGAGCTGCACCAAGAAGTTGACGACGGGTAGTCACGGAGTTGATCCTCGCGAAAGCCTGATGAAAAAGAGTAGTTGGACTACCATTTACACATTATAAAAGGAAAGACCGACCAACGCGGGAGCGCATTGGTCGGTCTGAAGGCGGTTAACCGTTTGTCGACTTACTTAGCGACAACGATGTTCACCAACTTGTTGCGAACGATAATGACCTTGCGAACCGTAAGGCCACCATCGGTGAAGCGCTTCGCGTCTTCGTTAGCCAAAGCGGCGGCTTCAATTTCAGCCTGAGTTGCTTCAGCCGGAACGAGGATTTCGCCACGCAACTTGCCGTTCACTTGGATGACGAGCTTCAGTTCGTCAGCCTTCGTCGCTTCTTCGCAAACCTGCGATCACGGCGCATCGATCAGGTCACCAAACTTGTTGGTAAAGCCGAGTTCCGTCCAAAGCGNTACCGTCGTGATGTGCGGCGCAATCGGGTAGAGCGTACGTATGAGGATCGAACCCGTTTCAGCCACGACAGCCTGATCGGTNNACGGCGTCTCACCCTTGAAGCCTTCGATGGCGTTGAACATCTTCATGCAAGCAGAGACAACGGTGTTGTACTGCATACGCTGGAAGTCATAGTCAGTNNACTGCTTCAACGTGACGTGAATTTCACGACGAAGTGCCTTGGCTTCGTGGCTCAAAGCAGAAACATCAAGCTCAGGTGCCGTCGCCACAAAGGTCTGCTTGTTGTAAGCCCAATTCCAAATACGACGCAAGAAGCGGTACGTGCCTTCGGCACCCGAATTAGACCAAGCGGCAGACTGATCAGGGGGNNGACCCGCGAACATCACAAAGCTTCGTGCCGTGTCGGCGCCAAACTTATTGATAATGTCGCGCGGTTCAACGACGTTATTCTTCGACTTAGACATCTTTTCGATGCCGCCGAGAATCACGGGCTTGCCGTCAGCCTTGCAGATCGCGCCGACGGGACGCCCCTTTTCGTCATACTGCACTTCGACTTCATCAGGGTAGAACCAAACCTTACGACCGTCATCGCCATTGCGATAGTAGCAGTCACNTATGAGCATGCCCTGCGTGAAGAGGTTCTTGAAGGGTTCGTCATACTTAACGAGACCCACGTCACGCATCACCTTCGTCCAGAAGCGGGCATAAAGCAGATGCATCACGGCGTGTTCAATACCGCCAATGTACTGATCCATCGGCATCCAGTAGTCAGCGCGCTTGTCGACCATGGCGGTGTCGCAATCGGGCGAGCAGTAGCGTTGGAAGTACCAGGAGCTATCGACGAACGTGTCCATCGTATCGGTTTCACGCTGAGCGTCGCCACCGCACTTCGGGCACTTGACGTTCAGGAAGGCTTCGCACTTCGTGAGCGGATTGCCTGAACCATCTGGAATCAAGTCTTCAGGAAGCACAACTGGGAGGTCTTTTTCGGGAACAGGCACCGGACCGCAGCACGGGCAGTTGATCATCGGAATCGGGGTACCCCAATAGCGCTGACGCGAAATGCCCCAGTCACGCAAACGGAACTGAACCTGCTTTTCGCCCAAACCACGAGCCTTAAGATCAGCGGCAATCGCATCAAAGGCGGCGTGGAAGTCAANGCTACCGTCAAACTTACCAGAATTCACAAGGTGTAACGGCAAGGTCTTGTCGCCATACCAATCCTGCCACGCTTCGTCAGAATAGGTTTCGCCGTCAATGGCAATCACCTGACGGATCTTGATACCGAACTTCTTCGCAAAGGCAAAGTCACGTTCGTCGTGCGCAGGCACGCCCATCACTANCCCTTCGCCGTAGTTCATCAAGACGTAGTTAGCAATCCAAACTTCGACATTTTCGCCCGTGATCGGATGCTGAACATAGAAGCCCGTGGGCACCCCCTTCTTTTCCATGGNTGCTATGTCGGCTTCGCTCACGCTACCCTTGGCGCATTCTTCGATAAAGGCCTTGAGGTCTTCACGGTCGCGAGAGACATAAGCAGCGAGTGGGTGTTCAGCAGCGATGGCGACAAACGTCACGCCCATGAGCGTATCAGGACGGGTCGTATAGACACGAAGTTCTTTCTTCATGCCTTCGAGTTCGTACGGGAAGGAAAGGTTCAAACCTTCAGAGCGACCAATCCAGTGCTCCTGCATGCGGCGAACCTGTTCAGTNNACCAGCCTTGGAGCTTTTCGATGTCGTCCAACAATTCCTGTGCATACTGCGTGATGCCGAGGTAGTAGCCCGGAATTTCACGCTTTTCAACGAGCGCACCAGAACGCCAACCGCGGTCATCGATCACCTGTTCGTTGGCGAGCACGGTCTTGTCGACCGGGTCCCAGTTCACGATTTGCGTCTTACGATAGGCGATGCCCTTTTCGAGCATCTTCAAGAAAAGCCACTGGCTCCAACGATAGTATTCGGGCTTGCAAGTAGCCACTTCACGCGACCAGTCAAACGCAAGACCCAAGGGTTCCATCTGGCTCTTCATGTCAGCGATGTTCGCATACGTCCAAGCGGTNNACGGAGCGACCTTCTTGGCGATAGCGGCATTTTCCGCAGGCAGACCAAACGCATCCCACCCCATCGGGGTCATTACGTTGTAGCCCTTCATGCGGTAGTAGCGATACATCACGTCATTGAGCGTGTAGTTACGCACGTNGCTCATGTGAAGCTTGCCGCTCGGATACGGCAACATCGAGCAAACGTAAAACTTGGGTTTGGGCTGGTACCTGTTNNCATTGACCGCGTCTTCAACGGCACGGTAGACGTCCTTNNGACTCTTCCATTGGCTATGGACTTCGGTTTCCACTGCCTGAGCAGAGTAAGTCTCGCGCATAACGCCTTCCAAATTAATGGGTTCAAAAATGAGAAAAAGTAACGTCTAAGTATACTCTCTGGCGCTCATTTCGCGTGGAAAACCCATATAGTTCGGGCATTGTGCTTATTTTTACTCATGTCTGATGCGCCTTGAACCCATGAGCGACTCGGCGAAATGTGCTACCTTTTCAACCCAATGGTCTTTTTATGAGTTCGCATTCATTAGGTTTAATGGATGCTCAAAGGGTGTTTTCATGTCCGAACTTTTACAGTCACTAAATCCTCGTCAGCTCCAGNNTACCGTCACTGCGCCAGAAGAAAGTATTTTGATTTTGGCGGGTGCGGGGTCGGGTAAAACGCGTGTGTTGACGACACGTATTGCTTGGCTACTTCAAGAGCACCGTACGCAGACGAGCGAAATTTTGGCTGTGACCTTTACCAACAAAGCGGCTAAAGAAATGTTGGTGCGTCTTGAAGGAATGCTGCCTTATGACTTACGCCGTATGTGGGTGGGGACCTTTCATGGACTCTGTAACCGCATTCTCCGTACGCATGCTTTAGAAGCGGGGTTACCCAAAACCTTCCAAATTCTTGATTCGAGCGACCAGCTCTCTATGGTTAAGCGCGTCATGAAGGCGCTTAATATCGATACCGATTCGCATGATCCGCGTCAGGTCGCCAATGTCATCAATTGGTATAAGGAGCATGGTCTGCGCGCCACACAAGCGGGTGGTAAGCAAGGCGACGATACGGTCGTGAAGGTCTATATGGTANNCTATGAGCAGCAGTGCCAAAAAGAGGGCGTGGTTGACTTTGCGGAATTGCTTCTTCGTTGCTATGAACTGTTAGACCGTAATGAAATTGTTCGCTCTCACTATCAAAATCGCTTCCGTCATATCTTGGTAGACGAATTCCAAGATACGAACGTTTTGCAGTACCGATGGCTACAGATGTTGGCGGGCTTTGGTAGTGGCGCGAACGGTNNGGTACCCATGAATGCTGTCTTTGCCGTAGGTGACGACGACCAGTCGATCTACGCGTTCCGTGGCGCGAACGTTGGCAATATGTCTGACTTCTTGCGTGACTTTGGTGTTGCTGAACCCATTCGTCTCGAAGAAAACTATCGTTCGACAGGAACGATTCTTGATGCCGCTAATGCTCTCATTAGCAATAACGATGGTCGCTTAGGGAAGAATTTGTGGACGTCGGGTAGCCGCGGTAAACCCATTTATGTNGCTAAGATGGACGACGACCGGGCTGAAGCCGAATGGGTCGCGCGTGAAATTGACGCAAATCGTAGTCGCGGAAGTCAGTGGCGTGAACACGCCATTTTGTACCGCATGAACGCGCAATCCCGTGCGCTTGAAATGGCTTTGACCTCGAAAGGGATTCCCTATCGCGTCTTTGGTGGGCAGCGCTTTTTTGAACGCGCTGAAGTGAAGCACGTGTTGGCGTACTTACGTTTGATGGATAACCCGGGCGACGACACAAGTTTTCAGCGTGTGGTGAACTTCCCGTTACGCGGGATCGGTGCCCGTACGATTGAAGGGCTCGCTGAAGAAGCTCGCCAACGTAACACTACGTTGTGGGGTGCGCTCACGGCGCCAGACTATAAGATCTCTGCGAAGTTAGCGGTTTTCCGTGACTTGATTCTTCGTATGCGTGACGAAGCGCAGACCTTGAGTTTGGCTGAAACCATCAAATTGGTGATTGTGCGTTCAGTACTTCAGGCACACTATCAGACCGAAAAAGATGGTGAAGATCGGTTAGCGAATATGCAAGAAATGCTTGCCGCTGCGTCGGGCTATATGGCTAATGAAGGGTACCCTGAAAGCATGAGTGCTTTTAACCCAGTGGACGAAACCGATCAGACGCCTTTGCAAGGGTTTTTAACGCAGGCGACGCTTGAGGCGGGTGACAAGAACGAGCAGGGTGACTTAGATGCCGTTCAATTAATGACGGTGCATGCAGCGAAAGGCTTGGAATTCCCTGAGGTCTTTATCGTGGGTGTTGAAGAAGGTGTCTTCCCGCATTTTTCTGCCATGCGCGATGAACGTGGTCCAGGTGTGAGCGAAGAACGTCGCCTGATGTATGTGAGTATCACACGAGCCAAAAAGCGTTTGGTGATGACTTATTGCAAGTCTCGCATGCAGTATGGCGAACCGCATCGCAATGAACCGTCGAGCTTCTTAGATGAAATCCCTGAGGCTCTCAAAGAAGAAAAGGATCACACCACGGATCAGCATTGGGGTGAACGTCGAACGAGTCAGGGTTGGAGCCCGAAGAGTCAGTACGGTTGGGAGCGTCCAACTTATGGTGGTCGCCGAAACGACAATAACCGTCAGTCTTACTACGGTTCTTCGAGCCGCTCGTCTGAAGGGGAGGATTGGCGTCGCGGGTTCTCGGGGAGTGGAACCTATCGCTCAAGCGATGAACCCGTTGTGAAAAAGGCTACTGCTCGTGCCGCTCAATCCACCTTTGGGTTTGATGTGGGCGACCGTGTCATGCACAAAAAGTTTGGCGAAGGTTTTGTCGAAGAGCTCTCTGGCAAGGGTGACGATACGCGTATTCGTATCCGCTTTGATAAGGTGGGGTCGAAGGAACTCTTGCTTGCACTTGCGATCAAGAACATGCAAAAGGTCTAAACGGGCTATTCGATTTGGTACCGTGTTTGTCGCGTTGGAGTGATAAGATTTTCGTAGCGGTGTAGATCTGCTACAATGCGTCACTCCAATTGGTTGCGCCTATAGTTCAACTGGATAGAACCGTCCCCTCCTAAGGGACAGATCTGAGTTCAAGTCTCGGTGGGCGTACCACTCGGTACATTTTGTCGTTGACTGATATCAGTCGCGTGACCTCTTAAAAGCTCAAAGGCGGTGAACCTTTGGGCTTTTTTGATTTGTGCGCCCAGCGGCGCACGTGTGTTTATGTGGTGAAAGTCCACTGACCGCCCGATTGGGGGAAGGTCTAGCGACTCGGCAGAGTTAGGAAGGTAACGACCTGATGAAGGAAGCCGATAGCGAAACGTCAGCCTGACGAACAGGAATCAGATACGAGGCGTAACGACTGGGAGAGCTGGCAAACTTCAGTTAACCCAATACCAATACGGAAAGTCGTTACGTAAATCTGGCAGGTAGGACGGGAAGCGCATGTGTGGTACCTGGGGAGATCCTGCGTGGTGCCGAGAGGCTATCGAAATCGCAAGGTGGAGAGATGCCACGGAGGAAGTCAGCCGAGGCCATAGTANNGGCGTAAGCCGAAGGGCTGAATCTAAATTGTGTGAGTAGAGAGTGTGTATCTCCTTGCGCTGACGGTAGTAGCGTAAGTTGAAAGTTAGAAGTAAAGCCTACCGAAGGATGGAAACGGAATTTCCGTNNCGGACGGTGCACGGTCCAAAGACCGAATAAGGTGAGCGAGGGGTACATACACTGGACGAAAACAGGAGTAACAGTGATAACACTGGAAGAAGTATTGTCACCTGAAAACATGCTTAGAGCTATGGACAAGGTGACTATGAATAAGGGAGCGCCTGGCGTCGACAGGATGACTGTTGACGAATTACCCGAGCACTTCCGAAAACATGGGGAAAGCATCTGCGACCACATCAGACAGGGGAGATACATCCCGAGTCCAGTTCGCAGGGTCGACATCCCGAAACCAAACGGCGGAACCCGCATGTTGGGAATACCGACAGTGCAGGATAGAGTCATTCAGCAAGCCATCGCTCAAGTGTTGATGCGGCACTATGATCCAACCTTTTCTGAGTTCAGTTATGGGTTCAGAGAGGGACGTGGTGCTCGGGATGCCATAGCGCAAACCTCCGCATACATCAAAGAGGGGCGTAACTGGATTGTCGAGATGGACTTGGAAAAGTTCTTCGACACGGTTAATCATGACCGACTCATGAGCCGACTGGAAAGGGATATCAAAGACCGTATGCTTTTGAGGCTAATCCGACGGTATTTGCGGACAGGAATCCTTGAAAATGGACTAATCTCTGCTCGAACTGAAGGGACACCTCAAGGTTCACCTCTTAGCCCGATATTGTCCTTGATCGTCTTGGACGAGCTTGACAAATATCTCGAAAAGAGGGGAATCGCCTTCTGTCGATACGCCGACGACTGTAATCTGTATATGAAATCACAGAAAGCGGGCGAACGCGCGTTTGAAAACACCACCAGATTTATCGAGGAGACGCTCAAGTTACGAGTAAATCGTAGCAAGAGCGGCGTCTTTCGACCTTCGAAAACGAAATTCCTCGGTTACACCTTCGTGGGAACGACAGGAGCCCCCAGGGCACACAAGACGAGCCTGACACGCTTGAAGGATAAACTAAAAGTAATCTTCCGAAGATCGCGCGGTACTTCTTTGAAATTCACTATTTCGAGGGTTAGTCAACTTCTGAGGGGGTGGCGAGCATACTTCGCGATGGATGCCAGGGTTGAGATATACAGGGAGCTCGATATTCATATCAGGCGACACCTGCGTAAATTGATCTGGATAGCCTGGAAGAAACCTAAAACTAGGGAAACCGCCCTTATCAGGCGCGGACTCGATTCCGAAAGAGCGTGGAAGTCCTCTGTCAATGGACGCGGCACATGGTGGAATGCAGGTGCACTCCACATGAGCCATGCGTACAACAATAACTGCTTCCGTCGACTCGGTCTGTACAGCCTAGAATTGCAGTACTGACCCGAGTTACTTTTACAATTTAGAAACCGCCGGATGCCGAACGGCATGTCCGAAAGCCTACTTCACTGGTAGGTTGCGGTGTGGGAGGGGGAACCCGTGAGGGAACCCTCTACCCGATTAGGAGTGTCGTAGGTGGGTTTGGCACAAAAAGAAAAACCCTAGCCCCGCCGTTTGGGCGTAATCTTGTTTCAAGAACAGAGTACTGCGGGGGGCTGTGTTGAATGACATCAAGTTAAAGATCCGTTGTCGACTCGAAGCTTTGTGGGTTCAATGCTGTCGCCACGTCCCTCGACGCCAATAGAACCACAAAACAATTCCAGTCACGATGTAGTAGACGTAGTCCGCAAACCAGACGATGTGGACTTCCTGTGTCATGCGCGTAATGCTAAACGTGAAGACTAAATAGAAGATGGCAGCAAGCATCGTGGCAACGGAGCTTTCTTTAGTCTGTCCCATGCCGCCCATCACAAAAAGAATGTACATCGATGGAATGGCGATGAGTAACGAACCCATCATCACAAAGAACGTGGGAAGAGACGCCGCAATCACGTCATCAAAACTGGTGAAGATCGAGAGCGTGAATTCTGGGAAGAGGCACACAAAGCTCATAAAGGGCAACATACAGAGTGTGCAAATCACGACCCCGCGACGGCAAAGCGCAGGTACATCATCATCTCGTCCTTCGCCAATCAGGTTGACCGCAATGGCACCACACGTTGACCCAAAGGCATGAATAAAGAGGAAAAAGGTTGAGCAGAGTTGACGAACAATATTCGAGATGGCTAGGGGTAATTCGCCCAAATGTTCGACGGCTAAGAAAAAGATGAGCCACGCAAAGAACGCAAAGGCTTCTTGAATCATGAGCCAACTACCAAGTTTAAAAAGCTTGATCTGAAGAGTACCNNATTCCCAATGAAAGTGTCCAAAGAGGTCATATTTTTGATGGTTCACGCGGCGAAGCACATACCAAACAAAAAAGCCTAAGCAAACCACTTCAGAAGCTGTGGAGGCAATGGCGTACCCTGCAATCCCCATAGCAGGAATGGGTCCAAAACCAAAAATCAACATGTAGTTGAGCACGAAGTTGGTGCCGACCATGACGAGCGAACTCGCGGTCAGGATGTTGGGACGCAAGGTCGCAATAAAAAACGCACGAAAGACGGCACTCGCAAACGCAAAAGGCAAACCCCAAACACGCCAAAAGAGATAGGTGTCAGAGGCTTCGGCGACCGCAGCAGACTCACAAGCTACATCAAAGAAGGGGCGCGATAAAAGGTTCGATGCGCAAATCAAGAGTAAAGAAAGCCCTAATAAAAAGACAATCCCAGATCGAAACGCGCGACCAATTTCAGAGAAATGCTTTTCTCCGTTACGACGACTCATAAAGGCTTGAAGCCCAAAGCTATAGCCTAAGCCCAACATTAGGAGCGTCAAAAAATAGACCCCTGCGAGTGCGGCGGCTCCTAATTCGACTTCGCCCACTCGACCCAAGAAGGCAACGTCGGTCATGCCAATTAACTGCTCAAGGAGAAAACTCAACATGAGCGGAATNNTTACCATACGGAAGATGTAGCTACTGTTATAACGCTGCTGCGGTTGAACGGCGACGGACATACAGAGACTTAGAAAAGCAAAATGAGTTACGTCAACCAGCTTTCGAGGGAATTAAGCATGGTTATATCTAATTATGAGGAAGGTATTGTAATGATTTTGCCAATGAATTGGGTAAACCACGCGTGTGTCTGTGAGATCACAATGAGGCTTGTTGATGCAAGTCAGAAAAAAGAGAACGCCACCAGAGTTTTTCTGATGGCGTTCTGAGTCTACATCGTGAGGAAGGCTAACTGAGTACCTTCCAAAGATCGATTAGTAGAGGTCGAAGTACTTCTGGATTTCCTGCCAGTCGGTGGTCTTCGTCAGAGCGAGCTGGAGAAGAACGCGAGCCTTCTGCGGGTTGAGTTCGCCAGAAGAAACCCAATGCTGAGCCTTGTCGTCCACTTCAGCATCCTTCGTGGTGGCGCCCGTCGGAACGCGGGAGGAGCGAACCACAACGACACCGTCCTTCGTAGCCTTTTCAAGTACCGTNNACCAGATGGACTTATGGATGTTACCGTTACCGACACCGGCGTTCACGATACCCTTGTAACCAGCCTTGACGAGGGCTTCAGCCTGGAGGCCTTCAACGCCGGCGTGGTTGTAGACGATACCCACCTTGGGCAACTTGTCCAGCTTGGAAACGTCAAACGGGGTCTTCGTGGTGTGAGCGCGAAGCGGCATGGATTCGTACGTGACCTTGTTGTTAAAGATCGTGCCGACCTTACCGAAGTTAGCAGCCTGGAAGGTTTCGGGCTGAACCGTGTTGGTCTTGATGACGTCGCGGGCACCAACCACCATGTTGTCCATAGCAACGACCACACCCTGCTTAGCCGTTTCAGGCGTAGCAGCGGTCAAAACGGCGTGATAGAGGTTGCGCGGACCGTCAGCGCCGAGACCTGTCGACGGGAGCATGGCACCAACCATCACGACCGGCTTGTCGCACTTCAACGTGAGGTTGAGGAAGTAGGCGGTTTCTTCCATCGTATCGGTACCGTGGGTGATCACGAAGCCGTCATACTTGCCGCAGTCGGTGTTGATCGTCTTGGCGAGCTTAAGCCAAACTTCGTCGGACATGTCCTGGCTACCAATCTGGGCAACCTGATGCGGTGTAACGTTGGCGATCTTGGCGAGTTCAGGCACGGCGGCGACGAGATGGTTGACGCTCACCTTACCAGAAGAATAAGCCGTACCCGTCGAAGAGGCACCAGCGCCGGCGATCGTACCGCCCGTGGCGAGCACGGCGACGTTCGGAAGAGCCATGGCAGCGCCAGATGCGGCGATAAGGCCGAGACCGATCAAAGTCTTCTTCGTAAACATTTTGTATCACTCCTCATTCAATGAAACGCTTGAGTCGAGCGTTTCAAAGATCATTAATGACGTTGCATGAAAATTATGCGTGTAACGTCGGATGCCCCTCTGTCCCGTACGTTGTCGTGGTCCTGATAACGTCGGTAAGTCTTCGTGTCCCTTGAAGGCTAGGCATCCGATACTGTCGAAAGTGTATCGGTTGTAGAGGCAAATGACACAAACTAAAAATAAGGTGTTTGACTTAGAACTACCTTTTATCAAAAATAGGAAAACCCTAATGGTAAAAAAATTGAATTCGTGAGAGTAAAGTGACTCGTTTTGTTTGAATACACTTTGTAACAGGCGTTTAGCGTTTACCCGAAGAATGAATTATGAGAGGGAGATTAATTGGTCGGCATGGTGACGGCAGAGTCCGTCTAATAGTCTCTAAATGTCGACCATTTGTTCAGGAGGATTGTTGGCTCTAGGTAATATGTCCCAAGCTATTTGAGGACTCTTCAAAAAGCCTCAAATAGCCTTGGTTTGAGTCAACTTTTTTTCGAAAGAGAGGAGATAATGCATCGCATATACTCCAGGTTGCTGGGTAAACAACAACACTCTCAACAGAATTTACAAACTATGTCTCAAACGATTCTCCAAAGCGTTCCCGTCTACCAGAAAGTTGGTATTGCTTTTTCTGGTGGTCTTGATACGAGCGCAGCACTTCGCTGGATGAAGAATAAGGGCGCCCTCCCGTACGCCTATACTACCAATCTCGGTCAGCCCGATGAATCCGATTACGATGCCATTCCTCGTCGTGCCATGGAGTACGGTGCCGAAAATGCCCGTTTGATCGACTGTCGCGAACAGTTGGTAACGGAAGGCTTTGCTGCTATTCAGGCGGGTACCTTCCATATTTCGACGGCAGGTCAGCTCTACTTTAATACAACCCCCTTGGGTCGCGCGGTAACGGGTACGATGCTTGTGCAANNCGCTATGCGTGAAGATGGTGTCAATATTTGGGGCGACGGTTCGACCTACAAGGGTAACGACATCGAACGTTTCTACCGTTATGGCTTGCTTGCCAACCCGAACCTTCAGATTTATAAGCCGTGGCTCGATACGCAGTTCATTTCTGAACTCGGTACNCGCGCTGAAATGTCCGCTTTCTTGCAAAAGGAAGGGTTCGACTATCGTATGAGCGCCGAAAAGCTCTATTCGACTGACTCCAATATGCTCGGTGCTACGCACGAAGCCAAGGACCTCGAAAGCCTCGAATCCCACATGAAGATCGTTGATCCGATCATGGGTGTCGCTTTCTGGCGTGACGACGTCAAGGTGGAACCAGAAACGGTGACGGTTGAATTCCGCGAAGGTGTGCCTGTTGCGATCAACGGTCAGAAGTTTGCTAATCCGGTCGCTTTGATGGAAGAAGCCAACCGTATCGGTGACCGTCATGGTCTCGGTATGTCCGACCAGATCGAAAACCGTATCATCGAAGCAAAGTCTCGTGGCATTTATGAAGCCCCGGGGATGGCGCTCCTCTTCATTGCCTACGAACGTCTCGTGACGGGGATCCACAACGAAGACACGATCGCCGAATATCGTATTAACGGTATCAAGTTGGGTCGTTACCTCTACCAGGGTCGTTGGTTCGATAGCCAGGCCTTGATGATTCGCGAAAGTGCTATGCGTTGGGTGGCTCGCGCTGTGACGGGTGAAGTGACGCTTGAACTTCGTCGCGGTAACGACTACACGATCCTCTCGACGAAGAGCCCGAACCTTACGTACGAACCTGAACGTTTGACGATGGAAAAGGGTGACTCGATGTTCACGGCTGTGGACCGTATCGGTCAGCTCACGATGCGTAACCTCGACATTACGGATACTCGTGCTAAGTTGGGTATCTATGCTCAGGCTGGTCTTCTCGCTGGCGGTGGCTCTGTCGCTAAGTTGACGGGCAAGTAATCAGCAACAATTCAACCGCAAAATGACTCCTGTGATGGTTTATGACTGTCGCAGGAGTTTTTTTGTGATGGGTAACGCGGATTTCAGATAAGTTTGGCACAATGTCATCCGAAGTCACTGCAGTGATAGTGACGCACTCATAAAAGAGAAAAAAACGCATATGTCTGAAGAAAAAAACGTGACAACGCCCCCTGATGAAGATTTTACAAGTCACGGTCGCGGTGACAGTCATTGGTTGCATGCTGCCGAAAAAACCAAAACCAGTGTGTTGGGTTTTGCGGTTGCTTTGACTTTAAGCTTTTCCATCATTGAATTGATTGGTGGTATTTGGGGTAATTCGCTTGCTTTGATTGGTGACGCGGGTCACATGGTGACGGACTCGGCGAGCCTCTTATTTGCGTTGATTGCCAATAAACTCGCACAAAAGGGCGCCGATAGTGATCATTCGTTTGGTCACGTACCGAATCGAAGTCTTAGCGGTACTTTTATTAACGGCATCATCATGCTCGGTGTCGTGATTTGGATTTTCTCCGAAGCCATCTCTCGCATTCTCGAGCCGCAGCCCGTTTCTGGTCTCTCGGTCATGACGATTGCGAGTATTGGTTTGGTGATCAATATTTTGGTTGCTTGGTCACTTTCTCGAGACCAAAAGAACATGAATACGCGTGCTGCTCTGTTGCACGTGTTAGGTGACTTGTTGGGTTCGATTGCGGCTATCATCGCTGGGATCATCATCTTCTTTGGTGACCCGTCGATTGCTGACCCGATTCTCTCGATGTTGGTGTGCTGTTTACTACTTCACGCGACGTGGGAATTGTTGCGCGACTCAACGCGCGTTTTGCTCGATGGTGTGCCTGAAGGCGTGAATTACTTTAGCGTGGGTCGCGCCATTGAAGCGATCCCTGGGGTTGAACGCGTGCATGACTTGCACGTCTGGACGATGAGCCCAGGGCACGGTGCCATTCAGTGCCACGTACATATTGAAAGTCCTGAGTGCTGACCNAAGATTTTGGATGTGCTTCGTAAACAGCTTCACGATGAATTCCATATCGACCATGTGACCGTGCAGCCTGAATGGGACTTTAGTGGTAACGAAGAGGATTGCGAAGTCTGTCGTCAGGGGATCTGTCACGAAGACTTTGATAATCCCAAGCCCGCGCCCACGGCGCCCGTGCTTGACCTCGATAAACTCGACTAACAAATGTACGAATCTTGGGCGAAGCAGAAAAAGTCTGTCTTCGCCTAAGGTTTTCTCGTACAATTAAAAGATCAACTTGGATCCAAACGGCATTGCAGCACGAGTGCTGTAGCGTTGTACGTGCAATCGTTTGAGTTCAGGTATAATCTCGGCTTTCAATTTTTTTGTACACCTCCTTGCGTGGGGCTCTTCTTCATGACCAAGTACGTATTTGTGACCGGCGGCGTTGTCTCTTCTTTGGGTAAAGGCATCGCCGCCGCTTCGTTAGCGGCTATTCTGGAATCTCGTGGTCTGAAGGTGACCATGATCAAGCTCGATCCGTATATCAACGTCGATCCGGGCACGATGTCGCCTTTCCAACACGGTGAAGTTTTTGTGACGGAAGACGGGGCGGAAACCGACCTCGACCTCGGTCACTACGAACGTTTCATCTCCACGAAGATGCATAAGCCCAACAACTTCACGTCGGGTCAGATCTACGAAAGCGTGCTCCGTAAGGAACGTCGTGGCGAATACCTCGGTAAGACCGTTCAGGTGATTCCGCACATCACGAACGAAATTCAGGAATTCATCCAGCGCGGCGCTGCTTCGACCTTTGACGGTAAGCCCGACGTTGCTGTGGTTGAAATCGGTGGTACGGTGGGCGACATTGAATCCTTGCCGTTCGTTGAAGCCGTTCGTCAGATGTCCTTCCGCGTGGGTCGTAACAACACCTGCTTTATCCATTTGACGCTTTGCCCGTGGATTCCGTCCGCTGGTGAATTGAAGACGAAGCCAACGCAGCATTCCGTGCAGAAGTTGCGCGAAGAAGGTGTCTATCCTGACATGTTGCTCTGCCGCGCCGAGCACATGATTCCTGAAGGCGAACGCGCCAAGATTTCGCTCTTCTCTAATGTCCCCATGGACTGCGTGATTAGTGTCGCTGACGCTTCTACAATTTATGAAGTGCCGTTGATGCTCCATGCTCAGCATCTCGATGACCTCGTTTGCAAGAAGCTCGGTCTCGAAACGAAGCCCGCTGACTTGTCTGCTTGGGAAGATATCGTTCGTCGTATCAAGAATCCGAAGCGTGAAGTCACGGTGCCTATGGTGGGTAAATACGTTGACTACGCTGACAGCTACAAGTCCCTTAACGAAGCCCTTAACCACGCAGGTATCCGTACGGAAACCCGTGTCAAGATCCGTTATGTTGATGCGAGCCAGATCGAAGAAGAAGGCGCAGACAAGATTCTCGCCGACGTTGATGCGATCCTCGTGCCGGGCGGCTTTGGTAAGCGTGGTACCGAAGGCATGATCAAGGCGATCGAATATGCTCGCCTTAATAAGATCCCGTTCTTGGGTATCTGCCTCGGTATGCAGATGGCTGTGATTGAATTTGCTCGCCACGTTTGTGGTTTGGGCGGCGCTAATTCCACCGAATTGGATCCGGATACGGCTCACCCGGTGGTGGCGCTCATCACCGAATGGAAGGACCGTTCTGGCGCTGTTCAAAAGCGTGATGAATCGTCCGACTTGGGCGGCACGATGCGTCTTGGCCGTCAGGAAGTGCCGGTTGCTGAAGGGACGTTGGCTCATCGCATCTATGGTGACGTCGTNGGTGAACGCCATCGTCATCGCTATGAAGTGAATAACGCTTACGTGGCTCAGTTCGAAGAAAAGGGCATGGTGATTTCTGCCAAGACCCCGACCGAACACTTGCCCGAAATGATGGAATTGCCGGATCATCCGTTCTTCTTTGCCGTTCAGTTCCATCCGGAATTCACATCGAGCCCGCGCTTTGGTCATCCGCTTTTCCAGGCTTATATCGAAGCAGCGATTGCCCAGGCAGACAAGAAGGCTAAGGCCTAAGTTGGGTCACGCCTGACTAATCAATCAAGGAGGCAGCCAATCGAGCTCTGCAGTTCGAGGGCTGCCTTTTTTACTGTATTTTGAGGAAGAAGTTTTATGAAGCTCTGCGGTTTTGACATTGACTTAGACCGCCCGTTCTTTCTGATCGCGGGTCCGTGCGTGCTTGAAAGTGAACAGATGGCGATCGATATTGCTTCTACGATGAAAGAAATCACCGACGAGCTCGGGATTCCTTATCTCTTCAAAGCGAGTTACGACAAAGCCAACCGTACGTCGTCCCATTCGTTCCGTGGTACCNNTGGGATGGACGAAGGCTTGCGTATTTTGGCTTCTGTTCGCGAAAAGGTAGGGGTACCTGTTTTGACGGACGTTCATACCGAAGCCGAAGTCCCAGTGGTGGCGAGCGTTGTCGATATGCTTCAGACGCCGGCCTTCTTATGCCGTCAGACGGATTTTATTCGTGCGTGCGCCGTGTCGGGTAAGCCCGTCAACATCAAAAAGGGTCAGTTCTTGGCGCCGGGCGACATGGTGAATGTTGTCGAAAAGGCGCGTGAAGCCGCGACCGAAGCGGGGCTTAATCCTGACGTCTTTACGGTATGTGAGCGTGGAGCCTCGTTTGGGTATGGGAACCTCGTCTCAGATATGCGTAGCTTAGCGATCATGCGCCAAACCCATGCCCCTGTCGTTTTTGATGCGACGCACTCTGTGCAGTTGCCGGGCGGTAATGGTACGTGTTCGGGCGGACAACGTCAGTTTGTGCCTGTGCTTTCGCGCGCCGCTGTNACTACTGGTGTGGCAGGGCTCTTTATGGAAACGCATCCGACGCCTGCGACCGCAAAGAGCGACGANCCGAATTTGGTGCCTCTGGCACACATGAAGGCCCTCTTAACGAGTCTTGTTGAAATTGATCGTCTCGTGAAGGCTCGCCCCTTCCTCGAAGACGTTATCTCGCAGTAAAATTAAAAGATACGCCCGTCACTCAAGATGGTGATGGGCAGACCTTTCTTCTGAAAACATAAGGATCAAAGATGAGCGCTATTATTGATGTGATCGGTAGTGAAGTTCTCGACAGCCGCGGCAACCCGACCGTTGAAGCCGAAGTTTGGCTCGAAAGCGGTGCCATGGCCGTGCTGCTGTGCCTTCTGGTGCTTCCACTGGTGTGCGTGAAGCCCTCGAACTTCGCGACAAGGATCCGAAGCGTTATTGCGGCAAGGGTGTTCAGACCGCTGTCGCTAACGTGACTGGCGAAATCGCTGATGCGATTTTGGGTCTCGAAGCCTCTGATCAGGCTTACATCGACCGTACGATGATTGCTCTTGATGGTACGGAAAACAAGAGTAGTCTTGGTGCTAACGCCATTCTCGCTGTGTCTATGGCTGTGGCTCGCGCCGCTGCTGAAGAAGCTGGCATGCCGCTTTATCGCTATTTCGGCGGTATGGGTGCCCTTCAGATGCCAGTTCCGATGATGAACGTCATCAATGGTGGTGCGCACGCCAACAATAACCTCGACCTCCAGGAATTCATGATCATCCCGGCAGGTGCCCCGAGCTTCCGTGAAGCGCTTCGCTATGGTGCTGAAACGTTCCACGCTTTGAAGAAGATCATCAACGCCCGCGGCATGTCCACGGCTGTCGGTGACGAAGGTGGTTTCGCTCCGAAGTGCGAAAGCCACGAAGAAGCCATTGAATTGATCCTTGAAGCCATCAAGGTCGCTGGCTACGAACCGGGCAAGGACATCATGATTGGTCTTGACTGCGCATCGAGCGAATTCTTCGAAAATGGCAAGTACGTCATGAAGAAGTCTTCTGGCGCCTCTTTGACGGCTGAAGAATGGATCGATGTGTTGAAGGGCTGGTGCGACAAGTACCCGATCATCTCTATCGAAGACGGTATGGTAGAAGGCGACTGGGAAGGTTGGTAAGTTGACGGCTGCGCTCGGTAAGCGTGTCCAGTTGGTGGGTGACGACCTCTTTGTGACGAACCCCGCCATCCTCAAGGAAGGTATCGAAAAGGGTGTGGCTAACTCCATCCTCATCAAGGTGAACCAGATCGGTACGCTCACTGAAACGTTTGAAGCCATCGAAATGGCTAAGCGCGCTGGCTACACGGCTGTTGTTTCTCACCGTTCTGGTGAAACCGAAGACAGCACGATTGCTGACATCGCTGTGGGTCTCAATGCGGGTCAGATCAAGACCGGCTCTATGAGCCGCTCTGACCGTATGGCTACCAAGTACAACCAGTTGCTCCGTATCGAAGAACACCTCGACGAAGTGGCTGTGTATCCTGGCTTTGATGCCTTCTATTGCATCCGCAAGTAATCGGCTTGGAGTAAGGGCATGACGCGCATTTTCATGCTCTGTCTAATGGCAGGCATCGCGGTTGTGGGCTATCAGCTCTTTGGACCAAGCGGTGCCTGGTTCCGTGCGGCGGAACTTGAAGACTCTCTTAAGGTGCAAAACGAAGCGAACCGAGTTCAGCGTGAGCGTAACGAAGAGCTGAGCGCAGAACTCTATTCGTTGGTGCATCAGCGTGATGCCATTGAAGAGCGCGCGCGTCGAGAACTCTATATGGTGAAAAACGATGAAGTCCTTTTTCGTTTAGAAACGCCTGAAGAGTACGAAAAGCGCGCTAAGGAACTCGCGAGTATGCCGGACTATCGTTCCCCCGACATTAAACCGGGTTCGCGTCCGACGTTCTCCGCCAAAAAGGGTGACCTTTATCATGCGCCCAAGCACTTGAGAGCGCCACCCGCACGCAATCGCCGATAAAAACAAAAATGCACGGTTTCGCGAGAAGCCGTGCATTTTTTATTAGTGCGCCCAGCGGCGCACGTGTGTTTATGTGGTGAAAGTCCACTGACCGCCTGATTGGGGGAAGGTCTAGCGACTCGGCAGAGTTAGGAAGGTAACGACCTGATGAAGGAAGCCGATAGCAAATCGTCAGCCTGACGAACAGGAATCAGATACGAGGCGTAACGGCTGGGAGAGCTGGCTAAATTCAGTTAACCCAGTACCAATACAGAAAGTCGTTACGTATATCTGACAGGTAGGACGGGAAGCGCATGTGTGGTACCTGGGGAGATCCTTCGTGGTGCCGAGAGGCTATCGAAATCGCAAGGTGGAGAGATGCCACGGAGGAAGTCAGCCGAGACCATAGTAGGCGTAAGCCGAAGGGCTGAATCTAAATTGTGTGAGTAGAGAGTGTGTATCTCCTTGCGCTGACGGTAGTAGCGTAAGTTGAAAGTTAGAAGTAAAGCCTACCGAAGGATGGAAACGGAATTTCCGTCGGACGGTGCACGGTCCAAAGACCGAATAAGGTGAGCGAGGGGTGCATACACTGGACGAAAACAGGAGTAACAGTGATAACACTGGAAGAAGTATTGTCACCTGAAAACATGCTTAGAGCTATGGATAAGGTGACTATGAATAAGGGTGCGCCTGGCGTTGACAGGATGACTGTTGACGAATTACCCGAGCACTTCCGAAAACATGGGGAAAGCATTTGCGACCACATCAGACAGGGTAGATACATCCCGAGTCCAGTTCGCAGGGTCGACATCCCGAAACCAAACGGCGGAACCCGCATGTTGGGAATTCCGACAGTGCAGGATAGAGTCATTCAGCAAGCCATTGCTCAAGTGTTGATGCGGCACGATGATCCAACCTTTTCTGAGTTCAGTTACGGGTTCAGAGAGGGACGTGGTGCTCGGGATGCCATAGCGCAAACCTCCGCATACATCAAAGAGGGGCGTAACTGGATTGTCGAGATGGACTTGGAAAAGTTCTTCGACACGGTTAATCATGACCGACTCATGAGCCGACTGGAAAGGGATATCAAAGACCGTATGCTTTTGAGGCTAATCCGACGGTATTTGCGGACAGGAATCCTTGAAAATGGACTAACCTCTGCTCGAACTGAAGGGACACCTCAAGGTTCACCTCTTAGCCCGATATTGTCCTTGATCGTCTTGGACGAGCTTGACAAATATCTCGAAAAGAGGGGAATCGCCTTCTGTCGATACGCCGACGACTGTAACCTGTATATGAAATCACAGAAAGCGGGCGAACGCGCGTTTGAAAACACCACCAGATTTATCGAGGAGACGCTCAAGTTACGAGTAAATCGTAGCAAGAGCGGCGTCTTTCGACCTTCGAAAACGAAATTCCTCGGTTACACCTTCGTGGGAACGACAGGAGCCCCCAGGGCACACAAGACGAGTCTGACACGCTTGAAGGTCAAACTAAAGGTAATCTACCGAAGATCGCGCGGTACCGCCTTGAAAGTCACTATTTCGAGGGTTAGTCAACTTCTGAGGGGGTGGCGAACGTACTTCGCGATGGATGACAGGGTTAAGATATACAGGGAGCTCGATATTCATATCAGGCGACACCTGCGTAAATTGATCTGGATCGCTTGGAAGAAACCTAAAACTAGGGAAACCGCCCTTATCAGGCGTGGACTCGATTCCGAAAGAGCGTGGAAGTCCTCTGTCAATGGACGCGGCGCATGGTGGAATGCAGGGGCACTCCACATGAGTCATGCGTACGACAATAACTGCTTCCGTCGACTCGGTCTGTACAGCCTAGAATTGCAGTACTGACCCGAGTTACTTTTACAATTTAGAAACCGCCGGATGCCGAACGGCATGTCCGAAAAGCCTACTTCACTGGTAGGTTGCGGTGTGGGAGGGGGAACCCGTGAGGGAACCCTCTACCCGATACGTTGGTCAACCGTTAGTTGATCGTCTTTGGGAGTGTGTCGGTACCAGCAAAGAGTGCTGCAACGTCGGTCTTATCAAAGCGGCGCGTCTGACCACAGAAGTGGCAGGTCACTTCAATCGCACCGAGTTCATCGACGATGGCGTTCGCTTCTTCTTGACCCAAGGAGCGAATCATTTGCTTCACACCTTCGTCAGAGCAGCGGCATTCAAAGCGGGGTTCCGCTTCAAGCGTCACGTTGGGCGACTCTTCCCAGAAGAGACGACGATTGATTTCGTGAGGATCAAGCGTCAACAGTTCTTCGCTCTTGACGGTCTGTGCAAAGACCTTGAGACGATGCCAACCTTCTTCGTCGAAGTCTTCAGGCAACGTCTTACCACCCAAAAGCGGCATCTTCTGAAGCATCAAGCCGCCCACACCACTTTCGTCGCTCGCGAGCACGATCTTGGTTTCAACCTGTTCACTCGTGGCAAAGTAGTTGGTCATCACGTCGGAAAACGTGTCGCCTACGAGTGATACCACGCCTTGGTAGGGCTGTACGTTGGGGTCACGCCCCGTCTGATCCAAAATCAAGGCGCAACGACCCTGACCGTGGGCGTTCACGAGGTCGGTCATCGTGGCGTTCGCGTCAATGTCGCCTGCGTCATCATGCATCGTGACGCTCACGCGGAAGATGAGNNTACCAGGTCGCACTTCGGCGACAAGTAACTTCAAGGTACCGTCCCCTGCAATCTGCAAAAGCACCGTGCCATCAAACTCAAGGGCAGCAGCTGCCAAAAGGGCTGAAGCGGTTACTTCGCCCGCCAAACGACGCACTACTAACGGCAGATGCTGATGTTCCACAGCACGGTTAAAGGCATCGTGAAGCGTCACGGTTTCACCGCGGACAGCGGCACGAGGAAATAGAAGTTTCTGAAGAGCGTCCATAGTGGGACCGGATAGGGATTAAGCACCTATCTCGGTATCCTCCTTATTGTTAAATCATTGTGAGTGGTGAGCGATGTGTATAGCTTCGGGCGGCACAATCAATTGGGGTTTGGGTGCCGCGTCAATCGCTCAACAAGCAGATTGGGCACATGATGCCGAGTAACGGTGTGCCTGTCAATGTTGATAAGGCATATATGGGGTTTAATGGCGCGATTTTCAAGTGATGTGCTAAGCGAAGACGCGTGCCGAGTCGGTGAATGGGTGGTTGGTCGATCTATAATAAAAAGATAACCCTTTTTTTGTTGAGGTTCGCCNNTATGATCATCGACTTGCATATGCACTCCAATGTCTCCGACGGTAGTCTTTCGCCGAGTGAATTGGTTCATCTTGCGTATGACAACGGCGTTGAATTAATGGCACTCACGGATCACGATTCTATGGATGGCGTACACCAAGCTGCCGCAGTGGTAGAAGAGCTTGGTATGGGCTTTATTCCTGGGGTTGAAGTGTCAACTGGGTGGGGCAGNCGCGTCATTCATATTGTGGGCTTGGGGCTCGATNNGCCTCGTACCGCTGGGGTAGATGCCTTCTTTAGAGACGTGTGTACCAAACGCGATCGACGCGGTCAGTTAATTGGCGAGCGGTTTGAGACTTTTGGGATTCAAGGCGCTTATGAAGGCGCTTTGTCGCTCGCCGACAATAAAGATAATCTCTCTCGAACGCACTTTGCGCGATGGCTACTCAAAGCGGGTCACGTCACACAATATCAAGAAGCCTTTGATAAGTACTTAAAAACGGGGCGGCCTTGTTGCGTCGAAATTGATTTAGCAGGGCTCGATGAAGTCGTTGACTTGATTCATTCGGCTGGCGGCATGGCCGTGATTGCGCACCCAGGGCGCTACGCCTTTAGTGAAGACTGGATGCTCGACGAACTCTTTAAGAAGTTCCAAGCCTTGGGGGGTGAAGCTATTGAAGTGTGTTCGGGTTCTCAGACGCGCGATGCAGACCAAAAGTTTGCTGAGGTTGCGCGTCAAATGGGCTTTTTAGCGAGCGCTGGGTCCGATTGGCATACTTATGGTGGCGCGCGTCCGTTACCAGGACATCAGTCTCCGATTCCCTCAGACTTAACGCCTGTCTGGCGTTTTTTGCGTCGCTCGTAACAATTTGAGCGCTTTTCTTGAGACTCGATACCGTTCTCGTGCCTTTTTGTGCGAGAACTATGGCAGACTTGCCTGATTCAAATTTCGTTTTAAAGTTCCTTTAATATGCTCGGTTCTGCCATTCAAACCATCTGCGTTTACGCGATTCCTCTCATTTTTGCGATCACGCTTCACGAAGCGGCTCACGGTTGGGCAGCTAAACAGTTGGGCGACAAGACCGCTTGGATGTTGGGGCGCGTGACACTGAATCCCGTGCCCCATATCGACCTCGTTGGGACGATCATTGTGCCCGCTGCGTTGGTCATCATGTCGGCTTTGACGGGCGGCGCAGGATTTGTGTTGGGTTGGGCAAAGCCCGTGCCCATCAATCTGCGGAATTTCCGTTCGATCAACCGAGACATGATGTTGACGGCTTTGGCGGTACTCTTGGCGAATCTTTTGCAGNNTACCATTTTCTGGGCATTGATTTTGAAGTTTGCTGTGGTGATGGGGATCACTGAACGCTTTGTGGTGAGTGTCGCCGTTGCTGGGATTAGCGTCAATTTGATGCTAATGGTATTTAACTTGATTCCGATTCCGCCCTTAGACGGTGGTCGAATCTTGCGTGGACTCCTCCCGCGTCCTGCGGGCAACCTGTTAGACCGTATTGAACCCTATGGGATGCTGATTTTGGTCATCTTGATGGCGGGTGGCGGTTTAGGGCTTTTTGCTCGACCGTTTCTTGAATTGGGGCAGTGGTTTGTCAATATGGTGCTCTGATGGTAAAAACCCGTATGCACAAGCCTTGAATCAACCGTCGCCTTGGGTCATGCGATGGCGCCATTTATTGAGTCACCACNNGTACCAAATTTTGGACTTGGCTTGCGGTGGTGGGCGCCACACTACNCTGTTGGCGTTAGAGAATTTTGATGTTTTGGCGGTTGATATTGACGTGACGCAGGTGGAACCGTTGGGTGAGCTACCCAACGTCACCATTGAATGCCGCGACCTCGAAAACGAACCGTGGCCNTGGGAAGCAGAACGCTTTGCTGGGATCATCGTGACAAATTATCTTCATCGTCCGCACTTTGCACATTATTGGGAAAGCCTGGCACCAGGCGGTACTCTTTTGATGGAAACCTTTACGCGCGCGAACACGATAATTTGGGCGCATCCCAAGAATCCGGCTCACTTTTTAGAAGAAGGGGAGTTACTCCGTTTGATGCCCACGGACGCACGTTTGATTGCGTACGAAGAAGGCATGACGGCTTTAGAAACGTGCGTCGCGCGTATTGCGTTTATGAAGCCTGCTGCGGTAGAGCCTTACGCATTGCCACTCGAAAACTATCGTTAATACTCACAGAAGTGGTCTTTTTTCGTCACTTTGATCCGTGACTATAGGTTGAAGGCGTGAGAGTTTGCTAAACTCCTCAAGATATGTTCGTCGAACAGCGGTTCGGCGCATTTCCGCTAGACGGAAATGATTTTTTCGTTGGTGTTTGCTTTGGTCAACGGATCAAGGTAAAAAATCGACCTCCTAGATTTTCTGATTGAAGGAATCCTCGATGATTAAGCGTTCGTTGCGTGTAGCTGCGCTTTGTCCGGCTCTGCTGGTGCTTGGTGGTTGCTCCGCTCTCGGTATTAACTTCTCTGACGATAAGGTTCAGTACGAAGCCTCTAACCCCCGTGCTAACCTCGAAGTGCCGCCTGATTTGGCTAACATTCCGAATGAAAACCGCTTTGAGGTTCCCTCTCGTCCGAGTATTGTGAGCGCCAATGCCGANAGAGCCCGTGCTCAGCTCGCTGGCGAAGTCACCGAAGAACGTGGTGCCATCGTGCAGCGCGTTGTGACCGCTAAGATCATGCGTGACGGCGCTGAACGTTGGTTGCGCGTTAACGCTGACGCTGAACAGCTTTGGACCGTGGTTCAGGACTTCTGACCTTCGATTGGTCTCGTGATCAAGAACCAGAACCCTAAGACGGGCTATATGGAAACCGAATGGGCTGAAAACAAAGCCAAGTTGCCGCAGGACATCATCCGTGGCACGATCGGTAAGGTGCTCGACTTTGCGTACTCCACGGGCGAACGTGACCAGTACCGTTGCCGTATTGAACGTAATGACGACGGTTCTAGCGACATCTTCATTACGCACCGTTCGATGGTTGAAGTGGTGACGGGTTCTCAGAGCGACTCCACTATGTGGCAGCCTGGTCCCACTGACCCGACGATGGAAGCTGAAATGCTCCAGCGTTTGGTANNCCTTCGTATCGACGAAGAATTTAACCCTGCAGCCGAACCGATCAAGCAGGCTGAAGCCGCCGCGGTCGTTGACGTGACGAAGCAGGAAGCGCGTAGCGATGTGGTTAAGGGGATGGATGGCACGCTCGAAGCCGTCGTTCTCAAGGAACCGTTTGACCGCGCTTGGCGCACGATGGGTCTCTTGGTTGACCGTATGGGCTTTGAACTCGTTGACCGTGACCGTGCCGCGGGTAACTTCATGATCCGCTACCTCGATCCTGAGTACGAAAAGCAGGTTAAGTCTGAACGTGGCTTCTTTACGCGCGTCTTTGGCTCTGATACGGCTGTTGAAGCGCCAGAATACCGCATCCACTTGTCGGACGAAGGTGCCTCGACCCGTATTCTCGTCTTGGGCGCTGATGGCACTGCCGACAAGACTGGGGTTGCCAAGAATATCCTGACGCTCCTTGCGGAACAGCTCCGCTAATCGTAAGCGTGACGTCTCACGGCATCTTTCTTCTGAAGGATGCCGTCTCTAAGCCTCGGTTCAAGCTTGATTTAGCGCCGAGGCTTTTCTTGTCTTGTTGAGGTACGAGGTCAATAACCCCCGTTTAAAGACGGAGGATTGAAAGAGTCTTGATTGACTAGCCTTGGTGATCCTTTTTCGGAAGGTGAACTACGTTGGTTTGGAATGTATATATCCATGCCAAGAAACTAATGCTTATCGAAAAAAGAAGAACCTTTTTAACCGAATTAAGACAGGAGAAAGGCGCTTCCTCCCTTGTCTAAAGACAGAGGTTTCCGCGCCTAAATCTCTATGAAGCTAGGTTTGAATGAAATTTTGTCCTTCTCGTTTAAAGGGCGCGCGTGTCGCTTGGCTTATTGGCGTACCTTGATCGTTCTCATGCTGTTGAGTTTTGTGGGTGGTGTGGTCTTTGGTGCGTTAGCGCCTTTTGAGATCACCTCAACCCCATTACGCATGGTGGTCTTGGCACTGGGTTGGAGTTACTTCCTCACACTCGCCGCGTGGCTCGTCTCTGCCGTGGTGAGGCGCTTACATGACATCAATTACAGTGGGACAGCTGCGCTCTTTTTGATTATCCCTGGGCTACAGTTCATCATGCTTTTTGTGTTGGGTTTGTGGAGTGGCAAAAAGGGACTGAACCGCTTTGGACCTGACCCGTTGGCTGTGATGACGTTGGGTGACGCGGCGCCCGTGAAGCGTCGAGAACGCACGTCAAATGTGCGCCCCTCGCCCCGTCGTGTGGTCAAAGAAACGGCTACCGTTGAAGTGTTAGACCCTGACGAAACCGCACCCCGCACAGCTCCCATTGAACGCATGGATGCGGCAGTCGAAGACTGGGCTAAGGTGCAGTTTGATGAGACGGCTGCTAAGCTTGATGCGCTACCCCCAGAGGCTCACGAAGCGCGTGAAGCGCAAAAGGCTGTTTTAAGGGAAACCTTTGAAACTGCACAGCGCGANAGTAGTTTGACACCCGAAGCCTTTGCTCGTTGGGTCAAGCTTCTTGAGGCACTCTAATAATGCAGTGGCAGCTGAGTTTATGGCTCATTAGCTTTTGTCCTCAATTTCGAGCAGGGCGCCTACGCTACGCCAAAGAGACGCTTTGGAGTGTCTTTTGGGGGTGGATGATTTGGTTCTCGATTGACTGGATCGCAGCCGCTCCCTTTTTGAGTGACGAAGACTTGATGTGGATAGGGCGCATCATCTATCCGCTCATCATTAATTTGGTGCTAATTTTTATAACGGTGGTCTCAGCCCGCCGTTTACATGACATTGGTCACAGTGGTGCCTGGAGCTTTATGATGTTGGTCCCTGGGCTCAATGTGGTCTTACTGATTTATTTATTGATCCGACCAGGGAGTGCCTTGCCAACCGGCTAGCGCCGCCTAGAAGATCTATAACCATTTGGAGTATTGGAAATGACGCTTTCTGTGAAGAAAGACATGCTGGTCACGTTGTCGGTGCGTATGGCTGACATGACGGGTAAAGTGCTTGAAGAGTCAGGTGACGAAGGCATTACGTACTTGCATGGGCATGGCGACATTTTCCCGAAGCTCGAACGTACTTTAGAAGGACGTTTCCCGGGTGAAGGCTTCTTTATTAAGCTCGAACCCGAAGATGCGTTTGGTGAGTACGACCCTGACGCCTTGATGATGGTTCCCGTGGAACGCTTGGGAAACCCTGAGACCGTGGTTCGTGGCTTGGTANNCTTTGAAGGGGTGCCTGGTGAAGTCAACGACGGTCGTCGTTGGTTTGTGACCGAAGTTGCTGACGGTATGGCTGTACTTGAAACCAACCACCCGTTAGCAGGTATTGCATTGCAGTTTGAAGTGAAAGTCTTGTCGGTGGTTGAGCCCACAGATGACGAAACGATGGGTGACGACAACGTTGTGGTACCGAGCTTCTTGTCGATCGCAGATCGTTTGGTCAGCGAAGACGATGATGATCCAACGGACGAAGAAATGGATCGCCTGTTGGCTGAACGCGCTCAGCCTGATGATTCGCCCATGGCACGCATGGCAACGGCAACGCCTCGCATTATTCGTTAAGGCGAACGTTGGGTGACTTCTAAAACGCTCCTTGAAGAGTCGAGTACTTCAAGGAGTGTTTGCTTTGGGCGTGGCGGTTAGGTCTTTGCTTGATGGTCAGACTGAAGGCGTCAGAGCAACGATAGCAGATTCCCGAAGGTCGTCGACCTGGACTGTGTTACTCCCACAAACGAATAAATTTTTAGTGGCGTACCGTTAGTGCTGCAGGGCATTTCAAAGTTGTGACTCCAAACTCAAGTGAGGGTTAAGCCTTCGCTTTGTGTTCAGATTGAATGCGTAGGAGCGACGCAACAATGCCTGAAATCGTCACAATCGCGATGCCAACGAGACTTAATGCATCAGGACGTTCGGCAAAAAGCAGTACACCCAAAAGGAGCGCAAAAGGAATCCCCGAAAACTGAAAAACGGCGTTGAGAATTGGGTGCCCACCCGACCAGTANNCCGCGGTTAACGCTAATTGTGCAAAGGTGCCCGTGAGCGCAATGGTTACCAAGAGCCAAAGACCTGCTGGCGTGTGAGACGCAAAGCCCAAACAAGCGGTCACAAGACCGCCCACGATCGTGCCCGACAGCGTGAAATAAAAGACGATACGCTCACGTGGTTCATGGAGTTGCGAGAGATGGCGAATCATAAAGTCGGCAGCACCACCTGTGAGCCCTGTCAAAATCCCCATCGCAGCGTCAAAACCATTGGCAATGCCAAAGTCAGGTCGCAAAATAAGAAGCACGCCACCAAAGCCAACGGCGACCGCACTTAAAAGTTTAAAGTCAATCGGTGTGCGAGTAAGCAAAAAGCCAATTGATAAAAAGAGACAGAACCACAAGGGTGATGTGTAGTTGAGGGTCTGTGCAGTGGCAATAGGCATCACTACCAAAATGTAGACGCCTAACGTGATGCAAGTGGTTCCGATGGCACAACGTAAAAGATGGCGCCAGGGGTATGCGGTACGCAAGGTTTGACCATGGCGCTTCAAGAGAAAAAAGCAAAGTGCTACGCCAAAGAGCGAACGATAAAAGATGATTTCAAAGATGCCGTAGTGCACGGCGACCGCTTTAGTGGCGGCGGTCATCAACGTAAAAAGTAACGTAGCAACAAGCATCCAAAGACTTTTGATAGCCATGCGTTAATTTCCAAAGCGTGCTTGCCAAAGGGGTAAGGCGGTACGCCAAAAAGCTGCGATTGAGTCTGCGCCCAAGTGGGCAAAGCCCAAATGCGTCCAGGCTCGTTCTAATTCGCCCATGAGGTTGTCTGGGTTGAGGGGTGTCGCACCTTGTTGCTTGGAGAGCTTTTGTCCGTCAGCATTCAAAACCAAAGGCAAATGACAGTAACGAGGTACTGTATCGCCTAACGCACGAATCAAAGCAATCTGTCGTGGGGTGTTATCAAGTAGGTCTGCGCCACGCACCACATCGGTGACACCTTGTTCAATGTCGTCAGTGATCGCGGCGAGCTGATATACTCAAAGACCGTCTGCGCGCTTTAAGACAAAGTCCCCGACTTCATGCTCGACATTTTGCGTATAAACGCCACATAAGCGATCGGTAAACGTAATGGGGTCAGCCGTCGTACGAAAGCGGATGGCGCGCACTGGACGCCCGTGCGTGCCATCACGACACGTGCCAGGGTATACGTTCGGGGCGAGCCCCAGGGTCACCGCACGCGCTGCCGCTTCTTTACGTGAACACGCACACCCATAGACCAAGCCTTGGGTTTGGANGGTTCGATAAAGTACCGCTTCGTACGCGTCATAGCGGTCGTGCTGCCAAAGGACGGGTTCATCAGACGTGAGCCCCAAGCGGTAGAGCGTCTCGAGAATGGCTTCACCCGCGCCAGGGATATCTCTAGGCGGATCAATATCTTCGATACGCACAAGCCAAACGCCGTCGTGCGCACGAGCGTCTAAAAAGCTCGCCATCGCGGCGACGAGGCTACCAGCATGAANGGTACTCGTAGGGGAGGGTGCAAAACGTCCACGATAGGTTGAAGGGGTGGCTGACATAAGTTCAAACAAAAGAAAACGGGCGCCGCATTTTTTGACGGCGCCCGTAAGGCCTAGCGATTAAGGTGCCGTCCCGTTATGCACGGGTGTGGACCTGAATAAGCGGCTCTTCAGCGATGGCTTCAGGCGCCGTATAGGGGCGACCTGGATAGCGAACCGCTTCGTAGACGACGGGCTTACAGAGCTCTGGACGGGTATGAACCTGTTCGAGGTGAAGCGCTTCGTCAGCGTCCGTGCGAACAGGCGTCGGACGACCGCTATAGCGCACGACTTCGTAGCCCTTGAAGGTGACCAACTCGGGCTTCGTGTGTACCTGAACGAGCCCCGCGCGTTCGAGGTTTTCGTCNNAGGCTACCTGAGCGACATCAGCCGTAAAGACGGGCTTAGTAGCAGGTGTCACTTCAGCCGTTACGTCAGTCGTCACTTCAGCCACTACAGGGGTTTCTTCAACCACGGTTTCGGCAACGGTTTCGACCACCGTTTCAACGACGGGTTCGAGAGCAGGTTCGACCTTCGTTTCGACGGGCGTAGCAACCACTTCAGCAGGCTTTTCAGCCAGCGACTCAGCCTTGGCTTCCGCTTCCTTGGCGACCTTCTGACGACGCTGTTCTTCCTTAGCGGCCATCGCAGCTAAGCGTTCGAGCGGCGTCGGTTCGTAGACGATGCCAGCCACCGCTTCAGCGATCGGCTTCATGTGGGTCTTAACGGCGGGTTCGTTCTTCTTACCACGGCGCGTACGACGAGGACGGCGTTCCGTCTTTTCGAGTTGTTCCGTGATATAGAGCGCCACATCTACCATATGAGATGCCGTCTTCAATGGATCTTCTGCCGGCGTTTCAGCTTCAGCGGGCTTAGCCGCTTCTTTGACCTTTGTGGTATTNNTACGCGTTTCGATCTGAACGAGCGGTTCGTTCGTCTGATCGGCTTCGTAGCGAACGGGCTTACGACCGCGCGGCGTATGGTCAACGTAGTCAGACGGCTGAGCCTTCGTCTTCGTTTCGATCTGCACAAGGCCCGACGATTCAATCGGAAGGTCAAGCGTCATGACGGGCGCCGTTTCAACGACTTCAACCTTGGCTTCTTCCTTTGGTTCAGCCTGGGTTTCGGTCTTGACTTCGGTGTCGACGTCAGCCTTCTGGACCTCTTCGGTCACGGGCGTCTCCGCCTTAGCTTCAGTCTTGTCTTCAGTCTTAGCTTCAACGGTCGGTTCAACCGTAGCGACCTTCGGCGTTTCGGTNNACTTGGGTTCGTTGTCAGCCGCGACTTCCGCTGCTTCAACCTTGACGTCTTCGGCTTCAACCACGGTCGACGCATTGTTGTCCGTAGCTACGACTTCAGTCGTGGCGGCATCAGCAGCCTGGTCAGCTCCCGTCTTACTACGACGGCGACGACGCGGACGTCGACGACGGGTTTCACCCTGCGTTTCTTCAGTAGCTTCTTCGCCTTCAGGACGTTGAGCTTCAGCGACCACGTCTTCGGTGACCGTGGTGACGACTTCTTCAACGTCAGCCTTCACTGGGACTTTGACTTCCTGCGTCGGTACTTCGGTATCAGGCGTCTGATTGACCTCTGTTGTCACGGTACGTGTCAGGCGTGTTGACCTGGGTTTCGTCCGTCGGACGACGACGGCGGGAGCGACGACGCGTGGTGCGATCGGCGTTGTCAGCTTTCTGTGCCGTAGTTTCAGTGGTTTCAGGCGCTTCAACGGGGCGACGAGCAGGACGTTCGCGACGCTTCTTTTCTTCAGCACGTTCTTCGGTCTTTTCAGTACTGTTCCGGNGCGTTCATTGACGCGGCGCGTACGCGTCGTATCGTGGCGATTGTTACGGCGACCACGACGACGATCTTCGCGACCGTGAGCCTTGTCCTTTGTTTCGGCGGGCTTCTTTTCTTCTTCCTTCTTTTCAGCAGGCTTTTCGTCCTTGTCACCAAAGAAGAAGCTGATGATGCGAGAGAAGAGACCCTTTTGCGGGGTCACAGGCTGAAGCGGGAGAGACTTATTGGTCTCATCCTTTTCTTCCTTAGCAACCGTCGGATGCACGGGCGCTGGGTCACGCGGCAACACGTTCTTGATCACAGGCACTTGCTTCGGGCGCTGCGGCTTATCTTCCTGGCTCTTGAGCGCGTACGGGTCGTCAGCAACCGTCGTCACGTCTTCGGCGCGGTTAAAGCTCGGCGTAGCGTCTTCAAGACGTTCGTCGTCCTGACGCAGACGTTCGATGTGGTAGTGCGGCGTTTCAAGGTGCGTGTTCGGGATCAAAACGATCGGCACACGGTGACGCGCTTCAAGCTTCGTGATGTCGTTACGTTTTTCGTTTAAGAGGAACGTTGCAACGTCCACAGGCACCTGAGCGTGCACGGCACCTGTGCCTTCCTTCATGGCTTCTTCTTGAAGGATACGAAGCACCTGCAAGGCGCAGCTTTCGGTGTCACGAATGACACCAACGCCATTACAACGCGGGCAGGTGACGTGGCTACCTTCAGAAAGCGCTGGACGCAAACGCTGACGGGAGAGTTCCATCAAGCCAAAGCGGCTAATCTTAGCCATCTGAACGCGAGCACGGTCGTAGCGCAAAGCATCCTTCAAACGCTGTTCAACGGCACGCTGATTCTTCGTATCAGCCATGTCGATAAAGTCGATCACGATCAAGCCACCCAAGTCACGCAAGCGCATCTGGCGAGCGACTTCGTCAGCGGCTTCGCAGTTCGTGCGGAAGGNTACCGTTTCTTCGATGTCTGCACCACGCGTCGCGCGAGCGGAGTTGACGTCCACAGCCACCAGGGCTTCGGTATGGTCGATCACGATGGCGCCGCCCGAAGGCAGGGGCACCGTACGAGAGTAGTACGTTTCGATCTGATGTTCGATCTGGAAGCGCGTAAAGAGCGGAATGTCTTCACGATAACGCTTGACGCGGTTCACCATGTCAGGCATGACGTGCGCCATGAATTGGCGAGCCTGTTCATAGATTTCGTCCGTGTCAACGAGTACTTCGCCGATATCGGGCTGGAAGTAGTCGCGAATGGCGCGAACCACGAGGTTCGATTCTTCAACGATCAAGAAGGGCGGGGGATTGACGCGACGTAAAGGTCGNNTACCTTCAGCGACGGCGGTCTTGACTAACGTCGTCGTACGACTACCGTTTTCTTCACGCGTTAATTCGTACTGCGGAGTGGCTGCGTCCGAGATGGCTTCCCAGAGCTTTAAGAGGTAATTCAAGTCCCACTGCAGTTCTTCAGTCGTACGACCAATCCCAGCCGTACGGGCAATGGTCGACATGCCGTGCGGCAAGTCAAGCTTTTCCATTGCTTCACGAAGTTCCTGACGTTCTTCGCCTTCAATACGGCGAGAGACACCACCGCCACGCGGATTGTTGGGCATCAAAACGAGGTAGCGACCAGCCAAGCTGATAAACGTGGTGAGGGCTGCGCCCTTATTACCGCGTTCTTCTTTTTCAACCTGAACGATGAGTTCCTGACCTTCGGTAATGGCATCACGAATCGAGCACGTACGCACATCAAGACCTTCCTTGAAGTAGGCACGAGAGATTTCTTTAAAGGGAAGGAAGCCGTGACGTTCTTCGCCATAGTTAACGAAGCAGGCTTCAAGGCTCGGTTCGATGCGGGTGACAACACCTTTATAGATGTTGGATTTACGGGCTTCGCGACCGACGGTTTCGATGTCGATGTCGATCAGCTTCTGGTAGTCAACAATGCCCACACGCGTTTCTTCAGCGTGCGTGGCATTAAAAAGCATGCGCTTCATGGGGATAGCACTCCAACCGCCACTAACGCGGGCGGACTTTAGGCGTGCCTTGAAAAGCGTAGATTAGCCTGTCCAAAGTGAGACTTCGGGCAACGGCAGGGCTGAAAAGTGGACACATCGACGTTGACACTTGTGTGGCGTCAAACGAATGCGAGAGCGTCGTCTCGCAATGCGTCTTCTTTTCATATGATGGCATCAAAAGAATCCCGAAAGGGAACAATCCCGCCGAGAAACCTTTTGAGCCAGCCGTCCTGGTTGCTGTCGGGGGCGCCACGGCGCTGTGTCTACCCTAAAAAGACAAAGGGTAACTGGGGAGAGTCAACGCTAGAGCTCTACGTTCAGAGCTAGCTGCTCAATCCCTCACAGCATCCGAGCCTTTTCCTTCTAATAAAAAATGAAGAAAAAGCCCGTCGGTGCATACGCTGATAAGTCTCACGGGAGCATTTTTCAGACCACGCAGAAAACGAAACGTCAACATGTTTTGTGTGCGCTCTAACCGTTAGTCCTATTGATAACGGGAGCTGCGTTTCAAACATGGGCATCGACGGGAAAAGGGGCTTCATTCCCTCCATATTTCCCGTTCTGGGGTCCGCTCTCATGAGGCTGACAGCCCGGAGCGGCAGACAAGTTAATCTTTCTATTCTTGGCAACGAGGTCGAAAATCATTTCGACCGTCGCTTGTGGATTGATGCAATGCGCTAACAAACGTTGGGGCGACGTCGGCATTTATTTTGGAAGCATCAAACAGCGAGCACTGCCAACATTGACGACGTGAAGACCACTCTTTCTGACCGCATTCCCGCGGCACAGCGCTCAAGCATACGTTCACGTCGAGCTTTCTAATAAAGCACCCTGCGACGTGCGTTGCGAGCTTCGTAGCATTCTTAGTTCGTCAAGCGTGACGTCTCGGCGTTCGGGTCCATTTGAATGACAACGAACACAACCCAAGCCGTTTGGTACGTACTGTACCATACTACTTGTTGAAAAAAAACGTTAGCCTCGCCGCTCCCGTCAGAGTACCGCGAGTACAAAAAACAGGTAAAACGTGAGAAAATGCGCATCACGATGTAGTGTCACTGCTACATCAGCGCCTGACGGGGCGCGACCTCGTCACGTTTTGTCAATGGATCAAAAAAGGGCGCTTTAAGAGCCTCTAATCTGATCATAGCTAGCAAGTATAAACGATGACAGAGCAAAGCAAAGCAGAAATTACAATCTACCCGTCATCACGCGTGACCGCGATGAATACCGAGAAGGTGAATTGGATTTGGATTGGTCCCGATGCCGATGGGCAGCGTGTCGACAACTACTTGATGAAAGTTGCCCGAGGGGTGCCTAAAAGCCATATTTATCGCATTGTGCGAGGTGGTGAAGTCCGAGTGAATAAGAGCCGCGTCAAAGCTGACACGAAGCTCGTTGAAGGCGACATCTTGCGTATCCCGCCGATTCGCCTTTCTCAAAAGGCGCAGCATAAGCCTGCGGTAGTGCCACTTGCTGAAGGTGTGTTGCCTGTCCTTTTTGAAGACCGCCATCTCTTGATTGTCAATAAACCCTCAGGCATTGCTGCCCATGGGGGCTCTGGCATTTCTCACGGGCTGATTGAACGCTTACGTGCTACGCGCCCCGAGGAGCCCTTCTTAGAACTCGCTCACCGATTAGACCGCGAAACGTCGGGCGCAATCATTGTCTGCAAAAGCCGTAAAGCCTTGGTGCGGTTACATGACATGATGAAAGAGGGTGGTGGCATTGAAAAGCACTACCGTCTTTTAGTTAAGGGTGATTGGGTTAACGACCGTCAGCACGTCAAGAAACCCTTGGCGCGCTATTTGTTGCCCTCAGGCGAACGTCGCGTTCGAGTGGATGCCGTTGAGGGGCAGTACGCGCATACGATCTTTACGCTCTTAAAGCGTTATGGCGACGTGAGCTTTTTGGATGCTGAACTCAAAACAGGGCGCACGCATCAGATTCGAGTTCATGCGCTCTCGCAAGGCTTCCCCTTGGTAGGAGACGACAAGTACGGGGACTTCGAATTTAATAAAGTAGTTTCGCACGGCGCACTCGGTGTGCCTTTGAAGCGCATGTTTCTTCATGCCGCTGAATTAAAGTTTGTGCACCCGGTGACGGGCGAAGCGTTACATATTCAAGCGCCGATGCCTGACGACTGTGCTGCGCTACTCAAAGCATTAAATGGGAGAAAGTGACATGACTGGTTTTGCACCCAAATATGATCTCTTTGTCTTTGACTGGGATGGCACCGTCATGGATACCACCGCGTTGATTGCCAAAGGGATTCAACATGCGGCGCGAGAAATGGGCTATGCCGTGCCGAGCTTTGAAGAGGCTTGTGGTGTGATTGGGCTCGATTGGCGTAGTGCCATTTTGAAAGTGGTGCCTGATTGCCCCGTGAGTGAGCATGACCGTTTTGGTGAAATCTACCGTGCTTGGTACATTCCGCACGAAGCGGATGTGATTTTGTTCCCTGGGATGCGTGAACTCATTACGGGGTTGCAGGCGCGCGGCTTACACACAGCCATTGCAACGGGTAAAAGTCGTGAGGGTTTACGGCGCGTTTTTGCCCGTACGGGACTTGAACCTTATTTTGAGACGACGCAGACGGCGTCAGAATGCTTACCAAAACCCAATAGCGAAATGCTCGAAAAAATCGAGATCGAATTGGGGGTGCCCCCCGAACGTACGGTCATGATTGGAGACACAACGCACGACGTCATCATGGCGCATCGCTTTGGGTGTGATGTGGCTGCGATGACTTACGGTGCGTCGACCCTCGCGGACCTCAAGGCGTCAAACCCGACGGTGCTATGCGATAACGTCAAAGCCTTGGCTGACTTCTTGGGTGTGGCAGATCTTGTGAAGGACGTCGACTTTACGCGTTAAGCCTAAAACCTCAATCTCAAACAACATCAGCGTGTCCCAGACTTGGTGACACGCTGATGTGTTTTGAGAGGGCTGCGACTCCTGGGGTTCTTAAGCCGCTTCGAGCTTACGAACGCCAGTACCCGACAAGACGCTACGACCGCTCCCTGGGCGCCCCGTCACGACGATCTGCGCATCGATTCGGTCACGAATACTCTTGACGTGCGAAATTAGGTANNCAATCAATTTGCCGCTCGACTTTTGCAGGGTCTCTAGGGCATAAAGTGCCTTGTCGAGCGTTTGCTCGTCGAGTGTCCCAAAGCCTTCGTCTAAGAAGAGCGTATCAACACGCAAGTGTTCGCCGCCCATACGCGAGAGCCCAAGGGCTAGCGACAAACTCACAATAAAGGTTTCGCCCCCAGAGAGGTTTTGCGACGTGCGCACAATCGATCCCATGTCTTTATCAAGCACGTTAAGCGCTAAGCCAGACTGCGTCCCTGTGAGCAACTGATAGCGTGACGTCATGGTCTTCATGGCGTCGTTGGCAAGTTTCAATAACACGCGGAACGTGACTTTTTGTGCGGTNNACGTACGGAAGCGTTTGCCGTCATGGCTCCCAATCATGCTGTTGAGCGCAGTCCACTGGTCAGCGATGGCTTTTTGCGCTTCCATCTCACGTTGAGCACTCGCAACCTGCTGGCGACGTTGGTTGTCAGCCTGAAGTTGGCTCGCGGTTTCGATTTCTTGGCGTTTGGCGTCGTCGTGCGCCTGAGTGGTAGTCTCCCATTCCGTTTTGAGGGCATCGGTTGTGAGTGCCGAGAGGTACTTCGCCGCTTCTTGGGTCTGGTCTTCTTTAGTCTTTTTCAAAGCGCCTTGCGCCGTCGCGTGCGCTAGGCGTAGCTTTTCTGCTTCGCGTTCAATGCTACTCAATGTNNCGTTTTCAGGTAAATAAGCCGCCGTGACGCTCATCCAATCGGCAAACCCTGAAGTCGCAAGCGACGTTTCAAAGGTAGTGCGTTGCGTAGCCACTTCTTCGCTTAAGGCGGTCAACGTTTGGGTTGTGGTCTCCATCTTCGCTTTGAGGCTCGCAATCTGGGTGTCCGCTTTTTGAAGCACGGTCTGTGCCGTCTGCAGTTTCTCGTTCGCCTCTTGAATCGCGGTATCAAGCGCAACACGTTTTTCGTTAGGCTTAGTGCGACCAAAACGCGTCAAACGGTCGTTCATGACCTCGTCTTTTGTTTTCTTTTCGTTGGCAAGCTCAGTCGAGACTTTTGCTAGTTGCGTTTTAGCGTTCTTTAGCGCTGTTTCATACTGAGCCAGCGTGGCTTTTTGGTTTGCCAAAGCACGCTCATTTTGGTCGAGCGTTTCCATGAGGTGTTTGCGCTTTTCGAGGCGTTCCGTCAAATGCTGGCAGAGTACCGTCAACTCAAGGTCAGGGCACGACGGAATCTTGGCGCAAGCCGCTTTAACGTCTTCTTTTTCTTTCACGGACGCATTAACAAAGTCTGCTAAGCGCTCAGCCTTTGCTTTGACGACCCCGTTTTCTTTTTCGAGTTCAAGCGCCTTGGCGTTATAGGCTGCCTGCTGACGATCGAGTTCGTTTTTGGCTTTGCGTTCAGCGTCTTGCGCTTGGCGTAATGTGGTTTGGGCTTTAGCAAACGTGTTGGTCCACGTGGCTAACGATGCTTGGGTGCTCGTGAGGTGTGCGAGATGTTTATTGGCATCCGTCTGCATCAAGACCGTGAGTCCCGGGTACTCAGCTTCAATGGCATCAATCGCTTCTTTGATTTGCGCTTTGATGGATTCAACCTGCGTTGTGCCCGTCGCGTGCCACCAGGCTAAGACCGTCGGATCGGTGACAGCTTCCTGCAGCGCATTGTCAGAACGCTTTACCGTCGCTTCTAAGGCAAGGTACTTTTGCAAGTGACGGGCTTGTGCGATTTCGTCACTCAAGGTGCGCATACGTTCAAGTGTCGACGCGTAACTATTCCCAGCACTCAACGCGTTGAGTGCTTGGTCAGCTTCAAGGGTTGCATGCTGACAGGTGGCATGGGTGGTCTTGAGTCCTTCAATCTTTGTGTTGAGGGTCGCGAGCGCCTCCTTGAGGGTTGCCACTGCGGATTCACTCTTTTGCTTGGCTTTTTGTTCAAGCAAATATTGATGACGCAATTGGTCGAGATTATCTCGTGCGCGATTTAATAGGGCAAGTACTCNTTCGAGGAGTTCATCCCCCGCGGACTTTTGTGCCTCAGCCTTGAGTTGAGCAANCTGTAGCTTCGAGCGTTTGGTAAGTACCGTTTGTGTTTTTGTGTGAGCATCGATACTCGCTTCGAGCTGCGTCTTGGCGTTGGTTTCTTCTTGGCTCAAGGTTTTGACGGTCTTCATTAACGCCGTGAGACGCTCGTCGATCTGAAGCATGGCTTGATAGTCAGGTTCAAAGTACTGACGATCGGCATTCGCTTTTTTGAGGCTTAAGGTCGCCGTCGTGGCGTCAGCCTGCCACGTTGGGTAGTTCGTCGTGATCTTTGCGAGTTCCTCATCCAATTGCTTGAGGTGGGTTTGAGCCTTGGCTTCTTTGTCTAAGGTCGCAGTCAAAACCTGATGGTCATGATAGGGACGCGCGGCTTGACGCCCCAAGGTCGCACGACGACACTGGGGGTCAAAGGCGTGAAGGGCGCTTTGCGCGTCACTGACGGCTTTTTCTTGTTGCGCCACAGCTTCAGTCAACGCGTCCAAATGCTGACGCCAACGGTAGGTCGCTTCAAGCGTTTGGGCTTGCGCCTTTAAACCAGGCAATGTTTGCTGTAGGTACGTTAACGTGTGAGTCAACGTTTCGCGGGTCGCATCATCTAAGAGTTGCATCCCTTCTAAGCGGGTTTGTTGCTCTTTGAGACGCTCGTTTTCGACTTTCGTGCGCTCGAACACTCGTTTACTAATCTCGGTGTAGATATCCGTCCCCGTGATTTTTTCAAGTAAGTTCGCGCGTTCGTCTTCGCTTGCTTTCAAGAAGTTCGCAAAGGCACCTTGAGCGAGCAACACTGAACGCGTGAAGATCTCAAAGGTCATATGCGTGACCTCTTGAATTTTTTCGTNCCAGTCGGTTTTCTTGGTGGCGATCACTTCCCCTTCTTCGTCGTCGGGACGCGCATAGCGAATGAGTTCGACTTCGTCATCAGAAAGTTTTCCCGTGCGCTTCGTGCGGCGCGACCAACGTGAAAGATATTCCACGCCATCAGACTCAAAACGCACACGCGCTTCGGTCATCTTTTCGCCTTTGGTGAGGACAGGGCACGTATCATCCCCTTCGAGTTTGCTCGTGGCATCGCGTAAGCGTGGGGTTGTGGCATAGAGCGCTAAAGACACTGCGTCCAAAATCGTACTTTTGCCGGCTCCTGTCGNGCCAATAATCGCAAAGAGGGGACTACGCTTAAAGTCAGCATGGGTAAAGTCAATTTCCCACGTGCCAGCCAACGAATTGATATTCGTAAAACGGAGTCTTAAGAGTCTCATTCTTTATTGATCCTTCTGGTGGGCTGTGGCTTCGTGGGCTACGGATGGGATCGATCCGTCATCGTCCACGGGCTTACGATGAATGTGCACGTCATTGACGATTTCGTGAAAGAGGTCAGCAAATAAATCAAANNACGAGCTTGGTACTTCTTCGTCAAAGTTTTCACGCAAATAGGTNNACTTAAATACCGCGTCAGGCGTCAGGTCAGAGAGGTCGGGGTACTCTTCATTGATTTGGGCGTAACGTGCGGTAAAGGCTTCGTTACGTACGTTACNCGTGACGATCACGCCGTGCGTTTCGCCATAGGTTGTGAGTTCGTTCGATAGGTCAGGAAGACACTCGTCAGAGGTGAGTGTGGCTTCGACGAAAGGCATGACATACGTTGCGCCCGCTTGGTCGATCCCGGCTTTGAGTTCATCCAATGTGCCTTTCACTTGCACAAAGTGGCGGGGCTGTTTGACAGGGAGTTCTTCAACACGCATCGCGCCTGTGCCGTCAAACGTCACTTCCACAATGTGATGGTGGTACGTCATGTGTGAGTAGGAGAGTGCAACCGGGGACCCGCTATAGCGCATTGGCACCTTAGNTTTCACTTCTTGACCATGATGAATGTGTCCTANGGCTACCACGTAGTCCCACGTGTCCCCAAAGGCATCCGCCGTGACATTACGCAAGGTGCCCACATAGACGCTACCGTCACTTTCGACGGGATCGCTATTGGGTTTCATTTTGGAGCCCGTCACAAAGAGGTGTCCCATGGCGACCAAAGGTACGCGAGCACCTTTTAATTCATCCATGAGCAGACTGTGAACCGCGTCATAGTGCGCTCGAACGCCTGCTTCGAAGCGTTGCGCACGATCAGTATCTGTGTCGTCCATTGTGCCTCGACGCACGTCACCTTCTCTTAAATAGGGGACAGCTGCGACCGCTAAATAAGGCGCGCCATCGTCATCACGCAAAACGAAGGTTTGACGCTCTACCGTGTCGCCTGCGACATAACAACGAAGGGTTTCAAGTAACGCACGAGNGGTATCTAAAAATCGTTGTGAGTCATGGTTTCCTGCGGTCACAATCGTCGCACGCACAGATGTCCCTTCGAGCGAGCGCATAAAGTCGTAGTAAAGCCTTTGCGCACTATTAGCGGGCATTGATGTGTCAAAAACGTCGCCCGAGATTAACAAAACATCTGGCTGCCGCTCAGCAATCATTGCTAAGAGGTCTCTAAAGAACACACGAAAATCATCAGTTCGATCAATATTGCCGAGCCCTTTGCCGATATGCCAGTCGGCTGAATGAAAAATGCGCAATGGATTCAAAATGGTCTCCTTTGATGTGTCATAGACCATTATGACGAAGGCCGCGACAACTCGTGTCGCGGTACTTTGCAAAATTGGGAAAATTTTGTTGTATTAGGGTGCAACGGCAGATGCTGGGATTGGGACTTTTTGGGGCTCTGTCGTCGTGTCTTTCATCTTGGCGGCTGTTATGGGATGGGTCTTGACCCAAGCTACCGCTTCTTGCCCAGCAATACGACCGTAGACCAGGGCACTTGTAAGCCCTGCGCCCTCTAAGCGGCTCTTACCCAAGATTCCACCTGTTACTTCGCCAGCTGCATAGAGTCCTGGAATTGCACCATGTTTAGTGAGTACGCGCGATTCATTATCAACCCTGAGNNTACCGCCCAAGGACGTGTGGATCCCAGGGCGAACGCTCACCGCATAAAGGGNGGCGTGGTCCAAGCGACTCGTCAACACGCGGCGCTTAAAGTCACCGTCTTTTTCGAGGTCGACAAAATTACGATAGCGCTGCAGTGTTTCTCGGAATTTGTGGGCAGGCACTCGAATGCCACGCGCGAGTTCGAGGTCGCTGTTACCACGAATAAAGTAACCCGAGCGCGCGTAACTAGCCAAGACTGGCATGCTGTCCAACAAAGCTTGGTCAAGAATCAACCAAGCTCGACCATGGTTTTTGGTTTGAATTTGCGTTGAGAGGTCTGGCGCGAGTTCATCGGCAAAGCGTTCACCTTCGTCGTTCACGAGAATCGCACCGTTGACACGTGCCAGACGCGGAATGATAAGCCCCGAAAAAGGTAACGTCGTTGGGTGAATCGTCACGGCATTCATGTCGATCGTTTCTGCGCCCAAAGTTTCAGNTACCATGCGAATACCGTCCCCCGTAGCAGCCGGCGAATTCGTAGTCTGAAGACCTTCGGTGTCTTTGGTAAATTGAGTAATCATTCCTTCGTTGGCACAAAAGCCGCCCGTTGCAATAATGACTGCCGGAGCTTTGAGGTGACGCTTTTCACCTTCGACATTTTCAATGACTACGCCACTGACGCATCCCTCTTTATTTAAGGAGATACTCTGTACGCTTGAGTGCGTTTGAATAGGAATACGGTGTACATCAATGCCATGGAGCAGGGCTTTGATGATTTCTTCACCAATATAGCCCCCGTTGGCTGGTTGAATACCGCGACGCGAAATGGTGCCGTCACCATCGTCGGCGCGGCAACTAGCTTTCATATTTTGGTCTCGCGTTAGACAAAAGGCTTCTAAATTAGCCCCGTGTTCACGTAACCAGTTGACCACGTCGTCAGACTCCGTGACCACGCGTTTCATGAGGGTCGCATCAAGCGTGCGTCCGCCTTCACGAATCATGTCCGATTCAAGGCGCTCGGCTTCAATGCGGTTGTCTTTGGGGATCCCTAACATAAAGCTCGCTGCCAACACCGTGTTGCCGCCAATAAAAGGCATCTTTTCAACCACGATCACTTTGGCGCCGTTTTCAGCGGCGGAGACCGCTGAACTCAATCCCGCGCCCCCTGCGCCAATCACAATCACGTCGCAGTCTTGTTCAGGTACCACAGTGGGTTCGGTCTGTGTGGCNNATAGTACCGCGGTACTAGCTAAGTAAGCAAGACCAATGCTCGCAACAAGCCCAACGGCTTGACGACTGACGTGCGTCATCCACTCTGCGATATGGGAACTAATCAGCGTTTGACCAAATCGATGAACGTGCATAGTGAGGACTTGATGGTTGAAAAACGAAGGATGTGGGGGCTAACGAGAAGGTTCTCGGGTTTTCCCGTATCGCAAGCATAGCAAACTTTAAGGTCGTCAACGAACTTTATTGACGTCTAATACGCGAAGCATGAAGTGAGAGGCATGGAATCACGTAAATATGGGATGGTTAATAATTGTGCAAAGTTCATTCGTTATTCGCATTGTGAATAGCGAACGGGGATTGTTTTATAGGGAGGCGTTGTGTTTTAGCTCCATTGACCTACCTCCTTGGGGATAGAAGTCGTAGGTATGACGGGTGATAAAGAGGCTCTTACCCTAGTGCCGAAGAAGAATTGTCAGAGTGTTGAATCACAGGCACACTCACTTTGCGACGACAGAGCCTCCTGTCGAAACACGATTCCCGTCGAGATGTTGACCGCTAAGCAGTTTGGTCCTAATTCGGCGGCACAACAACAACTTTCTATGAAGGATCCCCCCATGGAAGTATCTCGCAGAAGTTTTCTCAAGCGTGGTCTGCTTCTCGGCGGCGGTGCGGTANNCTCCGGTTTGGTCGGTACGTACCATGCGGCTCGAGTGGGCGGCAAGAAGTCGCCCTATAAGCTGACGAGCGTGACTGAAACGACGAATATCTGTTGCTATTGCTCTGGTGGCTGTGGCACGATTTGCTCGACCCGCAATGGCGAACTCATTAATCTCGAAGGTGACCCGGATCATCCTGTCAATCTTGGCGGTCTTTGCCCGAAGGGCGCTGCCATGTGGAANTTTCGTAATATTGTGACGAAGGATCGTCGCGCTGAGCTTCACCCCGACCGTGTGCTTTATCCGATGGTTCGCCGTCCGGGTAGCAAGGAATGGGAGCGCCTTTCTTGGGAACAGGCTGCGGCTGAAATTGCGCGCCACGTCAAGAAGACCCGTGACGCGTCGTTTGTTGAAAAAGAAGGCGACGTCACCGTGAACCGTTGCGACGGTATCGCGAGCTTGGGTGCTGCACAATTGAATAACGAAGAAGCCTGGTTGGTGCAGAAGTTTGCCCGTAGTTTGGGTGTGGCTACGATTGATAACCAGACGCGTGTTTGCCACTCTTCGACTGTGTCGGGTCTTGCCCCGTCCTTTGACCGTGGTTCCATGACGAGCCACTGGTGCGACTTTGCCAATTCCGACGTCATCATGACGATTGGCTCCAACAACGTCGAAAACCATCCGCTTTCTTCTCGCTGGGTTGAACGCGCTCAGGATAAGGGCGCCACGTGGATCGTGATTGACCCGCGTTACTCTCGTTCGNNTACTGCTCGTGCTGACATTTATGCCCGTATTCGCCCAGGTTCTGACTTGACCTTCTATGGTGGTCTTATCAACTACATTCTCCAGAATGACCTTTATCAGAAGGAATACGTCCTTCACTACACGAACGCGGCTTGCTTAATTCGTCCGGACTATAAGTTTGACGTGAAGAACGGTCTCTTCTCTGGTTGGGATCCTGAAACGAAGCGCTACGACAACGAAACCTGGGGTTACGACGTCGATAAGAAGGCCGTTTGGGATACGTCCGAAGGCTCTGCCTTTGCTTGGGTGAATCGCCCGGGTACGCCGAAATTCCGTACGCCTGACCTCAAGGTCTTAAAGCGCGACATGACGTTGCAGGATCCGAATTGCGTTCTCAACGTGATGAAGCGTCACTACGCTCGCTATACGCCAGAACTCGTCACGAAGGTGACCGGTATGGATCTGGACGTGATGAAGAAGGTCTGGGAAGTCTTTGCTGCGACGGGTGCACGCGACAAGGCGGGTTCTATTCTCTACGCTTTAGGTCAGACGCAGCATACGTACGGCTCTCAGAACTGCCGTGCCATGTGTGTGGTTCAGTTGCTCTTAGGTAACATCGGTATCGCGGGCGGCGGTATTAACGCCCTTCGTGGCGAACCGAACGTTCAGGGTTCGACCGACGTGGGCGCAAGCTCCCACCAGGCACCAGCGTACCTTGCTTGNGTACTGACTGGCAAGAAGCACCCGACCTTGGCTGACTACCTCACGACCGAAACCTATGCGGCTGGCTACTACGCCAATAAGCCGAAGTTCTGGATTTCTGCGCTTCGTGAATGGTTCGGTAAGAACGCCACGGTCGAAAACGACTACTGCTACGATTTGCTCCCGAAGATCAGCCCGAAGCTTGACTACGGTGACTACTCCACGATCATGTCCTTTAACAACATGCGTGACGATGTCATCAAGGGTTATTTCTGCTGGGGTATGAATCCCGCGCACTCGACGCCTAACGCCAAGCACGCTCGTAAGAGCATGGCTAAGCTTGACTGGCTCGTCGTCGCTGACTGGTTCCAGACTGAAACGTCGCTTTTCTGGAATGCCCCCGACATGAAGCCTGAAGAAGTTCAGACCGAAGTCTACTTCTTGCCGGCTGCGCTCATCTACGAAAAGATTGGTTCCATTAACAATTCTGGACGTTGGATTCAGTGGCGTGAAAAGGCTATTGAACCGCCGGGAGAATGTAAGTCTGACTTTGACATGATGATGCTTCTCTGGAAGCACATCCGCGCCCTCTATGAAAAGGAAGGTGGCGCGTGTCCAGATCAGATTTTGAAGTCTAACTGGGACTACACGATTGATGGTAAGCCTGACCTTCGCGCGCTTTGCTGGGCTTTGAATGGCTACACAACGAAGGACAACAAGCTCCTGAAGGGCTATGCTCAATTGCAAGCTGATGGTTCTACCGCTTGCGGTATGTGGGTCTTCTCTGGCTACTACAACAACGAAGCCACGAAGCTTGATCCGATGAAGCAGCCGATGACGAACCGTAGTAAGGATGACCCGACGGGGCTCGGTCTCTTCCCGGGTTGGTCCTTTGCTTGGTAGGCTAACCGCCGTATTCTTTACAACCGTTGCTCCGCTGACCCGCAGGGTAAGCCTTGGGATCCGAAGCGCGTCTTGGTTGAATGGAATGGTCAAAAGTGGCTCCAGAATGACGTAGGTGACTTCGTGACGTCTAAGGCACCAGACGACAACGCCTTCTTCATGACGTGGGAACAGAACGCTCGACTCTTCTCCTATTCGATGGTTGATGGTCCGTTGCCCGAACACTTTGAACCGCATGAAGCACCGTGCGAAAACCTCTTGAATGGCGCTGGTGGCAACCCGTGCGCACGCTTTACGGATGACCCGTCTGTGCAGCGCGGCAACATCAAGGACTATCCGTATGTGGTGACCACGTACTCTGTCGTTGAACACTGGCAGTCTGGGACGCAGACCCGCAACATCCCGTGGCTTAATGAATTGATTCCGAGCAATTTCATCGAAATCTCCGAAGAACTTGCGAAGGAAAAAGGCATTCGTCCGGGTGACAAGGTACGCGTTTGGAATAACCGTGGGTCTGTCGTCGTTGACGCGATGATCACGATCCGTATGAAGCCCATGACGATTAACGGCAAGTTGACGCACGTCGTTGGTATGCCGCACCACTTCTCTTGGGCGACGAAGCTGGCAACGGGTGACAACGTCAACGACTTGCCGCCTAACGTGGGTGACCCGAACTCGTACATTCCTGAATACAAGGCATTCCTTGTCAACCTTGAAAAGGCAGCCTAACGGCGTGCCAATGGAGATGAATGATGGCTAATACTAAAGAAGTCGCCATGCTGTTCGACTCTTCGCACTGCACTGGCTGCAAAGGTTGCCAGGTGGCTTGCAAGCAGTGGAATATGCTCCCGTCGGCATTGAGTNNACTCAACGAAAACAAGTTCTCGGGTTCCTATCAGAATCCGCCAGACCTTAACGGGGATACCCGTTTGGTGATGACGTTCGACGAAAAGGAATCCGGCAACAAGTACCAACCGATTAACTTTGCAATCGGTCGTCGCTCGTGCTTCCACTGTACGGATGCCGCTTGCGTGGCGATCTGCTCCTCGGGCGCGCTTTATAAGAACGCTAACGGTGTGGTGTCGTTTGACACTGAAAAGTGTAACGGCTGTACGTACTGCCAGTCCGCTTGCCCGTTCGACGTGCCGCGCTTCCGTCCAGAAGACGGCTTGATCGATAAGTGCACGCTCTGCATTGACCGTCTTGAAGAAGGGGGTGTGCCGGCTTGCGTGAAGACCTGCCAGCCTGAAGCTTTGAAGTTTGGTCCGCGCGACGAAATGATCGCTTTGGGTCAGAAGCGCGTCGAATTCCTGAAGAAGAAGGGCTTTGACAAGGCTGAACTCTACGGTGTCACGGAAATGGGCGGTTTGCACGTGTTGCAGGTTTGCCAGTTTGGTCACGAAGCCTATGGTCTTCCGACCGATCCGAAGCCCAACAAGATGGTGGGTATGGTTGACACGATGCGTAAGGTCACGGGTGTTGGTACCGCTGCGGTGCTCGCTGGCTTGGCTGTGTCCTTCATCGCCGCCACGGGTTATCGCCGTGAAAAGGTGACGGTGGAAGATGCCAAGAAGTCCTGGACGCCTGAACAGCGTGCTTTAGTCGATCGTGAAGTCAAGGAGCTTCTTGAAAAAGAAGCCTCCCGTAAATAACAACGAAGGAGACACAGAATGACCAAGTACATTCAGCGTCACTCTCTGCTCACTCGTGTCACCCATGGGGTTGCGGTNACCGTCAGCTGTATCCTGTTGGCGTTGACCGGTGTGTTCGTGTTCGTCCCGAGCCTCGGTGGGGGCATCATGGGTGGTGAATTCACACAGATGATGCGTATGCTTCACCGTGTGTTCGCAATTCCGTTTATTTTGGTGCCGCTCTTTGCGGTGCTGAAGTCCCCGTCGGGCTTCGTGCACCTCTTTAAAGAAGACATCTTTGGTAAGTGGGACCGTGACGACGTGACGTATAGTATGAAGTTTCCGTTCTACCTCTTTGCGCCGGGCAAGGTTCATATGCCGCCGCAGCACCATGTCAAGTCCGCTCAGCGTTTGGCTGACGGTGCCCTCGTCTTCTTCTGCGTGGGCATGGCTGTCTCGGGTATGGTCCTTTGGCTCAACACGGGTCTCTTGCCTAACGGCGGCATGAAGGTNACTTTCAGCCAGGAAACGTTACTCGTTGCCCACTTGGCGCACGACGTGTTCTTCTTCTTGACGGTCTTCGTGGGTATCGCTCATATTTACCTCGGCGCTGGTATCTTCCAGCCCTACCGTGGTACCGCTCGCATCATGTTTGGCGACGGCAAGGTGAGCGAATCCGACGCGGTCTACCACTGGGGTTACTGGGCTAATCAGGAAATCGCCCTCGGTAAGAACGTGACGGTCGAAAAGGATGAAAAAGACGCTAAGTAACGTTTAGTTTCTCCAATCAAGGCGGGCTTCGGTCTCCCGAGTACCGTCTAGAAAGAGAACTCCAAGGTTTTCTTTCTAGACGCTCTAAAAAAGGGGCGCTACACAACAAAATCAACACCGGTTGGTCTGAAGCTCTAAAACTTCATACCACCATCAAAAAAAAGGACAATCATCATGTTGAACCGTAAGTCGATGGAACGTTCGCTCGCTCGTGCCACGGGTCATAAGGACGAAAGCGTCACGGCACGCTTGGCGTTTTTTGCTCCTGCATTGCTTAAGGCGGCTGATCTGCGCGCAGCGTTGACGCTTGAATTGCCTGATTGGTCTGACGCGATGGTTGAACGTGCGCGTAACGGTGAAGCGACGTTGCTCGCCCAAGCGCCCGTGGTGTTTGATAAGGAACGTTTCCTCGGCGTCGTCAACGAAATCACCGCTGTTTTGCTCGCTAACGACACGATCGAAGGCGAACTCTTGGCGCGTTGCNNCAGGNNTACCGTGGATTGGACGAAGTTTGCGTCTGACGTGTTACTTGCGACGGCTNNGTACCGCGACCCGATGGCTTATTTGGCAGAAGTCGAAACTTTGGCCGCTGACGACGATCTCCTTGACTACTACCTTTTGCCTGTTCTGGGTCTTTCGCTTCGCGTCTTTTTAGACGAAGCCGCTGACGAAGGCAGTCGCCTTATTGCCAAGACCCAGACTGATACGACGCATCACAATCGACCGCTTGCTTGCCCCGTTTGTGGCGCTGAAGCCGCGATTGCGTCGGTCACCGATACGCCGCTCAACGGTCACCAGAAGCAGTTGTGGTGCACGTGCTGTGGCGCGCACTGGCTCTTTGAACGTATTCGTTGTGCGCACTGTGGCGATCAGGCTGTGTCCGACCTTTCGTACGTCCATGATGAAGACGATGAAACGCATCGCCTCCATGTGTGTACGAGCTGCCACACGGTCTTCCCCACGGTCTTTGCTGGTGAATCGCTGAATTTCTGCGCTGACATTGAACAGATCGTGATGACGGGACTTGAACTCTTTTATGAGAACGCCGTCAAGGGTGAAGCCTCGGCTTAGTTTTTCGACCTGACGTATTACTTGGAGTTCGCCATGGTAGTCTATCAGCAACCTCACACCGTGGTTTATGACACGCCTACTGGGTTAGATCAAGTCTCGGGGCTGCCCCCCGTGCCAGGGATCAATCGTCTTGGTGCGCACGAAGTGTCGGTGTGTCGACTCAACGACCCGTTGCCTAGCGTTGACTGGGTCGCTGAAGAAGTCCCCGTGGCGCTCGTCTATAACGGGATTTCACACGCCGTGATGATGGCTNNCTCGCCCTCCATGCTCGAAGAATTCGCGCTTGGGTTTTCGCTTGCAGAAGGTATTATTCCAGACGCTTCGCACCTATATGCCTGTGATGTGCATGAAGCGTGCCGTGGGATTGAAGTCGAAATGACGATCTCGNNGTACGAATGCTTTTGGAAACTCAAAGACCGTCGTCGCTCGATGACGGGACGCACGGGTTGCGGCATTTGTGGCGTTGAAAGTCTTGCTGAAGCGGTGCGCGAAAAGCGCGTCGTTCCTCACGAACAAACGTTCTCGATGAGCGCTTATCCTCAAGCCTTGGGTTACCTCGAAGAAGTGGAGCAACTGGGGCGCTTAACGGGCTGTACGCATGCAGCGGTTTGGGTGCACCCTGATGGCACTTTTGCTGGCGGNGGTACTGAAGACGTGGGTCGTCACGTCGCGCTAGACAAGTTATTGGGGCTACGCGCCAAAAACGGTTGGCGTGATGGCGCGCTTGTGATCAGTTCGCGCGCCTCCTATGAAATGGTCCAAAAGGCGGCGATGTGCGGTATTGAAATCATTTTTGCGGTCTCGGCACCCACTACTGTNACCGTCGATTTGGCAAAAGATTGTGGGGTAACGTTGGCAGCATTCTGTCGTCGCGGCCGCGCCAACGTTTACTCACACCCTGAACGCCTCGTAGGTACTTTAGGGCAAACGCATTCAGTTGGGATTGCTTTCGGTTTATTCCTTTTTATCCGAAAGTTTTAATGGCGGAAGGTCTTTGAGCAGGCTTTCCGCTCTTTTTTGTCTTCACGTTTACCCGTGTTCGTGCAAGTAAATCACGAGAACACCTAGAGCGACGGGATAAAATAAAAAGATCACTCTTTCTTTTTGACGTCAAGGCATGCGCATTTCTTCGCTATTTGGTCTCATTTTGGCGGCAACGGCGTTTATTTCGTCGCCCTTGGTGCTCGCCACGGATGTGACACATCGCTCGCCCATTGTGATTGCTGTTCAGGCGGACGGCATGACGAGTGTCGAGCGCGAATTTATTCGCCAAAGCGAAGACTATCTCACCTATGCGTTGCCTGAGCACCCGATTGTTTTTCAGCATCTCTCCTTTGAAGCCATTCAGCACCTAGCTGAAGAGCGTCGCATCGATTTTGTGATCACGTCGCCCGACAATTACGTGGTCTTAGAGCGCTTCTTTGGGGCGCGTAATCTCGTTTCGCAAGAAATCCGTGAAGCGGCTNNGGACCCAGACGCCTCGATGGGCGTGGTGGTCGCTGTTCAAAAAGACGATACGTCTTTACATGCCTTAGATGACTTGAGTGGTAAAACCGTTTTGATGCTCCAACGCACTGATACGTTACGCCATATTTTGGAGCGTGAGCTTGTGCATGCAGGGGTTAAAAATGTCCGTCTGAGTACGCTCGCCCAAGGGGACGAAAAGACCGAAGCGACCGTTTTAAAGCGTGTGGTAGATGGCGACTTTCAGGCGGGTGTTATTCCGTCGTGCTTTTATGAGCGTGAAGTCACGCGTCACCCTGAGTGGTTTCAAAAAATCCGCTTTTTGACGACAGATCGCATTACTGCGACGCGGTGTCTCTCGTCCACCGTTTTTTATCCTGGGTGGACACTGGCGTCCTTCCCAGAAGCCCCTCACTTTCTTAATCAACTGATTGCTGGGACGTTGCTTGGGATGCCCACCGAGTCGTTAGGGAGCGACTGGAAAACAGGGGCGCGCTACAACAATTTTCACGAACTGCTTGAAACCTTGGGGGACGCCAACTATTTGCGTCAATCTCAGCTCACGTGGGAGTCGTTTCTTCGTAAGTACGGTATTTGGCTCGCATTTCTTGGGCTCTCGATCCTTGGGATGATCATCCACAGTATTCGTGCTGCAGTCCTTGTTCGTCGTCGTACCGATGAACTCATGAAGACCGTCAAAGAAAAGCGCCGTATTGAAGAAGAGGCTAAGCGCTATAACGAACGCTTGGTCGCGATTGAACGCGTGGGGCTGGTGGGGGAGCTCTCCTCCATGATTGCGCACGAAGTGAAGCAACCCTTGGCGGTCATTCGTAACTATACGCGTGGGCTCAGTCGCGCGTTGGCACACGAAAACTTAGACCTCGCCATGCTTCGTACGGCTTTAGGAAAGATCGATAGTCAAAGTACCAAGGCGAGCGACATTATTGATCATGTGAGAAGTTTTGCTAAACACACCAATACGGCTGTGACACCGATTTGCCTCACGGACGTGTTGAAAAAAGCCGTGACACGCGTTTGTNNGGCGGCCCGTCCGACGCCTACAGCTTGTGTAGCTCAACCCGATCTGTGGGTAGAAGCCGATGCCCTTGAGATGGAACTTCTCATCAACAACTTACTTAAAAACGCAGCGGACGCGGTCTCAACCCAGACCGATGGCGAAATCCATGCCGAATTAACGTTAGAGGACGGACGCGTGCTTCTTACGATTCGTGATAATGGACCGCGTTTAACGGACGAGCAGTTTGCCAAACTCACGGTGCCTCTCAATTCTTCTAAACCGCAGGGTTTGGGACTGGGGCTTGTGATTGTTCGTCGTATCGCAGAGTCTGCTTGTGGTAACGTACTCTTTAATCGGTTGCCTCAACGAGGGCTAGCGATCACCGTGTCACTCCCGCACTACAACATAACGAAGGAGGTTTCTCATGCCCGCTAACTCGCTCTCGCTCATTCGTGTCATCGATGATGATGCCGAAATGCGCGAATCGCTTGAATTTCTTCTTTCAACCGAAGGTTGGAAGGTGCGGACTTATCCTTCAGCTAAGGCTTTTTTGGATGCGGACGACATGATGGTGCCAGGTTGCATGTTGCTCGACATTCGTATGCCCGACATGAGTGGGCTTGAACTCCAAGAAGTCCTCAAGAAAAAAGACTACGCTTTGCCGATTCTTTTTATCACGGCGCACGGCGACATTACCATGGCGGTAGACGCTGTGAAAAAGGGTGCGTTTGACTTTTTGCCTAAACCCATAGACGACGCGAAGTTACTCCAAAGCGTCGAAGACGCTGTAGCGCTTGACTGGGAATTACGCTCTCACCACCAAAATGTTGACGGGTTACGTAAGGACCTCACGACCTTGACGCCACGCGAACGTGAGGTCGCTGAACTCGTGGGACAAGCTACCATGAATAAAGTAATCGCTGATCGCCTTGGTATTGCCGAAAAGACCGTTCAAGTGCACCGCGGTCAGGTGTGTCGCAAACTCAAGGTGCGTTCTGCCGTTGAAATTTCGCACATTTTTGAAGCGATGAAACGCTGATGCACTGAGCGACGAGCTGGGCAAAGTGAAGTACAACAAAGCCCGGCGGATGGATTTTGATTTCGTCGGCTTTCGATTTTTTGCTCGATTTTGATTAATGCCTTTGGCTAACACTCGCGAGTCCCGCCTCTCGTCCAAAGACGATCGATTCGAGCGCAAGGTTCCCTGGCACACAATGGGCGCCATGCACGCCACCCGTCACTTCGCCTGCGGCAAAGAGCCCGGCGATCGGGTTACCGTTCGCGGTGAGAACGCGGCAAGCTTCGTCAATGTGTACGCCACCAAGTGTCACTGCACGTCTAAAGGTGAGTGGCAGGACAAGGAGGTCGTTGCTTGTGAGCGGATAGTGCCAACGTTTACCCAAAGCGTCGTCTGTGTACTGGTTGTAATGCGCCACCGTTGTTTGAAGGGTTTTATATACTCTTGGTTCNNAAATAAAGTACCAACCTTCTAAATCAGCGCCACTTTGAACGCGTCGTGCAACGCCTTCCTCTAAAAGCACTTCGACGGCTCGCTTGTGGTGCGGCAAAAGTCGGTTTCGCTCTTCAAAGGATGTTACCAGTCTCAACGTACGATTGGGTTCATCTAAGACCGCTTCACGTACGGTACCGCNTTGATTTTCTTCGTTGACAACACGCCCCCCGTGAGCATTCACCATGATGTGACGTAACGGATGCACGACGCGAGGCAAAAAGCCTGATGCGTAAGGTGTGCCTAACGCGAGTTCCACAAAGTCCATGCCGACCAAATAGGCACCCGCTTCAACCATGTTGCGTAGCCCGTTGTCGCTCGTTTTTCCATGAAATGAGGAGAGCGCTTCAAGCCTTGAGTCATGTCTCGCACACATACGTGCGTCGCCCGCGTAGCCGCCCGTAGCCATAATGACGGCTTTGGCATGCAAACGATGGCACTCGCCATGAAGGTCTTCTACCACTACACCGACCACTTCACCCGTGCGTTCTTTGATGAGTGACTCAAAGCGCATCCCAGAGAGCATCACGACGCCTGCGGTTTGCGCGGCTGCCATCAAGCGCTGTCGGCACTGCTTTGCGTCAGAGCCCACACAGGTTCTCGGGAAGGTGCCGCCAGGGATTTGCCGGACTTTACTTTCAAACGTGATCCCAAAGCGTTCAATCCACTTGAGACCAATGTAGGTACTTTNGTAGCAAAGCTGCTTAACAAGCCGCGGATCCGCGCGGTTAAGTCCCGATTTAAGCGTTTGCTGATAAAAGAGTTCAGGCGAATCAATAATCCCAAGTTCTCCTTGGCGCTCGGGATCGACGGCGTTGACATAGAGCGACTGTTTGGCGTCGATATTGGCATAAAGCCGCGTTGATTGGTCGACAAGGACAACGCGGGCTTGACGCTCTAAGGCTACCGACAAAGCGGCGCAAAGCCCCGTGAGCCCGGCGCCTACAACAATGACGTCAACGGGTTGCGCACCAATGAGAGAAGAAAAAACCGAGGTTGACGAATTGTCGAGTTTAGATTTGACGGTCATAGAGGCTTCTCCTTCGCCGCTTCATAGCCCGCGATGCGACCAAAAACATGGACGTCACAAATGGCGTTCCCTCCCAAACGGTTCACCCCATGAAGGCTACCCGTGACTTCGCCCGCCGCATAAAGGTGCGGAATCGGTTGGTCGTCCCAGTTAAGGACGCGTGCCTTGGTGTCAATTGAAACGCCACCCATTGTGTGGTGTCGACTCATGCTTGCGCGACTTANCCAAAAAGGCGGTTTTTCGATTGTGTACCGCAAGCTTTCGGTTTGACGGTGATAGTCAGGGTCCTTCTTTTCACGCACAAACGTGTTATAGCGTTTGACGGTTTCGACAAAATTGTTGACAGGGAGTCGTAAGAGCTGTGCCATTTCTTCGAGCGTTTGCGCGGCATAGACTTCTTGCTTTTTTAGCCCCTCGTGCAGCTGACGCTGAAATGAGGGCGGATTATCTAAAAAGCCTTCATTGTCGACAATCACATAGCCGTGTTGCTCGGGCAGCGCAAGAATCTTGTCTCTCAACACGTCACGACGTTCGTCTTCACGAATAAAGCGCCGTCCCGAATGATCGACAAAGATGCAACGCTCTACCAAAATCGCAAAGCGAGCGTAGTGGGTATGAAGCGGAATACATTCAACGTAGTCGCACCCAACGAGATAGGCACCTGCTCGCTGTGCGGCAATCATCATTTCGCCTGTGGCACCGGACGTATTGGTGGTGGCGAGCTTTTCTAAACGTGGGTCATGCAAACGGCAAAGGTTAGCGTTAGTCGCGTAACCACCTGAAGCCAAAATCACGGCGCGTTTGGCGCGCATGCGTCGGTGGTGTCCTTGGACATCCACATAAATTACCCCCGTCACCGTGCCATCGGTGTCTTGAGTGAGAGACTGCACCGCACACTGGGTGCGCACTTCAATCGATCGACGGCGACACGCGTCAAGCAAAATATCGACGTAGCTATCCGTGTCCTTTGGGAGNNAAGGGGGAAGGTGGCTACGCGGAAACAGCCCACCATAGATCTGGGTACAGCCCTTGTCATAATGAACGCCATAGCTTTCGACCCAGTGAAGGGTATCTAGCGCACGGGTACAGAGTTCGCGTACGAGTTCAGGCTTCGCGTGCCCACGACCCGACAGCATCGTGTGTTCAATATGGCGTTCGATGGAGTCGTTGATGCCTTGCGGCTTTTGGCGCTCGGGATCCACTGCATTGAAGTACCCGCAAGAAAACCGCGTATTGCCGCCCGTGACAGCAAGCTTTTCGAGGATCACAATGGNTCCAGTGATACATTCACGCGCCGCAAGCGCCGCTGAAATCCCAGCGCCACCGCTACCTACGATCACAATGTCCACCGTTTCGTCACCAATAAGGGACGCTTGAGACGTGGTAGATAAAGCGGGCGTGGCGCTCGCTAAAGCCGCCGCACCGAGGAGCTTACGACGGGTTGTGCGCGTATCAAGCGGAGAAAACGAAAAATCCGACGACGTCATACCAACGTGATCATCCACAAAAGGCAATCAAAAAACGGGACATGCTCAAAAAGAGCACATCCCGAACGATAGGTAAGCAAACTCAACAGAGGAAATCAAGGTACCTTGAAGCCGAACTTATGGCACTGATCGCAGTAGTTTTCCGTCGGGCTGTGCTGCAAGTGGCACAAGGCACAATCTAACATGTTTCCGTAGTGCGGCGACATATGAGGATTTTGTGGCTTAACGTCCTTCGTTTTTTCAGACACTTGTTTAGGATCGTGGCAGTTCTTGCACTGGTCGATCGTTGGGTAAGGCACCGCATTGTCTTTGCCGTGGCACATTTCACAGGAGATGCCAAGCTTGACATGGCGATTGTCCGTAAAGTTGTCGGCAGCTTGAGCGTTCATGACGAAGGCACAGTATGGCTAGCATGAGGGCGGCTTTGTGCATAAGGAATCTCCGCTATGGGCAAAGCACGGGCGGCAGAACTGTCGCCCGTGCTCTAGGGTTAGGGTTCTAGAGAGGCAGAGCCTCTCTTATATTATGGCGTTAAGCCTTCATGACTTCCTGACCGCAAATACGACCGTTGACGAGGCAGTCGAGAATAGCGCAGGAACCCAGACGCACGGCACCGTGCACGCCACCCGTGGCTTCACCAGCAGCATAGAGACCTGGAATCGGTTCCTGATCCATGATGTCAAGCACCTGGTANNCCTTCATGTTGGTCACAAGACCGCCCATGCAGTGGTGAACCTTTGGGCTCGTGATAGCGGCATACCACGGACCTTCGGTCAAGGGCTTGAACTCGTTGTTGATGTAGCGGTAAAACGGCTTGTCAACCTTGGTCTTCGCGGATTCGTTAACCTGAGCGATGGATTTCTTGAGTTCTTCGACCGGGATCTGGAAGTCCTTAGCGAGGGCTTCGAGCGTATCGTACTTGCTGACGATGTTCGGTTCAACGAGCTTCTTCATTACGCCCGGACGAGCGGCTTCGAGCTTATCGGCACCGTACTGGTTAGCAATAGCGACNNTAGCCTTAAGACCCTTGGCTTCTTCAGCGAAGATGGCGTCAGCACGAACCTTACGGTTAGCGAGTTCGTTCACGAAGCGTTTGCCCTTCGTGTTGACCCACAGACCGTATTCAGCGGCAGCAGACTGCGTGAACGTCCAGCCAATACCCATACCCTTTTCTTTCGGGTTGGACCACGGACCGCACTGGATCCAGTCAGACTGAATGACAGCGCAACCGATGTTAGCGGTTTCACGCCAGAGTTCGGCGGTAGCACCTGGCTGGTTCGTCGTCGAGAACTTGTCGGTAAGCTTCGGGTCATGCATCGAGCGGAACTTCACGTCAGCAGAGAAGCCACCGTAGCAGAGGATGACGCCCTTCTTAGCGGCAATGAACTTGACCTTACCAGAGCCTTCCTTCGGGAAGCGATAGCCTTCGCGAACTTCGAGACCAACGACGCGGCNCGATTCGTCACGAATGATATGGTCAACATAGGTGCGCAGACGCACTTCAACGCCAAGCGCCTTCAGCTTTTCCAGTTCTTTATTAACGATACCAGACCCCGAACCATTCTTTGTGAAGACATAACGCGGTACGGAGTGACCGCCTTCCTGACCGATAGCGTCCTGGTTATATTCAACACCCAATTCCTTCACGGTCCATTCATAGTTGGAGAGGGCATGTTCGGCGAGCACGCGAACCTTTTCAGGGCTGTTGAGATAAGCACCAGCAACCAAGATGTCCTGAGCAAGCAGATCGACGGAGTCCTTAATACCGTGCTTCAACTGCTGCGGGCAACCCGTGGCGGTCAAAATACCGCCGTTAATAATGGAGTTACCACCCGGGGTGGGCATCTTTTCGAGAACGACAACATTGGCGCCAGCCTTCTTGGCTTCAATAGCGGCAGCAAGACCTGCGAAACCAGAGCCGACCACGATCACGTCAACCGTTTCATCCCACTTAGCAGGAACTTTGGCGCGCGGCTGAGCATAAGCCTGCGTTACGAACGAAGCAGAAGCAACCGTTGCGGCACTAGCGAGGGAGCCCTTAAGGAAAGAGCGACGAGACTGATTGGTCATAAAACATTCTCCTTACAGATGTTCAGTACAACGCGGTCTACGCTGTACCGTTGAAATCAGTCTAAGAGTGTGGTTCATTTCGCGTAAGTGGATCTTCATCCCACGCTCCATATCCTTAGAAGTGGGCTTAACGCCTCTAGGACTAGCTAAAGGTTCCGTTATCAGATCTAGGATATAAGATAAACATCTTAGATTCCTAAGACATGTGGGAGAAGAGAGTAAAAAGCGTTCTTTAGTTGGCACTTTTGAGCTCGAAATTTTGGAAAAATCGGAAATTATTCGAAATTTTTGGGATTTTTCGTTGTGTTTATTAGATAAGGTGTTTGTTGTAGGTTTTGAAATGGATTGTGTAATAGGTGAAATTAGTTTAATTGTGCTTAACTACCGTAAATAAGGTATGGTACTTTAATCCCGAGTAATCCGCTCGGGTATAAACTCCCCAATAGACCACGTTTTAACGTGGCTTTTCTTTCACACTGAAAATCCAACAAAAGGAATCCCTGCTATGACCAAGTCCCCCGCAGATGTGAAACCCATGTCTGGTGTCAAAGGAACGCACCCAGCGATGATTGCTGCTTACGCGATTGCGATTGCGTTAGGTGTTTGCAGTGGGCTCTGGGGTGGCGAAATGATTCACGCGTTCGCAGACTTTGTGAGCTCGATTTTTATTCGCCTCTTCAAGTTCATCAGTATCCCCATTATTGCGGTCTCGATTATTGCCACCTTGGCAAGTATTTCTCGCTCGAGTGAATCTGGTCGCATTTTCCGTCACACGATTTTTTATACGTTGCTGACGACGATTTTGGCTGCTGCCTTAGCGGCCGTGCTCTATGTGATCTTCTCGCCCGCCAATGTCGCTGTGACCTCCGCCGCGGTGCCTCAGGTGACGGAACACTCCTACCTTGAATACATTCAGTCGGTGATTCCCGATAACTTCTTGGCGCCTTTCTTGTCTGCCAATGTGTTGTCGGTCTTGCTTGTCTCTGCAGCCATCGGGATTGCTATTTCTCGTTTACCGCGCGATAGCCGCTCCCAAGAAGTCTTGTTGGCCTTCTTTACGGGCGCACAGGAAGTCCTCTTTATTCTCGTCAAGTGGCTGATCTTCGTGCTTCCGATCGGGATCTTTGGTTTTATTTCTGACTTTGTGGTCGAAATGTCTAAAGGGGTNACTATCGGTGGCTTGGGTACGTATTTCGGCGTTATTTTNACCGCCAACTTTATTCAGATGCTCGTTGTTTTACCGCTTTTGATGTTGGCTCGTGGTCTTAACCCGATCAAGGTCGCTCGCGGCATGGCGCCTGCTTTAGCTGTGGCTTTCTTCTCGAAGTCTTCTGCAGGCACGCTCCCCGTCACCATGGCTTGCTCAGAAAACAATGTGGGTGTGAGCCGTTCGGTTTCTCGCTTTGTGCTTCCGATTTGCACGACGATCAACATGAATGGGTGTGCGGTANNCTTTATTCTTGTGACGGTCGTTTACTTGATGCAAAACGCGGGCGCTGAAATCACGCCTTTGATGCTCGCNCGCTTGGGTTTTGATTTCTACCTTACTGCTGTCGGTAACGCTGGCGTGCCGATGGGGTGCTTCTTCTTGTCCGCAAGTTTGCTCGCAAGCATGAATGTGCCCATCATGCTTATGGGTGTCATTCTTCCCTTCTATGCCGTGATTGACATGATCGAAACGACGTTGAACGTCTGGTCCGATAGTACGGTGACNGCCATGGTCAACCACGACCTCGAAAAGGACGAAGTCGTTCACGAAGTGAAGGTTGCTGCCTAATTTAAAAAGTTCTCCTCGATCTCCTAGATCAAACGTCAACAGCCGCTCGAGATTCGGGCGGCTGTTGGCGTTATGGGCGCTTGAATGCTCGCTTTTGTTTTGCGTTGGGTTCAAGAGCAAGTCACAAAAGGTCTACGACGACTGTGCGTTGTGATGAGGCTTGAGGCGTGTGGCTCATTCTCATGATGAGCCAATGGCGTCTGATCGTACGCCTTTAAAGGGGGACGTCCATGGTAGTCGCTAGAAGTGAATGGGCTCTGCGTTCAAAGAAAAGCCCAAGCAGTGTGAGTGCCTGGGCTTTGAGTTCAGTGATCAGTCGCAGGATCAATGGCGCTTTGCCTCACCAATCAAATGCGTACTGTCGTATTCCTTTTGATTGCGACGGTGCTTGAGAATCACAAGAAGCATCGAAGCAGAAACGAAAATACCAAAGACCATCATCGTGGCTGGCACCGAAAGGTCCAACTTGATAAGGAGCGCATAGACTCCCAACATCACAAGAATCGAGGAGTTTTCATTAAAGTTCTGAACGGCAATTGAGCGACCCGCGCTCATCAACACGTGACCACGGTGCTGTAAGAGGGCGTTCATCGGTACCACAAAGAAGCCCGCGCAAATCCCAACGAGAATCATGATGACGCCAGCAATCATGACAGCCCAAGAGAGTTCAAAGCCAAAGAGGTTTAAGCCGCCCGCAGGTGCCATGTCGCGCGTGAAGTAAGAGGCGCCAATGACAAGCACCCCCATACAAATCCCCATCGGAAGGACGCTCAGAGATTTCTTTAAAGGCACCTTGGCGGCGTTCAAACACTACCCCACTGCAATCCCGAGACTCACGACNNGTACTTGCATGATGGCACCTTGTGAAAGGTCCATACCCAAAGCGTGATCACACCACTTCAAGACGAGGAACTGAAGGACGGCGCCTGCGCCCCAAAAGAGCGTAGTGACAGAGAGCGAAATCTGACNCAAACGATCGCTCCAAAGCAGACGGCAACTCTGAATAAAGCCACGAATCGAGTCTGCGGGGTCAAACTTTTGCGGTGGATAACGAACCCCCGTGTCCGGGATTGCGAGGTTCACAGCGGACGCCGCTAAGTACACAAATGCAATCGCAAAGATCGCGGCTTCAGCAAAACTATGAAGCCCTAAGAGATCCAAGTGGCAAAGATCCAAAATGGGTTGTGCGATTTCGGGCTTAATTAATACGCCACCCAACACAACGCCAAGAATAATAGAGCCGACTGTTAGTCCTTCAATCCAACCATTGGCGACCACCAGTTTCTGGGGAGGCAAGAGTTCAGTCAGAATGCCGTACTTGGCGGGGGAATAGGCAGCGGCGCCAACCCCAACGACAGCATAGGCTAATAAAGGATGCCCACCAAAAAGCATTAATAAGCAACCCACGGCTTTCACAAAGTTCGTGAGGAACATCACGCGCCCCTTGGGCATCGAGTCCGCGAAGATACCGACCCAGGCAGTAAAGCAAACATAGCTCACCACAAAGAAGAGCTTTAGAAGCGGAGTCATCCATTCGGGCGCTTGAATGCTTGTCAAAAGGGCAATAGCAGCAATGAGCAGTGCGTTGTCGGCAAGGGACGACAAAAACTGCGCACACATGATGGTGTAAAAACCGCGATTCATGGGTCAGGATAGCTAAGTAAAAGTCGGTCAATGAATGGTGTTTAATCTTCTAAGTTTAGCCCGTCTGAGCGGCTTCAGGGAGGCGAATTTTCATCATTTCGTCATCAGAATTGTGCCAAGAATTGATTTCTTCGCCTAAAGGTCGTCGAGGCGAGTAAGATTAAAGGGTTTTTCCGAGAGACAGTTGTGCTCACAATTGTCCAAATCGCAACGAAGTAGAGTTGTTCGAGTGCCTCGTCCCATATACGCAGAAATTGATATTCAGGCGCTAAAGCATAATCTTGCGCGCCTGCGTCAGAGTGTTGGTGACCGTACCCTTTGGGCGGTCGTAAAGGCGAATGCCTATACTATGGTTTAGAAAATGCCGTAGAAGCGTTTGCTGATGCTGATGGTTTTGCCACGATTGACCTTTGCGACGCTGAACGCGCGCGTCGTGCAGGTTGGCATAAGCGCGTGCTGTTATTAGAAGGTTTTTTTGACGCGACTGACATTGAGCCCTTGCAGGACCTTGATGTTGAAACGGTGATTCATTCGCTTTGGCAAATTGATCTATTGAGAAACCACCCTTTACGTGAAGTCAAAGTTCACATCAAGGTGAATTCGGGCATGAATCGTTTGGGATTTTTACCTGTTGAAGTCGGCACGATCTACGATCAGTTGATGGCAATCCCAGGTGTCAAGGTGATGGGTGTTGTGACCCACTTTGCCAACGCTGAACCGAGTTACTTAGGTACGGCACCCGCATCGGTGAGCCGTCAGTTGACCCGTATGGGTAAGTTGGCCCATTCGGCAACTGCTGCCTGTATACCAACTCTGCTGCGATTCTTTGGCACCCAGAAGTGGGTGGCGACGGTGTGCGTGCCGGGGTTGCGCTTTATGGTGTGAGTCCAGACGCACATATTTCGTCCGAAGAGTTGGTATCAAGCCCGCGATGACCCTTTCTAGTAAGATTATTGCTGTGCAAGAAATTGCGCCGGGCGAAGCTGTGGGATACGGCTCCCGTTGGATTGCAGAGCGCCCGACCCGAATTGGCGTAGTCGCTTGTGGTTATGCAGACGGCTATCCGCGCACGATGCCTGACGGTGCGCCGACCTGGGTCGAAGGGCAGATTGCGCCACTCGTTGGGGCGGTCTCTATGGACATGCTCGAAATCGATATTACCGATATCCCTGCGGCAGGCTTGGGAAGTCGCGTTGAATTGTGGGGGCGTAATCTCCCCGTTAATCGCGTGGCGAGTGCAGCGGGCACGATCGGTTACGAACTGATTTGCGCACTTGCTCGTCGCGTCCCTCTTCGTATTCAACACTAATTGAGACCCAATACTCCAAGAACTCCAAAAACCAAAACGGAATTTGTTTGTACGGAATGCGGCGGCACGACGCCCAAGTGGCAAGGGCAATGTCCGCATTGCCGTGCTTGGAATACGCTTCAAGAATTTAAAGTGAGCCAAGGCGTCTCTGCGCGCTATGGTTCATCTGCGCCGCGTCCTGTTGGGGGCTTTGTTGATACGTCAGGGGCGCTACAAGACCTGGCTGACGTGACGATCGAAGAAATTCCACGTACGATCACGGGGCTTAGTGAATTTGACCGTGTGATGGGCGGCGACCTGGTGCGTGGGTGTGTCGCGTTGATTGGGGGTGACCCAGGGATCGGTAAATCGACCTTGTTACTCCAAGTGATGGCGCGACTTGTGGCACTCGGGCGCTCGGCACTCTATGTGTCAGGTGAAGAAAGTCCAACACAGATTGCGTTACGTGCACAACGCCTTCAGTTGGAGCCGCGCGGGCTCACGCTGATGAGTGAAATTGAACTCGAACATATTGAAAGTGTAATTTCCAATCGTAAGCCTGAGTTCGTCGTGATTGACTCGATTCAGACGATCTTTTCGAGTGCGCTCGATAGTGCGCCTGGATCCGTTTCGCAGGTGCGCGAGTGCGCTGCGAGACTCACGCGCATGGCTAAAACCGTCGGTACGACCCTGATTTTTGTGGGGCACGTCACCAAAGACGGCGCTCTAGCNGGNCCTCGTATTCTTGAACATATCGTTGACACAGTGCTTTATTTTGAAGGCGACCAACACTCCAACTTCCGTTTGGTGCGCGCCTTTAAAAACCGTTTTGGCGCTGTGAACGAATTAGGCGTCTTTGCGATGACTGATCATGGGCTTCGCGGCGTCACGAATCCGTCAGCGATATTTCTCTCAGAATATAAGTCGAATATTCCTGGCTCTACGGTTTTGGTGACCCAAGAAGGGACGCGTCCTTTGTTGGTCGAAATTCAAGCCTTGGTTGATACGTCACATTTGCCCACGCCTCGACGTTTGGCGTTAGGGGTTGATGCGCAACGCTTAGCGATGCTTTTAGCAGTGCTACATCGTCATGCGGGGGTTGGGTGCTTTGACCAAGACGTTTTTGTCAACGCCGTGGGTGGCGTCAAGATTTCGGAGCCTGCAGCTGACTTGGCGCTCTTATGTGCCATTTATTCAAGTATTCGTAACCGTCCGCTTCAGCACGGCGTTGTGGTCTTTGGTGAAGTGGGGCTCGCAGGCGAAATTCGTCCTGCGCCTAGAGGTCAAGAGCGTCTCCGTGAAGCCGCTAAGCTCGGGTTTGCTAAGGCCACNGTGATTCCGCGAGCGAACGCACCTAGAACGCCGATTGAAGGACTTGAAATTGTGGCGGTCGATCGACTTTCGGATGCCTTAGCCGAAGCAGTGCCTTAATCCCAAAGAACTAAAGCAGAACGACTCTCATTTGCGTACAATAAACAGTACTTCTGACGCGCAGATGCCGGTGACTATCTCACTTGCCGCCGTCTCTATTAGGAAAAATTAAAATGACGACCTTTACCAAGCTCTTGCCGCCCGAAGCGGCACCTGCCCAAGCTCTACTTGAACGCGCTAAGCAGCTCGTGATTACGTCTGAAGAACGTATGACCTGGGGTGATGCTTTTGAAACGGCTGAAGGCACGATTGCTGTGTACATTGAAGAAAAGCGCCCCTTGATGGTTAACGACGTCTTTGTTGACGACGCTGGTCAGTTCTGGGTGGTTCGTCCAGCCGTTGAAAAGGTGCTTCACGTGAAGGGTGACCTTCGCACCATGCAGGAAGCTGTCGGCGCTTTGATTAACCGTGGCGTTGAAGTGGCTGAAGCCCCTGAAGGTTTTGCCGTGCTTCCGCTTCCCAATATCGCCAAGATGCTCGGCATGATTGGTCTTGAAGTGACCGAAGTTGAAGAAGCGTTTGAACCGGTTCGCATCCAGCGTCACGCTGGCGGCTGTGGTTGCGGTTGTGGTTGCGGTTGCGGTGACCATCATCACGACGAAGGTTCTTGCGGTTGTGGTTGCGGCTGTGGGGACGATCATCACCATGATGAAGGTTCCTGCGGTTGCGGCTGTGGTGAGCATCATCATCACCATCATGAAGACTCTTGTGGCTGTGGTTGTGGTTGCGGCGACGAACATCACCACCATCATCATGAAGAAAACTGCGGTTGTGGCTGTGGTGAAGAACATCATCACCATCACCACGAAGAATCTTCTTGTGGTTGTGGCTGCAAGCACTAAGCAACGCTTAAAGCTCGCAAGCTAAGTGTGAGCTTTTGACAGAAGGTCGGGAATCGGTGGGTTCTCAGCTTTTCTTCAATAGGCTTGAGTTCGACTACCAAGGGCTTAGGGTGCCAGGCTGAAGGATCAATGCCCTCTAGTCTCTAAGGGATCAGGAGCCTTTCGCTTTGTAACTCAAAGAAAAAAGCAAAGAGGCTGTGAACTTTGACATTCACAGCCTCTCTAATTTGGTGCAGGAGATCGGACTCGAACCGACACGCCTTAACAGCGTCAGGACCTAAACCTGGTGCGTCTACCAATTTCGCCACCCCTGCGTGAGGAAAGCATTCTACAGGATTTAGTGATCCGTTGCGGAATTTTTTGATGATGTTTCAAAAATTTCTAAACGGGCACGGTTATATTCGCCCCATGTGATCTTGCCTGAGAGTAATGCGTCCTGGATGTTTTTAATTTGTGGGTCAACCACTTCACGTGATCGGCGAGCCAAGCGAATTAAATCAGGGTCGCCAGAAGCCATCATGAGGGCGCGCGTCTCTTCATTGAGTTGATGGAGCTGATCAAAAATCCGCTTTGTGACCACTTGGGCTTGTGCCGTCAGGCGAGCGGGATCGCGTAAATGCGCTTCGGTCATGCCTGCGGGTAAGCATGGCGTACGCGTGTAATAAAGCTGATTGGCGGGCGCTGTGCAAATGGCTCGAATGTCGCGCGCAACAATGGCAATACGCTCGTGATACTGTTCGTTTTCGGCTTCAGCTTCAGCTTCAGCTTTGGTAGGCGCGGAGTGTTTAGGCGTACTTTGGTGAGTGCGAGAAGACTGCGCGGACGCTTCAGAGGTGGTCGAGGGTTTAAGTGAATGAGACGTCGTGCCACAGGCGGAAAGTAGACTGATCGTTATGGTGCTAAGAACGATTGTTAGATAAGGGATGCGCATGGCTGTGGCAAAAAGAGTCAACAGGACGTAAACATCATATTTTACCAAGGATCGCTAGTGCTGTAGCAAGAAATCTAGCGTCACGCTATTACGCAACAGTGCTGAGAAGGTTCGAAAAAAATCTAAAAAAGGGTGCTTTGTTCGCGTATTTCCTTATTTTCCAAGCAGATAAGCAAAAACGATCGGGAATTTTCTCCGCTATAATTAGCAAATTCAGGTCTGCCGATATGGTTATTTCGGCGGATTCTTCTATTGATAGAAGAGAGTAGTGAAAGCGTGGTGCGCCACAGCAAAGCTACTTCGAAAAGAATTTTTACGCGGTTCATTTGTGAGTGAACACAAGTGAATCTCTTCAACAAATTCCGTCGATGTTTAGAGACGTCCGACGGATTTTTATAAAGACAAACGCGATGACTGAACAAGAAACCGTCAAGACCGAAGAGGTCGCCAAGGTCAACCCGCTCGAACGTACGCTCGAACTCGTTGTTTCTTACGCTTCTGCTGAAGCCCTCACCGAGCAGTCCCTCAAGAACTATCGCAAGAACGCCAAGCTCCCGGGCTTCCGTAAGAGNTACGTTCCTGCCGCTCAGGTTCGCCGCATGTACGGCGCCCAGGCTTTCGACGAAGCTGTGAACCAGCTCGTTGGTGAAGCTTGGTCCAAGGCTGCTCGTGAAAGCGGTCTTCGCATTGCTGGCTATCCGCGCATCGATGCCACGCAGGTCGAAGACAAGGAAAACATGCACTTCACGGCTAAGTTCGAAGTGTTCCCTGACGTTGAACTCCCGGACTTCTCCGCTGTTGAACTCAAGCGCTATGTCTGCCCGGTGACGGACGCCGAAGTCGAAAAGACGATCGACGTGATGCGTCGTCAGCGCGCTACCTACAACGTTGTCGAACGCGCTGCTGCTAACGACGACCGCGTGAAGCTCAACTTCAAGGGCAAGAAGGAAGGCGTTGAATTCCAGGGCGGTACCGCTGAAGGCTACACGTTCGTGCTTACNCAGGGTCGCATGCTCCCCGAATTCGAAGCCGCTGTGACCGGTATGGTCGCTGGCGAAACGAAGACCTTCCCGATGACCTTNCCCGCTGACTACGGCATCCAGGACCTCAACGGTCAGGATGTTGAATTCGACGTTGAAGTGATCGAAGTGGCTGAACCGTCCTACCCGGAAGTTGACGACGAATTCGCTACCACGCTCGGCGTTAAGGGTGGTGTCGACGCTATGCGCGCCGAAATCCGCGCTAACCTCGAACGCGAAGTCAACATGCGCCTCGAAACGAAGACGAAGTCTGAAGTGATGGATGCTGTTTCCGCTGCTTGCACGTTCGCTGTTCCGACCGCCATGGTTGCTGAAGAAAGCGAAGCGCTCAGCCAGCAGATGCTCCGTGACCTCGCTGCCCGTGGCATCGATGTCAAGAANGATCCCACCATGCCGGCTGACGCCTTCAAGCCGCAGGCTGAACGTCGTGTTCGCCTTGGCCTCTTCGTTGAAGCTTTGGTTGCCAAGGAAAACATCACGGGTACCGATGAACAGGTTCGCGCCATCGCGACCGACATCGCTTCCAGCTATGAAAAGCCGGAAGAAGTCGTTGAATACATCATGAACGACCAGAACCGCGTGACGAACCTCCGCGCCCAGNNTGCCACGGAAAACAACGTGACCGAATGGGTTCTCAGTAAAGTCAAGACGACGGAAGAAACGGTTGAATTCGACAAGCTCATGGGTGGTCAGCTCTAATTTGAGCGTGATTGCTTGACTTGGGTGAAGGGACTTTGGTGATTACTGAAGTCCCTAACCGTGATCAAAAGAGGCATCGAGGTTCGGATGTGAGCCGGGTGCCTCTTTTGTTATTTGTTGAGTCTCTTTGGGTTTTGTTTCATATTTCGCCTAATAAAGCGGGTGACTTCTTTCGCCGTCCGCTAAAATCATTGGACGTCATTTTTTAGAAGCAAAGAAAAAGCTATGTTAGTTCCATATGTCATTGAAGACACCGGTACCGTGGTGAACGCAGCTACGATATTTATTCCCGCTTGTTGCGTGACCGCATTATTTTCTTGACCGGTGAAGTGAATGATCAGTCCGCCAGCTTGGTGATTGCTCAGATGCTCTTCCTTGAAAGCCAGAACCCCGACAAGGATATTTATTTCTATATCAATAGTCCGGGTGGTTCCGTGTCGGCTGGGATGGGCATTTATGACACGATGAAGTTTATTCGCCCGAGCGTTTGCACGATCTGTGTGGGCATGGCTGCCTCGATGGGCGCTTTGTTGTTGAGTTCTGGTGAAAAGGGTCGCCGTTACGCGTTGCCGCATTCTCGTGTGATGATCCATCAGCCGTTGGGTGGTGCTCAGGGTCAAGTACTGAAATCGAAATTACGGCGCGTCAGATTTTGCGTACTAAGGCTGAATTGAATCAGATCTTAGCTGACAACTGCGGTAAGCCGATTGATCAGGTGTCGCACGATACGGAACGCGATTACTGGCTGATTGGTCAGGAAGCGATGGATTACGGTTTGGTTGACCGTATCTTCACGACCCGTGCCGAACTCGAAAAGGCACTCTAACTTTCGGTGAACCCTCAATAGGCTCATCTGAGATGTGATGGAGCCTCTTTTGGAAGTGTTATGAAAATTTGTTCTTTCTGCGGTCGTAACGAGAACGAATGTAAGGAACTTTTTTCCGGCATTCGTGGTGAGTTGATCTGTGGTGAATGTATTCGTTCGATGAACGAAGAGCTGAAGTCGAGCTCTACGCCTGAAGGGACGACGAGTGAAGTAACGCCCGCTGTTGAAAAGCCGTTGCCTAAGCCCAAGGAACTCTTCGACTTACTCGATCAGTATGTGGTGGGTCAGACGCGCGCCAAGCGTACGTTGTCGGTTGCGGTCTATAACCACTACAAGCGTTTGAAGAATCAGGCTGATGCGACTCGCACGGTTGAACTTCAGAAGTCCAATATTTTGTTAATTGGACCGACGGGGTCAGGTAAGACCTTATTGGCTCAGACCTTGGCGCGGGCTTTAGATGTGCCTTTTGCGATTGCGGACGCGACGACGTTGACTGAAGCGGGTTATGTAGGCGAAGACGTTGAAAATATCGTCGCAAAGTTGGTGCAAGCCGCTGATGGGGATATTGAACGCGCGCAACGCGGGATTATCTACTTGGACGAAATCGACAAGATTGCCCGTAAGAGCGAAAACCCGTCGATTACGCGTGACGTCTCGGGCGAAGGCGTTCAGCAGGCTTTGTTGAAGCTTGTTGAAGGGACGGTCGCTAGTATGCCCGCGCAGGGCGACCGCAAGAATCCTNNGGTAAAGGCCATGATTCAGGTCGATACGTCTCAGATTCTCTTTATCTGTGGCGGCGCTTTTGATGGCATGCAAAGCATCATTAGCCGTCGTACCGAAAAGGCTGAAATGGGCTTTGGTGGTCGCGTCTTTAGTAAGGACGGTGACAAGAACCTCACCAAGGTCTATCAGCAGATTGAATCGGGTGACTTGGTGAAGTACGGCTTGATTCCTGAACTCGTNAGTAGTTTACCTGTGATCGCTGCGCTTGAAGAACTTGACGAAAAGGCGTTGATTGCGATTTTGACGCAGCCCAAGAACGCCATTGTTCGTCAGTATCAGGCGCTCTTTGGGATGGAAGACGTCGAACTCGAATTTACGCCCGAAGCCTTGAAGGCAATCGCTGATAAGGCTATTGCACGTAAGACGGGCGCGCGCGGGCTACGCTCAATCGTCGAAGACGTGTTGCTTGATGCCATGTTCGATATCCCGTCTAAGGGGACGGTCGCAAAGGCTATCGTCACCCGTGAAACGGTTGAACAGGGTACGCCCGTTGAGCTCATCGAACGCTAAGCGGAAGGTTTCTCAATAAACCGCTTGAAAATGGGGGCGTATGCCCCCATATAAGTTGGACTGAACTCTTTTTAGTAGGACAACGAATTGGCTAAGAATACAAAGGGGAAGACTGATTTTCCCGCACAAATGGAAGTGCCTGCGCTCGCCGTCCGTGACATGGTGATCTTCCCGCACATGATGGCGCCGATCTTTATGGGTCGTCAGAAATCCATCAAGNNCACCGCCGAAAAGTCCATGGCGACGGAAGGAAATTACCTGTTGTTGGTGATCCAGAAGGATCCGAATAACGACGATCCAAAGCTCGAAGACCTCTTTGAAACGGCTACGCTCGCGAGCGTGCAGCAGTTGTTACGTTTGCCTGATGGCACAGTAAAGACGCTTGTCGAAGGTCACGCTCGCTATCGTATTACGGGTTTGAAAGTCGTTGACGGGGCTTGGGTGGCTACCTGTACGCGTGTCGTTTCTGAATCCCCCGATAGCTCGGTGCTTGAACCCTATCGTCGTTCTTTGATCGATGCTTGGAGTGTGTTTGCTAATGGCGACAAGACGCGTTTAGATCTATTAAAGCAGTTAGAAGGCGAAATGGATCTTGAGCGTTTACTTGACCTCATTTGCTCTCAGGCGCCCTTTAAGACGGCTGAAAAGATTGAATTGCTCTCTGAAGCTAATTTGGTCAAGCGTTACGAATTTGCGTTGAATCTCTTGGGTCGTGAAAACGAACTTAAGGAAATTCAGGCACGCGTTGACGGTCGCGTCAAGCGCCAGATGGATAAAAACCAGCGCGACTACTACCTCAACGAGCAGATGAAGGCAATCCGCAAGGAGTTGGGCGATAGTGGGGACGGCGACAACGATGATTTTGCTGAACTCGAAAAGCGCGTAACGGATGCTAAGATGCCTAAGTACGCTGACGATACGGCGCGTAACGAATTGCGTCGCTTGCGTCAGATGCCGCCGATGAGTTCTGAGTCGGTCGTGGTGCGTAATTACATCGAAACGTTGACGGACTATCCGTGGTCAAAGAAGTCGCGTGTTNNTCGCGTGACCTTGAGTACCGCGGCACGCATTTTGGACGAAGACCATTCGAGTTTAGAGAAGGTCAAGGAACGTATCCTTGAATACCTCGCTGTTCAAAAACGTGTGGGTAAGGTCAAGTCGCCGATCCTTTGCTTTGTGGGTGCGCCTGGCGTCGGTAAAACGTCCTTAGGGGAATCGATTGCTCGTGCGACGGGGCGCAAGTACGTGCGTGTNACTTTGGGCGGCGTGCATGACGAGAGCGAAATTCGCGACCATCGTCGTACCTATGTGGGTTCGATGCCAGGTCAAATCGTCAAGGGCATGATTCGCTCTGGGGTACGTAATCCGCTTTTCTTGCTCGACGAAATCGACAAGATGGGAAGCGACCACCGTGGTGACCCGGCGTCCGCGATGCTCGAAGTGCTTGACCCTGAGCAGAACGACTCGTTTGCGGACCACTATATGGAAGTGCCCGTAGACTTGTCGGATGTGATGTTCGTGGCAACATCTAATAGCTATGACATTCCGCCAGCGCTCTTAGACCGTATGGAAGTCATTTCTTTGTCGGGCTACACCGAAGAAGAAAAGATCCATATTGCAGAACGCCATTTGGTGCCTAAGGAACTCCGTGCAACGGGCTTGAAGGCTGAAGAAGTTGATCTGACGCGCGAAGCCATCGTTGACATCATTCGTTTCTGGACGCGTGAAGCAGGGGTTCGTGGGCTCGAACGTTTGATTGGTAAGATCTTCCGTAAGATCGTTTTTGCTACCGATAAGCAGACTCTCAAGAAGCAAAAGCAAAAGGCGCCGGTGAAGACCGTGGTCACGCCCGATATGCTGAGTGGCTACTTGNNGAATCCAGCACGCTACACCATTGGCTTGGCTAGTAAAGAACCGCGCGTCGGTGTGGTCAATGGCCTCGCTTGGACGAGTGTCGGGGGCGAACTCTTGACGATCGAAGCACAGATCTTCCCAGGTAAAAGCCACGTACAGCGTACGGGTAGCTTGGGTGACGTGATGAAGGAAAGCGTGGAAGCAGCGCGTTCCGTCGTTCGTGCCCGTGCTGACAAGTTGGGGATTGAATCAAAGCGTTTCTATGAAACGGACTTGCATGTTCACTTCCCTGAAGGCGCAACACCCAAGGACGGTCCGTCGGCAGGTGCTGCGACCACAACGGCGATTATCTCAGCTATGACAGGGATTCCCGTGCGTGCAGACATTGCTATGACGGGTGAAATCAATCTTCATGGTGAAGTGCTTGAAATTGGCGGTNNACTCAAAGAAAAGATTCTCGCTGCGGTTCGTGCAGGCTGCACCAAGGTGCTGATTCCACAAACCAATGTGCGTGATCTTGAAGAGTTGCCTGAAAGCGCGAAGTCGAAGATCGCAATCGTGCCTGTGAAGACGATCGACGACGTGATGCAGCACGCCTTGGTTCGTCAGCCTGAAGCGCTTGACCCTAAGGTGGTTGAGGCAGCAAAGGCTAAGGCGGAAGCCAAGGACGCTGAAGCTTCTCAGACAACAGCGACCGCCTAAGGCGACGTTGCTCAACTCAACGAAAGGGTCCCTTGTGAACATTCACGAGGGACTTTTCGTTGGGAGCAAAAAAATGAGGAATACCGTGTTTATGGTATAGACACGAATAAATTTTCGTGTAAAATCTCAATTCTGCATTTCACGAAGCGAACTGCAGAACACAATCCGAAGGGTGCTTAGCTCAGTTGGTAGAGCGCCGCGTTTACACCGCGATGGTCGGGAGTTCGACCCTCTCAGCACCCACCACGCAAAAGAAAAGAAATTTTCTTGACGGATTGAAAAAGTTCTGTATAATAACGCTTCTCTGCTGAAGAAAAGCTCCGATGGAGTGGTAGTTCAGTTGGTTAGAATACCGGTACTGTCACGCCGGGGGTCGCGGGTTCGAGTCCCGTCCACTCCGCCAACGTTCGAGCTCTTCTGAAAGCAAAATGCGAAACAACGCAATGTGCGGAGTGGTAGTTCAGTTGGTTAGAATACCGGTACTGTCACGCCGGGGGTCGCGGGTTCGAGTCCCGTCCACTCCGCCAACAGATTTCAGAAGAATCTGATACAAAACGTCAGGTTTTTCGCAAAATGGCTAAGACCAAAGAAAGTAAACTTCGGTAGAATATCGAACTTAGGTTAAAGCCGAGTGCATCACGCACGACAACGTGGAGTGGTAGTTCAGTTGGTTAGAATACCGGTACCTGTCACGCCGGGGGTCGCGGGTTCGAGTCCCGTCCACTCCGCCAACGATTTCTAAAAAGGCGAACCTTGAGGTTCGCCTTTTTTTTGGTCTAAAAAATCGAGATAAAAATAGGACAGATCCATGCTTCAGGCATTTCGTGACCACAAGCGCTGGCTGATGTTTATCGCCATGGTGCTCATTATTCCTAGCTTTGTTGTGACGGGGATTTATAGTTATAACCACATGACGCAGGCAGATAATTCGATTGCCAAGGTCGGCGAAGTTTCCATCACGCCCGAAATGTTCGACCGCGCCAAGCGCGAACAGCTCGAACGCTATCGTCAGCAGATGGGTGATCAGTTCCGTGCTGGCATGCTTGATACGCCTGAAGCACGTGAAGCCATCCTTCGCATGTTGATGGATGACGCAGCCGTTTCTCAGATGGTGGCTAAGGAACACGTGGATGTGAGCGAAGCTCAGGCTGTCGCGCTCATCAAGAATGCCGATGCGCTCAAGAAGGACGGTAAGTTCTCGCCTGAACTCTATGAACGCTTCCTTCAGAGCCAGGGTAAGAGCGACCAGCAGTTTGTCGCTGAAATCCGTCGTGATCTCTCTAAAGAAACCTTGCTGACGGGGGTGACGGCAACCTATCCGGTGCCGCCCGCTGTGGTTGAACACCTTCACAAGATCATCACCGAACAGCGCGAAGTCCAGACGATGGTTTTCAATGTTGACCAGTACTTGGGCGACGTGAAGGTGATGCCCGAAGAAGTGCGCGCTTACTATGATCAGCATCAGAAGGAATTCTTGGTAGAAGAACACTTGACGGCTGAATACGTGGTGCTTTCTCCTGATGANCTTCAAAGTACCGGCATTAAGCCTAACGAAGAAGAAATCCGTGGTTACTACGAACAGAACAAGAATAACTTCACGACGCCTGAAGAACGTCGCGCTAGCCACATCTTGATCGCTTTTGGTGACGATAAGGCTGCTTCTAAGAAGAAGGCTGAAGACGTGTTGGCTAAAGCCAAGGCAAATCCAGCTGACTTCGCGAAGCTCGCAACCGAATTCTCCAGTGACCCGGGTTCCGCTGCCCAGGGGGGTGACCTTGACTATTTCGGTCGCGGCATGATGGTCAAGCCCTTTGAAGATGCGACCTTCACAGCCAAAAAGGGCGACATTGTGGGTCCGGTTGAAAGCGACTTCGGTTGGCACATCATTTATGTGACGGATATTCGTCCGTCTGCTGTGCGTCCCTTTGAAGCCGTGCGTAGTGACATCGAAGCCGAATACATCGGTCAGATGGCGCTTCGTGAATTCTCCGAAAAGGCTGAAGACTTTACGAATATCGTCTACGAACAGGTANNCGATAGTCTTGAACCCGTTGCCAAGAAGTTTGGTCTTACGATTCATAAGGCTGACAACGTGACGCGTGCGGGTGTGACGGATGAAGCATTGAAGGGGCTCTTTAACGAACACGTGATCGACAACCTCTATGGCGACGAATGCTTGAAGGAAAAGCGTAATTCGTCCGCGGTTGAAGTGGGTAGCAATAAGCTTGTGGCTGCTCGCGTTGTCAAGCACTTCCCGACGGCTGTGCGTCCGTTTGATGACGTGAAGACTGAAATCGCCGATGGTATGAAGCTTCGTAAAGCTACCGCTGAACTCGCGAAGGTTGCCGGCGAAAAGAAGCTCGCCGAAGTGCGTGCCTCCAAGTCGCTCGACGGCTTTAGCGCTCCGGTTTGGGTCTCTCGCCAGCGTACGTTGGGTCACCCGGCTGAACTCGTTGATCGCATGGTTGCGTTGCCTGCTGATAAGCTTCCTGCCTACACGGGTGTGGCTGTTGAAGGCGGTGCGTACATCATCGGTTTTGTGAAGGGCACCAAGGTTCAGACGCCGAAGCCCGAAGAACTGAAGTCGCTTGCGCGTGAATTTGCCACGATCTATGGCGAAGCGGACCGTCGTGGTTACCTTTCCGCCTTGCGTGCCGAACTCGGTGAAGAAATGCTTCAGCCGAAGTTCATCGAAGGTGAATCGCAGCCTGAATAACCTTCATGGGTGGATAGCATGACGCCTCACGAGGCGTCATGCGGCAATAGACCAAAAAGAATGGCCAGATCGCTTTGATCTACCATTCTTTTTTGGAGAAGCGTCGCGTTAGTCGATGTTACGCATTTCAACGAGACGATGGAACGCCGCCTTCATGTCGTCACGCACAAGGTGATTGCGCATTTCAAAGAGCTGACGATAGCGGTGGCTGAGTTTTTCGTCAGGCGCATACTGCGCGTCTTGCGTGATGTTGGCACTTAACGCTTCGCGAATGTCCTTGGTGTCGCCCACGGCAAAAGACGCCACAATGCAGTTGGTGAGCACGGCGCCGCCGGCGTTTTTAAAGCGCACGACGTTGGCGTTAAGCATATTGCTCTTAATCTGATTCCAAAGCGGATTACGGCTGCCACCCTCGGTGACCGTCAGACGGTTAAGGTCAACTCCCGCCTTGCGATACGTATCCGCCAAGTANNCCATATAGTCGTACCCAATCCCTTCAAGCACAGCACGCCACATGACGAATTGATCGTCGTCCATGGTCATATTTAAGAAGCACCCACTGGCTTCTTTTTCTTCGCCGTAGCCCCCCGTGAGGTAGGGCAGGAACATCACACCGCGGCAGCCCGCAGGGACCTTTGCTGCGCCCTCAGTCATCGGTCCATAGTAGTTGGCGTCATCAGCCTTCTGACAAACATGGTCTTTAAACCAGCGAAGCGCCAGACCNNTTCCCGTACGCACAAAGCCCCAATAGAAATAGCTATCAGGGAGTGTGCCCGAATTAAAGATGAGTCCTAAGCCAGGCTGCGAGAGTTCAGGGACGATGCCCTTCGTGGAGACACAGAACATGGCACAGGTACCTGCGACGTCCACGCCTTGACCCGCTTCAAAAATGCCTGAGCCCAACATCGACTGCATTGTGTCACCAGCACCCCCTAAGACCGGAATGCCAACAGGCAACCCCGTCTTTTGAGCAATGGCTTCACAAAGTCCACCTACCTTGTCCCAAGGACGCACAATGCGCGGCATATAGCGGCGATCAATGCCAAGAATATGGAGCTGTTCGTCAGACCAACATTTCTTTTGAACGTCGTACCCTAAGCCCCAGCCCGACATGGCACCCCAGTCAATAAAGGCGTCGTCCCCTTTGAGACCAGCAAGGTGCATGAGAATGTACGGTGCGTTATGAACAAACTTCACGCCATCACGCTTAAAAGCCTCGTTTTCACGCAAGAACCAACGCGCGAACATGGCGGGGAACATGGGCGAGGCGACGGGGTTACCCGTTTCGCGCCCCCAAATCGAGAGTCCTTTAGCGTTGAGTGCTTCGACGTCAGGGGTCGTGCGGCTATCAAGATAGTTGATATAGGGGGTAATCGCATCACCGTTGGCATTCACGCCCACGATCCCACAAATAATCCCGTCGCCCATGATGGCGCAGATATCGTTGGGATCACGCCCCATGTCGCGCAGACTTTCGACACAAGCAGCCATGGATTTGACCGTGATATCAAGAAAGTTATCGGCACTCATTTCGACCCAACCAGGGTGCGGGTAGTTGAGCGTGGTGGGAAGACTGTGACTCGTGAGGCACTGGAAAGCCTCGTCATAGACGGCGACCTTGACGCTTTGCGTACCTGCATCAAAGCCCATGTAGAGTTTTGCCATAGCGTGTTCAATAATTAGGTAATTGTAATTAGCGAGGGGTGATGTTTATTTTAGCGATTGTTTGTTGATATCGAGGCTCAAAATGCATTGTGTCACGCGCAAAGCACGGGAAAAACTTTGGCATAGGTTACAATCCATGCACCTAGTGCGATGTCAGACATGGATTTGAGTGTTGCACCCTCATTGTTTTTAGTGTTGATGTGTTTAGGCTGGTAATAAAACGGATATGGCGAAAGTAAGCGGCAAGAAAGAGGATTATGGCGTCTCGTCAATTAAGGTGCTCAAAGGGTTAGAACCCGTTAAACAGCGCCCTGGGATGTACACTCTCACAGATAATCCTCTCCACATTATTCAAGAAGTGATTGATAATGCGACCGACGAAGTGTTAGCCGGATTTGGTTCGCGTATTGCGGTCACGCTGCATGCTGATGGCGCTGTGACTGTTGAAGATAATTACCGCGGGATTCCAACGGGACTTCACCCTGAAGAAAAGGTGCCTGTGGTTGAACTGGTCTTTACGCGTTTGCATGCAGGCGGTAAGTTCGCGAAGGCTGATGGTTCGGGTNNACCGTACTCCTTTGCGGGCGGCTTGCATGGCGTTGGTGTGTCTGTTACGAACGCTTTGTCGACGCAACTTAACGTCACGGTTTGGCGTGATGGGCAAGAGTCGACGATGACCTTTGCTGATGGTGACGTGGTGACGCCTTTGACCTCCAAAAAGTCGCCTCGCCCGAAGTCTCAAACCGGGACGCGCGTAACAGCCAAGCCTGACCCCAAGTATTTTGATAGTCCCAATGTGCCTGAAGCCGCTTTGGTGCGTTTGTTACGCTCGAAGNNTACCGTGTTGTTGCCTGGCTGTGAAGTGGTCTACCGTAACGAAAAGACGGGACGCGAACAGTCGTGGAAGTATGAAGGTGGCTTACGCGAATACTTGCTCTCCGAAATCAATGCTGAACCCTTGATTCCGCCCTTTGAGGCTGAAGGTTTTGTGACTGATGCGGACGACGGCTTTTCAGTGGGCGAAGGGGCGTCTTGGGTCGTGATTTGGACGGCTGAAGGGGCGCTTGAGCGCGAAAGCTATGTGAACCTCATTCCGACCCCACAAGGGGGCACGCACGAAGCGGGGCTCAAGGATGGACTTTATCAGGCGATGTTGGTANNCTTTATGCAGTACTATGGTTTGCAATCGAAGAATGTCAAGATCCTCTCGGAAGACGTCTTTAGCCGTGCGAATTTTGTGTTGTCCACCAAGGCGTTGGATCCCCAATTTCAGNNGTACCAGACCAAAGAAAAGCTCACGAGCCGTGAAACCATGAAGTTGGTGAGCGGCTTTGTGCGTCCGCAGTTTGAGTTCTGGCTCAACGACCATATTGAAGAAGGGAAAAAGCTCGCAGAACTCATCATTTCGCAGGCACAAGCCCGTCAGCGTCAGTCGACGAAGTATTCCAAGAAAAAGTCGTCTAGCGTTGCGGTGTTGCCTGGCAAACTCACGGACTGCGAATCGGACGACATTACGCGTAATGAAATCTTTATTGTGGAAGGGGATTCCGCAGGGGGCTCTGCCAAATCAGGTCGCAACAAAGAATTCCAGGCGATTTTGCCTTTGCGTGGCAAGATCCTCAATACCTGGGAAGTTGATGCGGACAAGATTTTTGGATCTGATACGGTCCACGACATTGCCGTTGCGATTGGGGTCGATCCGCATCCCGCCAACGGTGAACCCGATTTGAAGGGACTTCGCTACGGCAAGATTTGCATTTTGTCTGACGCTGACGTGGACGGTAGCCACATTCAGGTGTTGCTTCTCACGCTCTTTTATCGTCACTTCCCGAAGTTGATCGAAGAAGGGCACGTGTACGTTGCCATGCCGCCGCTATATCGCGTGGATGTACCTNNAAAAAAGTACCGAAAGGCAGAACGTAAACTCTATTGCTTGGACGATCGAGAGTTGCAGCGTACGCTTGCGTCTTTACGCAAAGAAGGGATCGACGAAGAAAAGGTCACGATCTCTCGCTTTAAAGGCTTGGGCGAAATGAAGGCCGCGCAGTTGGCAGAGACCACGTTGCATCCTGATACGCGTCGCTTATTGCCTGTGTCTTTAGGGGACGTTTCTGAAGCCGTGACGGGGGAAATCATGAACCTACTGATGGCAACCAAGGGCGCAACTNNATACCGCAAATTGTGGATGGAAGAATACGGTGACCGCGTCGAGGCGGATGTCTAAGGAAACTATCGAGATGGCAAGAAAGAAAAGTGGTTTAAAGCCTGAGACCTTGGATGACGGCGGTCTCTTTGGCGATATTGAATTGGTGTACGAAGAGGCTAAAGAGAACGCTAAGACCTCTAACGTTTCTAATACGCCTAAAGACGTATCAGTGACCGAGACGCTCGCGCTCGACACGGAAGACGAAACGACGGCTGAAGGGGCTGCGACCAAGCGCTCAGACGAGGCTGAGGTTACAGAAACCGATGCGAGTGATGTGAATGAATCTACTGAAGCCAATGACGAAGAGAGCACTGACGAAGCGTCGTCCGACGCTCTGAATGGGGCTGATGAGACCGAAACGTCCGCTTCTCCCTTAGGGAATCACGTGGACGATGTGATGACGGGGGATGCCGAGTGCGACGGTCAGTTGACGCTTGCCCGCTACGCGAGTCGTGCGTACTTAGAGTACGCTATGTCGGTGGTGAAAAGCCGCGCGTTGCCTGACGTTTCTGACGGCCAAAAGCCCGTGCAGCGTCGTATCTTGATTGACATGGAACGCATGGGCGTGAAGGCGGGTGCTAAGGCTGTGAAGTCCGCTCGTGTGGTCGGTGACGTGCTCGGTAAATACCATCCCCATGGTGACCAATCCGTCTATGACGCGTTGGTGCGTATGGCACAACACTTTTCGCTTCGCTATCCGTTGATTGACGGCGAAGGGAACTTTGGTAGTCGCGACGGTGACTCGCAGGCTGCGATGCGTTATACCGAAGCGCGGTTGATGCCGATTGCGCAGTTGTTGCTCGACGAAGTCGATACAGGTGCGATTGACTTTACGCCTAACTATGATGGCAACTTTCAGGAACCTGTGGTGTTGCCCGCGAAACTCCCATTTGTCCTTTTAAATGGATCATCGGGGATTGCCGTGGGTATAGTCACCGATATTCCGTCACATAACTTAAATGAAGTGGCGGCGGCTTGTACGTTGTTGATCGATAAACCAGAAGCCACGTTAGACGAAGTGCTCCAGGTGTTACCAGCCCCTGACTTCCCATGTGGCGGTCAGATCATTAGTCCGCGTAGCGTTATTCGAGATATTTATCGCACCGGTCGCGGCAAATTGATTGTTCGTGCTCGCTACCATTTTGAAGACCTTTCTCGCGGTCAGTGGCAGTTGGTCGTAGATGAACTTCCGCCCGCGTCATCGTCACAGGATGTGCTTAACCAAATTGAAGCCATCACGAATCCGAAGAGCAANAAAGACAAGAAGACGGTGTCTGCTAAACAGCAGCAAGCCAAAAATGCCATGCTCGCAATTTTGGATCGTGTGCGTGACGAGTCGAGCGAAGAGCATCCTGTGCGTTTGGTTTTTGAACCGAAAACAAGTCGTATCGATCGCGAAGAGTTTGTCGCGTACCTGCTTGCTCAAACGTCGATGGAATCAAACGTTTCGGTTAACCTCGTCATGCTCGGCATTGACGGTAAGCCCAAGCAAAAGACGCTCCTAGACATCATTCGCGAGTGGATTGACTTCCGTTTAGAAGCTGTGCGTCGTCGCTCAAAGGCGCGTTTAGATAAGGTGAACGACCGTATCCACGTGCTCGAANNGTACCGTGCGTTGGTGTTACTCAATATCGATCGCGTGATCGAAATTATTCGTACGCACGACGACCCGAAAGCTGCTTTGATGGCAGAGTTTGGTNNACTCACGGAACGTCAGACCGACGATATTCTCGAAATTCGTTTACGTCAGTTGGCACGTTTAGCTGCGATTGCGATCGAAAAAGAGCTCGCTGAACTCCAAAAAGAAAAGCATTCGCTTGAACGCTTGTTGGGTAGCGACGCGGTGCTTCGTCGTACGGTTGCGCGTGAAATTGAACAGACCGCGAAGACCTTCGGTGACGAACGTCGTACGTTGATCGAAGAAGCCCAGGTGGTGCAGGCTGAACCCATGGTGGCTGATGAACCTGTGACTGTAGTGCTCTCTCAAAAGGGGTTCCTACGTACCCGTCAGGGGCATGGTCATGACTGCACTTTGTTGAGTTACAAAGTGGGGGATGCGTTTGACCAGGCGGTTGAGTGCCGTTCGGTTGACGATATTAGCTTCCTCACCGATACGGGGCGTGTTTATACCTGTAAGGTGTCCGCAATCCCTGGAGTACGTGGCGACGGTTTACCTATTTCGTCTTTCTTTGACCTTGATAAAGGCATGAAGCGCTTTGTGGGTCTGTTCGCTGGTCGCGAAAAAGAAGACATTGTGCTAGCAACGACTGATGGTATGGGATTACTTTGTACGATCGGTGACTTGCGCAGTTCTCAACGTATTGGTCGAACGTTCTTTAAGTTGAACGAAGGCGAAACGTTATTGAATCCTGGCGTGGGTACGGACACTCAGGGGTTTGTCGCTTGCTTGTCGGGTAAGGGGCGTTTGGTTGTCTTTGAAAAGAATGAGTTACGTCGTTTACCCAATGGTGGCATGGGGGTGTCCCTCATGAAGCTTGAGCCCAACGAAAAACTCTTGGCAATGACTTTGGTTGATGAGCGTGGGGTGATTGCTTCTGGGACGGGGCGCTCGGGCAAGGCGCGCGAAGTGCAGATTACGCGCAAGAGCTTTGAAGAGTTTGTGATGCATCGTGCACGTAAAGGTCGTCAGATTGCTGTTTCTTGGCGCGTTGAAAACTTGGCACCAATTATANNCCCTGGTGATAAGGGCACCGAAGGTGGCGAGTCATCTGCGTCCAATACTGGCTTATCGATTCAATTAGAAGACGAATCACCACGTTTGCTTTGAAAATTTCGCTTGAGATTGCCTCATGAGATTACATCTCTCTCGTTTCTTTAAGAGCCTTTCTGCTCGACTTTTGCTTTTAACCTTGATTTGGGTGAGCTTTATCGTGACGTCGATTGGGTACACGATGATGCTTAACTGGAAGCTTGAGTCCACCTCCGCCGCGACGAACATCATTGGGGATATTCGTTACCACGTGTTCCGTACGGCGCTCTTTGTGCAGCCGCACTACCCAGCACGAGACTTCACAAGCGAAGTGCGTGCTGTCGATGCGGTACTGGCTCTTTTGCAAGAAGGAGATACGTGGCGCCCTTTGTGGGTACCTGAAACAGCTGAGATTCGTGCGCATTTAGCGACGATCGATAAGGCGTGGCGTACTGAGGTACTGCCAAAACTTCAGAACGCACGCCAAAATGGTCAGCCTATCGCAATGCAAAACGTCAATTATTATGTTGAAGAGCTCTCCTCATTTTCGGATGATATTGACCGCTATCGAGCACACTTTCTTTGGGAGTTGCGTTATTTGCAGGGGCTCTTGATCGTACTCGCCATTGGTAGCCTCTTTACGATTATGGCGTGTCTTTTGCGGTGGGTCATTCGTCCGTTGGAACGTTTGGGCGACGCGATTAACCGGTTGTCGTCGGGAGACTTGAATGCCCGCACAGAGGTCACTAGCGAAGACGAAATTGGTGAGATTGCCCGAGGCTTTAACCAGATGGCTGCTCGCCTCAAAGATTCGCACGACAATCTAGAACAAAAAGTGGCTGAAAAGACCGCTTCGGTTGAAGAAAAGAATAGCCATTTGGCGCAACTCTACGAAATGACGTCTTACTTTACGCAACGTCGTTCGTTAGACGATTTGGTCGAGGGTTTTGTCTCTCGTATCATGCGTCAAGCCGAGGCTGATGGTTGCACGCTACAACTCTTATGCGGTCGTGATGACTCGATGCAATTATTGACTACCGAAGGGTTGCCGGTGGAACTCGTTAAAGCAGTCAATGACCTACCGTCCGACAGTAGTTTGATTGCGTCAGTTTTGCAGAAAACCTATCCCGTGTGTTTCCACCTCACGGAGTTAGACGAACCCTTGGCACTACAGTTTGCTCAATCGGGCTTTAATACTACCTATAGCTTCCAGATTCGATCGACCTCTGGCGACCTAGGGATCTTTACGCTCTTCTTTAGAACAAGCCCACATCTGTCGACCCAGGTCATTCGTTTGTTGGAAAACTTTGTGACGCACTTTGGTGTGGCAATTTCGAGTAACCGTTTGGTTGAACGCGATCGTCAGTTCGCCGTGATTCAGGAGCGACAACTGTTGGCGCAAGGGTTACATGATTCGATTGCGCATACTTTGTCGTTCTTGAATTTGCAGGTGCAATTCTTGTCGGACGCTATTCGCACGAATGATATTGGTTTACGCGATGAGTCGCTCTCGGCGATTCGTACGGGCGTGCAGGAATGCTATGAAGACGTGCGTGAACTTTTGTTGAACTTCCGTGAACGCCTTCATAAAGAAGGCTTTATCGAGGGCGTGCGCACCGTGATCAACCGCTTTGAAGCGCAGTCGCGTATGAATGCCCGTTTACGCGTGAGTACNCGCGGTCCAGAACTCACGCCACGCCAAAAGCTTCAGGTGGTCTTCATTATTCAGGAAGCGCTCTCTAACGTCCGTAAGCACTCTCACGCCGAAAATGTCGACATTCGTATCGAAAACAACGCGGACCTTGTTGTGACGATCACGGACGACGGTGTCGGGATTGACGATGAACTCGTCAATAAGCGTAAAGGTCAGCACGTGGGGCTCTCGATTATGGCTGAACGTGCGTCGCGTATTGGAGCCGAAGTTGAGGTTTCGCGCGTAACGCCTGCGGGCGGCACGCGAGTGATTCTTCGCCTTAAAGAGGATGCGCGTCACGAATAAAAACACCTAGTGGTGGCTTAGATTGTTTACCGCAGTCTGAGTTCATGACGACAATCGTCTAAAGAAAAGCCGTGTCAGTCTTGTATGAGAGAGGCTAAACACGGCTTTTTCTCGTTTGGATATGCCCAACGCGTTAAACGCGACGGGCGGGCTCGGCTCGCCGTGGGCGACTATTGGTCGCCCGTTCCGTGTTCGCTAAATTCAAATTTGCCGCAGACGGGGCACGTCATCGCCGACGATAGTTTTTTGGGTCGATCATGGCGAAGTCTAACCTTGTCGAAGACGCATCCCAAATAGGATGTACGCTTTTACGATATCGTATTTGTGCTTTGGTGACGACTTTGGAGTTTCAAGGTTCGACGGATGAGGAGAGGGTTATTGGGTTGATTGTATGTATAAATGCCTGAGTCACAGGCTAACTTATGGTAAAAAGAAAAAGGGACGCGCATGTGGTCGACGAGCGACGTATGCAACATCCCTTTTTGGATGAGGAACGAAAACCGAATTAGAGGAAGGTCTTCAGTGCTTCAGCGAGTGACTTCACACCTGCGCGAATCTTTTCGGACGGAACGGTCACAAAGGAGAGTCGGCAGTGGTTGACTTCAGGATTGTCGGTATAGAAAGCCATGCCAGGCACGAAACCAACGGGTACGTCAGACGCCAAGACCTTTTTCATGAGGTCAGCTGAATCCAAGCCTTCAGGGAGGTTCAACCAAATGAACATACCGCCCGTAGGCTTCGTCCAACTGATGCGCGGATCCTTTGGCATGTATTCTTCAAGGCTATCGAGCATCACCTNTGACTTTTCAGCATAGAGCTTACGCACGGCTGGCAGGTGTTCGTCAAAGAGCCCTTCGTTCAAGACGCGTGCCGTGATGAGCTGCGTGTAGGTACTCGTATGAAGGTCCATTGAGGTTTTCAACTGCTTCAAAGCATCGATCACATGCTTCGGACCACAGATGTAGCCAAGACGGAAGCCTGGGGNTAAAACCTTACTCATCGTGCCCAAACGAAGCGTACGTTCAGGCGCATAGGCGCGAAGCGAAACCGGCGGCTTTTCAGCGTAATAGAGTTCGCCATAGGGATTGTCTTCGATCAACCAGAAGTCATAGTGACGGGCTTTTTCGGCGAGTTTACGGCGACGTTCATCGTTAATCGTACGACCTGTCGGGTTCTGGAACGTGGGCATCACATAGGCAAAGCGAGCGCCTTCAACACGATCATCGATCAGATCAGGATTGAGCCCTTCGTCGTCCGTTGGAAGACTTACAAATTCAGGATGGCAAAGTTCAAACGCATAAAGCGCGCCCATGTAGGTCGGCGTTTCGACCAAGACCTTAGAACCTTCGTCAACAAGGAGTCGAGCGATCATATCGAGCGCCTGTTGAGAACCCGAAACGATCAGTACTTCGTCAGGCGTTGTTGGCACACCAGCCTTGGTTTCGATGTTGGTGATGGCTTGACGAAGCGGCATCATGCCGTCAACGGCAGAATACTGCAAAGCAGTTTGAGGGCAGGTTTCCATGACCCAGTCGGCAGCATCCTTAATGACTTTGACCGGAAAGCCCTCAGGCGAAGGTAAGCCCCCCGCAAAGCTAATCACCTCAGGACGTGCGGCAAGCGCCAAAATTTCACCAATCACCGAACCTTCTTTGGGTTTACCGATGCGGCTATAAACGGGTGTCGGGCACGTTTTACATGAAGTGTTAGCTGTCATGATGTTTTCCTATCAATCTGCGTGGTGAATGGGAACGGCGAAGAATATTGAGAATGCCGTTCATTTCATTTTACGCACAGAAAAAAACGCCCGAACGAGTGTCGGGCGTGCGATAAGAAGTTTTTTTTTGCTAACCCTCTTCTTAAATCAGATGGGTTAGGCGATATCAATTAAGGAAAACAAATTACTCGGTGCTGGAAGGTATCAAATCAGCCAACCGTTTTTTCTTTTCTGGCGCGTTACACCATTGTGCAACGGGGCAACGTTCGCATTCAGGGCTACGAGCTTTGCAGCAGTAGCGCCCGTGAAGCAAAATCCAATGATGTGCATTTTTGAGGTAAGCGGGCGGCACGACTTTATAGAGTTTTTCTTCAACGGCGTCAGGTGTTGTTCCTTTGGCAAAGCCCGTACGGTTACAGACTCTAAAGATATGCGTGTCCACAGCGATGGTCGGGTGACCAAAGGCGACATTCAACACAACGTTCGCGGTCTTGCGACCAACGCCCGGGAGCGCCACGAGCTTATCGAAGTCTTCGGGTACCACGCCACCATAGTCGTCACGCAAGATTTCAGATAGCTTGATGACGTTTTTGGCTTTGTTGCGGTAGAGTCCAATCGTCTGAATATAGGGTGTGAGCCCTTCAACGCCGAGTGCGGCAATGGCTTCAGGCGTATTAGCAACAGGGAAGAGCTTCGCCGTCGCGATATTGACGCCCTTGTCCGTTGCTTGGGCAGAGAGAACGACTGCCACTAACAATTCGTAGGGTGTCGTCCAATGAAGTTCGCTTTTGGGATCAGGATGCGCCGCAGCGAGCGCAGCCATAAAAGGTTCACGATCAGCTTTTTTAATCATGCGTCACCATCTTTGACGTTAACGGTTTTGTTCGTTGGCGGCTTTTGCTTTACCATGATGCCTGCAATGAGGCTTGATGCGCCCCCTTGTGGACGACGAAGCGCTTCGAGACGCGCGTTTTCTTCGTCTAAAACACGTTGACGACGGGCTTCAGCGGCACGATAGTAGTTGCGGGCACGATGGGCGTCGTCGAGTGTCCACGTTTCCCCATTTTCGACCATGTCAATGGCATCCATAGGGCAAGCAGGGACGCAAAGGGCACAGCCCGTGCAACGCGCTTCAATAATGGCGTGTAAGTGCTTAGGGGATCCCGCAATGGCATCCGTGGGACAGACACGCAAGCACCACGCGCAACCAATACAGTCAGCGGCACGAATGCGTGCAACAGCAAACGGGACTTCGGTACCGTACTCGGGATCCAAAGGAACGATAGCCTGTCCCGTCGCTTTAGCTAAACGGGCAATGCCTTCAGCGCCGCCTGGTGCACAACGGTTAATCGCTGCGCCATTTTCAACGATTTCACGCGCATAAGCGCGGCAACCGTCACAGCCACACTGGCGGCATTGTGTTTGAGGAAGCAGGTTATCGATGGTGTCGATCGTGATCATCAGAAAAGCGTTAAAAAAACAAATAAAAGAAAGTCACCCGAAGACTACCACAGTGATTCAACGAGCAATTGACCAGGCTTACCTAAACGCGGTGACACAATGCCTTTACNCTTAAAAATCGCACGGGTAGCACGAATAAAGTCGGGGTTGCCGCACAACAAAATGCGACTCTGGTCGGGCGTAAAGGTGGTGTGCGCCGCGGCTTCTAAGGCACCCGACTCAATGAGCGTGGGTAAGCGCCCCGTGAGCGGGCCTTCTTCACGCGACGCAGCCGGCAAAATCTCAACGTCTACTTTGGCTTTTTCGCGCGCGTAAGCTGCTAACTGATCGGTTTCAGCGCGTGTGCGTGCGCCAATCACTAAGAGACGGCGAGAGAACATACNTAACGCTTTGGGGTCTGCGAGCATCGACAAAAAGGGTGCCAGNNTACCAGAGCCCGTTGCCATCATCCACACATCGCTGTTGCCGGCAATACGTGCGGGTAAGAGGTTCCCTTGTGCATCCCCATCGAGCATGACGGTGTCGCCAGGGTTAAGCGCACAGAGTTTAGGAGAGAGCGCACCATCAGTGACGGACTTAACAAGAAAGTCGAGCGTTGAGGATTCTGGGGCACTCGCGATCGAATAGGCACGAAACACGTCGCCCTCTTCGAGCGTCATGCCAATACGAGCAAATTGTCCAGCGTCATAGCCCCAGTTGTCTGGGCGCGTAAAACACAGTTCGAAAAGGGCAGGTGCCACTTCACGGCGGTTGATGAGCGTGATTTTTTGCATAACGATCGAGACTCGAGCAAACGTAGACAGAAAAAAACGGCGGCTCAAAGGAGCCGCCGGACGTATCGGATTAGCGCTTCAAGAACTTCAGCTTACCCTTAACACCATGATACTGGTCGGCGTCATCGGGAGAAGGCTTACGGCGCGTGATGGAAGTNNACCATTCACGGGCAAGTTCAGCGTTGAGCGCGATGAATTCCTGCTGATCTTCAGGAACGTCCTCTTCGGCGAAGATGGCTGCTTCCGGGCATTCAGGGATGCAAACGGCACAATCGATGCATTCGTCGGGATCGATCACGAGGAAATTCGAGTCTTCGCGGAAGCAATCCACGGGGCAGACGTCGACGCAGTCAGTACGCTTGCAGCCAATGCAGGCTTCGCAGACAACGTGGGGCATTGAAGAGTCTCCTGTTAAGGTTGTTTTGATTAAGAACGTNNGATTGTAGTCCTTTTTGCACACTTGTGACAGTTATCCAAAAGGCTATTTGATAAAACATTAAAATGTTGAGGTATGATGTCGCCAGAATCCTTACCTCCCTTCTTAGCCAAACGTCGACCGTCAGACTCGACGGTACGATGAGGCGACGCTCGTCCTTACGCGTGACACGTCCCGCAAAATCGTACACGTCGATATGGACGCTTTTTATGCGTCGGTCGAACAGCGAGATAACCCAGCGCTTCGTGGACGACCGATTGCCGTGGGTCATGCAGAAGGCCGTGGCGTGATCGCAACCGCGAGTTATGAAGCTCGTCAATATGGCGTGCGTAGCGCGATGCCAAGCGCTAAAGCCAAAGAATTGTGTCCGCACCTCATTTTTGTTGAAGTACGTATGGCGCACTACAAAGCGGTCTCAAAGGCTATTCACGAGATTTTTCACCGCTATACCGACATCATTGAACCCATTAGCTTAGATGAAGCCTTTTTGGATGTGACACACAATAAGCAGGGTATTGCTTTGGGCGTCGATGTCGCAAAAGCCATCAAGGCGGAGATTCGTGAGGAACTCGGGCTCATCGCAAGTGCAGGAGTTTCATACAACAAGTTTTTNAGTAAGATTGCGTCCGATTGGCGTAAGCCCGATGGCCTTTGCACGATTCATCCTGATCGTGCGATTGCCTTTATTGATCAGTTGCCGATCGAAGCCTTTTGGGGCGTGGGTCCCGCAACTACCGCCAAGTGCCATGACTTAGGAATCCACAAAGCGCCCGATTTACGTGCTTGGGCTTTGTCAGATTTATTACGCCACTTTGGGCAGTCTGGGTACGACTTTTACCGCTTTGTACGTGGAATTGATGATCGACCCGTACGTGCGTGGCGTGAACGTAAGAGCGTTGGGTGCGAGCGTACCTTTCGATACGACTTACGCGCGCGTCACCAAATCAGTCAAGTATTGGCAGACTTGGTGGAGGAACTAACGAAGCGCCTTGAGCGCGCTCAGTTTGTGGGATGCACGTTGACACTCAAACTGCGTCACCACGATTTCACTACCAAAACTCGTGCCTATACGTCGGACGTCCCTTATGGTGCATTGGATCGTGTGAGGCTCTTAGAAGATGCTGAGCGCCTTTTGGCAGAAGTCTCGATTCCAGCGGCTGGCATACGTTTGATGGGACTCACTGTGAGTACGCCGATTCATGAAAGTGAGCACTCACTCTCGCTATTTGGTGAAGAGTATCAGTGAAAAAGAAAAAAACGCGACCGTGATGGCAATCATCAGGTCGCGTTTTAGGTAGTGAAAAGGTGTTCACTTATGGCAGACGATCAAAGAGCGCCTTTTCGCCAAAAAGATCACGATACATGGGTAAAACCATCGCTTGAGCAATGCTCGTCATAAAGATGACGACAAAGGGCGAAAGGTAAGAGAACCCACCACCAAGACCCAACGCCAAGAAGAGCCCATTACCAATAAAGGCAATGACGGTNNACGTCAAACCAATCAAGAGGAGCCCCGCGAGTAAACAAGGGAAAAAGCTACGTAAGATCCCAAAGAACGAATAAAAGAAGCTTTTTCCTGGCGTTTGACCAGCGTCTGCAATAAGGAGCGGTGCAAAGAGCGTACNTATAAAGAGGGGTGTATATAGAAGCACCCCGGCAACAACGCCAAGCCACGGGAAGTTCGCAAAGATACTTGCCGTGTCAATGACCCCTTCTTCGCTGATTTTCCAAGCTTGGATTTGATCTGCCGAGAGCCACTGGCAAGCTAAGAAAATCAGTTCCATGCAACCTGCACTCACAAGCCCCACTGAAATCAAATGAAGGCGCGTGACTTGTTTGCGTGCAGTAGCCAGTAACGGTGCATAGGTCGGCAAACGATGACGAAGCGCGTCGCGCGTAGCAAAGCCCGTCAGAACAGCCCCGAACGGCATCCAAACACCCGCCAAAATCGGACCGATGACAGGGATGCCAGAGAGAAGCCCACTAATTAATACGTAAAAGATCACAATACCGACAAAGCCAAGCGGTTGGTTCTTGAGCGCTTGAAGGGCATCCTTAAACCAACGCCAACCGTCGGACAATTGAATAGGTTTCGCCATAAAAAGAGAATTGAGTTTTTACCAACCAAATTCAATGAACTTGGTCGTGCCAAGCGTACTCTTGGAGTTGCCGCCCGGGGTGGAGTCAATGGGTCTATCCGCCTGGTTTTCCATCTTATAAGGAATGTGCGTGCTCCCAGGCGTCACGACATATTCTGTGACGTGATTGTTTTCGTCACGCACGGCTTCGATCTTTGTTTGACGATCGAACTTAGGCGGAATCTTGCCGTGGGCACGATCTTCGCGCGCTTTTTCCATGTCAGCCTTACTTGGCAACAAGGGGTTCGCCGCTTCTTTGGGGGCGGACGACGATTTAACAGGGGCTTGCGTAGCGGGTTTAACGTCTCCTGCATAGGGCGGCGGCGCATCAAGCGTCGTTGCCATGGCAAACGAAGACCCAACTAAAAGGGCAATAGCGGTCAATAATGGCTTAGTCATAATGCATCCTTCTTGCCTCACGACAAAGTCTTCAAATCATTAGGTAGAGAGGCAATAAAGCGTAAGAGTGGACACATGTCTTATGGGTGACACGAGTAGATCCAACACGAGAAAACAATTACGTTTTCCTGAGACTTGATGTTATTGTGCCATGGGCGAAAGCTTCGGTGTGCCTAGAAGTGCGTTGCCTTCGAAACCGATTGAAACGTTGAGGCATTCGCTTTTGGGCTATCCTTAAGTCACTTTAACGATTTTTGGCTGATGCATTTCCATGTCTAAGATTCTTCTCATTGACGGCTCTAACTATCTTTTCCGTGCTTTTCATGGGTTACCTGACTTGCGTACAAGTCAAGGGGAGCCTACGGGCGCACTTCGTGGTTTTTTTGGAATGCTCGGTAAAGTTTGGGCATTAGCCAAAGCCGATCACGCCGTGATTGTGTTTGATGCGCCGGGCAAGACCTTCCGTCATGACATGTTTCCANNGTACTATAAGAGCAACCGTCCGCCTATGCCTGACGACTTGCGTGTGCAGATTGAACCCTTACATCAGGCGCTTCGTGATTTGGGCTGGTACTTGGTGTCGATTGCGGGCGTAGAAGCGGACGACGTGATTGCTACGATTGCCGAAAAAGCGCGTGCGGCGGGGATGAAGAGTGTCATTGCGACGGGCGACAAAGATATGGCACAGCTCGTCGACGACGACATTGTGTTACTCAACACCATGAATACCAAGTTCTACGATCGTGAGGGCGTGATCGAAAAGTACGGTGTACCGCCTGAACGCATCATTGACTACCTCTCTTTGATGGGTGACAAGGTCGATAACGTGCCAGGGATCGAAAAGTGTGGTCCCAAGACTGCCGCCAAGTGGATCGCTGAGTACGGTGACCTTGATGGCGTCAAGGCTAATGCGGAGAATGTCAAAGGTAAAGTGGGCGAATACTTGCGTGCTGGGTTACCGTTTTTGGACGATGCACGTCGCTTGACGACGATTTGTCGTACCTGTGAATTGCCTCAAACGTGCGCGATTGATCAGTTGGTGGTAAAACCCGCCTCCGCCGAAGCTATTGCAGCCTTCTGTCGACGTTGGGAAATGTCTCCGTCGACCTTAAAGCGTGCCGCGCCCGCTGGGGTGGCTACGCCCACACCTGAACCCTCCCGTGCCGTTGAAGCGCCTGACGGCTTGGGTGGTCTCTTTGGGGCGGTTGAAGAACCAACGCAAGAAGACAAAACGGTGATGACTGAAGCGCCGGCAATGGCTCCTACGACACCCAAGGTGGCGTCGAGCGCGAAGACGCCGATGATGACCACGTCTTTTTCGCCGGTNACCTTAGCCGAGAAGCCAGATGACATTCCGTTTGTGGAAGTCAAAGACTTGATGGGGTTAGACGAAGTTGTGGGACGCTTAGCAGAAGACCGTTCGTTGCCCATTGGTTTAACACTTCTTTGGGACGGTGAGGCTCGTCACGCCGATTTGGTTGGGATGGGGATTGCGCTCTCAGCCAAAGACGTTTATGTCCTTCGTATGGAGGGTGATCTGACGCCAAAGCGTGTGCTTGATATGCTTCGTCCGTGGCTCGAAGTACCTGGTGCCAAAGTCATGCATGACGCAAAGACCGTTTGGCATGTGTTGCGCGGGCTCGGTGTCACTTTGGGCGGCACGTTACACGACACGATGCTCATGAGCTATGTGCTTGAAGCACACTTGAAGCACGACCTTAAACTCTTGGCGGCACGCAACTTAATGCGTGAGATTCCGTCACACGAAGACGTGTTAGGGAAGGGCGCTAAGGCGCTGCTCGCTAAGGACGCGCCCTCAGCANNAGTGTTGACGCTCTTAGCTGAAGAAAGCGCAGTTTTACGTGGTCTTTTTGCCGTGTTGGCGACGAGGCTCGACGCTGATGCCAGGTTACGTTCAATTTATGACGACATTGAACAGCCCTTGATTGAAGTCCTTGCGCGTATGGAAGACACGGGTGTGGCGATTGATGCCTTTAGATTGGCGCAACAGTCTGAAGCGCTAGGCATTCGTATCGATGAACTCGTGAACGACGCTTATAAGATCGCAGGCGAAACCTTTAATTTGTCGAGCCCCAAGCAGTTGGGTCAGATTCTCTTTACGAAGTTAGGGTTGCCCATCAAAAAGAAGACGAGCTCTGGGACTCCTTCAACGGACGAAGAAGTCTTAACCGAATTAGCACTTGACTATCCGCTTCCTAAACTCATTTTGGAGCATCGACGACTCACGAAGTTGCGTAGCACGTACCTCGATAAGTTGCCGCGTATGGTGGACCCTAAGGACGGGCGTGTGCACACGACCTTCGGTCAAGCGATAGCGGTAACGGGGCGTTTAGCGAGTTCGGATCCGAATTTACAGAATATTCCAGTGCGTACCCACGAAGGGCGTCAAGTGCGCGAAGCCTTTGTGGCTGAGTCGGGGGGCGTGATTATTTCTGCTGACTATTCACAGATTGAATTACGCATCATGGCGCATCTCTCTCAAGATCCTGGGTTATTGCAGGCTTTTGCTTGTGGTGAAGACATTCACCGTGCAACTACCGCTGAAGTCTTTGGTCGTCGACCTGAAGACGTCACGTCAGACGAACGTCGTATGACCAAGGTCATTAACTTTGGGTTGATCTATGGGATGAGCGCTTTTGGGTTGGCGCAAAACCTTGGGATTGAACGCCGTGTGGCGTCCCACTATATTGACGAATACTTCGCGCGTTATCCTGGTGTCAAACGCTATATGGAAGCCAAACGCGCCGAGGCGCACGCGCAAGGGTATGTTGAAACGGTACTTTACCGACGCTTGTGGATCCCTGAGATCGCAAGCTCACGTAAGCCTCTGCAGGCGGCAGCGGAACGTGCAGTCATTAATGCGCCGATGCAAGGGACAGCGGCTGACCTTATTAAGCTCGCGATGATTCGTGTGGACGCTTGGCTCAAAGATGCAGGACTCAAAACGCGTCTCGTTTTACAGGTGCATGACGAATTGATCCTCGAAGCCCCTGTGGACGAAGCGGAGCTCGTTAAAGAAAAGGTGCCTCAATTGATGGCAGAGGTCGCTTCGCTAAGCGTGCCGCTTGTCGCAGAAGTCGGTATGGGCGACAGCTGGGGGGCTGCACACTAACAGGATCTCCTACAAAAGAGACGAGACGTCAAACAACAATGGGAGCTCAACTGAGCTCCCATTGTTATAAAAGCATTCGCAATGAGCGACTTAATTGCAGGCGCCCGGGGCTTCCGGTACGAGCGTCATGACGAGCTTACGTTCAGCATCAAGGAAATGCACCTTGTCGCCTTCAGCGGTGGCATAGACGGTCTTTCCGAGGTTTTGTAAGAACGTGTCTTCCATTTTCATGATGGCAGAGCTACACATGCGACGTGTCGAACCTAAGCCAGAGAGGTCAATCTTGGCACCTTCCATCGACCATGATCCCACAAGATAGTTGCAACCAGCGTTGCCTGACACCTTGCCGTCAGCACCAAACTTGATCGTTGGGGGAACTTCGCATTCTGCCGTAATGCCATCAGCCCACATCAAAGAGCGACCAGCTAAATTAGCGGTTTGATCAGTGCCGCCCGTGGAGCAGGCAGCGAGAACGAGGGCACAAGGAACGGCGGCAAGATAGCGCAACTTCATAGGGTAAGTCTCCTCAAAAAATTACCGAAGGTTGGTTTAGTTGGATGAACCTTAGCATAAAGTGCTTAGCTCGCTGTCTTAAGTTGTATCAGTGGACATCAAAATGCTCACGAAATTTGCAAAGAATTTGTCTCAGCGCAAGGCGAAAAACGCTCAGCTTTCTACGAAAGGCGCAAAATGAAAGACGCAGAAAGTTTCTTCAAACCTATCGCAGAGAAAGTGACAAATTGATACAACTTTAAAGTGCAGTGTCGCGATGAATGGCGTTTGGGTTGAAGGTCGCTGCTTCTAGGAGGATTTAGTGATGTTCAAGAAATGGGTATTGGGTTGCGCACTGGTGGCTGTGTGTGCATCGGTTCAAGCAGAAATCACGGCACGACATAGCTATATCTCGTTTGAGACGGTTGGGGCGGCACTTCAAGGCGCAAAAGCTGACGAACTCGTTCGTTTGACGGGCAAGATTACGTCTGAGCCGACAGATGGCTTTTATGTGTTGGAAGATCAGTCAGGGAGCTTACTCGTGGCGATCCCTCAAGAGTTGCGNAGTAATATGACGATTGAGCGTGACGAGGTGTATGAGATCTTGGGTCGGGTGAGCCGCCTGCCCTTTGAAGGCTTACGCGTTGACGCAGAAACCATCAAGGAAGTCACAAAATAAGTTGCGACTCTGTCAGACGGTTAGGGCATGACAAAGACCTCGAAAGCGAGATTGCTTTTCGAGTACTTTTAGGTTTTGAAGCGAAGAAAAATCCCCGCTTGGAAAATCCAAACGGGGACTTTTTAGTCATTCAGGATCAACTTTATTCTTGACCTTCGGTGTAGGGTTCAGAACCCAAGTCACCTTCGAGCTTCGTGACGGTCACGGCAGCAGCCACGTCACCGACCACGTTAATCGACGTACGGATCATGTCGAGAATACGGTCAACACCTGCGATCAAAGCAACAGCTTCAAGCGGGATACCCACCTGCGTGAAGATGATGGTCGTCATGATGAGACCAGCACCCGGCACACCCGCGGTACCGATCGCAGCCAACACACCCATCAACACGATGGTGAGCTGGTCGCCCATGGAGAGCGGAAGACCATAGACTTCAGCGGCGAAGATAGCGCACACACCCATATAGATGGTNNACGTACCGTTCATGTTGATGGTATTGCCTAACGGGATAGAGAAGGACGAAATGGCCTTCGTGGCACCAAGCTTACGAGCGGCATTCAAGTTGGTAGGCAAAGCAGCGGCGGACGAGCAGGTCGTAAAGGCGACGAGCCACGGTTCGAAGATGCCCTTCAAGAAGGTCATGATGGGGATACCCGTGATGATACGAACCATCGGCAAGAGGATGACACCAACGAACACAATCGTTGCCAAGAAAGCGGTCAGGATCAAAGCGCCCAACGGGAGCAAGACAGCCAAACCATGGCGGCTCACCGTGAAGGAGATCAAACCGAACACACCGATCGGGGCATAGAGCATGACCATGTGCGTCACACGGATCATCACGTCGCCAACGACTTCGAAGAAGTTGAGAACGACCTTACCGCGTTCACCAAGACCCGAGAGGGCAAAGCCAAAGATCACAGCAAAGAAGATGATCTGAAGCATGGAGCCCTTCGACATGGCTTCCATCGGGTTGATCGGCACAATNNCTACCAACAACGTCTGAACCAACGGAGGAGCGACGACTTCTTTGGTAGCCAANNAGCCTTCGGTGGAGAGATCAAGCCCAAGACCCGGCTGAATNNGAAGTACTGCGAATAGAAGACCCGCTGCGACGGCAATACCCGTCGTAATGGCATAAACAATCAGAACCTTGACGGCAACACGTCCAAGTTTGGACGTATCAGAAATCCCGGCAGCACCAGCAATAATCGTAGCGAGTACCAAAGGTACTACGACCATGCGGATCAAACGAATGAAAAGGTCGCCGAGCGGCTGGAGCCAGGTCTGAGCGAAGGACGAATCAACAATTGCACCGACGACAATACCGAGTACAAGACCGATCATCATTTGCCAGGNTACCAGACTAACTTTCATTTTGGAGGACATATTCTCCACCCCTAGCTGTTGTTACTTTTTATGTTGTCGCCGTACAGCCAATATGGATGCACGGAGGCGTGACAGGAATTGTTCCTGCCTTGATTTCGATTCTATTGCCCTCTGTCTTATATAAGACCTAGGGTAAACGCCTAAATAGTATGATGTGGATCTTAAGGAAAATCGCGGTCAAGAGAGTGACCTATTGAAATGTCTTGAAAAATAGCTTTACACGTTGACTTTTATCAATGAATCGAAAGTTACTTTTTATCTATCAATGTACTTGTATTTATAGAAATTGCATATGAATTACTTCGAAGTCCCTCTAAGATCGCGGTACTTCGATAAAATAAGTCGTCCATTTTTTTCGAGGCTCTACCCTCGAGTGACACATCGTTATGAGCATTCTTTTACACATTTTGGCAGCAGGGCTGTTGACACGAACTGCTGCTGTTGGCATTGCGACTTTGTTATCTTGCCGTTGGTTGGCGGGGCTATCTGAGCAGCTCTTAGTAGTTGCGTGTGGATTGCTCACGGCGATCGCATTAACGCACCTGATTCCTGAGGCAATGGAAATGCCTGGCGTCGAACCCCACGATTTGGGTCTCGTGATGCTAGGAACTATGCTTGTCTTTTTGGTGCTTGAGCGTTGTGTGTTACATCGCGGTCATGGGCATGATTCTCACCACGAAGACAAAGCCACTGCAACCGCCGTCATGGCAGGCGCTGCTTTACATAATGTGGTCGATGGTGTGTTGATTGCGAGCACCTTCTTGATGGACGAACGCGCAGGGTGGCTCGTGGCGTTAGCAGTCTGCTGTCACGAAATTCCACAAGTGACAGGCTATATGGTGATTTTGCGGAACTGTGGATTCACAGTGCGTCGCGCTGTGCTTTGGTGTGCGCTCGCTGCGTTAGCTGCCATTTTGGGAAGTGTGCTTGGTTGGGCTGCGGTGAGCCTCAGTCGCGAAATTTTGCCCTATGCCTTAGCGGTATCTGCGGCTTCGTTTCTTTTTATTACGCTTCACGCTTTGTTGCCCGAAGTCTTTCGTGACCATGCCTCACCACGCGAAGGCGCACGTCAGCTGGTGCTCTTTGCGTTCGGGGTCGGTTTAAGTACGGTAATTTTGGGCTTGGGTCACGGGCATGACCATGGGCACGACCATGATCATGCGTCCGAAAGCCAAACGACGCATGTCGTAAGCCCAGTGGACGATCATACGCACTAGGTACTTTGGCTTTTTGCGGCTAATGAGTGCCGCCCAAACGCCCGCCATAATAATGAGTGCGATTCCCAAGGCACTCATTAGCTCGATCGGCTCATCAAAGAACCACGTTCCAAAGCACGCGGCAAAGACAATCGCTGAATATTGAAAGACAGCAGTGAGAAGGGTGTTATCGCTTCCCCAAGCGCGGGTCATCGCGAGCTGTGCGCCTGTCGCGGTCACTACCATGCCAATAAGTGCTGGTATGTTTTCGTGTGTGATAGGTGTCATGCTACCTGTTAGGAGTAAGTGCCCACTCAGTCCCCAAACCGTGCCAAAGAGCGTGAAGTAAAAGACAATACGCCATTCGGGCTCTTGCATGCGGGTGAGTTCGCGCACCTGAAAGTAAGCGAGTGCCGCGAAAAAGCCTGATGTGANGTAAATCAATGCGGGTTGCAGTTGACCTGGCTGCAATTCGGGTTTCAATACGAGCGTCACCCCCAAGAAACCCAAGACCACCGCCGCGGCACTCGCGCGGCTAAAGGTTTCGCCATGACGTACTACTAATAGGATGACGATTAACGCCATATAAAGTGGACTTGTGTAGTTAAGCGTCATCGCGGTCCCTAATGGCAACCGTGCAATTGCATAAAACCAGATGGTAAGTGCAAAGGTTCCCAAAAAGCTTCGCATCAAGTGAGCACGCATCAAGGGTGTCTTGACGGTTTGACCTTGGTACGCGACCCAAGCCCAAATGACGATCACGCCAAAGAGTGAACGGTAAAAGACGAGCTCAAGTGACGAAAAGTCCGATGCGCCCATGCGTGCAAAGGCGGTCATCATGGCAAAGAGGAGTGATGCAAGTAGCATCCAAAAGCTTTTGATCATGCGAAAACGAAGCGATTTTTGAGAAAGTCTTCAAGATTAGCGCGATTAGCGCTTGAGTGTCGCGAGAAAAGCCCATCCATTCGCTAAAATGCAGGTTACCTACAGTAATCAATCAAAGTGAATCCTGTTAAGCGTATCGTCAAGGAATCGTGAAACAATGACTGAATTAAAACCTGTTGAAGAACTGAGCTTTGAGGAAGCGCTCGATGAACTCGAAGATTTAACGAGTCGTATGGCATCGGGTACAGTCACCCTTAAGGATAGTGTGGCAGGCTATGCCCGTGGGACGGCACTTTTAAAGCGTTGCCGTCGTGAACTCGAAGAAGCTCGTACAACGATTGAAACCTTGCGTGAAGAAACGCGTCGCGAGGAAGTTTCGAAAGATATTCCCTTCTGAGACTGGAAGCAAAATGACAGAAAGCCAAATCGCATCCTTTGACGACTGGATGCATGAGTCGGTGAAACATATTGAATGGGTGGCAAATGACCTGTTGCCGAAGCCCGGTCGTGAACCCCGTCGCTTGATNCGTAGTATGCGCTATGCGGTTTTGGGTGGCGGCAAGCGTATTCGCGCCTTGCTTTGCTATGCCGCGGGTGCTGTGAGTGGAGCAGAGACGACGGACCTGGATCGTGCAGTANNCTTGGCGCTTGAATTGGTGCACGCCTATTCATTGGTGCATGACGATATGCCGTCGATGGATAACGATACGTTGCGTCGTGGTAAGCCGACCGTGCATGTGCAGTACGGTGAAGCCACCGCGATGTTAGCAGGGGACGCTTTGCAAACGGAAGCGTTTACGGTGTTGGCCGGTATGAAAAAACCCGTGGCTGTTGCGCGTCTTTGTGGTACCTTGGCGCGTGCTGCAGGCGTTCGCGGTATGTGTGGCGGTAAAGCCTTAGATTTGNNAGCCATGGTCGGTGGTCATCCAGGTGAAGGTGAACTCTTGATGATGCAAGCCATGAAGACGGGCGCCTTGATTCAGGCTGCTGTCCTTATGGGCGCTCAAGCGGGGGATTGGGATCGTTTGGGTGACGGTGCTCGTGGTGGGCTTGCGGTANNCTACGCCGATGCCCTTGGGGTCGCTTTCCAGGTAGTAGATGATATTCTCGACTGCACGCAAGATACGGCGACCTTAGGGAAGACTGCAGGCAAAGACGAAAAGGACGATAAGCCCACGTGGGTGTCTTTACTCGGCTTAGAGGGTGCAAAAGAACGTGCGCGTCAATTGCACGATCGTGCGAACGAAGCTTTGGCTTTGGTGAGTGCTGATCCAGCAGTGCCAGATGGCGCTATCGTTCGTTTGCAGCAAATCGCGGACTACGTGATTGCGCGTTCCCACTAAAATTAACACTAGACTTCCCAAGAAAAAGACCTCAACAAGTGACGCAATATTCGATTCTAGACAGCATTGAATCGCCGGCGGATTTACGTCGGCTTGATGAACATCTGTTACCTCGTCTTGCCTATGAGCTTCGTGACTTTATGGTGAATTCTGTTTCTCAAACAGGTGCNCATTTGTCGAGCTCTTTAGGGGCAACGGAATTAGCGATTGCGATTCATCGAGTGTTTCAGACACCAGACGATCGTCTCATTTGGGACGTTGGTCATCAGGCGTATGCGCACAAAATTTTGACGGGTCGTCGTGAGGGCATNACCACGTTGCGTAAATTTAATGGGATGTCGGGGTTCCCCAAGCGTAGTGAGTCGCCTTATGACGCTTTTGGTACAGCACACTCGTCGACCTCGATTTCTGCGGTANNCTTGGGAATGGTANNCATTGCTGCGCGACTTCAAGATAAGTCTGACCGTTGGCACATTGCCGTAATTGGGGACGGTGCATTGACGGGCGGCATGGCGCTTGAGGCTTTGAATGACGCTGGCGTTTGGAAAGAGGGTGTCAAGCTTTTGATTATCCTTAACGACAACGACTGTTCCATTTCGCCGCCTGCGGGGGCTTTGTCGAACCACTTGGCGCGTATCGTTTCGACGCGTGCCTATACGTCTGCGCGTGAAATTTCTAAGCGAGTCTTAAAGCCCGTTCCAGGGCTTTGGGATATCGCTAAACGCATGGAAAAGCAGGCGATCAACTTTGTGAGCCCACCCTCAGGGATCTTTTCGAGCTTCGACATTAATTACTATAGTCCTGTGGACGGTCATGACGTGATTGGTNNACTCATCGAGGTCATGAAGAACATTCGTCAGTTGAATCGCCCGTGCGTGCTTCATGTTGCAACCCAAAAGGGTAAGGGTTATGAACTAGCTGAAATGGATCCGACGTCGTACCACGGTGTGGGACCCTTTGATCCGCTTTTAGGGTTACCTGAAAAGAAGCCCGGCAAGCCCACCTATACGCAGGTCTTTGGTCGTTGGATTTGTGATACGGTANNCGAGGCTGATCAGCGTCTCTATGGCATTACGCCTGCGATGCGCGAAGGTTCGGGCTTAGTGGAATTTGCGCGTCGATTCCCAGAGCGCTACCGTGACGTTGCAATTGCTGAGCAGCACGCCGTCACCTATGCTGCGGGGTTGGCTTGCGAAGGTATTAAGCCCGTCGTGGTANNCATTTATTCGACCTTCTTGCAGCGCGCGTTAGATCAGTTGATTCACGACGTGGCTTTACAGAACCTCCCCGTGACTTTCGCGATTGACCGCGGTGGTTTGGTNGGTACTGATGGCGCAACGCACCATGGGTTCTTTGATATTTCGTTATTGCGTACGGTGCCCAATATGACCATCATGACGCCGTCCGACGAAAACGAATGTCGATTGCTGTTAAATACAGCCTATCGCCTGAATTCGCCCGCTTCGGTTCGTTATCCACGTGGTCGTGGNACTGGTGTTGAAGTGACCGCAAAGGATGAAACGGTCGAAGTCGGTAAGGCACGCGTTTTGCGTGAAGGGGCGCGCGTTGCGTTCCTTGGGTTTGGCAGTATGACGAACGTTTTAGCCCCCGTCGCTGAGAAGCTCGGTGGCACGCTCATTGACATGCGCTTTGTGAAGCCCATCGATGAAACCGCGATTCTTGAGACCGCTAAGACGCATGATTTGATGGTCTGTGCCGAAGAAGGCATGTTGATGGGAGGCGCTTGTAGTGCCATCTTAGAAGTGCTCGCTGACCATGGTGTTTTGAAGCCCGTGATGCGCTTTGGGTTGCCTGATGACTTTATCGAGCAGGGTACACAAGCTGAACTGATGGAAAGCTTGGGGCTCACGTCTGAAGCGATTGAGGCAAAAGTCACTCAGCGCCTTCAGGCACTCTAAATTGAGACCGATTTAAACGACAAAACCGCTGTGAAATTCAACGTTCACAGCGGTTTTGGTGTGTTGGGTGTGGGCTAAAACGCCACGAAACTCAACTTAAGCGCGGAAGTTCGTGAAGTTAAGCGGGACTTCTTTGACTTCTTTCTTTAATAGTGCAATGGCTTCTTGGAGTGCATCACGCTTGGCACCCGAGACGCGCACGATGTCGCCTTGAATCGCGGNTACCGTGAGCTTTAGAGCCTTGGCGTTTTTGATAATGCCCTGGATGGTCTTACCCAATTCACGAGAGACGCCTTCCTTCACGACGATCGTCTGCTTCAGGCAGTCACCGCCAATCTTTTCGGGTGCTTTCGATTCGTCAAGAAAACGCACGTCGATATTACGTTTGGCAAGCTTATTGATCAGCACGTCACGAACCTGACGCAACTGGAAGTCGCTTTCGGCAACGAGATAAAGTTCGAGATCCTTTTGTTCGACCTTGACCGGCGTGCCACGGAAGTCGTAGCGAGTACCAATTTCTTTTTGAGCCTGATCGACAGCGTTACGCAATTCAACGGCATCAGCTTTCACTTCAACGTCAAACGACGGCATGAGTGTTCTCCAGTTTGGACTAAGGGCAAAACATAACATCTATCGCATCCAAGGCGAATTGTCAAGAAATTCAGGGTTGAAACTGGGCTCACGAGGCATTTGGGAGGCGATCTGAGCGAATCATGTTGACGTGCCTATAATTGATGCTCCCCTCCAAATCTATGATTGGAAGGGGATTCTGGGGGTCGTAACCCCCATTCTAGTCACTACCCAATTTGGACAGTGACGGGCTGCATCAAACAGCCCTCATCGGTTTCGACTAGCTTTTTGAGCCAGTCATCACCGAGTTCTTTCCTACCGATGTTGAGGCAACCATTCACATCGGCGTTTATTTTTTTACCATTCGAACGAATGAACAAACCTCGAATTCGCTTGCCAGAACTCTGAACTTGATCAGCGTTTGTATCTCCATAATTGGGAAGCAGATCAAAATCGAGCGCTGACTGACGAGAAGTGTAGCTTTCCTCACGAACAATCACCTTAATCCCGTATGCCTCCGCCTTGTAGCGAATCATCTGAATAAGGCGATTGAAAGGAACGTACACGAAGTTTTGGTTGTTGACCTTGCCAAGATTGATGTTCTGTTTCCAACCTTCGTTATGACCAATGATGATAGTTCCAAGATCATTACGAAGACAGAACTGCACAACGTAATGAGAAACTTTGTGCATGACGTCATTGATACGGCAAGTACGCTTCATGATCTTGGTTAGACGATGAGCCTTCTTGTCATGAGACTGCAAACTGGCAACATCCTTGTTGTACATGGCATTGATACTTTTCAACTTGCCCCCTTTGACAACCACAGGACGAATCCCGCTGGCTGTCGACGCAAGGGTAACAATATTGCGAAGCCCAATATCAACAAGGCAAGCACGGCTACCGTCCAACAAAACGGTAGTCGAACAGTTAACTTTATAGGTCAGTTCAATGAAAAATGCGTTCCCGTGCGGAACAATACGTACATCTCCTATGACTGTTTCGTTCGTTTTAGCGTTGAAAAGTTGATTGTCGCAAGAACGAATCTTCAGGGCAGGAAAACCGACCTTTTTCTTGTCGGTAAGAATGAGTTCGCCGTCAACGATCTTATAGCCATTGCGTCCAACCACAAATGTGCGGTACTTCTTGCTATAGCCTGGCAATCGAGGCATTGCCTTGAATTTGCTCGGATCGGNTAAAAATGCTTTCTTAGCTTCATGCCAAGACACGAACTGCTCGTGGATTATCTGAGTCTGACGTTGAGCCGAGGCCGCAGACGGCATACTCTTATACAACTCAGCGCTTGTAAGTCGAACGGCTTGATCCAGTTTGACACGGTTGAGCCAAGGCTCTTTAGCAAAAATTTTCTGACGTTGGATGTAGACAGCCTGATTGCCCAATTTGCGAGCAACTGAGCAAAGCCTATGACACACGTCATAATGCGTGTGCCCAGGTTTGACAACAATTCTTTCAACTCGCTGAGGCATTTTAAGACTAATCTTCGTTACGGCGCTCACTGCGCCTACCATATCAACATCAATTTGGTGCTGGTTGTAGCTTACCGAAGAAAGGCTATCAACCAAACCATACTTTGTACTATACAGGAGGTTTTGCATCGTATCCTGGATAGACTCGAAATTCGGATTCTTGAATTTTCTGGAGAAGCCGACCATATCCACATTTTGATTTCAATACCTCCTCGGTTTGCTGTTTCTGATCTCGTTAATCGCATCAAAACGGCAGCAAGCAAAGCTGTTCACAAAAAACATGCAAACGCCATTGCTCCATTTCTTTGGGGAAATCGCTTTTGGTCGAACAGCTACTGTGCAATCTCGGTAGGTGACAGTTTATCTATAGAATCTATAAAGAAATACATCGAAGGTCAAAAATTGCCGAGCTAAAGCTCGGCTCGCTATCCATCCCCACCCAACGCTTCGCATTGGATGGGGAATTCCGCGATAGATTGTTAAAAACAGAACAACAAACAAGGAGCGGCTCGCGACAGCCGACACAATGCATCATGATTCCTGTTACTCAAGCGCATTACCCACTCGACGGGTTAACAACCTTCGGAACACGTTCCGAAGCCGATTATTTTGCTCAAGCGGCAACGCTCGACGAACTTGAAGGTGACNNTTTTAGCCGAAGCCACGACCAATAATTGGTACCTGTCCACTTTTTAGGGGCAGGTGCCAATACGATCGCGATGTCTCGTGTTCACGGGATGGTGATCAAGGTGGTCTTCAAGGGCTATGAAGTCGCAGCGGCACCCAATGGGGATGTGCTTGTAAAGTGTGGGGCANNGGGGGAAACGTTTGACGAGATCGTACGTCGAACCTTGCAAGCAGGCTTAGGGGGCTTAGAAAACCTCTCCGCGATCCCAGGCACTGTGGGCGGCGCAGTCGTTCAAAATATCGGTGCCTATGGTGTTGAACTCGCGGAACGTCTGGCTTCTATCACGGTCTACGATCGCGCTCAAAAAGTCGTACGCGTGCTGTCTGTTGAAGAGTGCGACTTTAGCTATCGTCACAGCATCATGAAGACCGACGCAGGCAAAGACTTTGTGGTCCTTTCTGCGACGCTCCGTTTGCCTGGCGTCTGGACCCCCGTGACGGGTTATAAAGATCTAGAAGCTGAACTTGAAGCGCGTGGTTTGACCGCGGACACCGTGACGGCCGCTGAACTCTCAGACATCGTTCGCACGGTGCGTGCGCGTAAGTTGCCTGACCCCAAGGTCTTGGGTAACGCAGGATCCTTCTTTACGAACCCCGTTATCACGAAAGTTCATTGGCACGAATTGCTCACAGAACACCCAAGCTTGGTTTATTACCGTTTGGGCGGTGGTAAGNNTATGAAGTTAGCGGCTGCGTGGCTCATTGAAGCAGCGGGTTATAAGGGGCACGTTGCTGACACCGTGGGTGTGTATGAGCATCATGCACTGATTTTAGTGAACCGCGGAGGTGCGACAGGCGAAGCGGTTGTGGCACTCGCTCACGAAATCATCGAGTACGTGAAAGCGCGCTTTGGGGTGAGCCTGGCAATGGAACCCGTCATTTTGGGTTAAAACCGCTACCTCAATTCACAAGAGACCGTCGAGATGCGTCAAGTGTTTCGGCGGTTTTCTTCTTTTGCTCTCAGGCACTGATTTTTACAAATTTAAGGGTTTTTACTAGCTACTGAGACGGTTGGTGCTTCAAGATTGGTTGACAATCAAAGATCGTTTTCAATCTTTTTTGGGACAAACTAAATGTCTACTCAAACGCCTGTTGCCGCTTTAGGAAGTTACTCAGTGGCAGAAGAAATCGCTAATGCTGTGACGCACGGGATTGCGGCTTTATTGAGCGTAGTTGGCTTAATCGCGATGCTCTATGTGGCTGTAGGCACGTCAGACGCGGTGACGATTACGGCGGCTACTGTCTTTGGTGCGTCGATGATATTTCTCTATACCGCATCGACCCTCTACCATGCGATTCCCAACCTCAAGGTGAAACGCATTTTGCAGATCTTGGACCATAGTGCGATCTACGTAATGATCGCGGGGTCTTACACGCCCTTTTGTTTGGTGACACTTGAAGGTACGGTAGGGACGATCCTTTGTATTGCTGTTTGGTCGATTGCCATTGCTGGGGTCGTTTTGCAGCCCATTTTGATGAAGCGCGCCGAGTGGCTCAATTGCCTTCTTTATCTTTTGCTTGGCTGGTGCGTGGTTTTGGTGATGAAGCCATTGATTGCGGCGCTGCCTACCGCATACTTCTGGTTATTGGCGTCGGGCGGCGTGGTGTATTCGTTGGGCGTGATCTTCTATCTTTGGGAGCGTATTCCGTATAACCATGCCATTTGGCACCTCTTTGTGTTGGGTGGCACGGTCTTACAGTTTTTCTCGGTCCTCTTTTATGTGTTGCCTGAGGGCGCGGTGAGTTAAGGCGAGCCCAACAGTCCATACGCTATTCAAAGCGACAGACAATAAAAAAGCGCACCCATCGAGGTGCGCTTTTTTGTTCGTCATCCGACGTTCCGATTAGCTACATAGCCTTGATGGAAGCGGAAAGACGGCTCTTATGACGAGCAGCAGCGTTGGCGTGAAGAACGCCCTTACGAGCCATAGCGTCGATCGTGGATTCAGCCTTCTTGAAGGCTTCCTGAGCGGCGGCCTTGTCGCCGGCGACGATGAGCTTACGCACAGCCTTGATAGCGGTGCGGAACTGGCTACGCTGAGCCGAGAGGTGCATGTTGCGCACAACCATCTGGCGGGCGCGCTTGCGAGCTTGCTTGGTATTGGTACCATTTTAAATAAATTCCTTGCCTATTAATTAAACAGTTGGCGTCCAGAGGAGATATCTCTCACTTGAAAGATGCCTGATCCCGGTGTTCCCGTGGCGCGCAATAAGTGCGCTGTCCGGACGCCGCTGCATAACCTCCGCTTGAGGCGGGGAAAGTGCATCGCGGTTGCGCGAGACACCAAAGATATCGTGATTTCCGAAGCGTTTTGCAAAACTTGCGAGTGTTGTCTGATTGAGGTTGGGGCATCAAAAAGACGCAAAAACGCAAGGTGAGTTTTTGCATGACTCCGAAAAGCCCTCAACTATATCAAATTTCCGAAGCGAAGGCGTGTTTTCTAGTAGAATTTTTTGCGAATTTTCATTTTAAGGAACTACCCCATGTCGCTTCTTAAGTCTGCAGCCACTGTTTCAGGGCTTACGCTCGTCAGTCGCATTACTGGCGTGATACGTGACATGCTGATTGCGCGCNNATTTTTGGGTACTTCCGCTGAGACTGACGCTTTCTATGTGGCATTTCGTTTACCGAATATGTTGCGTCGCCTTTTTGCTGAAGGTGCATTTCAACAGGCTTTTGTGCCGATGCTCGCTGACGTCAAAGCACGCGAAGACGGAAGCGACCGTGCGTTTATTGATCATGTCTTCACGGTGTTGGCTTTGGCGGTCTTTGGGGCAAGTGTTCTTGGGGTCTTGATTGCGCCGTTATTGGTTTGGGCGATTGCTAGCGGCTTGTCGTCTGACCCAGAAGCCTTTGATTTAGTCACGGCTTTGACGCGCTTTATGTTTCCCTATATTGCCTTTATGGCGTTAACGGCGTTGGCGGCATCGGTTCTGAATACGTGGAAGCGTTTTGCAATTCCAGCCGCAACCCCAGTCCTTTTGAACCTCTCCTTTATTGGCTGTACGGTGTGGTTAGCGCCTCAATTAGAAGAACCCATTTGGGCTTTGGTCATTGCTGTGATTGTGGGGGGCGTCTTGCAACTCGGTACGCAATACCTGGCGTTATGCCGATTGGGGATTGTGATTCGCCCTGCAGGCCTCAAAGCGAGTTTGGGTGACGGGGACGTACGCCGCGTCTTAAAACTCATGGTGCCTGCCCTCTTTGGGGTAGGGGTCGCTCAACTCTCGATTTTGATTAACACCAATATTGCGTCGCATTTGGGCTCAGGCGCTGTGACGTGGCTCAATTTTGCGGACCGTTTGATGGAATTTCCGACGGCACTCTTGGGTGTCGCGTTAGGGACTGTCTTGTTACCTGGACTCTCGAGCGCTTATGCCAAGGGGGATACGGAGCGCTATAACACGCTTTTAGACCGTGGGTTACGTCTCGTGATGTTTGTCGGCATTCCCGCGGCGGTGGTANNGCTTTGGTTGACGAGCGATGCGTTGGTGTCGTTTCTTTTTCAGGGACGTAACTTTACACCCCACGACGTATCGCAAACGGCTTTGGCGGTTGTCGGGTATTCGGTCGGGTTAATTGGTCTCATTGCCCTCAAAATTGTGGCACCTGCCTTTTATGCCCGTAAAGACATTCGTACGCCCGTCAAGGTAGCNTTTTGGAGTTTGGTCGTTGTGCAGCTTGTAAACCTCGTCTCCGTGCCCCTTTTTGCGCACGCGGGGCTTGCCCTCTCGGTTGGAATTGGGAGCGTCTTTAATGCGGGGACGTTACTCATGATCCTACGCCGTCGTGGGATCTATCAGCCGCTCTCAGGGTGACTTAAGGCACTATTACGCATTCTCGTTGCGACGGCTGTGATGGGCGCAACATTAGCTTATGGGCAGACCTTTGTCACTTGGACCACGATGCCGTGGCTGATGCGCGCGGGCGGTGTCTTGGGAATGGTCGCGGCTGCCGCTGTAATCTATTTTGGTTTGATGCTCGCCATGGGGTGGCGACTCTCAGATTTGCGCCCTGGGCGCGGTGCCTAAAGCCAAAGAAAGCCCGAGTATTGATAGAAACCGTTCGCTGCAAACCTCTCATTTCAATGAGGGGACAAAGCGAACAAATTCTTTTTGTTGAGGTAGTATTTGCGTATGCGAACATCTACTCCTTCTTATATCGTCGAACTACCGCTTCGAGTCAACGATCAACAAGATCGTTTTCTGAAAAAAGCGTTTGAGTTTGGACGAACGCTTTACAACGCAACGCTCGGGACAGCTCTCGGGCGTTTGCAGAGTATGCGTGAAAGCAAGGCGTGGCGCAATGCTCGTAATATGCCTCAAGGTAAAGCACGTTCCAAGGCATTTGCCACAATTCAAAAGAGTTATGAACTCTCTGAATTTGGCTTGGTGACGGTTGCAAACAACCATCGCAAAGCTAGTGGTCGTAACCATATTGGCGCACATGAAGCTCAAAATATCGGCAAAACCGTATGGCGAGCCTTAGAGCGCTATATGTTTCATGATGCTGGACGACCACGCTTTAAATCCTTCAAGCAGGGAATCAACTCCATTGAAGGATCTGACAATCGTGAAATCATGTTTAAACCTGATTCCAAAACGATTGTCTGGCGACAGCACAAACTGAAAATCATGATGCCTGAGACGGCGTATTTCAAAGAAGCACTTGCACCCAATAAAAGAGTGAAGTTCTGTCGAGTTATACGTCGCACACTTAAAGGCAAAAAGCGCTGGTACGTGCAACTCTGTGTTGAGGGTCTCGCACCTGTGCGAAAGGTTTATGCTCCGCAATCCGAGGTTGTGGGTATCGATCCTGGTCCCAGTTCTATTGCTTATTACCATGAACAATACGCAGGACTTACCAAGGTCGCACCGCACGTCGAATTGCAAGAAACAAAGACCCGTCGTCTTCAACGCAAGATCGACCGCTCTCGTCGAGCAAACAATCCAGATAACTTCAATGCTGATGGAACCGTCAAGAAAGGAAGATTAGTCTGGAAAACCAGTCATCGGTATCAACAGCTTGTGAGTGAACTAGCTGAACACCATCGGTGTTTAGCGAGTACCCGCAAGCGCGATCACGGTGAACTGGTGAACAAGTTGTTGCAGATCGGCGGAACGATCAAGATTGAGAAAAACAGTTATCTCTCCTATCAACGGAATTTCTTATGACCTCGCCCGTCAAGTCTGTGTGACACGCCTTTTGATCTATGTCAACAGGCATTTTCTTATTCGACCTCTATGGCCACTCGAAGTATTCGCCGCAGAGTGGCATTTCGAAGAGGCAGGATCCAAGTCCTTAAAGCATGATGATGCGAGCTCTGCGTATTGGTTAACAACTAACCTCTGGCACACAGACTTGACAGGTTCGAGTTTGTTGATGTGCGCTATACTTTGCTTGCGGTACAGCCGGGGACGGCGATGACCGCCACCAAACAAGCCCTCGCATTGGCAACAATGCGGGGGTTTTCATCGCTAGCTACAGCCTGACAATATAAGCTTGTTTGGTGATTCGAAAATATCCTAGGGAGCCGCTTCAGCGGCGTGGGACAAAGTCCCGCGACTCAAAGAGTCGCTGTCAACCAGATTTTGTGAATTGTGGTTAGTGTAGAGAACACTCCCCCCTTACCCGTCATCTCCTACGACAACAGGTAATGAGTCTGCTTTGATCATCGTTCGCTACGCCATTTGCGCGCTAGTTTTCTTGCATGTGTTTCTAAAGCCCTTACCCAAAGGCTCTTGTACTTGCGTCTCTCCTTCGTTCCTGAGGCGATCAATGTGCACCATTATCCCGAGAGGGAATGGCGTGTGCTTCTTATTCGACCTGTTTGTCCTAAGCCGCACGGTTACAACACTGCACGACATCGGTGACTATAATGGGAAGCCGGTGGTTCCTCTCTTTGTTGGTAAAAAGACATGCGTCTGCAAAATTCCACAGAGTCCTGGAACCCCGGCGAAGCCGATTCACATCGGTAGAGGGGTGCATCAGCGCCAAGAATTAGTTTTTCAAGCGATTAGACGATGCTCAGAGCATCCGCAATTCAAAAGGTTGGTTGGTATTGGCAATAGCCCACATGACTCGCGCTATGCGAGCGGCAAGAGCAACAGCGACTTTCTTTCGAGCTGGCTCTCGGCTAATTAGGCGTTCCAACCAGGGAGCTTTGACTTTCTGTCGCAAAGCAGCCATCGCCCCCTGTACCAACATTGCTCTCAGGTAACGATCTCCTCGCTTGGTGATTTTTCCATTGATTGTCCGCCCTCCGGTCCCGGTGTGGGAAGGTACAAAGCCAAGAAAAGCGGCGAATTCTCGACTGTTAGCAAAAGCCTTGGGGTCGGATAGCAGAGGCAACGCGCAGGCAGCCACAATTGCTCCTACGCCCGGAATGGTTCGGAGCAGTTGTCCAAGTCTGCTTTCTTTTGTAAGCCTATTGATTTCGCGACTGTACTCAGCTTCTTCTCGACGAAGATCCTTATATCGCTGTAGCATGTCTCGAAACCGTTGAATGAGAAAAGCTCCCAGTCCTTCTTGCTCCAATTCGTTAATGCAAATAGAAGCATTGTTCTCAAAGCCTTTGATTGTCTTCGGCATTGCTTTGCCATATTCAGCCAAGTGGCTTCTCAGTGCGTTGGTATAACTGACATATTCTTTCACGACGAATTTTCTCAACGCCACCAACGTGTCGATTTGTTGCAACTCCAATGTAATCGGTCTCGGAGANNCAGTACTGACGCTTTCCATTGAGCGATAAATTCCTCGGGCGTCATTACGATCGCTTTTGCAACCGTCCACGAAAGGTTTGCATTTTTTAGGCGGGAGAAGAAGAACTTCATGATTGAGTTCGCTTAGCCTGCGTGCCCAATACTTGGATGTTGCACAAGCTTCCATAGCAATGACCGACTTGGATTTCATTCGGAAGAACTCAAGGAAGTCCTTCTCTGAGCGATTCTCTTCGAAAATTTCGCCTGTAGTCTGGTCAACGCAGAAGATCGCGTATGAGTGCTTTGAAATGTCAATTGCAGCACGAAACTGGAAATCGTGAAATGTTCTGAAGTAAGCTTTAGTCATAGAGCCTCCTTGTAGTAGGGTTCTGATAAGTTGAGATTGATGCTGAAGGTGCTTCAGCACCATTAGGGACAACCTCAATAACTACTCGGAGGCTCTATCACTTCGTATCCGTGTCCTGATTGTTAAAGAGCTGGTGAGCCTCCGTGAAGCAACGTCTTGGCAAACGTTGCTGTTTTCGGGGAGGCGAGGTCATTATCGTTGGTAAGTCCACGACAAGGACAGGCATGGGTATGTTCGTTGAACATCTTAAACGCAAGGCTGAAAGTGCTGGCAGTAAGGTGATCGAACTCAATGCCTATACTCTGAAAATGTCGCAGTACGATCCGCCAACGAATACGTACACCAAGAAGCCGTTAAAGGTGAGATGGCATCGCTGGGGAGGTACAAGGACGCTCGTACAACGAGATGTCATGAGTGCTTTCTTAGCGTGTTATGCAACTGACAAAGGACATGACCAAGCCCTTCTTCTTAGGAAGTGGACGACTGCGGAAGCGCTGTTGAGCGGTAGTGGTCTATGTCGTCAAGAACCTCGTAACGATCAAAAAGATTCTTAACTTGTTTAGGGATCTTGGAGACTCACGAGACGGTAGGCNGAAAGCCTATCGGAACGGATAAGAGGTCTACCGTAAACACTATGTGCAGGAGCGACGTTCTAGGGATGAAGACACAAGTCCAGTCCCTAGAAAAAGCGAACTGTTGGTCATAGTGAATCCTCTGGTTTAATGATATGGACCACCCACCCGATGCCTAGACAATCGATTCCTGAAGATCGATGATGGGGTATCAGAACCCTTTATGGAGTCAATATCATGGCTAGAAAGCGCACCCTGTCTACACTCGACACATCGATCTCATACGAAGCTGTCGGTACTCGACCTTGCCAAGGAAGATGTGGTACTTGCCGCATTTGATCCTGATCACAAGGAACCCTACCTCATTGACCGGATATCCTACGATAAGCTCTATGCGCTTCTGGTAGACATGGCTCCGACATTGGTCGCCATGGAGCCATGCAGCGGTGCTCATCAGATTGCCGAGCAGATTGAGGCACTCGGACATGAAGTCATGATGATCAGCGGGCGGCATGTTCAGGCGTGGGTCAAGGATCATTGCAATGGTCAAAAGACCGACCTCAATGACGCGTTCGCGATCCTGAATCTAGCCTATGATCGCTGGCTGACGCCTATTCGAGGGAAGACTCGTGAGGAATGCCGTTTGCTCGCCTTGCAAGCCGCCTATCGCCAATTGAAAGTACCAACGAACGAAGACTATGGTGCACGTCAAGGCTATGGTGCACGTCAAGGCTACGCTCCACGCATGGGGGTTCCCTATTCGCACGGGGTCCTTCAATCAGAAGGTTCTGCATGAGTTGATCGATGCCAACCAAGAGACTTTCGGTGATGAAGTAGCTGAGGCTCTTCACCTCATGATCAATCGGGTACATGATCTCGACCATGACATTGCAGCAGTGCTGAAGCTTCTGACAGAGGCTACCAAGCGTGATCCTCGGGCTTCCTTGCTTCGATCCATACCCGGATTCGGTGTGATGACGACGAGCCGTTGGTGTTCAGTGATGGGGGATGTGGCACGGTTTGAGAGTCCCAAACAAGCCATGGCATTTGTATACCTTGTACCTAACAACAAGATCACAGGGCATCACACGGAGACGTCTTCTGGTCGTGAAGCACGAGGGCAAGGAAAGATGTCCAAGCGAGGAGACAAGATGCTCCGATCTCTATGCATCCTAGGCGCAGGCTCTTTGTGCTTAATGGTGCGCAATGGTAGTTTGCCTGACTGCCCGTTCGTAGCCTGCATCAAGGAGCGCCTGGCGTCGCCTCGACCTTGGTTCAAAGTACTTGTTTATGTCGCAGCCAAGCTGGTGCGCATAGCTACAGCTCTCCTCAAATATGGAGAGACGTTCAGCTTCGAGAAAGCTGGCATATCAAAGGCGGTACTGAAGCAGTGGGAGCTTGAACAAGCTAAAACCGCATAAGCCTTCCTCCCCTACCTAAAAGCGAAAACTCCGACCTCAAGCAAGATTGATTTCATGAGATGCCTTAACGGCGCCGTCAAACAGCCATTCCTGGTTGATTGCAGATACTTGTATTTGGTTTTGTGTGGCACTGACGGTTTCCTGTAGTTCATGGTGGGCATGGAGTTCCGAATGGGATCCCGACAGCCCTAAGAGATTGGTGGATGGGTCTCTCGCGTGAAAGTAATCTGCTTGTTGAGAATCCGCTTGTCCTCTGTAAGTAATGGAGGGCAAAGGGTGGTATATTGCCTTCGTTTTACCGAGTGTCAGTCGCTATCTTAATTAGGTTGATGAGCAACTACTGTGCGCAAATCAGTCAAGTTATGCGAGCATTTCGTAAACGCGCTTTTACATCAAGATGGATGTATTCAATAATGCTGCATTAGACAGCGTCATACACATGCCAGGGTCTTTTTGTCTTTGAGCGTTTTGACTTTATCTCTTAGTAATGGTGCGCGGTACTTTACCGCGCTGATGGGTAAACGGCGCTCAGGGGCGAGCGCCTGGGGCTTGCGCCCAGAAAATTACTTGCTACCCCTTGACAAGAGTGGGTGGTCCAGAGATCAACCAGGGGAGCTTCAACGATAAAAGAAAAGCGTCAGCCTTAAAAGTTGACGCTTTTGCATTTTGGCACTTCAACGCGTGACGCGATTATTCGTCTTTCGCGTTATTGGCAGGAACGACTTCGTCATCCTCATTTTCGCCGATCGTTTCGATTTCTTCCAAGGTGAGGAACGGCATACGAACAGTNNACCAACCAATGAGTTCGTCTTCAGAGAGCGCGTTGAGCGCAGCGGGACCCAAGCGAGCGGTATTCACAGCGTAGTTGAGTTTCGCGTAGACATGAACGAGATCATGGTTGAGAACTTCAAGGGCATCTTCCTGATCGCCTTCCTCGACCTTGTTGAGCGCATCCTGAAGCGCTTCGCAGGCGTCATTGAGGGTTGCATGAAGCCATTCCTTTTCAATTTGCATTTCTTTTCCCTTCCTCAGTTTCTTTGAACGATGCCTTAGAAAGAACCAAGGCATCACGTACTTCACGAAGTACAGAAACTTTTAAAAACAACAACGTTGGTTCTTTAAGAGAACACACATTGAAATTCTAAAACCTTGTGCGTTTTTGGTAAAGACTTCTTTTTGAGGAATCTATGCGTGGCTTGCGTTTGAAAGGTCATGCCATGGAAAGCAAAGCGGCTCAAGACCGAAGTCTTGAGCCGCTATAAACGATGCTAGGTGACCGTTGAATTAGTATTCGAACGTACCCTTCACAATGACGTTGCCGTCACGCATCATTTCGCGACCGCGAGCAAAGACGCCCTTCAGTTCGAAGTCTTCGGTGAAGAGGCAAGCATTGGCGCAAGCGCCTGCTTCAACCACACCGTGGTAAGCAAGNNCTACCAAAGCCTGAGCCACGTTCGAGGACGTGAAGGTCACTGCCTGTTCGATCGGCATATTGTGGTCACGGATGAGACGCATGGTTTCGGCGAGGTTACTCGTGACGCCGCCCACGCCAAGACCGACCATTTCGCCCTTGGCGTTAAAGCGCGGCACAGACCCGTGGTAGTCCGTCGACATCGTGATGTGCGTCGGATCAACGCCCGCCTTGATGGCTTCCACCACGGTAGTAGTNNACGGATGATCAAAGCAGCAAGAAGCGCCCGTCGAAATATCAATCCAACCGCCCTTCAAACCAAACTTCACGGCGTCATCAAAGACGTGCTGGATACTACCGCAGTGGGTCGGACGAATATGACGAATCGGGAAGCCACGGCTGACGATGTCGTTAAACATGTCGAACGTGCCCGGGATGTTACCCGTATGGATATGCAAGAAGCCGATCTTGCCTGCGAGCATGGCACCTACGCGGATGTCAGCGAGCATCGAGAGCACCGTCTGGGTATCCGGGAAGGACGAACGATGGTCACCCAAGGCAATCTTCACGCCGATCACTTCAGGCACGAAGAAGAGGTCGTTACCGATGGAGTCGGTGAGCAAAGACGGCGGGCAACGGTAGTTCGACGTGTACATCCAAGCAGAGACGCCTTCAGCCTTGAGGGCGCGCACCTTGGCGAGCAAATTCGGAATCGAGCGCGTCGTGTAGTCGGTACCAGAGACACCCACGACGTTCGTCGTACCACATTCAATGAGTTCAGAGAGCTGAAGTTCAGGCGTACGGGTTGCGGGACCTCCTTCGCCGCCACCGCCCGTGACGTGAATGTGCTGGTCAAAGAAGCCCGGCGTGAGAATCATGCCCTTGGCATCAATTGTCTGAAGCTCGGGGAGGTTCGGATTGAGATCCGGACCCACAGCGAGAATACGTTCATTAGTTATCAAAACGTCTGCAACACCCAAATCCTTAGGAGCAAAGACGCGTGCATTTTTAATTAAAAGAGCCATTTTTAGTCTCCAACGAATTCAATGACACGGAAAGAAATTAGAGGAACGCAGCCGAAGCAGCAACGTTCACGATCAAAGCGAGCAACATCACAGGCACGGTACGGCGAATGATGTCAAATGGCGTCAGNNTACCAGAAATACCAGCCACAGCAATGATCACACCAGCGATCGGGCACATCGTGCGAGCAAGACCTGCGGACAACTGCACAGGCACAACGAGCACGGCAGTGCTGATACCCACGCTCGCGGCAGCTTCAGGGAGCAAGGGCGAGAAAGCGAAGAACGCAGCGTTACCCGAACCCGTCACCACGGTCGCCACAACCATGATCGTCAGCATGATGATCAACATGACCCACACGCCAGCAGATTCCATCGAAGCGGCGGCAGAAATCAANNGTACCGTGATACCGCCCAACTTATTCATACCAAGCGCAAAGAGTTCAGCGCAGCAAATGAGAGCCACAGTCGACGTAAAGACTTTACCCATCCCTTCAAAGATGGCGCTCGTCGTCTGGCAAACGTCCTTGAAGCGACGACGCGTCAAGAGGTCAACAAAGAAGGCAATGAGAAGCGAAACGAGAATACCCGTCTGAAGCGAGAGCTTGATGCCATCATAGACCATCGGGGAAAAGATGATTAAAAGCACGAGCGGGAGCATCGGAAGAAGCGCGTAGTGCGCGGGACCAGCGCCTTCAAAAGCCTTGGCGAGGTCTTCGTCGCTTGCCTTCGTGGTCTTGGCTTCCGTGCCAAGCTTAGCGGCATCGCGACGGTCAAACCAACGCTGCACAAAGAAGTGACCCAAAGCCACCGTCGTGATCACACAAACAGCAACCGGGATTTGGCTATGAACGAAGTACGTCACAACGTCCGTTTGCATCAAGTCAGCCGCACGCATAGCGTTGGATGACGANNCAGTACCTAAGTCCAAGCAACAGGTCGAACCAATCACGGCAGCGGTAGAGGCGCGAGAAACACCCAAGGCGACCAAAAGCGGATAAACGCTCGCCATCAACAAAAGACCAAGACCCACAGCACTATTAATAAAGAGCGCCATGAACTGACCAACGACATAGGTCACAGCCAGCAAAACGTAAGGAGAGCGAATCGCAGACAAGGGCTTCACGCACAACTTAACGAGCGCTTTCGAAGCACCGATACGGTCCATATAAAAGGAAAAGCCTGCAATCAACATAATGTTGAGACCGAGCCCAGGGAGGCGTCCTTTCATCTGGTTCGTAAAGTACTGCACAAAGTCAAAGCCAATAAAGTGGGTGCTCTTTTTGGCATCGATCGGGTCAACACCAAGCATGGCGGCAAAGACCAACATCGCTAAGCCAGCCAACAGCAAAATAATGGGAGGGTAGTAGTTCTTGAGAACGCAGTATGCGACGACCGCAATGACTGCGATAGTAATAATGATTCCGAGCATAAGAGGTCTCCGATGAGGACGGAAAGGAATCCGGTTAACGGTCGTTCCTCATCGTGGACTAGCGAGAAATGTCGAAAACCTACTGCCGACAAACGTCGAACTAAAGGGGGCTTCGTACTTTGTCGGAGGGACCAAAAAGCACCATGGAACGTTAATGGCCTCTCTTAGGTGACTTTTGGACTCATAGATCGTATCAGTCGTTCTTGTTGGGTTACACCACAAAAACGGGAAACCCCGTAGCTCTAGCGGTTGAACTACGGGTTTTTGAGAGGTTGTTTATGTGAAAATTACCAACTTGTTTTGATCGTGCCGTTAAAGGTCTTTTCAACAAACGCCTTGACTTCAGGTGAACGATAGGCTTCGATAAAGGCTTTGACCTTCGGGTTCGTCTTATTGTTTTCGCGTGCGGCAATCACGATCAGCGCAAAGGGTGCGTCAAGCGACTCAAAGTAAAAGCCTTGCTTTTCGGGCGAGAGCCCCGCGCTAATGACATAGTTCATCGGAATGACTACCACGGTAGCGTCGTCTAGGCTACGCGGCAATTGTGCGGCTTCGAGCTCACGAATCTTGATGTTCTTCGGGTTCTTGACGATGTCATCTAACGTTGCTTCGGCGCCTTTACCATCTTTGAGCGTGATAAGGCCAGAGGCTTGTAAGAGTAAAAGGGCGCGACCGCTATTGGTTGGGTCGTTCGGAATGGCAAAGAGGCTACCAGCCTGAACGTTCTTCAAGTCGTGCACCTTGTTTGAATAAAAGCCCATGGGTTGTACAACCGCGTTAGCAACGTTTGCGAGTTTGGTGCCCTGGCGCTCGTTAAAGTTCTTTAAGAAGGGCTCATGCTGATAAACAGCCAAATCAAGCGCGCCGTCGTTTAANNATACCGTATTGGGCGTCACGTAATCGGTAAATTCTACGACTTCGACTTTTAATCCACGTTTGGCNNGTACATCAGCGGCAGCGGTAACGATAGCGCGTGAGGTACTCGCAGTCACACCTACCTTAACGGACGACGGTGCTGTTTCACCGCAAGCAGTCAATAAACCAAGCGAGGCTGTGGCAGTGATCGCTAAAACGGAACGAAGAAAAACGCGCTTATTCATATGTGGCTCCTTCACGAATGCTACCTGTTGTGAGGAAAAGGAATGTATTGTTTTACCATTCGTTAAGGGGAGTGTCGCTGTTTTGCGGAGCAAACGAAAGGTAATACCTCAAACTTCTATCACGTTAAAGGCTTGCTAGAGAATCAATCCTAGGGAAAAATAGATAGAGTCGAAATAGAAAACGGCTCGTTTTCTTAGCCTGAAAACGAGCCGCTCATGAACGCATGGGTGAGTGATTACTTCAACAATTCAGCTTCGCGTTCTTTGGTGAGGACATAGCCATAAGCACGCTTACGACCTTCGTCGTCCTCTTCGATATAGACCCCCTGAAGTTCAGGCGCAAAGCCAGGGAATCGGTTGATGCCTTCTTCTAAAGCTAAGAAGTACTTTAAGACCGCGCCACCCCAGACTTCACCTGGCACAACGCAAAGCACACCCGGCGGATAGGGGAGTGCGCCTTCAGCTGCGATGCGACCTTCAGCGTCTTCAAGCGCCACGAGTTCAACGTTGTCACGAATGAATTCGTAGTGCGCTTCCTGTGCATTCATGCGGCATTCAGGGAACTCAGTTTCGCGGAACATCAACTTTTGAAGTTCCTTCACATTGAGTGCCTTATAGAAGTCGTGCATTTCTTGGCAGAGCTGACGGATGCTGTAGCCCTTGTAACGAGTTGCGTTCGCCTGATAGAGCATCGGCAACACTTCTTCAAGTGGGGCATCCTGATCAATGTACGCTTCAAAGCGAGCGATCTGCGTGATGAGATGCGCCATCTTGGCATGATCTTCGGCTGGGGTCATCAAGAAAAGAATCGAATTCAAGTCGCTCTTTTCGGGAATCACGCCGTTTTCACGCAAGAAGTTTGCCAAAATCGTGGCTGGAATCCCAAAGTCCGTGTAGTCGCCCGTCTTAGGATCAATCCCAGGGGTCGTGAGCAAGAATTTGCACGGGTCCACAAAGTACTGATCCTTGGCATACCCTTCAAAGTGATGCCACGTGTCTTTGGGATCAAACGCAAAGAAGCGAAGGTCGCGTGCGATTTGCTCGGTCGGATAGTTTTCCCACGCTTTGCCGTTGACCATGGGCGGAATAAAGGGCTTGATATGGTGGCAGCTTGTCAGCATTTCTTTACGTGCGTCAATTGCAACACGAACGCAGTCAGCCCACAAGCGTCGACCACTTTCGCCTTCGTGCATCTTGGCGTTTACGTCTAGCGCAGCAAAAAGCGGATAGAAGGGGCTTGTTGAGGCGTGCATCATGAAGGCATTATTGAGGCGCTTATGCGTGCAATAGCGCTTTTGCCCCTTGATGTGCTTATCCTTCTTGTGAATCTGAGAGGTCTGCGAAAAACCGTACTGCTGTTTATGCACAGACTGCGTCACAAAAATACCAGGGTCTTCGGGACCCAGGTCAAGCAACAAGGGCGAGCAATCCTTCATCATCGGGATGAATTGTTCGTAACCCACCCANNGTACCGAGTCAAAGAGGATGTAATCACATAAGTGACCAATGCGGTCAACCACCTGACGAGCGTTATAGATCGTGCCGTCATAGGTACCTAACTGAATAATGGCAAGACGGAAGGGACGCTTATCATCGGCGTGCTTGGGCGCGGCTTTACGTACTAAGTCACGTAAGTACGCTTCGTCAAAGCAATGGTCATCAATCCCACCGATAAAGCCATAGCTATTACGAGCCGTTTCAAGGTAAATCGGCGTAGCACCTGCCTGAATCAACGCACCGTGGTGGTTTGACTTATGGTTGTTGCGGTCAAATAGCACAAGGTCGCCCGGAGTCAATAGGGCGTTCAAGACGACCTTATTCGANNGTACCGACGTGCCATTTAAAACGAAGTACGTTTTATCGGCGTTATAGACCTTGGCAGCGAATCGTTGCGCATCATGTGGCACGCCTTCGTGAATCAAAAGGTCGCCCATGGCAACGTCAGCATTACAAAGGTCAGAGCGGAACACGTTTTCGCCAAAGAAGTCCGCGAACTGGCGGTANNCTGCTGGATGACGACGGAAAAACGATCCACCCTGGTGCCCAGGGCAGTCAAAGTGGACGTTCCCGTTACGGACGTAGTTTTCGAGTTTGCCAAAGAAGGGTGGCAGAATTTGAGCTTCGTATTTCTTAGCAGCCGCATCAATCANAGCAGTATAAAGCCCCACGTTGTCTGGCTGAGAGTTGATGACAGAAACCGCTTTACCAAAAAGTTCAGGCGGAAGCTTTGCGCCGTCGTTAAGCAAAATAACGGGGATACCAANAGTAGTGGCTTCGACACGTTCCAGTTTGCCCGAGAGCGCTTCTTCAGCCGTCATCACGACAGCCGAGGCACTCGTTAAGTCAGCTTTGTCGAAGTCGAGCACTTCTCGCTTAGAGATAAAAGCGTGCCTCGTACTCGCGGTCGCGGCGATGTTATATCTACGCATAGCGTGTGTTCTCCGTATGAACCAATAGATTGAGGGTCAATCCAATCAATAAACAGTTATCGACATTTTAATGATAAATGCGAAAAAAAGAACCGATCCGCTTCGAAGCGAGGCAGATCGGTTCGGATGTGCGTCTTAAAGACTCGGGTCTTAAGCGATGGTTTCGATTTCTTCTGAGAGTTCAAGCCAGCGCATTTCGAGTGCTTCGACGATGGGTTTGAGTTCACCGTGTTCACGAAGAACTCGTGCAACTTCTTCTTGGTCGGTCGACGTATAAAAGTCCCCATCCGCAAGACGGTCAGCCAATACTTTGAGCGCTTCGTTTTTCTCACTAATTGTTTTTCGACNTTTGGCGAGTTCCTTTTGGAGGGGTTTACGAAGTGCTGCAATACGTTGACGTTCTTGCGCTTCTTGGCGACGCGCTTCTTTACGATTGACGCTCGGCTCTTTGTCGACTTGCGCTGCGGTNNACTTTTCGGCAGCGACAGTCGTACGGCGATGCTCTAAGACGAGCTGCGCGTAGTCGTCAAGGTCACCGTCATAGGGTTGCACTAAGCCGTCGTGCACAAGAATGAGCTGTTCAGTTGTGGCACGCAACAAGTGTCGGTCATGCGAAACGATCAACACAGCCCCTTCATAGGTCGACAAAGCCATGGTGAGCGCTTCGCGCGTTTCCATGTCAAGGTGGTTCGTCGGTTCGTCAAGCACCAAGAGGTTGGGCTTTTTCCAAGCCAATAGCGCTAAAGCTAAACGCGCTTTTTCGCCCCCCGACATAGGACCCACTAGGGCGGACGCGAAGTCCCCTGAAAAGCGATAGATCCCAAGATAGTCACGCAATTCTTGTTCACGAACGTCAGGCGCAAGACGGCGCATGTGTTCTAGCGGCGTTTCGTCTGACCTTAATTGGTCGAGCTGATGCTGCGCAAAGTACCCGATTTCGAGCCCTTGCCCACGACGCAATTCGCCGCCCATGGGAGCAAGGTCACCCACGATCCCTTTGACGAGCGTCGATTTACCAGCACCATTCACACCAAGAATCCCGTACCGTTCACCCGAACGAATGCAAAGCGTGACGCGATCAATGATGGTGCGGTCCCCATAGCCTAAACGCAGGTTTTCAGTGTCGACCAAGTGTTCAGGTAGACGCACAGGCTTTGGGAACTCAAAACGCCATTCGCGTTTAGCACGAACGGGTTCAACTGCTTTGAGTTTTTCGAGCATCTTGATACGAGACTGAGCCTGGCGAGCCTTGGTGGCTTTGGCGCGGAAGCGTTCAATAAAGCTCGTTAAGTGCGAGGCTTCACGCTCATACGCACGAGCGACCGCATCTTGTAAACGCAGTTTTTCAATACGCTGATCTTCAAAGCTCGAGTAGTTCCCTGCATAGCGGCAGATCGTCCCGTCTTCGATGGACCAGATGGTATTGATACTACGGTCCAAGAATTCGCGGTCATGCGAAATAATGACGACCGTTGCTTCGACGCGGTGTAACCAGTTTTCGAGCCAAATCAACGAGTCGATGTCTAAGTGGTTCGTCGGTTCGTCAAGTAGCAACAGGTCTGCCGGGCACATCAGGGCGCGTGCCAAGGCAATACGGTTACGCCAACCACCCGAGAAGTCATAAACGGGTCGATCAGTATCGGCTTGGCTAAACCCAAGCCCCGCAAGAATCGTACGGGCTTTGGCGACAATCGCGCCTTCGTTAAGTTCAGCAAGATTTGCGTGCGCTTGCGCAAGACGCATATCGTCGCCCGAGCTTTCGGCTTGCGCTAAGCTACTNNCGCGTGCCGCCATCAGTGGGGCGTGTCCAGCCAAAACAAAGTCAACGGTACCGGNGAGGTTATCCCCTGTAAAACTCTGCGCAACGTGTGCAATTCGGTCTAAGGGCGGCGTTTCAATATCACCGTCTTCAGGCGTTAAGTCACCCAGGATCGCGGCAAAAAGGGTGGACTTGCCGCAACCGTTGAANNAGTCCACTAAACCGATACGTTCGCCTGGCGACGTCGTGAGCGTCGCCTGACGATAAAGAATTCGAGTGCCGCGCGCGAGTGCGAGATTTAATAAACGCAACATAGTCTGTGATCGCGTCCGTTGTCTTAGGCAAAGTAAGCGTCAAGCGCTTCTTTGGTAACCAAGAACACCTGATCGTCCCCACCCGACGTGGTGAGCCACGTGAGTTCAAGCCCTGGGAACGTCGCTTCAACGGCTTCGGCTTCATCGCCCACTTCAACCACGATCATGCCGCCTTCGTTTAAATGTGCGCCTGCCTCAGGGAGCATACGACGCACAATGTCCATGCCATCCGCGCCAGCTCCTAAAGCCATCGCAGGTTCGTGACGGTATTCGCTAGGCAACGTGTCCATGCTTGCGTCGGTGACGTACGGGGGATTCGAAATGATCAGATCAAAGGTACGACCCTGAAGGTTTTCAAAAAGGTCACCCTGAACGAGTTCAAGTGTGTCTTCCATGCCGTAGTCGCGGCGATTGATCTTAGCGACTTCAAGTGCGTCAGGCGACAAGTCAGACCCCGTCACTTGAGCGTTCGGGAAGGTGCCCTGCGCAAGAATAGCTAAACAACCCGAACCTGTGCAAAGGTCAAGGACGCTACCCACGCTCCACGGGTCTTCAACCCAAGGGGCGAGATCTTCTTCAAGGAGTTCAGCAATAAAGGAGCGCGGAATCAACGCGCGTTCGTCAATATAGAAACGGTGTTCCGTGAGCCAAGCTTCACGCAAAAGGTANNGTACTGTCGGGACTTTTTCGTGAACACGACGGTCAATGAGATGCACCAAACGGGTGAGTTCGTTATGCGTGAGCGCAGCATCTAAAAAAGTTTCGAAGTGTTCAAACGGCAACTTCAAACCGCGGCAAATCAAAAAGGACGCTTCTTCCCAACTGTCGGGAGAGCCGTAAGTATAAGAGATGTCGGCATTTTCCATTTCCGTGATCGCCCAACGGAACACATCGCGGACGGTCTTGAGGTTGTGAATAGGATCATCAAGCAACGGGGCAATTTCGTACATGGAATCTTCCGAATAAAAAAGCGTCAATGGCGAGTTGAACCCAAACCATTGAGGGTGACATAAAGAAACAAAGGCAAGTGTCATTACGCGTAGCTGTGACCTTGCTTTCTAGTTGTCCCACATTATAAGTGCGAGCCTCTTGCATTGTCGTGAAAGATTGTTGTGTCAAGAGAACCGGTAAAGCGTGTTTAAGTTGAGCGCATCCTTTAAACTGAATGTTCATAATTTTGGACCGTTGCTTGGTCGATTCTCGGGAGACCTCTCTTGCGCTTACGTCAAATTAAGTTGGCAGGCTTTAAAAGCTTTGCTGATCCTGCTCTGATTGAACTTATTCATCCTGTGGTGGGGATTGTTGAATTTAATGGCTGCGGCAAATCCAACATCATTGATGCTGTTCGTTGGGTTTTGGGTGAAGCGCGTGTCTCCGAGTTGCGTGGTTCTGCTTCGATGAAGGAGCTCATCTTTGCGGGCTCGTCCTCTCGTCAACCGATGGGGCGCGCTAGTGTTGAACTCATTCTTCAAAATGATGACGGACGATTAAAAGGACCTTGGGCTGACTATGCTGAATTAAGTGTGAAGCGCGTGGTGACCACAGACGGTCATTCGTCCTACTTTATTAATCATCAGCAAGTTCGTCGTCGTGACGTTCAAGACATTTTCTTAGGGACGGGGCTCGGTCCTCGCAGTTACGCCATTATTTCTCAGGGCATGATCTCGAACTTTATTCGTGCGCGACCTGAAGAAATGCGTATCTATCTTGAAGAGGCAGCTGGGGTCTCTTTATATAGAGAGCGTCGTAAAGAAACGGAGTCGCTCCTTAATCAAACGCGCGGCAACCTCGAACGCGTGCGTGATATGCATACTGTCAAAGAAGAAGAGGCGGCTCGTCTTGAGGGCGAAGCCGAGGTAGCACGACGTTGGCAAGCATTAACCCAAGAAAAAAATGCGGTANNCGAAGCACTCTGGTATTGGATTCAATATGCTGAGGTGCATGACACCCTCAAAAAGCTCGATGCAGAGATTGCGAAGGGTGAAGCCGAAATCGAAACCAAAAAGGCTNNAGAAGCCGTGCGTGCCGCCCAAGGGATGCCTGCTCTAGAAAATGCTGTTCGCGAAGCGGAAAATCTTGAGTCAAGTGCCAATATGGCGTTACATGACGCAGAGAAAAAGTTAACGACCGCAGAAGCAGAGGTTAAGCGCCGCCAAGAGCAACGTGAAGCTGCTGAAGCGGAGGTCAAAAAGGCGTCTATCACCATTGCGGTAAAAAGGATGCATTGAGGACGAACNCAGGCAGTCTTAGAACGTAATGCCGAAGAACTTCGTACGCTCGAAGGGACGTTAGACGATTTTGATGAGCGAGTGGCTACGGCTGAAGAAGCGATGTATGTCGCAGAAGACGCGTGGACCGAGGCTAACAACAAAGCCTTGAGCGCACGACGACATGAAGCGGACGCAAAGGCGCACGCCAAAGTGACGATCACGAAGGCAGAAGCAGCGGTAAAGCGTGCCGAAGACTGTAAGCAACGTCTCGTGCGACTTTCTCAAACGCAAAGCGGCTTACAAGTCCCCGATACAACGCAGGTCGACAACTTAAAGCTCGATTTAGAGGAAGCGATTGCTTTTGCAGAGGAGTGTCGTGCGGCACTTGAAACGGCAACGCTTGAAGCGGACGAAGCGGCAACAGCGCGCGACCGTCATAACGAAGCGTATTTTTCGGCTTTAGCTCAGCAAAAGGANAGTACCGCAAAATTAGATGCGCTTGAAGCCATTCAAAAGAAGGCTGAAGCTGGCGGCAAACTCGCGGACTTTGAAGCCAAAGAAGGACTTGATGGGTTACCTCGTTTAGCTGAGTCGCTCGATACGGATCCTCAATGGGTGACGGCGACCGAAGCGGTATTGGGCACTCATGCAGCGGCTAAGTGTTTACGCTTTTTAGAGGCGGCGCGTGGCTTTGAAGGTGAACGTCCGCCAGCGCTTTTAGGGTTTGTCGAAAAAGGGACAACGGGCGAAACGCCAGAAGTTCTTACGATCAATGGGGAGATCTTTGAGCCCCTATTACGCTTTGTCAAAGTGCGTGACGCAGATTTGCGCGGTGCGCTTGCTGATCGTTTGCATGGGGTTTATTGCGTAACTGATTTGGCAACGGGTTTGCGTATCCGACGTGAATTGCCAACGGGCACGATGCTAGTGACCCCGAAGGGCGATCGTTTAACGCGATCAACGTTGGCGATTTGGGCAGCAGATGATCCAAGTTTGTCGCTTCTCTCACGTCAGCAAGAAATTGCGGATGTGCGTGAGCGTCTGTATACGCTTGAAGACCAGTTGGATGGATTAGAAAAAGCGCGTCAAATGGGGCAAACGAAGGCTGAAAGTACGGCGCGTGATGTGNNAAGTTGGCGACTGAACGCACGCGGCAAGTACGAGCAACAAGTCAATCGTTTGCGTGTTGAACTCAAAACCCAAGAAGAGCGTTTAGCGGCTTATCAACAGCGCCTGGCTGATTTAAAGCGAAACCGTGATGAACTCGAAGAAGAGTGCGAAGAAGCGGCGGCTTTAGCTGAAGAAGCTAATGCATTGGCTGACGAAGCGGAAGAAGCAGCAGAGAAAGTTGCGCGTCAAACGGCTTCGATTTTGTCTGAAGCGAGGCGCGCAGAAGAGGCGTTCAAGGGTAAACAAACTACCTTGACGACGCTTAAGCATCAGGGTGAGATGGCGCGACTCAAAGAAAACCAACTTAAAGACGCTCGTCGCATGCTCGAACAAAGTAATGCAGCTTTAAATGACGACATTCGCCGCGAAGAAGCTCGCCTTGCGTTAGCAAACGAAGTGATTGCGTCGACTCAAAGTGCAATCGAATCGACGAACCAAATGGAAGCGCTTGCCACGCTTCAAAAGGCTGATACTAACTATCGAGCGGCACGCGATGCGACCGAAAAAGCGCGTCAAGCGTTAGCGACGTTACAGACAGCGCATAATGAGGCACAGTCCTTGGTGATGCCAATGACCGAGGCTTTAGGCGTAAAGCGCGTCGAACGCCAAATGAAGGATAGTCTTCGTACGCAGTTTGACGAACGGCTTTTGGAACTTAACGCCGACCGTCAAGCCTTGGCTGAGGCGGCTGAGTTACGACCACAAAAAGCGCAAAGCGTTCGCGCTAAAGTGCTTCGTTTGATTAGTGAGATTGCAAGCTTAGGACCAGTCAACCACGCTGCGCTAGAACACTTGGACGCGGTGAAGCGCACATTAGAGGCGACAGCTCGCCAAGTTGAAGACCTTGAAAAGGGGATTGAAACCCTTGAGGCGGCGATTCGTAAGATTGATGCAGAAACTCGCGAGCGACTTAAAGACACGTTTGATGAAGTGAACGGCTACTTCTCTCAAACGTTTACGGAACTCTTTGGGGGTAGTACNGCGGAACTCGTGATGACGGGCGAAGATGTGTTGGCAGCTGGCATAGAAGTCAAAGCGCAACCGCCCGGCAAAAAGAATGCTGGGGTGAAATTACTGTCTGGGGGCGAACAAGCGCTCACGGCGACGGCTTTGGTCTTTGCCATCTTTAAGTTGAACCCAGCGCCATTTTGCCTTTTGGACGAAGTGGACGCGCCGCTAGACGAAGCCAATCAGGCGCGTTTGGCTGGGTTATGCCGCAAGATGAGTGAAGAGACGCAGTTTCTTATGATTACCCACCATCGTGTGACGATGGAATTTGCGGGCGCTTTGATTGGGGTCACGATGAAAGAGGCGGGTGTGAGTCGTGTTGTAAGCGTTGATGTCGAAAATGCGGTTCGCATCGCAGGCACTTAAAAAGTGCGTACAATCATAGAATCGACTCCCTGTGAGTGTTGACAATACGTCGGAATAGTTTTTTATGAGTGAAACTCAGATCATTCTTATTGTGCACGCGTTGGCGGTCATCGCCTTCTTTTTCTGGCGTTCTCTTCGAGAAGAACGCCGTTTGCGCGCAAGCCGTAAAACCCCGCTTAAGCGTGAATCCTTTATTCGTAAGGATGTTTTAGAAGAGGAGCCCGAACCCGAGCTTGCGCTTCGTCAAGAGCCTCAGTTGGCGACTGAAGAAAATGCGTCTCAAGAAGCCCCTCAGCAAGAACCGACGGTTGAAATGAACCCCGAGGAACAGCCTTCTGATGTGCCGCCCATCTATGAACAAATGGGTAAGAAAAAGATGACTGAACTTAAGGGCGCTTTAGATGAAAGCGGGTTCTTGGGTCGTCGTACGACGGGAATGAAAGAGCCCCCTGTGGACCGCGGCATTCAGTGGATTCTTGACATCACGCCTTATGAAGGCAAGTGCTTCCCCTATGGCGCGATTGATTCGTTGGTTCGCCAGGTGAGTGAATTGTCGTTGCCGCTCCCTGTTAGTCTTTGGGCGAAAGCTAAGGATGATGGACTGTACTATCAGGTCTACCCCGAAAACGCCTTGGTAGGCGATGCGGTGCATTTGATTGCAACGTTGGTCATCGCTAATCGTGCGTCTGTGCTTGATGAAGTGATGGCTTCGAGCTTCTTGCAGGTTCTTGAACAGACCGCCGCGCAAAACGATGTGGATGTTCGCATGTCGACTGATATGCCGCAGGTGATTGCAACCGCGACGCAGATCTCTCGCTTTGTGGCGTATTACGACAAGATGCTGGAACTCAAGATCATTCCGTCGCCAGACAAAACGCTCACTTATGATGAGCTCGTGAAGTTGGGCGAAGCTGCTGGCTTTAAGAGTGCAAGTGCGCGCTTGGAATACCGCATGGATCCAAAGTCAAGTGAACCCGTGATGACGCTTGAAATGGGACCCGACGGTATGGCATCACTGCGCTTAGTGTTTGACGTGCCGATGGCAAGCCTTTCTCGCGGCGACTTAAAGCGTTTCTTCCAGTTGGCTAATCACTTTGCCAATCATTTAGGTGGTGTTTGGGTTGACTGTGCAGGTAATCGCATCGAAGCCTCGGGTGCAATGATGCTTCAAGATGAAATTGAAGCGCGTGCGCTACAGATGACGACGAGCGGTGTGCGTCCTGGCTCAGAACGCGCGCATCTCCTATTTTCGCGTAGCGCCTGTCAAGCTGTGCCTGCCTAAAGGCTCTGTCTTAATCACGTCCTAAACATTGCCCGCTGTGCTGACACGATGCAGACGGCGGGCTTTTTTGTGAAAAGTATCATGACCGAAAAGCCACTCTTAGATGACGATTTTTCTGGTGAATCTAAAGCGAAAGCCCTTGATCCCGCCAAAGTGCCTGCTCGTATGCGTGAGCTCGCCGCGCTCATTGAAGCGTGGGATCATGAGTATTACGTCTTGGATGCGCCAAGTGTGCCTGATGCTGAGTACGACCGTACGTTTAATGAACTCAAGGCGCTTGAGACGCTTTATCCCGAATATAAGAGCCCTGCGAGTCCAACAGCGCGTGTGGGTGGCGCAGTACGAAGCGACTTAGCAAAAGTCACGCATGCCATTCCGATGCTTTCGATTCACACCGAAACTGATTTTTCGTCTGAAGGCGCTGTGGCTTTTGACCGTCGAGTGCGTAGTGAATTAGGTTTGACGGACGAGGATCCTGCTGTTGAGTACGATTGCGAATTGAAGTTTGACGGTTTGGCTGCAAACTTGCGTTATGAAAAGGGCGTTTTGGTACAAGCCGCAACCCGTGGTGACGGTCAGGTTGGTGAAGATGTGACCGCTAATGTGCGTACGATTCGCTCTATCCCACTTAAGCTTGAAGGGGATGTGCCCGATGTGCTGGAAGTGCGTGGTGAAGTCATCATGCATCGTGAAGACTTTGAAGCGTTGAATCGTCGTCAGNNTACTGAAGCAGGTCAAAAGCTTTTTGTGAACCCTCGTAACGCGGTNACCGCTGGGTCGTTACGCCAGTTAGATCCATCGGTGACCGCAAAGCGCTCGCTGCGTTTTTATGCGTATGCCTTAGGTGAAGTGTCAGGGGGCGACTTCGCACCCACGCAAAGTGAGACCCTTAATCGCCTTGAGTCGTTAGGGTTCCCCGTCGCTAAAGCGCATTGCGTCGTGAAGGGACCGACAGCGCTTGCTCGCTTTCATGATGACATTGAAGCCCTTCGTCCGACGTTACCGTTTGATATTGACGGGGTGGTCTATAAGGTTGATTCGTTTGAATTGCAAAAGCGTCTTGGCTTTATTGCGCGTGAACCCCGTTGGGCGTGTGCACATAAATATCCGCCCGAAGAAGCGCTCACAATTTGCGAAGCGATCGATATTCAAGTGGGGCGCACGGGTAAGTTAACGCCTGTGGCTCGATTGAAGCCCGTCTTTGTGGGTGGGGTAACGGTGTCTAACGCCACGCTTCATAACGAAGACCATATCGCCGGGCTTGATTTACGTGTCGGTGACACGGTGGTCGTTCGTCGCGCGGGCGACGTGATTCCTGAAGTTGTGCGTGTGTTGCATGACCGTCGTCCTGAGCATACCGAGCCCTTTGTTATGCCATCGGTTTGCCCTGTCTGTGGATCGGCAACGATTCGAGACGAAGAAGAAAAAGATACGCGTTGCACTGGGGGGCTTGTGTGCCCCTCTCAGATGAAGTTGTCGCTTGTGCACTTTGCCTCGCGCCGAGCCATGGGGATTGATGGTCTAGGTGAAAAGATCGTGAATCTCTTGGTTGACGAAGGTCTTGTGAAGAGCCCTGCTGACATCTTTAGTTTGACGCATGACGTGTTGATTGCGCCGACGAATGCGACGGTAGAGAGTGCAAAGCCCGTTAAGCGTATGAATTCAAAGTACCGCGTCCAATTTGTTACTAATATCGCAAAAGCCAAAGACACAACGTTTGCTCGCTTTATCTTTGCGCTTGGGTGTCGTCATGTAGGTGAAGCGACGGCGTTGTCGCTTGCGCAACACTTCCGTACGCTCGATCGATTAGAAGCGGTANNCGATGAAGAAGCTTTGATGCAGGTTGATGACGTGGGCGAAATCATTGCGCAAAGTATTGTGGCCTTCTTTAAGGAGCCGCATAACCGTACCGTTATTGAAGCATTGGTGTCGGCGGGCGTGATGTAGCCGCGGTTGAAGCGCCGACCAACGGGGCGNGCGTCTTTGGTCGCGGGTAAGACCTTTGTGTTAACAGGGACCTTGCCGACACTCTCTCGTGATGAAGCAAAGGACCTCTTGATTGCGGCAGGGGCTAAGGTGTCTGGTTCGGTCAGCAAAAAGACGGACTTTGTGGTCGCTGGGGCTGAAGCTGGATCGAAATTAGAAAAAGCTCAGACCTTAGGGGTTCGTATTTTGGATGAAGCGGGGTTGATAGCGATGTTGAATCCTGTTGAGAATTCAACTGAGACTATGTCGATCGACAGTGTCGCAACAGAATCTGAGCTGCCGCTTGAAGAAAAGCCTCAAGAGGCAATGGTTGAAACGAACGCTCAACCACAGGTACCCTGAACAAGGGTCGCTCTTTTAAAGTTAGAAAGGACAAAATCATGCTCGCCTTGATTGGGGGTTCTGGGTTTACAAATGACGATGTGATTGAAAATCGTCGAGAAATCGTAGTGGATACGCCTTGGGGAAAGCCGTCAGCGCCATTGATTGAAGGGACACTCAAGGGAACACCAATTCTCTTTTTGCGCCGGCATGGGGTAAAGCACGAGTTTGCGCCGCACCATGTGCCGTCACGCGCTAATCTGTGGGCACTCAAAGACATGGGTGTGTCAGGCGTGATCGCAGTGGGTACAGTGGGTGGTATTGCGTCCGATATNGGGGTACCAGGTCGTATTGCAGTCCCCAATCAACTTATTGATTACACCTGGGGTCGCGAAGTGACGTATTACGATGACTTCGCAAAGTACGGTATGAAGCACGTTGATATGACGTANCCNTTTGATCGAACGCTCAGTCAACAACTCATTGATGCGGCGCAGCGTTTGGGGACAGACATTCGTTGTGAAGGGGTTTATGCCTGTACGCAGGACCCAAGATTAGAAACGGCAGCAGAAGTTCGTCGTATGCAAAGAGATGGTGCAGACATGATTGGGATGACGCTCTACCCCGAATGCGCTTTGGCTCGAGAAATCGATTTGCCCTATGCCGGTATTTGTGTGTCCGTCAATCACGCAGCAGGGATGGGCGACTGTGCTGACGAAATTGACTTTGCGTCATTAGAGTCCTCTTTACAAAAAGCGGTGAGCGGTGTGGTTGATATTGTGGCTGAGGCTATTAAGGAACAAAAATGATTCGACCAGTGATGCGCATGGGCGAACCCGTTCTCATGCAAAAGGCGGTTTCCGTGACGGACTTTGAGTCGCCAGCCTTACATCAGTTGGTGGCTGATATGTGGGACACCATGGATGCCGAAGGCGGGATTGGGATTGCCGCGCCACAAATTGGTGTCTCCCAACAAATCGTTTGCTTTGGGACTTATGAGAGCGAGTGTGCAATGGGCGCACTACATGTGCCTCGCACGGTGCTCATTAACCCGATCATTGAGCCCGTGGGTGATGAAGTGATCGATCACTGGGAAGGGTGCTTATCGGTGCCAGGTTTACGTGGTGTGGTGACGCGTCCCATTGCTGTGCGCTACCGTGGTCTGGATTTGGAAGGTAATGAGATTGATCGCACGGTTGATGGATTACACGCTCGTGTTGTGCAGCACGAGTGCGATCACCTCAAAGGCATTCTGTATCCGATGCGCGTGACGGATTGGACTAGATTTGGCTATCAAGACGTCTTTTTCCGCAAAAAGGGTGATTGAATACCGTGTTTACGGTATTTTGAGTCCAAATCTTGACAAAACTCGAAAAAGGGTGTTTAATACGAATTCTTCGCTGCGACGTTAAGTTGTTAGCGAATTTATTTTGACAAAGAATGTTTGATTTGATATAATCAACATTCTGCGCTTTTCGAAGCGCTGTTCTTTAAAAATCAGAATTCAACGAACCGATAAGTGTGAACATCGGCAGTTTCGAGAGCTTAATAAGCACTCAAAAAACTTACGAATGTTCGCGCTTTGAAGGAAAAGCCGAAAGACGAAAGTTAATTCTTTCTCTTTCAATTCCGGCGAAGAGCGACAAAACAGAGATTGAACTAAAGAGTTTGATCCTGGCTCAGATTGAACGCTGGCGGCATGCTTTACACATGCAAGTCGAACGGCAGCACAGGGNNAGCTTGCTCCTGGGTGGCGAGTGGCGCACGGGTGAGTAATACATCGGAACGTGTCCTGTTGTGGGGGATAACTGCTCGAAAGGGTGGCTAATACCGCATAAGACCTGAGGGTGAAAGCGGGGGATCGCAAGACCTCGCGCAATTGGAGCAGCCGNNATGCCCGATTAGCTAGTTGGTGGGGTAATAGCCTACCAAGGCGACGATCGGTAGCTGGTCTGAGAGGACGACCAGCCACACTGGGACTGAGACACTACCAGACTCCTACGGGAGGCAGCAGTGGGGAATTTTGGACAATGGGGGCAACCCTGATCCAGCCATGCCGCGTGCAGGATGAAGGTCTTCGGATTGTAAACTGCTTTTGTCAGGGACGAAAAGGATTGTGTTAATACCATGATCTGCTGACGGTACCTGAAGAATAAGCACCGGCTAACTACGTGCCAGCAGCCGCGGTAATACGTAGGGTGCAAGCGTTAATCGGAATTACTGGGCGTAAAGCGTGCGCAGGCGGTTCTGTAAGACAGATGTGAAATCCCCGGGCTCAACCTGGGAATTGCATTTGTGACTGCAGGACTAGAGTTCATCAGAGGGGGGTGGAATTCCAAGTGTAGCAGTGAAATGCGTAGATATTTGGAAGAACACCAATGGCGAAGGCAGCCCCCTGGGATGCGACTGACGCTCATGCACGAAAGCGTGGGGAGCAAACAGGATTAGATACCCTGGTAGTCCACGCCCTAAACGATGTCTACTGGTTGTTGGGGATTAATATCCTTGGTAACGAAGCTAACGCGTGAAGTAGACCGCCTGGGGAGTACGGTCGCAAGATTAAAACTCAAAGGAATTGACGGGGACCCGCACAAGCGGTGGATGATGTGGATTAATTCGATGCAACGCGAAAAACCTTACCTAGCCTTGACATGCCAGGAATCCTGAAGAGATTTGGGAGTGCCCGCAAGGGAATCTGGACACAGGTGCTGCATGGCTGTCGTCAGCTCGTGTCGTGAGATGTTGGGTTAAGTCCCGCAACGAGCGCAACCCTTGTCATTAGTTGCTACGCAAGAGCACTCTAATGAGACTGCCGGTGACAAACCGGAGGAAGGTGGGGATGACGTCAAGTCCTCATAGCTCTTATGGCTAGAAGTCTCACACGTCATACAATGGTCGGAACAGAGGGCAGCGAAGCCGCGAGGTGGAGCAAATCCCAGAAAACCGATCGTAGTCCGGATTGCAGTCTGCAACTCGACTGCATGAAGTCGGAATCGCTAGTAATCGCGGATCAGCATGCCGCGGTGAATACGTTCCCGGGTCTTGTACACACCGCCCGTCACACCATGGGAGTGGGGTTCACCAGAAGACGTTTGTCTAACCGTAAGGAGGACGGCGTCCACGGTGGGTTTCATGACTGGGGTGAAGTCGTAACAAGGTAGCCGTACCGGAAGGTGCGGCTGGATCACCTCCTTTACAGAGAGATGCAACTAAAGCACTCGAAGTTGACTTGGTGTTCACACTTATCAGGTCGTTGAACTTGATTAGCTCTTTAACAATTTGGAAAGAAATGAAGCGTTCAGTTCATGAAACGTCATCGTGATGAGATGATGACGAATGAATGAACTGAGGGTTGTGATTGCATTCATTGATTCATTGAAGTTCTCAAGAACCGACATAATCAGAGAAATCAGCGTATACGTTATAGGTTGCTTGTGACTTTGAGGGCAAAATACCTCAGGGTTATAGGATCAAGTGACTAAGTGTATGTGGTGGATGCCTTGGCGATCACAGGCGATGAAGGACGTGACAGCCTGCGAAAAGCTGTGGGGAGCTGGCAAATAAGCTTTGATCCACAGGTCTCCGAATGAGGAAACTCACCTACTTTGTAGGTATTCCAATCTGAATATATAGGGTTGGAAGGCGAACGAAGTGAACTGAAACATCTAAGTAACTTCAGGAAAAGAAATCAACCGAGATTCCGAAAGTAGCGGCGAGCGAAATCGGAACAGCCTAGCACTCGATAGCAGCACGATTATTGGAACAGTCTGGAAAGTCTACTATAGAGGGTGATAGCCCCTTACAAGAAAATTTGGCTGTGGTACTAAGTGTGCGATAAGTAGAGCGGGACACGTGACATCCTGTTTGAAGATGGGGGGACCATCCTCCAAGGCTAAATACTCGTGATCGACCGATAGCGTACCAGTACTGTGAAGGAAAGGTTAAAAGAACCCCGGGAGGGGAGTGAAATAGATCCTGAAACCGCATACATACAAACAGTAGGAGCCTCGTAAGGGGTGACTGCGTACCTTTTGCATAATGGGTCAGCGACTTACGTTTAATGGCAAGCTTAACCGTATAGGGGAGGCGTAGCGAAAGCGAGTTCGAATAGAGCGATTAAGTCGTTAGGCGTAGACCCGAAACCAGATGATCTATCCATGGTCAGGTTGAAGGTGTGGTAACACACACTGGAGGACCGAACCGACTAGTGTTGCAAAATTAGCGGATGAGCTGTGGATAGGGGTGAAAGGCTAAACAAATCTGGAGATAGCTGGTTCTCCCCGAAAACTATTGAGGTAGTGCCTCGTGTATGACTCCAGGGGGTAGAGCACTGTTATGGCTAGGGGGACATGGCGTCTTACCAAACCATGGCAAACTCCGAATACTTGGAAGTTTGAGCACGGGAGACAGAGCACCGGGTGCTAACGTCCGGACTCAAGAGGGAAACAACCCAGACCGCCGGCTAAGGTCCCTAATATTGACTAAGTGGAAAACGAAGTGGGAAGGCTAAGACAGTCAGGAAGTTGGCTTAGAAGCAGCCATCCTTCAAAGAAAGCGTAATAGCTCACTGATCGAGTCTTCCTGCGCGGAAGATGTAACGGGGCTAAGTCAATAACCGAAGCCGCGGATTCACACATATGTGTGAGTGGTAGGGGAGCGTTCTGTAAGCCTGCGAAGGTGACTCGTAAGGGTTGCTGGAGGTATCAGAAGTGCGAATGCTGACATGAGTAACGTTAAAGCGGGTGAAAAGCCCGCTCGCCGAAAGCCAAGGTTTCCTGCTCTACGTTCATCGGAGCAGGGTGAGTCAGCCCTAAGGTGAGGCTGAGAAGCGTAACTGATGGGAACAAGGTTAATATTCCTTGACCGCCGCTGAATGCGAAGGGGGGACGGAGTATTGAAGATCATCCGGGTGTTGGATGTCCCGGTTTGTGCGTGTAGGAGGTTGACAGGCAAATCCGTCAACGGATCTCCGAGACAAAGCATCGAGCTCTCTTTTGAGCGAAGTGATTGGATGTGCTTCCAGGAAAAGCCTCTAAGCTCCAGTTCAGCGGGACCGTACCGCAAACCGACACTGGTGGGCGAGCTGAATATGCTCAGGCGCTTGAGAGAACTCAGGAGAAGGAACTCGGCAAATTGACACCGTAACTTCGGGATAAGGTGTGCCTTTGTAGCGTGAAGGGAGAAACACCCCTAGCGTGAAGAGGTCTCAGATAATTGGTGGCTGCGACTGTTTACTAAAAACACAGCACTCTGCAAAGACGAAAGTCGACGTATAGGGTGTGATGCCTGCCCGGTGCTGGAAGATTAATTGATGGGGTGAAAGCTCCTGATCGAAGTCCCAGTAAACGGCGGCCGTAACTATAACGGTCCTAAGGTAGCGAAATTCCTTGTCGGGCAAGTTCCGACCTGCACGAATGGCATAACGATAGCACACTGTCTCCTCCTGAGACTCAGTGAAGTTGAAGTGTTTGTGATGATGCAATCTCCCCGCGGCTAGACGGAAAGACCCCATGAACCTTTACTGTAGCTTTGCATTGGACTTTGAACCGATCTGTGTAGGATAGGTGGGAGCCTGTGAAACTGTGACGCTAGTCACAGCGGAGGCGTCCTTGAAATACCACCCTGATTTGTTTGAGGTTCTAACCTAGGACAGTTATCCTGTCCGGGGACCGTGCATGGTAGGCAGTTTGACTGGGGCGGTCTCCTCCTAAAGGGTAACGGAGGAGTGCGAAGGTACGCTAGGTACGGTCGGAAATCGTACTGATAGTGCAATGGCAAAAGCGTGCTTGACTGCGAGACCCACAAGTCGAGCAGATACGAAAGTAGGTCATAGTGATCCGGTGGCTCTGTATGGAAGGGTACATCGCTCAACGGATAAAAGGTACTCTGGGGATAACAGGCTGATACCGCCCAAGAGTTCATATCGACGGCGGTGTTTGGCACCTCGATGTCGGCTCATCTCATCCTGGGGCTGTAGCCGGTCCCAAGGGTATGGCTGTTCGCCATTTAAAGAGGTACGTGAGCTGGGTTTAAAACGTCGTGAGACAGTTTTGTCCCTATCTGCCGTGGGCGTTGGAAGATTGACGGGGGTTGCTCCTAGTACGAGAGGACCGGAGTGAACTCACCTCTGGTGTACCAGTTGTCACGCCAGTGGCATCGCTGGGTAGCTATGTGGGGAAGAGATAACCGCTGAAAGCATCTAAGCGGGAAACTTGCCTGAAGATAAGTCTTCCTGGAGGCTAGACCTCCCTAAAGAGTCGTTCGAGACCAGGACGTTGATAGGTTGGGTGTGTAAGTGTTGTGAGACACTAAGCTAACCAATACTAATTGCTCGTGCAGCTTGATCCTATAACCGTGAAGCTTTTTTGGCTGAATGTCGAAAAAGAGAATTTCATGAGTCAAGAGGCACATAACTCTTGCTTCATTTCTGACCAAAGTAAAGAATTCGTCCCCTAGTGGACAAAGCCTTTGCCTGATGACCATAGAGAGGTGGTCCCACTCCTTCCCATTCCGAACAGGACAGTGAAACACCTTATCGCCGATGATAGTTGGTTGTATTTCCAGTGAAAGTAGGACATCGTCAGGCTCAAAATTAAAGACCCCTGGTTTCGAAAGAAGCTGGGGGTTTTTGCTATCGGTATGCAAGCATTCACTAAAATCGAACGATATGTACCGCTTGTTCAGCTGAATTGTGCTTTCTGATGAACGGGGTGTCGGACAGTACTTTTGATTGCCCAGTAAACAGAGATTTCTTAGATATTTGAACGGTGTTCCTAAACACGTGAACACGAACATTAGCCACCTATGGTGTGTTTTCGCACATGAGCGGGCGATTTGTAGAAAGCGTTTGGTGCTTAGCGTGACTGAAGAATTTCGACCTGTTCACTCAGTTGCTGACGAAGGATCGTTTTAGCTTCTTCTTCTTTGCCGTTCTTAATGGCATTCAAAAGCAAACGTTCTTTCTTAGCCATATCAAGGAAGAACTGAGGATCGTTGTGCGGAAGGTTCTCAGTGGTCTTTTCAAAGTACGTTACAAGTGCAGCAGAGAAGACCTGGAGTACACGGTTGCCGCATGCTTCCAACAAGAGAAGGTGGAATTCACGATCCCAACGGTCAGCTTCAGCGGTGTTCCCTGCGTTGGTCTCGATGCGCGTGATAGCGTCTTCAAGGCGACCAAGCAAAGCGGGAGTCATACGACGAATCGCCAACGGAATAATGTCAACCTCAATCAATTGACGCGCTTCGATGAACTCACGAATATCAAAGTTCGCAATGTCCATCTGCACCTGAATTTGCGCAGAAAGATTTTTTGGTCCCAAGGCATTGACTGTCATGCCGCGCTTAGGGGCGCGATCGACAACACCCATTTGAGAGAGAACACTTAATGCCTTACGCACCTTGTAGCGCGTAACGTTGAAGCGATGGGCGAGCTCCGTTTCCGTATCAATACGTTCGCCNNGTACCTTTGCCTGACGAAGAATGTGATGATGAATATCGCGAAAGAGCGCTTCTTCATCCATGGAAAGCTGTTCCTGTTTTGACACTGTCGTTGCCCCTGAAATAAATATCTGTTTCTCTAACCAGTAAAATTTTGCAAAATTTAGCGATTATAGAATTTTTTAGCCTCATTTGCCAAATGTACCTAACCAAAACGGGTGAACGTTATGGCGTGTGCATACTCGGAACCTAGGTTAGTGCTCCTGATCGGCGCGACATTGTATTTACGAGCAACGCACATATCTGGGTTGCTCTAAGAAATGGGCAATATTGAGGAAGTCGCCAGTTCTCAAAGGCTGCCCGTCAAATTTACCATCTATGGACCTCCTCAACGAGCACAGTAATTTTGAGGGGAAAATTTCACCTTCATTTTTAAATTTTCATGGTTATTGGATGGTTATACCCATAGAAGATTTATAAAAAAACTATCTGTTGTTTTGTAACAACAAGAAAAATGACACTTATAGTGAGCCGTGAGTTGAGGGACAGGCGTTTACAGTGGTATTAGGGTAAATCCCAAGGGGGGGATTTTATGAAAAACTTAGCCGCAGCGGTGCGGAGTTTACCTCGCATCTCATGTTCGGGATAAGGATTTCAAAAGAAATCTTGATCCTATTTACCTTTCAGTGAGCGAAAAACGTTCAAAGGTATTTCAACTAAGGATTTTATAATGTTCAATAAGTCTATTATCGCTGTCGCCGTCCTTGGCGCTGCTACTTTCTCAGCTCAAGCGGTACTTCAACCTTCCTTATGAACACTCACAGCAACAAAACAACCAATGGACTGCTGCATCTCAGAAAGTTGATAAAAATTTTGAGGCTGTTAAGAACGAATTCGATAAAATTAATAACGCTTTGAATTCGACCCCCAACCAAAACGATGCTCAGCGTTGGGATGATGGTATAACTACCAACAGGGATCAGATCGCTGCCAACAAGGATGCCATCTCTGCAAACAAAGATGCTATCGACTTAGGTAACCGTGTCAATAATGTTCAGAACCAGCAGATCGGTCAGCTCCAGTCTCAGAATGTGACGCAGGATAAAAACATTGCTGCGAACAAGGATGCTATCGCTGCGAACAAGGATGCCATCTCTGCAAACAAAGATGCTATCGACTTAGGTAACCGTGTCAATAATGTTCAGAACCAGCAGATCGGTCAGCTCCAGTCTCAGAATGTGACGCAGGATAAAAACATTGCTGCGAACAAGGATGCTATCGCTGCTAACACTGAGACTATTGCGAAGAATTACACGGAGATGAAGAACAACTTCACCGCGGTAAATCAGCGTATTGATGATCTTGACGAAGAAATGAAGAAGGGCTTTGCGTCTCAGTACCGCTCTTGCTGGTCTCTTCCAACCGTATAACGTTGGTAAATTCAACCTCTCCGTCGCTCTTGGGGGTTACGAATCTGAACAAGCTATGGCTCTCGGAACTGGCTATCGTTTCAACGAAAACTTCGCTATGAAGGCTGGTATTGCTACGGACGTCGGTGGCTTTGACCACCTCACCTACAATATCGGTGCGAACTTCGAATGGTAATCTAAAAAAATCCTGAGGAAGGGACATTTCACCTTCCTCAGGATTGATGAGTACCGATCATAACTTTTAACCAGAAAAGTCCTCGATTTTTCTGGTTTTTTCTTGCTTTTCTAGAATGTGATCAACAAATCAGCTTGGCTCGAGGACGGTTGCATCGTCATGACTCTCACTCAGCGAATCTTCCTGAACAAATCTGAGAAAAGTAGCGATCAAACCCACTTTTCAATACCAGTCCGCACTTTGAGCATGACTACCTCTTTCATTTTGATGAGCAATGGGCAAGTGGTGAAGGAGACCAAAACTAGTCGTCTCACCCTGTATAAGCCTGATGAACGGTTAGGTTCGCGTACTCTAGTCAGGGCATGGAGCGACTCGCATAGACGAACAGTCACTATTGGAAACCGTTAACTCTGAACCAAAACGGGTGAACGTCAATAGGGTTTAGAGGCGTGTTTGGCATAGGCTTAGGTTGTTGCCGCTACATTAAGAAAGCTTCAACGCTTCTTCACGCATTTCGTAAAGTTTAGCAAGGGCTTCTCGTGGCGTAAGGCTATCAACGTCTAAATCAGCCATGGCGTTTGCGAAGGCACGTAATTTCGGATTTTCTTCAACGATGTCAGCAGGGTGCGTGTCTTCGACCGTCTTTTCAAAGAGCAACCCGTCACCAAAGAGATCAGCCTGAGGTGAGTTGGTCGCTGCTTCACGACTTTCGAGCTTTTGAAGCATGGCACGCGCACGACGAACAACAGGCGCAGGCACGCCAGCAAGCTGAGCAACGGCAATCCCGTAACTTTGGCTCGCATACTCTTCTTCAATCTCGTGCAAGAACACAATACGAGAGCGCGTTTGAGCGGNTACCGATACGTGAACGTTGGCGGCTTCTTTAAGTGTCGCAGCGAGCTGCGTTAATTCAAAGTAATGGGTTGCAAAAAGCGTCAAGGAACGCGTATTTTCAACGAGTTCTTGAGCAATAGCACCAGCTAACGATAAGCCGTCAAAGGTGGTAGTACCACGACCAATTTCGTCCATCAGTACGAGCGAGCGATCCGTTGCTTGATGCAAAATGGNCGTCGCTTCAGTCATTTCAACCATAAAAGTTGACCGTCCACGTGCAAGGTCGTCAGACGCACCAATACGCGTGTGAATGCGATCAACAGGCCTAATCGTTACACTTTCGGCGGGCACAAATGAGCCTGCCCAAGCAAGAAGCGTAATCAGTGCCACGGCACGCATATAGGTGGATTTACCGCCCATGTTGGGACCCGTGATGATGAGACAGCGTCGACCATCGCCTAAACGACAGTCGCTTGGTACATAAGATTCAATCGCCGTTTCAACGACAGGATGACGACCTTTGAGAATGTCGATCCCTGGCTTCGTGGTGAGCGTTGGACGAACCCACTGGTGTTCAACGGCATGACGAGCCAACGTCGCGACCACGTCAAGCTGTGCCAAGGCACGCGCAGCGTTCATAAGAATGGGAACGGACGCGTTGAGATCCTGGACGAGATTGTCGTAGAGCTCTTTTTCGAGGGTCGCGGAACGCTCTTTACNCGAAAGCGCTTGATCTTCATAGGCCTTGAGTTCGGGCGTAATAAAGCGCTCTGTGTTTTTGAGGGTCTGGCGACGGTGATAGGTCACAGGCACAGACGCGGCTTGTCCTTTTGAGACTTCAATATAAAAGCCATGTACGCGATTATATTCAACGCGTAGACTTGAGAGCCCTGTCGCTTCACGTTCACGGGTTTCAAGGTCCAATAAGAACTGCCCTGTGTTGTCACGCATTTCACGCAAAGTACGAAGTTCTTCGTTATATTCGCTACGAATCACATCGCCTTCACGCAAAAGGGTGGCGGGTTCAGGCAAAAGGGCATTGTCTAGCTTTGTATGTAATGCGGTCGACAACGCAAGATGCACCGATGCACGATCAAACCAAGGTTCAGAACGCGCAGAGACTTCGGTCGACAAGGATTGAACAATGGGTAACGCGTCACGCAATGCGGCAAGCTCTTTAGGACGCACCGTCCCTAACGCAATGCGGCTAGCAATACGTTCAATGTCAGGCAGACCTTGTAGCGACGTTTCAATAAAGCGAGAGAAGTCTGCTTCTTGTGTAAGAACTTCAACGGCTTCATGGCGCGCAATCGCTTCTTCGTGCTTGGTGAGTGGAAGATTCAGCCAACGGCGTAATTCTCGGCTACCCATAGATGTGCCGCAATGATCTAACACTGAAAAGAGCGTTAGACCACGACCTTCACCACGGATCGTGTCAGAAATTTCAAGATTACGTCGACTCGCGGGGTCAATGATGATGTATTCAGACTCGTCGGTGAGCTTCAAGGGACTGATAAACGGAATCATGTCCACTTGCGTTTCGGTTGTGTAGTCTAAAAGCGCGTTAGCCGCAGCGAGTACACCCACGCGCCCCGTGACATTCCAAGCGTCCAGGTTATCTAAAGAGAAGGTCTTTTTGAGACTTTCTTCACCATGCTCCGCGTCAAAGTGCCATGCTGGCATCGGGGTGACGGTGATGTCAGGGTGCGCTTCGCGCATCGAGTCACGCAAACGTTCAGTGACCAAAAGTTCAGACGGCGCAATGCGGGCAACTTCACTATCAAATTGCGCATCCGTGACTTCGGTTGCAAAGAAGTCACCATTACTGAGCGTTAACCACACAAAGCCCCATTTCGCATCACGCCCAGCAGGACGAGAGACCGCGAGTAAGACAGCGTCGTTTTTTTCGGGTAACAACGAAGTGTCGGTCAGGGTGCCAGGCGTAATGATGCGTGAGATTCGACGTTGCATGAGTACTTTGCCAGGCGTACCAATCTGTTCGGCAATGACGACCGATTCACCTAAACGGACAAGTCGAGCGACGTATTGGTCTAATGAGACCATAGGAATCCCAGCCATTGGAATAGGATCCCCATTTTTGAGTTTGCCGCGTTTGGTGAGCGTAATTCCAATCAAACGATTCGCTTTAGAGGCATCGTCAAAAAACGTTTCATAGAAGTCCCCCATACGAAACAGCACTAGGGTTTCTGGATAGCGACGTTTGACTTCAATAAATTGGCGCATGGTNNACGGCGTGAAGTCATTAAGGTCAAGATCTTCGTCGTGAATAAAACTCTCAGTCATGGTCGGCGTGAAAGGACTTCTTGAAATAAGCGAAAAGTACCGGACGACGCTGAGTTCAGTCCTACCTCATGTGTTCTACCTAAATATAAATCGTTTAGGCTTTCTTGGCTTCAGAGCTCGGCGTAGGCACTTTGCCAACGAGCGGGAGAAGCTGAGCAAAGATGCGCGGGGTACCAGCGCAAACACGACCCTTCTGGAGCCATTCTTCACCGCCTTCAAGGTCGGTAATCAAGCCGCCCGCTTCGAGAACCATCAAGCCACCTGCGGCGATATCCCACTGAGAAAGACCAGATTCCCAGAAGCCGTCATAGCGACCAGCTACCACCCAAGCGAGGTCGAGCGCAGCAGAACCCGGACGACGGATACCGGTNNACGTACGTTCAGCCACACGCATAAAGCTCATCATGTAGCCCTTGAAGTCGTCGGTCTGACGGAAGGGGAACCCCGTACCGATCACAGCGCGGTTCATGTCCTTACGGTCAGAAACGCGGATGCGACGGTTGTCAAGGAAAGCACCTTCACCCTTAGCGGTNNACGTAAAGAGTTCGTTCTTAGACACGTCATAGATTACGCCAGCGACCACTTCACCGCGGTAGGAAAGGGCAATCGAAATGGCGTACTGAGGAATGCCATGCATAAAGTTGAGCGTGCCATCGAGCGGATCAATGATCCAAAGGTAGTCGCTCTTAGCCGGACCCATGCGGCNCGCTTCTTCCGTCAAAATGGCGTGCTTCGGGTAAGTACTCGCTTGATGACATCAACGATGTACCGCTTCGGCAGCGCGGTCGGCGTTGGTAACAAAATCATTGGCGGACTTGTTTTCAACTTCGAGCGTGTCGAGGCTGGTCGCTGCGCGGGTAAGTTCCTGAGCGGCACGACGAGCGACCTTGACGGCAACAGTGATATAAGGCGATTTCATATAAGACGGAAAAACTTTTAATTAAGAAAACGGAACAACAGTCATTCAAGGAGCCTGAAGCTCGACCTGAATGAGTGTAAACGCTTATTTTAGCCGATCAGGCGTTTGCCGACAGGCTTGAAGGCATGCTTTCTTTGGATTTCGTTAGAATGCTTGGTGTCTTTGATTTCTTTCGGTGAGATTAAGCTCATGAATATTCCTCAGCTCGCTTCTCGAGTTCGATTTGTCCTTTGTGAACCGTCGCATCCAGGCAATATTGGATCGGCTGCGCGTGCGATTAAAACCATGGGGTTTCGAGACCTTCGTGTGGTGAACCCACGTGAAGCAGATTACCGAACGGACGAAGAGGCAATAGCTTATGCGACGAGTTCTGTGGATGTGCTTGAAGCCTCTAAAACGCATGCGACCTTGGCTGAGGCACTCGAAGGTGTGACGTTTGCATGGGCGTTAACAGGATACGATCGTGAGTTTGGTCCCCCCATGTCTTCGATGCGTCCTGCGTCCGAAAAGTCTGTTGCTTGGCTTGCTGACATGGAAGGGGATATTGCGTTCGTATTTGGGACAGAACGTAGTGGGCTCACCAACGAAGAAGTCATGCTTTGCCAAGGGTGTGCAGCGATTGCTTGCGATCCTGTGAGCCCCAGTTTAAACCTTGCGCAGTACGTCCAAATCACCGCCTATGAAATGCATATGGCTTTGTTAGCGTCAGAGGGACACGCCAATGACCTTTATGACTGGCAGTCGCGCTTTGAACACGAAGCGCCAGCTAGCGTTGAGGCTATGGAAGGCTTTTTCAAACATTGGGAAGAAGCGATGACGGCGTGCGGCGTGCATGACCCAGAACACCCGAAATTCTTGATGCCGATCACGCGTCGACTCTTTGGTCGAAGCGGTATGACGCAAACAGAGATTGATCTTTTGCGCGGGATTTGTTCGGCGATTATTCGACCCAAGCGTGATAGGGCAGGTACTAAGAAGGGCTAAATGACTGATAGATGTTCTTTCATCATTTGCACGAGAAAACAATCTTATTTTTAAACACAACGCCCTCATTTCTGACGTTTGGAATGAGGGCGTTATGTATCAAGGATTTACCTTGTTTCAATCGTTTGTGGCTGGGCTTGTAAGCGTGAGAGACGCGCGTAGACACCATTAGCTTCAATGAGCTGCTCGTGCGAACCGTGCTCAACGAGCTTTCCTTGCACAAGGACTGCGATCGTATCAACGGTTTCAATCGTCGAGAATCGGTGCGCAACGGTTAAACACGTGCGGTTTTTGCAAAGGACTTCTAGAGACTCCGTAATCGCTTTTTCAGTCTTACTGTCTAAAGCACTCGTTGCTTCATCAAGAATCAAAATCGGCGCGTTCTTTAAAAAGGCACGTGCAATCGAAAGACGTTGCTTTTGACCACCTGAGAGAAGGTCACCACCTTCACCCACCTTGGTATCTAAACCGTTGGGCAAACTTGCAATAAAGTCCGTCAACGCGGCGTGTTTTACAGCTTCATTGATGGCATCGTCCGTCACGTCTTTAAGACCATAGGTCAAGTTATGACGAATTGTGTCATCAAAGAGCACCACGTCCTGAGTCACAAAAGAAATTTGTTGACGAAGGTTTTCTAAGGTGAGTTCACGAATGTCTACGCCATCCAATGTGATTCGACCAGACGTGAGTTCCAAGAAGCGAGGTAAAAGGTTGACGAGCGACGTTTTGCCTGAACCTGATGGACCGACGATCGCTAAATGTTCGCCGGCTTTGATCGTGAGATTGATGTCGGTGAGAGCGTCGTTCGGTTGATCGGGGTAGCGTAAGCCAACATGTTCAAACGCAAGGTTGCCCTTGACATTTTCAAGCACGGTTTTGCCTTCATCACGTTCGACTTCAGCGTCGAGCGTATCAAAGATACTCTTAGCTGCAACCGAAATACTCGCAAAGGTACCGTTAAGTCCCGATAGGTGCTGAATCGGCGCTTTGATCAACAAAAGGGCTGACAAGAATGTGATGAATTCACCGATCGTCAATAAGCCTTTTTGTGCTTGCCATAGCGCAACCCCAACCACACAAGCAATCGCAACCATCGTGAGCAATTGCGTGATCGGTGTGGTGATACTTTGCATCTTGATGAGCTTCAACGACAAGCGTCGGATGTTCATGTTGACCGAAGCAAAACGCTTTTCTTCAAAGTCATAGGTGTTACTGACTTTGATGAGGCGTTCTGCTTCATACGACTCTTGAACGCGAGAGAGCATACTACCGAGCGTTTCTTGGCTTTCTGCAACGATGCGACGTACGCGTCGTGAGATGGTGCGTAGCGTCAAGGCTAATCCTGGAATAATCACAAACGTCACTAAGGTGAGTTTCCAGTCGTGCCAAAAGAGTACGCCAAGAAGCGCCAATACCTGAACAGAGTCACGAACGAGCACAACAAAGGATTGCACTGCGCCAGACAAAGCCATGGTGGCTTCATTCACAAATTTTGAGCAAATACGCCCCGAGGTATTGGCTCGATATTCTTTTTCAGCTCAATGGAGAATGCGTTCAAACATTTGGGTACGCAATGTGACAAGCACTGCTTGACTCACCTGCGCCATCATGTAGGTGCTCATCACCGTACTGATGGCAAAACCTAAGGTCACACCGATCAAAGCTAACGGTGCGCCATAGATCACCCATTCTTCTTGGTTATAAAAGCCAGCGTCCGTGATTTTGCCTAACAGCGTTGCTGTAATGGACGACATACTTGCCGAACAAAGCAAAAAGACGCAAGCAATCAACAACTTCCACTTGTGTGGCAAGAAGTGACGATAGAGTCGCCGAAGATCGGCATCAATATGACGGAAGATCATTGTGCCTCCTTCAGTTGGTTGTCGTGACTATGGATGGCTTGAAGACGGACGAGTTCTGCGTAAAGACCAGGCTTAGCCAAGAGGTCTTCACGTGTGCCCATTTCTTGGATTTTGCCGTCAGCCATCGCGACGATTGTTGTGGCATTTTCAATGGTCGAAAGGCGGTGCGCCACAATAAAGGTGGTGCGGCCTTCCATGAGGCGTGAGAGCGCATCCTTAATCTTGGCTTCGCTTTCACTATCAAGGGCACTCGTCGCTTCGTCAAGAATGAGGATCGGTGCATTTTTAAGAAGTGCTCGAGCAATCGAGATGCGTTGCTNTTTACCACCCGACAAACGACCACCCGCTTCACCGACTGGCGTATCCAAGCCTTGTGGGAGAGACGCAATAAAGTCGGTTAAAGCGGCGGCTTCAATGGCGTGGGTAATCTCAGCATCTGTCGCTTCGGGCGTACCATAGACAATGTTGTCACGAATCGTGCCATCAAAGAGGATAACGTCTTGAGTGACGACCGCAATGTGGCGACGTAAAGACTCAAGCGTCAAAGACGTAATGTCGTGGTANNCATCAAGGAGAATTTTTCCCTTTGTCGGATTCCAAAAACGAGGAATCATCTGAACAATTGAGCTTTTACCTGCGCCAGAGAGACCAACGAAGGCAATCACATCACCTGGTTTGGCGTGTAGGGTCACGTCGTGAACGGCATCACGGTCTGTACCTGGATAACGTAGAGAGACGTGATCAAACACGAGATCACCACGACAGATGTCGAGAGTTTCTGTACCCGTATCGTCTTCTTCTTTTTCGTCAATGGAAGCAAAGATGCTCTCAGAGGCGAGATTCATCATAACGAAGCCCGCATTTACCCCCGCAAGATTCTTGAGGGGTGGCATGAGTAGAAGAAGCGCAGCTAAGAAGGTTACGAAATCCCCTAAGGTTAAAATGCCTAAATGGGATTGATACATGGCAAAGCCAAGCACAATGGCTACACCAACCATAAAAATGAATTGCGTAACAGGTGTGCCTAATGAGGTGACTTTCGTCATCTCAATCATCATGTTTTTGAGGGACTCGTTTGTTTTTTGGAACCGATTCGTTTCAAATTCATATGCGTTGGAGATTTTGACCAAACGATGACCATCATAGGTTTCACGAACGATACCAAGAATTGTGCCAAAGGATGCTTGACAGGTACTCATGACGGCACGCATTTTGTTGGAGATATAGCGCAACAAATAAGCGACCATCGGACCAATCACGAGGCTGACTAATGCAAGCATCCAGTTGTGCCACAGAAGGACGATGGTTAGAGACAGTACCTGGAAGCTATCACGTACCAAAATAATGACGGATTTGGTGGCGTTAGAAAGTGCGACGTTCGCTTCGAACACAAATTTGGAAGCGATTGCTCCAGAGTTATTCGCTTGGTATGTCGGCGTGGACTACCGAATGAGTTTATGGTAAATCTGTGAACGTAGCGTAGCCATGACGGATTGACTCACGTTGCCTAACAGAAAGTTACTCATAAACATACTACCGCCATGCAGGATCGAAATGAAGATGAGACCAATAGGGGCGGCAAAAATGATCCAAGGGTCTTGTTCATAAAACCCAAGGTCGGTGAGTTTACCTAAGAGCGTCGCAATTAAACCAGACGCTGAACCCGCAGCAACCATAAAGAAAATGGCTAAGGCAATCTTCCATCGATAAGGCGGAAGGTAGCCCACGAGTCGGCGCATGCTTGGTGAAATGCGAGATTTAAGGAAGGCAATGGGAGAAGTCATACCGCTTCTCCAATCCAGAAAAGTCGGGTGTGTAACTGAATCAAACCATCGATAGGATGGCAAGTCAGAGCATGGATAGAAGGAATAAACGGACTAATCACGAGGAGTCTAGACTTTTCGATGGTGAAAAAAAGAAAAATTTTAAAGGATTGTAGGTAAAAACGAGTGAAGAAGAAAGTGTAATTGAAGTGAAGTTCACGCTAAAGCCAGTGACTACACCAAAAGGTTAGTGAATATTTCGAAACTTTCTGCCACAATGTTCATTCGACTGTAATATTCACTTGACTTTTTTCTTGATTTTTGACGAGATTCGCCATGCTTCAATACGCACGAGAATTAATTGCCACGATTATGCAAAAGGACCCTGCCGCGCATTCGCGTTGGGAAGTGGTATTTGCTTATCCCGGTTTTCATGCGGTCATGATTCATCGTGCGTCTCGTTGGTGTTGGATTCAAGGTTGGTTGACGGCTGCCCGTATTCTTTCGCATGCGGGTCGCTTTTTGACGGGGATTGAAATTCACCCAGGNGCTAAGATCGGTCGTCGTGTGTTCATTGACCACGGAATGGGGGTTGTGATTGGTGAAACGGCTGAAGTGGGCGATGATTGCACGCTCTACCATGGTGTGACTTTAGGTGGAACGAGCCTTGCTGAAGGGACCAAGCGTCATCCGACCTTGGAACCCAATGTCATTGTGGGGGCGGGTGCTAAGGTGCTAGGTGCTTTTACTGTGGGTGAAGGGGCTCGTATTGGGTCCAATGCCGTTGTGGTGAAACCAGTGCCAGCAGGCGCAACGATCGTTGGCGTGCCTGGTCGTCAATCGGGTGAACCAAAGCCCGAAGAGNNTAAGAAGTTTGAAGCCTATGCGGTTGAAAAAACAGACGTCGACCCGTACTCGGTGGCTATCAAAGAGTTGGTGCGCGTTACACGTGAACAAAATGCCGTGATCGAAAAGCTCAACGAACAAGTCGTGGCACTCGGTGGGCAGGGAATTGAAGATTTGCCCAAAATGAATACAAATGCGGTCGGGGTGTCAGCGCGACGCGCGCGCCACCATAGACAGCGTAAAAAGCCCCAAGAATCAAAGGAATGATGAGGGTTAAACAAGGAGATCTTCGAAAGTTGGTCTCCTTTTTTATACTCTCTTAGAGGCGATACTTCAACGTAAGTCGTTAATTAGTGTTTCAAAAGCTTTACTAAAAGCAACGAAGCAAACAAAGCTTCGGATTTTAGGTTTTCCCTTAGGACTTTCGAAATAATTCATATAAGTAGTGAGAAAATTGGCGAAAGCACCAGGGGTGTTTTCGTGAGTTTTCTCCCTATAGTACCATCCGTAAGGCTATGAAGCCAAACGAAGAATGAATTGACAACGAATAGTCAAATAACGAAGGGAATAACTGATGACCTGGCTCACCCGTCTATATGACAAATCCGTGTTTAACGCGGTCGAACTCACGCGAGCCGATGCAAGCGTGATTAAGGCGCTCGCGATTCTTATGATCGTGGCTCACAACTACTTCCATCAAGTGAAGCCTTTCCCTGGCGAAAATGAGATGGTCTTTAATGTTGAGACATTCTGGAACACGGTCTTTCAGATTGTTGACCATCCCTTTGATGCATTTCACCCGATCGCTTCATTCTTTGGGCACTACGGGGTACACATCTTCCTCTTTATGTCGGGCTATGGGCTTACGAAAAAGGCTTTAGGGTATGTCCAAAAGCACGGCGGTATCTCTTGGCTAGATCTTTGGAAGGTGTCTTTGAATCAGATTGCCAAGATCGTCTCTTTGACACTAGTCGGTGTGTTGATTCTTTGTCTCTATAAATACATCGCTTGGGGCACGTTGCCTAATGTGGAATTCTTCACGAAGTATTTGGTGTTCTTGACCTTTACGGAGAATTTGCGTCCTGGAGACTTTGGCTATTTCGTCACAGTTTGGTGGTTCATAGCCTTGATCGTGCAGTTTTATCTTCTGTTTCCGATCATCTTCAAGGGGCTTTCTCGCCATGCCTATTTGACGCTTTTTGTGGGTGTGCTGTGTCAATTGCTTGCTGTGGCTCTTTATCAGCCGTTACTCGATGAACACATCCTCGTTTATGCCACGCCGATTGGGCATATGGTGCTCTTTATGTTGGGTGGTTATTTGGCGATGGTACTGNNACGTTTGAGCCGTTGGATCGTATTGCCGCTAGTGGTGGTCTTGCCGCTCACGTTTGTTGATCCTGACTTTTTCCACCTGAGTTTTGTGGCAGTGACCGTGTTTTTGATGCTCACCTATGGACTGTTTAGAGAACGTTTGATCGCCTCCAAAACATTGCTTTGGATTGGTGGCATGTCGATGTTTATCTACATCGTGCATGGTGACCTTCGTTGGCAGATCATCCCTGTGGTAAATGATGCTCAGAATATTTGGCTCTCGTACATCATGTTCTTTGGTTACGTGGCTGAAGTGTTTATCTTTGCCATTCTTGCGAAGTGGCTCGCGAGTACGACTCGGATCATGAGACTACAGCCATTTAGAGTAAGCCCCAAGGTGGCTGATCCTTGTGTGACGACGGTGTTAAAGCCTTCTTAGCGTTGATCACACTACGCGAAAAGCGGGATTGTTCGAATGTGAATAATCCCGCTTTATGCGTTAAGAGCCTTTGGCTTTGGGTGGTGAAACAGCTTCGACTAAGTCAGCTTCGAGCTTTAAAAGCGTTTCATCGTCAGCTAGTGCTGGACTATCAATCAAGAAAACGTCCTCAGCGCGTTCTCCCAGTGTTGCGATACGAGCAGTTTGCAAATTAATGCCATAGTGAGCTAAGACCTCAGAAATGCTATAGAGAAGCCCAGGACGATCTGTACAGATGACATTGAGAATCCAAGCACGACCGCTTTCGTCAGGCACAGTTGTGACCACCGTACGTGTGGGGAAGTTTTTCGAACGGCGAGAGAGTTTCCCTTTGGGTGCGGCAGGCAACGGGCGATCCGACGTTAAAAGGGTGAGCAGATCTTTGCGGATGCGTGCTTCAAGCGCAGTTGGGTCATCGCGCTCATAGCGGTCCGTCACAAGGAACGTGTCTAGTGCCCAACCGTGTTGCGTCGTGTGAACTCTCGCGTCAATGACCGATAGCCCACTTTTACCCAAAGCGGCGACCGAACGTAAGAACAGGTCCTTTCGGTCAGGGAGGTAAAGCAGAATCAAAATGCCGCCCATACGTTCACTCTGTTTCACTTCAACGATAGGTTCCGTCGTGCGAACGTGTTGTGCCAACGTCTGGGTGTGCCACGCGATTTCTTCAGGCGTATGGCGCATGAAGTAGACAACATTCAGTTCTTGCCAGAACGCTTCACGTTGTGCTTCAGAAACTTGGGTGCCAAGAAGTTGAAGGGCACGAGTTTTACGTTCAATTAGCGTGTGTTCAGTCGACACAGCACTATCTTCGCCCGTCATCATGGCTAGCGTGGAGCGATAAAGGGCTTCTAGGAGTTGTGCTTTCCATGGTGTCCATACTTTTGGACTTGTGGCGCGAATATCAGCCACAGTCAATAAATAAAGGGCATCAAGTTGCTCTTTGGTTTTGACGACATCTAAAAAACTTCTCACCACATCAGGGTCAGAGATGTCTTTCTTTTGAGCTGTTTGGCTCATGGTGAGATGCTCTCGAACCAAAAAAGAGACGAAGTCAGTCGTGGCTTGGTTGAGCCCAAAGGTTTGGCAAAAATGCGTGACTTTTTCTGCACCTATTTCTGAGTGCTTACCGCCTAAACCTTTGCCGATATCGTGATAAAGCCCAGCGAGTGTTAAACGCCAATTGTCTGGCAATTCACTCATGATCTGTGCGCAAAACGGATATTCATGCGCAAATTCGCTTCGTGCAAATCGACGGATATTTCGTACGACGCGTAACGTATGCTGGTCGACGGTGAAGATGTGATAGAGGTCGTGCTGCATCTGTCCGACGATTTGCCTAAAGGGCGGCAAAAAGCGTCCCAAGACATCCCACATATTCATGAGTTTGAGCGAATGGTACGTCCCTTTAGGCATTCGAAGAATGTCTAAGAACGTTTGCTGATGAATGGGGTTATGCCGGTAGTCCTCATCAATATTGGGGGACGCGTGCCAAAGGGCACGCAATAATCGTGTTGATAGACGCGTGAGTTCTGGGTGAGAGTGATAGACGTAAAAGAGTCGAAGGATCGCGTTGGGGTCTTCTTCAAAGACCTCGTCGTTCACGATATCCATTTCGTCGCCACGCGCCACAAAAGCGCGTTCTAGTGCCACGGGTTTTACTTTGTCGTAACTACCAAAGAGCCTATCGGCGAGCGCTTGCAATTGAATAACCGACATCTGAACAACTACCTTGGCGTTAAGGTAGTAGCGCTTCATGAGGGCTTCAGAAGGGCGCAATTGTTGCGTTGCCGTGTAGCCTAAGGACTGCGCGAGCTCTTCTTGAACGTCAAAAAGCAAACGGTTTTCTGCGCGACGCGTAATGAGATGCAAACTGATGCGCAATGTTTCGAGGTGACGTGCGCANNGTACCATGAGCGTGTGCATTTCACGCTCTGTGATGAGACCAGCCGTTTTCATGTCGGTGACGGACTGTGCTACGCCCGCGGCTTGAGCACACCACAAAAAGACCTGTAGGTCGCGTAAGCCCCCTGGACTTTCTTTGATATTGGGTTCAAGAGAATACGGCGTATCTTCAAACTTTTGATGGCGTCGCGCGAGTTCGAGCATCTTGTCTCTAAAAAAGCGGCGCGCGTCAAGGGTTTCTATAAAGCGGTTACGCGACGAAACATAAAGCTGAGTGTTGCCCCACAAACACCGGCTTTCTAAATAGGTTGTTGCGATCGATACGTCGTTCGTTGCTTCAGTCAAAAATGAAGTGACGCTACGAACCGATGCGCCGACAGTTAGGCGTAGTTCCCAAAGTTGCGTGACAAAGGTGCTGATTTTTTCTTGAAGTGCTTCATTAGTCGACGCTTCGTCTGTTGTCAGCACCAAAAGGTCAATGTCTGAAAAAGGAAAGAGTTCCGCGCGACCATACCCGCCGACCGCAGCGATCGCTAAATCATCAGAGGGCAAATCGTTGAGCGTGATCATCGAGCGAATTGTTTGATCTAAAACCGCCGTGTGTGCACGCAAATACGCTTGAGCGTCATGTTTGGTTTGCCAGGCTTCAGCAAGTCGCTGGCGTTCTTCTTGAAATTGAGAACAGATTTGTTCAAGCGTCATAGTCGAAGACATGTTGATGAGGTCCAATCAAGTTGCGTCCATTCAAAGAGTATACGAAAGCGAGACCTTGATAAGAAAAAAGCCGCTTATCGAAGTGACAAGCGGCTTATCCAAGCTTGGCGTGATTAGAGGTTTTCAGGCAACTTCCAACCCTTCACAAAGTCGGGCGGCGGAAGCGTTCCCTTGCTAACCGTGAGAACGTCATACCCCGTTTCAGTCACGAGCACCATGTGTTCCCACTGGGCAGAGAGCGAACGGTCGCGCGTCACAACCGTCCAACCGTCACCTAACATGGTGACACCGTAGCGACCAGCGTTCACCATGGGTTCAACCGTAAAGACCATACCAGGCTTAAAAACTGGGGTCGGATGATTGACCGGGAAGTGATGAACGTGCGGATCTTCGTGGAAACCGCGACCAATGCCGTGACCACCGTAGTCGCGAACCACCGAAATGCCATTTTTGTCGGCAAAGGCTTGGCANNTAGCTTTACCAATATCATTAAACGTGCCACCAGGGCGCACCGTGTCAATCCNCGACCACATCGTCTGAAAGGCGAGGTCGCAAAGGCGCTTACCCGCAATCGTTGGCTTACCAACGACAAACATGCGAGACGTGTCACCGAAGTAGCCATCTTTAATACTCGTCACGTCAATATTGACGATATCACCTGCTTTAAGTTTCTNTGAACTAGGGATACCGTGGCAAACGACGTGATTCACAGAAATGCAAGTCGTAGCAGGGTAGGGTGTCATGCCTTCAGGCTGGTAGCCCAAGCAAGCAGGAATACACTTTTGAACGTTAACCGTGTAGTCGTAAGCCAGTTTATCGAGTTCGGTCGTCGTGACGCCTGGTTTCACAAAAGGCGTCAAATAGTCGAGAAGTTCAGCGGCAAGACNGGTACCGGCAATACGTAAGCCAGCGATGTCTTCAGCAGTTTTAATTGCAATGTACCATGTTGAAGTCGAAAATCCATCGTTATTCAAAAAGAATGGCGAAGTGAACCCTTAAATAGAGGGTATTTAAGGGCTAACTGTCGCTCGTCTCAGCGATAGTACACCAACAACGCAATGTGTGCAGGTCGTAGGGCGGATTGTCAGTTGGTCTTTACGATGTTGAACACTAAGAGAAAGCGACAAAAAAGTGAAATTTTCAGGGGTTTATGCTTGCGTCTCAAGAACGCCCTGCGTATAATCGAGCGCTTTCAGATCCGATGGAGACATTTCGTCGGAATTTTTCACTTGCCCGGTGTACCTTGGTCGGTCCCGGGTTAAATTAGCGCACGTTTTGCACCGAGGTGCTGTATCGGCTCAGCCGATACTCAACGAGCAGAACGTGTCAGACTCTAAACCTTGGAGAATTAAATCATGGTCAGCATGCGTGAAATGCTTGAAGCTGGTTGCCATTTCGGTCACCAGACTCGTTTCTGGAACCCGAAGATGGGTCAGTACATCTTTGGCGCCCGCAACAAGATTCACATCATCAACCTCGAAAAGACTGTTGCCAAGTTCGAAGAAGCTTGCAAGTTTGCTCGTCAGCTTTCCGCTCAGGGCGGCAAGATCCTCTTCGTTGACGCCAAGCGCGGCGGTCGCGATATCATCGCTGCTGAAGCTCAGCGCTGCGGCAGCTGCTGGGTTGACCAGCGCTGGCTCGGCGGTACGCTCACCAATTTCAAGACGGTGCGCGGCACGATCAAGCGTCTCAAGGACATGGAACAGCAGCTCGAAGACGGTACGGCTGCTAACCTCACGAAGAAGGAAGCCCTTGACTTCCAGCGCAATGTTGAAAAGCTCAACAAGTCCATCGGTGGTATCAAGGAAATGACGGCTTTGCCGGACGCCTTGTTCATCGTTGACGTTGGCTATCACAAGATTGCCATCCAGGAAGCCAACAAGCTCGGCATCCCTGTCATCGCTATCGTTGACACGAACCACTCTCCGGCTGGTGTTGATTACGTTGTTCCGGGTAACGACGACTCCTCTAAGGCTGTCGCTATCTACGCCCGTGGCATCGCTGACGCCATCCTCGCTGGTCGTGCTGACAGCCAGACGGAAATCGTCGAAGCTGCCGACGAATTCGTCGAAGTGGCTNNGAAACCGAAGAACAGCCCGCTGCCTAACTTCGGTTGATGCGGATTTCTCTCGCCTAGATGGTCAACATCCTTTACAATGTCGACCGTTCAGTAGAGAGGTAACCGCTACTCTGTCCAAAAAAGGTCAGTCCTGACGAGGTCGAACCCTTTCACCCCGTTAGGTATTGACGGAAGAAGGGGGCGACAGTACTGTCACCCCCTTTCTTTTAAATTGAATTCGAACTTTTATAGAAACTCTAGGAGATTGAACATGGCTGCTATTACCGCCGCGATGGTCAAGGAACTGCGCGTCAAGACGGACGCCCCGATGATGGAATGCAAGAAGGCCCTCACGGAAGCTGACGGCGACATGGTAAAGNNTACCGAAGAAATCCTTCGTGTGAAGCTCGGCAACAAAGCATCTAAGGCTGCTGCTCGTATCGCCGCCGAAGGCGTCGTCGCCATTTACCTCTCTGACGATCGCAAGCTTGGCGCCATCCTCGAAGTCAACTCCGAAACCGACTTCGTTGCCAAGAACCCGGAATTCCTTCAGATGGCTGCTGACGCTGTTCGCCTCGTTGCTGAACAGAACCCGGCTGACATTGAAGCGCTCGCTGCTTGCAAGCTCGGTGACACGACGCTCGAAGCCGTTCGTACGGCTCTCGTTGGTAAGATCGGCGAAAACATGACGTTCCGTCGCTTCTCCCGTATCGAAGCCAAGGGTGAACTCAACTCCTACGTTCACGGTTCTAAGATTGGTGTGATCGTTGACATGATCGGCGGCACCACGGAACTCTCCCACGATGTCGCTATGCACATCGCTGCTTCCAAGCCGAAGGCTCTTGACGAATCCGGTATCGATGCCGCTCAGATCGAATCCGAACGTCGTATCGCTATCGAAAAGGCTCGCGAAGCTGGCAAGCCCGAAGCTATGCTCGAACGCATCGCTGAAGGTACGGTTAAGAAGTTCCTCAAGGAAGTGACGCTTGTTAACCAGCCGTTCGTTAAGGACGACAAGAAGTCCGTTGGTGAACTCGTTAAGGCTGCTGGCGCTCAGGTTGCTGGCTACACGCTCTTCGTTGTCGGTGAAGGCATTGAAAAGCGCGTTGACGACTTTGCTGCTGAAGTTGCCGCTCAGGTGGCTGCTGCTCAGCAGTAATCGTTGTTTCAGTGGTTAGACGATTTCGTCTGACCACAAGAAGCGATTCAAGGGATACTCTTTTAAAGGGTGTCCCTTTTTCATATCCGAGACGCCCAAACGACCTCTCTCTGTGACAGAAGGTATCGAACCGTATAGAAGTATTCTTGTGATTGGCGGTTCTAGGGTGATCGTGCTAGCCTTATGGACAGTCATTTAATATTCGGTATTTGATGATGAATCATCGATACCTATCTTTCTTTTGATTTATGTGTGGTAGTGACATGAAGCCCGTTCGTAAAGCTGTTTTTCCTGTGAGTGGTTTGGGAACTCGATTCCTTCCAGCGACCAANAGTATGCCTAAGGAAATGTTGCCTGTCGTTGATATGCCTTTAATTCAATATGCAGTGGCTGAAGTAGTTGCGGCGGGCATCAAAGAAATGGTGTTTGTGACTGGGCGTACTAAGCGCGCGATTGAAGACCATTTTGATTATTACCCTGAACTTGAGCGTGAACTTGAAGAAAAGGGTAAGGACGATTTGTTAGAGCTCGTGCGAAATATTGTCCCTGCCGGCGTTAAATGCGTGTATGTCCGTCAGCCTCAGCCTCTCGGGTTGGGTCATGCTGTATTGTGTGCTAAGCCTGTGGTAGGTAGTGAGCCCTTTGCTGTGATTCTGCCTGACGATTTGATCGACTCTGAAAACTCAGGGGTTGGCCAGTTAACGGCTGTCCGTGAAGCGCAAGGCGGTGGATCGGTCATTGCTGTTCAAGACGTTGCGCCTGAAGACACGAATAAGTACGGTATTGTGAGTGTGGACGATCAGGGGTGTAAGACGAGTCAGATGCGTGGGATTGTCGAAAAACCTGATCCCAAGGTTGCGCCTTCTCGTATGGCTGTGATCGGTCGCTATGTCTTTGAGCCCGAAATCTTTGACTATCTGGAAAAGATCAAGCCTGGTGTCGGTGGTGAAATTCAGCTGACGGATGCGATTGCGGCGTCGCTGGATCAGGTGCCTACGTTTGCACATCGCTTTGAAGGTACACGCTTTGACTGCGGTAGTAAGCAGGGCTTTATCGATGCGACGGTACATTTCGCGCGTAAGCGTGGTTTCAAGATCAATTGATCGCTCTGTGAGGCAACTTTGATTAAATGATAAAAAAGGCAACCAATGAGATTTCAGCGGTTGCCTTTTTCATGTCTCGTGAGCGCGTTGGAGAAGAAAATATTTTTTCGAATTTGACGCACCTAGCATATAATTAGGTAATTTTGCCCAGGTCGTATGTTGACATCGTATGGCTTGAGGATAGATGACAACGATAATTTCATTTCGGAGTAACGATATGGATCAGACGGCAGAAACGGCACTTAAGCCTGCTTACAAGCGCATTCTTCTCAAGCTCTCTGGTGAAGCCCTGATGGGTGAAGATAGCTTCGGCATTAATCGTACTGTGCTTGCTCGCATGGTGGAAGAAGTTAAGAGTGTTGTTGAACTCGGTGTGCAAGTCGGTATCGTTGTCGGTGGTGGCAATATTTTCCGTGGGGTTGCTTTGGGTGCAACGGGTATGGACCGTGCAACGGGTGACTACATGGGGATGCTTGCTACGGTAATGAACGCCATGGCTCTTCAGGATGCTTGCCGTAATAGCGGTGTTGAAGCGCGTGTGCAGTCTGCTCTCAATATCGAACAGGTAGCTGAACCCTACATCCGTGGTAAGGCCTTGCGCCACCTTCGTTTAAGCCGCGTGGTGATCTTCGCTGCTGGTACGGGTAACCCCTTCATGACGACTGATACGACCGCTGCTTTGCGTGGTGCCGAAATCGGTGCTGAAATCGTGATCAAGGCGACGAAGGTTGACGGTATCTATACGGCTGACCCGAAGAAGGATCCGACGGCTACGATGTTCGAAGAAATCACGTTTGACGAAGCGCTCAAGTCTGACCTCAAGGTGATGGATGCAACGGCTTTTGCGCTTTGCCGTGAACAGGGTTTGCCGATCAAGGTCTTCAATATCAACAAGAAGGGTGCTTTGCGTCGTGTGGTGCTTGGTGAACAAGAAGGTACGCTCGTTCATTCCTAATTGTTTCGCTACAATATAAGGTAGCCGTGAGCCTGCAAGACCCTGATGGTAGGCAGGCTCTTTTTAATTTTCAATACAACGTCGGTACGAGTGTGCCGATGCGTTTTCTGCCCCGTCCACAAAGGACCGTGCGGAAATCCTTTCAGNGAGCTAAACATGACTGTTGCTGACATCATCAGCCAGACCCAACATAAGATGGTACGCACCATCGAAACGCTTCGTGAAGATTTCACGAAGATCCGTACNGGTAGTGCTTCGACGGGCCTTCTTGACCATGTGATGGTGGATTACTATGGTTGCCCGACCCCGATCAACCAGGTTGCTCAGGTTGGAGTGGGTGATGCTCGTACGTTGACGGTTCAGCCGTGGGAAAAGGGTATGATCGCCGTTGTTGAGAAGGCGATTCGTAATTCTGATCTCGGTTTGAATCCTGCGACGAGCGGTGACACGATTCGTGTGCCGTTGCCTCCGCTCACCGAAGAACGTCGTCGCGAATTGACGAAGGTCGTGAAGGGCTTGGGCGAAGACGCCAAGGTGGCTGTTCGTAATCTTCGTCGTGACGCAAATACGCATATCGAACGCCTTTGCAAGGATAAGGAAATCAGTGAAGACGATCAGCGTCGCGGTGAAACCGAGGTTCAGAAGATTACTGACCGTTATATCGGCGAAGTCGACAAGGTTGTCGCTGAAAAAGAAAAGGAAATCATGACGGTCTAATGGACGTTAAGATTTCGTAGCAAAAACCTGCAGACCCCCATTGTGAGTTCTGCAGGTTTTTATTGTTTTTGAAATGCTCATGAGGCAAGCAAGATTAACGACTTGTTTTGCTGATCTGCTTCATTGAATGAAAGAGGTTGTATGTCTCACCCAAAAACACCTGCTCATGTTGCCATCATTATGGATGGGAATGGTCGATGGGCAAAAAGACGCCTGTTGCCACGAGCTGAANNGTACCATCGTCAAGGGGTCGAGGCACTTAATCGTGTTGTAGAAGTCGCGGCGCGATTAGGTATTGAACGTCTGACAGTCTTCGCTTTTTCAAGTGAAAACTGGGCTCGTCCAGCACCAGAAGTNAGTATGTTGATGAAGCTCTTTGCTCAGGCGTTACATCGTTGGTGTGAGCCGTTAGCCAAGGCTGGTGTTCGGTTGCGTGTGATTGGAGATCGAGCGGCTTTTTCTGATAGTGTCAAAGCGGCTATTGAAGCCAATGAACGCGCTACTGCTAATGGCACCAAAATGGAGTTGGTGATTGCGACCAATTATGGCGGTNNACGATGGGATGTGTGTCAGGCGACGCAGCAAGTGATCGATGCAGGCTTAGATGTGACATCCGAAAATCTCTCCAAGTATATGACCGTGCCTGATGTGGATCTCTTGATTCGCACTGGGGGCGAGTGTCGTATTTCGAATTTTTTACTTTGGCAAAGTGCCTACGCAGAAATCTATTTCACGGAGCGTCTTTANCCTGATTTTGCCGCGGGCGATTTGGAAGATGCTTTAGCATGGTATGTGCGTCGCGAGCGTCGTTTTGGTCGAACGAGCGAGCAACTACAAAATGGTGCTGAGTTGTCCGTGTAATCGGCAATATTAAGACACAGAAAAGCTTCCTTTCGTTACAATGGCGCAATAAGTGTCGCTTTTGTGACTTGTTGATTAAATTTCAAGAAAAGACGTGTTGGCTAGAGGCTAACCGGAGGTTATTTAATAATGTTACTCACGCGTGTTATCACCGCAGTTGTGCTGTTGATCGTGCTCACGCTATCGATTTATATCGGTCCTCTGGCGTTTGCGGGTGTCATGGCTGTGNNGTCCTTTGGCGCAACCCTCTTTGAGTGGTTACGTATTGGTGGTTTGGGTCCGCGTCCCGCTTTGTTGGTTGCTGCTGTCGAAATGATCGTCCAGTTCTCGCTATATTGGGCAGGCGCACTTGATCGAATGGCTTGGTTCCTGTTCTTGGTGAACGGCATTATTATGGCGGCTTGGTTTGTCATTTTCTTTGCCGAACTGTTTCACCGTCAGACGGGGTTCAAGGTAAGCCAACGCCAGTGTTTATGGTCTGCAGTTACATTTGTGCCTGCTGCTTATCTCTCTCTTTTATGGCTTTTCGAAGCAGGTGACTGGATTTTAGTTCTGTCAGTCCTTTTGATTGTGTGGGGTGCTGACATCTCGGCTTACTTCTGTGGTCGTGCTTGGGGTAAGCATCCGATGGCACCGGCGATTTCGCCCAAGAAGACGCTCGAAGGTGCTTTTGGTGCCTATGTGATTGTGATCATCTTCTTTGCACTCACCTATGTGTTCTGTGTTCAGCAGAACGTCTTTACGAACTACCTCTTCGATAACGCAGGTTTCTTATGGGGTATTGCTACGCTCGCAATGTTGGTGGCGTTGTCTATTGCAGGCGACCTTTGGGAATCCATGTTGAAGCGTTTGGTCGGTATCAAGGACTCGTCTAACCTGTTGCCANNATTCCACGGTGGTTTCTTTGACCGTATGGATGCTTCGTTGCCAGTGCTTCCGGCAGCCACATTCATTATGTTGTGGATCCAATTGTTGGTGAAGTAATAGTAACAATGCTTTTAATCAAGGCGCGGTTGCCGGATAGATCCCTTCTACCGCGCCTTTGTTTTATGACTGAAAGAGATGAGTGAAGCTTATTTAGTTCCAAATCTAGCGCCAGACGAAATTCATCGTGAAGAAGATGTAGTGCGTAGATCTCGTTTTATTGTCTCCATGGCTCGTGTGTCGAGTACAGAGGAAGCGAAAGCTTTTATTGAACGAATTCGCGCAGAGCATCCTACTGCTACACATAACTGTTGGGCTTTTAACGCTGGAGCGCCCGAAGATACTGCGCAAGTGGGCGCGAGTGATGATGGTGAACCCCAAGGGACAGCCGGTCGCCCTATGCTGACGGTGTTACTTCACAGTGGAGTAGGTGAAATTGCAGCAGTCGTGACGCGTTATTTTGGCGGGACGCTCTTAGGAACAGGTGGTTTGGTTCGAGCTTACCAAGGTTCAGTTAAACAAGGGCTAGACAGTTTACCTGTTGTCCTACGTGAAGATATGCAACGCTTTGTGGTGTCTATAGAACCACATCAAGTCTCAGACTTTCAGCATTTTTTGGCTGAAGCCAAAGGACGGGTGTTGACTTCTGACTTTCGTTTTGACGCGACCTTTGAAGTTGAGGTACCTAAACCTCATGCACAAACTTTTGCTGATCGCATGATGGAAGTGACCGCTGGTGAGGCACTCATTGATTGGATTGAAGATTAATTTATTTGGAATTGTGCCGCTTTGTGTGAAGCAGAAGCCTTAACAAGATCGTTCGATAGAATGATAGTGTGACGATTTATAGGAGGATATGCCTCATATGTTTTTTCATTTAAACACCTTTTATGTCTAGTTAATAGATTGATATAATCTTATATGGTTGGTTTGATTATGATAGTATTTAAAGAAAATGTAGTCTTAATTAATTTTATAAAATGGTAGTTCTTATTAATCTCGGAACTAAAGAGTGGTAATAGAGTTGGACTAGTTAATTTTTAGATGTTGTAATAAGGGGATGTTTATGAAGCTTGGTTTTTTATTTGGCGCTGGTGCTGAAATGGGGTATGGATTGCCTTCAGGAGGGCAGTTTGCTTTAGAGATATTCAGACGTGACGTTTCAAAAAGTAAGGAAATATTCAAAACTATGAGGAATAATGTTAAGCTTGATTCTAGCTATGCGGCTGAATGGCTTCCTAGTGGTTTTGAAAGTAAAAACATCAGCAGTTTCGGAAAGACGGTGTTTCAAAATATCATAAAAGATACATTGGAACACAATCGCGATACGATTGTTAGAAAGTTAAATGATTTTCAAACAATTGCTGAATATCATGCTAGTGATTTAAAAAAGAAAAAAGGCATAGATATAGACGAAGTGCTAACTGAGATAACTGGGACTGCTCCAGAAGATCTAAGTATGAAGCATATACTCAGTTTTATTGATGAGTTCAAAGAAGGAGATGTCTTATTTGAAAGTAATTACTTTTCTTCATTATTAACAGTTTATAAACTTTCTCCAGTTTTTGCTGAACATCAAGGTGATCAAACTGTAAACTGGCAAAGAATAGAGCTGAAAAAGATTCTTATGTCGATTATTCAGCTTCTTGTTGGGGCTCTAAGCGAAAATCTTACGAAACGAATAAATGGGGGATTGTTCGCAAAAAAAGACGATGAAATAGATTTTTTTGATGACTTTGGGGAAATATTGCAGTTGAATTATTCTGCCTCTGGATTGGTTGGGATGGATTATTTGCTAGATAAACGGGATCCTGATCTCAGTAACAGTCTTGGAAAGTGTCTTTTATTTGCTCAAAGTATAGTTGAGGATATATATTCCGTTGTATTGGACTATAAATCACTTATCGATATGTATTGGCATTATTTGTATACTCCTTCAACGGATTGGGCGAAGTTCTGTAAAATATGTATTTTCCTGCTAAATGTACGTGATTACATGGTTACAGAAGAATCGCTCTCTAAAGATAAAAGGAATTCATTAAAAGAGGGCTTTTATGGATACTATCAACAATTAAATGAAGCTATTAAATGTAACTTGTTTGAAGTCCATGGAATAGCTACTACAAATTATTGTAACTTTATATCAGAAGAAATATTTAAAGGTATTGATGGTGAAAATGAAAAAGTTGTGTTTCTTAATGGGTCTACGGAGATGTGGTACGATCCATATTTAAACCGTATAGGTTCAGAGGATGAATTGGCTCACTCTGATAATCATATTTTAGTTCCATTAATGTTTACACAGAGTGGGACAAAGCCAATGACCTCAATACAAATGTCTGAGAAATATGTTGAAACTTACAATAAATGGAAAGAGGTTGATAAAATCGTCATTGTTGGTTTTGGTTTTGGAAGTGACGATGAGCATATTAATGGAATATTAAGAACACTTATTGATTCTGATAATAAGAAAATTGTTGTTGTCACTCGCCAAAAACAATCGCCTATAAAGAATCATCAAATAGTTCGTCAAATTGCAAAGAAACTTAGGGTAAGTGAGTTGAAAAACATCTCTGTTATTCAAATGAATTCAGAGGGCTCTCCTGCGGAATCGCAAAAGAGTCTAATGCAACTCTTGTCAGATGATAAAGAACATGTCAACTAGTCGACAAGTCTTTCCTTAGCTAATAGAACAACCTCATTGCCTTTATAGAGACTAATTCGCTCGAAGCTATGGGCGTCAAAGATTCACTTTGAATAACTTTTAGACGCCCTCGGCTTCATATCGAAAATGATTAATGTTGGATATAAGGTGGTATAGGGAATGCGTTTTGCCATTTTTCATGGTCTTTGTGCCCTATGGGTCATTTGGCGTTTTTGGCTTCCGCTTCGTGTTTCACAAACGGTCAAATTGAGCGGTGTGATCGTAACGATATTGATTGCACTGTTTCCTGCAGTTACAGCCACATTTTTTGGTGGTTTGATTAGCCCTGAAGTCCCGACCTGGGTGTTGATTATTGGTAATGGCGCAACGTTTACGTTGGTTTTGCTCTCACTTTTAACGCTATGCCGAGAAGTAATTATTTTCGCTTCGGTGTTGGCANNGTACCGTTCAGGGGAGCGTACCCATCAATTTGTGCAAAAAGATAAGCGCGTAGCGCTAGGTATGACGCTAGTCTCAGCGACCCTNACCACCTTAGGGGTACGAGAAGGGATCAAGGTGCCTGATGTTCATGAGATGGCTTTGCCGATCAAGGATTGTCCACGTCCCTTTGAAGGTTTTCGCATTGTTCAGTTGTCGGATTTACATGCCTCGTACCTTCTTTGTGAACCTCATATGGAAGCTTTGGTCGAGAAGGTCAATGCGTTGCATCCCGATCTCATTGTGATTACAGGGGATATTGTCGACGGCGAGGTTGCTGTTCGTGCGAAGGACGTGGCGCCCCTTGCAAAATTGACAGCGCCCTATGGCGTGATCGCCGTCGAAGGGAATCACGAGCATTACGTTGATTACGATGGTTGGATGAAAAAGCTCCCGACATTAGGTATGACGGTGCTTCGTAACGAATGCATTACGCTACAACGTGATGGGGCAACGCTCACGATTGGGGGTGTTACTGATCCTTGGGGACGCCGGTTTGGACGCACACGACCAGACCCCGTCAAAGCGTTTGCTAACGCGCCAGAAAAGAGNTCTCGCATCCTTTTGTCGCATCAGCCCAAATACGCCAATGACTATGATGAGGCGATTCGGTTTGACGTGCAACTCTCAGAGTACCACACGCATGGTGAGCCAACTCTATACTTTGAAGAAGGGGTCGCGATTCTTAACCATATGTTTGTGCGTGGTTGGTATAAGCTCAAGCACGCTGTGATGTACGTGCACCCTGGCTCAGGCTTATGGAATGGGTTCCCTATTCGCCTTGGGGTGCCAGCAGAAATTGCGCTATTCACGCTAACCACTAAGAAAGACGGCATTCACTGATAAGCGTCATCAGAAGAGCGGCTCACAATCAGTAAAATATCGTTTCAACGGTGTATTGCCGATCTGTAAGAAAGGAATCTCAAACATGACTCAACCCATTACCCTACTTGGTACTACTGGTAGTATCGGTCGATCAACGTTAGATGTCGTTGCTCGTTATCCTGATCGTTTTCATATTCATGCTGTGGCGGGCGGTTCTCGTGTGGCTCCGTTGGTGGACGTTTGCCGTCAGGCGAAACCTAAACGTGCGGTCATTGCTGATTCCGAACGATTGGATGAATTGCGCCAAGCGTTGAAGGCTGAAGGCTTGGGGTATATTGAAGTGGGCGCAGGTGCTAAAGCTATCTCTGACCTTGCAGAAGATGCTGAGACTGAAGTTGTTGTGCAGGTAGTGGTGGGCGCAGCGGGCGTTGCCCCGACTTTTGCCGCAGCGCGCGCAGGGAAGCGACTTTTACTGGCGAATAAAGAAAGTGTCGTTTGTGGTGGTAGTCACTTGATGGATGCGGTCAAAGCTAATGACTGTGAACTCTTACCTGTTGACAGTGAACACAATGCAATCTTTCAGTGTTTAGTCGGCGCAACGCCTCAGGCACGCGCAGGGGCGCAGATTGTGTTGACGGCTTCGGGTACCTTTAGAGGTCGCAAAGACTTAGACGGCATTACGCCAGCGCAAGCCGTGGCGCATCCGAAGTGGAATATGGGGCGCAAGATCAGTGTCGACTCAGCCACTTTGATGAATAAAGGTCTTGAAGTTATTGAAGCGCGTTGGTTATTTGATTTTGAACCCGAACGCATCAAGGTCGTTGTGCATCCCGAAAGCATTGTGCATTCAGTANNCGTGGAATTTGAAGATGGTGCAGTGATTGCGCAGTTGGGGTCGGCAGATATGCGTACGCCGATTGCCTACTCTTTGGGGTGGCCAGAACGTATGGATGGGCACGCTAAGCGCATGAGTTTTGCTGAAATTGCGCGTTTGACGTTTGAAGCCCCCGATTTAGAAACCTTCCCGCTTTTGCAACGCGCTTTTGATGCTTTAAAAGCAGAAGACGGCTCCACCATTGTTTTAAATGCTGCAAACGAAATCGCCGTCGAAGCTTTCTTAGTCGAACGCATTGGCTTTACGGATATTTTCAAGACGGTAGACCATATGTTNAGTACACTTCAGGCACCGCTACCGGGTTCTGTTGAAGAAATCGTTGCTTTGGATCAGCAAGTTCGTCAGGAGACGCGAGCTTGGTTAAAACACTGATATAACTTTTTGCACTTTTTTGAACGCTTCAGTGGTCCCAAGGTCAAATTTGAGGACCACTTCTTTATGCTTAGAAATCCCTTCATTTGGTAGGTTTGGTTTCTGCTTTAGACATTATTCGGATAAATATGCTTTTGGCACTGATTGGTTTTATTCTCACGATCGCCATCATCGTGACCATCCACGAAGGTGGTCACTGCTTCATGGCGAAGTGGTTAAATGTGAGCGTGACGCGTTTTTCTTTGGGGATGGGAAAAGTCCTTTGGCGTCGTCAGATAGGCGAAACGGAATATTGCGTTTCGATGTTGCCGTTGGGTGGCTACGTGCAAATGCAAGACGATACGTCTCCCGATATGACCGAAGCGCAAAAAGCGCGAACGTTTGGTCGTCAGCCGCGCTGGAAGAAGGCACTCATTATCTTTGCGGACTCTGCGGTCAACTTTATTTTAGCCTTTATGCTCTATGTCGGCATTGGCGCCATTGGTACGCCAAACTTTGCTTCTGTCATGGGGCAGCCACCCGCTAACACTCAAGCTGCGCACGAAGGTATCCAAGAGGGCGACCGTGTGGTCAAGGTGGCGCAAGCGCCCGTTCGTGGTTTGTTGGACTTGAATTTCGAACTCTTAAACCACGCAGGGGAAGCTGATATTCCGTTGACCTTTGAGCGTCAAGGGGCGGTCTTTGTTCGTCATTTCTCGTTGGTAGACGCGTCCATGGATTCGATGAACGAAAAGGCCCCTGTTGCTCAGTTGGGCTTATTGCCCTTTATGCGTGATCCTGTTGTCTCCAAGATTGCCGAAGGGTCGCCTGCAAAAGTCGCTGGTTTAAATCAGGGTGACCGCTTGTTGGAGATTAATGGTAANAAGGTGACCTCGGTGCAGCAAGTAGTGGACTTGATTCGTGCGTCGAATGGGAACCCCGTGACGATGCTCGTTGCGTACTATGAGAACCCTGACGAAAAACGTACGTTAACGATGACGCCCGAGATGACGGACGGGGTCGCTAAGGTTGGGATTTCGATCGCTGCGATTCCTGAAATGGTGACCGTACGTTTGGGACCCGTTGACGCGGTGGTCGCGGGTTGGCAAAAGGTTAAAAAACTGACGCTTTTGCAGTTGAAGGGGGTGAGCCAAATAGTCACGGGCGAAGCCAGTACCAAGAACCTTTCGGGTCCGATTGCGATTGCGGATATGGCGGGGTCTGCCGTGAAAAATGGCGTTGTGCCATTCTTAGAATACTTGGCGCTGATTTCTCTCGCGATTGGCTTTATGAATTTGTTGCCGATCCCGGCGTTAGACGGTGGTCAGTTGATTGTGATTGGTTTAGAAGCCATTCGTGGTCGAGACTTTTCGCCAAAGACCAAAGAAAACATCGGTAAGGTGGGTTTGGTCTTGATGGTGCTCTTGTTCGTCTTTGTGATGAACAACGATCTCAGTCGCTATATTGGTGGATAACTCATCACAAATAACGGGTTAATACTAAAAAGGAAAGTACTTTATTCATACGAGAAGTGTGAATAAGGCTTTCATTTGTTTCCGAATGCCCTCAATATTTGGTAACCTTACACAAATTTGCCGTCATCCGAGGTGAGTCTGAGATTTCTTGGATAACCATCCGTGGGTGAGGGTGTTTAATACCTCCGTGATGATTTTGAGAGACTGAATTTTGTTCGCAAATCTAACGAAAACGGCAGCCGCGGTTTTGGCTACTATGGTGTGTGCTGAGGGTGCCTCGGCTTTTGTCATTTCCGACATTCGTGTTGAAGGTTTGATGCGTACGGAACCCGGTACGGTGTTCTCGCACTTGCCGTTCCGCACGGGTGATGAATACACGCCTGATCAGGGCACGCGTGCCATCCATTCTCTTTATCGTTCTGGTNNACTCTTTAAGGACGTTTCGCTCACGCAAGACGGTGATGTGCTTGTGGTGAAGTTGGTTGAACGTCCTGCTGTTGCAACGATTGAAACCCACGGCATTAAGGCCTTTGATAAGGCTGGGGTTGAAACGAGTCTTCGTGACGTTGGTTTGGCTGAAGGTACNCGTATTTTTGACCAGGCAACGTTGGATCGTGCTGACCAGGAATTGCGTCGCCAGTATTTGGCTCGTGGTTACTATGGCGTCAAGATCAAGACGACGGCTACGCCGTTGGAACGTAACCGTGTTCGTATCACGATTAACGTGGACGAAGACCGCGCTTCTTCGATTTCTTCGATTCGCTTTAACGGCAATCGCCTCTTTGAATCCGAGGAACTTTTGGATCAGATGCAGTTGGGTATGCCTAACTGGTTTAGCTGGTACACGAAGCGTGACCTCTATAGCCGTGAAAAGTTAGCAGCCGACTTGGAAACGATTCGTTCCTTCTATTTGAACCAGGGCTACCTTGACTTCAAGATTGACTCCGTGCAGGTGTCTATCGCGCCGAATAAGAGTGATGTGTATATCACGATCAATATGACGGAAGGCGAAAAGTACACGATCGCAGGGACGAAGTTGACGGGTGACTTGTTGGGTCTCGATAAGGAACTCGAAGCTCTCATCACGATTCAGCCGGGTAGCGTTTATAACGCCGAAGAAGTGAACGCTGTGTCGACCGCTATTGTCGATAAGCTGTCGACCTTGGGGTATGCCTTTGCGACCGCAACGCCGAACCCTGTGGTAGATCAAGATAACCGTACGGTCGAAGTGGTCTACACGGTTGACCCGGGTCGTCGTGCCTATGTTCGCCGCGTGAACATTACGGGTAACAACCGTACGCGTGACGATGTGATTCGCCGTGAAGTGCGTCAGTACGAATCCGCTTGGTTCGATAGCTCCAAGGTGAAGACCTCTCGTGACCGTATTGACCGTTTGGGCTACTTTGAATCGGTGACGGCTGATCCGGTGCCCGTGCCTGGTACGCGTGACCAGGTCGACGTGGACATCAAGGTGAAGGAACGTCCGACGGGATCGATCTCCTTGGGGGCTGGTTACTCTACGTCTGAAGGTGTGATCCTTTCGGCGGGCTTTGCTCAGAATAACGTCTTCGGTACGGGTAACTCGGTGGCTGTGGACGTCAATACGTCGAAGTCTCAGCGTACGTACGCGTTGTCTGTGGTTGAACCCTACGTTACGCCAGAAGGCATTAGCCGTTCTTGGGAAGTGTATGACCGCCGCGTTGACCTTGAAGAACTTGACGTGGCTGACGTTAAGTACGAAACGTTGGGTGGCTCTTTAGCCTGGGGTATTCCGTTTACCGAAGAAGACCGTGTGTTCTTAGGTGGTAAGGTCGAAATGACCAAGGTAGATGCTAACCAGCACTCGCCGAAGCGCTATCAGGACTATGTCGCTCGTTACGGTAAGGATCCAATGTCGGTAGCAGCAACGGTGGGTTGGTCTCGCGACTCGCGTGACAACTCCTTGGCGCCGACACGCGGTGTTTATCAGCGCTTGAATGGTGAATTGGGGCTCCCGGGTATGGACATCGAATACTACAAGATGACCTACCAGTACCAACGCTTCATTCCGCTCTCGAAGACCTGGACGTTGGTCTTCAACGGTGAAGTGGGTTACGGTGACGTCTACGGTAGCTCTGACATGTTCCCGTTCTTTAAAAACTTCTATGTCGGCGGTATCGGTTCCGTTCGTGGTTACGAATCGGGTACCTTGAAGTAGAAGGACTTGAATCCTGATGGGGATACAGACAACCTTGGTGGCGACCGTATGGTCAACGGCTCGATTGAGTTGTTGGCACCGTTGCCAGGTGGTGACCGTACGCTTCGTATCTTTGGCTTCTTGGATACGGGTTATGCCTGGGGCTACGAAGGCGACGGCAAGGGTGGTTACTCTCGTCAGCGCATGAGTTTAGGTGACCTTCGCTACACCACGGGTATTGGTGTGACTTGGATTTCGCCGTTANNGTACCCATTGAAGTTCTCGATTGCCTTTCCGTTGAATGAAAAAGAAGGCGATGATACGCAGCGCTTCCAATTCCAGATCGGTACGGGCTTCTAAAGACCGATCAATAGAATGTAAGCCATTTACTTGATCGACAAATGCATCAAGTAAATGTGTTAACTGTCAGCGATTCTGAGACTAGAACCCACAAGCGAGACTACAACAACGGAACTCGTTGGCGAACAATACCGAATGGGCATAAGCCAGAGTTGACACACAACAACACTCGGTAATCAGTGGGTTCTGATACATGCTCGGATCTTTCGTGGTAATGCCTGCACAGAATCGACTTGTCAAGCTGTCGTGGAATAGCGAAGTACGTTAGAGTGAGCATATGCCGCGAAAGCAGTTTGACGAGAAGATTCTGTGCAAATAGCTTTTAGCGCGCATAAAGATTGAGCGTAATGCGCTCAATCTTTACGCCGAGCCAAGTGGCGGTGAACGCAGGGGTGTCGGGGGGCAGAGCCCTTGACAGGTAACTTACGAATGGAAGTTACCCACTACAAATGTTGTGGCATCGCTATTTATTCGAGGCTTCTTTCAATTTCTCTTCCAAATCTTTAGCTGTTTGTAGCTGAGCCTCCTTCTTCTGACGTCTTGCTATACCTCGTTCTGCCCATTTCTTCATCGACACTTTCCATGGCGTCTGACGTTTAGCGGCTATTTCCGAGATCCGAGCATCGATTGTTTTGGAAGTTTCTCCTAACTCTTCGTCAACGGTTATCAACCTTGGTTGGTTTTCGTATCCATCATGAGCCTTGAACTCGATCGGATGGTAGTTCTTTTGCACTTTACGTCCGTCACGCCGACACTCTTCCTCCCACTTGACGCGATCACACCAGTACAGCTCTACGTGTCCGTCCCTGAAGGTCACGACTTCAATATCCGTCTTTTTGCGTCAAACTCCCAAAACGGAACGGTTATTCTCTCAAGTTGGAACGGGGTTGCTTGGCTCCACCCTCTGGCTTGAATTAGTGAGAAACACTGGCTTGGAAGTCCATAATTTCGCCGCAGCCGGGAAAGCCTGCTTTCCAGGTCTGCCCAGCGGCGAGCGATCGTAACTACGCACTATGGCTTGAATGGTCATTCACTGCTCCCAGTTCACTGCGCGAATGTGATGGTGATCGCGCCATGTTGGAGGGCTGGCTCTGTCGAATGACGTCTGAGGTGATCGAAAGAGTGTCTGCAGTGTCAATTAACAATCCACTTCTTAGCTTCAGATCAATGTCGCAATGTCTTGCCTCTAATCTTGTTAAGAGACGGTAAATGTTAGTACTGCATAACACCTCTCTAACAAATGTTATGTCTTCGAATATGGCTTTCTGCAAAATGCCCGCAAGCCCAATGCTACAGACATTACTAGCGTATCAACCCTCGTGCCGTTAGTTGCGACGATCGTACCGTTTTAAGAGACTGGCTCCTGTTTTTGAAAACTCCTGCCGTTCCAAGCCTGTCGTTCCAACGAGAGAGAAGTGCCGGTATGAGAGAAAAGTACCGCTGAAAGACAGCAGGCGTTCCGCTATGAGAAAGATTCGGACCGCTATGCGAGAGTGGTGTGCCAGTTTGAGAGATGGCTGTATCGTGTACAGAGAACGTTATTCCAGTTAGGGAGAATGCTGTTCCATCGAGGGAGAATCAGGGAGGTCGTACCAGTTTGCGAGAACTCTGTTCCAGGTTAATACCCAAGCTTGGCAACAAAGATGTGCACAGCTATTTCCTGACCACTTACTATTAACTTCTTGGTGCCAAAATCGATTTGCATCTGATCGCCAGGCTTTGTCTCAAAGCGTCTATAGGGCGCATCAGGAAGCTTCACAGCCTCTCTAAAAGGCTTGCAGAAGCGCTCTAAGGTTCGCAGTGGAATCTCGATTTGATACTTCTCGAGCAAGGTTCTCTGTAAAGGCAGGCATCGCAATTCACAGTTGAAAAACTCTGCCTTAACTGCGTCACGGTTAGACTCCAGGAACTCGCGACCAGGACTCAATGGACGGCTCTTGACTACTACTGGAAGCTCTGGATTACGAACCCATTTGCGGACAGTGTTACGGCTAATGCTTAAGCGACGTGCAATGTCCTTAATGGCAAGCTGATCTTCGTGAAATAGACTTCTAATAACTGAGACGACATTGTCGTTGAGCATAACGTTTGGACCTCCATTTGCTCGACGTTGAAGTTTATCGTCTCTAATTTTGCGCAATTTTTTCTTCATTGTTACTCCTATAACGTTGACCTCATTTACTGGGGTCAATTCTGATGTCGTTACAGGGGTAATTTATCGTGTCGCGCTACATATAATACGAAGAGACCACATTCTACGATTAACATGATGAGCCCTCTTGACTATGAAGCACAGCTACACAACCATGCTCAAGAGGTACTTTTAACTCAAAATCATCAGATCCAAATTTCGCACCCCACCCCAATTGAGAGAAGTTTATAGGTATAATCGATGATATTTAGTTTACAATTGCTATATCTTCTGACAGAGAGATTTATTACATCAGGATATCACGATAGGCTGGCGGATTGAACAATCGTTTATGGCTAGATGCGGTTTCGAGCGTAGCCACACATTGTTTGAGTGTCAGACGATTTTTCCGTGATGTTTGTTGTGAATTGTGTTTGTACTAGTGTTGCAACAATTTGGATTGTTGCGGGCGGAACACGAACTCTCTCAGTAAAGACTATCCGCATGAATTGGTTGGCGCTTCAATGCATCTACTATCCGATGTTAAATCACTGACAAAGCTAATTGACAAAGGCGATGTTAAGGTAAAGGGAAAGATACTCGGCGTTGCTGAAGCCGGCACACTTAAGGCGTGGTGCCTGTTTGGCGTTCCGATTGTGGTTCGTCAGTACAACCCAAATTTCAAAGAAAAGTGGCACATTNNGGCAAATGTACCGATATTGTCTCTTTCGCGTACCCGTTCCTCGCTAGTTGTTAAAACTGAGGCTGAAGATCGCCCTCCATGCTTGTATCTGAGTCTTGGATCGCTTCCGTTTTATGACAATCGTTCAGGTATTCCGCGTGTGGCTAAGAATCTTTGCCTCGAAGGTTTGAAGCAGGATGCCATTAAGTTTGTACCCGTCTACCCGGATCCTGTTACGGGCGTATACCGCCGTGCAGACAGCTGGTGCGTTAAACAGGGCTGGCTAACTGCTAAGGCAGATGGGGTTGATGAAGAAATAACCGTTAGATCAGGCGATTGGTTGGTTCAAACGATGATCAACGCTAATGCACTTGAGTTCGATGCTGCGTATTTCGCGTCTTTCCGTCAGGCTGGCGGTCGCATTGGCGTGATTCTTCATGACATTATTGCGGAAGAACACCCTGAGTTCTTCAAACCTCGTGACGCTCAACTGTTTTCAAAATGGCTACGACGCATTGTTTCTTTTGACGGAATTTTTGCGGTTTCTCAGGCGACAGAAGACTCGTTTAAAGCTTGGTTGGAACGTACAGGTACAGAAACCGAGGCACAGATANNGTACCATTTTCACTTGGGTGCAAATTTCAAAAAGACTCAAAAGAAGACGTGTAATAGTTTGCCTGTGCAAATCACGGAGCGTCCATTCTTTCTGCAAGTGAGCACTCTTGAACCAAGAAAGGGCTATGAGCAGCTGCTATCATCCTTTGACGCTTTATGGGCAGCTGGGGTGGATGTCAACTTGGTTATTGTTGGGCGTCGCGGTTGGATGATGTCTAAATTCACGCGGCGGTTGATAAAACATCCAGCTTTCAATAAAAAACTTTTTTGGTTTGCTGGAGCCCCTGATGATGAATTGCTTTCGCTTTATAGGCTGGCGACAGGGGTTGTCGTAGCCTCAGAGGCTGAGGGTTTTGGTCTTTCAGTGGCTGAAGGCTTATGGCATGGCAAGCAGGTCATTGCGCGTGACATTCCTGTTTTCCGTGAAATTGGTAATGATGGTTTGATCTATTTCTCCGGTAGGTCTCCTGAAGGCATAGCCGATGCTGTTCGGGTTGTATTGAAACGGGATTCTTCTTTGTCGATTCCCAAACCTAAGACTCTTACATGGACTGAGAGTTTTGCTAATTTCGCCCACTTGCTACAAAAATTTTCTTAAATAAGAAAGGGAATTATCCGTGACTGTTTACTTGTTTGATATGGATGGCACACTTACACCGCCTCGTCTTCCAATGACGGAGGATTTTGCCGAAACCTTTGTTCCATGGCTAGCCCATCATAAAGCTTTCATCGCGACAGGTTCAGACTTCGCAAAGGTTAAGGAGCAACTTCCCGACTCTGTTATTAATGCTTTCTCTGGCATCTACTGCGCAATGGGAAACCAGCTCCGTCGTGGGCACGAGATTGTCTATCAGAAGAATTTCAAGCTCTCGGATGAGTTGCGTGAAGATCTGGAGCGTTTCCGAGCGACAAGCAGGTATCCTGGTCCGTTCTTTGAGAATTACATCGAAGAACGAGTTGGGATGGTCAATTTTTCTGTACTCGGTCGTAATTGTCCTTATGAAGAGCGCAATCGCTATCAGGCATGGGACAGAGAAAATGGCGAGCGTCTATCGATCCACTCCGAACTCTCTGCTAAATATCCGTGTCTTGAGATCAGTGTGGGCGGATCCATTTCGATTGATATTACGCCAGCTGGCTGTGGTAAGGGGTAAATTGCTCAACATGTGAGAAACGCATATCCAGACGAAAAGATTGTTTTTATGGGCGACCGAACCCTTCCAGGCGGTAACGACCACGAACTTGCGATGGCTCTCACTGTGTTAGCTGATACCAAAACGATTCAGGTATCTGGTCCGGAAGCTGTCATCAATGAACTAAATCTACGGTGATTACAATGAAGAAATCTCCTCTCGTTCCTGTCATTCTTTGTGGTGGTTCTGGCACTCGTCTGTGCGTACTTTCACGAGCCGGCTATCCGAAGCAATTTGTGGAATTTCAAAAGGGGCAAACGCTCTTCAAGTCGACTTTGAAACGAGTTGCTTGTTTATCCAATGTTGGTGATCCTATCGTGGTGTGCAATAAAGATCACCGCTTCCTTGCCAAGCGCGATCTTGATGCTCTTTCCTGTCAGGGCTCCATCATTGTCGAGCCAGTGGCTAAGAATACTGCTCCCGCTATTGCACTCGCTGCTTTTGAAGCGGTAAAGTCCGATTCTGATGCTGTTCTTTTGGTTCTGCCTTCGGATCATTCTATTGAAGGTAGAACAGCTTTTGTAAAGGCAGTCGAAGATTCAGTTCTCCTTGCAGAGGGTAGTTATCTTGTTACATTTGGCATCCGCCCGACAGGACCTGAGACTGGTTTTGGCTACATTGAAGCTGGTGATCCCATATCGGAAGGTAGCTTCAAGGTGAAGCGCTTTGTGGAAAAACCAGTGTTGGCTAAAGTACAAGGANNGATGCTGGAAGATGGGGGCTATTATTGGAATTCCGGCATGTTTGTCTTCAAGGCCTCCTGCTATCTGGATGCTTTGAAGTCTTTAGCTCCCGAGATTTTCGAACATTGCAGGAAAGCAATGGAGAACCAGACAGTCGCAAACGGTTTTATCTCCCCAAATTCTGACGCAATGGGTGAATGTCCATCGGATTCCATTGACTATGCTGTGATGGAAAAGACTGCCAAGGCTACGGTTTTGCCATTGAATGTAGTTTGGAACGATCTTGGTGCCTGGAATGCCATGCACGCCGTAGCCGAAAAGGATACGGATAATAACACTCAGATCGGGGATGCACTTTCCATCTCCTGCGTAAATTGCTATATCCACAGCACCAGTCGCCTTGTTTCTGCGATTGGCATGCGCGACGTTGCAATAGTAGAAACTTCGGATGCAGTGCTAGTTGCCCCGTTGTCTCGCGTTCAGGAAGTTAAAAATGTTGTGGCTTCACTGAAAGAAACTGGTCGATCCGAAGCTGTACTTCCACCCGTTGTTCAACGTCCCTGGGGAACCTATGAATCTATCGCTCGTGGTGAACATTATCAATCCAAGCGCATCATTGTGAATCCTGGTGGCGCTCTTTCCTTGCAGTTGCACCATCGGCGATCCGAACATTGGACAGTTGTTGAAGGAACGGCAGAAATCACTGTGGGAGATAAGGTGGTTACATGTTATGCCAATGAATCTGTTTCCATTCCGGTGGAAACTGTTCATAGGCTCGTAAATCGAACCAACGTTCCGGTGGTAATCATTGAAGTTCAATGCGGAGATTATCTTGGTGAGGACGATATTGTTCGCGTTGACGATATTTATGCCCGAGCCTAGATCTTATTGATCTATCAATTATATATGAACAGATAATTCCTTCTATGGCATAAGGTGGTATTTATTCCTTATGCCATATTTTGTTTGTGCGCCCAGCGGCGCACGTGTGTTTATGTGGTGAAAGTCCACTGACCGCCCGATTGGGGGAAGGTCTAGCGACTCGGCAGAGTTAGGAAGGTAACGACCTGATGAAGGAAGCCGATAGCGAAACGTCAGCCTGACGAACAGGAATCAGATACGAGGCGTAACGACTGGGAGAGCTGGCAAACTTCAGTTAACCCAATACCAATACGGAAAGTCGTTACGTAAATCTGGCAGGTAGGACGGGAAGCGCATGTGTGGTACCTGGGGAGATCCTGCGTGGTGCCGAGAGGCTATCGAAATCGCAAGGTGGAGAGATGCCACGGAGGAAGTCAGCCGAGTACCATAGTAGGCGTAAGCCGAAGGGCTGAATCTAAATTGTGTGAGTAGAGAGTGTGTATCTCCTTGCGCTGACGGTAGTAGCGTAAGTTGAAAGTTAGAAGTAAAGCCTACCGAAGGATGGAAACGGAATTTCCGTCGGACGGTGCACGGTCCAAAGACCGAATAAGGTGAGCGAGGGGTACATACACTGGACGAAAACAGGAGTAACAGTGATAACACTGGAAGAAGTATTGTCACCTGAAAACATGCTTAGAGCTATGGACAAGGTGACTATGAATAAGGGAGCGCCTGGCGTCGACAGGATGACTGTTGACGAATTACCCGAGCACTTCCGAAAACATGGGGAAAGCATCTGCGACCACATCAGACAGGGGAGATACATCCCGAGTCCAGTTCGCAGGGTCGACATCCCGAAACCAAACGGCGGAACCCGCATGTTGGGAATACCGACAGTGCAGGATAGAGTCATTCAGCAAGCCATCGCTCAAGTGTTGATGCGGCACTATGATCCAACCTTTTCTGAGTTCAGTTATGGGTTCAGAGAGGGACGTGGTGCTCGGGATGCCATAGCGCAAACCTCCGCATACATCAAAGAGGGGCGTAACTGGATTGTCGAGATGGACTTGGAAAAGTTCTTCGACACGGTTAATCATGACCGACTCATGAGCCGACTGGAAAGGGATATCAAAGACCGTATGCTTTTGAGGCTAATCCGACGGTATTTGCGGACAGGAATCCTTGAAAATGGACTAATCTCTGCTCGAACTGAAGGGACACCTCAAGGTTCACCTCTTAGCCCGATATTGTCCTTGATCGTCTTGGACGAGCTTGACAAATATCTCGAAAAGAGGGGAATCGCCTTCTGTCGATACGCCGACGACTGTAATCTGTATATGAAATCACAGAAAGCGGGCGAACGCGCGTTTGAAAACACCACCAGATTTATCGAGGAGACGCTCAAGTTACGAGTAAATCGTAGCAAGAGCGGCGTCTTTCGACCTTCGAAAACGAAATTCCTCGGTTACACCTTCGTGGGAACGACAGGAGCCCCCAGGGCACACAAGACGAGCCTGACACGCTTGAAGGATAAACTAAAAGTAATCTTCCGAAGATCGCGCGGTACTTCTTTGAAATTCACTATTTCGAGGGTTAGTCAACTTCTGAGGGGGTGGCGAGCATACTTCGCGATGGATGCCAGGGTTGAGATATACAGGGAGCTCGATATTCATATCAGGCGACACCTGCGTAAATTGATCTGGATAGCCTGGAAGAAACCTAAAACTAGGGAAACCGCCCTTATCAGGCGCGGACTCGATTCCGAAAGAGCGTGGAAGTCCTCTGTCAATGGACGCGGCACATGGTGGAATGCAGGTGCACTCCACATGAGCCATGCGTACAACAATAACTGCTTCCGTCGACTCGGTCTGTACAGCCTAGAATTGCAGTACTGACCCGAGTTACTTTTACAATTTAGAAACCGCCGGATGCCGAACGGCATGTCCGAAAGCCTACTTCACTGGTAGGTTGCGGTGTGGGAGGGGGAACCCGTGAGGGAACCCTCTACCCGATTAGGATGAGTGCAGGAGTTGTAATGAATAATTTTGATGTGATAATTCCTATCAAAGCATTTGATTGGAATACTGCAAAAAAGAACAATTCTGTTAATCAAAGAAAATATAAAGCCAAGTAATATCAAAGTTGTTTCCGCTCGAACACTTCTCGCTGATGAGGATTTTAATAGGTCTGGGATTGAGTTTTCGGATGAGGATGCAGTGTATAAGGACCTTACATTCGAGAATGTTAAGGCTAAAATAATCGAACTTCGTATGGATCCCTGTCAAACGGGATGGTATTTACAACAATTTATCAAGCTAGCATACTCTCGCTTATGTAAAGATGAATTCTATCTGGTGTGGGATGCTGATACTCTTCCTGTTCGTCCAATTAAATTTTTTAATTCGAAAACAAATCGTCCGTATTTATCAATTAAGAGGGAGTACCACGCACGGTATTTTAAGACTCTAAAAACACTTCTTGGTTTAGAAAAAACTATCAAGGCATCTTTTATTGCCGAGCATATGTTGATACACACAGAGTCTTGTAAAGAGGTTCTTAACGTCATAGATAACAATCCGGCTCTTAAAGGTGAGACATTTTGGGAGAAGATTCTTTATGCTTCGGCATTAACGGGTGAAGGGTATGCTTTCTCAGAGTTCGAAACTTTAGGTACTTTCTTTATAACAAGTCACCCTGACTTGTATGAGATCAGACAGTTGGAGACGTTGAGGACTGGTGCACTTTATTTAGGTGAAAATCCAGAGCATAAGTATTTATCGTGGGCTGGAAAATCGTTTGATACTGTCTCGTTCGAACATTCAGATGCAGGGACAGCATATGAGATGGTTTCTAGATATGTAAGATCATGTCTAAATCGATGTACTTTAAAAAAAGCCATTATCAATATTAATTGCATGGCAAAGGCGTTGTCTAAAACGCATATTGGAAAATTTAAACAAATTAATGAACGCTTGCGTTTGCGACAGGAGTTTGATTTTTTCTTTAATGACAAAACTATTTTTGAGGAGTTAGGGAATTCGTTATCCATGGATAGATGTTTTTATTTGGATGTAACATGCTTGATTAATTATGCAAGGTTAGGAAGTCATGTAACTGGTACTGAACGAGTAGTTCTATCTTTGGCTAAAGAATTGCTAAAAAGTTCTCGCAACTCACACTTTATTTTTAGAAATGATGATGACAAACGTTGGTATGAAATTTCAAATATTGTTGTCGAAGATCTAGAAAATCTTGAGGTATTCCGGAAAATACGTCTAGATCGTCATCTGTATGTAGTTCATTCAAATGACTTTTGGCGAGAATTAAAGTCTNNAAACCGATTAGAAAGCTACTATGCGTTTTTGTCACATTTTTTAAGGAATAAGTTCTTTTACGGGGCGCAAAAAAAGCACAAGTCGTTAATTTTAAACAGAATAAAAATTGAAACTTTGGAACTTAAGAGTGTTGGGTTGGGAAGTAATTTGCTAATATTCCACTGGTTTAATCCGGTATCATCTTATGAAGACTTAATTTCCAACTGGCATGACAGAGGTGGTAAAGTTGTTTTCTTTTTCCATGACATTATCCCTCTTACAAATCCAGAGTATGCCCATCCAGATTGGGTGCCTGAATTTAGGGAGTATATTCATTTAATTCACAAATCAGCAGATTTAGTACTGACGAGTGCTAAGTTCAATGTGCAACAATACAAGGACTATATTTCGACATTCGACAAAAAAGATCTTCGCTATCCTGTTCGATCTATAGGTTTACCAGTAGAATTTAATACGGATTGTATCGGTGACGACCTTGCTCATGTACAAAATGAAGCATTATGGCTCAAGTCTTACAATTATTGCTTATGCGTTGGCTCGATTGGTCCTCGAAAGAATCATTTTGAGTTGTTGCAAGCGTGGAGAAAATTTTATAACAGCGATTCTTACAACAACGAAATACTCGTGATCGCGGGCAATATTTGGGATTCTGCTCGACATATTGGAAAGGTATTGAGAGAGGATAATTGTTACGGAAGTATTGTTTTGCTTGAGGATGTAAGTGATGCTACTTTGGCATATTTATATGCTAACTGTCGCTTTACTGTATGCCTTAGCCTCTATGAAGGTTGGGGATTGCCTGTTAGCGAATCAATTGCAGTAGGTAAGCCTGTTATAGCACTAAATAAAACAACATTGCCAGAAGCTGGATACGGTTTGGCTTATCTTGTTGATCGTAATATAGATAGCGTCGTAGATGGTTTGAGAGAAATGTTTGCAAACGAATCCATATATAAGAAATATGTAGATGATATTTGTTCTTATCAAAAGCAACTACCGACTTGGACGGATTTCTCAAGACTTGTTATATCTGGAGTAGATGATATATAACAAAAAACACAGATTTTCAAGTTGTAACCAGCTGGCTATAACCTTTTAACGGAAAGTCTCGCTCTGGTTGGGGTATAACTCCCCAACCAGGGTAAACCCGACTTTTATGGTTGCTGACTCACTGAAACAAGCCTTTCGGAATGTTAATGTATAACGTTCAACAAATATCTAATTACTTTCTACCGCAACTCCCAATTCCATCGCCTTCAGCCCGCCAGAGCTGCAGAATCTAAGAGCTAATGCTCGATGTCCTGGTTTCAGCCATGTTTCGCGCTCGTCATTGGAAGTTGTCTCGCAAAAACGATAAGATTGAAAGCGTTTGCCCATAGGAGCTTCCGTGTCTAAGAAACCCCGTCCCAAGAAGAAATATCGTCCTCGCGCCGTTTCCGTACCGCCGTATCTGAATTCGATTGAATCCAAAGATCAGAGCACTCTTGGAACAGATCATGACAGGACTTTTCTTCTGCAGGTCGCGAATCGTACCGTTGATGAGTCCGAACTGGTCCTTCAATGCCGACTGATGCAGGCTGCGTGGCTACTTGCGGACAATATGGAGAATACGAAGGAGCTGCGCCAGTCCATTTTTGACGGCATAGCCGCTGTTGGCGCCTATTCGTCCGATGACCATAATGAATTCACGTAGGAAAGCTTTGAATCTAAATTTTTCCCTGGGCGTACGTAGAGTGTAAATCACTTCATCGCCCAGGTCGGTACTGCGTCATAAACGCCAGGTAGACCCAGACGTACAGCGATCTGTTGCTGGCGCTTGGTGATTTCCCGCCAACGGCAATTACCGTTGCTGTCATAAACAACGCGGATCGAGCTCAGATAATTCCGAATTTGGTTAAACGTCATTTCCTTGGTAAAAATTCCAAGAACCTTAATCTGCTCCTTTTTTGAGGTTACTGTTGTCTCCTCACGCATGCGGCGATATAGCTCGTTGAGGATAGTCATACAACAGAAACTCACAACGAAACGTCCTTCAGTCGTAGCATTTGAATGAGTTCGGACAACATCGAGCTCAGAATATGTTTTTCCTGCTTTGAAGCTTTTTTCGATACTGTCTCGCATCTGGTAATCCAACAAAGCATCTTTCGCATCGCATTCAAAAGTGGTGACATTACAGAAAAAGCCGAAGTATCGAATTTCTGCATCAATGACATCGTCATTGCGAACTAGCTGGTCTTTTCCCGGTTCAGGTAAATTACCGTTGATCTTGTTATAGAACTTTATCAACGGGCTCTTTGAAAGGGTACTATCGTCTCGTGCTAGTAGCCATTGGCTTTCAAAGCTATCGAGCTTTGCATAGAACTGTTCGTTTTGATTGTGCGACATCATATCGCTGCGATAAACATGCACCCAGACCTTTCGCTTCTTGCCGTCTGGGCATGCTAAATCCATAGGAACGGTTGCTCCCCAACAAGACTGTCCTACGATGCGATTGGAATTCATCCAGAGGTTACTCATGGCGGTTTCCATCGCGTCTCGAGTCCAAGAATTCCCCGTCTTAGCAGCCATGACGATACGAGCATTAGCATCGCAAAAGCGGGCAATGTTATCCAAACTACAGTAACCACGATCTAAAACGGCTGCAAAAACGCGCTTCTTTTCGGTAATTTCATCGAAACGAAAAAGCATCTCTGGCACGGTGGAAACGTCGGTAATGTTTCCTGGAAGGAGTCGGAACAATACGGGCATGCGACTCTTTTGACCTAGTAGCAAAATCAACCCGATTTGCGATTGGAAACTGCCTTCTTTCCCTTTACCGAACTGAGCATCTGTGACATCAACTGCATCTGAGGCAATTTCAGTTGCGTCAAATGACAATAGCTCATCCTCTGGAAGCCTATCGAGGCGAGCTTTGAAGAATGTTTTACGCCATGCTGGTTCATTGCTCAGCGAACGAAACAGTTCAGTGACTTCCTTCCCGGTAGGGCGTTGTTTGTAGGGTAGGAGCCTGTCTTGCGACCAGGAATCATACAAATAGGCAGCATTGAACGACGTGTTAAGCCAATGAAACGCAAGAGAAAGAATAGCATTAGCTCGATCTTCACCCCAGGTTCTAATCAAATCCTCTAAAAGCCCTGTCTGTTGGGCAATTGCGTAATAAAGAGGAAACTCTCCTGCAACTTTCTCTTCTAAAACCGAAGGCGTAGCAGGAGTAGCAACCTCAGTCTTATCTGTCATAGGAACAAGCCTACGTGCACCAGTGCGTTTGAAGTACTTCTTGTAGGTCTCGGTGTCGTAGTAGACATCGTCAATGATATAGCCAAGATAGCGACGTCTTTCCAAACCGCGTTGCTTTTCCTTACTCCAATAGTACTCACGCTCCACGACACGCAGGAATAAACCATCTTTGACAATCTTGGCATTAGGGTTGTCAATCGGGAAGTTTTTTATCGTGCGGATGTCTACGCTAGTACCAGTCTTTTTCATTTAAAGCTTCTTTAAATCTACGTACGCTCACTATGCAACATAGTACGTATGTTTTGGGTAAAAAAAGACTGACTTTCAACAACTTAGCGTTAAAAAGTCAGTTTCTACGTATGGTCTGGGAAAAAAATTTAGAATTGAAGATGGCAGTCTTGAGCTTGCCTCCGGACACTACGAAGCAGTAGGCTTCCGTCGGCTTCATGTTGATCGATACTTCATCCCAGTCGTAGTTGCCGGTAGAGATGACGAGCTGACCATCATTCTTTGCAGAAAGACCTTCGTCGGCGTCAGCATCCGTTTCGAGCCGAACAGCAATCTTCGTGACGTCAGGATTTTCAATAGTGATAATGGTACCGCCAGCGAATTCCATCACATCCTCGGAGGTCGAAAATGCAGTCTTGGTATCGCTGGTGTCGCTGTCAAGCTGAGCGGCGCTGATGAGATACTTGGAATCCTTGCAGAAAACGTAGTGGTAGGCGGTGATGTTGTTGGCAATGGTGTCCTTGAACTAGACGCCTTCTGCATCAAGTAAATGGTTCGAACATTCGAGGTAAAATATCTTTTGCCTATTTGAGTGGGTCACTGTATGAACGGTGTCCCGCTTTTTTCTAATCTACGGGTGTCAGCGTGAAAAAACTCCTTCCTTTAGCTCTCACAACGGCTGTTTTGGGTTTAGTACTTNNTGCCGCGATGACGGTATCGGCTCAGGATCTTCGTATTGGCGTCGTGAATATGGAACGCATCTTGCGTGATTCTCAGTCTGCAGCCCAAGCCAGTGAACGTCTGAATACCGAAGGTCAGCGTCGCCAAGAAGAAATTGATGCGTTGACGAAGCGCTTTAAGCAGCGTCTTGAACGCTTTGAACAGGGCGCGCCAGATATGACCGAAAGCGAACGTGTGGCTGAACGTCGTGAACTTGCCGAAATGGAGCGCGACGTGGCTCGCCGTAGTCGTGAAGCACGTGACGAATTTAATCAGCGTCGCAACGAAGAAGTGTTGTTACTTCAGAGCCGAGCAGGACGCGTCATTCAGCAGATTGCTGAAAAAGAAAAGTTCGACTTGGTGCTCTATGAATTCTTTTACGCGAGCCCCAAGGTTGATATTACGGAGCGGGTCATGAAAGAGCTCGACCGTGACGTACCCGCAAAGAAGGTACGTGCCAAGTAAAAATGATTGATTAAAGCCCCGATGCCAACGGGACTTTTGCTAATTTGAACGCTTTTTGAGGAGCTACCATGGCAGAAAATTTGCAGCGTTATGCCATTAATGACTTGATGAACCGTGTGTCCGAAATGAGTAAGGGGCGTCTTCAGATGCGCCTTATGGGGGCAAACGTTCAAGTGGCTCGCTTTATGCCGCCGCATACTGCGGGCGAAGGTGATATGTCGTTTTTGACGAACGCTGCCTATGCTGAAGCCATGAAGGCCTCTCAAGCATCGTTACTGATTTTGCGTGAACAAGACGTTGCGGCGCTTTGGGGTGAAGCCGTGCCAGAGCGTTCGATCCTGGTTTGCGACAATCCGTACGCGTTCTTTGCGTTTGCTTCGCAGGTTCTTTTCCATGTCGAAGTGCCTGCAGGCATTCATCCGCGTGCCTATGTCGAAGAAGGGGCAGATGTCGATCCGACTGCCACGATTGAAGCCTTAGCCATTGTGAAGGCAGGGTAAAAATTGGTGCGCGTACCGTTGTGAAGTCGGGCGCAGTGGTCGGCAACAACGTCACGTTGGGCACGGACTGCATTCTTTATTCCAATTGCGTGCTTGAGNCGCGACACGGTCGTGGGTGACCGTTGCATTTTCCAACCGGGTTGCGTCATTGGTGGCGACGGCTTTGGCTTTGCGCCCTTTAAGGGTGAATGGGTCAAAATCCCGCAGGTGGGTCGTGTGGTGATTGGTAACGATGTTGAAATTGGTGCCAATACGACGATTGACCGCGGCGCGCTTGAAGACACGGTGATTGGTAACGGCACAAAACTCGATAACCAAATTCAGCTGGGTCACAACGATCGCGTGGGCGAGCACGTCGTGATGGCGGCTTGCGTGGGGATTGCTGGGTCTACCTCTGTGGGTGACCACTGCATGGTAGGTGGTGCTGCCATGATTAATGGGCATATCGATATTCCGGCGGGGTCTGCTGTGGGTCCTGCGACGGTGATCACGGGCTGGGGTAAAGAACCTGTGCAAAAGACGGGCTTCTTCCCATCTATGGAAGGTCGCGAATTCCAACTTACGTCTGCTATGGTGACGCGTTTACCATCCATGCGTAAAGAACTCAAGGCGCTTGCCCGTCGCGTACAAGAGTTAGAAGGCATCATCCGTTCTGCCGAAGATTAATTTGGCAAAAAGCGCGACAATACTACTTCATTTGGTCGGCTTAGGCTGATCCCATTGTTTTTTTATTAAGAGGTTTCGACCGACATGACTACCCTTGACATCCGTGACATCATGGATATGCTTCCGCATCGCTACCCGTTTCTTTTGATTGACCGAGTCGTTGAACTCGATGCTGAAGCTGGTCGCGTTGTGGCGATCAAGAATGTTACGGTCAATGAGCCGCAGTTTACGGGGCATTTTCCTGAGATCCCAGTGATGCCTGGCGTTTTGATCATTGAAGCCATGGCTCAGACGTGTGCTATCGCAGCCCTTTCTCGTTTGCCTGAAGGCGTTGATCGTAAGAACTCGCTCTTTTATTTTGCTGGTATCGATAAGGCTCGTTTCAAGCGTGTCGTGCAGCCTGGTGACCAGTTGGTGATTGAAGGTAAGTTCATTCGTTCGAAGATGGGCTTGGGGATTTTTGAAGCTGTGGCTCGTGTTGACGACCAGGTGGTTGCTCAGGCTGAAATGATGTGTGCTTACCGTCCAGTGGCTCCTAAGAAGTCTGAAGCACAATAATTTGATCGTCTTTGACGATCATACAAACGCTCTACGTTTTGGGTAACGATGTGGAGCGTTTTGTTTTTTCGTGAGAAGCGTTTCAACTTGTGGCTGATTTTTCGTCACGAATCACGATGTTTGGTTAGTGGTCTCGACGCGTCGAAACAATGCAAATGCATCTTACTGTAGCCTATTAGCGTATTTATATCTCTATGGCGTCCCCTTTGTGACCGCACTCGAAAGTTGTTTTGCAAAGATACGCTCTGTTACAGGACACTTTCAATCTGAAACGTTTGAGATAGGGGAAGCTGATAAAGTTAATTCCGACATCAAATGTTCTCCTTGACGAAAGTCTGTTGGACAAAAGGATTGAGGTCAAAACAATGAGGGTTTCGCTCTGCGGGTGGGTGCTCGCAGAGCGTTTTTTTTCGCCTTCGAGGGCGCTGTGGCTAGGGCGACCGTTCGCTATCTGCTTCAGGTTAAGGCCTGATAGGGCAGGGCGTTAAGGGACTTCTCCTAAGCACTTTTTGTGACGCTTGCAACAGTTTGCAAGGGGCATTTTGTCTATCGCCCAGGGGAAAACGCTTGATATGAGGCGTTGCTGATCACGCATCTTTTGTGGTGTTCGAAAAGCTTTAAAACTTCGTTACATCTACGATAAAGGATGACACAGATATTAGGGTTTTATCCAGTAAAGTAAGAGTCATGGCGTACGGCACTTGATCAAGTGCGTAACGGGACGTCCACTCCTTTTGGTTGGATACTTATTTAACCCCACGAAGCTCGTAAGCCTTGTGGGGTCTTTTTTTGCACGTGCGTTTGAACGCCCCGATGGACCTGAACTACGGGTTACCTGCTCTATAACATGAACGTCCTTGGAGGTTCTGGCAACATAAGTAGTTCGAAACAACGCCGACGTGAGGCAGGAATACTATTTCTGATCCAAGCGTTGGCGTTTTTTCTTTTCTCGGCACGGACTAAAGTCAGCTCTGCTAGCAAGCGTTCCAGGGAGCCTCCTGGTAAGACGAGCTTGGACTTCCGATCTTCTTTCTGCTTGGCGCGACAAAGCATCATCATTCTCAGAGCAGTGCCAATGGTATTGACCAGTAGCTTGCCTTGCACAGAAACAGCGCCTACACGCAAACGGTCTCCGTCAAGCCAATTTTTGAGCTGATAAAAATCTTGCTCCACCATGTTTCGCTGACGGTAGATGGATAAAGCTTCAAATGCGTCGGAAACAGCGTTACTGCGCAATGCAAAATAACCTGAGCACTCGACGGCACTCATCGATTTTCGATGTGTCTCTTACCCAGTGAGTCACGCCATTTTTTTTCTGTCACGGACTTCACAAAGCGTCCATATGCCGCCCATAAATCTTGTGGAACAGATCGCTTAGCAGTCTTTAGACGGATGATGTGATCAGTATTTTCCGAAATCTGTTGAACGGTCAGATCTTCATGAGTACAACCAAACGGTACAAGTGAATATAGTTGTTGAGCTTGAGTTGGTAAAATTTGAATCTTGAGTCCAAGGTTCCCTTTCTGTAAAGGCATAGGTCTTTTCTTTACTGCTATAGAAGGCATTTTTGAGCAGAGCATCGCTATGTTTACTCTTGCCGAAGGGGGCATTGTTATGAGCAATGAACTTACAATTTTCAGTTCTTAGTGCTCTTTTTGTCTTCAAATCAGGTAGAGGGTTCCCTCACGGGTTTCCCCTCCCACACCGCAACCTACCAGTGAAGTAGGCATTCGGACATGCCGTTCGGCATCCGGCGGTTTCTAAATTGAAAAGTAACTCGGGTCAGTACTGCAATTCTTGGCTGTACAGACCGAGTCGACGGAAGCAGTTATTGTTGTACGCATGGCTCATGTGGAGTGCACCTGCATTCCACCATGCGCCGCGTCCATTGACAGAGGACTTCCACGCTCTTTCGGAATCGAGTCCGCGCCTGATAAGGGCGGTTTCCCTAGTTTTAGGTTCCTTCCAGGCTATCCAGATCAATTTACGCAGGTGTCGCCTGATATGAATATCGAGCTCCCTGTATATCTCAACCCTGGCATCCATCGCGAAGTATGCTCGCCACCCCTCAGAAGTTGACTAACCCTCGAAATAGTGAATTTCAAGGAAGTACCGCGCGATCTTCGGAAGATTACTTTTAGTCCTTCAAGCGTGTCAGGCTCGTCTTGTGTGCCCTGGGGGCTCCTGTCGTTCCCACGAAGGTGTAACCGAGGAATTTCGTTTTCGAAGGTCGAAAGACGCCGCTCTTGCTACGATTTACTCGTAGCTTGAGCGTCTCCTCGATAAATCTAGTGGTGTTTTCAAACGCGCGTTCGCCCGCTTTCTGTGATTTCATATACAGGTTACAGTCGTCGGCGTATCGATAGAAGGCGATTCCCCTCTTTTCGAGATATTTGTCAAGCTCGTCCAAGACGATCAAGGACAATATCGGGCTAAGAGGTGAACCTTGAGGTGTCCCTTCAGTTCGAGCAGAGATTAGTCCATTTTCAAGGATTCCTGTCCGCAAATACCGTCGGATTAGCCTCAAAAGCATACGGTCTTTGATATCCCTTTCCAGTCGGCTCATGAGTCGGTCATGATTAACCGTGTCGAAGAACTTTTCCAAGTCCATCTCGACAATCCAGTTACGCCCCTCTTTGATGTATGCGGAGGTTTGCGCTATGGCATCCCGAGCACCACGTCCCTCTCTGAACCCATAACTGAACTCAGAAAAGGTTGGATCATAGTGCCGCATCAACACTTGAGCAATGGCTTGCTGAATGACTCTATCCTACACTGTCGGAATTCCCAACATGCGGGTTGCTCCACTTTTTGGATAAAAATCCAATCGGCAACGACGATAAAAAAAACAACCCTCGGCAGGGAGTGTTTGGTGTTTTTTCTTCTTGCCGAGGGTTGAATTTTTAAAGGGTGTTGTAAGAGATCTTCTGTCTGACGTGAACGTAGTATGGTGACTGGATGTTGATGTCTACCGTAAAGCAGAACATCGGTAGGATTCGAAGAATTTACTGAGATTCGGACAGGGGTTTTAGAGGGTTCGTCATACTCAACACAAGTAGATTCAACGGTAAGAGCACACGAGGAAAGGTTGAAAGTACTTCTCTTTTTTGTAATGCGATCAAGAACAGTAGGGTTGTTTAAAGAGCGGCTAAGCGTAGTTTTCGAAGGTACAAGGCTAGTGTTTCGAGATGAAAAACGATGATACTAAATTTCGATAACTGTTGTCTTAAAAAAAAGTTATGTAAATCAAAGACCGTTGTCCAGAAAATAGCATTGGTTGGCAAATATTCGTTATTTTGTATTTTGTCCTTTATTAGCTATGTAATGTTGTAAATTCGGTTAATCATATCGATAAAAGACCGAAATAAACTATTCTCTGTCAGATAATTGCTATAGCTATCCTTCATTGTTTTGTAGGTTGCATGAAGACCAAGAGGATTAGAAATGCACCAAAGAATAAATTTCAAAACCGCTTTATAAGTTAGAAAAAGCGGAAGAAGCAACTCTAAAGTCACAGGCGCCTGAGAGTTGATTTTTTAGACTTTTGGCAATAGAAAAAAGCTATCTCGGGGGGGGTAATAGCTGGGGGTAAGCTATTATTTTGAGGTAAATGTTTAAGGGTAACTGTCTACCTCATAAAGAGTAGTTGCAACTCAATTCGCTTGACGGATAGATAAATTGAGCATATTAACCTGAAATAGTTTTTCTTTGATAAAAAACAACAAAAAAGGAAGTCAAAGAATTGTCAAATTGATGTCCAAGTATGTTGTCAATAATTTTAAAATTTTATAAGGGTAATTCCGAGTGACCCTATTTATTAGGGAATGTACGAGGACTAAAGAGCAGATGCATTTTGACTCCAAAAGTCATGGATAGACTCGATCTGTCCACCCAAATGGATGAGGCAGGACCAAGACCTAACCAAATTTAGGAGTTGACATTATGAATCGCGTATTCAAGACAAAATGGAGCGTGGCTCACCAGGAATATATCGTTACTGATGAAAAGCGTGCGACCAAGGGTAAAGCAGCCAAGAGCGCTGTCGCTCTCGCAGTTACTGCTTTGATGCTTGGTGCTAGTGTTGCATCAGCTGCGTACATGGCGCCGAATAACCTTTATCAGGAAACTGGTTTTGTAGCACAAAATCAAGCTCAAGTAGGGGATGCTACGAAATCTTGGGAAACCAAAGAATACAATAACGCTTGGGGTCTCAAGTCCATGAATGCTTCCTCAGCTTATGCCTTGGGCTATTATGCTAANGGTGTTAAGTTAGGCGTTATGGACTCTGGTGCTTTGCTAAGCCATCCAGACTTTGCTGACGGTCGTTTATCTGCGACTCATGTGACAGGTATTTATGGTCAAACTGGCGATAGATATCCTCAGAATTCTNNACCAAATGGAAAAGATACGGGGCACTACGAAGCTGGCGAAAAATTTGATGTCACTGGTGACTTCATGCTGGGTAAGAACGACTCGCATGGCACAAAGGTTGCAGGTACCATTGGCTCGGATCGAAATGGTATAGGTTCTCACGGTGTAGCCTGGGGATCTGAAATCGTTTCTGGAAACACTGGTGGTAACGACAACACTAACTATGGTCCGTTCCTTGACTACAATTTCTTCAAAGCTGGTTATGATGCATTGGTTAATTCTGGTGTGAAGATCATTAATAACAGCTTTGGTACTAATGTTAAACAGTATGTTATTGGTCCCGATGGCAAGCCGAAATTTGAGCCGTATTCCGTGAGCGGCATCGAACTTACAACTGTCCAGGACGTTGAATATGAATACTATCTTTTCAAAGCTAAATATGGCGAAAAGAAGTCTTTCGTTGACGCTGCTTGGGAAGCGGTAAAGGGTAAGGACGTAATTCAAGTCTTTACCAACGGTAATAATAATCGTGCAAATCCATATCACCGTGCACTTTATCCATACTTCAATCCTGAAGCTGAAGCACAATGGATAGCTATTGCAGGTCTAGAGCAAAAGCCAGGCGAATCAGATAAGTATCAAATAAAAGATAATTTCAACGAAGCTGGTTATGCGAAGTATTGGACTTTAGCTGCCGCTGGAGCTAATGGGTATACAACAGCTGTAGACAAGGAAACGGGAAAACCTGTGGACGCCAAGAATTCCTATGAAGCTGGGTTTAGTAGCTTCAGTGGTACGTCTATGGCTGCTCCGTTCGTTACTGGTGCCTTTGGTGTTCTTGCCTCCCGCTACACCGAAATGGATGCCAAGCAGGTTCGTGAAGTTCTCTTGACGACTGCCAATCACAAGCANGTAGATGGTACCTCNACGGATATTGATGGTTGGGCGAATGTTAATGGTGATACGCCTAAAGAAGGCGAAGTCTCGGACCGTATGGGTTGGGGTGTACCTGATCTGAAAAAGGGTATGTATGGTCTCACTAANATGTTGGGTAAGTTTGACTACAACATGCGTGCTGGTAGCCTCGACGTTTGGTCGAACGATATCACTCAAATCGCATTGGAACAGCGTGAACGCGAAGATATTGAGTGGCTTAAGAGCGTAACTGATGACGGCACAGTCGATGGTAAGGTCTTAGCTTCCAAGGGTGGTGACTATAAGCTTGAAAATGACAAGCTTATTGCTGGTTTGGAAGACGTTCAAAAGATCAACGCTGCCGATGCTGAAAAGTGGCGTCAGGAATATTTTAATAAGCGTGCTGCCGCTATTCGTGACAAGATCAAGAACTACCTTTACGATGGTTCTCTCGTGAAGCGTGGGGAAGGTACTCTTGTGATGGTGGGTAATAATGAATACAAGGGTGGTACAACTGTTGAAGGTGGTAAGCTTCTTGGCTTTACTGAATCCTTTGGTGTTACAGAATCCGATGGCAAAGCCTTGACCAACGGTAAGGTTGTCGTCAATGGTGGTACCTTCGGTCTGCTTGAAAAGTACAACGATACGTTTACCAAGAAGGGCGAACTCACCTCTAAGGGTCAGGCTGCTGGTCATTCCGTAGATGTCACGGTCAACAATGGTGGTACGTTCCAGATCACGGCTGGTCAGTCCGTCACGATGGGCAACCTTGAATTCAAGGATGGCGCTGGGTTTACGGTTGGCTCTGAAGACGTCGATGTCCTCAAGGAAGCCTATGCTGGTAAGGATCAGACGGGTACGGTCACTGTTGATAAGGTGACGGGTGCCGACCTTGCGGTTGCTAACCCTGACTATGCCTTCTTCAAGACTGAACTCAAGGCAGAGGGCAACAAGTTGACGGGTACGCTTTCTCGCGATAAGAACGCTAGCTTCGCTACCTATGCTCAGAACGCCAATGGTCATGCGATCGCTGGCGCGTTGGAAGCTGCTGGCAATGGCGCCCTCTACGACACGTTGATTGGTGCTTCCAAGGGGGATGTCACGAAGACATACAACAGCCTTGGTGACGACTTCGTTCTTAACACACGTAATGCTGGCATCGCCAACGGCATGCTGCTTGCTCGCGCTGTGAAGGATCAGNNTACCGCTGGTATCGGTGAAGGTCGCGCTGTTGAAATGGGCGAAGGCACGGCTCGCCTCTGGNNTACCACGGGTATTGGCTCCAAGTCCACGGTTGACTACGGCATGTCCGATATGGACAGCGACTTCTACGCCGGTCTCGTCGGTGCTGAAGTTGATGTGGTAGATTCGACCAAGGTTGGTGTCTTCTTCGGTGCTGGTTCCACGGAAAACAAGGCTACTGGTCAGAAGGCTAAGAGCGATGACATCCACGTTGGTGCCTACGGTGTCACGAATGTCAACGACTTCGCTGCTTCCTACGGCTTCGTTTACAGCCACCTAGACGCTGACGTAACCCGTTCGCTCCAGGTCGGTTCTCAGCTCGGTATGAACGCTTTCTCGGGCAAGACCGATCTCACGCAGATCTTCGGTGAAGTGGTATATAAGGGTCTCAACACGACGGGCTACAGCTTCGAACCGTACTTCGGTCTCAGCTGGATCCATGCTGAATCCGACGCCTTTAACGAACAGGTTGGCAACATGAAGTTCGCAACGACGCCGGCTGATCAGGACGTTCAGGTGACGACGCTTGGTGTTCGCGGTGCCTTGCCGTTCACGTTTGGCTCTGCTCAGATGGTCATCAAGGGTGATCTCGCTTGGAATCACTTCTTCGGCGATACCGAAGCTGAAGCTGCCATGAACCTCGGTGGTTCTGCTGTTGCAAACCTCAAGGGTGGTGAACTCGGCGATATGGCTTCTGTCGGTATCGGCCTCGAAGCTAAGGTGGGTAAGATGACGACGATGGGCGTTTCCTACACGGGCGCTTATGACGGCGACATCACCTCCCATGGTGTGACCGCTAACGTTCGCTTCAACTTCTAATAGTGAAGCACGGACTCAACCCTGGCTTTCTCGAAAACTAGGGTTCGAGTCTGAAAAGGTGGCTGGCTGATTTCTCCTAGGTCAGCCCCTTTTTCAGAGAGCTTTTGAACATGAAAGTTTTCCGAAAAAGGTTTGTTTGGTCCGAGCCTTAGGGATCCATTTTCTCGCAGGGGATTCCTTGCATGATGTTTCAGGCTAATGTCATTAATCTTTCTTGAGTATTTAGGAAGGTTGGTGGCAGTTAAGCCTGACGACTTGTGCAAAAAATGCAGACAGCTCCATTCGAAAGGGACACTCGAATGGAGCTGTTCTGTTTTGGAGTAGCTGCAAATTCGTTATTGACCAATCTAAGCCTAGCTAGAATTGCACGGTCAGAGGCGTTAAAAGGGTTCTTGCTTCCTCTTAATGTCTCGAATGGAATTGAACAGGCATGTCGTTGTGATTTTTAGCAATGTCGGAGATATCACTGCTTTGCTTCATTTTGCGTTTTAGGTGGTAATTATTGTTTTCCTATTCCAAAAGTCCGATCAAGTTGCAAACAAGTATGGTGAACCAGTAGACCATTAAGGTAGTTGAGGGAAAGTCAACAACGATAGATGAATTACTCAAAAAAATTCTTAGCAGGGAAGAACCTGAACTACGGGTTACTTACTCTATAACATGAACTTCCTTGAAGGTTCTGGCAACATAAGTAGTTCGAAACAACGCCGACGTGAGGCAGGAATACTATTTCTGATCCAAGCGTTGGCGTTTTTTCTTTTCTCGGCACGGACTAAAGTCAGCTCTGCTAGCAAGCGACCCAGGAGCCTCCCGGTAAGATGAGCTTGGACTTCCGATCTTCTTTCTGTTTGGCGCGACAAAGCATCATCATTCTCAGAGCAATGCCAATGGTATTGACCAGTAGCTTGTCTTGCACAGAAACAGCGCCTACATGCAAACGGTCTCCGTCAAGCCAATTTTTGAGCTGATAAAAATCTTGCTCCACCATGTTTCGTTGACGGTAGATGGATAAAGCTTCAAATGCGTCGGTAACAGCATTACTACGCAATGCAAAATAGCCTGAGCACTCGATAGTCTCGTCGATTTTCGATGTGTCTCTTACCCAGTGAGTCACGCCATTTTTTTCTGTCACGGACTTCACAAAACGTCCATATGCCGCCCATAAATCTTGTGGAACAGATCGCTTAGCAGTCTTTAGACGGATGCTGTAATCAGCATTTTCCGAAATCTGTTGAGCGGTCAGATCTTCATAGTAACCAAACGGTACAAGTGAATATAGTTGTTGAGCTTGAGTTGGCCAGAATTTGAATCTTGAGTCCAAGGTTCCCTTTCTGTAAAGGCATATACTTTTCTTTACTGCTATAGAAGGCATTTTTGCGCAGAGCATCGCTATGTTTAGCAAAACGCTGTTTGAGCGAATCCTCGACATATCGAACGCCTTGCAAATATTTGATTTCCAAGTTGATCATTTTTTGAACATTGATCAAACTGGAATAACCTCGATCGGTAAATAGAATGTTTTTCTCGAGTTTGAATTCGGTACTCTTGCATGGCAAATAAAATGTCGGACAGTGCGCTGATATCGTTAACAGCCCCGTCGTACATATATGCGAACACAATGTCGCCTGAGCGTTGATCACAGATGATGGTGTAGTTGATCTGTTTGAGCTCTGGATCGCATTTGGCATGCCCATACTGAGCTTCGTTAAGCGTGTTGGAGTAAGTTGAGATTGAGGTGTTATCCAACGCGTATTCAATGGGGTGACTTCGCAATTCGGGCTGTTTCTTGTAAATTTCTTCCCAGACTTCATCCTGTCGATTGTGACGAAGTTTGAAATATTTAGTCACTTGCTCGCGAGTTACTGAACTCAGGAGTTCAGAAATTTTTTGCCCAGTCAAACGTCGACTTTGCGGCAACCACACTTTTTGACGCCAGATGTTGTACGTCATCATTGCGCCACCGCCGGCGAGTTTATAAATAGCCAAATACAGCAAATCCTCACCGGCTTCTTTTCCAAAAACCTCTTGAAGGTGTGCACGAATTTCACTGCCTTTGGCTAACTCAAGAGCAGCCCAAGTCAATCCAACATCTAACGTTGATTGCGGTTCACAAGCCTCTGGATCTTGCGGAGCAGGCTCTGGAGTCTCAGGAAAGTCTCGACGATATTCGGTACTCATGAACAGGTTTCTTATTGGCACCCCAAAACCAATCGTCTCCCGAGTACTCCGGAAAGTCAGCTGCAAAGCTCGGGGCAATTTTAATGCGGTCATTCTCAAGTAGGCGCCCGACGTGACGTTGCAAAAGGCGCTTATATTTTTTTAGAACTGGATCCCACTTCATTTTGTACGCCTTGACGTAGCAATAGCCCTGAACAGTGACGACGGTAGTGAAGTTCCAGGAAAACCCTGGCTTTTGGGAGTCTTCTCACTTGGTGAAAAATCGACGGTAACTGCAAAACTTTGCAAGTGTTGTTGAAGCCACAGTTCTGAATAAAACGCTTCTGTTAGATTGTGTCAACGGGTTAACCCTGATATTAAAACAACGCTATGTCGACGGATTTCGTAACATCTTACGAAAGGGTCGAAACAGTTGAACGGCAGAACGCTCGTAAAGTATGACCCATGGCGTTCATCGCAACGTGGTTGCAAAACGCTCTCCTTTGGTTGGATACTTTTTCGCCTCGCTTTCTTCGGAATTCGCGAGGCATTTTTTTGAATGTTAGGTAGGGGCTTTAGGACAGGCGACTTGTCCAAAGCTATCTCGAATTGGATCGAATCCAAAAACGCACTAAGTAGACTCATCTATAATTAATAGATTGAGATGTCCCCGTACAGGGTCGACAGATGCGTGAGGTTTAGCCCAATGAGTGACGGGTTGAACCTTCATCACGCAGGAAAAGAATAATACTTTAGACAGGATTCGTCATGGCGCAAATTCACCCGTCCTCCATTGTTCATCCGGAAGCCGTGTTGGTAGATGATGTCATCGTTGGTCCCTTTTGTTTAGTCGGTCCCAAGGTGCAGATTGGTGCTGGTACCCATCTGCGTAGCCACGTGTGTGTTGAGGGGCGTACGACGATTGGTAGCGGTAACGTGATTTATGCGGGCGCTTCGATTGGTTGCGATCCGCAGGATAAGAAGTACGCTGGCGAAGATACGGTGTTGGTCGTGGGTGACAATAACGTCATTCGCGAAAACTGCACGCTTTCGATTGGGACAGTGCAAGACGAAGGCATTACCCGTGTGGGTAGTGACAATCTCTTTATGGCTAATGTGCATGTCGCACATGACTGCCGCGTGGGTGACCATACGATCATTGCCAATAACGTCGCTTTGGCGGGACATGTGACGGTGGAAGACTGGNNTACCATCATCGGTGGTCAAACGGGGGTTCACCAGTTCGTGCGTATCGGTGCCCATTCGATGGTCGGTGGTGCGTCGGCTGCGTTACGTGACGTGCCGCCCTATGTGATTTGTTCGGGTAACCCGGCTCAGCCTCATGGACTTAATTCTGTGGGTCTTCGTCGCTTTGGCTATACGAGCGATCAGGTGCGAGGCCTTCATCAGGCTTATCGTTTGCTCTATCGCGAAGGTCTCATGGTCAAGGAAGCCTTGGAAAAGATTGCGGCCTTGGAAGCTGAGTTTCCTGAAGCCAAGCCCCTCCTTGAACACTTCATCGACTTCGTGGGCAATAGCCCCCGTGGTGTGATTCGCTAATTTTTTCAACGTTTGAGGCATATTCATGGGTATTCAGTCTTCCATCCCGACGTTGGAACGTAACGGCGCTGTGTGGCTCGCGGGTGAAGCGAGCGGCGACTTTATTGCGAGTCTTGTGATTCCTGAAGTCGCTAAGCGTATGGATGGTGCGCCCCAGTATGGTGTCGGGGGCGACAAGATGCGTGCGGCTGGTTTTCGTGCGTGGTATGACGTGCGTGAACTGTCGGTGCGTGGTTACGTTGAAGTGCTCACGCATTTGCCGCGTCTTTTGAGTTTTCGTAAGGACTTGATCACGCGCTTTGGTGACTCGATGCCCCAGGTTTTTGTGGGCGTGGATGCGCCAGACTTCAATTTGAGCGTTGAAGAAAAATTGCGTCGTCGTGGGATTCCGACGGTGCATTTTGTAAGTCCTTCGATTTGGGCTTGGCGTCCAGAACGCATTCAAAACATTCGTCGTGCGGTTGACCACATGTTGTTGGTCTTCCCGTTTGAAGAAGAGATCTACCGTAAGGCGGGGATTCCTGCGACCTTCGTGGGTCATCCGTTGGCGGGCATTATCCCAATGGAACCCGATACGATGGGCGCCCGTCAGCATTTTGGTTTGCCTGACGATGGGTTACCCGTGATCACGGTGATGCCTGGGTCTCGTGTGGACGAAGTGAAGGGATGTNNGGTACCCGTTTTCTTTGAAGCGGTTGAACGTTTGCTTCATCGCCAGGGTGATGCGCATGTGTTGATTCCGGCGATTGACGAACAGGCTCGCAACAATATTTTGTGTGTCGCAAGCCTTTATCCGCGCTTAGCCCAAGCAATGCAGGTCGTTGTGGGCGAAAGCCATCGCACGATGGAAGCGGCGGATGCGGTGTTGGTTGCGTCAGGGACAGCCGCGCTTGAATGTGCACTCTTTAAAAAGCCCATGGTTGTGGGCTACAAGATGCCAGCGATCACGGGCATGATCATGCAAAAGAAGGCATTGATTCATTGTGTGTCGTTACCCAACATCTTGTTAGGCGAAAACGTTGTGCCTGAATTCTTACAGTTCTTCTGTGAGCCTGATGCGATTTCGTACGCGCTTGAAGATGCGATCAATAACGAAGCGCGTCGCAAGATGCTCGTTGAACGCTTTAGCGCGATGCACGAAAGCTTGCTCGCAGATACTACCAATTTGGCTGCTGACGTGATTGTGGGTATGGCTCGCCACTAAGCACGCGGTGAACGCCATCCACCTTATTGGCGCTTCGAATAGGCTTGAGTCTAGCGAAGCGCCTTTTTTCTAGAGAAACTTATGGCTCGAGCAAAAAAGGCTGAATCAAAATCAGACCTAACGCCCAGTATGGATTTACCGAACCTTTTTGGATCGGACGATCCGTTATTCTCCACAACCTTGGTTGCAGGCATCGATGAAGCTGGACGCGGCCGTTGGCTGGTACCCGTATGCGCTGCCGCTGTGATTTTGGATCCAAATCGCCCGATTGAAGGCTTGAATGACTCCAAAAAACTGACGACCAAAAAGCGTGAGGCATTGGCGCCGCTTATCAAAGAACGTGCGCTCGCTTGGTGTGTCGCTTGGGCAACTGTTGAGGAAATTGATTCACTCAATATTTTGCAAGCCACGATGTTGGCGATGACGCGAGCCGTTGAAGGCTTGCAAGTCAAACCCGAACTCATTTTGGTGGACGGGAACCGTACGCCAAAAAATCTGCCTGCGCCCGCATCTGCGGTTGTCAAGGGGGACGCCAAAGTCGCGGTANNCATTGCTGCGGCATCGATCTTGGCTAAAACAGCGCGAGATGCGAAGATGGTTGAGCTTGATGCGGTGTATCCAGGGTACGGGTTTGCTAAGCACGCGGGCTATGGCACGGCACAACACATGGCAGCGATAGAGACGTTTGGCATTACGCCAGAACATCGTCGAACCTTTGAACCCGTTAAGTCGATGGTTAAAAAGGATCAGGGATGAACGAGATTTTGATTGAAAGTGAAGCCAATTCGCGCTTTAAGCGTTGGAAGAAATTAGCGCACGAAGCGCGTGCTGTTAAAAAAGAAGGAGCGACGCTCCTTGAAGGCATTCATCTTTGCGAAGTGGTTTTGGGGGCTGACGCTCAAGTGTCTGCGGTGATCCTTGACGACCAACGCGCCACGGATGAAGCGCGAGCTTTGGCTTACCAGTGCGCAGAAGCCAAGGGCGCCAAGTGCTATGCCTTGTCGTCTGCGCTCTACGATCAACTCTCGCCCGTTGAACACGGTGTGGGTGTGATGTGCGAAGTCGCCGTTCCTCAGCGCGCTGAGGTGGCAGATTGGGCGAATGTCGACGTGCTTTATTTGGATGGCGTGCAGGACGCAGGGAACGCTGGGACCTTGATTCGTACCGCGGTAGCNGCGGGCGTACGAGTGATCGCGATCAGTCCCTCTACCGCCATTCTTTGGACGCCAAAGGTGATGCGTGCCGCCATGGGCGCGCATTTCGGGGCAAAGTTTATCGAGGGCATCACGCCTCAGGCTTTTCGTGAAGTANNCTATNNCAAGTACCACATTTATGCGGCGGATGCGCGGGGTGGTGAAGATCTCTTTATGACGGACGACAGTTACACCCAGGTCCCTGTGACGTGGCTTATGGGCGCCGAAGGTACCNNAGGCGTCTCAGACGCGGGGCTCGCGGCATCCGATCGACGTTTTTATATTCCGATTGAAGCCGCTTGCGAAAGTCTCAATGTGGGAATCGCGGCAGCAGTGTGTCTTTTTGATACGCGTCGTCGTCGTCTCCAAGCGCGTTAAGTCACCACTTCGAAAGGTGGCGTTGTGTCGCTAATGGTTATTTGTTGAGGCAAATGATGCAAAGAAAACCCACTTTTGAGATGCAAAGACATCGCTAAACGGATAAACTTCAGTCCTTATCGCCGGGATCCTCTCAAGGACCTTCCCGGCGTTTCTATTTTATTTGACTCGATTTTTAATAATGTCTTCGAGCAAAGTGTGTTTTGACTCGTTGATTCTCGATAAACATGCTGAACTTTGCCTACCATAATCCTGTTCGTCTCGTCTTCGGGCGCGGTGCTGAAAACGAAACTGGTCGTCTTGCACAGACCGTAGGTCGTACCTGCAAGGTCCTTGTGATCTATGGGGGCGGCTCTGTGTGCCGTTCTGGTCTTTTGGATCGTGTGCGTACGAGTCTTGAAGCAGCCGGCATGACGGTGATCGAAAAGGGTGGTGTGCAGCCTAACCCGCGTTTAAATTTCGTTCGCGAAACCGTCGACTGGATGCGCGACCAGGGCGTGGGCTTGGTGGTCGCCGTGGGCGGCGGCTCTGTGATTGATACGACCAAAGCCGTGGCTTTGGGGCTTGAATACGATGGCGACTGCTGGGACTTTTTTGACGGTCACGCGACGCCTGAAAAGGCTTTGCCTGTTTTGGCAGTGTTGACGATTCCGGCGGCGGGTTCTGAACAGTCAGTTCGTTGCGTGATTTCGCACCACGGCACGAAGGCGGGGATTGGCGCTGAGTGCTTGCGTCCCGCTGCTGCGATTGTGAACCCCGAAGTTTTTATGACGTTGCCAAAACACCAAATCGCTGCGGGTGTGGTGGACATGATGTCCCACATCATGGAACGCTACTTCACTGCCACGACCGAAACGGGTTATGTGGATGCGCAGGCTGAGGCGGCTCTCCGTACGGCGCTCGAATTTAGNCCGCAAGTTTATGAGGATCCTTCAAACTATGACGCATGGTGTCAGATTGGTACTTTNGTGGGGAGCTTTGCGCATAACGGCTACTTTGGTTTAGGTCGCGTTGAAGACTGGGCTTGCCACGCCATCGAACACGAAATCTCGGGTTGGAATGAAGCCATTACGCACGGCATGGGTTTGTCGGTCGTGATTCCAGCTTGGATGCGCTACGTTGCTGAACGTCATGCGGCTCGCTTTGCTAGTTTTGCCCGTCGCGTCTTCAATGTCGCTATTGAAGATGACCGTGCTGCCGCTGAAGCTGGGATTGAGGCCTTGGTGGCTTTCTATAAGTCTCTCAATATGCCCGTAACGATGGCTGAATTGGGTGCTAACGACTGCCCGATCGAATCGTTGGTANNCCGTCACTGCTGCCGCCGTGGTCGGTAAAGTACCATTNNTGTTAGCCTTGAAGCCGAGGACGTCGAAGCTATTCTTCGTCGAGCGCTCTAAGCGACTTCACGCCGCGACAAACGAAGGTTCGAAAGCTACCGTACCGTTGGGTGCTGGGTTTCAGTACTTTTGTTTGTGTGAAAGCTTCGCGAGAGGCCTTGTTGTCGCTCAGAACGCTTCAGTTCTCTAGAAAACGAGCAGTCAGAGGCGTTTTGATGTAAGTAGCTAGCATAACAATATTTTGTGGTACTAACTGGGTGTATATACATGATCTATTGTTTACTCTTGCTCTTGCCTTAAGTTTTAATTCATTCAATAGAAAAAATATATGAGTAAAAATCGCCATGATTTGATCGGGACTTAAATACCTAAAAAGTATTTAGATCGAGAGAGAATGAGGGGTTTTTAGGCGAAGTGGGCAGTAGCTTCTGCTGTTTTAAGGGACTACCAATCTCAGGATAGGAAGTCAAGCTCGTCTAGGATTTTCGATGTAAGCTCCCTATGCGCTATTGTTTTTCACGAGAGTTTTCAATAAGATTAGACCCCTGCCGCACCTATGCGGCAATTTGTTTTTTCATTGGATGCGTCGCTTGTGACGTGTTCGAGACATCACAAAGGACGGACCATGTTGGTTATTAAGAAGGACAATACGACCGAAGAGTTCATCGACGAAAAGATCATTGATGCGGTAAAGAAGGCTGCATTTCGTTGTGACACGGTGATCGATGAAGATGGCCTTCGCCGTATTGCGACCGAAGTGCGTGCCCGTCTTGGTGATCGTGCTGATGTGACCGTTGCTGAGCTGCACGAGCTTGTGATTGCCGTGCTCTCTTTCTTGCAATATAAGCAGGTCGCTGAAGCCTATGCTGAATATCGCTATTACAAGACGACGTACGCGCGTACGTTTGAACAGCTCCGTCAGGATGCGGACGATGTGTTGCGCCTTGGTGACCGCGAAAACGCGAACTACGATAGCTCGCTTGTGAGTACCAAGGGTTCTTTGATCAAGGGCTACCTCACGAAGAGCCTTTATAAGCAGTTCTATCTTTCTGGCAAAGAAAAGGCGCTTATTGAACGTGGTGACATTTATATCCACGACTTGCGCGACATGATTTTGGGCTGTATCAACTGCTGTCTTTTTGACATTGACCATGTGCTCAAAGATGGCTTTGAAATGTCGAACGTGCAGTACTCTGAACCCAAGACCGTGCTGTCGGCACTTCAGGTGATTGGTGACATCACGTTGGTCGCGACGGCTCAGCAGTTTGGTGGCTTTACGTTGCCTGAACTCGACAAGGTGTTGTTGCCCTATGTGATGAAGAGCTTGACNGCAGCGCGCCACAAGTACGCTGACTTGGGGCTAGACGCCGACACCATTGCCCGCGTGACGGCGCGTGACGTTGAACGTGAACTTGAACAGGGTTTCCAGTCGCTTGAATTGAAGCTCAACACCGTGCCGTGTTCTCGTGGTGACTTTGCCTTTACGACCATTACCTTTGGTCAGTGGGATCCAGCTAAGTTCTCTGAAGAAGAACGTCACTGGCTCATGAAGATTAGCAGCATCATGCTCCAAGTACGTCGTAACGGTCATGGTAAGGACGGTAAGCCCGTGGTCTTCCCGAAGCTCGTGTACCTCTATGACGAAAAGCAGATCGCTGAAGATAAGGCGAGCTCTGAACTCCTTGACGAAGCCGTCAAGACCTCTGCTCAGTGCATGTACCCAGACTATTTGAGCTTGTCTTCTGAAAACGGTAGCGTTTCTGAAATCTTCCAGAAGTATGGTGCGATCACGTCACCGATGGGGTGCCGTGCGTTCTTGTCGCTTTGGCAAAATGAAGCTGGTGAAGCCATCACGGTTGGTCGTTGCAATATCGGGGCAGTGTCTTTGAACCTCCCGATCATCTTGAAGCTCGCTCAGTTGCGTCATCCTGATTCTTGGCGTACGGACTTCTGGCGTATCCTTGACGAACGTTTGGAATTCATCCGTGCGTTCTTCAAGAAGCGTTATGACATCATTCGCAATCAGAAGTGCTCGAGCAACCCGCTTGCCTTTACGCAGGGTGGTTTCTACGAAGGCACGAAGAGCCCGGACGATCGTGTGGGTGACCTCGTTCGCTATATGACGGCTTCGTTTGGCATCACGGCGTTGGATGAAGCCACTTATCTTTGGAGCGGTCAGCGCTTGGTTGAAGAGGGCGGTGATTTCTCTGCGTCTGTTCTTCGTCACCTCAAAGAAAAGCTTCAGACATTTAAAGAAGAAGACGGTTATCTCTACGCCATCTATGGCACGCCTGCTGAATCTTTGTGTGCGACGCAGGCGCGTCAGTATGATCGCTTCTGTGCCGATGAAGGCGTTGATAACGTCTTCCGTCACACCGAGCACTATAGCCCTGAGTACTTCACGAACTCTTTCCATGTGAATGTCACGGAGGACATCACGCCCTTTGAAAAGCAGGACCGTGAATTTATCGACTTCCATCTTTGTGAAGGTGGTCACATTCAGTACGTCCGCTTAGACAATCCTGAAAACTTCGCGGTANNCGTTAAGGCTGTGATTGCACGTGGTATGAAGAAGGGCTTTTATCAGGGTGTGAACTTTGATAGTGCCTATTGTGGGGATTGCGGTCAGCACAGCACGAATGTGCTCTTTAAGTGCCCGCACTGCGGAAGTGAAAACTTGTCAGTGATCTCTCGTGTGTGCGGTTACTTGGGTTATTCCAATGTGAACGGCATGTCCCGCATGAATGACGGCAAGATGGTAGAAATTCGTAACCGTCGTAGCATGTAATCCTTCATGAACTACATTGGACTCAATACCTGTGATACCGCGAACGGTCCTGGCGTTCGCGTATCTCTCTTTTGTTCGGGGTGCACCCTGCATTGTCCAGGGTGCTTCAACGAAGAAAGTTGGGATTTTTGTGCGGGTAAACCGTTCACGGACGAAACGTTAGAGACGATCCTCACGGCGCTCGAAGAACCCTTTATCGAAGGGTTGAGCCTCTTGGGTGGGGATCCGCTCGAGCCCGAAAATCAGCCCGAGATCCTTCGCATTGTAAAAGCGGTGCGTGAGCGCTTTGGCAACACCAAAACCATTTGGTTGTGGACGGGGCGTCGCCACGAAAAGGTGGCTGATCTGCCGATCATGGCGTACATTGATACGCTGATTGATGGTCCCTACGTCGAAAAACTTCACGTGACCGAAAAGGGGAGTTGGTTTGGGAGTTCCAATCAGCGCGTGATTTATCTTAAAGCACAATAACCCATGACACTCAATTTCGACTTTTCCGTGCTTTATGCCATTCGCGATGCTTTTTCTAGCGGANNAGAGTACGATGACTTTATGCGTGCCATCACGATGTTGGGTGATGGCGGGTTCATTTGGATTCTCTTGGGCGTAGGTCTCCTCATTTTTCGTCGTACCCGTTGGACGGGGTTTGCGGTGCTTCTCGCGCTAGCTCTGACGGCGATTGTCGGTAACCTTGGCATCAAGCCACTGGTTGACCGTCTGCGCCCGTGCGACATCATGGGCTTTAGTTTGTTGCCGTCTTGTCCGCCTGATCCATCATTTCCGTCTGACTACACCGCTGCCTCCTTTGCGAGCGCAGGCGTCCTTTGGTTACGCAAGTCCCCTTGGTTTTGGGCTGCGTTGATCGTGGCAGCTTTGATCGCTTTTTCAAGGCTCTACCTATTTGTACACTTCCCAACCGACGTGCTCGCAGGCATGTGCTTAGTACTTTTAGGCGCGTGGGTGTCGGTCAAATTCGTTGAGTGGCTTCACAAAGGCTATTGAGCCAACGTCAACACGTTTTCAAGTTTTGACTAAACCTTTTTTCAAACATTGCACACAGGCTAAAATGATCCTTTAGTGTTTCATTTTTAGTCGCTCGAACCTATGTTCAAAAAAATCCTCATTCTTAGTGCAATGAGTGCTGGTGCTCTCTTTGGTTGTGCAACGCAAACTGCTTTAACGCCTGAAATGTCTGATGCGGCGCAACCTTATGACGAAGCTAAAAGCCGTGCGCTTAATCTCTTGGGTCTTTGCTACGAAGAAGCAGATCGCTTAGAAGATATGCACTATGAAGATAGCCTGCGACCGGGTGGTGCATTCACGGGACATGTGACTGGAGTGCTTCGTGCGGATACCTTCCGTCGTCCGAATGTCTTTGGGATCTTGCCGATGGATGCTGCACAGAGTCATGAAGAAGCGCGCGTCGTCTTCACTGAACGCGTGGTAGATCATGTGAAAGCCGTCTTTAAGGAAGAAGGTTATCGCGTGGTTGACGGTCAAAAGACCCAAAAAGATGGGCAGACCTACTACAGCGTCTTTATTGCTAAGGCTGGTACGGGGTGTGAGTTTCCTGCGAGCACACAGGATCTTGAAACGGTCGATGAAACGGCTACTTGTCGCGTCCAAGTGAGTACGGGTGGCTTGCCACTACATGGTACCGCACAAACCGCTAATGGCTTTAGTGTGACCCCGTCTTGGGCGAACGTCGCCACGCAATACGGTTGGCGTTGTTCGGATCACGTCTTAACGAGTAAGACGTGGATTCTGAAAGCCAAAGAGTCTGAACTTTGGACCCCAACGCGTTTAACGGAACTCGCTAAAAAGCTCGGTAGTGGCGAATACCTCTTTAGCGTCCACCCTGAAACGCACGAGCCGTTTGTCTATGAATTGGGTGCAGCTCAACGCTTTATTGAGCCCGAAGCCGCTAGCCTGGTTCGTCAAGAAAAAGAAAGTAAGCTGACGGTCGAAAAGGTGAAGGACGCGCCCAGACGTGTTTGGAAGTCCTTGATCGGGACGAAGTAAGCGCTAAACTCATTCGTGAGACCATAGAAAATCACCCGCTCAAAGTTAACCTCGAGCGGGTGAAATTGTATTTGGAACTACCACGGCGGACCGTTCCATGCGTTTAGTCTAATTAGTACTTCACGGTCTTAGGCTGACGGAAGACATAGACTTCAGGGAGTTCCTCTTCGTCATACTTCTTGATTCGAACCTGCGTAGAGTTAGNTACGTTGCCGCAAGAAAGTTTAGAAGACGGGATATCGATTGTGAGGACGTTGTCGCAACCATGAACGTCGAGAGAACCTTCGTCTTCAGGATCTTCAGGACAGTACCAAGCACCGTGGTGAACGACGACCGTGTCAGGGCGTACGCGATCAGTGACGATCACACCAGCGAGGATCTTACCGCGGCGGCTTTCTACGACGACCACATCACCTGTTGCTACATCAAGGCGCTTCGCTGCATCAGGATGGATCCAAACCGGTTCACGATCGTCGATATTCGTGAAGAGGTTCGAAGCCGTGCTGTCGAGCTGCGAGTGGAGACGATAGCGGCTCTTGGCTGTAAGCAGTGCAAAGGGATACTCTTCGGCAATCTTGCCACCCAACCATTCGGTCGGTTCAAACCAAGCAGGATGACCCAAGCAGTCGTCATACTTGTAGGACGCAACCTTTTCGCAGAAGACTTCGATCTTTCCCGATTCCGTACCCAACGGGTTCGTTACAGGGTTCTTGCGGAAGGCACCAAAGTAGTTGTAATGCTTCGATTCTTCCGTGACCGGGAAGAGAACGTAGCCACGCTGCCAGAATTCGTCAAAGGCAGGCATATCGAGNNTACTCTTGGCTTTAGCTTCGGTAGCGGCTTCTTCATAGAAGCGCTTAATCCAACCCATTTCGTCGAGACCTTCTGTGAAGCCTTCTTCAAAGCCCATCTTCTTGGAAAGTTCTCGATAGATCCAGAAGTCAGAACGGGATTCGTACTGCGGCGCGATAGCCTGATGCATGGCGACGTAGCCAAGGTTCGAGTAAGAGCCAATCGCCGTAATGTCCACGCGTTCAAGACTCGTGCAAGCCGGAAGGACGATGTCAGCGTGACGAGCAGAGGCCGTCCAAACCGTGTCACAGATCACGGTCGTTTCGGGTTTACGCCAAGCTTCAACGAGACGATTTGTGTCTTCTTGCTGACCAAACGGGTTACCACCAGACCAAAGCACCATGCGGATATCTGGATAGGTGATCTTCTGACCGTTATAGTCAATGGTCTTCCCTGGGTTCAAGAAGCAGTCAGAGTAGCGAGCAAGCGGAATGTTGACACACTTTTCGGGCTTGGCGCTCTTAGGCATCGCCGAGATACCCGGAAGGGCAGGCGCTTCACTCGTGGCGGCGCCGCCATTGGAGTAGTGGTACGTGAACCCAAAGCCGCCGCCCGGCTGACCGATGTGACCGCACATGGCGGCAAGCACAACCATCATCCAGTGAACCTGTTCACCAAACTGAGCACGCTGGATACCCCAACCACCCATTAACATCGAGCGATGTTCGCGCATCATCTTGGCAAGACCACGAATGGTCTTGGCGGATACACCAGAAATCTTTTCTGCCCATTCAGGCGTCTTAGCAACGCCGTCTTCTTTACCGAGAAGGTACGGCACGAACTTGTCGTAGCCGACGGTGTAGCGCTTCATGAACTTACGATCAACCTGGTCGGTCGTTTCGAGTTCGTGTGCCATGGCGAGCATCACAGCGACGTCGGTACCTGGTTTAGGAGCGATCCATGTGCAAGCGTCACCAAAGTATTCAGCAGTATCGGGCTTTAACGGGTTAATCGCAATGACCGGAATGCCTTTTGCCTTGATGGCTTCAAGACCCGCGGCATTTTCATGAACTGTCGTAGACCAGTCAATGTCATTCGTGACGATCGGATCAGCACCCCAAAGTACGACAAGTTCGGTCTTTTCAGAAATAAGATCCCAACCCGTGACTTGTTCATAAACACCGTTTGAGCCAATGACATAGGGCAACATGACCTGTGCGCAACCCGTGGAGTAGTCACCGTAGTAGCTCGTGTAGCCGCCGTTAAGGTTCAACACGCGTTGCAAGAGGTTACGTGCGTTACCAAGGTTCGATGTGGACATCCAACCATAAGAACCGCCCCAAATGGCTCCAACGCCATAGGTTTCTTTGACGCGCTTCAATTCAGAGGCAACGAGGTCAAGCGCTTTATCCCAAGAAACGCGTACATAGGGATCAATACCGCGCTTTTTGCCACCAGCCTTGTAGCCTTTTTCAAGATAGGACTTACGCACCATCGGATAACGAATGCGAGCACCGTTATAAGGTTGCTGGGCAACGTACCGAAGTTGGTAAGACGGTGCATGGTCGCCTTCAATCGGCTGAACGCGAACAATACGGTANNCGCCCGCAACATGAACCTGGTAGACACCCCAGTGCGAAGCGTTCATCACGACACCGTCATTCATGATGGATTTGCCAGGATTAAACGTGGTCGAAAGTGCCATTTCGGGCGCGGGGAAGAGCTTGGGACCCGCGACAACACCACCCTTAAAGGTCTTAGCAACGTTTTCGGCAACGGCGTTAGTAACAGAGGCTTTTTGAGCAGCTTCGACAGTCGGAATGGCGGCGGCAACAGCCGTGGCACCTGCGGTNNACTGGAAGAAGGAACGACGATTCAGCATAGTGTGTTTCCTCGAAAAACTAGTCTTATGTGTTTAGCAACGCGATGCGAGCGTGAGCAATAGTCTGACTAAGTGTCCTTAGGGCTTGGCGTGCTCTTGCAAATACTTGAACATCAGCGCATTGGCGCCTGCACGGGAGTGACCCGTACGACCGCCACGCTCAGGCAACTGGCTTGCCCACTGGTTGGCAGTGAAATGGTTTGCGGCGGGTGCGCCATGACACGAAGCGCAAGCTTGACCAAGACGCGCTTCGCCTGATTGCCACAGGGCTTTGACGTTGGCGGTGAGTGCCTTAGCAGGTACCCAACCTTCTACTTTACNTTTGACCCAAGGATTGCCAGCGACTTCTTTCACGCTTTTGTCGTCGGTTTTGACGGCATCTTCTTCGTCAAGACTGGCGTATTCGATACGGACGTTAGCGGCTTTAAAGATTTGAGAAGGAAATTCTTGCAACGTCCAACCGTCTACGCGGACGCGAACGAGATCGCCTTTTTTCTGAAGAACGGTAACGGGCGTCGCAACGGCGAGCGTACCGAGATAGTCGCTACCCGCCTTGGCTTCAATTTCGCAGGGCTGGGCAGTGTAAAGAACATTAGCCGCCATGGTCGGTGCGGCTAAGAGCGCGCTGATAATCAGCGCACAAGCTTTGAAATGCATGGGATAAACCTCCTTACGCAAGGGCGTTCAACGAGAACGTCTTCTTCTGATAATCAGATTGAGTGTAAGGGAGGGTTTTTACAGGCTGTAAGGGGATAAACTCGCGAAATTCCTAAAGAGAATAACGCTTTAACGACAAGCTTTGATTTGGATCTACTGTGTAAGGATGCGCGTGTACAGGGTAGAAGTAATTTTTAAATTTTCACTCCGTTGTGGCGCAAAGATGGCTCTTCCCGTCAAAATCACGCTTTCAGAAAGAGAAAAGGGAGTTCAAAGTCTTATGCCGACTTAATGAACTCCCTTGGTTGGCTATCGTAAGTGTGAGTCTAATGCTCGTTTAATGGTCCGACTTAATCCCCGCACCACACATCGTAATGAGCGTATCGGGTGTTGNACCGTAGAGTTCACAGTAATGTAACCAAGCCGCATAGTTCGCGGCAGTCGTGTGTTCGCAATAAATCCCACGACGCGCTAAGGCACCACGCGCTTCAAGGATCTTGTCTTCAGGGCACGTGACGACCTTCATATCGTGCTTACGCATCATGCCTAGGATTTCTTTTCCGCGCATGGGTACGCCAATCGCAATCCCTTCAGCCATTGTGGGCGTGGGGGTTACAGTGGCGGGCTGATCCAATCCTTGCATACGTGCCTGATAGAGCGGATCGCATTTTTCACTCTGAAGCGCAATGATGTTCGGGAATTTGTCAATCGCGCCCGAGGCAACCAAATGTTCCAATGCCTTGACAGCCCCAATAAAGAGCGTGCCGTTACCTACAGGGATCACGATGTTGGCAGGCATACGTCCCAACTGTTCGAAGGTCTCATAGATATATACCTTCATGCCTTCATAGAAGTAAGGGTTATAGACGTGGTTTGCGTAGTAAGCGCCACGCTCGGCAACCTGCTTACGGCAAACGTCAGCGCAATGGTCACGTGTGCCAGGCACTACATGCACCTTTGCGCCGTGCGATTCAATCATCGTGATCTTCTTGGGGCTTGTGCCTTCAGGAACATAGATTTCACAGGCAATCCCTGCGCGCGCCGCGTAGGCGGCGACCGAGTTCCCGGCGTTACCCGAAGAGTCTTGTACGCAACTCGTCACACCAATGGCTTTCATGTGTGCCACGAGCGTTGCCGCACCACGGTCCTTAAAGGAGAGCGTGGGCATGGTGTAGTCCATTTTCAAAAGACACCCCGAGTGGTCGTCAAGCGTAATGATTGGCGTCATGCCTTCGCCCATCGTGATGCCGCGCCAGGTGTCACCGTCGACCGCCATAAAGTCGCGATAGCGGAAGATATTCCAGGTGTTACGGTCAATGCGGGCAGGATCCCAAGCGGGGGGCGTGAAATCTAATTCAAAAANGCCGCCGCATTCACAGTGTGGGGCATGCGTATCGGTGGAAATACTTTTACCGCAAGCCGTACAAACAAACGTGTGCGTCATAACCGATCCTCAATCTTCGTCCAACTCAGCAATGGCTTCAATTTCAACGAGACAGCCAAAATGTAGTTCAGTCGTAGAGACAATCACGCGCCCAGGCTTATGGTCACCAAAGAACTTGGCATATTCTTCGTTAATCGGACCCCAGTAGGTGTTGGATGGCGTATAGACGCGGCAAAACACGACTTGGTCACGACGGACGCCCGCTTCTTTGAGGACTCGATCAACATTATCTAAAGCTAAACGAGTATGGGCTCGGATGTCACCCTGACAGACTTCACGCGTGTCAGGATCAATTGACAATTGTCCCGACACGTAGAGCGTTCCTTTGGAAATCACACCAGCGGTGTAATGGCCTTTGTTTTCACCCTTAAACGGGGGACGAACGAATTGCATAAGTTTCTCCTTTGGTTAACTTGTGGTTTGCCTTTTGGGTGTCCTCTTAGTGCCTATGGTCAGTAGGCAATCCTTCCTCAAGAAAAGAAGAGGGCTTTAGTTGGCGGTCTATGCGTTTTTTATCAGAAAGCGCATCGTTGGGTTTTAACGCTTGCCACGCACTTCATCAAGGTAGGCGTACACCGTGACCTTTGAGATGCCGAGCTTTTCTGCGACGCGTTCAATGGCGCCTTTCACCAGGAACACCCCGCGCTGATCCATAAAGCGAATAAGTTCAATACGACGGTCACGGTTCATTTGTGATTCGGGGACTTCGCTGATGATTCGATCAACAAGCTCGGTCATGATTTCCATCACGGTGCGATTCGAGTCCACTGGGCAAATGTCAGGGATTTCTTCGTCTGGGATTTGTGGAAGGTGTTCAGCTTCAATGCCAGGCAACATCGCAGAGAGCGCTTCCATTTGGGTCGTAATGCGCGTCGTATCGATATTGATGCAAAGAGCGCCGACTAGATGACCACTAGGATCACGAATCAGCATCGAGGAACTGCGTATCAAACGTCCCTCATGTTTATAGTAAAAATTCGTCACAAGGTCACCTGGATCCGTGGTGTAACGAATGACTTTAGAGAGTAGGTTTTGAAAGCTTTCACCGATTTGACGGTACTGTCACGACGTTATTCGCGACATAGACCACAGAGTGTTGTGGAGTTGATAGGTCGTGAAGGACGACTTCTACATCAGGACCGAAGGTCTTCACGATGATGTCGGCAACCGTAATGTATTGCGTAAGGATGGGATTGATCATCACAAATTAGGTAATCTTTCTAGTAGAAAAAATTTTATTGATGGCAAAATTTTTTCTGTCTATAATCCAAGTCCGTCAGTGTGCCAAGGATATCCGAAGGGCTTAGTACTCTCGGATAAAACGAGCATCACACATGCTATTGTTTCAATCATAGCGTGCTTAAACTCGAACGTCTATAAAAAAATCTACGGATAAGCCCTTTGGCTACTGTACTGACCCCATGAGAAGAAGTGAGGACGTGTGTCCTAAAGTTGTCGTCGCGGCGCAGTGAGCGATGCGTTGTGAACTAACAAAAGCAAGTTGTTGAAGTATGGATGAGTTGATTTACGGTGTTTGGGAGGGGCGAGCTTACGACAATCGTCGCCGCCTTGAAGGAGAAGCCCCTGAAGGTTTACCTCTCTCAGAATTCTTGTCATTTAATAATGGAAATCCTGCGGCTGGNTTTTGTGTACCACAGGGTTTTTTGATGTTTGATAACCGTGTCACACTCGCCGATGTTTTGCTGAATTACTATCGTCGAACCAAAGAGCTCTCGTGTGGGCGCTGCACACCCTGTCGCGCGGGGTCGGTATTGATTTGTGAAGCCCTAGAAAAAGCCTGCGCGGGCGAAGGCGAATCGGTCGATTGGGATCGTATTCAACTGGTCGCCGAACAAATGGTNACCGAAACGAGCCTTTGTGGCGTTGGACTTTCGACACCTGCGGCTTTATTAGGGGCATTGAAATATTTTCCAGAGTTATTGCGTCAAGCGCCCGTGATGCCCGTGACGCGACGAGACTTTTTTAGTGTGGCAACGGCGCCTTGTATTGAAGCGTGCCCCGCAAACGTCAATGTGCCGCGATACATTGACTATATTCGTGATGGTCATCCAGAACTTAGTACTGGGGTGTTGTTACGTCACTATCCATTGGTTGGGTCGTGCGGGCGAGTGTGCGTGCGCCCTTGCGAAACGGCTTGCGCGCGAAATCATGTCGATGGCGCCGTTGCGATCAAAGACTTGAAGCGCTATGCGGCTGACCATGTCGGTAGCACTATNACTGATCTCTTTAAAAAAGACGAGATTCCCGATACGCCGGTCTCTAAACGTGTCGCGGTGATTGGCGCGGGTCCAGCCGGTATTAACTGCGCATACCACTTATTACGCAAGTACCATCACGTTGACGTTTTTGAAGCCGAAGACTACGCGGGCGGCATGGCGCGTTTGGGGATCCCGGCTTATCGTTTGCCGAACCACTTATTAGAAACCGAAACAGAAGTCATTGAACGTTTGGGTACNTACTATCACTACAACTGTGCCTTAGGTCGCGACTACACGATTGATTCGCTCTTTAGACGTGGCTACGACGCGATCTTTTTAGGGGTCGGTTGTGCGTTGGGGCAGTATTTGAATTTGCCTAACGAGGATCAGTCGGCACACGGCTACCTCAAGGGGCTTGATTTCTTGTTGGCGATTGAACATCATCAGAGCCGACATGAAGACATTGAACTCGATGGCGATATTGTGGTGGTAGGTTGCGGTAACGTTGCGATGGACTGCTGTCGTACGGCACGACGCCTTATGAAGGGACATCGTCGTGTAACGGTGTCGTATCGTCGAACTCGCGCTTCAGCACCTGCTGACCCTGAAGAAATCACGGCAGCGATTGACGAAAATATCCATTTTGAATTCTTGACGGTACCCGTTGAAGTGATGGTTGAAGAGTACCGAGTCATTGGCTTGAAGCTCATTCGTATGCAAGAAGGCGAACCCGATGCGTCAGGTCGTCGGTCTGTGAAGCCTATTGCTGGGAGCGAATTCATTGTGCCTTGTCGCTATGTGATTGCGGTANNCATTGGGCAGAAATTAGATGATTCGGTTTTCTCAGAAGCTGATGGTATTAAGCTCACGAAGCGCGGCACGATTGAAGTGGATGAATCGTTGCAGACGAGTCGAGAAGGCGTATTTGCTGGTGGCGATGCTGCCGCAGGTCCTACGAGTCTTATTTGGGGGATGGCACAAGGACAAGATGCCGCTAATGCCATTCATGAGTATTTGATGACCCATACCCCCGGGTTTAATGCCCGTCGTCGTATGTCGCGCCTCATTAAAGAGACCAATTTGCTAGGCACTTGTGCGCCTGAAAGGGCTGTCGTTTTGCAACCACGACAAGTCATGTCGCATTTGGCTCCTCCAGCTCGTGTCCAAAATTGGGATGAAGTCGAGCACGGATTCACCGACCAAGAAGCGTGGGCTGAAGCTAAGCGTTGTATGCGTTGCTATCGATTGTTTGGGGTCTCGACTTTAAAACCCATTCCTGGTAAAACCGCCTCGGAGGATCTCTGATGGACAACTTGATCAAAGTCGCCCGCATCAACGGACAGTCCGTCACGTTTAATGAAGGCGAAACGATTCTTGAGGTCGCTCGACGTATGGGAATTTTTATCCCAACGCTCTGCGAATTTACGGCATTAAACCACCGTCCTGGGACGTGCCGTATGTGTCTCACTGAAGTGACCAAAGCCAATGGGGTGACTCAGATGGTCACGGCTTGTGAAACACGCATCGAGGATGGAGATGTGATCAATACGCGTGCAAAGCGCGTACGCCAAATGCAAAAGCTTCAGGCGGAGTTACTCTTTGCTGACCATTGTGAGACGTGCTCGTCATGCGCACGTCACGGAGCGTGCGAACTTCAAACGGTCGCTAAACAAGTAGGGTTAGACGTCACGACGATGTCTGGGCGCTTGGCGACCCGTAAGCCCACCGTTGATCGTAGTGCACCTGGACTCGTTTTTACGGCTGATAAGTGCATCCGTTGCTTGCGTTGTATTGAAGCCTGTCGATCTGTGCAGGGGTTAGGGGTAATGACCTTAAACCACACGGGTACAGGGGCGGCCATTGGTTTTGCAGGGGATCGCTGGGGTGACTCTGACACGTGTATTCAGTGCGGTCAGTGTGCGTTGGTGTGTCCGACTGGCGCCTTGGCTGTCAAAGATCAAATCGAAACGGCGCTTGATTGGTTTAGTGATGACACGATTAAAACAGTCGTGCAGTTTGCTCCGTACGTGCGTCTTGCCGTGGTAGAAGGCATTGGGTTGCCTGCGGGTATCAACCTTGAAGGACAAGTGATTGCCGCTTTAAAGGCGCTGGGGGCTGACTATGTGATGGATACGCGCTGGGGCGCGGATGTCACAATCATGGAAGAAGGCACGGAGTTTTTAGAGCGACTCGAAGCACAAAAGAAGGCGGGGACATTGGCACGCCCCACGACGATGTTTACGTCGTGCTGCCCGGGTTGGGTGACGCATGTTGAAAAGAATGCGCCTGATATGATTCCGTACTTGTCGTCAACACGTAGTCCTCAAGCGATCTTTGGCGCACTTTCAAAGACTTGGTTGCCGAAAGTCTTAAATGTCGAACCGACGTCGTTGCGAACGATTTCGATCATGCCTTGTACAGCCAAAAAAGGTGAAGCGAGCCGCGCTCAACTCGCACGCGATGGGCGTCCTGACACCGATTTGGTCTTGACGATCCAAGAATTCTTGACGCTCTTAGAGCGTACAGGGATTGATCTGAAGTCTTTGATGCCTGCGACCTTTGATTCACCCTTGATGAGTGAAGCTTCTGGCGCAGCGCAACTCTTTGCGACGACTGGTGGTGTGATGGAAGCGGCTTTACGTACCGTTACGGCCTTGACGGGTGGTCCTGCATTAGCCAAAGTCGCATTTGAACCCGTGCGTGGTTTAGAGACCCTTAAAGAAGCCACGATCGACACGACAACCTTTGGTACATTACGCGTCGCTGTGGTTTACGGGATGCGCACGATGACAAAGGTCATCGACATGGTGCGCGCTGGCACGTGTCCCTATCACTTTGTTGAAGTGATGGCGTGTCCTGGCGGCTGCATTGGGGGTGGCGGCACCGTACGCGGTCGCACCTGGGGGCAAACATTAGAAGCACGTCAGTCAGGGGTTTATGCGACCGACAACGCAATGCCTATTCGTGCGTCCCATGAAAATCCTGATGTCATCAAGCTCTATCGTGAGTATCTAGGGAAGCCAGGTAGCGCCTTGGCGCATGACTTATTGCATTGTGGCTATGAGCCCCATCAAAAGCATGCCGAGGCACCGACTTACGAATCGATTGAAGCGAATGTTGAGTTAGCTAACGGTTAAAGTGCAAAACGAAAGTGCAAAACAAAAGCGCCCTCGAAGATCAACGATGCACGATTGGTTTCAAAGAGAGGGTGCTTCGTTTGTGCGCAACGCTCTAAAATATAAAGATTATCTTTTTTCTCCCGACCATTGAGGAGTATGAACCCATGAAAGCGCCTGTGCGTGTAACAGTAACTGGTCCCGCTNNGTACCAGATTGGCTATTCCATTCTTTTTCGCATTGCCTCTGGCGCAATGTTNGTACCTGACCAGCCTGTCTTTTTAACGCTCTTAGAACGTCCGAACCCGACGAGCGCCTCTGCACTTAAGGGCGTGATGATGGAGTTGTCTGACTGTGCGTTCCCGCTTTTGGCTGGTATGCAGGCTGTGCAGGATCCAGAAGAAGCGTTTCGCGATTGCGAAGTGGCGCTCTTAATTGGTGCACGTCCGCGTGGTCCTGGGATGGAACGCGCTGACCTTTTGGAAGCCAATGCTGCGATTTTCCGTGCGCAGGGTCAGGCTTTGAATGCCTCGGCCTCGCGTAACGTCAAGGTGCTCGTGGTGGGTAATCCCTGCAACACGAATGCTTGGATTGCCATGAAGAATGCGCCCGACCTTGATCCGACGTGCTTCTCCGCGATGCTTCGTTTGGACCAGAACCGTGCCATGTCTCAGTTGGTGAAAAGACGGGCAAAGTACGTGACCGATATCGAGCATATCGCTGTGTGGGGCAACCATTCCCCGACGATGGTGGCTGATATCACGCACACGACGATCGATGGTGTCGCTGCGCCGACGCTCGTTGACGATGCATGGGTCAAGGACACGTTTATGCCGACGGTCGCAAAGCGCGGTTCGGCGATTATTGCTGCTCGTGGCGCAAGTTCCGCTGCGTCCGCTGCCTCTGCCGCCATTGACCATATTCACGATTGGTGCTTGGGCTCTAACGAAAAGTGGGTCACGATGGGTGTGCCGTCCGATGGTTCTTATGGTGTCCCTGAAGGCATGGTCTTTGGTTTCCCGTGTGTCGCAAAGGGTGATGGCACCTACGAAATCGTGAAGNNGTACCTTGAGCTTGACGAAGATACGAAGGCTCGTATTGCGAAGAATGTCGCTGAGCTTCAGAGCGAGCATACTGCTGTGTCTGAATTCGTGCCTCACTAAGTAGTCACGTTAAAATAACAGATAAAGGTTTCGTCGTACGGTCGACGAAGTCACCAATGACGGGCGCAACCTTCACGACCAGAGGGTTGCGCCCGACTTTTATGTTGTGGAGAGAAATTATGTTCAACGTTCCGAATCCCGTTGGTCATGCGCTCACAGACCCTGAAGTCCCAACGCCTGCCTTTTTGATTGACGAAGCAAAGCTCGTGCGTAATCTTGAGCGCGCTAAAGCGAAGGCAAAATCGCTCGGCATCACGTTACGTCCTCATCTCAAGACCCATAAGAGTATTGAGATTGCGCGTCGTCAGATGGTCTCGCCCGANGGCCCCGCGACTGTGTCGACTTTAGCGGAAGCGCGTTATTTTGCTGAGCATGGCGTTAAAGACCTCATTTATGCGGTCGGCATTGCACCCTATAAACTCGCTCAGATTGAAGCGATTCGTGCGACGGGGTGTGATTTGAAGATCATTCTTGATAATGTTGCCGCNACTAAAGCCGTGAGTGACTATTGTCGGGACCATCAAACGACGATCCCAGTGCTAATTGAAGTCGATTGTGACGGGCATCGTTCAGGCATTCAGCCTAAGAGCGACTTGCTTTTAGAGGTGGCTGGGGCATTGACGAGCGGTGCCATATTAGTGGGTGTCTTGACGCATGCTGGTACCAGCTATGACGTTGAAAACCTTGCTGTGATTCGTCAGGCTACCGTCAACGAACGCGACGGGATTGTGTTAGCTGCTAATCGTTTGCGTGAAGCGGGTTATGACATTCGTATCGTGTCGGTGGGGTCGACTCCGACCATGGTCTACGCTGAAGACGAAACGGGCGTGACTGAAATGCGTGCTGGTGTTTATGCGATGGGTGACCTCTTTATGATGAACTTAGGCGTCGTCAAGATGGACGATATTGCGGGGTCAGTCTTGGCAACGGTGATTGGTCATCAGCCTGACAAAGGTCAAGTGATTGTGGACGCCGGTTGGCTCGCGATGTCGCGCGACCGTGGCACAGCACGCCAACATTGTGACTTTGGCTATNNACTTGTGTGTGGCGTTGACGGTCAACCGCTTCGCGGGTGCGACATTCGCATGATGGGCGCTAATCAAGAACACGGCATCATTGAAGCGGTCGCGGGCGATCGTCTCAAGCCCGAAGACTTCCCGGTTGGCATGCGCCTTCGTATTTTGCCTAACCACGCTTGCCCGACCGCCGCGCCCTACGAAAAGCTTTTGCTTGTCGGAGACGACGGTTGCGTTAAGGCGGCATTAGAACATGTGCGTGGATGGTAAAACACCTGATTAGAAGTGGTTTAAGGCGTAATGAACGGGTGCTTTGGCAAAAAAGTCAGGGTGCCCGTTTTGGTGTTGGTTTGAGTGGTGACGCTTTTAAAAAAGGGTACGAATTGCCTACAATGCCCTTATTGGTCTTGACGGCTCATTCAATTTATTTACTTGTAGACATTTAGCGATGACTCGACTTGGCGTCCTCTTTACGCTTGGTGCATATATCTGTTGGGGCTTGTTCCCGTTCTACTTCCACGCCCTTCAGTCTGTAGGCGCAGTAGAAATCTTGGCACACCGCATTCTCTGGTCTTTGGTGATCGTGNNCATAGGCATTTTGTTGGTCTTGCGTCGCGGTGCTTGGATCAAGTCGGTCGTGAGTCAGCCGAAGGTCTTGGGACTCTTCACGCTCTCTACNCTCTTAATCGGTTGCAACTGGGGCGCGTATGTCTACGCCATCGTGAGTGATCGTACGATCGAAGCGTCTTTGGGTTACTTCGTGAATCCTTTGATGTCTGTCGCCATCGGTGCGCTCTTTTTAGGTGAGCGTTTAAGCCGATGGCAATGGNNATGTACCGTGGCGCTAGCGGCAACGGGCGTGATTTGGATCACGATCCAAACGGGCACAGCGCCGTTCTTAGGATTATTCTTGGCGGGCTCCTTTGCGTTTTATGGGCTTATTCGCAAGATTGCACCGTTAGGAAGCTTAGAAGGCATGGCGCTCGAAAGCGTTCTGTTGGCACCGCTCGCTTTAGGCTACATGTTGTGGTTGAATGCCGATGGTCAGTTGGTGTTTGCTAATAGCGGGTGGGACATGAAAGCCATGCTGCTATTGGCATACCCCATTAGCACGATCCCGTTGCTCCTCTTTGCGTCTGGTGTGCGTCGAATCCCGTATTCAACCGTAGGCATCATTCAGTACATCAGTCCCACAATCGTGTTTTTTATTGGTCTTTATGCGTTTGGTGAATCGTTCTCGGTGGATATGTTTGTGGGCTTTGTCTTTATTTGGTGTGCCGTGATTGTGTTTACAGTAGATTCCATTCGACGTAGCAAGGCGGTCAAAGCCAACATCAACCAACGCGTATCGGATCAGCATTAAGCTTCAGTGGGTTTTCTTGCCCCAAGTGGACAATAAAAGGTGACTTTGAGTCCAGGGGGCGTGTGACCAGGTTGTGCGTCATCAAGGGTTACCGTGGCGCCCACCATATTGGCATAGGTTTTAACGATCGCAAGTCCTAAGCCCGTGCCAGGCAATCCTGAGCCCACGACACGATAGAAGGGATCAAAGACGCGGTCACGTTCTTCAGGCGCAATGCCGGGACCTGTGTCGGTGACGGTCACAGTTAACGCCTCTTTGGTTTGATGGACATTTAAGCAAACGTCACCGTGCTCAGGCGTATAGTGAAACGCGTTTTCTAAGAGATTACGAAGAATCGCTTGAACAGCCGCGCGACTCACACCTTCAATCGCGATTTCTTCGGTGTCATCTAACCCTTCAACGCTAAAGTCCAAAGCCTTCTTGTCGGCTTGGGTCATGAGGGGTTCAAGAATTTCACCCAAAAGTTCGGAGAGGTACCACGATTGCGTATCTCGCGCGAGGCTTTCAGGCGCTTCACCCACTTGGGCTCGCGCAAAGTGTAAGAGTTGAGAGACTTGTTTGACTGCTCGATCAAGTCCCGACTCTAAGCGCTCGACGATAGGCTTGGCTTCGGTTGGTAGATTGAGGCGGCTTAAGTGTTCTGCTTCAATGGTGAGTGACGTTAATGGGGAGCGAAGCTCATGCGCAGCGTCTGCCGTAAAGCGCAATTCTCGCGTACGCGCTTCATTGACACGCGCGAGTAACTGATTAACAGAAGCAACAAAAGGTTCTACTTCAGCTGGGACGTGGTCTGTCGGTAAAGGTGTGAGGTCAGACGCTGGGCGCGACTTCACCGTTTCTGCGGTTTGACGTATGGGCTTGAGCGTACGCCAAAGCGTCAAGGCAATCACGAGCCAGACCATCGGTAGCAAAATGACAATAGGCATGATGGTAGTAAAGGCAGCGCTTTTGGCAAACGCTTCACGGGTACTCACAGGATCAGCGACCGCCGTATAACGCCCGTTAGGCAAAAAGATAAGTGACAAGCGATAGGCTTCACCACCGATCATTTCAGTGGTAAAGCCGCTACTTAAGGTATGGTCAAACCTGACACGTTCTGCACGCCCTTGATTATTGAGTAGACGAACTAAAACGGGTTCTCCAGCGGGGATCGCAGTACGTCGCTGGGGTTCTGGGGGCGGCGTGAGACGGCGATGACGCATCATGTGGCGATGCGGACGGGGTCTCATGAGTAACGGTTCGTCGGATTCAAGACGTGCCGCAAATTGGTCGGGCGACATTGTGAGCGCACGTGGCAACACGGCGGCAACGTCCGCACGTGCAAAGGCTGATGTCATATCAGAAAGATAGGCATCTTGCTCATTCAACGCTTCTTCTTGGGCATTGTTAAAGACCACCGTGGCTGTGATCGCTGTGAGGACAAGCGTCACACCAGTGACGGCAAGGAGCGTTCGTAAGAGTAATGAAGTGCGCCAATGCATAGATGGGTTCCAATGGTTGACGGCTGTCGCCAATGAGTTTGGCTCGCGTGCTTTGCAATCTTATTTATTGGACGCGAATGCGCCAACCGAGTCCGCGAATATTTTCAATGGTTTGTGCCCCGATCTTACGGCGAAGGGCGTGAATCAAATATTCGATGGCGTTGCTTTCTGGTTCGTCCCCTGGCGCATAAAGCTTTTCTTCTAAAGCACGACGAGAAAGGANTGACCCTGGGCGCGTCAATAAGGCGGCTAAGAGCGCATATTCGCGCTTACTCAAAGTCACTGTGTCACTTCCGACCGTGCAGGTATGCGTCACCGTATTGAGGGCAACGCTGCCCGCGCGTAGCACATCAGGCGCTAAGGGGCGACGACGACGTACGACGGCACGCAATCGGGCAATGAGTTCCGTCATATGAAAGGGCTTCAGAATATAGTCGTCAGCGCCTGCGTCNNAAAGGCCTTCAAGGCGACTATCCAACGCTTCGCGTGCGGTCACAATAATGACCGGTAAATCGCAGGCGGGTGCAGGCATTGCTCGAATGCTACGCAACACATCAATGCCGTCAATACCAGGCAAGCCAAGGTCTAAGAGGAGGGCATCAGGGAGACTCACGGTGAGTGCAGTAAGACCTTCACGCCCTGTGGGTGTCCATGTCACCGCATGAGCTTCACTTTCAAGTGCGGCGCAAACAGCTCGGGCGATAAAGGGATCATCTTCAATGAGCAAGATATGCATAGCGGTGTGGCACGATGAGAGGTGAACAAAATCAGGAGAGCCATCCATGATGAACCTCCCTGATAAGTATAACCATGAGCTTGACGGCTAAACGATGCTGATTAAGCTTCCAAAGTCAAGTACCAGTAGGACGGCGAATTAATTCCAACCAGCGGCGTGATGACTACTACCGTGGAACGGACGCGGTTCACCTGTCATAGGGCAGATGGCAGAACCGTGGTGGTAGCCGTAGCCTGGACCCATGCCGCAGTAAGGACCTTTACCCGGTCCCTTCGGACCGCGGGGTTCTTGAATACCCTTGACGTCAGCAGCGACGAGCTTGCCCGTCTTGGCATCCACAAAGGCGCGGACACGGGCGTTATCTTCGGTGACCATACGCACGTCCCAAACTAAACCGTAAGTGGGGCTACGATGAAGGTTAGCGCGGTGGGTTTTNNGGGCCTTGTAGGCTTTTTCGGTACGTGCNNCGACAGCGTCAGCCATGCCAACCATCGGGGTCGGCGCTTCAGCTTCGGTGGTGATCGGCGGTACAGCAGGCGTAGCTTCGGTCTTGGCAGGGGTAGCATCCACAGCCCAGGCGGTGGCGGCAAACGTCATCGTGGTGGCAGCAAGCAAAGCGGCGAGCGTAGATTTCTTCATATATGACTCTTTATCGTCAGTCAACATAAAGTTGGTGGGTTCGGTGGAAAGGGTTTTCAGTGCGTTCCCTTTCGATCTGAGACACAGTGTACATAGCCAAAATTAGGGAAGCCGTGGGTGAAACTTAGGGTTCCCTAACTCAATGTAACAGGAATCGGCAAATGTGACAGCTCGTTGTGGCATTGAGTTCGCTACAATCAAGGATCTTCAAATTTGACCTGATTTTCAAGCTAGGAATTCTTATTCATGCAACGCACCGATTTTGAAATTATGACTCCNGCTGGGTCTCGCGAATCCTTGGCAGCTGCCGTGGTCGCAGGCGCCAATAGTATCTATTTCGGGATTGGTGCGCTCAATATGCGTGCGCATTCGNNTACCAGTAGCTTTACGATCGATGACCTCAAGGAGATTGCCGCCTATTGTCACGATCATGGCGTGAAGAGCTACCTCACGGTTAACACGATCATCTATGACAACGACATTGAGACGATGCGTACGATCATTGCGGTANNCGCGCGTGACGCGAAAATCTCTGCCGTGATTGCCTCTGACGTGGTAGTTATGCAGTGCTGTCGTGAAATGGGCGTTGAAGTGCATCTCTCGACTCAACTTAATATTGCCAACGTTGAAGCCCTGCGCTTTTATGCGCAGTTTGCGGACGTTGTGGTATTAGCGCGTGAATTGACTTTACGTCAGGTNGGTGACATTCATGCCGCGATTGATCGTGAAGGCATCTGCGGTACGTCTGGTAAGCCCGTTCGTATTGAAATGTTCTGCCATGGGGCGCTTTGTATGGTNACCGTGAGTGGCAAATGTTGGTTGAGTCTTCACACGCGTGGTAAGAGCGCTAACCGCGGGGAATGCTTACAGAATTGCCGACGTTCTTATATTGCGTATGACAAAGAGCGTGGCACCGAATTGGGTGTAGATGACGGCTACTTTATGTCCCCCAAGGACCTGAAGACCATTAGCTTTTTGAATTTGATGGTCAAGGCGGGTGTGACTGTCTTTAAGATCGAAGGGCGTGCACGTGGTCCCGAATACGTGCGTACCGCGGTTGAATGCTATAGCGAAGCCTTGGATGCGATTGTTGAGGGACGTTGGTCTGACGAAGTGAGTCGCAGTTGGGACGACCGTTTGGCGACCGTCTTTAATCGTGGCTTTTGGGACGGTTGGTATCAGGGTAAGACCATGCTTGAACGCACCAATGGGGCGGGATCCCAAGCTACGCAAAAGAAGATCTATTCAGGGAAGTGTTTGGGCTACTACCCAAAGGCTGGCATTGGTCGCTTCTTGATTCAAGGGGAACCCATTCAAAATGGCGACACGCTCTTGGTGACAGGTCCTACAACGGGTGCGGTTTACCTCACGCTTGAAGGTTTGCGTGACGATGAAGTTCCAGCAGAGCGTGCTGGCAAGGGCGCAGACACCACTTTTAAAGTGCCTGAAAAGGTACGCGAAAACGATCGCCTCTATGTGATGCGTGATGTTGAAGTGGATGAGTTGGCGTAAAACGACACGTTTACCCAATGATGCTGAGCCTCGGTCTGCGTTAATTTGCTCCGAGGCTCTTTGGTTCTGAAGTGATTTGATGGATTTATTTTTTCAGTAAATCAGTAATCGTGAGCGATAGTAATGGTGACGTTCGCTTTTTGATTTCCGCATCAACGAGCTGACGTGCAAGTGTCGTGAGGGTGTCTTGTAAACCATTTTTCGGGTCGTTCCAAAGTACCTTCATGGCGGGGGCAGAGCACTTACCGACGACTAAATGAGTAAGTGTCTTTTGTGCTTTGGTTTCAACGTCAGTGATTTTGGCTTGAGATATTGTTTCTACTTTTTTAGCAGCAGATGTTTTGCCTAAGGTTACAAAGGCCCATTGCACAAAGACTTGTTTGTCATTGGCATTGGCGTGACGATAGAGACAGTCTGCTAATACGTCACTCGGGCGATCGTGAGAGGCGGCTTGAGCCGTTAAAATGGGTGTGGCTAAAAAAGAAAGCGCCAAAGCGCTAGTTATGAGCAGGGGTTTCATTGTAGTGAATCCTGAAAAATATCTAGGTGAGGTTAATTGTAGGTCGATCTTCAAATCTGCAACCTTGGTGACAAAAAACGAAACGATTTCTCATGTATACGTTCATATCAAAAGATTATTCAGTGGCTGATATTGAGACCTTTAGTGCGCTCACGATTCGTCGAGGAAGTTCACTCGAGAGCCTTGCTCGCACATCGGACGACTACGTTCGCGTCGTCGTGGGTGCATGGTTATTGAGTGTCCCGAAGACAGTGACGCGCGACGAGGCTTTGATGTCTGCAGAACGCTTTTTGTCGGATCCGGGTCAATGGTTGAATGTCACCCCCGAAGCGTTGTTTGCCGAAGCGCTGTCTTTAGGGTTGATNGAACGAAGAGTACCAGAAGGCCTCACGCATGACTTGATGCCACGCCCTGGGGTCACGGCGCGACGCCTTACGGATGAACTCGAATCCGCTCAGGCGATTTTGGCTGCTCGCAGGGCGCGCACGCGTGAAGTGTTGCAAGCCCAAAACCGAGCTGTCAATAGTGGCGAGCCGCCCGTTGATGACGAAGCTGATCAACGCTTTATGCGTGAAGCTCTTAAAGAAGCACAAGCCGCCGCGGACGCGGGGGAAGTGCCAGTGGGCGCCGTGTTGGTTGATAACGGTGTGATCGTGGCGCGGGCAGGGAACCGTACGTTACGTGATGGTGACCCCACAGCGCACGCAGAAATGCTCGTTTTGCGTGAGGGTGCCAAAGTCGCCAAAAACCATCGCTTAACGAACGCAACGCTTTATGTGACGCTTGAACCTTGCCCAATGTGTGCGGGTGGCATTGTGCAGGCACGTCCCTCGCGCATCGTCTTTGGGGCGAGCGACCCGCGTATGGGCGCAGTGGGTGGCGCATTGTCACTTTTTGACTTGCCAGGGATTAATCATCGCCCGTGGGTACGACGGGGGGTATTGGCGGATGACGCGAAAGCGCTTTTGACGACATTTTTTGCTCAACGACGGACGGTTAAAGAGGAAGCGTAAATGGAACAAGTGGAGGAAGTAACGCCCGTTGCCCCGCTTTTTAGGGGGCTTACACTTGCTGTCACCGCCCCCTCGCGACAGTGGGTCACTACCAAGGGCGGCATTGATTGGCTACTTCGTCGTGAAGCGTTTGCATCAGCAGAAAAGCTTGGGTTTCGTTTGCGTGAGTTACCCAGCACCTATCAAGAAATGGCTCGCTTTGCGGGTAGCGATCAGGTGCGTGCACAAGACTTTGTGTCGGCACTCACTGAAACCGATGCCGATCTTGTGATGGCGATGCGAGGTGGGTATGGTGCGGCCCGTCTATTAGACCTGATTGATTGGGAGGCGCTCCGAGGGGTGACGACCCCTATGGTTGGTTTTTCGGACTTTACGGCATTAAACCTAGCTTTCTACGCTAAAACAAGTNNACAAGTGAGTTGGCAGGGTCCAACCTTGAGAGACTTGATTCAGCCAGAGGCGTTGACGCTTGAAGGTCTTACGACTGTGTTGGGACAACGTCCGCTTGATGTATCGTGGACAACTCAGGTAATTCAAACACTTGATGTCACGGGGACGCTTTGGGGCGGAAATTTGGCAGTTCTTACGTCGCTCGTTGGTACGCCATATTTGAATGAACATGACGGCGACATTCTTTTTATTGAAGATGTCGCAGAACCCGCGTACCGTATTGAACGCATGCTGATGACCTTGAGGTTAGCAGGGATTCTCGATAAACAAAAAGCCGTGATTGTGGGTGATATGCAAGGTGCGGACCGTCCCGTGGGTTGGGATGGGGATTTTTCTTTAGCAATGGTANNCTTGGACTATCTTGCTGATCAAACAGGCATCCCTTTTGTCACGGGGTTACCCTTTGGACACATTCACCGTAAGTGTTCGTTGCCCGTGGGCGGACGTGTGCGTTGCCAAGTACAAGAAGGTATGGCTCGTTTGAGTGGAGTTTAACCAGTGAAACTTTTGCCTTTTCGTGAACAAACTTGGCGCTTTTTGCGCGTCTTNTTTTTGACGAACGCGTCGCACCACATTACGGCAAGAACGCTCTCTAAACTCATTCTCACCAGTTTGAAGTTGTTCCCTGTGGCGGTTGCTGCACAGTTCACCGGCATGGTCTCTCTGACCGCGATGTTTTGAAATNNTTCAGAGATCAATGACTACTTCTTACTTTTCTGGTGCTTTTGTGGGCTTATTCATATTTGGTTGTCGCTTCGTTATGTCAGAAACTTTTGGCGTGACCGTGAGCGCGTAGCTCGTATTCGTCTTTGGATTCGTCGCTGGACGGCTTTAGCGATTGCGTCGGGGATTATTTGGGGCGTAGCGACCCCGCTTTTNATGATTCCGCTCTCTGGCATCTCTCAGATGGTGACTGTGGCTGTCATTGTGGCTGTAACCTTTGCGAGTTGGCCAGTGTATTCGTGTTGGTTGCCGTCGCTCACTGCCTTTACGATGCTCTCTTTGACGCCGCTCGTTTTTGCAGTGGCTGCGCAGTATGGCATTAGTCAATTGATGATTGCCGGCATCATCATCGTGACGACAGGTTTTATTTTGTATTCGGGGCGTAAGTTGAACGAGCTCGTTGTGTCCTCAATTTTGACGGATGCACAAAACCAACGTTTGGTTGAACGCTTACGTATCGAAATTTCACGCGCTGAAAACGCACGTCGTACGATGCAAATTGATAGTGAACGTCGTGCACGTTTTTTTGCGGCAGCCAACCACGATATTCGCCAACCGCTTCAAGCGATGGGGATTTATATCGACATCTTGAAGCGTCGCGCGACACCACAAACAGAACCTGTGATTGGACAACTTTCGATTGCGATTTCAGCGATTTCGACGCTCGTTGAACAGGTTTTGACCGTGACCCGTATGGAATTCGGGCAAATGGAAATGCATCCTGAGCACGTGGTAGTGCGTTCGTTGCTTGACGAACTGGTACGCNNTGAATGTCGTCCGATTGCAGAGAAAAAAGGACTGGTNACTTTACGTGTGGTTGCGCCTGCGGTCACGATCTATACCGATGTGACGATGGTTAAGCGAGCACTCAAAAACTTAGTGAGTAATGCCATTGCATACTCAGACCCAGTGATCGCGAAGAGTACTGAAATTGTGTTAGGTGCTCGTCGTATCGGTAGTCGTTTGTCGATTGGGGTCTATGACTGTAGTNNAGGGATTAGCGCAGAAGATCGTGGACGTATCTTTGGAACCTTTTATCGTGGAGCGGCTGGCAAAGCGATTCCAGGTTCTGGCTATGGGTTGGGGCTTTCGATTGTACGTGGTATTGCACGTCAGTTAGGGGTGGATCTCACGCTAGGGTCTAAACCTGGTCGCGGTAGTGTTTTTCGGTTGACTTTCAATATTGATGAGTCTGAACAAGCCGACTGCCTCAAGGAAGCGTTGTCGGCGGGAAGCGAAATTCGCATGCTCACGGGCACGATCATACTGCTTGAAGACAATCGCTTTGTGCGAGATGCCATGAAAAACATGCTCGAAAGTTGGGGCGCTAAGGTGCTCGCTGCTGAAGAGCCTGGCGAAGCGTTCTATCGAGAAGCGGCTGAAGCGAGCGATGTGTTGGCGCTCGTGAGTGACTACAACTTAGGGGACGATCAACCCAATACNCTGGAAGCGGGCGGCATGATTGAAGCACATTTGAAGCGCACAGTGCCGATGGTGCTTTTGACGGCTGTCGCGGCTGACATCATCGAAAGTGAATATCGTCATCGTCGCACAGAAGGGGGCGTGGTTCCCGCAACGATGCCTTTGATTTTGCAAAAGCCAGCAGGTGGTAGAGCTTTGAATGACGCTATTTTTCGTGTGATTCCGCCTGCGAACGAAGTCGCAACGGCAAATGTCAATCCTTTAAGTGATAGCGAGCAGGGAACAAACGATCACCAACAAAACTCGCTATGATTAATCGGATGACTTGGCTCTGATGGTCAAGAAGAAATATTAGGAGAGGAAAATGAAAAAGACTGCTTGGGCGCTCGCTAGTGCCGCGTTGTTGAGTTTGGGTTTGACGGGCTGTGCAGGGCTCAATCAAGAAGAGGCTAAGGCAACCGCAGAACCAGTAACCGTTGAAAATACGGTTACTGCGCCACAGATTTGCTTGATTCCGAATCCACGCGTGAATACGCCAGAGTTACTCAATGCCATTTCTACTGGTGTGAAACATGTTGGCTTTGATGTCAAAGTATTGCCTGCTGATGCCAACCTCGAAGCTTGTGACCATTGTTTTTCTTACGCTTTAAAGCTCAATGAAAAGCAGAATGGTTTAGAAGCCATTATTTTCCAGAGTTTCCGTAAGGGTGCATTTGAGTTGGAAGTACCCAGGGACCCGCCAACNGAAAAGGGTGAACTCACGTTGCAAGTCATCGCGAACTATGCCGCAGCGTTTGGTGAGCAACTCATGAAGGTTGAAAAGGGCGAAAAGCCGAATTTGCCTGAGGCTCCTGTTGCTAAATAATTAGATTGGATTCTCCAATTCATCACACCCCGTGTTTTCGAGTGAAATACGGGGTGTGGTGTATTTATACCTTGAAGAACCTGTGACCGAATGTGTGTGCGATGCGTTTCAGGTTTCGTGATCGGTACACTTGAAGGTAGTCCCTCGCCCATTCACAAAGGAAAACCATGTCTACAACCAACTTCACGACCACTGTGCTTTTAGGAAGCCTGTTCACCGTTTTTGCTTCGAGCGTTTTAGCGTCTGATGTGGTGTCCTCTGACGTGATGCCCTTAGGACAGTCTTCTTTTGCGGCTTATCAGGCAGACACCAAGGCTTGGGTTGAAGCGCATCGCAACTACGTTTCGAAAACAACGAACGAACGTGCTTTTGAGTTGGCGGCGAACCTCCCTAAAGAATATCGACCCGAGAAGTCTGATGGTCGTGGGATATTGTTGGTGCACGGCTTAGGCGATTCGCCGTGGTCCTTTTCTGATATTGCGACTTCGTTAGCCAAAGAAGGAATTCTTGTTCGCACAGTATTGTTGCCTGGTTGCGGTACTAAGCCCGCGGACATGATGGCGGCAACGTCTGAAGACTGGCAGCGCGTGGTACAAGAACAAGCGGATTTGCTCGCAAAAGAAGTCAATGCGATGTGGCTCGGGGGCTATTCAACGGGCGGCAACTTGGTGTTGGACTACGCCCAAAAGCATCCTGATAAAACCAAAGTACTGGTGCTTTTTTCGCCGGCTGTTGAAGTTAGACCGCCGTTTGCTTGGTTGGCACCCGCTGCTTCGCACGTCAATGATTGGCTTGTGACCCCTGAAAGCCGTCCTAATGGAGGACAAAACCCATTTCAGTATTTTGTTGTGCCGATGAAGGGTTTTGCGGTNACCTTTTATCACACCATGACGCGTGCGGACGACGTGTTGAGCGCATTTGAAAAGACCCCGTGGCAAGGTTCGTCCATTGTGATGATGGCGGCGCACGACGGTCTAGTCGAAACTGAAGACCTGTTACCTCGATTTGATAAGGCGTTTAGCAACCCTCAAACACGTTTGGTTTGGTATGGCGACAAGAAAAACGCTGAAGGGCTATCTGACCGTGTCAAGGTCTTTGCAGAGACTGTTCCCGAGGCACAAGTGACGAGTTTTTCGCATATGGCGATGACCTATCGACCCGACAATCCTGCCTATGGTCTCAAGGGGACTGTGCGTGTTTGTTGGAATGGTAAATCAAAAGATGACTCAAAAGCCTGTGAGCGTGGTGATCCTGTTTGGTTTTCGGGTGAACGCCATCAGCCTGACGATCGTAACCACGCACGCCTCACGTTTAACCCCTGGTATGACGAACAGTTGGCGTTGATTTTGTCGGTGATGAAGCCTTAAATAAACCGTTGCAATTGTTTCGTTTGAAGCCCTGAACAGAAACAGAAAGCTTCAGAACGCTCGGTATACTGAAACTATTCGACATTTATGATTGCGAGTAAAGTCACGTCAATAACCCCCGTCTAAAGGCGGAGGCTTGAAAGAGCCTTGATTGACTAGCCTTGGTGATCCTTCTTCGGAAGGTGAACTACGTTGGATTGGAATGTATAGGCACCGTGGGATGTTCATCCTAGTCCTACGCTCTGCGGTCTGTGATTAAAAGCTCTAAGAGGTAGGAGCGGTGTTGCAGACAAGAAACCCAGTCCAACATTGGCGAAGGATGTTAACTCGACATCGGTTTATCTGATGTTGTTGAAACGGAACCTGTGGGTATCCGTTAAGGAGAAACTTTTGAAAGTTTTTGTTTTAAATATGCGCGGTCAGCCTTTAATGCCGTGTTCTCCTGCGAAAGCGAGACACTTGCTCAAGGCTAACAAAGCAAAGGTTAAGCGCAGAACGCCTTTTACGATCCAGTTGAGTATCGCTACTGGCGAAACGAAGCAGGACGTGATCTTAGGCGTAGACTCAGGGTCTAAACATATCGGTCTTTCCGCCACAACAGAAAAAACCGAAGTGTTTGCATCTGAAGTGGAACTACGCCAAGACATCTCTGGTCTGTTGGCGGATCGTTTGGCTTTTAGGCGCGGCCGTCGTCATCGCAAGACGCGCTACCGTGCGCCCCGCTTTAACAACCGCGTTCATTCAAAGCACAAAGGTTGGCTTGCACCAAGCATTGAGAATCGTATTCAAGCGCATATATCGCGCATAGATGCGGTTTGTAGGCTTTTGCCAGTCACCAAAATTGTGATTGAGACCGCTTCCTTTGACATTCAGAAGATTAAGAATCCTGATGTTGAAGGCGAAGGTTATCAGCAAGGTGATCAACTCGGTTTTTGGAACGTGCGTGAGTATGTTCTTTGGCGAGACGGTCATGTTTGCCAACACTGTCGCGGTCGATCTAAGGACAAGATCCTCAATGTTCATCATCTTGAAAGTCACAAGACGGGCGGTGATGCACCCAACAATTTGATCACGCTTTGCGAGACGTGCCACAAGGCATTTCACGCAGGGAAGATTAAGTTGAAGGTGAAGCGTGGAAAGTCCTTCAAAGTAGAAACCTTTATGGGCATCATGCGTTGGACGTTGCTCGAAAGAGTACGTCAAACACACCCACATCTTCCTGTTGAGAACACTTTTGGCTATTTGACGAAACATAAGCGCATCGTTTTGGGTTTGCTAAAAACGCATTGTGCTGACGCTTTCTGTATCGCTGGGAACCTTAAAGCCCAACGGACAGGTGTCTACCTCTATCAGAAGCAGACACGTAAACACAATCGCCAAATTCACAAGTGTTCGATTTTGAAAGGTGGTGTTCGTAAGCTCAACCAAAGTCCTTATCTCGTCAAGGGTTTCAGACTTTTCGACAAGGTGAAGTGTCTTGGGCGAGAGGGCTTTATTTTCGGGAGACGTGCATCTGGTTATTTTGACGTGAGAACGTTGGAAGGCAAGAAGTTGTCACCCGCTATCCATGCCAAAAAACTAATGCTTCTCGAAAAAAGAAGAACCTTTTTAACCGAATTAAGACAGGAGAACGGCGCTTCCTCCCCTGTCTAAAGACAGAGGTTTCCGCGCCTAATTTTCTATGAAAAAAACAACGATGGCACTTCTCTTTGCAAGCCTTTTAACGGGTAGCCTTTTAGCGGGCTGTAGCCAGGAAGATATCGAAACAGCCAAAGAAACCGCGGCGAAAGTGGGCACGGTGGTTGACGAAAAAGCTGAACAACTTGGTGTCAAAGAACACGTAGATAACCTCAAAGATGAGGCTGCTAAAGTGGTTAATGACGCTAAGGAAGTTGCCAAGGAAAAGTTTGCTGAGTTGCCTGACGAAACCAAGAAGGCCGCAGCCGACTTGTTAGATGCCGCGGGCGAAAAGGCTAAGGAAGCTGGTGAAGCCGCTACGGATAAGGCTGAAGAAATCAAAGCTGAAGCAACGCGTATTTAAGGAGGTTGCCGTTTACTAAGGGGAGTCTGAGAAAGATGCCCGATCTTTAGTAACCAAAAGTACGCTGAAACGAAAATCAGCGGTACTTCAACTTTTGGGCGATTGGGTTCACTCGTCAAAGCTCAATGTTGTAACCCGCACGACGGGCAGCCAACAAGGCTTCGGTACGGTTACTTGCCCCAAAGGTGCGATAAATCGCAGCCACATGGGTCTTCACAGTGCCTTCGGAGAGGTTGAGATCAAGACAAATACGCTTAATGGGCGCACCCTGAGCAAGGAGCATCAAAACGTCTTGTTGACGTTCCGTTAAACGCGGTGCGTTCGAAGGAGATGTGATATTGCGGGCGGTTTCAGAGAAGAACCCAGCGCGCTGGCTTTCTGAGAGCAACTTAGAAGGAATAAAGACACCCCCACGAAGCACAAAGTCGATGGCACCCGTGAGCATATCGGTGTCAAGGGACTTCGGGACAAAACCCGCGGCACCCAACTGCAACACTCGCATGATGCTATTACGGTCAGTGAGNNTACCAGAGAGCACCAAGATCTTGAGCATGGGCTGACGACGAACGATTTCTTCCATCAGCTCGGTGCCCGTCACGCCAGGCATGGTGAGGTCCAAAATGAGAAGGTCGGTNNACGTTTCGCCTTCACGGTCGATGAGCGTCAGAGCGTCCTGCACATTTCCAGCGGTATGAACCTGCGCATCGGGTTCGCGGTCCATCAGCATCAAGGAAAGTGCGCTAGTGACGAGCGCATGGTCATCAACAATCAAATATTTCATAAGACAAAAATCCCACCGATACGGGCGGCGGGGTGTAGTTTAACGACAATTAACTAAATATTCTAGCTTAGATTGACGCGCAAAAACGAAAGCTAAAACGTCGTTTTGAAATGAGTCTTTCGTTCAACGTGCTAAGAAAATGATCTCAAAAACGACTCTACCTACCTTCGGTGGTGAAGATAGTACCGAGCGTTGAGCCCTTAGACGTGTGGGTTATGCACGCGTTTTCATGAGATTCAGGACCTTCGTGATTTCTTCTTGCGAGTTATAGATCGCTTCACCAGCCTTAGGCTGAAGCTTCACATAACTGCCGTCCGACTGAAGGACCCAAGCATGAATGTTGTCGTTTAACTGCGGACGAATGATCTGATCGAGAATATTCGCGCGCAGATCAGAATCCGTAACCGGTGCTAACACTTCAATGCGACCATTGAGGTTTCGCGGCATCAAGTCGGCACTACCCACGTACATGCGTTCATCGCCACCGTGGCGGAAGTAGTAAACGCGTGCGTGTTCAAGAAGGCGACCCACGATCGAACGAACGCTAATCGTTTCAGAAACCCCCAGCACACCCGGACGAATCGCGCAAATACCACGAACGATACATTCGACACGAACACCAGCCTGACTAGCCTTATAGAGAAGGCGAACGATACCTGGATCGACCAACTGGTTGCACTTCAGGATGATGTGACCGTTACCCGACTTCTTGTGAAGTTCGATTTCTTCTTCAATCAAGCGAACCAAGTTCGGACGCATGCCCTTGGGTGACACAAAGAGGCTACGATATTCGTCAATAATGCCGCAACCCGTCATGACGTTAAAGAGGTCCTGAACGTCATCACAAATAGCGTTATCAGCGGTCAAAATGCCGAGGTCAGTGTAGATCTTAGCGGAGCCAGCGTTGTAGTTACCAGTGCCTACATGAACGTAGCGGCGTAAGCCTTCTTNTTCACGACGAACGACTAAGCAAAGCTTTGCGTGAATCTTGATACCAGCAAAGCCATACACGACGTTCACGCCAGCGGCTTCAAGTTCTTCAGCCCAGTTAATGTTTTGGGCTTCGTCAAAGCGAGCCTTGAGTTCAACGACGGCAGTAACCTGTTTGCCAAGGCGACGTGCTTCAAGGAGGCTACGCACTACAGGTGAGTCGCTACCGCAACGATAAAGCGTCTGCTTAATAGCCACAACGTTCGGGTCGGTTGCAGCCTTATGTAAGAAGTTCAATACGCCACCAAACGTTTCATACGGATGGTAGAACATCAAGTCACGTTGACGAATAGCAGCAAATGTATCGGTTTCTAAGTCGAGCGCAGTAGGGAGCGTCGGATGTGAAGGCGGGTACTTGAGCGCAGGGCGGTTGATACTACCGAGTCCCATGAATTCGGAGAAGACCAAAGGCATCTTGGACTTAAAGACCTGATAGGGCTTGGTGCCAAGATGCTTCATCAAGAAGTCTTCGAGGCACTGGGGCATATCACGTTCCATTTCTACGCGAACGATCGAACCAAAGCGACGTTGTTCAACATAGTCGCGCACGGCAACAAGCAAGTCGTCAGCTTCGTCTTCTTCGATTTCGCCGTCGGTGTTACGCGTAATGCGAAAGAGCCCCTGGGACTTCACACGATAGCCCGGGAAGAGCTTTTCCATACGTTGCATGATCAGGTCTTCAACCATGATGATCGTACCTTCGCGTACATGAAGGTCAAGCACTGTGGTTTCGTCAGCATCTTCGGGCAAGAAGAGAAAACGCGGCACATTATTCGGGCACTTCACACGTCCAAAGCGCTTCTTCCCTGGTACGTCAGAATGCACACTTTCGAGTTCGACTACGAAGTTGATACTCGTGTTAGAAATCATCGGGAAGGGATGCCCCGCATCCACAGCCTGAGGAGTGAGGATCGGGAAGATTTCATTATCGAAATAGCGATCAAGAGCTGTACGGCGCTTCTTAGGCAAATCGGCATAGCGACCAAACTTGATGTCCTTTGCTTCAAGCTCTGGTTTCAAGGTCTTGAGCCAAAGCTTTTCTGCGACATCAAGCATTTCGGTCACTTTGCGTCGAATTTCAGCGAGCTGCTCTGTGGGCGGCATCTTATCTGCCCCTGTGGGTTCGGCACCGCTACGAGCTTGACGTTGCAAATTCATCACGCGAACCATGTAGAACTCATCGAGATTATTAAAGAAAATCGATAAGAACTTCACACGCTCAAGAAGTGGCACAGATGGGTCTGCTGCCGTTTCAAGCACTTTACGGTCAAATTCAATCCAACTAATTTCTCGATTGATATAAAGTGCTGGATCGTCAACGTCAGGTACAGGCTTGGCTTCAGGCACAGCAACCTGAGGTGCGACGGCAGGTTTACGAGGTGCGCGTCGCGTCGTCGTACGACGGACAGGTTTGGCAGGGGCGCTCGACGCGGTCTCGACCGGCGTAGCGTCGACGGGAGTTGTGGTCTCGTTGTCGACAGCGGGATTGAGGGGCTGAGCAGTGTTTTCTTTGGTCTCTGACATATCTCTTCCTTTGAGTTGCAAAGCAACCCGATACGATAGATCTATTGTCCTCTATTTTTTGTGAGACTGCCATGACGATTTGATGACGCAACGATAACGAAATCAGGCATCTACGCTAAAAGTTTGATTCAAAAAAAGAGAACCGCCTAGGATGGGCAGTTCTCTGAGAATCGTTCTTAAGAACTAGACTTAGGAGCTGTGGTTTGAAATGTCAACGAGTAGCCTTCAGGGTAGTTCCTGAGCGTCATCGTGTTGTCATGGAGCGTCATCTCTAGTAGCGTGTAGTTGCCACGGATTAGGGTGCGGCGTTGTCCACGCTCTTCAACTTTGCAGTCTTGACACATTGTGCTCACCATAAGGTTAAGAGATTTTGTACTAATACATGAAAGTCAAATCGCGAATCAAAGATTTGGCAGATAAGTGTGAATCTAATAAAGGATGGCGCGATTCTTGAATTGTGTTTGGCGTCATGTTGATGCGCCAAACCGAGACTTTGTTGGTCGATAAGCCCAAGTTCATCGAATCCCCTTTGATATGGAGACGTGCGTCAAAGGATGGCAGATTTTTTGGTGCACCAGCGAGCGTGGCTTCGTCGACATATTGAATTTGAAAGATCCCCGACTCGCTGATCTTGGGGGCATGATGAAAGTCGGGACGTAGTTTTGGCACGCCATAGGCGCAAGCTAGTGGTGCAGGTTTTTCAACTTGCGTACTAACGGTTGTTTTGGATAGTTCTGTTGCACAAGCTGTGTAAGCTGTCGGTGCCTTGGTTTCTACACAACCAGTTAATGGTAAGAGCAGGGAAACAAGACTGATAAAAAAAAGGCGACTCGACATCATAAAAAAGAAGAAAAGCAAAAAAAGAAGAGCAAAGATCATCAAAACGCACGTATTTTACGTGACTTGGGTGTAAATAACCGTAAATAGATTCGAAAATGCCTAAAATTCGTGTCAGTGCCTCACCGAGATATGCCTTGGGATGTTTTGCGACTTTTTCTGAAGCTCGCTAAGATGGAAAGAATATTTGGGCTTTACGGTATTGACCCGCTATGCAAAAGACTTTGCTTTCTCTCATGATCGCCTCATTGGGCGTTGGACTTACATCGGGTGCTACGGCTTCTGAAGGCGCACCAACGGCTGTAGAGTCGCCATCAGCGACGCCTGTTACCCAAACGCAAGACGTGTCGTCAGTGCCTTCTGTGTCAACTGAAGCCGCGACGAACGAAATGCGCTTAGACGAAGTGGTCGACGGTTTATCTAATACTGAAACGGCGAGCGACGAAGAACCTACTTCTACCGAAGAGTCGACCGAAGCGACGGAAGGGGAATCAAGCCTAGTAGAGCCAGCAGCTGAAGAAGGTGCAAAAGAGGGTACGCCCGATGTAGCGGCTGAGCCGACGAATAAAGAAAGCCAAGACGCGAACGCAGAAGCCGCTGCCCCCACGGTAGATCAAGCTGAAGCCACAAAAGCGTTAGAAGAAAGGTCGTCCGAAGACCCCAAAGAGGCACAAGCCTTGCGTACCGCAGATAGCGTGTCGCCCTTAGCCATTGTGCCGCCCTTTTTAGACTTTATGCCCTATGTGACAAGTCTCAAAGATGTGGAGGAAGTCTTTGGTAAGTCTGCTCACCTCTATGAAGAAGGGCGCTACGGCAAACGCCACATCATCACGGGGCAAGACTTTGACCTGGGTGTGACGAGCATTTTGGTCTATTACACTGATCAAGGCTTATTGTCAGATGTCTTTTTGCGGATTCCGTCTGAACGTCGTCCCCAAGTGCTTGAAGCACTCAAGAAGATGGCGGACGACATGAGTGCTGATAGTCTTTGGGCAAAAGAGGGCGATCGTGATATTTGGCGCACCAAGACCGCGGAACTCTCGATTGGACCCGCAAACGACAAAGACTTTTCGGTGGAGTACGGGGCAACCGCCCGACAGATTCGAGAAACTCGCGCTTGGATTGAAGCCGATCCCGAACATCGTGCGCCACGTTTTGCGGGACTCACCATTGGGATTTCAACCGCCAACGATATTCAAGCCAAAGCTGACGGTAAGCGTTGCCGCATTTTGGAGTAGAGCAACCAAAAAGATGGCTCCACGACCTACGCTTTGACGGGGAAGTGCTTTGGGATCCCGGGCGAATATCAGTCGCTCGCGTGGATCGCGGCAGACAACGGGCGACTCACGCGTCTCTTTATTCAAAGTCGCGGTGACGCCATTGGTTTTGCGTCCGTCTTGCCTGCCTTACAAAAACGCTATACGCCCACTCAACGCGAAGGGGAATTCCAAGTGGGTAAAGCCACAGCACGCAACATTTACCGCCCACGATTCGTTGGACGCCTTACAAAAAGACGGCTGATGGTAGTCAAGAAGAAGGAACGTTGGAGTTCTACGCTGGTATTGACGGCGTCAAAAGTACCGAAGCCAAGTGGGACCTTTTGCTAGAAGAAAAGAAAGCAAGAGAAGCGCAAGCGAAGGCTGTTGATCAGCTCTTTGAATAAGTTGGATAAAAAACACGAAACCCTGCCAAATTCGCTTTGACAGGGTTTTGTGCTTTATGGGAGTAATGTTGATTACTTCTGGGCTTCAAGAGCCTTTACTTGAGCGCGCAACTGATCGAGTTCTAACTGAACCTTTTCGCGAGCCTTTTCAGCGCGCACAGCTTCGCTCTTTACAATCGTATTGACTTCAGCTTCACGGGCTTGAACTTCAAGTTCCTTCAAACGTAGCTTGAGTTCACGTTCACGATCAGCCATGTACTGAAGCTTGTCTTGGCGGGCCTTCTTGGCGGCAGCGACCTTGGCGTTAGCTTGGGCACGAGCCTTATCAGCCTTTTGGCGAGCGGCGGCACGCTGGGCATCAAGCTTAGCCTGAGCCTGCTGAGCGGCATATTCTTCGACTTTGATACGATTTTCTTCAGCCTGAATCACAGAGAGGTTGTAGTCCATCTGTTGGTAAGCTTCAGCGTACTGTTCCATACGACGATCAGCATTGGTCGTGCAACCCGTCGTAAGAAGGACAGTCGCGATTCACGGCAGTAAGCAGGAATTTCTGCATAATGAATCCTTTTCTGATGATCTATGGATTATTGACGCGCACAACCGTAGGGGTTGTTCGGCTGAATACGGGTTTCGTTGGCACGCGGCGAAACCATCACGGCAGGACCCGTCTTAAATTCGCAAAGACGACCGACCTGAGCGGACTGATAGATCTTGCCGTTGGGCGCACGATAAACGAGCTGCACGCCGTCCACATAAGCAGTACCTGTCGCACCCGTTGCGGCGTCACCGACCATACCACCGATAGCACCACCCGCTAAACCGCCAAGGACGCGAGAGGACGTGGAGTGGTTGTTGTGGTTACCAATGACCGCACCAGCGATGGCGCCCAAAATGGTACNAGCAGCACGGGCACGGTCACCAGATTCAGCGTTACTTACGGCAACCTGAGCCGGATTGATGGCGATAATTTCAACCGTCTTCACTTCCTGGGCTTGGTTAACCATGCCAGCGGTATAAACGTCAGAACGATAGCGGTTACCGTCAGTAGCGCAACCGGAGAGAGCAAACGTCACGCCGCAAAGGGCGATCATGAGAAGTTTCTTCTGCATCATATTTTCTTTTCTGTTATGGATGAAGGCGTTGAAAAGGGAGACTGAAGCATTGTTCAGTCCTTAGATTGTGACAATACACCAATGCGCGCATTGGTGTATCGATTTTTTGATCCGTGCAATAAGCGGTAACAGATCGGTAACGAATTTTAGGCGTTTGAGGCTAAAAAGAAAGCCGACGAAATGTGCTTCGTCGGCAGACTTTTTGTGAATCGGTGTCGGGGCGATCCTTTTAGCTCTTCACGCGAGCGAGTCGCCCCTGGAAGTCGCGATATTCGACCATGCCGTTACGACGGTAGAGTGCTAACTGATTCTTACTGTGGAATTTGACGAACTTCACGTCGTTCAAGGTGTAGGTGCAAACACGTTCACCCGACGTGAGATACAACTGGCAATAGCCGTTACGAAGAACGACGGCGACATACTTTCCTTGCAAAACCGCTTCATCAATATTGACGGGCGGCAAAGTGACTAACCTGTGCCCTAAATGATTGTGAATTTCGCAAACCCCGTTTCTAACGACGGCGATCATAAAACCTCCTTGCCAGTTTCTAGGTCTTTGGTTGGTTCAAATCACAGTCTAAAGCGTGGTACGTCACTTCGTGACGGAACGCGGTCATGGGTCAATTTTTAGACGATGTGATTTTTGGCGTAGAAGTAATATTCTACCAAAAAGCCCCTTTGATTTTCTTACAAAAATCTTTTGTATGAGTCTATTTTGATATTAAAAAGTTTTCGCGCGTTGTTTCGCAAATTTGCGAATTTGAGCTTGAAAGATGCTATGAGTGAGGCGCTTTTCTACGTGGCGTTTTGTCAAATGTGTCATCAAATGATACTTTTGGCTAAACGCCTTGGATGGGGGCGATGCGATCTTGTGTGGGAACTTTTTGCCTGTTGGCATCGAAACGAGTCAAAAACCAAACCCAAAAAAGCATAGGCGCAAAGTTTGCACCTTGCGCCTATGACTTTCTGCCGGTCGGTGACCAACATTGGCGTTGGTCACATAACCAAAATGGTCGAACGAACGATTAGTTTTCGTTGTCGCTCGGGGTGAGGGCATGACGAGCAGCCCACGTCCACGGGTNTGCTAACCAGTCGTTCAAAACGTCACGATCAGCTTCAGAGAGCTTTTCGAGTTCGACGACCTTGTCGATCACCTTCGTGAAGTCGATCATTTCGTGGCAACGAACACCCTGCTTTTCAAAGAGCTTGCTCGTTTCGTCGATACCGAAGGACGTGATGGCGAGGCAGTCGGTAACCGTAGCGCCTTCAGCCTTGAGTACTTCAACGGCGGAGAGAAGGGAAAGACCCGTCGAGATGTGGTCTTCAATGAGAAGCACACGCTTACCTTCGACGTTGCAACCTTCAACGCGGCTCTTGTTGCCGTAGGTCTTGGCAGACTGGCGAACGAAGATGCTCGGCTTGTTGAGACGATAGGCGAGCGCAGCGGCGTGAGACACACCAGCGCCTTCAACGCCAGCGACGACGTCGAATTCGAGTTCGTGTTCAACAACCTTCGTGGTAATCGTTTCGAGGATGTCACGCCAAGCTTCGGGGCAAGCCGTCAAGCTACGGTTGTCAACGTAGATCGGCGTGATAAGGCANNCGGACTTCAAACGCATCGGGCGGTCGGTAAGGAAGGACACGGCACCGTTGTTGATGAGGTGTTCGGCGAGGATGTTTTCAGCAATCTTGGACTTATACATTTTCTCTAACTCTTCCTGAAAATTAATCGATGCCGATCGCCTTGCGGTAGTTGACCGTGGCAATCTTCACAAGTTCGTCAAAGTAGTCGAAGCGGCAACCCGTCGCAAGGGTCGTCATTTCGTGCCACATGTCACCAGCGTTCCAAGGCACCATGGCGTCGCAGACGTTGTCGGTACCGAGGGCAACCGTGATGCCAGCCGGGACGAGTTCGTCAACCGGGGTCATGGAGTTATGCATCGGGCCAATCTGTTCAGAACGCGGCGTATCGATCCAAGCGGTCGGGCAAGCGATCATCATGACGTCAGCTTCGCGCATCAACGTGTAGAGACGCTGACGATAGGCACGGGAGTGAGCAGCAATGGAAATACCGTGAATAGCCACGACCTTACCCTGCATACCATGCTGGATGGTCTTTTCGCAGAGCTGTTCGGTTTCGTATTCCAAGCTTTCGTTGAACTGGTCAACGTGAACGTGAACCATCTTGTTACGAGACTTAGCCGTTTCCATGATGATGTCAAAAGCTTCATCGCCACGGTANNCGTAGTCGCGTTCGTCGCGCTTCGGAAGGGCACCAATGATGTCGACTACTTCGGCACCAATGTCGAACCACTTACGGGCTTCGGGATGAATCACACCCTTCAAGGTCTGGTTGGCGAACTTAACCGTCAACTGATCCTGATAGTGTTCGCGAGCACGCAAACCTGCCTTAATGGCGCGGTCTTCGGACTGGGGATCGATGTCGACGAAGGTAGCGAGTGCAGTCACGCCCTGAGCGATCTGATTTTCAAAGAACATTGAGAAGCGACGATAGAAGTCTTCTTCCGTGGAATTGCGCTTCAAAGCATCGAGACGGTCCCACTTCTGCTGCAGCGTGCAAGTGCGACGCATTTCAAGCACGTCAGCGCTGAGAGTGTAGGCACGGTCGGCGTGAGCATGGGTGTTAACCCAGCCACCGGCAGCCATAATGACCGGTTCGATCATGTCGCGAATCGTCAGGGGTTCGTTTGGCGTAGACATTAAGAACATCTCCTTCGCAGGTTGCGAAAACAAAAATTTTTAATTTGCCGTCAGTACTCAGGAAAAAGCCGCGGGCACGACTCGAAAATGGGGTCACGTTTACGCGGCTAAATTGACTGCATTTTAAAGATGCATTTGCACCTTTGCCAATTTGGTCACAAATTATTACAACCTACCTATTATAAGGCAATTGTCTTAAGGCTAGAGAGAAAATCCCATGGTTAGAGGCGTTTATGAGAATTTGTTTTCTGGTAGATATCTTTAATCGTGGGCGTTTGAGTGCCTTTTTGAGTCTAAGACCTGCGGCTAAAATGATTGGTCGACAAAATTCGACATTTTGATCTAAAAACCCGTTTTTTCGGTCTTTTTTCGTGTGTGTTTTGGGTGATTACGCGCTGAAAGAAGCTATCATGAAAGTCCAACAACTCACCTTGCTGATTCTCCTTTATGGTACTAGAGGAACCGACACTGACACCAGAACTGGCGCTCGATGCGCTTGAAGCGCTTGCGCCTTTAACGACCGAGGTTGCGCTACCGACCTTACCGATTCTCTATCAAGATGACGCAATGGTTGTGGTCTCGAAGCCTGAAAAGATGTTGGTTCATCGCACCGAAATCGCTAACGGCGATACGGTCTTTGCGATGACCTGCGTGCGTGAACAACTAGGGCGCTACGTGTGGCCCGTGCATCGACTCGATCGTGGCACGTCGGGCGTCTTGGTCTTTGCGTTAAGTAGCGAGATGGCTTCCAAACTTGGGCGCATCATGATGGCAGGGGACGTTAAAAAGCGCTATGTGGCGATGACGCGAGGGTGGCTCGACGCCCCTGTTGATGTGCAACACGCTTTGTCGTTGCCTGTCGACCCGTATCTCAAAAAGCGTCGTAACCATGAGCCGCAAAGTGCTCGCACTTTGGTNTTACCGCGCGGCAGCGCAGAAATTCCAGTGCCCTCGGGCTCCTTTGAAACGACTCGTTTGGGACTCGTCGAAGCAGAACTGATGACGGGACGTAGGCATCAAATTCGGCGTCATCTCAAGTGGCTCGCGCATCCAATCATTGGTGACGCGACCTATGGTAANGGAGTACTTAATCGCGCGGTCGCGGCGCACTTTTGCGTAGATCGCTTGATGCTACATTGTGCGCGCATGGTANNCTTACCGCACCCAGTGACGGGTGAGTGGATTGATTGTCAAGCGCCTCTCATGGGCGACATGCAAAAGGTTTTTGAGACCTTGGGTTGGACGACCACATTTGAAGCGATCACTCAGGCGCCGTGGCGGAGGACGATGGACGACATGCCAGTCTTAAAGTGAACGCACTTTTGGGCACAGCCTATATAAATAAGAAAAAGCCAAATCTACGCGCACAAGGTGGGTTGAGATTTGGCTTTTTGGTTGGGTGGTCTTAAAGTGCACCGCGACGAGCTTTGGCTTAGCTATTGCGACGCTTATCAAGTCCTAAATCTGCCATGATCGTTGCCGAAATTTCTTCAATCGACTTGGCGGTGGAATTAAGCCAACGAATGCCTTCACGCGCCATCAAGCTTTCGGCGTCATGAATTTCTTGACGGCAGTTTTCGATGCTGGCGTAGCGGCTATTGGGACGACGCTCGTTACGGATTTCAGACAAACGTTCGGGCTTAATCGAAAGACCAAAGAGTTTGTGACGTAAGGGCATCAGGGCGTCAGGCAAGCTACCGCGATCAAAGTCTTCTGGGATAAGCGGATAGTTAGCGACCTTAATACCAAATTGCATAGCAAGGTACAAAGAGGTCGGGGTCTTACCAGAGCGAGACACGCCCACCAAAATGACATCTGCTTCATCAAGACCGCGGTTCGTTTGACCGTCGTCATGCTGCAAGGTGTAGTCGATGGCGGCAATACGACGGTTGTATTTCGCGTCGTCACGAATACGATGACTCTGACCAATGGAGTGCGCGCTCTTCATGCCGAGTTCGGTTTCCAAGGGTCCCACGAACTTACGGAAGAGGTCAATGATATGGTCGCTCACGTGTTCGTTAAACGTACGCATGATGTCGGGATCAACGAACGTGGTGAAGATGATCGGGCGATGGACTTCTTCTTTTTCCACCTGGTTAATACGCTGAGCGGTTTCCAGCGCCTTATCAACCGTATTGACAAACGGAATACGCGTTTGATGGTAGTCAAGGTCAGGGAACTGCGTCATGATCGAATGAGCAAGCGTTTCAGCCGTAATGGCCGTCCCGTCACTCACGATGAAAATTTGACGACATACGTCGCACTTCTGAGAGTCAGTCATGGCGGAGTCTATTTAAAAGATGAGAATAGTGTTGATTCTACCCGAAGGATGAGACGGTTGTTTTGAGGATTAACCTTGGTGGGTCGTTCCTCTAGCGCCTTACCGGCATTCTTTCTCGATTTCGCACACGCCTTCTAAGACATGAGCGACTGCTTTAAAAAACTGCGCGTCATCACGCTCGCGAAGGGCTTCTATAAAGATAGGTAACCAGTTCGCGAGATGCTGATCAAAGAAGGTCGAAGCGCCCTTAAGGTCTTCTTTGAGAATCAACACAGCTGTAAAAGCCAATTGAAGCGCTAAATGGTCTTCTGCGATCCCAATAAGTCCTGCGGTTTCTAGTCCCGCCTCTATATAAGTTTGGCGACACTTGAGTTGAGCAACGGGTAAGCCTGATGGGTCAGCTGGTGTCCAAGCGGTTTCTGTGAGTGCGAGTGCCGAGTCATTCACAAAAAGTGCCATATATTCAGTGGCTAATTCACGAGGTGACGACAGGGCGCGATTTGCTAAGGCTTCAAAAGGCGCGGGATCAACGCCGAGTTCGTTGGCGAGCCCTGACGCAGCATGCATCGCATCAAGAAGGCGCGGCAAGGTCTCAGGTTCTTCGGGACGCAAAAAGAGCGCAGAAAGGGCGTCAAAAATCGATTGACGAGCAAAATTTTGAAGCTGTTGGGTGACCACGCGGACGACTCCAAGACGACTGTGAGAGGAGGGTTGTTTTTGGTGAGTCAGTGCAAAAGATGAGGCATTGTTGGCATCAAAGAAGCGAAGACTCAAATCCTCATTGTAATGGGTGATGCGTCCCAAGCGGACGCACTCAAACGATAGTTACTAAAGTTAATAAATATCAAAATAAGAAAGTGGAAAGGTTTTGTCTATCGAGAGTGGAATCTTTTTGATGAAAAACTTTTAAAATGGAGGTAAATTTAAAAAAATTGCAGGTGAACCCGAAAAACTGACACAAAAACTGTGCTAAACGGGTAAAATCTGCCCCAATTGATACACCGCCCCAGTTCTTGGGGCTTATGAGGATAAGCATGGTACAGGGTCGTTACGTTTTCCCCTTTAGTCAGCTTCGCATGACCGACGTTGATCGCGTCGGCGGCAAGAACGCTTCGCTTGGTGAACTCCTTAGCCAGCTCACGAGCGCTGGTATCCGCGTGCCGGATGGTTTCGCCACCACTACCGAAGCTTTCCGTCTCTTCTTGAAGGAAGGCGGTCTCGAAGAACGCATCGCTAAGCGTTTGGAAAGCCTTGACGTTGATGACGTTAAGGCGCTTGCCGAAGCTGGTGCTGAAATTCGCGGCTGGATCGAATCCGCTCCGTTCCCCGCCGAACTCGAAAAGGAAATTCGTGAATTCTACGAATGGTTGAAGGACGGTCAGGACGAAATCTCCGTGGCTGTTCGTTCTTCCGCTACCGCTGAAGACTTGCCGGATGCTTCTTTTGCTTACCAGCAGGAAACGGTGCTCAACGTTGTGGGTATCGACGCTGTCTTTAAGCACATGAAGGAAGTGTTTGCTTCTCTTTATAACGACCGCGCTATTTCTTATCGCGTTCACAAGGGCTTTACGCACGCTGAAGTGGCTTTGTCCGCTGGTGTTCAGCGTATGTGCCGTTCCGACCGTGGCGCCGCTGGTGTGATGTTCACGATCGACACCGAATCTGGCTTTGACCAGGTTGTCTTCATCACGGCTTCTTATGTACTCGGTGAAACGGTGGTGCAGGGTGCAGTGAACCCCGACGAATTCTATGTTCATAAGCCCATCCTTGATGCTGGCAAGTATCCGATCATCCGTAAGACGCTCGGTTCCAAGCTCATCAAGATGGAATTCGAATCTGACAAGTCCGCTGGTACNCGTACGGTTCGCACCGTTGACGTGGCTCCGGAAGATCGTCGTCAGTTTGCCATTACCGACGAAGACGTCATCGAACTCGCCCGCTTTGCTCGCATCATTGAAAAGCACTACGGTCGTCCGATGGACATCGAATGGGGTAAGGACGGCAACGACGGCAAGATCTACATTCTCCAGGCTCGTCCGGAAACCGTTAAGTCCCAGCAGAGCAAGTCTGATGTTCAGCTTCGTTACAGCTTGAAGACCAAGGGTCGTCTCCTTTGCCAGGGTCGCGCCATTGACCAGAAGATTGGTCTTGGNCCGGTTCGCATCGTTGAAAGCGCTGCCGAAATGGATCGCGTTCAGGCGGGCGACGTGCTCGTTACGGACATGACCGACCCCAACTGGGAACCGGTGATGAAGAAGGCTTCCGCCATCGTGACGAACCGCGGTGGTCGTACCTGCCACGCCGCCATTATTGCTCGCGAACTCGGTATTCCGGCTGTTGTGGGTTGCGGTGACGCGACTGAACGTCTTGCCGAAGGCGACGAAGTGACGGTGTCCTGCGCCGAAGGCGACACGGGTAATATTTACGAAGGTCTCCAGGAAGTGACCGTTGAAGAAGTTCAGCGTGGTGCTTTGCCGGAAATCCCGGTCAAGATCATGATGAACGTTGGCAACCCGCAGCTGGTANNCTTCGAATTCCAGTCCATCCCGAATAAGGGTGTGGGTCTTGCTCGTCTCGAATTCATCATCAACAACAACATCGGTATCCACCCGAAGGTTGTGCTTGAATACCCGAACGTTCCGAGCGAACTTCGTGATGCCGCTGAACGCTTGTCCGCTGGCTATGCTAGCCCGAAGGAATTCTTCGAAAAGCGTATCGCTGAAGGTGTACGCACGATTGCTGCCGCCTTCTATCCGAAGAAGGTTATCGTTCGTATGTCCGACTTCAAGAGCAACGAATACCGTAAGCTCATCGGTGGTGCTCTCTACGAACCGGATGAAGAAAACCCGATGCTCGGTTTCCGTGGTGCTTCCCGTTACATCTCGAACCAGTTCGCTGAATGCTTCGCGATGGAATGCCGCGCCATGAAGTTCGTCCGTGACGAAATGGGTCTCACGAACGTTGAACTCATGATCCCGTTCGTTCGTACGCTCAACGAAGCTAAGCGCGTGACCGAAATCATGGAAAGCCACGGTTTGAAGCGTGGTGTGAACGGCCTTCGCCTCAACATGATGTGCGAAATCCCGTCCAACGCTGTGCTCGCTGATCAGTTCCTCGACTATTTCGACGGCTTCTCCATCGGTTCTAACGACATGACCCAGCTCGCGCTCGGTCTTGACCGTGACTCCGGCTTGGTGGCTGCCAGCTTCGACGAACGTGACCCGGCTGTGAAGGGCTTGCTCTCCATGGCAATCAAGGCTTGCGTTGCCCGCGGCAAGTACGTCGGCATCTGCGGTCAGGGTCCTTCTGACCACGCTGACTTCGCTGCCTGGTTGATGGAACAGGGTATTGAATCCATCTCCCTCAACCCCGACACCGTGGTTGACACGTGGCGCCGTTTGGCGAAGTAATCGCCTGACGCATTAAGCGACAAAATAAAGCCCCGTCTGGTACACACTGGACGGGGCTTTTGTCTGTCTAGCGGCTTGAATAAGAGACGTGAATTTGGCACGAAATGATGCAAAACCCGTTGAGTTTAGCGTGCTGTGTTAAATTACCTATTCACGCGGTCTCTTTTCGAAGTGCTTGGTTGGGAGAATAAAAATATGATTTCCACAACGGTTCTTTGGTTTATTCTTGCCTTGATTGTCGCTGGGGCAGAAATGTTTACGGGGACGGTTTACCTGTTGGCAGTCGCTGTGGCTTGTGCGGCAGGGGGTGTGGCGAGTTGGTTGGATGCGCCTGGGGCTTGGCAGTTAGCGATTTGTGGTCTAGTCACGATCGTCGGCGCTGTGTTTGCGCGTAGCGTTCGTCATCGTCGTCACCCAGAAGCCGAAAAACTCATGCACCTTGATGATGGGCAACGTCTATTAGTTGAAACGGTCGCAGCGGACGGCACGGCTCACGTGCAGTATCGCGGTGCCCCCTGGGTCGCATGTGCCGAAAGTGGGGCACTGACCCCGGTACTATGGGTGATTGCTCGTGTTGATGGCACGCGCCTTATTCTTCGTCCAACTTCTTAAAATAACATTGTCATTCGCGGGTTCTCTTTGGAGTTTGAGTCATGGATATCAGCGGTTTTCTTATTTTTGCGCTTGTGCTCGTCGTGATCGCCGTGCTCTTTGCGTTTCAGTCCGTTAAAGTCGTTCCTCAGCAGACGGCTTGGGTGGTTGAACGTTTGGGCAAATTTAATACGGTGTTGACGCCTGGGTTAAATTTCATCATTCCCTTTATTGATCGTGTAGTANNCTATCGTCATTCGCTCAAAGAAATTCCGCTCGATACGCCAAGCCAGGTTTGTATTACGCGCGACAACACGCAGTTGACTGTCGACGGTGTGCTCTTTTTCCAGGTGACGGATCCGCAACGCGCCTCTTATGGGACGTCAAATTATGTGGTCGCGATCACGCAATTGGCGCAGACGACCTTGCGTTCGGTCGTGGGTAAGATGGAGCTCGACAAAACCTTTGAAGAACGTGACCTTATCAATAAGTCCGTCGTCTCTGCGATTGACGAAGCGGTACTTAACTGGGGTGTGAAGGTACTTCGCTACGAAATCAAAGACTTGACGCCGCCCGCTGTGATTTTGCAGNNTACCATGCAGCAGCAAATTACGGCTGAACGCGAAAAGCGTGCCGTGGTCGCCGCGTCCGAAGGTCGTAAGCTCGAGCAGATTAACTTGGCGACGGGTGCTCGTGAANNGCTGCCATTGCGCAGTCTGAAGGTGAAAAGCAGGCTGAAATCAATAAAGCTAGAAGGGCAGGCTGCGGCGACGCTAGCGATCGCAACGGCTACTGCTGAGGCTTTGCGCCGTGTGGCTGCNAGTACGCGCGAAGACGGTGGGATGAATGCCGTTAATTTGCAGGTGGCTGAAAAGTATGTCGAAGCCTTCTCGCAGTTGGCTCGTACCAATAACACCTTGATCGTGCCGGGCAATATGGGGGATATTTCGACCATGATTGCGTCCGCTATGAAGATCGTGGATGGCGCCAAGGCTGGTCAAACGATTTTGCCGCCCAAAGGCACTAAGCCGTCAGCTCATTCAACGTTTGATACCCTAAGCCCGTGAGTGTTTCGCTTCGCGGGCTTTGTCTTTTTGCAAGTACCGAGCCTAAAGCGCGAGTCAGAAACGCCTTCAATTTCAATCATCGTGCGCTAAGCCTACGCTCGGTATAATGAACAGATCCTTTTTGACTCCTTGATGACCTTCGGGTTATCAATCTTGAGACTGATTCCATATGACTGATAAGCCTACGAGTGGCGCTGTGGTTGCGCTTCCCTGCATCGGCGATCCTGCCGTGTTAGCCGATATCCTGATGTATAGCGGTCGTGATGCGTTAAGTGTCATGATGACCGAGGATGGCGACCCCAATGACTACGCCAAGATTGTGTTTGGTGTGGCATCGATTTTTATGGGAAACACGGACTCTTTGGAGTTACCCAAAGATTGGGATCCTGTGAAGGCGGGAGCTGCGTTACGTCCAGTACTCGCTGAAGTGCTTGACGAAATGCCCGAAGAAGACCGTGCAACTTTTGCCGACGACGAAAGTCTTTTGGCTTTGGCGGTGATGACGTGCTTCCAGGAAGCCGCTTCGATTGCTGAAGCGTGGGCAGATACGCATCAGGTGGACGATGCCGATACGCTCTTGAAGGGCGTTCTTCAGGATGATCTGTTTGCTGCGCATTTCCGTACGTGGGCTGAAATTATTTTGGGCATTGCGCCCGATGTTGCCGAAACTGAGGAGGTACTAATCATGAGTCAATCTGACGATTTCAAGGAAGGCGCAGAAGCGCAAGCCCCTCAGACTGAGGCTACGCCGGATCCTGTGAAGTTAGATGAGCCCACTCTGGAGCAACTCCTCATTGGTTGCATTTGGGATGTGCTTCGTCGTATGCGCCGCGTGTCGATGCATGAATTAACGCCCGATCAAGCGACTGAAGAAGACGACGCTGTGGCTCGCCATTTGGCACGCACATTGATGGGCGAAAACCCGGGCTTTACGATGGCGTTGCCGATGTGTGGTCCTACGCTCATTGACCATTTGCGTGCGACAGTGCCAGCGTATGCGGACGAACAGTTGCCTGACGACATTGATCGAGCTAATCCGCGTGCCGTCGCTGTTTATGTTTGCCGCGACTTCTTGCGTGCGATCTACAACATGGTGCGTGACTTGAGTCAGCATCCAGAGATGACGCGCGCGATGTTGGATCAGGGCGTTAATGCAACGGCAGCCTTTTGGGCGGCACGTTTAGCCGGTCGCTCAACGACCCTCAACTAAAGGAGAGACGTCAATGGCTGGTTGTGGCGCTAAGTGTGGTGGCGGATGCTGTAAAGACTTTAGTTCGAAAGCCGAACGCTTACCCAATTTGTTGAGTGTTGAAGTCACGGGCGACATTTTCACGAAGNNTACCGTACGCAATATGACTTTGCGTGCTGCTCAGCGTCAGGTCGGCATGATGACGGAAGACGAATACGAAGCCGCGAAGAGTAAGCTCGTTCGTTGGTTGGTGAACGCCTTTTCTGGCGAAAATCCGCACTATGAAGCGGACCTTGAGTGGCATACTCACGGTGGGTTGACGGACTATTTGGTCGAAACCTTGAATTTTCATGGTCATTCGCCGCGTCAAGTGCTCACCCATGCGGCGACGCTTTTTGCTGATGACGCAGACAATTTGGTACGTNNTGAAATCATTCAGCGTGGTGGNTACGATACGCCCCAGGCGCGCCAAGCCGTGAGTCAATTGGGTGGTATGTGGGCTCAGGTCTTTACGGGTGTGCCGCCTGAATTCACCTAAAACGAGGATCGTATGTCACGCCATCCCTTAGAAGAGCATGCGCCAGATGTGACGCGCGAGATCATGGGGCGCTTGTCGCCAGAAGCGATGCGCACGTTGCAAGCGGTCTCTGAAATGCGTCATCGCCCTGCGGAAGACGTGTTGCGTGAGGCGCTTGCGGGTTATATCGCCGATAAGTTGCCGATCCCAGACGTTGAAGCAATCATTCACGAGATGAGCCAACGCTTTTATACCCTGGGCTACGCCTGTGGAACTGCAAAACGGTTTTTGCGCGAATTCACCAATAAGTAGTCTTCTTGGCTAACAAAAAAATAACGCCTCACGGTGCGATCAAGATAACCGTGGGGCGTTATGCGTTAGAGGGCAAAAGAGCACTGAATTAGCGTCCCATCATGCCTGTCTTTAACGTATTGTCGATGGTCTTGTCGCCCAACCAAATGGCGAGCACAGCGTTATAAAGCGCACGACCACCACCGATCGTCTGACCGACCGGTTTGCCATTTAAGCTGACCATGGTCCCTTTCTCCGGAACAAAGTCAAAGTCGACAAGGTCATTGACTTTGACGTCACCAATTTGCTTTATCAGCGTGCGAAGTTCGTCGAGTTCCTTCGTAACAGCCTTTTCTTTTTCAGGCGTCAAGTTGGTACNTTTGAGCCCATCGTCGAGCGCTTCGATAAAGCTTTCACCAGAGACATCACGCAATAAACCCAAACGTACGCGTGCGGCACCCGTTTCGTTCATCACGGCATTGACATCTTTGGTCGTGTGCTTGAGGTAGAGCCCAGCCGCATAAACCTTAAAGAAAAGCTTCTTGCGAAGCGCCGCGCCATTCAAAGTGAGTGTTTCACCTGCAACCTCGGTTGCTGGCGCATAGTGAATCGATTCAATCTGCATGGCTTCAGCGTACCTGAGCTTGAGTCGCAGAAAAGATAAAGGCGGACATATGCACGGCTACGGCGGCACGACGAAGCGTTAACATAGAAGACCTCAAAGAAAAGATGAAAAGTGCGTTGATCCTAGCAGTTTCAGTGGGCTTGAAACACACGCAAATTTAAGTACGAACGGATGACTTTGATCCCATGATGCAGGGATTCAGAGTCGTCAATCGTTATTGCACCGGATTCTTTTGAGCGGTACTTGGCTTGCAGTCGAGCTAACATTTTCTTTTCGCGCTGTCGCCCACGCACAACCGTACTCGTTTGGAGTGCGACCGACAAACCAATCAACGCAATCCCAGCATAAAACGAGGTACTNNCTAAGTCTCTGGCTTCACCAAAAATGATCATGGCAAGGATGATCGAATAAATGGGTTCGAGGTTATAGGAGAGGTTCACCGTAAAGTACGAAATGTGTTCCAATGATTGGATCTGAAGAATGTACATAAAGAGCGTACAAAAGATCGCAAAGATAGGAAGGTAGAGCGTATCNNAGTACACAGGGAAGAAGGGTTCAGCGGGCATCAGGGCAACGTAGATCGGCAAAGCCACAAGCGAAAACGCGAAGCCTCCTAAAAGCTGCCAACTCATGACGGTAACACTCGAATACTTGGCGCGATAACGTTTGAAGTAAACAGCCAAAAGCGCAGCGGCGGCCGCACCAATGAGCCCCAACGTAATCCCAAGGCGATATTGCGCATCAAAGTGGAAGATCAGCGAAATCCCACCAATCGTCACGAGTGAAAAAAGCACCTCACGCACTGAAATGCGTGCGCGGTTCATCATGGGTTCAATGAGTGCTGTGAAAAAGCCGATCGACGAAAAGGCAACAACTCCAATACTCACATTAGACGCTTTGATGGACGCATAAAAGAGGGTCCACTGACAAGCAAGCAAAGCGCCCACGCCCATGATGGCGAACTGGTCTTTACGGGTGACTTTTTCAAGGCGATGAGTGAGCCACGCCCAAAGCCACAAACAGCCGCCAGCGATCACGATACGCCAAAAGACAATNNAAAGTACTGGCGAAAGGCTCATGAGTTTGCCAAAGACGCCCGTCCAGCCAGCGAGCAAAATCGAGATATGAAGTTGTAAAAATGCCTTTTTCACGGCGCGTTTGAAAGTGGTAAAGGGTCACAAAAAAAGCGTTGACACAAATGCTACCTCAGTGCGATCACTTTGTGTGTACATTAAGCAAAAAGGAACGCGAAATTCAGAGAACGTGATCATTAAAACGGCTCGTCACATCAAAATACTGACATCGTCAATTCGCCTCTTATTTAGCCATTTGGGCGCATGAAGAAAATTAAGCTATGCGGAACAATACTAACTTACGACGATTCGAGGAAAGGTGTACGATAAAAGTAAAGAAGAGAGGCTCTAGGATTTGGAGGGTGCGTGTCAATAACCTCCGTCTAAAGACGGAGGCTTGAAAAAGTGATGTTGTTGAACGGAATCCGTGGGTATCCGTTAAGGAGAAACTTTTGAAAGTTTTTGTTTTTTTACGTGAAAACGTTGGGAAGCAAGAAGTTGTCAGTGTCTATCCATGCCAAGAAACTAATGCTTCTCGAAAAAAGAAGAACCTTTTTAACCGAATTAAGAAAGGAGAACGGTGCTTCCTCCCCTGTCTAAAGACAGAGGTTTCCGCGCCTAATTTTCTATGAAGGAAGAAAAAAAAAATCGGCATGGTACCGCTTAATTCTTTTTGTTTTGTTCTTGATTTTCTTAGCCCTTGTCCTAAAAGGCATGGGTTGGTGTATCGGCGGCGTCTGTGACGTTGGAACCGATTACCTCTTGAAGCAATGAGTACCGGTACGACGACGGTTGCGCGTGTCGTCGTATAAAGCAAATAAGCAAGGCGCAGATGATAACCCAGTCATCCGTGCCTTTGCTTTATCTGTCTATTGGTGATTTGAGTTTCAATCGATTCAAATGTCTTCAATCGTATAGCCCGCTTCGCGTGCCAAGGCGCGCTCACGTTCGACGGTGCTTCCTGGCGTCGTGAGCAGGTCTCCGACGATGGCGCCATTGATCCCTGCGTAGAGCGCTTTTTTCACCACGTTGTCTGATAGCCGTAAGCGACCCCCCGCAAAACGTAGACAAGCGCGCGGATTAATCAATCGGAATGCACTGATGGTGCGTAAGATCGCACGATCACTCAAAGGCGGTTGATCGGCTAATGGCGTTCCCGGAATCGGATTCAAGAAATTCATCGGAATCGAAGGAATGTCGAGTAGCCGCAGTTGGTAGGCGAGGTCAATACGATCGGTCATGGTTTCGCCCATGCCAAAAAGACCGCCTGAGCAAAGGTCTAATCCCGCGCGGCGTGCTGCACGTAGGGTCTTGAGTTTATCTTCGTAGGTGTGGGACGTGCAGACCTCAGGAAAGAAGCGTTCACTGGTTTCGAGGTTACAGTGAAAGCGCGTGAAGCCAGCGCGCCCGAGCGCTCGTAATTCAGTTTCGGTTTGTAGCCCCAAAGAAGCGCAAATTTCGACCGATTTGTGGCTTGTTGCTTCAATGACGGGCGTGATTTCACGCAGTTCACGAGCCGAGAGCTTACGCCCTGCGGTGACATAAGAGAGTCGACGAATGCCGTTTGCTTTGGTGCGTTCGAGTGCTGCTTTGGCGCGTTCAACCGACACTACGGGCGTCACGGGAATTGCCGTAGGAAAGTGTGCCGATTGTGCGCACCATCGACAGTTTTCTGAACACTNGGTACCTGATTTAGCGTTAATGATCGTACAAAAATTAAAGACGCGCGAAGCGCAAGTGACGGTCACCGTATGTGCGGCTTCAATGAGGGCGTCGATGTCAGGGTAGCCCACTAAAAACTCTAATTCTTCTCGGCAGGGTGGAATATTGGCGATAGCGCGTCGCGTCAGTGTGTCAAGCATGTCAACGGCAGGTGTTTTAAGTAATGATGCATTACTCTAACTCTAAAAGAGTGCTTTTTGGCGCTTTGCGTGTGGGTTTAACCAAAAGAAAACGCGAAAGCCACCAATCGGTGACCTTCGCGTCGTGCTTATCTATCTTTAAAGTTTACTGGTACAAGCGTGCGCGACCCATAGCATCGACCTTAAGGATGGCGGCACGGAACTGATCCTTGGTGGCGGGTTCCGGACCCGTTGACCATTCCTTGATCTTTTCAGCGGCATTGATGAGCGTTTCGAGTTCGTTGTCAGTCGTGATGCCCACGGCTTCCAAGGTAACAGGAAGACCAATACTCACATTAAAGTCGAGGAAGCGTTCAAGGAGAGCATCCTGATGGTCATAAGCGAGCAGGACCAAGTTGCCAAATGAAACGACTTCGCCATGGAGATGTTCGTGGTAAGCAGGCAGGGACATCGAAGCGTTATAAAAGCAGTGCGCAAGGCTCGAATTGTAGTAGTACTCAGTGTGAGTGACCAAGTTCGAGACCACGCCCGTGGACACAATGATGTCAAGGACGCATTCGGTAAACGCTTGGCTCATGACGTTATTACGGAAGTCGTCCAAGGCTTNGGCACTATAGGTAAGGAGCGGTTCTTGGCAAGCGCAAGCCAACTGCGCACCCAAAAGCGGCGTGTGAAAGAGGGACTTACCACGGGCGCAATACAGCACTTCGATCTGCTTAGAAAGCGCATCACCAATCCCAGCCCAGAAGAGGTCTTCAGGGCTATCCAAGATAACACTCGTATTAATAAAGCAGTGGGCTGGGCATTGCGGCGCAAAGTGGTAACGGTCTAAGGCACCATCTTCATGATAAAGGACAGCAATGGCTGACACAGGGGCACAGTTTGATACCACGGTCGGGCAGGTCATAACGGTTTTGCCCATCAGGTCGGCGGTNNACGTTTTGACTGTGTCGCAGCAACGACCACCACCAACGGTAAAAAGGACGTCAGCGGCTTTGACGCCGTCGCGCGCCATGATGGCTTCGACATTGGCCATCGTAGAATCATGACCATAGACATGCACATCGGTCACGGTGAGTCCCGCGGCCTCTAAAGCTGGCAACAAGGAGGGGTTGGCTTTGGNTATGCTAGTTTCACCGCCAATCACCGCAATCTTACGTCCGTACGGGCGAATAATGTCGCCCGCTAAACGGTAGACATCGGTACTAACGGAATAGTGCGGAAGACTGACGGTATAGTTTTGCATGATAGATCCTTAAAAAATGCGCTAAATGCGAAGCGCGTTTGAAGATTCTCGCTTGAAATCAAAGCGTCGATCTTGGCAAAACGCCTTAGTTTGTGTGCGATCCGTCAGAAAGGAAAGAAATTCATGGGTGACGATAAGCTTGATAGCCAAACATTATGTGTCGGATTAGCGCCCGTGGTCGGTTTAGCACCCACGGTCCTGATTTTGGGTAGCATGCCTGGTACTGANGCTTCGATCGATGCGGTGCAATACTATGCGCATCGTGCCAATCGCTTTTAGCCGTTGATGGCAAGACTCTTTCCAAAAGAAGCACAACGCCTCACATCATCCGACTACGAAGAGCGCCTTGAAGGTCTCAAACGAAGCGGCGTTGCGCTATGGGACACCATCGGCGAATGCGAGCGCACGGGAAGCCTCGATAGTGCGATACGCAACGCTAAGCCCAATGCCATCTTGGCTTTTCTTAAAATCCATCCAACCATTAAGACCGTGGTACTCAACGGTACCGAAAAAGTGAGTACATGTGGAAGCGCTATATGGCTAAAGGACGTTGCGACGGCGTGCCCGAATATCAACGTACACGTGGTGCCAAGTACGAGTCCCGCCAATGCCGCCCTCAAACTAGAGGATTTGGAGGTGGTTTGGTCGACCGCTTTGAATTAACGCCTGGTAAACGCCCGTATTCGGGTAATGGCGCATAGATAAAACACCTTAGGTGTCGCTAAACTTAAAAGATTGCAAGGATAACGGCAAGACCAATCCGTTATGCCTATTTATATATAGTGAAGGAGACTGGCATGGAAAAACCGACGCTTTCTGCTGAAATGAAGGCTCGTTTGACAACGCTTTGCGCAGATGAACGCGTGAAGNNTACCGCTTTACAGGTCTGTGTGGACGANAGTAGTACCGCCATGGAAGAACAGATTCGTATTTCTGAAATTGAGTCGCCGACGTTTGCTGAAGCCGTGCGTGGTGAAGAAGTGGCTCGCCTCATGAAGGTCTATGGTTTGACCGACGTGGTGATTGATCCGATCGGTAACGTGGTGGGTCGTCGTCCTGGTACGGGTAATGGTCCCGTTTTGGCGATCGCTGCGCACTTGGACACGGTCTTCCCGGCAGGGACGGAACTGAAGGTTCGCAAGGAAGGTCACCTCTACTATGGTCCGGGCATTGGTGACAACGCCTCGGGTCTTCGTTCGTTGCTTCAGATTTTGCGTGCTTTAGAAAAGGCTGGCGTTGAAACCGACGGTGACATTCTCTTTGTGGGTACCGTGGGCGAAGAAGGTAACGGCGATATTCGTGGTGCCAAGGCGCTCTTTGACGGTTCCCGTAAGATCGACGGCTTTATGGCACTTGATATNACTGATATCAACACGGTTCAGAATGGCGCAACGGGTGCTCACCGTTGGCGTTTGGCGATCGAAGGCGAAGGCGGTCACTCCTATCTTGACTACGGTCATGTGCCGTCCGCAATTCACGCCATGTGCCGTGCTGGTGCCATGATTGCTGACCTTGACTTGCCTGAAAACCCGAAGACCACCTATACGATCGGTACGATCAAGGGCGGTACGACGGTCAATACGATTGCTGCTCGCTGCGAAGTGGACGTTGACATGCGTAGCGTTGACTTGCCGACGCTTGAAGCGCTTGAAGCTAAGGTGCTCGCTGCCTTTGAAGAAGCTGTGCGTATTGAAAACGCTCATTGGTAGAAGGCTGACGAAGCTCATCAGTTGAAGCTCGTCAAGACTCAGATCGGTAACCGTCCAGCTGGTCTTCGTCCGCTTGACTGCCCGGTAGTTCAGGCTGCGCTCGGCGCTTTGGATGCCTTGGGTATTGAAGCTCGCAATATTAAGTGTAGTTCTACTGACGTGAACGCTCCGATGTCAAAGAACATCCCGTCCGTTTGCGTGGGTACGGGTGGTGTGACGTACCTTGAACACAGCCTCAAGGAATATTTTGACTCCACTGATATGCACTTAGGTCCCCAGTTAGCACTCCTTGCAGCCCTCGCTATGGTGGGTCTCAAGGGCACGAAGGGCGCCCTCGCCTAAGAGTTCAGAAAAATTGAACGGTTTGCGGATTTCTCACTGAGAAATCCGCTTTTTTTATGTTTGGAGCGCCAAAAGGAGGGCTGGGAAGGTGAGTTGCTACTTGCGACCCAAAGGGCGTTAAAAGTCACCTTAAGCAAAGGGAGAAAACTTAAGAATGTCATAAATCGTACAAACCCTTAGGGAAGGGCAAATTTATGTACTACTAAGTCTAAATCTATGGTAATTGCAAGTCTTTCAGGGGTTTTTTAGAGGTTAATAGGAGGTAAGGAGTGGTGTTTATAGGCAACTACTGAGAAAGAAGATGCTTAAGAGAAGTAAAAATAAACATGATATAAAAACTAACAACCTATCACTACCTATAGACAAACTTAATCAAAATGATCTGTTTTGACAGGGCTGTTTTCGGCGTTTTCAACCGTTCGAAAAAACTGAACGGTTAGTTCAGACAAAATTAAAGGCGCACCCCAAAGATCGGTGGAAGCTATACGAAGTTGATGAAAATGGAAACGGTCATTCCATTTTCCGTTAGTGGAGAATGTTTTAGCCCTATAGTTTTTAGATGCTATACCACTATCGAGGTAATCAATTTGATAGGGGTAAGCGACCCAGAAGACTAGATATAAAATTGTTGAAACATCTTTGAATCGCCACTGCCACAGCGTAGAAGGGAGGTTGCGCTGGGGAAGACATAGTGTTTATCCTGACCATTTGATCTAGATCAATAGAGTGTTGAAAGATTTCGAAATCAGAATTACTTAAGGAAACAGCTTCGGGCATCATAGTGTCGCGGGTTCATTCGAGCCCGCATTGACCCCATTGCCTCTCCTCATTCAAGGGGAAGGGATATGAAATCCCCGCACGATCTTCGGATCGGTAAGGGAAACAACCAAAAATCGATGTTGCTCGTCGTGTCGAAGACGACGGCCTCTTCTTCACACGATGGTGCCTTTTCCGATCTGGGGAACGGAGAAGACAGACATTAGGAGATAAAAACTATGCAATCCACTACCAGAAAAGCAGCGGCGTCTGTCCTGTTTTGCTCGGTCGCCATGGCTCTCGCCTCTCAGGCTATTGCTGCGGACGCCCCGGGTGTCGGTAACAAGAATGTAAACGCGCTCACGCAGCCGATTTACGCGAATCCGGACGGCGATGAAGCCACGAAGGGCGTTAAGACCCTCCAGGACTACATCGTTCAGGAAAAGGAACTCTGGCAGTTCCTCTTCGATAACCATCCGGTTTTCAAGTACGCTGAAGAAGGTCGTATCAAGGGTGTCTATAAGATTTCCACCCGTGGTTCCGAATTCCTTGGCGAAGGTAACGCTCAGAAGTACACGAAGGCTGCCGGCGCTAAGCCGTCTGCTTCCCAGTACCGTCTGGCTGCCAAGTCTATTCTTGACTACCCGAACAAGTTCGTTGGTCCGGAACGTTGCGGCGAATGCCACGCTGTTCAGTACCAGAAGTGGAAGCGCTCCCGTCATGCTCAGACGATTCGCTTCCCGGGCGAACATCCTGAAGTCGATAACGACCTCAAGAAGAAGCTTTATGGCTCTGACGCCTCGATCCTTCCTGACGGTATCACGCCTGATGTGATCTACGCTACGGTTGGTACGCCGCGTACGAAGTACGGTTACGTTGACGCCTGGCTCGTCCGTGGTTCCTACCACGTTCGTGACGGTCTCCTCAAGGACGGTACGGGTACGATCGTTGCCGGTGGTAACCAGTTCTCTCGTGGTTGGGCTGCCTGGCTCACCCCGGAACGTTGTGCTGAAATCGCCAAGGTTATCCCTGACTTCCCGACTAAGATGGAAGACTTCGGTGGCTCTGGCTCTCACCAGTGGGGTATGACCTCCTACGGTTCCAAGTTTGAAAAGGAATTCCTCTTCCAGCCGGCTTCCTCTTATTGCGAAGTCTGCCACGCCTTCAAGTTCGACTTTAAGGATAAGAAGGAATTCTTCGCCGCTCTCGGTAACCCGAAGGAACTCCAGAAGCACACCATCTCCAAGGGTATTGCTTGTGAAGAATGCCACGGCGCCGGCGGTCACTTGGTTGGTGCTGAATCCAACGGCTTCCAGACGAATTGCGAACGCTGCCACCAGCGCTCCAACTTCATCCCTGAAGACGTTAACACCGAAGCTTACCAGGGTAAGATCGAAAATGGCTTCAACGTGAAGACGAAGTCTTCCTGCCCGTCTTGCGGTACGGAAGGTTCCCAGCTCATGATGTCCAAGCATTATGAAAAGGGTATGCGTTGCGTGACCTGCCACGATCCGCACGAAGTCACATCCAACTCCTGGGCTGACTACTACACGAAGCCGAACATCAAGCAGACCTGCCAGGACTGCCACCAGGTTCAGACCGACGTTATGGCTCAGACCGATACGCACCAGAAGATGGACTGTATCGACTGCCATATGCCGTTCACGATGTCCTGTGAAAACTTCACTACCATCCAGCGTCCGGACATGGTCGGCTTCGACGCCGTCCGTCGTTCGCACGTGTTCAACATCAAGGTCGACCCGACCGCTAAGATGATGAACCCGGCTGAAGGTCAGTCTCGCGCTTCCAACTCCAAGGGCTGGCGTATTGCCAAGGACGAAGAAGGTCATGGCTACCTCGACCTTATGTGGACGTGTGCCCGTACGGCTAACGCCGAACCGGCTCTCACGGAAAACAAGGGCTGCCACTCTGCCTTCATGTCCGAACTTGAAAAGTACCTCCAGTACACCGACCAGAAGCAGATCTATGACGAAGTCATGGAATGGCAGAACCCGGTTAAGGATGGCTACAAGGCTGCCCTCGGCGCTCAGGAACGTATCGTTAAGCTCCTCGAAGTCACGAAGCTTGACGCTGCCGCTAAGGCTGACGTTTTGATGCTCCTCGACAAGTCCAAGGACATCACGAACGAAATCGCTAAGGACGGCTCCTGGGGTGTCCACGCTCCGAAGTATCTGAAGCAGCGTGCCGAAACGGCTCAGGCTTACCTCGCCAAGGCTCAGTCGATCCTCGACGCCGCCGCCAAGTAAGTTTAGAAGTTCCGTTTAGCTTCAACCTTACACTCCCCGGTCCCACTGGGATCGGGGGATCAAATAAGACCAAGAAGGAATTATGAAATCGCATCTGAAACGGTTAGCTTTAGGCTTAGGTCTCTCGATGACAGCGTTGACTGCTTACGCGGGCGCTGATGGTGAGATTGAGCCAGCTCCCGTCTATGACGAAGTAATCAATCAGATTTCGATGCGTGAAGCTGAAATGCTTCACGAGGAAGGAGTCCAGTTCTACGATGTCAATGAAGTTGAAGTTTGGGCAAAGGGATTTATTCCTGGTGCTATCTTCTTCAATGTCAACGACTGGAAGAAACTGCTTCCCGAAGATAAGAGCACAACTATTGTGTTTTACTGCGTGGATCCGCTCTGCACGAGTAGTGAAATGGCAGCTCGCGAAGTGATGAAACTTGGTTATACGGATGTTCGACAGATGCCTGAAGGCATCACGGGTTGGCGTCGTTCCAACCGTCCGATCGAGCTTCCGTAATTTAGATGTGTGTTTTGTCACAAGGCAAAACTGTAATTCACCAATTTTAAATTGAGATCATTATGTTTACCCTGAAAAAAGTCATTCTCTCTGCCTCGATTGCGCTGTCCATGAGCACCGTGGCATTTGCTCAGGCTCCGCAGACGCAGCTCCAGAAGGAGTCTTACAGTATGGGTGCTACGCTGGGTAACGTGCTTGCTAGTCAGGTTTATCGCCAGACGAACATGGGCGCTAAGGTCGATATGGACTTTATCGTCCAGGGCTTCATGGATGCTTTGAAGAACAAGAGCCAGCTGACTGAAGACGACATGTTGAAGATCCTCAACGTGCGCGCCGAACAGCTCAACAAGCTCGAGGAANNGAGTGCCACGGAAAAAGTTGCCAAAGCCAACGCCGAAAAGTCCAAGGCTTTCCTTGCTGAAAACGCCAAGAAAAAGGGCGTGATCACGCTGAAGTCCGGTTTGCAGTACGAAGTCCTCGCCGAAGGCAAGGGTGAAAAGCCCCGCGTTGAGGACGTAGTGACCGTGAATTACGTTGGTACCCTCACTGACGGTACGGTGTTTGAAAGCACCTACGAAACGAAGGAACCGGCTCGCTTTGTGATGATGTCTGTGATTCCTGGCATCGCCGAAGGTGTTGCTCTCATGTCCCCGGGCGCCCGTTATCGTTTCACGATTCCGGCTAATCTCGCCTATGGTCATGACGGCGCTGGTCAGATTCCGCCCGAATCTGCCCTCGTCTTCGACTTGCAGTTGGTCAAGGTTGAAAAGGTTGGAGCTCATAAGCAGAGCTTCGGTATGCCTGGCATGGGCATGAAGGGTATGGAAAATCCTCACAAGTGAGGATGACTAATAACCGCATGGAGATCGTGTGATGAACATGCTCGGCGTCCTCTTAGCCGGTGTAGCAATGCTAGTCATCGCCGTACTGGTCTGCTTTCAGGTGATGAACCGTAAGCAGAAGGCACATGGGAAAAACATGTTCATCATGGGTTTCGGTGGTGTGCTACTCGTCTCGAGTCTTTGCGTCTATGCCACGTTAGGACGCTGGGGCGATTGGCAACAGGCACAGGTAGACCACGATGTGGATTATCTGCTTGCCGCCAAAGTAAACGAGGCACGACGCCAGGTGACATTTGCCCCTGACAGCGTGTCTGCACAGCGTAACCTCGCCGTGATTAGCCTTGAAGCTGGTCAGTACGAAGACGCTGTGAAGGCGATAGACAAGATTTTGAGCACGGTTGGCGAACAGCCAGATGTGCTCGGTATGAAGGTCTTCGCCCAGTATTACCGAGACGGTCGTCAGTTCACCCCTGAAACACGACTCGTCATTGATCGAGTGTTGAAGCTGGATCCTCTTGAGGTTCAGACTCGCATGCTCCTCGGTCAGGATGCGTTCCTCAACGGTCGTTACGCTGAGGCCATCCAAGAATGGCGAACACTACTCGATGCTGGTGCTGCTCCTGGAAAGGAACAAGTANNCCTGAAAAATGCGATTGCCAAAGCCGAAGCTAAGCTAAAGCGGTAAGCAATTTAACCGACAGATTTTCCTAACCCCGGGAAGTCTGTTCATGGAGAACATTGTGAGCGAAAAGATCGACAGGAGAAAATTTCTCGCTGGTGCCGGTGCTAGCTCTCTCGTCCTCGTGTCCCTCGGTGGATGCGGTGCTGGACAGAAGCGTGAACCCGGTAAGCCTCACTATGGGATGGTCTTTGACCAGAACAAGTGCGTAGGCTGTCGCGACTGCAGAATCGCTTGTAACAAGACGAATAACCTCCCGGAGGGTGTGTCTCGTCTGTTGCTCGAACTGGAAAACAGCCAGATCGAAGGTCGCGGTTACGCCGCCGACCGCCGCTACATCCGTGTTTCCTGCCAGCAGTGTCAGGATGCACCGTGTGTGACGGTTTGCCCGACGGGTGCTGCTCATCGCGATCCCAAGACCGGTATTGTGACGATGGACGCTGACAAGTGCGTCGGCTGCAAGTACTGCATCGTCGCTTGCCCGTACAATGCACGTTTCATCAATGAGGAAACTAAGGTTGCTGATAACTGCGACTTCTGCCTGCATACGCGTCTCTCTAAGGGAGAACAGCCTGCTTGCGTTGAAGCCTGCAAGTATGACGCCTTGGTGTTCGGTGATCTTAATGACCCGAATTCGTACATCAACAAGCTGCTCGCTGTGAAGGATTCCGTTCGTATTCGTGCGGAACTCGGCACGGAGCCCAGCCTGCGTTACATCCCCATTGTTAAGCAAGGAGTGTAAAGATGGATATTGCCATGAACTTTACACTGGGTTTGAGCCAGGGCGTCGCCTGGTAGTAGTAGATTGCCGTGTACCTGTTCCTCGCAGGTATTTCCGGTGGCGCCGTTGCTGTGACGCTTCTTCTTAACATGTACCGTAAGCAGACGGCTGTTAACACGCCGCTTCTCAAGCCGCTAGTCTCACCGGTACTCGTGACGATTCTGCTCGGTATGGTGTGCCTGGTTCTCGACTTGACGAATCCGCTGGTCTTCTGGCGTATTCTCATCTACTACAACCTGACTTCCGTGATGAGCATCGGTGTTATAGCGCTTCTGTTCTATATCCCGCTCGTCTTCGTGTTGACGCTCGTTGCTTTCCGTAAGGAAATCAAGGATTGCGGCGCGTTGGCTTGGCTCGACGGTATCGTTGGCGTGTTTGACTCGATGCGCGGTGCTTTGCACTGGATCGTTTTGATCCTTGCGATCACGGTCTGTGCCTACACTGGCTTCTTGATCAGCGTTCTCGTCCGTTTCCCGCTCATCAACACGGCTGTCCTCCCGGCGCTCTTCGTGGCGTCTGGTCTCTCCGCTGGTGCTGCCGCTGCCAAGATTATGGCTGTTGGTTGCTTCGGTGAAGATCCCCACAGTGCTGACTTGAAGGTCTTGCACGGTGCTGAATGTNNACCGATCATAGCCGCTGAAGCCCTCTGCATCTTCATGATCGCTGTCTCCCTGATCTGCGGTAACGCCGCTGCTCAGGCTGCTGTTGAGGCTTTTGTCTCTGGCACGTGGTCTACCGTGTTCTGGGTCGGTGTAGTTGGTGTTGGCTTTGTTATGCCTGTGTTGCTCAATTGCGTGAAGTCCGCTGCGGGTCTTTATCTCGCTGGCTTCTGCAGCATCGCTGGTATGCTCTGCCTGCGTCACTTCATCCTGTACGCCGGTCAGCTCTTCGGTCTCTAATCTCTTGCGAGACTTTTGATCGAATTGTGCTGAGCACATGAGAAAGATTCACTTGGTTGCTTCGCTCGTTTCGGACGAGGCAACCAGTGAATCCCAAACATAAAATAAAAAATACAAATGCCCTTTAAGGGCTATTTTTTTATCCGAAACCCGTTCAGTTTTTCTGAACGCACTGTTCAGTTTTTCCGAACGAATAAAATAAAGTCAAAAATAACTGACTGAGGAGTGAGTAATGACGATGTTGAAAAAGGTCGCAATGATCGCAACTGCGAGTTCCCTGGCTATGATGCTCGGCGGTTGTGGTGATGAAGCTTCACAAAAGACCTATCTCCCGGTTCCATTTGAAAAACACGACCGTTGCCATCTTTGCGGCATGGTCATTGCTCATTACGAAGGTCCGAAGGCTGAAGTGATCATCAAGGGCGCTGAAGACACCCCCCTGAAGTTCTGCGCTGGTCGTGATGCGTTTACGTACGCCCTTCAGCCTGAAAACAAGCGCCGTTTGTTGGCGTTTTATATCCATGACTTAGCTAAGACCGATTGGGAAACGCCTGACGACAAATATTTAATTNNGCCGCTGACCAGTGCCATGTACGTGTATGGTACNCATCGTCGTGAAGGCGTAATGGGTGACGAACCCGCTGCTTTTTCTGACAAGGTACGCTGCCGATACTTCATCAAAGAGTGGGGCGGCAAAATCTATCAGTACAAAGACATCACGCTTGAATTGCTCGACTAAGGGAGCCGTGTATGCAGGATTCCCTTTCGAAGGGACTGCGTTTGAGTGTAGTGGCGACACTCATGGCATGTCTCGCTTTCTCTGCTTCGGCAGAGGAATATGTCGTGGATTCGGCTGAATCCTTCGAAGACGCGTTTATTGATGTCGAAGATGGCGACACCATCACGATCAAAAAAGGGGTTTATATCCCCGAAGAACCCATTGAGATTTTTGCGCGTGGGATCACGATTCGTGGTGAAGAAGGTGCGGTGATTGATGCGGGCGGTGAGGGCTCAGGCATCATCATTCGTGTGCCTCGTGTTCGCGTAGAGAACCTCACGATTCGTAACTATGGGGGTGACCTCTATAACCGTGACGCTGGCGTCAAGGTGGCTGACGGCGCAGACAACGTAGTGCTCACGGGGCTCACGCTCCANGGCCCGGGCTTTGGCGTGCGTGCAGACCGTTTGAGTGACCTCACGATCGAAAACTGTCGTATCGAAGGTGACCAAAAGCGCCATGTGTTAGACCGTGGTGACGGCGTTTTTTTGAATTACGTCAAGTCTGCTGATATGCACAACAACCATTTGCGTAATGTGCGCGACGGGTTCTATTTAGAAAACGTTGACCGTGCGCGCTCAAATGGTAACTTCTTTACCGGTGCCCAGTATGGGATTCACTATATGTACACCCGTGATTGCAGTGCAGACAATAACCGCGCCATGGGCGTTCGTGGGGGCTATGCATTGATGAGTTGCGAAACCGTGACGCTCACCAATAGCTATAGCGCTCGCAATATCGAATTTGGCATTTTGTTAAACGTGGTAGACCGTTGTTTCGTCAAGGATAACATCGTCGAAGGCGTGCATAACCCCAAGGGGCGTGCTGCGCTTGATAACGAAGGTAAAGGCATCTTTATTTATGGGTAAGGCAAAAACCGCATCACGCAAAACTACATCGCCGATAGCGATATCGGGATTGGGGTTGCGTTGGGGGGCGAAGGCAACGTCCTTTGGGATAACGCCTTTGTCGACAACCAGATCCAAGTGCGTTATGTGGGCGAAAAGCCTTTGGAATGGAGCCACGAAGGTCGCGGCAACTTCTGGAGTACGTATCTAGGTTGGGACATGGATCATGACGGCATTGGCGATCGCGCCTATCAGCCGAACGACAGTCTTGACCGTATTTTCTGGATTTACCCAGAAGCGCGCTTCTTGATGGATAGTCCCGTGACCGCGTTGTTACGTTGGCTTGCGAATCAATTTGAAATTGACCGCGGTAAAGGGGTGACGGACTCGCATCCGTTGATGACGCCCCCTGTGCTTCCCCCTGCCAAAGAGAGTTAATGATGAGTGTGATTGCGTGTAAGAATTTGGTTTTCTGCCGAGGAGCGAAAACGGTTCTTAATGATGTGTCCTTTGAACTGAACGAAGGGCGCTTATTAAGTATGATTAGTNNGCACAACGGTGCTGGTAAGTCAACGTTGATTAAGTTGATTCTGGGGTTACTTAAGNNCCCAAAGTACGGTGAACTGATGGTCTTGGGTGGGGCGCCTGGTGCATCGCCCTTAGACATCGGTTATTTACCTGAAAACGTGAGCTTTTACGACGCGATGACCGTCGAAGAACATCTCAACTACTTTGCTGGGCTCAAGGGCGTTGACAAGTCTCGCATCAAAGCGCTTGTGGACGAATTGGGCTTAGGCGTTGTGTTTCGTCAGCGCTTGGGACAGTGCTCCAAGGGGCAGCGTCAGCGTTTAGGGTTGGCGCAAGCGTTGTTGACGCGTCCGCGTTTATTGATGCTTGACGAACCGACGGTGGGGTTGGACCCCGCGGTANNCTCGTCCCTCATGTACCGCGAACTCTCGGCCTTGCGTGACGCAGGGTGCGCCGTGGTTGTGTGTACGCATGAGTTGGCGCTCGTTGAACCGTTCTTAGACCAAGTGCTTCTTTTGGCGGCAGGTGAATGCCGTGGCGAAGGGACACTTGAAAGCTTGCGAGCCAAAGCGCAGTTACCTGCCCTTATTAGTCACATCAATAATCCTGAAGCCTTCAAGGATCCGCTTTTATCTAAGTGGGTGCGCGGTCATCGACTCGCGGTGCCTGAGACCGAAGTGAGTCTTGCCGTGAAGTGCCTTACGTCGCAGTATGGGGTCTATGACTTCCAGTTACGTAAAAGTNNAGACCTTGGCATGATCTTCCAGCACTTTGTGCTGAATGTCCCTGTGGAACAGCTGTAAGGAGAACGAGTGATGACGAATATGGCTTATGCCATCGGGACTGGTCGCCGCATTAGTGCGTTTCAAACGATCATGATCGTGGTAAGCAAAGAATTGCGCGACTGCTTGCGTAGTCGTTGGTTGGTGTTTGGTTCAGCGCTTTTCGCTATTTTGGGCTTAGCAGTCTTTTTTGGGACAGCAGCCATTGGCGGTACGTTGCAGTATCAGCCGTTACCGAGCGTGATGAATTCGCTCCTTAGTTTGACGGTCTTCTTGTTACCCTTGTTGGCGTTGTTACTCGCTTATGACGCCTTTGTGGGGAAGNNTACCGAATCGGGGACGCTTCTTTTGATGCTCACTTATCCGCTTTCGCGCTTACAGTGGTTGACGGGTAAGAGTATGGGTCAGGGCGCTGCCTTGTTGCTTGTGTTGGTGATCGGCTTTGCCGTGTTGCCGATTGTGCAGGCGTGCCTTGACGTGCCTTATGACATTAGTTCACTTATTTTGTCGTTGGGTGTCCTCATTACGAGCGGCTGGCTGCTTGGCATCATCTTTATGTTGATTGCCTACTGGGTGAGTTTGTCGGTACGCCATAAGGCACAAGCGTTGGCACTCCTTTTGGTGGTGTGGTTTGTGGTAGTGTTGCTCTACGATTTAGGGCTCTTAGTGGTGAGCGTGGCGGGCGCTGATGTGCTTGGTCGCGAAACGCTCACGTACCTGATGCTTGCGAACCCCGCGAGTGTCTTTAGACTACTCAACCAGTCTGTGATTGGCGTGCTCTCCTTTAGTGTGCCGTCTCCAGCGACTCTCGTTGGGATTCTCTTAGGTTGGGCGGTCGCACTCTTTGGGATTTGCGCCTTCACCTTGGGTCGACGTCGACTCTAAAAAAAGGGTGACATTTGCCTCAAGCCTTAAGCTACATTTAGGGGTCAGTGCGCTATAAAGTACGCTGACCCTTTATGAACCCAAGGACCCTAAAGTGATTCCCGAACTAGAGTACTTTTTGCTCATTATTGCCACCATGACCGCGTTGCTTGCGCCTGCAATNGTGTTCTATGGCGTACGCACTTCGTCGCAATACTATCGCGACTTTAGTCGTCTGGCATCGATACTGACGGCTCTTTCACTGGTTGGCGCGACCGCGACCCTTGTCTGGTCTTTTGTGACCAATGACTTTTCGGTCGCCTATGTGGCTAATCACTCTAATACTAAACTTGAAATAGCCTACAAAGTAGCTGCCTTATGGGGTAGCCACGAAGGCTCGATGCTCCTTTGGATTTTAATGATGTCCTTAGGAACGGCTTTAGTAGGCTTCTTACGCTGTGAAGATCAAGTTTTTAAAGCACGCCTACAGGGCTTGATGCTGATTGTCATTGCTGGCTTTTGTCTTTTTTTGTTGCTCACGTCGAACCCCTTCTTGCGTAATCTTCCGATGATGCCGCCTGAAGGCCGAGACTTGAACCCCGTCTTGCAAGATATCGGGATGATTCTTCACCCGCCAGTTCTCTTTATGGGGTATTCAGGGCTTGCGCTGATGTTTGCAGCCATGGCTGCTTTGCTTCTTTCGGGCAAGTGGACTAAAGCTGCCGTGGACTACACCACGAAGATCGCCGTTGTCGCCTGGTACTTCTTGACAGCAGGCAATATGCTTGGGTCTTGGTGGGCTTATAACGAACTCGGTTGGGGCGGCTGGTGGTTCTGGGACCCTGTTGAAAACGCATCCTTTATTCCGTGGCTCACGACGACCGCACTTTTACACGCCTTGATTCAGACGCGCCACCGTGTGCAGTTACGTCGTTTGACGGTCTTCTTGACGTTGGTGGGCTTTGCGCTTTGTTTACTCGGGACCTTCTTGGTGCGTTCGGGTGCAATGCAGTCTGTGCATGCGTTTGCGACCGATCCGACGCGTGGCATTGCGCTTCAGATTTTGGCTTTGGTGCTCTTGGTGCCGGCGGTANNCTTTCTTTATGCCGCCCGTATTGAGCCCGTGTGCGCAGAAAAAGAGTTGCCTGTGACGCGTGAAGACGCGTTGATGACGGGGGCTGTATTTTTGCTCGTCGCNGGTACTTTTGCGGTGCTCTTTGGCACGATCTATCCGCTCATTTACGAAATTTTTGCGGGTCGTACGTTGACCGTAGGGGCGCCTTACTTTAATAGCTTCTTTGCGCCCATGGCGTTGATCGCGGCTGTGATGGCAGGTGCTGCGCAATTAGGCTTTAAGGGGTGGTTACGTTGGGGCATTTGTGGGGTGTTAAGCCTTGGCGTTGCTGCCGCGGTGACCTTCACGACGAAGCCCTTGGATCCCATTATGACCTTTGCGGCGGTGGCGGCTGCGGTANNCTGGCTGATTACGACGACCATTGCGCATTGTGTCCCACTTTCTGCGCGCAAGATGAGCGTTGCAGCCTTGATGGCGCACTTTGGTATGGTANNCATTAGCATTATTGGTGCGGTGGGTGTTCAGCAGTACGAAAGTGAAGCCCTTGTACGTATGNNGGGTACGGGACTAGGTCGTCAGGTGAACGATGTGATTTTCGTTTATACCGAAACGCGTAATGTTGACAACCATTCTTACTACGCCAAGCAAGGCGTGATCGAAGTCTTGGATGCCAAGGACGAGTCGCTCATCACGGTGTTGCGCCCAGAACGTCAGACCTTCGTCGCTAACGGCGTTCAGATGTCGGCTGCTGGGATTGACCACGGGTTCTTGCGTGACTATTACGTCTCGATGGGGAATCCTCTTTCAGAACAAGAATGGCTGGTTCGCCTTTCTATCAAACCTTTGGCAGGTTGGATTTGGGCTGGCGGCGTCATCATGATATTGAGCGCACTTTGGATGTTGATCACTCGTCGCCGTTTTGACCAAAAAGGAGAAACATTGTGAATGCCTTTCTTCGCACTTCGTTGACGCTCGTTACGACTGCGCTTTTGGCGTCGTCGCTTTACGCGGGTGAGCCACTCAAAGCGTACGCATTGCGTGATGAAGCGATCAGTATCGCAAAAGTGTTGCGTTGTCCCGTGTCCCCCAATTTGACGCTTTATGACTCCGAGAGCCAGATTGCGAGCGAATTGAAGGGTGTGATTTATGAAAAGCTCCGCGAGGTAAGACTCGCGAACAGATTTTTGACTTCATGGTCGAACGTTATGGCGAACAGATTCGCTATGAACCCGACATGAATGCAGGCACGGCTGCCTTATGGGTCGCGCCTTGGGTGGCGTTGGTCGTCGGCGGAATTCTTTTGGTTTTGCGTATTCGCCGTCGTCAGTCTAAGGCTTAATTGAATTTTTAAAGGATGAGGAAAAGCATGTTTAAGAAAGCCCTGATAGCTCTTAGCCTGTGTGTGGGTATCCAAAGCGCGATGGCTGCGATGCCTCCGTTTAATCAAAAATATGAAGCTAACGGTAAGCCGATAGCTGAAAAGCCTGCTGTTGCTCGCGATTTTATTGAATTCCGAACGACGCGCGGTTTTGTTAATGATGGTTTTAAGAGCCTTGATGGTAAACCCATGTCTTTGGATCAGTTCAAGGGTAAGCTCGTTGTGGTTGATGTTTGGGCTTCTTGGAGTGAATCGTGCTTACGTAATATTCCGAATCAGCTTTTACTTCAAAAGCGGTTCAATAAAGAGGGTAGCAAGGTACAGGTGATATCGATTGCTTTAGATACCAAGCCCAAACGTTTAAATAAGTTCATCAAAAAGCATAATGCAACGGAATTGTTGACTTGGTATGACCCAGACAAGATTCTCTATGCTCATTTGCCTGTGGATGTTACTCCGAGTACGTTTGTACTGGATGGTAACGGTCATTTGATCGGATTTGTGCGTGGTTATATTGATTGGTCAGATCCTGCCGTGCCACCTTACTTTGAAAAACTTGCAGAAAAGTACGCTGACCGTACGAAGAAGGTCAAGAAGTAACTTGGCTGTCATCGTCACGACATTAGGCACCCGAACTCCGCGGTAAATCTACTATCTAGATAACGCAGAATCTCAATAGCCCTGTCAGACAGGAAAAAATCTGGCAGGGCTATTGTTTTCTTGCCAAAACTAGAGTAAAATATGTTATATCGCAACCAATCTATGCGGCGTTGAAAATGGCAACAGGACAGGAAATTCTTCAGCTCAAGCTCATGTCTTATAAGAACAAGGGCAAAACATACGTCAGGGCTTATCGCAACAAATGGATTGCTCCTACTCAGGAAGAGGCGGCGCAGGGGAAGAAGGGACGTTCTGTTCCGGCTGTCCAAATCCAGGTGGGCGTGATTCAGCCTAGCGGCATGGTGAAGATGTCCTCGAAATTCCTGTCCCTACATCCCGAATTTGCTCAACAGGATTGGTATTACTTGAATCACGATCTTGTCGATGAAAATACGTTCTTTGATCAGCTTCCTGCTGAATTCGTAGGCTTCCCGAATAAGAAGCCTGTTGAAGAAAGTGCTGTGGCAGAAGATAAAACGACGAATGAGGACTTGAGCCAGGAGTTGACTGAAGAAGAGCCGGAGGACAAGGAGGAAGGAAACTTCAAATTCTTCCTGCCCCACTATGCCCTGAAAGGTCTGGTACCATTCATCAAGGGATCGTGTCGGCTCTGGTGAAGTGTTTGGCAGCAAGGATGCCGAACAGTGGATCAGCTATGCGATTTATCAGATCCTCAAGGGTGGTTCAGTAGATTGCTACTCCGACTGGTACTACCATCAGATCCTTCCTCGAGTGGCTCAGAATCTTTCCGGTCAGGAAATAACCAAACTGCTGCGCACGTGCACGCCTGAAGCATGGGATGAGTTCTGGGCGAAACGTTTCAAAACCCTGCAGAAGAAGCAGTACCGAGATCGCAGGAGGAATCCCCGTTCGCTACTGCGCGATTGACAGCACGAGCATTAATTCGTACTCATCTGCAGAGCAAATTGAATTTAGTATGCCAAACAGGACGAAGGACTGCCTCAGCTGAATCTGGCAACCGTTCTCGATCAGCTGACCGGACACATCGTTTACGCATTTGCCTACAACGGATCCATCAATGACCGCGGATCGTATTCCTACATTTATGAACGCATGAAGCAAGTACGGCTTCCCGATGGATCAAATCATGCTGATCAGCGATCGCGGCTACCCGTCAAACGCAATGCTCAACAAGCTGATCAACGACGACATGACTTTCCTTACCGGTTGCCCAATTGCGGTCGGCAGCAATGAGGAGAAGTGGATTTTTGCACAGGTACGTGAGCTTGAACGCAGGACTCAAGCCTGGGATCGAGTTCATCGTGTTTATAGCCACACTTTCACCGAGAGCTGGCAGAAATCGAATAAAACCACCGTCAAGGTTTACAGCCACCTTTTCTACGATCCGGAACACGCACAGGCGGTCAGGTCGAATCTGAACAGCCTTGTGGTACAGGTCTTCGATGAATTGAGTCATGGACGAAAGGTCGATCAGCGTCTGTTCCAGGAGGCAAGACCTTATCTGAAGGAAGTAGTGACCCGAAGGGATATCAGCATCAAACCCCGAAAAAGATATGGGTGATTGATCAGACGGCGGTTAACAGGACTGCTGACCGTGCCGGTTGGCTGAACATTAAGAGCAATGTGGTTGAAGATCCCTCTGTAGCAATAGATTTATATCGTTTGCGAGGGCTGATTGAGCAAGGCTTTGACCAGCTGAAAAATCAGTTGTCTGGTAGACGTCTGCGTGTCACGGAAGCCTCGCATCTCGGGAAACTGTTGGTCTACCTCATCGGATGCGACCTTAGGCTGCAGATTCGGCACAACCTGATGCTTCAACAGGAACGTGGTCCCAATTGGAAGATGGAGTTGCCGGGAAACTCAATCAACAAGCTGTTGATGAGCATGGACCGCTACACGGTACGCCGGAACAGATCATGCGAACACTGGCTGGTGGATTTGTTGCCAAAGAGGGTTCGTGATTGGCTCACATGTCTGTTCCGGGTGGATGTGCCTGCCAAGAGATTCAGAAGTTAGTCACTTGACCAATGACAAACTTCTGTTTCTAGATAGGATTTTGCCTGCGGAGTTTAGGTTAGGCACCTGCGTCAGAATGTAGGTCGCCAACCGAAGCCCTGTTGGACAAAATCAGTCTGGCGGGGCTTTGGTGTTTGGGTAGGTATGAAGTACGCGTGATTCAACGGCAGGTTAACGTCGTTCTAAATGATAGAGAGGAATAGAATCACTGAAGGTAGTTGCCCATTTGTCGCAGTTTTTGACGACTCAATCATTCGAGAAAGAAAGCCATGACCAATATTTATGCCAGTATTGTCGACCAACAGCTTACGCGCTTTCTCGAAAAGCATGGCGACCGTTTTACTGGCAGTGATCAACGGAAGCGTTCGACTAGCTTCCTTTTGATATGCATGAAACGCGTGTTAGCTATTTCTGACGATGTGGATGAATCCCAAGGCATGATCGGCGCCTCAAGAAAGTGCGCGTGGAGTGTTTCGGGCGCAGTGGGTACGAACCAGGTAAGAATCTTGGGTAAAGCAGTCATGCGAAAAGTATGTGTGATTGAAGGACGGTGTCTAAAAGAATCATTCTATTCGCTGACGATTTTTTGGGTAAGGTCGTCAATTGCCAATAGGCAACACGCGCGATTGGTGTCAAAGACGCTCCTTTGCGTCACGATTTGACGGGTTATGTGTAAACATGGCATGTGGAAAGAAAGTCGCTAAAATCGATAAGACTTCTTCTCTCGTTTTTGAGATTCTCTGTTCGTTGCCATGATTCATACCGTCTACAGTAATAGTTACGAAGTCCTTCGTGCCGTCTTGCTTCATAACATCGAAGCCCTGGGCGTTGAGGGACATATCGACGACCATACGTCGCCCGAAGTGCTCTTTGCTAAAGCGTTTGAAAAGGTGCCTGTGATCGTGCCTAATCGCGCTGTGGGGCATGATCTCACTAAAGCGATTGCTGCACGAGACGGTGTGTGCGCAGGGATGGACTTTATGCTCCTTTCGGCTTGGATGGGCTTTTTCTCTAAAGAACCCATNAGTAACGTCTTGGGTAACGAAGCCGACTGGATGATTTGGCAGATTTTGCGTGAAGAGGTTTCATGAGTTTTCGTGCGCAGCCAGTACCACGAACCCTTGGCGCACTATCTCGAAGGGAAGACCGATGATGATATTTGGCAATTAGTACGCCATATTACGCAAACCTTTGTGGTCTATGCGACCTATCGCTTGGATTGGGTCTTGGATTGGTTGGGACTGCATCCCTCGTTATTGCCTCAAGGCCATCAGGGTAAGGACGAAAAAAGAGAACTCGAGAAACACCCCGACTTTTTGTGGCAACGTGATTTGTGGCGTGAGCTCGCTTCGTCTCCTTCTTGGCGCGGTCGCCAGTTTATGGAAGGCTACCCAGACATGTTGCGCCGATTGTCTGAGAGCGGTGGCACGTCCGAAGTCTCTTTAGATAATGGGCACACGGTCAAATTGCCGCAGGTCTTACATGTCTTTGCGCCCTTTGTGGTGCCGCCCTTGATGCTCCCGATTTTGAAGTACTATGCGCTTTCGGGACGCGACGTGTGGTTTTATCTATTGAACCCGACGAGCGAATATTGGTTTGACTTGGTGCCTCAACGACTTTTTAATTGGGAAGCAAAAGAAAGCGAGACGGGACAAGCGGATGACAGTCACCGAGAAGTGGGGCACCCGATTTTGGCTAATAATGGTNNACGTTCAACGCGTGCCAATATCGACCGTTTATGGCGCTATACAGCGGCACCTGATACGGGCGTACAGCTCACCGAACTTGATTTGCCCGAAGGCACAGTTCCTGAGTTGCCGCAACAGCGTCACTTCTTGGATTCGTTTGCCGGTCGACTGCAAGACCAACGCATTCAGCCCGATATGACGGTTGAAAACCAAAGTTATTACTTGGAGTCGCGTGATCCACGATTACTGCGTCGCATTCAGGATTCGATTCTGAATCTGAACCCAGATCTCAAGGCAACGGCGGACGGGGCACCGCTTTTTGATGAACATGACCGTTCGGTGCAGTTTATGCGTGCGCCAACGGCAACGCGTGAGCTTGAGGCTTTGCTTGACTGGTTGCAGGCACGATTCCGCGAAGATCCGACATTACGCCCTGATGATGTGTTGGTCGTGACGCCTGACTTGTCAGCCACGGCTCCGTTAACGGAAAAGGTCTTCGAAAGTCAACCCGCTGACGCACGCATTGAATGGCGTATTTCGGGGCTATCGTATTTGGACGACGATCAGGCTGCGCAGACGGTGTTGGGGCTGGGTAAGTTACTCAATTACCGCGCCACTCGTGAAGACTTTATGGCGTGGATTTCGTTGCCACCCGTCGCGGCACGCTTTGGGTTCACAAGTGACGATATGCCCACCTTGGAGGCATGGTTACGTGCCGCGGGCTACCGCTATGGGTTGTCGGACGCGCACCTCAATACGATTGATCCTGTGACCTTTGCCGTGGCAAAAGACATGACGCTCGCACGCGCCGTGGAACGTCTGACGCTAGGCTTTTGCTTACCCAATGACGAAGTGATGCCGCTTTACGACACGTTGCCAGTGGTGGGGACTGAAGAGTCGGGTTGGACTTCGGTTGGGGATCGTCCTGTCTTGTTGGACGCGTTGGCGCGCCTATCGACCTATTTAGAGGCGTTCCGTTTACGTATTGAAAAGGATGCCACGGCAACCGATTGGATGGCTTGGTTGTTGGATGCCATGACGCGCCTCTTTAAAGAAGAGGGTAATGGCTTTAATCGTGTGCGTCAGGCAGCAACGGCGGTGCGTGAAGACATTGAACGCGCAAGTGCCGGTGGCGCACCCATGACCGTGCCCTTTGGGCTCTTTATGTCGTCGGTTGAGTCGCAGCTTGAATTGACGCCGGGCGGCGGGTTGCCAACGAACCGCGTGACGCTCACGGGGATGGCACAGTTACGCCCCTTACCTTATCGCATCATTGCGATTGTGGGGTTGAACGACGACTGCTCGTTCCCAGGCACTATGCGTCGTCATGAATTTGACTTGATGGCGGTGGCACCCCGTCGAGGCGACCGTGATAGCCGCATCGACAACCGTAACGTGTTCTTAGATTTGTTGTTAGCTGCACGAGACCGATTCTTGGTGTCGTACGTTTGTGGGACGGGTGAAGCGGCTAAAGAACGTCAACCTTCGATCGTGGCACAGGAATTGCGCGATTGGTTGTTGGACTTTACTGAAAACCGTGAAGAACGTAANCGAAGTGGTGAACGCTTAACCGTGACGGTGCCTTTGAACGCCTTTTCTCAGTCGAACTTTGAATATGGGCATCGCGATTGGCGTAGCCATGACAAGGGCTTATTTGAAGCGGTCAAACAAGCGATTGCAACGGACTATAGTGAATCCGATCCTGTTTTTGCGGATAAGGGTCTCAAAGCCAATGATCGAACGACAGTGACGTTACGCGAACTCGCAGACTTCTGGAAAAAGCCCGCCACGCGTACGCTTGGTGCAGCTGGTGTTTGGTTGAGTACNCCACTTGATGAAGGTGCCCAAGAAGGATTAATGCCTGGAGACAAAGGGTTAGAACAGTGGGTACGACGCTTTGAAGCCTACAAGGCGTTTGAGGCTGGGCAAACGGTAGAAGCTTGGGAAACTTGTGTCAAAGCCAATCCTCGCTATGGCGCTCTCGGGGTGCGTGAATGGTTTGCGGATAGCGATACGTACTTTGGTCAAACGCTCTACCAATACCATCAAGCGTGTGCTGAAGGGCAGGCAGTTGACGACATCGACATTGACCTCGACTTAGGGTCGGATATGCCGCGACTTTTGGCGCGTCTTAAGGGTGTTTACGTCAAAGAAGGCGTACGACGCTTGGTGCGTATTAGTTCTTCGAAATCGTCAAGTATGGTCGTGCTTCGAGATGTGTTGGACTTTCTCGTTGGGTGCGCCGCTGGGGTCATTCATGAAGCGAAGTTGGTGTGTGTTTGGGATGACAACCTCAAGTCTTTGATGAAAGCGCCTAAAGAGGATCCGAATAAATTGGTGGTCGTGTCTTTGCCGAGTTGCGACGCAAAGGTCGCTAAGGCTATTTTGCGCATCCTTTTGGTCCCCTATTTGACGCTCACGCAAAGTCCATTTATGGGAACAGACAATGATGGTGTTAATCAAAACTACACCATAGATCAACGTGCGGACCAGATTTTGTGGCGAGGTCGCGACCTCAAAGCGGCGCAGTCAAAGACCCGTGAACGCCAAAAAGTCTTTAAGCAGTTGTTGCCGAAGCTTGCCGTTGGTCAAGGGGCGCAAGTGTACAACGATGTGTTACAGACACTGAAGTTGCAGTTAGATGAGTTGATGGCGCTCGAAGGTCGTTCTTTAACCCTGCCAAAAGAATTTTTGACGATCTCTGATGAAACTAATACGACGGAGGCTCCCTGTGAAGCCTAATGATCCGATCTTTGATAACGAAATGCCGATGAGCGATAACGAGGCTTCTTTAGCTGAGAGCGATGCGCTTTTAAAAGAGTGGGACAACAGTCCAATAGACGATGAGGCGTTTTATTCTGCGGCTGCGAGTGCTATGGAGCCTGAGACAGTAGAAGAAGAGAGTCAAAACGATAAAGACGCCACGTGTGACCCAACCTCTCGCAAAACGCAACCCTTTGACGTGGTGTCAGCAAAACTGACGATTCCGACCCTTTTGGAAGCCTCGGCGGGGACAGGCAAGACTTTCTCGATCAAACACCTTGTATTACGTTTGATCGTTGAAGAAAAGATGCCGATTAATCAATTGTTGGTGGTGACTTTTACGCGAGCGGCAACGGCGGAGCTCAAAAGCCGCATTCGCGAACACTTGAGCGAAATGTTAGGCTTCTTGACGGGGCACTTTAGCGAAAGTGAAGTCGACCAAAAAATTGTGGAGCAGGCTGAGGCGTGGTAGAGAATNAATCTCAATCAAGACGAGGCGATTCAATCTTTACGTAATACCATGGAGACTTTTGACGATGCGTCGATTTCGACCATTCATGGCTTTTGTCAAAAGGTACTCACTAACCATGTCTTTACGTCGTCAGGGTACTTTGATCGCGAGTATTCAGATAGCGACCTCCCTTTACGCCAACAAGTGGTTGAGGACTTTTTGCGCCGTGCGTTAGCCAATGCCGCTGATGACGACGAGCGTCGTGAGATCATGACTGGTACTGATTGGGAAAAGAAGTTAGGCCTCTTAACGGCACTGCCTGAACCCCTTGCGCCGCGTAAGATTGATGCGAGCCAAGTGCAGCCGTGTGTGTTACCTGTGCTTGAGGCGTTTGTTCATGAAGCACCCAAAGCGTTACGCGAACTCAAGCGTAGCACGGGTACGGGGACCTATGATGACTTGCTTTCAGAGTTGTGGTGGGCACTTCAAAACGATAAAGATGGTTCGTTTGCGCGTCGCATTCGTNNGAGTACCTATCGTGGGGTCTTGATTGACGAATTCCAAGATACGGACCCCGTGCAATTTGAGATTTTTAATCAGCTCTTTTTGCAGATTCCAGACGGTGACCTTCAGGGACTGTCGCGTGCGCTCTTTTTTGTGGGTGACCCAAAGCAAGCCATCTATAGCTTCCGCTCGGCAGACTTAGATACCTATATGCGTGCCAAGTTTTTGATTAGGCACCATGCACGACTCGTAAAAAACTTCCGTTCGTGTCCTGATTTGATGAATGCGGTCAACGCGTTTTTTAATCATGGTCCTGAAAGTGCTTTCTTGCGTGATGACCTTAAGTATGAATCGGTGAACACCAATGAGAAGGTCTTTGGTCTCTTTGAAAAGATCGATGGGGTTTGGCAGCAAGTGCCAGCGGTGGAGTGTTGGACATCGTTTGAAGGCGAGGTCGATGCTACAGAAGCGACTGCTGTCACGGTGATAAGTNNGGATATTGCCCGTTTGATTGCCAAAGGACGCCAAAAGGTCATGGGCTTGGCGACCAAGTCAGAGCATGATGTCATTGGGACAACGACGGTCACGATCAAGCATGAAGAGACGAATGAGGTCGAAGACGTCACGGTGAACTTACGTGCGTTGAGACCGGGCGACATTGCTATCTTGGTTCAAAAACGTGAGTTTGCAACGGAAATTCGCGAAGCGCTTGCGCATCGCCATGTGCGTGTGGCGATGCGAAATCAAGACGATGTCTTTAAAACCGAAGAAGCTGATGAAATCGTGCGGTTATTACATGCCTTCGAGTCGCCCGCGAATGAAAAGGTGATGACAGCCGCGCGTACGACGCGCTTTATTGGTGACACGTTGTCGGACATTGTGTCTGACGACGAAAGCCGTCGAACGCAATTACGTCAATATTTTGAAGAGGGCGTGTTGCGTTGGCGTCGAGCTGGCGTTGCCAGTGCCTTTGCCTATTTATTTGAAAAGGTCAATGTGGCGCAACGTTTGTTGCCGCTTGAAAAAGGCGAAGCCCGTTTGGTGAATTACGCCCATATTTTGGAACTTCTCAATGAAGCGGGGCGCCAGTACACAACACCTTCGAGCTTATTGGCTTGGTTTGAGCAGATTCGCACGTCGCCATCTGAGTCGACCCCTGAAGCGCGTCGCTTACGTTTACCGTCAGATGCCAACCTTGTGACGATCGAAACGATTCACTCAAGTAAAGGCTTGCAGTATCCCATTGTGTATTTGCCGCATGGTGAAAAACTCAATAAAGGGCGAAGCGAAAGTCAGGCGTTCTTTAAAGATAGTTCGCCAGCAGGGATGCAACTGTTGATTGGGCACAACAAATTCAGTGAAACCACAGCGCTCAAATCAAAACGATTTGAGGAACGAGTGCGTTTGGCTTATGTGGGCATGACGCGTGCGATATCGCACTTGGTACTTGTCCTTCCTCAAAAGGCTAATAAAGGAAAGGCTGAGGTAACTGAAAAAGCGTTGCAAGCCATGGGGCTTACGGAGGCGCCTTTCGAGTTACATAAGACCGGCAGGGAAAATGCGTACTTCATGGCGCTGACGGGAAAAGCCGACGTTGCAACGGTGGATGTGTTAACGCGCCTACATCAGCTTGAATGTGAACAACCTGGTTTTGTGGTGGTTGATATCAAGGACAAGTTAAATGTCGGCATGGGGCTCGCAGATACCCCAGACGTTCCTGATCTGACGAAACTTGATGCTGATACCCCTCAGGCTNNAATTCGCCCATCGTGGTACCAAAGTTCCTTCTCGTCGATTAGTCGCACGGTGACCGATGACGATATGGGGCTCGGTTGGTTTGGCTCTAAAACGAAGTCCGCCAAACTCACAGGCATCATGGGGTTCCCGCGTGGCACCAAGGCAGGGGACTGCTTACACCATATGCTCGAAGTAGCGGACTTTCCGCAGATTGCGCCCGATACGCCTGAGGCAAACGACGAGCGCCACCGTATTGCACGCCGCATGATCGAAACGTTTTTGTCCTTTAAGGACGAAGCGTCTCGTGAAGAAGCGGTTGATGCAGCAGCACAAATGCTCTACGACGTGGTGAACGCTGAGATTTTGCCGGGCATTTATTTGCGTGACGTCACGATGTCGGCGCGTCACTCGGAAATGCCGTTTTTCTTACGTTTGCGCGAAGGCTTGACCACACAGTCCCTTAAAGAAATGATTGCCTCGTTTGGACCTCAATACGCCGTGGACGGTATGGCTGATGCTGAACTCACGGGGTTCTTGAATGGGTTTATTGACTTGGCGTTTGGGGCTGGCGGCAAATTTTGGATTTTGGACTGGAAGAGTAACGCGATTGCAAATTTGGTGAGTGCACCCGAAGACTTTACGCAAAGCGTGATGGCTGACGAAATGACGCACCATCGATATCGCTTGCAGTACCTCATTTATTTGGTCGCGTTGCGGCGCTTTTTAAAGGTGCGATTGGGTCGTGCGTTTAATCCTTCGTTGATCGGAGGCGCTTGTTATGTGTTCTTGCGCGGTGTTTCACCGTACGTAGTTCGTGAAGGGGATCACATTCAAGGGGTGGTCTATGACCCCGTGCCCGCAGAGTGGATCGAACGATTAGATAACCTTTTTAGTTGATGAGTTTGTGATGTCAGAAAGTGCTGTTGAAATTCGTCCCTTACGTGCCTTAGGCGAAGCGTTGTTACGTTTAGCGGATCGCGCACGCGTCAACGCCGGGGTCGAGCCCTTTGATGAGACGATGCACGTCTTTGTTGAAGCCATGATGGACGCCTTTGCTACGGCGGACGCGCGCGGTAGTGTGTGCGTAAGTTTGGGGGAAGTGGCTCGAAAGTGGGGCTATGAGCGTGATGCCGATGAAGACGAAGTGAATCAAACCATTCGCGAAAAGCTCGGTGAGCTCGCTCAGTGGCAGTTGTTGGCGGATGCAGCGGCAAGTGATATGGCATCGGTTCACAATCAGCCGTTGACCTTGGACGANGGGCCCGGCGGCTTAGACTCGCGCCTATATTTCACGCGCTTTTTCGCTGAAGAAGTGCGTCTAGCAAAAGCCCTTTGGGCATTGGCGAGCCATCAGGGGAGCGCACTGTCGCTAGAGATGGAGGCGCTCGTACAAAAACTCACCGCGGTCTTTGGGTCGGATGCACTGCAAACGAAAGCGGTGCGCTTGGCGCTCGAAAACCATTTTTCGGTGATCTCTGAAAGNCCTGGAACCGGTAAAACCACGACCGTGGTGCTGATCCTTGAGTGTTTGTTAGAAGAAAATCCGAACCTCATGATCTATTTGGCTGCGCCCACAGGGAAGGCTACGGGGCGTATGCGTGAGTCGATCGAAAAGATGACAAAGGGTGACATTGGTCACTTTTTCCCGCGTATGCAAGCGTTAGTCCAGGCTTCAGAAAAGAAAGACGAAACAAGGCACGTGCGTGAACACACGATTCATAAGTGGCTCGTCACAAAAACCGCCTCGGGCGACAAACCGTCACCCGAAAACCCACTGCCCGCAGATGTCCTCATCATTGACGAAGCGTCGATGGTGGACATTCATTTNACCGCACGACTCTTTGAAGCGGTGTCATCGAACACTCGCGTCATTATTTTGGGTGACAAACATCAGTTAGCCGCCGTGGGACCAGGTGCTGTTTTTGCCGCGATTTCGTCGACGACCGGGGCTTTAGCTCAGCACACCGTTGAACTCAAAAAGAGTCGTCGTTTTGCCGAAGGGTCGGTGATTGCTCGTTTGGCTTTNACCATTAACCACGAAGGGGGACTCTCCNNAAAGTACGCGGCTAAAAAAGCCGTGCATGCGCTCTTTGCTGACCCAACAACGCGTGAAGGTGATTGGCAGATTGACTGGGATCCGACGTTACCTGTGGGCGACAAAAACTGTGGGGTATCAGACAAAGCCAAAGCTTGGCTCGAAGACCATTTCAGTCGCTATGCCGACGCGTTGATTGACTACTTGCACCTGGTGGAACGAACAGATAAAACCGAAGCGGAACTCTTTGAAGGACGCACTACCTTGTGGGAAGCCTTTAATGCGTTTCGTCCGCTATGCGCACAACGCCACGGTCTACAAAGCGTTGAAGGGATCAATACGTTTGCGGATAACTACTTGCGCGCTCGCTTGTTGACAGCCAATTTAAAGCATTGGCTTAATGACCCGAAGCGTTACCCGGGGCTTGCGCTTATTATTCGTCAGAATGACGATATGCTCGGCGTCTTTAATGGGGACATTGCGTTGGTGCTCCCTGACGGGCAAGGCGAATGCCGTGCGTACTTTGATGCGAAGGTTAACTTGCCACCGATGCTTTTGCCGCGCCACGACATTGCCTACGCCATGACGATTCACCAGTCACAAGGCTCTGAATTTAAACATGTCGCGGTCTTTTTGCCGACCGAGGCTGAATCAGGGCTAGCCACGCGTGAATTACTCTATACGGGGGTGACCCGAACCCAAAAGTCGGTCGCGATTTTTGGGACTGAAGCGGTGCTTGATGCNGTTACGGAACGACGCACCGAACGCGTGAGTGGTTTGGCGGATCGTTTGGCGGCGTTGGTCTAATCGACCAGAGCAAAGAAAGGCTTAAACAAACTGGCAGGACATTGTAAGCTCGGGTGTCCTGCCTTTTTTCTGTGGGTTTGGGCTCGAGCCGTGCTAATCTCAAAGCAGAGTGATAGACGTGCTTGTGTTGAAGGTGCGTGCTATCGGAAAGACACACTCAAGGTCCAAAAGTAGATCGGTATGGCGAACAAAAAGAAAATCATCGTCTTGGTTGTTGGTTTAGTGGCGCTCGCGGCAGTGGGCTACGGCGTAAAGTCGTGGCAAGACGCGCGTGCAACGAAACCTAGTATCGCGTGGGGAAGCGTTGACGCACGAGAAGTCACTTTGGCGTTTGAAGGCGCTGGGCGCATTGCCACCCTTATGAAAGAAGAGGGTGAAAAAGTTCAAAAGGGTGACGTCTTGGGGCGCTTAGATACGAGGGCTTTGGAGATCGAACGACAGCGTGCGCAAGCTGAGTTTGATGCGTTGGATGCTAAGTGGCGCCTCGCAGAAGCAGGCTTTCGAGATGAGGAGGTTGCTGCGGCTAAGGCTGAACTCGAGGCGATTGAAAGTGAGTTAGTACTCGCTCGCAAAATCGAAGCACGTCAAGAAAAGCTCTACGCGTCGCAAGCCACATCCGTTCAAAATCTAGAAGAAGTCCGTTGGCGTCGTGTGGGTCTTGAAAAGCGTCGCGCCAGTGCTCTGGCACTATATGACCTCAAAAAGGCAGGGCTGCGTCCCGATGAAATTCGCCAAGCCAAAGCCGCGCGTGACGCAGGAGCGACCGTGTTGGCATCGCTCAATTACCAAATTGAAACCGCAGCAGTACTCACGTCACCCGTCAATGGTGTGATTCGAACGCGACTTGCTGAGCCCGGCGACATGACCTCCGCTCAACGTGCGGTCTATCACGTCAGCATCATGGACCCCAAGTGGGTACGTGCCTTTGTGTCGGAAACGCAGTTGGCTTATGTCAAAGAAGGGGCGGAAGCCTTGGTGACAACTGACACCACGCCACCCATTAAAGCGCGTGTGGGCTACATTTCGTCTGAAGCCGAATTTACGCCTAAGACCGTTGCCACGCAGGCTTTGCGTACGGCGCTTGTTTATGAAGTGCGTTTGAACCTTGACGACAAAGAGAATGCCTTGCGTCTTGGGCAACCCGTGACGGTGGATTTCGCACCGAACGTCACACGCTAATCAGTCCTTCTTTTGGATCCCTCTGATGACTACCGTGCCACTCATTCATGCCAAAAATCTGACGCGCATTTTTGATGCGACGCCAGTACCGCCCGNCCGATTCGAGCGGTGGACGGGCTCTCCGTGTCGATCCCCGCGTCGGCACGGCTTGTGGCATTGGTGGGANNTACTGATGGCGCTGGAAAGTCAACGCTCATGCGTTTGGTCTGTGGGCTTGAGCTGCCTGACGACGGTTGGGTTGAGGTGTTGGGGCAGACGCCAGACCCCGACGATGAGGGGTTTTTAGAAACCGTGGCTTATATGCCGCAGTCTTTGGGGCTATATAAAGACCTCTCGGTCATTGAAAACCTCGAACTCTTCGGAACGTTGCGTGGCGCGAAACCCATGAACGAGGGGATGACCCTTGAAGCGCACTATCAGCACTTGTTGACGCTCACGGGCTTAGCGGGGTTTGAGAATCGATTGGCTTACCAACTCTCTGGCGGCATGAAGCAAAAGCTCGCCCTGAGTATTGCGCTCGTGCGTGCGCCGCGGCTTTTGATGTTGGATGAACCCACTGTGGGTGTGGATCCGCTTTCACGCCGTGAGCTTTGGGGCATCATTGACCACATGATGGCGTCGACTCAGACGACGTGCTTATTTTCGACCGCGTACCTAGAAGAAGCCGAAAAAGCCGATTGGGTCATTTGTTTGACTGACGGTNNACATTTGTTAGCATACGATACGCCGCAAGCCTTGTTAGCTAAAGCCAAAGGGCAAACTTTTAGGGTTCATTTGGGCGATAAACCCGACGCCATCAAACAAACCTATACCCGTCGCTTGATGCAAAGCGTGGTGGGCGCAGTGGAACATTCTCTCTGTCTTGACGTGGTGCCGCGCGACGGCGCCGTGGAACTTTTAACACAAACCCCTCAAACGATCGAAACGGTCAAAGCGTGGCTCGGACAATTGTGGGATGACGCGTTTCTTGAGTGCGTTGAGGTGACTCCGCGCCCTGCGCGCATGGAAGACACTTATGCGCTCATGACCTTTGAGGGAACCCATCGTGCAGAACCCGGAATTACCGTGGACGCGTTGGCAACACAAAAAGCGCAAAACACGCCAACCACTTCACCTGTTGAGGCAACGCAAGACGCGCCTTATGTCATTGAGGCGACGGACGTGTCGCGCCACTTTGGCGACTTTGTGGTAGTGGCGCAATCGTCCTTTACGGTGCGTCGTGGTGAAATCTTTGGCTTGTTGNNAAATTTCAATGGGGCAGGTAAAACGACGACCTTTAGAATGCTCTGTGGGTTGTTAACGCCATCATCAGGGCACGTAACACTTGAAGGTCGAGACTTACGTAAAGCCTTAGCCAAGGCGCGTGCAGACATCGGGTACGTGGCGCAAAAGTTTTCGCTCTACGCCAACCTCACGGTTGAAGCGAACCTACGGTACTTTGCGCGTAGCTATGGGTTTTATGGCGCGGCACTTACGCAAAAAGTGGATGACGCCTTGGTGGCTTATGAGTTGGCAGACTATCGCGCCATGACGGCGAACGATTTGCCGTTAGGGGCAAAGCGNCGATTTACCATTGCGTGTGCGTTACTGCACCACCCGAACATTCTCTTTTTAGATGAAGCGACGTCGGGCGCAGACCTCGCCTCACGTCGCCACTTTTGGCGTGGACTCACGAGGCTCGCCGCGCAAGGCACGACGATTGTCGTGACGACCCACTTTATGGAAGAGGCTGAATATTGTGACCGCTTCTTGATTCAGGAGGCTGGGCGCATTTTAGCGATCGGAACCCCAGACGACATTCGAGGGGTACCGTAAGGTTTCCAACGGCAAACCCATTCGNNCTCGATCGAAGAAGCGTTTATTGCGGTCGTCGAAGACGATCGTNNCGAGCGCGAAACCAATCACCGTCACCTGTAGGAGCCTTTCATGACTAAGCGCGGTGGTTTACGGTTTTCGTTTGCGCGCTGCCAAGCGTTACTTCTTAAAGAGTGTCGCCAAATTGTGCGCGATCCGTCGTCATTGGTGATTGGGCTCATTTTGCCAATCTTTATGTTGCTCATCTATGGCTATGGGATTTCGCTAGAGATGAAGCATATTCCAGCCGCGTTGGTACTGGAAGACCGATCGCTCACCGCTCGACGGATTGCTGTTGACTTTACGGCGAACCAACACTTTAAAACGGAAGTCTTTCATTCTGCTATAGCGGCAGAACGCGCCTTTGAAAATCGTGACGTTGAACTGGTGCTGACGATCCCAGACGGCTTTACGGCAGACTTGATGAATGGTACCGTCAGTACNTTGATGGGACTCACGGTTTATGGGGTCGACAGTCAATCGGCATTGCTATTCAAAACTTATGCCGAAGGGGTGATTCAAACGTCGATCACGAAGCAACAAAAGAGTGGCTTGATCGATGTGGATGCGACCACGCTCGCGCAAGCATTACCCGTCAAAGACCTTGTTTCACGCAGTTGGTTTAACGAAGGGATGATTTCGACCTGGTATATCGTGCCTGGGCTCTTTGTTCTCGTGACGGGGATTGCCGGCGGCTTGATGTGCGCCATTGTTGTCGCGCGCGAGTGGGAGCGAGGCACCATGTCCGCTTTATTTGCGACGCCCGCGTCAGCCTTAGAAATCTTTTTGAGTAAGTGGCTCCCTTATTGGGTCGTGACATTTTTGGGAAGCTTACTTTGTTTGGTGGTTGCTCAAACCTTGTTTGAGGTGCCGTTACGCGGTAGTCTCGGTGCGCTCATGGTCATCTTGCTCCTTTTGGCTGGGTGGTCGTCTGTCTTGGGACTTTTTTTGTCCGCTAAGACCAAAAGCCAATTTTTGGCGACTGAAGCCACGGTTGTTTTGGCATTTTTACCAAGCCTCATGCTCTCGGGATTTCTCTTTGACTTACGTAGCGTCCCTGAATGGATTGAAGTCGTGGGACGCCTGTTGCCACCCACCTATGCCATGGAAGCATTAAAGCAAATCTTCTTAGCGGGTGACGGGACTTTGGTTTGGCAAAATGCGTGCATTCTTGTGGGTTGGATAACGCTTGCAACGCTCGCAACGATACGGATGCTTCAAAAACGNCTCTCCCACTCGTACTAAAAAGCTGGCGCAAGCGAAAAAGGAGGGCGCATGATGCTTTGGCAACGCTTTCTGATGTCGCTTAACCGCATTTATGCCATTGTCCTCAAAGAACTCGCTGTGATTTTGGGTGACAAAGGATCACGCGTGGTGTTGATCGTCCCAGTCTTTGCGCAAGCGATTCTCTTTGGCTATGGCGCGACCTTTAATCTCGAGCGTGTTCCTTGGACCCTGCTTGATGAATCCCATTCGTCAGTCTCCGCTGAAGTCATTCGCCGTGTCGAAGGGACGGGAGTCTTTGACCTACAGCGTAACGCTGTGTCGCTGGTCGACTTTGAGCAGTCGATTGACAAGGCGGAGTCGCTCGTTGGCGTTTATTTTCCAAATGACTTTGCGCGGTCTGGTGTCATGATGGTTGTCACCGATGCGCGTAACTCGACGACCGCAAGGATTGCACTCGGGTACCTCTACAGTATTGTCAAAAACGTGAACGATGCGCATGGGATGGGCGAGGGCGGTCTTGAACTACGGGAACGCTATCGCTGGAACGAAAACGGCATCACGCGCTATACGATCGTGCCGCCCTTGATCTTGGCTTTGGCAACGATTCAAGTTTTGTTGCTCGCAGGGCTCTCTGTTTCTCGAGAGCGTGAAGATGGGTCTTTTGACATGATGCTCATGACACCAGCCGATAGTGTCGAAATTTTGATTGGCAAAAGCATCATTCCGACCTTGATTGCGTGTGTGCATACTTTCATGATTTTTGCGATCGGCTTTTGGTGGTTTGAGCTTCCCTTTATTGGCTCCTTTATAGAACTCGGGCTCTTTGTGTTGGGCTATAGCGTATCGATGGTGGGTTTAGGGTTGGCTGTCTCAGCCATGGCTAACAATATTCAGCAGTCCATTGTGNNCATCATCATCTTTATGATGTTACCGATGGTGATTTTGTCTGGTACNCTTATGACATCGGTGCGAGCTATGCCCGACTGGATGCAAACACTCACAATCTTGAATCCGATGCGCTATAGCATCCAGGCTTTGCGAGCGATCTATTTTGAAGGGGCGTCGCTCATTGACGTGCTGCCGTTAGCCTTACCCGTTGCCTTGATGGGGGTCACTTCGATGTGTCTTGCAAGTTACCTCTTTAGGCATAAGATCGTTTAATTATTTTTGCGTTTGACGTGCAGAAATTCCCAAATCCTAGTCGTTTGGGCGTAAAATCAATCGCCCCAATAAAACATCGGGTTTGTACTAAGGTGCAGCCCTAGATAACATTCTTTTGACGCGACAGGATAATAAAAAAATGTCGAGCCCCTCGTTAAAGTCCACGTTTATGACGTGGCTTCCTGTTCTCACTCTTACGCTTTGCACGTTTGTTTTTAATACGTCTGAATTTATCCCGATCGGTTTGCTGACCGACATCGGGCGCGACTTCGGAACGAGTGAAGCCCAAACAGGGTGGCTCGTGACGATTTACGCATGGGTCGTAGCGATCATGTCGCTCCCCTTGATGCTCCTTGCNGGTAAGATGGAATGCCGCAAACTCATGATGCTGATTTTGGCGCTCTTTGTGGGAAGCCACTGCTTGTCAGCGGTCTCTACGAGCTATTGGATGCTCTTGATTTCTCGACTCGGTGTTGCCTGTTCGCACGCGATCTTTTGGTCGGTGGTGAGCCCGTTGGCGGTCGAAGTCGCCCCCAAACACAAGCGTTCCACCGCCTTGAGTATGGTTGTGGCGGGGTCATCGATTGCGATGATCGCTGGGTTACCGTTAGGTCGTGTTTTGGGGCTTTATTTGGGTTGGCGCATGACGTTTTTGGCTATTGGTGTAGTGGCTGCGCTAGCACTCTTTTGCTTGTGGCGCTTCTTCCCTAGCGTAGAAAGTCAGCAAGTAGTGAAATTACGTCAAGTCCCTAAACTCCTGACACAACCAGCACTGCTTGGGATTTATATTCTCACGCCCATTATTATGACGGGGAACTTCACGGTCTATAGCTATATTGAACCTTTTTTAGCGCAAGTGACGGGCATGGCGCCCAATCACATCACCTGGGTGCTGGTGGCTTACGGTGCCGTTGGGATTGTTGGTAGTTGGTTCTTTTCACACGCCTATGACCGTCATCCGCTGATCTTTATGAAGGTCGCCGTTTTAGGGATTGCTACGAGCTTACTGATGATGCGTGAAGCAGCAAACTGGGAAACGACTGCTTTCCTTCTTTGTATCCTTTGGGGCTTTGCGGTGACGCTTTATAACCTCACCTTCCAGTCGGCGATTATTTCGGCAGCGCCCACAGGAACCGCTATTGCTATGTCCGTTTTTTCTGGCATTTATAACGTTGGGATTGGGTCTGGCGCCCTGGTGGGTGGTATCGTCTGTACGCATCTCACGATCGGCGATATTGGCTACGTTGGAGGCGGCATTGCGCTTTTGGCAGCAGGCTTTTGCTTGTTGCGTTTGGTGCCGATCTTTAGAGGGATCTTGGCACAAAAGACAGATACTGAAAGTGCTATGAGTCACTGAAAATAGGCTAAAAAAGCTAATTTTCAAAGATGTATGTCAAACTAAACAAATTGTAACCGAGACCTTGAGAAGTAGGCTTGAACCTCCATATACGTAGTAGATCGAGCGCGAAGAGAAACGTTCGACGAACAATGCCGCCACGGTCGACGGCGAGTATTTTTGGAGGATAAGATCATGCTACTGCCTAGCGTCTTTGGTGAAAATTTGTTGGATGATGCGTTCCCGTTTGATGCCTTTCACACCGCGCATCACGATAAGCTCTTTGGCAACCGTGCANNTAGCCGCTTGATGAAGACCGATGTACGCGAAAACGACAAGACTTGGGAACTTGATATTGAGCTCCCGGGCTTCAAGAAGGACCAAATTTCCGCAACCTTGAAGGATGGTTATCTGGTCGTCAAGGCTGAAAAGNNTACCGTCGAAGAAAGTCAGAACGACGAAAAGAAGGGTACTTGCATCCGTCGTGAACGTTGGTCTGGCGCTTTGAGCCGTGCGTTCTATGTGGGTGAAGGTGTTCGTGAAGAAGATATCAAAGCGAAGTACGAATACGGCGTTTTGAGTCTCTCGATCCCGAAGAAGGAAATGCAGGCTTGTGCCAAGAAGTGCATCGCGATTGAATAACGGTCACGAAGGGCATTCAATCGAAGTGATAGCCAAATAAAGCAGGGCGCTTTGCTAGTGGTTTAGCGAAGCGCCCTTTTGTCATTGATGGGATTAGACTAGCGAATGATTAATAACGGTACGGAACTTTCAGCTGCAATCTTCATCGCAGTCGAACCCATTACAGCTGAGCGGAAGTTGCCATAGCCGTGTGAGCCCATGACCAAAAGGTCAAGTGGCATCGTTTCTGCGTAGTGAGCAATTTCGTCGCCTGGGTTACCGTCAAGACGAACGACTTCGGGTTCAAGACCAACAGCATTAAATTTTGGTAGCAACGGTTTCATCACCGAGTTGAGAACCTTTTCACGGAATTCCAACATATCGTTGCTAGCATTCGTGCTTGACATCATGCTTGCCATTGAAGAAAGACCGATTGGATGTGTGACTGGACCCGCATTCAAAAGTTCAAAACGCGGTGTATCGCCAAAGAGTGGGCGATGAGAAAGTACATAGTCAACCGCGCGTTCACTATACTCCGAGCCATCTACCGCTAAACCTACACGCAGGTTCTTGGTACCTTCAGGGAGTTTGTCTTTGAGCATAAGAATAGGGCGATGTGTATGCGCGAGGACAGCATTTGAGACAGAGCCAAATAAGAAACTGTTGACAGNAGTATGGCCTCTGATCCCCATGATAATAAGGTCGGCATCAAGACGATCGGCTTCTGCAACAATGTCATTGGCGGGCATTCCGACGCTATAGCGCATATCAACATCGAGTGGGGAATTCCCTAGGAGAGCGCGTACTGAAGCAAAGACAGTGTTGGCTTCTTCTTTATAAAAATCATCCACTGCTATTGGTTGAACGCCAGCTAAGACGCGTTGAGGCACAGGCATCTGTGCCATAAATATGGTGATGTGAGGATGTTCGCCCAAAAGATCTGTGCGAGTCGTCAAAAATTCAACGGCACGAAGGCTGTGTTCAGTGCCATCAATCGGTACGAGAATGTTCATAGAAAATTAGGCGCGGAAACCTCTGTCTTTAGACAGGGGAGGAAGCGCCGTTCTCCTTTCTCAATTCGGTTAAAAAAGTCTTTCTCTTTTCAAGAAGCGTCAGTTTTTTGGCATGCATAGCGGGCGACAACTTCTTGCCTCCCAACGTTCTCACGTCAAAATAACCAGATGAACGTTTTCCGAAAATAAAGCCCACTTGCCCAAGGCACTTCACCTTGTCGAAAAGTCTGAATCCCTCGACGAGATAAGGACTTTGATTGAGCTTACGAACACCACCTTTCAAAATCGAACACTTGTGAATTTGGCGATTGTGTTTACGTGTCTGCTTCTGATAGAGGTAGACACCTGACCGTTGGGCTTTAAGGTTCCCAGCGATACAGAAAGCGTCAGCACAATGCGTTTTGGGTAAGCCCAAAGCGATGCGCTTATGCTTCGTCAAATAGCCAAATGTGTTCTCAACAGGAAGATGTGGATGTGTTTGACGCACTCTTTCGAGCAACGTCCAACGCATGATGCCCATGAAGGTTTCTACTTTGAAGGACTTTCCACGCTTCACTTTCAACTTAATCTTTCCTGCATGAAGTGCCTTGTGGCACGTCTCGCAGAGCGTGATCAAATTGTTCGGTGCATCACCGCCCGTCTTGCGACTTTTAAGATGATGAACGTTGAGGATCTTGTCCTTAGATCGCCCGCGACAGTGTTGGCAAACATGACCGTCTCGCCAAAGAACATACTCACGCACGTTCCAAAAGCCGAGTTGATTACCTTGCTGATAACCTTCGCCTTCAACATTTGGATTCTTAATCTTCTGAATGTCAAAGGAAGCGGTCTCAATCACAATTTTGGTCACTGGCAAGAGCTTACAAACCGCATCTATGCGCGATATATGCGCTTGAATACGATTCTCAATGCTTGGCGCAAGCCAACCTTTGTGTTTTGAGTGAACGCGGTTATTAAAGCGAGGCGCACGGTAGCGCGTCTTGCGATGACGACGGACGCGCCTAAAAGCCAAACGATCCGCCAATAGACCAGAGATGTCTTGGCGTAGTTCCACTTCAGATGCAAACACTTCGGTTTTTTCTGTTGTGGCGGAAAGACCGATATGTTTAGACCCTGAGTCTACGCCTAAGATCACGTCCTGCTTCGTTTCGCCAGTAGCGATACTCAACTGGATCGTAAAAGGCGTTCTGCGCTTAACCTTTGCTTTGTTAGCCTTGAGCAAGTGTCTCGCTTTCGCAGGAGAACACGGCATTAAAGGCTGACCGCGCATATTTAAAACAAAAACTTTCAAAAGTTTCTCCTTAACGGATACCCACGGGTTCCGTTCAACAACATCAGATAGACCAATGTTGAGTTAACATCCTTCGCCAATGTTGGAATGGGTTTCTTGCCTGCAACACCGCTCCTACCTCTTAGAGCTTTTAATCACAGACCGCAGAGCGTAGGACTAGGATGAACATCCCACGGTGCCTATACATTCCCAACCAACGTAGTTCACCTTCTAAAGAAGGATCACCTAGGCTAGTCAATCAAGGCTCTTTCAAGCCTCCGTCTTTAGACGGAGGTAATTGACAACTAGTCTCCTAGCAAGAGCGCACTGAGAAAGATATATCCACTGAAAAGTCACGTCAGCGCACTGTGCTCATACTCTCTATCATGCCTGGTTTTGAGAGCGTTGTGGTGAAAAAAGTGACTCTCTAAGCATTCAACCTAAGGGACTTTCCCGTACGACGTAACTATTTGTGTCTACCTATCGTTTAGGTAATCAAAGGCTTTTGTTGCCTTAAAATGAACGACGCCACGAAGTGAACATCTCCGTGGCGTCGTTGTTGTGAAGTGAGGGCGTCTTAATGTGTCTCAGTACTTAATTTTCGACCGCCTTTTGGGTTGGTATATTGCCAAGAATCCAATCGAGGAATCCACCCTTATTGCGTGAACAAACAATCACGCGACCGTGACCACGGAACTTAAGAACAATGCCTTCACCCGTGGTCTGGCTATGGACGAGCTTACCAAAGAAGCCACTGCGCGCCGTGTTGAGACTCAGTTCATAGTCAAGGGTTGATTCCCACGCGACCAAGTGCCCGTTATCAATGGTGATCGGACGATCGGGCGTCACTTCAAGCTCTCGAATCGAGCCAAATCCAGAGACTGCGAGTTGGCTTGNCCCTTTGGTGCCCATAATAAAGANGTCACCCGAATTACCTAAAAGGGCTCGTCCAATGCCTTGCGAGCGGGTTTCTAGCGCTACGTCCTCGGTCGAGGCTAAAAAGGCGCCGTCTGTCAATAAGTATTGCGAAGCACCAATATCAAGAATGCGCACATCGCCAGGAAGGTTAGGCGCTAAAAGCACCGAGCCTCCACAGTCTTCGGCTTCAATACGCTGCTGAAAGAACGTTTCGTCATTGAGGAACTTGCGAGCGATGCTACCCATCAAGCCGCCACGTGCTTTGCCTTTGAGACTCAATTTGCTATCCATCGCGACCATCGCGTTGGATTCAGCCAAAATGGCATCTCCCTTATCAAGTGTCACATTCAATAACGGATCAATCCCACCAGAAATATCAAAGCGAACCATCGCTAGCGCCTCCTAATTAAAGAATGAATCCATTATAAGGTGAAGCTTTAGCTCGAAAACCTTTCGTGCCGACACAGAAATAGACCTTAACGAATCTCACAAACTCACTCAAAGGGCGGTTGACCTAAAGACGCCGCGCTGCCCAACGCAAGATAAAAGTACACCACGCACGCGGTAACCTATGCGCGCAATCATCATTGCGGCACTACGCAAAATCAAAGCCAAACATCGACACCTCGTAAAAGACACGACCGACTGACACGTCCGAGACATGCGCGTCGTCTCTCTCAAAAGTTAAGTCAGCATAAAACTACGTATCTATCCGGAAGGAAAATCGAACGATCTTGGCTTTTTCCGAGATTGCATGAGGTTTTTTTGGTGGTTTTAGGTTTTAGACCCAAGTAGTCTGGTTATAAATAATTAATTAGACAGGTGTAGTATTAGAAAGTTTCTTTGGTAATCTAAAATTCAAGAAATAATGAGCAGACGAAAGTGTTCTAATTCTGAAATGCCACTTTTCAGATAGTCGACTCTAGTGAGACCAGGATGGGTGTCAAATTTCAGCTGGGTTAGGTCAAGAATCAGTATTAGATAGACTATTCATTGGTACTCAATTACTCACTATGGCTTTGTGATTTTGGAAAATTCAAAAACTGCGTTTTTGTGGTTTGATGCTAAAAACTGCTCTAAAACAACTGAAAATAAATATAAAACATGAAATTGTAGCGATGTAATTATGCTTAATTTGAAATTTGCGTTTGGAGACATGTTTGTTAGAACTAGTACATAGTCGTATTGTAAAAATTCAATGGTCTTCCAGAGCCCATCAAAAGACTATTTCACGAAAGTTTGCGTTTAATCAAGTTGTAAAGTTGGAAAAATACAAGAAAATGAGACTAATTTCGGAATTTTCTAAGGTCAGGTCTCGGATGTTCTAATTGGACTGGGTCGTATCAATTCGACATGATGCATATGTCCGATGAAAAGTAGGCGGGCAAAGCATTTTCAAATGTCTTTTGATGGAAGGAAGACATGGTTCGACAAGCAAAAGAGAAGATCACGATTGGTCCAAAGGTGTCGCTTCATGCCAATACGAAATCAACACTTCTGTTCTTGAAGGAGTCAACAATCGAATCAAGCAAATTAAGCGACGTGCTTACGGCTTCCACGACGACTACTACTTTTATTTAAAAGTCAAGGCTACGTTCCCCGGACTTCCGAGATGAACCGATTTTTTAACAACGCATACACGTTGGTGGTACTTCTCCTAAAAGGGTTACCCCGTGATCGTTATAACTAATGGTCAAGGGCGAAAGTGATAGGTAAGATAAATAACATGGATAGAAAAGGCTTGATTCTTAAAGCCCGACTTTCTAGTAATTGTCTTTGGTTTAACACTTCGTGCGGACGGCTCGGAAAACTTTAGAAGGAGTAGATATGCATCGCGGTTCTTCCGAAGCCTTTGATACCTTAGTGACCATCGAAAAGCGCGGGTTTGAGCGCTCGGCGCGCGAAGCGATTGAACGTATCCTTGAAGAAACGTTGCCTGATGCNGCTAAACTTGTGATGGCATCAGATCCCGCGTACCCCGAAGAACTTGCTGCACTCGAAGAGCATCCGGCTGTTTTAGTGTGTGAAGGGGACGTAAGTTTGATGGATCGTCAACTTCGTGTCGCGATCGTTGGGTCTCGCGCCGCAAGCGAAGAAGCCAAAGCCGATGCCTTCCAAGTGTCTAAAGCCCTTGCCGAACGAGGCGCCGTCATTGTGTCGGGTCTCGCATTAGGCATTGATACAGCCGCTCACGAAGGCGCGTTAGCGGCTCAAGATACGACAGGGGTACGTGGTCGCACCGTCGCGGTGATTGGGACGCCGCTCGCACAACCNGTAGTTCCAGGTAACGTTAAGCTCGCGCGTCGCATTGCGTACTATGGCTTATTAATTTCGCTCGCCCCTCAGGTGAGTGGTAGNCTTTCGTTTACGGATGAAGAGCGCCTTCATAGTCACTGGTGCCGTAACCGTGCGATTGCCGCCTTGGCGTGCGGGTCATTGGTGATGGCGGGCAAAGAAGGGTCGAGTACGTTACGTGAAGTCGCTGCCTCTTTGACGTTGGGGCGGCCCGTTCTTCTCTGGCACACGCTCGTCAATGCCCCTAATCCTGAGCCCTGGGCGCTGGCTCTCTTAGCGGACCCACCCAAAGACGAGATGGGACGACCCTTGGTGCGCGTTGTGAAGTCTGCCGACGAAGTGGAAGAAGCGCTGTCGCCTTGGACCACGGTGTGGTGGCTTTAAGGGGGAGCTTCTCGAGTGCTAAAAGAGAAAGAGTAGAAAGGTGTGTCAGTACGACATCTCTCTACTAATTTGATTAATTTTAAAGGCTTTTTTGCTAGCTGTGAAGTCACGCAAAAAGTACGCCTTATGACACAAGGCAAAAAATACTTAGAAACGTCAGCGCAAGAAGAAAAGGGTGTTTTATCATTAAAGCAAAGCAGGCGTTTGCGCTTTTCTCTTGAGCGCCCGTGTTGCATCATTACCTCCTGGCTCAACCGGTGCTGCTCGCGCATTGATGGTCTGCTTCTTTCCCGCAGTGCGGCATACTCTAGCCTCTTCCCGTAGCCCGCTGCGGGTTTTTTTGTCCCTTCGATCTTTGGTTCATCATGTCTTTCTCACTTTGGCTCACGTTTTTTGGTGCAAGTTTGTTGTTAGCGATTGCCCCGGGTACTNNGGATAACCTCTTCGTGTTAACGCAAAGTGCAGTCTATGGTGTGCGGTCTGGGTTGTTGGTTGTCTTGGGGCTGATGTCAGGTTTGGTGGTTCAAACCCTGTGCGCGGCTTGCGGGGTGATTGCTGTGGTGGCGGCCGTGCCCGCGCTATTTATGGCGATCAAAATGGCGGGCGCTGCGTATCTTCTTTATTTAGCGTGGGGTGCGTGGACGCATGCGGGCGATGCGGTCAATAGCGCCAAGCCCGTTGAACTCACGTCAATGCAACTTTGGCGTCGTGGGCTCATCATGAATATCACGAATCCCAAGGTGCAGATCTTCTTTTTGGCTTTCTTTCCGCAGTTTGTGGCACCCGAGACCACGGGGCTTGCCTTGGTAATGCAGATGGTGATTCAGGGAGCTACCTTTATTTTNACCACCTTGATTGTCTTTTCTGCTATCGCTTGGGCGGCGGGCGCAGCCGCTGATCGACTGCGTAGCCCGACGTTTACGCTGTGGCTTAACCGCGTGAGCGCCGTGATTTTTGTGGCGCTCGCAGGGTTTACGTTGGCTAGTTAACGGGCTTTATTCAGTCCAACCTTTACGCGGACCGCGCGTCGTAAAGGTCGTTTCGCCAGCACTATGCATTGTGCTCTGCGGGCGTCCGTCACACGTGAAGCCCTCGTTTTCCCAGTAGTCTGCTTCAACGCGTGCAGTACCGCTTCGCCGATTGCGAGCCCCGTACGCTTTAAGAGTTCGGGTTCCACGACACGACATTCGATATGCACCAAGGCACCTTCAACAAAGGAGAGCGGGAGTTTTTGTCCAGCGACCTTGCCTAACTTGAGGTGGGCAAACTTGTCACCCACGACGCGACCCGAGCAGCAACCAGAAGCTAAAAGCGCCTTCTGAAGGTCAGTCCCTGGAATCGAGATCCCAAAGACACCCGTCTTAATGAGATTTTCTGTCGTTTGGTGCGGGAGCATCAGCGACACGCAAAAGCGAGCGGGCGCCATATTGCAAATCGTGGACCAGGCGCAGAGCCATCACGTCGTCAACACCCTCGACGCTACGCGACGTCACAAAAATCGTCGGACCTCCCGTCATGGTGGTCCAAATTGCTTCATTTGGGATCTCAACCAGCATTTTTTCTTCCAAAAAAACAAAACCCGAGATGCTCGGTCGCATCCCGGTAGGGTTCACTCTATATATTGTGACGGTTTAAAGGTTACGTTCCACAAAGTGCCTTGAGGTCAGCCGGCGTCTTTACTTCGACGATACGGTCCACTTCTCGACCATCGCGAACAGCGACCATCGTCGGGATATGCTTGACCTCATATTTTGCTACGACCTGCGGGCTCGATTCGGAGTCGCAAGAGGCGAAAACGGCGCGGTCTGTGTAGGTTTGCGCGAGCTGCATAAAGAAGGGCTGCGCACGGCGGCAATCAGGGCACCAGCTAGCACCAATCGCGAGGATGACGGGCAGTTCATTCGCGGAAACAACAGAATCAACATTGGCGTCATTGACGAGAACGATGTTAGACATACCTAAATACTCCTGTGTGGTAGGGGATCTCTCGATTCCCTTTCATTTGCTTTGTTAGAGATACTCTATCATAAGTTTTTATTGGATTCAAAGAGATTTTAGAATGTCGTCAACGAAAAAACCGTAAACCTTTGTATCCGACCTCTGTGCAGGGTCGTAACGTATAGAGGGTATGGTGAGAAAACGCTCAGAAACACCTCATCGCTTGCTCTCTTAACTTTCGTTTATGATTTTCTTAGGGTTTACTTATTGGCGAAAAAGTGAATTCTTCGGTAGTATGCCTGTGCCGCCTAGTAACACTAATTCTAGTGTTTGCTTGGTATTGAATGAACTAAATATCGTGGGTGACCGCTCGGATGGGCAGGTGCGCTCCAAACAGCCTTTTTGTAAGAGGATTCCCCTCATGACCGTTCAGATCGATCTGAGTCGCGATACGCTTTTTGACGAACTCGGTATCATGCGTCTTCGTGAAAGCTATATGCGCCCTGATGAGACCAGTCCACAGGAACGCTTTAAGTTTGTTGCTGAGACCTTCGCGTCAAATCCCGAACATGCGGCGCGTATCTATGACTACGCAAGCCGTCATTGGCTCTCTTTTGCAACACCTGTGTTGGCTTTTGGTCGTACAGGTCGCGGTTTACCGGTCTCGTGCTACCTCTCCTACATGGACGATAGCGCTGACGGTTTGATTGAAACCCTCTCTGAAGTCAATCGCCTCTCGATGTTGGGTGGCGGCGTGGGGATTCACGTGGGCATTCGTTCGGCTGATGAAAAGTCCGTGGGCGTGATGCCGCATTTGAAGGTTTATGATGCAGCTTGCTTAGCCTATCGTCAGGGGTCGACTCGTCGTGGGTCTTATGCCGCCTTCTTGTCAATTGACCATCCAGACATCATTCCCTTTATCGAAATGCGTAAGCCGACGGGCGACCAAAATCTCAAGGCTTTGAATCTCCATCATGGTGTCAATATCACGGATGCCTTTATGGAAAAGATTGAGGCGTCGATGCGTGACGCTGAAGCGGACGATTCGTGGGAATTGCGCCACCCGTCAACGGGTAAGGTCGTTGCGACCGTTTCTGCGCGTGATTTGTGGCAGCGTATTCTCGAGATGCGTATGCATACGGGCGAACCGTATTTGGTCTTTACGGATACCGCGAACCGTGCGTTGCCGTCGTGGCTCAAAGATAAGGGGCTCAAGATTCATGGGTCGAACCTTTGCACCGAAATCTTTTTGCCGACTTCTAAAGACCGTACGGTAGTCTGCTGCTTGTCGTCTGTGAACCTCGAATACTACGACGACTGGAAAGACAATAAGCAGTTCATCGATGACGCGATGGAGTTTCTCGATAACGTTCTTCAGTACTTTATCGATCATGCGCCTGATGGCATTAAGCGTGCGCGCTACTCCGCGATGCGTGAGCGTTCCGTGGGGCTGGGCGCCATGGGGTTCCATGCCTATTTGCAAAAGCGTGGCATTGCCTTTGAGTCGGCAGCGGCGAAATTCACCAACCGAGCGATGTTCCGTCATATCGCGCAGTGCGTTGAAGCAGCCGATCAGCGTCTTTGCGCGTTGCGTGGTACGTGCCCAGATGCGGCAGACTCGGGCGTCGAGCGTCGTTTCTCGCACCGTATGGCTGTTGCGCCCAACGCGTCGTCCTCCCTTATCATGGGTGGCACGAGCCCATCGATTGAACCCTATCGCGCCAACATCTATCGTCAGGACACGATTTCNAAAATTTTTATTTTGAAGAATCGCTTCTTGAAGGCTGAACTCGCTAAGCGTGGGCTCGATACCGAAGAAGTGTGNGTAGACATCATTGCGCATGATGGTTCTGTGCAGCATCGTGAAGACTTGCCGCAAGAAGTGCGTGACGTCTTTAAGACCGCTATCGAAATCGATCAGCGTTGGATTATTGAGTTGGCTGCCGACCGTCAAGAATTTATTGACCAGGGGCAGAGTGTGAATCTCTTTTTCCCGCCAGACGTTTCGATTGCCTACTTGCACGTTTGCCACTTCTCCGCTTGGAAGAAGGGTTTGAAGAGCCTTTACTACAACCGCTCCGACAAACTCCGTAAGGCAGACCGTGTGGGTGTTCAGGTGGAACGCCGTCGAATCGAAGATCAAATTAGCATGCAGTACGTTGCTGATAATACGACTTGCTTAGCCTGTGAAGGATAAAAACATGACTGATAAGAAACCTGCAACGGGACTCCTCTCGGTNAGTACCTGCTTTAAACCCTTTATGTACCCTTGNGTATACGAAGCCTTTATGCAGTCTGAACAGATGCATTGGCTTTGGACTGAAGTCCCGATGCTCGAAGACGTGAAGGACTATAACCAGAAGTTGTCGGATAGTGAACGCGACTTCTTGACGAAGATCTTGCGCTTTTTTACGCAGGGTGACATTGACGTCTCGGGCGCCTACGTGAACCACTATCTGCCGCGCTTTGACCAGCCCGAAATCCGCATGATGCTTTCGTCCTTTGCGGCGCGTGAAGCCGTGCATATTGCCGCTTACTCGCACCTCATTGAAACGCTGGGGCTTCCGGAATCCATTTACAACGAATTCTTGCAGTACGAAGCTATGGCTGCTAAGCACGACTTCTTTAATGAGGTCGCTAAGGATCAGAAAGATCTGGTCGCGCAGATTGCCGCCTTCTCGGCTTTCACCGAAGGCATGCAACTCTTTTCGTCCTTTGTCATGCTCCTTAACTTCACGCGTAATGGCACGATGAAGGGCATGGGGCAGATCATTGCTTGGTCAATCGCTGATGAAACCCTGCACACCGAATCCATGACGAAGCTCTTTCGCGAGTACATCGTCGAAAATCCAGAACTCTGGAACGACGAACTCAAGGCCAAGATCTATGGCATTGCTGAAACCATGGTTGAACTCGAAGACCGCTTCATTGACCTCGCCTTTGGGGTCTCTGAAATGCGTCGTTTAACCCGTGAAGAAGTGCGTGCCTACATTCGCTACATCGCGGACCGTCGTTTGATTGGTCTCGGTATGAAGGGGATTTTTGGCGTTAAAAAGAACCCGTTGCCGTGGGTGGACGCGATGCTTGGTGTGAGCCATACCAACTTTTTCGAGAACCGAGTTGTGGACTATGCAAAGGGTGCTTTAACGGGGGATTGGGCTGATGTATGGGGGTCTGCAAAAGCTGAGTAACAGTTGGAATAAAGGTGCTCATTTAACAGGCATGACAAACAACTTTTTATGAAAATTCTTTAAAAGCTCGAAAAATGCAGAGTGACCACCACTTTATTTTGATTTAACACAAAAAATCCTTACGTGTTCGGCTAATGTTCGCTTCGTGATCGTTGTGTGTAAGAATGGAAAAATTTCCAATAGAACACGTTGTGAAAAAGCAACTAAAGGGGAAGTTGATGTTCCAACTTCCCCTTTTGTTCAACAGTGAACTTAAAAATCTAAATCACCAGCGAGCTTGTTCATCGTTCTGACGTGATAGTTGTAAGCCGCCTTGCATTCTTCTACCATCTGTTCTTGAGCAATTACCGCAGTTTTGGCTAGTGCTCTTGCAGCTCGCCATTCTCGAATTTACCAACTGTCCAGTGATTCTCCTTGCCACATTTCTCGAAAGGGGGTGGCAAGTATTTTTTGTGAATCCAATCGTACAGAGTAGTTCTTTTGATGCTTAGGCTTACAAGTAGATCGGCGGTTTTAAGCAGAGTGCTAGCCGGTGATGTGTTGAGGTCGTAAAACTTGCCTTGCTTCAATTGTTCAGTTCCTGTTTTGCTGTCGTCCATAACTCCACCAGTTCGTGTTGTGTTTGACTTGTGTTCGTTTATAAAAGACTAATCACGAACAGAGTCCAAAGTGTCACGCCAGTGAGCAACTTTTCCTATGTAGCGTGCAATTTGGCAAAAATTGCCTCTTTACAATTTGAAAATTTGGTTTTTTTAATAAAGAATCTCATGTTCAAATTTCACTTCGTGGGTGCGATAGCTGTCTGCTGTCTTTGCTCCACAGTGCAGGCACAGGTCTTTCATGGTCGCGTTGATCGTGTTATTGACGGTGACACAATCGTTGTAATTACAGAAGACGACAGCATCCGAGTTCGAATTAGAGGAATTGACGCCCCTGAATCCAACCAAGAATTTGGCGGGGAATCCCGTGTTGCTCTAGAAGATCTTTTAACTGGTCGTACTGTCGTTTTAAAGTCTGATCGAAAAGACAAATATGGTCGTACCTTGGCTTCAGTTGCTGTCTCAGGAACTGATGTTGGCTTGTATATGATTGAAAACGGCTACGCGTGGTTCTACGAGGCTTATGGACTCCAGATACCTGTAGATTGGCAGAAGGCTTACAAAATGGCTCAGTACTGATGCTAAGCTCCTTCAGTTGGGACTTTGGCAAGCTCCTGGTGCAGTTCCACCGTGGACCTGGCGCAAGCAAAAAAGAGAAGCAGATAAGGTCACCGAACAAGAACATCGTGATTCGTTGAATGTGGAATTATTTCCGCACAGCAATAACCACTACTCCCGCAAGCGTCAGGACAATGCTCAATTGAAGCGAAATATCAACGTTGAGGTTGATTTCAACTTCACTATTGAGGCATAATTGACCTCAACACAATGAGGAAGTAGGCAAGCGATGCTCTAAAGTCTTTCATCGCCAGTCTCCTCTGTCGTGCAACGGCTCCACTCTTCACTTTGGAGCCGTTTTTCTTTTATAGAACCCCTTCAATCGGAGAAGACCGAAGTACGTACTCTTCCGACGAAGCGACCCAACAGAGGCCTTTGAATTTTAGCGGAACCGCTTTAATTGGTCGTCCTTTGAGTAGAAAAAGGGGATTGAGGTTTCATCCGGATTAAACTTTAAGAAGAAAAAAGCCGCCTCCCCCGAAGGAAAGACTACCAATGCTTTGCTTTGGGGAATTACTTCCGTATAGCAATAACCACTACTCCCGCAAGCGTCAGGGCAACGCTCAATTGAAGCGAAATATCAACGTTGAGGTTGTGTTAACGGTAAGCGATTCTGATACTAAACAACCCACTGCGACTTTGAGACTGGAATCCTCTTGAGAGCCCTCAAAACCATCGCGCGCGCCGCCGCTACTGCGTAGAGGATGAGGGTTTTGTGCTCACTACCGTGTGCCAGGATAAGAAGGTAACAAGGCTTTAGAAAAGACCATCGAGGTTTCTACTGAGCTCATGATCATTCAAGTCATTCTTGAAGTCTTGGCGACTGACGAATTCATTGAACTTGTGTTGCCTAATGGTCGGGTGCTATAGGACAGACAGGATTTATACGACAGCTGATTTTGCACGGATGGCTGAAGTTGTTGGTTTGTATCGTTGCGACATTGATGCTGATGGAAGTAAACGGTTTGTATCCATGATACGAAACCAGGTGGTGCAAAGGAGCGAGTTTGAGCTATGAGTCGTCTTCTATATTGGATTGCTTAGGTTCGATCACTTAGCCGGCACTCAAGCACTTTGGATAGGCATACACTACATCTGTCGAATGATTCAAAGTCGTTCGAAACGCCTGGTGTAAACCAGCCGTGACAATTCAACATGCACCGGAATAATCCAGTACAACATAGGAAAAGGAACCTTCGGTATGTCTATCAAGAAGCTCGTCGCAGCGGCAGCTATTGCCCTCATGTTCTCCACCACTCAAGCAGGCGCNNTGAAACGCTACGCATCGGTAGCGAAACGGTCTATCCACCTTTTGAATTCCTCGACTCCAACTCAGGCAAGTATGTCGGTTTTGACATGGACTTGATCGATGAGGTCGCCAAACGCGCTGGTTTTGAACCTCAGATTCTCTCCATGGGTCTTGACTANCTGATTCCTGCTCTGATGTCAGGTTCGATTGACGTGGCGGTTTCTGCGCTCACGATTACACCTGAACGCTCTACCAAGGTGGACTTTACCGATCCGTATTATGAGTCTGGTCTCTCTATCATGGTCCGTAAGGACGATCTGTCGATCAAAGGGGTGAAGGATCTTGAAAACAAGGTGCTTTGTGCTGAAATCGGGTCCTCAGGCTCGGTCTTTATGTCTAAGATCAAAGGCACCAAGATCCGTACCTTCAATTCCGCAGGCGAAGCTTTCCTTGAACTTAACAACAAGGGTTGCGAAGCAATCGTGAACGATAAGCCTGTGAACGAATACTTCCTCACTCAAAAGGCTTCTTCAAACCTCAACCTTCGTGAAGTGCCGGGCGTTCTTCGTGCTGAAAACTATGGCATTGCTGTTCGCAAGGGTAATGACCAACTCCGTGCCCGTCTCAATAAGGCGCTTGATGCCATTCGCGCCGATGGAACGTACGACAAGATCTATAACAAGTGGTTTGGTGGCAATAAGTAACGCACAAGACTTGCCTCTCACTTTGTGACGAAAACGCTCGCTTGATCAGAATGGGTCAGCGGGCGTTTTTGCGTTGGGCGTGTCGCCCTTTGGGTGAAAAGCCTTTTGAAAAAAATGGAGGCTTTCTTGATGTATTACTTTGCGTGTTCGCTACTGAGTGAGTAAATTGATTGAACTGAAGTCGTTTTGGGGTGTTGGTCGCGGTTGACACTTCAGACGCTCTTATTGAAAACACCACGAGATTCATCGAGGAGGTGCTCAAGTTACGAGTAAACCGTAGCAAGAGCGGCGTCTTTCGACCTTCGAAAACGAAATTCCTCGGATTTACCTTCGTGGGAACGACAGGAGCCCCTAGAGCACATAAGACTAGCTTGAAACGGCTGAAGGACAAACTGAGGGTGCTCTTCCGACGTGCCCGTGGTACCACGCTGAAGTCCACTATTCTCAAGGTGAGCCAACTTCTCATGGGGTGGCGAGCATACTTCGCGGCGGACACAAGGGTTGAGATATACAGGAAGATTGATACTCACATCAAACGACATCTGCGTAAAGCAATCTGGATCGCTTGGAAGAGACCTAAAACTAGGGAGGCTGCCCTTATCAAGCGTACTCGATCCGGAAGGAGCGTGGAAGTCTTCCGTCAATGGTCGAGGGGCTTGGTGGAATGCAGGAGCACTACACATGCTCCATGCGTTCAACAACAGCTACTTCCGTCGACTCGGTCTATACAGCCTAGAATTGGGATGTTGACGACTGAGCTTAGAAACCGCCGGATGCCGAACGGCACGTCCGAAAATCTACTTCACTGGTGGGCTGTGGTGTGGGAGGGGGTACCTGAGAGGGAACCCCCTACCCGATAACTTGCTGAGAAGCCTAATTGTAAAATTACGTGTATAGGGAGCGTACCTTTATAGCTGTGGCAGAGGTGAATTGAATCTTAAAGTCGCCATAGTTTGTGTCAATAACACCTTGGTCAGTGCGCTTAAATTGCTAATTAGTTTTCAAGCGAGTAACGAACACAACGCCTTTTTCATCGAGTGCTTTGAATAGCCCAAAATCGCAATACCCTCGATCCATGACTAAGATGCAATGAGGTGGTACTCGCTGAAGCACCTTATCCTTTACTGCTTTATCATCATTAACTTTGGCGTTAGTCATGACCATGAACTCGGGTAGCAATGTGTCATTGTTCAGCAGTGTATGAACCTTGACACCACCCTTAGCACGACGGTAATGCGCCCATGGAAATTGGCTTAAACACAGAGAAATAGTGGTGGAATCCAACGAGAGAACAGTTTTGTCAAATTCCGCCCCAATTCCTCGTAAAGGACTGTTAAACAGTTGTTTCTTTAGACAGTAGTACAGCTCTTCAAAGACTTTATAAGAGCGTTTCTAGTTTGCATACGCTAACGTGGAGCGAGCCATTAGTAGGGTATTTCCCACAAACAGGTAAACCTGCCCGTCAAGGAACTTATAAGATGAATGAGTATGACGGTGAGGTGACTATATGGCGACCTGATGGTATGAAAGTTATTCAGACCTACAAAAATGGTGTAGCCAATGGCTGGCAGAAAACCTACAACTCTCAAGGGGCGTTGATGGGTGAAATGATGATGAAGAATGGTCGTGCGACGGGGGAATCGAGCCTATGATTCGCGAGGCAATATTGTTCAAGAGGGCGCTCATGATGACAATGCTGTAAGCACTGTCAAGGAAATGTCTTCACCAAGACCAGAGTCGAATGAGTAGCTCACTAGCGGATAACCGCAATTGAGGTAACAGCCTAGAATGGCGATTCTGCAACATAACGTCGTAGAACCAAGATACTGATATTTTAATAGTAATTCTATGCTTTCGTAGTGGGATAACTGACCCCTCGGCGTGCTTGCCCACCGAGGGTACATCTGCAATCAAGTCAGCCTCTTAGAGCACGGCTAGATAATGATTTTATCTGCCCACAACTTTCTGAGGAACTCTCTTGCATACCAGATCTCAATATCTTTATGCCGACGAGGTCTCTGCTCCATGCTAACAATGATCAGACGAGCGCTGGGATGCTCCTCAGAAAAGGCACGCAGTCCCCGTGTTTCTGAAGAATCGACAGTCTCAGAGGACTTCACTTCAATAGCGACTTCCGCATCGCCGACGATGAAATCTACTTCATAACGATGGTCGGATGTTCGCCAGTACGAAAGGTTCTTGTCAATGCCTCGATACGACAGATATGCCTTAAGTTCTTGGCAAATCAGGTGCTCCAGCGCATGCCCGTACTCGCTAGAGCCAGATTTGAGAGGTATGCGTTTCATCAAATAGTTCGGGATACCGACGTCGAAAAAGTAGAATTTCGGAGCAGCGACGAGCTTTCTTCGAATGACTTTCGAGTAGGCAGGGATGTGGTATCCGAGCATCGTTTCTTCAAGGATTGAAAAATATTCCTTAACCGACTTTGAACTGACGCCGCAGTCGGATGCGATTTTGGTGTAATTCAGAATTTCCGCATCGCTTAAGGNTACCGCTACCTGGAGGAACCTAGTAAACGAATCGATCCGTCTGACGACCGCCTCAGCCACGATTTCCTGTTGTAGATAGTCGCCAACGTACGCTTCAAGCCGCTGACGGGGATCTTTGATGAGATAGTGCCTCGGCAGCATGCCATTGTTGAGCGCAACGTCTATATCGAAGTCTGGAATTTCAGCGCTGACCAAAGGGAATAGGGTTTTTCGGATAGCTCTCCCTCCAAGCAGATTAGCACCGCATCGGCGCAGTTTCCTTGCGCTGGAACCGCAGAGGATAAAGCGAAGATTACGTTCCGTCATGAGCCAATGAACTTCATCAAGCAAGGCTGGGATTTTCTGAACTTCATCAATAATGACGAGTTCTCCTTCATCGAGCATTTCGCATTCTTCCCTCAGCAGTGCCGACTGGAACCTGAGGCGTGAATATTCGTCACTTAAAAGCAAATCGTAGTAATGCGCAGCAGGGAAAAGCTGTTTGAGCAGTGTACTTTTCCCAGTCTGGCGAGCTCCCCAAANAAAGATGCTTTCCGTACTAGCTTCGTTAAGCGAGAGGATTCGACTGAACATGGCGAGAACCGTAAAAAGAAGAATAGATAAGGAATTCTTTGCGAACAATGCAAGAATATTTGAAGTAACGCTTCCGAACTTCTCATAAATACGAAAGTTGTACTCCAGATTATCTCATAAAATCTGAAGTAACGATTCAGATTTTATGACTAGAACGGATTGCCTGCATTCACCATCCATGTGGCACACATTGGACGGGAAGCTAGAATGGAGATTTTGCAATATAACGTCGTAGAACAAAGATTCTACAATCGAGGGTGAAGGATCTTGAAAACAAGGTGCTTTGTGCTGAAATCGAGTCCTCAGGCTCGGTTTTTATGTCTAAGATCAAAGGCACCAAGATCCGTACCTTCAATTCCGCAGGCGAAGCTTTCCTTGAACTTAATAACAAGGGCTGCGAAGCAATCGTGAACGATAAGCCTGTGAACGAATACTTCCTCACTCAAAAGGCTTCTTCAAACCTCAACCTTCGTGAAGTACCAGGCGTTCTTCGTGCTGAAAACTATGGCATTGCAGTGCGTAAAGGTAATGACCAACTCCGTGCCCGCCTCAATAAGGCGCTTGATGCCATTCGTGCCGATGGTACGTACGACAAGATCTATAACAAGTGGTTTGGTGGCAATAAGTAACGCACACGACTTGCCTCTCACTTTGTGACGAAAACGCTCGCTTGATCAGAATAGGTCAGCGGGCGTTTTTGCGTTGGGCGTGTCGCCCTTTGGGTGAAAAGCCTTTTGAAAAAATTGCTTGCTTTCTTGATGTATTACTTTGCGTGTTCGCTACTGAGTGAGTAAATTGATTGAACTGAAGTCGTTTTGGGGCGTTGATCGCGGTTGGTGCTTCAGACGCTTTTATACCCCAGATTCTTTGAGGCTTATCACAATGACACACATCCGTCCGCCGTATCGTGCCGACATCGTTGGCAGTTTCCTTCGTCCAACTGACCTTACCAAGGCTCGCGCAGCTTATGCCAAAGGTAAACTCACTCGTGATGAGTTAACAGCCGTTGAAGACCAAGCCATCACGCGCCTAGTACAAAAAGAAGTCGATAATGGACTCACGGCTGTGACGGACGGTGAATTTCGTCGTGCTTTTTGGCACCTTGACTTCATTGCGGCGCTCAAAGGCATTCGCCATGTGAAGGCAGAAGCTTGGTCAGTGCATTTTGAAGGTCATCAGCCCAAGGCTGAAACGGTGGTGATTGAAGACCGACTCGCGTTTCCAGCAGATCATCCGTTTCTTGAAGCGTTTGATCGAGTCAAAAAGATTGCTGGCAGCACGCCCGTAAAGTACACGATCCCGTCGCCTTCGATGCTCCATTTGATTTGCTGCGTTCGTGCGACGGACTATGCGCCGATTGAGGCTTATGCCAATAACGAAGCACTTCTTCTAGACGATCTTACGCAAACGTGGACGGATGCGATGTTGGCGCTTTATGCGAGAGGTTGCCGCTATTTGCAGTTTGATGACACGAGTTGGGGTGAGTTTTGTTCGGAAGAAAAGCGTGCGGTANNCTATGCGGCAAGAGGGATTGACGTGGATCAGGTTGCTCGCAATTATGTGAAGGTTCTCAATAAAGTCCTGGCGTCAAAGCCGGCTGACTTGACAGTGACGATGCACATCTGCCGAGGAAATTTCCGCTCGACCTGGTTCTCGTCAGGTGGCTATGAACCCGTGGTAGAGATACTCTTTGCCAATTGCCTGGTTGATGCATTTTTCCTCGAGTACGACAGCGATCGCGCGGGTGGCTTTGAACCGCTTCGCTTTATTAAAGACCAAACGGTCGTTCTAGGTTTGGTGACGTCGAAGTTTCCAGAACTCGAAGATAAAGACGCCATCAAGGCGCGTATCAAAGAAGCCTCGACATACGTGCCGCTCGAACAACTTTGTCTCTCGCCACAGTGCGGTTTTTCTTCAACCGAAGAAGGGAACCTCATGACCGAAGAAGAGCAGTGGGCAAAGGTTCGTTTGGTGGTTGAGGTCGCTAAAGAAGTTTGGCAGGATGCTTAAAACCAAAGTCTGATGGTATACACAAACAGCCTGACGCATGCAGTCAGGCTGTTGCTTTAGGTGTGAAGGCAAAGTGAAACTGTACGCTAGTTAATGGCGGTAGTTCACTTTTTTACAGATCTCGTCGACGATCGGTAACTTAGCTTCATTGAAGGCGGCTTTATTCTTTTCAAAGAGGTTGCCGCCATGCGCGTCAATCGACACAATCAAAGGACCAAATTCTTTGACGCGCATGACCCACATGGATTCGGGCTGGTACTGNNAGTTCAGGTACCAGTGACGTTCTTCCACTTCTTCGACGCATTCGGCAGCTAGCACAGCGCAGCCACCTGGGAACACACAGTGAACGGCTTTATTTTCTTGGCAACCGAGCGCGGTTTCGCTACCCATGCCGCCTTTACCCACGACGATTTTGACGCCCGTCTTTTTAAGAAATTCGCGTTCATACTTTTCCATACGCATCGAGGTCGTCGGGCCAATCGACACAACACGGAATCCTGAGCGATTCTTGTCATCAGGCACCATGATGGGACCCGCGTGGAAAATGGCTTTGCCAGAAAGATCCACTGGGAGATCCATACCTTCTTCAACGTGACGGAAATGAACCATGTCGCGGCTTGTAATGAGAGCGCCCGTCAAATAAAACACGTCACCAATATGAAGAGACTCGATATCAGCATCGGACACCGGCGTCGTTAAAATCTTTTTAGTCATGATGGTGTTTCCTTCCGTAATTAAAGCGTAATGTGCTTNGTGGCTAAGCAGTTCATAGCTCATGTCTGCGTTAACGCGAATCGTGGCGCGACGGTGTGCCCAACAGCCTGTTGAAACACCGACAGCAAGACATGACGGATGGCGTGCAGCTTGTTCAACATTGACGCCCATCACAGACTTCGTACCCGTGAGACCACCAGGACCAATATTCAGTTTGTTGAGTACTTCTTCGATCATGGCTTCAAATTCTGCGCCCGTTGGATTGGTGTTGGTCGAAGTGACGGGACGCATGAGGGCTTTTTTGGAGAGTTCAGCGGCGACTTCGACGCTACCTGCGATCCCTACGCCTACGAGTAACGGCGGGCAAGCGTTGATGCCGCGTTCCACGATCACATCAAAGATGAATTTCACAATGCCCATATAACCTTCGGCGGGCATCAAGACTTTTGCGGCGCCAGGCAACGAGCAACCGCCGCCAGCCATATAGCCATGAATCAGGCAACTATCAGAGTCAGGAATGATTTCCCAATCAATCCAAGGAATACGAACGCCCGTATTGTTGCCCGTGTTGCGTTCGTCAAAAATCTGAACGGCGTTTTGGCGTAACGGTGCTTCAACGGTGGCGCGACGAACGGCTTCGTCAAGACAGGCGCGAAGTTGAGAGAGTAACGGGAAGTTGGCGCCGACTTCGATGTAGTACTGAATGACGCCGGTATCTTGACAGAGCGGTACGTTAAGACGTTTGGCGGCATCAAGGTCGTCAAACATAGCGTCATAAACGATGCGGGAAATGTCGGAAGTTTGTTCGGTGCGTAGTGCCTTGAGGCGTTCTTCGACGTCATCAGGCAGAACCTTGCCGAGCATCGAGGTAAAGCGGGTCATCAGGTCAGTGAATTGCGCCGCTTTGTCTTGCTGGGTCATGGCATTCTCCTTTGGAGCTTATCGTTTTGAGGGGCGATGGTTTGGTCATCCTATTAAGTATATTCCTTTTAAGAGAGGCGTTCCAAATCAAAAAGAGGTTGGCTCGCAAGATGCTGACCTTCGTCATGAAAGGAGGATGGTTAACGGAGATGCCAGTAAGTGGAGAGAGCTTGTTGGTTGGCTACGATGTGTAACTCGTGACGACCAAATGACAACGTGGCACAATGACTTACCCATTGTTTGTCTCGTGTTAGCTTTTTATGTCTCGTCTCCTTTTAGCGTTACCACTCATTGGCGGTGGCTGGTTGCACCACGCCGCTTAAATTTGAAGCTGAATTGACGCCTGATCGTCCTAGGGTGACGACAGTCAGCCGTGCCATGGCGTTGGCTCGGTTGATCGAAACAACGGACAACTGTCGCGGTTGTGCGGATGCGCCGTTNGTGACTAATGAGCGCGATCTTGAAGGCAAGGTGGGTTTTGACCCGATTGTCGTCCAAGAAGAGATTCTTGACGCTATTCGAGAGGCGCGCCGCGAAGGAAAACTGCCGCCGGTGAACACCCAAAATAATGAGAGCTCCTTTGAGTTGACGGACGCCTTGATGGTGTCCGATAGCTTGGATGGGCGTTGGACNAACGAGTCCCGATCCAGGTGTGATGTTGGGTGTCACGGCGCTATTTTGGCTCTTTTCGGATGATGGTCAACGTAAGCCTGAAGACGTGAAATATACCCTGCAACCGACTACTTTAAGGCTCTGTGGGTCGTCCCAGAAAAGGTGCCTGAAACCACTTTTGGTGCGGATATAACTGATTATCAGCGTCTGAACCGCGAACTCTATGCGGCAAAGGTCTATGTGGAGACGCTCACGAAGGCTGCTGAAGACCTGGGCTTTAAGCGTGCGGGTGAGGTGAGAGTCGCTTGGATTGATCCCGAGCAACGCTATTGGTATCGCGTGACGCAACCGCTAGAAAACGACGAATTGGGTTGTCCGAAGGTGTTGAGTGACGAAGAGCAAAGTCACTTTCATCAGTGTCGTGTTGAGATGTCCGTTTGGAATGACCTATGGGCTGACGAAACGTGGTACTGGCGCTCCTCTATTAAACCGTTACCCAAATTGTTGGGTGGCGACGGTAAGCGAGAAGTCTTGATGACTTCCTTTGGTTGTGGGTTGTTTAACGACATGCCACTTCAGTTGGGTAAAGCCACCAAGGTTGGCGAAGCTGACGAAGCGCAAACCGCGATGCAGATCCCGTTTGTGAAGGCTTTGCAAAAGCATTTGCCCAAGAACATGATTGTTTATGTGTCGGCTTATCCGATTCAAGCCTCAAGAGCAGAAGACGAAGGCAAGCACACGGCGCAGTTCGTGATGGATCATGACCATGTGTGGTACTTCAATGTCATCGTGCCAGAGAATGCGCCGGTGAAAGAGGCGACAGACGCCTTGCATTGAACAAGTCACAACGGAACGAGGCTAACTGGGAACATTATGATCAGATATCCAGTTGGGATCCAAACATTTGATCAAGTCATAGAGCGCGGTTTTGTTTATGTAGACAAGACCGACATGGTTTATTCGTTGACCACAGAAGGCAAAGTCTATTTCTTGAGTCGACCTCGCCGTTTTGGTAAAAGCCTACTGTTGTCCACTTTTAAAGCTTACTTCGAGGGCAAAAAGGCGCTTCTCGCAGGTTTAAAGATAGAAGCCTTAGAAAAAGTGGGGTGGGGTGCGAAATTTGGATCTGATGAATTTGAGTTAAAAGGTCACCTCTTGAGCATGATTGTGTAGCTGTGCTTCATAGTCAAGAGGGCTCATCATGTTAATCGTCGAATGTGGTCTATAGATATTGATTTAGGAACACCGTTCAAGTATTTAAGAAATCCCACCTTTCCGGTACCGGACAATCGAAGATAAACGAGAAGCAGATAAGAAACTCTTCAAAAATCGACGAGGCTGTTGCAAGTGCCGCTTGATACCGCTCGGCTCACTCGAACGGGCCTGGTTGTCATCTGGCGTGAGCTTACCGACCGCTCAACGATCATCGAGACGCTTAATGCAACAGGTCTTGCCACCCAAGAGCCGCGCACGGCTTTCCATCACGGCTTCGCCGCAGCACGCACAGGTGACGGACGCCATGATACGCGCCTGCACGGGGGTGTCCTTTTTCGTTGCCTGTCGTCTTTGAACGCACGGCAACAAAGGTGCTCGTTGCGCTATTCAAAAAAGGAATAACTGCACATAGGTACAGTTGCCGGGGCAGGTTGGGTGACGGAAGATTGAAGAGACCCTCCAGTTATTTCTCCGAGGAGAAAAGTATGAAAAGACCCGAAACAGCGCTTCCTAAGACATCCCGCCGGAGCTTCATGAAATGGCTCACGGCAACCATCGGTTCGTCGAGTGCGTTGACGCCCTGGATCACGGCGTCAGCCGCCGTGCGAACGAATCCGCTTTATCACGCCCCCAAAGACCTCCTTGACCCGACTGTCAAGGTTGTCAATACTTATCACGAACTGCACTGTCACGGACAGTGCATGCTCAAGGCACATATTCGCGACGGACGCCTCCTCGCGATTACGTCGGCAGGCGATATTCCCCGCTGCGAATCAGAAGCGGCGGACGAAAAAATCCACAACATTCAACGTCGCGCCTGCATGAAGGGGTATGCGGAACGCAAGCGTATTTATGCACCCGACCGTCTCAAATACCCGCTCCTTCAAACGATCGAACGCGGTAATCTCGCGGGTTTTAAGCGCATCACTTGGGATGAAGCGCTGGATCGCACCTGCGCTCAGATCGAGAAAGCGCGCGAACGTCAAAAGTCACTCGGCTACCTGCCTATTTGGGAATTGGGTTCGACGCCGTTGCCTTTCATGGGACCCTACATTTCCGCCTGGGGGCATCATTCGGCTGGGAATCAGAACGACTGCCTTTTCAATGCTTTGGGCAAGGGCGTCAATGGTCATCCGTCCGTCGATATGCTCAATTCCAAGCTGATCATCGTCTGGTCTGCCGACCCGCAGACCACGTCTCCGCATCTACCCTTCATCATGACGAAAGCGCGCGAAAAGGGCATTCCCATTGTCGTGGTCGACGCACGATACACCGGCACGGTCGGTGCGATGGCGACGGGTGTACCTGGTNNACTATCGCCATGGATCAGTCCGCGTCCAGGAACCGACAGCGCCATTTTGGTCGCGATNACTAATACGATTTATCGACGCGGACTCCATGACGAGGCCTTCCTTAAGACCTACTGCTTCGGTTTTTATCCGAACGACACCGTCGTGAGCAAGTCGCCTGCCAAGAATCCGGTGGACGGAACGCCTTGGAAGGGCATGCGCTTTACAGTGCCCAAGGGACAATCCTTCGTTGAATATCTTGACGAACTGCAAAAGGAACATGGTGGCGAGGCTGGGGTGCTTCGTTGGGCGGCGCTGCTCTCGGGCGTACCTGCCGAAACCATTGAAAATCTTGCCGTGCTCTATGCTAAGACGAAGCCCGCCTGCATTTATTCGGTANNCTGGACAGCGGGCGGCGCACAGCGCACTGGGAACGGCATGTTCTATACCTGGCTCCTTCTTTGTCTCTCGGCGATGACGGGCAATGTGAACAAGCGTGGCGGCGGCATCGGATCGCTATGCCCGCATGACGGCATGAAGGTTAATCTCGGGAAGGCGCCCACTCTCTGTACGGGACAGAAGTACAAGCCGCTTCTTTTCTCGCAGTACATGCAGACGAAGGTCATTCTGACCGGACGCGACAATCGTACGCCCGAACAGATGCGGGATGACATTCTGAAGATCAACGGGATCGACCTCGGTGCTGATCCGCGTCTTGAGATCGACATGCTGTGGCGCGGTGGCGGTTCTTGTGACGTCTTTAACCAGCGCTCTTCTATCAATCCGAAGCTCATTGCCTGGCAAAAGCTCAAACACGTGCTTTGCTACGAACGCTTCATGAGTGCTACGGCACGTTATTCGGACATTGTGTTGCCAGTGGTTACGCATTTTGAAGAAAGTTTCTTTACCGGAAGCCGTGTCAAGACCGACATGAATGTCGTTCGTCAGGTGATCAGCCCGATGTATGAATGCAAGTCAGACATCGAAATCAACGAAATGATCGCCAAACGTCTCGGTCTCGACTGGGGGCGGCACGGAATGTCGGATATCGACGTCATGAAGGCGCAGTGGGCTAAGACAACGCTTCCCGAAGCCTATAAGAAGATCGATCCGGACTTCAAGCTTCCCACGTTCGAAGAGATGTTGGAGAAGNNTACCAACCTGCAGTTGCCCACGCCGCCCGAAAAGACGGTGATTGACGCCATGAAGTTTGCGCCCGGCGAATTCCCGACCGATACGGGTTTTATCAATTTCTATTCGCCCTTCCTGGCATCCCGAGGACGCAACCAGGGTNNAGTGGCGCGTGCGCAATACGTGCGTCCGGCGGAAGGTGTTGAAGATATTATGGAAAAGAAGGTCTCGCCGTCGGGTCGAAGCTATACGCTTCAGTACACGACGCCTCACGTGGCGAATCGTTCTCACTCCTCGTTCGACAATACGACGATGATCAACGATGTTTTCCCGCACGGCATCATGATCCATCCGCTCGATGCCGAGAAGCGTGGTATCAATGACGGTGACATGGTCTATGCGTACAACGATGCGGGTTGTATCAAGTTACCGGCGCAATTGACAAAACGTCAGATTCCGGGTGTCATTTCGATCGGTGAGGGCGCTTGGTACCATCCGAGCGATTCCGAAACCTTTACGTACTGGTTTGATGAGACCGGTTCGGGAAAGCCCCGTGCGCACACGGTGCCTGTGGACGTCGGCGGAGCGGTCAATACACTCACGACCGATCGAGATATTGGTGCAAGCGATCCGTTCCTGCATCTTCAGACCAACAAGTCCGGCGGATTCGCCGCCGGCGGCGAACTGTGCGAAGTCAGCAAGACGTTGCCGCAGTGAGTTCACTCGGACCTTAGCCGAAGGAAATGAAAATGACACAATACGGTTTTTTCTTTGATCAGCAGCGCTGTCTCGGGTGTGCGACCTGTACGGTGGCGTGCAAGGAATGGAATGAGGGACGTCGCGGTGACGCAGCCTTCAGTACGCTTACGGACACTCAGCTCGGTGCCATGGCAACGCCGACGGATTGGGTCGCGGGCACCGCTTCCGGTACCACCAATCACGCGTTCAACCGACGCTTCCACATGAAGGAAACCTGGCGTAAAGTCTCCTTCCATGAGTTCGGCGACGTGGCGCCGAACGTGTCGGTTGTGCCGCTCTCCATGGCATGCAACCATTGTTCGGATCCGGCATGCATGAAGGTCTGTCCGGTAAAAGCGATCACCAAGGAAGAGGTGTACGGCGCGGTCGTCGTCGACTCCTCACGTTGCGTGGGGTGTGGTGCCTGCCGTGCGGCTTGCCCGTGGGAAGTTCCTCAGTACTACGATGCACTGGAAAAGACCCCGATGGGGAGTGAAAAACATCCTCGAATGACCAAGTGCGACATGTGTGTTGATCGTCTTAAGGTCGGGCTCAAACCTGCTTGTGTGACCTCATGTCCGGGGCGTGCGCTCGATTGTGGTCCGATGGATGAATTGAAAAAGCGTCATCCTATTGCTACGGTTACAGCGGTCGGCGTGATTGAGGCGGACGTGGCGAAGACCCGTCCCAACGTTCTTTTCCGTGCACGCACGGTTGTTGTGAAGTAAAGGAGGATCATGGTGGATCGATCTCAAAGTCAACCGGACTTGACGGTAGTCGCATTGACTACCAAATCGTTTTCCAATTGGCTGTTGTATGGCATGACTGAGGACATCCATAAGGAAGTCACTACCATGTTCGCCTATCAAGCGAGTCACGGGAGCATGCCGCTTCGCAAAGTGGCGAAAACGAACCTTGATGTGATGCGCCGTACCCCTCGCGAAGAGTTGGCACGGGATTGGTCCGCCGCGTTTGCCCTGGGGATGTCATCCGTCACGCCTCATGAGAGCGTGATACGTTGTGGATTGACGATGCAGGAGCCGCGTGATCTTACGCTTGCATGGATGCGCCGTTATGGCGTGCTTCCCGATGAGAGCCTGGCGGAACCGTACCGACCATCTCGGACTGCAACTCGCGCTTCTAGGACTGCTCTGTGTACAACATCTGGATGCGACCGCACGACCGGTTTGTTCGACGGACGACATCAGTCGTTATGTCGACGAACGTTTAGCGTGGTTGCCTGATCTGAGAGCACACATGAAGGCGCTCGATGCGCCTGCTGGTGTGATCGGGTTGGTTGACTTTCTCGTCGAATTCCTCGACGATGCATTCATCCGACCTCGTTAATCCATCTGTCTTTGGCATGTTATGAAAAGGTTTTTCGTCACTTTAATCCCGATCTTCGGTCTGATCCTGTCGCTGAGTGCCTTTTCCATGCCCGAGTCGCCCGTGCGCATAGGCATTCTTAACACGGTTGGAAAGACGAAAAGCATGGGCATTTTTTCGACCACGCTCGATCGGCTCAGAGAGTCGCTCGAGCGTCCGATCGAGGTGTCTTACTATGATCTTCATACGTTGCCAGAAGCGCTGAGAGCCGGAAAGCTTGATTTTTTCATCACCAACGCTGGACTTTTCAGCAGTGAGCTGAGTGAAGCTCGGGGTAGCCATCTTGCCACACTCAAAATTCGCGAGGCACGGGATCCGAACGAATCGATGGGCGGCATTTTCTTTGTAAAAAACACTTCGCCTCATCGTACGTTCGAGGATATCCGGCATCAAACCGCCACCGCGGTATCGGACTCGACCTTCGGCGGGTACTTTGTGCCGCTTGGCGAACTTATCAGACGCGGTTACGAGCCGGAACGCTTCTTTCAGTCGGTTTTTTTTACGGGCTATCCCATGCAGAACGTATTTGACGCCGTCCGTAGCGGTAAGGCTCAAGTCGGTATGGTGCGCGCCTGTTTGCTCGAAGAGATGATCGCATCCGGCAAGGCGACCCCCGACGAATTCCGAGTGATCGAAGGACGGCGCGACGAGAAACTTGCATGCGTGCGTTCCACCGACCTCTATCCCGATTGGGTGTTTGCGACCACGACGAGGGCAACGCCCGAAATGAGCCGACGCGCAGCCGGCGCATTGCTTTCAATGCCTGCAACAAACGGAAGTTACTGGAGCATTGCCACGGACTTTCGCGCGATCAATGATCTTTACCGCAATCTCAAGGTGGCGCACTACGAATATTTGCGTCACCCTACGTTGAGGGATACGGTGGCGAAATACAAGATGGAACTTCTTGTGCTATTACTGCTTCTGACGGCGGGTATTGCGCATTATTTTCTTGTCAATCTTGAGGTGAAGCGAAAGACGAAGTCGCTTCGAGAAGCTTCGGATACTAAAGCAAAGGCGCAGGCGCAGGTATTGATTGCACAACGAAAGCTCTATCAATTGGAACGCATGTCGCTTACCGGCGTGCTCGCCAACAGTGTGGCTCACGAACTCAAGCAACCGATTAGTGCCATTGCGAATTTTGCGGACGGTATTCGCGAACTCAATCGTCAGTCTGGCGTCAATCGCTCGATTATTGACGAGGCGGTCGAAGAAATTTTGCAGCAGACGCATCGTGCGGGTAGTGTCATAGAACACGTGAGAGGATATGCCAAGTCGGAGCCGCCCAAGTGCCGTCCACTCAATCTGCTTCGGATGGTCGAAGACGTCCTCCACGAAATTGCCGCGCTCTTTCCGAGAACGCCGCTGATCGTGAACGACGTCTCTGAGACCTACGTCGTGATGGCCGATCCGCACGAATTCACACTCGTGTTGCTGAATGTGTTGAAAAATGCTGTGGAAGCACTTAAAGCTCGGGATGACGGCAAAATCGTGATCGGCGCCTGTCGCGAGGGTGACATGGTACATGTGAGTATCGAAGACAACGGTCCGACCAAGGACGTGTCTGATTTTTGCGATGTGTACGGTCCCAAGATGTCTCAAAAGACTGACGGGCTCGGACTCGGACTGGCGATTTCCGCTCGCATGTTGGAGCGCTTGGGCGGAGGGATGACAATTGAGTACGTAAAACCTCACGGTGTAAGGGTAGAGATGACACTTCCGCAGTGCGAGGGAAAGATATCATGAAAAATTTACCTGAACTGACGCCGGAATCCGCAGAGGAGATCGCACGTGTAAAGCGCTCGACTTTGGTAAGGGTGGTCGATGATGATGACGGCATGCGGCGTTCGTACGACTTCATGCTGAAGTCTCACGGTTGGCGTGTGGCTTGTTATGCCGATGCGCAAGCGTTTTTGGCGGAGGACACGGACGAGCGCGGATGCCTGATTCTCGATGTACGCATGCCGGGGATGACCGGGTTGGAACTTCAGAAACGAATGTTGGCTTGCGGCATCGACTTGCCCGTCATTTTCGTGACGGGACATGGAGACGTGGACATGGCGGTCTACACAATGCAAATAGGGGCGTGCGACTTCATGTTGAAGCCCGTGGATCCGCAACGCCTGAGGCGTGCGGTGCTTCGTTGGTGTGCTTACGACCAGCAACGCGACTTTGATGCACTCAGGAAAAGGGCGAAGAAGACTGACATCGAAACGCTCTCCGAACGAGAACGCGAGGTGCTTCGCGAACTCATTCACGGGATACCTTACAAATGCATTGCCGAGGCTCTGGGTATTTCGGAACGTACAGTCAAGTTTCACAAGGCGTCCATCTGCAAAAAGCTCGGCGTGAGAACCTCGGCGGAACTTGCCATGATGTTTTCGGACGGGCTCGGCTAAACCAAGCCGTCAGTGCATGTAGATAGTCTGCAGCCGTCGGCTTCCCAGAGTGCGGCAGGCAACAGATAACGTCCGCCGATCACCGGTACGTCGATCGGCTCGGGGGGCACGTTGAGGGTGACGTCGGGCTCGTTTGCATGGGTAACAAGCATCGTGCAATAGAGCGAGGACGGATCGTCGGGTGAAAGCCGAAAGGGGCGTTCAACGAGAGCCTGAGCCCGGTCTACCGTCCGGCGCTTGACGTCGTCTACCAGTCGGTTCGGCGTACGCCAAAAGGTGAGTCCTGGTAATTGCGCCGCCCTAATCTTCTACTTTATTGATTTCAGCCTGTTTTTCACCTTCAGACTGGGCGATAGCGGCTTCACGGGCACCGGTGGCGAGGTTGATTTGTTCGAGCTTACGACCTTTCGAAGTACCACAACAGCGCGTTTTTCGCGTTCTGCCGTAATTTGTTGTTGCATAGCTTGTAGAATGACGGCAGGTGGCGTTAAGTCCTTGATTTCGTAACGCAACACCTTCACGCCTCAGTTAAGAGCTGCTTCGTCAATCGCAGAGACCACGGATTGGGTAAAGAATCGTCAGTATGTTGCGTAGACCTCCTGAGATTTTGGAATTGGCACGTTCACCTGTCTCCTCTTCATTTAGTACTACTGGCGTCTTTTCCAAGCCTCTCGCAACGTTTAGTTGAGCGACAAACCTATGCTTTTTCTCGAGCCTTGCTGACGGCTCTCTTTGGTTCGAGTACAATTTGAGCCAACTTACAAAAGACCGTCGCTCTCAGTGTCGTTATTAATGTATAAGGGATTGAGATTGGCGGTCTCGCGACACCATCGAGTTGTCGTGACTACTGATTAGAGAAGTTTTCTTTCGCCCTCAATTCGGAGTGCCTTTTTCATGTCTATGCTCTACAAACTTGCTCGCAGCATTCTTTTTCAGATGGATCCAGAAACCGCTCACGGTATCATCATGAGCAATATTGACTGGGCTTCTGCCGCTGGTCTGACGCGTTTGGTCGCAGGACTTCCAAAGAGTGACCTGGTCAAGGTGATGGGCATCACGTTCCCCAATACGATCGGTTTTACCGCCGGGATGGATAAGACGGGCGGTCATGTGACGGGACTAGGGCGTTTAGGTTTTGACCATATTGAAACGGGGACGTTTACGCCGGTGGGTCAGCCGGGTAATCCGCGTCCGCGTTGCTGGCGCTTGATCCCGAAGGAAGGCGTGGTTAACTTTATGGGCTTTAATAATCCTGGTGTGGACGCTGGGATGACTAATATTGCGCGTAGCGCAGCAAGTTACCGTGCCAAGGGCGGTATCGTGGGTGTCAATATTGGTAAGCAGACGCCGACTCCCGTTGAAAAGTCTTTGCCTGACTACCTCGTATTGATCGATAAGAGCTACTCGACGGCTGACTATTTAGCGATCGACATTTCTTGCCCGAACGTTTCTAATTTGACGGCTTTACAAGAAGGCGACTACCTCGACGAACTTGTGAGCGGCATTGCTGATAAGCGTAAAGCCATGGCTGATGCCACGGGGCGCTATGTGCCAATTACGGTAAAGATTGGTCCCGACTTGACGGATGATGCGATTCGTCGTGCGGCTGATACTTTTGTGAAGTACGGTATGGACGGCATTACTACCACCAATACGACGCGCTCTCGTAAGGGCGTTGAAGATGAACCTAAGAGTGAAAATCCGGGCGGTTTGTCTGGTCGTCCGCTCTTTGAACGTTCGACCGCGGTGGTGCAGGTACTCTCTGACCACTTGAAGGGCACGTTGCCGATCATCGCCTCGGGTGGCGTGATGACACCAGAGCACGCCATTGCGAAGATGGAAGCGGGCGCGAGCTTGGTGCAGCTTTATACGGGCTTTATTTATTACGGTCCGGAACTTATCCAGACGGCAAGCGATGCGATTGCTCAATGGCGTAAGCAAAACGGTCGTTAATCGGTAACGCGCACCATTGGCTCATTAGAGAAGCCACTCGAGACTATGTGTTTTCGAGTACTTTTGGTACGCCAATGAAGGGACAGACTACTGAGTCCGTCGTCACCGCGTATCAAGGATGCGCTTGATCGTTTGGTTTGATCCACGTTTCGATGAGCTTAAAGACCGACTTCACAGCCTTGGGTAACAGTGCGTCCAAAGGTCGGTTATACGGATTATCTTGGATGATGTCGCCCAAAAAGCCCGAATACTCAGACTTCTTTTTCTCTAGCCGGAGTTTGAGCTCACGGTCAGTGAGTTGGCGATAGTGTTCGTAGCGAAGCTGTTGCTCTTTGGACGATTGAGGCGTGGCGCGGCTACAGGCGATCAGTGAGTCGATCAGTTCCTTTCGGAGCTTAAGTTTGTGAACGAGTTCCCTTCAATGGCAAGCTCAGGCTACAAGAAAAAGAGCGCGCTATGGTTGTCTCTATGGTTGGCGCAAGCTAGCCTTTGTGTTTTGAGTGAACGCGGTTGTTAAATCGGGGCGCACGGTAGCGCGTCTTGCGATGACGACTACGACGCAACGCTAAACGATCAGCCAACAGTACCAGAGATGTCTTGGTGTAGTTCCACTTCGGATGCAAACACTTCGGCTTTTTCCGTTGTAGCAGAAAGACCAATATGTTTAGACCCTGCGTCCACGCCCAAGATCACATCCTGCTTCGTTTCGCCTGTGGCGATACTCAACTGGATCGTAAAAGGCGTTTTGCGCTTAACCTTTGCTTTGTTAGCTTTGAGCAAGTGTCTCGCTTTCGCAGGAGAACACGGCATTAAAGGCTGACCGCGCATATTTAAAACAAAAACTTTCAAAAGTTTCTCCTTAACGGATACCCACAAGTTCCGTTTCAGCAACATCAGAAAACCGATGTCGAGTTAACATCCTTCGCCACTGTTGGACTGGGTTTCTTGTCTGCAACACCGCTCCTACCTCTCAGAGCTTTTAATCACAGACCGCAGAGCGTGAGACTAGGATGTGCATCCTACGGTGCCTATACATTCCAATCCAACGTAGTTCATCTTTGAAGAAGGATCACTGAGGCTAGTCAATCAAGGCTTTTTCAAGCCTCCGTTTTTAGACGAGGGGTATTGATTTTAAGTTGTCCTTTGAGGATAAAAGCGGACACGGTTGTCCAATGATCTGAATCATGCTCGTCACGAGTGACGCGATCATGAATGTGTTAAATGGTAACAACTTTGTTCTCTAATCATGTGTTAAGCAGTCATTTCTTTTGATCTAGGATCGTCATCGTGTAGCGACCTAGCATCAATGGCTCTTAAGCCGATAGAAATATCCTGTGATTAGAATAGCCGTCAATTGAGTACGCCCCTTTTTTGATGGAATTAAAACACTGAGTCAACTATGTCTAAAGAGCGTCAAGTGACTGTCACATGCCCGCATTGCAAGGGCAAATTTTCCTGCACGGGTTGGGATAGCATTAATACGGAAACCGATCCTACGCTAGCGCATCAACTGATGCATGGGGATCCGTTTACGGTGCATTGCCCGCATTGTAGCCGTCCAGTGACGCCCAATTACCCGACGCTCTGGCACGATATGAAGCACCACGCCATGATTCAGTACACGGCGTCAGATGATGAAGACGTGATCGCTGAACACATCAAGTCTGCTGAAGAAGCATTTGAACACTTCCGCAAGATGGGCATCACGGTCAAGACCGAATTGCGTATCGTGACGGATCGCGTGGAATTGCGTGAAAAAGCTTTGATCTTTAACGAGGGGCTCGATGACCGCGTGATCGAAATGATGAAGCTCATCATTTTGAGTACCTTGGACCGTCAGAAGGACGAAATGCCCGGTGAACTTCGCTTCTTTGTGTCGAATAAAGAAAGAGGCTTTGTTGCGGTGAGTGACGCGGGTCAGTTGATGGGGACGGTGCCCTTCTTAAACGACATGTATTCAGACTTTGTGCAACTGATGACCTTTGAGGATGACGAGACGGACGACTATTTCGTCAATATTGGTTGGGCAGCGGACTATTTGCAGGCGCACCCGACGCTTTTTGACGACGTCGATTAAGTCACATCTCTCCAAAAACCAAAGTACTCGAACGGGATCAATGCCGATTCGAGGCTTTGTCCAAGCGTTTACCTAACGCGAGTAACGTAACAAGCGACGTTAACGGTATTTTTCGGGGAAGGTCATATCGCTATAACGCACGAACTTACACTTCGTCACGAGCTTATAACCAAACCAAATGACCAAGAAAATTGGGATACCGATATAAGTAGCAACGACGCTACCCCAATCAATCGTACCTTCTAAGAAAGCCGAATAGTTTTGGCCAAGCATAATGATCATGCAAAGCGCAAACGCGAACATCGAGCTATAGGGGAAAAAGCTCGAGCGATAGGGGAGCTTATTAACGTCATAGCCATTTAAAACGTAGCCACGGCGGAAGCGATAGTGGCTAATGGCAATCCCAAGCCAGGCAATAAAGCCGCACATGCCCGACGTGTTGAGGAGCCACAGGTAGACCGCCTGATTGTCAAAGCGAGACGTCAAAAAGCAAAGCCCAGCGACAGCTGTTGTAGCGAACAAGGCGTTGCGTGGAACGCCCGACGCAGAGAGTTTACTGAAGCACTTTGGGGCGTTCCCTTGACACGCTAATACATAGAGCATTCGGGTCGAAGCGTAAAGCCCAGAGTTACCCGCTGACAAAACGGACGTGAGAATCACAGCGTTCATCAACGCAGCAGCCGACAAAAGCCCAGCGTGCTCAAAGACCAAGGTAAAGGGACTCACCGCAATATCAGCCACATCATTACGTAAGAGACGCGGGTCGCTATAGGGAATGATCATGCTGATGATGAAGATTGAGAGAATATAAAAGAGGAGAATTCGCCAGAACACCTGACGAACGTACTTCGGAATATTCTTTTCGGGGTGTTCGGTTTCACCTGCGGCAATCCCAATCAGTTCGGTTCCTTGAAAGGAAAAGCCCACGACCATGGCGACACCAATCAAGGCAGGAAGCCCGCCCACAAAGGGCGCATCGCCAATGGTCCAATTGGCAAAGCCCGCGGGTGTGTCGCCCGAGAGAATGCCAAAGATCATCGCGAGCCCTGTCCCAATAAAGAGAATGACGGTCACGACTTTAAGAAGGGCAAACCAATATTCGGTTTCACCAAAGCCCTTCACCGAGACATAGTTCAATAAGAAGATGAGTCCCAAAAAGAGCGCACTCCAAAGGGTGCCTGGGACGTCTGGGAACCACCAACCCATAACGAGTTGCGCGGCGACCAAGTCAACTACCACTGTAATAGCCCAGTTGTAGCAATAGTTCCAACCCAAGGCAAAACCAAAGCCTTCGTCAACATAGCGTCGACCATAGGTCGAAAAAGACCCAGCCACGGGTTCGTANNGTACCGCGAGTTCACCGAGGCTCGTCATCAAGAAGTAGACCATGAGCCCGATGATCGAGTANNGTACCAAGAGGGCGCTACCCGACCNCGCTTGCGCAATGGTTGCGCCTGATGCCACAAAAAGCCCCGTACCAATGGAGCCACCGACGGCAATCATCGTGATATGACGCGCCTTGAGGTCACGCTTGAGTCCCGCATTTTCACGGGTACTTGAGTCTGACATGCTAGAAATGTCCTCCGGAAAATAGTCGTTCGTGGGCGGGATAAGAGTGAGCAACAAAGTCATGCTTTAAGGTTTGAAGCCAAACGCGACGTGCGACACACATCCTGAACGAACGTTCCGTGAGGTGTGATCCAGAAACCTCGCCGCGTGGCAAGGGTGGATCCTCATGAAGGTGCGAACCGAATGGTCAGCCGACAGCTCCTCCGCGTCAAGCATTGGTTGAGGTGCTTGATGCGGGAGTGAAGCGGATATTCTCCGCAACCCCAATGTCCGTCACGTGTCCGCGACGTCATTTCGGCAGGCTGTCCTTTCAATCGGTGTCGCTGAGTACCCTCTCGACCGTTTACTCTTACAGAATTCCTGCGCCTCTATCTCGCTAGCGCATTGCCTAAGTAAATGTCCTTAGGTAATGCGAAACGTGCATTGTGACATATTCACACACGCTTTGGGAAATTAAGGAGTAAATTTTACTTTTTGGGCAGTGTTGAGAGCCGTTTGTACGGGGGGATAACAAAGGGAGAACAAAAGGCGAACAAAGAGCGAACCAATCACGCCTTGGATTTTTCGTGCATACTTTGAGGCAACGTCGCTTATTGACGCGATGTGTAAAAAAAATAAAAGGTCGTAGCCAGGTCCCAAAAGTGTTATGACGGTCAAAGTGATCAACAGGTTGTTGGTCAGTACCACCGTGTGCTGAGTCAAGCGAAGTAAGGAAGAGAAGATGAGAAAAAACGAACAAAGAAGAGTTGACGCTTGTTTTAAAGAATTGTTTGGCTGGCTATTTCATACCATAGGGACATAGTAAAGAGATAAAGCGAATAAGCACGCAAAAAAGATTTTTAAGGATTGGGGCTGTAAACAAAGTACAAAAGGCACCTGGTGGAAGCGTGATGAGGTCTTGAGATGTCTTCTCAAAATTGAGCAGTCAAGTGGTCAAGTGTGTACTTGAAAATTTTTACTGATTATATCTCACTACATGCTGTTGCCTTATTTGATCGACTGCAAGCACTCGACGTCGAAGTTGAAGAGGACAATTGGGTTGAGCATTGGCTTGAAAGCCCTGAACTTGATAAACCGACCTATTTTTTAGAGCGCTATAAAGCCTGGGAAGGGCAACCCATCGATCAACAAACGCTTGTGATCGATGTGTTGATGATGTTGGCTTTCCCTTATTTTGAATTGGTGGCTCCCTGCCTTTTGGCACAAATTCATGCGTTAAACGAAGAGAATAACCCCACGCTGGTTTGGGATGAGGCTTGGCTTGAGCACGTTCACAAAGTCATGGCAGAAGTCGAAGAACATGCGCGTCAGCACGCATTAGAAGACCAAGAGGATGAGATGGACGAGGGTGAAGAGGACGAAACCGAAATGGGGACGTCTGAAGCGCCTCTCGACAGTGAAGCTCAAGCCTCTGAAGGCGTTGCCGCCGAAGATGTGGTCGCTAGCGAAGACATTGAGCCACGACTTGAAACGCAACCGATCGTTGAAGCGCCTGAATACCAATGAGGCGACTGATGCTATGGACGTCGCAGAGGTTGAGCCGCTCATCGATACGGTCGACGCGGTTGAAGCGATCGACACACCAGTTGTTGAAACGGTGTCTAAGGCTCGCAGTGAGCCCACGACGGAGACTTTCGCCCCGACAGCGCCTCTGATCGGTGATGAACCTAAGTTCACCGTTAAGCCCGAGACGGTGAGCCCCTTTAAGTCGGACGACCGTCGTCAGGTGATGGTTCGCAACTATTTTGAAAGTGAACGCCATTTGACGGTCCCGAATTTGGAATCGGGTTTGGGGCGCTATTTAGGCTATGTGCGAAAAAACAGCGGCAACTTCCAGAACTTTTATTTTGTAGCTGACTGGGCGAAAGACCGTTTTGGTGAAATTGAGGTGAGCCTTGCGAAGCAGCGCTTCCCGAAGTGGGGCGCAGTGAACCTCGCGATTGAACAGCGTAAGGGTCCCAAGGAAGGGGGCTTTTTTGTGATGGATGTTGACGATGCCGAGTGGGAATTCAATCTTGATGAAAATCACGAGCCGCGCCAGGACTACGTCTATCGCGTGGACTACAACCGTTTGGTGAGCGAAAAGCGTTTCCGTCCTGCGCACGAATTTGGCATTTATCCCGTGGTGCGTCCTGCGCCGACGGCGGATTTGCCCTTGGATTTGACGCGCAGCGTTTATGTGGTCTTCACTGACCGTGCGTCAGACGAAGTGCATGTGGAATTGTCGGGTGAGTATGTTTTGCTTGAAGCCAATGGCTTGCTTTATACCAGTGAAGGTTAAAGAAACTACCAAAAAGCAGTCTTATGTGCAATTCGCTGATCAAGCGGGGGTGGTGCAGGGGTTCAAAATTGACCGCCGCTACTATCATTCGGTCGCGCAGTTTGTCCGCGGCAATGATACGCAAGCCAATACCTACGTGTCGATGCAATGTGTCGACACGCAGTTCATGACGCCGATTGACATTGATATTTGGTCGGACGCTGAACTCGTAAAGCGTTTATCTGCAGCGCAGTCCATCAAAGACGTCGATACGTTGGTTGAAACGATTGAAGCTGGGGACGCGTTCTTCTCGTCTAATCGTGAGATTTCGCTTGCGCGTCAGCAGCGCTTAAAGAACATGATTTTGCGTGTTGACGAACGCGCAGAAACGCGTTTGGCGTTTGCAGACTTTCTATATCGTGAAGTCATGCAACGTAAAGACCAGTCGCTTGCGGCGTTGGTGCGTTGTATCGCCAACGACAACGAACTCATTGAAGTGCTCGCGCAAAACGCGACCATTGGTCGAGAAATTGATGACTTGAAGGCGCAACACAAGACCCTCAAGGATCAGGTGAACCAACGTCGTCAGGACGTCAAAAACGCCCAACAAGAAGTGCAGCGCCACGAGCGACAGGTGTCAGACTTACAAAAAGCAATTTCTGCTAAGACCAAGGACTTGGGGCTCTTTGACGAGAATTCTGATGTCGTGGAGGCGTTTAAGGCACTTGAATTGCGTTTGAGTGCGAAACGCGAAGAGTATGAGCGTTTGAAGGGGCTTGAAGACACGGTGGTTGATCGCATTAATGAAGCGATGGCAAACGCGTCGACCGAAGCCAATGATTGTCTGCCTAACGACGTGACCGAGGCCGTGAAGTGTTGGAACGAAACCAAAGAAACGCGCCACTTGACCGATACGGCGAACGCTACGAACGAGGCGACCTATCAGGGTACCAACGGGGCAAAAGCTCGCTAACGCGTTGGTGCGCTATGTGCAAAGTAAGCGTGCCTATGGGGACAACACGGTGCTTAACCTCTACCTCTCGATGGTGCAGAACTTCTTGACCGTGCTGTCTGGGGCGCCTGGTGTCGGTAAAACCTCGATTTGCGGCATTATTGCGGACTCTTTGGGGATGAATACCTTTAACGATACGTTGCCTGAGTCGTTACAAAACCGCATGTCACTAATCGCTTCTTATGTGTGCCTGTGGAATATGGTTGGACCACAAAGCGCGACTTTATTGGGTATTGGAATCCGTTAACGAGCCGCTTTGAGTCGCCTGACCCTGATCGCTGGCAGTTGATTCGTCGCTTAGATATTGAAGCGCGTAGCGAAAAGGGCTCGGTTTATCCCGCCATGATGCTCTTAGACGAAGCCAATTTGTCGCCGATGGAATATTACTGGTCAGATTGGATGCGTCTTTGTGACGAAGAAGACTTCCCGGGCGAGGTGCGTCTTTGGGATAAGGCTACAACGAAGGTGCCTGAAACGTTACGCTTTATGGCGACCATCAATAACGACAATACGACGGAAGGCTTGTCGCCTCGTTTGATTGACCGTGTGGGTGTTATTACGTTGCCTGACAACGAAGATGATGTACCGATGGTGAAAGCGGATAGCGTGAGCGTAGTGCGTGCACCCTGGTACCGAATTAAAGGCTGTTTTTGGTGCATGTGACATTAAGGATAATGGCAATGAAATTCACCGCGTGATTCAAGAGGTCTATTGTGCTTTTGATAAGGTAGGGATTCGTTTCTCGCCGCGTGCACGTGGACAAATCAAAGGCTACGTGGGTGCCGCTTCGAACGTCTTTAAGGCGAAAAACGCCAAGCCTGCTTACCTTGAAGCCATTGACTTTGCTGTGATGCAAAAGGGCTTGCCGCGAGTCAACGGTACAGGGGCTAACTATTGCGCTAAGCTCAAAGAATTGCTGACAGTGTTTGACCGTTTGTCGTTAGATCGTTCGGCTAAATTGCTTGGTCATATCATCGAAGAGGGTGACGAAGCGCTCAATTGCTATCGCTTCTTCTAATAGGGCGAACGCAAGATGGTCGAGTGTCAATACAAACTCTCGATTCGGTTCAAGGATGGCGAAGGGGAAGTTGTGCTTCCCCTGTGACCAGAGGCGGTTGCGCCTACGGTGAACGAAATTGGACTGCTGAGCATTGAGGCGGATGCTTCTGTCTATTTCGTGTTGCAGGGGATTGTTGCGCCACGCGCGGCGATTGCGCTATCGGTGGGTGACGTGCCAATTCCAGTGGCGGTCTATGACACGTCTGACGGGTTACACCTTTCGCCCATAGACCCACAGCCCTTTGCTGAGACGATTGGTTTAGCCAAAGTCAAGATCTCGGTTAACCTNAGTCCGGGCGAAACCGAAGTCTATGAGGCTATGCCCGTTAGGGTGTGCCTTAAGCCCGGACCCGTCGCTGAGAATTTGGCGGCGATGAGCGAGGCGGTCGATACGCTACATATGCTCTTTGGTACCGATGCGCTACAAAGCAAAGACTTAGACGAAGCACTTGAAGCGCGTCGAAAGCTGATGCATGCCGTCGAAGACTTTTACGACCGGTACTACCCGTATTTTCGTGAAGAGCCGCGGCACAAACTTTCGACCGTGGTGACGCGACAGAATATTGATCGCTTGAGAGAAGTGACCCCTGCAACCATGCAGTGGATTGCGACGCATCCCTATGAATTGCAACAGGTGCCTCAAGGGACTGGGATTCGTAGTCAGGGGCGCGCCTGGATGCCAAGGCACGTGCCGATGCGTACCGTGGTGCAAGACCGCGATATTGTCGAAAATTGTGCGGTCTTAGGGTTTGTCGCACGCTTGGCAGACGAAGCCAAGCAGATCGTTCGTCAGTTGATAGATGTCGAAGAGACCCCTGGGGACGTCTTGGCTCGCGCGAAAGCGTCTCGCCTTTTGATGCCACAGATTCGTGACTTTGAAGCTTTGAGCGAACGCTTGCAGCGCTTAGCCACCCTTTATCAGGATGCGCTTGGGGTACCGATGACGTTACTCCAACAGTTGCCTGCGCCCACGGCGCACTTTTTGGAGACCGCGCAATATCGTCGTGTCTACGAATATATGTGCGAGTGGTTTAAGTTGGCACCTGTCGATTTAGAGAAGATTGTTCAGCGCTTGATGAGTGTCACGAGTCCCAAGCTCTACGAATACTTTTCGCTTGTCACCTTCTTGAAAGGACTCCATGCCGAAGGCTTTGAGCTCACGGATTATGGGCTACATGTCTATGAGGGTGCCGGGGACTATTACATGGCTAACCGTAGCCAACAGGTTCAAATGAATACCTTTGGGTTGACGAACGCGAAACGTAATGAAACCGTTCGTCTTTGGTATGAACCGGTAGTAGGGGGCTTACCTGCGCCAGGTGAAACGCCACCCAATTANCCGGGGCTCTTTAGAGCGACGAGTTGGTCTATGAATTCGCGCGATGGAACAGTCCTTGAAGCGAGCGAAAACGGGTGGTATNNTAGTACTGACTTTGTGGTGTCGCTCGAGGTCGATGGGCGAACTGCTTGGGCTATTGTGGATAGTAAATATTCAACAATCAACACCGTCATTCGCTATTACGGCGTTTCGCAAGTCTTTAAATACTTGATGTCGTTACGACCTATCAAAGCGGAAGACGTTTTTGTTGGGCTTTGGTTGTGGTGCGGTAGCGTTACGCCTGACACAAGTCCCGAAGGGTCGTTCTTTGACGTGGCGCAGTCTGGCGGCATTCCGATGACACCTGATTTGACTCTACGCCGTTTAAATGGATTGACGACTGATGCCAATAGCATGGTGAGCGAAATCGTTGAACGTTTGCGTCAGGTATTGAAAGCTTAAAAAGGAAGTGTCATGGAGGTTTTTATGAACGAGGACAAAGATCAGCGCGTTCTGCCTCAATATCCTGAAACCGTCTATTCGGGTGAGCAACCCTTGACGGTTGATGTGATGATCGCGCGGTGTCACCGTTGGGCAAAATTCCTTCATGCCATCGAAGTGTGGCGTGAACCCAAAGCTAATGCGCGCTACCGACTGCTTGCCAANAGTACCAATATCGGGACAGACGAATTTCCGACGACTGCAGGGTCTTATGCTTTGCGTTCACTCATTGTGCCCGACGCGTTCTGTGTTAAGCGTATAAAGGCAGCCGGGTGCGACATCTTTGGCAAAACGACGATGTCAGAACTCGCGAACTTCGTGACGACAGGTAAACCGAATAGTGGCTACTCACACTTGGGTGGGTTCCCTGTGAATCCGTGGCATCCTGACTGGTTGCCTGGGGGGTCAAGCGCCGGATCGGTANNCGTGGCTGTTGCCGCTGGGCTTTGTGATGCGGCGTTAGGGACCGAGACGCGTGGCAGTTTGATGGATCCTGCGTTTGCAAATGGCGTTTATGGATTTAAGCCGACGCGCGGATTGATCTCTCGCACGGGCATCGTGCCAATCTCTCGGCATTTTGATACACCAGGCGTTTTGGCGCGGGATTTAATGACGGCTGTCGACGTGGCAAGCCTGATGCGAGGCGAAGATCCCGAAGATCCAGCGACCTGGGTGAGTGATCAGGTTGACTTGACGCCGACTGTGCCAGATCATCCCATTCGTTTGGGTGTTTTGACGGTTAACGGGCGGAGTACGATGCCAGAAGCTCGTCAACGGTTAGCGGATTTTGTGTCGGACGAAGTGACACTCGTTGATATTGAAGTGCCAGACCTTGATTTTGATTATAAGCGGATCACGTCACTCGATATTCAGGTTGATATGGATGCGTTTTTGGACCGCTTTGCGACGGGTGACACGCCAAAATCGTTTGATGAACTCTTGGCTGTTTATCGTGCATATCCTGAAACGCACCCCTATGGGATGGATCGCTTGGAGGACGCCGTTGCATTTAGGTACGATGACACCCAGTGAAGTCGATGACTTTACCAGATTCAAACGAATGCGGCGAACGCTTGGATTCGTAAGACCATGAAAGAAGGACAGGTGGACGCAATGTGCACCTTGACGTTTGTGGATTGGTGGGCGATTTCGGGCGCGCCTAGCCTTGCGATTCCGATGGTACCTGATGCTGACGGGCGACCCATGAGTGTCATGTTGGGTGGGACTTTGGGTGCCGATGGGCGTTTGGTTGGGATTGCGCAGGCGATGATGCGAGATTAGCCGCGAGCGTGTTGTGACGATGTTAATGCCCAAACCTTAGTTGGTTGCGACCGCGAAAGTTTCGAGCGAGTTCGATCGATGAGTGAAACTGAGCGGCGAGGGATTGATCCGGGTTTTCTAGCGACTCTCTTTGATGGGCTATTGCCTTTGTCTTTGCCGCTTAAGTGCAGTAAAGCACTGATTTTAGAAACTGCTATGCGCGGTGGCTATCTAGACGTTTTAGCCATCAACGATAGTGAGAGTCGCAGTCGCTGGTACAGGTCGTATTTACAAAATCACATCTTACGCGACATGCGAAAAGCTCGGGATATGCGTAAGCTCGACGTCGTTGCGCGAGTTTTAGAAAGTGTCGTTACTTATTCTGACCGCGCACTCAGTAAAGCCGATGTGGCTCGTTGATATGGTCAGTGGGTGGACCAAGAAGGACGATGACCGACCGAAGTGTGCGCCAAGAGGTTTTATGACGGATAGTGGTCTGATGGCTCATTTTCTAGGTATTTCTGAGCCAAAGGTTCTGTTGGAAGACTATAAAAAAAGCTTAACGAGGGCGCTCAATTACTTTCGATCTCGTCAGCACGAAATTGATTTTCTTGTCACAAACGAAAAAGTATATCGTAGGTATTGAAGTCAAGGCTTCTGAGAGCGTGAACATCCAAGACTTTCAAGATTTGAGATGGTTTCAGTCAGTTGTCGGTAAGGAACATTTCACGGGTGTCCTTCTTTATGCTGGCGATATGGTTCGCTCTGGCGGAAATGGCACTTTTCGCTTTGCCCATGGCTGCATTGTGGTCCGATGTTACGCAGTGGAAAGCACTTTAATGCTTTCTGGAGTCACAAAAAAATGCCCGGCATCACAAGATGTCGGGCATTTGAGTCTATGCTTGGCGGCTCGCGTGAGCCGCCGTAGACAACAACAAGAAGATTACTTCTTGGCAGCCTTATCAGCCTGAACGGCGTAGATGTAGGACTGCTGACCAGCGATACGACCGAAGGTCACGATGTCTACCTGGGCATTGCCACCGAGACGGTTGGCACCGTGCACACCGCCCGTGATTTCGCCAGCGGCGAAGAGACCCGGGATGACCTGACCCTTGGCGTTATAAACCTGGGTCTTCGGGTCAATCTTGATACCACCCATGGTGTGGTGAACAGCCGGGGTGATCATGATGGCGTAGAACGGACCCTTGTCGAGGTCACGCGGCATGTTGGCACGNNTACCGAAAGCGTCCTTACCAGCAGCCTTGCCCTGCTTCCAAGCGTCAAGAGAAGCCTTGAGCGTGGCGGCATCAACACCCATCTTCTGAGCGATTTCGTCCATCGTGGCACCCGTCAAGCAGTAGGACTGCTTGATGTACTTGTTGGTGACTTTCAAGGACTTCTGCATGTCGGAGTCGAAGAAGAGGTAAGCAACACCGTCCTTCTGCTTGAGGATGGCAGCGGACACAGCGTCACGCGTGTTGAGTTCGTTGAAGAAGCGCTTGCCTTCCTTGTTGATGAGGATAGCGCCGTTGCCGCGAACGGCTTCAGTGATCATTTCGCCAACCTTAGGTACAACGGTCGGGTGCGTCTGGATCTGTTCCATGTCGATGAGCTTGGCACCCACCTTTTCGGCGAGCTTGATGCCATCGCCCGTGGCGCCCGGATGGTTCGTCGTAGCAAAGCCCTTCAAGCGAGGGACATACTTGGAAACGAGTTCGTTGTTAGCACCAAAACCACCAGCGGCATCAACGACAGCCTTGGCGTGAATCGTGTAGGTACCGTCCTTCTTGCTCGTGACCTTGATACCAGCGACCTTGCCGTTCTTCATGAGAATTTCGGTAGCGGTCGTGTTGGTACGAAGGTCGATATTACGAGCCTTGGCGGTACGNNTGTAGAGCGTACGGATGACTTCAGNGCTAACCAAAGCACCACCGGTCGGGCGGTGCGTACGGGGCTGAGAAGCACCAGCCATCAAACCAACGTCACGAAGGTCGCCACCCAAAGCGAGCAACCATTCGACGGAGGGTACNNCAGCACCCTTCACAAGCGTACGAACGAGTTCAGGATCATTGAGCCAGTGACCGCCCTTCATCGTGTCATAGAAAGCGATTTCAACAGAGTCTTTCGTGCCCTTGGCAGCCTGAAGTGCCGTGCCGGCAGCATTGAGACCACCAGCAGCGCGGATGGTATTGCCACCAACCATGACCATCTTTTCAACAACAACGACCTTGGCACCGAGATTGTGAGCCTGAACAGCAGCCGAAAGACCAGCGCCGCCGGCACCGATCACGGCGACGTCGACGGTAATGTCTTCAGCAGCGTTGGCTGAGCCGACGCAACCCATGGCAGCGGCAACAGCCGTGGCAATCAGAATCTTCTTCATGAAAGTTACTCCTAAACAAAATATGTTTTGCAGTGCTTGTGCGAACTAGTAATGGTCCTTCACGTCTGCACGGCAATTAGATGGTCAATGTAGTCAAATACTTACCATCGCGCTCAGCTAACTATAAAGAACTATCTCGAAAGTATCAGCCTATAAAAATGTTAAGACGCTCCCAAGATTTTATTTGACTCAATAAAATGATGATAAATTACTAAATTTACGATAAAGATAGGTTCTTTCTAACCTGAGGTTAGATGAAGGCAAACGAGTGGTCGAGCTTGAGTCTGAGGCGTTTTTGATTTGCAAAATGTTAAGATTTTTATGCAAAGCTCTGCATAAAGCTGTGATATGATCCCAACGCTTTATTTTACGGTGGTAAAAATCCTGCCGAAGATACGCACACTTTTTTATAAAAATTCCAAACCATTGAGGTTTTACCCATCATGATGAAAAAGCTTATTGTTCTTTCCGCTGCCGCTCTCGTTGCTGTTGGTGCCCAGGCTGCCTCCTATAAGGACGGCTCTTATACTGGCGAAGGCAAGGGTCGTGAATCTCAAATCCACGTTCAGGTTGACGTGGCTGGCGGCAAGATCGCTGCTGTCAAGGTCACGAAGCATGGCGAAACGGACATGATGATCGCTGCGCCGATCGAAATGATGCTTCCGGAAATTGTTGCTAAGAACGGCGTTGAAGGCGTTGAAAGCGTTTCTGGCGCTACGATGTCTAGCGATGGCATCAAAGCCGCCGTTGTGGATGCACTCTCCAAAGCTAAGTAATTTGGTGAGCCTGCCGACCCAGTAGGTCGGCTAGCCTAAGAAGAGGGAATACTTTCGTGGTGTTCCCTTTTTTTTTGGTAGTTTTGGAGCGCTCCTGATCTTCTGCGTGGTTATCCTCTTGACGCCAAGCTGCGTGGCGCTCTGAAGGCTGTTGTCTTATTGATCTGTCGCGCAAGACAAGTTTCACAAAACATAAAGTACGGGTTTAAAATAACCGATTGGTAACCCTCTGTCCTCATTGTCGGTAATCGTTATGGAATGGCTCCAGACGCTACTTTCTGATACCAGCTCCTTTACTCACGCACTGCTTGCGTACTCGCTCATTATTGCCTGCGGTNNACTTTGGATCTACCGCTTTAAGTTTTTTGGTGTCTCTTTAGGGGTGACGTGCGTCCTCTTTTTGGGGTTGATCGCGCGTTACGTCGGGGTTGATATCGATCCCAACATCATTGCGTTTTTCCGTAATTTTGGGCTCGTCCTCTTTGTCTTCTTTATTGGTATGCAGGTGGAGTCATCGTTTTTCTCGACCTTACGTAATAGTGGCTGGGGCTTGAATGGCCTCATGTGCCTCTCGGTCTTTTTGAGTTTGGCGCTCACCGTTGGAATTTGGTATGGCTTTGGTGATAGCCTTTCGTTGCCCCAACTATTGGGTGTGCACTTTGGGGCAGTGACAAGTACGCCTGGCTTAGGTGCAACGCAAGAAGCTTTGACTGCACTAGGCTATCAGGGCGACATCGCCGTGGGCTACGCCTGTGCGTACCCCGTGTCCATCATTGGTGTGATCACGGTCCTGATGATCGTGCGTAAGCTTTTTAGTATTGACATCAAAACCGAAGAGCAACTTTGGGAAGAAGCCCAAAAGCAACGTGCACAAACGCCGATTTACTTTCATGTCACGGTGGCAAACCATGCGTTAGATCACCACACCTTGCGCGAGATTCGTGCGTTGGTTGACCGCCACTTTATCTGCTCTCGTATTTTGCACGATGGTGTTATTACGAGCCCGACGGCTGATACCGTGGTGCGCGATGGTGACAAACTGCGTATTGTGGCTGGTACTNNTAAAGACAAAGAAGCAATCGTTGCTTTTTGTGGTGAAGAAGATACCGAGATTGACTTGGCAACGGCGCACTCGCCGCTTGTGTCGCGCCGCATCAGCGTGACCCGTGAAGAGGTGAACGGGATTTTGATTGAAGACTTGCACCTCTCGCGCATGGACGGCGTCAACATTACGCGCGTCAATCGTGCGGGTGTGACGCTCTTTCCCTATAACTCCTTACGCTTACAGATTGGTGACAGTTTGAATTGCGTAGGACCTGAAAACGCAGTCGCACGTTTGACCGCGCTGATGGGGAACCAAGAAAAGCGTCTGGAACGTCCCAATGTTTTTGCGATCTTTATTGGGATTGCCTTTGGATTGCTCCTTGGTAGCCTACCTTTGAGTTTTCCAGGGATGCCTGTGGTAGTTAAGTTGGGGTTAGCTGGCGGTACCTTGATCGCTNNAGCCATTTTGTTGAGTTACTACGGACCGCGTTTCCATATGGTCACCTATACGACCGTCTCAGCGAATTTGATGCTTCGTGAATGGGGGCTGACATTCTTCTTGGCGAGCGTGGGTTTGAGCGCTGGAGACCTCTTTTTCGATGCCTTCATAAGTGGGATCGGTTGGGCATATATGGGGATTGGTTTCTTGATTGCCACGATTCCCATGACCGTGATGGTANNCATCATTGCGCGACGCTTTATGGGACTCAACTTTCATACGATCGCTGGCTTGATCGCGGGGAGTAGCACGAGTAGCTCTGCGCTCAGTTTTGTAAATAGTTTGTCGGAGCGTGGGCTTGCTGTGTTGGTANNCTATTCGACCGTGTATCCGCTGGCGATGTTCCTACGCATTATTTCGGGGCAGATTGTGCTGATGCTCTTTTTTGTGGCATAGCCCGATTGAGAACCCAAAAAGAAAGGCTCTTCTGATGTGTTTCAGGGAGCCTTCTTTTTTGACTATTTTTTGAGCATTTTTGTGAGTTAAGCCTACTTCACATCGGACGAACGTTCGTCAGTTGCGACTTTGTCAGTGGGCTTCGCTTCAGGCGTTTGCGTGGTCGTTGGGTGTACGTCAGCAGCCTCAGGTTTGGCGGTGCCGTTCACTGTTTCTGCGTAGCCTTCTTGGAAAGCCCGCTTAAGCGCTTCCGTTTGTTGGCTCAACTTGTCGGTACGCTGCCTGGGGATTGTCAATGACGCGTTTGACGGCATCCGCGCCTTCTACCATCTTCTTTTCGAGCGTATCCACCCATTCGTCGGTGTTGACGTTTTTCATGAGGCTACCAAAGCCGCGTCCGAGCATGCAGTAAATCCTTTCGTATCCATTTTGGTGTGTCCAAATCCAATTCTATGGAAGGCATTATGACAGGCTCATGCCCAAAAGTGAGTGCACGGGCGACGAGTTTTCGTTCCTTTGCTATCACTTTGGTACAAAAAGCATCAAGGCTTGGGTATGACGCTTCCAACTTAGGAAGTGATACGGTACTCTTTAGACTGGTCTCGATAGGGTACCGTTAAAAGCTACTCTGAGAAAGGATTGTGTCGATGATGCCTTTAATAATGAACGTCAATCTTAGTAAGACTCCTAATCACCTTAAAAAGGTCATCCTTTAGTAAATGTAAAAAAATAGCAAGTTTTAAAAACGCCAATAAACAGTTATCGCGAAAGGCAAAATCTATTTTGTGACGACTTTAAATAAGTGTTTACCCGTGCAAAAAGTTGGACTAAGGGGCACTTTAGGTGGGCAGACTTTCCGTACTTCATTTGACGTCCAAGTCACCTCAGGATGGGCAAATGTTTTACGGAGTTAACAAAAAAAATGAAAGCCATTGAAGATCGTTCACTTGATGAATTTCGCCTGATGCTCGCGGGTCGTGAGTTGGTACCTATCATGCAGGGGGGCATGGGTGTCAACATTTCGACCGCTGAGATGGCGTTATCGGTAGCTCGTGAAGGCGGCGTTGGACATGTCTCGGATGCAATGCTTCCAGATTTAGTAGACCGTCTTTTCGGGACCGGATTCACGAAGATGAAGGCGAGTACTTTGCCGTGCGGCAGACGCGCCTCNGGCAAAGCCGCCTTCCACTTCCCGTTAGATGACGTGCGCGCTGCTGCTAAGCAGTACATCGAAAGTGTGATGCAAAAGAAGATGGGCGATGCCAAAGAAGGCTTGATCTTTGTGAACGTCATGGAAAAGTTAACCATGAACGATAGCCTCGCTTCGTTGCGTGCCCGTTTATTGGGCGCACTCGACGGAGGTGTCGATGGCATTAGTTTGTCAGTANNCGGGCTTCATACGTCGTCCTTCTCTTTGATGAGTGAACATCCGCGATTTCGTGACGCAATGTTGGGGATTGTGGTTTCGAGCCGTCGTGCGTTGAATCTCTTTTTACGTCGTTCCGCAAAGACGGGGCGTATGCCCGACTACATCGTAGTCGAAGGTCCATTGGCGGGCTACCATTTGGGCTTTGGCATGACTGATTGGGTGAACTTTAAGCTCGCTGACATCGTGCGTGACGTGAAAGTCTATCTTGCTGAAAACAGCTTGTCGATTCCTGTGATTGCTGGGGGTGGCGTCTTTACGGGAACGGACGGTGTTCGCTTGATCGAAGAAGCGGGCGCAGCAGGCGTTCAGGTCGCGACGCGCTTTACGGTGACCCAGGAGTCGGGGTTACCTGATGCTGTGAAGCAGCGCTATTTGGATGCCGAAGAAGGTGAGATTGAAGTGAATGGTGTTTCGCCCACAGGCTACCCAATGCGCATGCTGAAGTCGAGCCCTGCGATCAACGCGTCTTTGAAGCCGCAGTGTGAAGCCTACGGCTACATGTTGGATCGTGGTGGTTGCGCCTACTTGAAGCGCTGGGAAGCGACTGATGCTACGGGTGATGTGAAAGAGGGTATCCCAGGAAAAACCTGCCTTTGTGCCCAAATGCGTAATTGCAAGGTTTGGACAGTAGGGGCGACGGGACATCGCCTCAAAGAAACCACGGTGCGTAGCGAAGACGGTCAGTGGGTCTTGCCCACGACGGCTGAAGTCTTTAATGACTATCGCTATGGCATTAATGACGAAGTCAAGGCACGCAAATAAAGCGAATTTGTTCGTTAAAGCGTCAGAGTCTTGACAAAATGCAAGGAAACAGGCGTTTTTTGCGATAAACCTATATCATGAGAGAAACATGCGCTCGTTGTGGTGATTGGCTTCAACGAGCGCCTCCGAAAACAAAGCGATTTTCGGACAGATTCATAGTGATAGGTACTTAACGTGAATATTCTTTTGATTCCTGACTCCTTCAAGGGGAGTCTTTCTTCTGCAAGACTGTGTGCCATTTTAAAAGCCGTCGCTCAAGAGGTCATGCCTGACGCTCAGGTGACGGCTTTGCCCGCTGCTGACGGCGGTGAAGGTACGCTTGATATGCTCCGCCGCGCGGTCGGTGGGGCGTTTGTCGTTCATACGGTGACGGGTNNACCGTGTGGTCAGCGCGTCAATGCGCGCTACTTAAGCGCGGGGGATACTACCTATATTGAAATGGCTGATACCGCTGGCTTACAGCATCGTTTGCCAGGGTTTAATGCCGCGAACACCACCACCTTTGGTGTGGGTCAGCTTTGTGGCGAAGCGATTAACGCGGGTCACCGCCGTTTAGTCTTAACCATGGGTGGCAGCTGCACGGCTGATGCGGGCTGCGGTATAGCCGCTGCATTGGGGGCGCGCTTTATTGCCCCGAATGGTCGTCCCTTTATTCCGACGGGTGACTCTTTGNNACGTAACATTCGTCATATGTCACTCAACCCCTTCTTCTGGAATAGCGGTATCCAAGTCGAAGCCCTTTGTGACGTCACAAATCCTTTATGTGGTCCCAACGGCACGGCTCGTCAGTTTGCGCCGCAAAAGGGGGCAACCCCCAAGGAAGTCGAAGCGATTGAAGCCGGGATGCAGCATTTGGCTGGGATCTTCGCGAGCGGCAATGGCCTCAAAATCGCCGATATGCCGTGCGCAGGAGCCGCAGGCGGTTGCGCCGCAGGGGTGCATGCTTTCTTAAATGGGAAGTTATTGTCGGGTAGCGCTGCTCTTCTTGACTTGGTGAAGTTCACTAACCTGAANCCCGCGAAGACCGACGTCATTGTGACGGGCGAAGGGTGTGTTGACAATCAAACGGTGGGTGGCAAACTCGTTTCTGCTGTGGCAGAACGTGCGCAAGGTCGTCCCGTAATTGTGTTGGCTGGTAGCATTGCCCCTGACACTGATATGAAGGCCTTGTATGAAAAGGGCGTTACGTACGTGATTCCCCTCACGACCCGTCCGATGACGACGGGCGAAGCCATGAGCGAAACGGCGGCACACGTGCGTCAGGTCGCAGGCGACATTTTCCGTTTGGTGAAGGCTTTGAAGGTACTAAACGCACGACAATCTGTCTATATATAGGGAGGATCTACTTTGAGAGGAGTAGGTCCTCTTTATCTCTGGGTTTGATCAAATGCGTACTAAAGAAACGCTTGACGTGCATAACGTTTTGCATTGTTGAAGTAATCGTGCAAAAATGCACAAATAGAGCCCATCGTGATGCGATTGTGATATAAAAACAGATTAGAAGACCATTCAAGGAGACAACTCATGCGTCAATTCTTGAAAGAATTCCAGGCGTTTATCTCGAAAGGGAATGTCATGGACTTGGTAGTCGCTGTGATCATCGGCGCGGCTTTTTCGAATATTGTGAATTCGCTCGTGAAGGACATCGTCAACCCAATTCTCGGTGTGTTGGTCGGTCGTCCTGATTTTACGAACCTTTTCGTCGTTTTGAAGCCTGTTGAAGGCTATACGGGTCCAGAAACCTACGAAGCTCTCGTCAAGGCTGGCGCCACGGTCTTTGGGTATGGCGCATTCTTGACGGCTGTTGTGCAGTTCCTACTTTTGGCTTTTGTGATTTTCTGGTTGATCAAGGTTGTGACGACAATCAGAAAGCGTATTGAAGCAGAGGCAAGCCGTTTGTTGAAGGCAGAAGAAGAAAAAGCTGCAGCCGCGAAGGCTGCTCAGCCCGCTCCGACACCCGAAGATGTGGTGTTGCTTCGTGAAATTCGAGATCTTTTGAAAGCGAATGCGACACAAAATGCAGAAGTAAAGACGGCTGTTGAGAAACTCAACCAACGTTAATCTGTCATAGCACTTTGTTTCGAACCGATGTCGATCTTGCTTAAAACAAGAAGGCATCGGTTTTTTGTTGACTATTTTGACAGGTGTATTACGGGTTTTTCTCTAGATGGGTTGTTGTGCTACAGGCGTTAACAAATATTTGTAAATTACCTCTTGGAGAGTGTGTAAAGCTAGAAAATCAGTCGTTGATAACGATTTGAGGATTTTAAGTTAATGGGAGATAATGATCTGTCGAGCAAAGCAACGTTTTGTTGCACATTCCGTTAAGATGAGAGAACGATACAAAATTTCGAGGAGGTTTGTATGTTGGACATTTCGACGGCGAGGATCGCTTTCTTAGGGTTTGGCAATATGGCTTCTACCATNACTGATGGTTTTTTACGCTCTGGCGTGGTGAAACCAGAGCAATTAGGTGCTGCTTCGCGTCGTCAGGACGTGTTGAAGGCGAAGACCGATGCGCGTGGCATGCACGCTTTTGCCACCTGTGAAGAAGCTGCGCGTTGGTACGACGTGGTGATCGTGGTAGTCAAGCCCCATTTAGTGAATCCTGTGGTGACGCCGTTAGCTGACATTCTTAAAGACAAGTTGGTGCTCTCGGTCGCTGTGGGTCGTCTTTGCGAAGACTATGAAGCCATTCTTGCTTCGGGCACGCGTCATTTGTCGACTTTGCCTAATACCCCCGTCTCGATTAATGAAGGCATTGTGATTTGTGAAGCGCGTCACACGTTGACCGTTGACGATCAGGCTTATGTTGAACAGCTCTTTGGCTTATTGGGGCTCTGCGAATTTGTGGACGACCGTACGATGTCTACCGCAGGGACGCTTGCAAGCTGTGGTCCCGCTTTTGCCGCGATGTTTATTGAAGCCTTGGCAGACGGCGCGGTGAAGCACGGCGTGCCTCGCGTCATAGCTTTGAGTTTNGGGGACTCGCAAATGCTCGCTGGGACTGCCAAGTTGCAGTTGGCAACGGGGCAGCACCCAGGTGCTATGAAGGACGCTGTCTGTTCGCCGGGCGGCACGACCATTATTGGGGTCGCAGCTTTAGAGCGTAAGGGCTTTAGATCAGCTGTGATTGATGCCATCGATGCGATTGAAAACCGACGATAAGGAATGATAATGACTAAGCATGTGTTGCCAACTTCTTTGATTTCTCGTCGTCGTTTATTGGGGGTTGCGGCGTTGACGGTACCGTGGGTTCGGTTGCGCCCAGCGTTCATGCTTATACTTTATGCNGCCCGNTGGGCTGAAGAGGCTGCAGGCTTAGCCGCTCCTTTGACTGCCGCCTGTGTGAACCACCCGTTTGTGAAGGGTTTGGCGGATGGCTCTTTGAGTGAAGAACGTTTTCTTTATTACATTTACCAAAACATTCACTATTTAATGNNTACCTATCAAAAGTCTTTGCGTGCACTCGCACAGCGTATGACTAAGGCTGAACATCGTGAACGTTTTGAAGCCTGGGCAGACGAAACGGTCATGACCGAACAATATACGCGTGACGTGTACGCCAAGATGAGCCCGCGTATGCCTGACGTGTTAGTGGTTTCACCCACGACCCAACTCTATATGGGTTGGGAAGCGCATACCGCCGCGTTCTTGCCGATTCACGAAGCCGTGAACGCGATGTTGCCGTGCTTCTGGAGTTACGGTGAAGTGGGTCGCTTTGTCTCTAAGACCAAGAAGACCCAAGGGAATCGTTACGCCGAATGGATTTCGGGCTACGGTGACCCTACCTACGAAAAGACTGTGAAACGCNNCGCCATGGCGATCGGAAGCGATGTGGCTCGCGACTTGACGCCGTCGGAGCGCTTTGCGATGACGGCAGCTTTCTTACGCTCGAACCGCCTTGAATGGATGTTCTGGGATGCGGTANNCTGGCGTTTAGAAACGTGGTAAGCTGTCCGATAAGTGAACTGGTTGTCTTTAGCCAAATCAAAGCGCCCGCTCAATGATGTGGTCCCCGATGCTTGGACAAAGAATTGGGGTACCATTTTTATGGGCGGGCGTTTGAGCTTGATGGAAGAGTGTTCACGTGTTTGAGCATTTTCCTTTCTTATCTCACTGGCGGCACATCTGCACGCTGTCGGCACGGCACCAACTGGTTAGCGGGTGCCTGCCAATAAGGATTGCTTCGCGTGGACGTAAGGCACGGATCATTCAAGAAGCCTGGATCTAAACGCACAGCGCCTGTGAGGCTCGTTTGTTTGGCGCGACGCGCTTTGGTGGAACCTGCGCGAAAATCTTCGATGCCTTGCCCAGGTACGGCAACATAACGGCTACCACCTAACGAGATGCCAGCTCGCGTGACGCCCTCAACGGGTTTAAAAAGCAAAATGTCACCTGGTTTAAATTGGTCAAAGCGTTTCCCTGGTTTCACCGTTGGGTAAGAACGCGTCAACATGTCAGGGTCACGCTGCAAATAGAGGTCGTGCCTCAAAAAGACATCACGCAAAAAGGCACCACCGTCAGGGTAGGGCGCTTTGGCTAACGCTTTAGCCGTTTCTGCGACCTTCTTCATAANAGTAGTTGTGGACTCGCGGCGGGCGGACTCTTCACGAAGTTGAAAGTCGTCAAGCTTTTGGACATCGGCTTTTTTCAAAGTGCCCATTCGACCGTCGGGTAACCCCGCTTGCCACATGTCGTCTAACGGACGTTCTAGACGCAAGACGGCACCACGCGGCAACGTGATCAATTCAACGCCTTGAGTGTCGGGGTTTTCGATTTGAAAAGAGGTTTGGTCTGCCGTGACAATGAGTTTCTCGCGACGATTCCAAATCAGGATCCCTGTGTCGTCTACCGCACGAAGATGTGAGGAGGGGACTTCACCAATGGAGCCGTCAGGCAACTGAATGAGCGAAAGGTTGTTTTGGTCGTCTAAGCGACGCACTGGCGTGCCCATCGTGACGGTCGCGTGGGTGCGATTTTGAAGGTCACGTACCCTAACAGAGGGTGCTTTAACGATTGCCCAGGTTTTGTCTTTGAGGTCGTCGCGTGACGGGAGCAGGCGCACCTTGACGTCAATCGGCAAGTGCTTCACATAGTAGGCGGCACGTAAGTCCGCTAATACCGCAGGATTATTGGTGCGGTCTTCTAAAAGCACGCTACCATTGGCTTGCCGCGTCACTTTAATCTCAAAAAGGTCAAGTCGGTCGTCAGGCGCATGCTTGGCTTGCACGGACTCTATGATCAGTTGGTCTTCGGTTTGAGAGGTAACTGTCGAGTTCACCGTGGGTGCCACTGGCGTAGTGGCAAAGCTAGTCGTAGCACCAAAAAGCGACAAAAGACTCACAAAAGCATAGACACGACGACGCATAACCATCCTCAAAACACAAACGTCACAAGCGAAACATCAATAGACCGCTTGAGACGTTTTATTGTACCGTGAGTTAATCCCAGGCTTCTTTAAAGAGAAGCATCAAGCCATCAAGCCCTACCGTTGTGACCTGATATTTGGCTTGAGCACGAACCACGGGCTTTGCGTGAAACGCGACTCCAATGCCGGCGGCACCCAACATTTCAAGGTCGTTAGCGCCGTCGCCAGCAGAGATTGCGGTACNTTTAGTGGAGACGCCTTCAAGGGCGCAAAGAATTTCGAGTGTACGGCGTTTACCGTCTGCGTCGAGAATACGACCGCCTGCGGGTCCCGTGACGTGCCCCGTCAAATGGTTGCCGTCAATGCCGAGTTCATTACTAAAGGCACCATTCATGCCGAGTTGTTCGGCGACAACTTTGGTGAAATTCGTAAAGCCCCCAGAGAGAATATAGGTCTTGACGCCATGTAAGCGACAAAAGTCAATGAGGGCTGGGGCGCCCGACTGCAAACGAATCCCTTTAAGTGCATCCGAAATGATCGTGGTCGGTGCGTCTTTTAATAGGGCAACACGGTTGGTAAGACTTTCAGCAAACGTTTGATGACCTTCCATCGCGGCACGCGTGGCGGCTGCGACTTCGTCACCAACGCCAGCCAAGGCGGNTATGTCGTCAATACATTCGTTATGAATGATCGTGCCGTCCATATCAAGGCACAAAACGCGATAGTCTTTGATCGATAAGTTGGCAGGGACTACAACCGCATCGAGCGTGTCGTCGTCCGCATAGCGTCGTGCGATTGAGCGCGCGGTCATGGGCGAAAGGTTATAGAGGCGTACGCCATTGACACGAGAGCGAACTTCACCAATCTGAAATTCGTCTGCGAGGTCGCAAAGGACGTCAGGTGTGACGCCTGGTCCCATTAAAATCAAGTCGTTCATCGGAAGATTCTCAGAGCAGAGTTATCTTTTAAACAGTAGTCTATCTCGGGGCTTCTCGCAATGATGCAAAAGGCGTATTTCTATGGCGGTACGCCACCTAACAGATTTGTCCAATGGATAAAAAGGCTCGTAGTGGTAAGATTCGTCCTTACGATTTTTAGAAAAAATGCTTCGCTATGCCCCTCTTTCAACTTCGTCAAACGATCTTTTTGCTGATTACCGCCACGATTTGGGGCTTGAGTTTTGTTGCCCAGTCGGTCGGGATGGACCACGTNGGTACTTTTACGTTTACGGCTTCGCGTATGTGTTTGGGCGCACTCTTTTTGATGCCGTTTTTGTTTTTTAACCGTAGTCGCCTCAAAGCCACGAACCCAACGGAGTATGCGCATCGCTCAACGCCCGCCTATCGTAAGACCTTGTTGATTGGAAGTATTTGTTGCGGGCTTTGTCTCTTTGGTGGGGAGTCTCTTCAACAGTTTGGTTTGGTGCATGACACCGAAGTCGGTAAGGCGGGCTTTATTACGGCGCTCTATATTGTGTTGGTGCCGTTGATCGGTTTGGTTTTGTAACGCAAAACGGGGTGGCTTGTTTGGTTGGCGGTTGCCATTGCCATTGGCGGCTTGTGGTTTTTGTGCGTGCCCCCTGAAGGCTTTTCGATTCGCTTAGGCGACTTTTATACGCTCCTTTGTGCGTTTGTCTTTTCGCTTCACATTTTGGTGATTTCACACTTTGTGACTAAAGTGAATGGCGTTGAGTTGGCAACGGGGCAGTTTATCTGTGGGTCAATCACGGCAACCTGCGCCATGCTTTTAACTGAAACGCCGACGATGACTGGACTTGAAGGCGCAATNGTACTGATTTTGTGGGCGGGCATTATGTCTAACGGCATTGCTTATACGCTTCAAATTGTGGGTCAGCGCGGCATGAACGAAACCGTCGCGAGTCTCATCATGAGTTTAGAAAGCGCGATTGCCGTGATTGCCGGGTGGTTGCTCTTGGGCGAAATCCTGTCTGATCGTGAACTCTTTGGGTGCCTGTTGATGGCGGGTGCAGTGGTCTTGGCGCAGTTGCCTACACCCAAGAGGAAAAGTTGAGGGTGACTCAGTTAATCTAAAACCAAATCGGCTCCGTAAGTCAATTAACGGAGCCGATTCTTTAGCTAGAAGTTAACGGTGGATTAGACGTAGACCTTTTCGATGCCGCCATTTTNTACCGTACGAATGAACTGATCACGCCAGTTGGCACCAAGGATCTGGCGAGCCATTTCTATCACCACGTAGTCGGTCGTAAAGTCGGCGCGACCTTCGTAGCGAGAGAGCCCCTGGAGGCAACCTGGGCAGGTCGTGAGCATCTTGACGTTACCCGTGACCTCAGCCTTGGCTTTAGCCTTTTCGATTTCTTCGAACTTACGTGTGCGAACCTGAGAGGCAATGTCAGGACGCTTCACGGCAAAGAGCCCCGATTCACCGCAACAACGTTCACTTTGAACGACGTTGGTACCNNCCGTGAGCTTCTTGACCGTATCCAAGGGCACCCCATTACGAAGCGGCGTGTGGCACGGATCGTGGTAGAGGTACTTCCCTTCGTTTGTGGGCATCGTGATACCGCGTTCCAAGAGGAATTCGTGGATATCGATGATGCGGCAACCCGGGAAGATACGATCAAAGTCATATTCATCCAAGGCCTTGATACAGGTACCGCAGCTTACCACGACCGTACGAATGTCGAGGTAGTTGAGGGTATTACNCATGCGGTGGAAGAGCACACGATTTTCGGTCATGAGCTTTTCTGCCTTCGCGGTGTTGCCATAGGCTAACTGCGGATTACCGCAGCAGCGGTACCCCGGTGGCAAGACCGTCTGAACGCCCGCGTGCCAAAGCATGGCTTGAACGGCAAGACCCACGTCACCAAAAAGTTTTTCAGAGCCGCAACCTGGGAAGTAGAAGACGGCTTCAGTGTCTTCAGGCATATCGGGTCGACGAAGAATCGGGATCATGATTTCTTCTTCAATCCCTAATTCTTGGCGCATGGTCTTCTTAGGCATACGTTCAGGCAAAGGCGCACTCAGCAAATGAATGATCTGACCCTTGAGGCTCGGACGACCCGTCGTACAACGGGGTTCGGTACGAATCTTTTCGAGCGTATTGCTAAGACGCTTTTCAACGAGTTCATGACCCAAGCGCTGAAGCTTGTAGCCCGCACGGACAGCACTCGTGTGGAGCGCACGCACTACCAACGGGTTCACTGCGTCAACGAGCGCTTCACCAGCCGTGGCTGCCGGGTTAAAGTCACGATAGCCACTACGATCCAAGAAGGCCTTGACGGNTACCGTCGTCACGTGACCAAAGTCAATCTTGACGGGGCAAGGCTTCACGCAGCGGTGGCAGATCGTGCAGTGGTCAGCCAAGTCAACGAGTTCGTTGAAGTGACGTAACGAGAGACCGCGACGCGTTTGCGATTCGTAGAGGAAGGCTTCGGTCATAAGACCCAANNCTACCAAAATCTTGTTGCGAGGCGAATAGAGCAAGTTCGCGCGCGGAATATGCGTCGTACAAACGGGCTTACACTTGCCGCAACGTAAGCAATTCTTGACGGACTGCGAAATCGCACCCAAGCCAGAATTCTCGAGAATCAACGATTCGGCACGGAAGAGTTCAAAGGAGGGCGTATAGGCGCGTTCAAGACCGCCACCAGGCATGAGTTTGCCGCGGTTAAAGCGACCTTCAGGGTCAATACGCTGCTTCCATTCGCGGAATGGACGGAACTTTTCGTCACTCAAGAATTCAAACTTCGTGAGACCAATACCGTGTTCACCCGAAATCACACCACCCAAGCGTTCAGCCAATACCATGATGCGACCCAAGGTCTTTTCGGCGTCTTGCATCATGCCGTAATCGTCAGAGTTGACTGGTAAGTTCGTGTGAACGTTGCCGTCACCCGCGTGCATATGTAGGACTACAAAGAGTCGGCTACGAACGTGTTTGACGTGCGNCGCTTTGAGGTCGTTTAATAGTTCGGTTGGCAAGGATTGCGCCAAGGGCTTCAAAATATCGCGCTTAATGGAGATACGCAAACGCCCGTCGCGCATCGCAAGGAAGATCGATTCGCCCTCAATCGGATCCGTGCCTTCTTCAAGGTAGGGAGNTGCTGGCGCATCGAGGTCGTCATACATCGTGACCCAACGGTCGCGCATAGAGGCGACGAGTTCACGCGCCCACTTGATGCCAGCGGTCTTGTCGTATGCATCGTTACCCAAGATCTCAGCAAAAGCGTTCGCAATGCGGATCTTATTCTTGAACGAGAACTCAATATTGATGCGTTCGATTTCGTCCGAGTATTCGCCCAAACGTTCAAGTGGAATCACCACGTCTTCATTTAACTTGAAGGCGTTCGTGTGCTTAGCAATNNGTACCGCTGTGCGAGAGCGTTCCTTCCAATAAGCCTTGCGGGCTTCAGGGGTACGCGCGATAAAGCCCGCACCAGTGCGCGCGCGTGCCATTTCGCAGATACGTTCGGCGGCGGCATCAAGGTCGGCTTCGTTATCAGAGACGATGTCAGCCAAGAGTACCATCTTGGGCATGCCGCGACCTTCTTCTTTGGCGCGATAGCCTACGGCGCGCACATAGCGCCAGTCGATGTGTTCAGGGCTACCAGCGAGCTGTACCGTTTCGTGGTTACGCACGTAGTCACGCACTTCCACAATGGCGGGCGTGGCTTGCGCGACCGTCCCATAGAATTCCAAGCAGACCGTACNGGTACCGTAGGTCGGCATACGGTGAAGCACAAAGGCTGCAGNTATGACGATCCCGTCGGTGCCTTCTTTTTGAATGGCAGGCAAGCCACAGAGATACTTGTCAGTGACGTCTTTCCCTAAGCCTTCTTTACGGAAGGTGCGCCCAGGAATTGACAAGCGCTCGGTTTTGACGATCTTGCCATCGTCCGATAACTCATGAATGTCAAATTCAGCGGTTTCGACTTCGTGGATGCNGGTAAAATTGTGACCCACACGTTCGACGCGAATGACCTTACCTTCAACGTTCACCATCTTCCACCAGGCAAGGTTGTCGATGGTCGTCCCCCAAAGGGTGGTCTTCTTGCCGCCCGCATTAATGGCGACGTTGCCTCCAATACAGCACGCGTCAGCGGACGCTGGATCAACGGCAAAAACGANGTATGCTGCGGTCGCAGCTTCTTCAATACGGCGCGTCACGCAGCCCGCACCACATTCAATCACGGGGTGCTGACCTTCAACGCCAGGGAGTTCACGCATCACAGNGTCACTATGACGGTCGAACTTTTCCATATTGATGACGGCACTCATTTCGTGAAGCGGCACGGCGCCACCCGTATAGCCTGTTCCACCCGAGCGCGGAATAATCGTGAGCTTCAATTCAAAAAGCGCACGTACCAAAGGCGCAATTTCTTCTTCACGATCGGGGAAGACCACCACGAACGGGTATTCCACACGCCAGTCGGTCGCATCAGTGACGTGGGTCACACGGGCAAAACCGTCAAAACGAATATTGGTGGGCGCTGTGATGGNTACCGAAAGGCGCTTTTGGACTTCAGCGCGCTTGGCGATGAGTTTCGGGAACTCGGTNNACTCAAACTGGCAAACCGCGTTACTTGCTAGCGAAATGAGGTTATAGACGTCCGTGTTGCCAGCTGCGCGTTGACGCACGGCTTCAAGACGACGGCTCATTTCACGAACGAGGAGCTTAAGTCGACGCGGATGGTCAATCAGATCGTCCACGAGATAAGGATTACGTTTGACTANCCAAATGTCGCCCAAGACTTCAAAGAGCATACGGGCAGAGCGACCTGTTTTGCGCGAGGTTCGTAAAGATTCAATCGTATCCCAGGCGGGGGAACCAAGGAGTCGAATCACAATTTCGCGGTCTGAAAAAGACGTGTAGTTATACGGAATTTCTCGAACGCGGGGGTTGAGTGGCGTTTCGGTCATGAGGCTCTCCGAACTGTTTTGTCGCTTGGCTGACAGAGAAAATGAATGGGGGCGCGAGCCAGTGAATAAGAAAATAAAATTCATTCTAACCCATTGTGGGAGAGGGAAAATTACCTATGACGGTCTAGGGTGAAGCGCTCATGTATACCTCGTTTGGGGTAGATTAATACTGACAAATCTTGTAGTCGGTCGTTTTGAACTCTCAAGGTTTTGGTCTGGATTTTCTTACGCCACTCCAAGGTCTCGGTAGTAGATTTTTATGACTACCATAAAAAAGTGACTGTTTTTCGTGAGAAAAGTTCTCATATTGACCGTGAAACAGGTAAAATGCTGTCATTTATAACGAGAATGATTTTCTTTTAACCGCTCAAATTTTTTATTTGTGCAAGCGGGCTTGGTAAAGAAAACGAATAAAAATTAAAGACTCCCTTATTAATATGGCTGAAGTGATGACGCTTGACACGGCTCCATTAGGTAAAGAGTTGGAAGTGGTGCGTGTGAAGGCTGAAGGTGCACCCGAATCGTGGGACATCTGGCTCGAAGAAATTGGTTTTACGCCTGGTGAACCTTGCATGGTGCTTCAACGCGCTGCGCTGGGCGGCGACCCTATTGCTGTTCGCATTGGGGTTTCAACGTTTGCGCTCCGTTTGGCTGAAGCGGCTTGTATCGAAGTTCGCTCAAGGAGTCATTAAATGGTACGTACAACCCATTGATATCTATCCATCTGGCTCGTTGATTGCGATGTTAGGGAACCCGAATGCGGGTAAAACATCGCTTTTTAATTTATTGACGGGCTCCAAACAAAAAGTCGCCAACTACGCTGGCGTGACCGTTGAACGTGTCGAAGACCAGTTGTTGGGTGTCGACACCAAGATTCGCGTGCTCGATTTGCCGGGGACTTATTCCTTTCATCCGCGCTCTCCGGACGAAAAAGTCACGGTTGATGTTCTCAAGGGGGTTGCCCGTGGTGAGCGTCGTCCTGACGTGGTGGTCTGTGTGCTTGATGCGACCAATTTGCGTCGTGGGCTAAAGCTCGTCTTGGCTGCGCAGCGTCTGGGGCTTCCTGCTGTGGCAGCCGTCAACATGATGGACTTGGCGCGTCGTCGTGGCATCACGATGAAGGCCGCTGACCTGTCGCGTGAGCTTGGTATCCCGGTCGTTGAAACGGTGGCTGTTAAAAAGCAGGGGATTGACGAACTCACCAAACTCTTGTCTGACCCCAAAAAGTGGTCGCAGTGGGTGCCACCTAAGCCCGCGGACGACGAAGACGATCTCGTGAGACTTAACCGAATTCTTACGAAGTTGGGGCTCGATCGAATCTTCCCTGACGAACTCTCTGACCGTATTGACCGCATTGTGCTGAACCCTTGGTTGGGTGTTGCGCTTTTGATNACCATCTTGTTTGTGGTCTTTCAGGCGGTGTTCGCGTGGTCTACCTTGCCCATGGAATGGATTGAAGCCGGGTTTACCTTCTTAGGGGAACTTTGTGCCACCTATTTGCCAGACGGCTTTATCAAAGACCTTTTGGTCGATGCTGTGATTGGTGGCGTGGGCGGCGTTGTGGTGTTCTTGCCGCAAATCTTGATTCTTTTCTTCTTTATTTTGGTGATGGAAGAATCAGGCTATTTGCCGCGTGCGGCCTTNTTGCTTGACCGTACGATGGGCTCGGTGGGGCTCTCGGGGCGTTCGTTTTTACCGCTCCTCTCGGGTTACGCCTGTGCGGTGCCCGCTATCATNACCGCCCGTATTGTCGGTAACCAACGCGACCGTTGGGCGACGATTGCGATTGCACCCCTTTTGACGTGTGGTGCGCGTTTACCTGTTTATGCCGTCATGATCGCGGTANNCTTTGTGCCTGATATTTCGGTGGCTGGCATTGGTCTACAGGGCTTGGTTCTTTTTGCGCTTTATTGCTTAGGCATGGTGGGTGCCTTGGTTGTCGCTTGGATTTTGAAGCATACGACGGGTAAGGGTGAAAACCGTACCTTGATGCTTGAGTTGCCGAGTTACCATGTGCCGCGCATTGATGCTTTAGCGCGTGGCATCGCGGAGCGCGCTTGGATCTATTTAGAAAAGGTCGGGACCATTATTTTGGCCTTGACCATCGTGCTTTGGATTTTGACGACCTTCCCAGGCGCCCCTGAAGGCGCCACGGGTACTGCGATCAACTATAGCTTTGCTGGCATGATGGGGCGCGCGATGGAACCGCTTTTTGCGCCAATTGGTTTTAATTGGCAGATGTGCGTGTCGCTCATTCCTGCTATGGGAGCTCGTGAAGTCGCGGTGGCTGTGTTGGGGACGCTATACGCGACGGGTAGCGAAGCGGAAGCTGCACTCGTACCGATTTTGCAACACAGTTGGACCATCCCGATGGGGCTTTCTTTCTTAGCTTTCTTCGTTTTTAGTCCGTCCTGCTTTGCGACTTTGGCTGCCATTAAAAAGGAAATGGGCACCTGGAAAGTACCCGCCGTTTTGTGGGTGGCTTATATGCTTCTCGCATATGCCTTTTCGTTTGTGGTCTATCACACGGCACTTTGGGTGTGTGGGTAAGAAGGTATCTTTTGGGGCGTTCTTAACTAAATACGCATAAAAAAAGGGCACCGTCAAGGACGAAAATCCTAGCGGTGCCTTTTGTTTTTGGAAATAAGTGTTGCCAGATGCCATGGCTTCCTTGAGGAGGTGACTTCAGAAGCAGTGAATAAACACTCCCCAAAAGTGACCATGGGCAAGTGTTATACTATAGCGTATTGCTTTCTTCTTTTCGCCCAAAGTGAATACGACGGGATTTGTAGACTTTCTGTCTTTGCATCCATTGGCGTTCGAACATAGCAATACCTGCATCAACGATATCAATGATTTCGGCATCTTTCTTTCCTTCGAATTGACGCACAACCCGACCAATGTACTGCGTCAAAAGGGGCTTACTCACAATGGGCAGTGCAAGGATCAAGGTGTCGAGTGGTGCGTGATCGAAACCCTCTCCAATCAGTTGTCCTGTTGCTAGTACGATGCGCGGAGTGTCTGAGGGAAGATTGTCGAGTTTTTCGATTAAAGCACTGCGCTCCTTGTCAGTGAGTTCAGAATTGAGCACGAAGAGGTTGTCCGTCAATGACGCGAGCATTGGTGCGAGCAGTGTTAAGTGTTGCTGACGTCCTGTAAGTAAAAGGATGCGGCGTTGTCGTTTAATTAGCGTGCGACAGATGTTTTGAATCTCACGATTACGTTCGTTGTTTGCAGCTAACTGATTAAGTAGTTCTGCGTGTTCTAGTACGGCGCTAGCCCCAGCAGGATGCATGAAGCGTCGAACCGAGAGGTAAATAGGAAGCTCTCCTGGTGACTTAACATTGTGGATGATAGGACCGCACAACAAGAGAGCCGATCGATGCAACTTGTCGGTTCTTTCAAAAGTAGCAGTCAAACCCAAGAGGTATTTGCATGGACATTGAGCAAGAATTTCAGCAAATTTATCTCCACACACATGGTGGCTCTCATCGATGATGACTTTACCATATTGAGCAAAAAACGTACGAAGATCTTCATCTGACTTACGGCTGAGGCTGCCTTCTAGTGCGATATCGATGCATCCAGTTAGGTGTTGCTTGAGACTTTGTAATTCACCTATGGATTCAGCAGGGATATCCAAAAATTCATTGATACGTTTTTTCCATTGCTTGAGAAGTTCTTTTCGATGAACAACGATTACGGTGTTGACGCTACGAGCTGCTATCAATGCAGTAGCGAAAACGGTTTTTCCAAATCCTGTGGGTGCGACGACGATACCTTGCTCTTGCTTTAGAACACGCTTTAATAGCTTACTTTGCTCCGCGGTGAGGGTGCCGATAAAATTGGTTCGAAGTTGCTTGCCGCCACTTCGTTCATCTTCTATTAAAAACTGAAGATTGTTGTCGTCCAAAAGCTTCTTTACGTTGTCGAGGGTGCCACGAGGTAGAACGAGCAATTGAGTTAGAGATCGCGCATAAGTGATGAAGCGATGATGTAGATTGTTGTAGATACCATTCTTCCAAACGGGCAGGTGGCTAAACTGGGCTTTATACCAGTTGGGATTGCTGATGGTCGCCAATCTGACAAGTGCACTCGATAGTGGAGCCGTTAGTTCTTCGGCGCGGAAGTAAAGTGCATTGTCCAAGCGAATTGTTAGTGCTTTGATGTTGGGAGCAATTGCCAGGGGCTTGTGGTTTGAGATTGCCCTTTCCCAAGGGAGGGGCTCTAATACGAGTGCACTGTCAGTGGTTTGGGTGGCAGAGCTGTTAGACGATGCTTGTTCAGTCAGTTTAAGAAAACTGTGTGCTTCATCATGTGTTAATCGTTTGATGTTTTGAAGATGATGCCATGGACGCTCAATGATATTGAGCTCGTCGTCCACAAAGACTGAGCCACCATGTTTCTTTGAGGCAGGTTGCATTGGCAGTGCAACTAGGTTGCCGATACTACCTTCAGGTAACTTGTCTTGGCATGGAATGATTCGGTCAAAGGAGTCGAGCTTGATGAGACCAGTATTGACCATTGTCATCGAAAGAAGACGCTCTAAAATGCGGCGCGCTGTTGAGGCGAGTATTGGCTCGGAGAAAAAAAGCCAAAGGTGAGCGCCGTTACCAGATCTGGAAATTTCAGGAACAAGAGGAATTTGGAGTTGCCTGGCAGTTTTAATGACTGCTTTGCCATCACGATGCCAGTTTTGGTCATCGAAGTCGAGCAGGGCAAAATGACAGGTGTTATCGGAGAGTAATGGGTATACACCCATGACGATTTGCCCCTTGAGGTGGGAGAAGTAGGTTTGTTCTGTTACAGGGACATAGTTACGTTGGGAACAAAGATGACATTTCTTGGTGCAGTTAGGGGCGAAGCGATTAGCACAGTGTGGGGAATAGCCGCTTTTTCCTGTTTTTGAAGTCCAACGTGTTGCATAAACCTCAGTTCGACCTGTGAACAAGCTAGCAAATAATGCAATCTTTTCTTTGGGGGTTAATTCGGCTTCAGGGACGATCGCATGAGCTGGTTTCGGCGTGTTTTGAGAGGGTGGAATCGTCACGGAGATGAAATCAGATACTGGAATAGAGTCGTTTGGATGAACAAACGAACTTTTTGAGTGAGTAGGATCGCCTGATGTTGCTTCTAGTTGATGCAATTCTGAACGAAGCCCTTGGATTTGCACTTGAAGTTCAACAACCGTTTTTTCTAGATTGGACAGAGCCTGATGAAGACGTTCGAAGGATGGTCGAGTAGCAACGGGCGGCATATGAAAATCCTCGTTAGTTGAGTATCTGCCAAGTTGGAGAGGTAGATGGATTGAGGTTTTGACTCTCTACCTGTGATGCAAATCTAGCGTATGACGAATGGGCGTGTTTATTTTTCCCAAACAGGCTTCAGACCCATGAGACGCTTGCGTGCTGCAAGAATCTGAGGATCGTTTTCGCCTTCTTCGAGTCGGTTCAAGAAGGCTTCAAATGCTTGATTAGATAGACGCGTTACGCGGTCGTCTTCGCGCATGTCGTTGGCTAGTGCATGAAGACCAGCGAGCAAAACTTCTGTTTGGGTTTTGCCCGTTTGCGTGACAAGGTCATCCAATAGAGAAGCTTCAAATTCAGACAGGTGAATCGTTAAGGTAGACATGACGTCCTCGAGTTGGCTAGATAGCTGATGGTCGTCAGCATACCGCAAACCGCAGTTAAAGAATGCTTTGCATTTGACGTGGGCAACAAAAGACACTTCAAGCGTCAAGAGAGCCTTGCTCGCTTGAAGTGACTCATCGCTGTGTGTTATCGCCAAAGGTCTTTCGTCACCACGTCACACACTGCTTCACAAAGCGTTGTGAGTTCAGCTTCGGTTGTTGTGTACGGCGGCATCAAGTAGATGAGGTTCCCAAAGGGTCTCACCCATACGCCACGCTCAAGTAACGCGGGTTGAAGGCGTCGCGTGTTAACAGAGGTTTCCATTTCAACGACCCCCACGGCACCCAAAACACGGACGTCTTTGACGTCAGGGTGTGTTTTGACGGGACGAAGTCCCGTTTGAAGTACTTTTTCGATGTGTTCGACCTGGGGCTGCCACTCTCCCTTTTCAAAGCGCGTCAAACTTGCGGATGCTACAGCGCACGCAAGCGGGTTTGCCATAAAGGTGGGACCATGCATAAAAGCGCCGCCACCCAATTCAGCAGACGCTGACGCAATGCCGTTTTTAACGCGATCGTTGGTGAGCGTAGCCGCCAAGGTCACCATGCCACCCGTGAGTCCTTTGCCAATACACATGATGTATGGGACAATGCCTGCCCAATCGCACGCAAAAGCGCGGTACTGTGCGGTAAAGCCCGTTGCGATTTCGTCGGCAATCAAAAGGACGTCGTACTCGTTACAAAGTGCTCGGGCGGTACNTTTGAGGTAGTCCGGGTGATAAAACCACATGCCGCCAGCCCTTTGCATGATGGGTTCAAGCATCAAGGCAGCGATCTCGTGGTGACGAGCTTTGAGCGTTTCTTCAAGCACCGTGAGGCTTGATGCGTCAAAGGGTTTATCAAAACGCGCTTTTGCTCNTTCGATAAAGATCTGATCGCGAAGCACCGCTTTAAAGAACGTATGCATACCGCCCACTGGGTCACACACGCTCATCGCGCCTTGCGTGTCGCCGTGGTAACCACCGAGCGGCGTCAAAAAGCGAGACTTTTCAGGTCGCCCCAAGGCTTGCCAATATTGAATGGTCATTTTCTGGGCAACTTCAATCGCAAAGGAGCCTGAGTCCGCATAAAAGATGCCAGTGGTCCNTTCTGGGACGAGTTTCAAAATCTGGCGACCTAAGCGAATCGCGGGTTCGTGAGTGAGTCCACCAAACATAACGTGCGAGAGTTTCCCTGCTTGACGCTGAATAGCATCAATCAGCTCGGTATTGTCATAGCCATGCATCGCGCACCACCAAGACGACGTGCCGTCAATGAGGGTTCGACCGTCTTTGAGGGTCAATGTACTACCTTGGGCTCGATCCACGTAAGCAACCGAAATGGGTTTGGCGAGCGACGTATACGGGTGTCACAAGTGGTCTCGATCAAAGGCGAGATCGTCGTCTATTGTGGTTTTAGATGCTTGAGTAGCGTCAACCAGGGTTTTAACGGCGGTCAATAAAGGGGCATCGGGCAAGGTGTTGTCAGCCTGATAAGCGAGGTTTGCCAAGACGGGAATGCCGCGCTTTTGACCAAAGGCTTCGAGCGTCACGGCGTTGTTTTTTAAGAAGCGCAGTTGGTTTTGAACGTTGTCACCTANCCCTGGGTCAAGTTGCGTTTCGGGCGTCACGCGATTCAGAATCATGCCCGCGACCGTAAGACCACGGTGCTCAAGCGCTTCAATCGTGAGGCGAGCGTGGTTAANTGTACCTAACTTATTGCCGACCACCAAAATGACAGGTAAACCAAAACGCACCATCACGTCTAAAAGCGTTTCGTCGTCATTGAGGGGCACAAAAACGCCGCCTGCGCCTTCAACAAGGGTCCAACCTGACTGAGGGGCTTTTTCTCTGAATGCGTGGGCTAAGAGGTCAGCGGTGAGCGTTTCGCCTGCGAGCTCGGCGGCTAAGTGTGGCGAACACGCGGGTTCGTAGGTTTTGAGTGCAAATACCTTCGCGTCAGTAGCACGGTAGCGAAGTACGTCGGGCGCAATGAGGTCGTGAGGATCATCTATACTCGGCGTACAGCCCGTTTGCACGGGTTTAAATCGAATGGCAGGCATTGTACGCGACGCGGTTGGGTGAGAACGGACGGGAATAGGCTAAGACATGCAAACAGTGTTATCGAACGATCGAGACTAAGAGTCGGTGTTTGCTAATTTTCGAGTGGTCTAATAGTGTTTACCCCGTTAAAGGGATTCTCGGGATGGTTATTCTGAAGCTTTCGGGCAAAATGAGTAGCACTTGATCCCAACTTACAGTGCCGATAACGCTCCATACCATGATTAAAAAGGACGTTTTGTTGCGGTTCTTTGATTTTCAGTCAGGGAAAAAAGTAGAACGACGAGAGGAGGATGTCTATGACATGAAGTATAGATATCGCTACTTTTCGATCTTTCCCGAGGACTTGAACGCTGATTATGATCCGTATAACTTCATCGAAGAGCCAGTTGAGCCGCGTAGCTTTCGTAAGATGTTAACGCGCTTGATTGGGTGGACTGTTGCTATTCCGTTTGTATTGTTCTTGTTGCTTTATCAAAATAATAGCTCTAGCATTTCGTCTCTTTTTGAAGAACGACAATCGTATCTCACTCAACTTATACAAAGTGATTTGGAGTCCACCTTCCAGGCGTATGAGACGCTATTTCAAGTCAGTCAAGCGACGCCTAACAAAGACGCTTCTCCTGAGGTTCAAGTTGCTGATCTTTATCTATCAATTTCTCAACAGTTACCGATTGCTCAAGTTGCTGTCGTTGACTCTTTAGAAAGGTCGGTAATCACTTATCCTGTATTACCAGTGGAAGCGAGTGCGATGAAGGATTTGATCCCTCTTGATGTGTCGAGGAATCAATTAAAGTCGATTCGGTTTTGGTTACCGCGCACAGTGATTGCTACCGTCGTTGAGAAAACGATCAAAGCATCGGGTGCTCATGCATATCTGCTCGATGAAAATCAACGGCTTATGTACAGTAGTAACGGGCAAACGTTGGCAACGCATGGTGATCTGACGCTGATTCTAGATGCTTTGGTCAAACCTGAAGCTGGTGTTTGGTTGTCGTCCCTGATCCAATATGGAGGTACGTCTCGATCTGCTACGAAATTGAGTTTCCCTGAGTGGTACTTAATCATTGACCAAAGCGAAACGATTCTTACCAAGGATTTGCAGCAAAATGCAATTCTCGGTAGTGTGCTTTTCTTTTTTGCTTTGTGTTCTGCTTTCGTGGTTGGTTTTTTTGTTAGCCGCCCACTATCACAAAGCATTGCAGGGCTATCTGATGCAGTTGAAACATTTGCTCGGACTGGGCAAATGCCAGAAGTTCGTATGACTGGACAAGCGCCAACGGAAATTCAAGATTTGGCTAAACGGTTTGTCAAGATGGCTTACGATGTGCAAGCTTCTCAAGCGAGGCTAAAGTCGATGAATCAAATTCTTGAAGAACGTGTTGCTCAACGAACCGATGCCTTGGCTTCAAGAAATGCTGAACTAGCCACGATACAGCGCTTGTTAACACCCATCGCTTCATCTTTGACGCTTGTGATCGATGAAACCATCGCGCGATTTAAGAAGGTGTTGAATCTCAATGTACTTAATTATCTTGATGCAAAAACGTTGAGTCATGATGAAAAAATCGCAAAACCTCTCTCATCAGACATGACTTATATCCGTGTGCATCATGGAGACCAACTGTTTGGTTGGCTAGAGGTTTCGGTGGAGGAACTGAAATTGCGAGATGTCCGTGATAGTTTGGACCTTCTTGCAAATTCGATCGCGACAGTTTTGTCTAATCAACACTTATTGAAGTCATCTGTTGAACAACACCAGTTGTTGTCAGAACTCTTTTCGTCGATGAATGAAGGCGTAGTTTTGCTCGACTCTTCACAGCGATTCATTCGTTGCAATCAGTACTTCACGGATTTATTAGCGAGCTTTAATGTTTCTATGGCTCAAGGGGATTCTGTTTTCTCGTACTTGCGCCAAACCTTTGATGTGAAGCGTAAAGATGATAGCGGTATTTATGAGGTCGAGGAACAAAATGGGTTCGAGATTGGCAATACCTATGTGATGGTTCAAAAGTTGACAGGAGAAGAAGAAACTAGCCGACGGAAGACGTTTGTGGTCAGTGCTTTTAATGTTTTAACGTCCAGTACTGAAAGTGATGCTCCNAGCCCAGAGCTTTTGATTCGTGATATTTCAGATGAAGCTGAGCTTGAACGCGTTAAAGATCAATTGATCTCTATTGTGGCTCACGAACTCAAAACGCCAATTACTGCGCTACGCTTACATACCGAAACATTGGCAACGACGATTGGGCTTAGTAACGAAGAACGTGATGAAATTTTGCGTGATATGCAAGAAGAAAGTTTTCGTCTTCGTAAGCTCGTAGACGACTGGCTAGATGTGACGCGTTTCCGTGATGGGTTGATTGAACTTTCTCCTCGGGTGATGCACATCGCCACGCCGATTGACAAGGCGACTCGTTTAGTGAAGGCGAGATTTGAATTGCAGGTGACCCGTACCATTGAACCTGATGCTGAATGTTTCAGGTTTGATCCAGAACGTATTACCCAGGTGTTTATCAATCTCTTTAGCAATGCTGCTAGATATTTAAAAGAAGGCACGTACCCTCAAGTCCATGTTCATGTCAAAAAGATTGATGATTTTGTCGAAATCTCAGTGACTGATAATGGAGTAGGAATCCCGAAAGAAAAGCTCCCGTATGTGTTTGAACGCTTTTATCAAGCTGATATGTCAATTGCTCGTCGTCGTGGAGGGACAGGGCTTGGGCTTACGATTGTCAAAGGCATTGTCAATGCGCATCACGGAACAATTAAAGTAGAGAGTCAAATAGGCGAGGGTACTCGTTTCATCATGAGGCTCCCGTATTAAAAAAGGAATGAAGTCATGAACGAGGAATCAGGTCTCCCGCTCATCATGATTGTTGATGATGAATCAAAAATTCGACGCATTGTTGCGGCAAATTTAGAACGTGCAGGTTATGACGTTATGAGTGCTGCAGATGGTATACATGCGCTTGAAATATTTGCACGACAAAATCCCAAACCAGATCTGATTTTGATGGATGTGATGATGCCCGAAATGGATGGGTTTGAGTGTGCGCAAGCGATTCAAAATCAGTCGGATGTGCCGTTTATTTTTATGACTACCAAAACGGATTCGTCTTCTAAGCTCAAGGGATTCGAACTAGGGGCTGATGATTATGTTTGTAAGCCGTTTTCGATGGAAGAGCTTTTGGCTCGTATCAAAGTCGTTTTACGTCGAACGCAGTCGAAAACAAATTCAAACGATCCTCAACTGACGTATTTGGTCAATGGTCCTATTGCGATTTGTGTAGAAAAGCGAGAGTGTCGCTTGAACGGTCAACTCGTACATCTTAGTGATATCGAATTCAGACTATTGTCGGTCTTTCTCAAGGATCCTGGTGTTTTGCACGAACACGATGAGTTGTTGCATAAAGTTTGGGGCGCGAGTGCAGTAGGAGAAGTGCAATATTTGCGTGTAGCTTGTACTAGATTACGTCGCAAGTTTGAAGAGGCGGGGTTGGAGGGCGGATTAATTTCTGCTTATTCTGGCGTTGGTTATGTCCTCCGTGACTTGCGTGATGAGGAAAGTGGGTTGTCATAAAGTGACGATTTTCTTTCGCTAGAACTAGTTGTAATTTTTTGGCAATCTTTTTCGACGGTCAGTACTAAACTGTTATTAACTAGCAATTTTCTCTCCTTAGCATAGATGGTATGGCAGACCAAGCGCGCTCGACCAAGCGCGTGCCATACAAAAGGAATTGGGCTTAGACCAATAAAAAGCCCAAAAAATGACTATCCAACCGAAGAGGAGAGAAAATTATGACTCTTCAAGTAGCAGCTCAGCTAGTCATGCTAGCGACGCTCATATTAATGATTACAGGTAAGACGCCGATCTACATGACGGCTATTACTGGTGCAGCTATCTCTGCCATCGTGGCAGGTTTCCCACTCGCTGGTGGTGAAGGCATGACTGTGACAAAGATGATTGTCTCTACNCTTAACCCAGTGATTGCCGATATGACGGGTATTTTGCTCTTCATCGGTATCATGCAAGCCACGGGTTTCTTGGACGTGATTATTCGTGACATCGTCCGTATTGGTAATAAGTTCGGCGGTGGTGTCGGTGTCGGCGCAGCTGGTGGTGTGGTCGCTGGCGTGATTGGTGCTTTGACGGGGTTCACGCAGCCTGTGATTACTGCTGTGATTACAGGGTCAGCCGCTGTTCGCTTAGGCGTCCGTCCGAATCAGTCTGCAGGTATTATCGCTCACGCAGGTCATATCGGTAACTTGGCTGGCTTCACCCACCCGACGCAGGTTGCTATTTTGGCGACGGCAGGTGTAGGTTATNNACTCTTTAACGTTCTTGGTTTGATCGCTGCGGGTTCTATCTTTGTGATGTCCGCGATTCGTATTACGATCGATCTGAAGCGTCGCGGTGTCAAGATTGACGCTGCTGAAAAGGCACGTATCCTCAAGGAAATCGAATCTCGCGAATATTCGACGACGTCTTGGAAGGCTTTCTTCCCGTTCGTGATCTTGGTTGTTGGCTTTATCGCTGGCTTGCCGATTTTCCTCGTTGGTTTGGCTTCTGCCATGACGACGATGATTCTCGCCTCTGCCAATCCGAAAGAAGCTGAAGCTTCCATGATGAAGGGCGTGTCTTTGATCGCTACGCCGCTCGTTGCCACGATTGGTTTCCTCTTCATGTCCACCGTTATTCGTCAGATCGGCATGGTTGATACGATGTCTCAGCTCGTGTCGCCTGTGATGAGCATCTCGCCGGTGCTGGTGCTCTTCGGTGTCGCTTTCTTGACGGGTTTCATGACGCAGTCTNNTATGCCGCTTCGGTTGCTGTGCTCGTGCCTTTCCTTCAGGTTACGCTTCAGGCTGGTTACGCTTCAGGCTGGTGCCGATCCGTTCGCCGCAGCATTCGCCGCTGCTTCGGGCGCTTCTTTGATCCAGTACTTCTTGACGGGTAGNCCTGTTGCTGCATTGGCTACCGTGATTCCGGTTATTCCTGGTAGTGACCTCAAGGGTGCTAATGCCTTCCAGCGTCCGTCGATTCTCTTCGGTTGCTTGGTAGTCTTCATCATCACCGTTTGTCTGAATATCATGTAATGACATGATACGAACGAGAGGTCACACAAAAAAGACCTCTCGTTTGTTTTTTTATAGAGGGTAAACATCATGACACTGCAATTAGTTAAGTGCTTAGAGATGCCCGCTGTGATGGGGATTTCTNNGTACCATGCAGGTTGCGGTCATGCACATAGTCATTGCGGGTTTGTGCAAGATGATTCGGGTGGTTTAGCGGCTGTCCTCATGATTTTGCAACGCGCCACAGGCTTAGATTTAACTATTACTCAGGTCAAAACTCAGACTGGGGTTGATGGTTGGTTTGAGGTTTCGACGGCTNNATCTGGAGGCTGTGGTCGCGCTTATGCGCGTCGTGGTATTACTTTGGCTGAAAAACGACTTGCTGAATTTGTCGTTGGACGTCAGGCAATTTGTACTCAAGCGTTAGCGTCTACGGCTTTTGGTCGTATTTACGGTCAGGGTGCAATGGAGGTTGCAGTTGCCTTGCAAACAGCAATTGCTAATGCCGCACTAGATAGTTTTGTGAAAGCTTATCCAGAGCAGTTTCTTTCGAGTACAGAAGGTGTTTCTGGAAATGTTGGACGAGTCATCGGAACCAAGTTAGACATTGATGGTCAAATTGTGTCTCTTCTGGCTGTAGTGAATGCTACGGACGGAGGTTTGAAACCTAATGAAGATGTCGAAGGTAACGTCGATCTAGGTGTGAAAGGAGACCTGATGAAGGTGTTGGGTCTCGACCGACTCCCTACCTTCTTGATTGAAGGAAAGGTTTGTGCAAATCCTGCCTCTACCATGATTCTTGAGCCTACTTTCTTGGTTCGAGCCTTTCCTGGTGACGACAATGTGACCGTGGCAAAGAGTTATGTGGCTGGCGCCAAACGATTAGGGTATCCCGTGCTTTATTTAGACCAATTGCTTGGTCGACATCCTACTGCGATGAGAGATCTGACGAAAAAGCAGGGTGAAACCATCATTTCGTTATACCAAGAGCTTGCAAAGGCTGAAACTGCAATTGAGAAAGTTCGCATTGCTGCAGAACTTAATCGCTTCTGCAGTCAAGAACTTGGGGGTATCACTTTTATGTCCGAATCCATTCATCGTGTGATGGGTGGCGTAGGCATGATTCCTGGTACTTGTGGTTGCTTGAGCCTCTTCATTTCGCACGCTCAGTTAGCTGAAGATGTAATTCCCGTTTTGTCTGAGGCTGATGCAAGTCGATTTGCTGATGTTATTTTGGCTGGTGTAGCCGATTTAGCCAATCATCTTGATGAGGCTAATGAAGAAATGGAACGTGTGTGCACGCATTATCGTGTAGCCAATGAGGCTATAAGAGACGTCGCACTTTAAAGGAGTTTAGTGATGGATAAAAAAGTCATTGTGGTAGCGACGGGTGGTACGATCGCTATGAAGTATGACGAAGCAAGTCAGGGTTTAGTGCCTGCCTGTTCTGGTGAAGACCTTGCGGCGGTCGTTCCTGGTATTGATCGTTTGGCTAATTTGGAATTTTTCCAGTTTTCCAATATTGCATCACCTGCGATGACGCCTGACGACATGTGGCGTCTACACCTGAAATGCGAAGAATTTTTGGCTCGTGACGATGTAACGGGTGTCGTGGTGACACATGGTACAGATACATTGGAAGAAACGTCTTTCTTCCTTGATATCACGAAGATTAGCGAAAAGCCGATTGTGACGACGNNTACCGCTATGCGTGGCGCAGGTGATACAAGTCCTGATGGTCCGTGGAATATTTATTGCTCCGTTAAGACGGCAGCTTCCGAAGAAGCGATTGGTATGGGCGTGCTTGTTTGCTTGAACGAAGAGCTACATGCCCCTGGTGAAGTGATGAAGACTCATTCTACCAACCCTGCGACTTTCATGTCTCCGTGGTGGAATCCTGTTGGTTATGTTGATCTTGACAAGATCGTAATGCGTCGTAAGCCTTTGGGTGTGCAACGCTTCAAGCCAGCCGCTTTGACGGCTCGTGTTGATCTGATCAAGGCAATGACTGGCTCGGATCGCGAATATATTGACTTTGCTGTGTCTCGCGGTTGCCAAGGGATTGTGCTTGAAGGCTTTGGTCGTGGTAACTTGCCGCCTCCGATGATTCCTGGTGTTGAAGATGCTGTGAAGAAGGGGGTCGCAGTAGTGTTGACGACTCGCACCCCTGGTGGTCGTGTGCTTGATGTCTATGGCTATCCTGGGTCTGTGACCGATAGTCGTCGTGCAGGTATTGCAATGGCTGGTGAAATTTCAGCCGCAAAGGCTCGTCTTAAACTCATGGTGATTCTTTCTGAACATCCTGAATATGCAACCGATCGTCAAAAGTTGGAGGCTTTATTGGATATCTAATTTAGTTATCTCGCAGTTACTGTACTCAAGTCCATAATTTTTACCGGCAGTGTGTTTTGCGCTGCCGGCTTTTTTATTCGCAAAGTCCGGGGTTTGTTTTCACGGTTCGTGAGTTAATTTCAGAAAGAACGATGGAGAAAAAATCACATTTCGCAATTGCATCATAAGAAAAGCAGTACGCCTTTCACTGGGTCTTAATGAGGAGAACCCAAAGGAAGGTGACTAAAGCGATTTCGTTTGATCTAACGCGCTAGACAATTTGTACGATGGGCGTAGAATGCTTGAAGCACCGTGACCGAAATGCGGTGTTTTTTGCCGTTTGCACTCTCCCTCGATTGCAGACGGTCATAGGCTTGCTAACCAAGAATATAAGAGAGCCCATGCATGAGTAAAAAATCTAAAAAAATCGATATGTTGAACGGGTCGCTATGGGACAAGATGATTGTCTTTGCGTTACCGCTCGCGTTTACAGGGATGCTTCAGCAGCTTTTTAACGCTGCGGACGTCATGACGCTAGGTCGCTTCGTGTCTAACGAAGCCATGGTANNCGGCGTCGGGAACAACGTGCCCATCATTGGGCTCATTATTAGTTTTGTCATGGGCTTGGCTTGCAGTACTAACGTCATTGTGGCGCGTTGCTTAGGGATGCGTGACGACGCCAAAGCCAACCGAGCAGTGCACACTGCGTTTGCGACCGCCGTGATTTTTGGGGTCTTTGCGGTTTTGCTTGGTGAAGCCATCGCGGGTCCGGCGATGGATATTCTCGATGTGCCTGATGTGGTGCGCTCAGACGCTGAAATCTATTTACGCGTTTTCTTGCTTGGGTTCCCTTTTATCGCGATTTATAACTTCTTGGCTGCGGTGATGCGTAGCCAGGGTGACACGCAAACGCCCCTTTGGGCGTTGGTCGCGGCGAGCCTCTTTAATATTGCTGGGAACCTCTTTGCGGTCATGGTGCTCGGTTGGGGGACGGGCGGCGTGGCACTTGCGACGGTATTGGCTAACGCCGTGGTAGCTGGGCTCTTGTTTGTCAAGCTCTTGAAAACCGAAGGCGCTCTGCATTTAGACCTGAAGCAACTCTTTAAGATCGATCGCGAAGCACTCAAGCCGATTGTGCGTATCGGTTGGTCTGCGGGCTTACAAGGGGCAGTGTTTTCGGTTTCGAACCTCATTATTCAGGCAGCCATTAATAGTTTGGGACCAGCGGTCATGGCGGGGTCCGTGGCGGCATTTACGGTTGAAATCAACGTCTATTGCTTTATCAATGCCTTTGGGTTAGCGGCGACCACGTTTGTGAGCCAAAACTATGGGGCAGGGAATTTGCCGCGTTGCCGCCGTGCGACCTGGGTGTCGATGGGGCTTAATTTTGTGGCGACCTTTATGATGATTGCCCTCGTTGTGGGCTTTGGTCGTGAACTGTTGTCGCTCTTTACCGATAGCGCAGAAGTTATTGAACTTGCGATGACCCGTATTTATTGGGTTGTGCTATTTGAACCCATTAGCGTGATCATGGAAACGGTGTCTGATGCAATGCGTGGTTATGGCTACTCGATGCCACCTGCGATGGTAACGCTGATTTGTGTTTGTTCCGTTCGCATTATTTGGGTGTGGACGGTTTTTGCCGCGTATCACGATTACATCGTATTGATGATTGTGTATCCGGTCAGTTGGGCAGTGACGGCTGTGGCGCTTTGTTGGCTTTACTATCGCCATCAAAAGATCCTCGAAAAGAAGCCTCGCTTTGCCAAACAGACTACCGAGGCTTAACGGTTTTTCGCTACTTTTTGGTGTGTTGGAATAATAGGTAAATCATGGCTAAACGAACTCATACGATAGCGGTCCTACCAGGTGACGGCATTGAATTCGAGATTGTGAGAGAGGCGCTCAAAGTCTTAGAGGGTGCAGCAGACCGTTTTGGGTTCACGCTTCAATACACTGAATGCGCCATCGGTGGCGCGGCGTTAGACCTTTATGACGAACCGCTTCCGCAAGTGACGCTTGAGGTGTGCGACAAGGCTGATGCCATTTTGTTGGGTCGTGTCGGTACTTCNAAGTGGAATCATTACCCACAAGCCAAACGTCCAGAGGTTGGTGCCTTGTTGCCGTTACGTCAACGCTATGGGCTTTATTGCAACCTGCGTCCCGCAAAGTTTTTCGAGGGGCTCGAAGCACTGTCGCCCTTACGTGCCGATATCACCCAGCGCGGCTTTGACATGGTTTGCGTGCGTGAACTCACGGGCGGGATCTATTTTGGTGAGCCTCGAGGCATTGTTGGAACGGGTGAAGAAGCTTACGCCTATGACACCGAAGTCTATAGCCGCGCGGAAATCCGCCGCATTGCCAAGGTCGCGTTTGACTTGGCGCGGTCTCGCCGAGGGCACGTCACGAATATCGACAAAGCGAACGTCATGGTGTCATCACAGTTTTGGCGCGAAGTCGTGCTTGATGTTGCCAAAGACTATCCCGATGTGACGCTCAACCATATTTATGTCGATAACGCCACGATGGAAATCCTCAAAGATCCTTCGCAGTTTGACGTGATGCTTTGCTCCAATATGTTTGGCGACATCTTGTCTGACGAATGCTCAATGGTCGTGGGTTCGATGGGCTTGTTGCCGTCCGCCGCTTTGGGCGCCACGTCCTTTGGGATCTATGAGCCTGCGGGTGGCGCGTCGCCCGACTTGGCAGGTAAGAACCTTGTGAATCCGGTCGCGCAAATTCTTTCGNNTACCGCCATGATGCTTCGTCATTCGTTGAACGAAGTGGAAGCCGCTGATGCAATTGAACGTGCCGTAAGCTTGGTGTTGCGCGAAGGGACCGTCACACAAGATTTGGCGATTGCGTTCAAAGCCCCGAAGGTCGTTGGCACGGACGCCATGGGTACCGCGATTGCAACAGCGCTACGCACGATATAAAACGGATTACATTTTCAAGCGCCTTAGCCTGTCTTTTGTTCAGAAGACGGGCTTGGGTTTCATAGCGATGCGTCCCAAAATCCAATCATTACAAGCGCCGTTGGCGGGTCACCATGCTCAACTTTTGCGCCGTCTGGCGTGCAATTTCACCTATGGCGTCAATGCGATCGTCCTCGGTGCGATCGTCTCGAAAGGGCGTCCTTGGTGAAAGACGCTGCAAAGTTAGTCAATCCCAGTGACGTACAGACGGTGTATTTCAGCGTTGCCTCGTGCCAGACACTCAAAGAGTGGCTTAAAATCCAAGCTACTGCCTTGATCAAAGCCACGTCTACAACTCTGGAAGACTGGATAGACAATGCTACGGCGAGGCTCGCGTTTGTAGGTTTCCAAGTGTCGAGCGAGTCGGCATCTGAGGCGACTTTTAGGCTCACTTTGGCGGATGAACCCAAGAAAAGTGCCATCATGGTAAGTGCAGGCATTGCCGCAATATTATGCCGAACGAGATCACCGGCAATGGGTGGTGTGTATGGATGGGTTTGATCGACTGCTTAAACTTGATGACGACAATCTGACTTTTCAAAAGCTCTGCCGCAGCGTCTGGCAACATCAACGCGATGTGACCTATTGCCTGACGGGTGCCAAAACCATGGGCACCATGTTTCTAACGCAGAGGCATCCGCTTTACCTATTTGGCGACGTTATCCATGTCGATTGAAGGCGAGCTACCTATGAGTCGCGAGATACGAAATCACTCATCGTCGCCATTATCAGTAAAGGTGTTTGTGTGAGCGCTCTTTGAGTGACAATGGCTGTGTGTTAGGGGGTTTAGGAGAATTTATTTTCAGTTCGTTGCTTTTGTAAAAATGCGAAAAAGTGCTAAATGAGAATGCTTCTCTTTTTATATATTGGATAGCACAGGACGAATTCCTCGTCTCTCTTTTGCGCGAGTTTAACTATGAAAAAAGCACTTCCGATCCTTGCTAGCACGCTTTGTATGACTTTAATGGCGGGTACTTCTGTTGCCGCTGATACGACCAAGATGTACGATCCGATGGTCGAAAAAGAAAAGATCGTCGTGCCTGTTGAACTTCTGTCGAAAGACGGTAATACGCAAATCGGGCAGGTCGTGATTGTCGAAAGTCAGTACGGGCTTGTCTTTTATCCGCAGCTCTCCAAGTTGACGNNTACCGGCATGCATGGCTTCCATATTCATGAGCATCCTGATTGTGCANNTCTCACGCCTGATGGCTTAGGCATGAAAGCTGGNCACTACTGGAACCCAACCAAGGCGCCCAATCATTCCTTCCCGTGGGATGACAATGGTCACAAAGGTGACTTGCCGAGTCTTTACGTGAACGCTGATGGCGTGGCTAACTCGCCAGTCCTTGCGCCCAAACTCAAAAAGCTTGACGATGTGCGTCAACGTTCCTTGATGATCCATGTGGGTGGCGATAATTACCACGATCATCCTACCAAACTTGGTGGCGGCGGTGCTCGTATGGCTTGCGGGATCATCAAATAATCGGGTTGGGTTGAGTCCAACAACAAAAAGTCCCTGTCACGCTTTGAGGAGCAGTGCAGGGACTTTTTTGTGAGCCGAGTGAGGCTGAAGGCTATGCTTACTAGGTTGCCTGATTAAGCCTTGTCGTTCAGAACGGGGGGAGCCTCTATTTTTTGAGAGAATGCATTTTACTGATCCCGATTCAAAAAGTCACATATTAGTAATGTTTAGTGCTAATGCTTAAGGTTCGGTGTTGGGTAGGCGTAAAAAAACAAAAGTACCATCTATTTCAAAATAGACGAGCCTTCAGGCAAACCTTATAGGGCGCGGACACATTGATCGAAACTCTATCTCGACGTGCAGGTTTGGTCTAAGCACGCTCAACGACTGTTTCGCTCTCACACGTTTTGTCATGCCGTTATAGAGGTTTGCCTAACCATTTTACCCAATCGCGGCGTAAAGCTCCGTCCTTTCAGAGAGGACTTGAAGATCAAAAACATGACGGCATCCGCGAAGGGAACTGTTGAGGAGCCAGGTAGTCGCGTAGCACAAAAGAGCGGTCTCAACGGTTCCATTCTCGATCAAGGTTGGGGGATTTTTTTCTCCAAACTTGATTGGAAGACGTTGAGACTAGGCGGACACGTACATAAAGTGCCGCCTCAGAATACAAGTCGCACCTGTCCGATATGCGGCAGTGTTTCCAAAGACAATCGCAAGACACAAGCATTGTTCAAATGCGTCTCTTGCGGACATCAGGGAAACGAGGACGTGATAGCTGCGATTAACATCAAAGAGCGCGGACGAAGCTCGTTAGCCTGTGGGGAGTCTGAGAAGAATGCTTGGGCTCAAGTGAATTCGGGTCTACTTAANAAACAGATGCCGAATCAGCAGCAGGAATCCACCGAAGTGATCAGTAGCGCAAGCTACTGACACAGTAGAGAATCTCCGTCGTTCACGACGGAGAGAACGTCACGGATTTCATGGCGTTTTGGTGAGTTCGTTGGTGAAAAACGAGGGCGATTTTTCGTTTTTGGGAGGGCAAAATTGATTGCGGAAACCATAGCCACTCAAAGGACCGTGGTCATATAGTATGGCAAGTAGTTGGTATGTCGCTTTCGCGTGACGTCACCATGGTGAAGCACAATGCCGTCAGCGACCCGATCGCCAAACTTTTCTTTATAGCGAGCTAAAGAGAGAAGGTTGGCGGAATGGGCAGATTTCATATGAGCATCGATCGGTAAATCTTGCGGTCGAATAACACTAAGTCTGACATCATCACGTTTGCGCTGCTTTTTGTCAAAAACAGGTTTTTGAGGGCGTATTTTTGTCGTTTGGTGGAGAATCTACCAAGACAAAAAGCCCTCACGAAGGCAACCTTCCATGAGGGCTTATCGACTTAAAGTGTTAAGTCAGTATCGATCAGTCGTACCCGAGCTCATTCACCACGCGTTCGTGATTCTTTCTGAAGAGCACTTCATAAAGACCCAAACCGATGAGCGGCACGATGAAGGAGAGGGCTGCGGTCACAGGATCGTTGATCACGGTGTTGGCAACCAGGGCGACCATGATGATGCAGATCAAGAAGACAGTGAACGGATAGAGCCAAACCTTGTAGGGGCGTTCCATCGTTGGATACTTCTTACGCAAAATGATGACCGCGTAGAAGCTCATGCCGTGGAAGATCATGCCGCAGACCGCCACGAGGCTCGTGAGTTCGGAGAGCGAGCGAAAGAGAATCAAGCAGATCGAAACAGCAGACGAGGCAAGAATGGCGTTCGCAGGGGTCTTCCACTGGGGGTGGAGCTTACCGAGCGACGAGAAGAACGCACCGTCACGCGCCATGGCGTAGTACATGCGCGGAANAGCTATGATGCAACCGTTGAGCGAGCTGAAAATGGCAAGCACCATCGCCGAGCCAACCACGATCATGCCAGCAGAACCAAAGAGGCTTTCAGCGGCAGCGGTACCGAGGTAGTAGTTGCCAGAAGNTACCATCTGTTGGATGGTTTCAAACGGAATGACGCGGTAGACGGCGTAGTTAAAGAGTACATAAAGGAGGGCGACACCCACTATCGAGAGAATGATCGAAAGCGGAATATTGCGCTTGGGGTTCTTGATTTCTTCACCGATCACGTTGAGGTTCGTCCAACCTTCATATANCCAAAGGGTCGCGATCACAGCAAAGCCCACCATGGAGAGAATGCTCATGATGGAAGGTGTTTCGCCCGGCATGGCAAATAAGTCAGGCGACTCTGTGCCCATAAAGAGACCCGCAACGAGAATCAACACAATCGGGAGCATCTTGAGTACGAGGAAGATACTCTGAACGATCGAACCCGCCTTAATGCCGCGAATATTGACCGCTGTGAGTAGGCAAACGAGCCCAACAGCAATGGTNNACTTTTGCGTGAAGTCGTCAAGCGGCACCATAGAGGAGAGGGCAGCAGCAAAAGCCACGACCAAGGCGGCAATGGAGCCTGAGTTCGCTAAGGTAAAGTTGGCAAAGCCACACATAAAGGCGACGCGTTCGCCATAGGCTTCACGAAGATAGAGATAAGCGCCGCCAGACTTAGGCATCATGGCGCCGAGTTCAGCGTAACAAATCCCAGAGAGAAGGGTAACGAGACCNNCGCCCACGAGCCAAACGAGGAGCGCGAGCCCAAGGCTCATGCCGCTACGCTGTAAAACAATGGCACCAATATAGAAGATGCCCGAGCCGATCATAATGCCAGCGAGCACAGAGATGCCGCCAAAGAGTANCACTTCGCGGCGCATTTCGGTCTTCTCTGACGAGAGTGCGTCGACCGCGGTGACTTGACGTGTAATGTCCGTCATTTTTATTTTCCTTAAGATTGGGTTGAGGATTTCGTCACTGGTCACAGGACACAGGGACAAAAAAAGTTGCATCCATCGATGCAACTGCGACTTCAACCGTTTCCTCTAAGGAAACGCAGGAATGACACTGCGATCGATAGCACCTCTACCTACGGCTAGCGTAGGTAGGAGTCATAGTGGTCTTTCCACCATGCCCAACTCGAACTGTCTGCCGACGTCCGGTTTCAGTACCGCTTGACCTTTCACCATCGTCACGGGATGCCTCCTCGGATGGCTACTCTTTCGCGCAGCGCCTCTACGAACTTTTCATGATCAACTTTGCCACGCTCGAACGCATTTCGCCACTATGAAATCGTCAAAGCGGTCGCTTTTTGAGGCTTTTTTGGTCATTCTCAAGTGTGATAGTTAGGTTGCCTTAGGGGGTATTGACTAGAAATGCCCATAATCGTTGAATTTGAGAGAATGGCTGTGCTAAAGGCGTTTATGTTTCTATAGACAATAAAAGCCTCAGCCCTGGTTCTCATGGAACAGGGCTTGAGGCTTTTCGGAATTAATTGGCTAAAAGAGTGACTTAGTCAGTCAGAGTGATCCATGTACCCAGCGACTACCTACTATCGTGGCAACGACGCCCACGTCCTTGATTTGCATCGGGTCGATCGTAAAGATGTCGTCGGTGAGGACGGCAAGGTCAGCATAGAACCCTGGCTGCAGACGACCCTTAACGTTTTCTTCAAAGGACAGATAAGCGCTTTCGGTGGTGTAAGCGTCTACTACCGCACTCACGTCCACGGCTTCTTGCATTTCAAAGCCTTCGCTCGGTTCACCGCGGAGATTACGACGGGTCACGGCGCAGTAGATGCATTCAAGGGGGTTGAGGTCTTCGACGGGGCAGTCGGTACCGTAGCTCGCATGAATGCCTAGCTTACGCATAGTGTTAAAGGCATAGCTCGTTGAAGCCAATGCGTCACCCACGCGATCGCGCACGATCGAAATGTCGTAGTGAAGGAAAATCGGCTGCACGTACGCCAGGATATGGTTTTTCGTGAAGCGTTCAAGAAGGGCTTGGTCAGTGATCTGCACGTGCACAACACCAAGACGCAACGGATTTTGGTAGTTGGTGCAGACTGCATCGTACGCATCGAGCACGCGTTCAATGGCACCGTCACCAATGGCGTGCATCGCGACCTGGCACTGGTTTTCGGTCGCAAGCTTAACCANTACCTGAATCTGTTCAGGGGTGAGTGTAGCAATCCCGCAAGTGGTCGGATCGTCATGGTAGGGCTGGCGCATCAATGCGGTGCGAGCGCCAAGGCTACCGTCAACAAACATCTTCAAGTACCTAATACGATTCCAGGCGTTACCCGTGCCCGTGCGACGACCCGTCGCCAAGAATCGACGGAAGCCATCGGGTTCCATAAAGTTCACCTGGTGGTAAACACGCACGGTGGGGTGATTCGCCTGGACGCGCTCATAGGCGGTCAGGGTCTTTTCCCACGTAGTAGGACGTAAGTCCATGGTTTGCACGGACGTAATGCCGTTCGCTGATGCGTGAGCCATGGCGGTACGAATCACCTGATCAAGTTCTTCAGGCGTACGGTCACGACGCAAAGCCAAAATGGCATTACAAGCGTTTTCGCGAACAATCCCCGTCAAACGACCTGTTTCGTCATGGTCATAGGCGCCACCTTCAGGGGGCACGCTTTCGGGCGTCAACCCTGCGAGCGCGAGTGCAGCAGAATTGCAGGTGAGAATATGACCGCAAGCGCGTTCAAGAATCAGCGGGTAGTCGGTGGTGACCGCATCAAGGTCGTCGCGCGTTAAGAGCCGGTGACCATCTTCGGCAAAATAGTCCTGATTCCAACCCATGCCGTGAAGCACGGTACCGGGCGCAGGTTGACGCTTTGCGATGTAGGCGCGGCAACGGGCTTGCACGTCCGCAATACTTGTTGCGCCAAGGAGTTGGATCGCTTCGAGCATTTCACCCTTCATCATGAGGTGCATGTGCGAATCGTTAAACCCAGGGACAATCGTGCGGTANNCTTCAGCATCAAACACGGTTGTGCCTTCGGGCATGTGGGCACGAATGTCGTCGTTGGTGCCTACGGCTTCAATGAGTCCGTTGTCGTTGACAAGAAGCGCTTGCACGAAAACATCGCGAGAAACATAAATATGAGCGTTCACAATGGCGGTTGACATCTGTCGGTCTCCTACGCGTTTGGTTAACAAAAAAGCCGCATTCCATCGATGCGGCTCCGAACGCAAGAGTTTGCTGGAGACACCGACAGCACCTCTACCTATTGATTTAGGTAGGAGTCACATCGGTCTTTCCGACGTGCCCAGGTTCGTGTGTCGTACCCGACGCACGCCTTCGGCGGTTTGACCTTTCGACTGTCCTCATGGAGTGTCCTCTACGACATCTACTTTTTCGCACCGCGCCTCTATCCGGCTCTGAGTTTCGAGTATGCCTCAGCACGAGGGATTTCTCAAAACGAAAGCATGACTTATTGACCTTTTGTCGAGTGGCTTGGGGCGTTTTACCTAGGTGTGCGATCCAAAGTGGCGTTTGTTGAGTGTTGAGTGAGGTGTATGTTCATTGGGTCTATCAAGACCAAAAGTCGAAGGCAAGTGAATAAAATCTACTGAAACTGGATACAAAACGCGCCCAGTCGCCCAGCTCTTTATAATTAGTGAATTACGTTCATTTCACAGACAGATAAAGACATTTGGCTCGTCAATAACCCCCGTCTAAGACAGAGGTTTCCGCACTAATCATCTATGAAAGCCTCAATTTCGTACCCCAGTTTCCAAGAATTGCGTACGCAACCCTTATGGAAACTGTTGGCGACCGATAATGCGCCTGCCATCCTTTCGCTCTTAGCTGAACACTTGGCTGATGAAGACCACGGCTTACGAGCGTCCGAATTTTTTGCGAGGCTCGACCATAGCCTTGAAGAACTCCGTGCNAGTAATGTCGAGATGCCGCAATCCGCACGAGAATACGTTGCCCAGTGGTTAAGCCAAGGGTTACTTGAACGCACGTTGCCTTATGGAAGTGACGAAGACGTCTATTCGTTGACGTCCGCGTCAGCTGAAGCCATTCGTATTGTGAGTGGCATGGCAAAGCCGCACTCTGAAGCAACCGAATCGCGTTTGGCGTTGGTGATCGACGCTTTGGATACGCTCGAAGAAGATACCGACCGCGATATAGAACGCCGTCGCACGCGCTTAATGAAAGACATGAGCCGCTTGCGTAGCGAACTTGAGGCTGTGGAACGAGGCGACATTCATGTCTTAGATAAAGACACAGCACTAGAGCGCGCCCGCGAAATTCTTACGTTATTTTCTGGACTCGTTGGGGACTTCCATCGCGTTAAAGATCGCTTTGAAGAATTAAATAGCGACTTACGTCGCAAGATCATGGAAGGGACGGGGTCGCGTGGCGACGTGTTGGACGATGTGTTTGCGGGGCTTGATCTCATTCGTATGAGTGCCGCAGGGCGCACGTTCTTTGCGTTTTGGCGCTTGCTCAACGACCCCGTTGCGTCCTCACGCTTAGAAGAAGCGATTGACGCGGTATTAAGCCGCGATTTTGCCGAAGGGCTTACGCTTGAAGAGCGCCGCATGTTGCGCTTTATGCGCCGAAGCCTCCTAGAAAAGGGTGGCGACGTTCACGAAACGACGCGACGCTTGGCGCACGGATTACGTCACTTTGTTGAAAGCCGTCAGTACCTTGAAGAACACCGCTTAAATCGACTTCTTACAGAAACGATGCGCGCGGGGATCGAAACAGGCAAGACCACGAACGCCGTTCGTCCCACGGGGATTTGTATTAGTCATACGGGCTTTACGCCGCATTCGGTCTCGCAAATGACCTTGTGGGATCCAGTGACGCGCGCCAAACCGCAACCTATTGAAGACGGGATTGTGGCTCAAATCGATATGGTAGAAGTCGGTGAACGTATTAAGCGATCCGAAATTAATTTGCGTGAATTGAAGNNTACCAATGTGGTTGACGTCTTAAGTCATAAGGATCAAGCAAGTGTTGGTGAAATTTTNAGCGCGTATCCCGCTAAGCAAGGTTTGGGGAGCGTTGTGGGCTTAATTGAATTGGCACTACGCGCGGGGATCCCGGGCACTGGCACAGAAACCCTCACTTGGCAGGGTCTAGATGGACAAACACGCTCTGCCACGGTGGCAGCACTTTATTTTGTAAAGGATAAGTTAGATGACCTCACTCGAACCTACGAATGATCAAGGCGCCCCTCGTGCGGCGAGCCTCTGGCGTGACGATACGGGTGAGCTGAGTCTAGACGCCCGTCGTGCCTTGGTGCAGTTATTAAAGCGTACTNNTGTGCTTGACGGGACGCGTATGCCCGTCATTTGGCGTGCGCTTGAAGCAACGGAGCGCGAAATCCGTAGCCGTTTGCATGACCTCTTTTTGGATCTCATCATTGACCGAGACCAGATGATTGCGTTTACGCGTCAGNNTACCGATACAGGGATTGTAAAAGCGCCGATTTTGTTAAAGCGTAAGCCCCTGACCTATATCGAAACCTATCTCTTTTTGTTGTTGCGCCAACGCTTGTCGGCAGCCGAAGGTCGAGGCGAACGTGCGGTCATTTATCTTAACGAAATCCGCGAGTATGTGTCCGTCATTGGGGGCGCAACAACCGACCGTGTGGGCTTTGAAAAGCACTTGACTCAGGCAGTGAAAAAGGCANNCGAGCGTTTTGGCGTCTTGCGCCATTTGCGTAACGCTGAAGAGAGTTACGAAATTTCGCCCGTTCTCAAGATGATCATGACGGCTGACGTGGTCGAAGAAGTAAAGTACTATTACGAAGGCAAGGTCACGACCCCGGTGACAGTAACGCAACCTGGGGTTACGCCTGAAGGTCAGCCAAATGACGAGGCTGATGGCGAGAGCCAATACGATGATGTCGATTTAAATGACGATGACGACGAAGACGAGGATGATGAAGCATGACGGAATTTGCGCTCTTTCCTGAATTGATGCCGGAAGACCAATTCCGTGCAGTGCGTTTACAGGTCAATAATTGGGGGACCTTTAACGGCTACTACGATATTCCGATTGCCGAAGAGGGATTCCTTTTTGTCGGTGCGTCGGGCTCGGGTAAGTCGACCCTGTTGGATGCCTTTTCTCAGCTTTTGATTCCGCCAAGATGGGTGGACTTTAATGCGACCGCGCATGAAGCTGGGGGCAAAAGCCGTAGTGACCGTTCGCTTGTGAGTTACGTGCGTGGCGCTTGGTCTGAATTACAGACAGCCTCGGGTGTGACGACCCAGTATTTGCGTAAGGGCACCACGGTCTCGGTGTTGGCGCTCACCTTTGCCAACGCCCGTAAGCGCGTGACGCTGTTGCAGCTCTTTTGGTTGCGTGGCGTAGAAAATGCCGTCTCTGACGTGAAGCGCCGCTATATCGTCTTGGAGCGCGATATCGACATCAAAACGGAACTGACGGGCTTTATTGACGGTGACCTTGATCAGCATAGCTTGAAGACCGTTTTGGGGGCAGATGCTAAGATTTCTGAATTGTTCCCGCCCTATGAAGCGNNTACTTTTACGGGACTTTTAGGGATCAAGAGTTCGCTCGCCCTAAAGCTACTTCATAAGACGCAGTCCGCCAAAAATTTGGGTGACTTGAATGACTTTTTGCGTAGCTTCATGTTGGATGAACCCAAGACCTATGGGATTGCGACGCGCTTAGTGGAAGAGTTCACCGAGTTAGACGCGTCGCACCGCGCTGTTGTGACCGCGATGCAGCAGATCAAGATTTTGAATCCTGCGCTCACGGCATTTGACGCGATGCAAAAGNNTACCGAAGTCAAAAAGGCGCAGTTGGATGTCCTTTATTCGCACCTTGATGCGTATCGCGAGTCGCACCGCGAAACGATGTTGATGGCAGATGCCACGCTTGCCGAAGGGGCGTGCCGTCGTCATGAAGACGCGTGTAATGCATTCAAAACGCAGTTGGCAAACGAAAAGTCGAATTTAGTAGATTTAGAGTTACGCCAGCGTCAAAGCGGGGGCGACCAGATTGCGGGTTGGGAAGCTGAGAAAACCCGTCGAGAAGCCGATCGTGATCGTGCGATGCGTGAACGAGGCAAAGTCGAAGCTGCCACCGATGCTTTGGGCGAAACGTTACCCACGTCAGCAGAGACGTTTGCCGAGTTGATGGATCGTGTGAGCGCCGAAGTCGCGGGTGCGGGGTCTGCTCGCGAAGCGCGTATGGCGAAGATCGCAGACCTCTCGGGTGAAGTCAAACAGACCGAAACCGAATTAAAGAGCCTGATCGAAGAAATCGAGTCCCTCGAGTCGCAGCGCTCGGGGATTCCGGTCGCGCTTCTTAAAGTTCGTGATCAGATCGCCAAGGCTGCTGGCATCAAGTCGAGTCAGTTGGTTTTTGCGGGTGAGTCGATTGAAGTGTTGCCAGGCGACGTAGCTTGGCGTGGCGCGATTGAACGCGCGTTACGTCCTTTGGCTCTGTCGCTCCTTGTGACGCCAGATGACTTCCCGGTGGTCTCCAAGGTGATTAGTGACAACCATTGGGGTCAGCACGTGCGTCTTTGTCGCACGGGTGGCGCTTGGGTTGAAGACAATAAGCCGCTTGACGCTGACGCTATCTTGAAGAAGATTCGCGTCACCGACGGCGTGCACGCTGCCTGGATTGAAGCAACTCTCCGTCGTGACTACAACTACCGTTGCGTTGAAACGGCAGAGGATTGGGCAACGGCACGTCAGNNTACCGTGACCCAGTCGGGCTTTATCAAGGAAACCCATACGCGCTACGACAAGAACGACCGTCTAGACATTAACGACGCGCGCGCTTGGGTGCTCGGGATGGATAACCGTGCGAAGTTGGCGGCCTTGCGTGCCGAAGAAGAAACGAAGCGTGTGGCGATTCAAACCTATAAGGCTGACCTTGCGCGTCTTGACGAAGAAGATAAGCGTGCGAATAGTCGTTTGAGCCATTGCCAAACGATTGCCGCAACAACGTGGACCGATATGGATCCTGCGCCGATTTTGGCGGATATTGCGCGCCTCGAAAAGCAGATCCAGGTTGTGCGTGAAGGGAACGAGGCGCTCAAAGCCCTGGCTGAGGCCATCATTGATTTGCGTGGTCGTATTGGGGTCACTGAAGAAAAGTTGACCGACGCGAAGGCGGACTTGAAGACCGCTGAAAACCGTTTGGCAGCAATTGAATCGCGCTTAGGGAAGTTGCGTCTACAGTGGGGCGATGCGATTGAAGGACTCACCGACGACGCGCGTCAAGGGATTGGCAATTTCTTTGGGGCTGACTTGGGTAGCCTCACGATGGATACGCTCGATACGATCACCAATGGCATTGCTAAACGCATGAATGACGCAATTGGGGCAGCCGATAAAGTCGTCCTCGTTGAACGCCAAAAGGTCGAAAACGCGTTTGCAACCTTCCGCGAAAAGTTCCCAGCGGCATCAGTAGACTTGGGTGCGGGGCTTGATTTTGCGGGGAGCTACTTCCAGTTACTTGAAACGCTTGAGACTGATCGCCTCCCTGACTTTGAAGCGAAGTTCCGTGATTTGTTGCGTCAGCAGAGTATGCAAAACCTCTCGCAGTTGCAGCAGTACTTGACGGAAGAACGACGCGATATCTTGCAACGCCTTGAGACCGTGAATAATAGCCTTCACGTGGTGCCCTTTAATGTCTCGCGCGGCGGTAAGAAGACTTTTTTGCGCATTTTGTCGCAAGACCGTGTGTTGCCTGCCGTAGTCGAATTCCGTCAGCAGCTTCGCGCTGCCCTAGAGGGTGCCTGGGACATTAAGAGTAACGAAGACGAAGCCGAAAAGCGCTTTGCGATTCTCTCGAATCTCGTGAGCCACCTGAAGGACACGCCTGAAAATCGAACGTACCGCGATACGGTCTTAGACGTTCGTCGTCATGTTGAATTTATCGGTCAAGAAGTGGACGAAGAAGGGCGCGAAGTCGAAGTCTATCGTAGTGGCGCGGGTAAGTCGGGCGGTCAGCGTCAGAAGTTGACGACCACGTGCTTGGCTGCGGCGTTACGTTATCAGCTCTGTGGCGACAGCGTCACGGTGCCAACTTATGCGCCTGTGGTGCTTGACGAAGCGTTTGATAAGGCGGACAGCGACTTTACGACNCTTAGTATGAACATCTTCCGCCAGTTTGGCTTCCAGATGATTGTGGCGACGCCCGATAAGGCGGTCACAACGCTTGAACCCTTTATTGGCGGCGCGTGTATTGTGCATATCACGGATCGTAAGCTTTCGAGTGTCTTGTCGATCCCGTACGATGGCGCGAAGCAGCGCTTGGTGTGGAAGGCTGAGTAACCCAACATGAAAACACCCGCCGACGTCCGAGCGTTAGCCACCAAACGCTTTCAGCGTGAGCGCCTCAATGCGTTGCGCGAAGCGCTCGGNATGCGCCGTGATGACTACTACCTGGTACCGTGGGTCGTGCCGCTTGGGCGCCCCACGGAGCGCGACGTGTTGACTGATGCTCAGTCAGTACTAGCTTGGCGTGACGCTTGGGTTGACGCTAAGGTCTTGGGCGACTTTGAGGTGGAGACGGACATTATTGCCTGGCGTGCGATCGGTACGCAAACGGTCCCCGTGCGGGTGCTTTTTGTGAACACCAAAGCTATCGCGAAGGTGGCTGTACCTNNATTGCCCTTATGGACTCATGTCGTGACGCGTGCTAAGCGCTTTGTGNNGCGTTGTGGTACTGGTATTGAAGAAGCGATGGTTCGTGAATGGGCGATGCTCGCAGACTGGTCTGATGACGCTGTTTTGGCGCTTGAACGCGTCCTCACGTGGTTTGTCGACCATCCAAAGAGTGGACTTTATCTTCGTCAACTCCCGATTGAGGGCGTCGATACAAAGTGGTTTACTGAACCTCGTAAGAAAGTCGTGCAACGCTTGTTGGTTGCGATTCGTGAGACTAAAGAAAGCGTGCCTTTGATGGCTGAGCCTTCAGAGGCTTTAGACCCTGATACGACCTTTGAGACGGTTTGCGGCTTGAAGTCACTCCCGAAACTTATTCGTGCGCGACTCTTAGACGAGGTTGATCAAAAGGTCTTTTATGGGCTATCAGACCTCTCTTTACCGCTTGACGAATGGGCGCAGTTGCCGCTGCACCCTGAGATTGTCTTCATTTCTGAAAACCTCCAAACGGGACTTGCCTTTGAGGCGCACCCAAAAAGCGTTGTGTTTTTTGGGTTGGGCGCGGGCGTGACGCAGTTAGCCGCGATTCCTTGGGTACGGACGGCTCGCATCATTTATTGGGGTGACGTGGACACCTATGGGTTAGAGATTCTCGCGCACCTAAGATCGGTGTTGCCGCAAACTGAATCCGTGATGATGAATCGTCAAACGCTTGAGGCTTTTAGAGGTCTAGCCGTTGCTGAAAACCGTCAAGCCTCGGGCGCACATGTGGAACACCTTAGAGAAAACGAACGCGAGGTTTTCGACGCACTCAAAGTGGGGGACTTGGCACGCTTGAGGCTTGAGCAAGAACGTATCCCGTAGTATTGTTGCACGCGAAACGCTTCTTGCGGTGGCGCAATTTCAGGCGAGATAAACCGCTCTAGAGTGAGCGAAATGCTTATAATGGCGTGGCTCATTTAAAGGACAAAACGCGCGCAATAGGTGTGTTTTGTCGTCATAAATACTCAAAAAATTTTAGTACTTATGCTTCCCGATCTGACCACCTTAATGATTGTTTGTCCGCTTGTGTTTTTGGGCGGGCTTGTTGACTCTATTGCTGGGGGCGGCGGGTTGATCACCTTGCCGGGTTACTTGATTGCTGGGGTGCCACCCCATATGACCATTGGGACCAATAAGCTCTCAAGCGCCATGGGGATGTTCATTTCAACTATTCGACTCTATCGCGGTGGCTTTATCGATATGCGTTTGGCGACCGTTCCTGTACTNGCTGCGTTTATCGGGAGTATCGTGGGTGCGCGCATTGCTTTGATGTTGCCCGCGTCCGTTTTCCAGATCATTTTGATTATCTGCTTACCTTTNACCGCACTTTTGGTGATGCGTAAACAGTCGCTTTCTGCTGAAGGCGAAGCCATGGAAATCAAGAAGCGTTGGATCCTTTTGGGGCTTTGCTCCTTTGTTTGCGGTGCGTATGACGGGTTCTATGGGCCTGGAGCAGGGACCTTCTTGCTGCTCGCCTTCGCAGCCTTCGCGAAGTTAGGCGTGCGTGATGCCGCATACCAAATGAAGATCGTCAATTTCTCTAGTGGTATTGCTGCCCTGGTGACTTTTGCCGTTGCTGGTCAAGTTGATTGGGTCTTGGGTGCCCTGGCTGGGTGCTTTGGGATTGCAGGTCACTATATTGGCTCTGGTCTTGTGATGAAAAACGGTAGCCGCATCGTGCGTCCGATCATTATCACAGTCTTGGCGATCCTCTTTGTTAAGACGGGCTGGGATTATTGGGGCTAAGCGTTTTTGAGTGAGGCAAAGTCATGGCACGCGTCATCGGGATCGGACTTCAAGACTTTGCCTCATTACGACAAGAGAACCTCTTTTAAGTCGATAAGACCGACTTTTTGAGTGCTTGGTGGCAGTCAAAAGACCGAGTGACGGTCATCACGCGACCGCATCGCTTTGGTAAAACGTTGTTCCTCAAAACCGTCGAGCATTTCTTTTCTTGTGGCAAGTCCGATCAAGCCGCGCTTTTTGATGGACTGAAGGTGTGGCGTGATGACGCCATGCGCCCATTGGCAGGCACTAAGCCCATCAANTACTCTGAGGCACGGTTGGCGTTCAAAGATAAGCTCAAGACGCTCTTAAATCGCTACACCTATCTCTACACAAGTCCTCGTGTGGCAGCCGACGTGCGTCGGACGTTAGAAACCTTTACGTCCAATCANAGTGACGAGGTGACCGTCACGATCCTACGGACACTTTGCCTGGCGCTCACTGCGCACCACGGTGTAAAGCCCATGCTGTTACTCGATGAGTATGATGCGTTACTTGAAGAAACAGAGCGTCAAGTTTTTTGGGACGCGATCGATGACCTCATTGTTGCGTGGTTCAAAACGACTTTTCAAACCAACGATGGTTTGGACCGAGCGTTGTGCGTTGGGATCATGTCCGTTCACAAGCGCCTTATGCCTACGAGTTTGGTTGTAACGACTGACGTCACCACGCCGCGCTACGAAATTACAGAACGATAAAACGCCTGTGTTTAAGGTGAATGTCGTAGATCTTGAGGTGGAGTGATAAATCCCTGATATGCCGCAGGTACTTTAGAGATGTCTCCTCAGGAAGTTCGTTTAACAATATATCGCGGAATTCCCCATCCAATGCGAAGCGTTGGGTGGGGATGGATAGCGAGCCGAGCTTTAGCTCGGCAATTTTTGACCTTCGATATATTTCTTTATAGATTCTATAGATCGACCGTCACCTACCGAGATTGCACAGTAGCTGTTCAACCAAAAGCGACTTCCCCAAAGAAATGGTGCAATGGCGTTTGCATGTTTTTTTGCGAATAGCTTTGCTTGTTGCCGTTTAGATGCGATTAACGAGATCAGAAACAGCAAACCGAGAAGGCATTGAAATCAAAATGTGGATATGGTCGGCTTCTCCAGAAAATTCAAGAATCCGAATTTCGAGTCTATCCAGGATACGATGCAAAACCTCCTGTATAGTACCAAGTATGGTTTTGGTGATAGCCTTTCTTCGGTAGGCTACAACCAGCACCAAATGGATGTTGATATTGTAGGCGCAGTGAGCACCGTAACGAAGATTAGTCATAAAATGCCTCAGCGAGTTGAAAGAATTGTTGTCAAACCTGGGCACACGCATTATGACGTGTGTCATAGGCTTTGCTCAGTTGCTCGCAAATTGGGCAATCAGGCTGTCTACATCCAACGTCAGAAAATTTTTGCTAAAGAGCCTAAGCTCAACCGTGTCAAACTGGATCAAGCCGTTCGACTTACAAGCGCTGGGTTGTATAAGAGTATGCCGTCTGCGGTCTCGGCTCAACGTCAGACTCAGATAATCCACGAGCAGTTCGTGTCTTGGCATGAAGCTAAGAAAGCATTNTTTACCGATCCGAGCAAATTCAAGGCGATGCCTCGATTGCCTGGTTATAGCAAGAAGTACCGCACATTTGTGGTTGGGCGCAATGGCTATAAGATCGTTGACGGCGAACTCATTCTTACCGACAAGAAAAAGGTCGGTTTTCCTGCCCTGAAGATTCGTTCTTGCGACAATCAACCTTTCAACGCTAAAACGAACGAAACAGTCATAGGAGATGTACGTATTGTTCCGCACGGGAACGCATTTTTCATTGAACTGACCTATAAAGTTAACTGTTCGACTACCGTTTTGTTGGACGGTAGCCGTGCTTGCCTTGTTGATATTGGGCTTCGCAATATTGTTACCCTTGCGTCGACGGCTAGCGGGATTCGTCCTGTGGTTGTCAAAGGGGGCAAGTTGAAAAGTATCAATGCCATGTACAACAAGGATGTTGCCAGTTTGCAGTCTCATGACAAGCAGGCTCATCGTCTAACCAAGATCATGAAGCGTACTTGCCGTATCAATGACGTCATGCACAAAGTTTCTCATTACGTTGTGCAGTTCTGTCTTCGTAATGATCTTGGAACTATCATCATTGGTCATAACGCAGGTTGGAAACAGAACATCAACCTTGGCAAGGTCAACAACCAAAACTTTGTGTACATTCCTTTCAATCGCCTTATTCAGATGATTCGCTACAAGGCGGAGGCATATGGGATTAAGGTGATTGTTCGTGAGGAAAGCTACACTTCTCGTCAGTCAGCGCTCGATTTTGATCTGCTTCCCAATTATGGAGATAAAAATGCTGATCAAGTTCAGAGTTCTGGCAAGCGAATCCGAGGTTTGTTCATTCGCTCAAATGGTCAAAAAATAAACGCCGATGTGAATGGTTGCCTCAACATCGGTAGGAAAGAACTCGGTGATGACTGGCTCAAAAAGCTAGTCGAAACCGATGAGGGCTGTTTGATGCAGCCCGTCACTGTCCAAATTGGGTAGTGACTAGAATGGGGGTTACGACCCCCAGAATCCCCTTCCAATCATTAATTAGATTGGGAGGGGAGCATCAAATGCGTTTTCGGCTAAGACAAAAATAAAAATGCCGCTCAACCCGAAGGTCAAACGGCATTAACCTGAACTACGGGATACCTGCTCCATAAAAAGCTGAGTATTCGAGTTCAAGACTTGCTAAGCCCATGATTTTATTGCCAAAAATGAATCATGGGCTTTTTCATATGTGTTAAAATACTCTATAACTATTAGATACAGAGCATNAAAATGGAAAATTCGCCAAAATCCGGATTTCCTTGGAACTTCACAACCGTCGTTACCGCCCAAGGTTATTGCTACGTCAAGGCGTACAAAATGAAGTGGGATCCGGTGCTGAAAAAGTCGAAACGGCACCTGCAACGCCATGTGGGACGTTTGCTCGAAGACGACCGGATCAAGATTTCGCCCAAATTTTCAGCCGACTTTCCGGAATACTCCGGGGATGACTGGTTTTGGGGTGCGAACAAAAAACCTGTTCGCGAAGCCGAATATCGACAAGATTTTCCTGCCACTCCCGGNCCTGCACCGGAAGATGAGGATGCCTGCAATCCGCAAGCCACGCTGGATGTTGGTTTGACTTGGACCGCCATGCAGGTNAGTGAAAACAGCGGCATCCGTTCTCATCTCCACGAAATTTTTGGGAAGGAGTTGGGCGAAGATTTGCTCTACCTGTCCATTTACAAACTCGCCGGTGGCGGAGCAATGATGACGTACGATCTTTGGCGTCAAAAAGTTTGGTTGCCCCGATCCAAACGACTGAGCGGACAGAAAATCTCTGAAATTTTGTCCTCGGTCACTCGTGAACAGGTCACTGGCTATTTCCGTCTGCGACACAATCGTCAGGATGCGATTTGGGAGGAAATCTACAAACAAAATCCTGAATTGCGANNGTACCAACCGATTGAATACGCGCTTGACAATACTTCGATCTCCACCTACTCCAACACGCTGAGCGAAGCGCAGTTTGGGCACGCCAAAAGAGATCCGGATCTCAAGCAGATTAATTACACCGTCATTTGCGACCAACGCTCGGGCGACATCGTTTTCTCGCACATGTTCGACGGAGCCGTTAACGACGTCAGTAGCCTGTCCGACATCCTTTTCTCCATGAGTGAGGCCGGATTCGATTTGGACAAAAACATTTTGGTCACCGATCGTGGCTATTCCAGTTTGGAAAATGTTCAAAGAATGATCAATTTGAACATTCGATACCTGCAAGGAGTTCGATATATTGAGGATTCGTTAAAGCAACGCTTTGCAAAACATCGAGATTCCCTCTGTAAGAACGCTTTCTACAGTAGCAAGGAAAAGGCATTTGCCTTCACGATTACCGAGCCCTGGACGCAAAACACGGAGGCAGGTCGATTAAAACTCAATACTTACATTCATTTGTACCGCTTGGTTGGTCATGAGGATGCGACGGCTCAATTGATCTCTGAGAATGCCGATGAAATTATTCGACTGAAAGATGCCAAGCGGTCGGTTCCCAAGGACTTGTGNGACGCCTATAGCCGTTTCGTCGTATCTGTTCGGGACAAGAACGGAAAGGAAAGGTGGGTAAGGAACTCATCAAAAATCGACGAGGCAGTGGAGAGTGCAGGTTACTTTGCGCTTCGCAGCAATGTCGTCTCTGATGCTTTTGAAGCTTTGGCCATCTATCGACAGCGCAATATGGTTGAACAAGACTTCAATCAACTTAAAAACTGGCTTGATGGCGATCGCCTGCGCGTTGGAGCCGTTTCCGTACATGGGAAACTGTTGGTGAGCACCATCGGGACAGCTCTGCGCATGATGATGCTTTGCAGTGCGAAGAAGATGGAAAACCGCAAGAACAAACTGACAATTCCCGGCGGCTCCTTGGATCGCCTGCTGATGGAACTGACGTTGGTGCGCGCCGAGAAAAGAAAAAACGCCAACGCTTGGATCAGGAATACGATTCCTGCCTCACGTCGGCGTTGTTTCGAACTACTGCAGTTGCCGGAACCTCCGAGAAAGTTCATCTTGTAGAGCAGGCAACCCGTAGTTCAGGCATTAAAAAGTGGTCTTGAGAAACCTACTGAATTAGTAGCTTATGCGGCATCACAAGGCTCAAAAGCACGCCAACCACGAGACCAGCGACAGACGGGACAACCCAGTCAAGCCCCTGAGAAGCGAGCGGCATGGAGGCAAAGAAGTCAGCCAAGAAAGGTACCTTGAAGCCCGCCTGACCGATACCTGCCGTCACGGCAGCGACACCCGTAAAGAGCATCGTGACCGGATAAGCAAGGCGCAGATGACCAATGAAGGGGTGCAAGAAGGCGAGGATGATGAGCACCAAGGCGAGCGGATAAATGCCCACGAGAACAGGCACAGAGAACTTCAAAATAGCGGTCAAACCGGCATTCGCGATCACGGTCGAGGTGAGCGCAAAGACGGTGAGCCAACCACGGTAGCCGAGGATCGGGAACGTGTCACGGAAGTAGTTGGAGCAGCAAGAGAGAAGACCCACGCAGGTATTCAAACAGGCGATAAAGAAGATCGCACCAAGAATAAAGAGACCAGCGTGACCGAACTGCTGAATCACAACGCCCGTCAAAGTCTGGGCACCGTTTTCACCCGTGAGACCAGCGCCGCCCGCTTCAGCACCGATGTGAGCCAAGGCAAGGTAGACCGTGATCAACAAGAGCCCGGCAATAAAGCCCGCAAAGATCGTTTCGCGTACGACGCCAGAGTCCGTCTTAACGCCCAAAGCACGGATATTCATCGCAATGATGAGACCGAAGTTCAGGGCGGCGAGGGTGTCCATCGTCTGATAGCCTTCAATAAAGCCGCGAACCACCGGCGCGGCATCGTACGGCGCACGAGCGGCGCCATAGTCGCCGAGCGGATGAATAATNNGTACCGAAATGAAGAGAATCGTAATGAGCGTAAGAAGGGTCGGCGACGTAATCTTGCCAAGACGCTGCGTCAGCTTTTCCGGATTAAGAGCAATCGTAAAAGCAAGAAGGAAGAAGGCGACCGAATAGACAGCCTGCGCAACCACATGAGCTTCAAAACCCATGATGATGCCAGTCATCGCGCCGTCACCCGTAAAGAGGGGCGCAATGGNTACCATTTCAAAGGACGTACCCGCTGTACGGGGAATCGCTAGGCAGGGNNTACCAATCGAAAGATAGATAAGAAGCGTAAAGAGGAAGGCAAANNGTACCGGATGAACGCGACCAGCGAGCGTCGTTAAACCGCCAGAACGAGCCACGGCAGCTACGCCCAAAATCGGGAAAATCACAGCCGTGACGGCAAAGCCAGTCATGGCAGAGAAGGTGGATTCACCCGCAAGGGCACCCAGGAACGGGGGGAAGATTAAGTTCCCAGCCCCGAAGAACATAGAAAAGAGCGTTAAACCGATCAGGCAACGCTCTTTAAAGGAAAAGCTTGTCATAAATGGTGGTAAAAAATCTAGTTGTTAAAAAAAGATTGCGCTTGTAAGCAAACGCATCAGTTAGAAGCCTACCACAGCATTGATGCAAATACAGTATTGCAAACGCCCATTATGGAATTGAATTTATCGTAGTATCGGGTTTATGGCGTTAACGTTCTTCTAAGAGAGGCAAAAAGCTCCTTTCTAAGGTAAATATCTTATGGGTATGTTTTTCCGCAAAGAAGCGCAACGTCATCCGTCAAAATCCTGCCAAAAGGCAATGTCTGCTTGCCATCAGGATGACACGTAACCATGAGTCCGTGCGTTTTGTTGGCGAGTTGGTTAAGCGTGTTACCACGCATTTGGGGCGAAATAAAGGCACCTAAAATCAGCCCAGCCTTTTGAGCGTACTCTAAAACAAGAACTCCCAGACCTCGTCTAGAGTCTCAGGGGGCACTTCAATAGTTACGTAAAATCGATCACAATTTCGGTGACGCGTCGCAATAGGTTAAATGACCTAGAAAAGAGAAAAGCCCTGCAAATTTTCATTTGCAGGGCTTTTGAATCTGGGGTGGGAAATGGGACTCGAACCCACGACAACCGGAATCACAATCCGGGACTCTACCAACTGAGCTATTCCCACCATTCGGTGTCTCGGAGCGTGTTGCTCTCGAGAGATTTGAATTTTACATGAGTTGTAGAAGAAAGCAAGGGTTTTGCATAAAAATACCATAAACATGGTATTTCTACGATTTCTATAGACGTGGCATTACTCTCACAGGTGTTTTGCGCGCATGCGGCTGATGCGTCTAGTTGGGCTGTGTGAGTGCTTGGCGCGTGAAGCGTTCTCGTCCACGGTTTTCGGCGAATCGTGCGCACCTTCTAGTACAATCACATGATTCTTATTTTTTGTTCCCAAGCGAGAGGAGTGGTGAGATGGCGAGAGTACCACATTTAAGTGAGTTGGCAAATGAGTGGCAGGCGTTAGGCGCTAAGCCGCAACATGTCCGACGCATCTTTTTGGACTGGGCTGGGTTAGCACCCTGGGAAGCACGTCGAGGCGAAAATTTTCCCAANAGTATTGCAGAAGCGCTCCCCGAGATTCGTGCGCGCTTAGAGAAGTTAACGCACGCTTTGCCTGTGCGTAGTGAAGAAGCCGAGACCGTGAAACTGATTCTTGGGCTCGAAGACGGTGAATGTATTGAGTCGGTGCTTTTGCCGCGCCAAGGGCTTTGCGTTTCCACTCAGGTGGGTTGTGCCGTCGGGTGCGTTTTTTGCATGACGGGTAAAGGGGGCTTGGTGCGTCAGCTTTCAAGTGCCGAAATCGTGGCGCAGTTTTGTGAAGCCAAACGCGTGCGCCAAGACATCAAGAAGATTGTCTTGATGGGCATGGGGGAACCTAGTCACAACCTCAACGCTGTCTGTGAAGCCGTGGAATTTTTTGGGAATGTCTGCGGTCTCGCACACAAAGATATTGTTGTCTCGACCGTGGGTGACCATCGCCTTTTTGATCGCTTGCCGACCTTATCCGTGCGCCCCGCGTTGGCTTTGAGCCTACATACGACCGACAACGCTTTACGTCGTCAGCTTCTTACGAATTCTCAAGATATTCCTGTTGAAACGTTGCTTGAACGTACGCTTGATTACGCTGATGCCACGGGTTACCCCGCGCAGATTGAATGGACCCTAATGGCTGGCATTAATGATGCGCCTTCGCAGGTCGAACGCTTGGCGGATTTGATTGAAGGTCGCTACGCGATGGTGAACTTTATTGCGGTGAATCCAGTGGAAGGGTCGCCTTTTAAGCGCCCAACATCAGAACACATGCAAGACCTCATTACGATTTTGCGTCGTCGTGGGACGGTTGCGACGTTACGCGATAGCGCCGCACAAGATATTGAAGGGGGCTGCGGACAGCTTCGCGCCCGAGTGATTGGTTTGTTGCCTCAGAAAAATAACTAAGTTCCGTTTTGAACATCTAAAGAACAAGCCATACTAAATTTAAAACCCAAGGATCGACGCTTCTTGCTCAGCACTTCGGTGCGCTTAATGCGAGCGCATTAGAGCCATTGTTGGTGGCAGTCTTAACGAGTCAACTTGAGATGCCGCGGCGTAAATTCCTTGATGCCTTACGACAATATTGCCGATTAACGCTGAAAGAAGCTTCAGCCGTGGTGTCGACGCTTGTCAGGAAACAATGGCTTGTGGATTCGAGTCGATGGAATGACAATTTGAGTTTCTACCGACCTTGTGGTTTAACTGCGCTGAACATTTGTCAGCGACGTCACTCAAAAGCATCAATTGTGACGAACGTACGTTTATCCGTATGGGGCAATATGTTCGTATCGATCAATATCGCGCATGGCTCTTTTTGACACATGCGGTCCTGAATGGTGATCCTGTGAGTGAAGAGTCACTAAAAGTGATCAAGTCTATGACGGGCGACTCTTGGGACTTGCAACGCTTTTTCGAAGGGTTGGACGACATTTTTGGTGCTCAGCTCCAAGATGCTCGCCATGTTGAGGTGTTAAGAGCCCTACCCAAGGCGCAAGCCGAGGCTTTGATGGGCAAATTTGTCTCTCAACTCAACTTTAAGCGTCAGATCGATAGAAAAAGATTAGCGCTTTTTCGTGAATTCGCGCCAAGGTCGCACTTTCTCATGAAGTACGCGTTTTTCTATGAATTGTGGCATCAAGGCATCGCTGTTGCGAAGTCGAATGTGTATTCGACCTCCTATTACTATTACTTAATCACCGCGCTCGAAGTGATTCTTCTTAAGAAGGACTATAAGAGTACCTTCAATGTGCGCGTGAAGCCCTCAAGCAGTCGGGTTGCAAAGGTNCACTTTGAAACCTTCTGGGAAAACTGGATCTACGGTCTTTGCCTTTACTACAACAAGGACAATGGTGTTGTCAGACGCAGCATGCAAGCTTTTATCAAAAAGCTTGAGAACAAGGCGATAGAGACGATTGGGTTGAAGCTTTGGTGCATGTTAGCGTTAAGCGAAGACACGTCTGATGTGACTGATCATTGGAGCTACCTTCCCAATATAGAGGAGTATCGCGAGNNTACCATGGCTATGTTGGGTGTGATGCTCGTCAAGTATGCCGATCCTGAAGCCCAATTAGGTAACTACGCGAAGCTATCTTTGAAATCGTCGGAACTCCATGGCATTGTGAAGCTCGAAGCCATGATTGCTTTTAAAGCGGATCCCGAAAAAATTCAAGCGCTTAGCACCGAACTAAGTATGACGTCCATCATGCCAGCGGAAATTGGTGTGGTTGAACCGTGGGAACGCCTTCTTGATAAGCTCATCTTGGCTGAAGGTCAGTCGAGTGCGCCGAGCACGGTTTCCAAAGAACGCATCATTTATTTGGTCAGTACGGACAATTGGGTAGTGGTGCCGCGACTTCAGAAGTCTAAAGATGGCGTGAAGTGGAGCAAAGGTCGAGACGTTGCCCTGAAAACCTTTGCGCATGGTGAAATTGAAGGCTTGTCCCCTCAAGACCAGAGCATTGCACGTGCGGTGCAACAATATCGATATACTAGAACGATCGAATATTATTTTGAAAAGTCGTTGGTGTGACTAGCCTTAGTGGGGCACCCCCATGTCTATGACATTGATGATCCCGATTATCGAATTGAAGTTCGCGAACGTCCTTTGACGCTTTCTGTTGAAGAAAAGGCTGACGGCTATGTGGTCTCTGACAACATCGAGGTGGGAGATGCGCGTTTTGCGAATGCCATCGTCTCTTTTGATGGGACCGATATTTTCGTTTGTTCGATTGATGAACGTAGTAGCGAAATTTTGTTGGACTTGAATCGTCAAAAAACGTTCCCACTCGTAGCTAAAGATAAGTTGACGCAATTGCTCGGTCGTTTGGCTAACCGAATGACCGTGATGTCCGACTTGACGAACGCGGCTGTGAAGACGGTCAAAGGCAATGTCTGCCCGTTCTTCCGTTTTGATCAGTCGATTCCAGGCGAATTTGTGATCACGATGGGGTTGCATCCGATTTCGGGCAGCACGTTGATTTGTGAGCCTGGCGTTGGTCCAGAAAATCTTTCGGCAACGCAAAAGGGTAAGCGCGTTGCGGTGCATCGTCAGTTAAACGAAGAANNCTCGCGAAGTAAAGAACGTGTCCTCGCAAAGCTCGCCGACTATAAGATTGGCGAACCTGAACTAGGTATGTGGAGCGTGTCGGCTTCGGAGTGCTTGGGCTTTTTGGAAGCGCTTCATGATATGAAGGACGACGTGGTGATCGAGTGGTCTGATCATGTGGACTATCGCGTTAATCACTCGAAGATTCAGTCGAATCAGTGTTCGATTAGCGTACGTCGCTTGGGTCAGTGGTTCGAAGTGGAAGGCGTAGTCACCGTGTCGCCAACGCTCAAGCTCACGCTTCGTGAAATCCTTGAAAAACTGCGAGATGCGAAGGTGCCTGGCTACATCGAATTGAGTGAAGGCGAATTTGTCGCTATCACTGAACAGTTGCGTCAGCAGCTCATGATGATGGAAGGGCTGATTCACCAGACGAAGAAGTCGTTGACGCTCCCTCGCTATGCAGTGAACGTCATTGATGACCTGACGGATGTGGGTGTCGACATCAATGCGGACAGTGCAACGCACGAACTCATGGATCGTATTCGTACGGCGTCAAGTTTGACCGAAGAGGTACCCTCGCAACTCACGGCAGAATTGCGTGGCTATCAGATTGATGGCTTCCGTTGGATGAGCCGTTTGACCCATTGGGGTGCTGGCGGCATCTTGGCGGATGACATGGGTTTGGGTAAGACCGTTCAGACGATTACCCTCATGCTCTCGCGTGCTTCAGAAGGTCCTTCGTTGGTGGTGCTGCCGACGTCGGTGCTTCTTAATTGGCAAGCTGAATTGCGCCGCTTTGCGCCGAGCTTACGTGTGGTGAACTACAACCTCGAAGACCGTGAGTCGGTACTGAGTTCCTTGGGGGCGGGTGACGTGATGCTCTCCACCTATGGCGTGATGGCGAACGACATTGAACGCATCAAGGACATCCATTGGAACGTGGTTGTCTTGGACGAAGCGCACACCATCAAGTCGAAGGAAACGAAGACCTCGAAGGCAGCGATGATGTTGAAAGCCCAATGTCGTTTGCTTCTCACGGGGACGCCATTACAAAACCATTTGGGTGAACTCTGGAACCTTTTGGAATTTGCGAACCCAGGTTACTTAGGCACTTATGGGTCGTTTGTTGAACGCTTTGTGATGCCGATTGAGCGCGATCGCAATAAAGAAAAGCAGCGTCAGTTAAAGCGCATGATTTCACCCTTTATTTTGCGTCGTACCAAGACCGACGTGCTCGATGAGTTGCCCGAAAAGACTGACATTACGCTTCGTATTGAGCTTTCTGACGAAGAAAAGGCGCTTTACGAACATATTCGTGAAAAGACGNNGTACGAGGATTTGGAATCGGGTGAAATCAATCCGATGGAAGCCATTGTAGCTTTGACGCGCTTACGTCAGGCGGCGTGCCACCCGAAACTCATCAATCCGCAGTTGACGTTTGAGTCTTCTAAGACGCAAGCCTTCTTGAAGTTGGTCGAAGAGCTTCACACTAACGGTCACCGTGCCTTGGTCTTTAGCCAGTTCACGTCACATTTGGCCTTGGTGCGTGAAGCATTGGATGCGCTCAAGATTGAGTACCTCTATTTGGACGGTGCCGTGTCGGCTGCACAGCGCACTAAGCTCACCGAAGCGTTCCGTTTGGGCAAGATGCCGCTCTTTTTGATTAGCTTAAAGGCGGGCGGCACGGGGCTTAATTTGACGGCAGCTGACTACGTGATCCATTTGGATCCGTGGTGGAATCCTGCGATTGAAGACCAAGCCTCTGACCGAGCCTATCGTATTGGTCAGGAGCGCCCCGTGACGGTTTACCGTCTAGTCTCTGAAGGCACGATCGAAGAAAAGATCCTTCGCTTACACGACACCAAGCGTTCGCTCGCTGATGCGCTCTTAGAGGGCGCTGATATGTCGAGCCGCTTGAGTAAGGAAGCGTTGCTCGCCTTGTTGTCGACTAAAGACGAGGACGGTCAGTAACGCTTTTGTTACATACGATGATCCTCCCAATGATCCTGTCGCCATTCTTTACCTTTCAAGCCCTGCTTGGGTTTGAGAGGAGTAGGGTGGCTCAACGAAGGTCGTTTGAGAGGATCATTGATACCGTAAAAATTTCGACTTTTGGTCCATATCAAAAAACTGTCAGATTTTTTTGGGGGCGTGAAAGCCCCGTTTTATGGCTAAGATTTTCTTTCGATCAACGCCATTTTTTTGCACCTTAGAACGTAAGGATGCTTGCTCGATGTATCGTCGAGTGTGATGAATGACCTCTGATTTACGCTTGTGGCAGAGGTTAATCATCAAGCTACTGTCCTCAATCGTGCGCGCTTATCATGCTAATAAGCGCGCTAGCTTCGGACAGCGTTATCCCACGAAAATAGACCGCCATCTCGACGGTTTGAGTTACGTTCTAAGGTGCAAATCCTCACTTTTATCGCCACGATCCATGTTTCAGGATCAAATCAATGTCTTCTAAAAATTTTATTGGTGCTATAGTGCATCTCATCGCGACAAAGTGTGTCGTTAAGGCTTAGGCTCAAATGACCGTTTTCTCGTGATGATTAAGTCAGATAAAAACAAGGTTAAGGTCTGGTGTATCGCCAGATAAGTGGTTTTGAAGCGCAGTAGTCCCGGTCGCCTGCTCACTTGCAGCAGCGAAAGGGCGCGCTTGATGTCCGCTTACGCTTAAATCAAGCGGTCCCCTTTCGCTGCTCTTCGTTCGCCTTCCTTTATGGATTGTGAAACGGAAAAAGTTGTTTGGGCTTAATCGACAAGCAGTCGCTATAGAAGCAAAGCATTGTGTTACCTAGGTTAAGTCTGGCGGCTTGCCAGATGTGATCGGTGTAAAGCGGTTAATCCAGTGCGCATCGCTCATCACGAAGCCCACGGCTCTGACCAAAAGCCAGAGGGGGCGGTCGCTCTTACGCTATTCGCTCTGACACAGTAGAAATAGTAGGTAATGCCGTGTTTTGTTTCTCGCGATTGTTTGTTTTTCCTAAACGTATCAACTTTCGAAAAACCATTGCGCTTAGTGACAGTGGTGCGCTATGTCATCGGCTTTCGTTCTCGGTTAAGAACCAATGGATCTGTCAATCTAGGCTATGCCTGGTGTATCGCTAGGTCAGCGTTCAAGTCAAGCAGTGGCTTCGAGCGCTTCACTCGGGTCGCCTGTTTTAAGGACCGTTTAGACAGGCTCTAAAGGTCCGTTTAAAACATGCTCGCCGTCGCTTCGTGCTCATTGATGGAGTCAAAGTAGGTTGGCAGTTTCATTGGGTCTTGAACGTTTGTTGTGAGGTACGGTTCTGGGATAACAAGTTTCTAATTTTTGGGTGAGAGAAGATGTTTCGAATAAAGAATGCTAATAGGATGGTTGTGAACCTTAGGACGTTGTTTCCAAAACAAAAAATCACTAGAGCATTTGAGACACTCGACCCTTATGCAGATAATTTTTTTGAAGCCCTAGTTGCGCAATTGACAGCTAACGGCGAAGCGCGATTTGCTGAGGTCATCAAAGCCTTTCCCACTTTGAGTGAGGCTGAAGTTTTACGTCTTAGCTATGCCTTCTTTAAGTCAGAGCCCGAAAACCAAGCGATCCTCCTTAGCATCGCTAAGCGTGGTGCGTTAGCGTCCGTTGCTCAAGACATTGAGGCTCAATATCCACCGTCAAGCGAGGCTGCGACCTATTTACTTAAAGGTGAGACGTTGGTGTTGCCAGGCTTTTGTACAGCGTTGCCGACGGAGATTCAACTACGCTATCTATTAGCGAAGTGGGCGCATTCTTCCACTCCAAATGTTCTCCAATTAGTTCAAAAATTGTCCTCATTCAAAGGCTTGAAGTCCCTCATGCTTCAAGCTGAACTTCAGGTTTTAGTTGGTTACCTCAAGGCACATAGCATTCGGGTGACCAAATGCGAACCTGAGGCTACGCTCCTTCTTCCAAAAGATCTCATATCGGGTTTTATGCACGGAGACGTGGCGGACGAATTCTTCTTGGGTGGGTCTGCTCTCCAACATCTTGAAGACTTGGCGAATTGTGGTCTTAGATCCATTCTGGTTAGCGTTAACAATGCTTGGGAAAAACTCGAATTTGATAAGCTCAACGAGCTTTTCGAGAGGGTGCCCAATGCGTTGATTGATCACCCACTACAACCTGATCTGCAAGCAGCGTTGAAGAAGCGGATGATTTCCTCAAGTAAGCATACGTTAGCTAAGCGTTTGAAACGCAAGAAAAATCAGACGTGGAACTTTATGGATCAAAGAGTTGCCACTGCACTCAGTCATTTACTTGGTTTCAAAGTACCTCGCTGGTATAGGTGACCCTGAGGCTTTTAGTCAGGTTTTGGTTGATCAAAACCTTCTTCAATGCTTTGATGACCGTCAATTACAAAAGCTCATCAACGAGATTGGCATGCCAGTGATGACAGCGTGTGCAGCGCAATCTGCGACGCAAAAGTTGGTGAAGAATTATCCAGAGGCGTACGATCCTTTGCCGTTGTCGACGATTTGGCGCGCTGTTAACCGCGAGGACATGTTTAAGGTCGTTGGTTGGCCCAAGATTACGCTTGAGAGTTTGACCTTGGCTTTGAATGCGGGCATTGCGCAACAGAAATTGGTGTGGTTGAGTGGGTATTTGAAGGCGGTTGATGCGTCGCAAAAAGAGGCGATTCAAACGCTACTTTTGACGAAGCACTTGAAGCTGGCTGCCCGAGTCATTGAGTCCACGGATCCTTGTTGGTTACAAGTGCCTATTAAAGCTTGTGTTGAGAATGGCCTCTGGTCTGTCGTCCTTCAGGCAGATGCCAAGCGCGTGATGGATGAAGTGCCGAGACGCTTTTTGGTCGATAAGATCCTGGGAAATTGTAGGCGTAAAGCTTTTTCACGAGATCCTTTTGATCGAATTTATGACGACCAGTTGCTCGAGGCTTATCGGGCTTTGACAAGCAATACGGTACTTGCGCCGTCATTTTGTCACGTCGCTTTTGGAACGTTCGTGGTGTACAGACCATAAAGGCACGGGTTACTTGATTTTGGGTGGACGACGCTTTTCGTATGTCGCACTTGCGACCGAACTGTTGCGATGCACAGCCTTTGTGGGTGATCGAGATTATCGTAAAGAGGTCGTCGTTCAAGGGCTTAAAAGTGCGAAGTCACAATCGCATCGTCAGACTTTACTTCGTTTGATTCAGCAGGATGTGATTGAAACCGACATGCCTGAGGCATGGATCAAAGCCGTTTTGAGTTGGTAAAAGAAGTTTTGAAAACGCTTCTACCCAAAATGACAGGCAAGCTTTTGGATGCTTATGTCGATCGTGTTGGCGTACGTGATTTAAATGCGTGCTATGCCACATCGCCCAAGGCGCTTTCGAGTCGTCACTTCTTTGCGCTACGTGTTCTTCGCTTAAAGAAGGGTGGCGTTTACCAGAGGATCGCCTCTTAAAGCGTGACGATCATGGGTACGACGAAGTGATCGAGACAGCGTCGAACTTTTTAGGGATTCGTGAGGCGCGCTGTTTGGATATGTGTTTAGAACGCATGGTAGATAAAGGCGAGGCTGTTCTTCAGTATTTGTGTGAGCACGCCAAGGATGTCATGTCGCCCGAATTAACCCGTTGGGTCGACGTGGTTTTGGCGCGATACGTGATTGCGCCCGAAGCGCGTCTGAAGGCTTTAACATCTGATGTCACCACTGCTGACGTGAAGTTTTACCTCAGCAAGGACCAGACGGTGACGAAGGTGATGTTTATGCCTATTTGCGAGTACACCATTCGCTCAAAGCCTTGAGCGAGGTGTGGTCAGCACGAGGCGTAGTGCCCGATAACGTACGCACGATCATGGCATCGAAGTGGTAAAACGATGCCGCTTGGTTTGAATTGATGTTAGTGCTTGGACCGTCATACGTATCACTTATCCGCCAGGTGATGGGCATGATGGACTTTAAAGCGCCTTTTGGTTTCCGATTTGACGCGCATTATCGCCATAGTACGATCCCAAAGAAAAGTGGCGGTGTACGCGATATCTACGCGCCCGAACGCGCCCTGAAGGCTTTGCAGACGCTGATTAACGTCAAGCTGTTGCAGCCTTTGGGTGCTCATGATGCGGCTTTTGGCTTTGTCCCTGGGCGCAATATCACTGGGAACGCTGAGCGTCATGTTGGTCAGTCGATTGTGACGACGGCAGACATCCATTCGTGTTTCCCAAGCGTTGGTCGTGGGTTAGTGGTTCACACGTTAAAGCGTGATTTAGGCGAATGTTTGTCTTATGGCGCGATTCTCAAAATTGCCGATATTTGCTTGTCGCAAGGCGTTTTGCCAACAGGTGCGCCAACCTCGCCGGCGTTACTGAATCGCGTGCTTTTGCGTACAGACGAATTGTTGACGGATGCGGCAACGAGCAAAGGTTGTACCTACACACGCTATGCCGACGACATCACGTTTTCGGGTGGCGAAGGCGCGGTCAGTTTGTTGGGTGTGGCTAAAGGTGTGCTTAAACCCATAGGTTTGATGCTTGACCCCAAAAAGACTAATGTGTTTCGCCGTGGACGCCGTCAGTGTTGCACGGGACTCGTCGTCAACGATCGTGTGAGTGTCAATCGAGAAACGTGTCGACGTTTGCGCGCGACCGTTCATGCATTGGAAATGGGGAGACCCTTACTTTGGGACGGTAAGCCCGAAACCGTCGCGCAATTGCGAGGTCGGTTTACCTTTTGGCGAGCGTTAAAGCGGAGGAGGGTGCTCGCCTCATGGCACGACTTGAGGCTGCTTTAAGGCAAAAAACCACGGTTTGTGCGCAATAAGGATAAGAATCATGCAGGGAAATCAGAATGTGAGTGTCCATATCGAGACACTGTCGCTTTTGGCTTGTCATCAGAAGGCATTGCAGTCTCACCTTTATCAGGCTATAGAAAGCGAGCTTTGTGATCGATATTCGAGATTTATGCGTGCTTGGAAAACGGCTTTTTTGAGTCAACAAACCCAACCTTTTGTGCCTTTTCGTTATGAGCGCATACCTCTTATTTTGGCAGCGCTCATGGCGCAACGAAGTCGATCGCCCATTTTAGTCATGGATCCTATTTTTATTGGGATGGGTTCGTTTGGTTGGCAGATAGAAGCGGTCGGCGAGCGAAAGTCCATCGACTTTGCGCCCTTGGTCGCGAAGTACATTGACTATAAAGATAGAGAAGTGCCTAAACACGTGACACGTTATGCATCAGTAGGTGTCTTCTCAAAAGAGGATCAAACGTATTTAACCGAAATGGGCACAGGGTGCTCGGTTGAGATAGCTTTAGGTGACCAAATTACCTTGAAACTTCTTCTAGCTCAAGACGCTCGCAGTGAATCGTTCTTGACGCTGTTGAGGTCAAGCAGGAGAGTGACGGGGACTTTGCTTCGTTTAATGGCTACTGGTGAACAACAAGAATTGCAAAAGTTTTACTTGCCGCGTCTCAAAGCAACGGCTGAGGAAGTGCTTTTAGAAGTGCCACCAGAAGTCTCCATGTACTTGATGGCGAGCGATCCAGACACGTTTTTGCAACTCTCTATTGGGAAAAATCAGTTGGTTAGCCCTGTCTGTTTGCCTGATGGTGTGCCGGTGCCTGCCAAGCTTTACCGGCTTGACGGTGAAACGGCAAACCAATATGTCGACATTTCAATGACGCTCTTTACTCAGTTGCACGAGCACTATCCTTGGCTTTGGTGTCGCGATTTGGCTGGACTCGTGACCCTGTGGCAAAAAGCGTTGCTTCCTTCGACGATTAAGCGTAAGCCTTAAAACTCGGAAGCCGTTCTTTGTGCGTGCTCCAGTCTTCGGTCATCATGCGCTTAAACGCTTCGTTGTGTGACGTTTCATCAAAGTCAACGCGCCAAAAGGGTGTCGAGAGGCGTTCAACAAGGTGACCAAGGTCGGCTTCTTTTCGAACACTGACGCCTTCAACCAAGAGGCGTCCTGCGTCCGTTTCAAAGGTCGGTACGCTCAGACGCTTGCCTGTTTCAATCGCGATCGGTAAGAGCGGCGTCAGTGTTTTTGTGTACGTTTTGTAGTGACGGGTTTCGCTAAGCAACGTGTTCCCGTGATAAATCAACATCAGCCAATAGGTACCGGCAGTAGTCGTCTTGCCAATCTAACGGCGCGTCATTCAGGCTCTTGAGACGTGCCGACTGTTGCGCAAAGGTCATCAACGCAATCACCGATAGTTGAGTCTTGAAGCTCAACCCGAAGAGGACGCGATTGGCGAAAGTGTAAGGAAACCCACGACGATGGGCGACCTCGTCAAAAATCGGCTGAAAAGACGCAGGCTGCGACAAAAACGAAGCCATTTGTTTCGCGTCTTGATAGGCGTAATTGATGGGACTCTGAAGCATGTTGCGACCGTCTAAAAGCACTCTGCCTGAAGGCGAATGGGAAGAAAAAACAAGGTAGCACGAATCGCCTCTAAAAATTGTGTCGCTGTCGTTTGAGTTTGTTTCACTTTGTCTGAAGGACGTTAAGTTCGTCGCGAAAACATCACAAGACGACAAAGATTAAAAAACATGAGTTTGAGAACAGCTATGATTAATGGCGAACTGCTTCTTTTGGGAGTCGCCATGGCTGTCATCAACATTGGTTCCTTAAATATCGACTACGTCTATAAAGTGCCGCACTTCTTGCGTGCGGGTGAAACGTTGCGTGCAGAAAACCGTGCCGTGCATCCTGGCGGCAAAGGCATCAATCAATCGATTGGTGTTGCGCGTGCTGGCATGACGGTGTTTCACACGGGTGCCGTGGGCTATGACGGTGACTTGTTGGTCAATACGCTTAAGCGCGATGGTGTCGATTTGACACACTTGGATGTTCACGACAAGGATCCGAGTGGGCATACGGTGATTCAGGTGACGCCTGACGGCGAAAACTGCATTTTGTATTTTCCTGGAACTAACGAAGCTGTCACGGTTGAACGCGTGATGGCGACCTTGGATCGCGCACAACCTGACGACCTTGTCATGCTCCAAAACGAGTTACCCAATACGACCTTGATGATCGAAGCGGCTTGTGCCCGTGGGTTACGAACGATCCTCAATCCGTCGCCTTTTGATGACCGCTTGGCGGACGCGCCTTTTGAGAAGCTCTATGCGTTAATCGTTAATGAAACCGAAGCGTCACAACTCTTGGACGTTGAACAAGGCGAACTCGATAAAGACGAATTGATGGATGCCTTGATCGCGCGCCTACCAAATGTGCGCTTGATTTTGACCTTGGGTTCGCACGGAAGTTGTGGTTACGATCCTGACACTGGCGCATTTCGTGTGCGACCCATGCGCGTCAAAGCGGTCGATACGACTGGCGCAGGCGACACTTTCGCGGGCTTTGTTGTCGCATCGTTGGCGCGAGGCGAAGCACTTGAAGCCGCCATGCGTCGTGCGACCGTGGCGTCNGCGATTTCAGTCACCCGTGAGGGGGCGTACGTCGATTCCGACATTAGATGAAGTGCTAGTTGCAGAAGCCCAATATGACGCTGGCGAATAAAGGACAGATAATGCAAAAACGCAAAATCATTTTGGATTGCGACCCGGGTTACGACGATGCTGTGGCGCTTTTGTTAGCGGCGGGTAACCCAAAGATTGATTTGTTACTATCACGGTTGTGGTACGGCAATCAAACGATCGATAAGGTTACCAAAAATGCGTTGGTANNCATTGCTGGGATTGCCGGGCTCAAGGACGTGCCAATTGCAAGAGGTGCTGTGCGCCCGTTGTTACGCCAACCCGAAACTGCTTCGTTTATACATGGCGTGAGTGGTTTAGACGATACGACGCTGCCAGACGATTTGCCTGAAGTGGATCCTCGTCACGCCGCGCAACTCATTATCGATATCGTGATGCGAGAACCTGTGGGCACGGTAACCTTGGTGCCGACAGGNCCTCTCACTAATATCGCTTTGGCTGTGCGCCTTGAACCGCGTATTGTGGAGCGCGTCAAAGAAGTCGTGTTGATGGGCGGTGCGTGCCACTACGGAAACCACGGTCCGTACTCTGAATTTAATATCGCGAACGACCCAGAAGCCGCGCAGATTGTCTTTAGTGAGCCATGGAAAGTCGTGATGGTTGGGTTGGATTTGACCTATCAAGCGCTTGCAACCGACGAGGTGGTCAATCGTATTCGTGAAGTGAAGACAAAGTCGGGCGTCTTTTTGACCGAAGTTTTAGATGCTTTTAATCAGCGCTACCGCAAGGTGCGTACNTATAGTGACGCGCCCGTCCATGACCCCTGCGCCGTGACTTATGTGATCGATCCGACGGTGGTTGAAGCTCAGCCAGTGCCCATTGCCGTAGAGTTAACGGGAACACTCACAGCTGGGATGACAGTTGCGGACTTTCGTCGTCCTGCGCCCGAAGATTGCCACACGTGGGCAGCACTCAAACTCGATCAAGCCAGATTCTGGGATTTGGTGACTGAGGTAGTGGAACGCTTGCCTTAAACCGTTCAATTCAAGACAGGCGAACCTAATAGACTTTAGAAAGCGCGAGAACTAGACCTCAAGCAGCCAAGCATTGGGTAACTGTGAGGGCGTTCGATCGAGGGTTCGACCATGAGTACAACATTAATCTGTACGGTGCCCCTTTCGGTAGCTTACTGCTGAAGGGGCATTTTCATAAACAACGCAATTACAATTTTCAGTTCTTAGTGCTCTTTTTGTCTTCTACAAAAAACGGTACGTCGAAATTATTTCAACGGTACGTCATCAATGGATCCATTATGACTGGATCAAATCATGTATTACCAAGCGTACCTCACGCCCAATGTGGCACGATAGTCTTCATCGAGTGCCCCGCTGCTCGTGCGTTCAACGTCTGTCCAAATATAGGTGGAATCTGTGAGATTGAAGTTGGCGCCAAGACCATATTCAATCCACGTATCCTTACCGTCTAACGAGTATACGGTTCCATTGCCGCCAGTGACAGCGGTATCGCCAAGGAATTCGTGGACGGCGGAAACCTTCGCGTACACGTTGCCCTTGTTGTTCGGACACTTCATGCCGAAGGTCAAGCCAGCGCGACCAAGGAGGCTGTCTGCGGCATCAAAGCTGTAGTTGGAGCCGTCGTTAAGGGTAAGCTTTTCTGCATCTACATAGGTGTACGTGGCTTCGATTTGGGGTTCCACAAAGAAGTTGTTCATCACGTCAAATCGCCAACCAAATTCACCAGAGAGACTCAGAGCGAGGTTGTCCATAGCGCCCTTGTTGACGCCGTCAACGTTCATGTCAGTCTTGGTAGTAGCCATACGGGCAACCACGTCAACAAACTGGTAGTTTTCACCTAACCAAAGACCGTAACCCGCAAGGCTGTACGCATCCATGTCGGCAGAACCACGGGCATAATCCGTGTCACTCTTGGTATAGCTGAAGACCATACCCAAGCGCAGAGGATCGGCAGTGGGTTGAGTATCTACGCCAACCTGAATGGTGTTGAAGTCGTTTTCATATCCACCCAAACCACTGAGGCGGCCGCCGTCGTAACGTGCCCATGCACTCGACGTACCCTGGGCAGAACGAATGTCACCAAGACGCTTGCGAACGTCATTCATCAGGATGCGATTCAAAGCGAGCGGTGTTGCGGTTGCGAGTTCCAACGTGGACTGCATGAGTGTGTTCGGACCATGAGAAACGGTCTCGCCAGCATTGTTGATGTCGAAACCGGCTTCGTACTTACCTTCTTGGACTTGAAGGGTCTTGTTGGCATCCTTTGCATCGACATTGCCCAATAAGGGTTTTGCTTGTTCGGGTGTAACATCGTCAGCCGTTAACACCTTGGTCATGTCTTTGTTGGTGAGCTGAACTACCAGGTTTGCATTCTGAGAACTATTCTGAACGGTAACTGTACCCGCTTGCTGATCAGGTGCGGCATTAAGGTCAGTCGCTAAGTTAATGGTACCGCCAGTCCCCGTCATTTTTTCAACAACGACGTCGACGTTGCTAGCCTTAACATTGATGACACCACCGTCCATGGCTAAATTATTTAACGCGACAGAACGGCTACCGTTGAACTGCCCCTTTTCATCTGTGGACTCAAATGTTTCAACCGCGTCTGGTGTCCAAGTGGCACCGTTAGCCAATCCTAAATGAATATTGTTGACATCAAGTAATGCTTCTTTGTCTTTTTTAGGATCTAACTTATCGTAGATACACTCAAGATTGCCGTTCCAATAGGAATCAGAATTCAAGAGATTAATGGTGACGGTTGAGTCGATTGGGGTGCCTGAGGAAGGACCGTTGTATTCGAGGGTGATATTCCCATCGATTTGCACGACGGAGTTCTTATTGCCGCTCGAATTGATTTCAACGATAGAGTCGCCGCGTGTATTGATGGCGCGATAGGCTTTAACTTTGATGCGATCAGCTTCTAACTTAACTTTTGCTTGTGACCAGGCAATGATGCCGACGGAAGTCCCAACAGTCTTTGTTGATACGTCGATATTGATATCTTTGGCGTTGATCACAATAGACGAACGATCAGCATCAGCGATATTTTTGTCCGTAGTGTTGTTGTAGGTATACAGACCGTATGCCCAATAATCGTCACTGGAAACGTTAATATCAACAATGTCGCTATTAATGTTGATGTGCGCGTCAGCCAATGTTCCATTAGGACCACGCCATGCCATCAAGCCTGTAGCTAGGGTTGTTTTACCGTGGTTCTGAATTTCAAATTTAGAAAGAGGTTTGTTAGAAGTACCTACAGTAATGGTTGCCCCTTGTCTTGCTTGGATGCCGTGAGTCGTAAAACCACCCGTAGTGTCGGGATTGTATTCGCCAACGGTGATCGAAGCATTGGATCCTGTGAGCGTGGCGTTAATTAAATCCGTACCATTACCAATCGCCGTAATTCCAGTGCGATATTCAGAAGAATTTCCGTTAATAATGCCGTCTTGTGGGAGTGCAACCTCGGTTTGACCAGGGGTTAAATCAATAACTGCATTATTACCAGCGGTGGCCATTTGAGGCAGGGTGACTAAGGCACTAGCGACAGCCAAGACAAGCGGTTTCATCTTCAACATATTCTCGACCTTCAAGCTTGTTGATTAACAAAAATAGATCGCTCCGACGTTGATTGCGACAGAGATGTCTAATTTCGATGAAACTACATTTTTTATGGGGTGGTATCGTTAACCCTTAAGTACTTATTAAAACCTGTTGCACAGTTAATTATAGTTTGTATGAAATTTAATAGATGTTGCTTAAATGAGAAAGTTCGAGATTTGCATGAGCAACATTCTTATGATTTTCAGTTGGACATGTCCAACTCAACGCATTTGCTTTAGCTCTAATAAGCAGTGTTCTAGTGACCTAAACGTCGAGTCAAATGGGCAATAAGTGGTACTTTGCCTTCTCATTTTTTCATCATCCTCGGCAAAGAGAAGCAACATTAGTCCGTTTGGCGTATTGCACCAAAAACACCATCAGAACACACGTATCCAATTGTTAAAAAAGCCACTCGACCCGTTCTTTCCCACGGGGGAAAGGGGGTACTCATTCATCGAGTTTGACGAGTTTTAACAATGAACAAAGTTTATAAAACGGTCTGGAACGCGCTTCGCGGGCAGCTAGTGGTTGTGAACGAAGTCACGACTGCGCATTCACGATACCAACACACATAAAACAAGTACAGTCCTGGATCGCTCGTACTGAGGATTTGCCGATTGAATCCGTCGTGCGCATGATCGAATTCCTCAAAACCATGAAGACCGATAAAGCCACAGTTGCGGATGCGATCAAACTGCTGACCAATCAGCAAAAAGATAATTGACGCTCCCTCCCAATCTAACCTGAATTTTAAATAAGCGACCTTTGCTAACAGCTAGGTCGCTTTGTGGGGTATAGGTCCTAAAGAAATATAAAAACATGGCGACAGAAACGTCTGTAATATCGTAAAACCAATATAGGAGCTCGCCATAGTTTGATATAAGTGCACGAAACGCACTACCAAAGACGGCAAACTTGACCATACCTTTAGTGTTCAACTTTTTTGTGGCGAGCTATTCGAGCTCCTACCTTTCAATGGAATAAATCCTCTCTTTGTCCAAAACGCAAACTAATTTTGCTGTAGCGACTGTTGTCGTAATTTGGAACTTACAGTACCTTGAAGTGACCCAAGCGTGTGGTGTCCTACTACACGCACATTCAAGGAGAGAAAGTTGAAAAAGTTCCTGCTTACGATGTGCGCCGCATTGGTANNCCTGTCTTCCGGCGCCCAAGCGTTGGAAACATCCGTGGCGCCCAAGGTGACGACGCTCGGCATCGACAATCCCAAGACCGCGCTCTATGTCGGCAATTCCTATTCGTTTTACAACTGCGGCGTTCACGGCTATGTTCGCGGTCTGGCGCGAGCCGCCGACCGACCCTGGAAGGCTCGTCTGCAGACCATCAGCGCAGGCATGCTGAGCTTCCACGACGTCGAGCACTATCTCTCCGCGCACGAGATGGATCCCTACGTGCAGTCCGATTCTTCGAAGATGTTCGACGTTGTTTTCCTTCAGGGCATGTCGAGCGAACCCATCGCCAAAAAGCGTATTCCGCTCTTCAAGAAGTATCTAAAGCAGCATATCGAAACCATCCGTGCCAAGGGATCCATCCCTGTGGTCGTTGTGACCTGGNNTAAGGTAGACAAGATGAACAAGGATACGCGACGTTTGGCTGACAGCATTATCGAAGAAGCCAATGCCAATCATGCCATTGCCCTCCCGGTGGGTCTGGTANNCTTTGCCGAAAGCCTGAAGGAACGTCCGGATCTGGTGCTTCACCAGGCGGACAAGAGCCATCCGACGGCGGCGGGATCCTACCTCTACGGTGCCATGATCTATTCGCTTCTCTTCAAGCAGTCCCCGGAAGGGCTCGACTTCCTGGGCGAATGTGAAAAGCCCCTCAAGGCGGAAGACGCCCTCTATCTGCAGAAGCTCGCGTGGAAAGTTACGAGCGAGTTCTACGGTTGGCATTAAAACGATAAGGAGATAAAAATGACCCGATCCCTCCCTTTGTTTGTCATGAGCGGTTTGGCTCTGTGCGTCGCTCAGGCAGTGCATACCGCCGATGTTGATGTCTACGGCATTGTTGATGTCGGCATGCATTTCACCGATTCCAAGTACGGAGATTCGTCAACGACCATGGATTCCGGCATCAGCAAGGGCTCCCGCATCGGTTTGCGCGGCAGTGAAAACCTCGGCAACGGCTATGCCGTCGTCTTCAATCTCGAAACAGGCTTTACGCTTGATGACGGCGCCTTCGACAATACGAAGAACCGACTCTTTAACAGAAACGCCTACTTGGGTATGGAATCACCCTACGGCGAAGTGCGCTTTGGTCGACAGGGCGCCTTGGGCTCCGGTGTGAACGGCTCCATCTTCCTCAACAGCTATACGGTCTTTGGAAACCTTTATAAGGAAGCGCAGGCGCTTCAGGTCATCAACCATCAGGTGATGCGTGCCGACAACATGATTCGTTACGAATCGCCCGATTTTGCAGGACTCAAGCTCTACGGCGAATATTCGAACGGCGTGGACGGTGATGACGCCGTACCAAGTTCGAAGCGCGATCGCTTCGGAGCGGTGGGTTTGACCTACCATACGGGTCCCATTCGCCTGGTATTCGTAGCGGACAACTACTTCTACAAGGACAACACCTACTACAAGCGCGATGATTCGCAAACCTATAACTTCGGCATTCGCTACGACCTGACCGACGACGTGACGCTCTATGGCGCCTATCAGTACGGTGCCAATGTCGAGAAGGTCGGCAATCAGATGAAACGCTATACGCACAAGGATGGGAAGGGGATCCGCTACGGCAACGAAGGGTTCGACAGCCATGCCGTGGTGCTCGGCACTAAGATCGACGCGTGGGGCGGCAAGTTCAAGGTGCAGACGGGCTACGCCACGGGCGACAACGACTACTTCAAGACGGCTGTGAATTCTGGCAAACGTACCAACGGGCGCATTGAGGTAGACGTTTGGCAGTTTGCCGTTGGGTACGACTATCCGCTCAGCAAGCGTACGTACCTCTATGCAGCGGCCTCTTATGTGGATCGTACCTACAAGGATAACGGCGTCAAGGTGAAGGGCGACAAAGAAACCGATACGGTGAAGAGCGCCATGGTAGGCATTTGTCATTCCTTCTGATAAGGGCGTCCGACCAAGACCTCAAGACACACATTTGCTCCTAGCTTTGAGCAGTACCTGATGACTTCAAGCCGCTCTTTTTTTAGTCTGTGAGAACTGTGGGTGCTAAAGACGTACCTGCAATTCGGTCAAAGGCTATTTGTTGGGACGTCGTTTGGTATCCGTGAAGTGAATTTCAGTACGGCTACCGGCTGGGTGATCGACGGGGAGACCGACGACCGAGCTCACGGCACGTTCGTATCCGGCAAAGGTTTCACGCATGGCTGCGGCAAACCATTCGAAGAACACTCGAACTCGGCGCAGGTGCCAGGCATCGCGGTTGGTGACGATGTAGCACTCGACGGGCGGACGACTCCACCCGGGGAGTATGGGCACCAAACGCCCTTCGAGTAGGTCCTCGTGAATCTGAACAAGGGGCATGTCGACTACCACGCCCATGCCGGCAATGACGGCTTCTCGAATGGCGAGCACGTCGGTGGATCGTANCGGTACCGTACCGAACTCGACAGTGGCTGACTTGTCGCCTCGATGAAGGACCTTAGTTTCTTCACGCACGGGACCCGAATAAATGTAGCCGCGGTGCTGACGCAGATGCTCGGGCGTGACGGGGAGGCCGCATCGACTGATGTAATCGGGACTTGCTACGGGCAGATAGACGTTGCGGTAGCGGCTCATGTAGACAAGCCCTGGCTGCGTTGGTTCGCCTGTGATGACGGCAAGGTCGCACAGGTANNCGCTTACCACGTCTACCACCTTGTTGCCCGTCTGGATGTCGATCGAGATGTCGGGATGCTGCTCGATGAAGTGACGGATGATCGGCATGAGTCGACGGGTGGCAAAGCCCGGGGCAGAGGAGAGACGAATGCGTCCTGCAAACGCCTGATGGTCGTTGCGAAGGGTCTCCAACAAGCCGTCGTGCGCACGAAGAATCGTCTCCATGCGCTTGAGAGCCACTTTGCCGGCATCGGTGAGCTGCAAGGGACGCGTATTGTGTCGAATCAATTCGCATCCGAGCGCCTTTTCCAATCCGGCGATCGCTCGTGAGAGACTTGAAATTTCGATGTCGAGGACTTGAGCGGCTGAGGTGAGGGTGCCGCTCTTAGCAAAGGTCACAAAGGCGCGCCATGCCGAGAGGTCGTCTGTTCTGGCCATCATTACCTTCCGAAAGACTGAAGAATTGCCTACATATTAAGACGAAGGTCTGCGGCATGTCACCTTCTCATTTTGCGTTCTATGCAAAGTCTCTTTGACAAAAGTGACATTGTGGAGAAGTCGCAAAACCTCGACACTAAAGTCACTCATTGACTTCTTTTGGAAAAGAAATGACCCAAGATGAATTTTTTTGGCTCTGCACGATCAATCGAGCCACGGTTGTGGTCGGTCTGAAAAACGTACCAGTTCGATCAGGCAATGGCTGCCAGAGCCGCACGCGGAATTGCTGTTGTCGAGATGCTCGGCGAACAGGATCCCACCAAGCGTGTCAAGAGCTATATTGCCTGGGAACCTCTCTTCATCGAGGCGGTAGGGGCTGAAGTGACTGCCATTCATGCCGGGCGCTCGAGTCAGGATATTCTCTCGACACAGCGCTCGGCGCTCCTGCGTACGCAGCTGTTGGCTTTTGAATCGGGACTCGACGATGTGATCGGTGATTTGCTCAGCCTTGCGGCAAAGCACCGCGACACGATTGTGCCGAGTTATACCAACGGTGTGTCGCACAGCCCACGAGCTATGCGCATACCTTGCTTGGCGTTGTGAATTCGCTTCTGCGCGTGCGTGAACGTACGGTACCGAGTGTTATGCCCGTCTCAATCAGTGCGCGATGGGCTCCACGGTGCTCAACGGCACGGGATGACCGCTTGACCGTCAGGGTATGGTACGAAGCGTTGGGCTTTCCGAAGCCTGTCGACAATGCCTTTGATGCAACAAGTCTGGCACCAGTTGACATGCCTCTCGAAATCGCTTCGTGTCTAGGGTCTACCGCCGTACGCATTGGCTCCATGATCAACGATCTGATGGTGCAGTACGCACAGCCGCGTCCCTGGATCCTGCTTCAGGAGGGCGGCGACAACACGTACGTCTCGTCGGCTATGCCGCAGAAGCGCAATCCGGGTCTCATGAACAATTGTCGTGAGGACTGCTCCGACGTGATCGGCGAAATGAATGCGGCCTTCCTTCGTGCGCACAACGTGATGCCTGGCATGATCGACGGCAAGCGCGTTGAAAAGAACGCCCGCATGATGAGCACTACCATGACCATGCTCAAGCGCTTCCGCAAGGTGCTCGCCGGACTCACGATCAATCCTGAACGCGCACTCGAAGAACTCAACAACGACTGGACGGTACTCTCAGGAGATTGCCGACCGTCTGATGCGCGACCACGGTATGCCGTTTCGCATCGGGCACCATGCCGCAAGCCGCATGGTGAGTTTTGCCCGAGCCAACAACATTCTGCCCCTCCATTTCGACTATGCGGACATGCAGCGCATCTATCGCGAGGAAATTGCCGAAGAGTTCCCTGAAGGACCTGCCGAGTTTCCGATGACCGAAGCGGAATTCCGCGACGCGTTGGATCCGCGAAAAATTGTAGCGGCACGCCGAACCTCGGGTAGTGCCTCCCCTGTCGAAGTCGACCGCATGATTCATGACGCACACGCTCGACTCGACGCCTTCATTCACGACCAAAAGCAAGCTAGAGAAGACATTGAGACGGTACTCGAACGTCTCAATGCTGAGTTCAAAAAGCTGCTCTGACTGCGCATAAAGGAGAATTGACCATGCAGACACTCTTGCCCTGGATTGCCGTGATCGTGACCGCGATCGCGGGTTGGGCTCTCATCAAACGCTACCAAACGCATATGGTGCTGCTCTTTGCCGGGCTTGCACTGCTTATCTGCGCCATTCTGACGGGTGACGCGAACTTCCTGCCCAAGGGGGAAGCCTTCGGGCTTCGTCTTCTTCGACATCTTCAATACGCTCAAGCTACCATTGCCACCAAGCAGAGTTCCGGCATCGGCTTCCTGATCATGACAGCCGGCGGCTTCGCAGTACTACATGGACCGCATTGGGGCGGCGCGCGCACTTGTTGACGTAGCCGTGAAGCCTTTGAGCATGCTCAAGGCTCCGTATCTCGTCCTGGTGGGCGGCTATCTCGTCGGTCAGATCCTGGTAATGGTGATCCCGTCGGCTGCAGGTCTGGTACATGCTGCTCCTCGTAGCGCTCTTCCCGATTCTCAAGGGCGTGGGCGTATCCGCCGCTGCGGCTGCGGCAGTGATCGGCACCTCGGCAGGGATGACCTTTGCCCCGACCGCTGGGACGGCCAACCTGGCGGTAAGGTGGCGGGCATTGATCCGATCATTTATCTCGTGCAGTATCAGCTCGTACTTGCCGTGCCGACTCTGATTGTCTGCTCGATTGCGCATTACTTCGTGCAGCGCTACTACGACCGAAAGGGTGATGACGTCTATGCAGATGTGACTGAAGTCAAGGCTTCCGACGCGCCGATTGCGCCGAAGTGGTATGCGCTCTTTCCGGTTCTGCCGATTGTGCTTCTGATCGTCTTCTCCAAGCTTGTCGTCACGACCATCAAGCTCGATACGGTCAGCTGCCTCTTCATGGTGTGGATTGGCGTGGTCATCGTTGAAATCGTTCGCACGCGATCCGTAATGAAGGTCTTCAAGGACGCCATAGTATGTTCCAGAGCATGGGCAAGATGTTTACTGGGATTGTCGCCCTCATCATCTGTGCCGAGTTCTTTGCTACGGGCCTGAAGGTCTCTGGGCTCATCGACATTCTCATCAACTCCGCCCAGGGCGTGGGTGCCGGCATGGGCTTCATGACGATCATTCTGACGGTACCATTGTCTCCGTCGTCACGTTCCTGACGGGTTCGGGCGTCGGCGCCTATTCATCCTTTGCGTCTCTCGCGCCCGATGTCGCTGCCGGTCTTGGCGGCTCTGTTGCTGCCCTCGTGACGCCGATGCAGTTTGCCTCCGGCATGCTGCGTGCCATGAGTCCCGTGGCAGGGGTGATCATTGCCGTGGCGGGGGCTGCCGGCATCTCTCCCATGGCGGTCGTACGCCGTACATGGATTCCAATGTTGGTCGGCATGGTCACGACGCTGATTGCGAATGCTGTGTTCTTCGGTTAAGTCGTTGAACCATCAATAGGGCGGTTCAGTCATCCGATAAACCCGGGGAGTCGCCGTGCTTTCCGGGTTGTTTTTAGTTCGACGATAGGATTACCCACTTCGCTGCATAGTGTCATTGTAGATGTTGATGCTCCCCTTCCAATGAGGGGAGCATCAAATTAGATCAGGAGGGGAGATTGGTGAAGAATTTGATCGTACAAGACGATTGGTAACTTCGAGGGAGTAACTTCACAAAGAGATTATTTGAAACGTTCTCGAGTAATTTTTCTTGGTTCGCTAAATAGTACATTCTATTGGCAATTATGTCAGCCGCTCGTACCAATTGACATTGTTCAGAATCTCGAAATTTAACGTTAACACACTTTAAATCTGGAAATAGCGGTGGAAAAAAACGTTCGTAAGTGTGATTAAAAGTACCATACTTGAGTTCTTGTTCTATACNCTCACGTAATTCGTATCGACCATTCGTTGCTGTGGTATGTTCATCCATGAAGAAATGTATAGTTTTAACTTCAGACGGATTGATCTTACCCTGTTGAATCATAGAGCGTAATTTTTCTTTAACTCCAAGCTTATAAGCAAAGTCCATATAGCGTTGCTTGCTTTTTTTGTTTTCAAATATGCGTTCTAAGAGTTCACTAAGTTTAACGACAACGCAAAACTTTTCGACTCCGTTAAGTGAACGAAAAATTTTCATTTTAGCCTTATTCGATAAACAGCACGCTTTGGCTTCTTGTACAGGGGAAAGATTGTCCATCTGGCGAGCGATCTTTTCGACAGAGGCGTATTTATGCTGAAGATCAGAGATGGACTGTCCACTAGTTAAAACAATGCCGGCAAATACGAAGTACGTTTCATGCGCTTGATCAAAAACACCGGATTCATCAGAGTAGAAAAAAAGATCCATGGATGCTACTCGGTTAAGAAAAAAAAGCCGCAACGTCATTGTTACGGCTTTTCCCCTGTGGTCGACGAACTTACAGTTCGCTTAAACGTTAATTCGATTGCACAGGTATACGGCGCTTTTACCGCATAAATATGGTATACCGAACAGGGTAAATTGTCAAGTCAGTACAAGTCAAATCAGTACAAGTTACTGAACTGCTACACGGATTCGATTCTCATCAGTCTTGCCAAAAGGCTTTTGGTTTAGGTATTAATTTAAACTGATTCAAGAATAGGAAGGATTAACCATAGCCCCTCTCGTGCTCAGGTACGCTCAATGTTGAAGTGGGTCATCGAGCGATTTCCACGTTGGTTCTCTGACTGTTACCTTATTCAACGGGTGCCGTTGTTTCAGTTAATTCCAACTTTCTTCTATTCCAGGCACCATCTTTGAAAGTGAGTGTGTAGTTGTGACCTGCCTTAAAGTCCATGGCTTTGGTTTGAAGGTATTTGATGAATCTATTTTCATTCCCTGGGCAGCCTAAAGTGCTCTTTTTAGGATCAGGATCGAAAGAGACGGATAAAAAATGCTCCCCTTCGGGAACATAAATTTGTTCTTTAGATCGCACGCCAATGTTGGATGCAATTTCGCCATCAAACAGTAGGACTCTTGAGCAAGCCGAGACATTCACCTCAAGATTGACAATGGCTTTGTTGGGTACCAGGTCCTAATAGAATCGACTCTGTTTGTTGCTCAGGTTAACCCTATGCAAAGGGGATAGTGCACTCGGTAGATCAGCGAATAATAGATTTACACCGGTCGGTTAGTCACTTTGTCTCATTTCCTCGGCACGGAAATCAAAGCGCCTTCAAGGCGGAAGACGCCCTCTATCTGCAGAAGCTTGCTTGGAGTGTCACAAGCGAGTTCTACGGATGGCACTAAGGCATTAATGAGGAGCACGACGAAGGTAGATACAATGGGCACATGTGGCTTGGCTACCAGGTGCAGCCTTATTCCTCGTGCCCAGGGATGCCCAATGCCGCCATAAGACATTGGTCATCCTTAGCATGAGAGCGGATTACTTTGGTTTCGCTGCTTCACGAACGGCTACTATGCTCGTGATGCCGCTATTCGTCTAGTCTTTTGACGGTAACGGGCACCAGAGGATAGTAGATCGTTTTCGCTTTCATGCTCAGTCGGAAACTCCAGATAGCTCGCCTCATTAAACACATAGACAATTTCATGCCATCATGCTCATCCCATGCACGATGGTTAAACGCTGCTTTTCGCGGTAGATAATTCAGTACTGACGACCGTTCACCAGGCTGTCCATCACCGCACAGGCGCCAGTGAGCACAACCCCGTGAATGCCGCCCAAACATTCCGCTACGACAATCAGGGCTTCATGACGCCCCAAAAGAGATCAGTACCGATTAAGGCACCGGAGCCGATCTTTCGTGTTTGGGGGCTTCAAAGCCTTAATGAGACCTCAAGCACCCCAAGGCATTCCTTGGGAGAAGGGGGGTATTTGACGATGCGGACGAGGTCGTAGCCGCCCTTCTTCTAGCTGTCGATTTCACCGAAGAGTCAAAGGTCGGTATTGACGCCGTCGGCGTTGACGTCCTTCACCTGCATCTTGGTTGCCTTGGCGAGTTCCATATTGACGTCGACGTTCGGATCGGGATAGGTGATGCCGAAGACAAAGTTTTCCTTCTTGGTTTGGTCACATCCAAGCCCTTTTCACCAAATACCACGACGTCCACGGTGTTCTTGGCAGAGAGCGAGAGCGTATCAGCCGAAATTTCGACAATAATCGGATTCATCTTATTGAAGGCGTCTTCAAGGAGGGCAATCGACGTGTTTTGTAGGCGTTGGCTACATACTGATGGAGGTAGGTCATTGCCTTGTCGGCGGAGACGTTCTTTTCAACTCAGAGAAAGTACGTATTTTGATGTGCAAGAGTGAAAGTTGTTCAACAATTAGTTACTGTTGAGATCTGTAACGGCTGGAGGACTGTAGCTAGTGACTAAGCCTTCCTTTTGGGTGGATACGGAGTTTGGATCTCTCATCAAATAAGACGGCAATATGTCTGTGATGTCATGTCTGGATTTATTGAACAATTTTTAATATGAGCAACAAATCAAAGCATTTGAAATTGACGCAATACAGTGCATCTGATAGATTTGTTAAGAAGACAGGTTCCAATCTGTTTTTTCAAGATCACAAACGACCTCTTGTGGGACCAGATGCAGTCCAAGATTAGGATTTCCACGGACAACGCGACGCAAGAGTGTACGGATACGTAACCTAAATAGCAATTTCGCCTACGGGTACTTTGCGATTACGTACTTGCGATACTTGACCTTTTCACAGAAAACGACTTCAAGTGGACCCATAACGGCTCGTCGTACTGCTGAGATTTCACCTAGACCTGCCGGACGCTTGATACTCGGACGCCAATCCAAAATAGGACACCTTCTCAGAGGTACTTGCGGTTTGGCGTTTTCTGTTTACACAGTAGTCGTCTTTAATTCACGACAAACACCTACAAATTCTTCCACAATATAATTAAGTACCATGGCATGGTCGCGTGGATTCGCCGTTATCTTGAAGGTCGAGAAAGGAGCGGAAACGTTTGGCAACAGTGGTTTTGTAACCCATTCTTTTGCCCTAAAAACTGAAACTAAAAATGATGACAATTAGCACTGAATAAAAATTCGCCGTCTTCAGCGTTCTGAATACTTTGATCGTAGAAGGCTATCGAACAACTCAAACAAACGGCGATTTCAGAGCGGTGCAAGCTGTAAAAAACAAAGGTGCAACGTACAAGTGATACGATGCACCTTTGGTCAGTTATTTATGAAACAAATTAAGTACTGATTGGTTTTAGCTGCTTTGAGAGCCTCAAAACGCGCCACGTCTTCGCGTCGGTCAGCTTCAATCAAGAGCATCAAACGCTTGATGGTTTGATTACGCAGAACCTGCGGATCCATGTGCGGATTAAAGAGTCGAGCGTAGCGTAAACCTTCAAGCATGGAGCGCACCGTGATGATACGAGCTTCCATGACTTCAGCGGGTGGCGCGTATTCACGGTTGTCGCCTAAGCTACTCAAGTAAGTGAGCTTGATGTGTTCACGAACCTTGGTGGTCGCCGACACAGCAATTTCAAAGACACGTGGATTGACAAGGGCTTCGTTCATGATAGCAACTACCAACTGAGCGGAGTCAAGGTCAAGATAAGCATCGACCACGGCACAGAGTTCGTGATGGAGACGCTCTTCGGGCTTGACGTCGAGATATTTGTCCGAGTCGAGCATATCAATAAAACGCTGGGTCTGCGTTTCGACCAAAGCTTCGATGATTGCTTCTTTATTGCTGAAGTAGTTATAGATATGCCCGACACTCATGCCGAATTCACGGGCAATATCTCGTAACGTGGTGCGATGAAAGCCATGAATCTTGAAGCAACGCTGTGCAGCGTCAAGAATCTGTTGACGTCTATCGGTACGATCGTTACCGCAAAGCATTCTAGGTTGTCTACTCATCGCGATTACTCACCTTGCTTGTCGTTGGGTTCAATGGCATCGTTCGTGCCTCCGCCGAGCACCTTATAAAGCGTGACAGCGCTTGCGGTCTTGCCGAGTTCAGCACCAATCAAAGCCTGACGAGCACCCACCATCGCACGCTGAGAGGTCAAAACGTCGTTATAAGCAACGGCGCCTGCCTTGTAGCTTGCGTCAGCGAGTTCATAAGCTTTGGNTGACGCGTCAGCATATTCACGACGAGCATTGAGCTCACGATCCATCGTGCCTTCGGTCGCAAGAGCGTCAGCAACTTCACGGAAAGCACCCTGAATGGTNNACTTTTCGTAGTTCGCTACAGCAATCTTCTGACCGACCTTAGCCGCTTCGAGGTTGGCTAAGTTACGACCACCCGTAAAGATCGGGAGGTTGATGGACGGCGTAAAGGACCAGAAGCCCGTGTGCGCGTCAAAGAGGTCAGACATATGCATCCCCATGGAGCCCGCCCCGGCGGTGAGGCTTACGCTCGGGAAGAACGCAGCACGTGCAACGCCAATATTGGCTTCAGCGCTACGCAACTGACGTTCGCTCGCCATGATGTCAGGACGGTTAAGAAGCACTTCGCTCGGCAAGCCTTCTGGCAACACAGCGGTCTGCGTTACACCCGTTGCAAGGTTCGTGGGAAGAAGGTTTTCGGGCACAGTACCACCGCAAAGGAGGTTGAGTGCATTCTTATCTTGTGCAACCGCACGGATATAAGAGGCGATCTGCGCGCGCGCTGCTGCGACCGTGGTACNGGCCTGTTCATAGTCGAGCTGGCTAGNCGTACCCAAACGGTAGCTGTCTTCAATCAACTTGAAGCTTTCTTCTTGGCTCTTCAAGGTTTCTTTTTGAAGTTCCAACTGGGCTTGGTCAGCACCTAACGTGAGCCAACCCATGGCAACCTGAGCAATCAACGTACTCTGCATCGAACGACGGGCGTCGTCAGAGGCGAGATAAGCCTGAAGGGCTTGTTCATTGAGGTTACGAACACGACCGAAGAAGTCGATTTCGTAGCTCGCCATGGCAAGCTGTGCCGTATAGGTGTGTGTCGTGGTGCTACGACCCTGAACCGAGGCGGGCGTATGCTTACCCGCATTGCTTGCGACCGCCGCAATGGTCGGGAAGAGTTCAGAGCGTTGAACGCCATACATGGCACGTGCCTTTTCGACATTCAAGGCAGTGACACGCAGGTCACGGTTTTCTTTCAATGCCAATTCAATCACTTGACGAAGACGTTCGTCAGTGAAGAATTCCTGCCACACCGGAAGTGCTTGCTGACGCAAGTTAGCACCTGCGTAGGCTTCGTCCTGAGGCTAAAGCTGCATNNCGACAGGTGCTTCGGGACGCTGATGATCGGGCGCTAAATTCACGCAACCCGAGAGCGCCATCACTGCAACGAGAGGAAGAATCCTCAACATTTTTGTAGTCATAATCAAAAACTTTTGATGTCAGCGGACGTCCTTACTCATGAAGAACGTCCGCATCGGTTGACCCGGTTCCGGGTGTTAGGTCTTCTTGCCGCTCAGTCGAACGACGAGCACATAGAAGACCGGCACGAAGGCGATACAAAGGAAGGTACCTGCGAGCATACCACCCAACACACCCACGCCAATGGCGTTCTGGGCACCTGCGCCTGGACCGTGAGCCACAGCAAGCGGCAACACACCTAAGCCGAAGGCGAGGGAGGTCATGAGAATCGGACGCAGACGCACACGGACAGCTTCTTCAGCTGCGTGGATGGCATCCTTACCCTTTTCCATATATTCCTTAGCAAATTCCACAATCAAAATGGCGTTCTTACTAACGAGACCAATGGTTGTCACAAGACCCACCTGGAAGTAGATGTCGTTAGACATGCCGAGGAACCACGTTAAGCCCAAAGCACCGACCACACCGCACGGGACGCAAAGGAGGACCGAAATAGGCACCGTCCAGCTTTCGTACAAAGCGGTAAAGCAGAGGAACACCACAAGAAGCGACATAGTATAAAGCGCTGCACCCTGGCTACCCGCTGCCTTTTCCTGGTAAGAAACACCATTCCAAGCCACTTCGTAGCCCGTCGGGAAGACTTCCTTGGCGATTTCTTCGATAGCCTGCATGGCTTCACCCGAAGAGACGCCAGCACGCGGATTACCTTGAATGTTTACAGCAGGCAAACCGTTAAAGCGTTCAAGACGCGGGCTACCGTAGGTCCATTCGAACTTCGCAAAGGTCGAGATGGGCACCATTTCGCCGTTAGCGTTACGAACGTGCCAGTTGAGAATTTCTTCTGGCTGCATACGGGAAGCGACGTCACCCATCACCCAAACCTGCTTTACGCNGGTACCGCGGTCAAGATAGTCGTTGACATACTTACCAGCGAGTGCTGTAGAGATCGAATTATTGACCTCAGCAATGTTGAGGTTATAAGCGGAGAGCTTTTCGTAGTCGAGGACAAGCTTCAACTGCGTCGAGTCAGCCATACCGTTATGACGAACCATCGTCAAGCGCGGATCGGCATTGGCTTTCGCGAGGAACTGACCCATGAGTTGCATGAGGCGTTCGTGCGTGCCGCCCGTGTTGTCCTGAATGTAGAGGTCAAAGCCGTCAGCCACACCGAGTTCTGGCACTGGTGGCAGCGGGAAGACGTACGTACTCGACTGCATGAACTGCGGTGCCATCATGAGGGCACCCATGGTGCGCCCCTGAATCGCGGCAACGCTCGTGTCTGGCGTCGTACGTTCACTCCAGTCTTTGAGCTTCAAGAAGCCCATAGCCATGTTCTGACCGGTACCAGCAAAGGAGAAGCCACGCACGATAAAGACGGACTCAACTGACTTTTCTTCGGACTTCGCCATGAATTGCTGAAGTTTCGTCATTTCACGGTCCGTACGTTCCATCGTTGCACCGTCAGGCAACTGGCTCATCATCATCATGACGCCCTGGTCTTCCTGCGGCATGAAGGAGGACGGCAACTTCATAAAGCCAAGCACCATTAAGCCGATCACACCAGCGTACGCAAGGAGCATGACGCCATAGCCGTGAATCGACTTCGCAACAGCAGACTTCACAAAGTTCGTGAGGTTATCGAAGCTACGGTTGAACCAACCAAAGAAGCCCCCCTTGCCGTGATGTTCTTCGTGGTCAATGGGCTTCAATATCGTGGCACAAAGGGACGGTGTCAAGGTCAAAGCAACGATGACGGAAAGTACCATGGCGGACACAATCGTAATCGAGAACTGACGATAGACAACACCCGTCGAACCACCAAAGAAGGCCATCGGGATGAACACAGCAGATAGCACCATGGCGATACCGACCAAAGCGGATTGAATTTCGCCCATGGATTTGATCGTTGCGGTCTTTGCATCGGTGCCATCCTCACGCATCACACGTTCAACGTTTTCAACCACCACAATGGCGTCGTCCACCAATAGNNTACCGATCGCGAGCACCATGGCGAACATCGTCAACATGTTGATGGAGAAACCGGCAACAGCCAAGGCGCCGAACGTGCCTAATAACACGACTGGCACGGCAATCGTTGGAATCAACGTCGCGCGGAAGTTCTGCAAGAAGAGGTACATCACCACAACCACGAGGATGATGGCTTCAAAAAGCGTCTTGATCACAGACTTCAAAGCAGCAGTCACGAAGGGCGTCGTGTCAAACGGGATCACGACTTCCATGCCTTCGGGGAAGCTAGCCTTCAGTTCGTCCACACGAGCGAGCACGGCTTTTTGCGTCGCAATGGCGTTAGCGCCAGAGGCGAGCTTAATAGCCATACCAGCAGCGGGGTAACCGTTGTAGGACGCAAAGGCGTTGTAGCTCGCCTGACCAACCTTGACTTCAGCGACGTCACGCAAATACACCTTGGCACCGTCTTCGGTGGTCTTTAAGAGAATGTTGCGGAACTGTTCCGGGGTCTGCAAAAGGCTGGCAGACGAAATGGTTGCCGTAAATTCTTGTTTACCGTCGGTCGGTTGCTGAGCAATACCCCCAGCGGATACCTGCGCATTTTGAGCAGAGATCGCATTGGTGACGTCACTCGGGTTGAGCTTATATTTGACGAGCTTATTCGGGTCGAGCCAAACGCGCATAGCATATTCGGCACCGAACACCTGAGCTTCACCTACACCCTGTACACGAGAAAGGGGTTCCTGAACGTGAGCAACAAGGTAGTCACCCAAGTCGGTTTCGGTCATTGAGTGGTCTTTACTAATAAAGCCAACAACCATCAAGAAGTTCGCAGAGGTCTTCTGAATAGAAACACCGAGTTGCTGAACCACCTGCGGTAACGTCGTCAAAGCGGTCTGAATCTTGTTCTGAACCTGAACCTGTGCCATGTCTGGGTCGGTACCGGCTTCAAAGGTCACCGTGATAGACACGCGACCCGTGGAGTCAGACGTCGACGACATGTAGAGGTAGCCGTCCAAACCCGTCAAGTTCTGTTCAATGATCTGTGTAACCGTATTTTCAATCGTCTGTGCAGAAGCACCTGGGTAGGTTGCCGAAATGAGTACCTGCGGCGGGGCGATCTGCGGGAACTGACTGATAGGCAGACCGAGAATCGCCAGCGTACCCGCGAGCATGATCACAATAGCAATCACCCACGAGAAAACCGGTCTTTCAATAAAAAAGCGTGAGAACATGGTTTAACCCTCGCGCAATTAAAAGAGCGGCTTGCCAGTTTCGGCGATCGACTTGGCGAGATCCATTTCTTTAGGCGTCACAACGGCACCTGGACGGATGCGTTGGAAGCCCTGGAAGACGACGCGATCACCGTTCTTGAGACCGCTGTCAATCAGCCAGTTGGTGCCGATGGTGCGCGTAGCGACCACAGGGCGAGCTTCAATCTTGTTGCCTTCGCCCACGACATAAACGCTAGCGTTACCCTTGGCGTCACGCATCACGCACTGCATCGGAAGGACGATACTGTCAGGACGAATCCCTTCAATCAACTGAGCGCGAACATAAAGACCAGGCAAAAGCACCTTGTCAGGGTTCGGGAAGACAGCACGCAAATTCACCGTGCCCGTCGTTTCGTTTACGGTCACGTCCGTAAACGTCAAACGACCTTCGTGTGCATAGGTCGTACCATCGTCATACTTCAAAACGACACGAGCATTGCCGTCGGCGTCGGTTTTCAGCGCCCTGAGGCGATATCACGACGAATACGGATCAAATCGTCAGCCGTCTGCGTCACGTCAACGTAGATCGGGTCAAGCTGTTGCACGCGCGTAAGTGGCTGAACCTGATAGGCGCTCATCAAGGCACCTTCAGTAAATTCAGAACGAGAAATGCGACCCGTGATCGGGGAGAGCACCTTCGTGTAGGTGAGATTAATCTTGGCGTTCGTCAACTGTGCTTGCGCGTACTTTAGGTTGGCGCGAGCAGACTTGAGGGCGGCTTGAGCTGCGTCATCAGACTGCTTTGAGACGGCGTTGACCTTTAAAAGTTCGGTTGAACGCTTAGCGTCGGCAGAGCGCTTTAGAGAGCGCGAACCTGAGCCTGAGCAACAGCGGCTTCGGCGGACTTGATCGCAGCCTGATAGGGGGCGGCGTCAATTTGGTAGAGCTGGTCTCCAGCCTTAACTTCAGTACCGTCCTTAAAAAGCTTCTTTTGCAAGATGCCGTTTACCTGAGGGCGAACTTCCGCTTCATAAAAAGCACTGGTGCGACCCGAAAGGACCGTTTCGAGCATCTGATCACCAGTCTTTGCTGTCACGTACATGATTTCTGTGGGAGGCATTTGGCGTTGTGCGGCAGCCTGGTACCTTGTGTAGCATCGTCTTTGCAGCCCGTCAGCATTGCTGTCGAGTACCAAAGCACACATGAGCGCTATGGTTATGGTTTTACGCGTTGACATCATGTCAATGTACCTTCTGTTTCTCGAAGTGATTGATTTTTGAGTTTCTAGTATTCAGACGAAAGTAAATAGGTTCGTTTCTGAACGATCGTTCAGAATTGTACCAAATATTTAACTAAATTGAGCGTAAAGAATCGTCAATTTTAGGTGTGTATGTGTCTTTGAAGTGAGCGAAAGGTCTAAGAAAAACGCTTAAAAGTCTAGCTTTTGTCGCCTTTTGTGCACTTGCTGTGGTTAAGTGAAGATTTTTCACAAGAGCGAAATGGTTCGTCACCAAATGCATCGTTCTTTACGTTCTTCGTTAAATATGTTGTGATAACAAAGAATCACGTCGTTTGTGGGCGAAAATTAATGCATTTCGTCTGTGGATAAGTACCCGTTCGGGGTCTTGTTATCCTTGTGACGGTCTAAGCTAAGACACAAAAAGTGTGAGAGTATGAAGGGTGACGTCGGAATAGTAAAGCGCACATAATCGTTAGGAATATCACGCGCATTCAGTCTATAAAACAAAATGAACACACGAGGTAATTTGAGTCACCTGCGGTTGTGTGTTAGGCAGAAATAACGATCTGCAAAAACAAATTGGGTGCTGTGAAAACAGCACCCAATGTTTTTTAACCTACAGAAGCTCGATGCTTGAAGGTCATGCAAGAATGGCTAATTACTTAGCTGCTGGAGCAGGAGCGGTACCGTAGCTTCTTTGGTCTTAGCCAATTCAGCGTCAGCGGCGGCGTAGTCGTGACCAGCCTTCGGATGACAGGCGAGACAGTCAGCAGGTTTCTTGGGATCCTTGTCAAAGTTCTTGTGCATCTGACCGATGAACGGCTTCTTCGGGTTGTGCATACGGGAGATGTCATGGCAACCACGGCAAGTGGAGTAGTTACGTTCAATCATCTGCTTATGAACGGCTTCGCTCATTTCTTTACGCTTAGCGACTTGCTTTTCCGGGGTGCTCAAAGAACCCTGGATTTCACCGATCAAGGAATTCGTACCTGCGCGAGCCTTATCAAGGAGAAGCATCGTGTAGTCGAGATACCCAACGTGTTCGTTGGAGTGATTCAACAAATGGCAGTCGGAGCAACCAGCCGTAGCACCCGAGGCGGTCTGAAAGTGCTGCCCCTTCTTATAGGCAGCATAGGTGGTGTCCATAGAGTGGCAGAATTCGCCACAGAACTTATTCGTACCAGCCCAGTGAACAACGCTGGTCAGAGAACCAACGAAGACAATACCGATGACTGCGCCAATGAGGAGCATACCGGCGATGTACCATTTGGTATTTTTCATTTTTTATACCTTTATGTTGTGTTGTTGAAGACAAACTGTTGTGCGTAAAAGGGGTCGTTCGTCATCACAACGATATTGATGTTGCGTTGTCGATTCGTATCCTATGTTTGGACGTTCGACGGTCAGAGTCAATTCTTAAATTTCTTAAGATTAACTGACGAGGCAGATTATAGCGCCATCGAGCTAAACGCTCAAAAAAAATGATGCGTTCACTGATATAAGTATTTTTTTGTCATTGAGATGAGTCGAAATTTACATATCGGGTTGGTTTAATTTTTATCGCACTCACGGCATACTTATTTAGGGAAAAGACGTTTGGTGTTCAAACTCATGCGTGTTGAAGCGCGACAACGTTTGTTTAGGTGTGTTTTCTTCTTAGTGCTATGTCGCTTCGTTTAGGTCGCCTCATTGGTGGTGTTACCGCCTTTTTTATGGTTTTGCCGCTTGCTCATGCCACATCAGACATGTGGGTCTTGGATTCAAAATGTCAACGCTTACTATTGGTAGATCTCTTGTAACCATTGTGCGGATCCAGTAAGCGTGAAGGTTTGTCCCACGAAGGCACACTATAAGCGGACAGAAGACGGACTAGTCGTCATTGATCAGGAAAAATGCATCGGTTGCGCAATGTGTGCGGTGGTACTGTCCATACAACGCGCCCGTACTTGATCCGAAGGCTCGAAAGATGACTAAGTGCGATGGTTACTTAGATCGTCTTGAAAAGGGTTTGATGCCAATTTGTGTTGAGGCTTGTTCTCAGCGCGCAATCGAATTCGGTGATATCGAAGAGTTGCGTCAACGTCAAGGGACGAATGCTGTGGTGGAACTCTTCCAGAAGCAACAATCACGGCTCCCTCGCTCGTGATTGCCAAGCCTAAAAATGCTTGAGATATCACCGTAATCTGACCTAATCCAGGCAGGGGGTCTGCGGTACTGTGGGTGTTTGTTGCATCTGCGGCCGCATCTGTTTTTCAAGTGCTTATCGACCACTGACAGTCGCCTGACGGATGGCCTCACGGCCTCTCTCTGTCATCGCAATCCAATCTTCGCCTGTTTTGGTACTCACAAATTCGGCGAACTTTCTTAATTCTGGGAAACCTTCTTCACGATCTCGGCGAGTGACTACGCACATATGCCAAGGTGCACGTTCCCATCCAGGAAGCACCGCACAAATGCGACCACTTTCTAATTCATCAATGACGTNGGTCAACGAAAGGTCAACCGTGAGACCGCGATGCTCAAGCAAAAGTTCTTTGAGTGCAATCTGGTCGTGCGAAATAAAGACACTCTTCCAATTCAAAATGTCAGAGGCTTCACCGTTGCGATAGAGACAATGAACGGGATTAAGGTTCACGGTTTTGAGGAGTAACCCAGTGTGTCGCGATAGGTCTGCTGGCGTTTTGGGGATGCCGTGCTTTCGAAGATATTCGGGTGTGGCGAGAACGGGCGTAGAGGTGATGTGATAGAGCCTCACGATCAGGTCAGACGTATAGGCAGGGACTTCACTTAAAACCACAGCGTCCACAGTGCCCGCCATCAGTGCTGCGAGGGTGGCTTCGGGTTCGAGGGCGAAGCGGATATTGCCTTGAGATTCGCAATAGGCGGATAAAACTTTGGAGAAGTAAAGGCGACTAATTTCAATGGGAGCCGCAAAATGAATGTCGACCGCTTCGTCATGCACTCGAAAAGACGCAACGGCTTCGTCAAGTGATTTAAGGTGAGGTTGCGCGGCATTGACTAATGCGCGTAATTTGGTGGTCGGACGATAAGGGCGCGTCGTTTTATCAAAGAATGTGAACCCCATTTCACGCTCAAAGTTCGTCACGAGGCGCGACACCTTTGAGAGTTCCATATCGAGCCTTACAGCGGTTTCGGTGAGGCTGCCTGTTTGCGCCGCAATCATGACAGCACGCCAAGCGGTGAGGTTTTCTAATGCGTTCATGGCGTTGACTCCATGTGTCGACGAAAGGCTTCGGCGACGGTGGCATCGGCTTCGCGGCGTACGGGTTGCCACACACTACNCGCTTCTTTTTGCACGTAAAGCGCAAAGTTAGCTAGGTCGGACGAACGTTTTTCGGCTTCCCAACGGGTGATGATCGACATCTGCCAGGGCTCGCGACGCCAACCAGGCATGATGGGCACCACGCGTCCAGATTTGATTTCAGGGAGCATATGACCTGCGTAAAGGTCAATGGTGATCCCGCGGTGCTCTAAAAGGAGTTGGCGTAGCGTCATCTGATCGTGCGTAATAAAGACGTTTTTCCATTGTAGAACGCCCGACGTTCGACCATTCTGATAGAGGCGTTGTGTCCTGGGATGCATGGCTGTTTCAAGCAGTAGCCCTGTGTGTTTGATGAGATCTTCGGGTTGCGCGGGGGCGCCGTGAGTCGCGAGGTACTCGGGGGTCGCAAGGAGCGGCGTTGAACTCGTGTTATAGGGACGAAGCACAAGTCCTGTGGTGTCTTCAGGCAAAAAATTAATGATCGCCGCATCCGCTAAATCATTACGCACAGCGTCTGGCGTCACTTCAGGGAGCACGTTAAAGCGAATCTCTGGGTGCGTTTCGCTATAGCGCGCAAGTAACTCAGAGAAGAAGAGACGGGAGAGGTCAATCGGTGCCGCAAAACGAATGAGTTTGGGACCATGCGTTTCAGAAAACGCTTCCCAAGCGCGATCAAAACCAATGAGTAGGGGATTGATCGCTTCGATGAGTCCGCACCCCTTTTCGGTTGGACGTAAAGGACGGCGATGTCGGTCAAGAAGTTTAAAACCAAACTCTGCTTCGAGCGCAGTGATCGTACGAGAAACCTTATCTGCCGTCGTGTCGCAAAGCATGGCGGTGCGAGAAAGGCTACCCGTTCGCGCTGCAGTCAAAAAGAGCCGCCAGGCGGTTAAATCATCACGAATGGGCATGAGAAAAAACCCTCAAAAAATCAGGGTAACCCTGCATGGCGAAAAGCCACTTAAAAATCAAAGCAATCGATGAAATTTAGGCTAAAAGGACTAAGTCAGAAGCATCAAAGCGATTAAATCGTGCTTCAAAAATACGCTATTCCTTTTGGGAATTTGGAAAAAATGCAAGGTTTTATGTGATTTTAGTGTGGTTGTGAGGTATGTAAAGACGACACTTGGACGTGAGCGAAGACCTCCAAGTTCGCTCAACCAATTGACCCCAAGTGGGAGACTCTCATGGACCTCTCGATTTTAAATAGACGTTCGTTTCTGAAGGCGACGGTAGTGACTGGTNNACTCGCAACCGCGCTTGAAGCTTCGNNTACCGCAGAAGTACTTGTCAAACAGGCAGAACCCGCTAAGACGGCAAAAAAAGCGGTCGACGGCGAAACTCAGATCGTCAAGACATGTTGCCGCGCTTGTATTCACAATTGCGGCGTGCTTGCCCACGTGCGTAATNNGTACCGCGTGGTGAAGCTCGAAGGCAATCCTGACTATCCGATGAGCAAAGGCTCGATGTGCGCTAAAGGTTTGGCGGGTATCAGTGCACTCTATCATCCGAACCGCAACAAGTATCCGCTCCTTCGTGTGGGTAAACGCGGTGAAAATAAGTGGAAGCGCATTTCGTGGAAGGAAGCGATCGATATGATCGCCACGAAGATGGAAGATGTGCGCCACAAGTATGGTGCTGAATCCGTCCTCTTCTCAACAGGTGGCGGCGGTAACCCGGCTTTCCGTGGTATTCCTCGTGTTGCTAACGCGTTTGGTACGCCGAATTTCTATGAACCCGGGTGCGCACAGTGCTTCTTGCCACGTACCTTGGCTTACGACTTGATGTACGGTGANCTGACAACCTCTATTGCTGACGAACAGGCGCGTGAAGTCTATAACCCGAACACCGCGATGAAATGCATCGTGTTGTGGGGCACTGACGTGTCGTATAGCTGCCCAGCTGGCGGCGGTCGCGCATTGGCTGAATTGCGTGCTAAGGGCGTTAAGACTGTATCAATTGACCCGCGCTTGATTCCAGATGCTGCTAAGGCTGACATTTGGTTGCCGATTCGCCCAGGGACTGACGTCGCATTGATGTTAGGTTGGATGCGTTACATCATAGAAAAAGATCTCTATGATCATGACTTCGTGATGCGTTGGACCAATTTGCCGTACCTCGTCAATGTGAAGACCAAGATGTTGGTGCGTGCGGCAGATTTGGGCGCTGGCGACAAGAAGACCTACGTTGTGTGGGATAAGAAGACAAATTCTCCGAAGCCCATTGCTTATCCGTGGGATGACAAACTTGATCCTCAACTTGAAGGGACGTTTACCTTTAAGGGCGTGGAATATAAGACGGGCTTTACGCTGTTACGTGAACGCGTTGAACCGTGGACGCTAGAAGAAACGGCTAAGACTTGCTGGCTCGATCCTAAGAAGATCGAAGAAGCCATCAAGCTCTATTGCTCGGGTCCTGCGGGTGTGGCACTCGGTGTGGCGACTGACCAGAACGAAAACTCTGTCGAAGCNACTATGGGTAGCGTGATTTTGAACGCCTTGCGTGGCAATGTTGAAAGCCCGGGCGCGCTGATGCAACGTAACCCGACCACGAACATCGTGCCTGCGGGTAGCCTTGCAACGCGTTGCTCTTATTTGCTACCGAAGGGTCAGCTCAAGAAGCGTCTTGGTTCGAACGAACATAAGGGCTTGATGCAGTGGGATGCCGCTGCGCCTGCGGCTGTGCTTGATGCGATGAAGACGGGTAAGCCCTATCCGATTAAGGTTTGGCTTGAACGCTCTGGCAATAAGTTTGGCGTGAACGGTAACGCTGGCGCTTGGCTTGAAGGGATCAAGAATGTGGACTTGATTGTCCATATGTTCATGTACCCGACATCCTTCTCGATGTATGCCGACATTTTGTTGCCTGCGACCGAATGGCTTGAAACCAACATGCTCGTTGAGTGCATGAACTGGGTCTTTGCTCGTCAGCCTGTGGCTCACGTTTGGGAAACTGAAGACGAAACACTATTCTGGTCCAAGCTCATCAAGAAGTGTGTGGCACTGGGTAACGAAAACGCAAAACGTGCTTGTGATCCAGCCTTCATGAAGAAGGACTTGGCTTATTGGGACACGATGGAAGAATTGCTTGACGGGCGTCTTGCGAATATCGGGACGACCTGGAAGGAATTCAAAGAAAAGCAGCCCTTCCCATACATGCCGTATGAAAAGTGGAATAGCTACTACGTCTATAAGCAGCCCGATCCGAAGACAGGACTCCCCAAGGGATTCCGTACGCCTTCGAAGAAGCTTGAACTTTATGGCGAAGTCTTTATCGAACTCGGTCGCACGGGTAAGCCTTATGCGCTTGACGAAGTGCCGCCCGTCGAAGTGGACTACGATCCGTTACCGTGGTACGCCGAACCCGCCGAAAGCCCGATTCGCGAAATCGCGAAGGACTTCCCGCTTGTGATGACGAATGGTCGTTTGCCGATGTACCACCACGGTACGCTTCGCAATAATCCGTACATGCGTGAAATCTATCCGGTGCCCGAAACCTGGGTGAATCCGGTGGACGCGGCGAAGTATGGCGTCAAGCACGGCGATTGGCTTTATATCGAATCGAAGCGCGGCAAGATCCAAGGGAAGTGCCGTGTGACGGAAGGTGTGCCCGTCGGCGTGGTCTATATGGAACGCTTCTGGTTCCCAGAAACGCTTCACACCAAGACCCATGGTTGGACTGAAATGAACGTCAACGTTTTGTCTAAGAACGACGCGCCGTTTAACCGTGTGGTCGGCACCATTACGTTGCGTGGCTTCCAAGTTCGCATCAGCAAGGCTCCAGGTGCGCCTGAAGGTATTTGGCAAAAGCCCGAAGACTTTAAGGCTACCTGGTTACCGCAGCCTAGTGACACGACTAAGAATCCGGAGCTCTAAATCATGACCCAAAAAACATTAGTCATCGACCTCGACCGTTGTATCGGTTGCTTTGCTTGCGAAGTCGCTTGTAAGCAAGAAAACAATGTGCCGCTTGGCGTCTACTACAACAAAGTGTTATCCATTGACCCAATGGGCAAGTTTCCGAACATCAAGCAGTACTTTTTGCCGTCTGTTTGCCAGCACTGTAAGGACGCGCCTTGCGTCACGGTGTGCCCGACGGGTGCAAGCTACAAGACCAAAGATGGTCAGGTGCTCGTGGACAAAGAAAAGTGCATCGGTTGCCGCATGTGTATGNNTAACGCGTGTCCTTATGGCGCTCGTTCCTTTAACCCGGAAACGAAGGTTGTCGAAAAGTGCACGCTTTGCCACCACTTGCAGGAAGTTGGCGATCAGCCAGCTTGCGTCAAGGCTTGCTGCGCGAATGCGCGCTTCTTTGGTGACATTGATGATCCCAATAGCGACGTTTCTAAGGCGATCGCTGCAGCGGGTCCTGAAAATGTTCACAGCATGCCCGATAGCGGTAACCATCCGACCGTTCGCTACATCCTCCACAAGTCGACGGGCGAATGGCAGGTCAATCCGCCGAAGATGCTCTGACATTTGAGTGAGAGGTAATTGAGATGGGAAACGATTGGCTACTGGTCTGTTTTACGGCATTGGTTCTGACAGGGTCNGGCATCACGGTGGCAGTTGCTGTGGGTGAGTCGCGTAACGCGGTACTTTTAAAGCTCCAGACGGTTGCGTCGCTCGTGGCGCTCCTTGTTTTGGCAGTGGGCGGCGGCTTTGCTGTGATGCATCTAGGTCGACCAGTGATGATCTTTGGTGCGCTCGGTAATCCGACGACAGGGATCTTCCGTGAATTCGTGACCTTTGGTCTGACGACTCTAGCCATCGTGACCTATCTCATTGCGTTATTGAGGGGCGCCGAAGCGTCAACCACGCTTTGGCTCTCTCGCTTCGCTGCGATAGCAGCCGTTTTGCTGTCGCTCGCTGTGGGGTCGGCTTTTGTGATGCCCTGGCGTCCTGCTTGGGATACGTGGACGCTCGTTTTGCCCTATATGGGTTGGGCACTTTGGTCGGCAGCTTTTGCGGCGATGATGTTGTTAGGGCTCGCCGACGAAAAGGCTCCAGGTGACCACCGTATATATATTGTTGCGAGTGCGATTCTCGTCGTGAGTTTGGCGGTCTATCTGATTGGTACCGTGATTTCGGGTGGAATGGCTGCGGCGCTGCAACGCGTGCTCATTGGCGATTTAGCACTCGTCTTNTTGGGGGCTATCGTGATTGGTACTTTGATGCCGCTTGTGTTAGCGCATTTCATCAAAGGCGCTTTAGTCGGACCTTCNATTTCTATGCTTTTAATTATGCTTGGGACGGGACTTTTTCAGTGGGTCATACAGCTTTTAGGTACGCCCGTCTGGCATTTCTTTGCACGCTGACAAGGACAATTGATCATGGAAAATTCTCAAAAACAGACACTCATGGAACTGCTTGAACAGCGTGAGATTATGTATCGAACACTCGCTCGCATCTATAAGACTGAGNNTACCGACGAGGCTTTGATTAAAGGGCTCGCAAAGGCAGAATTTCCTAAGTCGGGCGAAGGCAAGGTCGTCCAAGGTTATCAATTGATTGCTGAGTGGCTTGAGGCGCCTGGCACGGATGATCCTACGACAACGCTTGCTGTTGACTATGCACATACATTTTTGGGTGCTGGGATTGCCGAAGGTCGTGTGTCGTATCCCTTTGAATCGGTGTACACCAGTCCTCAGCGCCTTGTGATGCAAGACGCTTGGGAAGACGTTTGTCGAATTTATCGCGAGCACGGCTTAGGGCGTGCGAGCACGATGGATATGCACGAGGACCAAATTGGTCTTGAATGTGAATTCATGGCGCACCTTGTTAGAGCGTCGATGAATGCTCTGAAGGCTGACGACGAAGAAGCGCTTGAAAAGACCTTTGACGAACAGCTCGCTTTCCTAGAAAAGCATCTGCTCAATTGGGTACCCGCTTTTTGTGCTGATGTGTGTGCGACGGCACTTACAGACTTTTATCGTGGCTTTGCCATGGTCACAGAAGACTATATTGCAATGGATCAACAGTTTGTGACCGATCTGCGTCGCATGGCTTAATTTTTCGTGCCGACTCATGCTTTTTGTTGGATGCGTGAGTCGGCATTTTTGTAGAGGCCTTTATGTCAACCTCGTCAAGTCGTCATTTTCTCGGTCGTCGTAGTGTGATTGCGGGCTCTATTGGTGTTGCAGGGCTCTTTGCACTAGGCGCAGTAGCATCGGGTCGGGAGGCGACATTGATTCGTCCACCAGGCAGCGTTGACGAAACCGAATTTTTGGCTCGATGTCTTCGCTGTGACCGGTGTCGTAGTGTGTGTCCCACGGGCGTGATTGGCGTGGGGAGTCTCACGGATGGGCTGGCTGTGATGCGTACGCCCGTCATGAATTTTCATTTAGGGTACTGTGATTTTTGCCGAAAATGTGCAGAAGTTTGTCCTACAGGCGCGATTTTAGATTTTGACTCTGAGACTGCTAAAGTGGGCTTGGCTGAAGTGACCGAAAGTTGCATCGCACTACGCACGGCAGCGTGTACGAAGTGCCATGAAGCGTGTCCCTATGACGCCATTACGCTTGATGGCGCGAACCGTCCCGTGGTCGATCGAGCCAAATGTAATGGTTGTGGAAAGTGCGAAGAGGTGTGTCCTGCCAATGTGTATCAGGTNACCTATAAGGGCGGTGCCGTTCGTGGGATCGTTGTTCGTCTTCTAAAGAAGGAGGAGCGCCATGAGTAGACGAACTGGACGCTTTTGGCGTACGCTCACAGCCCTCGCATTTTTGGTGATGACGGTAGTAGGGCTCGCGTGGCACACGGGGTGGGGCACGCTCTCGTCGTTTTACTTAGGTAGTATTGCGCAAATTTGCCCATTGGGTGCCTTTGAAGCGATGCTCGCCGACCGCACGTTTCTCCCACAGGCCTTCTTTGGGCTCTGTGTTGTTGCCCTTATTGTGGTCATTTTTACNCGCATCTTTTGTGGTTGGGTGTGTCCCGTGCCGCTTATCAAGCGAGTGACGGGTGTTAAAGACGAGAAGCTTTCGAGCGAACCTCAACGTTGTACGACGTGTTTAAGTCAAACCTCTTTGAGCAAAAACTGTTCGACTGAAAAGGGTTCGCCTGCGACAGAAGCGCATGCAAAAGGTTGCGGAGCCTCTAAAACGAATGACGCGTCTGATGCGAAGGTANNGAGCGCTCCCTGAACCCGAACCTGCCCGAAAAATACCTATATTGTGTTGGGTGGCGCACTCGCGTCATCAGCGATTTTTGGGTTCCCAGTCTTTTGTTTGATTTGCCCAGTGGGTCTTACTTTTGCCCTCATGATTGCGCTATGGCGTCTCTTTGAATTTAATGAGCCGTCTTGGTCGATCGTCTTNTTTGCGGTCTTTTTGATTCTCGAACTCTTTGTGCTTCGCCGTTGGTGTCATGCGTTTTGTCCATTAGGTGCATTGATGACCTTATTGGCGCGACTCAATAAAACCTTCCGCCCGAGTATTCAAAAAGATACCTGTGTGAGTTGTAGCGCTGGGATTGATTGTCATGTTTGCCGTGACGCTTGTCCTGAAGGCATTGANCCTCAAAGTACCATTAATTCTCCAGAACTCTTAGCGCGTTGTACGAAGTGTCGCGCCTGTGCCGATGCTTGTCCTACGCACGCGATTCACTTTCCGTTCTTTGAAAAACGTCAGGCAAAGTCTACTAACAAGGTCGATGTGGTGAAGTTGTTGCCCGAAGCAATTAAGCCAACGGAGGAACCCGCTGACCAACGTCGCCAACACTTTGGTGAAACTACAAAGCCCATGACACTATTAGAAGCGCGCCACGAAAGTGACCGGTGTTTGCGCTGTGGCGAATGCGTGAATGTTTGCCCTGTCAAGAATCCAATTCCTGACATGATGACTTTAATGAGTGAAGGGCGCGCTGCTGAAGCAGGGCGCTTGTTGATGAGTTCGGGCGGGATGCCAGACCTATGTTCAAGACTATGCCCACAAGACAAGCTTTGCGAAAAAGCGTGCTCTATGGGTGGCGTCGGTGGTGCGGTCGCGATTGGTGCCATCGAACGCGTAGCAGGTGAAGCGGCACTCGGGCGCGGTATGCGTATTCCCAAGTGTCGCGCCAAGCGTCGTGTGACTGTCGCCGTAGTGGGCGCNGGTACCGCTGGGTTAGCGTTTGCTGAACGGATGCTACGTTTAGGTGCGCGCGTGACTGTGTTTGACCGTCAAGCGACGGCGGGCGGCATGCTCGCAATGGCTGTTCCTGCTTTTAAGTTAGCGCCTGATGTGCTCACACGTCGCGAAAAGCTCTTAGCGAAAGCGGGCGTTGAATTCCGATTTGGCGTAGATGTCAATGCGGAGGTTGACCTTTCAACCTTTGATGGCATTTTTGTGGGCACAGGAGCCCCGCGCGCTGTGATCCCAGCGTGGGCACTGGGTGTCCCTGGTGTTGTGACAGCTTTGGATTTCCTGGGTCGACATGCACAAGGACAAGGTGATAAGACCGAAGTGAGTGCNCAACGTGTGGTCATTTTGGGTGGCGGTGACACTACCGTTGACTGTGCACGCACGGCGCTACGCCTTGGCGCAACGACGGTCACGATTTGCTATCGTGGATCCAAAGACAAGGTTCGAGCGACAAAGCGCGATTTGCGACTTGCTTTAGAAGAGGGCGCGAAACTTTTGACGCAAGCGGACGCACAATCGGTGACTCAAACAGCTGACGGTACNCTGACCTTAGCACTCATTAATCGCGAAACGAACGAAGAGCGTACGATCACGGGAGACATCGTCATCGTGGCTTACGGTGAACGCGGTGAACGCCTGCAGTGGCTCGTTGACCTGGGAGCGACCTATGATGACCGTGACCGTCTTGTGGTGTCTGACGCTGGTCTCACGACGGCTAAGCACGTTTGGGCTGGGGGCGATGCCGTTCGATANCCCGCGTTAGCGGTATTGGCTGTGGCTGACGGTCATCGTGCAGCGGATGATGTTGCGAGGTCGCTGGGACTCTAAATGTCAGATGGCAAAAACAAGGATAAAAAGGAGACGAGATGTCGATATTTGAGGACATGATGACAGCAGTAGAAGAGACGCAAGCCCTGCCGTCGACCACAACGATGGCACCAACGGCAACGATGCCCGTCATGGTTGCAAAGCGTTGTATGCGTCATCTCCATCAGGCATCAAGTTGCAAGCGTTGCTTGGAGGCTTGCCCGAGTGATGCACTTCGAATCGTTGACGGGCAACTTAAACTCCATGTGCCTGCATGTACGGGATGCGGCTTTTGCGCGTCGGTGTGTCCAACGGAAGCCTTATTAATGCCGACGCCCGATGTGACCACTGAAACCCAAGCCTATGCGGCAGCGAAAGCGTCAGGCATTTTGGTAGTGAGTTGCGCAGACTGCGCGAAGAAAAGAGGACTCACGGTGCTGTGCTTACATTCGCTCGACTTTTCGCGTTTAGTCGATGCGGTTGCAAAGGGGGTCACCACGATTGAACTCGTTCGCGGCAACTGTGACAAATGCCCGAAGTGCATTCCTGGTACGTCGCTGATTGATACGTGCCAAACCTTAGAAGCTTTTGCCGGGCAATTTGAAAAAACGCTCTCGGTCGTTTTAGAAACCTCGACCAAAGACGTTGATCTTTCTCGTCGTCGGTTTTTCGGTGGGCTATTAAGGCGTGCTGACATTGGAACCAAACCCGCTTCGCCAGACGTTGTGGCGGACGTCAAGGCGACAGCCACCGAAACGTCTCAACGATTACCGTACTCAAGAGAAAGGCTGGTTGAAGCGTTGCGAACCTTGTCGAGTAGTACNACGGAAGCACTTGACACCTCTGGCGCAGCACGCCTTTTTGTTGCTCCTGTCATTGAGCAGACAGCCTGTACNAGTACCTGCGGGATTTGCGCGGAAGTCTGTCCAACCAAAGCACTCACAATGGAAACAGGTGAAAAGACGGTGCTTCTTAAAGCCATCAAAGCGCATTGCATTGGCTGTGGGTTGTGTAGTGACGTTTGCTATCGTTACGCAGTCACAATCGCGCCCGTGAAACGGATGGCTCAACTATTAGAAGAAAAGCCTGATGTGATCATGGCAAAACTCAAAGGAGAGGACGCCTATTCGACTTGGGAAGACCGTTTGGGTTCCATGGTCGATGCGCCTGTTTATCGTACGTGAGGTAGGTGGTGGGTTCTTTATTGTGAATACTAACTCAAACTCGTACCAAAATAGAAAAGCCCGCAACGGCAAATCGTTGTGGGCTTTTCTTGAATGTGATCAGGCGTCGTTGACGCCTATAAATTAGCCGCGTTTAGCGATGCTTTCAGCAGCGAGCTTCCCAAAGACCACNNGTACCTTGCCGACGGACGTTCCCGACATATAGGCTGCACCATGCAGACCACCCGTGCCTTCGCCAGCCGCCCAAAGACCTTCAATCGGTTCGCCGAAAATGTTGATGACACGTGCTTCGCTGTCAATCTTGTAACTACAATAAGTCGACAAAAGAACAGCAGTTGCGCGGAAGCCGTAGAAGGGTGCCTTGACGATTGGCGTAGGCTTACCGTTACCAGCAGAAAGCGACGTACGACCGAAGGCGTCAGCGCCCTTGGTGATCCCGTCGTTATATACTTNTACCGAAGCGACCAATTGTTTTGCCGGGAGTCCCATNNACTTGGCTAACTCTTCAATCGTGTTAGCCGTATAGAGTTCACCGTTTTTCTTCAAATTATCGGTGCGAGCGAGCGGATCCTTTTGAGCCTCTTCGTGAATGGTCGAGTCATAGATTTGGATGCCAATGCCGTCGGGCTGGGCAAGCGTCAGGTCACCAAGTTCCTTATAAGGACGCGATTCGTCAGCGTAGCGCTCACCCTTGAGGTTCACGATCATGGCACCGTTATACATCACAAAAGCAGAGGACTTGGTCTTCGGGTTGAAGCCATAGGGTACCTTGGTGTACGAGACGTCAAGGAGGTCAGCACCCAACGCCCAAGCCATCTTGGAGCCGTCGCCAAAGTTGCCAANGGTACCGCCCAATTTGAGCGCTTTTTCAGCAGCGGGCGAGAAGCGACGAAGAAGGTCTTCACTACGAGCCCAACCGCCAGCGGCAATGACAACCCCCTTTTACCTCAANNAGGTGATTTTCTTCTTGCGAGCTTCTGCTTCGACACCCGTGACGCGACCTTCTTTATTGACGATCAAGCGCTTAGCCGTTGTGCGGAAGAGGTACTGGTAACGCCCGCGTTNTTCAACGATTTTGCGGAAAATACCGAGCATCTGCGGCGGACGCACCATGTGCTGACGAGGGACGCTCATGCCAGCACCCGTCGTCACGTCGTTCACTTCGACGCCTAGTCCACGAATCCACTGATAGGTCGGAAGCGTCGCTTCAACATAGGTGTGAACGAGTGAATGATCGTTCACTTTACCCATCGTCAGGAGTTCTTTTTCAAAGAGTTCGGTCGAATCCTTGATGCCTTTTCGTTCCTGAACGTCCGTGCAAGACACAGCAAAGCCACCGTTACAAAGCGTTGTGGAGCCGCCACCCATCGGCATCTTTTCGAGCACGATGACTTTGATACCTAACTGAGCACAACGCGCGGCGACTGAGGAGCCGGCAGCCCCTGTGCCGATGACGATCACATCGGCTTCTTTGTCATAAGCCTCAGGCTCAAACACGGGTTTAGCTTCAGCCATGCCGATGCCACCAGCGGTAGCGGCGAGTACTAATTTGAGGAAGGATCTGCGTGAAGTGTTAGTATGGTTACTCATCCTAAGGATGCCTCGATCTTTTGGTCTGTTGTGAGGTCGAAAGCATAGTTTTTTTGGGATCAGAACCATTCTATTTTTTGCTTGAGCTGATAAGATGCAAGACAGCATTGCAATAGTGCAACGGATGAACAAGGGATTTCGCGGATGACAGAAAGGCTTTCAGATTTGCGTTCTTGGCAGATCTTTATTGAACTTATGCAGACTGAATCGATGAGTCGTGCGGTANNCGTCGCTTGTGGGTGTGACGTTTCGCAAGTGAGTCGTCGTATCGCGGCACTCGAAAAAGAAGTGGGCTATCCGCTGTTTGAACGGTCTACGCGTGCGTCGCGTCCGACGAGCGAAGCCAAAGAACTTTTTGAGCGTATTTATCCAGTCCTCTCAGACATTGATCGACGATTGAATGCTGTGACGGCAAGTGTTGGGTTACGTAAACACCGACGACAAGTAAGAATCCAAGCGGTTTCTGGTCTGATGCCATTTCTTGTGCGCACGATCGGTGCATTTCGCAAAATGCACGAAGACTATGACTTTGATGTGTGCTTTTTGAGTGCGCCGCCCAAAGACGAAACATTGGACGCCGATATTGGCGTTTGGGCAGATACCAAGCAGTCCTCCTTTTTGGACTATCGAGACCTACGCTTGATCCCAAGTTGGCTTTGCGCGTCCCCCGACTTTTTGCGTTTGCACCCAGTTGAAACCATTGATGATTTGGATCGCGTGCCTTTGTTGGGGTGTACGAGTTGGGTGTGCCCGTTTACGTTGACGGGGACAGACACATTCACGACCATGAAGCGGTGCTTCAATATGACAGTGAGATTTGATAGTGTCGGTGCGCTTCTCGAAGCCGCTCGCCAAGGTTTGGGTGTAGCNGCTACGTTGCCAGCTTATGCCTGTGTTGATGACCTTCGTTGCGGCAGGCTCGTTAAAGTTCTCCCCGAAGTTGCGGGTCCCACGCTCAAATTCCGGTTGATTCGGCATAAGACCTTGACGCCCTCAACGACCGTCGATTCGTTTGCTGACTATCTCACCGAGGCGTGGTTTAATAGTATGAATTTTGACTCGGTCTAACACTGCTCGTACAAAGCTTATCGATAGATTTGCCAGCTCGTTTCTTTTAAAAAGGTCATTCATGTCTCTCATACAATGGCTTCGCGCTTCAATCGTCCGACAGTATCTTGTTGCGCTTTTATTTATCGGTTTTTGTACCGTGTTGGTCGCCGCTCCAGCTTTGGTGTTGACGGAGCAGTCAACGGGCTCAGGGGGCGCCATTAATGTTTCTGGCAGCATGCGAATGCAAAGCTATAAGTTGGCGCTTGCTGTGGTAGATCCTTTTTCGTCCTACGACCAACGTAAAGAGATGACCTTGAGTGCACTTGACGAATTTGGCGCCAAACTCATGAGCCCAGTACTCTTAAAGGGGGTTCCGTATGACGCGATGGACCAATACCATGCGCTCAAAGACCGTTACGAAACGAGTGTGCGCCCATTGGCTGAGGCAAGTATCGATGACCTGTGGGCGCGTAAAGAGTTCACAAAACAGATTCCAGTCTTTGTGGAAGACGTGGATCGCTTTGTGCAGACGCTTGAAAACGGGTTGAACAATCGACTCGCACTCTTACAAAAGATTCTGACTGTCATTTTGTTGGGCGCGGTACTCGTGAGCTTTGTGATGCTCATGATGATGCAACGTAGCATTTTTAAGCCACTTCTCGAAATCGGACGAGCGGCTGACGCGGTCCGCCAAGGTGACTTTTCGGTGCGCACANNAAAGCTACCCGCCCCCAATGAAATTGGGCGCTTGAGCACAAGTTTTAACTTCATGGTCGATGAACTCGGGCGTCTCTACGGTAACCTCGAAAACGAAGTTGCCCGGAAGACCCAGGACCTCAATCGTCGTAATGCCGGGTTGCAGTTTTTAAGCCGTGTGGCACAAGCCGTGACGTGGCGCAATTTGTCTGAACGGCATGCGTTAGATGGGTTACTCACCGAAGCTGCGCAGCAGCTCGGCGCCAANGCCCTGCGTATTCGCGTGGGGCAGGGCGACAAAGACTATGTGCTCGCCCAGTCGGTGACGACCGAAGCGACTACTGACTTATTTACGGGTGACACGAGTGAGCATTTTTCGCTTTCNAACCGACAAAGTAAAACGGGGTTTTTGGACGTGAAGTTTGAAGCGACGCCGGAAGCGTGGCAGCGAGACCTCTCGCAAGCCATGGCGCAAACCGTGGGTCGTGGGATTGAACGTAGCTTTAGGCAAGCCGATGACCGACGCCTGGCGGTCTTAGAAGAGCGTTCGACAATTGCACGTGAATTGCATGACTCGATTGCTCAGTCGCTTTCTTATTCGCGTATTCAGATGCATCGACTCAAGGTCTTTATTGAGCGAGAAGAACCAAGAGAAAAGGTCCTTCAAACGGTCACGGAACTCTCTGAAGGGATCGCAACCGCTTATAGTCAGCTTCGCGAAGTGCTCACAACCTTCCGTTTGCAGATCAATAGTTCGGGGCTTAATGGCGCCGTTGAAGAGACGGTTGAAGAATTCCGTAACCGTACGGGGATCGCTACGACGGTGACAAACGAACTTCTGGGGATTGAGTTGAGTCCTAATGAGCAGATTCACTTTATTCATATTTTGCGTGAAGCGCTTATCAACATTGAAAAGCATGCCCGTGCCACGAATGTGTCGGTACGCATGATGCGTAGTCCCGAAGGGGGATTTGTCTTGAAGGTCGAAGATGACGGCATCGGTATTGGATCCACGACGGGTAAATATAAGCACTTTGGACTCTCGATTATGCGTGAACGCGCCGAAGCACTTCATGGCACATTAAGTGTTGCGCCAGGTCACGAAAAGGGCACTTGCGTGACGCTCACAGTGCCCGAAAGAGAGGCGTAAACGGTAAAATAGCTCATACAATCAGAATAGAATTTGGTCAAAGGAACATTCTTCAATGACGCTCAAGGAACACTACACCGTCGCCATTATTGACGACCATCCGCTTTTTCGACGCGGCGTTCATGAATTGCTTGATTTAGAGCCCACTGTTGAGGTCGTTGGCGAAGCGGGTACTCGCGAAGAAGCGCTCGACCTTGTGCGTTGCTATGAGCCTGACCTCACCATTCTTGACCTCAATATGAAGGGAAGTTCTGGCGTAGAAATCCTTTCGACCTTAAAGGAAGAAGATCCGTCACGCCGTATCGTCATTTTGACGGTGAGTGACTCGGGTAAAGACTTGACTACCTGTATTCAGGCAGGAGCCGATGGGTATTTCTTGAAGGATATGGAGCCAGAACAATTCTTGAAGAGCATTCGTCAGGCGCTTGAAGGTCAGATCATTGTGGATGCATCGATGATGGCGTTTTTGACAACGTCGTTACGCGCCAAAATGCGTTCGGTCGTGCAAGAGCGCCCTGTGCTGACGGGGCGTGAAGGTGATGTGCTTGAATTGATCGCCAAGGGTTGCACCAATAAAGTCATCGCACGTAGGCTCGACATTACCGAAGGGACGGTCAAGTACCACGTCAAACACATTCTCAAGAAGCTTGGTTGTCGTAGTCGCGTTGAAGCGGCGGTTTGGGCGGCTCAGCAAAAAGAGGCTGAGTAAATCACTGTTTTGTTAAGCAAAGAGTACCGTCGTGAGACGGTCTCTTTGCTTTAGTATCGAGGGGCTTTATTTATGAATGTTATTTGGCGTACCGGGGCGTTTCTGCCGGTGTCGAGGGTGCGTGGCAGAGCGTGCAATTCCAGCGGTCACCCGTGACCTTGCCGTCCTTAATGTGAGTGAGCGGAATTTCGCCCGCTTTACGGTCAGCAGATGCCGCGACTTTGTGGCACATCAAGCAGTTATTGACGTCCTTTGTGATCGGAAGATAGCTTTCGACAGGGTGCGGAATCGTGCCCGGCGCGCCAACGATTTCAGAGTCAGCAGCCTGAGCAACACCGCCCAAAAGCGCGAGCGACGCGACGAGTGGCATGAGTTTAAACATAGTGTTGTTCTCCTTAATGAGTGTTTTGATTTGNTTGAGTTCGTGGTCTTGGTAAGCGGGTCTTTGGAGTAGTTTCGCGACCTAAAAGCTTGAACTGAAGCGCGTTTTCTGGACAGATGCCAATACATTTGCCGCAGTTAAGACAGTCGCCCGACGGGATGCGTCCCGTTTTAGCGAGATCCACAAAGCGAATGACTTGAGGTTCTGGGCACACATGGAGGCAGTCGCCGCAACGCGTGCATACTTTATCTTTAAAGCGAATCTGCAAAAGGGGCTTGGGTGTTAAGCGCCCAACGAGTGACCAAAAGGCACCCAAAGGACACAAGTGACCGCACCAACCGTGCTTCATGAGCGCGAGGTCAAGCGCAAAAATGGCAGACGCGACACTCAATGCAGCTAGTCCCGTTCCAAAAATCAGATCACGCCAAAGCCAAGCCTGAGGGCTCACCGCTTCAAAAGCGGTNNACGTGCCCGTGGCAACGCTCAAAATAAGTACCGCAACGAGTAACCCATAACGCACGTGACGCGAGAGACGCACAACATCGGCTTTGAGNNTACCGAGCTTTGTGCGTAGCCAGTCCGCAGCGTCAGTCACCATATTCATAGGACAAATCCAACCGCAGAATGTGCGTGAGCCGAGTAGCCCATAGAGGATCAGTACGATCAAGGCTCCTAAACCCGCGGTGAGCGTAGGCAGGTGACCAGCCGCTAGGCGCTCAAGCGTTGCTAACGGGTCGGTGAGTGGCACAAGCCCCGCAAACTTCGAAGCCGAGAGCGTACCGTCAAGAAGTGGCGCATCAAAGAGCGTCCAACTCCACCGGGCAGTCCCTACAAAGAGGCACAAGACCGTGAGCTGCACCGCGCGGCGTAGAAGCGAATAACGCATCGTTTTAAGGCGTTGCATCAGAGTACTCCATTCAAATAGTCAAGGCCGCCAGGGGCATCGGTCGTTGGCGTGTTCGTCTCAGTGGACGCGTCAGGCGCGACGTCTCGAATGTTCTTCGGGTCGTCTTCAGGAAGCCATCCGAGTCGATAGTGACTACCGATTTCGCCAAGCACTACCTTACGGTCAACGATGCGAATCGCGGGGACGTCAGTCGGGCAACTCTTGGTGCAAAGACCGCACCCTGTGCAGTGTTCGGGATGCACGACCGGAATAAACATCGCGTGGCGTGATAGCCCGCGCGGATGAAGTTCGATCGTGAGCGCTTTGCCTTCTTCTGGACACGCACGGAAACACACTTCACAGCGTAAGCCTTGGTGCGATAAGCAGGAGACCGGGTCCAAGACTGCAATTCCCATCCGCGCATCCGAAATATTGGTGAGCGTAGGCGACAGAGCACCCGTCGGGCACACCTTGACGCACGGAATATCTCGGCACATGTAGCACGGGATTTCTTCAGGAATGAAAAAAGGCGTGCCACCGGGCGCCGGGTCAANAGAATATGCGAGTTTAAGCGTATGGTAGGGACAAGCCGTCACGCATTGTCCGCATCGCGAACAAAGTGCAAGAAAGTCTGTCCCGTCCATTGCGCCAGGCGGCCTGGGTGTCCAACGGGCGTTGGCGTCTCGTAGTGAGAGCGAGCCCCAAGCGAATGCCGTCACGAAGCCTGCGGNTACCGACAGTTCGCAGTACTTCGTGAGGAATTCTCGGCGTGAGGATTTAGCATCCTTAGCCATATGGTTCTCCCATTACGCTTTGACGACCTTGACTGCGGTCTTCTTGAAGTCGGGTTCAAGAGAGATCGGGTCCATGGCGTCGATCGTGACGGCATTACNTATGACCTTTTCGTCAAAGAAGGCAAGCCACGTCATACCGCGCGGCATGATGTTACGAACCTTCGTTTCGACAATGGTACGNNTGCATTCACCGTGACGGCTCGTGACGCGCACCTTGTTGCCGCGAAGAATGCCGCGGTGTTCGGCGTCGTTCGGGTTCATGTAGAGCACGGCGCTCGGCGCAGCGCGGTCGAGTTCCGGCACGCGACGCGTCATCGAACCCGTGTGCCAGTGTTCAAGGATGCGACCCGTGCAAAGCCAGAGGTCATAGTTGGCATCAGGCACTTCGACTGGATCCATGTACGGACGGAAGAAGATCTTGGCGGTCCCTGGGTGAGCCACAGCCTTCGGATCCGTCACGCCAAAGCGATCGCCCTTCGCAACAGGCTTCATGAGTTTGCCGTAGAAGAGGTTGTCTANCTTGGCATAGGGGTCATATTCGGTGTTAAAGCGATAGAGCGTTTCTTTGCCGTTAACGACCTACCACAAAAGCCCACGCACGTCTTCACGAAGGTACGTATCGAAGTCGGCGAGGTCGTGGTAGTTCCCTAGCGTAAATTGACGATATTCGTTAAAGAGCGCTTTTTCTGGGAAGTATACTAACTTCAAGGCTTCGCCCGTGGCATTCAAGTCGGTCTTATAAAGGGGATNCGAGTACACGGCTTGACGCTTTTCGTTAGGTGCAAAGAGCACATCAAAGAGCGTCGTGTTGGGCTGATACCCCATAGCGGCCGCGCCTTCACGCACGTCAGGCAACTGGTCGCCTGGCACCCCTTTGAGGGCTTGCGCACGATAGACTTCGTCCACCGTAAAGCGGCGAGCAAATTCCATCATCATCCAAACGTCGGTGCGCGCTTCGCCTGGTGCCTTGACGAGCTGCTGCCAGCCCTGGGTACGACGTTCAGCGTTGCCATAAAGTCCCCACTTTTCAAAGTGCATGGCGTACGGGAGAATCAAGTCAGNCGACTTGGCGGAATAGGTGGGATAGACGTCAGAGACCACCACGAAGTTCTTCGGGTCGCGTGCGGCTTTGACCCAATGCGTATTGTTGGGCGTTGACTGAAGAATGTTGACGACCTGAGTCCACATGAAGTTGATCGATCCGTCTTCAAGCCCACGCATGATTTCCATGACCGACGCGCCGACCTTCGGATTCAACGTCCCCGCAGGAATCTGCCAAAGGCCTTCGGTCTTCTTGCGATGTTCGGGATTTACCACGAGCATGTCGGACGGCAAGCGGTGGCAGAAGGTACCGACTTCGCGCGCAGAGCCGCATACCGAGGGCTGACCCGTGAGCGAGAAAGCGCCGTTACCTGGGAGCCCGTGCTTACCGAGGAGCAAATGGATCGAATAAACGAGTTCGTTTGCCCAAACGCCACGCTGATGTTGATTAAAGCCCATGCACCAGAAGCTCAAAAGATTACGCTTCGTGTCGCACAAGAGGTCAGCAAGACGCACCAAACGCGCCTTAAAGGATTCAAGCGTTTCGTCAATGTCGCCTTTAACGAGCGGCGCCACAAAGTCGAGCGTATAGGGTGCGACGCCCTTCTTAAATTCTTCAAATTCAATCTGCCAGTGTTTGCCTGCACTGCCACCCGAATTCTTTTGTTCGACTTCGGTACCGGTNNACTTCAGACCCATGGCAATGCCTTCGGCTTCGCTCAAGCGAATACGCTTTTGTTTAGCCAACACATCGCGTTCAGCCGGGTAGGCATACTTGTCGGTATTACGTAACCCGTAACCAATGTCCGTGACACCCGCCGTAAAGATGCAGTGCTTTTCAACAAACGCCTGATTGACGACACCGCGCTCGATCATTTCGCGAATGAGATAGTTCGCCACCGCCAGGTCCCCATTGGGTTTGAGGATGATCGTTTCGTCGGACAAGTCCGAACTCATGTTGCGATAGGTCGTGAGATTGATGATCTTGGTGTTGGGTGCCGTGAGCTTACGGTTTGCAACGCGCGACCAAAGAACAGGGTGCGCTTTACNCATATTGTTGCCCCAAAGGAGCATCGTGTCACNCAACTCAATGTCGCTATAGTTGTTCGCGGGTTCGTCAACGCCAAAGGTCTGATAGAACCCAACCACAGCAGAGGCCATGCAAAGACGGGCGTTCGGGTCAATGTTATTAGAGCGGAAACCCCCTTTCCAAAGCTTTGAGGCGCAGTAGGCTTCCGGAATCGTGTACTGACCCGAGCCAACGAGCGCGACGCCCGCAGNGCTCTTTTCGGCATAGACACGCTTAAACTGACGCGCCATTTCGTCAAAGGCTTCATCCCAAGAGACGGGTTCAAACTTCCCGTTTTTATCGAACTTGCCATTCGTGCGGCGCATCAAGGGCTGCGTCAAACGGTCGTGCCCATACATGATCTTCGCGTTGAAGTAACCCTTCACGCAGTTGAGACCGCGGTTAACGGGTGCGGCTGGGTCGCCTTTAGTACTNNACAATGCGGTACCGTTACGCACACCGACCTGTAAGCCGCAACCCGTACCACAGAAACGGCACACGCCTTTATGCCAAGCAATGCCGTTGTCAAGGGACTTTGCGGCTTGCGCTTGGGCAGAGGTGACTGGAATACCGATCGTCATGGCGGCACTGGCAGCAAGGCCTGATTTGATGATCGTACGACGGGTTTCATTAATGGGCGTGTTAGTCATAAAGTCTCTCCTAAATTTATCGCTTGGGGTCTCAAAACGGACAGTGATCAGGCTTCGTCTTCAAAGAAGTGATTCATGAGGCTCACGTCAACGACGCCAGGCGTACGGCGAACCTGATTAAAAATGTCAGCTTCTTTGGTCGTCGTCTCAGCCTCAATGACTACCACAAGTCGGTCGCCGTCTCGGTCAATGTGGTGAATGTCAAGCCCAATAGCAGGCAAGGCACTCAGCACGGTGTCAAGTTGAGTGGGATGAGTGGTGATGATGACGGATGAATAATTCATGTCAGTGCTCTTTTGATGGCGATATATCTATTCGAGATTCTAGAAAGCGGTACTACGCTCGGATAGACGCATAAGGAGAGAGGGAGCGAACTCATTAGAGATAAGGGATTACGCGTGGATTGGCGTTTTTGTGTGTTGAATAAAAGTGTCGTATCAAAGAATAACGCCACTTAAAAAGAAAAAATAAAGGTTTCATGTAGAGGAGTGCTTGTACCTCTTTGGTGGTAGAAGGAGGCTCGATTCAGGTGGGTGACCTATCCCTCTCTTTGTGAATTTTTTGAGGGCGCTGAGGCTTAAGGTGCGGTGGTAAATGAGGGTGATCAATGGGTCACGGAGGGAGAGAGGGGGATGTTTCAAAACCTCTCTTTGTGATTACCTCGAAGTGGGTATATCAAACATAACCAATTGAAAAATAAGGAAAAAGTCGTTTGACTGGGATTTACCCTATCCATCCCCATTCGGGGTGTTTAAGAATCGCGTAAGGTAACTTAAACTTTTACCTAAGGCAAGGCACATGCGGATCGTCTGCACCGATGGTGGCGCATTCGTGCTGACGATTGCCGAAGGAGACCTAATATGCAAAACCACTGTAAGACCCCTCTCTCTGTTGCGCTGATGCTTGTCGGTTTCGCGATGAGCGTGCCAGCGTTTGCTGCTAACCAATGCGCGGTANNCTGTCATACGAATGTCGCTAAAGAACACGCCGGTGCCGTTCATAAGGATGTCGCTTGCGCGTCCTGCCACAAGGGCACTGAAGAGCATTTAAAGGACATGAAGAAGCGCCCGGAAGTCAATATGGACCCGGCGCAGTGCGGCGCTTGCCATCAGCAACAATATAAGTCCGCCTTTATGACGTCTGACCGTCCAGCTCGCCAGTCTAAGAAGGCGGTACCTNNACCGGCACCAGACCCGTTCTTTGACCGTGCCCTGGGTATGCACGGCTTCACGAAGGAACACGACCTGCCGCGCGCTCATACGTTTATGGCGATTGACCAGTTCATCGTTGACCGTGCCTTTGGTGGTCGCTTTGAACCGAAGGATGGTTGGCTTTACACGACCCTTGAAGGCGGTAAATCCTATAAGGCTTGGGACATCCTCAAGGACAACTATCCCGAAAACAACACGCAAAAGGCTCATAAGCCGGGTACGACCGCGGCTGCCAATGGCGTGTGCTGGTCTTGTAAGTCGACCGACTTGATGCTCGACTGGTACTATATGGGCGACAAGGTCGAAGGTGCCAAGTTCCATCGTGGTTCTAACCCTGTTGACGTCGTGCGTAATGTTCAGCACGGGCTTAACTGCAACTTCTGCCATGACCCGCATAGCGCGAAGCCACGTCTGATGCGTGACGCTTTGATCGATGCGATGACGCGCGACGGCAAGCAGAATGTCTATAAGGACTTCGCTGCTCGTCAGGCTAAGCTCGATGTTCAGAACGTGGGCGTGCGTGGCTTTGAACGTAAGGTTGCCTATCTTGACCGTCCGGATTCTCGTTTGATGTGCGCTCAGTGCCACGTCGAATACGTTTGCAACCCGGGTATGAATGTCAAGACGGGTGAAAAGGTTGGCTTTGATAGTCGCTTGACGAACCTCTTCCCGTGGGTCAACGCTGACCAGATCGAAAGCTACTATGACGACCTTGGCTTCCGTGACTTTAAGCACAACTTGACGGGCGCCACGCTCGTGAAGATGCAGCATCCGGACGCTGAAACGTACTTTGGCTCTAAGCACGATAAGGTAGGTGCCGATTGCGCGTCTTGCCATATGCCGAAGGTGAAGGACGAAAACGGTAAGACCTACACGCTCCACTGGGCTACGTCGCCGAAACACTACGTGAAGGAAACGTGCCTCTCTTGCCACACTGACAAGACCGAAAAGCAGATGGTCGGTGCGATCGATGCGATGAAGGGTCACTTTGACGGTAAGGTTCGCGAAGCTGAATCCCGTATGAACGACATGTTCAACGCGTTCGAACTCGCGAAGGCTGTGGGTGTCTCTGAAGACGTACTCGCTAAGGCTCGTAAGCTTCACGAATCTGCCCATATCAATTGGGAATACTGGACGGCTGCTAACGGTGCGTACTTCCATAACCATGACATGGCAGTTCGTAGTCTGGCTAAGTCCGCTAAGGCAGCGACCGACGCGACGGCGCTTTTGAGAAAGCTACCATCGACGAAAAGCAAAAGGGTGCCAAGAAGTAATCTCTGACTCTCCTTGATGTCTGACAACGGGCGGTTCCTGCGGGAGCCGCCCGTTTTCGGATATAGTTATTCTCCCCATTATTTTTCTCTTCGGAATTGATCAACATGTCTGATGAAATCCTGCTTTATCTCGTGCTTTTTGGCATGTTGATGCTTGCCATAGGCATGTTGATGCCGTCGCTACTGCGTATCGGACGCTCTATTGACATGCGTGCTGAAGAAGACGAAGCCTATGGCGAAGCGGTGATTGATGCGTTTCGCCGTCAGCAAGCAGCGCTTGACGAAGAGCGTCGCACGGGGGCGATCACTGAAGCGCGTTGGAAGGAACTGAGTGACGACTTGCGTCGCCGTATGCTCGAAGAGCACGATGCGGTTTTTCATGACCCCAATGCGTCTGAAGTACTAGTACCAACCGAATCAAACGCATCGNNCGTCTCTGGTCCCTTAGTGACGGGACTGGTGGTGACGGGTATGGTCGCTGTGAGCGTGGGGCTTTATGCGGTGCAAGGGGCGCCTGAGCTCATTGAACTCGAAAAAGCGCAGCACGTGTTGTCGGGTGAAGCGTCCACGCCCGATATTGAACGCTACCTAGAAAATAGTCCCAAGGATGGTCGCGCTTGGGTTCTCTTAGCGCATCGCTATGTTGAAGCCGAAGCCTACCCGAAGGCGCTTGATGCCTATCGAAACGCTCGCCAGGTTAACACCAAAGTGGCAGCAGACCCCAGCGTGATGCTCGAAATGGCGTTCACCTTAGTGACGGTCGGAGGTCACGACAACTTTAAGGAAGCACAACCTTTGGTCGAAAAGGCGCTCGAAAAGTTGCCGGGCGACAAGCGTGCATTGGAATTGTTGGCGCTCACGTCAAGCGCTAATCAAGATTGGAAGACGGCAGCAAATACCCTGGCGTTACTCCTTGAGGGCATGTCCCCTGATACGCCCGCTTATATGCGCTACGAACAAACGCTCAAGCGTTTACGTGAACTGGCGGCTCAAGAAGAGATCCAGGCGAAATAGTGATGCGCCTCGCTATATAACACACCGATCACTCTCAAAAGGCTTCTAGGCGTTATGCGTCTAGGGCTTTTTGTCAATTAGGAGTGTGTCCTAATTATCAGTTACTTTATGAAGGTTAACCCGTGCGTAATACTCCGACTCGGATAATCCCGATCTTGAGTAACACTACAGCTGGCGGTAAACTTCGCGCCGCGTTGAGGTCTTTGACAGGACCAAAATATCAGAGCCTCAGCCGATATGCATTGACCAAAGGAGTTAAAGATGTTTAAGAAGTCCCTTATCGCCGTTGCCGCGCTCTTGGCTGCTGCTGGCACTGCTCAGGCTTGCAGTACGCTCGTGATTGGTAAGGTANNCGTGTCCGAAACAGGTAATATCATCGTCGCGCATAACGAAGACAACGGTGGTCGTCTCTTCAATATGCAGCACTATGTGGCGCCTGCCACTCACAAGAAGGGCGAAATGATCAAGTTTGAAAAGTTCGCCGCTGAAATTCCGCAGGTTGAAAAGACGTTGGGCTTTTATTGGACGCAGACCTTTGTGCCCGATGGCGCTTCCTTTGCTGACGGCTTCATGAACGACGCTGGTGTGGTGGTTGCCACGAACTGGTGCGGTGAAATCTTTGAAGCTGACCGTATGGAAGTGAAGGATGGTGGTATCGGTTACGGTATCCGTCGCCTGGTTGCTGAACGCGCTCACACTGCTCGTGAAGCTGTTGAAATCGCCACGCAGTTACTAAAAGAGTTTGGGTATTTCCACGACGGTCGCACGTATACGTTTGCTGATGCTAACGAAGCTTGGCAGCTCGCCATTCACCAGGGTAACTCTTGGGTAGCTCGCAAGATCCAGGACGACGAAGTGGTTTATATCCCGAACAACTTCATGATGGACAAGGTTGACCTCAACGACAAGAACACGTGGTTGATTGAACCCAACCAGGTCGAACGCGCCATCAAGGACGGTACNCGTCATGACGCCAAGAACCCGATCTTCAACTGGCGTAAGGTTGTGGCTCAGGAATCTGTCCGCCACGAACGTTGGAACGCCAACCGTAACGTGCTCGCTTGGAAGTTCTTAACGGGTAAGGAATATAACGATCCTGAACAGTTCCCGTATAGCGCCAAGATCGATCGTAAGTTGGGCGTGAAGGACGCGATCGCTTTCTTGCGTCTCCACGAAGACTACATTGGTCAGGACCAGGAACTCTATCATTCCAAGTCCGAAGGTATCTGCCGTACGACGTCTCATGACTCTATCGTCTATAACCTCACCAAGGATCCGACGTTGACGGAAGCTTGGAAGACCTTGGGTCGTCCGTGCCAGTCCGTTTATATCCCGCTTTATCCGCTCGCTGANCCTGCTGAAGGCACGGCTTTCACCGATCCGATCACAGCTACGAAGGAACACTTCGCGGGTACTCCTGCCATGTTTGACTTCCGTGCTGACTTTGCGCCGCACGCTGTCTTTAGCGCTAGCAACAACGCCATCGACTACCTCCGTGGTGACGAAATCGCTAAGCGTACGACCATGATCCAGGCTGAAGAAGACAAGTTCATNGGTGACCGCGCTGCCGTGACGAAGCAGGCTGCGAAGCTTCAGGGTGAAGCCCGTACGAAGTTCTTGCACGACTACAACGTCAAGGCTTATCAGCATGTACTTGGTCTCATGGAAGCCGAAAATGCTCGTCTGATGCCGATGAAGGTTGAAATCCTTAACAAGGTTGTGAAGNNTACCGACAGCGACGATGAGGTTCAGTTCGCGCTCTTGGGTTCCAAGGATCACGAAGTGCTTGGTGCGAACATGGAAGCGACCCGCGCTGGTATGAGTGCTAACCAGCTCAACTCCACTCGTCAGTGGAAAAATTTTGCCCCTGCCGAAAAGATGGAATATAAGGATATCAACAAGGACGGTTTGATGGACGTGGTCTTCACGTTCAAGTCTAAGGACGTCGCTAAGGGGGCTGTGGCTGGTGCCACAATGGACCTTTGGCTTTACACCCAGATCAATGGTCACCGCGTTGTTGGCTTTGACGTCGTGCCGGTTGAAACGGCTAAGGTGAAGNNAAGTACCGAATCCCGTGACGGTAAGGGTCTTCTCTAAGTCATTAGGCTAAACCTAAGGCACATGCTTTAGGTGACTCATGACAAATCAACGGACGCTATGGTTTTGTGCCTGGCGTCCGTTTTCGTCTAAAGAGAGATGTTATTCATGTTCAGGTTTTTTAGGAAAACAGGATGTCTTTTGTACGTATCTCTCTTTTGGTTGATGGGATTTTCGCTAGCTTGGGCAAATCAAACTGGTGATAGAAACATGCTTGATCGTTTGGGAGACTATGCAATCTATGCTGAAGACAAAATCGACACGATAGATTCTTTAACTCCAGTTATTTTGTTCGACGAGGATTTTGATGAAGATGATGAAGATGATGATGAAGAGGAGCGCGACGACCTCTTAGACGACTCTGATGAATGTGAGTCTGACGATAATAATGATGACTGTGACGATAGTGACGACCATCGGCTTGGATAAAGTACCAGTTTTATCAACTTTACGGGTCTCTTCTCGGAGTCACATCGTTCTAGGTTGTTCAAGCTTCATGAGCTTGCTTTTTTCGATCCAGAAGCGCTTCTTAGGGACATTGAGTCCTTCGAACAGTCCACTGATCTCTCGTTCGTCTGCAATCGTCAAACACCATCGTTCTAACCAACGATTCAGCTCGTCCAAACTTCTGAAGTCCTTACCAACAAGAGCATTACCTTTGACATAGCGAACAGCTCTTTCGATCTTTCCTTTCCCTTCGGGATGGTATCCACGACAGGCAATGGGCTTAATTTTCCAATATGAGCAGAACGATTCATAACGCTCATTCTATTCACAAAGCGATTGCGATGTTCATTAACCAGGCAACGAGAGTTATCAGAAACAATGGCAAGCGGAACTCCATCATAGTAAGCGAAAGCAGATTCAATACCATCAAGCCACGCAACTTGGTTTTCAGGGAAATAAGCTTTGACAAAAAATGCGACGTGAATAGCCAAGGATGGCAACAAAGATGTGCACTCAAACAATGGCACTATCGATCGTGATATCTCGTTCACCAAAATCGATTTGGAAATGCTGCCCTGGTTGGGTTTCGTAACGTTCGTATTTTTTCCCTGATCTCTTGAGCTCTTCACGCCAGGAGGCATAGAAACGACGCATACTGCGTTCATTGATATCGATCTGATGTTCATCCTTCATTTGACGGCATACAACAGCACAGTTGCCTTCAGCAGCAAAAAACTTTTCCTGGATAACAGGTTGCATTGCGTCTAGAGCATTTCGAACCTTTTGTCGTTCTGTCAACGGTTCATTGGCTCGATGCACGTATTTTTTAAGCGTGTTACGGCTAATGTCGGTCATCCGTTGAATTTGTTTAAAAGGCATACCCTGGCGAGCAAGCGTCTCTATTTGTGCGATTTGAGTAAGTGTAAGCATGATGACTGGACGTCTTTTGAAAGACGTAATCATCGACGATTTCTTCTTAACTTTCACGGTCAAGCTCTCATGTGTTGAGAGGGGGCAAGAAATGTCCGCTAGGGGGTAGCTTATGCTGTCCGCCAACAGATCCAAAATGGATCAAAGCTCAACGTGCAACGCCTGAACAGGTACAGTGGGTCGAAAATGCCTATAGGGTAGCGTGTTAAAAACCTAAAAGGTATTTTAGTGATCTCTTTTAACACATCGCGCGCGGGATCCTGTCTTGTTTCACATTCGGTTTTTCGTAGTTTGTTGCTGAGCCGAGTGACAGAGAGTTTTGATTTCATAAGATGACAAATTTTCGTCATCAACGTTTTCGAGCAAGCCTAGATGTCCAAAGATGTTTGGGCTTTACTTTTGTTTTGAAAGAGCCGTTACTGAGATTGTGCCTTTTTCATTCTTATCCTCAAATTGTTTCTAGGCGTGTCACTGATTGTCAAGAACGTTTTCTCCAACATAAGCTAGTTCTAATGCTTATTGTCGTTTGTACTTTGCTGTTACTGCGTGTGTAAGCAAGTCTGATGACCAAAATCGAGGAGGCTCATATGAACATCTTGGAAAAATGTCAAAAGTGGCATGAGAACAATGAACACCAAAAAATCATTGAGACGCTTGATACCATTGATGCAAATGAGCGAACGCCCGAAATGGATAGTGTATTGGCTCAGTCNTATAACAATGAGGCAGATCATCGGATGCCTGAAGGTCGGCAAATGTTGCATCGTGCGATTGAGCTCTTGGAGCCTCATGAGGATAACCTAGGCGAAACGCCTCTTTGGAATTTTAGAATAGGTTATGCCTATTACTACCTTGATCAGGAAGGTAAAGCACTAACTTTTTTTCGCCGAGCGAACCAAGCTGATCCTGAAGACAAAGATACTAAGACGTTCATTGAATCCTGTCAGAAAAGTATCTCTCTCCCGCGTTTTTCGGAGACCTTTAGAGAGCGCACTCAAAATGCTTGGGCTACNTTTGAAGCACAAGAAGCTGAACTTCGCGGTATCATGGATGCGGATCGAAAACATGAAAACGGGCAAATGCTCATTGAACGCTGTGAGTCGATTTTAGCGATAGCGTTTGACAACATCGCTTTTGAAATGGGTTTTAATGGTGTCAAACACGAATTGATTTTGACACCCGAAGGTGATCGACAGAAGCTCTTCGAATTGGTTTATTTCAGAAACCACGCGCCTCAATCCGTTTTAGAACATTGGAATATTTTGGTTGGTCGCCAGGGTTCGACCAATATGGGATTGCGCGTCGATGGTATAGATGTGGATGGCAACGACGTCCTGGTATGGCTTGAGCCTGATGACGACGAATATCGACTTTTCGTTTATTGCGAAAAGCTGTTGGAGAAGAAAGCGAAGGAAGAAGGTCGCGTTTGGTGGATGTTGACGAATCTGACAGATCAGATTTTGGGTGAAATCCCACATATGCGATACATTTCGGATTTCGAGGTTTTGGACGAGTACGTAGCCNNAGAGCCTGCGATTCGATTGACCGAACTCCCTGAAAAGCTGCAGTCGTTGGGTAAAGATCTTTCGTTGGATGCCCAAGAGTTGTTAGAAAACAGCTATCTAGGCTATCAAGCGAAACCCGATGAGGATCCCGAGGCTGATTGGCGATTGGATATCATCGCAGGATCAACGCGTTCGGTACCGCTGATCAATGGCTATATGAGTGCCGATAATGAAACGATGGATGATCTCCATGCGGACGGCATCGTTGCGAGCTTTGTCTGTTTCCCGTTGGATGGATTTACCGGTGACGATCGTACGCAAGAGATTTTTGATTTCCGTGAAGCATTAGAGAATCGACTAGCAGAGTCTTGTGGCTCTGACTTTGTGACATTGATTGGCGGAGCAACCTACCTTTATTACGGATACGTCGACTTTATTGCTTGGGATTTGCTACCCGTATTGGAAGAGGTCAAGGCATTTTTTGAAGAAAGTAACGTGGCGTGGGCGAGTTTCCATACCTTCCGTCGTGAAGCTGGCACAGTGCCTTTGAAAACAATAGAAGAAGAGAAGACGACGTTTGATCAGGAGGCGTCCGATGATGAGGTGCCTGAGTTAGACGAGACGCTCACAGGCATGGACTACATTCCTTACACCCCCGACAACGCCGAGGCGTTTTTCTCGCAGCTTGAGCAATGGAATGACGATGATGAGTTCACTCGTTGCATTCAGGCGTTGAATGCCATCCCTGAAGACCTGCGTAATTACCGCATTGCTTACGCAATGGCTCGCGCATTGGAAAACTACGCCATTCTCGGTGATCATGGCGCAGGTACCCCGAGCTATAAGGGTGACAAAGCGCTTCATCGAGCTATTGAGGTCTTGGAATCTGTTCGTGAGGACGGTCAAGATAAGGCCCAGTGGCACATGCGTATGGCTTATGGCTATCAGTATCTCAATGGTCAGGAGGAANNAAAGGCCATCCCATACGCCAAGCGATGGNNTACCGAGTTGGATCCTGAAGACGAGGATGCGGTTACCGTGATCAAGGAATGTGAAGCCGAAATCGCTAAGCGTGAATCGTCCGACACGGCATCGACTGAGGATGCCGATAAGAAAGGCATGTTCGCTGGATCAGTTTTGCTGTCAAAGGGCGAATGGGATCGAAATCAATTGATGGATGATTTGGCGCAACAGTGGAATATTGATGTCGATGATGATGAGAAAAACGACACTGAACATCCCGATGTTCTATTGATCACTTCGGGCGACATGATAGGCGCAATCACGCTAATGCGCTCGCCTGTCCCAAATGGTGAGGCAGAAGAATGTGCTGAAAATAACTATATGTGACCTGATGCGGTTAAGGTTGCGAAAGAGCATGCCGCACATATCCTTGTGGCAGTGATCGGTAAGGAAGAGGATGTCTTAGAGCGANNGTACCGGTTTTATACCAAGTTGGTTGCTGCATGTTGCCGACAAGCGCATGCAACGGGGATCTATACCAGTGGCGTGGTGTTTGAGCCGTCTTTTTATGAAGAGATGGCTNNAGAAATCATGAAGGAAGGTGAACTCCCTCTCAATAATTGGATTTGGTTCGGGCTTTATCGAACGGCGACCGGTGTCAATGCCTATACCTACGGCATGGATGTCTTTGGTAAGGAAGAGCTCGAAGTCCTCGATGCGAATGCCGAACCGATGACCGTACGTGAGTTTTTGGTCAATCTTGTTGGGTATGTACTCGATGAAGACGTCACACTCAAGGATGGCGAGACGATTGGTTTCTCAGCCGAAGACAAACATCGCATTACGCGTAGCCAGGGTGTGGCGTTGCCGGAACAAATGACGCTCAAAGTTTCTTGGGATTCATCTGATGACGATCCTGATGACACTAAAGGTTCAACTGAAGAGGCGGATGCTAGTTTGGCTGACAAGGAATCCCTCGAGGTCTATGCCGTAGAGGAGATGAAAGCCATTGAAAACCATGTAGAACAACATTTCGGTACCTTCGAAAAGGTGTTTCATGAACATGATTCACAAGGCGTGCATATCGATATCTGCATCGTACCGCCCTCAGGTGAGCGTGATTACTTTACTTTGGTCACAATGGGCATGGGCGCGCATCGCATGAATGTGCCCGCTGAGCTTACTGAATACAAACTCGAACGTGCAGAGTTGGCTATTGCACTTCCCAAGGATTGGAAACTCGGGAAGGATGATCTGAAGGACGAAGCGTGGTATTGGCCNATTCGTTTGCTCAAGGTGCTCGCACATCTTCCGATTGACTCCAACACCTGGTTAGGTTTCGGTCATACCATGGATAATGAGGAAACCTTTGCAAGTAACACAGAGTTGTGTGCTGTCATTCTCACGGGTACTCAAGGAATCAAGGGCGGCGAGGATGTATGTCTCTTGCCCAATGGCGACGAGGTCAACTTCTACCAAGTGATTCCGCTTTATCGTGATGAATTGGCGTACAAAGTTGCGCATGATGCAGATGCTTTGCTGGAGAAAATGCAGAGAATCAGTTTTGTCGTAAATCCATCTCGCCCAAACGTGCTCACCCAAGGAACGCTGGGTAGCGAAGAGNNTACCGAAGTGGTCGAAATGGATGATGGCGCTTGGCATATAGAAACCATTTTGGAAAAGAAGCTTCCTGTCGATGAATTGTGTGCCTATAACCATATNACCATTTATTTGCGTTGGTGCATGACGCATGATTTGATGAACGAAGCGTTCCTTGCTGAGTACGGTAGTGTGGTAGAGAAGGTTAAAGCCAACCCTGCCAATGTTGATCTGCGTGTGTTTATCCGTGATGAGTTGGATGGACAGTTGGTCAGTACTCTATTCAACCAAAAGGGGCGAGCGTTTGCGTCCTATTATTACGGCAAACAAGACAGTCCTTATTTCCCTAGTGACATTGATAACTATGCGATCGGGATGATTGGTGAAGTACGTAATTACTCTGATGAAATTCAGGACGAAGCCTATCTGTTCATTCCTTTTGACGAGGTCTACTATCAGGCTATGGCTAAGGTGATGGATACCCGATTTGCAAATTGGCATGGACAGCGCTTTGACGAAACGACGCTCGAACCATCAGAAGTTGCTCAGTCGCTCATGGAGTTTCTCGATTGCGAATGTACCTATTTCCCTTCCATGGCTGATGATGATCCGATTATGGCGGCATATAGCTATGCGAAGCGCGATTGTGAGCATGAAGGCTTCATACCTATGTTGATCCGAGCTGATGATGAAACGTTGCTGGAATGCCTGGTGATGAATGCCGATCCGGCTCATGATGACGATATCCACGAATTTGATTCTCACACGGTTGGTGAGTATCGAAAGAAGTGGCTCAATGAAACCATCTTGGATGGCAACAGTGTGCTTCAGTCCATGATTGGAGATCGTCGTTCAGAGACTGAAGATGATGACATGGATTGGGAGAAAGAGGTTCTTGGTGAAATGGCAGGAGGATACGACAACCATCGATTCTCAAGCTATTGGAATAGCGAAACAGACATGACGTATCCGCTCATTCTTGCCAAGATTCCTGTGAAGAAGCCTTGGGAAATTTTCGCTTATCTGCCTTTTGGTCAGTGGAATGACTGTCCTGATACGCCTCAGCTGATGGCTGTCTCCAAATATTGGTATGAAAAATTTGGTGCTGTACCGACTGTTATGAGTCACGATGAGTTGGAGTTTGTGTTGCCGAACCCCGTGGATGAGCCCGCCGCCATGGCTACTGCTTTAGAGCATTATGGATTTTGCCCAGATGTCATCGATCAAGAGCCTGAAGATGCGACAGTCGGCAGACTAGCCGATGAGCTAAGACAGTCGAAAGTTTGGTACTTCTGGTGGGATTAACTACGTTCGTGTAATGTCATTAGGAATGAATCCCGATCTTCTAGAGAGGATCGGGATTTTTTTAGCTTTTTCTCTCACTTGGAATTGTTTCTAGGAGTGTCCCTGATTGTAAGTGCGAAATTCAGTCATATATGCTTAAAACATGAGCAAACGGGCAATTCTAAGTGTTTTGCTCTGCGTTAATCCATAGAGGAGGACGCCGATGCGTTATCCGAAGAACCAACTGATTGGCGTGCTAATGAGTGGCTTAGTCATTTACCCATTCATATTCGATAACGGTATTGATCTTGTGTCGGATGGTTATGTTCGCATCGTTGATGACCAGGGGCGGGTTGGCTATGCTGATACTCAAGGCGTAATCAAAATCCAGCCTCAGTTTGCGTTTGGTTTTCCTTTTAAAGAGGGTGTTGCACGCGTGACCACAACAGGCAAGTTGGTTGAAGTGCCAGGTTCTGACGGCGAATATCATCGATGGGAGAGCGATGCCTGGTTTTGTATTAATAAAAAAGGAGCGGTCGTAGATCACTGCCCTGGTGACCCTGTGCGCTGAAGTTGATAGCAGGAGGTGTCTATGGATAAATACATCACCCAATTATTCACAGACTATAACGACGTCATATGGTTGTTATTCGGCTTTATTCTAGTCTTTGGTTCGGTCAAAAATTGGGATTGGTTGTGTGATCCAACTGGGAAGCCTCATGCGCCATTGATGACTCGTGGTCTTTTGAGATTCATTTTCTTTAGTCTCGGTTTGTTACTCATTGGATGCAGTCTCTATTTCCTCGTGAAACGGTTTTGACGGAAGAGGTTAAAGATGTCGCTCGGTAAAAAGAAAACAGTTTTGATATCGGCGGGTGTCGTTCTACTTGGTACGGCAGCCTATGGAAGCCTCTTATGGTGGCAGCTTCAAACGTTCGACAAAATGGGCGAGGATTTATCCGTTCGCAATATGGGTTTATTTGCCTTAGAGCAAGAGCGATTAGGCGGAGATTGGCTTCATCGAGATTTGGCGTTGCGACTTGAATTTAGAGAGGACGACGGGTTGTCCGAAGTTTTTCTTGAAATGAAGGGACGCTTTACGCCAGGACTCTTTCCAACGATTCGTTTTACCGCGGTACCTGTAGAGGATCCGGAACGAGCTATTTTTGTCAAAACCAATCCTCAGGCTTCGATTGGATTCAGTCCTTTGATGGTGCCCAAGGACGCTGAGATTCGTTGGACTAAAGCAACGGAATACTATGATGTCGTGAGCGATGGTCGTATTGCGGTCAAGCTCGATGTTGATACCGCTAAAAAGGTTTTGAAAGGCTTTGCGGTCNNAACGTACCGGCTTGGGGCTTCTGAAAGTCAATGGGATGGCGGCAAGATTTACATCGCCGAGAAAACCTTTGATTATGTTTATAAAGAGTCCCCGCGAACGCTTGACTTTTCTTATGTCTCAGGCGGTGACAAGGTCGAAGGCGACATGGCGCCGATCGTGGTCGGGCCCTTCGAGTACAAACTGTCAATTAAGCCTAAAGAGGAGGGGGACTTTAAAGGCAATTTGACCGATGTTGCTTTTAAAGCCAAAGCGCTTGCGCTTAATGACGAAGGTTTGCCGCCACTCGATATGTCCTTTGATGGCAGTTTTCTGACGCCTGCCGACGTATGGTTGCCTTGTCTCTCTGCTCAACTCTTCGTGGGTTCGGTAGCTTCTGATGTGCCTGGGATTTGTCCAGCCGATACGGCGAAGGATCCATTGGCTGCCATAGGCACAGGTGCCATTAACGGTGAAATTCGCGACTTTGCTTTATCGTGAGTAGGGACAGCCTTACATGTGAAAGGCTCGGTCATCAATAAGGCACTACCGCAGGCGAATTTTGAGGTGACGGCGCATTTGAGCGATGTCACCAAAAAGGACGATGTACCATTAGCGGCTGTCATGCTTAGCCGAGATGTGAAGCGCTATGTCGAAGACCTTCAAGAAGAGGGGGCTGTCAACAAGACTGGCGAGCATGATTATCAAACGACGTTGGCTTTTGGTTTGACACCTGAGGGTGTTTTAACAATGACGGCTAATGGTCAAGATATCACCAAACTAAAAGCATCCTTTGAGGTGACATCCCCATTAATGAACCAGAATGTGATTCTCATCACCGTGACGCCGCTTACAGAGCCGTATGTTTCTAAGGGTGTGGATGGCGATGTGATTGCACCGCTCGAAAAAGTCTTGACTGGGCTTGAAGCCGTTAAGCGTTGGTCGACGATTCAAGGTGACGATAAAAGTCACATTTTGCAAATCGTGGTTGAAGAGCCTGATAAAGCAACGGAAGTTATTAAGGTTTTGGATGAGCGGTTGACCAAACTGAAAGAAGTGGTGGGTAGTGGCGTGGACTTGGAGATGCAAATCAGTCCGTATGTTGATCCAGGAGTCCAATTTGAGTAGTTTGGAGTACCTATGCCAAATAAATGCTTCAATCAGCACTTAGATGCGAANAGAGTAGTACAGCCTGGCGAACCATTCATGATTCAGATGCTTTTTAAGTCACCTGTTTCGATGCCTGATAAAGCATGGATGCAGTCAGTCCTTGAGCGTCATTTGAACGGTAAGGTTGAAAGTTTTGGTAATGATTCGACTATAGTAGGATTTGCTGCCCTAGATCATTTGGCGGAATTCAAAGATGCCAAAGTGCCAACACAGCTAATGGTGATGGATTGCACGGCGTTTGATGGCACAAAGATGGATGAGTTTCTCGTCAGTCAAATGTGGGACTGTCAGGTNACCGATCGTGAGCGCATTTTGAGTGAATGTCGCCATCAAGTGTTAGCGATTGATATGTTGGCAGCCGGGTTACCGGCGATTGAGAGAGCTAACCTCGATATGGATTTTTTGGATGCCTTGGCTGAAATCTATCCGACTTGTGAAGCTTTTTATTTTCAGAACTGTCGCAAGCTTTTTTTAGCTGATGATGTGCGTCACCATGGTATCAATGGTGCCGACCGTTTCATTCGTTTTGGCGTTAATGCACGCTTTTTCAATATTCAAGGCACTGAAGACATGCTGATTGATACTGTGGGTATGAGTACGCTTTTTTTGCCCGATCTGCAGTATCACTTTCATGATTTAGATCCGAATGCAGTCGTTACGCACGCCTATAACTTGGCTTCTTATATTTTGCAACACGACAATCCGATCGAAGACGGAGAAACGGTCGATGGTATAGAGAGTGGTCATATGACCCGAACGGTTCAATGGAAGTGCCAATATGAGGACGCCTTAATCCAACCGCCACGCGCGGTGTTGGATATTCATACTGGGGCTTTTGCATCGGGAGGTCGGACGTGACATGAATGGCATTCTTTTCCTCGTGGGTGGCTTGATCCTTTTGGTTTTGCTTAAGCAACTCATCGATAGAGATTGGTTAGGGCTTCTGCTGAGTTTGATCGCTTTGGTCGTTGTGTTTGGAGCGGCTATCAAACGAAATAGAAAGTCAAGAGCGTTGGAGTCTACATCATGGAACTCAAATACCAATGCCCAGTGTGTGGCACGCCGTTAGGCTACCAAGGGCTGTGTTGGAAATGTCGGGCAGCTCAAGACCGTGCTGAAGTTGCCGCGTGGTCGCATGACAAAATTAAGTCTCTACAAACACAGCTTGCTGACAATATTTGCGAGCTTGAAGATTGGAGTGGTGAAGCGTATGAGGCATTTTGGGGACTTTTATCGGGACACGATGCCATTACGCCAGAAATTCAGCGGCAAGCTGTAGCTCACCAAATCTATTCGCCTAGCGCAATTTACTATCGAGCACCAGAAGACGTTCGCGATCAATTGATTGCAGCACTTGACCAAGCGGTTTATCAAGATACAGCTTCAGAATTGATGAGCTGTTTGGCGATGCAAGGTGATGATAAAGCCCTAGAAACCTTATTAGCCTTAGAACGTCATCCTCGTCCATGGCGTCAATTTTTGCATGTAGATCCTTCGGTTTACGCTCAGGAGGGTGGTTGGACTTTTGATAAGTCAGGCAAACGAATTCAGCTCAATTTTGATGTTTGTTTTCCAATGGTCAAATCGGAAAACCCGACAAAATCACCTGTTCGCATTGGACGAATCAGAAAAGATCGCTGTCCTCATTGCGGCGGTACCNNTATGGTTGACATGTTGATTGTGGATGGTCGTGACGAACGACTGGCCTTTCTAGGAATGGATGGCATTTTGACAGCTACTTGTTGCCCGAATTGTGTGGGATTCTTGACAGGTAANGCCTTCAATCGCTTCTCGCTAGATGGTTCGTCAGAGGTGTTGCCGTCTCAGATGTTTGATGGTAGCGAATCAATGAAATGCTACATCCCTGACGAGGAATATCAGGCGATGGAAGCCAATGACCTTGTGTTGGCTGATCAACCTAAACCGCTGTTTTATGGTGCCGCTTGGGAGGACGTTAATACGATTGGCGGTTTTGCCAATTGGGTGCAGGATTGGGAGTACACCATGTGCCCGGATTGTGGCAAGCCTATGAAGCTCTTGGGTCAAATTCAATGGGCGACTTTGTTCGATGGTATGGAAGGCACGCTCTATATTGAATTCTGTCCGGACTGCCAAGTGGTGTCCATGCAACATCAACAAACGTAATTTGGAGTGAAAGATGAAGCTTCCTCCTCGCGATGGCGTCCATCAACGCTACTACTTGATTCACAAACCTGACACTGATCCTGAAGTGCTCAAACAGGCAGATCAGTGCATCGAGGATGTATTAGCCGGGAAAGCGAAGGAAAACCATTCGGCTTACCCAATGGTTGTCAGAAATCAAAGTGGTACACCATTTCTTCCGAGCCAATTGTTGGAACGATATCTCGATAGATTGCCATTGAAGGGATTCCCATATGATGAGGCGATCGGCTTTTGTGATGCGTTTCGGCGGTTGGTTGGCTGGAAAGAGATTCACTATCAGTTGGGTCAGTACGTAGAAAAGCAGGTACAGAAACGGTATTTCCTGGTTGGAGAACGTGAAGATGGCTTTACGGTTTTTCCTCCCTGCACGCTCTGTCCTGAATTGCTGCCGGAAGATGTGGACGAGAATCTGTTGCGCTTTGTTTGCTATGTCGCGGTGTGTTTTACCGTCTATGGTGCGAGCTACGACACGTTAACCACTGATCATTATCTCGGTCTCGTTTCGCAACTTCGACCAGAGATGGTGAAGCATTTGAAAAAGCACGGAAGTGGCAAATTACCAAAAGACATTCAAGCGCGTAAGACGGCTCATTTTAGTGCGACGACGAATGATGCTTTTGCGACGATTCGCATTTCGGCTAAGGACGCTACTGAGGCGTGCTTTGCAGAAATCTTAGATTATTTGTGTGAGGTATTGGAGCAGCTAGACTTTCCTCGCAGCTTTTCAGTGGAATATCGTGGCAAGGACAAACGATATCTCCCAATTCCAGGTTTGCCTAAGAAGGGAATCAATCAGCTCTTTGCTTGCGCCGTACAGTATCCAAACTTGCATCCAATGATTGAGCGGTATGCTCGATTGGCTATGCAAGAGTATGAGTACTACCAAAATATCGCCGAGGAATACTGCGCGATGCCTGGTACCTTTGCAGTGTTTGCATTGGGTTTAGAAGGGCTACAGTGGCGGACACTAGTCTGTGACTATTTGGATTTATGTGATGACGAACATTCATCTTTGCAGGAGAAGTTCATTCATACATTTTTCAAAAAATATGGATTCACTGTTGAAACAATGCCCGTCTTAGTCCATGGTGTGCAGTCTATGCAGGCTATGAATCCCGATAAAGCATTCCGAACGCTGATTAGCAACGAGACGAGTCTAAACGCGTTGTTGGAAGTTAAGGCGCATTTGGCGGATTACCTGCCGGAAGATTCCGATCGCGACAAAAGATCCTTGGAATTTTTATGGCAAGAGGTGCTTTGGGGAATTTGGGGATCAATGTCGGTTGAAAAATCCAAAAAGCTCATCAAGCAGGCGCCTGAGCACTTAAGGCATATCTATCGCCGAGTGTAGGAGGACTCATATGAAAGAGACTGAAAGACAGGCCTTACTCAGGCAAATCCAACAATGGAATGATGATGACGAGTTTTCGAAATGTATTCATGCCATCGAACAGATTCCTTCGTCAGATAGAGATTATTTGACGACACTTTGGCTTGGGCGTGCATACAGCAATCTTGCCGTCCTAGGAGATCGGAATAGCCGTGCCGATACCGAGGTTGATGGCAATCTCCTTGGTCATGCGATCGAAATTTTCGAAAGTATTCGTGAGCATGGTGAGCTAGATCCTATGTGGAATGCTCGCATGGGCTATGCATATATCATGTATCAAAGTTCGGTCGAGCAAGCTTTACATTACGCCAAACAGTGGGTTTCTCTTGCACCCAATGATGAAAATGCCAAGAAATTATTGAAGGATTGCGAACGGGCTTTGGAAGAGGTGGATGAGCTTGAGCGAGACTCACGAGAGCGAAAGTTGTTACTTGCTCAGGAAAGTTCCCATCCACCAGAAGCTGATGATGTTCTTGGACATGTTATTCAACATATCAACGCATATTTTGGTCGATATACTCAACTGATCCATGATGATTCTGGTCTCGACCATCCATTGAGTATTGCTGTCATTCCTCCAAGAGTTGAGCATGACTATTACACATTAGTCACCATCGGATTAAGCCTGTTTCCGATGAATGTTCCTGAAGAATTAGCCGATAGCAAGCTCAACAGAGCTGAGTTACTGATAAACCTTCCGAAGGATTGGAAATTATCTGAACAGGATCGTTTGGATAATCGTTGGAATTGACTAATTCGTATGTTGTTGGCTACTGCACATTTTCCGATACGCGATTCTCAAGTTTGGCTTGGTTCACGCGATACCCTTGGGGAAGAGGATGCAACTCCCTTTGATGAGGGTACTAAACTAAATGGGAGCATTCTTCTTTAGCCNGGTGTTTTCAGTGATGCGTCATTTAGTTGTGTGCTTCCCGATGAAGATGAGGTCAATTTCTATCAAGTCATTCCTCTTTATCCTGAAGAATTGCACTACAAGTTGGAGTATGGTTCGGATGCCTTTTTAGATCTGTGCCCCGATGAAAGTTTGGAAGTCATCAATCCGCAACGATTGAATGTAGTGACCGATATTGGAAAACTCAACTATGACTGCAGTGAGATGGATGATGTATACGCTCATCAGTCAAAAGCTGAAGCGCTTGGGTGGACAGTAGACCCATTAGCGTGTGCTACCCATATGGCTATTTTTCTGCATTGGGGAATTACTCGCAATCGTATGAGTAATCCGTTCGTGACAAGCCATAAAACCATTGTGGAGGATGTCCGAAACGACCGACTCAAAGACCTACGACCGTTTGTCATAGAGACATTGGGAGGCAAACTGAATACTCAAATGTTTGATTGCCAAGGGTCGGGCTTTGCTCAATGGTATAACCAGAACAATCGTTCCAATCCTTATGTTTATTTACGAGACTATCGTGATTACGCGTTAGGGTGTCTAAAAGGCAAGCAGTGGTCGTCGCCTGCAGAAGAAGAGGCAGCCTATCTGAAATTGCGATTCTCTGAACTGAATCAAGCGGTCATGGAGAAGTTGATTGATCAACGCTTCAAGGCATTTTTGGATGATGAGTATGAGGCAGAATCCGACTTTAAAGTAGCGACAGCTGATGTTGGAAGACCTCGTGTACTTTTGGATTGGGATGANGTACTATATTGTTATGCCTCTGATCGTATCGGTCAGGATGGCTGCCAAGCTCGTCGCATGGTTCGTATTCTTCCTGACCGCGAAGAAAGAGGGTGGGAGAGCGGTTGGTTCTTCCTGACTGGTGACGAGGCTCAATATTATGGCTCAGAGGATTACGAGGAAAAACACTGCGGTTTTTATGATTTAAGAGAGATCTGCGCCATTGATCCATCGTTAGTCCCGTTTCTTACTATGCCTTACGACACGATCATGGAACGTGATGAACAGGGACAATGGTATTTAGTTCATAAGGATGCTGGCATAGAGCATCGAATCAAGCCAAGTTGAGAAAAGAAGGATGAATGTATGACTGAGACAAAATTTCCTACCTGGCTAGCAGGTCATGTAAAAACTTGGGAAGCAAAGCGGTTGCCTACTGTAACGCTTTGCTCTGATACTGGGAACGAATTTCTAGAAGTTTGGTATTACGGAAATTTACTGTCCGTGCAAGATGAATCTCAATCTTACATTGTCGACGGCGACGAAGGACCTGGGCTTGTATTGGCACGGGATCCTGAGAGTGATGAGATGTTTGTTATCTTTGATGGCGGGCGTCATGGCTACGACAATATGTTTTGTGATGAACATGATCCCTCTGAGTTAGAGAATCGTCCTCTCAAGCGATACGAGATACCTGCTTCAAAGTTGGTTTTAGAGCTGGGTTACAGCATTGACTATGAAGATGAAAAAGACGTTTTCGATCCTGACGAGACAGATACGGTCGAATTGATCAACGGTGAGCGTATGCCCTGGGAGCAGGTCAAACGAGATGGGATTGACTATATCGCCCTTTTTTATGTGACCGCTGAAGGGAAAGAGGTTCAGATTCTTGACGCAGAGCTAGCTTAACAAACATGCTGCAGAACCTTTCGTCATGAGATGTTTGCTAACACTCAAGGGGACTCACCATGAAAAAGAGAAGCATAAAAGATTTTCAAGCACTCTATGCCTCCGTTGATGAGGAGTGGCTTGTTTTAATTCAAAATGGGGTTGCCGCGGATAAAACTTTTCTGGATAAATTTTGGACGGCTCATGCTCATGCTTTAGCTGCGGTTAATTTATCCACCAATGAGATCATTGCCAAACGTTGTTATCTCAGTTGGNNTACTCTTTCTGATAGAGAGTATGAGGAGGGAGAGTATGCCAAGCGTTTTAAGAAAGGAAGCATCTACAGAGTTAAAGCGAGAGATTGGTGTGGTTCACCAACACAGGATCGTCATTTATATGTGACTGAAGTGTTGACGGATCGAGTCACAAGTCCAGTTTTAGAGCAGATTTGGGCGGATTACACTAAGCCTGTCCTACTCGAAGATGATGTACTTGGTACATTAGTCTTAGATAGAGAGTTTAGTGTTTTCAATGGTAATTGCCAATGGATGGGAAGCTCTATTCGTTTTTCGTTGTCTGTTGACATCAATAAGCGAGGGACATGGGCACGGGCAGTTAATGTAATGAGGCAATTGGTGAGCGAGCAGGTTTCATGGGATGCATCGTTGAAGCAGATGGCAGCCAAAGAGCTCACCGCTTTAGCTAATGATTGGTTGGCAGATGATGATACTGATCGAAGTCCTGAGACGGATCCCATCACTGAGGATGAGTTTGTTCGCAGAATTCAGCTTACGGAGTTTTATATCTCTTCGGGAGGGAGATTTACTGCTTGGTATGAAGATGATGACATGTTTTGGGGTCATGTTATCACGGTGAATGCGTCATTAAAAAAATANCCAATCGATGCTGGAATGGAAGGATGAAAGAGGATGCTTTATGTACCAAATTGCACATATTGGTCGCTGGGAAACTCTACCGGAAACAGCTGTCGCCATCTGTGACCACGACACTCCCAAGCTAGAGGCGCTACTCAAAGACGGTCTAGATTTGGATGCTCCTATCCAAATCAGCGAATACATCAAGCTGATGCCATTGGAGATCGCTGTGTTTCGCAATGATGTCCCCATGATTCACTTTCTATTGGAGAAAGGTGCAGATTTGAATCTAGCCGTTGAACAACCGCTCTTTTTAACTGCGACGCGTTGCTGTGCANNCTCGGAGGTCGTGTCACTCTTTGTTGGACAGGTTGACGAGCTCAGCGTTAAGCAGAAAGAGCGGGCTTTTCAGGAAGTGCGCTGGGGTAATCTACCNGAGAATATTGCCGTGTTGGAAAAAGCAGGAATCAGTGTCGCTCAATTTGGCGGTGAAGCATTCCGAGCCGCTGTGTCCGAAGGTAATACAAAACTGACNCGACTGCTTCTCGAAAAAGGAGCGGATATCAATTATCACAAGCCGGACATGGTGTTTCCGAACGCCCCCACCGCTGTCACCGAAGCGGCTCGGCATAAGAATCTCCCCATGGTGCGCTGGCTCATTGAGCAAGGAGCCGACATCACCATTGCTGACAAATACGGCGACCGGTANCCTTACACCGTGGCGGTGCAGAACAAGAATCAGGAGCTGGTAGACTACCTGAAAGCCCTGGAACCGGAGGAATGGCACAACGAGCAGGAAAAGATCCGAAAGCTCATGCCCTACAAACTGCCTGCCAAGCTCGTGAAATACTTAAAGACGGGCCCACTGCGGTTGGACTTCCCTGATCAGCAATGGGTGAAGTGGGCGGAGCTCTACGCCTTCATGGATGTGCAGGAGATGACTTGGAAACGGAAAAAGTTGCTCTCTCTTATGGCGGCTATGGACAACTACAGCGACTATCTGCTGCTGTGGAGCCCCAGGGATAAGAAGCTCTGGTATCTGGACATCGAACATGAAGAATTCCACCCACTGGCGAAATGGGATGACTTCATTTCAGATCCTGGACGGTATCTGAATGGCATGATCGATGGTGAGTTTGAGGAGTAGGGAGTAAGGCTGTGACATCCATAGACTTTCTGAACAAGGTATATCAAAGCCTAGACTCGCAGACATACAGCCTCTATTTTTCGCCTGCCAAGTCCAAGAACTACATGCTGTATTGCAACGGCAACTTTATCGGCGGTCTTTTCGACGAGGAATTATGCTTTGTTTATGCTGACAGTGTCAGTGAACTATTATAGTATCCAGAACCTGTTTTCCGTGGCTATTCAAGTACGACTCAACACAGAATGCTGGTAATTCCTGAAGCACATTGGGAAAAAGCACTGAAGTTACTCTATGCCGAGAAATTTGACTGGAGCCGTTTGGTGTACGACATCACTTACACCAGCATTGGCGCGGCTGTCGTGGAGGATTTTTACGATAAGAATGTCGTGTTTTTACGCTTTTGCTTTGAAAAGGAACTGCTGAAAAAGAACCCACTAGACCGACAGGGTCGTATCCTGCGGATGGTCTATCTTAATCAGGATCTGACAAAAAGAGGCATAGTTCTATTCCCTCAATTAATCGAAAAGTTCCTTGTATTTACTGACCGTCATGGGAAAACAAGTCTCGAAACCATGCTGAATCGGTGGTATTCCAAGCTGGAAAGTGAGTACCGTAGCCAGATAACGGGATAAGGAAGGCGGCAACATGACAGAAGAAAACAGAATCTATATCACTCATCTTAAGGTCGGTGATGTCCCGTGGCACAGACTCACCACCGCCTATGGTCGAGGGACGGATTTTCCCCATCACCTGACTGTGTTGGAGGAGATGCGCGATTTGGCATCCGTCAAAGCTTCCCTCAATGTACTCACGACAAATATGGAGCACCAGGGTACCTTGTGGCACGCTACACCATTTGGCATGGTTTTTTTATGCCGAATTCTTGAGAAGGCACTTACAGAGAGCGGACAGAATCCCGTGGCTCATTTCCTGGCAGAAGAACTGCTTGATTTCTTTGCCTACATCCTTCAGTGTTTTCACAGCGGTGATGAGATGCAGCATGCCGAAGCGCTACCGTTGTTCTCTGATTTGCTGAAGGAAGAATACCTGTGGTCGGAGGAATACAACGAGGAAGAAGATGAGATGCGCTACGAGGAGGACGAGGTCTTTCCTGATGACCTGTTCTATAGCTTCTATGACTATTCCTGGCAGGCTGTACTGGCTTATCGTGATATCTTTGAGCAAACTGTTTCCAGTGAATTTGTTCCGAAAATCAAGACTGTCCTAGCGGAGCTTTAAGGGAGGGTACTCGATGTTTGAAGCGTTCTATGAGATGTACGAACCCGAAGAACATGAGGTTGTCGCTCTGATTAATCGATGCATTGGTGGCGGATATAACAGCAAGGGCAACTTTTGGGAAATGACTGTTGTGACGCTTGGCATGGTGTTCTGTGACACGGGCAAGGTTACCACCAAAGAAGAGAGGCTCGACNNTTACTAGGTTACCGATGAGGAACGAAATGGCGACAAGGGCTGGGAACGATTTGGGAACGAGCAGATTTGCCGCCTGAAGATTCGCCGGATGAAAGAAGAATGGTCNAGGGATCTGGTGACGTGACCNTGGTGTATATCCGAGGTGCTCAATACCCATGAGGATCGCCCTGAACTTCAATCCGTTTTGGACGAGTACCATAAACCGGTGCTCATTCAGGATCAGGTATTGGGTAAGCTGACATTAGACAAAGACTTTGGTTCTTTTGAAGGTGAGATCGAGCGGTGCGGTAANAAGGTGCTCCTTTCTCTAGAGGTTAATGCCGAAAGCAAAGCTTCATGGACGCGTGCACGTAGTGCGGCGAAGAAGTTGTTGGCTGAGTCTGAAACCTGGGACAAGATCATGCGGGCTTTTGCAGCAGAGAAGCTGACGGGTTTAGCCAACGATTGGCTCTCCCAAGATGAAGAAAATCCTCGTAATCCTGAAACAAAGCCCATTACTGAGGAGGAACTTGCCCGGCGAATCAGCATGACGAATCTTTCGATCACCTCTGGCGGTAGTTTTACTGCCTGGTTTGACTGCGACGAAATGTTTACAGACCATGCGGTAACGGTTTACGGCTCTTTGAAAAAAGGCATTACAGACGCTTCTATTGAAGGGTAAGGAGTTGCGCAAATGAAGTTAAATTGTCATCGCATTGATTTCTTATATACGCCCGGCGAGGAAATTTTCACCTTTCCAGAGGAATCGGGATTGCCTTTTCTTTTCGATGTAGATGAAGAGCTGACAGATGATCTAGATGCTATGGATGCGGTGGGCAAAATGCTCGATGAAGCTGAACAATTAGGTGAAAAGGCCAAAGTCGCCGTTAAAACTGCCATTGCAAATGAGGGAAGTCCTTTCCATGATACCGCGACTTTTTTCATGCAGTTTCATCGGGACGATGTNGAAGTTCCAGATATTGCGGCGGAGCTTTTTCCGGAAACCGACCCAGCAAAGCTGTCCTATGTCGAGATGGTGGACTTTTTGAAGCTCAAGCGGTTCGGCAGTCTGGTGGATGACGAGAAGGATGAACAAGTTTTCATTATGGATTTGTCCTTCAACCCAGAGATTACTGATGAACTGATGGTTATCTATTTCGATCTGAAAAAAGAGATTTTCTGTATCACTCATGAGAGTTGATTGCAGTGATTTTGCAAAAACTTGCGAAAGAGGGACTTCCTATGAATATCCAGGAACTACTCAGTGCTTTAAGTCGGAACAGCATACAACTTCATATCGCTGGAGAAGGCACCAACAGCTTGGGAGCGAGTCGATTTGGTGGACAGCCTGATGTTCCTTCCGACTTTATTTANCTGACCTTTGAAGGCGAGAGCTACGATCATGTGGTGAAGGATCGTCCTCTCACTTTCCTGGCACAGTTCAACTGTGAGGAGTTGACTCAGTTTGACAAAGAGCATCTTCTGCCTGAGCACGGGCTACTCTCTTTTTTCTACGAAACAGATACTCAACGTTGGGGTTTCGATCCTAAAGATAAGGGATGTGCACGAGTTTATTGGTTCGAGGATATTTCGGCTTTGTCTGCTGCTGACTTTCCTGCGAATATGGAAGAGGATTTCAAATTCCCATTACTCAATATTTCGTTTGCATCAAAAAACTCCTATCCCTCGTGGGATGATCTTATCGAGATTCATCCGGAGGTTGAGTCAATCGAAGATGAAGTATACGAAGCGACCATGGAAAACTTGGAAGGTGAGGAACCAGAGAGGTCTCAACTGCTAGGTTGGNNTACTGATGTCATCCAATACAGCATGTTTGACGAGTGTGATCTTGTAAGTCAAGGATACTATCTCGGTAATGGTTTAAAAGGCGTACCTAAAGCGGTCTATGAACACGCCAAGCAAACCGCTCGAGACCGTTGGATTCTGTTGTTCCAATTGGATACAGTCGAGACTGATGATTTTGAGCTGATGTTCGGAGACTGTGGACACATCTATTTTTACATTACCAAAGAGGATCTTGCTGCAAGACGTTTTGATCGGGTTTGGTTGATTCTGCAATGCTGTTGAGAATTGCTCATTTGGCAATGGTGTGAATAGGTAATGACTTGCATAAGCGGCTCATCTGAAGAACTGTTTTTTCTTGGTGAGTGAAGAGCCATGCAAACCTTTTAGATGATTTTCTATGAGCGAGATTGGTGGAGGTCAGACAGATGTACATCAAAAAATACTGGGGCAATTTTATTGGTGGTTCGGATGACAGTTTAAATCTTGTGAGCTTTCTAGAAGACCAAAAAAAAGAGGAGATCGCCCTCAGTGAGATTTTTGCCAAGATCGGTTTGGACAAGCAGAACTGGGATTTTCGTCAAACCGTAGGGTATTTGGAATTTACTCATTCGAATGGCGTGGAAATGGACTTCCACTTCGCCATTGATGTGGTCACAGACCTGGCTGCCATCATGTTGGAGTGTAGTGTCAGCGGCAGTGTGAACCTTCAGGAACTGGACGAGTACAACACGCCTTCCCGTCGCATCCGAATTACTGCTACGCCAGAGGAACACGACGCGATGAACAAGGCNCTAGAGGATTTTGCTGAGAATCCTCTGTCCTATGATCTCCACGAAATGATGGATGATGAGGAGATCCAAGACTTGGCTCAGGATGTTGAGGCGATACGCAAGGATCTGTATGAGACCACAGTACCAAATNNACGTAACTATCATGTGAAAGCCGAAAACGTTAAACCGATACTTCTTGACTGGGAAGGTGCCGATGGTTGTATTGCCACCAAACGCATCACAGTGGAAGGCTCCAAGGTGGGCTATTGCTATCGGGAACAGCCTGATGGTGATTGGGACAGTGGTTGGCGTTTTACCGCAGGTGACGAGAGTGAGGCATACATGGATGATCCGAATAATGCCGGCATATATAAACTGAATACGATATGTAACGACGATCCGGACATTGTTCCTTTACTAATTACACTTGCGCCTTGTGGTTTTGAACGTGATGAAAATGGTGTGTTCCAGCAGATAAAAGATTAGAAACTCAATGCCTGATGGTGAACGTACACCTGAGATATACAATTTGGATGTCAAGCACACGAATCAAGAAGCCCTTAAGAAGGTAAAACTCATCAGAAATCTCTTGCAGGTGACGACTATTACAGGCAATTCCGTATGGGTTATGACTATTACGGTCTAGATCCTGGAGCGTTGCATTGCTTTCCATAGAATTAATATATTTTTAAGAGCCCTAGCGGAAAGCTAGGGCTCTTTTGTCAATGTGCTTGCAGATTCTTTCGCGCAGTCGATTTGTTTCTAGGAGTGTCCCTGATTGTGAGGTGGGATTTATCTCAGTTAAGCTAATTTTAGAGTTAACAATCAAGTGGAGTTCTGTTTGCCAATCAATCCGCTGTAGGAGATGTCGGTATGGATGTAGTGAAACTGCCCAAGAAAGTCAGAATGGTCTGTTATGAGATCATGGATGGTCAAGAAGGCGCCTTGGACACACTGGAGTCTTTCGCCAATAAATATCCCCATCAGGTAGCAGCGGTCAAGGCTGAGGTCGCTTATTTCAATTTGGACTATGAAAATGCGTTAGCTTTGGATTTGAGTATCCTTCCATGGCTAGAAGAGTGGTACTACAGCAATGTCAGTGACGAACACATGATTGCTATGACAGTGACNGCTATCCATCTCCATCGAGAACTGGAGGTGATCGAAGCACTGACTAAGGAACAGGCGCGCATTCAGGCTGAGAACGGTCGCCCCCAGCGGGATCGGTTCTGTGACATCCTTATGGACTACCTCAAGCGGGGCGTGATGCCCTTTGCGGACAATGACAAGAACTACCCTTACCATGAGCCGGAGGAGCCCCAGACGAAGGAGCAGCTCTGGGCAAAGCTGGTGGAACAGAATAAGAAACTCTCACAGGACGATCCCGATGCCAGGCGGAAGCTCTATAACCACTGCTGTATGTTCGGAACCGCCAGGGATGCCGTAGATCTCTTTGAGGAGATTCAAGGCGTGCCCATGGCTGACTCCTCATATCGGGACGCAATCGCCCGCTACCTCTATCTGGGGGATCGGGAGAAGGCGCTCCAGACAGCGGAGCGGTTGGCAACATCGCGGCTGTGGGCAGTTGCCGGACCGACGCAGGTGCGTCCCATGTCCTTCTTTGAGGACCCGAACCTGCGGGAGTTTTTGCTGGAGCCGGAATCCCTCCGGCGCATCCGGGAAGCTGCCTTCATTGATGACGGGAGCTTGATCCGAAAGTAAATTGCTTGGGAATGGAGGATCTGCTATGAGCAAGGAGCTGGAACTGTATAAAGCATTTATTGACTACCTTGTGGAGCGGAAAGACAGCATGACAGCNCTGTGGGTCAAGGGCGATGGCTTTGCCAAGACAGAGGACAACAAGGCGAAAAATGAACTTCTCGCCGCACTGACACCGGAGCAGAAAGGTGTGCTGGCTGAGATGCTTCAGGACGAACATATTGCGGGTATCCACGATACCCTTGCATATATCAATGAGATGATGGATCTGGAGGGGCTGGAGCTTCATCAGGACGGTGAATCCTATCCCAACGACTATTTTGAGAGTCTGCACTATGACTTCATCAGCCGTTGTGACGGAGATGAGTGACTGGAATAAACGGAGACGTAAACGATCGGCGAGTATGCCCAATCGGCTATTTCTTTAAAAGTCTGTGATGCAACTGCCAAAAGCGATGGGACAGTCAGGTCAAAATGAATGGAATCAAGGATAGTCACAACAATGGAAACACAAACATTGACCATTCAATTCAATGATGAACAACTTCCCATTCTCCAGGTGGAATCAGCGGCGAACCTTACCTTTCGCACTTGTGGTGATGGGAATGAATTGGTGTTAACAGGGAATAAGGAGGGCTTGCTCCTATTGGCAAAAGCAGCTCTTGGCATGGCAGAAACTCATCGTAGGGATGGGTTTCACATTCATCTGGATAATCTGTACGACATCAATGATGAAGGAAAATGTATCCTGATTCGAAAGGAGGAGTGATCAAACCATGGTTGTTGAAAAGATCTTCCAGAATCCCTCGACAAGTAAACAATGGCGGATTGAAATTGATGCCAAAACTATACGAATATGCTTAGATGGCGGAAAAATCAAAGAACTCCAATGTGATTCCGAGTATCAGGTAAAGAGCAAGGCAGTAAGCGCCATGATNGGTAAAATGCGTAAAGGATTCATCCATCAGAATCTAGAAGCTTCTATTGGAGAGGCTCGATGTCATCGTTATGTCGGAAAGGATTGTAATGGATTCATGCCTCTGGCTACCACATACACACAGGACGACTTCTTCCTGACGAGAGTGGTCGGAGATTTTGAGGATGAAACTCTCTATCACTTCGATGGCAATGGGGCGATTCTCGAAAAAATTTCCTTGGGCTCAAAGAGAATGACCTTTGAGCAAGTCTTTTGTCCCAACGATACCCTGCTACTGAACAATAACTATCTTCTCCAACAGTTCTCACTTCGTACCCACGAATTAACGTGCTTTGCCAACAAGAAAAACAGCATGAAGACAATGTTGGATGTCAGTGGAGACCTTGTATTGTGGTACACAGGTGAGGAAATAGTCATCTTTGACTTCGTCAACAATACTGAAGTTTGGCGCGAAACGCTGAAATGCAAGAAGTCCAAAGACCCGAATTTTTCCTATTACTGCTTTGGGATGCTTTCTCCCCAACAGAGCAAAGCGGCTTACCGCGTCACTGAAGGTGAGTATGTGTTGGTCGATTTGAAGTCTGGTAAAAAAGTAACGATCTCCAATGAGGGCTACCACCCCTTCTTCTCTCCGGATGATCAGTGCTTCTCGGTGGGAGGAAAATTCTATCAGACACAGACAGGAGAGGAGGTGAGCAATCCGTTCCCATTTTCTGTCACAGAGGAACTGAGTTTTACTGATACTTGCACGGTTCGAACAAGAGATAGTTTGATGGCTGTTCAGCAAGATCGTGGTAGATCTCCCATAGAGGTTTGGGAAACTAGCAGTGGACAATTGCTCGCTACCATTGACGATCCATTCGTGGTGCGACAGACGAATTTCGCGTTCACCAAGAGTGGACTAGTCTTGCACACCGATTATGGAGCCATGAGTATCTATTCCTTTGCTCTCTGAAACAGTGATGGATCAATTGATGGAGTGAAGGGGGGATAACCAATAAGATCAAAAAGATGAAAAGTACCTTCTGCGTCTGGACGGAAGATGGCATCACCTGGCACTGCAATCCCTTGGATGGCGAGGACGCGTCCAAGGATTTGCTCTCCACGATTGATGGTAATCCACTGAGCTATGTGGATTACGGGAAGTGGTTTTACCAAGCAGATCTGCCTTTGGAGGCTGTGTGTCAATTGGCTGATGGGGTTCCGGTGACAAAAGAACTGGTCGTTGCGTTGAACCCTAAGCGTAATGAATGGGAAGAAATAAAGGCGTGTCTAGACAAGATCGGGTATCAAAATGAATTTTGATTGGCAGCCGACAGGAGAGGATTCGAATGATCAAAGAACGCATCCCCATTTCCAGCGATCTGGGCAGCAAGGTCAAGCAGCTGATGGAGTACGCCGGATGGCAGGAAGGGCGAAAAGTGGACATCTCCATTGCGGAGAAGTATTACGCCGACCATGGCGTTCCAATGATGAAGACCACCCAGCGGTTTTACCGCAAGTATTTCAGCCTGTGCTGTGAGTGGTTCCTGGAGCAGAAACAACTGAACTGGGCGGCTGACTTTCAATTTGCTTTGTTCCCTTACTTAATCAACGGAATAAAAAACCATTTGGAAGAAGCCTATTTTCGGGATATGTCCGGCTGTGAACTGGCAGAGATAGAACAGACTGCCGGTGAAAAATGCCAGCCTATCGGTCATATCGGCTACTACTTTGATGATTTGATGCTACTGTCCAAAATGATCCGGACGGTACTGTGACAATGAAAAAACGATGAGGACTTTTCTAGGTACAGATGAGCTGGAGCATGATAAATAAGGAGCAGGAGTTTGTTTGGTGAAAAGTTATAAAAGCTTGCATGGAGGATGTGAAAAAATACTTCGCTGATATCCAACAGGGCATTGAGTTTGGTTGCTTCACCTAGACTGACAGAACAGACATACACCTATCACTGAGACTAGCCCATAAAACGTCATTACCCCATCGATGGGGAGTCAAGAACAGCAACTTCGCTTCACAGTAGGAATGTGCCCAGGGATTGGGTGGAAAATGGTTTTACTATTTCAAATGATTCGATGAGGGCATTGGTATGATCGAGTACATCAAACTCTTTTGGATGAGTGCTCCAAAAGGAGAACCGTTGGTGATCCTCTATGAAGTGAATGTAGGAAATGGGCGTCTAGCTCTTCGAGCCATTGATATCTTTGCGGATAGCTGCACATGCAACATCCCTAACCTTTATGAAGACGCAATCGAGATCACGCCGATTCCCACTGTAGAGGAGTTGAACGCCCATATCTGGGGAGAAGAATTTCATGCCTGTTTGATGGAGAAAGCAGAATTTGAGGCTATTTGTGAAAGCCAATTTTATAGCGGAGCGTTTTGAAAGTGAGTAATAACAATGGTTGAGATCAATCGTATCTGGCTCAATGTGGATACAGACACCTACAAAATCACACTATTCTACTGCCCCCGTGTATCCATCCGTGTGGATGAGTACATTTGGAGTTTGATCGAAGAACATATCGTGAAGCCCCATAAGCTCATGCGCAGCGAAAAGCGCAAGTATCTGCTGAAAATTGCCTTTACNCAATTTGATCCGGTGCGGCACCAATATTATCCACTTTCCCCGTACAACAAGCCGCTTCGGGAAGGCGTCAAGCCGGACAGCGCAAACGGATGGTATCCTCGTGAGGACTTTGCAGACTCTGAGGAACGCACCACCTGGTTCTCTCCCGATAAAATCTGGACAAACTGCGGCAACAAGGTTCTGGATGTCAATATTGATGCCGCCAATGTGAGCGAGAGCATCACCCCCAGAGAATACGCAGACTTGCTGTTCGATGGGATTGGGGCAGCACTGGTGTTTAACTTCAAAAGGCTCAAGCGCGAGGAGTTTGATGAGCTGAAATCCAAGATCAACTGGAACATGGTAGAAAGTTTCCCCTTCCCCGCATCCTTTGAGGAACAACAGTACATTGGGGACGAGGGCAAAATTCATGTGTATTCCTGGGATGGTAGACAGGAAACGAACCTTGTATACCCGTATTCTGTGCGGGATTTATATCTGGACCATTTCGGAAAATTGTGAGGTGAGCACATGGCAAAGGGCATTCGTGAACGCCTACTGGAACAGGCAATAAAGTTCCATCAATGGCAGGAAATCACTTATCCTAATAAAACCACCGATGAGATTGGCGGTGCATAGGAAGTTGACTATCCAGCATGGAGTGAAGTATTTGATGCCTTTTGCCATGTGTTGAACCAAATGGATGCAGAAAGTGCAGACAACTTGTTAATGGAAGAGATGATCTATTTGATTGCTCGGGCTAACGAAGCTGAAGGACTGATACTGGAGGTTGCTTCACATCCCCAGTGGTTCGAGTGCCTCTGTCTTAGNAGTATAGCCTCCAATGAGAGTGAGGCAAAATGGCAGTTTGCAGCGTATCTGCCAGAATGTCCGTGCAACCAGGAAGTCAAAGAAATGATTCTAGACTTCGCAAAGGACCCTAATGAATATGTGAGCCGGCGGGCGCTTTTGGCGATGCCCGCTCTGCGTCCTGACTGTGTGGAACAGTTCGCTCCGCTGTTCTGGGAACGGAACTGTTATTCCCTTGAATTACAGGAATACCAGCGGATCGCTGTCTTGGTTTCACTAGACGCTATCCACTCAGGCTTACTTTCTCAGTACATTAAACGGGCAAAACGGGATGGTAGAAAATATCTTCTGGAAGCCGCAGAAAGGTTTGAGGGGAAGCTACTATGCACACAAGTTTAAATGGTTCGTAGCTCGATCAATGAAAACTCTGGCGAAGTTGCACTTAACAGAAATCTTGTCTACCCCAGTCTATCAAGACTTCTTACCATCTAACAGCAGTTCTCTGTCAAACAAGAGATGAGATCTGGGCAAGTTCCTTTTCAGTCAATTTTTTCAGGAAAATGAAGTATTCATTTGGGTGCCCTTCTACAAACTCCATTTTGGGCATCTAGATTGTGATTCACAGACAAGGTTCTCCTGTCGCCAAAAACAGCGTCANGGTAAGACGTTGTCTACGATAGAGAACATTCTGAACCCTCCTTTTCCCTCCTGTAATTTCGTGAGTCGCTTGACTATCCACTCTTGGTTCTTTGCAGTTTTCATGAAGGTGCGGAGATGGTCGGCTAGAGTTTTTTTACAGGTTTCCAGATGACTTTTCACGCAGGTCGGTGCTGAAATAGCCGATCAGATAGGCAAAGTGTTCGCCCAAGCTAGCTTAACTTGGAATGAGTGTAAAAAAACACAGTTAGAATTATTGTGTGCTTAAACAGCCTTAGCTAGGGTTACTTTTGTCAGTGTGCTTGCAGAGTCTTTCGCACAGTCGATTTGTTACTAGGAGTGTCCCTCATTGTGAGGTGGGATTTATATTGGCTAAGCTAGGCATAGGGCGAGATAGTTCCTGGAGTCGTCATGTCAATCACTGCATATAAAGTAGAAGCGGTCGGTCATGACCGAACGGGTAAAGATTTCGGCTATGTGAATATCATGTACCGCTATGGTGACAAGCAGCCCTGTCCTTGTCCCGATCAGTGCGAGAAAATTGAAGTGATGTGGGCGGATGAGAGCGTCTATGGGCCGCCCGCTCCTGGATGTAAGGTCGGCGACTTTATCCAGACCTGGTTAATGGGCTCCTGGAGTTGCGGGGTATTTTCCCACAGGGAGATTGCTCAGCGACTTATAGAAACCTTCACTGGTCTGAAGCTCAAGGAATTGGCGTGGTTTGAGAATCCCAGGGAAAAGACTCTGAAAAACGGTAAACCGCGTGTACGCCGTGCCAAGTGGCTACCAGAGAAGCAGGTGGATTTGGTGTATCTATATTCCGACTGCTATATCGATGCAAGGGCACCTGTTTGTGCCAAAACAGACTTCTTCACTGTTACAAGGATGGATGCTTGGGGCGTGAGCACTTGGTTCATGTGCACTACGCAAGCCGCCAAGACGTTGATCGCTATGGATTACGACAATCTGCTAGTCAAGGAAACTACCATCGTTGGATAGGAGTAAAACATGATGACTCTTGAGCAATTACCTTCTAAAGGCGCGAAGCGTGAACAAGCTATTTTGGCGTTGGGGCAGGATGAATCCAACGGCGAGTTTCTTCTAATGCTAGTGAACAACGAAAAAGGTAAATGCAAAACAGCTGCGCTGAAGGCTTTGGCGCAGTTGGAATATTCTCCTGCTGCACCCTTGTGGACCAAACTGGTTAAGGGTAAGTGGATGGGAAGTCACATCATGTCGAATGCATGCTCGGATTCTGTATCAGAACAGATTGCGCCAGTCATCCTTAAAACACTCTCCCAACTGCTAGACGAAGGGAATTCTAAGCCACTGGAAATAGAGAAACTCAATTTTTGTTTCCATCTGATGTTAGGAAAAGCCTCGCCCAAAATGTTGGAGACCTACCGCTTTCTAGCCAAAAATACCCAGCGGATAGCCAATTTAAAACGCACGCCTGTTTATTCAAATGATGATTGCACATCTTGGTGGATAACAGATGGACTTCGCATTTGGAATGCTACTCCCAAAGAAAAAGCGAAGATCCCCGCTGTAATACTGACTGCATCCTTGATTAGAAACCCAGATAAGCGCTTACAACTATTGGCAGATGAGCTGTATGAACGTTATGGTGGAAGTTGGTTGATTCCTGTCTTTATGAAGGACATCATCACCCTGCCCAAAGAGCAGGTGTATGAAACCTATGCACCCATTCTTAATACGTCTCAAAAAATTTGTTTATTCAATGCGTTGGGAATGCTCCATTATCGGTGCTATCCAGACGATTGGACCTATGAACGTCTTGGTCCAGACGGAATTCTAGCGCTGATTTTCTGGGGTGATTATAGCTATGGATCCTATGACACAAGGTTTATGTGTGAACGCTATGTGGATTTGGATGAGCGATGGTACTTTGATTTGGCTAAAGAGCCAACAGGTCGTAAGCCTACGGTGACATGGCAGACATACAACCGTGGCGGTGTGTTGTATGGGAGCTATGACGAAATGTTCATTAGCCTACTACCTCTCAAGGTCGAGAAACCTGAATTGAAGCGTGTTCTGCGTGACTACTTCAGGATACGTAGCCAAAAAAAGAAGGTGGCGAAGAGTATCACCGTTTACCGAGATGCGGCTGGGCGTTTTGGCAATTAAATTGAATTAGAACAAACAACTAATGGTAGGTGTTTGAAGAAGGGGATATGGTTTAAGGACGTAATTATGAATAAATATTTGAAATATTATATAGAATTAAAAAAACAGTTTGATATAACTAATGGCGATCCAGAGTCTGTGCGCGCACTTTATGCTTTAAAAAGTGATTTGGAGATGTCTGAAGACGCCGATACCAAAACTGTTTTGGTCGATGTGTATGAACTTTTATGTTTTAAAAAATCTGCTTTTGATCTATTGATAAGAGTAGGCGATCGCACTGATCAAAAGGTATTGAAACGATTAGGCAAGTTACGTGACTTGGCGCGTGATTGGGGAGATGCAAATGCCATTCCACGTTTAAAAACAGAGGCAGAAAAGCGAGCTGACCAAGAGAGATTAGAACAGTTGGGTATCCCAAATTTCAAATATCACCCCAATCCATTAGCCACTGGAGCATTTGTCGAGTCTAAGGAAGGAGTTATTTGTGAATGCTGTGGTCACAAAACAGAGATCTATTACGAAGGTCCATTTTATTCAGTAGAAAGCCTTGAGCAGATTTGTCCACAATGTATAGCGAGCGGAGAGNNTACCGCTCGGAAATATAACGGTAGTTTTCAATGTGATTACAACATCGATGATGGTGTGAACGATTCAAAAAAGATAGATGAGCTTATCCATCGTACTCCAGGATACTCAGGATGGCAGCAAGAGTATTGGAGAGCACATTGCGGGGATTTTTGTGCATATTTGGGATATGTTGGTGCGAGAGAGCTTAATGCTTTGGGAGTGATGGACGAAGTGTTGGACGATTCATTATGGGATGATGATCAAAAGACGATGATTAAAAACTCAGTGAATTATGGGCATGTTCAATGTTACTTATTCCGGTGCTTACATTGTGGAAAACATTTGATATGGATGGATTTTGATTGAGGTTCATTTAGTAGCATTATGTTTTAAGGGTTTCCCATGTTGAGATGGATAACTAATAAAGAAAATGTGCTGAATGAATTCTTTATCAAAGATGCATCAGTATATTTTTCAGGAGTTTATGCTGACACTTTGTTGAAAGGAGTGAACCCAAAGGATTATCAATGTTGGCATTATTGGGGGAAGTCTTCAAGTGCCTGTTTTATTGGTGGTAAACGTCTTCGTGGGGCTGATCCAAACACGTTTCGAGTATTGAATTATGCATACGCAATTGATGAAACATCAATTTATACCTCTAGTGGAAGAATTGTGGATGCACATTTATCAACTTTTCAAGTTTTGGATAGTGGACAGAACCATGTTGGAGCTCCTCAAGGTTATGCAAAAGATTGTCGAAATGTTTACTTTCACAATGGCGACGGCAAAGTGAAATGTGTCAGGAATGCCGACCCTTCATCCTTCTATTCCTTGGGAGATACGTTCTTTGCTATAGATAAACAACGCGTCTATGCGTACGGTAAGCCTCTAACCAAAGTGGATTTGAGTTCATGGGAACTGCTTAGTCATTGGTATTCACGAGACGCAAAGAGGGTGTATTACCTTAATCGTGAGATTAAGGGCGCTGATAAGGACAGTTTCAAGGTCTACACTCCTTTGGATGCATCTCCGTTTGCTGATCATTTGGCTCGAAATCAAAAGCATTTTTTCTGGAATGATGAGATCACAGATGAAGCACAATGGTTCGAGCAGTTCCACCAAATGGATTTAGAACAGTCAACGAGGTGAACAGCATATGGATTACTTGAAATTATTACAGTCTGATCAAGCTCTGGCTGAGCGATTTGATTCTCTTTTCGACTTTTTTGTTTTAGACGATTTATCTCCGAGAGATGAAGTTGACGGTAGAGTAACCTTCACACTGCCTGGTATGACTTTTGCTAGAGATGGTTCCGGCGGTGAATACCATTTGCTGGAGGATGGTTCCATTGGCTATTACAGTAGCGAAGGTGAAGCTGGTCGTTTAGCCGAGAATATGGACGATCTTTTTTCACTGATCGTGAGCTGCATCTGCTGGCACGACTGCTGTGACGCAAAGGAGTATGCGGACTCCAAAACACTGGAGGAATACGGACAGAGGCAGCGCAACATCAACTTGGACGATATGGACAGTTGGCGACGGGTAGCTGATGCTCTCGGTATCCCTACCGATGAGCCGCTGGCTCCGGTTCTGGAGCGATTCCGAAAAGCAACACAGCGCCAGCCTCTGTATCAGTGTATTTTCCGTGAGGATGATGGCAGCCTGACTGAATCATACAGTACCTGATGTTTGAATGAGAAAGGAGCAATCCCTATGAAAGCATTTGACCCCAATTACAAGCTGCTGGACGAGATGTATCAGGACGATTATTATCCTGCTTTTTTGGTCGACAAGGTAAACCCATTTCTACCCAAACAGATTTCTTTACCGTCACAAGAATGGATTCTTGGGGTGTGGTGTAAGCACTTGGTTCATGTGTACTCCTCGAGCAAGCAAAAAGCTGATTGCCATGGATTACGGCAATCTGTTAGTGAAGGAAACTACCATCGTTGGCTAGGAGCCAAAAATAAGATCAATTCTTGACTCAAGGATCGATCCGAGAAGAGAGGTGGATTGCCAACTGATCAAAGAATTATGAAAATTAGCATAATTGGGTTGTATATTTATGATATTACTCGCAATGCTTATATTAATGATATTAATGCTTGTGTTGTTAATGTCATTAAGAAAGAGAGTAGGTCCTATTGGAAAGAAGTTAATTCTTATAATTTGTATATTGATAGGATTGTATGTTTTGATTAATTTGGCATTTATTCTTTTCTTCTTCTTTGGTGATGTCTCTTCTGAAGAATTTATGTAAAGTAGTCAAATAGCAAATGGTAGCAACCAGGGGATAAAGTGGATTTCGAAATATGGCGCAATCAAATTTTGATGGAACCTCAAAACATTTCACCATTAAAATTTGGAATGTCACAGGATGAAATTATTAATATATTTGGTAAACCTGACTCTGTTTCCACAATGAGGCGTCGTGGAAAACCTTTGATTCTTAAATACCACAATATTGAATTTCATTTTGGAGTCCAAACCAATGGGCTTCATTTGATTTATAGTGATGACGAGATCGAGTTGTGCATAACAGCTGATCATAAATAAAGGATCACTCAAATGAAAGACTTTGACCCAAATTACAAATTGTTGAGTGAGATGTATCAGGATGATTACTATCCTGTTTTTCTGGTGGACAAGGTAAAGGACGAATTACAAAAGGTGATTCAGCTTCTTGAGACTGGAGAAAAAGACATCGAGACGATCCAGGAATTGCTAGACGAGGCAGTCTGTGGCATCAACGATTTGCAGGAAGCTTTTGATGAGAACGACAGTGAGCTTGAAACGGTCGCGCGAGAAAGCATTGCAGCATCTGTCGCTTATATTTTAAAGTGGTTCGACATTCCTATCGATACTGAGGAAGCCATCCGGGAAAGGGATTGGTGAACCCATGTCAGCAAAAAAACTAGTTGTGTGTGCTGAATGTGGCAGCCTTTTTTGGAATAGTTCTTCACAGATGATTGGGTTATGCCCAGAATGTGCTCATGTGCTCTACGGGTATCCAAACTGTTCTCATAAATTTCACAAAGGTAGGTGTGTTTTCTGTTTTTGGGACGGTTCTAGTAGCAACTACGTAAGAAAACTTCGTCAAAAGGAGGGCAGATCTATGCCGACAACCGAGTGGCTGAACAAATACGAATCCATCAAGGACAAACTGACCTGTAAAACGGACCTAGAGACTCATTTCACTGAAAAAGTGATTGGAAACATGAGCGTGGATGTGCTGGACGTAGGTGTCGTGAACTTCCCTACCGGGACGATCTTCGCTTGCGATCCTTTGATGGAGTTGGAGGATACGCCGCCCTTTATCCAGACAATCCCCGCCGGGACTTATCCGGTGAAGATCTGTGTGGTGCCCAGTGAAAAATATGGTGATCGTTACGCCTGTGTCAAGGTGGAGGTCAGTCAGGAAAAGCCTGTTCGCTATGAGCTGGGCATGACTGGCAAAGAGGATCTGAATGATGAGTTAGGGGAGGGTGACTATTATGGATTTGGTGTAGACGCCGGGATGGCATGTGTGGCTGACATACAGACACAAAACACTTTCAAGACATACTGGNNTAAAAGGTTAGAAGAAGATTCTGATATTGATCCTTACAACGATCTCTTTTGTGACCTGTTGGAGGAAAACGCTAAAACTCATCCTAAGTATCAGAATAGCCATAGCGACTGGCTCAATTGGACGGTACCGAACACAGACTGCAATCTTCCCATCTTTTCCTCTGGTTGGGGCGACGGCTATTATCCCGCCTATTTCGGCTATGACGCCAATGACAATGTTTGTGCAGTGTATTTGTGCTTCATCGACATTGAAGCCAGCTACAAGGAGCAGTCGTAAGGAGGAAAAGAGCGATGAAATTACCAAAACGCGCGCGAACAGTGAACTGGGAGAGCAGTGTCCTGACCTTAGACGGAGAAAAGCGATTTGAAGTCCCGGAGCTGACCCCAGAAATCATGGAGCTGCTGGTNACCAGTTACACTCTGGTTGGCTTTCATGTGAAAGGCTATCCGGTGACCGATACACTTCTTGCTCCTTTTGCCGGACATAAAAGCATGGTCAACTTCGGCGTGGAGGACGGTGCGCTTACAGATGCCTGTTTTCATGTTTTTTCCGCGATGCCCAAGCTACGCTATCTGCTGTTGGACGGTAACGTCGCCATTCACGGTAGCGGTCTGTCCGCTTTGCAAGGCTGCAAGTTGGATCTTTTGACACTCAATCGCACAGGCTTGGATGATGCCGGACTGATTCAAGCCGCCTCCATATCCAAACTCTCCCATATCCATATCGACCATACCGCTGTGACATATGAGGGACTGTTGGGCATCGCTAGCAACGGCTACATTGAGCCGGTATCCCATGTGCAATTCACCAAGGAGCAGATGGCATCCTTCACCCAGTGTCAACGTGAAAAGNNTACAAAAAAGCCCGTCCAACTGGATGAACACGCTGCGACGGATTGCCGCAGTGTGTTATGCGCTTTCTTTGCGGAAATGACAGAGTGGGAGCAGTACATGGAGGAAGTTGGGTTTGATGATGCTGAGGCTGTGCCCCGCCTTCTGGCAATCTGGGAGAAGTATGTGAGCGAAAAGCCCCGTTTGGGGTATCGGCCTCTAGGCCTCTCATACAGTGCCCAGGGAACCTACAACGGAGAAGAATTCCTAGACGCGGAGCAGATCACCAAGAATAAGCTCTACATCTACACCAGGGAGAAAAATACGGGCTTTGACCGTCGTTTCCTCATGAAACGTGTGGGCGAGGGCTGGATGATCGACGGGGTTCAGGAGCGGCTGAACGGATGGCAGCGAACAGGACTATAAGTTATCAGTAGGAGGGCAGGTATGAAAGCACAAGCTGGAGAGGTCTATACGGTCTACAACCAATACCTGAAACGCTATACCGCCTGTCAGGTGGCTTATATTGCGCCGCCAGACACGGTGAGCAAAAAGGCTTGGGCGGTGATCCTCTCTCTAGATTGGGTGGGCGACTGCCCTCTGACAGTGGAAGAACTACCTCATCTCCGTCCGCTCTACAAGGACTTCATGTACTGGTCCCGAGACCTTCATCTGCTACGGGTGCCGATGGAGATCCCGCCCCAGTACACGTTGGTGGGTACACTTCCGCCCTTCACCGACCAACCCTGCCGCTCCTACGGCGGCTGGAGTGACGGCTATGATGTGTACCGTCAGATCTGGTGGCATACCATCCCAAAGGAACGCCGGCGAGCTTTCAAGGAGGCTATGGACAGTGACGAGCAAACGGAGATCGGCGGTATCCCGCTGAAGGTCAACAGTCATCGCGTGAATGACCAATACATACCATTCGATTCGGCGCTGGAACTAAAGGCGCTACCTTGCCTCTCAAGCCTCATCTGCGAGCGGTGGCACCAAGATCTGCAGGAGTTTTTGCGTGAAAATCCCTTTGTTGATGAAGTGACTTTGCTGAACCACGGTCAGAAGGTTCTTGATCTACGCGGAACCAGCATTAGAAAGCTCATGTTGGACATGACCGGGTTGGAAGAGCTTTGGCTTTGTGAGGGAACAGAGCTGCTCCTATTTCAGAACAAGGGTACGGACGCCTGCACCATCCATGCGCCCGAAGATGGCAGCGGTTTGACCCTCCAATTCATTGAGGAATACCGTCCGCACGCAGAGCTGCCGAACCTATGGGGGTTGCATGGCATCCAAGTGAAGGACTTTGATCTGACAGGGCTAGCGACTGTCCATCCCCATCTGAAGGAGCTTAGGCTTTGGGGCGAGCCGGGAAACATGAGGAATNNTTTTTTCGCCGTCCGAGAGTTTCGCGAACTGACGAATCTCTCGACTTATGATTTATTCGGTTTTGGAACAGCGGACATCCCGACGCCAGACTTGATGCCAGAGCTTCGTTGGTTTTGGATGACTAGCCTGCCGGAGACGGCGGCAAAAGCGGCAAAGCAGCTCTGGAAAAGCAAGCCGGGAATGGATCTGCGGATCACCAAACCCCGGAAACCAGAGTGGCTGGCGCAAAACCTGGACAATCCCTTCCGAGGTTGGGACGGTGCGGAGTATATCCCTGCTTCTGCTGCGAAAAAGGCAGCCAATCAATACCGTAAGACCCGTTCCCAGCTGATGAAGCTNGGTACCGCTGAACCGGGTGAAGACGCCCATGCTCAAGCGCTGGATGCGGTGACAGCCTATACCCAGACCTTCAATAAGATGCGATTCATTGAAACTGAGGAACGGGACGAAATTTACATANNCCTACAGGGTATCCTGAATGCACTGCCGGGTGATGCGCTCCATAAAGCTGCCCTGATTGAACAGTTTGATCTGGTACGGGATTTTTAAAGGAGCATCACATGAGTTACACGAAATTCAGTAAGGCAGTGACCAAGTGGCTGAAAGCTAATGGTCTGCCCTGCTATGGAACAGCCTATGATAGNCCCGAAGAAACAAAAGCCCGACTGGACGCATGGATGCGGGGGAGTAAAGAGGTACTGTGCCAGTGGATCGCAGACAAGCGTTACCGTGAATTGATCTCCTGTGCCCATGGAGGCTGGTATCAGGATGATGTAATTTTTGAGCCCTTAGCTGAACATTTTGTGGCGAATCGCCTGTTTTATGAGCTACGGTTTCTCTGCGAGCGTGACATCCGTTTTTCAGCGGAAGATATGCTTACCACTATTAAATCTGAGATAGTTGAGCATGGGGCACTTGATATAGAAACAATTCGGTCTATCGATGTTCCAAGTTATGTATCNGACTCCAGTTATTCCCATTTGGGGGAAATCGCAAAATACAGGAAACGGACGCTAGATCAGATAATCCGCTACTCAGGCTATTTGGAGCAGATCCAGGCGCCTGCGGAGTATTGGGAACAGTTAAAAACCTTGCAAAAGAGCGTTTCAGAGCTGACCATTAAAACAAAAGATTTGAAACCATTCCGATTTCGGTTGTGAAAGTAATTACCTGAAAGGTGTGTAGGGTGCATCACAATGCAAATGATTGATCGAATATGGTATGCGGCAGAAAAGTGGCGTCAGAAAGAAGGGAATCACCTGACTGGTGATCTCTTATTGCAAACGATTAGTTTGTGGGTATTGGTGCCCATTGTTGGTCCTTTGACGTATCGATTACATTGGCTTCTCGCGTTACTTTTGATGGTCGTTATTGGCGTCAGTCCATTGATCTTTTGTCATGCCCGCTATACATCAGAACGTCGTGATCAATTGGACAAAAAGTATGCTCGAATGAAAGCGCCTGGAATGATGATATTAAAGGTTTACTTGGCGGTTCTAGTAGTCAGCATATTTGAGTGGTGGTTAATGTATCTAGGTGGATTTGTCTCTTTGTCAGGAGGAGTTCGTTGAAGATCTGTTTAAGCGCCAAAGAAATACTGACATAGAAGGCTTGTATATGCTGGATGTTGTGAATTTGCAAAATAAGCTTCTGGACCTAGTTGAGGGGCGAGAGACACCAGATAGTTGGCAAAACTGGTGGAATACCTATGCGTCTGAACTGGAACATTTGCTCAGTCGTGGTGAATTGCTGAAAATAAAGCCTTGTAAGCACGGCTTTTCATGGGTTCCAATACTCACTAGCCAAAAAGGAGCAATAGCGTATTTGGAAAAGAACGGAGTGGTATTCCAAGCTAGTCCTCTCTATCAAGAGCGATATTGTGCGGAACTGGACGCTTTCTGCAAGGAGCAGGGGCGAGTGCAGCGGGAGAAGCAAAAGGAGTTCAAGACCAACAACCCGAAGCTCTTTTGCCGATACCTCAAGTTCTCCAAAGCTTTGGCGAAGGTGCTGGACTCCACTGATGTGATCAGGNNTACTGCCGCCACGGAAGAGCAGATCGGGAATCAAGAGAGCGTGTTGGATTTCGCACTTCCATCGCAGGTGCGAGAGTTTTTCCTGTTGACTGCAGGTATCGATGTATCCACAGGCATAATCATTGATCTTTCTAGGACATTTAATCTGACCATCCATGGAGAGCAGTATTGCGTGCTAGGTGAGTTCTGGAAAGAAGCGGATGGCGACCAGCTCTTGCTCCGCCCTAGAGAAGAAACCATTTGGTACTTCGCCCATGAGCAGAACAAGGTAAACCGGCTCTGCAATGATATGACAGAACTGCTGGAGAAGAAATTGGCGAGGTATCTCAATGAACACTGAAAATATATTCGGGAGGAACTGCCATGTCACAGATCGCAACCTTTTATCTGCTCAAAAATAACCAGCGGCAGGAACTGTCCGACGGCGACTGCTCCGGTGCGGTCTATATNACTATCTGGGACTGGTGCGAGTGCGAGCTGGATCTGGATGTCCGCTTTCCCGCTCCCAAGACAGAGGATACCCTGGACTGCGCTTTGCTGGAGGGAGAGCAGGCGTCTAATGTGCTGGCCGCTCTGCGGGCGTGGAACCTCCCGGAACTTACCGCTGAAATTGCCCTAGATTGGGATCTGTCCGCCGAGGCGGTGCAAAGCGGGTTTGAAACGCTACGCTCCCATCTGGAACTGGTGCGGGGCGATACAGCCCTGCTGTATGAGATGGTGTAGAAAATGATTTGGGAGGTGAAAAACTATGGAACAAAAACGCCCGGCAGATATATTTCAGGAACTTTTGGACTTTCTATGGAACTACCTGAGCCTGGAGGAAAAGGGCTGGTAGCGTCTGAAAAAGGGAGATTTAAAAAAGAGAACCAAAAAAACGGGATGAAATATAAGAGTTGTTATGCACTATCTTGAATGGATTGATCGATGATAAGCTCCAAAAAGAAGCTCTGATAGAGAAGTTTGAAGAACTTCGAACGTTTTGAAGGTGTTTTATGGCACGTATCGTAGATAAACCTTATTGGACGTTTAGTGCATACAATGCGTGTACGTCAGGGATTCAGGTGAAGTGTCCGAAGTGTCGTGCTGAAGGTGTAGTGACGGCGGACGATAAACATGCCTATTTTCGTTGCATGAGCTGCGGGCATCAGGAGACCCGAGACAGGACGATCTACCACTATGATGTCCATAACCAGTGCAAAAACTGTGGTCGATACTATCGTGTCGATATCGAAGAAGAATCAAAACAATGTTTCTCTGTTTTACATGTGGCGTGTCCCTATTGCGGAGTCATCATGTCTGGAGAAGTGCATAAAACAGCCGAAGCCTATTCCTATACTGCTGAGATCATGGATGGTCGAGAGCCTTATTTCGGATTTGAACTTTGGTTTTTGACTTCGTTTCAAGGTAAGTGGGTTTGGGCGATAAATCGCGAACACCTAGCTTATTTGATTGAATATCTCAGTGCTGTTCTTCGAGAGAAGCCTAAAGATGGTCCTAAAAAGACCCAGGCTGACCATCTTCCCACCTTCATGAAAACCGCAAAGAACCGAGAACGGATCGTGAAGTTGCTTGTGAAGTTGTATGAAACGTGAGATGAACAGCATAAATCCGAAACTCAGGTTTCAAAGCACATGGATGTTAACGACAACCTTACCTGACACCAAGAACAACTCGCTGATCTATGAGGACGATGGCTTGGTTATCGTGACTTTTCAATGGACGGTGAAAGGGGATACTGTTTTTTATGCTTGCTAAGTGGAGTTCAGTATGGGAACGATGAAGCTTTATGAACTGGTTAACCAATATCACATTGGTACAGACTTAACTTGTGCTGAGGCGATGTTCAAGGCTTGTAATGAGTACTACAACCTGAACTTGTCTGAGGAGACAAGGAAAATGTTCTCGGTGATGGGACTGGGTATGCAGACTGAGCAATCGTGCTGTGGTGCCTTCACTGTTGCTGTTGGCGTGATTGGCTTGATGACTGCTAAGGAAGGTCATACTGATATCGATAATCGGGTCGGTTATTTGATGATTGACGAGTTAACGGATTTCATGTTGAGTTTTTATGGCACGCTACATTGTGTCGAGCTTCAGAAACTCGAGGTGATTGGGTATAAAAATCCTTGTCATGCCATCGTAGAAGCAATAGCCAAAAAATTGGAGGATCTCTTAGAAAGACAAAACGATTTGGCTCAGTTAGTCAAAAACAAGCTCAGTTCATAATGCATAACATGTGTGGAGTAGAGTACATGTTTTCTGACTGCTTGATTGCACTGGCAATATCCTAGAAGGACAATTGCTTAGACAACAGCCCTGTTCAGTCTTCTGCTCAATAATTTGTTTCTAGGTTTGTCCCTGATTGTGTGATGTCTATTTGTTGGTTCAAACTGAAATATAAAACTGGTATCCAAAACACTGGGTAGCAGGCAAAAGTTAAGTTTGAGAATGGGTCTGAAAGACCCGTTGTTAGACTGTAGCGACTGACCACTTGCAAGCAGGAGACAAACATCATGCTGTTGACGGATAAAGATCGTGCGTATTTAGATGCCTGTGATGAAGATGGCTCTTGCGCTATCGGGCGTATGCTCAGTTATTTAGATCAATGGGAAGAAGAAGGCATTGCAGAAGGGCGCTTTACAAAGGAAGAGGCTGAATCAGATTTAGAGGTTTCGCTCTATCGTGCTTTTGCGTTGCTGCAGGACGATCGATATCTTTCCTATGCTCAAGTGGTCACGACGCTTGAAAAGGCTCGAGCGTCTGCGACGAATAGTGGCGTTTGGCATTACAGATTGGTANNCTCTGGCCTCACACATACAGGTCGACTCGATGAGGCACTCAAGGTGGTAGAAGAGGGCGTTCTGGCAGACCCCGATTATCCGTGGGGCTGGTTGCATTTGGGAAAACTTCGTGCGCATTTTGGTGATAAAGCAGGTGCTTTAGCTGCGGCAGCTAAAGGACTTGAACTTGTACCAGATGATCCAGAATTTAAGCAGTTGCAAGAAGAAATTGAAGCGGGTGTGCCGTTGCCCGTCATGTTGTGTCACTACATTGATCCTGAAAGTGATGCCGAACTCCAAAATCTTCAAATGGATCTCCAACCAGTTTTGGATAAGCAGTTGGCGCTAACGTGCCTTATTAAAGACTCTAAGGGGTTTGAAGCAGTCAAAAAGGCCTTCAACATTGACCAACTGAATGTAGAGCCTGATGCACCGGCATGCCTCAGCGCCGAGGTACCTTTCTCTGCCGGCTCACTACACGTCGTTTTCCGCATGAATGAGGCGGGTTTCAGCCATCTTGCTCCCACATGGGTAAAGCACTTTAAGGATGCNGTTGGAAGAGATTTTGCAAGACGGTACCATTGCAAATTTGACGACATCGTCGAGTTGTGGTTGGACCTCGACCGTACGGTTCATGTGGTGCTTAAGCCTGAAGAAGAGGGTGGCGAAGGGCGTGTCATGCGCTTCAAGGTTAATGGAGGACTCTCCAACGAGAGTGCCAATCCTGACTATGCGCTGGCTTCAGAATTAACGCCTGAAATTCGTGCGATATTGGATCGCGTCGCAAGCTTGAATGAAGACGAAGCGTATGACGAGATCATTCAGATGCTGGAAAAGATCCCGGATGACGATCGTGAACCCATACTGACGCTCGAGTTGGCACGCGCTCACAATAATGCGGCGCCTCCGTTAGGCGAGGGGCTTGAAAGAGCTGTGGTCTTGCTTGAGTCCGTGAGGGAACACTTTGAAAAGTCTTTCGAATGGCAGTTCCGAATGGGATATGCGCTCTTCTACCTTGACCGTGATGATGAAGCTCTGACCTATTTGCAACAAGCCGAAGCGTTACGTAAAGGTGACCATGATTCGCTCGAATTAATGCGTTCCTGTCGCCAACAAATGACTTATCCAAGGTTTGCGGAGCCGTTTGCTCAACGTGTTGAATCACTTTGGAAAACGTTTGAAGAAAAAACGACGGATTGGCAAAAGCGTTTAATCAATCCTCAAGAGATCCCTGTTGTGCTTAGCGAAATGAAGCACGTTATCCATCAGGCGCTCCCCGATACAGCTGTGGCTTTAGGATCGACGGACGGTGTTGTGGAGGTGAATCTCTCAACGGATGGCAATTATTTGCGTCTTTATTTGCTAAGAGCGATGGTACGCGCGATGCCTGAAAGTCTTCAAGGTTGTTGGAAAATGACGCTCTGTCGTCCAGCAATGTCGTCGTGCGCAGATCTAGTTTTGAAGACAGGGTTGAGAGAGTATGCTGCGAAGGATCTCTATATTTGGGAATCGGTAGGAGACAACGGTTCGCTTTGTCTCACTATTTATTCAAAACCCTTTGAAACGCTCAATGAAGAAGAAGTCGAGGATGCTTTCCGTGCGGTGAATTTGTTGCTTGATCACGCCTTTGGCGAAGTGGCACACATGCAGCATTTTGGGAATATTCGACTTTCAAGAAAACCAGAAGAGGGTGTCGGTTTTTCCTTACCCGAATATGTGCGCTATATCCATGAAAGTGCGCCTCAGAAGTTAGGTGATACAGTTGACGATTACTTGGACGATGCGCTTGAATTCCAATGGAATCTCGATACAGACGATGACTGTGATTATCTGCTTGATGCAAAACACGGGCAATCGTCCGTAATGGCACTAATCTCAGCTTATTTCCACAATGAACCAGATGCGATGCGTCTCTTGCATCGAGCTGGTGTGACAGCAGGGATGTTGTTTGTCGATAGCCAGGATCATGATGAGGCTTCACGCGCAAAACTTCGCGATGAACTTCATGCCTCATTAGGCGAAAAGGTGCCTCATGCTTATGAAAGCTTTGGACAAATTGAAGGGAGAAAATTCGCCTACGATTTGTTCTTCGCTTGGGATTTGCCTGCGGTACTAGAGGTCGTCAATGGTTTCGGTGAAACTCATGATGAGGCAGTAATTCTTGGGTTCCATTCCTTCTTCCGTGAGGCAGGGGGCTTAATGATCAAGCATCCTAAAGAAGATTAATCGTCTAAATCCAGCGTGTGCATCAGCACCAACTGACGCACACGATCTGAAGGAGTGAACCTTCATGACAGACTTTCAGACGCTGATTGACGAAGCCGTGGACGTGCGCACAGATGAGGGTGCGGTCGATGACACATTGGCAGAATTGCGGGCACAGTTTGCATCGACGATGGACATATTGTCGGATCAACGATTTGATGTTGTGTGCCAACAATACATGCATTTAACGCACGATAAAGGGTTACTTGCATTGGGTCAAGAACTGTCGGTAGTCGGACTGGCGCTCTTTGATTTGGATGGCGAAGACATTCACCTTCTCACCATCCTCCCGGAGGAGGAGCGTGACGCATTCGAAGCCTTTTGCCAAGAGCAACATCAGGCTTATACACTCCTTTGCCAACCCAAACGTCAGTGGGGGCAGCCGGCAAAGCCACGACCCGTTGAGAAAGTCATGCCGTGCGATGAGTATCGATTGGAAGACGATACTGCGTATGATTATTTCTTTAATTCCCTTGCGGGGAATTATGCGGCTGGCGAATGGAAGCCGACAGGCAGTGACCGTTGGATGAGTGGTTGCTTTGCTGACCTTCGTCAACGACCGCCACGCGTGATTCGATCTCGCAGTCACGCCAGCTTGTGCAATCTATCGTATTCACCTGACCTTGAGGTTTATGCGGTANNCTCACGAGCGACGCCCGGCAAGATAGGTNNACGGGTCATGGTTGGCAAGAATCCGTCTGTTCTCAACTTTTTTGAACCCTCTCAGATTGGTTACGATGACGCGCCGCAATCATCTCATTGGGCTGGGTCTTCGCTTTGGATCGGTGATCCATGCAATGTCACTCAAATCGAATTAACAGAGAAGGGGACTTGTCAGGTNACCGTTCATAACTGGGTACTGCCCAAAGATGGTTGGGCACACAGTTACCATGCCGGGATTGTTTCAGATGGACTCGGTAGAGTCTACTTTTCGAACGAATGGTATCAAGGGACGATTTATCGTTGGGAGACCGGTAAAGTCGTTGAGCATCCCTTCAAGCTGTCTGGCTATGACCATTTGTCAGATGCCGTACCTGTGCCTGGAACGAGCCACATTTTCATGATTCATTGCGTCAGTGGTCGAGGACGGATTGATCCCTGTCTATTGGATTTGGATATGGATACCGGACGGTGCCGAATTGTTGCATTGCCAGGTATAGGTGAAGATGTGAGATGTCGATGGTTGACTCGAGATTGGCTTTTGCTTCAAGCCCATGGTGAGAGTCGAGCCTACGATAGTGCACAACTCATCAATATGACAACGCGAGAAGTCCTTCGGATTAAGCCAGGGATGTTTGGCGAGGATCGTTTCCAGCATCTTGGGATTTTGCCCGATGGGACCGTTGTCATTGTCGTCAGGCGACATCTTGTTGACCCTGTGTTCCTATATCCCAAAGATTTTTGGGGATTCCTTCGTGAATCGGGTAAAAAGTGCCAACTTGAACCCTGGCGTGATTATCAGGAATGTTATCCAAACATACCGTTCGTGCTTCCCGAGAGGTCGCCGGTAAGCGCCTCTTCTGAGGCAGAGTCAAAAGATCGAGCTATCCGTGCCGATTGGCTGATCAGGNNTACTGTCTTTGACACGTTGAGTATCTCTGATCGAACGACGCTCATGGCGCGTTTGGCTGCTCGGTACGGACTCGATTTCCTGGGGCTGGAAACCTTTGAAAAGTGGGGGCAATGTTGTGTCACAGGGCGCTTTAAGAAGGACGATCGTGAGTTTGTCTTTGTGCCTGGTGATACTGTGACACTGGGATGGGATCGATTTGTCGTGGGTTTAAATCGAGAAAGCCAGGCGGAATTGGATTATCTGCGCGAAGAATGGGAGGCTGAACAGAACCCCGAGGAGATGATTCGCGAAAGCATGGCACCTGTTCGACAGGCAACCATCAGTACCCATGTTGGTGGTAGTAAACTGGAGGAATTATGTTGGGAGCCCGTCAATTTGGACGATCCTAGACTCGTTGCCCATCCTGACTGGCTAAAGCAATTCCGTGAATTTATCTGGAGCGACCAGGATAGCCTTACCTTACACAAATCAACACGCATTGAGCGGACGGAAAAGGGCTTCGAGATAGCCATTTATAATCACACAGACTACGACACGCTTCTTGATGGGCTGAAGAACCAAGGGGTTGGATTGCCCACCGCGAACGAGTGGTACTATCTGTGCGGTGGTGGGTGTCGAACCCTTTTCCCATGGGGCGATGGCATGGACTATGCCATGCGTCTGCACCATTTCGAAAGTGCGGAGGATGAGGACAAGCCCTTCGATATGGAGGAACCCAACTTTTTTGGACTGTCCATCGCCTATGATCCCTATAAACGGGAGGTGGTCGAAGCTGACACATTAACCACCTGTGGTGGTGATGGCGGTCGGAATATTTGCGGTGGCTTAGGCATATTGCTAGGTTATTTGCCATGTTCGCCAAACGCAAAACCCAACAAGCATGAAAGTGAGGAACTGAACGGTGATTTCGATTTTTATCGGNNTACGATCATCCGAATCAATCACTTTGAGTCCGATGTGCCTCATCAATCGCCATCCGACAACAACTCACGCAAAACGGCACGTTGCAACAGTCTTAACCTCGAGGCGTATTTTGATCAGTCTGTTGCCGTCAAATCATCTCTGAAGCGATTGTCATTGGGTGAACTTGACTTTCCGTCAGGATCACTCGTCGCTTGCGACCCGTGTACGTCCTTATTGGATGCTAAGCCGTTTATGCAACACATTCCACCGGGGCGCTATCCGTTAACGATAGCCGTCAGTGTCTCTGACACCTTAGGCGTCCGTTATGTCTGTGCCAAACTCTGCGTTTCCGAGTCAAAGCCAGTGCGATATGAGTTAGGTCTGTGTGGCGACGAAAACTTGGATGAGACTCTCAAAAAGGGTGAGGCGACGGGCTTTAGTGTCGACACAGGGCTTGCGACACTCACAGACGTCATCACGCAAAATGCATTCGCCAGCTATTGGAAGCAACGCGAAGCTCAAGAAGAGGGGATTGATCCTTATAACGATTTGTTTGCAGACCTGTTGGAAGAGAATGCAACTCAATATCCGCAGCATCAAAGTCCTGATGGTGATTGGTGTGCTTGGACTGTGCCAGAGACGAATTGTCGATTGGTGGTCTTTACGTCAGGTCTAGGTGATGGTGTCTATCCGACGTACTTTGGATACGATGCGAATGGGCAAGTCTGCGGTGTTTATGTGCCCTTTGTTGGCTTGGACCAACGCTGAGAGGCTGGCTACAAAGAGGAGTAACCATGAAGACGGGGCTACTCACGGGTATTCGCATACGACTCTATGCTGTCCTATTTTATGCGAGTCGTTTTTGTCGATGGCTTTTGACGGATTCACCGCGATGGCTTCGATGGCTGTCGAACTTGAGTCTTCCTAAAAAACGGGTCAACCGTGAAAGAGAGGATCATATCTATTTTGAGTCACACAAAGCACTTGTGCCGTTTTTTGCACTCTTTACACTGTTTTTGATGGTGCTTGTTTTGCGGTTGCCCGGCGGTGTCATTGTTGATCTTTTGACGTTTGCTGACAGTATTGGCTTTTTCGTTTTCCTTGCCGTGATGTGTGGGTTGACTTTTTGGATAGAACACAAAGTTATGGGCTCTGAAGAGGTTCAAAGATCGATGCTCAAAAAAATGAAAAAGCTGCCGAGAGAGCGTCTGTTTTGGCTGATGGTACAGGCGAATATGGGACTTGTGGTACTGACAGTTAGCTTGTTTTGTGTGCTCATTTGGTGATGTTTGTCAATCACTTTTCAGCGGTCAAGTTCGAATATTGGTTGAGGTGAGTTATGGACAAGACTTTGGATTTGCCTAAATGTAATAGTGCCGATGGGCGTTGCTACTGGATGAAGCCCGAAGTTGAGGCGGTTTTGCAGCCACTCTTTGACCGGTGCATTCAGGATGCGATTGACGGGAGAATCACGCGTTTGGATTCTCTTTANCTGCCGGTAGTGGTTAGTAGTCAAGGAGCGCCCTTTGAGGTGTGGCAACTGCTTCGAACATGGACCGAAGCGCAGCAGGCAGAGACGCTTGATGCGGACAAAGTCATTGCTTTTTGCGAAAACCTGCGCCGACAGAGCCGGTGGGGCGATATTGACCATCACTTATTTGATATGCTCAAACGGGAGCTTCAGGAAAAGTATTTTGTTGCGACAGGCAATGAGGATGACCACTTCTGGGATCGGGAGTATTCCCTGAAACCCGGTATCCGTTCAGAGCAAGTTCCGGAGCCGCTATTGCGTTTTGCCTGCTATGTAGCGGTGAGCTATAAGGTATATGGTTTGAATTTTCAGTATTTGGACACCAATTATCTCTTTGGCTTGGTGGAGAAAGTGCGTCCGGATATGGTGAAAAAGCTCAAAGAAGAGGGCACGGGTAGGTTGCCGTTAAACCTCCAAAGGAGGAAAACAGAACATTTCACCGCATCTACTAATGATGCGTTTGCAGTGATTCGTATTACTGCCAAGGACAGCACCGAGGCATGCTATGGCGAAGTCCTGAATTATCTGTGTGAACTTTTAGCGCAGGAAGACTTTCCTCGTAGTTATGCTGTGGAGTACAAGGGACCCGAAAAAAAGTACCTTCCGATCACCGGTCTCCCTAAAAAAGGCATCAATCAGCTCTGCGCTTGTGCTGTCGCATATCCATCTCTTCATCCTCTGCTCGAACGCTACGCTCGGCTTGCCATGCGGCAGTATGAAAGCTATACCAATCTGAATGATGAACAAAGTGGACTTCCTGGAAGTTTTGCAGTGTTCGCTCTAGGTATGCTGGGTGATGTCGGGCGACAGTTGGTATGGGATTATCTAGACCTTTGTGATGATGAACACTCTCGTTTGCAGGAGAAGTTTCTTCGGGAGTATGTGAAACAGTTTGGCTTTACTCAAGAAACAGTGCCGATTTTCGTTCGCGGTGTTCTATCCATGCAAAACATGAAGTATTCCAAGGACTATGCAGCATGGATGTCCAATAGGGACAGCCTTGATGCTTTGATTGCGGCAAAACACCATCTGCAAGGGATCGTGCCAAGTGGATTTTCTTCCGATGAAGATGCAGATGAGGATGACGATGAAGCTACTCAGGATAAAGAGGCTAGTCTTGAAGAAGTGTTGCAATACGCTTGGGATACAGTCTGCTATGTGATTTGGGGAAAGGCTAGTTGTAAGTGTACTAANAAGATGGTTGAAAGCGCTCCGGACGACCTTCGAACGCGATACCAGACTGTTTTTGGTAGGTTAGGATAGTGTGATAAGGTTTTGAGGTGGTTTTTACCGAACGCGTTTGGTTGTTGTTGCGTATGGTTTTCCTACAAGTCCTTGCGTCACAGAGATCTTAACAAGGAGATCGTCATGAGCAAACTCGGTTTTTTGGTTGCTGTTACGGTTGTCAGTTTGGGTGCAGCCGTGGGCGCTTGGTATTACAAATATCAGCTCTATGGTTGGTTACCTTCGACAGCTTCGTCTGAGCTCAAGAATGTTGACGGCTTATTGATGGACAAGGAAGGGAAACCGTTTACAGGGCGTGTCAAAGATGTTTCAGATTCTGGCTATTCCCTTTATGCCTATAAAGACGGCAAGCTTGACGGGCTCAATGTGGTCTTCAGTGAAGGTCAACTTCGTGAGATCGGACACTGGGAAAATGGCGAGCAAAATGTACTTTTTGAAGCCTGGACAGAAAAAGGTGTGCTGGTAGACCACGGCATCTTTAAAGATGGTGAGCGTGATGGCGAGACTGTTCAATATTGGTCAGATACCGGTAAGCTCAAGGTCAAGGCTCAGTATCGAGCGGGAAAGCTCAATGGTCTAGTTGAACAATACTATCCCTCGGGCACCGTCCAATTAAAGCACATGTACGCAGATCATCAGTTACATGGTGAAGCTTTAGATTATTTTGAAAACGGACAACTTCGGAGTTCTGTGAACTTCGAGCATGGCAAGCAGAGCGACCCGTTTAAACTTTTTTCTGATGACTACCACCCTTTAGAAGAGGGCATGCTTAAAAACGGCGTACGTCATGGTCCTTTTACCGTCTATTTCCCGCAAACAGGTAAACCCGCTCGTCAAGGAACTTATAAGATGAATGAGTACGACGGTGAGTTGACTACATGGCGACCTGATGGCATGAAAGTCGTTCAGACCTACAAAAATGGTGTTGCCAATGGCTGGCAGAAAAACTACAACTCACAAGAGGCGCTGATGGGAGAAATGATGATGAAGAATGGTCGTGCGACGGGGGAATTTCGTGCCTATGATTCGCGTGGGAATATTGTTCAAGAGGGCACCCACGAAGACAATGTTGTAAGCACTGTCAAAGAAATGTCCTCACCAAGACCGGAGCCGAATGAGGTTTCGCCCAATGACAATGGTGGGATCGTGATCAAAGAGCTGAATGAGTAGCTCAATCGTTCTCGTTATTGAGGATAGAGAGGATGTATAAAGGCTTTTGGTTGCTATCCAGTCTCTTTTTGTCATTTGTCTCTAGTGCTGACGAACTTCATACCAATGCATTTGGAGACGTATTTAATGGCAGTACGCCATTTTCTGTCGGACATGTGGATACTTCTACAGAAGGACGCTTATGGTGCAATGCTTTCGGTGACATTTTCGTTGAGGGCAGTCCTTTTGCAGTAGGACGTCTCGAAGGTGCAACAACTGAAGGCGTGCTTTATATGGATGCGTTCGGTGATGTGTATGTAACTGGAAGTCCCTTCAAGGTTGATGCCAAGAGCGTATTAAATCTCAAAGACTGATGTTTTGGAGAGCTCTAAAATGAACCAAGGAGAGCCTAAAAATGGAGATTTTGTTTCGTTAGTTGAGAATCTTTCGACGTCAAAGCTTGAGGTTATTCGTCAAGAAAACGAGCAGCTGATTTCAAATTTCCCAATGCATCCACATACGAATCCTAGCCCGGCTAACAGCTCTAATGGTTTGAGCAAACTGTTAGAAACGTGGCATGCTTATCGCCAACAAAAAGAAACTGAAGAAAATGGCGTTGGGACTGTTCATCACAAGCAAAAACTGAACTTAATTCAGCTGGTAATGCTCTTTACCGTGATTTTTCTTTTGTCGACGGATGAGTTCGGTGAGTATGGTACTGAAGCATTCAGTATATGGTTCGATCGCCTGATCTTCTGGATTGATGAACTTTCTTATTCGCTTTCGAACTGGCTTTATTAGGAGTAGACATCATGTCTAAATGCTGTTTTGCTCCTACAAAAAAAGTCAAGTTGTCGATGAGTTTGGCGCTTGCTTTGGTTTTAGGCTATGTTGCCCTGTTGTTTTGTCAGGTAACTGCTTTTGATCGATTAGTTGGCTCACTGAATCTTGCATCCCTTCAAGGCTTTGATACTTTCGTAAGTTTTCATAAGATTGGTTTTTTGGAACGTGAGGTGGTTCTTGAAGTGGGAACGCCAACTAGTTCCAAGATGTTGACAATGAGAGGACGGTTAGAAACGGGTGCGAGTCCTATTCTTCTGTTTACATCTGAAGGTATGGCTTATGAAGAGAACTCATTATTCAAAAAAGCGAAACCCAAACTAGAAGTCGCTTTTGATGTAGCCATGCATCCTCAGTCAATTCATCTTCAATGGATGGAGGCTGTTGAAAAGGATGAACGAATTGGAAGTAGTAAGCTGAATGCGGCATTTAAATTTGAAGATACAACGTTGTCATCGCTACAGCTGACGGGAGAAATCGGTGACATAAAGATTCGACTCCCTGAGCTAGGGTTACTTGTCGAGGCTGGCGAGAAAACGCTTTCGTATGTCTATCAGAACAGTCCTCGGTCATTGGATTTCCAATATAAGAGTCGGCGTGATCAGGTGACAGCTGAGGATCAACCGCCTTTGTCGCTTGGTAGGAACCAATACGACATTACGATAAAGCCTGAACAGGAGCAAAATAACCTGAAAATCATCTGGCAAGCCGAAGGGGTATTGTTTGCTGACTTGCCACCTATCAAAGTAGACTTTGTCGGTTCCTTTACCACGCCAACTGATGTATGGATGCCCTGTCTATTCTCACAGTTGGTTTTCTCATCTCGTCAACCATTATTCCCTGGGATTTGTCCGAAAGACATTAACCTCAATCCTTTTGAGGAATTGGGGCGACTCTCTGCCAAAGGTAGGCTCGATAGGTTGACGATGGATTGGAAGACGGGCACCGTCGATATGTCCGGTGCTTTTGTCAGTCATGAAACCTTATCAGGTCACTTGGATATAGAAGCAAGGTTGAAGTCAGCTATTCGAGGGCTTCATTCTGAATCACACATTACCATGAATCGAGAGGTTGCCGATCTTTTAAAGGACTACGTGAGTATGGAGGTAGCTGAAAAGGATGAGAAAAACATCTACAAAACTCACTTAACATTTGCGATGGATGAGCACGGACATATGAAAGTGTCAGCGAATGGCAAGGAAATTGAGCGTTGGTCAAGTTCTGAGTGGGACTCATCAGACAATTTGGAATCTTATGACATCTTGGTGACCATCGAAGACCTGCCAAAGAATCAAGCGCAGGCTGAAGTTACTATCTTGGAGCCATTGCGTTCGCATATCTGCAACATGCCTGAGGTTAAGCATTGTAGTGGTAGCCATCAGAAGCCTAGAGGCTATGAGCTACGGATTACTTTAAATCGCGATGTTGATCACGAAGAAATTCGTCGAAGAATTATGAAATTTGTAGATGTATTGATTGAAAATCAATCCGTTTTCGCTGAAAAACCTGGTTAATGATGACAATAGGAGAGCCTGATGAAATGCCGCGCTTTTTTGTGCCTGTGTAGTTTGTTACTGCCTTGGGCTACTTCTTTAGCAACTTCAGCAACCTCGGAACCCGAATATATACAGACTATCAGATCAAACGTCTCATTGGTAGTTTGATCGAAGTTGAAGGTTGGACAGGCAAAATACCAATGTCAAATGTATTTTATGTCTGGAAAAGAGAACCAGTCAAAGAACGGTTAAATCGAGGCATTTGGTTGGCGATTACTGTTGGACGTACTCAACCAGATTTGAAAACTGCCTTTTCGATGGCGAACGATAAATATAAAAACATTTCGACTGAGGCTGACCATTATGTCTACGATTGTCGGCGTAATCGCGCAAAAGTCATTGAACGCGTGAGAACAACTGGTAGTTTAAGTCGGGTGAAAAAGTATTTCAAAGTACGGACGCGAAGACCTTACCTTTTAATGGCGAGTGGATCCACTTTGATGGCAATGTTTTAGATGCTACAAAGTCACATCCAGATGCTCGATATATGAGAGCAGAACTTGAAATCATGTGGGAAGAAACTTGTGGTAGTGTTCAACGGGAATAAGGCTATATCTATATAAGGAGAAAACAATGCCTTGAAAATCATTAATTACGATGAGCGCATTGATGCTTGCTGGATGCGCAGAGATTGTTTCGACTATGGACTTGTTGAGTTGGAATGACGTGACATCGGCAACTGATGAGACCAATGGCATACAAACATATTGGAAGCGTGAACAGGCTAATGAGTTCACGGAGATTGTTTGGCTAACAACGGTTCCCAAGAATAGTACTAAGAATGTAGCCACACTTTATGCTCCCAACAAATGGATATATGCCCAGGAGAGATGGATGCTAAAAAATGCTAAATCTTCAGTACTATCGATTTGGTTTTATTTGTGAAGAAGAGTGGGGCGTTTTGGAATCCTGGTGTTCTACTTCTGATCGTATGATGCTTGGTTCCGTGGTGGAGCTATTGGATAAATTCATCGTTGAGCACAAAAAACAATTTGCTTTTTAAGGGCAAAAAATGGCGAATTTAGCTTTGCAAGGCTACTAGTTTTTTGTTCATATATAGGACACCTTCTCATGCCATAACAGCTGAAGTTGTAAGTTAACTATTCACTGGTAAATACAACAGACGTTAACTATTTAGTCCTTCAGCCGTACGTCCCGCAAAGCTTGCGAAGTCCTTCACAAACTTGTCATTAGCAAAGTCTGCGTCTGTGAGATCCCACGCTTTCCAGGTGCCTGCACGAACGAGCGAGTAGTTTGCAACACCACGAGCACGCACACCATCAACGGACGGCATTTCAACGCGCCAACCTCTGCTATCCGACAAGGCTTCAAGTAAAAGCCCTTCATCGAGTTCGATCGTGATGCGCTTGTCATTGCGAGCGACATTGGGCGTCATGCCACGCGTCAAACAGGCGTCACTAATGGCTTCTAAGAGGAAGTCGATCGTGCGGCTTGTGTCAACGACCGTCTCGTCATCTTCCGTTGGAATCGTCTCGATACGAAGCGACGGCGGCAAGAGATCCGTACCGTCGTCAGGCATTTCAACCACACAGTCATCGACGGTCGACTCGGGGTCTGGTGCCGTTTCATCGTCAAACACATCGGTAAGTGTCGGCAAAGACACCTTGACGGGGTCTCTAAATTCTGGCATTAACGTAATGTCCGAGTGCTTCACCTCAAGAGGCACAATGGCGGCTTCAGGATGCACCGTGTTCGCCTCGCTTTCGTGAGTACCTGGTGNCTCAATGGCAGCCATGTCGTCGTTGATTAAAGCGTGATCGTCAACAAGCGTAAAGTGCGTCCCGTCAATGGGGGTAGTCTCAGTCGTCATGTCGGTCTGGCTGTCAGAAGGCTCTTCACCCAAAACGGGTAACGGTTCGGTCGGCGCTAAAAGGGGCAAGCCTTTTTCAAGGCGATTCACGTTTTCGCGGACGCGTGCCAAGAGGTCGTTCGCTTCTACAGGCGCCTTGGCTTCGGGGTAGATGCCAAGATTGGCGAGATCCTGACATACGCGTTCGATGGCGGCTTCGGGACGACGGAAGTATTCAGCACCACGCAAGCGAATGAATCGCCAACCGTTGCGTTCTAGAACGGTTTGGCGTTCCATATCGCTTCGGATTTGGTCTTCACCGTGGTAGCGTTCACCGTCGCACTCCAGTGCCACTGCTTCGCCCGCATAACGAATGACCATATCCAGGCGGTAGCTACCTACATGGTGCTGCTGTTCGACGTGGTAACCGCGACGCACCAGGCTTTCTGCAACACGCACTTCGAATTCACTGTCGGCAGCTTCACGAATGGCTTCGGTATCGGGTTCACCGCGTTCGACTTCGGTTGCCCAATCAAAGAGCGTACGACGTAGGTCGTCGTGCTTCAGTTGCGTGTTCGCATCAAACGAATGAACAATCCAAAGCTGATCACGAGCGCGGCTCACAGCCACGTTCCAACGCTTACGTGCTGACCCTTCGGTGCCTTCGCCTTCTTTACGAAGAATGACGCCGGGTTCTGCGGAGTCCACAAGCGACAGCAAAATCACATCGCGTTCGTCACCCTGGAAGTCAGNTACCGAACTCCCGCAAATCAATTCACGCGCTTCTATTTCACGCGGGTCGAAGTTTTCGATCAAAAGCTGATGGATGCGATTAATTTGGGTTGACCGACCGCTACGCATGGCAATCACGCCAAAGGTCTTACCGTCATAGCGCGGGTCAGCCATCATACNTTTCAAAAGACGAATGATGGTCTGCGCTTCTTCTTCGTTCGTTTTGCCGTCGGTATAGGTGCCGTTGGTACGCCACGGAATCAAGGCGGGCTTGAGTTTAGAGGTGGACGTATCACGCAACGGGCGAATCGCACCGTTATAAGACAAGCGGTTCGAGTAGCCGATGATCTCTGGCACACAACGGAAGTGTTCAACGAGCATATGGGCGGGGAAGGCCATACTCTGCACAATGCCGTAGATTGAGAGACGAGAGTCATAGAGTTTCGGTTCTTTGACGCGTCCCTCAAGGTACTGACGAGCGAGGCTATCGACTGCGGCGTCGTTTGTGCCAATCGCAAGCGGCGTCACCTGCTTATCGTCACCCACGACAATCACCTTTTTGCCCATATAAAGAATCGGCAGGGCGGTCATATCGGCTTGGCTTGCTTCGTCGATGATAATGATGTCGAACTTCGCAGCACTATTAAAGTTTAAGAGTGCATCTTGGAGCATCATGATCCAGACGGGCACGGCACGCTGACATTCAGGGAGCAAACGATTGACTTCATGACGCCAAATCGCGTGCTTTTTGCTTTTGCCTGCAGCACGCTTCATGTAGGTCGCAAGGTACGACAAGTGCGAGAGCGCTGGTGTCCCCTGAAGACGCTTTTTAACTTCGTGCCAGGCTTTAGNTACTGCAAGCTGCGCCGTGCATTCACGAAGGTCTGCGGACAAACGCGTGCAATCNNTACTCTGGAGTGCTTCAACTTCGACCGACGTGTAATAGGTGTAGAGGCGTTCAAGTTGCTTCCAACGCCACGCTGCGTCAAGGTCGTTGGAGGGTAGGGTCGCCGTAAAGCCTTCGAGCCCCGTGCGTAAAGCCATNNACCAGTCGGGTGCCATGGTTTGTAGTTTGTCTAGTAACGCCTCACGATGACGATAGACTTCTCGCTCCTGACGATAGTCTTTGAGGGTTTCTAAGCCTTGTGCCCAAGCGTCAGGGTTCGTGAGGACGGCATTGGTGAGTTGCTCAACGATATAAGCGTGAGAGCAGTCACGATTTAAAGTGTCTTTAACGTCTTGACGCCAGGTNNACCTNNGCAACTGTTCGCGTTCTGTTTGCAAATAGACGTGTGCGTGCACGGGACCAATGATGGTTTCAATCAACGTGCGTGCGGACGCGACGGGATTGGGGTCACGCATCCAGTCTTTAGCTAAGACTTCAAGGGGCTCAGCATGAATGCCGGTATCAAGCCACGTTGATATAAAGGGTAAGAACGTCTGATGCCACCAGGTCGCGGCAACGGTAAGCGTCGTCCCGTAACGGTCAACAAGAGTTTTGGCGGGATTGACACCAAAGGTGTCAAAGGCTGGACACTGTGCGCGTTCAGCGAGACGATTCCACGCGTCTGCCGTTGCTTGGCGAGCCAAATGGTAGCGAGCCACGCGCAAAAGCTGATCAAAGGTTTCGACGGAATCAGGGCGTTTGCCATTAACGGTGACGCGTTCAATGGCGGTATCGGCAGCACGGGCTTCTTTATTAAAGAGGCGCCCAAAGAACCCTACTTGCCCCTTGGGGTCATTGGCTTTAAACCATTCGGCGGCGGCAATGACGGTACCGTNCAAATTGACGGTTTCTGGGATCTCGATCGAGACGTTTTCGATCATGGCTTGACGATCAACGTCAATCCCCATCTCCGCCGTTTGTGCTAATTGGGTTTCAAGTTGTGCGAAGGCATCGGCATAGCTCGGGTCGGTGAGCCCCATATCAAACGCTAAACGACACATCGGATCGTCAAGCGTTTCAAGCACGGTGCTGTCTAGTGGTTTAGTCAATAGTTCGCGCTTTTCTTCGGGACACGTGAGGCGTTCACACCCTTCGCACGTAAAGACGAGATAGCGTTGCCCAGATGCTTCACGACGGAATCCTAGGGCGAGCGACGCCTGCGTCTCTTGGGTAGCCAAGTGACGGGCATACATTTCTCGCATGGTGTCGGCGTCAGGCAATTGCGCGGGATCTGGTAACGGCTCTACAAGGTCATGCGCAATATCCGCGTTCANACGCCCGTTGGTGCGATAAAGCGTCGTGAGTTCTTCTGTGGTTAAAGGCANGGGTACTTCAAGGACTTCCCCTGGGATCAAGCGTGAGAGCGCTTCTTCGTCATGCAAAATGTTTGCGATTTCAGTGAGCGACAGCGATTCGCCTTCATAGGCAATCGTTTCTCGTTCGCGTAAACGTTGAGCATAAATACGCTGACGACGGTCGCGTAGCGCGTCATTCAATCGCTGACGATCGTCCGTCAACACCTGAATACGGGCTTCAAGATCCGTCGTATTCATCATGCTGAGTCGCGTCGTCAACGCGGACGTCGTGCGTTCTAGGTCTTTACGGTCACCAATCATCGTGACGCAAAGCGGTTGGATTTCGCGAGGCAACTTGTCCTTTAAGACCGTCAAGGCTTTGGTNNAGGTGTGACTCGTCACAAGGACGCGCTTACCTTGCGCCAAAAAGTGACCCAAAAGGTTGGCAATCGTGTGGGTTTTACCCGTGCCCGGGGGACCCTGCACCAAAACAACGTTATTACGTTCAATTTCGCGAGCAATCGCTAACTGTTCGCAGTTGGCGGGTTTGGTGAGCAAAATGTCATTATCTTCACCTGCGGTCGCGGCGAGTTTCGCTTCAAGCGTGGGCGTTGGGTCTACGTCAGGGGCGCTCGTTGGGTAGACGTCTGGGCACACAATTTCTTTGAGGTGCTCAGGAACATCGCCCGTTCGTTCAATCTCTTCACGAATGCTACGAATGGCTTCACGAACGCCACTTGGACGCAACTGTACTAAAAGGAGAGGACGCGGCACAACACGGAACTTCACATCCGAGTCGGGTGCCTCTGGCGTAGCATCGGCTTCACGCCAACGGGCGCTCGGATGAAGTCGCACGTACCATCGNNTCTGAAGATGGTGTTCGAGCTTTTTGTCACCGATCAACGGCACGTCGTGCCCTTCTTGATCTAAATAGGCATCAACCTCGGTTGTTGCATCAAGCTGCAAGCCTTCTTCAGCAAAGGGCTTTAACACTTCGGTTAAAAAGCGCACCGCTTCGTCAGGGTTACGACGAATTTCAAGGGTTGGGAGATTACGGCGGCTCGACGTGAGTTCAACGCTCAAAGGTTGCACTAAGAGGGGGTAATGTGCGGCATTAGGGTTTTGTGTTTTAGTAGAGTCTGAAATAAAACGATAGTTCCCTAACACGCACTCATAGCGCAAATTGGATTCCAAAACCAAGTCACGCATGGTTTGGAAGCGGTCAAAGAGGCGATTATTCGCAAGAATCGGCGCACGGGCATCGAGCCACGCCTGGCGCTCAAGACGCCACTCGTCTCGAACGGTATTGAGCGTCAATCGTAAGGCTTTTTGTGCGTCACGAATACTGTCACTTAAGGCGTCCACAGGGCGGTTAGCTTCAGGTTCGCCAGACGTTTGCCCCTCAGCTTTTGCCAAGGTGTCTTCGACTTCGCCAGGAAACGGTAACCACGTTTCTTCCCAATTCGGATCACGCCAAACGCCCACCACGTAGTCCAAAAGGGATTCAGGGATCGGCGGGCAGGGCACCAAATCGAGCTTTTCAATGCGACAAATGAGNNGATCCGGGTCGCTCGACGACGGGTCGCCCACTTTGAGTCCAGGCAACGTGTTGTCGAGCTCTTCAAGATCCAATATCCAACTCGCTTGCGTGAGGTTTTTAGTGACCGCTTGTCGTAGGCTCGTCACTTCCTCAACGAAACTAAAGAGACTATTAATCGCAACACGCTGTTGGTCTGTGGTTGACATGAAGGTTCCTGGCTTGATCGTAGTTTGTTTTGGTGGCGTCTAATTCAAATAGCGAATCAGAGCAAGTATTGTACCTGTATCACTCTATAGAGCGTGGGAGTCGTTCACTGAGGAGAGAGGACACACTGACGTCGAGTCTGATTTGATTGTCGCGCTAGATGCGTCAGGTGGTGACGGGGGGCGAGAGAGGTCTGGTAGAAAGGCTCAATGAAGCGCCTTGGAAAAGAAAATTGTTGAGCGTTGTCTTAACGTGACGCCATAATGAGCAAGAAGCCCATTTCATCACGAGCGGTTTAGGTTTTGGCTTTTTTGAGTGGTCGACACATGATGTACAGCCTTAGTGTGAAGCCTTCATACGATCACTGTGCTACCAAATAGTGTCACGCTTAACCAACGCTTTGCGTGACTGAATCGAAAACTTCTCCTAAAAGAGAACGAGATCAAGTAAAATTCATGTCACTAAAACGCGTGCGAGAGTGAACGCTTGTTCATTTACAGGTCGTACATTGTACGCTAGGGTACATATATAGCCTGGTGGGCGTATGAATCTAATCAATGGAGATGAATCATGGATCGTCGTGGTCTTTTGATGGGCTTGGGTAGTTTGACGCTTTTGACGTTGACGGGTTGTGGTACGACCGCGCTCGTTTTGAGAGAAGAGGCGTTGGTGTCCGATAGCGAATTGCATCGTTGCATTTTGAAGAGTGCGGCTGACATTGGTTGGGTCGTTGTGAAGGACGTACCGACCGCATGCGTTTGCGTTATGTGAAGCAGTCTGTGCATACGCTCGTCATTGATGTCACCTATAAGAAGGGTGAGTTTGTGATTACGCCGATTGCTGAAGGTTCTTCCTTGATCGATGAAAACGGCAAGGCTCACCGCAAGGTCAATAGCTGGACGCAGAACCTGGCTCGTCGTATTCGTGAAGAAGCCAACCGTCGTTTTATTCGCGGTAAGACCCAGGCAATCTAATCTCACCAAATATTGAAAAGATCAAAACCAAATGAAAAAAGCCGTCCCTTCACGTCGACACTCGGTACTTGAAGCCCTCAACGAGACTNNCCATCGTTTAGCGATCAGCCCCTTCGTCTTTCAGGCGATGGTTGCTATGACCGATTTGGGTCTCTTTAAGGCTTTAGATGACGCGGGCGAAACAGGGCTCACGTTAGAAGCCCTTCAGACCGCGTCGGGTTGCGACGAATATACGGCTCGCTCTTTATTAGAAGTGGTAGTTCGCTTTGATGTCGTTAAAAAGACGGACGCGAACTATTCGCTGACCGACACGGGCATCTTCTTTGTGAACGACTTGCACGTTGGGATTAATTTCCGCTTTACGCGCGACGTTTGCTACGAAGGCTTGACCCATTTGACGGACTCCTTCAAGGAAAGCCGTCCGGCGGGGCTCAAGGTCTTTGGCGAATAGCCNACGATTTATCCGGGCATTCAGAAGTTGCCGCCAGCCGCTAAGAAGAGCTGGTTTGAGTTTGACCACCACTATTCGGACGAAGCCTATCCGAAGGCTTTGCCGTTGGTCTTTAAGGACGGTATTGATTCGATCACGGACGTGGGCGGCAATACGGGGAAGTGGNNTAAGTGCTGCTGCGATTGGCGTGACGACATTCGTGTGGCGGTGATTGATTTGCCTGAGCAGTGCGAAACCGTTGACAAGGTGATGGTAGAATCGGGGTTGAGTGACCGCGTGAAGACCCACCCGATGAACGTGCTCTCTGATTTGCCGTTCCCCAAGACCGAAACCAAGGCTTGGTGGATGAGCCAGTTCTTGGACTGCTTCTCGCCCACGCAGATCGTTTCGATTCTGAAAAAAGCCCATGCCGCCATGGCTGACGACGCTAAGCTCTTTATTTTGGAACCCTTTATCGGTCGTCAACCGTTCCCGGTGGCGGACGCATGCTTAGCCGCGATGTCGCTTTACTTTACGGCTTTGGCTAACGGCACGAGCCGCTTTTATCCGTACGATGAGTTTGCGATTTATCTTGAAGCCGCGGGCTTTGAAATCGAACGCATTCACGACGGCTTAGGGATGGAACACACGTTACTTGTCTGTCGCAAGAAGGGTCTTGCATGACAATGATGCGTTTTGATCTCATTCGTCATGTGGTCTTGGCGCCAGGCTTAGTGGAACCGAGTGACCGCGAAGCGTGGGCTAAGGCGGCGTTACCCGACCTACCGTCAGCGATGCCTGACGGAGTGGCTTTGGCGTACAAAAAACGCTTACCCATGATGAAGGCACGTCGTATGAGTCCGGGTGCCCGTTTGGTNACCGTTGAAGCCGCGTTGGCAGCGTCGGACGGTTTGCCCGTGGACGCTTGGATTTTTGCAAGCCGCCACGGTGAAACTGCGCGTGGGATCAAGATCATTGAGTCCCTCACGGCGGATCAACCCGTGTCGCCCACGGACTTCATGATGTCGGTTCATAATGCGGTCGCTGGGATGCTCACGATCGAAGGGGGATTTCATGTGCCAACAACGAGTTTGGCAGCTGGCGCAGAAACCTTTCATATGGCGTTGATGGAAGCGCAAGCGATGCTTGAGACCGACATGACGCGTGTGGGCATTGTGGACTTTGAGGGCGTCTTTGACGACCGTTTGGTAGAAAAGTTTAGCCAGCCACCCGTCAAAGCGACCTATGCCACGGCATGGATACTCGAAAAGGGTGACACCCTTGAAGGCAACCGTGGGACGCAAGTCGAAGGGGCGAAGACCTCGTTACCGACGTCCTTACAGTTGGCGGCAGGCTTAGCCGCGCGCAACGCTTCTTTGACAACTTACGGTGAGGAGACCGTCTTCGATTGGAAGGTTTCTTTATGAGTCAAGGTAGACGTGATGGGTTTTGGGCATTTCAATATCGACGACTAAAGACGGGCTTTTTATGGGTTGTCTTTGGGTTGGGCGGTTTGAGTTTGTCGCTCACTTATTTCCCACTTTTACGGTGCGTTGAAAAAGATCCCGTAAAGCGTCGACTGAAAGCCCGTGCGGTANNCATTGCTTGGTCGTTTGACCTTTTCGCTCGAGGGATTGAGTGGCTCGGTGTGATCAAACTCGATCGCACGTCGCTTGAGGAACTCCGAAAACTTAAAGGCGTCATTATTATTGCGAACCATCCGACGATTATCGACTACGTAATGATTGCGTCGAAGTTGCCCGAGATGGATTGCTTGGTAAAAGCGTCGCTCAGACATAATTTCTTTCTCAAAAACGTGATCCGCGCGGCTGACTATTTAAGTAACGATGGATCCGTGGAGGTGATTGACGAATGCTGTCGACGCCTACAAGCGGGGGAGAACATTTTGATCTTTCCCGAAGGTACGAGAACCCGTAAAAACGTGCCGATGAAATTAAAGCGCGGGGTCGCGCACACGGCGCTTAGGGCGCAGTGTGATTTGGTNACCGTCGTGCATATAAGGAGTTCGCATCACTGGCTCGATAAAGAGAGCGAGTGGTATGAGATTCCGCCCGTTCATCCGTCGATGTCACTGACATATGCTGGTCTCATGCATGCTAAAGACTACATGCGTGAAGGTGAAGATGGGTATTCGCTCGCAAGCCGCCGACTGACGGAGGCGATGCGTGAAGAACTTATGTCTGTCGCGTGTTGGGACGCTGAGAGACCTTAATTAACTAAATAAAGGATGTGCACCGTCCGTATTGGGGCGCGACGCATCTTGGAGATAAAAATGAGTACGTTGGAAAACGAAGTCAAGGCGCTCATTATTGAAGCCCTCAATTTAGAGGACATGACGCCCGAAGACATTGAAACAGACGCCCCTTTGTTTGGCGAAGGCTTGGGTCTTGATTCGATCGATGCGCTCGAATTGGGATTGGCTGTCAAGAAGCGTTTCGGTGTGTCGCTCGCAGGCGAAACCGAAGAAGTGCGTGAGCATTTCAGGTCCGTCGCTGCCCTGGCTGCGTTCATTCGTGCTAACCGCCCTCAGGAGTAATCAATGTCTAAGGTCTATACCGAACAGGAATTATTTGACGAAATCGTTCGCGTGATGGGCGAACTCTTTGAAATCGATCCGAGCACCGTGACCCGCGAAAGCCGTTTGGTCGAAGACTTGGATCTCGATAGCATTGACGCGGTCGATATGATCGTGCATTTGCAGAACATGATTGACTGTCGCATTAAGCCCGAAGCCTTTAAGAGCGTTCGTACGGTGGGCGACGTGATCGACGTCATCGTGACGATGGCTAAGGAAGCTGACGCCAAGTAATTCGGTCGTTCGTTCGCGATGCCAAGCGTGGTTTTGAATCTGGTCACAGGACTACTTATGGTCGTGTGGTAGTTCTTCGTCTTATGGGCTGTGCATGCCGATGCCCTTGGGTGGCTGTTGGCAGGCACTGCTGTGATTCTCAGTATCCGTTTAGGGGTGGCTTGCGTTTCTACGCGCCCAGAGATTCGTCGGGGTCGCTATTTAGCGCTCGGGGGCTTAGCCTTGGTCGCTGTGCACGCGCTGTTAGACGAAACGGCATGGATTCTTTGGTATCCCGTCATGGTGAGTTTGTCGCTACTCGTGGTCTTTGGAGCTTCGTTGTGGGAAGAACAAACCGTGGTCGAACGTTTGGCGCGATTAGGGTTTCGCAATAAACCGTTTCCCCTTGAAGCTGTACGCTACACACGTCGTGTGACTCAAGTGTGGTGTGGCTTTTTTGTGGTGAATGGCAGTATTGCCGTGGGCACCATTTGTTGGGGCGACCTTCAACTTTGGGCGCTTTGGAATGGGTGCTTAAGCTACATCGCGATTGGTACGCTAATGGGCGCTGAATATCTCTATCGTAAGGTGGTACTGCATGTCTAAGAGGGCGTTTGTCGCGTGGCTCACGGTACCAGCGCACGATATCGTTGCCCGAGCGGACGATGGGCGACCCATCACGCGTCGTGACTTCGCGCGCGATGTGCTTTGTGCCGCTCGAGCGTTAGTGGGCTTAGACGGTCAGCGCATTGCGATTGACGAAGGTCACCCGTATCGATTTGCGGTGCTATTGAACGCCGTCCTTTGGTCAGGGTGTACGCCCGTTTTGTTTCCTGGGCGCGGTGCACAGTTTGAAGCCCTCAAGGACGCTTATGACGCGGTCCTTGTGGATGCAAGTGANCGGTGTGACCGTTTACCCCAAGCTCACGCTCGTCGTGAAGATGGATGCTGAGCCTCTCACGATNNAGAAAGTTTGACGAAGCCAGACGCCACGCGTCCGATTCGCCTTTTTACGTCGGGGTCTTCGGGGACACCCAAGTGCATCGAAAAAACCGTTGGCTTGATGGATCGTGAAGCCGAAGTGACCACGCGTCTTTTTGGCGCGGTGACTGAGGGCGCTGTGGTCCAAAGTACGGTGGATCCGCGTCACCTTTACAGTNNACTGACCTTTAATATTTGGTTTGCTTTCTCGGCAGGACGCCCGATCGCGAAGACGCGGCGCGTCTATCAAGAGCAGCTCTTAACGCTCCCGCATCCTGTGGCGCTCATCACGACGCCCACCTTTATGCGTATGCTCGAGACGACACTTGCGGCACCTGTGTTGCCTTTTGTGTTATCGGCGGGAGTAGCTTTGAGCGATGAAGCGAAAGCCACCTTGACCGCGTGGTCGCCTTCGACCATCTATGAGATTTACGGCAGTACCGAAACTGGGGTGGTCGCGTCGCGCGCGCATGAGTCTAACACCCTAGCCAATGCACAAACGCCCGATTGGACGCTGATTGACGAAGCGATGTTGAGTGAAACCGCTGACGGTTGGGTCTTGACGTCCCCCTTGTTGCCGACGGGCGTGATGATGCTGGACGACCAACTGAAGCTCACAGGAGAGCGCACCTTTCACCTTTTNAGTAGACGCGATCGCGTGGTCAAAATTGGGGAAGTGCGTTTGAGCCTTACTGAAATTGAACGCGTAGTAGAACGTACTTTAGGATTGGTGATTCGCGCGTTACCCGTAGTGCATGGTGAACGCACCTTGATTGGGGCTGTTNNGTCAACGAAGCGTTGTCGCCAAAGTGGACGGGGCAGTTACCTGATCGCCGTGCGGTGACCCATACCTACATGGGACNNGCTCGACCCCTTGGCGCGTCCACGCTTGTGGCGGTCAGTCCCTGATTAGCCCATGAACGCGCAGGGTAAAGTCGAGACGCAAAGATTGTTGGAGCTANNTTTCATGTCTAACACGTTGTTTGAAGAAACGGTTGTAGTGAGTCGCGATGAGACCACTTTGATCGCACGTGTGATGCTTAAAGATGGGATGCCTGAGTTCGATGGACACTTCCCTTCGCAACCCATTTTGCCTGGCGTTGTGCAACTCAATTTGGTGCAGTCGTTGGCTCAAGATTGGTTGAGTGTACGTTTACGCCTTGTGTCTGTTCCTCAGATGAAATTCACGGTGCCGTTGCGTCCTGGTGACACGATGACCGTGACACTCACGCACGCCGTGAGTCCCAAGGGGCATAACGTCACGTTCGTTTATGAACTCGAAAAGGGCGACAAGCGTGTGCAAGCTAGCCGCGGCAAAGTCCTTTTTGTTGCCCGTTGATTGACTTCGAGCGTTGAGTAACTTATGTCGGCTGACTTTCGTCCTGTCGTAATCATTCCTTGTCGAAACCATGGGTTAACGGTAGAAAAGGTCCTCGAAGGCTTAGAGCCTTTGGGGTTGCCAGTCATTGTCGTGGACGATGGGAGCGACGCGGTGACGCGCGAAGCGTTAGATGAATTAGCACCCCGTTGCCCCGAGATGACGCTCTTACGCCATGAGGTCAACCGCGGTAAAGGGGCGGCCTTGACGACGGGGTTACATTACGCCGAAAAAGAAGGCTATACGCACGCTTTGCAGGTCGATGCCGACGGTCAGCATGATTTAGCCGATGCGCCGACTTTACTTGAAAGCGCGAAGCGTGAGCCCAATGCACTTTGGTCAGCGCGCCCCCTCTATGACGAGTCGGTTCCCAAGAAGCGTTTGATTGGTCGCTATGTGACGCACGTTTGGGTGTGGATTGAGACGCTGAGTTTTGAGATTGTGGACAGTATGTGTGGGTATCGTGTTTATCCGATTGCGCCCACTTTAGCGATTCTCAAAACCAAACACGTGGGTCAATTCATGGACTTTGATACGGAAATCATGGTCCGACTCTATTGGAAGGGACTGCGCGTACGCTTTGTGCCGAGCCGCGTGATTTATCCAGAAGACGGCTACTCGAACTTTCGTATGTGGGAAGACAATGTGCGTATTAGCAAAATGCATACGCGCCTTTGTATCGAAAGTCCCTTANNTGGTGGTACTGCCCGGGTGAAGCGTCTTTTTAGGCGTGAGGCTATTCAAGAAATGCAAACGGCTAGNCCCCACCGAAACGCCCCAGACAACGATGACAGCCAATGAGAGAGATAAAGTACGCATTGGATGAACGTCAAAGAACGTCGTGGTTTTTCGGGAATGAAGCTCTTGTGGAAACTCTACCGTTGGGGAGGTCGCCCCTTATTTGCGGTAATCGGGTGGTAGGTCACGGGCGTCTTTTATCTCACGGGGACGGCAGCCAAAAAGGCGAGCAAAAAGTTTTTAACGCGCGTCAACGAAGAACGTACGCGCCGTGGATTGCCGACAGAAACGCTTTCAGGCTTAACGCATTTCAGAGCGTTTACGATGAGTATGCTTGACCGCTTAGCGGTANNCTGGGTAGGGGATTTGACGCTTTGGAAGGATGTGGATTTTGCGGACGAGGAGAGCCGCAAGTTGCTCTGCGAGCCGCCTGCTGACGGGCGAGGTAAGTTGGTTTTGGTCTCTCACTTAGGNGGTAGTGAAGCCACGCGCGCCTTGGCGCAGCACGATCGTGCGGTACCCGTTTGGGCATTGGTCTATGACGAACATGCGCCACGCTTTAAGGCGATGCTCGAAGACGTGGCGCCCGACGCCTCGCGCCACATTATTGCCGTGAACCATTTAGGGGTTGATACGGCGGCACGCTTAGAAGAGGCGATTGCTCGCGGCGAATGGGTCGCGATTGCGGCAGACCGTACGCCCAATGACCAATCGTCGCGTGGCAGTCGTACGGCAACCGCCTCGTTTTTGGGGCACGACGCACCCTTCCCGGTGGAGTCATTTGTCTTAGCTAACCTCTTGAAGTGTGACGTGGTGACCTTGTTTGCGGTGCGCGTTGGAGACAAGCTTTTGATTAGTTGCCGACCCTTTGCGTCTGAAATTCAGTTGCCACGCAAAACGCGTGACGAGAGCTTGGCGCAATACGCTTCGCAGTGGGCGAAGACCCTTGAAGACCAAGCAGTGGCGCACCCCTACCAGTGGTTTAATTTTTACGATTTTTGGCATGAGGACGAAAAGCAATGAGAACGTCTTTAGTGCTTTTAAGTGTGCTGGTACTATGGCGCTCTGATGAGTGCTCAGTGCCTTGGCTAACCCTAGTGTGACCCAAGTGGCAACGCCATCGACCAACGTCGCGGTATCAAGCGACTGGGATACGCTTGCGCACCGTTTGGGCGATGTGAAGAAGCTCTCAGCGACCTTTACGCAGACTCGTTGGTTGGGTGCCACGGGGCAAACCTTGACGAGTACGGGTACGCTCGACTTAGACAACACGGGGAGCTTTACGTGGACGCAGATGACACCATTTAAGCAGGTCGTGCGTCTTAAGGACGACGCGTTTTCGATTCAATATGAAGACGAGCCCGCCGAAGTCATGACCAAAACCACGCATCCTGCGGTTTGGGCAGCTACCGAATTGTTGGTAGGTGTCATGCGTTTAGACGTGGCAACGCTCAACCAATACTTTACGGGGTCACTCAAAACCGAAGGGAATGCCAAGGAGAGTCCTTGGACGGCGACCCTGATACCTAAAGATGCGCATTTAAAGCAGCTCTTAGGCACGGTCGTCGTGTCGGGCGATAGTGTCGTTCGCGCTTTTTCGATGAGTCCCAATCCCGATAACCGTACGGACATCAAGTTGACCGACATTGAGGTCGTTCGTTAAAGGGCTTTGCCAAGATGACCTACGCTCGCCAACCGTCCGAACACAACCTCAAAGCTCGTATTCGTTGGGCTTTGGGGTGGCTTGCGTGCGTCTTGATGATTGGGCTAGCGCTCGTGATGACGTANCTTAAGGGTGCTTTGTCAACAGATGTGCTTGAACTCTTACCCAAAGCCGAAGGCGACGCGCAAACGGCGGCCTTAACGGATGCGGCGGTTGGGAGTGTTGCTAATCGCGTGGTTTGGGCTGTGTCGGGGTCAGACGCAGCTGCGAACGCTTTGATGGAGGGTCTACAACGCGAGCAGCTTGTGACGACGATCGAGGGGCACTTAACGCCAGAAGAGCAAACCGCGTGGCTGACTGACATGCGTCGCTCGGTCTTAGGCGCTTTGCCGCAGAGCGTGGTCACAGATTTGACCGAACAAAAGGGCAAAAAGCAACTTCGCCAAATCATGGCGCCGCTCTATAGTCCCGTGGGCGGCGTGACGGGCGAAGAGTGGATACATGATCCATTTTTGTTGACGCGTACCGTGATGACCGCGGGGACGGGTTCCTCGATTAACGTCAAAGCCGGGTGGTTGACGGCTGAGGACGCTTCGGGCACCGTGTGGCGACTGATGACGGGTATCGTCCCTGAATCAGCGCATTCAGGGGCTGGGTTAACGGCTTGGATAGAGAAAGAAAAGGCGTTACGTCAAACGATCAAAGCGACTTATGGGTCGGAGATTGTTGGTCAAGGCGTTCTTTTTTATAGCCACCATGCGGCAAGCCAAGCGGAACGCGATGTGACGCGTTTGGGGTCACTCTCCATTGTGTTATTGGCGCTTTTTATTGGTTGGACCTTTAGAAGTGTGCGCCCAGTGGCACTTTGTTTACTTTCGGTCTCGGTTGGCGCTCTGTGTGGTACCGCCGCGACCTTGTGGTGCTTTGGGTCGCTTCACGCGGTGACCCTGGTGATGTGTTTGAGCCTCATCGGGATTTCAGCCGACTATACGACCTACTATTTGGTACGTCGCCGTTGGGCAGGGAACGTCGAAACGCCGTGGACGTCGCTAGCGGCTTTGCGTCCTAGCTTATGGCACGCTTTACTCACAACGTGCGTCGCGTACGGGCTGATGCTGGCGGCTCCTTTCCCCGGGTTACGTCAATTGNNTACCGTTTTTGCGGTCTGCGGGTTGATTGGGGCATGGCTCACGGTCGTCTTGTGGTTCCCTTTTATGGTGACCCGATTCCCTGTGCGTGCGTTGACCCCGAGTGCACTNCTTGTGAACTACGTTTCTGCGTGGGCACGTCGTGCGCACTGGACCAAAGTGTGGGTTGCGGGGTTGCTTGTTATCATGGGTTTGGGATTAAGCCAACTCAAAGTGAATGACGACTTTACTGCCTTACAAACGCCGCCCGAAGGGCTTATGAAAGAAGAGCGCGTTTTGAGTGAGCTTCTTGGCAAAGGCTTTTCGCAAACGTGGTTTGCCGTCACGGGGAAGACCACCAACGACGCCTTGGATCGTTTGGACGCGTTACGTCCCACGTTNACTGAGTTAGAAAAGGACGGAGTGATCGAAAAGCCCGTGGTGATCCCTTTTAAGTCTGAAGCCAAACAGCAGGCGGTGTTAACTNNACTCAAGACCTTAGAGCCCACATTGGTGGCAAGACTCAATCCCCCGTGCGCCAAACACGCAGACCCCAAGAGGTGTGTGCCATACCAAGTGGTTGCGCCAGACGCGTGGCTCGCAAGTCGGGTGGGGTTACCGTACCAAACGTTGGTGAACACGTTGTCNCAATACTTTGTGGCAATCTTTGTGCCTGTGACGGTTTCGACGACGTCAGGGAGCCACGAAAGGGCGAGTGAAGCAGTGGCGCCATTAGAGGACACCTATTGGTTACATCGCCGTGCGGACTTTGGGACGCGTTTTGCGACCTTTAGAGAAGGCTTGACGCTCTTGATTGGTGTGGGGTTTGTGGCACTCACTGGTATGCTTATGCGGTTATTGGGGCTACGCCGTGGGTTACGTGCGTCGCTTCCTGTGATGGGAGACCTTATGGCTGGGCTTGCTGCCACGGGGTTACTCGGCATGCCCGTGAACCTTTTTAGCCTCTTTGCCCTCATTTTGGTGATGGGGATTGGGGTGGACTACACGGTCTTTTTCCAAAGCGGAAGTGCCACGTCAGAAAAGCTTTTTTATGCGATGTCAGTGGCACTCACCACAACTCTGTTGTCGCTCGGTATTTTAGTGATGAGTGAAACGCCCGCCGTGCGTGTCTTTGGGTGTGTGTTGTCGGTCGGGGTGCTCGTTGCCTTTTTGTTGGCGCCCGCGGCAGGTGTTGCGCAACCTAACTTAAGCCTAACGCATCACGTCAACAAAAGCGAGGAAGGTTAAAGCATGAGGCATAAACGACAAAAGATCGGACATCTCAAAGCACTCGTTTTGGGCGTCTGGGGTGCTTTGGCTTTGGGGCTCACGGGGTGCACCACGCAAACGTTGGTGCCCTCGAACGCCACCTTTTGGTTGGCGCCTGGCGTTAAAGCGTCGCTGCCTCACGTGGCTTGCCCGTCGGACTATCGCCAACAGACGCTTTTGACCGCAAAACGCGAAAGCGCCACGCAGCGCGTCATGACGGTCGAAGTCTGTCGAGCGGGGCTATACACGATGGACGTGTTAACGCCCACAGGCATNACTTTGATGACCGTGACGTATGACGGCGTGACACTCACCAGTACTTCGCATGTACCACTCCCCCAAGGCTTAGAAGCCTCACAAATGGTGGCTGACGTCTTATTGGCGACGTTACCCGGAACCCATTGGGCGAATGTTTTACCTAATGGGTATCATTTGGAGAACACGCCGAACTACCGACAGGTTTTAGATCCTAATGACCAAGTAGTTGAAACATTTATCTATCACCAAGGGCAGCCCCCGGCGCGATTAAAAGCGATTGAACATCATGCGTTTGGGTATACCTTGACTTTCCGTCCTCTTTAAGGAGAAGCCTTCGTGACGGTATATATCGAAGCAGTGTCGCTCATTAATGCTTTGGGGGCTGATGACGACACGATTTTGTCGAATTTGGCGGCTGGCATCTCTCCTGGGATGGCAGGTCCCACCGTGCGTACGGTCGATGGGATTGAGGTGCCCTTTGGTCATGCGGCAGTGTCGTTACCTCAAACCGATCTTGCGACACCCCGCAATCAGCGTTTATTGCGTGCCGCGTGGGACGCAAAGCGCGAAACGTTTGAGCGTTTGATGGGGGATATGCCGCGCGACCGAATTGCGGTGGTGATGGGCACAAGCACGGCAGCGAGCCAGGAATTCTCTGACTGGTGGCGCGCCAACGCAAAAGGTAGTCCGTTGCCCGCCTTTGAAGGCGAATGGCAAGAAATGGGAGACCCTGCGAGAGATTTAGCGCACTACCTTGGCATTGANGGGCCCGCCATGACGATTGCAACGGCGTGTACGAGTTCGGCTCGCGCCTTGATAAGTGGCGCACGTTTACTTGAGGCGGGACTGGTGGACGCGGTGATCGCTGGGGGTGCTGATACGTTAGCCGAAATGCCCTTGAATGGTTTTCATGCTTTGGGCGTGTTGGCACCAACGCTGACGCGACCGTTGACGGCAAACCGACCAGGCATCACGATTGGTGAAGGCGCGGGGATTGTTTGGATGACCAAAACGCCAATGAGCGACACGGTCGTGAAGTTCTCTGGTTGGGGCGAAAGTTCTGACGGCTACCATATGTCTAGCCCAGAACCCGAAGGGTACGGTGCTGAAAGCGCGATTCGTCGTGCGCTTGCCAAAGCAAGCCTCGCGCCTAACGCGATTCGCTATGTGAATTTGCATGGCACAGGGACAGACCAAAACGATGCGGCTGAACTCGCGGCTATGGCACGCATCTTTGAGGGGCATGTGCCGATGTCCTCTACCAAGGCGCTTACCGGGCATACCTTGGGTACTGCTGGTGTCACGGACGCGGGGCTTCTTTTATTAAGCCTCTTAAAGGGGGAAGGACTCACATTCCCAGCCCAATTTGCTCCCGATGATAGACCAGATCCTGACTTACCCATGGCAGGCGTCATTCGAGAAAAGACGACTTTGCCGATGGGACCCGTCATGAGTAACAATTTCGCCTTTGGTGGCAATAACACATCTTTGATTTTTGAACCAATTCAAAAATGACTTCTTACGCAAAGCCCGAAACCTATCTTCCGCATCGTGCACCGATGTGCGTTTTAACGCACGTCGTGATGGTCGATGACACAACGGTGACGTGTGAAACTCAAACGACGCCAGACGGTGTTCTTAAAACCCATTGGCGTCCTGATGGCGAATTACCTGAAGCCTTTGTGCTTGAAATCATGGCGCAGACCGTGGGCGTTTGGGCACGTTACCACGGGGATTTGACGCCCGTTCCCGAAGGGGATGCTGAAGCAGAGATTGGCTTATTACTTTCGGTACGTTCGATTGAGATTGATCGCGTCGTGCGGCAAGGGGAACCAACGCTTGTATGCACGATGCATAAGCTTATGCTCGACTACCAACTTGCAGTGTTTGAGGGCGAAGTGATGTCGGGCAACGAACGGGTAGCCTCTGGTCGATTAACTGTTTATCAGCCGCTTGAATCCGAAGTGGCGGCACTATTTGGTGAGAATTGATTGTGAACGAAAATAAAACCGTTTTAATCACGGGTGCTTCGCGTGGTATTGGTCGAGCCTGTGCGGTGGAATTAGCGAAGGCGGGCTTTTCCTTGGTTTTAAATAGCCGTGACTCTTCTGAAGCGATGGACGAAACCGTGCGCCTCTGTACTGAACTCGGTGCTAGCCTGAGAACGTGCTTTTTTGATGTGGGATCGTACTGACGCTGCTCGTACGGTACCATTGAAGCCGATATTGAAGCGCATGGCGCCTACTGGGGCATTCTTTTGAACGCGGGTGTCACGCGCGACAACGCTTTCCCGGCGCTCGAAGAAGAGGACTGGAAGGACGTGATTAACGTTGACTTGAATGGGTTCTATCACGTGATTCATCCGGTGGTGATGCCGATGGTGCGCGCTCGCAAAGGGGGTCGTATCGTCACAATGTCGTCAGTCTCGGGTGTGACGGGTAACCGTGGTCAGACGAACTACAGTGCTGCTAAAGTACGGTCTCATTGGTGCTACGAAAGCGCTCGCAGTGGAACTCGCCAAGCGTAAGATCACTGTCAATTGCGTAACCCTGGTTTGATTGAAACGAGTATGGTCGATATGAATGACCTCGCTAAGGAACACGCCATAGTATGATCCCGATGCAGCGCGTCGGTCAGCCTGAAGAAGTGGCGGCTTAGTCGGCTTTTTTGATGAGTGAACGCGCGTCTTATATTACGCGTCAGGTGATTTCTGTTAACGGAGGCATGGTCTAAATGCGTCGTGTTGTCATTACGGGTTTTGGCGGCGTGACCGCCTTGGGTAACGATTGGGAAAGCATTAAGGCTGGTCTTTTGGCGCACCAAAATTGCGTGGTGCGTATGCCTCAATGGGATGAAATCGATGGTTTGAGCGCGAAGCTCGCTGCTCCCGTTCAGAACTTTACGTTGCCAGAACACTATACGCGTAAGCGTGTGCGCTCCATGGGTCGCGTTTCTTTACTCTCTACGCGTGCAACCGAACTTGCGTTAGAAGATGCTGGGCTTCTTGAGAACCCCGTCATTAAGAGCGGTCGCACGGGGATTGCGTTTGGGTCTTGCACGGGTAGCACCAATGCCGTGGCGNNGTACTTTGGCGAAATGCTCACCAATAAGAGTACCCGCAAGATCACTACCACGACTTATGTGCAGATGATGCCGCACACGACGGCGGTCAATACGGGGCTATTCTTTGGTGTGACAGGGCGCGTCATTCCGACGCCAAGCGCCTGTACGTCTGGTTCTCGCGTCATTGGCTACGCTTGGGAAGCGATTCGCCATGGTTATCAGGATGTCATGATCGCGGGGGGCGCAGAAGAACTTTGCCCCTCTGAAGTGGCAGTCTTTGATACGCTTTTTGCCGCGAGCGTGCGTAATGACGAACCGAAACTCACGCCGCGCCCCTTTGACAAGCACCGCGATGGTTTAGTGATTGGTGAAGGCGCCGGTGCCGTGATTCTTGAGTCCCTTGAGCACGCTCAGGCGCGTGGCGCGAAGATCTATGCCGAGCTCGTGGGTTTTGCGACGAATTGTGATGCGACGCATATTACGCAGCCCAATNNCGAGTACACGATGAAGATCTGTATGGAAGAAGCCTTGCGTGTCGCGGGCTTGGCGCCTTCAGATATTGGCTACTTGTCTGCGCACGGCACTGCCACCGATCGTGGTGACATCGCTGAATCGAACGCCACTGCTGCGGTCTTTGGAGACCGTACGCCAGTCTCTTCGATGAAGAGCTTCTTTGGTCATACGTTGGGTGCTTGCGGCGCAATTGAATCGTGGTTGGTCGTTCAGATGATGCGTGAAGGCTGGTTTAGCCCGACCATCAATTTGACGGATCCTGATCCTAACTGTGGTGATTTGGACTACATCATGGGTACGGAACGTCAGATCGACACTGAATTTGTCCAAAGCAATAACTTTGCCTTTGGTGGCATCAACACGTCGTTGATCTTTAAGCGTTGGGCTGATTAACGGGTTAATGAGTTGGAGCAAAAACGGGTTGAGTATCGAAGCCGGTGCTCAACCCGTTCATGTATTGGGTGGGTCTAACGTTAGGTACTCTACGAACGTAGGCGTGCCTCAAAGTCGTCCGTGGTGACGTTGAGGTCGTTGTCCTTCAGCACTTCTTTCGACTCACTAGCATCCCATCTAAAACTAGATGCTTTGAAAGGATGGGTATTAGGCAATAACCCTGATTCGACTCTTTCTCTTGAAAAGGAAGTGAAGGTCAGTAGTCGTCAAACAATAAAAAGGAAAAAGTGTTTGTTGCAGATTGATTTAGCGGTGGGAAATTTAGAAGTTAATTGCTAGCCAAGAAACGTGAAAATAGACGCCCTTAAACAAGTAATCAATGAAGTTGGATGAGCAAAATTCGCAAGTAGAGCCGGGATTCTACACTCCTTCAAAAAGAAGAAACCCAAGACCCCGATGCACCGTACACCAGGGTCTTGGCAAATGACTTCAATGGGTTGAAGTCTGCGGAGATCCCAAGCCTGCTAAGGGGCTTTAAATCCGAATTGATGGCATTCAGCGCAATAGTCTTCCGTTGGGCTGTGCTGAAGATGGCATAACGCACAATCCAATTCGTTGCCGTAATGCGGAGAGACGTGCGGATTCGTCGGTTTGACGTCCTTGGTCTTTTCAGCCACTTCCTTCGGATTATGACAGAGCCTTGCATTGATCGATACCTGGATTCGGGACGGCATTCTTTTCGCCGTGGCACATTTCGCAGGAGACGCCCATTTTGACGTGACGGTTCTGGGTGTAGTCGGCTGCTTGTGCATTCAGGGCAAATGCGCACGCCAATGCCAATAAGAGTGCGGCTTTTTTCATCGGTGATTTCCTTTTGATGTTTCGAGCTTTAGGGGTAGTTATCCCATCGTTAGATCAACAGTCCTTCTAGGTCGAAGAAAACGCCCGTCACCGAGGAGAGTGTGACGGACGTTTTCACGGGACGTTGTTTATTGATTAGATGGCTTAACCTTTGACGACTTCACCACCAATGATGTAACCGCCGGTGAAGCAGCGACCCATGCCGTGTTGGCTCGAGCCGCCTGCGGATTCACCACCGCAGTAAANGCTAGGGATTACATTGCCTGCGAGGTCCATGACCTGACATTTACCGTTGATGCGAAGACCGGCGTAGGTGTCGTGCGTGCAAACCGTACACCANNGTACCGCATAGAAGAGTCCCGTTTCGATCTTGCGCTTCATCTTGGGCTTTTCGAAGTCATCGTNCATACTCTTGTCAACAAAACTGTTGTAGCGGGCGACGGTTTCGGNTACCAGGCGACCCTTGGGCATGCGGTACTTTTGATAGGGGTTCGCCATCAGTTTTTCCTGCAGCTCGTCAAGCGTATCGGTAGNCTTGAAGAAGTAGCCTTCTTCACCCGTGTTTTCGTCGATCTTCCAACGTTCACGGCGAACTGTTTCGCTATCAAAGATCGCCCACTGGGGACCAGCAGCCCAGTCTGGACCTTCAGAACCTTCATTCAAGGNTACCAAAGCAGCGTCGTTGTAGCTCATAAACTTAGGCTTAATCTTGGAGCTGTTGCGCCAATCGTTACGAACATAACCGCCCGCGTTGTCGTAGAACCCGTAGCAGGTGCCGTTCGGATACTTGGCGTTGGCTTCGTTGTAGAAGCGGTGACCTACCTGGTTGACGGCAATGATGTTGCTCCAGGAACCGACGAAGATGCCGGTGGTNNACTTCACCTTGCCCCAAATCGGGCTCTGCGGCTTCCAAGCCACGTAGCTCGTACGCGTGCCAATAAAGGCACCACGACGAAGTGCACCGTTACGGTTCATAACTTGGTTGCAGGTCCCCCAAAGGGCGGCACCGATCGCCATGGCGGTCAATTCACCGGAACCGTCCTGAGGCGACCATTCGCCACCGCCCAACTGCATTTCTTCAGTGAGGCGCGGGTCGAACATGCGACGGAATTCAACATTGCCAGTATTGCCGCCCGTGGCAATCACGATGCCCTTGCGAGCCTTGACCGTGATCTTGTCCTTCGAGCATTCAACGTTTCCTTCAGTTTTCCAACTGACCAACGGCTTATCCTGACCCGGGAGAATGGTTGGCGTGTAGTGGGCTTCAATCCCGACGACGCGACCAGCGAGCGGCTGTTCGCGGAAAATGCGGTCCATATGGTAGTTGAAGAGGAAGCGAATGTTCTTACGCTTGCGGGCGGCTACATCGAGCGGACGCATGACGGAGGTGCCGTTAGTACCCGTGGGNNGGGATGGACCGCCGACGCCGTTCTTCCACTTCACGTGATGGGAGCGCAGAGCACTGACGCCGGAGCCGTGGTTGACCTGAAAGTTGTCAGGCGCTTCGTCTTCCCACGGCAGACCGTTTTCAGCTAGGAAGTCGAAGGTGGNCGATCCATTGTAGGCAAGTGCATGTTGGAAGTCGCGGTCGCAGAAGCGGTAGTCTGGCATACCGTCCACTTCGGTCACAGACCAGTCGGTTAAGTCCTTAAAGTAGGTTTCCGGATCGTCCTTGATGCCGTACTTCTTTTGAAGGGTCGTACCGCCGCCCAAGGCGATGGAGCCTGCCGAGAGGATGGCATGACCGCCCACGTCATAGTTGGTATCAACAATCAGCACGTCGGCGCCGAGGTCAGTCGCACGAATGGCAGCTGCCATCCCGCAGGCACCAGCACCAATCACCACCACATCCGCCTCAAAATCCCACTTTGTCGGGANCGTAGCCTTACAATGATCGGGCGGCAATTGAGCGGCAGCAACGCCCGGCATCAACAACGAGGCACCAGCCATGACGGCGGAGGTGCCGAAGAAATTTCGACGAGACAAACCATTCTTGGTCATATCGGTTCTCCTTTTAACCATTTCGGCGATGCAAACGGCTTTGGTCAAGTACCGTTTGATTGATGCTTCTAGCCTAAACCTCTCAAAGCGCCCGCCCTACGTACGTACCTTGCGTAGCGGCAATGATTCGGTTGATTTGAGGGTAAACCTGATTCGGAGAACTACGATGTTTTAAGGGATAACCCAAAGGATCTTCCCTTGCAAGGGAAGCTTTAAAAGCCCTGGTCGACTTCGGACAGAATCAAAGTACNCTGGGCAGGGCTTGTCACGCCGAGTTTACGTAGAGCATTGGCACGATGGACTTCGACGGTGCGCTGACTGATGTCGAGTTCAATCGCAATTTGACGACTTAACGCACCTTTGCCGACCCATGTCACGACTTCTTTTTCTCGCTCGGTAAGGGCATCCCAACGATCCTGCCAGGTCACGTCACCTGCTAATCCAGCATGACGTTGTCTGTCGATTTTGAGGGCTCNTACCACACTTGCAATGCATTTTTCAGGGTTTACGGGTTTGATGAGATAGTCCACTGCGCCATCCTTCATCGCTTCGACCGCTACTTCCACATCGGCAAAGGCTGTCATAAAGAGAAGCGGATGCGGGTAGTGACGTTCTCTCAGGGTTTCAAAAAGAGTAATGCCTGACATCTCAGGCATGCGGATGTCGGTTAATACGCATCCTGGGATGCTTGGCACGTCTTCAACAAGAAAGTCATGAGCGTTTCGGTAGCAAGCCGTCTCGTAGCCTTCGCACTGAAGCATGAAGGCGACAGCCTCGAGAGCGTTGGGTTCGTCATCAATGATTCGAATTAAGCAGTTTGTTGTCATGGGATCACGTTATTCAGTGGGTGAGGTTGATTTTTGCGGAGCAGTCGATCGGGGTATCGTCACCAACGCTTCGAGGCCGCCAGAAGCCTGGCGACTCAACTGCAGCGCGCCGCCCATGTTGGCAAGGAGTACGCGCACAATGACCAATCCGAATCCAAGACCATCTGGCTTAGTGGTCGTGAGAGGCACGTCCAGTTTGGCGAAGGTTTCATCGTCGACGGCGGGCAAATCCGTATCCTGAATCGTGATCAGCCAACGGTCTTTATCTGCACTAAGTCGTACCATTACCTTAGGGTTGATCTTGCCGCCTAAAGCGGCTTCACAGGCATTTTTGATGAGGTTCACGAAGATGAGCTTCATTTCAAGCGGATCGGCATAGACTTCGACGCCTGTTGGAGTTTCGTCTTGCCAGGTATAAGTGATCCCTCGTTTGGTAGTTTCGTGCTCAAGAATGTCGTGGAGTAAAGCCGGCAGGTCAATGGCCTCACTTTGGCTTGAGCGCCCTTTGGCATAATTGCGAACTTTGTCGACGATCTGACCTGCCGACGCAGTTTCAGCCTTGATTTTTTCGAGTGCCTCACGGAAGGCGGGACTGTCAGTTTCGCCACGATCAATCATTCTGAGGAGGCCATGGCTGTAGCACTGCGCCGAATGAAGGGGTTGCTTGATTTCGTGCGCAAAAAGGTTCGAGATTTNGGTACCGGCAATGGAGGCACGCTGATAGTGTTCAAGGACGGCATCCTTGGCTTGAGCTTCAGATTTCAGAGTGGTCTCGCGCTCGANAGCCTGTGTGAGCTCCTGGGTGCGGCGGTCAACAAGCTGCTCTGTTCGGCGCATATGAATCAAAAGNNTACCGATGAAGAAGAGGGCAAAGAGCCCGATTTACCACTTGTATTCAGACCATAGACGGTTGATCGTCCATGTGCGAAGGAATTCATAGGGACCAATGCGGAGTTCCTTCATCAGGGTATCCGTTGCACTGAAGTCGGGGGCGACCGACCAAAACATCCCGTTGCTCGTTGGCGGCATGGCAAAGAGCGTTTCCATCACCACACGAAGCTNCATCGGTACCGAGAGGGTAGGAACGGTTGAAATGGTCCAATTGGGATAGAGTGCCGTGGAACGCTGACACGCAAAGGCCTTGTCGGGATAAGGTTCAATAACGCGAACAGGAATTTCACTTTGACGAGCGTTAGCAAGGTCTTCCAAGAAGCAGGTTCGCACGATGCCGACGTCCGCCTCACCCCTTAAGACGCGATCCACAACCGCCTGTTGAGCGAGTTTTGATGTATTTCCGGCAAACGTAATGTCGGAAAAGAACCCTTCCGGTTTGAATCCACGATGCAGTAATTCGCCCATGGNCGTCTGGTAGCCTGTGAAGTCGTTTGACGATGTGGCAGCCAGGGTTTTGTGGCGGAGGTCAGACCAAGTCTGTAATGCTTTGTTGTCTTTACGAACGAAAATGACGGATCCCTGGCTGCGTTCTGGACTGGGATGGCGACGACTAACGGTGGTGAGCATCGGTCTAGCGCCATCACGGCGAAGTAGGGCTGCAGTGCCGGCTTCAGAAAGGACGATGTCAACTTCGCGGTTTTTGACAGCTTCTTCGAGTGCCTTCACAGTGTAGTACTTGAATGTGACGCCGTCTGCCCAGTGTTTGTCTAACCAATCGCGCGTCTCGGTAATGAAGGGTAGACAAGGGTCGGGTTTAGGCATCTCGGTTGCAGCGAACCGCAAGGGTGCACTACCTACAGAACTCGAGCTCAATGCCGTCATGGCAATCAACAACCCAATCCATACCGAATCACGAAAACGCATCTTCAACCAAACCAACAAAAAATCAAGGTCGACCATCAATCAAAGCCACGGTAACCAATGAAAAGGGATCATGCCAAAGGTACTTTTCGGAGAAAGAAGGGAAAACACTATTGAGAAGGGGTGTTGATGGATAATTGCTCTGCTTCATGGCTAAAAAAGTGTAGCAACCTCAAGCCAAAAGCGTCGCCCGAGGTTTTTTGTCGGAAGCTTCAAGATTGGCGTTGTGTATCTTGTCTTGACAGGTATACTTGTGCTAACGTTGTTAACAAAGCTGATAACATAAGATTATGTACGAAATTTCTTATTATTCAGATGATGTCTTCAAAAACATTGAACAATGGTACGCTCAGAATTGCAGCTAGTTACGCTCGTATAACAGATCGAATTATTGAAAATGGTCCAAATCTAGGTATGCCCTATACGGAAGCGATGGGTGAAGGTTTGTTCGAAATTCGTGCTAAGGGCGTTGAAGGCATTGGACGAGCATTCTTTTGAACATTGGTGGGACGAAGGATTGTGATCTTGCACTCTTTCATAAAGAAGACACAAAAGACTCCCAAAAAAGAATTAGAAATAGCTCGTCAGAGAATGAGAGAGGTGAAAAGCAATGCTCAAACTNNTTCTAAGAAAACCCATAATGATTTGTTAAAAAAATGGCAAGCAAATCCTGAGTTTGTCAAAGCTTATGATGAATTAGCCGATGAGTTCGCTTTACTTGATGAGGCTATCAAGTTACGCAAACAGCAAAATCTTACTCAAACTGAAATTGCTTCAAGAATGGGATTGCCTCGAAGCGCAGTGTGTCGTTTAGAAAATGGGCTTGTGTCTGGCAAAATGCCAACGTTGCCCATGCTTCGTCGGTACGCCCAAGCACTTGGAAAGCGCGTCGAAATTCGTTTGGTTTGATTTATCATTAGACGCCAATCAGTTAGCAGTTTTATGACTATTTAGGAGGAAATAGGGTATCTACGCTTATATCTGCTTGTTTAAGCCGGACTCTGAATAGGCTGTATAGATTCCAAGCCAGTCGAGGGAGAGAGTGATCATGCTTGTTCACAGTGAATGGAAGGATAACTTACCCGTTCTCTCCCACCTCCGACGGTTGCCGTCCTAAGCGATAGGGTGCTTACAAAGAAGGAGTCCATCGAAATGGTGAAGGAAAAGAAGCTTGTGGTACTTTCACCTGCCGGCTTCAACATTTTGAGGTCGGTCTATACCGAAGCCGGTGTCTTCTCGTAGATTTTTCTCATCACCGAAAGAGGGCAGGGCGTTGGTCGACTGGTGGTGTCGGACTTTCAGGGGCTGCTTTATTCAACGGCGCCCGAGGACGTTCAGGTCCATCAAGCGATATCAGGATCTGGGAATGTCGGTGTCGGATGCCATCCGTGCGGTGCTGAAGGAGCGGGAGATGGTGTAATTAGTGCCCATGGTAAGAGGGTTTTCACTCTACTTGCCATGGGCAGTATTAAAGCAAGATTGATACTCAAGCCTTCTTGAAATTTTTAATTACTTTTGAAATTCCAATTCGACGCGACGATTCATGTGTCGACCTTCTGCGGAATGATTGTCATATTTCATTGACTCACCCTGACCCCTTGAGGTCAATCTGTCGGCGTCGATGCCCCGTTCGACAAAGAAGGCCTTGACGGCATTGGCTCGGCGGTCTGACAGCTTCGCATTGTACGTGTCAGTGCCCACCCAGTCTGTCCAACCGACGACCGTAATCTTTTCATCGGCATCACGCGATTGAATGACCTTGAGCGCCTTCTCGAGCTTCGCCACGCTGTCTGGAGTCAAGTCGGATTTGTCAAAGTCAAAGTACAAGTCCTGGATTTCGATGACGGCGACCTTGGAACAATCCTTAAAGAAGACGTCTTCGACAAATCCGTTAAAGAGCTCATCGTTGAGCATCAGGTCTTCAAGTTCAACCGTTATCGTGCAGGCATTCACCTTGGCAAGGGCTTCAACGGCCTTTTTCTCTTCTGGCGTATAAGCAGCCGAGACGATGTGCAGACAGGAGGTCGGATTAGCTTCGCCAAACTTGCGGAGCACGTCAATCGGAGAAACCTTGCCTTCGGTGTCAAGATCGAAATGCCCGTCGGTCACTAAGACAAAAGTACGACTTGGNNTAGACAGCTTTTCTGAAAATTTCGCCTTACCGCGCTGACCGCACCAGGTGGGTAGACCGAAAACTTCCATCTCTGTGATTTTTTCATTCATCGCTTTCTGATAGTCGTCGTGGGATCGATGACTCAAAGGCAAGACTTCAGTATAGGGCGCCACGGTATAAAGCGCAGACGTCATGTCAGCTTTTTCTAAAACGACTTTGGAGGTACGTTCGACGAAGGCTTTGGCAAGCTCCATACGTCGTTGGTACCNGTCGATAATATCGTTGGGTGGCGGCACAGGACGGACGCGAGCCTGATACTCGCCGCTAGCGATCAACTCGTCATATGCCGCCTGTGCTTCTTCCTTCACTTCGCCAATAGACTTCATCATGGAACCAGAGGCATCGAGGACAAATGCAAACTGATCAACTGATGGACCACATTTTTCTAATAAAACCGTTTCGCTAGCTTGGGCTTGCCCGATCAGGCATAGACTGGCAACTAATGACGTGGTTAGTAAAACTTGCTTCATGCTGTTCTTCCTCATTTTTAAAACTGATACTTCAAACCTAAGTTGATGTCATATTCTTTTGTGTAATCATCACCCTCTTCGCGTGCGATCTGCCCGTAGACGCGCCATTGATTGCCCAACTGCCAGTCCGCATTGACGCCATAGTAGTAGCGTGTGCCACTCAACTCATTAGCCTTCACTGACAGTCGTTCCTTATCAGTACCTGTGTAGTGGATCGTCTGATCGCCGCCGAGGAACTCGTGCTTCAAACCGCCGATCGCAGCGATTTGGAAGTAGCGTCGGTCAAGATCGTTCTCGGTGCCGTAGTTGAATTTCTTGCCAATGACAAGTCCTGCGCGACCCGTGAGGAAGTCTGCATTTTCTTGTTCAATCTTCAGGCTNNCTGTCGACGTGGTATAGTCGGCGCCCTTAGCACGGAAGTAGGAGAGTTGTAGTTGTGGTTCGATAAACCAATGATTGAACCAACGTCGGTCATCGACTCCTTCATCGAAAGTAAACATATGACCCACTTCAACACTAGCGCCGAAGCCCCAGGTGTTGTAGTCGGCATGGCTCTTGTCCAATGACGTGTTGTCAAGACCGTCGATGGTTTGTTCATAACGTCCTGCCTGAAGCACAAAGTCGGCATAACTACCCTTCTCCTGCATCCAGGTGGCGTANNGTACCTTCAGTGAGTATTCATCCAATTCGCCAGAAATATGACGTCCGGCAAGTCCCTTTTGATCGGCAGAACTATAGCGGAAGGCGCCGCCCACCAACCAGGCGGCATCCTCATTCTCAGTGATCAGAGCATCCACGCCAACATTAATGCCGTCGACCTCTTGTTCAAGGTTGTTGCCGCTGCCGATCTGTTCCTTCTTGGTGAAGACTTTAACCCAAGCGCCATCCTGGGCACCGTAGCGAACTTCACCTAAACGCGTGCGGAGGTCTTCAAGGTCNNGTACCTGGTAAGCTAAAGCCTGCGTGGCTGAGGTGCCGATGGTGAGATTGTCCTGAATTTCTGGAGGAATAATTGGGTCAACCCATTTTTCTCCTCGGATCAAATGCCAATTACCTTTACCTATACCGTTGTTGGTGAGTTGTTGTCACTCTTCTTCTGTTTGCAAAAGATTTTCTTGTCCTTCAGGGACGAATACAAGATTCCATACTGTGACCATGCCGCGACCAGCGAAGTCGTTGCCACCTATGATATTAGTAACGGTCATGTCGCTGTTGAGACCCTGAGAAATCAACCAGTTTTCACTGTACATTTTTGATGGGTCGACAGCTGATAAGGAGTTAGTAAAGTTGATATCGGCTGTATAAAGACCGTTGGCTGAATTTTTTACAATCAGTTGGTCTACATTTTGTTTGTAGTGCTCAAGTGTTTCGCTGCTATTTGTTTCTTCCGCCAAATTCATATCAAAGACGAAATGTCCATGATTGTTGTTTCCGGATCCTTTCTTTAGTTCGTTAAGAACAATCTTTTGATAGGCGGATCTTTGCCAACCATCTACCTTGGTNNACGAACTCATGTCGATGGTTCCGCCAGCCATGGTCACAGAATTTGCCGTGCTAAAACCATCACCAAAAACAGGAGTTGAGTTGGAAGAACTATATTGAATATAGTCAGTATTCAACCAAGTAGCGCCATTTTTTAAAGTGAGATTGATGTTCCCGGAAGTTGCAGTTGAGATATCTTGCGATCCGTCGAGCAAATTACTACGTTGATCAACGTGCCCTATTAAGAAGGAGTTTGCGCCATCTATCGTCAAATCAACCTTCCCATTATGGACAGCATAAATGCCACCATGTATTTGTGAGAGGGCTCCTGAACCATCCACTGTTACGTGTGCTTCTTTCCCCTGATCTTCTTTATAGGCATTGACATAGATTGCTCGCCAACGAGATTCTGAAACAACAGCGTCGGTTGGTAATAAAAAGTTATAACCTCCGTTTAAATTTATTTTACCGCCGACGTTGGTTAATGAATTTGTATATGATGTATTAACATAGTGAGATGCAAATAATCCAACTAAAGAATTAACATCCTTTCCATTAATGGTGAGATTTGTGTCCAATGTCACATTTGAATGTGCATAACTGGTAACGCCAAACGCATTCTCGGCTATACTAAATGTAATATTAGTATTATTATTTTTTACAGTGACACTAGATTTTCCTGGTGACATGATGTTGTATAATCCAGAGGATATGCCATCAAGACGTCGACGTTGTTTTTCTGAGCTAGCCAGATAGATATCTAAAGTACTGTTTGCATCTTCAAAAGTTATATTTGAGTTTCCTGCAGCATAAACACCGAATGTACCTCTGTTAACGTCGTATGGCTTAGAGGTTTTATTAGTGATAACGGAAATATTGGTGCTTCCATGCACAGTTATTTTAGACTGCTGATTATCAACAGAGTATCCAAGGATGCCCACCATTTTATCTTGATCAGCTAATCCTGAATCTCTTTCACCACCAGTAATTTTGATGTTATTGATAAGACCAGCTTTCCCGAATTCAATCGTACCTCTTGCATGCTTTGCACCATTCATGCCAAACCAAGAACCTGCAACCACACCACCTGAACTGCATTCGCCATACGCATTGATCGTTAAGGCGCCATTAATTTGGATCTTTCCTTGATTTGGTTCTGCATCAGTACCTCCTTGACCATATGTTGGTTGCTGCATGATGCCATATGCTCGAGTTTTTGCTTTGATATTGATGGTAACATCGTCATTTGCTATAACTTGAGGGCTGTAGCCATCTGCAGTTTCTTCGACTCTGAATCCAAATACAGTAGCCCCATCAGCAGTGACAGTCGTCTTGCCATTCAAAATCATTTTTTGAATGTAATCTGGATTATTTTTGTTTGGTAATGGAGAGATGGCATCAATATCATGAGGGGTTGTTATGGTTACATTAACATTATGATATTCGCCGGGTTCATAAAATTCATTACTTACATCAAGAGCGTTTACGGGTATACAATAAACGCTAATTAATGATATAATAATATTGGAAAGAGGGAAGCTGATTTGCTGATTTGCTGATTTGCTGATTTGCTGATTTGCTGATTTGCTGATTTGCTGATTTGCTGATTTGCTGATCATAACGTTTATTAACCTTTTTGGTTGTGTTGTTACTATCGTCATCATTTATTACTTTGTGCTAGATCTAGTGGTCAAGCTTCACATCGACAAAATAAATTAATTTTTGTGAGATGATGGCAGATCAGAAAAATCTCTGCTTATAATTATTATTATGATGGCTAATGGCTGTATTAATAATACAATGTAGCTTAAATAATAGAATAAGTTATGTAGACTCCTTTCGCTATGTTGTGCTGTGTGCTGAAAAAATATTTATACTGAAGAGTTTTATCGCATTTCTTGGTCTGTTTTAAGTCTCTTTCTGCAGTCACACAACTGAAAAACAAAGTTATAACTGTAACAGTAGGCTAGTCTATATCAAAGTTCAAAAAATAGACCCTTTCAGCCCCAGACGATTTTGTAAAAAGGCAGTATGAAAACGATATACATCAGTTGTATTAGAAATATTAACGATATCGTCTGTTTTTTCTTTTAGACTCCGTTGTAACTAAGCTCAGAGATTTTTTGAAGTTAGGTACAAGATAAGAGAATTTAGAATGATTTAGATGTCATAAAGTAAGAGAGAGGACTATTCATTCGTTTCTTTGAATGAAGATTATCGATGGAAAGAATCGAAAGAACAGGAGTGCACTTTTGCAATGGTATTTGTTGTAAAAGTGGAACAAATACATAAAACCAATCTTCGTCGATCACTGCTGTCCAAGAACCATTCTCAGGTCGGTTTTTGGACAGCTAGGTAGTGCTCAGTAGGTGGAAAACAGGTAATAAAAAAATGGTATCAGATTTATAGTTAAGTTGCGTAAAAAACTATCAAACTGAAGGCATGAGGAGCGTGCAAGGAAGTACTGTTGAATGCTTGGTTCATTGGCGGCAACCGAAGCAAAAAGGTCTTCTGACAACCCGTCTTCGTATGGTGTTGGGTGCGTCAATTACCAGTTTTCAAGACGAGATAAGGCTTGCCCGTCGGTTGCAAACCAATATTGGGCAATGGTTTCAATTTTGGCGGCTGCTCCCAAAGGAAAGCATGCGTTTAGCGCGGCACTAATACCAGATTCGACACTGATCCAATTCAAAAGGTCGCTTAAACCAAGACGGGTTCGAGAAGTTGGTTTGTTACATGAAGTATTGCGGATGCTTGTCCTTTAGGGTCGCGTTGGAACTAAAACGTCAGTTCCAGCCAAAATTTTGCCTTTGAGTGTCTTTTGTTGGGCAACGGTTTTCTTGGTGACAGAGTATAGGCGGTGATTCGTTCATAAACGTAAATATCGCCGTTTTTCTGACGAACGCAAACTTTTCCAACGTGTGTTTGACCTGTCAACTCTCGACCTATGATGAACTCCTCAATCGAATCTGCATCATATCAGGAGAACTGGGAAGGACGCTCAAAACGCTCAAGTGCTGTCACAGTGAGCTGATTGTTAATGCCGCATCATTGGTGAACGAAACACCAAGGTACCGATAGCAACGTAAAGAGCGCAACGCCACCCAAGATTTCAATCGCCGGATGAATCGAGATACCCACTTCGAGACGAAACGTTGTGAGTGCCCAGGTGGTGCGAACCCATTCAATGGCGTAACAAAGAAGCGCTAGCATCTGCATTTGTGGCAGAGGAAAACGCCGAACGACCAAGAGCGGTAAACCGATCAACGGGAGCGCGGCGACCCACAGTGGTGCGCCTTGGTAGAGGAGATGCGCGCAAAAGAGTAGGTGCGAAAGCGCTGGTGGTAGCATGAGTAGATAACGCATTATGTCATTTTCCTTGGTTGCGATTTTTTGGTTTTTGGGGTGGCGTCACTGTGAAGCTTTTCACAAGGTGCTTGAGTGTGAGCATCGGGTGTGTGAAGGTAAGCCTGGGTCCTGACCACCGCATGATGTTACGAGCGAGATCTTTTTCTGCTTGACGATAGCAGTGAATGCGACACTTGGCGCAAACAGGTTTTTGTGCCCCATAAGGACAACATGCAAGACGTTTCAATGCATAGTTGAGAAAGGCTTCGCACTGCGGGCAGCGTTGGTCACTCGTGCCGTGATGATGTTGACAATAAAGTGACACCATGGCTTGAAGCGTATCAGCTTCTTCCCGAAGAACTGGGTCAGTGGTGAGGCGCGCGAGGCGGTCGTCTGATGTCGTCATATGAGGTTATTAGCAAAGAGAAGAATTTTGTCATCATAGAGGACGAATGATGAGTTTTGTCTTAAAACGTTTCTTGCTCTCTCTATAGAGAGGTCGTGGCTCTCTCAATAGAGAGAGGAAAGTTAAAGTGGCGAAGAAGGCAAAGACACATAAAAAGTGGGCGCCAAGCGGGACCGAAGCTTGACGCCCAAAAAGGGAATATTTTGTAATTAATTATTTTGTGTGAGGAATCAAGCCTTCACCATGTGCTCAGCTGCGAAGGCATAAAGCGTCCAACCAGCAAACGTGACGAGCGACCCGTAAGTCATGGCACTAAAGCCTGATGCATAAAGCGCATAGAAGCTATAAAGTGCTCCGATAAAAGTATGGTCTTAATGAAGGTTGCTTGATGGGGATTCACATGCTCCACCTTGACCATCACAAAGACAGCCGCCATCGAAAGGATGTAAGGCATGATGTTTGTGACAACTACCAAATTCACCAAGGTGTTGAACTGCTTATAGAGTGACGGACTAATGGTCATCAGTGCCATCAAGGTTTGGGTGCACACAATGATGAGCATCCCGACAATCGGTGCGTCGTCCTTAGTGACCTTGGAAAACCAATGTGGGAAGTAGCTGTCATCAGCCGAAGCCTTAAAGACACGAGCGATCGTGAATTGCCAAGAAAGAAGTGAACCAGAACACGACAGCACCATCATAGCCATGACGATCTTGCCGATCGTCCCATCGAAGATCGTGCTAAAGACAAGACCAAACGGTGCGGTTGAATTAACGAGCGCTTCATTATTGACAATACCAGCAGCGACGTTGGTCGAAAGGATATAAATGACGGCGACGCCTAAGGTCGCGCACATCACAGCTTTCGGAACGTTCTTTTCGGGGTTTTCGACGGCTTCAGCGTTGGCACATGCACTTTCAAGTCCCAAAAAGTCCACAAGGTCATGGCGATCGATGAAGAGACTGCGTCAAAGGTTGGAATGTGATGCGGATTCCAACTTGCGATGTAGAGGTCTGGCGAAAACCAATACCAACCAAAAAAGGACAAAAAGCCGACAGGTAAAATCACACCCCAAGCGGTGAAGCTAGACAGTGCCCCCGTGATACTAGCGCCTTTGAAATTTAAAACCGTGCAAATCCACAAGACTGCAATCGTTGCAAGACATGTTTCGACAGGTGACAAATGAATGTCAAAAAGCGCAATGCCATAGCCAACGGCTGAGATAGCAATGGCGATGTTGGCAATCAATAGCGATACGCAGTAAGTGTAGTTCGCCATGAAAGAGCCAGATTTGCCGAACGCATATTCGGCGTAGCCGCCCATCCCAGCTTTATTTCGTGAAAGCATGCCGCATTTGGCAAATGCGTAAGCCAAAGCGGTCGAGCCTGTGGCGGTCACGAGCCACGATACAATCGAAAAGGTCCCAACTTGAGCAAGTTTTGTGGGCAACATAATGATGCCCGAGCCCATCATATTGAGGGCTGTGAGTAGCGTCAACTGCGTGACGCTCATCTTAGAATTGTTACCATACAGCCTCCTTGAGTGAGCCTAGGCGCAAGGCGGTTTGCGCGATGCGCCTAGGGTCGGATCATAAGTAAATGAGGTTTAGTGGTTGCATTTATGGTGTTCACAACCAATACTAAGGGCTTCTTAGACTTGGTAAGAACGTAACCATAGGCACGCTTTCGACCGTCGTCATCCTCGCGGATATAAACGCCCTGAAGTTCTGGCGCAAAGCCAGGGAATCTATTGATGCCTTCTTCAAGCGCTAAGAAGTACTTCAAAACAGCACCACCCCAAACTTCACCAGGCACAACGCAAAGAACACCGGGTGGGTAGGGAAGACCACCCTCGGCAGCAATACGACCTTCGGCTTTTTCGAGTGCAATGAGTTCTGCATGTCCACGAATGAATTCGTAGTTTGTCGCTTGTGGTTCCATCGCACGCTTGGGGAACTGTGCCTTACGGAACATGGTNNACTTTTGAAGATCCTTCACGTGGTTGGACTTATAGAAGTCATGCATTTCTTGGCAGAGCTGACGAATCGTGTAGCCGCGATATCGAGATTCATTTTGTTTGTAGATGGATGGGAGGACATCAGCCAACGGCGCATCCTGATCCACAAACGCTTCAAAGCGAGCAATCTGCATAATGAGGTGCTGCATCTTTGCGGGATTTTCGGCTGGCGTCATCAAAAAGAGAATGGAATTCAAGTCGCACTTTTCGGGTACGATGCCGTTTTCACGCAAGAAGTTCGCAAGAATCGTCGCGGGAATCCCAAAGTTGTCGTAGTCGCCCGTTTCCATGTCAATCCCAGGCGTCGTTAACATGAATTTGCATGGGTCAACGAAATACTGATGCTCGGCGTAGCCTTCGAAGTGATGCCACTTGGCTTTCGGATCAAAGGCGAAGAAGCGAATATCGGTCGCAATCGTCTCTGTTGGGTAACTTGCCCACGGATGTCCGTCAACCATTGGGGGAATAAAGGGCTTGATGTAGTGACAGCACCCAAGTAGCGCCTTACGCGCTTCGATCGTGACACGTACGCAGTCAGCCCAAAGCTTGCGCCCACTTTCGCCTGCGTGCATACGAGCGTTCACGTCCAAAGCTGCGAAAAGCGCATAAAAAGGAGATGTTGACGCGTGCATCATGAAGGCGTTGTTGAGGCGCTTATGGGGGCAATAACGCGGCTGTCCCTTAATGTGACTATCCTTTTTGTGGATCTGAGAGGTTTGAGAAAAACCAGCTTGCTGCTTATGTACAGACTGAGTGACGAAGATACCAGGGTCATCTGANNAATTCAATTCAAGGAGAAGCGGAGAGCAATCCTTCATCATTGGGATGAACTGTTCGTAGCCCACCCAAGCCGAGTCAAAGAAAATATAGTCACACAAGTNACTAATGCGGTCAACCACCTGACGGGCGTTATAAATCGTACCGTCGTAGGTTCCTAACTGAATGACAGCTAAACGGAAAGGACGCTTTTCATCAGCTCGATCCGGTGCGACTTCACGCACAAGGTCACGTAAATAGGTTTCTTCAAAACAATGGTCATCAATGCCGCCGATAAAACCGTAACCATTACGTGCAGTTTCAAGGTAGATCGGTGTACNTCNCGCTTGCAATAGTGCCCCGTGGTGGCACGACTTATGGTTGTTGCGGTCAAAGAGGACTAGATCACCAGGGGCTAAAAGGGCGTTCAAAACCACTTTATTAGAGGCAGACGTACCGTTGAGCACAAAGTACGTTTTGTCTGCGTGATACACCTTGGCTGCGGCTTGCTGAGCTGCACACGGTGCGCCTTCATGGATCAACAGGTCACCCATCGAGACGTCCGCATTACAGAGGTCAGCTCTAAAGAGGTTTTCACCAAAGAAGTGTGTGAATTCACGACCTGCGGGATGGCGTCGGAAAAAGGCGCCGCCTTGATGTCCCGGACAGTCAAACTGTGCAAAGCCTTCTTTGACGTAGTTTTCAAGCGCACCAAAAAAAGGTGGCAAAAGTTGGTTTTCGTACTTTTTGGCGGCTGCATCGATTTGACTACCAAAGAGCTTGATGTCGGTCGTGTTCGCGTTGATAACAGACACTGCCTGACCGTAAAGGTCGCTTGGCAACGTGTCATCGAAATTCAACAAGATGACTGGAATCCCAAAGGCGTGAGCATCAACCTTCTCAAGTAAACCTGATGAGGCTTCTTGAGTTGTCATGACGACAGCAGAGATGGTCGTCAGATCTGCGTCTTTGAGCGAAACAACCTGACGTTCAGTTTGAAANNGCGCCTGAATCGTCGACGGGGTTGCAGCAATTTGCAATTTGCGCATTACAACTCTCCATGCGTAGTACCGACATTGGGGCGGCAGGTCTATTGGTCGTCATTGAATGTCGGAAGAACAAAATGAATGCGTCACCTGACTCATCAAAGTGCCCAAGGAGATAAAAAGCTCAGTCAAATCAGGTGACGCTTAGACGACGAACCTAAAAGACAGGTAGTGGCTCGTCGTTGAGAGTCATCATCGAAAGTTGGAGAGGGAAAGTCATCAAAAAGGCATCAAGTTACAAAAGATGATCTGAATATGATGTTTTGATGGGCGTGTTGAAAGCGTCACGTACAGAGATATAAATATTAGATGCTGACAGTTTAATGATTAACTGACGGATAGTTGATCCAATACGTTTCGTCGGATTTTGTTACGTCTCTTAAAGGCGTCGGTTCTTATAATTGAATACCAATCAACCCAAAGGTTTCTACGGGTGTCTTTCACCCTAAGATGAAAATGGAGGAGGCTTAAGTATGAATGAGCCTATGGATATTTCTACGTGTTGGCAGGTTGGTGATTGGGTTTTGAATGGAGAGCAAAATACGATAAGTCGAGCATCGCACGAAATCACGTTATCGCCTCGATTGACGGATGTGCTGCTTTTTATGGCGTCGCGTGCTGGTCACGTCGTTAGTCGTGATGAACTCGTCACTCATGTGTGGCATCGAGCAATCGTGACCGATCAAGCGGTTAATCAAAGTATTTTTGAACTACGAAAAGCGTTACGAGATGGTCGATCGAGAAACGAAGCACCAACCTATATAAATACAGTTTCTAAGCGTGGTTATGTATTGGTAGCCGATGTTAAGGTGTTAGATGAGGAGAGCGTGGAGAAGTCCGAGAAGAAATCTATGGAGTCAGTAGTTCGTGCATCCGAGGAGTCGAACCTAAACTCACATCTTTGGACGCCGATGCTTGATTGGATAGATGGTATTTGGCGTCACACTAAAAGCTATGAAGATAAGCAGTAAGAGCTGTGTACGAGAACGACTCAGAAGTGGTCGTTTTTAAAATATACCTTTTTAGGGGATATCGTTGGGGATTTATGTATGGTAGATTCTACGATGGTGTCTCTAAGGTTGTTGTTATAACGCTGTTCGTGGCAATCCCCTTTTTATTGTGGTTAATTTGGGACGACCCCACAGAATAAGATTGTCACTTTTTTACAGAGTACGGAGAGTTTTTAATGTCCAATTCAACGATCAAAATTCAAACTTTTCCTCCTCAGGAAAATGCTTGGGGACAAAATGGTCCTGCTTTTCAAGGTAATTTGAGAAAGGGTGAACTTCGCGGCATTATTCATATCAATCAGGACCGTTGTGTCGGTTGTGATACATGCTCTAAGTTTTGTCCTGTTGAAGCCATTGGTGGCGGGTTAGGTGCAAAGCATCACATTATTGAGGACGCATGTGTGTACTGTGGTAAGTGTCTCATTGCGTGCCCGTTTGAAGCCATCGAACAGATGAGCTTTATTAACCAAGTTGAAAAGGTACTCGAAGACAAGTCGCGTCTTTGCATTGCGCATCCGTCTCCCGCTGTACGTGTGTCTCTTTGTGAAGAATTTGGTGGTGAACCTGGCGAGCTGTCGACGGATCAAATGACGAATGCACTTGAGGCGTTAGGTTTCGTTGTCTACGATTGTAATAGCTCAGCTGACCAAACCATTATGGAAGAGGGTACTGAGTTTGTTAAGAAGGTACGTTATTGGCTCCTGAACGACCGTAGTGAAGAAGTTAAAGANAATGGTACCGAACATCCGTTCCCGCATTTCACTTCCTGCTGTCCAGCATGGGTCAAAAACATGGAAACAAACCATGCTGACCTCATCCCTCATCTTTCAACTGCAAAATCACCTTTGCAAATGGGTGGTGCAATTGCTAAGTCGTGGGGTGCTAAGTATCTCTTTAAGTGTGATCCACGCAAGATTTATTTGGTCACCGTGACGCCATGTACGTCCAAGATTTTCGAAGCCGCACGTCCAGAAATGAACAGCGCTTGGCGATGGGCTAAAGAAAACGGCATGATTCCTGAAGATGCGCCATCCTATCAGGACATTGATGCGTGTTTGACTGCTCGTGATATTGCAGAGCTGATGCGTCGTAAAGGGATTAATCCTTTGACCATGTCTAAGACACGTAAGCGCGGAACGCTTGAAGTCTATTCGGGCGGTGGCACTATCTTTGGTAATTCGGGTGGTGTGATGGAAGCTGCTTTGCGTACGGCTTACTTTGCGTTAGCTGGTCAGGACATGAAGGATGCGAACATTGAAGTTGTGCGTGGATACCACAATGCGATTGTTGAAGCGACTATTCCTGTGCCTGTCAAAGCCAAGGGCGGTGAAGTGATTGACATTCGAGTCTGTGTGGTCAATGGTGCCAATCAGGGACTTGAAGAAGTCATTCGTCGAATCCATAAGGACAAGAACCGTTACCACTTTATTGAGGTCATGAACTGTCCTGGTGGTTGTGTTAACGGTGGTGGTCAGCCGGTTCAGCCTGTCGGTACGGCTTGGCTAGACCCGACATTGCCGTTGCCATTACGCGCCTAACATTTGTCGCAAGGATTTAAATAATGTTCTCTGAAAACTATGATTACGCCGAGCGCCCTGCGGCTTTGATTTTGGGGCGTCGCGGTTTTCTGAAGGTTGTCTACCTTTGCGTTGGTGCTGTGGTATGTGTGTGGTTACGCGATTGGTGACTTGATCGCTCGTCGTGGTGTGATTATCAAAGCCCGTCAGGCTTACTCTACCAGGATGACAAGCTTTGCCAGGCTATGGGTCTTGCGTCTTCTCACCAAAATCCGACCGTGATGCAGATCTACAAGGATCTTGGTGCCAAGCCGACCGATCATACCATGCATAAATTGCTTCATACTCACTATTACCCGCGTACGATGCTCGCGTCCATGACGGAGGCACACCATGGCTAATGACCGTATTCTTCGTTTCCACGCCCCTGACAAGGTGTTCCACTCTGTGAACGCTATCACGTGGTTCGCTCTGCTCTTTACGGGCGTTTATGCTTATTTCTGCAACCCCGAAGCTAGTGCTGCTGAAGCGACGATGCTTGCTCACCTTATTCTTGGTGTAGTGTTCACGTTTAACCTTCTCGGTTTTATCGTGATTGCTCCTGATCGTTTTGCTCTTATTCTTCGCGCCTGCTTGGAATGGGACCGTAACACGATCATGTGGTTCTGCAACTTCGGTGGTTATCCTCGTCGTTTCTTCAAGATCCCTCTGGGTCCTGTTGAAGTTCCGCCTCAGGGTCGCTACAACGGTGGTCAGAAGGCTTCCTACCTGCTCTTCATGGGTATGATCGCCGCTTTGACGGTTACGGGTTGGATGCTTTGGATCGGCGCTCCGCTCCTTGGCAAGGCCGCTTTCTTGTGGACGTTCTACTTCCACGTTTGGGGTTCCATCATTGTTTCCGTGCTCGTTGTTTGCGCTCACATTCCTCTTGCTCTCCTTTCCATGGAACACTTCAAGGGTATTTGGCGCCTCGGCCGGGCACGATCTCTGTTGAAGCCGCAGAACATCACGCGCCGACCTGGTTCGAACGTGATGTGATTCGCACTAACATCGAGAAGTAATCTTCTAGAGTTGAGTTAGCTGTAATTCGATAACAGAAAAGGCAGTCGTTTGGCTGCCTTTTCTCGTTACTGAGAGTGATGAGTGTGACCGTTGAGTACGGAATACTTTGGTCAGAGACGAAACAACTCATTAGACGACTTTCCTGTATCCTTTCATCGATACATCGAATTTGTGCCTAATGAGCCTTAAGGTACTATCGACATAAAGGAGTACTGAAATGGGATTGGACTTATACGCGGGAACATTGACCCGCTACTATGCGCATAACTGGAAGACCGTGGTGGAAGCCTGGGCTGAAGCAAACGGTGTAGCTTTTCAGCGCTCGACCCCGGACGAAAATGCCGAAAACCAGTTATCGGCTGAACAAATTCAGCAGATTGTGTCCGCTTGGCGTGATGACATGCTCGAAGCGGTCACGCCCGAAAATCAGTTGCCTGAAACCTGGGAAGAAAATAACGAAAAGCCTTATTACACTGATAAGCCTGACTGGGATGCCTTTGGTGCCATGTTGCTAGTNAGCGCGGCACACACCTACGAAGAAACGATTCCCGAAACGCTTGAAAAGGATTGGGACTTTACTGAACATCCTTTGATTAAACGTTTGAGCGAGGACAATGAGCATATGTTGTCGCTCTACCGTAGTGTGATGTTTTTTGTGCCGATTATGAATTCCACAATGGTCTTCCGTGGTCCTTTGCCAGATGGTACNCGTGAAGTTCAGATTGGGACAGTGGCGGCACTTGAAAAGGAACTCGAACACATCAACGAAATTTGCTGGCTTGCTAAAGAAGAGCAGATTCTGAGTTGGACCGAAACCGAAGGGTATCCGACCAAGACCTTGGAAGAAGTAGGTAAGGCTGACTTTAAGCCTGAACCCTATAGCACTGAGTCGCTTGCGAAGTTTGCTTTCTCGATCTTCTGGCGTGCCATGAAGTTCGCTAAAGAGCATCGTGTCCCCGTGGTCTTTGACTACTAAAGATAGAAAAGCTCAACGCCATCGTTCATATAGTTATTAATAGATCGGTGGCGTTTTTGTATTTAAATGGAAATTGTTGAGAGTTACTTTTGGATAGGAAGACGTAAAAAAGGCGCAGATCGTAAAGATTTGCGCCTTTTTGGTTAGAGTGATAGGTTTTATGTAAACATCTGATAAACCAGGAGTACACAGGTGATGATCACAACCCCGAGGACGTTAAGCCAGAAGCCAGCTTTGACCATGTCCCCGATGTGGAGACGACCTGTACCGAACACGATGGCGTTAGGTGGCGTACNTACAGGCATCATGAAGGCGCATGAGGCGGCGAGAGCAGNTGCCATCAAGAGAGCGCTTGCATCCATTTTCAGTGCATCATGCACAGCGGCGATGAGAGGCATCATCGTAGCAGCCAAAGCAGTGTTGGAGGTCACTTCGGTAGCAAAGGTAACAAGGGTTGCGATACCAGCGATCATCGTGACATCACCTAAACCTGCGAGGATCTTCGCTTGGGCACCAACAAGGGCGGCAGCACCAGTACTCTGAAGAGCCGAAGCCATCGTGAGTCCGCCACCAAACAAGAGGAGGACGTCCCAGGCAACTACGTCTTTAGCACTTGACCAGTCGAGAGCGTGGATTCCGCGCTTCGCATCCACAGGGATGATGAAGAGGAGCAGCGTAAGCAANNTCATGGCAATCGCTTCGTCAGTGAGTGGCTTGAAGGGCTTCATGCCACCGATGTCAAGACCGCGAATGATCGGACCAAAGACCCAAAGGAGTGCTGCGAGAATGAAAACTGCGAGCACAATCTTTTCACCACGGCTCATGTTGCCAATCTTAACGAGTTCTTTCGAGACCCATTCTTTGCCGCCAGGTATTTCTGCAAGCTTGCTAGGAAACAAGACTTTCGTGAGAAGGAAGTAGCTAGCAGGTAGCATCAAGAGTGCAACAGGGAGACCAATGGCAGCCCAATCAATGAAACTTACCGTCTGATCGTAAGTCTGTTCCATGAAGCGAGCGTAGATCCCGTTGGGTGGCGAACCGATCAAGGTCACCATGCCACCGATGGACGCAGCGTAAGCGATGGAGAGCAAGACGCTGATGCCAAAGTTACGTTCTTCCTTGCTAATGACTTCACTTGTTTGGGTGGAACGTACCACGCCAAGGACTGCAATGGCGATGGGCACCATCATGGCTGCAGTGGCAGTGTTGGAAACCCAAGCAGAGATAAAAGCCGTTGCGAACATAAGACCCAAAACCATCTGAGAAGGTTTTGTACCGAAATACTTAAGGGTCAGAAGGGCAATACGACGATCCAGGTTCCACCGGTGGATGCCAGCAGCGATTAAAAAGCCACCCAAAAAGAGGAAGATCGTACCAGAGGCGTAATTAGCCATGGCGGCTTTAGCCGTCGTGATCTGGAAAAGCGGGTAGGCAACAATCGGGATTAAAGCCGTGGCTGCGATTGGAAGTGCTTCCGTAAACCACCAAATGGTCATCCAAACTGTAACCCCAACCGCAGCNNTCGGTACAGCGTGTGCAAAGGCGACTTCTTGTCCTGCGGCATCAAGGTAGCTTTCAGGCATCAGGAAGTAGGTTAACAACCCAAGAATCGGACCGGCAATGAGGGCGATCAGTTTGCCCCTATTGGACATGCCGCCGATTTCAAAACTGGATTCACGCATGGAACCCTCCGTAAATATTAATGTTGGCGTCAATGGGCGAAAGCTACGTGTCAGCATCAGGTTGACGTCTTAGGAATTTGAGGTCTAAGCGTGGAACTTCGTAGTATGTCGTCAATGGTTCTCTCGTTTATTAATGAGAGTCATTAGCGTCATCATATGAGATCAGCCAAAGAAATTTTCTAGGTTGTATATCTTAGAAATGGCGTTTTGTATTGAGAATGAGCAAAAAAATCAAGAAAATTAACGAATATCTGTCTATCGGTCGATAGGAAAAATCTTTTATTAAGTTGTTGAAATTATGGAATATGCAAGATGAGGGAAGATGGGTGGAGATGTTGTGTGTTTTGGTGAAGTTAGCGTCAGTATAGTGTATGTCGCATGAAGAGTTTTTACGAGATCTACGTATTTCTTCTGAACTTTTGATATCGCTTTATGGAATTATTCAGTAATTTTTATGATGGTTTGAAAGGGCGTGATTTTATTAGGATAAGATCTAGCAATACTTACGTAAAAAACACAGAGTTTGATGCGATCGAACTCCAATAAGTTATTGTGCGGAATTTGTATTGAAGAAACATTTGGATAGCTCGGTAGAATGACTTCAGAGCATCGTTTTGGAGGACTATCTGATGACTACCGTACCACATGCCTTTGATAATGATCTTGTTGAGACATTAGGTGAGCTGAAAGCGGCTGAGCCTGTGATACGTGCTTTGATGGCTGTCGAGACGCAGCTTGAGGAAGCAATTGAGGCACAAAAACGATTAGTCTTAATTGAAGCTCCGTCTAACCATGAAATGAAACGCGCCCTAGCCTATGCCGAGATGCTCAAGGACGCTGGGCTCATAGATGTACGTGTCGATGATCACGCCAATGTCTGGGGCTACGTCCGTGGCACAGGCAATACAGGTAAGAGCGTGGTGCTCGAAGGACACCTCGATACCGTCTTTGAGCTTGGGTCAGCAAAAGCCATTCATGTGGACAACGAAGGTCGCATTCATTGCCCAGGGATTTGTGACGACACGCGCGCGTTGGTNGCTAACTTAAATGTGCTTTGGGCATTGATGCGTGAAGGCGTGAAGCCCGTACACGACATTGTGATTGCTGGCACCGTTTGCGAAGAGGGCTTGGGCGGCATGAAAGGCATGAAGGCCTTGCTCGAATCGCTCGACAAAGAAACCCATGTTTTACCACGGTGTCGATTGACGAGTACCNNAACTACCACGGACTTTTACGCGAATGCTACAGGTATGGTTGACTGGGAAATCGAAATGCGTGGTAANGGTAGNTACGCGTGGTTAAAGCACGGAACACCGAGTGCTGTTCAGGCAGCGTGCCGTGCGGCTGTGTTAGCGGCTGACCTTGAGTTACCTGACGATCCAAAGACGAGTCTCACCGTGAGTTTGATTGAAGGTGGTCAAGCGATTCATGGGATTGCCGAGCGAGCTGTTTTCAAAATGAATGCTCGTTCGAATAGCTAAGCCGTGCTTGATGACTTGAATGACCGTTTCATCACAGCGTGCCAGCAGGGCGCGGACGAAGAAAACGCGCGTTGGAATAGAGTACCGGGCGTCATTACGATGACGGCCAAGAAGATTTTGGATATTCCAGCGGGTAGCCAACCTGATGACGCGCGCATTATTCAAGCGGTNACCAAACTCGTGACGCAAGCCGTGGGCGTAGAACCTAAGTTCTGCCGTGGTGGGTGTACGAACAGCAATATGTCTATCGCGCGTGGGATTCCTGCCGTGACGCTGGGGCGAGGCGGCGACGAATACGGCACGCATACGCTCGCTGAATGGTTTGATCCGAAAGGCGTTTGGCGCTGCGAACAAAAGTCGATTTTGTTGCTCTTGTTGCTTGCTGGCTTAGACGGTGTCACGCAACCTTTGGGTGAAACGCTATAAAGTGCCAATTTAACAATCTATCGCGGAATTCCCCATCCAATGCGAAGCGTTGGGTGGGGATGGATAGCGAGCCGAGCTTTAGCTCGGCAATTTTTGACCGTCGATGTATTTCTTTATAGATTCTATAGATAAACCGTCACCTACCGAGATTGCACAGTAGCTGTTCGACCAAAAGCGACTTCCCCAAAGAAATGGAGCAATGGCATTTGCATGTTTTTTGCGAATAGCTTTGCTTGTTGCCGTTTTGATGCGATTAACGAGATCAGAGACAGCAAACCAAGAAGGTATTGAAATCAAAATGTGGATATGGTCGGCTTCTCCAGAAAATTCAAGAATCCGAATTTCGAGTCGATCCAGGATACGATGCAAAACCTTCTGTATAGTACCAAGTAATGGATTTGGTGATAGCCTTTCTTCGGTAGGCTACAACCAGCACCAAATGGATGTTGATATAGTAGGCGCAGTGAGCACCGTAACGAAGATTAGTCATAAAATGCCTCAGCGAGTTGAAAGAATTGTTGTCAAACCTGGGCACACGCATTATGACGTGTGTCATAGGCTTTGCTCAGTTGCTCGCAAATTGGGCAATCAGGCTGTCTACATCCAACGTCAGAAAATTTTTGCTAAAGAGCCTAAGCTCAACCGTGTCAAACTGGATCAAGCCGTTCGACTTACAAGCGCTGGGTTGTATAAGAGTATGCCGTCTGCGGCCTCGGCTCAACGTCAGACTCAGATAATCCACGAGCAGTTCGTGTCTTGGCATGAAGCTAAGAAAGCATTNTTTACCGATCCGAGCAAATTCAAGGCGATGCCTCGATTGCCTGGTTATAGCAAGAAGTACCGCACATTTGTGGTTGGGCGCAATGGCTATAAGATCGTTGACGGCGAACTCATTCTTACCGACAAGAAAAAGGTCGGTTTTCCTGCCCTGAAGATTCGTTCTTGCGACAATCAACCTTTCAACGCTAAAACGAACGAAACAGTCATAGGAGATGTACGTATTGTTCCGCACGGGAACGCATTTTTCATTGAACTGACCTATAAAGTTAACTGTTCGACTACCGTTTTGTTGGACGGTAGCCGTGCTTGCCTTGTTGATATTGGGCTTCGCAATATTGTTACCCTTGCGTCGACGGCTAGCGGGATTCGTCCTGTGGTTGTCAAAGGGGGCAAGTTGAAAAGTATCAATGCCATGTACAACAAGGATGTTGCCAGTTTGCAGTCTCATGACAAGCAGGCTCATCGTCTAACCAAGATCATGAAGCGTACTTGCCGTATCAATGACGTCATGCACAAAGTTTCTCATTACGTTGTGCAGTTCTGTCTTCGTAATGATCTTGGAACTATCATCATTGGTCATAACGAAGGTTGGAAACAGAACATCAACCTTGGCAAGGTCAACAACCAAAACTTCGTGTACATTCCTTTCAATCGCCTTATTCAGATGATTCGCTACAAGGCGGAGGCATATGGGATTAAGGTGATTGTTCGTGAGGAAAGCTACACTTCTCGTCAGTCAGCGCTCGATTTTGATCTGCTTCCCAATTATGGAGATAAAAATGCTGATCAAGTTCAGAGTTCTGGCAAGCGAATCCGAGGTTTGTTCATTCGCTCAAATGGTCAAAAAATAAACGCCGATGTGAATGCTTGCCTCAACATCGGTAGGAAAGAACTCGGTGATGACTGGCTCAAAAAGCTAGTCGAAACCGATGAGGGCTGTTTGATGCAGCCCGTCACTGTCCAAATTGGGTAGTGACTAGAATGGGGGTTACGACCCCCAGAATCCCCTTCCAATCATAATGACATGGACCACCCACCCGATGCCTAGACAATCGATTCCCGAAGATCGATGATGGGGCATCACAAGCCTTCATGGAGTCCATATCATGGCTAGAAAGCGCACCCTGTCAACACTCGACACCTCTATCGCATACGAAGCTGTTGGTCTCGACCTTGCCAAGGAGGATGCTGCCATTGCTGCATTCGANCCTGACCACGAGGGACCTTATCTCATTGACCGGATGCCCTACGACAAGCTCTATGAGCTTCTGGCAGACATGGCTCCGACCTTGGTAGCCATGGAGCCGTGCAGCGGGGCTCATCAGATCGCCGAGCAGATTGAGACACTCGGACATGAAGTCATGATGATCAGCGGGCGGCATGTCCAGGCATGGGTCAAGGATCATTGCAACGGGCAGAAGACCGACCTCAATGACGCGTTTGCCATCCTTAATCTGGCCTATGACCGCTGGTTGACGCCCATTCGCGGGAAGTCGCGTGAGGAATGCCGTCTGCTCGCTCTGCAGGCCTCCTATCGCCAATTAAAGGGGCAACGAACGAAGACTCTCGTGCACGTCAAGGCTACGCTCCACGCATGGGGTTTCCCCATTCGTGCGGGCTCCTTCAACCAGAAGGTTCTGCATGAGCTGATCGATGCCAACCGAGAAGCTTTCGGTGATGAAATGGCTGAGACTCTGCACCTCATGATCAATCGGGTACGTGACCTTGACCATGACATCGCAACGGTGCTGAAGCTCCTGACAGAGGCTACCAAGCGTGATCCGCGGGCTTCCCTGCTCCGTTCCATACCGGGATTCGGAGTGCTGACGACGAGCCGTTGGTGCGCGGTAATAGGCGACATCGCAAGATTCGATTCCCCGAAACAGACCATGGCGTTCATTGGTCTTGTTCCTAACAACAGAATTACCGGTCATCGTACAGAGACCTCTTCCGGTCGTGAAGCCCGAGGCCAGGGAAAGATGTCGAAGCGAGGAGACAAGATGCTCCGATCGCTCTGCATCCTGGGTGCAGGCGCATTGTGTTTGATGGTGCGCAACGACCGGTTGCCTGACTGCCCGTTCGTTACCTGCATCAAGGAGCGCCTGGCATCGCCTCGACCCTGGTTCAAAGTTCTAGTCTATGTCGCAGCCAAGCTGGTGCGCATAGCCACAGCTCTCCTCAAATACGGAGAGACGTTCAGCTTCGAGAAAGCTGGCATATCGAAGGCGGTACTGAAGCAGTGGGAGCTTGAACAAGCCAAAGCCGCATAAGCCTTCGCCGCCCGAAAGAGAATAGTCCGACCTCAAGCAAGATTGATTCATTCATGAGATGCCTTAAAGGCGCCGTCAAACAGCCATTCCAATCTGATTGCAGACACTTGCATCAACCATTATCTGGCACTGACGGCTTCCTGTAGTTCATCGCGGGCATGGAATTCCGAATGGAGTCCCGACAGCCCTGAGAGATTGGTGGATGGGCCTCTCGCATGAGGAGAATCTGCTTGAGCTGACTCTGCATGACCTGGCAATAGGATGCGGATCAGGGGAGCTTTTTTCCGTCGTTTTACCGAGTGCCAGTCGCTATCTCAATTAGGTTGATGAGCAACTACTGTGCGCAAATCAGTCAAGTTAGGCGAGCATTTCGTAAACGCGCTTTTGCATCAAGAAGGATGTAGTCATTGATATCACATTAGACAGTGTTATACACATACCAGAGGCTTTTTGCCTTTGAGTGTTTGTGCTTTATCTCTTAGTAATGGTGCGCGGCTTTTACCGCGCTGATGGGTAAACGGCGCTCAGGAGTGAGCGCCTGGGGCTTGCGCCCAGAAAATTACTTGCTACCCCTTGACAAGAGTGGGTGGTCCAGAGATAGATTGGGAGGGGAGCATCAAATATAGGCAAAGACAGAGTTAAAACGGAAATTACCGATTAGTTCGTTCATTTTGGTTATACGTTAAGAAGCGCCTTTTCTGGACGCTTCGTAGACGGAGCCAAAAACATCGGATGACGGTAGTGAAGTTCCAGAAACTTTGGGATGACAATGTTCGTGTGCCGTATCTGCCAGTCCAAATCTGGTAAGAATTGTAGGTATCGATGTTTTAGTTGAAGAGCCGTATGCCTTAATAGGGCACGTACGGTTCTGTGAGGGGGAGGCGTGCGGCTGTTTTTCGCATGACCTCCCTACTCGACTAGGAATTCATGGATTGCGGACATACGCAAGTAAGCCGTGTTGCCATTTTCAGGACACTGAAGACCGAGTGCAAAGCCAGCACGTCCCATCAAGCTATTGGCATTATCAAAGCGGTACGTGGAGCCGTTCGAGAGAGACAGATCGTCGGCATCTACATGGGTATAACTCAACCTGCGGTTCGATATACACGGACTTCGCGAGGTCAAAGCGCCAACCGAATTCGCCCGACAAAGCCGTCACGATGTTATCCATCGACCCCTTCTTGTCGCCATCAACCGTCATGTCGGTCTTGGCAGAACCAAGACGACCAACAACGTCAACAAACTGCCCGTTATCATTCATCCAAAGGTACCGTCAGCGGCAAGACTGTAGATATCCATGTCAGCACTACCGCGCTTGTAGTCAGTATCGCTCTTCGTGTACGAGATTGCCACGCCAAAGCGAGGGGTATCAGGCGTTGGAACGGTATCAACACCTACTTGAATGGTGTTGAAATCGTTAACCAAACCGCTCTGACGAGAGAGTGAACCAGTAACAAGTATTTTTTAGGCGCAATTAGACCCGAATGCCTTTGTAACTGATGTCTAATCGTGGAACTATTTGGGATTGTAATCCCAAAAAGACGGTAATTTAGGGAGTATAATCCCAAAAAGTTTCATTCTTAAGGCAAAGCATCAAATGGTCAAATTTCTGTATATTCACCGTGATTTAGAGGACCCTATCACTCAAGGTACATTCCGCAATCGAGCAGAGCTTATCATAGGTCCTCGCCAAGTCGGTAAGAGTACGATGTTAGACCATCTTGTGCAAAATCAACGATTCATCAAGCTTACTGGAGAAGATGAAAACGACTTGAGCATTCTGGTAGACCCTAAGTCTTTTCTGTCTTTAACCCAACAATTTCCATACGTGATCATCGACGAAGCTCAGTATGTGCCTAATATTGGACGCGTCATAAAACGGATGGTTGACAACAACACTTCTGATTCTAGAATCTTTGTCACTGGTTCGAGTGCATTAGATCTTGGTGGGCATCTCAAAGAATCTGCTGCTGGGCGCTTCAATTCATACAACCTNGTAGTACTATCATTAGAAGAGTTGTCCAAGCATAGTAGTTGGATAGAAGTTAAACGTCAGATTAACGACAGAATGATATATGGATGCCATCCTGATGTCATTAACGATCCTTATCACGCCAAAGAGTATCTCCTTGACTTTGCTGATTCTATTCTCTACAAAGATTTGTTCCGTCTGGCAGAGGTAAGGAAGCCGACAGATTTGATAAAGCTGGTGACGTTCCTAGCTGCTAATGTTGGGTCGGAAATTCGTTATGGTTCTATTGCGAGTGAACTTGGTATTCAAAACAAAACGATTGAACGATATGTGGATTTGCTTGCTTCATGTTTCATTGTGAAGGTTGTTCCTTCATGGTCCAGAAATCCAACGGCTGAGTTGAAACTCAGTAAAAAAATCTATTTCTACGACAATGGCATTCGTAATGCTATTTTGAAAAATTTTACGCCTGTTCCTGCTAGAGAAGATAAAGGAGCTCTTTGGGAAAATCTGTTCTTTACAGAACGCTTGAAGCGTCACGCTTTTAGACGAGACGGTGGAGAAATATTTTTCTGGAGAACCAAGAAACAACATGAGATGGATTTCGTTGAGGTTGTGGATGGAACAATTGCTGCTTTTGAATGCAAAGCTGGAAATAAATCTAATACCAACTCCATCAAAGCCTTTAAACGCGCTTATCCAAACATACCGGTTACCGTTGTTTCTCCTGAAAATATCGATCTTGAGCCAGAACCACCTGTCAGTTTAGAAGTAGTCTTCATAGAGACGACGCAAGGAAACATCTGACTTCAGTCAGGTGAGGAATTGCGTCACTCTACAAAAAAAGCATATGAATATATACCATGTGATATAATCAAAAACATGGTAGATATAGTATATAACCGCAATTGCGTATATCAGACAGCATACCATGTGATATGGTGTCCGAAATATCGCAAACAGGTACTAACAGGCGAGATTGCCGAGGTTTTACGAATCAACATTTCCGCCATATGCAAAGAACGCGATTAGTAGATTCTTTCCTTGGAAATTCAGCCTGATCATATCCATTTGTTCGTAACAATTCCCCCATCATTACCTGTGGCTGATGCTGTCAAAGTTTTGAAAGGCTCAACAGCAAGGAAGCTCTTTGTAGCTTTCCCAAAATTGAAGAAAGAACTTTACGGTGGGCACTTGTGGTCTCCTTCTTATTACGTAGGAACAGCAGGTAATGTCAGCGCGGAAACCATTAGGCACTACATTGAAAGGTCTGAACATATCAAAGGGCGCAGGTAAGCTAGTTCGGCGTAAGGTCGATGTGCGTACCGTTTGTATTGCCTTGGAAGTCGATGATGATGCTTCTGAGATGTTGCATCAAACGCGTCGCCTTTACGGGCAAGCCTGTAATTTACTAGTGCCGAAAATCGTATCTGATACAGATCGAAAAGATCGGCTCTGGCAAAGATTCAATCTTCATAAAGCCACCTATTCGATGGTGCGAACTCAAATCCCTGATCTTGGATCTCAACTCACCTGCAACGTTATGCGTTCAGTTGCGAGTATATACAAATCGTGGATTACCAATCATCCGAAATTCTCAACGGATCGAAAGATGGTGCTTCCAAGCATCAACTTTAAAAATCCTGCTGTTCACTTGGATAAGAACACTATCACCTTTACCAAGAACTACACCGAAGCCTCTGTCTATACGGTGCAGGGGCGAGTAAGGGTTCTCCTTCGTCCAGGAAAGTTTCAGCAGAGTGTATTAGCTGGTTTTTTTGCTGAAGAAGCAGTTAGTACATCGAAGGAAAATCGGATCTTTAAACTCGGCGAATGCAATCTTGTCTGGAAGTGCGGCGTGAAAGGTACGCCGTCCCGATGGGAGTTGCATATTGCCGTTGAAAAGAAACTCAAGGGAGTATCCTTAGACAACTTAACTTTAGAAGAAGTCATGGGCGTCGATGTTGGCGAAAACAACGCAGCAGCATTATCTACTGGTCGAATTTTCAAGGCTGGAAAGATGAAGGATGACCGTGACAAATACCTGAGCAATCGGGCTCGTCTCCAGCGCAATGGCTCAAGGAGTGCCAAACAAGCACTGCGTAAGGCTTCTGGTAGAGAGAGACGACATGTGGAACATATCAACGACGAAATCAGCAAATCCATTATTGAAGATGCCATGAAACGCAATGTGCGTCTGATCGTTTTGGAAGATCTTACGGATATTCGTAAGCGTATCAAAGCAGGTCAGAAAGTTCGTGCACGTTTGCACCGTTGGNNTACATTCAGAGAGCTTCAGCAGAAGATCGTGGATAAAGCTACCCGAGTTGGGATCGAAGTGATCTTTGTGGATCCTCGTTATACGTCGAAAACCTGTCCACATTGCAATGCCATTGGAACACGGCAAAAGCACCGATTTGTTTGCAAGAACTGTGGTTACAGAGCGCACAGCGACCTCAATGGAGGTCGAAATCTGCAACGTCTGGGTTATCTGCTGATAGCCCAGGGGCTGGTGTAAACAAGCCCTATGTTGAACCTGCCTTGGCAGGTGACAATAAAGCTTTCGACTTTAGTCGAGAGTTGTTTACGAAGAGCGAAGAGCTTGTATCGCCGAACGATTAAAGGCATTGAAAGCCGTTAAGCTTTCGAGATTGCAGGTGGCACTTGGTAGTCTCTGGAGAAAGCAAGATACTGGAATAAAGCGACTTTGAAAACTAGGGTATTTATGAGTCTTCCATTTTCATTGGGAGGCCATCAACCTAAACCCCCGCTTGACTAGATACTAACGGTACATGGTCTTCGGGGGTTTTTCGACGCCTAAAACCTCAAACAAATCCCGGTAACGTTTCGGGATGGCTTTTGTCACAAAAGCGTCTGTGGTCGTACGTTTAACAGCCATAACCCCTTGCAGTTGCAACAAGGTCTTTCGCAACGACTCATCTGGTAGTTGGAGCTTACTGTTGAGTTCATTTTGTTTACGCGCCGTGTGCAACATATTCATGCGAATAGCCTGAGCAAGACCATAAACAAAGAGTTTTCCTCTGTACGTGCTTTCTGTCGATGCGAATCTTGCGCCACCGACTTCATGCTTAAGCTGCCGAAACCCTTCTTCAATAATTTGGCGCTGTCTATAGATTCTCAATGCCTCAATCGGATCCGAGATAGCGTTGGTGCGAATAGCATGACAACCGAAGAGTTGTACAGCCTCACTCAATTCATCCAACTTGATGCTCCAGACATCCTCACCAGCTCTAGCTCGTTTGTTTTCATGGAGAAATCGTTTGGTACGTCTCCAAAGTTCGGGATCGATCGCTTTCTGTAGAGTTTCTTTAAGCTTTTTTAAATCTTCAGCATTCTTCTGAATGACTTTTTTCTTAGCGCTATCGTTTTGGTCTTTGACAGATTCAAGACGCTCTTGGCATTCCTTTTCAAGAGCGCGTATGCGTCGCATGCCGTCGTTTTTTGCTTTGAGGACTTCCTGAACGCTAAGGAATAAGTCATTGGTGTCTTCTTCCGCAACTCTAGCATTGCGATAAAGATGTAAATGTGTCTCGATTTTGGTACTGACACCTTCACAATTTTCAGTCCATACATCAGAAACTCGCTTGGCAGACACTTGGTAATATGGGTCTCGGCAAGCTATAGGATGAGTTAGAGCGGGCAAGTTTCGACGCAGTTGTGCTCGCACGCCACCCTCTGTGAGTGACAGAAATTGAATGTACTTGGGTTGGAGGTTGATGGCGTTCTGGGTGTTCAGAATACTTTGAAAACCTCTATCGGTAACAAGGATATTGGTCGTCAAATCGATACCCATCGTCTGCATCTGGTAGTAGATGCTTGACAGAATGGTCTTGTCATTAATGGAGCCATCATAGCTATACGCGTATACCACGTCGCCAGTGTTGTGATCGCAGACAACCATGTAGTTAACTTGCTTGAGCTCTGGATTTTGTTTGGCGTATCCGTAGGCAGCATCTTTGATAGTTGTTGAATAGGTAGAGAGGCTCGTGCTATCGAAGGAGAGAGTTAACGGAGCAACAGTCGCTGCCGTACTTCTTTGATAACGGCGCAGAAAGTATTGATCCGTCAAGGAGTGATCGACAGTTTGGAGTATTTCAGAGAGCCTACGGTCGTCCAACGGTTCCACACTTGGAAGCCAGACTTGAGAAAGTCAATCTTTAAAATTCATCATGGCTCCGCCACCATCAAGTTTGTAAATGGCAAGTGCAAGCAACGTTTGCGCTGTTTCCTTTTCGAAAACAGCGCTGAGATCTTCTAAGAGCCCCATGCGCTCAGCAACTTTCCAGGCAGTATAAGTAGCGCCGACACGGACGATGTCGTTGCTCCATGACGTGTCCTTGTTTTTGGATGGCGGATAAAACTTCCCTTTGTAGTCCTTTTCTGAAAGGAGTTCGTGATCTCCCCAATACCAGGTTGAATCAGCGTAATCAGGGAACTTCAAAAGAAAATTCGGAGAGAGACGAATACTACCGTCGTCGAGCAGTCTTCCAACCTGTACTTTAGCCGCAACGTAGCTACGGCTCTTTTGGACATCCCACTTATTTTGATAAGCGCGCACATAAATTCGACNCATTGCATCTTTTGACGCCATTAAGCTCCATTGCTTCTCTTGAGAGTCCGTGATTTTTGCCATGATAGATACCTACTCCAACATAGGTATCTATGTTTAGCAGGAAATAAAACTCTTGCGTTTAAACCGTGGCTAAACGCAAGAGTTTCAAGGGGGTGCTTTTATTTCTCTGATATTTGATTTATCTCATGCTGATGTAGATCTAGTGATCAGGGAGTTTCGGTTAAAACAACGGGCGTCTCTCTATATATAGTGAGAGACGCCCGACATACTTGTGTCGTCTGACGGATGGTCGTTGGTTTGAGGTGCTAGTTAGCCCGCGCGGGTTTTGCCCGTGATATGCGTCACGTCAATACGCCAAACATTCACTTGGTCGATCCCAGCGTCCATCATTTTTCGGCGTTTCTCTAACGATTCGCCGCCTGCCCATTTGGCGCAAATGAGCCAGAGCGCGTGCATTTTTTCGACCTGATCGGTGACGATTGAAGCGTAACNCTCGAACATGGCACTACGATAGTTCATCGAAAAGGCGGGCTCATCGGGCGACGCGTCACTCACGAAGACCATCGCGCAACGCGGATTATGCGTGAGATTGTCAAACTTACGCCCCACGTTGGCGACCGCGTGAAACCAAATGACGTTTCCTTCAATCACGGGTGAGACGGGGACGCCATAAGGCTCGCCCGTGGCTGAAGCTGTGACGAGCGTACCGTAGGGTGCATCGTTGGCGACTTGGCGAGCAAAGGTTTCAGAGGTTTCACGGTCAGTGCGGCGCATTGGGTGGGTAGTGGGTTTAGCCATGATTCAAAACGACAAAAAGATTCAAACGCTACAAGTCTGCGCTTTTTGGGCGATGTCGTCAAATGTTAACGATTTGCTTGTGGCATCACCTTAATGCCAAAGGGCGAAATACGAATGGAAAGTAATGCTTTCTAATGGCATCTAATGGAAAATCGTATGGACAATGTTTGCAACACAAACAAGCTTTCGTTCAGTGGTGAAATGTACCTATGAATCGAATCGCTTACCGTGATCCCATCTGGCTATTCAGGGTTCTCGCCGTAAAGGTACTCGTCCAAATTCCACCAAAGTTCGAAGAAGACTTTAGAGAGGTAGGTCGCATCGTTATAGGCATCATAGAAAATTAGGCGCGGAAACCTATGTCTTTAGACAGGGGAGGAAGCGCCGTCCTCCTTTCTCAATTCGGTTAAAAATCAAGAAGCGTCAGTTTTTTAGCATGGATAGCGGGCGACAACTTCTTGCCTCCCAACGTTCTCACGTCAAAATAACCAGATGAACGTTTCCCGAAAATAAAGCCCACTTGCCCAAGACGCTTCACCTTGTCAAAAAGCCTGAATCCCTTGACGAGATAAGGGCTTTGATTGAGCTTACGAACACCACCTTTCAAAATCGAACACTTGTGAGTTTGGCGATTGTGTTTACCTGTCTGCTTCTGATAGAGGTAGACACCTGCTTTTGGTCGAACAGCTACTGTGCAATCTCGGTAGGTGACGGTCGATCTATAGAATCTATAAAGAGATACATCGAAGGTCAAAAATTGCCGAGCTAAAGCTCGGCTCGCTGTCCATCCCCACCCAACGCTTCGCATTGGATGGGGAATTCCGCGGAACTTGTTAAACGTGCCGCGTCACCGCCGCTCGTTGACTCGGTGTCTAAAAAGACCAAACTTTCGGCTTGATCGAGCGTTTCGTAGAGCGCTTCAAGGTCAATCGGCGGAATCTTCGGTTTGCTAGGCGAATAGGGGAGTGCTAGCGGTAGCTGAGTAACATCAACCCTGAGGACGTCAAAGATCGGATACGTCGTTGCGAAAGTGGTGGGATAGGTCATGATTAAGCTTTCAAAAAGAGGTCTACAACCCATCATAAAGTCACACGCGACAATGTGAGACGCAGGTAAAACGGTACTTTCTTTTTCGAGAAAACAGTTTCCTAAAAAGTAGTGTAGGATTTGCATCTATTAGAAATACCAGGCTCAATAAAAGTCCTGGCAAAGTTCGCTAAGAAAAAAGGTAGTCATGCAAACCTACGGTATTTGGCGCACTGTCATAGTGACGGGCGTTCTTTTGATGGCAACGTTTTGCGAAGCTGCGTACATTAAGTTGGGTGTTTTGCCGTCGTCCGACGCGATGCTCATTCATGTTGCAAACGACGAAGGTCTCTTTAAGGCACAAGGGCTAGACGTCGAAGTGATTCCGTTTCAATCGGCGCTCGAAGTCAATGCCGTCATGCGTGCCAACCGTTTAGATGGGCAATATTGCGATGTGATGACGGTCCTCATGCAAAACGATCGCGGGATCAAGCAAAAATTGATTTTGTCANNCTCACTTACCCAAAGTACCGCACAACGTGCGTTTGGTCTGGCGGTGGCACCGACATTTGCGAAGCGCTATCAGTCATTAGCCGATTTGGATGGCGTGCAAACAGCAATGAGCGCGAACTCGATCATTGACTATTTGCTATACCGCATGATCGAAACACAGGCTTTACCCAAAGGCGCTTTNGATACCGTTGAGATTCGACAGATTCAGGTGCGTCTGCAGACGGTTCTCTCGGCNAAAATGCCCACAGCCATGTTGCCTGAACCATTCTTGACGATGGTTGAAGCTAAAGGCGGTCGCGTGCTTTGGGATGATCGTCAGTTGGGTGAAGCTAAAAGCTATATCGCATTACGTACCAGTCATTTGACGCCCGATACCGTGCGTGGATTTAAGCGTGCGATCTGTGAGGCCGCAAAGCGCGTCGCGCATAAGCCTGATGTTTATCGCGCTGCGATGGTCGCCAAAAGACTGCTACCTAAAGAGGCTGCATCGACCTTTGAGATGCTGACGCCCGAAGCCATCGATTTGCCTCAAGGGCTACCCGGGATAGCTACGCAGGCAGACGTTACACGCATGGCGAATTGGCTAAAGGCGCGCAGACTGATTCGTGAACCAGTGCATTACGACGATGTGGTTTACCGTGAGGAGTAACAAAAGAGTTGTTTTGGAGCAAGAAACAGAACATGGGTGGTGGTGTTTGGCTGAAATGACTACTTTCAGTAGTCAAAACGAGGTCTTTGGCTAGACTTGCTCAAGTGCGTCATGGGTTGACGGAGATTCTTGGATACTGGTCATACAGGGAAAGGCATGGTGCCTAAACTCTAAGGAGACTTATTACATGCGTTACACCGAGTACAAATTTGAGCCAAGTTTTGTGGCAGAACGCCTCGCAACGTATAAAAGCAATTTAGTTAAATTCACAGGTAAAACCGATCTTATTGAAAATGGCGTTCGAGTTATGCTCGATCGTTTGCGAGAAGATCCTAAGCGCTATGTGGACTATGGGCCTTATTGGTGGGCACTCAAAGACGTGTTAGCACGCCACGGTGGTTTTCCTGCGGAACACTATGAGCGCACCTTGATGGGCGAATATTGCGGGCAGACGGACGAAGAGACGATTGTGATGGCAGAGGAATTCCGTCGTGATTACCTTGACCATTTCTTTGTCTATACGGACGAATTTGTGTTGGATGGCGAAACGAACGAAGTTTGGCGTTTGTATGACCCCGATATGGTCAAACTCACGATGCTCGCCGACATGATGGGAGAGCCCGTTTTTTAACAAAAAAGACGCTCAAACGTCCGTATGGCGAGACTTTTAGACAGGATTCGGACGTAGAAAACTCGCAATAAAAGGCGTAACGCTCACTAAAGTTACGCCTTTTTGCGTTTATCGCAAGCGTTCTAAGCAGAACACCTTAATCCTAAAGTCGACCCTCGTCCTTGAGGACCTGTTGCAGTATGTAATAATCAAATCATATTGCTAAATTGACCACCTCCCCGAGTGTGGATCTTTTTACGAATGTTCCCAAAGACAACATAAGAGGGTTATATCGTGGATTTCATTACCAATCCGATCGTCGTATCGGTGGTCGTACTCTGCGCACTTTGTTTGCTACGAGTTAACGTCCTCCTTGCGTTGATCGCTGCATCGTTGGTGACTGGTCTGACCGGTGGCATTGGCTTAACGAAGTCAATGGAACTTCTTTCTGGTGGGTTTAGTGCTAATGCAACGACGGCACTCTCCTACATTCTTCTTGGTACGTTTGCCATCGCTATCGCTCACACTGGCTTGATGCAGATGTTGGTCCGTTGGATCGGCGCTCGTGTGGGTGGTAAGCCGATGATCTTCTGCTTTGTGATCGCATTCATCGCCTGTATGTCTCAGAACGTGGTGCCAGTTCACATTGCCTTTATTCCGCTTTTGATCCCACCCCTTTTGAAGCTCATGAATAAGATGCAGTTGGACCGCCGTGCCGTGTCTACTGCTTTGGGCTTTGGTTTGACTGCGCCGTACGTTTCCTTGCCGATCGGCTTCGGTTTGATCTTCCAGGGTATCGTCGCACAGAGTATGACGAGTAACGGCATGGAAGTGACCGTTTCTGATGTAGCGAGTGTGGCGTGGATTGCTGGTCTTTCCATGTTTGTGGGTTTGGCGGTCTCGATCTTTGTTTACACTCGTCGTCCGCGCCAGTATCAGGATCTCCCAGTTGTCGGTGTTGAAGAGAACCAAGCTGAAGTGAAATTTGGTGCTAAGCACTGGGTCACCCTAGGTGCTATCGTGGCTGCAGTCGCTGTGCAGATCATGCTCGAAAGTTTGCCACTGGCTGCACTTCTTGGCCTCGTGATCATGTTGGCTGGTGGTGCTTTCCAGTTTAAGAAGCTCGATGACCACATCGCTGGTGGTATTTCCATGATGGGCTTTATTGCTTTTGTCATGTTGATCGCTGGTGGTTACGCTGCCATTCTCAAGGACACGAACGCTGTTTCAACATTGATTGAAGGCGTTGTGCCCTTCATGGGTGAAAACAAATGGGTGTACGCAACGATTATTACGCTGATTGTACTTTTGGTGACGATGGGGATTGGTACTAGCTTTGGTACGGTACCTATTTTGGCTGTTATCTATGTGCCGCTTTGCTCGGCAGTGGGCTTCTCGGTTCCTGCAACGATCCTCTTGATGACGATCGCTGGCGCTTTGGGCGACGCGGGCTCTCCGGCTTCTGACTCGACCCTTGANGTAACGAGTGGTTTGAATGCTGATGGTCAGCACAACCACATTTGGGATACCTGTGTGCCGACCTTCTTGACTTACAACGTGCCCTTATTGATCGCTGGTATCGTGGTGTCGCAGTTCATCTAAGATCAAAACGATCAAAATCAAACACCCGCAGAAAGTCTTTTGCTCTCTGCGGGTGTTGTTGTTTTAGGCTCTTTCAAGTAATCTCTATGACACTCTTCAAAGTCACATTAGAGGGGCTTTGCGGAGAGCACTTCAATGTCGACGCTATTGGTCCAGTCACGGTCAACTTCGGTNNACCGNNTAATTTCTACGAGCGCGTCTTTTTTCACCATCGACCAATCTTTGTCGTCATCAAGTTCAGCACGAATCTTGGTGCCTTTTTCATCTGTGAAGACATAGTCATCTCCGCGAACGTGTTCTGTGAAGCGGCCTCGCAACGTGACAATTGCATCGTCAGGTGCACTTGCGAGTACGTCCGCAACAGTTGTGACACCGTTGGCGGGCGAGGTAAAACCTTGTGCGGGAGCTGGTGCATTAAATCCAACGGNGGTACCAGCGGCTAAAGCGGGGAGGGCAACAAGCGAAGCAACCAAAAGAAGGAAACGCTGTTTCATCGAAAAACTCCTATAAAATGCGCGCTAGTTTCTGTTTGTAGAGGACTGGAACATGACGCGTTGATGTTCTGTTAATGCTATATGGGAATGATAATCAGAGCCGTTAAGACATCTTTGAAGGTGTAACGAAATAGCACAGCAATGGTTGTTTGGTAAAGAATGGCAATGAATAAAGTGAAATAAATGGATATTTTCTTCAATAGTCCTGTCGTTATTACGCTGGCGACTTTCATCGTTGGCTTGTTGGCGTGGATACTTCGTCGCCTCGTTCGCCGTCAGCCTTTTCCTCTCACGTTTGATGCAAAGGTCGAATATGTTTGTGACGGCGATTCATTATGGGTGCGTGGAAAATATGGTAGTGTGAAACTTCGTTTGGCTGGCATGGACGCACCAGAATCAGAACAAGTGGGCGGTCAAGCGTCAACCAATACTTTGCGTCAATTGGTGGATGGACAACGCGTTCATGTCTTGGCTGTGTCGCGCGACCAGTATGGCAGGTGGGTTAGCAAGATCTATTTGAATGACAAAGATATTGGGCTCGAGATGATTCGTCGAGGTCAAGCGTGGGCTTATCGTAGATATTTTTGGCTTTTGTCTCGAAAAGAAGCGAACCAGTACGCGATGGTANNCGAAAGTCGAGCCAAAGAGATGAATCGCGGCCTCTGGCAAGAAGAGGTTATTGAAACACCGTGGCACTGGCGCAATCGCCATCGCCCATGGGCGATGCGCCTTGTGCGTTGGATTTTGCGCCTTATCAAACGGATTCTCCTGGGACTCGTGCGTTCAGGGCGACGTCGATAAGTTCGCTTTCAATTGAGTATCGCTAGATAAGCCGTAGGTTTCATTGCTTAATGAATGCGACATAGCGATATTAGAGAAGTATTAATGTAAGCAGAGTCATATGTCGTCATTTGAAGAACGACAATCACACTCAGGAGGCACTTATGAGTGAACTGCTTCCTGCGTTAGACACCTTGAAGAAGGGTCGAATTATCGACCTTACTCATCTTGTCCATGACGAAATTACGCGTTTTGGACCCTTCCCAAAGATGACGCAAGAAACACTCTACACAGTGCCTGATGCCGGGTTCGATGTCGAACGCGTGAGTTTTGTGACGCAGTACGGGACGCATATTGATGCGCCTGAACACTTCGTTGAAGGGCGTCGTCGCTTAGATAAGATTGAGCTCGAAGATCTCATGTTGCCGCTTTATGTCCTTCACTTTGAAGAGGCAGTNACTAAGAATCCTGANCTTATCGTGACGCCAGAACATATTGCCGAATGGGAAGCTCGTAATGGTNNACGTATTCCGGAAGGCTCGTTTGTCGCCTTTTCAAGGCATTGGAGTAAACGTTGGGACTCTGGCGACATGACCAACAAGGACGAAAATGACGTTGCTCATTCGCCAGGTTGNGGATTGGACACGTTGAAGCTACTCTTTGAAGGCTGCATGATTACGGCTGTGGGTCACGAAATGCTCGATACCGATGCGGTATGTGATGTTGTGAAGCGGGGCTTCTTGGATTGCGAACTCTATGTTCTCAATAGCAACCACTATCAGGTTGAGCTGATGTGTAACCTTGATCTCGTTCCTGAAACGGGTGGCGTGATCTTTGTTGGTGTTCCGAAGTTTAAGGATCTGCCAGGGTTCCCGGTGCGTGTTTGGTAATTGTGCCGCCTAACTTCCCTTTAAACGATTAAAACGCACTTGATTAATCAGAGTACTCAAGCGTACTATTAAAAGACGTATGCCGACAGTGTCAGACGGACGATGCTGTCGGCTTTAATTTTCTTAGGAGTGCATCATGTTCTCAAAGTCGTTACGCCTTGATACGCAGCTTGTTCACGCTGGTACNCGTCATTTAGATCCTGATTGGGGTTATGTGAATCCGCCCGTGGTTCGTGCGTCGACGGTGTTACACGACTCGTGTGAAGACATGATGGCTCGCGTGGTGGCTGAGCATGCTGGGAAACCTAGCAAGCCCTGTTACGGAACCTATGGTGGTAGNGCACACAAGGCTTTTTACGACGCATTAAAAACCCTTGAGGGTCCTAATGCCTATGGTGCATGGGCTTTTTCAACGGGATTGGCAGCAACGACCACACCGCTCTTTGCTTTTATGAAGGCGGGCGCTCATGCGCTTTTTGCGGATTCAATCTATGGTCCGACGCGTGAGTTTGCCGAAGAAATTTTGCGCCCGATGGGGATTGACGTTGAATTCTTTGACCCGTTGATTGGTGAAGGCATTGAGGCGCTCATTAAGCCGAATACCACGGTCGTTGTGATGGAAACGCCGGGCTCGCATTCTTTTGAAATGATGGATGTGCCGGCTGTGGCTCGTGTTTGTCGCCGTCATGATGTGGTGACGGTGATTGATAACACGTGGGCGACGCCCTTGTTCTTTAAGCCGCTTGACCATGGTGTTGACCTCGTCATCCATGCAGCCACCAAATATATTGGTGGGCACTCTGACCTCACGATGGGTGTCATTATTGGGAACGAACGCGTGTGGTAGAAGGTCTATCGCACCGTGGTGCGATTGGGGCAAGCCGCCTCGGCGGACGACATTTATCTGGCTTATCGCGGATTACACACGATGGGTGTACGCGTTGAACGTCAGGCAAAATCGACGCAAAAGATTGTGGATTGGCTGAAAACCCGTCCAGAAGTCGAAGCGATTCGTTGGTANCCGGCTTTGCCTGAAGACCCGTCTTACCCGATTTGGAAGCGCGACTTTACGGGCGCGACGAGCCTTTTTGCGGTGGTCTTTAAGCCCGAATACGCGGACAAACTGTCGCCCTTTGTGGATGCGCTCGAACTCTTTGGTCGTGGCTATAGCTGGGGTGGTTTTGAAAGCCTCTTGATTAAGAGCTATGGGTCTCGCTCGATTAGAAATACGCCTTTTAATCGCATGGTTCGCGTCGCGGTTGGGTTAGAGGATCCAGAGGACTTGATTGACGACTTAACGCGTGCGTTTGAGGCGCTTCACCGCGCGAAGAGCGAAGAATAAGTTAGAGAACTGGCGTTCTCTAACTCAATGCGCTGAAAGGCTGTGGGACAAAGCCTCGCGGCGCATTTTCGAGAGAACTCCCCACGCCTGGCGATAGTCGAGTACAATCAATAGATATCAAGATAACAACCTTCGGGCGTCATAAAAAGGAAAACATATGACCGAATCTATGGCATCTCATAAGGGGGATGGCGAATCACGCGCAGCTGTGCGTCAGGTTCACCGTACCAAACGTATTCATGTGTCCAATGTAGCTGAAATCGGCGCATTGGTACGCTTGGCACGTCAACGACTCAATATGTCTCAAACAGACGCTGCGGTATGCTGTGGTGTTGGACGTCGTTTCTTTGTAGAACTCGAAAATGGTAAGCCCACGGTACAACTCGATAAGGTGCTGATGGTGCTTGATGCATTGGGTCTAAATTTAGCGATCGGTGGTCCTGGAGCCGCTTTTACGGCTGAACAGTTGGTCAATGCGTCGATCAAGAGTGATCAGCAGGAGGATCATACTTGGTCAGCTGAATTCGTGAGTGCTCTAGAAGCTCCTNNTTATGAAGAGGAACAGCCCCATAGCCGCGGTNNACGTACGCCGGGTTCAATCGAACTAAAGTATCGCCGTATGAGTGCCGTGCGTGACGAATCGGGTGACTTGCGTTGGGAAACGCCGTTGACGGTGAACCCCGAATCAGTGAAACGCCATCAGGCTGAAAAAGCAGAGAAGTAATGCTTCTCACCCATGACAAAAAACTCGGTTTCTTTTGGGAGAAGCCGAGTTTTTTGTCTTTATAGATGCTCGTCAAAGAACGATGCCATGTACGCCATGTCGCGCGGATCTGCGCCCAAATCGACCGCTAGCCCTTCCCAATCAGAAAAGACACGCCGCATTTGCATCAGGTGTTGTTTCGCCTCTGTGACGGTCAAACCGAAGTAGGGGGCATATTGAAGGGCATCTTCAGGGATAGAAAGACGCTTACGCCCATCAATTGTGAGCCCTGGACGCGTTTCATTGGGGTTCCATTCAAACGTATACGCGGGGGCTAAGCGCCAACCCAACGATTCACGTACGAACTGCCAACGTTTAAGCGAATCGCCCGAGCCCCNCGTCATCAAATTAAAGGTCAAACGCCGCCAGGCCTCTGGGAGGTCTTCTGTGGGGCATGCGCCTTCGCGGTTGAGAATGTCAGCAATCGCGAGGTAACCCGGTTTCAGGGGGCGTGCTGACGACGTCACTGTCGCTAAGGTCGCGGCTGTCAACATCATTAAAGCCGCCCNCGACGCATCACGATCGGCGCGCGTCGTAAACCACACCGATTCGCCCATCTCGTGCTCTAAGGTACTTTGAACGGTCTTAAGCCCACAACGCTCTACCACAACTAACGCAAGATGCCCCCACAAAGGACGATCGATCGGATCGTTCATCGTGCGTAAACGTAAGGTCTGAGGGACTCGATCGCGCTCCACCGAAAAAACAGGGCGCTCGCCCGGGAAGGTGAGGGCACGCTGCAAAAGGCCAATTCTGCGCGTACNTGCCTTACCTCTTTCAAGGGCATGAGAGGCGTAAATTAATTCAGGCAATTCTAACGTTCTTCGGACACGAGGTTTTGCTTCAATTTTGGGCGAATTTTCATACTCAAACCCTAAACTTCCGAGCGAATCTTCAACATGCGGAAGGCGTAACGCGGCATTTTCTAATTTACCTGCATCCGCCAGGATTCTCGCATCAGGCTGCGTCGAATCGAAAAAAACAGGCAAATTTACCGAACTGATCGCACGGTCTTCAATAAAACTGAACGATGATTTTCCGAGTCTTGGACGATGAATCGCACGGGTGAGGGGGACGTCAGACCCCAACGCGAACCCCGACTTCAACCAGGACTCGTCATACTGAAACCGAAGGGATTCTCCAGGCGCACCCGAAAAAGAGGGCATTTTTTGAGAAGTTCCCGAACGGGTATTGGTGTTACACGGCACCACCAACCGACCAATGAGAGGCTGATCTGGCAAGTGCTTGGCATAGACACTATATAAACGGGCAGAAGAGCTACTCATTTTTGTTAACTCTCCTTCTTTGATTGACGTGCCCTTTGAGGAAGGCGCTGAGCTTCTAAGAGGAGNNTACCAGTTTCATCATCTGTTGGGGTCGCAAGATCAGAGAATGGTGTACCTAAGCCCAATGCTTGAAGCACAGCAGCGACATTACCAATGGCAATACCGCAATCTCCTTTTTCCATTTTGGAGAGGGTGTTGAGCGAAATGCCAGCACGTTCTGCGACCACAGCCTGGGGGAGGCGACGACGCAAACGGGCTGCTTTGAGGTTGGTACCTAGGAGACGAATTGACTCTTCAACAGCAAAGGATGGACGCATAACACGCAATATCCTGTGAACTAAAGAGGTTAAACACCATCTTTATTTAAGTTATGAGAATTTTGAAGGATGAGCGTGAAATCGTCAAAAACGCAAGGAAAATGGCGTTTTTTGGAGCTTTTTGTCGAGCACAGGTGATTTCATAACCCATTGTATTATGGTAATTATACAACCATTACACCCATAATACTGTGAATTATGCGCTATTCTTGGGGTTCTGAAAATCGATTGATCTACCCTAAAGAGCCATTTTTCTCTCTTTTTGAGAAAATAGCTTACTCGTTTTCATAGCTATGCGCGCTGGCTACGTGATGCCAGGCGAGCCATGGCTGTCTACTTGATGGAGAAGTCAGCGAATTGGTTTCGGTCTTTGTCGTTCACTGGTGGATTGATTCACTAATTGTTCGGACATAGATTCAAATCGCTTTTACTCTCCCCCTACCGCGAGTAGTATTGGATTTTTAGCTGATTTTACCCCTTTTTTGTGATTTATCAAGTGTCGCATATAAACACTGAAAATCAACAAAATTGTGATGACAATCGAACAGCTAAGGAAACCGGAGGCTCAAGTGGCACGGAGGTCACTTTTTGCCTAAAGCACCGTTTAAATTTCGCCGTTTGTGCGAAATGCTTATATGGGAGGCGTTTCCTAGTGCTTCTCTTGCCGTTGTTTTTCGGTTTGGAATTTGAATTTCAAAAGCTAATAAACGTCTTTTTGGCTGTAAATATACTAAAAAGAAACCCAACGGAAACTAAATAGATTTAGCGATTCACTGAGGTTTAGCACCGAAACGCGATATTTTGCCATGTTTCATCGAGATTTGCGTGATTGAATCTGGGCTGGTAGGGTGGTTTGTTGTGCAGCGAGTAGACCAGGTGAAGGATGATAGGAAGAGAAAAGTGAGTCGTGTGAGCGCAAAAATCTGAACACCGGTAGTGTGAAAAATAAATATGTTCGTATGAAATTAGATCCTATAAAAGTACTGGAAGGGAACTTTAATGAATAAGCGTTCTTGTGCTCTGCAAAAAATCGTTCAGTTTTACTAAACAGGTGTAAACCCGTAAGGATTTGGAGTGGTTTGAAGTTTTCTTGAAATGCCTTCACGTCTCAGGGTGGATGCTGAGTTGTCAAATATTCCTTGACCACTGAATTGCTGTGACGAGTGTTTGGTCACTACTCGTTGCCGTCAAACGCCTCGAAAAAGAGGGAAATTACTATATCAATAAATGCGTTATTTAGGACATAGCCTTTTCAAACGCTGTGGCTCAAGTGAGGGGGTCTTTTGCGTCTTCGCTTTGACCGCCTTATTTTTCGCCTGAGGGTCTCCCGGGGCTTTTCAATTTCATCGAGAATCTTCCTCTCAGATGAATGTCCCTCTGAGCGCCTCCAAAATTGCGTATAGCGAGTTGACTGCGTTGGATAAGGTGTTGACTCGTTCGATGGGTGGTCGACGCAATAGCGAGCAAATACGAGCCTCTGCTCAGGTGAGGTTCGTGATGAGGACTTTGGTAATGGTTTGATGAGAGATAGTTGGTCGGAGCTTGTGTGGTAGAAGAGGCGAGGTTGAGAAGTAAAGCTACGATGCTCAGCATCCTTCGCCTTGGTTGACTCTGGTGACGTGAGTCTTGATCTGCTGTCAAATGCTTGTTGCTCGATTGCTAAAGCGCTAAGGTTGCTTTCTGATCGTCCGGCAGTTCACTGGTAGCCTAAGCTTCAGCCAACCGTACTCTACGTGTCTAGGCGTTTCTGTGAGCGCCTGGTGTGCTTCTATGTTATGCCTCCCCGTCACTGACGCTCCTGCCAAGCATCGAGCCTTCCTCTTCAGTCTTCACGCCGTTGAAACGCTAGCATGATCTGACCTTTCCACTTGCTTGTCGTTTCCGTTGCCGACACTTCGCGCCAAAAAGCAAACCGCCCGAGATCACTCAAGCGGTTTGCTTAGTTTAGTTCCCTTCAGGGATTAGAACGTAATCTTCGCACTGAGGAGTTTGGGGTCAGCCCCAGCAAGCACTGCCGAGACGCGCTTCATGCCGATGTCAGCACTCCAAACGCCGCAGAGAACCATCAAATTCCCCATGATGCCCACGAAGGACATGCTTTCACCCAAGAGCCACCAACCTGCACCAATCGTGATGAGCGGAATCAAGAAGAGACCGTTACGAATGGCGTTGGCACCTGTGGCGTGCGTAGCGCGTTGCCACAAGACCGTGCAAAGCGTTGNTAAAGTACCAGCAGCCAAGAAGACGAGTGCCATCATGAGGCTCGGGTCAGAAAGGAGCGCGATGTCGGTCGGATCTTCAGTCAAGAAAAATGGCATGAAAGCGACCAAGCCCCAGCCAAAGGTCTTACGAGCCACAAAGAGCGGTTCATAGCTATGTACGCTCTTTAGAAGAGCCGTGTAGACCGCCCAAGCAAAAGCAGCTACCAATGCTAAGAAAAAGCCTTCGGTAGGCAGGTCACTCATGATGAGGTCATCAAAGGCGACCAAGATGAGACCAGTGATGGCTGTGCAGATCCCGAGCTTTGTCATCCAGTGAAGGCGGAAGGCACGCCAACGAAGGAGTACTAGCAAAGCCGTAAGCAATGGTGCTGAAGCCATGATCACTGAAACGGTGCCTGCATGCGCTTCTGTAAGCGCCAGGTTTTCGAGACCATGGTAGATTGGCACGCAAAGGATACCTAAGAGAGCTAAACGGGCTTCGTCTGCAATCGAATTCGCAAAGAGTTTTCCATGGCAGAGACAAATTAAAATGCCGTAAGCAATCAATGTTCTGATGGCAAGCACTGCATAGAATTTCATGCCATTGGCATAGAGAAACTTTGTTGCGATATTAGAAAAGCCCTATACCGCAATGACCAAAAGAGCAAGGAAAAAATAAGGGAGTGTGCGTTGTGTTTGCATAAGTGCAAAAGACTAGTATATTTGTGGTTATTTTATCGCGAAGCCCCTTAGCTTTTGATCTCTTTTTCGCGGAATTAGCTTGTGTAGAGAGAGCATTTCGGAAAAGTTCTTAATTTACTTTTTGTGCCTTTTGTTCTACAGCCTTATTTGTTTCTTCTTTTAAGTCTATGACCCCCGACGACCTAGATGCTAAGCTCCTATTTGCCGTTGATCCAGTCTACAAAGCCTTTGGTGACAAACTGCAGCCTGGAATCACCGATCGTTTGGGCGTGCGTATGCCTACGGTTCGTGCGTTGGTCAAAGAAATTCTTAAAGAAAACCCTTTAGGGTATCTTGAAGCAGTTTTTGAGCGTGATCGCCCCTTTGTGTCTCAAGAAGCCTTGATGGTGGCTACGATTGTGGCGGGCAACCTGAAGCACGTGCCTGACGACGTCTACTGTACTAATATTGATCGACTCTTGCCGCATATGACAGGATGGGCGACCTGCGACTTGATGGGATCGACCGTGAAGCGCTTTCGTGTGAATCCTAGTCGTTATTTGCCGTACCTCGCATCGAAATTAGCCTCAGACAATCCTTGGTCCGTTCGTACGGCTGAGGTGTGGCTTCTTGAACATTACCGTACTGAAGAGGGTGCCCTGATGGCGCTCGCCGCATTAGACAACCCCAACGCGCGCGCATTAACGCTCGCTGCTTCCGGCGACTATTACCTCTCCATGACCTTGGCTTGGTGTTTGTCGATGTTAGCGACCGTGAACCCAGAAGCCGTCTACGTGCAGATGGAAGCTTGGCGTAAAGCAGGGCGCTTAGACGACGAAACCTGTCTACGGACGGTACGTAAAATCCGCGAATCGTTGCAATTTACGCGTGACGCAAAGGACGCGGTGAAGCGTCGGTTTGAATAATCCTAATCAGTCCCCATATAAGTAGGGCGACTCTAATAACGACCAAGTCGATATAATCCGTTTACTTTGCGCGATAGGCTGCGTGCCTACGCTTTGATCCTCTATTTATGTGAGTAAGACCATCATGACCGAAGAATCCGCTGTGCAGATTACGCCCGTTGAGGCCTCCGTTTTGCTTTCCGCCGCTGAGTGGGATCCCGCTTTGTTTGTGAAGACCCTGGCTGAAGATTGGGAAGTGACGGTTCCTGAAAAGGACGTGCCCGCGTCGCCAGAAGATTCTCTCGTCTTTGAACACGAAGGTGTTGTGATTGCGATCAAGCTCTTTAATGAACCGTTGCCCGCTGAAATGACGCGCATGCATGCCGCCATGAATCCGTTGTGAAGCGCAAGCGGTACTATCGCTCAGTTGCATCGTGCCCATTTGGCTGTGGCGGCGATTCCGAAGACGGCGAGCCTCCTTGACGCCGCTCAGATGCTCGTGAAGGTTGCTGCTGCGCTTTGCTTACAGCCCTCGGCTTTGGCGATCGACAATGGTTCGACCATCATTGGTACCGACGGCTACCGTGAAGGGGCTGTCGTTATGAAGGGTGGCGAATTGCCGCTCTTTAACCTCGTCACCTTTGCGATTGCTAAGGCTGACGAAACGCACTTCATCGCTTTTACGATGGGGATGAGTTACCTCCTGCAACGTGAACTCGAAATTCTGCCGACCACGCAGAAGCCCGAAACAATCCAAGAATTCCTCTTTACGGTGGCTTCTTATACGGTGAAGACGGGTCGTGGCGTTGAAAACGGTCAGATTTTGGTACTTCGTCCCGACACGGGTAAGCCCGTCAAGTTGGTAGATAGCCAACTGATTCCAGGTATGCAGACGTTGCAGATCACGCTTGATTAATTCCCGATAGGGAGTATAAATCTATGAAATTAGCAGAAGCACTCAATGAACGTAAGGAGTTGCAGTCGCGTTTAGATCGCTTGCATGACCGTTTGACAGCCAATGTGCGTGTTCAAGAGGGCGATACGCCGAGCGAAGATCCGGTGAAGCTCTTTGCTTTATTGGACCACACCGCGGCCGCGTTACAGGCNCTCATCTATCGTATTGGACGCACTAACATCGAAACGATCGTTGAGGGGCGTTCGCTAGCGGATTGGGTCGCAGAGCGTGAAGTGGCTCAGCGTAAGTTCAACATCATGCGCGATGTGCTCGATNNACGGTACGCTCGTCGTACGGAGCGCCAAAGCGCAGCTGAGATTCGCATCTTGGCGACGATTGATGTGGCGGCTTATCAGAAGTCTTTGGATCAGTTGGCTGTTCGTATTCGTGAGATCGATGCAACGGTTCAGGCGGCAAACTGGACGACGGAGCTTCTATAAGTCACCCAAAAAACTTTGCTGCTTCAGTGTTTCGTCTCATAAAGGCGGAGTTCACCTTACATATACTATGTCATTGTGACCCTTGACTGTGACATTTGTACGTTGACGACTTTTTCACCGACACTGACCACGAATTCGATTTGTGAGCGTGCACTGAAGTGGCAACAAAATCTAAATGGCGCAACCCGGCGCCATTTTTTTTCGCCCGGTGTTTGGGTTTTGACGACTTTTAAAGCACAACTCGCGTGCCAATCAAAAAGCCAGACCTTTCTCACAACGACGCAAAAACAAATGGCGTCAGCCAGTTACCGATATTGCCTGAGAGGGCGCGTTTTCTGTTATTCAACGTCATCGACAATAAACCGAAAAAATTTGTGTCCAACGCCGCCCAAACAGATAAATTTTGTGTAAAATCGCTAAACTATTTCCTATCAACCCTTAGTTGTCGATAGGGTTTATCAACGGTTCCTTGGACTTATATGGAAAGCATTTTTGAAAAAATCTTCTACAGCGCTCGTTGGATTTTGGCGCCGCTCTTTTTAGGCGCCTTTCGGTTGGTACTTTTGGCACTGACGCTTAAATTCTTCCAGGAAGCTTGGCACGTGTTGCCGCACGTCTTTGAGCTTTCTGAATCAGACCTCGTCTTGTCGCTTCTTTCGATGATCGACATGGGTCTTGTGGGCGGCCTCATCGTGATGGTGATGTATTCGTCCTATGAGAACTTTGTTTCGCGCCTTGACCTTGACCAGCACGACTCTGAACGTTTGGGTTGGCTTGGCAAGATGGACGCGGGTAGCTTGAAGAACAAGGTGGCTGCGAGTATCGTTGCGATTTCGTCGATTCACTTGTTGCGAATCTTCATGAACATCGAAACGATCGGCAACGATAAGCTCATGTGGTACGTGATTATCCACTTGACCTTTGTGTTCTCGGCCTTGGTCATGTGCTGGATTGACCTCTTGACCCGTAAGGCTCACTAAGCGGTTTAAGCCACAAATAAAAATGGCGTCGAAAGTGATTTCGGCGCCATTGGTCTATTTGGGTTTGCAACGTTCACTTCGTCAAACGAAGATTTAGCGTTGCGTTATTCCATCTTCTGAAGAAGGTTCGCTGCAATGCGACGCACCATGTTGCGTGGCAAGAAGCGCGTCATCCAAGCCCCCAGGCGATTGGTCGTTCCTTCAAACACGACGACCTTGCCTACCATCATGCCTTCAAAACCCGTTTTAGCAACATCTTCGGGGTCGGCGGAGAGCCGTTCAAAAGGACTATCGGCTTTGAGTCCAGCGGTCACGCCAAACTGCGTGCGCGTGGGTCCCGGGCAAAAGGCTGTCACCGTCACGCCAGATCCACGGAGTTCTTCGGCAAGTGACTCCGTGAACGACAATACATAGGCTTTGGTGGCACCATAGACCCCCAAGTAGGGGCAGGGCTGGAAGGCGGTAGTCGACGCTACATTAAGAANTTCAGTATAGCTTTCGCGCTTCATGCGGCGTGCCATACGTAAAGAGAGCGACGTGAGCGCCATCACGTTGAGACGAATCATCTTCTTTAGCATGGCTTCGTCCATGTCGACCGATGCACCAAAGGCACCAAAGCCCGCATTATTAATGAAGATTTCTGGCGTGATTCGACGATCAGACAACCAACTCGAGATTTGGTCTACGGTACCNNCTGCGGCGGTCAAATCGAGCGCAAGGAGATGGGTTTCAGTACGAAGATCGCGGCTCAGCACTTCGAGGGCGTGCATATTGCGGGCGATGAGTAGGACTCGATAGCCACGCGCAGCCGCCAATTTGGCGAACTCGCGTCCGATACCGCTAGNAGTCCCTGTAATGACGGCGAGCGGTTGAATGTGGTCCGAAGACATAGGCGGATGTTGCTCCATTAGAGTTGACCCAAGAAGTGTACAACAGGGTAGTCGAAAAGCGTCTAAACTTCGGGAATCTCCTCTCAAGCAAACTACTTAGATTTCTGATGTCAGCCCGTCAACCATTATCCATTCGTCTCTTTTTGCTCCTTATTGGTNNACTCGCGATTCACACGTGCGGCATTGCCCTCATTACGCACGCCGCCTTGGGTACGATGCCTGTGACGACTTTACCGTTGGTANNCGTATCGATGGTCTCGGGTTTGACGTTAGGCACATTGACGTTTGCTTTGAACGTGATCTTCTTCTTGATTGAAGTGGTACTCCTTCGCTCACGCTTTCGCCCGATTTTGTTTCTTCAAATCCCGTCGGTTTTGGTTTTTAGTGCCATGATCGACTTTTGGGTCTATTGCCTCTCACCGTTGCCTGTCCCGAACGTCTGGGTGGGCTTTGGCTATTCGTTGATCGCGAACGTCTTGGCGGTAGTTGGCATCCTGTTGCAGATTAAGTCCGACACATTGATGCAACCCGTTGAAGGCGCGGTTTTGGCGCTAGTCATGGTCACGAAGCGCTCTTTTGCAAGCCTAAAAATCACAAACGACGTGACGTGCGTCACNCTTACCGCAGTTGTGAGTTTGATTTTTTTGGATCACTTTGATGCGATTGGGATGGGCACGTTGGTTTCAGCCTTTATGGTTGGGTATGTTGTGAAGCTCCTTAAGCCATTCGTCCTAAAAGAAGATGCCAATACGTAAAGCCACGCGTTTTCGCTAAAATCTAACGATTCGAATTTTGGAGACATCCATGACGCAAAAGGGTACGCGCCCGGTGTTTGGTTTTTTGCTCGCTTTTATGGCGGGGTTTGGCTGGGGCTCGATGGGTGTCGCAGCACAAGTCATGATGACGGACGGTGGCTTTACGGCAGGCGACCTGGTGTCGTTACGCGTCTTTGGCGCGGGCGTTTTGTTGGCTGCTTTTTCGGCATTGACGTCGCGCGCCGCCATCAAAATGCTTTTTACCAATCGTCAGCTCTTTGTGGACGTCTTGATTTATGGGCTTGGCGTGTTGGCGACCCAGCTCACGTTCTTTTTGGCGATTCGCGATGCCGGTGCGNNTACTGCAGCTACCATTATGGTCTTAACAGGTACTTTATTCATCATTGGGTGGCTAGCGTTACGCCACGGTGTGCCCGTCTCTGACCTAGAACTCTTGAACTTTGCGTGTGCGGTCATGGGTGTGGGACTCATCGTCACAAAGGGTGACCTATCGGTCGTGAACCTGTCGGTCTCGGGCGTCCTTTGGGGGTTGTCTTCTGCCGCTTGTGGGGCATTTTGTACGTTGCAGCCGCGTCGCGCGATTGCGTCCTTGGGGGTAGGTACCGTTGTCGGGTGGGGCATGCTCTTGGCGGGTCTCATTGCCTTATTTGTGCACCCGCCATTTTCGATGAGCGGCACCTGGAACTGGATGACGGTTTTGGGCTACCTCTATATTGTGGTCGTAGGGACGGTANNCCTGACCTTTTTCTGCTACTTAAAGAGCCTAGACTATGTGCCGCCTTCAGTCACGNNTACCATCTTAGGGGCGTTTGAACCCTTGACCGCTGTTGTGATGTCGGTCACGCTTTTGGGCACCNNTACTTTTACGATGCCCGAAGCCATTGGGATCGTGTTTGTCTTTGCGACGGTCTTTATTTTNACCATGCGCGAAAAGGGGCGCAAAAAGTAACTCAGATTCCTTGGGTATACCCAGTCAAATGTCAATTTCGCCTTGTTAAAGGCGGCAAAAAAGCACCTTTCGGTGCTTTTTTGCTTTAATCGTTTAAGCTAAGCAAGGGCTAGTTAGTCCTTGTTCTTACGATTACGGAAGTAGATCTGTTCCTGAATGTCCGTCGTACGCTTCGTGAAGCAGTCGTCAAGGAGGCGTTCAGCGAGTTCTTCGGCTTCAGCCAAGATACGAAGGTTGAAGTCATTCAAGAGAGCCTGCGCCTGGGCGGCATCAGTCTTCAAGAGTTCAACGTATTCGTCTTCCATGGCAGCCTGACGGGTGGTAGTCAACGCTTCGAAGTCAGCAAAGTGGCTNNTCTTCACCATCGGGGCAAGCCCCGCATAGTCGGTCATGACCAAGGTCTGAAGCTTACGGAACTTCCAATAAACGGAACGACGGTCAGCGTGAGCGGTACCGACACCATAGTGTTCAGGGACGCGTTCAAGACCCTGATAGAAGGGCACATAGCAAGAGAGGTCAGCCATACCCCGGTACAGGTAGATCGTGCAACCAATGGTACTATNCGGCAACCAAGGACGAACCTGCATGACATGGCTTTCGTACGTACGGAAGACACTCACTGGACGCCAGGGTTCGTCACCATTCAAACCAAACTGATAGGGGTCATGTTCAGAGCCATCGAAGTGGTTACGCATGATACNTTTGAGGTCGTTCACCGTAATCGGCTTTTCAGGCGTGAGATAAACGTCAAAGTTGCGACCGTCGTCCACAGGCTGTTCAATCGACGGATTAAGCATCTTCTGCATCACCCAAACACGCGGGTCGTTATAGACGCGGTCACGGCTATCGTTACGGGTATAAGCCTTGGCAAAGTCAAAAGCACCGTCGGTTTCTGGGTTCCAGAAGCCATTGGNCTTGGCAAAGTCCATGACCGTGGGCGAACCCATCATGTCTTCACGAGCCGGATCGTATTCACGCAGACGACCCTGGTTACCCGTTGCCATGTACTTGTCAGCAGGCGTACGGTGGGCAATCCACTGATGACCCGTCCCCGTTTCGAGGTACCAAACGTCGGTCGCGTCCACAAAGCCCACACCAAAGCCTTCGCCAGCACCTTGTTCTTCAATGATGCGACCTAAGAGCGCACAAGCTTCCTTGGCAGTGCGGCAGCGCGGCAACAGCACATCAAGAATGTCGTCTTCGGTGATGCCGCTTTCCTTGTTATAGGGATCCACGGCGAGCGCATCGTCACGGGCAAAGATTGATTCCGTCCCGGTAATACCCACGCCAGCTTCGTTAAAGCCCACAGCACCATGCAACTGGGTCTGCCAGTTCGGTACTGTCGTAAAGCGCATGGCGTGCGCAGGCATCGGATATTCAAANNGTACCGTTGCGCCATGATGGTCCTGCGTGCGATACATCGCGCCTTCAGGATAGTCCTGCGCCGGATGAATCACGAAGTGCTGAGCCTTGAGTGCATTGCTGTCTGCGCTACGAGCAACAAGGAAGGAGCCATCGGCTGTGGCNNACTTTTCGCCGACGATTACGGAAGTACACATAGGTCGAAATCCTTTTTCTTAGTCATGCAACTAGCGGGCTAGTCGCGAGCAAAACATCATTAAATTGTAAAACTGACGCTATCTCTCTCGCTATCAAGGTTTTCATGACTAGGGTAAATGCCCTATGTGCTTTTGAGGTAACAGAACAACAGAGGAGAGAGCCAACTCCCAAGCGGTGGCTCGACACACGGGTCACTGTGAGTGAGTGGGCGGTTTTCACGAATGCGCCCATGTTTTTTAGGTCAAAAATCACGTTTGCGCCATGGTTCTTATGGCTAAAAATCACAATTGCGACGGGGTTTGAAAAGGTTTTGTTGTGGCAGAGGCGATTGTGAGGTTAGGGTTGAGTACCGGCGGATGTGAGGGTCTAGTGGCGTTCTCAACCGTTTTTCTATGTCATCCGTAGGCGTCGTTGATTCAAAGGAGGCAAAAGCCAAACGTTCGCGTTAAGCTTGAAGGATCTCGGATAGCTTTTTTGTTTCGTTTGCCTCGTGTCTCATTCCACTACAACCTTGAATCCTTTTGACGATCTGGCGTCGTTCGATGTGACGATGTCAGAGGGCTTTGCTCAGCCTCAAGCGGTGGACGACGAGGTGTTGGATTCTATGGCGCCATTCGAAGGCACGAAACCCGAGTACGTGAAAGCATTCCGTTTGGCGGACGCTTTTACGAACGTTGAACTCACCGATGGGCAGCGCGCCCTGATCCCAAAGTTACAGTCTTTTTTATTATCTAAAGACATTGGGATCTTCCTTTTGAAGGGCTACGCGGGTACAGGTAAAACCTTCATGATGAAGGGTGTGGTGGATTACCTCAACCGCCAACATCGTGATGTGGTGCTTTTGGCGCCCACGGGGCGTGCNACTAAAGTCTTGGGAACGCGCGTGAAGCGCCGTGCCTCAACCATGCATAGTCACCTTTATGGCAAGACCGAAGAAGCAAATCCCGGTGACCCTGAAGACTTTCGCCTGGTGAGCGAACTCACGGTCAATAGCGATGCGTCCGATACGGTTTATATCGTTGACGAAGCGTCCATGGTGAGTGACCGAGAGGTCGAGGGTGGGCTCTTACGGTTTGGAAGCGGCAGGCTTCTCTATGACTTCTTTCAGTATGTCGCCGATGGTCAGGGTCAAATTACTCGCAAGGTGATCTTTGTGGGTGACGTGGCACAGTTGCCGCCCGTTCATATGAAATCGTCACCCGCGTTGGATCCTCAGTACTTGTTTGATGAGTACGGGATTAAAGCCAATGACCATCTGCTTGCCGACATCGTGCGTCAAGAAGTCGATAGCGGCATTATGCGAACGGTACTAGATTTACGACAAGCGCTTAATCGAGGTGACTATCGTTCCCCTTCGGTACCTTTTAGTGCGTTCGATGACCTGACGCCTGTGTCAGCGAGAACCATNAGTAAAGCGTGCTATGAAGTGATGGGGCGCAAGCTTACTCGCCACGCGATCATGATTGCGCACAGCAATAAGCGGGTGCAGCAACTCAATTTTGCGTTTAGAGCGTGTCACTTTCCTGGGTTTGAAGACGTGACCGTGGGTGACAAACTCATGGTCATCATGAATACCCGCATCAATAATCAGTTTGTCTGTAATGGCGACTTTGCTCAGGTGATGCGCGTGGGTGACGTGCTCACTCGCACGGTGGAGTTACCTAAACAAAGAACGAAGTCAGGCGCCTTGATTAAGCCCGAACCTATGGTGTTACGGTTTAGAGATGTCACTTTGCGTTTTCGTAACGAAGCAGGAGAACTCTTTATGACCGACGGGCGCATTATCGAAAATGAACTCGAAACGCCAGAGGCTCCCAACTTGTCGCTCATCATTAAGGCGCTCCTTATTGACTTCACAAGGCGCCATCCGACCTTGAGAAAGAAGACACAAGAATACCAGGACGCCTTGGCCCAAGATCCTTATGTGAACGCTTGGCACGTGCGCTATGGCTATGCCGTGACTTGCCACAAATCTCAGGGTGGCGAATGGGATCACGTTTTTGTGGATTGCGCTTGGCGCCGAGCTGAACGCGGTCATGAGTACTTTAGGTGGCTCTACACGGTANNCGTGACGCGCGCCAAAAAGCATCTCTATCTGGCAAATGCGCCGAGAGACCACGTTGACGACTATGACTTTGGGTGACCTGATTACGGACGAATAAAACGCAAGAATTTCCCGTCTTGCTCAAGAAGCATCGTGTTGAGCGTGAGTTCACGTATGTTGTAGGTCGTCTTATAAGGGACACGAACCCCGTTTTTGAGGTACGTCCCAGAGAGCGTGATCGTGTGTTTAATCGAGATCGACCAATGTTCAATCGCCCAAGGTGCGCCTTTAGTGGTATCGGTACTCGCCATTAGGTAAGAAATTAAAGACGATCGTTTCTTCGGGCGGCAAAGGCTTAGCGTCAATCCATTCCCCAATCACCGTGGGTCCACGGTAGGGCGCTTCGGTGGTGCAGCCGGCCAACGTCACGCATAGAGGGAGCGTGAGAGGTAAAGTGAGGGCGGCGCTCACAAATTGGCGTCGATTCATCAATCATCCTTTAAAGCACAGTGCGAGCATTAAGGCTCTAAGCAAACAGTGCTCAATAAAAATTCAAGAGATCGCTCAAACGGAAGTCACTAAAGGCATTAAATCCCGAAGTACGCAAACATGTCTTCGATCGTGCGGTACGTACGGTACTTCGTAACGAATGCCGTCAGTCTTATCTTTGAGGTAACGACGGCACGCGGTATAAAGACGAAAACGGTGACGGCCTTCCCAAGAGAGGTATTTCTTCGATCGAATCATCTTTCGCATTAGGTACTCCTTTGTGGGTTCAACCTTTATGACGGGCATCCTTATATTTTAGTCGACCATCGTTACGCTTGGCTATAGGGTAAAATGCCACGCTCTCAGAGGCAAAAAAGTCTTGTCTTTTGCTAAAAAGAGGCGTATCTTAACCATAAGACAACGGCTTTCGCGGCAGTCCGGTAGATGCCGGCGCTTCCATCTAGTTGTAAGCACGTCGTTTTGTGAAGCACTTATTCGTCCGCGTACACCTTGTCTCTCAGGAGGTCGGTAAAGCCTCCGTTGCCAAAGCTACCCAACCGCTTGAAGTTGCCGTTGACCGCTTTGTTTATGGGCAGTTTGTTTTTGTTGAGCGCTTTTGAGGCGCTTTTTTGTTTGTGGCAAAGCGAAACGGCACCTCGCTAGGGAAGTGCCGTTTGTCTTAGTTGATGATGGTGAAGACTTACTTGACCACTTTAACCGTATCCTTAGCAGCGACGCGCTTGTCGCCCACATAGCCATAGAGCCAAACGTCGTGGAAGGCGCCAGCGAGCAGGTGTTTAGACACATCCTTCTGCGTGAACGTCAAGACCGCATCTTTCTGACCGTCTTCATTCATGTCCTTAAAGGTGACCTTTGTTGCCTGACCCAAAGCATCCGCCATCAAAATACGATTTCTGACATTGGCGCGGCTCGCACCTAGCCAAACCTTCTTCGGATCGACCTTCGAAACGTCTAAAGTCTTGTCACCAAAGAGTACGACATCAATGGTTTCGCTACTTTGCGGATCGATCTGATCAGCAAGAATCGTGATCTTATAGGGCGCGGCTTCAGCCAAACGCTTTGCCATTGCGACTTCACCGTCACGAGCCATGCGAACGTTGTATTCATGCAAGTAGGCGACAGCCTTGTCTTCAGAAATCTTGAGTAAGCGAGCGGCTTCCTTAGCGGCATCGGGCAAAGTAGCGCCCAACTGATCTTCTAAAGCCTTCACAAACTTGAAGTTGGCTTTCACGTCATCGCGCTGGAAGTCATGCACGTTGGCGTTATTGATGAACGTCCAAACAGGTAAATCAGCCTTGTAGTTGAAGTACTTAAGCGTCCCTTTAAAGTGTTCGGTAGTTGCCTGGTCTGGCGTCATCAGGTCAAGATTTTCATCAGGCTGAGCAAGCGGGAAGAACGGGATAAACGGTGTTTCGCAAGGACGAGAGAGCGCACGATAGCCGGCAATCAAAAGCGGATTGTCGTTCAGTTCGTAGACGAGNNTAGATTCATGCGTCGTTGCGCGGCAAATACCCAAACTTGTGGAGTGAGACCAGTTCGTATCCTGTTCGTTCATGCCTTCTTCGTGTAGGCGCAAGACTTCCTTAACTTCTTCAACACCAAATTTCTTATTTGGCGTGACACTGTATGGGAACTTTTCAGGATCGGTAATGTCTAAGTCAGCAATGTACTTCCAACCAATATGGTTACGCATATAGTTGAAGTCAGCAGCACGGCGTGCGGCAGGGGCGACGGCGACACGGTAGTTAAAGTCGTTATAAACACCTTCCTTGGCGGGTTTGTAGCGACCGTTCTTGATGGCGCGCTCAATCATGCCTGGTGCAACGAGAACATTTTCCTTGTCCGTTGCGTCGACCTTATCCATCATGAAGTTATTAGGAATAAAGACGACTTCGTTATCTTTAACGCGGCGAGCGACCCACGTGTTGCCCTGATGGATAGCGATCTGCCAAGCTTCCTTGGCGTCAGCAATTGTGTAAGTACNGGTACCGTCAGCAAAGTAGCCGTATTCACCCAAAAGATCGATCGCGATGTCAACCGCGTGGCGGGCGCTCGTGGCGCGTTCTGCCATCAGGCGACGGATACCATAACCAATACCACCGTCTTTGAGCGGCATACGGTCGTCGTCATAGATGCCTGAGCAGTTATTCGAAACGATCACGACACCGTTTTCGTTCACAAAGCCGTCAGAGAAGCTCGCACCCTTCGGGTTATAGGTTTGAGACCAGTAGAAGCCGAAGGTTTTTTCAACCTGTGGAATTTCTGCTGCGGCTTCTTCAAATTTGATCATTTCGCCTTTCTTATGAGTCGCGGCTGGGACCCAGTACTGGGCTGTCAAAATTCGACCACCATTGTCTTCGTTGTGACCGACAATGATGTTACCTGTCTTACTGACGTCCTTACCCACAATTATCGTTGTGCAAGCAGACGCGTTGAAAGCTAAACCAGCCAAAGCAAGACCAGCTGCCAAAACAGAAAGTTTGAAGCGATTCATAAGACGAACTCCTTTCGTTAGGTCATTCGAAGGCACGTATGGATGTACGAGCCACTTTGATACTATAAGAACAAAGAGTAAGTCGATAAATCAGGATTAACGTTATTGATGTTGTGTATAAATAAGGGATAACGCTATAGATGCTGGTTATGGTAATGTTGTTGGAGAAGTTTTTCTAACGATCGCGCTCTTTGAGTGAATTCAAATGGTGAAAAAAAATCCCTGGTTTCACGCGTCAACCAGGGATTGGGATCTAGGTAAGAGTTATTCTATTGAACGACTTTTTAGCGTCAAAGTACTCGCTTCAAGAACGTGCGTGTACGCTCTTCTTGCGGATTGACGAGGACTTCTGACGGATGTCCTTCTTCAACAATATAGCCGCCATCCATAAAGATCACACGGTCGGCGACCTCTCGAGCAAAGCCAATTTCGTGTGTGACGACGATCATGGTCATGCCGCTTTCAGCGAGTTTGGTCATTACCGAGAGCACTTCACCCACTAATTCTGGATCTAAGGCTGAGGTCGGTTCGTCAAAGAGCATGATCTTGGGTTCCATTGCAAGGGCACGAGCGATGGCAACACGTTGCTGCTGACCGCCCGAGAGACTCGCGGGATACGCGTCCGCCTTATCAGCTAACCCGACCATGCCAAGAAGCTCTTTCGCACGAGCTTTTGCGTCATCGCTATTACGGTAAAGCACCACACGCTGCGCGAGCATGATGTTTTCGAGGACGGTCTTATGTAGTACAGGTTAAAGCGCTGAAACACCATGCCGAGGTGTTCTCGCACTTTATTAATGTCAACCTTAGGGTCCGTCACGACAACGCCGTCAACGGTAATCGTGCCACCCGTCACATCTTCAAGCGAATTGATGCAGCGAAGCATGGTGCTTTTGCCCGAGCCCGAGGGTAGAGCACCACGACCTTTTCGCCACGATGCACGTCAAGGTTGATGTCGTGAAGGACGACATTTTGGTCAAAAGCTTTTTGAAAGTGCACGAATACTTACGATGGGTGTTTGAATGTCTCTCATATTGCTTACCTCGATTCGTCGCCTTTACCTAAACGCGCTTCCAGTTTACGAACGCCCCAGGCGAGCAATAGTGTCATCACCCAATAGACGCAAGAGATCGTGATGTAGGGTTCCCAATAGCGTGCCGAAGCACCGGCTACGGTGCGTGCTGCATATGCGAGTTCGGCAAGCCCAATGGCGGACACAAGGGACGAGTCCTTCAAAATGGCGATGGCGTTGTTGCCGAGAGCGGGCAACATACGACGGAAGGTNNACTGCGGCAAGATGATGTGACGCATGGATTCCCAATAGCTCATACCCAAAGAGCGCGCGGATTCCATCTGACCTTTATCAAGAGACTGGATACCCGCGCGAAAGACTTCAGACATGTAGGCACCGGCGTTAAGCGTGATCGCCAAAATGCCAGCTAACACTGCACCATAGTTGGCGCGAATTTCGCGAGCGAGCGCGCCGTCAATGAGAAGACCATCTAACGGATGAATAAAGACGGGTAAAACCGCAAAATGCATCAAAAAGATCTGCACAAAAAGCGGCGTACCACGGAAAAAGCTCACATAGACGGCAACGGGCCAACGTACGCCGTAGTGGAGAATGGATTTGAGAGGTTCATGACGACTGTCGGCGAGACGTCCCATGCCCAAAAGCGTGCCTAGCATCACGCCGAGAAGCACACAGATAACAGTGATTTTGACGGTCATGAAGGCGCCATTCAAAAAGAGCGACCAATACTCCACGATCACGTCAGAGTGAAATCCGAACATTCGCTTGATCTGGTTGAAGTTGTAGTTATAACAAAGGCTGGCATGATGGGTAGGTCATGCCAGCGGTTTTACGTTTCTGTGTGGCTTTAGCGCCAACACGATGTCGAGCTTACGGAAGCTTCGGAGCCTTAGCACCGAACCACTTCTGGTAGACCTTGTCGTATTCACCGTTAGCGATGACGGCATCAAGACCCTTATTCACCGCGTCAAGGACTTCTTTGTTGCCCTTGGCGATACCGATACCAAAGTACTGTTCTTCAAAGCCCGGGTCGCGGCACTGGTTAAAGGCCTTGTCCGGATTCTGGCGGACATAGAACTGCAAAACGCCCACGTCGCCGATCATGGCGTCGACCCCGCCGTTATTGAGTTCTTCAAGTGCAAGCGGCGTGTTGTCAAAACGCTTGATGTTGGGAGAGGACTTACCAAAGGCCTTAGAGGCGGCAATGTCGCCAGCCGAAGCATTCACCACAGCGATCGTCTTACCTTCGAGGTCTTTTAGCGCAGAAATCTTGAGGTTCTTGTTCGTGAGAATCAACTGGTGAGCAAGGAAGTACGGGCGTGCGAAATCGACAACCTGCTTACGCTTTTCGGTAATCGTGATGCCAGACATGATGATGTCGCGGTCACCGTTATTGAGGGCTGCAAAAATACCGTCCCACGGCGTGTTGATGAACTTCACCGTAAAGCCACCNNGTACCTTAGCGATTTCTTTCATGAGGTCAACGTCAAAACCCACGAGTTCCTTGTTGGGCGTTTCGTATTCGAACGGGCGATAGGTGGCACCGGTGCCGACCACGTATTCGGCAGCAGAAACAAAGGCAGAGGCAAAAGCGGAAGCGACAACAAAAGAGACCGCGATCAATTTGAATTTGGTTTTCATGGCAAAAGCGTCCATTAGTTGAGGGGCAAGTTGGGCGTTCGTTCGTCTTGGTATGCGAACGCTCAGTAGACAATTTCGAATTCTCTGCGCCTCTTACGCAAAGCGCAAAAAAATCTCACAGTTTCTTTAGTAACACTAAATCTGATAAGCCATTTCGCCTATCTAACAGGCATTTGTCGACAAGTGAAGCAGGCTGTCGACTGAGTAAAGAGGGCGGTTTTCCATAAGTCATACGGCGTTTACAGGCAAAGCAAAGCGTACCACAAGTTGCCTCGTGACCGCTCACTGATTTCGTTGTTGTTCGCCTTAGAGTTGCTTGACGTCCCAACTGTTGCACACGCCTGGGTTCCCAGAATCAAACCCGCGCTTAAACCAACGTAGGCGCTGCTCTGACGTGCCATGCGTAAAGCTATCGGGCACCACGCGCCCTGTGGCTTCTTTTTGGAGACGGTCGTCACCAATGGCGGTGACCGTCTTGAGGGCTTCTTCTAGGTCGCCCGCTTCAAGAATGCCGCGCTTTTCCATATAGTGCCCCCAAACACCCGCAAAGCAGTCTGCTTGGAGTTCCATACGGACTTGAATACGGTTCGCTTCAACCTTGGATACGTNGCGTTGCAATTGGTGCACTTTGTCTGAGATCCCTAAAAGGGTCTGCACGTGGTGCCCGACTTCGTGGGCTAAGACGTAACCAAGCGCGAAGTCGCCGCCCCCGCCAAGCTTACGCTGCATGTCCTTATAAAACGACAGGTCGACGTAGAGCTTATGGTCGCCTGGGCAATAAAAAGTTCNCATGGCTGACTCTCCATAGCCACACGCCGTGTTGGTCGAGCCGCTATAGAGCACCAAACGCGGATATTGATAGCTTTGACCCGAAGCGCGGAAGATTTCGGTCCACACTTCTTCGGTGGTTTTAAGTACCACCTTGGAGAATTTCGCCAACTCTTGCTCTTGCTCCGTGCCTTGATAAGGCGTGGTCTGCGTTTGCGTTTGAGGGATTTGCATTGGTGCACCCGTAATCAACGGCGTCAAGTCAATGCCATAGAATCCAGCGATCACGACGATGGCAATCACGGCGAGTCCCGTTTTGCCTCGAAGCGGAATGCGAGGACCGCGCGTATAACGTGGAAAACCGCCGCCCATCCGAGCGCCACGTCGGTCTTCAACGTTTTGGCTTTCCTCCAGATCTTGCCAACGCATAAGCGTTCTCCTTGAAATAGAACCTTTACGTAAATGGTAATTCTATTTCAGCTTGATCGAAAATGGCTTTAGCTTTGACGGCTACTCGAGCTCGCACCCAAGTGAGTAACGGAGAATTGGCAGTGCTTTCATGCCAAAAGAGACCTGGAAGCCAAGGGAGACTTAGAGTCTCTTCCATTCTTAAAACGTCTAACGGAATGGACTTTGCTAAACGAAGTGCGGTCTCCCGAGGTGTTCTCATGACTAAATCTGACTCAGCAACGAGAGATGCGCCAGCGACAAAGAAAGGCATTTCACAGCAAACCTTGTCGTGAAGGTTTTGAGCTTGTTGCCCAATAATGAGGCGTGGNNTATCGGGTACTATGGTGATAGCAACACCCACGTGGTTATATTGCCCGACGTCTTCAAAGGTGAGTCGACGTTTTTGAGAAAGGATACTTAACGGATGACCACGGCGCACAAGGAGTACATGGTTGGATTTAAATAATGTCTGCTCATGAAAGTCCGCTGGGCGAGGTTTCCCTTCCATCGAATAAAACGCTAAATCGAGTTCGCCTTCTCTCATCGACTTGATCATGTCGGGAAAGCAGTCAAAGACTTGGAAGTGAATGCCAGGTGCCTCTTTATTGAGTTCAAGGATCACAGGCGTCAACAAGGTATAAAACGCGTTATCGATTGCCACGATGCGCACAATGCCCTCAGCTTTTGTGGGATCAAACGCTGTATCACGCACAAAAAGCGCTTCCATACTCTGAATGGCTTCGTAAAGAGGTTGCTTCAAGCTTTCCATGCGTCGCGATGGATACATGCGACCTGCGGACGGCACAAAAAGCGGATCATCAAACCAATCGCGTGCTTTAGCGAGTAGCCGTGAAGCAGTTGGTACGGAAAGCTCCAGGATGTCACAGGCTCGGCTTAATACATTGGTTTCACAGAGAGTCAAAAGCAATCGATACACACGATAGGGATTGCTTTCGTCGATGTCTTTTGGGATCTGTCGGTTCATGTTATGCATAAGTCACCCGATGTGCAAGAGATGTCGACATGGTCGAGTTTAGAGCTTTCTATAGCCAAAAGAGCCTTGAGGTTGGCTAAACCTAGATGCTGTCTCAATAAGTAAAAAACGCGTTTTCATTTTTGTTATCTCGCTCGGATAGTCTCCGCAATAGGCAATGATAAGTGGAATTTTTAGACTTCTCTCTAACGCAAATGCGTTCACTTTGACCATTTCTAGGAGAGACTTCTATGTTCTTCCAATTAAAGACAGCTGCCATTTTGACCGCGGCAGTTTTGACGGCGGGTACCGCTATGGCTAGTGGTGGCGCTTCGGTACCAGCCGTGAATTTTGCTGTGCAAGGCAATATCGGCGAAGTTGTCGTGAATCCGTACGATGTTGCACCGTTGACTGCGGTGATTCGTAATGGTGGTTATGAACTTAAGGACGTTGAGGTTCGTATTGTACCGAAGCTCAACGGTCAAGAAATCAAGTATAAAGTGTCTGATCGCCAGTTAAAGACCAACGCTGGGATTCCTGTTTTTNNACTTTATCCTGATTACATCAACACGGTCGAAGTTAAGTACACGCGTTTGCACGCGGGTAAGGCTGAAACCTTCAAGGAAAGCTATCAGTTCTACGCGCCGCCCGTTTATACGCGCTCCAATGGTACCCGTAATCAGAAGGGCACCATGTTCGATACTGAAGTCATCAAGGTTCATCCAGACTTCAAGGACCGTCTCTATTTAGTTGGCAATCAGTTGTCGCCGATCGCGCCGCATGGTGCACATTTTGTTTGGAATAACCCGATGGGTGGTGCGCTTGAATGGGCTTTTAACTCCCAGATCGGCATTATCGACACCGCGGGTGACGTGCGTGGTTATTTGTTAGATGACAAACTGAGTGATCCGAAGGATCCTTGGTCTTCGGGCTACATGATGGGCTTCCAACAAACGAAGGACGGTGCGCTCACCTGGGGCTTTGGTCAACGCTATGTCAAGTACGACTTGATGGGTCGTAAGATCTTCAACCGTCTGTTGCCGCCTCAGTATTCGGATTTCTCTCACGCCTTTGATAATGCCCAAAATGGTCACAGCTTCTTGCGTGTCGCGAATGCCGACTATCGTCGACCTGACGGTAAGCGCGTTCACACGGTACGTGACGTGATTGTTGAGTTGGACGAAAATGGTGGCGTTGTCGACGACTTCCGTCTCTACGATATTCTCGATCCGTATCGTGACAATGTTGTGAAGGCCNNTATGGACCAGGGTGCAGTGTGCTTGAACATTGACGAAGCGAAGGCTGGTCACACGTTGTCCGCTGAAGAACTCGCTAAGATGGACGAAAACAGTCAGTTTGGTGACATCGCTGGTGTGAATTTANNGTACCGCAACTGGGCACACGTCAATTCTGTTGACTATGATCCGACTGATGACTCAATCATCATTTCGTCTCGCCACCAGGGTATCGTCAAGATCGGTCGCGATAAGAAGGTGAAGTGGATTCTTGCTTCGCCTGAAGGTTGGAAGAAGAGCATCAAAGAAACCCTTTTGACGCCTGTAGACAAGAATGGCAAGCCTATTAAGTGCGAAGGCTCTAAGTGTGAAGGTGACTTTGACTGGTCTTGGACGCAACATACGGCTTGGCGTATTGACTCGAAGTCCGACAAGAATATCCTGTACCTTTCTGTCTTTGATAACGGTGACGCTCGTGGCATGGAACAGCCGCCCCTGCCTGATATGAAGTACAGCCGTGCGGTCGTCTATAAGATCGACCAAAAGAAGAAGACGGTTGAACAGATTTGGGAAGTGGGTAAGGAACTTGGTCATCCGTACTTCTGCCCGGTGACGGGGCTCACGAAGTACATGGAAGATAAGGACACCATGATGGTTTATTGGTCGACCGCTGGCTTGGGTGCCACGCCTGAAAAGGCAGGCAATAAGTTAGGTCGCGTGATGCCGCATATCTGCGAATATCGTTGGGGAGAAACGACACCCGTTGTCGATATCAAGCTTAACGATACGTTTGGCTATCAGNNTACCTTCCCGATCAGTGTTGATTTTACCTTTACCAAGAACTAATAGGGTTCTTTAGTAAAAAAGCTTCTTCGTTGTTTGATGGCAAGTCGTCAGACACGAAGAAGCTTTTGGTTTATGTGTGGTGTTTATTCGGGTAGCGCATCCACCGCCACAAAGCGGTCAGCAAAAAGTTCCTTGTCGCCCGTGTGATAGCGATAGGCGACCAATGCGCCACCTCGAGCCACACTAAAGTCTAAGCAAGCGAGCTGAGAGGTGAGGGGACCAATTTCGGTCTTATCTAACCAGTAGTGTCCAAAGAATGTTAAACCTTCTACCGGGAAAGGCACAAAAGGTTTCTTTCGCGGGATCTCTAAAAACTTCGTCTCACCACCCATGGTTTTGAGGGTTTCGCGGGTTCTGGCGCTAGCCATCAGCATGTCGGCGAGCGTCGTGTTTTCGTCTGGCGTCACCCACCACTTGATACGAATGTGTGTGCGACGCGTGCCTTCTTTGTCGATGTAACTATAGTCGTCAGGGAGCTTGATTTCGGGTCCTGTGAGAAGTCTTTCTTTACATTTGTACCCGTAAGGGACTTCTTTGGTGACGGGGTCTTTACGTCGTCCAAAGTCAAAAAGCCCGGCTTGAGTAAGGCGCGGCGCTTCAATAGTGCCCGTAAAACGGGCTAGCCCATCTTCCGTTGGACGGGTGTACAGCTTTTCCATCGTCGCTTCGTTCCACGAGGCATGAATAAAGCGGCATGTTTGTCCAGATTCGTCTGTGAGCTTAAGCCAGACAGGTAGCGTACGCATCCAATCGAGCCAACCGTCGAGGTCGTCGCCTAACTGCTCGAGCGTTGCCGAAAACTGTTTGAGGTGACCTTCAGTATGAGAGCGCAACCATTTGCCTGTGGCTTCGTCCCAGGTCTGATAGTGAAGGGCGTTCAACTCATGGTTACCCATCACGGTNNAAAGTGCCGAGCCATGATCAATCATGCCTTTGACGCGCTCTAAGACGCGACGAATCGCGGGACCACGGTCAATAAAGTCACCCAAAAACACAACTCGGCGTACTTTTGGGTGTTGGCGGACGCCATTCACTTCCACGTACCCTAAGCGCTCAAGCAGTATTTCGAGTTCGTCGGCATGGTACGTGAATATCGCCAATGATGTCAAATCCCGTCATATAGAAGGCTCTCGTGAAAGAAAACGGTGGTGAGATAAAGGGCAATAACGCCATTAAGCCTAGCATAGTCGTCCTTTTGGTTTGCCTCTCAGGTTCGTTCGTGAGGGTAACGTTGACGGTGTTTGAATCCCTGTAGTAGTAAAAAGACGCGTTGTTGGCTCTTAAACGTTAAATTTTGGGTTTTGCTTTTGATGAATATCAAGAATCTCTTTCGTTTGAGGAAGTGATTCGGCTCTGAAGTAAGGAAAGTTGAGGGTAAGACTCAGGTCTACGTCGATTTTATAGCGAATCCTTCTAGGACTAGCACTTGTGAACGTTGTAACACCCGATTTGAGGTGTGTTCGTCAGGAGAACGCGCTAGAAGTACGATCTATTACTTCAGGGAAAACCCATGAGCACATGTGGTGAAAGGCGATTTTTATACCTCTTTAGCGGTACTTGACCTCTGTCAAACCCTCACTCATAGACTTTGTTCGGTGAAATTTCTGGCTTTATGTGAAGCCTACTTTTTTGGAAATCAAAATGAACAAGTCTCTTTCTCGCCGTGCCTTTTTACGCACAAGCATTGCGGGTAGCGCTTCGTTAGCGACTACTGCAGTGGGTGCAGCGCCCGCTGGGATCTATACGCCTGGTACCTATTCGGCTAAGGCTGTTGGGATTGGTGACGTCGTCGTGACGATGACGTTTGATGCCAACAAGATTACGGACGTTGTCCTTGACGTTTCGCACGAAACGCCGGGGATTTACCAGGCTGCGGCTGACTCCCTGAAGCAAGCTTTGATGAACGCGCAGTCTTCTGAGATTGATGCAGTCTCTGGCGCTTCGATTACGTCTCGCGCGGTGAACCAGTACTCNGCTGCGAAGTGTATTGCGCAGTACAAGGGCGAAATGACAGTTGAAGTCATCACCGAAAGCAAGGTCGAAGAAGAGGGTGGCGACTGGCTGGGTAAAGCGCCTGAAATTGCCGAAAAGGATATCGTTGAAACGCACAACACGGACATTCTCGTCGTGGGTTGCGGCACGGGCGGTATGTTTGCTGTTGCCTCTGCGGCTGAAGCGGGCGGCAAGGTGATTGGTATTGATCGATTCCCAGTGGGTACGGGCGTTCGTGAAGACTTGGGTGCGATTGACTCACGCTATCAGAAGGCTTGGGGCACCAAAATCGACAAGTTTGAATTCATCGCCATGGCTACGCAGTACGCGGGTGGTCATATTCAGCAGGATCTCGTCAAGCTTTGGGCTGATGAGTCGGGCGCTGTGATCGATTGGTTGGGTGATCGTTTGGCTGAGCGCGGTATTGAACTCTGGCATGAGTCGGGTGACAAAAACGACGAAACGCGCTACAAGCATTTCGCGATTGGTCACTCGCCTCGTCTCCCGATTGATCACAAGACTGGCAAATTCAAGATCGACCTTAACAAGATTCTCTATGACTATGCTGTTAAGAAGGGCGCTCGCTTTGACTACAGCATGAAGATGGTCAAACTTGAAAAGAAAGAAGGTCGTGTCACGGGCGTGATTGCGCTCAATGGCGCTAACCAATACGTTCGCTACAACGCCAAGAAGGGTGTTGTGGTCGCAACGGGTGGCTATGCACAGAACTGGAAGATGATGGAAGCGTTGCAGCCCTGGAACCTTCGCATCATTGGTCGCTCTGGCGCGATGCCGGGTGCCCGAGGCGACGGTATCCGTGCTTGCCTTTGGGCAGGTGCCAAGATGGACGAAACGCACTCGATCATGATGTTTGACCGTACGGCTATTCGCCCAGACCAAAAGACTGGACCTGAAACGGTCAAGTCCGGCGACAGCGGCTTTTTCTGGATGGGTTCTCAGCCTTGGCTTAAGGTCAATGCCGACGGTCGACGCTTTATGAACGAATCGGGCACGTACGAAAACATTCTTCATGCTGACGAATATCAAAAAGGTCACTGCCACTACACGATCTTTGACAGCAACTGGATGAAGTACGCCGAACAGTTCAAGATGCACGGTTGCTCGCGTATGTATCAGTTCGAAAATGGCGCTGATCCCAATATCCCGTGGCAAGTGGTTCAAAACAAGATGCTCCCGGGCTTGATCGCTAAGGGTTACGTCCAAAAGNNTACCAACACGATTGAAGAATTGGTAGACAAGTTGGGTCTGCCGCCTAAGGCGCTTAAGGCGAGCGTTGAACGCCACAATGCCTTACATCGCATGGGCGAAGACGTTGACTACGGTAAAGAAAAGCATCGTTTGTCTTCGATCGACAAGGCGCCATTTTATGGTGCGAAGAATACGGGTTGGATGCTCTGCACGATGGATGGCATTCAGATCGATACGAATATGAACGCGATCGACACCGAAGGTAACCCGATTCCTGGACTTTATGTGGTCGGTAACGATAGCGGTGGCTACTTCGCTAACGAATACCCGAACCTCGCAACGGGTATGGTANNCTGTGGTCGTACGGTGACCTTTGGTCGTCTCGTAGGTCTTCATTTGGCAAAGTACTGATTTTGACTCAATAAAACGATAGCGCTCAAGTACTAAGCCCCTCGAAAGCTTGAGCGCGCCTCATCCTTTATTTGCAACTAAATAGGAGATCGGACTGGTCGTGCTCTTTGGTGGCTGGTTTCGACAAAAAAAATGAAAAATGTTCTGATGACGAGCCTTGTGCTCGGTACTTTTTCGGCTGGTTGTGCCGCCACGCCTGCTGAAATCTATGGCGTCCTTGACTACGGTATGTCCCTTGTTAATCGTCACAACGTTGACGGCTCTCATGCCAATGCGGCACAGATGATGTCTGGTCAGTACATCGGTTCTCGCTTTGGTCTTAAGGGCGCTGAAGATTTGGGTAACNNGTACCTTAAAGTTGGCTACGTGCTTGAAAGTGGTATTGGTGCCGATACGGGTACGCTCGGTCAAAATAATCGCCTTNNTTACCGCGATGCACGCTTTTTTGTGGAAGGCGATTTTAGCTATATCGGTGTGGGTCGCATGGGTTCGATGGTGGGTGGCAATGGTACTTACGCCCGTTTTAGCCATGTTATAAACGCATTCTCTTGTGGCTGGGGTAACGTTGGCGGGAGCCTCCAGGTGGTCTCTCTCGGTTACGAATATATCGACAATGCGATTGCCTATGTGACGCCGAAGTTTGCTGGCGTTGACGCTACGTTCCAATACTCTTTGGGTTCTGACACGAAGTCCTATGGTGACAACGGCGTGGAAGGTAAGTCGTCTGTTGAACGTATGGCAAGCGGTGCGATTCGCTACCAAAACGATACGATTTTGCTTGTGGGTGGTATTGAAACCATCAACCAGGCTCAGCCCGCTGCTGACCGAGCTGGTCTTGAGGATGCTTTCTCCTTTAACCTTGGCGGCAGCTACAACGCCGGTTGGGCAAAATTCTATGCCTATGGTCAGTATTTTGATAGCTATGCCAAGGCAGCTAAGGCTACGATGTTTGGTCCCACGGGTGGCGTTGACGGCTATGGCGTGAATTTTGGTATCGAANNGGCAAAGGCCTTTACCGGGACCGTCAAAGCGTCGGTTGGTTTTGGTGACTTTAAAGGTAATCGCGCTCGCGACTTCACGATGAAGACCACGCAAACGGTACCGCTNGGTTACACCTATTCGTTAAGCCGTCGCACGACGCTTTATACGGCGGCGAGTTGGATTCACAATGATTATTCTGTGGCTTATGAAGCGACTGCTGAAGGGAAGGCTGCCGCAGAAGATGTCTACGAATGGCTCTTTGGCATCGTCCACAAGTTCTAATTTTTATTAGTACGGTCTCCTTTGGGTAGGGAGCGGTACTTCGGGTCGCTCCTTGCTTTTAGGTTTTAGCCCACTTCAATCGGGATGATGACGCGCCCGATGCAGGCTTGCGGCTTGTCACCGGGATCGAGTTGCATTTCACGCAAAATGAGCGCGTCACCTGTGGGTTCTAGCCCTAAGTCTTTGAGTGTTTGCCACGCTGGGTGTGTGCCCGTGGCGATACTTTGCATATGAAACCCTTTGTCAAGACCACAAAAGTCAAAAACAAAGCTNNACTTGCCAAAGGTCATGAGGCGAACGGCATTATTGGTGGGAATCTCATAGCGATGGCACTGTGATTGCGAAATAGCAAAGCCCCAATGCAAACGGTCGACAGTCGGTACGATAGATTGAGACACCAACATGGCGGCTTTGGTGACTGGAATCCAATCGGTCCATTGGTTAAGAATCTCGTAGATCGCTTCGTCAGGGATAAATTCTCGCGCAGTTGTGTGGTACAGAAAATAATGAGGTTCGATGTCGCGTATTTCCCAGTAGACGCCTTTATCAAGGATTTTGCTAATGCCTTTTTGGAGACGGTCGTGCTCAGCGAGTATGACTTCAAGTCTTGCGACCTCTCGTTTCATTTGATCGGCTTTTTGTTCGAGCTGCTTGAGTGCATCGTGAGTGTCGCTCGCTAAGACGGTGCCCATATCTTTGATGCTGATACCGTAGTTTTTGAGGCGCAGATATTCCAACACACGTGCGGACTGATCGAAATTGTAGTAGCGGTAACCGTTAGCCCGGTGATCCACCTTTAGTAGCCCACTTTCTTCATAGTGTTTCAAAAATTCGGTCGTTACGCCAAGGCGACGCGCAAATTCGCCGATTCGGTACTGTCGGTTGTCGTTATTGATTGGATTAGGCATAACGTGTCGGGCGCCTATAGAAAGTGAAACTGTGCGTGGAAATTTATTGTCGCATGAGAAGCAACCATGGACGACATCAGGTACGCGAAAAAGCCGCGCTCTTTTTATAATAGTGTGGCTTTGGATTGGGGGAGCCTCATGCGCGCCTCAGTCCACCCAAAGATTTCTTTTTATCTACAGAACCGTTATACGGAGTGCCTCATGTTTTATCCCCTCGAAGTGGTAGGTCTGAAGCGTCAGCTCCCGATGTTCCCGATTGCTGATGATCTTTATATTGCTGCCTTTATTTTGCTTGGCGACCAGGAACTCACCGTTCACTGTGCCGAAGCACTCTTAAAGAAGGCGCCGGCATACGATTACATCCTCACGNNTACTGAAGCTAAGGGCATTCCTCTGGTGCACGAAATGGCTCGCCAGGCGGGAGTANNCGAGCGCTACTTCGTTGCTCGTAAGAAGATGAAGCTCTACATGGGGGATGCTATTGACGTGGACGTGCAGTCCATTACGACGGCTGGCATGCAAAAGCTCTACCTCACCGAAGAAGATGCCAACCTTATGAAGGGTAAGCGCGTCTTGATCGTGGACGATGTGATCTCTACGGGTAAGTCGCTTGAAGCCCTTGAAAAGCTCGTAGAAAAAGCGGGCGGTGTGATTTGCGGTCGTATGGCTGTGCTCGCCGAAGGGGATGCCGCTCAGCGTGACGACATCACGTTCTTGGAACCCTTGCCGCTCTTTAATAAGAAGGGCGAAGCGCTCTAAGCATCAGAGGTTGAAATGATTGGCATTATTGGTGCAATGGACATTGAAGTCGCGATCCTTCGTGACAAGATGGTGAATCCCACGGTGGAAACGATCTCGGGCGTTGACTTTATTCGTGGCAAGCTCGAAGGTCGTGACGTGGTGTTAGCGCGTAGTGGCGTAGGCAAAGTGTTTGCCGCCATTTGTGCTCAGACGATGATTCTGAAGTATGGCGTGAAAGCCATCATTAATTCCGGGGTGGCTGGCACCTTAACGGGTGAACTTCATATTGGTGACGTGGTAATTTCGACGGCTTGCGTGCAACACGATATGGATACGAGCCCCGTGGGTGACCCGGTGGGTTTGCTCTCTGGCATCAACGTGGTGGAACTCCCGGCAGACACGACGCTCGTGGGTGAACTCGACAAGGTTTGCGCTGATGCGGGTGTCAACCACCGTTTGGGTGTGATCGCAACGGGTGACCAGTTTGTGGCAACCCACGAACGTCGTGATTGGATTCGTGACCAATTCAAGGCAATCGCTGTTGAAATGGAAGCGGGTAGTATTGCGCACGTGTGCTACGTCAACAAGGTGCCGTTTGCTTCGATTCGCGTGATTTCGGATGAGGCTAGTGGCGACGTGCATATCGACTACATGACCTTTGTGAAGAAGGCAGCNGCCACGTCGTCAGACATTACGTTACGTTGGTTGGCGGCTTAAGGTACGATAAACCGGTAAGCGTGTTGCGCTCAAGGGCGGCTCAGGATCAAATGGTCTTGGTACGTTTTTCGTGAAGTAGACAAGTACTAAGCCATTTAATTCAACTTACATAAACTGAAGTTACGTAAAGCCGATTTACGTAAATTGGTTTTACGGTAAACTGAATCTTGACATTTTGCCCGAGATGAAGGTCGCGGGTCGCAAAGTCTTTATCTTTACGCAGTTCGCGCAGATGGGCATGCTGTTACAGCAGTGGATCGAGACAGAAACAGAACGTCGTCCGCAGTTTATTCACGGCGGCATCTCAGCCAAAGGTCGCCAGACGATGGTGGACCGATTCCAGAATCGTCGTGACGAAAATGTCATGATTTTGACGCTCAAGGCTGTAGGCGCTGGGCTCAATCTCACCGCTGCCTCCGTCGTGATTCACTATGACCTCTGGTGGAATGCCGCAGTTGAAAACCTCGCCACGGACCGCGCCTATCGTATTGGTCAGTCGTCAACTGTCAACGTCTACCGCTTCATTACGGCTAACACCTTTGAAGAAAAGATCAACGAGATCATCAACCAAAAACGTCAGTTAACCGAAATGACGGTAGCAACGGGCGAAAACTGGATTGGTGACTTGTCGACTGAAGAGCTTGGCTACGTCTTTAATATCGCAGTCGATGAAGAAGACGAAAAGAACTTCGAATAAGGCTTGGTGAAGAGCCTCACCCAAAACGGTGCTGATCGATCGTGGTTGGCACCGTTTGGGTTGATAAGAATGTGGTTGAAATTGGGAATGGGATTTGGTCGTTGATAGGCAACCTTGGTCAAACCGAGAATATTAGTGCGTTTTTTTGTCTTCTTATAAACTCGTCAAACAAAGGTACAGTAAACGCAACAAAACCATGTTTCGGACTATAGATCATTCCTTTGTCTATAATTCGTCCCTTTAAAGTACNAATGCTAGCTGTGGTTTTATTCATCGCCTTTGCGATTTCACCGATTCTATAGAGTCCTGNTCCAAGAGATGCCATAGCTTCGACAAATGAAATCTCCTGTGGTGTCAAACGATCTAGACGGACTCTAAAAAAGCCTTTGTCTAGCTCGTAAATCGTTTCTGTGTAGGCAGACTGTACGTCCTTGAGTGTGATGCTATGACCTTCGGCAATATTCCAAGCACACGATGCCCACTCCTGCAAGAAAAATGGATAACCATGTGTGCCTTTCTCCATTTTCGTAACCGCGTCAGGATCAATTGCTGCGTTTTCTTCTTCAATGGGTTTAACGACAGCATCTTTAATATCTTCAGAATTTAAAGGACCGATTTCGCAAAAACGGAAAAGTCGTTCAGCATATGACTTTGCGTCTCCTGCTAATTTAGCCACGAGAGGTAATCCAGCTCCAACGAACATAATTGGTAGTTCTAATTGGTTGACCTGGTGTAAGGACACAAGGAGCGCCGAAAGGTCTTTATTGCTAAGGTATTGGACTTCATCGATTAATAGAATCCAACCTTTTCCAGCGGCTTTTGCTGCTTCACCAAGAGCCACAAAAAGATCTGGTAAATCCATTTCCAAGTTTCCACTATCAGCGAATCCCACGGGTGGTTCAATCGAAAGTTCCACTCCTGCGACATCAATCTTAAAAACAGAAGCGAATCTTTGAAGAGCATTCAATCCATTTTTAGCAACAGTTTTAGCTGTTTCAATTGTGGATAGAGAACGCAACGCCTTCTGCATTTGTGGGTATAACAGCGCGGCTAACGATTCATTTTCAGGTGATTCAATTTTCGAAACAACGAAGTTTCTCTCCGCAACTTGTCTTCCAATTTCGTTAAGCAGAACCGTTTTACCTGTTCCACGAAGACCGAGAAGCAACATTGGTCGCCCAGCTCGACTACGTAGTAATCGTCCGCAAGAGGTTAGTGCGGCGTTAATAAACTCTTTGCGACCTGCAATTTCAGGTGGTCGGATTCCTGCTCCTGGAGCAAACGGATTTAGATACGGATCCATTTTTAGAAACCTTTAGCTTTTTGAACAATGTATATCAAATATTACTAGAATTTTGTAATGTTTGTTCAATTTCGTATAGATCGATCTTGTTTTAGGGCGTGCGGCTACTGCGCACTCATAGGTCGTTTTGGATCCGTCCAGCGAGCATAGGTCACAAAAAGACCGCGAAGCCACTGCAACGCTAAGTCTGCGTTCATGCGTTCGTGCCAAATCAAGCGCGTATGGAATTCGTCGCGCCCTCGACCTGACGCGGGATCTGGGTGAATCGGGATTGCGACCACGTCATTACGCTCTTCAAAGAGTTGCGCGGTTTGCATTGGCATGACGGCTGTGAAGTCGGTTGCCCGTAAGAGTGACGGTACCGCCAAGAAGTAGGGCACCGTGATGGCGGTTTCTTGAAGCGTTTCTCCCAATACCGTGCTTTCGTCCATACAGTAGATTTCTGCACGATTTTGACCGCGATTTGTCACCGTAATCTTGCGCCAGTTTTTGAGCATATCAATCGTCACTTCACCACGCTCACGTGACGCTTCAACCAACGGATGTCCTTTACGTACACAGAGCGCATAGCTAATCGGGTAAAGCAAAAGGCTCTTGATGTTGGGTGGCAACGGGCGCGTAGCTGGGTAGACCGCACAGTCCAATTCGCCGTTGGCAAGGTCGTCAAAGAGGGTATCGCTCATTTGTGAAAACGAAAGCCCAGCGTGCGGAGCCGTCTTAAAGAACGCTTCAACGACGTTCGTCATGACCGAATAAATGGCGTTATCTACGACGCCAATCCTAAATGTGCGCGTCAAAGTCGCAGGATCAAACGTTTCTTGAGGTTCAAAACTTTGGACTTCGCTAATGAGTGAAAGGACTTTGGGAAAGAGTTCAACGGCACGAGCCGTTGGAATGAGTTCAGGAGACGAGCGCAAAAAGAGTGGGTCGTCAAACGTCTCACGAAGTTTTTTGAGGTTACGCGAAGCGGTCGAAAGACTCATGTTTTCGAGGCTTGCGGTCTCGGTTAGCGACAGCGTCTGATAGAGCGTGGCAAAGAAGACGAAGTCGGCAATGGTAAGCGACGAGAACTTCAAGTTTTCGAAAAACGGATTGGTCATGTTGTGCAAGATGCCTGAGGCAAATAGGCATGGTCGGGAAAAGGTTGCAAAACTAAACTTTGAGCGTTGACTAGAAAGGCGTTAAACAACCTTAACGCTCCCATTGTACAAAAAAAGGATGAGATGATGACTTTCCAAAAATCCACGCTCGCTGCAGCCTGTGCGCTTGCAGGCATGATGATTGCTTCGGGTCCTGCTATGGCTATTGGTGGTGCGTCNGGNCCTCACGTGACGTATCCGACGACCGGTAAGATCGGTGCTGTCAATATGAACCCGTACGGGATCGCTCCGTTGACCGCGGTGATCCGTAATGGTGGCTACACGGTGACGGACGTGTCTGTGCGCATTGTGCCGAAAAAGGGTGGTAANGAAATCGCCTATAAGGTGAGCGACACCCAGGTTCGCACGCACGGTGGTATTCCTGTCTTTGGTCTTTATCCTGATTATCGCAACACGGTGGAAGTCTCTTATACCAAGATGACCGAAGGTAAGACCGAGCGCGTCGAAAAGGAAACCTATCGTATTTATGCAGGTCCCGCCAACATCAAGACCGCGGGTTACGCTGGCGTGAAGTCTGTCTTCCCGAAGGCTACTGTCAAAAAGATGGATAAGGCCTTTAAGGATCGACTCTATCTCATCAATAACATGATCGCTGCCACACCGAATACGACGCGTGCAGTATGGAATAACCCGATGGGTGGTGCCCTTGAATGGAACCGCTACCCGCAAAACGCAATCTATGACACGACGGGCGAACTTCGTTGGTACATGGAACCCTCGACCATCTATGATCCGGACCACCTCTACAAGGCTGGCATCATGATGGGCTTCCGTCAGAATAAGGACGGCGCTTTCACCTGGGGCTATGGTAAGCGCTATGTGAAGTATGACCTCATGGGTCGTGAAATCTTCAACCGTCGTTTGCCTGACGGCTATGCCGACTTCTCGCACGCCATGGACCCGATGCAAAACGGCAATTACCTCGTACGTGTTGCCTCGTCTGACCATGCTCGTGCCGATGGTAAACATGTTCGCACGGTGCGTGACGTGATCATTGAAGTTGACCAGAACGGCAACGTCGTTGACGAATGGCGTCTTTGGGACATCCTTGACCCGTATCGCGACAACGTCTTGAAGGCACTTGATCAGGGGGCTGTGTGCCTCAACATTGACGCAAGCCAGGCGGGTAAGACGCTCTCTGCCGATCAGCTCGCCGAAATGGATAAGTCCGACAAGTTTGGTGATATCGTGGGTTCTGGCGCATACCGCAACTGGGTGCATGTCAACTCGGTGGACTATGACCCGACCGATGACTCCATCATCATTTCGTCTCGCCACCAGTCTGCTTTGATCAAGATTGGTCGCGACAAGAAGGTGAAATGGATCATGGGGGCGCCTGAAGGCTGGAAGGGCGACTTTGCGAAGAAGGTCTTGACGCCGGTTGATAAGAACGGCAAGCCTATCAAGTGCGAAGACTCGAAGTGCGAAGGCGACTTTGACTGGTCTTGGACGCAGCATACGGGTTGGCGTGTTGACTCGAAGTCCGACAAAAACGTCTTCTACCTTTCCGTCTTTGATAACGGTGACGCTCGCGGTATGGAACAGCCGCCGATGCCTGACATGAAGTATTCCCGCGCTGTGATCTATAAGATCGACCAGAACAAGATGACGGTCGAACAGATCTGGGAATACGGTAAGGATCGTGCATGNCACGAATGGTATAGCCCGGTCACTTCGTTGACCGAATACTTTGACGATAAGAATTCCGTCTTCGTCTATTCCGCAACCGCTGGTGCAACGTACAACTTCAAGACGGGTGCCTTTGAATCTGCTCCGAATCCGTACATCAACGAATTCAAGTGGGGCGCTAAGGAACCGTCCGTTGAAATCCAGTTCGAAAGCACCTCGGGTTATCAGGCGATGCCAGTTGACCTGAAGAAGGCTTTTGGCGGCTAATCCTAGGTTGCTAAACCCTCACGCAGGGTAAAACTCACGTCCTCAATTGCGATTGAGGACGTTGATGATTGTGCGTTTTTGACGCGAAAAAGTACCGTTTTGAACGCTCTCCATGCACCCGAAGCCACCAATTTGTCATTTTCGAAAAATGCTTATTCGCAATCTGCAACTTCTTTTCGGGAAAATGGTCATGGTGCAAAAGAGGCGCTTTCACTAAACTATTTGGACATCGACTTGAAGGGCAATTACGCCTAACAGGTATTCTAAGTACACAGACTTTTTATTTTGTTTTGAAGTTCATACCTTCAAGACATGACCACTTAAAGGACACATATCATGCTTCGTCGCACACTTTTGACTGCCGCTGCTACTGCCGCGTTGGTTTGCTCTGTTTCCACCTCCGCTTTTGCTTTTGAAGCTGGTACGGACTATGTCGTTCTCGACAAGCCCATGCCTAATGCTGAAAAGACTCTCATCAAGATCTGGTCTTATGACTGCCCGTTCTGCTTTAAGTATGACGTGGGTGTCGACCCGAAGGTTCTCCCGNNAAGGTTGAAAAGGAAGTTGAGTCTGAAGTTCGTGCCGATGCACGTTGAAACGAAGGGTAAGTATGACCGCGTTGCTTCTGAATACCTCGCTATGTGCCAACTCCGTGACGAAGCCGCTGGTCTCAAGTCCACCGACAAGGATTCTCTCTACAAGAATACTAAAGGTGCTTGGTATCAGGCTTATCACAAGAAGGGTCAGCGTTGGAACGACGGCGAAGCTGCTTTCTTGAAGACTGCTGCTGACGCTACTGGTATTTCTGATGCCGATTTCCAGGCTGCTCGTAAGGATCCGAAGGTTGTTGCTTTGGCTGACAGCTGGAAGGTTTCCTACGACGTTGCCAAGATGCAGGGTATCCCGGCTTATGTTGTTAACGGCAAGTACCTCATCATGACGAAGTCCATCCGTAACTTCGACGGCATGGTGAAGTTAATTGGCGAACTCGCTGCCAAGTAATTCATCGTTTTTGGGTGTGTTCAAAGGAGCGTCGCTCATCTCCAGGTGACGGTTACATGTCTTGAACACATCATCACGAGCTTTGCGCCTGTTTCTCTTAGTCGGGAAATGGGCGCAATTGCTTTTTAGCATTATTGGAGACGAACGGTTGAGAGCAAATGTCAACCGACCTGGCAAACGAAACGCCCGAGGACATCTGATCTAGACCCCGAAACTTGGACTACAAAATAAAATCCAAGTTGAGTGCGGTCGATTTTAACGCTCGCCGCTTGGCATAGCCGGGACACTCAAGTCCCGGCTATGCCGATAGCGTATTTTATCAAGGGCGCATCAAGGGACAACCGAACAACCTAGATCCTCCCTGAAGGCCCTCCAACTTCTTCGGTCAACCCTTGACCCGATTCATGGCTCTCAGACCACTGAGAACGCTCTTACTCCGCTTCAACATAACGCTGACGGAACTCGGACGGTGCGTATCCGTCCAAACGCTCCTGAGGTCTCTTCGTGTTCCAATGGGCGATATAAGCCGTTAGATCGCTCTTGAAGGCGTCAAAACCATTCCAGTGCTGTCCCTTGAAGAACTCGTCCTTCATATGTCCAAATGTCTGCTCTGTAGCAGCGTTGTCTAAGCAGTTACCCTTGCGAGACATGCTACGCGTTATCTTGTGTTTCTTGGTCCATCTAATCCAAGTNNACGGATTTTGGTATTGTCACCCCATATCGCTGTGAAGAATGGGGCACGCCTCTGGTGGCAAGACCTTTACCATTGCATCGAACATCTCTTTTTGTTGAAGCATGTTTGGCGATTGACTGATGGAGTAAGCCAGAATCTCGTTTGAGTGAAAGCCAACAACCTGGGCAAGATAAACCTTGCCGAAAGGCAAAGCGAATTCAGTCACGTCAGTACCGATCTTGGTGAAGGGGGCTGTAGCCTTGAAATCTCGAGCTATAAGATTCGGGACAGTGCTAGTGACGCCCTTAAAGGAGCTGTACTTTCTGAACCCCTTGCGCCTGATTTTGCAGACAAGGCTCAATTCTCGCATTACTTTCAATACCGTCTTTTTCGAGATGGTAATGTTGAACTCACGGCGCAAGCGCATGAGGATCTGGCGATGTACGCAACCATTTGCAGTGCGGTTGAAGGTTTCCCTGACCTTCTCATGAACGTCCGGACGTGTCGCAGTCTTCGGATGTTTACGGACATAGTAATAGCTCGACCTTGCCAACCCAATGATTTTCAAAAGAAGATCAAGATCATGTTGCCCTGAAAGAGAATCAACGATCTCAGCTTTCTCTCGATTGCTCAGCTTCGCCAACCTTTCAGGACCGCAACTTTTTTTAATATGGCATTCTCCGCTTCGAGTCTCTTGATACGAAGTTCCATCTCCTCGATAGGTGTCAACTCTTGCACAGGCTTCTGCTTGGTACTCTATCGGACTAGTAATTTTCTTCGGTTGCAGACCTGCTTCGCCATGCTCGCTGTAAATCTTGCACCAACGACGGAGAAGCTTGGGTGTAACGCCATATTTAGCCATGATGTCTAGGTGTGGAATCTGATCTTCTACATGAGCTTTTACTGCTGCCAGCTTGGTTTCGTAGGAATATTTCGTTTTGGACATATGCGCCATCAGAAATCGGGAAGTGCCAAAAATAAGAATTGTATCGCGCCAATCTCTGAAGTCATGTTCATCTATCTCTAGCTGGGTTTTTATCTCTGGATAGCTTGCACCAGCCTCATATAGCTCGAGAAACCTCCGCTTTCGAGCCTCGACTATATCCTTCCACGGTCCCATAAAAATGTACTCCAATTCTTTGTCCAAGAATCGGGGACCACATCACATCATCCACGGGCGTTTAAAGCGATCAAAGGCGATGGTTCGCGCCTCAAGGTGCATCAAGGCAACTTAAAGTCGAACTTGTGGCACTGATTGCAGTAGTTGTCTGATTCAATGTGACCTGTATGGCAAAGTGTACAGTCCAACTGATCCTGGTAGTGCGGAGAGAAATGCGGGTTCGCGGGTTTAACCGAGTAGTTTTCTCTGTGAGTGCCTTTAAAGGATGGCAAGCTGCACACGTTTCTAATGCGGGCGTCGCTGGATTTCCCTTATCGGGACCGTGACACCCTTCACAAGGAATACTTTTGGCGGTGTGTTTGTCGGCAATGCCAACGCCTGCCTGAAGGGCAAACGAACTTAAGCCAAGCACTGCAGTCACAAGAATAATGGGTAAGCGTCTCATGTTGTTAGCAGGAACCGAAGGAACTCGTGTGAGGTCCCTTCGATTCGTTTTGGTTAGTGTGGTTTACGTCCAGGAGGGTTCTTTGGATGCGTTTTGACCGGCAATACGACCGTAAACGATGCAGTCCGTGACCGCGCAAGAACCAAGACGCACAGCACCATGAACGCCGCCCGTCGATTCGCCAGCCGCATAAAGACCCGGAATCGGTTCGTCGGTCATCACGTCAAGTGCGCGAGCCTTCATGTCGGTGTAGATCCCACCCATGCAGTGGTGAACCTTGGGTACCATCGTCGAAACGTACCAGGGACCCGTCCCCATCTTTTGAGCCTTCTTGTTGACGTAACGGTCGTAGTGAGGATCCTTACCCGTTTCAACCGCGGTATTCCATTCGGCAATACTCTTCTTGATACNTTCAAGGTTGATCTTTTCGCCTTCNNGTACCAACGCTTCAAGCGTTTCGTACTTCTTGACGCAACCGCGTTCTAGCATCTTGTTAAGAATGCCCGGGCGAGAAATACCCATCGGGATCACACCGTTGGCATCAGCAATGGCGTAGCAGTGAACACCCTTATTCAAAAGGTTCATGATGGCATCGGCACGCACTTTGCGGTTAGCCAATTCATTCACAAAGCGTGAGCCATTCTTATCTTCAACCCAAACGCCAAACATGGCGGCGGCACCCTGAGCAAAGAAGAGGGCGATGCCCATGCCTTTTTCGGTTGGAGAGGTCCACGGTGCGCACTGGATCCAGTCCGTCTGAATCATGTGGCAGCCAATACGAGAGGCTTCACGCCAAGCTTCAGAGGTGGCACCAGGCTGGCAAGTCGTGCCGAGCTTTTCGGTGAGCTTCGGGTCCTGAATCGAGCGGAACTTCACGTCAGCACCAAACCCGCCGTGCGCCAAGATCACTACCTTCTTCGCGGCAATAAACTTGACCTTGCCAGAGTCCTTCTTTGGGAAACGATAGCCTTCACGAACCTGAACGCCTTTGACGCGACCATCGCTATCGCGAATGATGTGTTCCATCAAAACACCCGTACGCGGCGTGACACCCATGGACTTGAGCTTGGCTTGTTCTTTCAACACAATGCCAGAACCCGATCCATTCTTGAGAATGGCGCAGCGAGGCACAGAGTGGTACCCTTCTTGAGCGACTCGCTCTTCAACCCATTCGACACCCAACTCTTTGATGGTCCATTCCCACGTAGGGAGTGCCTGTTGGCAAAGATGAAGGACTTTTTCGGGGTGGTTGAGCCCAGCGCCTTCTTGCAGCATGTCGCGTGCCATGAGTTCAGGCGAGTCTTCAAGTCCTTCGCGCTTTTGCATAGGAGAGCCCGGCACACCCATGATGCCGCCGTTGATGATGGAGTTGCCGCCAATGGTGCGCATTTTTTCAAGCACGCAAACGCTTGCACCCGCTTGACGCGCTTCAATGGCAGCGGCAAGGCCAGCAAAACCAGAACCAATGACAACGACGTCAAAGGTTTCGTCCCAGTGGGTGGGCATCGGGTCAACNNGTACCTTAGCCGCGGCAAGGCTTGCGCCCGCTAACATCGTTGTGCCTGCAGCCGCTTTGAGCCAATTACGGCGAGAAAGATCGGTCATTTTTTGCTCCTTTTTCAATTTTGGGGTCCTACGGGAAATCAGGGAAGTGGTCGGTCATGATTTTCCGTATAGTCAGATTGTAGGCGTTGAGCATTTGGAGAAATAATACCATGCTTGCAACCATAAGTTGGTAAAAATGCAAGATAGCCAATGTTGTAAGGAGATCGTTCGTGATAACTACCGATAATTTGCTCGTTTGGCGGCTACTCTTGGCTTTAGGTCAAACGGGTAGCCTTACGAATACCGCGATTGCGACGGATTTGGAGCTCTCGACCGCCTCACGACTCTTAAGTGGCTTAGAAAAAGAACTCGGCATTACGCTCGTTGATCGCCAAGTTAAGCCCATGTGTTTGGCTAAAAATATGACTACGATGCTTCCTTATGTGCAGGAACTTGTCGACGCGCATCGCCATACGATTGAGTTCATCGACAATTTGGCAACGGTTGAACCGCACACTACGATTCGTGTGAGTGTGCCGTCGAACATCTCGCGCAGTGTGCTCGTTCATTTTGTTGATCAGTACCAAAGCGTGGCACCCACAGTGGACCTTGAGCTCTACAGCAATATGGATCATTCGGATGTGCTAAACGGCAATGTGGACGTACTTATNCTGCCGTATTTCCCCGTCAATGTNCGTAGTCTTCATGTGATGCCCATTTTGCGTGGCACGAATTTTATGCTCGCAACGCCACGTTACCTAGAGAAACACGGTGTTCCGAATAAAGTCGAAGATTTGGTGCATCACCAACTCTTTGTGCGTACAGGACGGCACTATCCGACCACGACGAGACTTTTTAGCCTCACTGAGATGTTTGATTTTGAGACGCTCCTACGGCAACCACTGCCCGATAAATTGGGGTTGCTTGCGCAAAAGGAATTTTCTTATACGCGTCATCTTAGGAAAAAGTCCAAGCTCTCCATTCTCTATGGCGATACGTTAAGTTGCCTTCAGTCAGCGCTTGAAGGCGTGGGCATTGCGGTGGACTTGTCGCTTGGGCTTGTATACTAATATTTGCAGAGTGGTAAGCTGGTGCCCGTACTCAAGGATTGGCATCGACCGATATGGAATAACACCTTGGTGACCCGCGAACGCAACGTCTTTAATGAACCCATCATGCAGTTTATGCATTGGTATGCCGAACGGGAAAAACTCTCAGGTGACGAACGTTGGAAGTCGTGGTATCGCCACTTTGGGATGGATCCTGAGTACGTGCTCGAGCGAGGCTATTAAGACACAGGGCTACTCTAGGCATGCTGTTGACAGGGGAGGGGAATGAAAAAACAGGTCGGATCCATGTGTCCGACCTGTCTTGTGGAGCTAGTCAAAAATTAAAACGCGTGCGTGGTACGAGTACGACCTGTGAGGCATTGGGTTTTACTTTGACCGTGTCGCTCGAAGATGCCGCACTTTGCTTATTCATGCTGTCATGTGTGTAACTTGCGGTAGTATAAATNNGGTACGTACGTTGACTCAACGGATAACGGTAACCCACGGAGCCCGAGACTCGCATAGCGTTAATGTTGGAATGGTTGACGAGTTGAGCGTCACGCATCCCTAACGAGAATAAAAAGTCGCCCTGCGCGGTCGGGACCTTGATGCCCGTCACAAAGCCGTAGCCTTTAACCATGCGGTCTTTGGCAGGACTGGCATTGGCGACGAATTGTAGTGGGACGATTTCCGAGGGACTTGGCAGCTTCCATTGATTATCAAAATACTGCCCAGCAAGATAAACCGTCCCAAAATCAAACTTGTAGTTCCCGCCGAGCGTCACGGCAATACCGTCATCGGCGTGCTTCGTGTCGGCACGAATATTGCTCCAATCAGACCATTCAATCGTGGCAATAGTCGTTAATGCACCTCGTGCAAACTTGACCCCAAGAGAGCCATAGCGATCGACTGAGGCTTTATTTTCAACAGCATCTTCTGGTCCCTGATATTGATCGGTATTCCCTGAATACTGGGCGTAGAACGTGAACCCGTCGACCGTAGGAGCCTTATAGGCGACGACGTTATCAAGGCNGCTCGAATTAAACCCAAAGACATTTTTGTAACCTGCGATATGGCTACTCCATCCAATGGCATAGGGGTTCAAAATGCCCGCGGCGACACCCCAAGTGCCGTACCCTGCGGTAAGGTGCTGTAAACGTCCGAAAGCCAGCTGACCGTAGTCAGGATGGTCAACGTAGAGCGACGCTTCACGACCAAATAAACGTGTGCTTGTGGCGACAGCGAATTGTCCAGAGTCGGCTTCGAAGCCGTTTTCGAGAATAAAGCCCACTTTCCAGCCGTTACCTAAGGTTTCAGTCCCTTTGATCCCGACGCGCGAGCCTTTGGTAATGCCTGACGAAAGCCCAAACGTTTTCGACGCGCTGTGCCCGTCATCGGCATCCGTTCGTACAAAAGACAATCCTTCGTCGACAACACCATAGATTTGATAGTCCGCGGCTGAGACGGCGAGTGACGCACAGGTAAGGGCGACTGCCACAGTGAGTTTTTTGAAAGAATGCATGGTCGATTAGGAACCGAGCGGGTTCCTCTCCTTTTTATTTGTTGGTTGCCGTCGGATCTGGTCAGGATCCGAACAAAGCCGATTCTTCCATATAGCCATTGGGACCAACTACCGCTTGGTGGCAAGGTGATGTTGAGATTTTTGCAAGATAGGCGGTGCGTTGTTCTCTCAAAATAGTGCGTAATGTTCTGCCTTGACGCGTTTGGGTTTGCGTTGATGTCTTGAAGTCACCTTGGTGCCTGAGCGCTAAATGAGCACTAACCCTTAACTGTCGGCTTGCCGACACTTCGGATCTACTATTTCTTGCAAACTGCGTAGCAACAATGGTTGTTCGTAGACCAACGAACGATTAGATTGAAGGAGAAAGCCATGAAAAAGTTTCTACGCACATTGACGGCTGTAGCAGTGAGCGCGGCGATNAGTCCTGCTTTTGCAGCGGATGCGACCTATAACGCCGACGTTGTCGTGATTGGCGCGGGTGCCGCTGGGACGGTACCGCTGGTTAGCCGCCGCCGAAAAAGCTACCTCAAAGTTGTGACCCTCGAAAAGCAAGGAATGGTCGGCGGGACGGGTAAGTTCTCCGAAGGCATCTTCGCTGTCGAAAGCTCCATGCAGCGTAACTGGAACTATACNTTCACCAAGGATGAAGCCTTCCAGAAGATCATGAACTACGGTCACTGGCGTGGTAATGCCAAGATGGTGCGTGCGTTCGTTGATAAGTCGGGCGAAACGATCGACTGGATGCAGGCTCAGGGTGTGAAGTTTGAAAAGCTCTTCTCAAATTACCCGAACGGGCTCTATACGTGGCATATCTATGAAGTACGCGGCGCTGGTTGGATCAATCTCTTCCAAAAGAAATATAAAGAAGCTGGTCAGACGCTCCTTTTGAATACCTGGGGTAANAAACTCATCCAAGACAAGAACGGCACGGTGACGGGTGTCATTGCCACGAATAAGGATGGCGACAAGATCACTGTGAACGCGAAGNNTGCCACGATCATCGCAACGGGCGGCTTCTTTGACAATAAGGAAATGCGCGAAAAGTATCTGCGCTTCCCGGACGCTGACGGTCTCGCTCAAAAGGGCAAGACGGGTGACGGTATCCAGATGGCTTGGTCTGTCGGTGGCGGTAAGGAAGGTTGCGAAGTGCAGTACTCTTATCGTCCGGGTCCTCGCGGTATCGGTACCACGAACCACGTGTCCGCAACGGCTAAGCAGCCGCACCTTTGGTTGACCCCGAAGGGTGAACGCTTCTGCGACGAAAAGATCATGCTCGAATGGTAGTTTGCCGGTAACGCCCTTGAACGTATCGGTGGCACGATGTATGTCGTCTATGACCAGGCAACCTTGAACCACATGGAAAAGGATAAGGGGATTGACTTGGGCGTTGGCGTGATGGTGCCTGTTGGTACGAAGCTCACCAATTTCGAAAAGGAATGGGACGCTGCTGTGAAGGGCGGTTGGTATTCAAGGNNTACCGATACGCTCGACGGTCTTGCGAAANNTTGCACGGGCATGGATCCTGCCAAACTTAAAAAGACCGTTGAAGCTTATAACGGCTTCTGCGCCGTACGTCATGACGCTGAATTCGCGAAGGACCCCGCTTACCTTCGTGAAGTGAAGACCGGTCCTTTCTATGCCATCAAGTCGGTGGCTTCGTCGTTGGGCACCTTGGGCGGCATCAAGGCTAACGAACGCTTTGAAGTCGTGACACAGGACGAAACGCCGATTCGCGGTCTCTATGCTGCCGGGAACGACGTTGGCGGTATGTATGGTGACTCTTATGACTTGTTGATGGCGGGTTCGACGGTTGGTTTCGCCGTGAACTCTGCTCGTATCGCTGTGGATTCGGCGATCGAATACATCAAGACCGCAAAGTAACCAATAAAAAAAGCAATAACGCCTTGCGTTGCTCCTCGTGATAAGGGGACGGTAGTCGAGTGATTACCGTCCCGTTATTTATAGCGGGTTAGCCGTTGCTTTGCCGAGCTCGTAGGCTTAACCCAAACGCCAGTCAGGCATACAGCCATCACGATGGTCAAGCCAATCGTAGATGTCGCAAAAGAGCGCGGGCAAGACTTCTAAGTGGCGACCCATGCGACGGGCAAGTCCTTGATGACGCCACTCACCAATCACTTGTGCAACGGTTTGGCGTGTGAGGTTCACGGTCTGCCCAATGACCTCAGCCGAGAGCGTATAAGGAATACGCAGCCAACCACTCCCGAATTCGGTTCGGTCGTGTAAAAGCACGGCTTTGATGAGGATTTTGACGCGCTGTTCGGGTGGCAACGTAAAGTTCGCGATCATGCCTTCGATCGTCGTTTCTTGTTTGCCGACAGCGTGCTGATATTTGAGGTGAGCAAGTTCTGGATTCGTGAAGACGTGCTTATCAAAGAAGTCAGGGGNCGTTGTCCAAACCTTGGAGGCTTGAATGGCTCGGGTTTCGACGTTACAGCGTCGACCTACGCTAGACGTCATGTCGCACATCGTGGTGCCTGGGAGCAAAAGCGACATGATGGTCGGGTGTCCCGTCGTTTCGCCCGCCACAAAATAACCGCAAAGCCCATCTTCAAGCAAAAAGAGGCGGTTGGCTTCACCGCCACGCTTCAAAATTTCGCCTGCTGCCACATCACGCAACGTGCCGTGCTCGCGTATCAGGTCTGCGATCGGCTTTGGTTCTCGAGGACAGACATAAGGCACAGCAAAGAAGATTTGTCTCATGGCGTAGTGACGGGAAAAGAGTGGAGCGTAGGCGCTTATCGAGGGTCATCAATTTAAACATTGTACAAAAGCAGGTTGAATGGTCGGTAGATGGTTTTCCTTGAGAGGACGGCATTCGATGAGCGGAGACCCTACATGTTGAGCGTTTCTCAGAGATCACAGCAACTTTTTTTACTCAATTTGAGCGGTACTCTAAAAAGCGCTCTATGCCTGATGCAAAGTCTTGAAAACGCTGAGATAAATGCGTTAAGGTCTATTTGTAGCACGTGAAAAAATCGTGATTTGACCAGCATCCTTTTTTTACTTGCTGACTGATAAAAATTTTAAAGACCCCTTAAGGAGATAAGAAGCATGCTTTCCAGACGTCATTTTCTGACTCATACGGCGATGCTCGGCTCTGCCGCTAGCTTTACGGCTTCTCCGTTAAGCTCCGCAGTGGCTGCTGCGGTCGATGATCTTGAGACTACTACGTGGTCATGCTGCTCGATTAACTGTGGCTCTCGTTGCCTCTTGCGTTGCGTATCGAAGAAAGGTCGCGTCATTCGCATTGAAACCGATAATACGGGTGACCCTGAAGCCCAGGCTTCGACAACGTCTTGCCCGCAGATTCGTGCTTGCCAACGCGGTCGTTCCATTCGACAGCGCCTTTATTCAGAGGAACGTTTGAAATTCCCGATGAAGCGCGTAGGTAAGCGTGGCGAAGACCGCTTTGAACGTATTTCTTGGGACCAGGCATTGGATGAAATTGCCGCTCGCCTCAAGAAGACCATTGCCGACCATACCAATGAAGCCATTATGCTCATGCATGGTTCGGGCAACTATTCGCTCTTTAATAACCGTAATTGCACCTTCCGCTTCTTCAATATGATTGGCGGCAATATCGGTTGGTACTCTGACTATTCTGCTGCTTGCATTCAGCATGCTTGGNNTACGTACCTCTATGGTGGCTTTGGCTATGGCGGCGTGCGTTCCACCAATAATGGCGCAGGTTCTTATATGAACCAGGTCAAAAACGCCAAGCTCTATGTCACCTTTGGCAATAACCCGGCTGTGACGCGTGCGTCTGGTGGCGGTCAGTCGTGGGAACTCTATGGTGCGCTTCGTGAAGGCAAGACCCGCATGGTCGTGATTGACCCGATTTGCACGGATACGCTCGCAGGGCGTGATGCAGAGTGGATTGCCATTCGTCCGGGCACCGACGCAGCCCTTTGCGAAGGGATGGCATGGGTGATGATCAACGAAAACTTGGTTGATCAGGCTTTCCTTGATAGGTATTGCGTGGGCTACGACGAAAAAACGTTGCCTGCATCCGCGCCGAAAGGCTCAGACTACAAGTCCTATATTTTGGGTCAAAGTACTGATAAGGTCGCGAAGACCCCGCTTTGAACCTCTCGCATTACGCAGGTGCCCGTTGATACGATCGAACGCCTAGCGCGTGAAATCGCGACCACTAAGCCCACCTTTATCTCGCAGGGTTGGAACNNGCAGCGCCGCATGAATGGCGAAACGCAGTCGACCGCTATTGCCATGATGGCGCTTTTGACGGGGCAGGTCGGGTTGCCTGGCACCAATTCCGGTGCCCGTGAAGGTGACTCTTACGGTATTGACACTGGGTTGCCTGTAGGCAAGAACCCGATTGGCAAGTCTTTCCCGATCTTCTTGTGNGTGCGTGCCGTCAAGGATGCCAAGGGAATGACCGCTCTGAATGCTGGCGTTCGTGGTTGCGATAAGCTCGAACACAACGTCAAGTTCATCTGGAATACGCAGGGCAATACGCTCGTCAATCAGCATGGCGGCGTGAACCAAATCCGCGAAATTCTTGAAGACGAATCGCTTGTTGAAACGATCGTGGTGGTTGATAACCAGATGACGCCGTCTGCTCGCTTTGCGGACTACGTGTTGCCTGACACGATGAACCAAGAAATCGACGACATGCAGGGTGACGCCTACGCCGTGGGTGACTACAACTACCTCGTGGCGTGTCCGAAAGCAGCGGATATGCTTTGGGAACAAAAGCCCAACTATTGGATCATGACTCAAATGGTAAAGCGTTTTGACTTTGAAGACAAATTTACTGAAAGTNNACGTACGCAAAAAGAATGGATCCGTTGGGGCTATGAACAAACTGTGGCTAAGGCTGCCAAACAGCCCACCCCGATTCAACTCCCGACCTTTGACGAATTCTGGTCTAAGGGCTTTGTGAAGTACCACATGGGTCACGACTCTGGCATCGTACTAAAAGCCTTCCGTGATGACCCGGTGAAGAACCCATTGAAGACGCCGTCAGGCAAGATCGAAATCTACTCTGAACGCCTGGCTAAGATTGCGGCTACTTGGGAACTCCCGAAGACCAAAGGTCAGGAAATTCATCCGATTCCGCGCTTTATCGCGACTGCTGAAATGCTCTACCAGGGCGATGCGCTTGAACAGAAGTATCCGCTTGAAATCTACGGCTACCATGGCGCAGGTCGCACGCATTCGACCTATCACAACGTGCCGTGGTTGAGAGCGCTTCATCCCGACGAACTCATGATCAATCCGATTGACGCTGAACCGCGTGGCATCAAGACGGGTGACAAGGTCAAGGTCTTTAATGACCGTGGCTCGCTTGTGATTCCTGCCTTTGTGACCAATCGCGTGATTCCGCATTTGGTTGCGATGCCGCAGGGTGCTTGGTATAAGCCTGACGAAATGGGCGTTGACCAAGGTGCTTGCTTCAATGTGCTCACCACGCTTGAAGCGTCGCCTTTAGCCAAGGGCAATCCGTCGCACACGAACCTCGTGCAGGTTGAAAAGCTTTAAATTGGAGTTGGATCATGAAACAGTACGGTTTTTATTTTGATGCGACGCGCTGCACGGGTTGTAAGACCTGCGTTGTTGCGTGCTGCGACAAGAACGGACTTGAGGATGGTCGTCAATTCCGTCACGTCTTGCCCTTTGAACATGGCGGATGGCGCCAAGATCGCATGACGGGGGCTTGGCACCAAGACGTGACGCATGGTTATGTCTCGGTTGCTTGTAACCATTGCGATGACCCGGCTTGTGTGAAAGTCTGCCCCACGAAGGCGCACGCCAAGCATAACGACAAAGGTGGCTTGGTTCTTATCGATCAAGCAAAGTGCATTGGTTGTGGCATGTGTGCTCAAGCCTGTCCTTATGGCGCGCCAGTTCTCAACGAAAAGGCTCGCAAGATGACGAAGTGCGATGCGTGTATCGATCGTGTCGTCAAGGGTGAAATGCCTGTGTGCGTTGCGGTANNCTGCCCGCAGCGTGCGCTTGACTTTGGGTATATCGAAGATCTCAAGGCGAAGTACGGTGAAGGCGCTCATATTGAGCCCTTGCCGCCTGCTTCGGTGACAAAACCCAATCTCATCGTGAAGCACGGTAAGGTGGGTAAAGAAGTCTAAGTTTGACTTTCTATCCTGAGGCTAAAGCCTCAAAAGCGCTTTATACCATTCGGCATTGATGTCTGGATGGTACTTTATCATATGTTGATGATCTGGTGATGTTAAAAAACCGAGCAAAGAAGGGAGTCCTCAAACGCTTTCATGTTCTTTGAGAATCATGCAGAAAGTGAAAAAGGCTTTTCACGGATTTGCACGAAAGCACGATGAAAATCCCATTACCCAAAAAAAGAGAAAATCAATAGACTACTTCCTAAGCTAGAGGACATGGGTGAGCCCCGTGTATTTATCTCCTCTTATCCAACCAAAACATCAATCAATTAAAGAGAGTAAACATCATCATGAGCATGAGTAGCTTTTTTAGTGGCTTAAAGACGTACCCGCTTGACACCTTATACGATTGGCAGAACGGTCGTTGGTATTGGGGCATCATCGCCTTTGCGATGATTATGTTGGTGTTGCTCGCCCACTATCTTTTCCAGAACTGGATGCATATGCTTCCGTGCGAACAGTGTGTGTACATTCGCTACGGTAACTTGGTCATGGCTTTGGGTGCCATCATTGCGATGATTAACCCGAAGGCTGTTTGGACCAAGGTCTGTGGTTATGTGTTGGGCTTTTATGGCTTGATCTACACGTTCATCTGCTCTTGGAAGTTGATGGCTATTCATGATGCCGTGCATTCTGATGACCTCGATGCCATGTTTGGTATGCAGGGTTGCTCCATGGAGCCGAAGTTCCACTTTGGTCTTCCGCTCGACAAGTGGGCTCCTGATTGGTTTAAGCCGACGGGTGACTGTGGCTACGACGCTCCGATGCCCGCTGAAGGTGTTGAACTCTCCTCTTTGCAGCAGTTCTTCATCGACCTCTATCAGAGTAGCGATGGCTGGTACCTCATTCCGCAGTGGAAGTTCATGGACATGGCTGAATGCTGCTTCCTCGCTTGCTGCGTCGCTACGCTCTTCCTCGTTCCGATGCTTGTGAGCTGGATCGTAAAGGACTTCCTTAAGAAGTAATCGTCTCCTCATGACGAAAAGATTCGCTGTTTCTCCTTGAGAGCGAATCCTGCCCTCGCGAAGTTGTGGTCCCTTTTTCGCGAGGGCATTTATTTTGGGATTATTTCTTTGAGCCTCGATGATCCCAAAACACAACTACCTCAAGACTTGAGTTGTCTTGAGGCGCGTTGTTTGCGTGGAGTGCATGAATCCGTGAAGTCGTTTAGTCTCTTATTTAAATCCGTTGGACCAAGTGCGAATCAAGCTACGTAACCAGATGTGAGCGGGATTTTGATGGTTTTCTTCAGACCAGACGAGTACGGTACGAGTGTTCGTCATCGANNCTTGTAGCTCATCGGGTAGCGGCATCCACACAACACCCGATGCGTTCGACGTGCTTGACGTACCCACCTTGGGCGCTATCACGATAAAGTCCGACTGTTGCGCGATTTCTAGCGCGGTACAAAGGTTCGTNNTCGTGGTCATGATAAGGCGCTCGGGATCGAGCCCAACGACACGACTATCAAAGGTTTGGTGCCCAGTTTTACTCACATGAATGGCAATTCGGTCATAGTGGTTGAGCGCTTCGACCGTGGGGGCAGCCCCCTTGAATGTTTCAAAAAGAGGATGGTGTTTTGAGGTGAGGATACCTAATTCGATCGGGAAGATCGGCATATAGCGGCACATATGCGGGACGTTTACATCGGTACTCACCACAAAGTCGAGTTNGGTACCAGCCAAGAGTTTTTCAAAGCTATCACCCGTGCGGCACGTGTGGCTCAATCGGCAGTAGGGCGCTTCACGACGTAAGGTCGCTAAGAGAAAGCCCAAAAGCGACGCTTCAACCAAGCCACGCACTGCGACTCGGAAGGTGATTTTGGCGGACGCGGGGTCAAATTCTTTGGGCGCAAAGAGGCGGTCAAGCGACAAGTCGGCTTGCTTAAGATCTGCTTCGAGCGACTGCATAAAGGGCGTTGGTACTAAGCCACGCCCACTCACAATAAAAAGCGGATCGTCAAAAGCCTCGCGCATCGCATCGAGCTTACGCGAAGCCGTTGCGGCACTAATACCCAGGTGTTCCGAGATGAGCCCAAGGTGTCGGGTCGACAGAAGGTCCAACAGGAGTTGGAGTGTCATTCTGTTAAAGGGATCGTTTCTCTTTTTCTGCAAAACCGTTTTCCTCATTTTGGTCTTGTTCCTAAGGGAACTTGTATGAGATTCTCCTTATCAGGCAAAGCGTTCCGTTTGACCACAAAGCGCTGCCAAATATATCGACCTCAAAGGAGCATACCTCATGTTCAAGCATTCTGTCACGTACCGCTGCAATCGTACTGGCTTTACTTGCTTCAGCCACTGTTCAGGCTGAATCGTTCCCGCCCGCACCCGCCCCTGCTGGTACACACTTGGGTGGCGTGATCGTCAATCCGTATNNGTACCATACGCCACTTGTGGCTGTCATTAATCGTGACGGCAAAGACGCTCAGGATATTCACGTGACGGTGCATGGTACNCGTGGCGACAAAGGCGTTGATATTTCTTATGACGTGGGTAAGAGTGCCTTCTTGACGCATGACGGTATTCCTGTTTTCGGTCTTTATCCGAACCATAAGAACAAGGTAACGGTGACCTATAAGCAGGACGGCAAAGCCATTAAGGACACCTACACGATCATCACGGGTGCGATTTCGAATTCCTATATCGATAGCCGTAACATCAGCGCCTTGCCGACGCCTCACGTGGTGAAGGTTGATCCCAAATTTAAGAATCGTCTCTACTTTGTGAATTCGGGTACCCGCCCGCAGATGGGCTCTGACATTAACTGGGTCATGGCTAAGCCTAAGAGCGCCAGTAAGACCGCAGCAAACCCGTCGGGTGGTTCGGTACCTTTCCAGACCGTGCCGCTTAACTACGTGCTTGACACCCAGGGTGAATTCCGTTGGTGGCTCGATCCTGAAGCCGTCTTTGACGCTCGCGGCATTGACCTCGCAAAGCGCGGTTACGCCATGGGCTTCCGTCCGACGAAGAGTGGTACTTATACGTTCGTTCAAGGTCAGAAGTGGTACGAAATGAACTTCATGGGCAAGATTGTAGGTGAACACGATCTGCCGCGCGGCTACATCGACATGTCGCATGCATCTTGGGAAATGCCCAACTACTATATTCTTCTGCGTGCCGCCAAGGCTAATTACCTCCGACCCGACGGTCAGAAGGTTCACACGGTGCGTGACCACATCCTTGAAGTGGATCGCTCGGGTAACCTCATTGACGTTTGGGACCTCAATAAGATCCTCGACAACACCCGTGACGACCTCATCAAGAACCTTGACCTCGGTGCTGTTTGCATGAACGTCGACGTGACGGCTGCCGGTCAGAAGGTCGCCAACGAACCTGAAGCGCCGTTTGGTGACTCTCCGGGCGTGGGTGCTGGCCGCAACTGGGCGCACGTCAACTCCGTTTCTTATGATCCTGAAGACGATTCCATCATCATTTCGGCTCGCCATCAGGGTGTTATGAAGATCGGTCGCGATAAGCAAGTGAAGTGGATTCTTGCGCCGAGCACGGGTTGGAAGAATGGCCTCGAAAAGAAGCTTTTGAAGCCTGTTGATAAGAACGGTAAGCCGATCAACTGTACGCCTAACGGTGAATGCGAAGGCGACTTTGACTTCACCTACACGCAGCACGCTGCTTGGTACCGAGCCACNTCTGGTCGCGGTAACTTGACGGTCTTCGATAACGGTCAGATCCGTCACTATGACCAGCCGGCATTGCCTGAAATGAATTATTCCCGTATCGTCGAATATAAGATCGACCCGAAGACGATGACGGTTCAGCAGACCTGGGCTGTGGGTAAAGAAAAGTACCACGACTGGTTTGCGCCGATTACGTCCAACGTCGAATGGATGAAGGATAAGGACACCATGATGGCCTTCTGGGGCTCCGTTGGCATCTTTAACCAGAAGATCGGTACGATCGGTACNCGTATTTCCGAAATGGATTACAACACCAAGGAACTGAAGGTTCAGATCGACGTCAACAACGATAAGCCTGCTGCAACGCACTACCAGGCTCACGTGTTTGATCCGGCACATAGCTTCTCGCATTAATTCAAATCCCGTTAGGGATTGAGGTGGGGAAAAGGGCACTTGCTTTTGGGCAGGTGCCCTTTTTTTAAGCTTTGTTGGATTTTGAGTAAAGATTTGGTTGCTTGATCAAGCTGTGACGCGCCAAGCGTAATGTCAAAGCCAACCCAAGTGCCATTCGGCATCTTAATGACTGCGTCAATGGTTTGGTTTTGACTAGTTCACCAGTTTTCGAGATGTTTTGAGTTGAAAAGTTTGCTTGTGCGTGGTTTAGATCAAAAAGAGAGCGTATCTCGTCCTTGCTCTACAAAAGCGAGAGTTTCTTGGCAAGTTTAGTTAAGCTTTGAGACGGTAACCGATGCCAGTTTCAGTCATGAAGTATTTGGGAGCAGCGGGATTATCTTCAAGCTTTTGTCGTAACCGTGCCATATAAAGACGAAGATAGTGCGGATGTTCAACGTATGCAGCGCCCCATACGTCGGCTAAAAGCTGCCGATGAGTGAGTACTCGTCCTCGTCCTGCAATTAAAACGGACAATAAGCGAAATTCGAGCTTGGTTAAATGTACTTCGGAAGCGTTTTTAGTCACGATTCCATGGGCTAAATCGCACGTCACATCGCCAAATGAAAATTGGGTGCTTGGGTTTGTTGTGCTAATGGTCGTTGCGCGACGTAAGTGTGCACGAACACGCGCAAGGAGTTCGGTCATACTAAAAGGTTTGGCGATAAAGTCATCGGCTCCCAGGTCTAGGGCTTCGACTTTGGCTTCGTCTCCTGATCGGGCTGACAAAATAATGACGGGGGCGTTGCTATAGGAGCGAACAGTACGAATGAGGTCAGTCCCGTCACCATCAGGCAATCCTAAGTCCAAAATGATGAGCTGCGGCGAACGGGTTGCTGCTTCGATGCGTCCTTCTGCGAGACCTGGCGCGCGGTAGACCTCATAACCCGCGTCTTCAAGGCTCGATTTAACGACGCGCGCGATATGGTCTTCGTCTTCAACGATCAAGATAATGGGTTTTTGCATTTGTTCTTCTCTTTTTGTGTGTCGTGAGTGATCACGCGATTAGTATCGCTTCTATCATGTGTTCATTCTTCAAGTTGAGCAAGAATGGATTCTTCGTCATCCATGGCGGGTGGTTCGACATAGGGAAGCATCAAGATAAAGCTTGCGCCACCCATTGTGGAAGGAAGCGCGAGCAGATCAGCGTTATGAGCGCGAGCAATAGAACGACAAATAGCAAGCCCAAGACCGACCCCTGCAATTTTACTTTCCTTTTGACCGCGTCTAAAAGGATCAAACAATTTCTGAGGATCACCTGCAGGTAAACCTGGTCCATTGTCATGAACTGCAACCATGACCGTCTGATTTCGCTGAGTGACTTCAATGAGAATACGACTTCCGAAAGGACAATATTTAACCGCGTTATCTAAAAGGTTAAAGAGGAGTCGTTCAAGAAGCACTTGGTCACCAAAAAGGAGTGGACAGTCTGGTTGTAGCTTGATATCAAGTTTAAAGTCACGCAGGCGTTCTTTGAGAAGACCTAAACCACCACTCACGAGTTCGTCAGCAGGGAAGAACGTCATGTTAGGTTTAAAACTACCGCTCTGTAGTTTAGNTATGTCAAGCATGTTGGTGACAAGACGAGACATACGTTCTGAGGATTTAATGAGTTGGACGGTTTCATCAAATGCACCATCGTGATCACGTCGTTTGAGTTTTTCAAGCACACTTTCTGCACCCAAGGTGAGTGTTGTAAGAGGTGTCTTCAGATCATGTGAGAGAGAGCGTACCAGCGAGTGACGTAAGCGTTCATTTTCAAGGTTGGCGAGTGATTCTCTCGCTTCATCTTGGCTTGATAAACGTTCAATCGCTTGTCCTAAAAGCGTAAGTAGAGCATCAATCAGACGGCGCGATAGCGCATCGGTCCATTGTTCATTATTTTCAAGACGAAGAACGGCAACTACCAAAACGTCGCCTGTGGAACTCTTTAATGGAACATACAGATATTCTGATTGACTNNCTAATGTCGTTGTAGCTCGACCTGTTGGGCGCTGGTGATCCACGGCAAGACGCATGAGTGCTGGATCCGCTTGCGCAAAAGCACGGGTCATGCGACGGAATCCTTCTTCATCATCAGGTTCCCAAATTTCTAACGCAATATCAAGATATGTTGTAAGGACTTCATGAGCTTGACGGTAAAGTGTTTCACGATCCATATACGTTGCAAAAGCACTGGCAGTTTCATATAGCAATCCCATCTGAGCTTCACGTTCACGTGCTTCACGGGCAATGGTTTCGCGTTTAGCGACGAGACGTGCTGCAACAATCCCGACAGTGAGCATGACGAAGAATGTGAAGACGTACTGAAGGTCAGAAACTGCAAAGGACCCTAAGGGTTCAACGGCAACTAAGTCAAAGCAAATAATCGAAAGCACCACGGCATAGGCAGCAGTTTTGAGCCCGTAACGAATCGCTGCGATAAAAGAGACTAACAAGTAGCACATGGCAAAGTTAGTCGGTTGGATCCAAGGGATCAGTGCTGAGAACAGCCCTGTAAGTAGAATCGTCACTATGCTTGTGATTGCGTACCCTGTTACTTCTTCGTCTTGGGCGCGTAAGGTGGCTAAGAGGCGTTCAGAAAGCGGTTCTTTGCCAACGGTCGAAGAAAGAATGACAAAGGTGACTTCTGGGGCACGGCGGCGTAATTCGCGTCGACGCCAGTAGGTCGTATAGAGTCCAGTATCAGCAGAGGCAATCATGGAGAGATTATGCTCTCGTGCATAAGCGGAGACTTCTCGCCCAAAATGTCCTGTTGCCATGGTTGTGACAGCTCCAAGACTTTCTGCAAACGCAAGGGTTTCGGCAGCGGCACGGCGTCGTTTACGACTTTCACCTGGTTTATCTAACCATAAAACGTGCCAATTGCCAGCTAGTGAACGTGCCAATCGCCCAGCTTCTCGAATGATTTCGTGGGCGTCAGGGGACTCAATGACTAACAAAAGACCAAAGGATGCATCGCGTACGCTCTGATCTGTCGAGAGCGAACGGTGCTCGCGAATCTCTGTTTCAAGGCGATCTGCCATCAAACGTAACGATAGTTCACGTAACGCGATGAGATTGGCTTTGCGGAAAAAATGATTTTTTGCGCGTTCAATAAAGCCTGGAAGATAGATTTTTCCCGCTTCAAGGCGTTTCAAAAGGTCGTCTGGAGGTAAGTCTACGAGACGGACTTCATCAGCTTCGTCAAAAAAACGATCAGGAATTGTTTCCTTGACATCAACACCTGTCATTGCCCCAACCATGTCGTTGAGACTTTCTAAGTGCTGGATGTTCATTGCACTATAGACGTCAATACCAACGTCCAAGATGTCTTCAATGTCTTGCCAACGCTTCAGATGACGTGCGTTGGGTGGATTGGAGTGAGGTAACTCATCAATGACGACCAAGGCAGGACGACGACGAATAATGGCATCAATATCAAGGGTCTCTGTAGTGAACGTACCTCGTTGTATGGTTTGACGAGGTAAGACTTCTAGTCCTTTAAGTAACGCTGCCGTTTCCCGTCGACCATGTGTGTCAACCCAGCCAATGAGGACGTCGAGTCCTTCGCGGCGCTTCTCATGCGCTTCGGTAAGCATGGCAAAAGTTTTGCCTACGCCAGGCGCAGCCCCTAAAAAAAGTTTTAATCGCCCACGTGTTGGTTTTTGTCCGACCTTTAAGAGGGCATCTGGATCAGGTCGTCTTTCTTTGTCGTGTTGCATAAAGTGTGGAGGCGAAAACCCCTGCTGGGTAGGCAGGGGTTTAGAGGTTAATGAGAGAGTTGGGGCGTTACAAGTNNGATTGTACGCGGAGATTAAGTTGCAGAACATTCACATAGTGATGTCGACCAAAAAGTACCGGAGGTTTCAAGCTCATCTACTAAGGTACGTAAGGTCGCTTCGCTTATCCCAGTGCGCTTAGCGACAATCGGAATTTGATAGATTGCAGCATCACGACTGATGTGGGGGTCTAAGCCCGAGCCTGAAGTGGTCACAAGGTCAGTTGGAACGGGTGACTGATCGCCCCTTGCCTTATGCCAATAGGCGATACGGTCTTTGACGCTTTGAAGAAGCGCTGGGTTCGTTGGACCTAAGTTCGAGGCACTGCTAGAAGCGCCATCGTAATTGGCTGCAGAAGGACGTACTTGAAAGAACGGTAACTTCGACATGTCTTGGGCAATCAGTTCTGAGCCAATAACTTTTTCTTGGTGAACTACTAATGAACCAGCTGCTTTATCTGGCATGGTGCTTTGTGCTACACCCGTTGTGACAAAGGGGTAAATGAGACCAGTTGCCAACGTTAAGAGGCAGAAAGCACCTACGGCATCTTTTATCGCTCCCATGAGCGAGACGCTTGCGTGACTAGAAATAGAACGGATACGCATGTGAATCACTCCGTTAGAAAAGATTGATAAGAAGGTCGATGATCTTAATGCCAACAAAGGGAACGATCACACCACCTAAACCGTAGACCAAAAGGTTGCGTTTCAATAGGCGCGTAGCAGACCAGGCCTTATAGGGCACACCTTTCAAGGCGATAGGTATCAAGGCAACGATGATAAGTGCGTTAAAGATCACGGCACTTAACATGGCTGAGGTCGGCGTCTGAAGACNCATGACATTTAGCACTTCGANTACAGGGTAGGTCGACGAGAATGCAGCCGGAATAATGGCAAAGTATTTGGCAATGTCATTAGCTAACGAGAATGTCGTGAGAGAGCCACGAGTCATGAGCATTTGTTTGCCAATGCGAACGATATCGATCAACTTTGTGGGACTCGAATCAAGGTCAACCATGTTGGCTGCATCTTTTGCTGCTTGTGTACCGCTATTCATAGCGACAGCTACGTCGGCTTGGGCTAAAGCTGGTGCGTCATTCGTGCCGTCGCCGGTCATTGCAACCAGATGGTANNCGCTTGCCTGGTGCTCGCGAATGACGCGCAGTTTACTTTCAGGGGTAGCTTCAGCTAAGAAGTCATCAACGCCAGCTTCAACAGCAATGGCTGCGGCGGTGAGTGGATTGTCTCCAGTGACCATGACAGTCTTGATGCCCATTTCACGTAATTCAGCAAAACGTTCGGCAATACCAGGCTTAACAATGTCCTTGAGTTCAATGACCCCTAGAGGACGACCGTTTTCTGCGACAAGCAGTGCAGTTGCACCACGACTTGAGACCTGATCAGCCTGACGCTTCACTTGAGTCGGAACTGTGTGACCAGTGTCATCAGCCCAACGAATAATGGCGTCAACAGCTCCCTTGCGAATCTGGCGATGACCAAGGTTTACTCCAGACATGCGGCTTTGTGCCGTAAATGGAATAAAGGTTGCGTCAGTTGGGGGCTGAAGCTTAGAAATCGCAGGGTCTTCTTTGGCAATCAATTCGATGATCGATTTACCTTCAGGCGTTTCGTCTGCCAAACTTGAAAGCAGAGCAGCTTCGTGCAATTCTTGAATTGCGACGCCAGGCGCTGGGTAACAGGCACTTGCGCGACGGTTGCCGAATGTGATCGTCCCTGTTTTATCTAAGAGAAGAACATCGACGTCGCCAGCAGCTTCGACTGCACTACCAGAGCGTGCAATCACGTTGGCACCTAAAAGTCGGCTCATCCCTGCAACACCGATGGCTGAGAGGAGCCCGCCGATGGTTGTCGGAATTAAGCAAACCAAGAGCGCAGTCAGCATGGCAGGTGTAACGATTTCACCAGCTTCATTAGCTGTGACGCTATAGGCTGATACGGGAAGCATGACGGCAACAACGATTAAGAAAAGGACCGAAAGTGCTAATAACAAAATGGTCAGTGCAGTTTCATTAGGTGTACGTTTACGAGCAGCACCTTCAACCATTGAGATCATGCGATCGATAAAACTGTCGCCAGGATCGCTTTCTGCACGGACGATAATCCAGTCCGACAGGACAGTCGTCCCACCTGTTACCGAGCTGAAGTCACCGCCGGACTCGCGGACGACTGGTGCGGATTCACCAGTGATTGCAGATTCGTTGACGCTAGCGATGCCTCGTAGGACTTCACCGTCACAAGGAATAACTTCCCCTGCTTTGACGAGAACGATGTCACCCTTACGAAGATCCGTCGAGTCGCAAATGGTCCCTTTGGCATTTTCATTCCAGCTGTCTGTGTTGGTTGATGACAGCTTTCTAGCAGGTGTTGCGGTCTTGATACCACGTAAGGCGCTTGCTTGTGCTTTGGCACGACCTTCAGCAAGACTTTCTGCGAAATTTGCAAAAAGAACCGTAAACCAAAGCCAAAGCGTGAGCCAACCCAAGAAAGCCATTGAGGTTTGATTAGCGTCGTTAGTAATACATGCACGACAGAAAAGTACCGTAGTAAAGAGACTTCCCAAGTACACGATAAACATGACCGGGTTTTTGGTTTGCGCTGTTGGCGAAAGCTTTTTTAAGCTTTGGAGAAGCGCTTCTCGAATTAAAGCACCGTCCCAAAGTGGTGCAGTTTTCTTTTTAGACATGGTCAATTGTTTCGATAATGGGTTTTAAATAAGACTCAACATTTCAGCGATATNACCGAGAGCAAGCACTGGAAGGTACGTCAAGGCACCGACTAAGAGCACGACGCCGATCAAAAGACCGACAAAAAGAGCACCCGTGGTTGGGAGTGTCCCGTTGCTAGCTGGTACATGTCGCCCCTTGGCGAGGGTACCTGCGAGGGCAAGGGTGAGTACAATCACCACAAATCGACCAAACCACATGGCAAGTGCCAGCCCGATATTAAAGAACGGCGTATTGGCGTTAAGACCGGCAAATGCGGAACCGTTATTGTTGGCTGCGGATGTCCAGGCATAGAGGATTTCGGATAAGCCATGGGCGCCTGGATTGTTGAGACTATCTAATGCACCATACCAAACGAGTGTGACCCCGACGCCGACGAGCACAATGAATGGGACGGCAAGCATCGTAAGAGCAGCTAATTTCATTTCTTTGGGTGTAATTTTTTTGCCCAAATATTCAGGTGTACGCCCCACCATCAAACCGGCGATAAAGACCGCAAAAATGGTACCATNAACGATCATGCCGTAAAAACCAGCACCGACACCGCCAAAAACGACTTCACTTAACTGCATAAGGATCATCGTGACCATGCCAGAGATAGGCATAAGGCTATCGTGCATCGTGTTGACAGCACCACAAGAGGCAGCGGTAGTCACGGTTGAAAAAAGTGAAATGCCACCTAAGTCAAAGCGTGTTTCTTTACCTTCCATGCTGAGTCCTTCGGCGCCCAAAGCTTGAAGAAGGGGATTGCCAACATGTTCAGCAAAAGCAAAAGTCGTGAAAGCCATCAAGAATAAAACGCCCATCACCTGCCACAAAGTNNACCAACCTTCACGTTGCGACTTGACCATACTACCAAAGGTGTAGGTGAATACCGCGGGAATAGCAAAAATGGTACAAAGCTTCAGNNAGAAGTTAGACAGAGGCGTTGGATTTTCAAAGGGGTGAGCAGAATTCACATTAAAGAATCCACCACCATTAGTGCCTAAAAGCTTGATCGCTTCTTGGCTAGCGACGGAGTANNCCATAGCGATCGTCTGTTTATCACCCGCAAGGGTTGTCAAAGAAACATAGTCAGCAAAATTTTGAATAACGCCTTGGCTAACTAGAAAGAGCGCATAAATGAGGCTCATTGGCAAAAGTACCCACAGCGTAATTCGAATGACGTCTCGACTAAAGCTCCCGACAGTATTCGATTGTTGACGCGCAAAGCCTCGCATCAATACAAACGCAACGGCAATCCCCGTAGCGGCGGAGAGAAAGTTTTGAACGCCCATGCCCAACATTTGAGTGAGATAACTCATAGTTGTTTCACCACCGTAGCTTTGCCAGTTGGTATTGGTCACAAAGCTCACGGCGGTATTCANAGCCTGATCAGGTGCAACGCCGCTAAACCCCTGTGGGTTGAGCGGGAGGTAGCCTTGAATGCGTTGTAATAGATAAAGAAAGAAAAGACCGAACGCGTTAAAAGCGAGAAGGGAAGCGGCATAGCTTTGCCAGGATTNGTTCATGCGACCACGCGCAAAAAAACTCAAAATTGCTCGGTCAGCTTTTTCAAATGGACGAGGTGCACGTACTTCTACTAAAGGCGTAAGCCAAAGACCGATAGGCTTCGTGACCACTAAGAGAGCCACGGCAAAAGCCGCGAATGCATAAAAGGTATTGGACATCATGATGGATTAGGCTCTAAATAGTTCGGCAATGAGCCAAACCACCAGAAGGAGGCTTGCGCCGATAAAAAGACAATCAATCGCGGACATAAGTTAATGTGGGTGTTCTTCAAAGATACTTGTGAGCAGACGAACGAAGACGTACGGTATGAGCGCAAGCGCAATCGCGAGCACAAGCATCAATAGATCGTGTGTCATGAGAAAACTCCAAGAAGTGGAGGGTTTGACCGCTCTGAAGATCGAAAGGCTTTCATCTCCACGAAAAATAATGCTATCGAGGTTCGTATTGCAGCCGTCTATAATTGCTTGGGCGCCGTATATAAAAGTTGTATAAAAAGCGGTGAGCGAAAAACGGCTAAAGCGCTCAAGGAATAGAACTAAAAGGTTTGTTGCGAGTCGGCATTTGGAATGCGTGATACCTCAATGGGGGCTTCTTGAGGTGGTCGATATCGGTCGAAGACGTCGCGGCACATTGAAGCTCAAAGAGTACGAATGCTTTTTATTGCCTACAAAACGCTTGATTGTTTGATGCTTGAGGAAGGTGTGAAGAGGAGGGTTGAGCGCTCATCTTGGGTGCCGTTTTTCAGAAAACGTCTCATAGATAGGCGATTTATTTCGTCTATTGGTTTTAGACCAATGCTCAGCACGTATTGGGTTTATAAAAAACACTCGGAGACAGATAAAAAGCCTTTTTGAGCCTGAAAGAGACAAGCGTGGCGCCCAAGAGACTGGTCACACATTAGAAATTGTCGTTTGTTGAACCAAGGCTTTCTGTTAAAAACATCCTTTGTCTGTTTTGGCGTATTTATTGGCTGTAAGACATTTAGCCTAGTGCTTTAGGTGGACTTAAGATTGTCTTAATGTTTCGTACGACCAAACGAAATGTTGAAAAAGCATCAAAGGAGAAAAATTATGCAACTCGCACGACGCAATTTGCTTAAAGGCGGACTGCTTTGTTCGACGGCGGTAGTTGCCGCAGTAGCNCGTGACCCTACCTCCGCAAAGCTTGTAGAAAAGTCTCAGCCTAAGACCGAGGAATGGGACGTTGTCGTTGTAGGCGCTGGTTTTGCTGGTTTGTCTGCTGCGCTTGAAGCGCATGAACAGGGTGTCCGCGTATTGCTCATCGAAAAGATGGGTCGCCCTGACAGTACCTCTGCCTATAGCTCTGGTTGGATTGCCGCTACCAAGACCCGCTATCAGGATCCCAGCGAAAAGGATAGTAAGGAAGCCTATTTTGAAGACATGATGAAGGTCTCGGGTGGTAGTAGTGATCCTGCGCTCATTCGTGCCTATGCTGAAATCGCTGGTGAAAGTGTGGACTGGTTGGGCGACCATGGCATGAAGTTCAAAATTTGGAAGCAACACGCGCCTGAACTGATGCGATGCCACATTGTCCCGGGCGAAAACGGTTTGACGGGCGGCGCACAGATTTGCAAGGTCATGCTTGACGCACTCGAAAAGGCTGGCGTGCCTGTTCGCTATAACACGAAGGCGGTTGAACTCATTCACGACGAATGCTTCAACGTGCTTGGCGTATCTTGCGTGACGGGTAAGCATCGCACGAACTTCATGACGAAGGGTGGTGTGGTTTTGGCGACGGGCGGCTTCGCGGGTAATAACGCGATGGTCGGTCAGTATATTGGACCGTACGCTTCTCGCATGGTGGTGCGTGGTGCACCGTGGGCTACGGGTGAAAACGTTCGCTTGGCTGAACAGGTNCATGCTAAGATGGTCAATATGGACCAGTTCTACGCGGGTCCGATTTCGCCAGTGGGTCACTGCAAACCGTCGCCCTTGATGCACGCGGGCTACGGTATTCAGCTCAATAATCAGGGTAAGCGCTTCGTTCAGGAACACTTGGGTCAGATCGAAAAGGCCGTTGGTATCGCCAGCTTGACGCCTGACAATATGAGCTACTTGTTGATTACNCAGGATGCTGACGCTAACAACAATATTCTCTCCAGCACCGTGAATCGCTTCGCGAAGTTGGGTCTCCATGTGCCTCAGGGTAAGACGATTGAAGAAGCCGTCAAGGCGGCTGGTCTACCGGTTGACGTCGTCATGGAAACGGTCAAGGAATACAACAAGGCTGTTCGTGAAGGTAAAGCCGCGACACTCAATCCGCCGTACCTCAATGACCATCCGCATGAATTGAAGACGGGTCCCTTCTATATGATCCCGGTAGTTGGCGGTATTGCCAACACCTTTGGTGGTCCGAAGATCGACGCCAATGCTCGCGTGGTTAATACGGAAGATCAACCGATTCCGGGGCTTTATGCCGCAGGTGCCGCAGCAGGCGGTATTTGGTACCGCGCTGACATTTCGGGTAGCCAGTTAGGCGGTTGCTTGGTCTTTGGTCGACTCGCAGCACGTCATGCCGCAGCACGCGCCAAGGCTCAGAAGGCATAAAAGGAGGATCAATCATGCTGAACTTGAAGAAATTGGCTTTTGTCGGGTTGTGTTCTTTGTTCGCCGCTTCTGCGATGAGCGCTGAAGCAGGGTTCTTGGCTGACCGCCATGCCACGCGTGGTGTGGCTTGCGCAACGTGCCACGGTGTGGCGGCGCCTGAAGCGGGCTCAACCGTTGAAACGAAGCAGTGCTTGGGTTGCCATGGTTCGCTCAAGGCGATCTCTGAAAAGATCCATCAGCGCGGTAAGGCTCAGAGTCCTGACCCGCACGTGAACCATAGTTTGGGTCTCAATTGCAACGAATGCCATCGCGGTCATCAGAAGTCCGTCAATATGTGTAGCCGTTGCCATATCTTTGAGTACAAGGTACCGTAGGCTCGTATTAACCCAATAACTAGGCTATGATCGACGGTGCGTCTTCAAAAAGGCGCACCGTTTCCTTACCTAAAAACTATGTCTCTAAAATCGTTTCCTACGAAGTGGTAGTGTGACTTTGATCCTGATGACCCATCGATCATGACGCTCGCCGCGGTGATTGACGAGGGGCTTCAGGGTAATGAAGTTGCAAAAACGACTCTCCATCAACACCCGACGGGACAGTTGGTGTTAGCAACGGGTGGCTTGGTTGGGCTTGAGCTTGAAGACGGCTACTGGTCGATACCTGCGCAATGCGCGGTTTGGGTGCCGCCTTTTGTGCCGCACCAAGGGGTCTTGGGTCTCACGGGGCGTAGTGTGTTCTTTCACATTGGTTCCAATTGGCTTGACGGCTTACCCACAACCGTTGAACGATTGATGCTCAACCCGATGACGGTTGAGATGATCATGTTTATGGCGCATGGGAGTGACCGTCGACGTTCTGAAGCCCAAAGACGAAACCTTTCTTTGGCGATTATTGAAGAACTCAAGGTCGCACGACACTTACCACCACATTTTGCGCCGTTACCCAAATCACACATTTTGCAACGCATCGCCATGGAACTCGCGGATTTGGATAAACGCGCTTTACCAATGGCTGAGTGGGCGAAGTTTGTGGGTGTAAGTGAACGCACCTTGGCGCGTTTGTCTCAAACGGAGACGGGGTTGAGCTTTAATCAGTGGCGCTTACAACACATTTTCCTCACGTCCGTGAGTCACCTCGCCACTGAGCAAAGCATCGAAGAGATTGCTTACTTGTCGGGTTACCAAAATACGTCTACNTTCATTAAACTCTTTAAGAGCGTTTTTGGTGTGACGCCAGGCGAATACCGTCGGCAGATGTAGGTGGACTAAAGACGGTTCATCTTAACCATGAGCCCATGAGAGGCGAAGCCTTCGGAAGGGTTTACTATAAGCGCCAATTGATAAGGGGTGGATTATCATCATAGTGACCCCGCAACACGGACGGTAACCACGCCGCCTGTGGTCTTTTTACTCAGGAGAATCAACATGCATAAGTCCGTCCTTTTGGCGGCGATGGCTTTTGCGTTCGCGATGAACGTGCAGGCAGCCGACAACTTCGCCGACAACCGTCACGTCAAATTGGGCATTTCTTGCGAAATGTGCCACGGCAAAGACAATGCTGTGCCGTATCCTACGATTGAGCAATGCAAGAACTGTCACGATCCGAAGCAGGTCGCTGAAAAGACGAAAGAAGTCAAACCCCAAAATCCTCATGTCTCGCCGCACTATGGCAATGAATTGGATTGTGCGCTTTGCCACTTGCAGCATAGCCAGACTGAAAACTACTGTGACCAGTGTCATAAGTTTGGTTTTAAAGTACCTTAACGGGAATTGTTTAAGCGCTGTGCCGATTACGTGTAGTGTGGTGCAACCGACATAGCAGAAGGCTCCATGAAGTGATTCGTGGAGCTTTCTGGTTTTCAGAGAGGGCGTTTCTTCAAGACCGTTGAATCGCGTGAAGTTATGTTCTCGCAAATTCGTACAAATCCTATAGTCCTGCAGACTGAAAACGCCTAAGATTGAAACGTTACGCCCAAGAAAATGACCACAAACTCTTGGAGCCATACGTTTCAAAAAAGGAGACTCCCCATGACCCAATTCACTCTCTCGCGTCGCGGACTGCTTGGTGCTGCTTCGGCTGTGTTGCTTCCGAGCGTTGCTTGCGCATCGACACCCAAACGCAAATATGACGAAATCACAGACGTCCTTGTTGTGGGTTCTGGCTTTGCTGGTATGACCGCAGCCTTAGCCGCTGCAGAAGCGGGTGCCAAAGTGATGGTGATCGAAAAGATGTCCGTTCTTGGTGGCAACTCTGCAATTTCGGGCGGTATGTTTGCTGTGCCTGGGTCGAGCGTTCAGAAGGAACAAGGTATTGACGACTCTCCCGAAAAATTGATGGTAGATATGACGCGTATTGGTCAAGGTCTTGGCGACCCTGAACTCATTCGTTTCGTCTGCGAAAAGGCGGTNACCGAAACTTTCGAATGGACGCGTAAGACCATGGGTGTTGAGTGGAATACGCACCTCACGGGCAAGGGCGGTCACTCTGCACCGCGTTGCATGGTTACTAAGCAAGGTACCGGTCAGGGCATTCTTGGTCCGTGTGCCGAAAAGTTGAAGGCTTTAGGCGTTCCGCTTCGTACGCGTGTCTATATGGAAAAGATCTTCCGTGAAGAAGACGGTCGTGTCACGGGTGTGCAGGTTCGCCAAGGTTGGCGCTTTGGTAAGCCTGAATCAGGCAAAGTGAAGACCATCGGTATCACTCGCGGCATTGTGTTGNNTACTTTTGGTGGCTTTGGTGCTGACGTTAAGTACCGTAAGCGCCTGGATCCGAAGTTAGGTGAAGCGTTCCTCACGACCAATCAGCCAGGTGCCACGGCTGAAGGTCTTCGTATGGCAAGCCGCATTGGTGCCAATGTTATTCAGGTNACCGACTGGATTCAGTGCTTGCCGTCTTGCTCGCCAGCAGAAAAAGGCATGGGCATGGTNACCAGCCACTTTGCGACGATTGCCAGTAGCCTTTTTGGTGTTTGGGTTGACTCTCAAACGAGCCGTCGTTTTGTTGACGAATTTGGTGACCGTAAGGTCTGCACCGATGCCATCTTGGGTGTCATCAATCGTGGTGGTAAGGCTTTGGTAGTGGCTGACCAAAATGGTGTGGACGAAATGGAAGTTGTGCGTCCTGGGTTAGTTGCCAAGATTCTCAAGTCAGGTGCACTTCGTAAGTTTGATTCGCTCAAAGATCTCGCTGACGCTTATCAACTTGATTTGAAGACCCTTGAGGGTACGGTTGCTCGCTATAACGAATTGCTCGCAAGCGGCAAGGATAAGGACTTTAACCGTCGCTTTGATAAGCGCGCTAAGTACTTGGGTAAGGCACCTTTCTATGTCTCTGAAATGAGTCCGAAGGTTCACCACTGCATGGGTGGTGTGGCGACCAACGTCACGACTGCTGTGCTTGATGTTGAAACCGATCAACCAATTCCTGGTCTCTTCGCTGCTGGCGAATGCGTGGGTGGTATTCACGGTGCAGTACGTATCGGTGCTTGTGCCGTGATGGACTGCTTGGTGAACGGTCGTCAGGCAGGTTTGTCGGCAGCTAAGAATAAGCTCTGATTGACGTAGATTGGCTATTCACAAACATTGAGCGGCATGAAGTGATGAATACGTTTCATGCCGTTCATGCTTTTCATCTCAGTGCAAAAAGACAGTCGAGCTTGGGCTATTTTTCTTCAGTTTTGACGACCCACTTCAACACCGCCGCCACGCCAAAGATCAAACCACCCATCACACTCAAGAACGTGGTCGGTGCCATGTAACTTAGTGCTAGCGCCAACACCATCGGCGCACAAATGCGCCTAAGCTATTAAGTAACAAGCGAATACTCACCGCGTCGCCCACTGAAGCTTGCTCTGTGTGGTGATAGATCAAGCTCATCGAGAGCGGTTGGATCATCCCAAAGCCAAGCCCAATGATAAGGGTCGCGATCAACAAAGAAAGAAATTCTTGTGTCATAAACGCAAAGAGTAGGGCGATGCTACCCAAAAAGAGTACTTCTAAAAAGTGATTGAAGAGCGTTTCTGACGGAAACGGTTTCATCGACAAATAGGTACTTGCCACGGCTTGCAATAGGGCGAGTGTCGAGAGGATCGTACCTACTTGCGTTGATGTGAGGTTAAAACCTGTCCCTGTGATAGGAATGATGAGGTCAAACACGAAGAGGATCGAATGGATGGCTGCCCCAATCAAAATAGCCAAATAGACGGGGCGCGTCACTAAGACCTTTTTGAGGTTAGTAAATAGCGATAAAGACGCCGCGGGCGTTTCATTGACGCTTTGCGGAACGATCTTGGGTTGTGGTACCAAAAAGTTCGTAACCCCTAAAAGCCCGGAGACGATCGGAATGAATGTTGGGTCTATGAAGAACAGCCAACCGATAGCAAGCGGCGTCACTATATCGCTCAAATTACTAACGATATTCATACGGGCAAAGGCAACTAGACGTTGTTTACTCGTAAACAACCCACCCATACCACGATAACTAGCGACTGATGTAAAAAGAAGGCTCTGCCCAACGAGTACCCAAATCAGAATAGAAAAGTAGATGTGGTCAAAGTCCACAGGAAAGAGATAGAGCCCAAGGGTGCCAGCGAGGCAAAAGTAGGATGAGATTCGATTGAGTGGTCCGGGTCCCCAATGATTGAAGAGTCTCCCGACGGGTACCGTCATTAAGGTGCTCGCGGTTGCGCCTGCAGCCAACATGGTCGATACCCACGCCGACGGTGTGTTCGAGGCGACGGCATGAAAGATCAACGATAGTTGAACAGCGCGTGCAACGATTGAATTGGCAAACCACGGGTAGAGTAGCTGCCAAAAGGCGATGGGTAATGAAGCTGTAGTCATGTGTAGCGCGTGGTTCTATGGTGCGCTTTTAGGTCAGTAATGGTTGAAAGATAGTTGTTTTTACTGGTCAAGTCACTCCATTTTAACGAGGTCGGATCATGTTTATAAGGCTTCTGAGCGTAACTACCAAGAGGGTTCTGATCAAGAAAACCTAACCGTATTGAAAAATCCTTCGCTACTAAAAGCATGAAGCGCCAGCTCGTAGTCACGGGTTGGCTCTTTTCATTGTTTACTCATCGAACCTTGATTTTTGAGTTCGTGCCTGATGATTCAATCGTCTTCCACGCTTTTCATTTGAAGGTAAAGTTCCGCCATAGAAGCTTCAACTTCTCGATTGGGAGAACCAAGTTTCAAGCTCCCTGCCTCTGTGACAGAGCGAATCGTTAAGTATCCAGTTTGATGCAATAGCACGTTGACGTCGAGTTGATCGTAGGGACGGCTTGTTAGCAATCTTTTGGGATTTATCGTGACTGTTTCAACAAAATTCAACGGATCGTTTAATTTCCGAAGCATCAGATAGTTCGTGAGCACACTGGGTTGGTAGGCAGACTCAAACCAGAAATTGTCAAATTCATAATTTCTGTTAACCTGAATTTTTAATAAGCTCTCACCGAAGGCAAAAATTTCGTGAGGGCTTATTTACCAAATTCTTGCACGTTGAATATTTTTGATTTAAATCAATATTTCCAACGCGATAGGTACAATACTTTCATTATGTCTGTTAGACATGGAATTTTGATATTGAGTGACGTTGCTGATTGACAACATATTAGGGTTAACCTCCCTTTCACCCTGTACAGCAAAGGCTAATTTGAGATCTTATTCGGAGTTAACGCTTTAAACCAATTACTCATCTCAGGAGGTAATATGAAAGCGGTCAAATTCTACCATTCAGTGATCGGTATCGCTGTTTCTAGCCTTTTTTTACCGATAGCTTCATCTCATGAAATCGTACAGCCAAGCTTTTTTCAAGATCCTGTGGCTGGGCATTATGTAAAAGAAGGGACTCAACAACTTGATTTAAGTAACCTGGTTGTTAAGAATTCTGCAAATGGTCTCAATGGCGTTCGAGTTCTAAACAAAGCAACGGTCACTAATGTTGGAGATGTTAATGTAACGGTTACGAATGGAAAGCAGGGAGGTTACGCTGCAGGTTTAAGCTCATCTTTAATGGGAAATGAAACCAACAAATATATTAAGTCAACACACGCAGGTAAGATTGCCATTACTAACGCTAATAAAGTTGGCATTACTGTTACTGCTGATAGTGATGCTACGGCATTGGAGGCGATGCGTAATGTTAACTACGATGCTCCGCAAGCTACCACTATTGATATTACTGCAGGGAATGTTGTCCTCGAAGCCAATTCCACAAATGGTTATGCCGTAGGAATGTGGGTTCAGAATAATTCCACAACGAATACAGATAACATTAGCAAAGTCACGATCAACGCCGATAATACTTTAATCAATGTACATTCAGGCGTAGCAAATCCTGATTCTGCTGGCGAGTATTCTGACATTGGTATTGTCGCGTATTCCCAAGGGCAGGTTGAGATTAACGGCAATCTGAAAATTGATGCCAGAACTGCTATTAGTACCCGTGGCAAGTCGATCGTAACAATCAATAAAAATAATCAAGCAAATGTTCAAATCGATGGTGATGTGATCTTCTATTACGATGGTCCTACATCAGGCACAACGGTTGACGCTGACGTATTGATCAACCTTAAGGGGTCTGATTCCTATTTGAATGGTAATGTCTTTATTAGCGGTAAACCACAACCTCCACAAGGGAAGGACGAAGTTAATAAGATGCAAATGGGGATCGCAAGCGGGGCTCAGTGGAATACTGACAAGTCCAGCTTCGTGAACGACCTTACTTTGGACGGTGGCGTTATTAACTTGAATGGACAATCTACGGAAAGTCTTACTGTAGATAAACTCAGTGGTTCTGGTGGTACCTTAAATCTCGCTGGCAAGCTTGACGGCGATACTATTGCGACGCCAACTGTCAAGATTGGTGCGGTTGCTACTCCTGAATCAACAAAGCTTGACCTGGGTGTTAAGGGCGTCACGACTGACGATTTAAATAACATTGATCAAGCGGGTAAATCCGTTTTGGATAACGTTATTTTTGGCGATCCCTCGCAAGCAGTAGAAAAGACCCTCACCATTTCTGGTGGGGAAATTTTGGGCGACGCAACGTTAACGCAAAATTCCGACGGGACAACCTCGACAGCTACACTTGCGAAGAACACAAAACTAGATGGCTATGGATCCATTGCTGCTCTTTCCGCAGTTCAATGGCGTCATGAAAACGATACGCTCTTTAAGCGTATGGGTGAATTGCGTGATCTTGACGGTACGGTAGGGGCTTGGGCACGTTTCTATGGCTCAGAACAGGAATACGGCGCTCAGTCTGTTAAGGCAAAGAACACGACTCTCCAAGTTGGTGCTGATGTTGACGTAGGTTCAGGTTGGAAGGTCGGCGGGGCTTTCTCGTACACAGATGGTTCTTCGACCTTTGACATGGGCGATAGCAACTCCAATATGTATGGCTTGACCGCTTATGGCACATGGCTTGCTGAAAACGGTCAGTTTGTTGATGTGATCGCTAAGTATTCTCGTTTGTCCAATGAATTTACTTCTGGCACGATGAAGGGCGATTTCGACAATAACGCTTTTAGTCTTGGTGCTGAAGCGGGTTGGCATTTCCAATTGAATGATGTCGCATTCGTTGAGCCGTCGGCAGGTTTGACCTATGGTCGCATTATGGGTGATGATTTCATCGCACGCAATGGTGTTCGTGTTGAACAAGATGACTGCGACAGTTTAGTTGGACGCTTAGGAGTTCGCTCTGGCTTCTATTTCCCGAAGCAAAGGGGCAATATCTATGCTCGAGTAGCTGTTTTGCATGACTTTATGGGCGATATGGAAGCAACCGCTTCTAAGGTCAACTCGACGGGTAAATTGCAGACCGCTCAGATCAAGGAAGAATTGGGAGATACATGGGTTGAATACGGTATTGGCGCAAACTTTGACCTTTCCAAGTCGACCTATACCTTTGTAGACCTTGAAAAGACCGCTGGCGGTGACGTCAAAGAATCCTGGAAGTGGACGGTCGGTGCAAGGTATGTCTTTTAATTTGTGATCTAAAGAACTCATTTAAAAGAGTTTGATTTAGGGCTGCCGATTTGATGTTATTTCAAAAAATCGGCAGCCTTTCTCATTGTGTAATCTTCGAGTAATCAGTAGACGGGATTTAACCTAATTACTGAGGTTCGGACGTTTTCCTTATCCAAAGCGCCACGCCGACCGACACTAAGATTGCTACACCAATCCACGACAAGAAAGCCGACCCCGTCATAAAGTCAAGCGCAATGCCCATAATGGTGGGTGCTAAGATGCGGGCAAAGTTATTAAGCATAAGGCGTACACCAACGATGTCTCCCACGGCGCCTGGTTCTGAGTACTGAAAGATGATGCTCATCGAGAGAGGATGCACGAGTCCCAACGCAGCGCCAACGATCATGCTGACAAGAAGCAACGAATAAAAGCCTACCGCACAGTAGGTCGTCGTCATGACAATGCCCCCCACGATCAGACTCAAGAATAAACGTCGGCAGAGTTTAGTGGTGTCAGGGTGTGCAGAAAGCCACAAGCACGCGATAAATTGCGAAAAGGCAAAAGCGGCTAAGAGGTAACCCACGTCACGGGTTGAGAGCGCGAGCCCTGGTGCCGCTATCGGAATCACTATTGTGATAATTGAAATGATTGCGTGAATCCCGGCACCTGACAAAATACCACCCAGTAAGATTTGAGAGGTAGATAAGCGGCGTAGGTTTGACCAAAGCGAAAAGGATCGCATTTGGGTATTGGGGTAGAGGTGAGCTGAGGGGAAAGTACGTGGAAGGAGAAGCGCCAGGCAGGCAAAAAGCCCTAACGCGGCTGACAAGTCTTCGGGATATAGGTCAAAGAGAAATCCGACCCCGAGCGGGGCAATAATTTCAAGAATGCTATTAAGGGCATTGAGTCTTGAGAAGGCGGTTACGCGGGACTCTCCTGAAAAGATTGCACCTGTAGCGCGATAGACAGCTGTATTAGAAAGCACAAAACTCACGCAAATCAAGATATTAGCTATTGTGCCTTCAAAGAGAGTGGTGCCCGTCGTTGGGAAATAATAGAGTAGCGTAGCTGAACCGAGGAGAAGGGTNNGCCTGCGGTGCGATTTAAAACAGTTGGTACCTAAGCCGTTATACAAGCGTCCTGCAAGAATTGCCACCAAAGCGCCGACCACAGCACCACACGTAATGATGGCACCGACACTCGCAGCTGATACGTTCCCAGCCACGGCTTCAAAGACCAACACCATACGCAAAGAGCGGTACCAGCCAAAAGAATGACAAGCCACGTGGTGAGGAGATGCCAAAAAGAACGGTTGAGTGTTTGGTCGAGCATGGGGGCGACAGTCTATACGTTGGTCATGACGAGACTGGCAAAGGATAAGAGGCAACTTAAAGACACAAAAAAACAGTCTAAAAAACGTTGCCTTTAAGGTATAAATAACAAGCCTATTTTACCGAAAGCGCGTTTGTAATGGGCGTTTGAGGACTGAGGACATTCCCTTCTTACTTTTGGGGTAGCACACAAAAAAATTATACCGCCTGAAGCTTATGCTTCAAGCGACTTAATAGAGAAAATCCGAAGATTTCCAAGTTGAGTTGACAGCTTCTCGTGTGTGACGAGGCGTCACGGGCAATGACGCAGGAGGTTCTTGTGTCAACTCAGGTGTCTTTCGGTGTTCCGGGAAAAGTGGGATGGGAAGCTTTCCGAAAGACGAACGAAGTTTACACACCTTGAGCCCATTTTTGTGGGTTATGTGCGTTTTAACAACATTTTTGAGGCTTTAAGTCACGTGTCCTCATGTTGTTGCCGCGTTTTGGTAGCTTGCCTTCAGTAGTTATTCACGCTTTTGGTTAACGCAGCTAAACCCAGAAAACAGGAGAACGCCCGTCAGTACGAGTGGCTTCTGACGGGCACAGATTGATGGTCTTTGGAGCAGATTATTGTTGTCCCTCAGGCAACAGCGCTTCCTTGTTTTCAAGCCTACGTTTAGTCGCAGTACGCCAATAAAGAACGGTCAAAATGAGGGCAATGACTGTGAGGTAGCCCAAAAACGCGCCATAGGTTGACATCATTTCGGAGGCTGAGGCACCACGCAAGGCGACATCTCGATAAAAGCGATATTGCCAAACCAATGGAAAAGCGTAACTCGCGTAATAAGCCCAAGGAGCCGCGTAGCCCGTTGCCATGGTTGCACCACCTAAAATAAAGCCTGGCGGCACCAAGAAGGTCATAAAGCTTGCGCCTTGCCCAGGGTTGGTCGTTTTCCAGGCAATGATGAGACCCAACATGCCAAAAGCCATGCCAGTCATGAATATGCTCGGGAGGTACATCCAATAGTTGCCAGCAAAGCGTAACTGACTGCCTATAACCAAGACAGCGGTCATCACGGTGATCCCTGTGGTGTAAAAGAACGCATAAGGCACAATGCGAGCGATGAGCGCAAGAGAGCTACGCGTAAAGACCACTTTTTGCCAGATACNTGTGACATAGAGCCGTCCGACAATCATGAGGACTGTCAGAGTATAAAAGAGGGACGAGAAAAAGTAAATAAAGCTAATCACCGTCCCATTGGTGCTAGAAGCGACTGGGTTAAAAAGTAGGCGGGACTTCAGAGTCATTGGGAGCATCGCAGCCATCGTGCCGTCTTCACCTAAGCCTAGTTGTGCGACCTTTACCGCGCTAAAGCTTGCACCAAGTTCAGGCAAAAAGGCGTGCAAATGGTGCAGGATTTCAGCGTTTTGTGCGGGATTCGAGTCGTCAGACCAGTAACCTAAATTCACGGTTTGGGTACCGCGCTTCACGGTCTTTTCAAAGTCTTTTGGGATCAATAAGACACCTAAATGACGGTCGTGTTGCGTAAGTTTGGTGACATCAACGGCGGTGTGCCAAACGTCACCTACCTCGATATAGCTATTGGTGTTGATTTCCTCAATCAACCGAGTTGAAAGTGTCGAATGGTCAAGGTCAATGACGGNTACCATGCGTCCTTCAAAGACCGTTGCATGATGGAAAACCACCGAGAAGAGTAAGGCAACAACGGCGGCAACGACGATGGCGGTCTTGTGGTAAGGCACAAAGTGCCCGGAATGCATCGCGCCGATTTCTTCAAGCATCGACTCAATGATGGCTTTCATCGCGCACCTCCAGCGTCATCCCTGTGAGTAGCCCTTCGGTAGGTACGACATCAATACGTACTTTGAAGGATGTGATGTCTGCTTGCCCGTTTTCTCGCGCCATACGAATGTCGGCAAAAGAGGGCGCTGCGACGGTGTTACGTACGGTGCCTTCAACCTCACGGTCAAGTACCGGAACGTAAGCCTTGAGACGGGTGCCTGGCGTATAGAGAGAGGCTTGCATTTCGTTCACATAAATGTCGAAATACTGACGAGATGTTTCAAGAAGGACGGCGGGCGCGTTGCTAGGAATCATTTCGCCCACTTCGTAGAGCAGGGCTTCGACTTCACCGTCTTGAGGCGCCTTAAGTGTTAAGCGACTGCGGTCGACTTCGAGCATAGCGAGTTTGACCTGAGATTCACGCAAATTGGCTTCCAGGACGACCACTTGATGACGATGATTTTGCGTTTGTGCGCGTGTGTTTTGAATCGCTAAGAGCGTCATGCCGTGGGCTTTGCCAGTTTTGGCGAGTTTTGTGAGTTCTGCTTTTGTGGCACCCAATGTGACGCATCTAATTGGCGTTGTGCCTGGGTGACTCGGGCTTCAGATTCTTTGAGCGTTTTTTGTGTAGCATCGAAGACCGACTGTGAGACGCCGCCTGACTTTACAAGCGTTGACGCGCGATGATGCTCGACTTTTGCTAGGCGTAACGTCGCACGTGCGCTCTCTAATGCAGTCCACAGTTCTTCAATACGATGCCAACGGGTAGCCTCATCAATGTCGGTTGCTTCGTCTGTCAAACGAATGCTTTCTTTTTCGTGCGTGAGCGTAGCTTCTTGCGCCGTGATCACGGCCTTCAGTTGCGAGATCGCAAGATCAATGTCAGTACTGTCAAGCGTCATCAAAATGTCGCCCTGACGAACGATGTCTGATTCGTTGACGCTGCGCGAAACGAGTCGACCGCCCACTTGTTCAAAAGCGACATTGACTTCGTCTGCTGTCAGAACACCGGCTTTGAGGTTTTTCGCGACGGTTGACGCGTCATGACGAGCACCAAACACAATGAGTGTTGATGAAATCGCGAGTAACGCGACAAAGACCAAAACGGTGCGTAAAAGCGTTTTCAAAGTGATGATTTGTTGTGGTTTCATTTTATTTAGCCGACTAAATAGATTGGCGTTAAAAAGCCGACGAAGGGTGTCGGCTTAATGGTTTGAGGGAGTGTCGAGCGTGAGTGAAAAGTTATTGTTTCAGGAGTTTACGTAAGAGGCTGATGAGCGTTTCGCGTTCAGTGACGGTGAGCCNTTCACACATCGAGTGAATGTGCTCTAAGTGTTCAGGCAGGATGGCTTCAACGAGGTCGCGTCCCGCTTGTGTGAGCGCAATACGTCGAGCGCGACCGTCTCCTTCAACGCTTTCAGAACTCACTAACGGGACTGGTGCAGCGAGCATGCGTTTAACCATGACCGAAACGGTGGCGGGTTTGACGCCAATGCTTTGTGCGAGGTCCGTACTCAGTTTGGTACCTTCACCGTAGAGCGCCATAAGGAGGGAAAATTTACCTTCTGAGATATCGTGTTCACTCGCTAACGGACCATAAATCCTGGCTCTCACCATGTCTGCGCCTGCGACGAGGCTTAGCAACAAGTCAATCCCCGAGGCTATGTCGGAGCGCGACTCGGCGTTTGCAATGACGTTCGTCAAACATTCTCGGGTGGGTAAATTTCGGGCTTGATAGTCCATGGCGACTCCGGATAATTAGTCGGCTAAGTATAATCTCAACTTTGGATTTGAGCAAAAGTTTTTTGTGTTTCTATCCGATAACTCTGTCCAACGGGTACGTTTGTCAGTAAATATGTGGTCTTCTTATGACACGTTTGACACGCATGACTTGTAGCGCGACACGATAAATTACCCCTGTAACGACATCAGAATTGGCTTTGAGTGCGATTTTCAGATTCGCGAAAGATTCATTCATAAAATGAAAGCTTTCTTATAATAAAACGTACTTCACTATGCCCACCAACGAGACCGCTAGCAAGTTTCAAACCATCGCACTCATCCTATTTGTGGCTGGGCTGTCTGCGTTTGGTCCTTTTGTCACGGATTTTTATCTGCCGACTTTGCCAGCTCAGCAATCAGATTTTGCTACGACGGGACCCATGGTGCAGTTGGGACTTTCTACCACGATGTGGAGTCTTGCTTTAGGTCAATTGTGGATTGGACCATTCTCCGACCGTCAAGGGCGACGAGGACCATTGATCGCGAGTTTGATCGTTTTTTCGCTCTCAACGCTCGGTGCGGTCTATGCGCCAAACATTGAAACCTTTATTGCCATGCGCTTTCTCGAAGGCTTAGGCGCTTCGGGCGCGCTTGTTATGTCTCGATCCATTTCGGCTGACTCTAAAACAGGCAAAGAATTGGTGACTTTTATGAGTATTGTGGGTGCTGTGCAGGGTATCGCACCGATTACTGCGCCCATGCTTGGGTCACTCATTGCCGATTTTGCGGGCTGGCGAGGTATCTTTCTTGCGCTTCTGGGTATTGGTACTTGTTCTTTTGGCGTNACCACGGTCTTTTGGTTCAAAGAATCTTTGCCGGTAGAACGTCGTCGAACGGGGCAGCACGGCGTTTGGCGAATGCTACTTTCTGACCGTTTGTTTTTGTCTGTCGTTGCACAACAATTTTTGGCTTCAGCTGTTTTGTTTGGGCATATTGCGTCTTCGCCGTTTGTCTTTCAAGAGGTCTTTCACTTCTCAGCCGGTATCTATAGTTTGATTTTTGGTGGTCTGGCGTTAGCGATCACGTTGGGTGCGCTCTTAAGTCCAAGAATGTCTGATCCGGTGATTGCCATGTCGCGTGGTGCTATTGGGATGACGGTTGCGTCTATTTGGGTGTCCATGGCTTTTTGGATGGAACTCTCTGCCTTTTGGGTGATTGTTGGTTTAGGTGTACTACTCGTTTCGCTNCATTACCTGACACTCCCCGCGGCTATGACCTTTGCATTGATGCTTCATCGTGCGAATTCGGGTGCCGCAGTGGCACTTCTTGGGGCGGTCGCTTTTGGCGCGGGTGGTATAGTACCTTTGACAGTCCTCGGCTCACCCGAAACGAGCGTCTCGGTCATCTTCACGATTTCGAGCGTTCTTCTGCTTCTCGTTGCGCGTGTGATGAGCCGAGCCTGGCGACGTGTTCGAGAAGAAATGTTGGGCGTTGATCTGTCTTTCTAAACCTGAAAGACCAGGATCGTGATTTAAGCGATTATGCCTCTAATGCATTTTTAGGCATGTTTGCTTGGGTCACCAGATGACGTATAAAGCACCATAATCAGCGTGTCAGGACGCAGTGAAATGCGCGTTCTCGTTCACCTGAAGAGGAAAACACCATGATTGTTTCGCATTTGGACTCCGAAACACGGTCTGGATTTATACTTCATCCTTTCTCCTCGCTTTACCGAGCTCACCGAAGTACTACGGCAAACGCTTTCGCCGATGGACTTTGTTTTTGCACTCAAGGTTGGTTGTTTACTTTTCGAGCGTCATGCGCCAGAAGGCGTGATTATCGCGGGACTTTTTGCGCCTTTTAGTGATCGTCTCAACGAGTCATTGTTTGCTCGTCTCACGAAGGATGAACGCCTGTGGGCACAAATGGCAGCGAAAGCTTTAGTTGATACGAGTCGTATTTCAGAAGCAACGCCCATGATTAAGGATGTGGTGTTAGCAGTTATTGAAATCAACTTGAGAGAAAAACTGAACACACATGAGCGGATCGATGACGAACGCACGATGCCCTTTACGCTCGAACTCGATGCTCTTAGACGAGCGTTTATCAATCATCCGCACTATGCGTCGTTTGAAACCTTGTTGCGTGCGTGGGCGATAAAAGAACAATGGGATCCCGTGTGGATTTGGGCGACACGCCCTATCTACCAGATCACGGTAAAAGACCCGTCAATTGCGTTAGACGAATTAGTGACCGTTGTTGCTGCAACAGGATTTTACTATTTGAGAGAAGGAGAGACGCTTTTAGTGCGAGCGTTGCCAACGAAGCAGGTGTTGTTGGATCGACTGATGGTCTCTGTGGCTGCAAGGCGTCCCGAGTGGCAGGTTGAAATCACAACCGAATTTCCAAAAGATCCTGAGGTTTGGCATCATCGGTCGTTAACGATCGACATGAAAGGAGCAATTTATCAACGGATCGCGTTGAGTAAAGTGAAGTCGGTCGATCCTTATCCGACAATGTTAAAGATTCTCCGTCCGAAGTTATAAACGCAAAAAACGCCTGATAAGCGCTTTTGCCTTACCAGGCGTCATGTGGTCAATGACTTGAAGTCTAACGTAGATTAGATGCTACCTACACCAAAGCGTTCGTAATGAATGCGGCTTTCATCAACCTGATGGCTCTTTAGGGTATTGACCACAGCCTTCATAAAGCTATCAGGACCGCAAATGACATAGTCTGCGTCAGGTATAAGCTGAGCAGCTAATTGATCAGCTGACCACTTGCCATTTTGTTGAGTCATATGTACGTGAAGCGTGCGGTTGACATTAGCCTTGACTAAGGCTTCGACACAATTACGCAACGCAAAGTCTTCTTGAGACTTACAAACATGTACGATTTGAACCTTGCGATTTTCTTCAACAGTCTTGAGCATGGCTACGATTGGTGTCACGCCAATACCAGCAGAGATCATGAATAGTGGTTTATTACCCGATGGTAAGGTAAATTCACCCATCGGTGGTGTGACTTCAACGACTGTGCCTTCTGCGGCTTCGTGAAGTGCAGTAGACACCATACCGATACGCTTCACAGTGATTTGAAGTTCGTGTTCGTTGGCAGAGGTCACGGTGTATTGACGTGGTTGTACGAGACCCTGTTCAGGCAAATTAACCTTGACAGAAACGTACTGACCTGGCGCAACGTAAGGGACGGCACCTTTATCGACAGGGACAAGCGTGAAAGTGATGACATTGGGCGTTTCGAAGTTCTTATGGCTGATGACGAAGCTACGCCAACCAGACCAACCACCTCTCTGAAGCGCGGCCTTCTGGAAGAGGTCGTTTTCAAAACCAATCATAATTTGAGCGAGTTGCTCATAAGCTTTGGTCCAAGCATCAATCACTTCATGCGTTGCGCCATCACCTAATACTTCCTTTATGCTTTCGATGAGATGGTGACCAACGATAGGATAGTGTTCTGCGCGAATATTAACCGAGGCGTGTTTGTGACCGATATGCTTGACTACCGACATGAGAACAGCGGGATTATCGATATGTTGGGCATAGGCTAACACAGCGCTAGCGAGTGCTTTGGCTTGATGTCCCGTCTTTTGATGGGTGATGTTGAAGACCTGCTGAAGCTCGGGATTGTGTGTCAGCATGCGGTTGTAGAAGTGAGAAATCAGTGCAACGCCGTTTTCAGTGAGAACAGGAACAGTAGCACGGATAACGTCTTTTTGGGCATCGTTCAACATAGCGGTGTCCTTTACGAGAATGTATTAAAGATAAGATGTAAGTTAAGGACATCATAGTGAAATGTGTCTGTTATAGAGGTGAAGTTAACGGATGATTACATATAAAACAAATGTATATTAGTTGAAAGGAAGACTTTTTTGAAGCAAGAGATTTGTGTTGTAGGGAATTAAATGTTTGGTGTCAAGAAAAGACAGCGTAGACGTTTTCGATTGGAGTACTCTGATCGGTAGATCAATAAATCAAACGCCTGAATGGTTTCCCATCCAGGCGTATAGGTTAAGTACTAAAAGAAGATGTGATTCGTAGTTTAGGTGTCTGGTCTGATGGCAAAACGTTTGACGGTAAGCTCTTCAAACTGACGCATGAAGATCGTGAAGCGATCGATCGCATGGCTCATCAGGATTATTACTTCTATGGTGCCTTTGATGCCAATCACGCTGGCTTCATCGGTGAAAATGGCACCGTTGCGTATTGCCATATGCCGCCAGAACTGCTTGGCAAGTCACGTGCCCGTGACGACAAAGGCTTTTTCACGCGCATGAAAGAGACTGCTGAAAAGAATGTCGAAAAGCACGGCTGAAGCTTGTTGTGGAATAAGCCGTTGTTCGAAGAAGAGCCGTTTTGAGGATTGATGACGATCCTTTATGGACGATCTGACCAGGCTTTTGTCAGCGTGGTCGGTCTTTCGTGCTGTGTGATGCGTTGCGCCTCTTAGTTTTTGGTGGACTGTTTGATTAAGGTTTGGTCTAAGGTTTTGCAAAACGCATCGAGTTGGTCTCTCACGTCGCGATAGTGCGCGATTAAATCGTCTGGGGCAAGTTGGTTCACTTTTTGAGAAGGATCGACAAACGGCACATGAAGCACTAGATCTTTGACTGATGCAGGGAGCAGCGGACAAATGTCTTCGTCAGAACAAAGTGTGACGATCAAGTCGTAAGTTTCAAGCGGCAAGTTGCTCACAGACCGTGCTTGTGAACTCACCGCTAAGCCAAGCTNCTTCAACGATGACTTGGCATAAGGATCGACGTCGCCAGTGGGTGCTGAGCCCGCGGATTCGATCGTCCATGACGGATAATGCGNCCTTGGTAAGGCTTCAGCCATGCGGCTACGACAACGGTTATGTTTGCAACAAAATAAAATCTTTGGCATTTTAAATAAGGTGTTCTATTCTCAATCGGTGAGGTAGGATGTGCCATCGGACAGCGTCGTCACCTGCAGTGTCGAATCTCTCTAAGAAAAGAGGGTTTAAATCGTCAGCGGTCAACTGTTCGGTGGTCTTTCGTCAAAATGATCATTGGTCGTCCATCATGAGTAAAAGCCTTTCAGAACAACAAGCAGCTATTTTTAAAGCCTTAGGTCACGCAAGCCGATTAATGATGGTGAAGACTTTAGGCACTGGTGACAAATGCGTCAATGAGCTTCATGAATTAGTGGGTGGCGATCTTTCAACCATCTCAAAGCATCTCACCGTGCTCAAAAACGCGGGCATCGTTGAAACGTATAAGCAGGGGAACTTTGTTTTTTACCATCTATCGTTGCAATGTGTATCCACTTTTATTCAATGCCTAGAAAACGCGTCACATCTCAATGAGAATCAAGAGGCGACGTCTCACGACAAAGCCGGTCAATGTCGTTGCAAGCGATCAAGCTAAAAGGTTGAGTAGCCAACCGATCAATGTAAAAAGTACGAACAAGGTGCTTAGAAAAACCAAGATGAGCTTACCTTGCATCACTTGTTTGAGCATCAGCATTTCGGGTAGGCTCGCAGCCACTGTACTCATGCAGAANNGTACCAATGTTGTGCCTAAAGGAAGTCCTTTCGTGAGCAAGCTTTCCATGATCGGAACGATGCCTGTCACGTTGGTATAAAGCGGAATGCCTAATAAAACCGCGATCGGGACTGAAAAGAGATTATTTTCAGAGAGATGTTCAAGCAACCAATCTGCTGGTACATAGCCATGCAATATGGCGCCTAAACCCACACCCACGATAACCCGAANGTATACACGCTTCAGAATGGTCGTCATTTCTGACCAAGCAAAATCATGTCGGTCTAAAAGCTTTAAGGAGGTGTTGGTAGTGTTGGGGTGACCTACTAATGTCGGATTCGACTTGGCTACGATAAGAAAAGGTTGAAGCCAGCGGTCTGCTTTCAATAGATCCATGATGTAGCCACCGATCATGCCGGCACTCAAACCAATGGCAACATATAAAAGCGTTGTTTGCCAACCTAATAAACCGAACAAAAGCACTACAGCTACTTCGTTGATGATCGGAGAAGTGATCAAGAATGCCATGGTGACCCCTAACGGGATCCCACCGACCGTAAAACCAATAAAAAGTGGCACACTCGAACATGAACAAAACGGCGTGATTGCACCAAAGCCAGCTACCATGGCATACCCGAAACTACGGTGACGNNTACTTTGCAGATAGGTTCTCACTTTTTCGACGTTGAGACCTGCGCGCACGAAAGCGATCACATAGACCATCAAAACGAGTAAAAGTAGGATTTTGATGGTGTCGTAAATAAAGAAGTGAATCGAGGCGCCAGCGGCGGTGTCAAGACTCAGGTGCAATCCTTGCGTCACCAACCATTGAGCCATCGCGTCATTGAAGCGATACATCACCAACCAAAAGGCGAGTACGATAGGACCAGCTATGCAAAGACGTTGCGGTTTGTTGAGTGTAGAAAACATAGTGCAATCCTGTTTCACGATGTCGAGTGTGCGTAGTATGACGGTTTTTTCTATAATTGGCAAATTTACCAAATTGACAAATTGAAAATCGAAAATTAAACTAGCTACTCGAAGCTGAACCAGATGGGTTTGGTGTATGTACAAATAGCGAGGAGCGAGTGATGGAAATTTTGGTATTAGGTTCTGGCTGCGCCAAGTGTCATGACGTTGAGCAGAAAGTTCATGAGGCTGTGAAAGTGACCGCAGTGGTTGCGGAAGTCAAGAAGGTGACTGACATCATGGAAATGCTTAAGCTCGGTGTGATGTCGACGCCGGCAATCATTATTGATGGTGTTACGATGTCGACTGGTCGTGTGCCGACGGTTGAAGAGATTTGTGGTTGGCTCAACCAGCATAGAAGCTAAAAGGCTTGAAGTTGGCTGAGGCGATCTGTTATTACTCAGTAAAAGGACTTCCGTGAGTAAAAGAGAAAAAAATGGTTTTGTCGCGGGTAGCGTTATTGGTACGCTTGGTACTCTCATTGGTTTAGGTGGTGCCGAATTTCGCTTGCCTGTATTGGTCGGTAAATTTCATTTGCCGACCTTAGAGGCTGTCATTCTCAACAAAGCTATGAGTTTGATCGTGGTGTCTTCAGCCTTGATTTTTCGTGGTGTCGCGGTCGATTACGCTACGCTTTTTGACAACACCGACATCGTTCTGAATTTGCTGCTCGGCAGTTTGGTCGGTGCCTGGTTTGCTGCGGGCGTGGCTGTAAAACTAAGAACCGCGAGGCTCAATCAATTGATTCTCGCGCTTCTTATCTTGCTCTCGATAGTCATGCTGTGGGAAGCGATGTTTGGTTTACGAACGACTGGCGAAGCCTTGTTGAGTGATCCTATTCTTCTGGGAGCGGTCGGCGTGCTTGCAGGGCTTGTGATCGGCATTGTTGCGNNTACTGTTTTAGGTGTCGCGGGTGGCGAACTGTTGATCCCAACGATCGTCCTTCTATACGGCGCCGATATTCGTTTGGCGGGCAGTCTCTCTTTGATGGTGAGCTTACCAACCATGCTAGTTGGCTTTGCCCGATATGCTCAAGCGGACGCTTTTCAGGTTCTAAAAAATGAACGTGCTTTAGGACTCATGATNACTTTAGGATCGATCGTGGGCGCTGCGATCGGTGGCTTATTGATTGGGTTATTCTCGACAAGGTTGTTGATTGGCATTTTNACCGTTGTGTTGATCATCTCGGCATACAAAACGTTTCAGCACTGTAAGCACTAAACGTGCTCTTTGGGAGTTGAGAGTCTATCGTCATTGGCTCAAGGTTCAATGATTTTGCCCGGTTTGGTTCGCTAAGCCAGGCAAGTTTTTTATGAATGCTTTTTGGTGTGGGAGGTTGAGTGGGTGGTTCTGGTGTCACTCGTAGGGTAGCGTTCATGTGCTTCGTGGCTTAACGAGTCGTTTGCTTGAGTAAAACGATGGACTAGGCAGGGTATCATGGCGATTTTGTACTATCAAAGCCATTGATAGTTAGGCTGATAGATGGGTGTGTGATGAATCTGGTCGACTGGAAAATTCCGAGGCAAGAAGGGCAAATCGTAGCTTTTGAAGTGCCGTAGTCTGAGGACGTCAAATCTACACTGTGTGCTTTTCTCAATACGCAAGGCGGCTGGATCTATTTGGGTGTCAGAGAGGATGGTTCTGTGGTCGGCGTGGATGACGCTAAGGCGCTTCCAGAAGCCATTCTGTCAGTCTTGCAGGATGCCATTAGCCTTGATGCAAGTCAGTACTGCAAAACCTACACCGAAACGGTCGACGCCAAAACCATTGTGGTGGCTGAAGTGTTGGCTGCGGCAAAGCCTCATGCTTGGCATTGCATCAAAAAGCCAAGGTTGATTTGAAGCCTGATCTGTTTTATGCCATGGGTTTGATGACTCGTGCCGGCTTTTATACCCACTTAGGGTATTGGTTATCTGATCAATGCGACATTCAAACGAAAGTCGGTACTTTTGCTGGAAAAGATAAAATGTCTGCAATTGGTGGTATTCATACCCTTACGGGTTGTATAGTAGATCAATACATGCAAATACTAGCCTACCTCAACAATCATGCGCCAGACAGCGTGATTATCGCGGGACTTTTTGCGCCTTTTAGTGATCGTCTCAACGAATTATTGTTTGCTCGTCTCACGGAGGATGAACGCTTGTGGGCACAAAAGGTAGCGCAAGCTTAAGGTGATACGAGTCGTATTTCAGAAGCAACGTCCATGATTCAGGATGTGGTGTTAGCAGTTATTGAAATCAACTTGAGAGAAAAACTGAACACACATGAGCGGATCGATAACGAACGCACGATGATCTTAACGCTCGAACTCGATGCTCTGAGACGAGCGTTTATCAATCATTCTCACTATGCGTCGTTTGAAACCTTGTTGCGAGCGTTGCCAACGAAGCAGTCGTTGTTGGATCGACTGATGGTCTCTGTGGCTGCAAGGCGTCTAGAGTGGCAGGTTGAAATCACAACCGAATTTCCTAAAGATCCTGAGGTTTGGCATCATCGGTCGTTAACGATTGACATGAAAGTCGCGATTTATCGACGGATCGGATTGGGTGACGTGAAGGACGTGGATCCATACCCGAAAATGCTGAAGATTGTGGGTTTAAGTCATTGATCGGCGGGGGGAACAAAGATGGTTGGTCAAGCGATCAGCCATCTTGCTTTAAGGACGCTATAGGATAGGCTCGTTGGTCGAGGTTATCTAAGGTACGCTCATATCCACTTTATGTCGTAAAGTGACCATCAGAAGGATGGTTCTGTGACGAGGTCACGAAGCATCTCAAAAAAGCGAAGGAGGGTCGGCGAGCGACTTTGTGAAAGTCGGACGGCATCAATAGGCATTGTTACGTCCTTGATAGGAATGACGCAGATGCCTGAGCCGAGGTGACGTGTGTCTGATGCAGGTATGATGGCGAGCCCAATGCCTTCACGGATATATTCGAATATGAGTTTAAGGGACTGCAGTCGAATGATCTTGTTAGGGTGAAAACTCAAGGTGCTGTCAACGACATGCGGTGCGTCATAACGATTTTCATAAAAAATGAACGTATGTTCCTTGAGTCGATCAAGGTCTAATTGATTGGTTTCATCAAAAAGAGTAAGCGTTTCTGAAGCGATCAAGCAAGCTGGATCGACAGCCATAGGAATGCTTGTCACGCGATCGTCAAAACGAACGCCATACGTAATGCTAACCATGCAGTCGATTCTTCCTTCAACAAGATCTTTTGCCAAAGTCGACGGCGGTGCTTCGATCGCGTGAAGCTGCATGCCTGGGAAACGACGGCGTGATTCGTGTAGTAGCTTTGCAAAAAGTCCCGAAGAAAGTGTGGCTGAACAGACCCCGATTCGCAAAGTGGTTGCAGTGCCACTCAAAATTTCGTCAGCATTACGGCGTGCCGCTTCAACAGTGGTCAAAATACGTTGGCAATCTTCTAAAAACGTGTCCCCTAGAGGTGTGAGTGTCAAGGTTCGGTTATTGCGATTGATTAACGCGCCACCTACGTCTTCTTCAAGCGCTCTGATCTGCGTACTCAAAGTCGATTGACTAATCCCGAGTCGCCGTGCCGTTCTACCAAAATGCATCATTTCGGCGAGTTTGACGAAAGCTTGAAGGTGTTTCAGTTCCATAGGAGCGTTGGGACGAAGTGACAAAAAATTGGATAAGGGTAGTGTTAACTGTATTAATCGAAAAAGTCAATCGAAAAATCCGATCGTGCATTTGATCAAATTGTATATCAGCGGCATTACCCTCTCCGCATAACAGATAAAACCCTGTGTTCGGGAACTATCAAATCGGAGATTCTATGTTGATCCAATCCTTTCGTATGACTGCACTTGGCGCATTGATGCTTGGGGTGTCGGCTGTTGCGTCTGCAGGCGTGGTGGCTGGTACTTATGACGGCAGTGCTGATGGGAAGTTGAGCCGTGTGACTACCTCGGTAACGCTTGATGCCGAGGGTCGTCTTTCGGACGTTAAGTTAGACGTTTCTGGCGAAACGCCTGCGTTGGGCGGCGCTGCCGCGTCAAGAATGGCGCCAGAAATGGTTCGTACGCAAAGTGTCGCCGTCGACGGGGTGTCGGGCGCGACAGTGACGAGTGAAGCCATTCGTACGGCGGTTAAGACGGCGATTGCCAAAGCGGGTGCCGATATTTCTCGATATGAAGTGAAAGTAGCCAAGGCGGTTGGTGCAGACGAAGTCATCAGTGCAGACGTGGTTGTCGTAGGCGCGGGTGCTTCTGGTACGGCTGCCGCACTTGCAGCTGCTGAAGGTGGTGCTAAGGTCGTCGTTTTAGAAAAGACCCCGTCTGTTGGTGGTGCTGGTCGCATTGCTTCTGGGCTTTTCGCGGTTGAAAGTAAGCTTCAGAAAGAAAAATTCAAAAACCAACCTGAACTTTTGAAGGAACTCACGTACCGATAAGCTTTATTCTACCTCATGGATTACAACCACTATTTAAGTAATGCGCGCATCACGCGCCGTGTCATCGATCAGTCTGCTTCGACGATTGATTGGATGGATAAGCATGGTGCCAAGCTTGAACTGGTCGACTGGAATCCTCAGCAGGGACAAAATCCGTATCCGCTTCGTTGGCGCATTTATCACCGTTATGTTGATAACGGTACAGCCTTCAAAAACATGTATGAGTCTTTAGGTCGCATGGGTGGACGACTGCTCACTGAAACGCGTGCTTATGACCTGACTTTTGATAAGGATGGAGCGGTGTCTGCAGTGATCGCAGAAAAAGCTGATGGCTCAAAGCTCACTGTCAAAACCAAGGCTGTGATTCTTGCTTCGGGTGGCTATGGTGGGAACCTCAGCCGACTCTCGACCAAGATGGAGTCTGATCAACTTACCAACCGTATCGCTTGGTCGAATAATGGCGAAGGGATTGATATGGCACTCAAGGCGGGTGCAAGTCCAATGGGTGAACATAGCGCACTTATTCACGCTACCGAATTTGACGGTTTGAGTACGTCGAGCGCAGGTAGTCACGGCATGGTGGAAGCGAATTTGTTAGTTCGCGTACTTAAGACGCCGTTGATGTGGGTAGACCCGGCAGGTCGTCGTTTTGCGAATGAAGAACTGATCTACGATACCGTTTACTGGGCTAATGCGGGTTACTCTGTGGGTACTGTNTACTACATCATCGTTGACGGTAAAACGCTCGATGCGTATACGGCTGATCAGTTGCCATTTGAAGTCTCGGGTGCGGGTCCAGACAATCCTAAGGGTAAGGGTGACTTCCGTGTATTAGCTGATGAAGCGGTGCGCCAGGGGGTTGCGTTCCGAGCTAACTCGCTTGAAGACCTTGCTAAGCAAGTGGGCTTTACGAAGGACTTTGTGTCCGAAGTGGCGCAGTATAACGANGTAGTTCGTAGTGGTAAGGACGCTTTAGGTAAGCCCGCGAAATTCCTCAAGTTTGAAGTCAAGGACGGTCCTTTCTACGCCTTGCGAGCCAAGGTCGTGAGCTTATCTACGTTGGGTGGCGTTCGTGTCAATGAAAACATGGAAGTGTTGTCTAAGACCCATCGTCCGATCAAGGGGCTCTATGCAGTGGGCAACAACGCCTACGGCTTTTACTCCGCACCGTCCTATCCGCCGTATCAGGGCTTGGCGCTAGGCTTTGCCTACAACTCTGGTNNACGTATTGCTGGTACGGAAGCAGCGAAGACCATTGTGGGTGAAAAATGATCTTAACTACGCACAAACATCAACATGGTTGTCGCGCGACTGCCGTTCAAACGACATTAAGTCTGATGCTGCCCTGGGTTGTGAGTTTTGCAACCTGCGGGCAAGCATCGGCGGCAGAAGTGAAGATCGCAGGAATGGTGGATACTGGTTTACGTTACGCTAGTGTCTCCTCGGGAACTGACCACCATTCTTCGTCGATCGCGCTCGCTGATGGGCTTAAGGATGCCAACCGCATTGTTTTACTCGGTAAAGAAACCTTAAGTCCTGAACGAGAAGTTGGCTTCTTTTTAGAAGCCGGCTTTAGTTCAGATACGGGCGAGATGAAGACCGCTAATACGCTCTTTGACCGTGCGGGCTACCTTTATTTCAAGGATACAAACCTCGGTCAGGTAAGTGCTGGGGTTTTAGGTGTAACGAGAGCGGGAGGAACACCCCTTGCTTATAGCGTGACCTCTGAAAGAATCAGTCCTTTTGGAACGGGGTGGGGCGACCTGGCGAATCCGATTTATGCCATGCCATTTCATGGTTTTTCTCTTGCGAACGCTCTGCAATACGATTCGATTAAGTGGGGACCCGTTCAGGGACATGTCACTTATAGCTTTGGTTCATCAAGTGAGAATGGTATGGTCGAAGGAAGCGCTTCTACCAACCGTTATGCGGCTTTAGCACTCACTTATGACATCGATCGCCTTCATTTGGTCGTCATGGCAGACCAAATGAACGAGTCAAGTCGCGTTTCAAATCAGAAAGACGAAGTAGGGGTCTTGGCAGGTGGTCATGCGACGTTGGGTCAACTACGCGTCTTTGGATGGGGTGCGCACTTTAGTGGCGCGGATGCCATCATGCCGTTACCAGGGCTGTCAGACTGTAGTCCGATGCGTGGATTGGATGATATTGATGGCAGTTCTGTGTCAGTAGGGTTTGATATGCCACTTTGGGGCGGTCTTTGGCGTGTATACGGGCTACGCATGCGAGCCAAGGCACAAGACGCTAGTGCCGAAGGGCAACGCATCACTCGAACGGCGCTTGTGACGGGTTGGGACATGTCGCTCAGTCGTCGTACATCGCTATATATGGCGGTGGGTCGATATGAAGATCGCGTTAGATATATCGATATTCAAGGACGCACGTACGACCATCCATCGTCCATCCAAGCCGTGCTTGGTTTACATCATAATTTCTAGCGTAACCCGTGGGCTCGATCGTTCGAGAGCACGGGAAATAAGCCGTCACGGTTCAAAAAGCCGGAGACGGTTTTGGCACATCATGAGGCAGTCATGCAAACATTCAATCTTGATCAACTGGATCTTCGCACGCTCAGACTCATTCTGATCCTCAGTGAAACGCATTCTCTAGCGAAGACCGGCGGGTCAATGCATCTTTCGGTTTCTCAGGCTTCAAGGTTACTCGCTGAAGCGCGCCGTATTTTTGGTGCAGAACTCTTCACGCGACATGGTGCGATCATGGTGCCTACGCCAGAACTTGCGGAATTACTTCCAAGAGTGAGAGCGGTCTTTTCGTCTATCGATCAGCTCTTTTCTCCAGAAACTGGAGCCGATCTTTTTGAGTCAAGCCAAATCATTCGTATTGGTTGCGTCGATAATGTCAGTGCCATCTTTCTAGTGCCGATCCTGGGCGAAATTCATCGACGGGCACCGAATTTACGCTTAGAAGTGATGCCCTTAGGTAATCACTCGCTTCATGATCTGAGGGCAGGGGACCTAGACCTGATGATTGCTTGTGATCCGTTTTTGCATCTTGAAGAGGTTGAGCACGCTCGACTGCTTTTGAGCGCCCCTATGAATGTTGTCGTAAGACGAAATCATCCGCTTGCGTTAGAGGCTCAATCGAGCGGTCGGTTGAGCGTGACCTCACTTAATCGCTATCCCATGATTTCGCCGACGGTGAGCCAACCTTCTGGTCTCACCGCTGCCATTTTGCCCCTTAACCAAACGATTTCGCCGCGCTTACTTCAAACGCCGCACTTCTTAGCCAATGCTTTGGCGCTACTAGAAACCGATGCCTATATGGTGGTTCCAGCGCCCTTATTCAATCTCTTAACGCAACATTTGCCTTTAGAACAATTGCACGTTGAAGATTTGGTGATGCCGATCTGGATTCCGTCTTTGATTTGGCACAACAGAACCGATACCGATCCCCTTCGACAGTGGTTGCGTGCGCTCATTCTGAGTGGCACGCGTGAGCGTTGGCGTCAATATATCCCTGACGATTTTAATGATGCGCTTAATTGCGCAAGGTGGGCAGAAACCTGTTCAATGAATCCTGAGTATTGAGCAGTCACACTCACTGATCGTGATCCTATTTTTAACAAAATGGGTTTGCAAAGGATGAGTTTAGAAGACGGGAATCTGTCTCTAGCGTAAGCAGAGGGTGGTTTCTAAAATGAATTTCAGTTCTGAGACAGGCAATTCAGAATGATTCATTAAAGGAAAACATATGAAGCATACCCTCTTAGCTGTTGCAACGGCTGTGGCTGTTCTCTCTATTTCGAGCGCATCGATGGCTGCTGGTACTACNAGTACTCCAAGNGTCACCTACCCAGTTCAGGGTCACATCGGTGAAGTGATTGTGAACCCGTACAAGGTCGCTCCGTTGACGGTAGTGATTCGTGACGGTGGTTACGAACTGAGCGATGTGACGGTTCGCATTGTTCCTAAGGCGAACGGTCAGGAAATCAAGTACAAGGTGTCTCGCACCGAATTAAAGACGCACGCTGGCGTGCCGGTTTTTGGTCTTTATCCTGACTGGCAGAATACGGTTGAAGTGAGTTACACCCGTCATCATTTGGGTAAGACTGAAAAGTTTAAGGACACGTACCGCTTTTATACGCCAGGCATTTACACGGTCTCGACAGGTATGCCTAACCAGGTTCGTCCCTTTGATGTGAAGGTGAAGCACGTCGATAAGGACTTTAATGACCGTCTATATCTCATCAACTCTCAGTTGATGAGCACCATGCCGCTTGGCGCACGCTTTACGTGGAATAACCCGTCGGGTGGTGCGCTCGAATGGGCTTTTAATTCCAATATTGGCATTGTCGATACGAAGGGTGAACTTCGTTGGTGGTTGCTTGATCAGGAAATTGGTAACGCTGAAGATCCGTGGAAGTCTGGTTATTTCATGGGCTTCCAACAGACTGCTGACGGCGCGCTGACTTGGGGTTACTACCAGAACTACTGCAAGTATGACTTGATCGGTCGTAAGATTTTCGATCGTCGTTTGCCCGCGGGTTACTCTGACTTCTCTCACTCCTTTGACAACGCTCAGAATGGCAACAGCTTCTTGCGTGTAGGTTCGTCCGACTATCGCCGCGCTGATGGTAAGCGCGTTCATACGGTTCGTGATGTGATCATCGAAGTGGATCGTGACGGTCGTGTGGTGGATGACTTCCGCTTGATGGAAATTCTTGATCCCTATCGCAGCAACGTCCTCAAGACCCTCGACCAGGGTGCCGTTTGTTTAAATATCGATGCTTCGAAGTCGGGTCAGACCATGTCTGCCGAAGAATTGGCTAAGCAAGAACAGTCGGATGACTTTGGTGACATTGCTGGCGTGGGTGCTGGTNNACGTAACTGGGCACACGTTAACTCTGTTGACTATGATCCGTCTGACGACTCCATCATCATTTCTTCACGTCATCAGTCCGCTTGCATCAAGATCGGTCGCGATAAGCAAGTGAAGTGGATTCTCGCTGCGCCCGATGGTTGGAACGACAAGTTGGCTGATAAGGTCCTTAAGCCCGTTGACAAGAACGGTAAGCCCATCAAGTGTTCTGAAGGTAAGTGCGAAGGCGACTTTGACTGGACCTGGACGCAGCATACGGCATTCCGTATTGACGAAAAGTCTGACGGCAATACGCTCATCCTCTCTGTCTTCGATAACGGTGACGGTCGCGGTCTCGAACAGCCGCCGCTTCCTGATATGAAGTACACCCGTGGTGTTGTCTATAAGATCGACCAAAAGAAGATGACCGTTCAGCAGCTTTGGGAAGTGGGTAAGGATCTCGGTAACGAATACTTCAGCCCTGTGACGGGTATCACGCAGTACGAAGCTGACAAGAATTCGATGGTCGTCTTCTACTCCACGGCTGGGTTGATGGTACCGTCTTCGGGTAAGCCGATGCACGAAGAATCTACGCACCCGTATCTCTGCGAATACCGCTGGGGTGAAACGAAGCCTGCAGTTGAATTGCAGTTCAACGGTCTCTTTGGCTATCAGGCAATGCCGATCAGCGTAGAAAAAGCTTTCTCTAAGTAAAAAGAAAGTCTCTAAATCCTCATAGAAACACCGTTCGGGTTTTAATAAATGAATCTGGACGGTGTTAACGACCAAGAGAGAAAACATGAAGATGAAAACTTTAGCCCTCTGTGTTGGGGCAGCACTTTTAGCCTGTGGCTTCTCTGCACAAGCAAGTGAAGTGCAGCTTTATGGTGCAGTAGCCACTGGGCTTTATTATCAGAAAGTAGAAGGGGCTGATCGANNTACCACGGTTGCCATGGCACAGTATAAGCAAACGCCGACGGATTCCCATTTCGGTCTCAAGTACCGCGAAGATTTGGGTAATGGTTGGTACGTTGGCTTCCAGGTTGAAAGCGGATGGAGTTTAGATAGTGGCAGTCTTTTTGCTGAAAACACGCTTTTCAACCGCGTTGCGCGACTTTATATGGGTAATGAGACGGTGGAAGTGTCTGCTGGTCGTATGTCCACGTTCACATGCGCTTCCGAACCTTATTCCGTTTTCCGTAAGTTGCGTGCCAATATGACAGGGTCTGGCTTGCCTGGTATGGCGCCCGCCTTGATGGTATATAACGCAGGCGAACTTGAAAATGTCGTGGTANNCTTTGCGACCACCGCCAAGGAAGGCNNTTTTTTCTTGCAAAGTNNACTTTACTCCAACGGTAGCAACAAGACCGAAAGCACCTATGACTGGTCCGATCGCAATCATGTTGGGCAGATGGTNACTTTTGGTTGGACGGGTGGACAGCTTCGCGTAGGTAGCGTCCTTAGTTGGGAATTGCCCGATCAAACGGCTAAGGATGTCGTACGTAAGAAGGCTACCAAGGGCATTCATTTAGTGGGTAGTTACGACTTTGGTCCTGCAGCCGTGTCCGCGATTTTCTATAAAGGGTGGAACGATTGGCGTATTGGTGGCGCACCTGATATGGCGCAGATCCTCAAGACGGGTTCGGGCGTCAACAACATGAACGTGACCTCCGAAGGGATGGATACCACGGTTGGTTTTGTGAGCGTGGGTATGCCTAAGGGCGCACATTACTTTAGCGCGGGACTTGGTCTTGTCGATGCTCGATGGAAGGGCGTCTCGACAGGGATGACGAAAACCAAGGGTATGGCAACACTCGCGAGCGTGATGTACTACTACAACCTTTCTAAGCGTACGCAACTTTATACGGGGGCATCCTACTCTAACGGTACGGATCTCCTTGATGGCGTGGATCGCTTTAACCAGGTGTTTGGTACCTTTGGTATCGTTCAACGCTTCTAAGTCACAGTCTAAACTGAGCTAACCAAAAAGCCCGACCACATCAATCGTGCACGGGCTTTGAGTTGAATGTTTTGGTGTTGATTTTTTAGTCAAATCAAACACCTTTTGAGGTTAACGAGCTGCTGCCTTTTGACCTGCGAGTCGACCAAAGACCAAGCAGTCAAGAATAGCAACTGAGCCAAGACGCACTGCACCGTGCACACCACCCGTGGCTTCACCAGCGGCATACAAACCTGCAATCGGTTCATAGGTACGTACGTCAAGCACACGGCATTCGTTGTCGGTCACGAGACCACCCATGCAGTGGTGAACCTTCGGCTGAAGTTCGCAAACATACCACGGACCTTCAACGAGCGGTACCTGGTCGTTATTGATGTAGCGGCTCCATTCTGGATCGCTCTTACNCTTGACGACGCCGTTAAAGGCTTCAACCTGTTTGGCAAGCGCGTCAGCCTTGATGCCAGCACCCTTGGCAAGCGCTTCGAGCGTGTCGTATTTTTCAACGATCTTACGTTCAAGCATCTTTTCAAGGAAGCCTGGGCGTTGCTTCTTTAACGGCTGTACGTTGGGTTCATTGCAAATAGCGAAGCACTTCAAGCCCTTAGCCTGTTCGACCATAATGGCGTCGGCACGCACCTTACGATTAGCGAGTTCGTTCACAAAACGCTTACCATCGGCATTGACCCAAANGCCATATTCAGCGGCGGTCGTCTGGTTGAATTGCCAACCAATACCCATGCCTTTTTCACGGGGGCAACCCCAAGGACCGCACTGTATCCAGTCGTTTTGAACTTGCAGTGCACCAATTGCGCTCGTTTCACGCCAAAGTTCACTCGTAGCACCCGGCTGGTTGGTCGTATCGAGCGTGCCATTGAGCTTCGGATCCTGGAACATACGGAACTTCACGTCAGCAGAGAAGCCACCGTAGCAAAGGATGACACCCTTCGTGGCACGAATGAATTTCACCTTACCAGATTGAGCCTTCGGGAAACGATAGCCTTCGCGAACCTGTACACCTTCAACGCCATTTTCACCGCGGGTAATGTGTTCGACAAAGACGCGGTTACGAAGCGGAATGCCAAGTTCTTTGCACTTATCAAGTTCCTTCGTCACAATGCCCGAACCAGAGCCGTTCGTCGTCGTAACATAACGCGGTACCGAGTNAGTACCTTCCTGACCGATAGCGTCAGGAAGATACTGAACGCCTAATTCCTTCACGGTCCATTCATAGTTGGAGAGGGCGTGCTCAGCAAGATAACGAACCTTTTCGGAGTAGTTCATGTAGTTGCCAGCCGTCAAGATGTCTTTTTCGAGCAGGTCGACAGAGTCTTCAATCTTATGAAGTTTCTGCTGCGGGCAACCCGTGGCGGTCAAAATGCCGCCATTAATGATGGAGTTACCACCGAACGTGGNTACCATTTTTTCGAGCACAATCACGTTGGCTCCAGCTTTCTTGGCTTCAATAGCGGCAGCAAGACCAGCAAACCCAGAACCAATGACGATCACGTCAACGGTTTCATCCCATTTTTGCGTCTTGGGAGCCGCGGCAAAGGCAGCGGACCCAACAAGCGTAGCCGCGCCCGCGAGTGAACCTTGGATCAAATGGCGACGAGATAGATCTGTCATGGCTTTTCTCCTCTTTGTATAAGGTCGAAAGACACAGGACCTTCGAACAAAAGGTCGCTAAGGACGTCAAAAGTGATGGCTTAGCTTCAGGTAGGAATGGTCTATTCCTAAGGTCAATGCTACGAGTAATAAAGGGCGTTGTAATGCGATCAAACCCGAGTTTCGCGAGTGCTAATTGCAATGAATAGATAAAGATGTAGCCGATTGTTAATGCTATTATTGAATACCACATGTGTAGTGCAAGTGATACGTTAGATTGCGTAACGAATGTAATCAGTGTAATCTAATAAAACAGGATGTACCAAAGAGACAAAATATCTGAGAATATTCGCAAAATGTCGTGTGTGACAGAGATCTTTTGTTACCAACTTAAGAATGGAGGGGTAAGGAGGAGAGAACGGTAGAACTTCTTCGTTTAAAGTGAACCGAAAGAAACGGAACCGTACATTGTGATGAAACCAAAGACGGTTGATCAAAAGATCAGCCGTCTTGGTGATTGGGAATCCTCGACGCTACGTGCGAAAGCCTTACGGCAAGACTTGCGTTGCGGACCCGTCCGAAAAGCTCTGGGGTCATTCCCAAAGGAGAAAGGATTAGAAATCCTCTTCGTCAAGAGTAACATCGTCCACCACAGGTCGAGCGTAGGCTACGAAAATACTCCGTAACCACTGGCTCTCCACATCACCATTTAATCGGTCATGCCAAACAATGCGCGTTGAATATTTGACCTGATCGCTCGGGAGTGTAAGAAGTTCCAAATCAAGAATTTCCGCAAAAAAGCGTGCAGTTGGCTCGGGTAAGAAAAGCGTGTAGTCGGTGCCTTCTAAGAAAAAGGGTGCTGCCATAAAGTAGGGGACTTGCATCCCAGTGCGTTGGCACGCCGATAACGAAGTGTTTGCACCATAAATGGCACGGTTTTGCGTTTCGTCATTCAAACCCACAGAAATCTTTTCGAACTCACTGAAGTCCTCTTCGGTGAGCTCTACGCCGGCATGGAATTTTTCAGCTAGTGGGTGCCCTTTTCGTACGAGACAAGCGCGATTAAGCCTAAAAAGGTCTAACGAATGATATTTGGGTGGAAGGTCAATAAGCGGATAGAGCGCCAGGTCAATGTTGCCCGTCTTGAGGCGATCAAGAATGTCCGATTCGATCGGACGAAAGCGAAACTTCACGGCAGGGGCAACGCGACGAATCTTTTGGATTACTGGAATCAAAATGCAGAGTACGCCGTTATCGGTGGTTGCAATCGTAAACGTGCGCTCAAGAGTTTCAGGATTGAAGGTCTTGGTGTGATTGAGGTCGTTATAGGCTTGAGCGATACGTTCCATCGCATCCACCAAGGTCTGAGCTCGCGGCGTTGGAATCATGCCTTCATAGGTGCGCACAAAAAGCGGCTCTTCAAAGTGCTCTTCGAGTTTGGTACGTAGTCGGCTAGCTGCCGTGACCGTAATCCCGCAAAGCGATGCGCTTTTACTTAACGAACCTGTGCGCATCAAGGCCAAAAACAACTGAACTGCTTCAAAGGTAAGAGGGCTACTCGCCATGATTAGTTCCGATAAAAAGGTGGATCGATTGAGGGCAAGCGTTAGGCACGATGAAAGATTTTAAGGTTTTCTCTTTCGAGCGACTATACGTGTTCCTCGTGATGGCTTTACGCAAAGTGTAAAAAGCTTTTCACAAGCATCCCTTTTTCTCGGTAGCTTTTGCCCATTTTCAACAAAAAGGCGGATTTCTAGAATTTGACGCATCGGTTCAAAAGACCAACGCCGATCATTTTTAAAGGAAATTTGACATGTTAAAAATACTTGTTCCGTGTGCTTTAGCTGCTGCGCTCGCTGTTGCTTTCGTTCCTGCCACGCAGGCCGCCGGTGGTCCGTCTGGTCCTAAGGTTGCCTTCCATGTTCAGGGGCACATCGGTGAAATTATTGTGAATCCGTATCGCATTTCCCCATTGACCGCCGTGATTAAGAATGGTGGCTATGAATTGACGGATGCGAAGGTTCGCATTGTTCCGAAGAAGGGTGGTGCTGAAATTAAGTATGACGTGAGCCGCAAAGCCCTTTTGACGCACGGTGGGATTCCGGTTTGNGGTATTTATGCCGACTACAACAATAAGGTTGAAGTCGAATATACCCGTGTCTTTAACGGTAAGGTNACCGAAAAGTTCAAGGATACCTATACGATCTATGCTGCGCCTGTTTACCACGAAGTATCTGGTTCCCCGCTTCTCAAGGGCAACATGTTTGATACGAAGGTCGTGAAGGTTGATCCTGCTTTTAAGGATCGTCTCTATCTCGTCAATAATTTCATGCAGCAGTACGCTAAGGCTACGCGTACCGTTTGGAATAACCCGGTTGGTGGTGCTCAGGAATGGAACTTCTATCCGTTGAACGCTGTGCTTGATACAGCTGGTGAAGTGCGTTGGTACATGCACGTTGAACCGATCTATGACGTGGAAACGATCTATAAGTCTGGTGTCATGATGGGCTTCCAGCAGGATAAAGATGGTGCTTTGACCTGGGGCTTTGGTCAGCGTTATGTGAAGTATGACTTGATGGGGCGTCAGATTTATGACCGTCGCTTGCCACCCGCCTATGCGGACTTCTCGCACTCGTTGGATAACGCTCAGAACGGCAATTCCTTTATTCGCGTCTCGTCCTCTGACTTCCGCCGTCCTGATGGTAAGCGTGTTCATACAGTTCGTGACGTGATTATCGAAGTGGATCCCAGTACCAANGTCGTAGACGAATGGAAGCTTTGGGAAATGCTCGATACCACTCGTGACAATGTCATGAAGGTACTCGACCAAGGTGCTGTTTGCTTGAATATTGACGCAAGCCAGTCTGGTCAGACGATGTCGGCTGAAGAAATCAAGAAGCTTTCTGAAAGCGATAACTTTGGTGATGTGCCGGGTACGGGACCAGGTTACAACTGGGCTCACGTTAACTCTGTTGACTATGACCCGTCGGATGACTCCATCATCATTTCATCTCGCCACCAGTCGGCAATCGTGAAGATTGGTAGTGACAAGAAGGTGAAGTGGATCCTTGCTTCGCCAGAAGGTTGGAAGAAGGGCTGGTCTGAAAAGGTTCTGACGCCAGTCGACAAGAATGGTAAGCCGATTAAGTGCGAAGGGTCTGTCTGCGAAGGCGATTTTGACTACACATGGACGCAACATACAGCCTTCCGAGTGGACGAAAAGTCTAAGGGTGACATCATTTATATCACCGCATTTGACAACGGTGACGCGCGCAGCATGGAACAACCAGCTATGCCTGAAATGAAGTATTCCCGTGCTGTGGTTTATAAGATCGACCAAAAGAAGATGACGGTTGAGCAGGTTTGGGAATATGGTAAGGAACTTGGCAACAAGTGGTTCTCGCCAGTGACCTCTTTGACGCGCTACGAAGCTGACAAGGATTCGATCATGGTGTATTCCGCTACGGCTGACATGGGGCGTCGTTTGAACGAACTCCGTCCTGGCGAATTGCCTAAGTCTCCGAGTCCCTGGATCGAAGAATTTAAGTGGGGCTCGACCACGCCTGCCGTTCGTATTCAGTTGATCGATACGATGGGTTACCAGGCGATCCCGGTGAGCCTTGAAAAGGCTTTCGGTCAGAAGTAATTCTCAAACTCCTAAAGGTCGCAATCAAAAGTAACCAACGCTAATCATGATGGGCGTTGGTACCTATGTTGCATTGAGGCTAGTTAGTCTTTTTATGCAAGAAAGACTTTTCCCACGCTTCTCGCCATAAGACGCGCACGGGCTTAAAACGGACGTTCCAACCGGCAAGCTCTGCAATCTTATTGGCGAGCTCCATGGTTCGACGTAAATGTGCACCACGACAGCCAGGAATGCCTGGTACAATTCGCCGTCCTCATAGGTATAGAGGTGGAGCGTCTGCGCGACAAGGGGGTCGAGCTCTAAAACTTTGTTGTATACGCACGTGAAAAGTTACCTAGTTTGACCTTTGATGTAAGAAAAACTTCGCTAGCAAAACGCGGGCACTCGGGATGTTGATCGACATAAAGGGTGCCCAAGTTCACTTCGATACCTTCATCTCGTCGGTAATCTCAGGAATGGTTTGGCATTTTTTGATGAACGCTTGACGAAGCTTTTCTTGTTCGATGAGTCTTTTTTGGTGCTCAGTCAAAGCCACTTCGGATTATTTTTAATGAATGACTTTTTGAGCTTCGTATTCGCGTGCAAGGTAGTCTAAGGAACGATTGATCGGTCGCCAGATTTCAATGTAAGTGGTCTCCTCGTCGGCTTCGCCATGGCGCTCGATTGCGGTCCAAGTTTTGACGCAGCAGCCAAATATTTCTAACTTCTCTCCCAATCTCGTCACTTCAGCCCAATCCTTGAGTGGTTCAGGAAGATTGGGCTTGACTTCGTCAGTAAAGGCGAGTTTGAGGGGGAAATGGTCGTTTTTAAGCCATACGCGATCCTGATAAAGCCGTCAGATTGCTGGTTGAGATATTCACTGAGATCCATGCTTGTTATCCTTTGATTGAGTGGGTAATCTGAGCCCTTCACTCAAGATCTAACCACCAGGTACTATCAATCGAGTTCATTTCTAATGATACGGTTACCTTTCTAAAGGGTTACTTTTGAGTGGCAACGCTCGTAGCTATCGCGGCACGGATCGTCTGCCATGGGCTACAACCGCGTCACTCCCTTTTGATTGCGTGGTCGGTTAATGCTTTGCCGCTCTCGGCAGATGTTCAATAATCAGTCTCAAGGCATGAAGTGAAATACGGATTTCCATCGCAAAAAGAAGCGACGCGGCAATGATGCAACCAACGGACACCATGAGTAGACCGCAGTTGATGACTTCAAAGCCGTCAACAATAAAGCTCTGAAAAACCGTGATACNCACTTGGATGGCTGTGCAAACGGCGGAGACGGCAAGGCACAGTGATCCTTTACGCAANNATAGTACCGCTCGATGAAAAATGAATTCAATTTCTTTTTCGATGTAGTGGCGAGTTGGTATTTGCGTTTGTTCGTATTCGCGCATCAGCTCACGAATGCGACTTGTGGCGTGGTTATAGCGAGCAGTCATGCTCATCATCATGATGCCAACACCACTAATGAGCGTAATTGGTGTCAAAGCGGTCGACAAGACTTGCGAAAACGTACTCATTAGCATGATGACGGATCCTTACGCTCACGTTGCGATTTTAGGTCGGTGATGGCTAAACTCAAAGCGTGAAGGGATAACCGCACTTCGAGCGCATAAAAAAGTGTGGCAAGCACAATCAAACTAACTGATGCAATTAGGCTCAGAGCGGCTGGAACTAATACGTCAATATTAAACATCGAGCCGATAGCGCCTGCAGCAACGAGGCAACCTGCTGATGCAGCCGAAAGTGCCATCGCCAATAATGCACGTCGCAAAAGACTAGCTCGGTGAAAGACGAGATGAATTTCAGTGTCGATAAGAGGTTCTTCTGCGAGACCTTCGGGCGTTCGAAATTTAATCAGTTGGCGAATACGATCGGTGCAATGGTTATAGCGATTGACCATGCAAAGCATGACCATTCCAACGCCTGATATCAGTGCAATAGGGGTCAATGCATTGACTAAAATTTCGTGAAAGAGTGTCATTGGTGTAGATTGAATAAAAGAATGAAAACGCTTTCAATAAAGCGTTTTCAATAGTCTACGCCAAGTTTATGACGAAGTGTTTAAAGCTTGATTGACACGTGCCGGTTAAGATGAAAATACAACGAAAATGATGTCGAGTGGTTGTGTATCTTTAAGCCCTGCTTGGGTACGTTTTTTTTGCTTCAGGGCGTTTTAAGGCTCACAAAACCAAAGTCTCGCTATTATAAGTACCTTCATTATTTTTGATCGTGGACTCATCGTGTTCAATCAACTCGAAGCGTGGCTTTTGAGCCTCGTTCAAGCCGCCAATGGCTTTCTCTGGGACAACTTTTTAGCCGCGTACCTTGTGGGTGTTGGCTTATGGTTTACGTGGCGCACAGGGCTCATTCAGGCGACCTTTTTTGGTGACGTTATCAAACTTTTGTCGATTCGTAAGACCCGTCAAGTACTGACGCCATTCCAAGCCTTTTGTCTTTCGACAGGCGCACGCGTTGGCGTAGGCAACATCGCGGGCATTGGCTTAGCCGTGACGATCGGGGGACCAGGCGCCATCTTTTGGATGTGGGTGAGTGCCTTTTTGNNAAACGCCACAGGGTTTATTGAAAGTACCGCAGCACAGCTTTATAAGCGTCGCCAAGCCGATGGCTCCTATGCGGGTACCTGCGTNACCTATATGCGTTGGGGCTGTGGGTCAGCGCTGATGGCTACCATTTTTGCGTTGTTGCTCGCCGCCGCTGACGGGCTCATCTTTAATTCGGTCCTTTCGAACACCTTGGCGATTTCGTTTGAGAGTGTCTCTGGGGCACCGCGTTGGATGGGTACTTTNGTTTTAGCGAGCTACGCTGCCTGGGTCGCGTTCGCGGGTGACAAACGATTAGCGGGTTTTGCCGCGAAGATCGTTCCCTTGATGCTAGTAGTATACTTATTGTTGGCTTTAGGTGCCTTTATCGTTCACTTTGATCGCGTGCCTGAAGTCTTTATGTCGATCGTAAAGAGTGCTTTTTCGCTTGAAGCCGCCGGGGGCGCTGGCATTGGCTTTATTATGATGACTGGTATTCGTCGTGGGCTTTATTCAAATGAAGCATAGTAAGGGACGGTCCCTAACGCGGCCGCCGCTGCCCACTGTCGTCATCCGGTAGAGCAAGGCTTTGTGCAGACCGCGGGCGTTTATGTCGACACCTTCATCATCTGTACCGCGACCGCCTTTATTGTGCTTTTGAATCCGGCTTGGGCAGAGACCCATGAGAAGGGCGTCAAGTTTGTTGAAGTCCTCTTAGGGTCGAGTTTAGGGGCNTGGACAGCGCCCGTCCTTTTTGGGATTGTCTGTGCCTTTGCTCTGACGAGTGTCATTGGTAACTATTTCTATAGTGATATGGCTTTACGCACCGTGACGCAAAAGCCGTGGGTCCATACGGTCTTTAGGCTTGCGGTCGTTGGGATGGTCTTTTTGGGTTCTGTCATGAGTCTTGAACTCGTGTGGAACCTCGCGGACCTCTTTATGGCTTTGATGACGATCCTCAATTTGGGTGCTTTACTTTATTTGGCGCCACGGATTTTGAAGTTGCTCGAGCACTGGCGTTCGGTGAAGGCTAAAGTACCTGCCNNTGAAGGTGACGAGCCGTACTTTAAAAAAGAAGATTTGCCTGAAGATCAGCGTAAGGGTGTCGAAGCTTGGTAAGCCTTGAGCCATCCTGACTTTATTAACCAATGATGTGAGCCTAGCCTAGAATGGGGTTAGGCTCATTTTTTATTGGTGACTGTGATGATGCACAATGCCCCTTCAAAGCTGTTACTTAATTCGACCGTTCGCCTGACGCCAGGCATGACGGCAGCTGTTCGTCAAAAATTAGTAGATGCATTTGGCAGTGACGACCCTTATGCAGCTACCAAAGCCGATTGGTACTTTGAAGACTTGGTCGCGTCGTTACTTTTGGATTGGTTGCAAAAAGATGCTCCAGTGCCTGACGAAATTATTCAAAAGTGGCAAAAGACGACCAGCTTACCTGATCCAGGGTTGCCCTCTTTACGTGACTATGACGTTGAGAGAAGCGCCAAGCAAGAGAAGACACTAGATGTGTTGAAAGGGGCTTTGGATCAGCTAGCTAGCGACATTCACTGCGGCAGTCGTGGTGGTAATTGGCAGTCGCCGCTATGGTTTTGTGGCTATGAGCCAGGTGGCTATTTAAGTGCCCAAGAGGGTAATCAATATACCGATTTAGATAGGGCTTATTGTCGTGCGACGGATTTAGGTTTTTTGCCGNNCGACAAGTACGCATTGAGTACCTTGAGTTTTCCTTATGCGAGAAAGCTCGCTGGCTTTATGAACGTCTTTATGAGCTGGGCGGATAAAGCCTCTGCCGATCAAAATGGCTTGATCAAAGCGGTCAACCATGGGCTTTTTGCATCTTCTGAGCAGCAAGGCATTGGTTGCGACTGCAATCTTTATCCAGTACAGCGACCGTCGCACCAAGCTTGGCGCAATTTAGGCGTGATTTATCAAGGTGTCGATTTTGGTCAGTTCGGTGACTATGACTTACCTTCGTATCCAGATTTCATATTAAAGATGCGTCGAGACGCGTTTCGTAAGCACTTCGAAAATGAGTTGAAGCATCATCCGATAGTGATCATTGCCAACGGACAGTTGAATCAATTTTTAGAAGTGCTGAGGTCTGAAGATGCTGACAAGGCTGTCAGCCCTCAAGTAGAAGACTTAACGGAAAATGTTCAAGTCGTGTCGTTAGGCTTTGGTGCTAAGCATCGCTATGACGTCATTCTTGTCGCCATGCCGCATTTTGGTAGTCACGGTTTAACCTTAGAGGTTTTAGAAAAACGCGCGCGCATTATTCGGAACTATTTGATTAAGCGCGATACGGAGGATCACTATTGGCGAGATTGGTTTAAGCAATGCGGTCAACGAGAAGTGACGTTTGAGTAGGGTTCCTTGAGAGCTCAGAATACGTGATTGAGAGGTGAATGTTGTGATTTAAAGTGTATAACGGGATGGCGATTTTCAATATAATCTGTCGTCCTAATCACTCAAAAAAATATCACGGCTTATGAAGACCGCTTCGCTTTTTATCACTTTGGCATCAACCGCTTTATTAGTAGGATGCGCATCTAAACCACAGCAGCCGACCTACACGCCTGAACAATTGGCGCATGGTATTAAACTCGATAAGCTCACAGCCAATATGCCTTTGTCGACCAAGTATTCGCGTGCTTGGAGCATTGCGCATGTGTTTAACGTGCCTGTCAATGACGTTGACCCAGAAAAGTATTTGATGAACAATCAACAGCTTCACGCGCTTAACGGCTTTGTTGCTGGTACGGTTCATGCTGGTCTTGAAGGTGGGCTTGTGGTGGCAGCGCTCAATACTATGCTGAGCGCCGGTGCGGATTATCGTAGTCAGTACGATGAATGGAACGCCATTTTGGATCCCTCAAAGTTTTCGACCATCTATGAGGCAGCACGCTTTGCCTTGGGTGAAGTGACGACCATGACACAGACTGCGCTTCAAAACCAAGGCTATCGAGTGACGCTTAAAACCCATCAGCTCTCAGAAGACGAGGTGATACAAGGTGTCACCTTTGAGTCGGTGTTGACCTTAGTGAATCCTAAGGTCGGTTGCGTGAAGCCTAAGGCTGGCGAAGATGGTTGCCGAGTCATTGTTCGTCGTATGTATTCAGTCGCAACTCGTGAAGCGCCGCCTGTATGGCTATCAGACTTAAAAGAAGCCTTTGTGATTCGTAGTTTGGGTGTTTGGTCTGATGGCAAAACGTTTGACGGTAAGCTCTTCAAACTGACGCATGAAGATCGTGAAGCGATCGGTCGCATGGCTCATCAGGGCTATTACTTCTATGGTGCCTTTGATGCCAATCACGCTGGCTTCATCAGTGAAAATGGCACCGTTGCGTATTGCCATATGCCGCCAGAACTCCTTGCCAAGTCACGTGCCCGTGACGACAAGGGTTTTCTCACGCGCATGAAAGAGGCTGCTGAAAAGAATGTTGAAAAGCACGGCTGGGGCTTATTGTGGAATAAGCCGTTATTCGAAGAAGAGCCGCTTTGAGGATTGAAGACGATCCCTCATGGACGATCCGACCAGCTTTTGTCAGCTTGGTCGGGCTTTCGTGCTGTGTGATGCGTTATGCCTCTTAGTTTTTGGTGGACTGTTTGATTAAGGTTTGATCTAAGGTTTTGCAAAACGCATCGAGTTGGTCTCTCAAGTCGCGATAGTGGGCGATCAAATCGTCAGGCGCGAGTTCATTGACTTTTTGAGAAGGATCGGCAAACGGCACATGAAGCACTCGATCTTTGACTGATGCAGGTAGCAACGGACAAATGTCTTCGTCAGAACAATATGCTTAAGCGCACTGCTGTCCAAGAACCATTCTCAACTCGGTTTTTTGGACAGCTTGGTAGTGCTTAGTAGGTGGAAAACAGGTAATAAAAAAATGGTATCCGATTTATAGTTAAGTTGCACCAAAAACTATCAAACCAGAAGCCATCCAAGATGAAGATTCAAACAATCTCCTTTTTTTCGCAAATTATAAAGCATATTCCGCGACTCGAATTTAACAATATTGTTCAAAAACACCAGGCAGATCGTTTTAGTAAACGGTTTACAGCATGGGATCAGCTCATTGCCATGCTTAGGTGTCAGTTTAGTGGCGCTGAATCTCTTCGTGAAATAGAGATTGGATTACAGTCAGGCGTTGGTCGACTGCAGCACATTAACGCCAAGCCGATGGCACGTTCCACCTTGNNTACCTATGCTAATGAGAAACGCTCCTATAAGGTCTTTGAGGACCTGTACTANCTGCTAAAAAANCTGTTTAACAGTCCTTTACGAGGCATTGGCGCGGAATTTGATAAGACTGTTCTTTCTTTAGACTCCACCACAATTTCTTTGTGTTTAAGCCTATTTCCATGGGCTCATTACCGTCGCGCTAAGGGTGGTGTCAAGGTTCATACACTGCTGAACAATGACACATTGCTACCCGAATTCATGGTCATGACTAACGCCAAAGTCCATGATGTCAAAGCGGCAAAAGATCAAGTGCTTCAGCAAGTACCACCTCATTGCATCTTAGTCATGGATCGAGGGTATTGCGATTATGGACTGTTCAAAGCACTCGATGAAAAAGGCGTTGTGTTCGTTACTCGCTTGAAAACTAACTGCCAATTTATGCGCACAGTCAANGGTGTTATTGACACAAACTATGGTGACTTTAAGATTCAATTCACCTCTGCTACTACCATAAAGAAAGTGGGAAAGGATAATGAATTCCGAGCTGTGAAATGGTATTCCAAGGAGGATGATCGTTGGTTCGTCTTTCTCACAAACGCCAGTGACGATATTACAGCGGAGCAGGTTGCCAAGCTATACAAAGACCGATGGCAGATAGAACTCTTCTTCAAACGCATGAAGCAGAACCTGAAAATTCTGAGCTTCGTGGGAACCACGGAAAATGCCGTACTCGTTCAAATTTGGACAGCTGCTATAACCGTCTTACTGCAGATGTATCGACAAAAATGTTCAAAGCACTCATGGAACTTCTCAAACCTCGTCAAGTGCATTCGATTGAACCTCCTGACAATGAAAGATTTGACGGAATGGCTTAGTCGACCAGATGTGTGTTCCTATTCAGACGAAAAAAGCACTTCTGGACCTCCTCAACAAGCCCTGCAATTTTAAGGGGGTCAAATTGCAAATACGGTTCTAACGCTTGAAAAGACCTCTCGCATACGCTTCATTTTTCAAATTTCGTGGTTCTTGGACAGCAGTGGCTCAAGCGGACGCTTTTCAGGTTCTTAAAAACGAACGTGCTTTAGGACTCATGATACTTTAGGGTCGATCGTGGGCGCTGTGATCGGTGGCTTATTGATTGGACTATTCTCGACCAGGTTGTTGATTGGCATTTTACCGTTGTGCTGATCATCTCGGCATACAAAACGTTTCAGCACTGTAAGCACTAAACGTGCTCTTTGGGATTTGAGAGTCAATCGTCATTGGCTCAAGGTTCAATGATTTTGCCCGGTTTGGTTCGCTAAGCCGGGTAAGTTTTTTTAGGAATGCTTTTTGGTGACGGAGGTTGAGTGGGTGTTTCTGGTGTCACTCGTAGGGTAGCGCTCATGTGCTTCGTGGCTTAACGAGTCGTTTGCTTGACTAAAACGATGGACTAGGCAGGGTATCCTGGTGATTTTGATGTTTATGCTACTATCAAAGCTATTGATAGTAAGGCTGATAGATGGGGGTGTAATGAATCTGAACGCCCTGCAAATCCCGAAGCAAGAAGGGCAAATCGTAGCTTTTGAAGTGGCGTGGTCTGAGGACGTCAAATCTACGCTGTGTGCTTTTCTCAATACGCAAGGCGGTCGGATCTATTTTGGCGTCAGAGAGGATGGTTTTGTGGTCGGCGTGGATGACGCTAAGGCGTTTCAAGATGCCATTCTGTCAGTCTTAGAGGATGTCATTAGTCCTGATGCAAGTCAGTACTGCAAAACCTACACTGAAACGGTTGATACCAAAACCATTGTGGTGGCTGAAGTGTTGGCTACGGCAAAGCTGCCCTTTTATGTGGTCAACGATAAAGAGCCCCAGCAGTCTGTCTGCTACATCCGGCGTGGCATCAAAAATGCTGTAGCCACAGAAGAAGAATGCTTGGCATTGCATCAAAAAGCCGTTTACGTGCCTTATGAAGGTCATACAGCCGCTATGCAGACATTGACGTTTAATACGCTCACAACATACTTTCAAAAAGCAAAGGTTGATTTGAAGCCCGAGCAGTTTTATGCCATGGGTTTGACGACTCGCGCGGGTTTTTATACTCAGTTGGGGTATTGGTTATCTGATCAATGCGATATTCAAACGAAGGTCGGTGCTTTTGCTGGTAAAGATAAAACGTCTGCTTTTGGTGGTATTCGTACCTTTACGGGTTGTATAGTTGAACAATACGTGCAAATACTAGCCTACCTCAACAATCGTTTTGGTTTTGCGCAGCAGATCGCTGCTTTTAAGGTTGGTCATGATTACTGAAGAGAAGAAGTGCATGACTATCCTGAAGCTGCTGTTCGTGAAGCCCTCATGCATTTCTTCGTTCATCGGGATTACAGCATTCTGGCATCATCATCTATTTTGTGCTTTTCAGACCGTCTTGAATTGTTGAGCTACGGTGGTTTGGTTGAAGGTGTCGATGTTGAACTCCTCAAGATGGGTGCCTTTGTTCCTCAAAATCCCAAGTTAGCGGACATCATGATGAAGCTATTTGATATGGCGCATTTGACCATTGGTATGCCACTGATGGTTTCGTCCTACAAGCCTTTGGGAATGGCGCCAGAGCTTAAAGCGTTTCATCGAGCGCTACTCATCACGTTACCCAAAGTCACGTACCACTATGACGCGTTGAATGCGAATGAGCACCGCGTTGTTGTTTTTCTTAGACAGGTGGGTGACGCGAAACGTNNACCTGAAATCGAAAGCCATTTACAACTAAGCTACGGCACCACGATTCAACTCATCAAAACCTTGATGATGAAAAACGTCCTTGAAAAGGTTGGGGATGGTAGNAAGACGAGGTATAGGTTGAAATAGGAAATTGGAGAATGATAGTTATCCGCTATAATTCATTTTCAGATGATATTTGAATATTGAACCATTGTGATGGGCAGTTTTCAGAAGTCGTTCTTTGAGAAGCTTCAAGCTAACCTTGCTTTAGTGTTCTTTTAAAGTCATTTGCTAAAATTGACCCTAATGGAATCGATGATTTTTAGCCGATTTCATTCACAAGGAACGGTTGATCGATCATTCGAATATCACTCTCATTAGCAAAGTGAAGACCTGGATAGCTCATACCTGGATTGCTTGCTCAAACATTAAGGCGTGTCCTTCGAGCATGTCGGAGTCACCTAACACCAGGGTAGCTCAAAGGGTCAGCATCAGTAAAATGGTCGCTTTTAATATCTGAATGTTCATCAAGTATAAGAGCGAGTGCAGAAAAAATGACTGAACTTAAGCCCGAAGAACAAGCTCGACAGTGGATCGACCGAAAGTTAGAAGACGCCGGTTGTCATGTCATTAACCGTGATGAATTTGCGCCAGGTATGTCCGCCGTGGTACATCCGTGAAGTTGGTATCCGACGTGGCAACTTCCTTTGCCGTTTATCTATCTTTCGAACGGGAAAGACATCGCGTTCAAAGATTGCCGTCAGCCAGATGCAAAATATGTCACCGTTCAAAAATTCATGCGGTAGTGGGACTTAGCTCGTCAACTTCATCTTGGTGAGTTTGACGGTTTACCATATCTGTCTCCAAAGGGACTTCGAGCCTGTCAGTTCGAAGCTCTAACCAACCTTGAGCAGTCGTTGTTTACTACAGAAGCTCCTTTAGGGAATGTAGCAATCGCAGACTCGGAAACGTATAGTGCTGGACAAAGAGTAATTACCTTGCAAACAGACTCTGTGAATAAGAAGTTGTTGATGTATTTTATGTTGTCACCATATTTCCAAAAAGCATTGAAGGACAACGCAACAGGGACAACTGAACAAGGTATCAAAGCCGCGCGATTGTAAAAAATGTTGTTACCTGTTCCTCCCTTAGAGGAACAGAACCGTATTGTTGCCAAGGTTGACGATCTCCTGAATCAGGTTGATGCCCTGTCAGAAAAATAACGTCGTAGAACAAAGATTTTGCAACATAACGTCGTAGAACAAGGCTTTTCTCTAGGCGAATTCTCAGAGCTTACAAGCATCGTTAGCCTGAGAAAGCCGTCAATCCAATCACAACCACGCGGCACCTTGCTCTTAAAGCTTGGTGCCGCTCTTATACGTCGGTACAATAGTCCAACGATTCCCATCATTGATAGCCACAAATGACTGCTCCGATCCTCAAACACTACGGTCTTAACAAAATCTATCGTTGTGCTGGTTTACCGGTAGGCTTTCGTGTTCGAACAGCAACCAAAGAGAAGTTCTACGCTGGTTGGTACTGTACTTTGGGTTATGCCTCTTTTTCAGATCGCTCCCTAAACGCTTTCATGAGGCAAACTCCATCAATGAAGCGCAAGCAGCGCATTACCACGATGTTCTCAATGCTATTCCCAAAGATCATCAAGTAGTCATTTATGTCACCGATTGCCTGACCGAAACGGGTGGCGTCGAACGACGTTTGGCTATGCAGTTTGAGTGGCTTAAGCGCCATGGCATCCAGCCGGTGTTAGTGGTTGAAGATCAAGCTTATCAGCCTTTGGCAGATTATCCATGCCTAAAGCTTCTTCAATGGGCGCCTAACGCCAAAGAGATCTATATGAGTCTCGTTCGGGAATTTAAACCGTTGGCTGTTGAGTTTCAAATGAAGTGCCCGAAGTTCTTTCATAGCATGGATCTAACAGAACTCAAAAAATACACCCGTGTCGGTGTCACGATTCATGGTTGTGGGGACTTCGATCAAGCTTATCTGAACGCGCTCGACTATTGCTGCTCGGTACGCATTAACGAGTTGCCGTACCAAAATCTATCGCTGATTCCCAATGTCGTGCATTTTCCTCAAACCTGCCCGACGTATAACCCGGGTGCCACTAAGGCACTTTATATTGGTCGAATTGACGCTGAAAAGCTTTTGACCGTGAAGAGCTTTGTTGAGGTCTGCCAACGCTTTGGCGTTGACTATGAAATCGCAGGTTCAGTGAACGACGCCCGCGAAGTCAAAGCCTGGGTAGCGACGCAGCCAAAGGAAGTGTTCATCGGTGTGATTGATACTCGCCAATATCTGACTGACCATATTGCANNCAAGTACGCCTTTGTCGGCGGTGTCGGTCAAGTGGTCCTTGAAGCCGTCGCTGCCAATATGCCGTGCCTGGTCACTACGCATAATAAGGACGCGATGCGGTCTGCGTTTCTGACCACAGATAATCTTCCTGAATTACTCGAATGGAACTGTGTGTTAAGAGGCTGTCCTGAAGAGCGAGTAGGGCGCCATCTTGAACCGTTCTTTGAAGCGCGTAAGCTCGCTCAAGAAGGTAATCCTGGTGCGATGGCACCATACTTTGCCCGTCAAACTTTACAAACCCTTCGTCACGAAGATGAGGTTTGGTCAAAGTACTTGGGATTGGTGTGTGGGTAGTTAGCTAGCAGTTGAGTTTAGTACCGATACTCAATTGCGTGGAATATCTATTTTGTGATTTTTGTTCAAAAGAGTTGTTTCGCTTTTTATATCTCAATATTTACAGAGGTAATTTATGAAGTTAGAAAGTATTCGAATTTCCAATTTCCAAAGCTTTGGGAAGACACCAGTAAAAATAAATTTCAATGATGAGACCTTTTTAATTGGACCGAATGGCTCAGGTAAGACTGCTGTGCTACAGGCTTTGTGTAGGCTCTTTGCATTCGATAAGAGTCTTAGAAGCATTAGAAAGTCAGATTTTCATATTCCTGTCGTAAGGGAGGAATCATTAGATCAACGTGAACTATGGATAGAAGCCGATTTTGTATTTCCTGAACTTGATAATAATCAAGTGAAAAATTCCGTAGTGCCGATGTTTTGTAAACATATACGGCTTATGAATAGCACTACCCCTTCCAAAGTGCGTTTTCGTTTAGAAGCTCGTATTGATAACGATGATGAAATTGAAGAGTCTTTTACCGCTGTCACCGCTGTTGATTCAAATGAGAATCCTTTGAAAACCTACGCCCTTACAAAACAAGATAGGAATCAGATACATGTTCATTATCTACCTGCGCGTCGAGACCCAACTGCACATCTGGCTTATGGAGCAAATGCCATATTGGGTAGACTTTTACGGTCTGTATCTTGGAATCAGGAGCGAGAGAAAATTCAAACTTTGACAGAAGAAATCAGCGAGACCTTTGAATCTAATACATCTGTTAATGAATTTACGAAATCGTTAAAAGAAGTATGGGGGACGTTACACAATGGTAATTATTTAAAGGAACCGAAGTTAACCTTTACGACTTCGGAAATGGAGTCATTATTACGAAATCTGTCGCTTTCTTTCCTACCAGGTCATGAGGAGAAGCATGTAGATTTTTCTCGTCTGAGTGATGGTCAAAAATCTCTGTTGTATCTTTCGATAGTGCTTTCTTTTCAAGAAATAAGCCGTCAGGTGAGTATTGGGAACCTTGATAAGTTTGACCCTGTTAAATTGCGTCCTGCCGTTTTTACCTTGATCGCGTTAGAAGAGCCTGAGAACAGCCTTTCGCCTTATTATTTAGGACGTATTAAAACTGCATTGAATTCAATGATCAACAAAGGCAATGCACAAGCTGTTATTGCTTCCCATTCACCTTCAGTACTGCGCCGCGTGGATCCGGATGTTATTCGGTATCTTCGTCTAGACAAAAGCCAACAAACAACTGTTTCTTGCATCAGTTTGCCAGACAAACTTGACGAGGCTCATAAGTTTGTCCGTGAAGCAGTTCAAGCGTATCCAGAAATTTATTTCGCTCGTTTAGTTGTTTTAGGTGAAGGTGATAGTGAACTGATTGTGCTTCCACGCCTTCTTGAGGCTATGGGTTATGCTACGGATTTGCACGGGGTTATAGTAGCACCTCTAGGAGGGCGTCATGTGAATCACTTTTGGAGATTGCTAGCTCAGTTAGATATACCGTATGTAACCTTACTTGATCTGGACGTAGGTAGATTTCAAGGAGGATGGGGAAGGATTAAATACGTACATGATCAATTAGAAGCAATTGATTGTGGACAGGGTTTAAATGCGTTACCAAAGGATTTTAATCAAGAAAATGTGCGTATGCATAAGAGTTATTTAGAGAAGCTAGAACAGAAGGGTGTCTTTTTTTCTGAGCCTCTAGATCTCGATTTTGCAATGATTACTAAGTTTCCCAAAGAATATAAAGTTCAAGAAGAATTACTCGACCAGACGGTATTGAAATCCGTTTGTGGCTCTTCCTGTACATCGTTCCCAAGTGAATATAATGACGATGAAGGGAAACTATTTCATTCCTATCACAAACTTTTCAAACTTGGAAGNCAAGCCAGTTGCACATATTGAGGCTTTGACTCAGCTGACAGATGAAAGGCTGCTCGAGTCAATGCCGTCATCTTTGGAACGCCTTATGAAAATGGTGATTTCAAAAGTAAAGGAGTTGCCAGAATGATATTGAAAGAAGAATGGCGACCTGCAGACGGATTAACGCTTGAACCTGGCGCTTTACGTGCAGTAAAGGAAGAAGTTCGTAGTGTGATGCTTATCGCCGGNTCTGGGACTGGAAAAACGGAAATGCTTGCTCAGAGGGCAGATTTCCTTCTACGAACAGGTGTGAGCTGTTATCCAAAAAGGATTCTTGCTATTTCTTTTAAGGTTGATGCAAGTACCAATTTAAAAGAACGAGTATCTAAACGGTGTGGCTATGAACTTTCGTCACGATTTGACAGCTACACTTTTGCTGCCTTTGCCAAATTTCTGATAGATCGTTATCGGTGTGTTCTCGTTGGTAATAATGCACTTGATTGGGATTATGTTATAGGTAAAAAAAGAAATGTCCCTAAGGAAATTACATTTAAAGATCTACTCCCGCTAGCAATACTTATCGTTAAAAACTCTTCTCAAGCCAGGAACTTACTTCAGCAAACGTATAGTGACGTTTTCTTAGACGAATTTCAGGATTGTACTAAAGAACAATATGAGTTTGTGAAGCTAGCGTTTCATAATACGGGAGCTAGACTTGTTGCGGTTGGGGATTCAAAGCAAAAAATTATGGTGTGGGCAGGTGCATTTGAAGGTGTTTTTAATAGTTTTAAAAAAGACTTCAATGCGCTTGAATTAAGAATTTATAGAAATTTCCGTTCTAAACCTCGCTTGCTACGTGTTCAAAACAGCATTATTAAATCGTTGGATCCTGAGGCGGCGATGCTTGAGTCGGATATTCAAGGAGATGAAGGCGAAGTTTACATAGAGGAATTTGCCGATGAAAGAGATGAGGCAAAAGCGCTTGTTGCACTGATTGAAAAATGGAATAAAGAAGATAGAGTTCCTCTATCTGAAATCGCTGTATTAATATCTCAAAAAGTTGAAGATCACGCAAAAGAACTAATGAATGAGCTACGAAATCACCAAATTCCTTATCGTAATGAAAATGAATTGCAAGATATTACAGTTGAACCTCTCGCTAGATTGATTGTCGACTTCTTGAGTTGCGTTTATGTTGAACGCTCTCCTGATTCTTGGGAAAGGCTAAACGGAATGTTAGCGCCATTTATGAGTGAAGAGAATCCAAAAATTAAACAAGAAAGCCTGTATTTGTTTCTTCAGAAGAAAGAAATCGAAGTTATCAAGAATAAAAATACTACAATCTCTTTAAATCAATGGAAGCTGGATGCTAAACAATTCATAATATTTATTGGAAAAGAGGTTTGTGCTAGTCTTGCGCCAGGATATGATTCGTTGGAAAGATTTAGACAGGTTTACAGGGAAACTATATCTAAAATAGAAAAGTTAAACGAATTAACAAATGATTTAAGGGTGTCATTGCTATTGTTTAGTGGAAATGAACAAATTAAAATACTAACAATTCATAAGAGTAAAGGTTTGGAATTCGATAATGTTATAATTATGGGGGTTGAGGAAGAAGTATTTCGTGATGGGAAAGATGATAGTAGATGTGTTTTTTTTGTGGGTGTGACCAGGGCAAGACGGCGATTGGTTTTAACTTATGCTAAAAATCGAACCTTTTCAAATCGATGCGTAGTTGATCGAAAGCCTAAAACTCAGTTCTTAAGTTACGTTTTACCTCATGTGAGCAGAGAGAAGATTTAACCTATATTATCTGTATCGAACACTATAATTTTGCTTTCTAGTTTTTAAACTATAATTTTTTCCTGGGCGTACTTAGAGTGTAAATCACTTCACCGCCCAGGTTGGTATAGCGTTATAAACCTCAGGTAGCAGTGATCTGTTGTTGCTTATTAATTACATGCCAACGACAATTACCATTGCTGTCGTAAACAACGCGGAAGTCACTCCAATAGTTTCGAATCTGGTTGAATGTCATTTTCTTGGCCAGCGGTTCCTGAACCTTAAACCGCTCCTTTTTTTGAAGTTACTGTTGTCCTCTCTCGTTGCGGTGAAATAGCTTGTGGATAATAGTCATAAAACAGAAACTCACAACAAGTGTATCAAGCCTACTCAAGCCCCCAGCAAGACTGCCCTACGATGCGATTGGAATTCAGCCTGAGGTTACTCATAGCGGTTTCTATCGCCTTTCGAGTCCAAGAATTACCCGTCTTAGCAGTCAGGACGATTCGAGAATGAGTATTGCATAGGCGCGCAATGTTGTCCGAACTGTAGCCCCTTTTGACTAAGTAGCAGAATCAAACCAATTGACAGAAACTTATCCTCGACCAGAAGCGGCAACGATGGCACTACATCAAGGCGTGCAGTGATATAGTACCATGGTTGGCGAGCCGTACTTCTACGTTAATACTCGCAAAAAAGGGTCACATTTGGTTTGGTCGGCAGTTTCTCTGTGGACCTAAGCCCGTTCGATCGACTGCTGGCTTTAGTCATCATCTACTGATTTTCTCTGCGTTGATTGCATGTAAAAGCTTCGCACACGTCCCAAACTTTTTGAAGCGGTGTTTGATCAAATTGCTACAACAACGAAACAGCTTCAGACGCCCCATCGGCATTTCCAGTGAGAAGAACTGTGGGTACGAATGTTTGGAGTTCTAGTGTTCGAAAAGAAGAAGTAGGAGCTGATGAACAGCACCTCCCTGGTGGCGTGCTTCTCTTTTGGGCTAAATGCATCAAGAGTTGTGTCATCGTACGCCGCAAGTTTTGGGCGATCTTTGTACGACGCGTACTCGATAGCCTCGCTGTGGGTAGTGACTTAGGCATGCCGCCTTCACTCTATATATTTCTTACTCAGGTAAGTGAACACAACATTCCTTTTGAGCAGATTCGCAATACGGTGCTCGACCAAATGTCAGTAGAGGATCCACGATATCCGCTCGGTGATCGCTCTTGGTGTGCCTTACTTTTGAACTTGGGCTATGAGCCCGAGAACTCGCATACTCGTATCATGATGCCTTTGATTCGAGATAAAGAAGACTATTGGATTCCCAAGGCACAAATTGACGGCACCGCGGTTGAACGTCTTTCCATGACCGTCAGCGAATGGAAGGCTTTCTTTGAACGATCTGATTGGAAGTTCAACCTTCCGCTTGCGATGGGTGGCTACGAAAAGATCGATGAGCAGGCTTTCGCTTCGTCAGGCATGGTGACAACTAACGAAGACTATGTTCTTCAGTACATGGATATTCTCTCAGCTATTAGTAAGGGCAATATTTGGGAGTTTCACTTCGAAGTAGCATGGATAACCCGTGATCGGGTCACGATGGTCTCGCGGCACCAAGACTTGCGTATTCATATCGCCAAGCCAACCGTATTGACCCCCAATAGTGCCTTCAGGCACGATGATCGAGACCGTTAATGTTGCACGTACCGGACCGCCGAACGGCGAACGGATTTCAACAACATCGCCTTCTTTAAGGTTTCGTGCCGCCGCATCCTTGGGATTCATGTCGATGTGGAGACCATTTTCAATTTCCATCAGGTACGGTTGATCATTACGTGTCTTGGAGTGCGTGATGTGTGGTTTACGCGTACCGTTAATGAAGCGGAGGTTGAATTCGTCGGTGAGCGACATCATGGGCTTGTACTCAGGGAGTCCTGAGTGACCGTATTGACGCAACGTTTCGGAGACGTATTCGATTTTGCCCGATTTCGTGTTGAAACCTGGTTTTCCGTCTGGACGCAACAAGCCTTTTTCGAACTTCTTGAAGCCTTTGATGGCACCAGGTAATGGCAGTGGGTTCGGCAGGGCGGCACCCAATTTTTCGTAAGAGCGATCGGGATACTGCTTCAGAATCCAATCGAGTGCCTTGACGGGATCACCCTCGAAGAAGCGTTCGGGCTTATCGACGATACATCCGAGTTCAAGTGCGATGCGCCAGTCTTCTTTGGCTTCACCTAAAGGTTTGACTGGTCGGCGTGCGATCAGACGAGTACCATAGTTACCGAAAGGCGCATAACGTTCATAGTTCGTGGCAGCGGGCAGGATCATGTCGAGCATGTCGTGACTGTCAGGACGATGGAAGTAGTCGACCGCAAAGGCGAAATCGAGTTGACGAAAAGCCTCACGATAAACAGCGGGTTGCGGNNTACAGATGTTGACGTTGAACCCCCAACCGCAGAAGACTTTAACCTTGCCAGCCTTTACCCATTCCGGGAAATTGTTCGGGCTTACCTGATCGTGTGTGGCGCTCCAAATAGGCACATCTTCGCGATCGAGGCACTGTGCTAACTGTTCGGGGGCGAACCACCAGTTGTAGTCGATAAAGTCTTCATGTTGGTNACCGAAGGCGTGATGAAGGAGCTTTTTAGGTACTACGTTGAATGGAAGCCCCCCTTCAACATCAATGTAGCCCATAGTGGCGGTCAGAAGCATCGGTGCACGGGTGTTGGCAATACCGTTTGAGTTGTGCGACAGAGACTGCGGTGACGAGATATAGGTTCCTAGTCCATCCGCCCACATGCGAGCGGCATCAACGATCAGCTTAGCTGGAACTCCCGTAATGCTTTCGGTATATTCCGGCGTGAATTTTTCGCAATAGGCTGCATATTCTTTAAAGCCGTGTGTCCATTGTTCAACAAATGCCTTGTTGTATAGATTTTCCTTAATGAGGACACGGGTCATGCCTGCGGCAAGCGCTGTATCGGTACCGACCTTCAGTTGCAGATGAATGTCGGCAATTTGTGCAGTNNACTTGGTACGACGTGGGTCAATGCAGATAATCTTGACACCACGAGCCTTGACTTTAAGGAGCATGTTCCACCAACCGATGGGGCGCGCCCAGGCATTAGTGGCGAGTACAATGAAAACTTTGGTTTTAGGACCTGGAGCCGAACCGATATTTTCTACGCCGAAGTTCAAAGCTTCACCGAAGGCACAACCTGAGCGGCAGGCTACCGACGATTCTGTGCCCCAAGTTGTGGAGCCGAAATAGCGAGCGAGACGCTGAATTGGTGCACGAGGTTCCTTTGGGTCACCCGCATAGAACATCACACTGTGAGNGTAGTACTTTTCACGAGCTTCAAGCATTTTAGCTGCAATAGTGCGGTAGGCTTCGTCCCAGGTAATACGCACCCAACCAGGGTCGGTAGCTGATTTTGGGTTTGTACGCTTCATCGGATAAAGCAGACGATTCGGATTGTATTGTCGCTGCAAGGTAGTCCATCCCTTGGAACACAGGAAATGATTGGGGTTTTCCTTCCAGTTTTCGATGCGTTCAATCATGTTGCCGCGTGCTTGAAACTGAATGCCACAGAAAGGCCCGTGGTTGCAACTGTCACAGCAAGCGTAACCGGTCCATGTCTTGTTGGCATCTTGAGGTGCAACTTTGGCAAAGACAGGCATTGTTGGCATCGTGGCGGCAAGTGAAACGCTCTGAAGAAGGGAGCGCCTAGAGAGATTAACCGTCATACGAGTATCTCCTTGTCTTGTTTGAATGGGGTCTACATCTAGGTTAGTTCAAATGTGGTAGAGCATTAAGGCGGAACGCCCCTAGGCAAAGGCTCAAATTTGAGTTGAAATATCAACAAAACTGCCGTTTTCTATTGTTGGAATAACGCTATTGGTGCTCCCTGGGCACGAATTCCTAAGAATCTGATAGATGGCATTGGCTGTCATCGACCTCAGGGCGACCATATGAGAAGAACAACTGACCACACCATAAACTGAGCAAAAAACTTTTCCTAAGCAAGGGCATTAGGGGCAATCAAATGCTCGTGGTTACCTTACTCGCCAATCGATCGCCCTGGAGTATCACTTGACGACTCGATTAACTGTAGGTCTGTGTTTGAGTGATTCGCTTATTGAGAAATGACAAAATGCTAGATACGTTATCCGAGAAAGCTTGGTCTACACCTGCATCGGATAAAGAGAAGGTATAGGTGGTGTCAGCGTCCCAATCGATAGAGTAATCGTGATAGCTCCACCGACCTCTGTCATTTTCGACAAAGCAACTTGGTATGTAGACACTGACCTTTTGGCAAGGTCGTTATTACAGCAACCTTCACTTCTAAATCAGACAGTGTCCAACCGCTCAAAGAGTCGGCAATACGAGAAAAGCGCTCACGGATATTTTTACCAACGACAATCGATCGGCGAGAGTCTATAGCACCTAAACAAATCTCGTCTCGGCTATATTGTTGTGGATCTCCACCAATTAGCACATTGGTTTCAAAAGAGACTAAGCCCTGAAATTCAACATCTTGGCAACCCAAATAACGGGAGCCCGGCAAAATGTAGTCGACTTGCTCCCGAAGTTGCAAGACTTGGGAATCTGTTAAGCCCGTTTGAGGATCTCGGCAGCTCAATATTTGCGAATAGAAGTAAGCCGTCGTTGGCGTAGCTTCTGAGTACTGCAACTGGCTGAGTGTCGTCGTTGTCTGAATTTCGGACTTACATCCTGCGAGCAATAGTACACTAGCCATGGCAACCATCGTGGATTTGAGTACTTGCTTAGATACCTCCCTTGTCTGCTAACTAAATTTTATGCTGACTCGACTCAGGCAATGCTGTTGGGTGATTGATTAGGAGGTTTTGATGTTTTCGAATGACCTACCTTCGTAGACGAATTCATAATTACCGTACGACGGGTTGGCTGCCAGGAAAGCTAAGCTCTTAGCCTTCAACCTCTGCAGGTTGATTTGCCTTGCCTCTCTATTTATGTCCACGAAGATCAGTCGTTTATCAAACGGCTGATAGGCAACGAGGTCAATGTCATCGCTTTCATTGTGGTTCCACCACGGTGCACACTCCGAAACGGTCCACGTTTCCTTCAGTTCACGACGAAAGTACTGCGCTAAAAGCAACTGGTCGGTGGATTTCGTGATGTCGTTCACAATGTACTGCGCTAGCCTTGTTGTACCCGTCAGGACTCATATCAAGCAGGCTTTGGTTAGCAAACAGGTAGCGAAGCCAAAAGTGCAAGAACGGGTCGGTGATATTAGAAGAATTTCACCACAAAACCGAGAGCGATGTAAAAAAATGTGCAGTGTGTTCCCTTTGGGAGTGGGTAAGAGCCGAAAACTGCACATGTGCAGTTTTCTACTCAGGGTGAGAATAGAACATACAAACTGAAGGGAAAGAGCAAATATGGGTTTGTTGTTGAGCCTTATATCAACCTTGAAGCAATGAGCCTATTAAACAATTATCCTTTGCGTGTCTGTGGCTAAAAACACAAGGGGGAAGTCCAAAAACCTCCCCCTTTTTCGTGGTCCAAAAAACCTTAACGCTTGCGGACAATCGCGCACAGCAAGATCATCACGACACTAAGGCCGATCCAATCAACTGAAACGCCTGAAACATTGACAATAATGTCGCCATTCCAAACAACCACAGTCTGTGCTAGACTATCTAGCAAGGAAACAATATGCGTCCACATACGAATTTCCTTAGATTGACTCAGCCCGGTGTAGGTAGCACTGGGCTTTGTCGTTTCTAAACCCCAAAGGGGACCTCTTTCCCGAAGTCAAAAGCTCGAACAACGAGAAAATTTCGTGAGCTTTGCTCAGGAAGGTTGAGGTGAATTGTCATGGAAGCCATCATTAGTGAGCGTTAGGCGGAATAGGTAGGTTTCAAGCGTAAAAAAGAAGGCTAGGGGAGCTACCTCCTAGCCTATGCATTTTGGTCTGATAAGGACCGTTATTTTTTCTTGAAAAGTGCATTTAAGATAGAACGCCCGATTTTGCGTTCGATGCCTGATCTTGTTGTCGGCACACCAAGAGCTTTTGAGACCTTTTGGCGTAAAGGTACCGTCAGTACTAAGTGCGCGTTTAAGTGAAAACGAAATGCCCGGGATACCCCAACGTGCCATAATGAATTCCTCTAGTAGATATCTCAATCATAACGGTTTGGCACGACGTCTGAGCCTTTGCTCAAGCAGATATAGATGATGACCAAAACGATTAAAGAAATGAGAGGTGCGACCTTTTCGAAAAACGAGGCAACGAGGAGGGCGCCTAACACTGCTAGGTACCACCAGCCCGAATAACCCATGTCATGTAGGCGTCGAATGGTCACAAAAATATAGGCGATGTTTAAAACGAAGATACTGATGCAGCCGATGATGATTAGTCCCATAAAAAGGATTTCTGATCCAGTCGCGCCGTAGATTAAACCTGCAACAAGTGATACAGCTAGTGTGATGAGCCACGTACCAATCGTGTAAATCCAAAAGTCACGACGGGTGGTTCGGTANNCTTGAGCGGAAAATCGAAATTCGGATTTGTAGGTGTCAATGTAGAACATAAAAACTCCCGAGGTTGGTAAGGCAACTTATCTTGTTGCCTTAAGTCCATAGTAGGCGCACTCGATATCCGAATGAAAAACCGCAAATTTGCTGATTATGTAGAGATAAATGTAGAGGAAGTCGCAAGACATGCAGTATGAAAAAACGCCGTTTTGATTGACTCAGTAAACGGCGTGATCATTCAGCTTGCAGAACTAAGCTTGTAGAAAAACTCGAATCTTGGCAGCGCGCTGACGAACCGTATTAAAGATTGGCTCTGAGGTTGAGCGCGGAAAGGAGGGCGGCAAAGTGGATTGAACATGATTAATCACATCATCCGCTTCGTTGGACATTCTTTCGAGGATATCACGCATAACATCAGTAGGAAAATCGACTGCTTCAGCTGTACTCAGGAAGTGGCGAGGCTGAATGTCTTCCATTCGAGAGTGCCGATTCTTACCAATGAGAGACATAGCCAATTTCACTTTTCGTTTGTTTAATTGCCCAGACGCAACTAATGGTGCAACCGATAGGATGTCGTAGAGTGGCGTTAAGTAGTAGCCATCATTAACGTCAATAAAAATCGAATAGTTCTTTGCATGGTAGTCTGGCGAATCGAGTAGCCAAAGAAGTACTTGTGCTGCCAGAAAGGTTCGGCGATCATGGTCAGCATTTTGGCTTCCGTTGAGACATTTCATGATCCTACCAATACCTGGACCACCATCGGATTCATATTTCATCGTGGGATTGACGCCAAGTGCTTGGCATAAATCTTCGGTAGGCAACCGAAAAATTTTGTTGTTTATAAAGACACGATCAAAACGTTCTATAGCAATTGTCTTGGTCGTCCCAAATGTGAGGAGTTTGGCATTTGCCACTTGAAAACCAAAACCTTTAGCAATTTGCAAACAAAGCCATTCGTTTTCACAGCTATCGGAAAAATTGACGCTGTTATTAACCATTGATCCCAATGCTAATTTAAGGATGTGACTTGTTGGTGTTGCTGCTAGAGGTAAGAACCACTGATCGTTTAGATACAAGAGACCTGTTTTAGTCTGAGCACCAGCTAATGAGAGGCGAAAGTCGTCATTTTCAGTCATGCCTAAGGGACGATTTTCGTTATTTTTGAGAATCTCTTCAATGTCGTGATCGGTGAGTTTTTTTGTACTAATCGTTTTAGGATTTGGCGGAGTTACTCCGTCAGGATAGAGCTGAATCGCGCCAATGCAATCACTACCAATTGCTTTTAAGACAGTAAAAGCATCATGACTGCCGAGATGAAATTGCCGAACAATGCGTTGGACAGTCAATGGATTGTCAGGCATTAAATTTTCAAAGAAAGCCTTGACTTGAGNGCCTTCTAATGTACGGTTCTGTAGCTGCAAACTGAGTGAAAGAGATCGGCGTCGCGGATGATTGAGCCAGGAAGGCGCGTAGATGAGCGTTAATTGCTGATTGGTGTGCTTGATGAGGTCGGCTACGCGTGTACCATTGATATCGATATGTAAGACGTCATCTACCATGGGTATTCCTCGTCAGTTTGTTCTGGTTCTATCGATGGGTCGATGGTCGCAAGAATAAGTCCTAGCGCCTTGAGAATTCGGTAGAGCGTATCTATTCGGATCACAATTTTGTTGCGCTCAAAGTCTGAAATGAGGCGCTGGGTAACGCCTGCTTTTTTTGCCAATTCAGCTTGCGTCATCCCGCGCTCGAGCCGGCAACTTTTGAGCCACATTCCAACTTGCTCAGGAGTGTTCATTGTCATTGTCGTTCGATAACTGATTTCTAGTGTGCCCATGCAAATACCTATCTAAGGACTTTATGGAAAGTAGTTTATTACTTTTAAGGTATAAAGACAAGCGTATACCTCAAAGAGTATATCGGTTCCTTTATACCATAGAAGGTATGGAAAATAAGATCAGCAACAAGGTTGAGGATGGGCTAGGGCGGCGAGGAGGGTAGCTAATAACGTTAAAGATTACTGGCTGAAATCCTTGTCTTTCGAGAAACGGACGGTCACAAAGATCAAGACTATATTTAAAAGAAAAGACCGAGGTAGCAATAACCGTCACCAGCATTGAGCGCTTTTCGGAGTAAGTTCCAACGTAAATAAACCAGTAACGACTAGCACGGATATCTAGATAAGACACAAGCTAAGGCGTAAATCTAAACGTCACACCGTGTGTTTTGGTCTTGCACAATAAAATGAAATTCTGATTTCAAACCATCGATATAGGACATAACGACAGAAGCTGCTTTCAAAACCCAAGAGGCTGTATTTGATGTCCACGCAAACAGTCGCAAAGTTACCGATGATGTTGAGATGAATATAGAAAGTGCTACAAGCCATGACGAATGACTGGCTGGCACAAAGTTTGGGTGCCATGAAGGTCATTGATGGCAAAAAGTCCATTCAGCGGGCAATCCAAGCCAATCAAGAAAACCACAAAGTTTGTCCCAAAATAGGCTTTAAATTACTCAACATAAGAAAAAGGTGTCCTTCCCCCATGCAAGTGAAGGACACCTTTACTTTCTTAATTAGAATACATACCGAACACCTAGGGTTGCACGATAGTCTTCGTCAAGAACGCTACCGTTGGTGCGTTCAAGGTCTGCCCAAAGATAGGCGGCCTTAGTCAGACTAATGTTAGCACCGAGCCCGTATTCAATCCAGGTGTCTTTGCCATCGAGCGTTTGAACACTACCGTCGCGTCCCGTGACTGCAGCATCGCCAAGAAATTCATGTAGGGCTCCCAGGTGAGCGTAGATGTTGCCCATGTTGTCTGGAAGGGTAAGGTACCAAACGATACGCCCGTGCGTCCAACGAAACTCTTAACACTATCGTAGGCATAGGTAGAGCCGTCGGAGAGCCTGAGGTCGTCTGGATTTACATGGGTAAAGGATACTTCGACCTGCGGTTCGACATAAAAGCCACGGGGGAGATCGAGACGCCAACCGAACTCTCCTGAGAGTCCCACGGCTAGGCTATCCATAGTCCCTTTTTTGGTGACGTCGATACTATATCGGTTCGTAATGTCGCGACGCGTGCGACTAGGTCAACGTAGCGGTACCGGCATTGTCAAACCAGAGACCGTAGGCTGCCAGGCTATAAGCATCGGTGTCGGCAGTGCCGCGAGCGTAGTCAGTGTCGCTCATTGTATAAGAGAAAACCGCACCGAGGCGGATCGGATCTGCTGTTGGTTGCGTATCGAGACCGACTTGAACGGTGTGGAAGTCGTTTTCTAGACCGTTACTGCCAGAAAGTCGACCACCGTCATATCGAGCCCAAGCACCTGAGGTACCATTCATAGAACGGATATCTCCAAGACGCTTGCGCACATCGGTAGTTAGCATGCGGTGGATGGATAGGGGGGCGGCAGCGACTAATTCAAGACCAGTCTGCATGACGGTGTTGACAGGGGCAGTTTGGGTCCCGCCATTCGCATTGATTGCGAAACCAGGCTTATACATGCCTTCGTCAACATGTGTCGTGACACTCAACTGATCACCACTGACGTTGGTCAAGAGCTTCTTGGCGTATTCTGGCGTAACTTCGTCTGAGGTTAGGGGCTTTTCATTGGCTTTGTCCATCAATTGGACGTCAAGCATGGCGTTTTTCGCTGTTCCGACGGTGAAGGTACCAGTTTCGTTACCTTCCTTCGCGCTGAGGTCTGTAGCAAGCTTCACTGTGCCTGCGCCCGTCAGTGTGTCCACTTTCACGTCAACTGTGTGGTCGACGATGTTGATGACGCCGTGATCCATTGTCAGTTGGTTCAGCGATATACCCCGCTGTCCATTGGCTGCCGTTGGATCCGTGCCGGCTATGGTCTTCGGTGTCCATTGGGCGCCATCCTTTAGCGCGAGTTTCATATCGGTCACGTTCAACGTATCTGAATTTTGTGTGCCGCCAGGCAAATTATTCCAGTCAATCGAGGTGTTGCCATTCCAGTAGGAGTCTGATCCGACGAGAGTGATGTCTATGTTGGCGTTGACGTTCGTTTTAGACGTATCCCCGTCATAACTGAAGACGATGTCACCGTCAATACGAGTGCTGTGTTTGCCGTCTTTGTTAATTGCTACAGTGGCATCACCGCGAGCTAGAATTGCACAATCAGCCGTAATAGTTGTGTCGCCGCTGATGTTTACGACGCCGCTACTCATCGCCGAGATACCTGTGGTACAGACCATTAGGCGCAGTGGATTTGGCCATTATCTCGACCGTGTCCCCAGTGAGGGTCAATTCGGTACTTTACGGGAAGGTTCGAGAAGATTGGAGGCTACAAATACGCCACGAACGTCTCCAGCCCCTTCAGCGGAAATGTAGATATTTTTGCCAATAATGCTAGCTTTACTACCTTTTGTTTGCATGAATGATTCTGAGGTGTTTTTGGATATCTCGGTATTGAGTACCCAAACGCCATAGGGCAGAGTTCCAGAATCAGTTCCTTCGGCGATTGCACGAATGTCGACATTGTTGGTATTTGCTCCACCGATGTTAAGTCTCGAATTCGATCCAGCCATTACACCAACCGCTTGGGTTTGAGCTTCAGCGGTGATGCTGATCGTTTTACCGTTGGCGGTGATGTTCGACTCGTTGTTTGAGTCCCATCCGCCAGCATATAGTCCAGTAAAGTCGTTGACTGAACCTTTAAGACCACTTTCCGTGTCGAAGGCAGAATAGATACGAATGAGGTTGGTCGTTTCATCACCGAGGTTTACGTTGCCACCCGTAACAACCGTCACGCCACTGGTAGTGCCACCTGCCGCAGATAAGTCGATGTTTTTTCCCTTAAGTGTGATCACACCTTGACTTGGACCATCGTATCCATCACTTTCGCCTCGACCACCCAACAGATAAATAGCGGAAGTTTGGATGTTCCCAGTCGTCTCGGCGCTAGCGTTAAGCTTGATATTGTCAGCTTGAATGTCAATCGTCGAGACGCGATCGCTATATTCTTCCCAGCCAGGGTACCAGCTACAACCTTCAGAGCAAAAGCTTCGCCGTCACCTCGCTTCGTGACCCGAATGTCGACGCTTTCAGTGGCGTTGATGTCAACTAGGTACCGTTCAGTTCGGAGATGATGCCATGCGCATACCCCTTTTTGTGTTTCCCGTTGTTGTTTTGCAGGGTTTTAATCGATAGATTTTTACTTGTCAGGGTAGTAGAACTGTCCGAACCATCAACGGAAATGCCTTCCGAGTACTTATCCGCACTTGTAGTGATGGAAATCTGTTCTTCCGCTGTAAGCGTGACTAAGTAGGCGGCTTTGTTTGGTGAAGTGCTGTTGGCTTTGCCTGAGATGCAGATGCCGTTGGTAGTGGAATTGCCATTATTTGTCGAAGAGTTGACAGTGAGATAGATGTTTTTAGCCTGAGCAGTGATCCCTGTTTCTTTCAGGTTTTTCGAATTTGTTTCGACTCTAAGACCGCAGTACGATGCCTTCGGCTGTCGTTGTCACAGTCAGGGTGTTGCCCGCAGTTAACAGGATTTTGCCACCGTTATTATTTCCACCCTTAAATTTAGTTCCGTCTTTCTTTGCTGTAATTGACAGGTCGGTTTGGCTACTGATATCAGCCGTGTGTTCACCGGAGACATAAATGCCGTAATCAACATCCTTGATTTCTGTGAGGTCGGTAAACGTTTTATCTTCTTTGGAGGCGTTAATACCGTATGAATCAGCAGCCATGGCTCCGTTTGATAAGGAGAAAAGGGCGGCGATGAGGATGGACGTGGTCAAAGGTTTGAAGGGAAGAGCGTTACGCATCTTGATTCCTTTTGAGTTGGGTATTTCCGGAAACTGCTGCCGGGTAGTCATTACGCCCATCTTCGTACTTGTTTTCTTTTGTTGTGCAGGGAATAACCCTAAATTCATTTCCGAACGATTTTTTCTTCACTCTTGCAAACAATGACGGCAATCAGGTTCCTATACGCGACGTGTCTAGAAGGCAACTAATGTAGTTAACGCGCTCATGATAATCGTTGAGGTTGTTACGCGATACCATGGGTGATACGGCTAAGGCTTTGGTTGGCTTTATGGATGCCGAAGACCAGGTCAATAAGGGTGCTGATGCTCAGGACTTGAAGCGTTATGCCTTCTCTGTCGGTTACGAATATCCGCTCTCCAAGCGCACGAACGTTTACGGTGCCCTCGGTTATGCCTAGGAAAAGGGGGAAGGCATGGCTGACGAACGTACGGCGAGCAGCTAGGTTGCCGGTGTTGGAAACGATCCAGAAGTAAGTGGGACTTTTGAGACTTCGCCTCCTTATATTTATAAATCAACATAATAGTAGTTATGTTGAATTATATGAAAAATGAGCTGAAAAGCCTATTTAGCTTGATCCTTACGCACCAGGCGTCAATCGGCTCATTCTCAGGCATTTTTACCTCCCGTGGACGGTAGAAAAACCACTCAGATCGCACGATAATAAACGTCCTCTCGTTTGGAGGAAAGTCATGGCAGATAGTTTTGCCAAGGTGATGTCCTTGGCGATTTTCATTGTGTTGGGTTACGTTCTTCGCCGATTCAATATCCTCAAAGAAGAAGCTTTTGCGGCTATCAGTGCACTGGTGATGAATGTCACTTTGCCTTGCGTCATTCTCACTAACTTGAACGGCATGAAGATTCATGCTGAGATGGTGATGCTTGCTGCACTCGGACTTGGTGCCAATGTGATTTTGCTAGCTTGGGCGCTTTTTCTTTCGCGTCACGTCAAGGACCAAAAATGGCGTGACTTTATGCGCCTCAATATGGGCGGCTATTCGGTCTANCCTTTTGCGGTGCCCTACGTCCAGTCATTCTTTCCGACGACCGGACTGATGACCACTTTTATGTTTGACGTTGGCAACGTTATCATGGCGGGCGGCGGTACATTTGCTGTGATTGCCGGCACCCGCGTGAAAACCACTTTTTGGCGTACGGTCAAGGTCATTGGTTCACGCCTGGTGCGTTCTGGTCCCTTGGTCACCTTCACCTTTGTCGTGGTCATGTCGCTCCTTGACCTCAAATTGCCTGAAGGCATCATCACAAGTACGGCGGTCGGTGCGCACGCTAATACCTTCCTATGCATGATCATGATTGGCGAGACGATCAGCTTTTCGATGACGAATGAAAAGTTCTTTCAGCTTGTGGGTTTACTTGCCAAGCGTTGGATTGTTTGTATTTTGATCGCTTTGGGTGTGTGGTTTTTCTTGCCTTTTGAGGATGAAATTCGCATAGCNCTCACCCTCACCTGCCTCTCCCCTATTCCTGCCATGAGCCTTGTTTTCACGGCAAAGTTGGGCGGTGATATTGCGATGGCTGCCAACATGAGTTCACTAAGTGTTGCGTTCTCGATTATTGGCATGTCGATCGCGTTGATGCTCTTTGGTGCGATGTGACCTCAGTATGTTTTATTCCGAATGATTGCCCACAGAAAAACAGGACTTTCTTTTGACGGAAAGTCCTGTTTGGCTATGTGGTTGCCCTTTCGTTAGCCCTCTTTCGTGGGCATCAATTCATTCCACAGCGTAAAGCCTAAGATCAATGCACCACCAATCATCTGCGTCACAGTCATCGCTTCACCAAGCACTAAGACCGAAATCGCAATGGCGACCAACGGATCGATGTAACTCAGAATCGCTACCTTTTGCCCTGGGAGATCCTTTAAGGACGAGAAATACATCGTGTACGTGATGCCGGTATGCACGAGCCCTACGACCAAGAGACAGCCCCAACCTAAGGTGTCCAAGCCACCTAAAGAGAAGCCGCACGTAGTCGCGACGTACGGCAGGAGCACCACAATGACCGCGATAAATTGCAGGAGCGTACGATCAATGCCGCCCACGTTCTTGATGAACTTGTTGAGCAAAATGACGGACGCATAAAAGACGGCGGCGCCTAAGCCAAACATAATCCCGACAAGATTGTTTTGGTANNCGTTGGTGCCCCCTATTCCTGTGATCAACACGATGCCAAGCGTGGACATCACAAAGCAAATAATTTGCTTAGGCGAGAGCTTTTCTTTAAAGAGGAAGGGACAGATCGCGGTCACAAGGACGGGCGCAAAGTAGTAGCTAAGCGTCGCAAGCGAAATCGTCGTGTACTTGTAGGCTTCAAAAAGCAATATCCAGTTGATGCCCACGGCGACCCCAGAGGCAATCAAGATAGGAACTTCTTTGCGGATTTTTGTCCATTCAATCCGTCGCTTCGTAATGAGAAAGACCGTGGTTAAAAATAGCGCAGCCATGACGGCACGATAAAGCGCGAGTTCACCAGAAGNTACGTTGATATTGCGCACAAAGAGACCCAATGTGCCAAAGATCGCCATGGATAAGATCATCATGAAACGTGGATTCATAGGGACTTGATCCTTTTCGGGGATTTTGTGAGGGAGTTCTAACGATTATAGAGAATGCTCAAATGCCTTTAACTAGGGCGTTTGATGTAGTTTGAGCGTTGCGCCTCCCCTCTTCTTACAGGTTAAAACGCCAAAAGTACCCAAATGGATGGCATCTGACGTTGAGGTATGACTTACTTTACGTTATGAGCAAAAGATTAGAACTTGTGCGTCAAACCCGTATAAGCCTGGAAGGTTTTCTGTTCGGAGAGGTAGGTCTTACCTTCGACTTCGCCCTTAGCATAGCCACCACCGAGGTAGAGTTCGGTGCGCTTGGAGAGCGGATAGACGTAGCGGGTAGCAAAGCCGAGGTACTTGGCGTCGAGGTCCTTTTCACCAGTGAGGTTAACGTTTTCAACTTCGCCGTCAACATAGTAGAGACCCACCTTGAAGTTACCAGCGAGGGCGTTGAACTTCGTGCCAAGGTGGAGNNTACCGAAACCGTTCATGCCGTCCTTCGTGGCATTCTTAATGACCTTGACGTCGTCGCTATTGATACCCCAAGCAAAGCGCATGTTCTTGAAGTGTTCAGCCAAAGCGTAAACCTTGGCAACACCGAGGTCATAGTTACCGCCAACGAAGATCAACTGACCGTCTTCGTGCTCACGGAAGTCGGTTTCGGCTTCAACACCATCGTTCGAAGCGTAATTCAACCATTCATAAGACACGATCGTGTTGAGGGCACCGAATTCACCCTTTAAAGCGAGAGAAGCGTAGCGGTCAGCAGCGGCGGAACCTTCGCGGGTACCATATTCCTTCTTGTCATTATTCTTATCCTTATAAACCTGCTTGCTGTCGCCCTTGAAGGAGTACTGAGCGTAACCCGTCAAACCAGCGAATTTCGGCGTCACATAGGTGAGCGTGTTGTCATAGCGAGAGGACATTGCGAAACCGCAGATACCGTTGTCGCCACCGTCGAAGACGTCAGCCGTATCCCAAACGAGGTCATACGTACCAGCGCTCGAACCAACACCGCCCATGCGGTCCATGGACAACGTGCCGAAATCGCCATGAACGCTCAAGGAAGCTTCACGGTCAAAGAGGCAGTCGCCGGTCTTGAAGGAACCGTCGTCAACATAGAAACCGTTTTCGAGCTTGAAGCTAACCTTCAAACCGTTGCCGAGGTCTTCCGTACCACGCAAGCCAAGACGAGGACCAGAGTTAGCGCCGGACTTAAGGGCGAAGGTCTTCGTTTCGGTCGTCTTGGTGCCCTGCTGGACTTCAACGTCGCTATACATCAAGCCAGTGTCAACACTACCATAAAGTTCAACATTAGCAGCCTGAGCCATACCAGCTGTCATGGCGAGAACGCCAACAGCGATCAAGGACTTCTTAAACATTTTTTCATCTCCTTTGATTGGTGCTACACGTAGTGAGTGGTCTTTACTACGCTAGCGTGGGTACTTTACGGGAGAAAGATATAGTTGTCGAACGGGTATTAATCCCTATGCCTTTAGGGATTACGCTCAAGATCGTGTTTTGTCGGATTTGAGGTATTTTGTACGTCTTTGACTCTCTGAGAATGGAATGAATTGATTAGTGAACGCGTGTTCAGGTTTTGTCTACTCCAGAGCAGTAAGGGGTAACCAAGAGGACTCTCGGGTAAACCATAGCTATGAAAACAGTGCTTTAATCCATTTCTCAGCCCCCCTCTTCTCATCAATGTGATGTCTATGCAACACATTAATTAAGCCTTATAGTGAGAATCACGCTCTCTTCGCGCTATGATTGAAAGACTTTGTCGATCTTCCTTAGAGGTACTTATGTCTTTAGAGAATGCGCGTCGTGATCTTGAGTCTCGCGGCTTTGCTCATTTGATTGTTCATCATGAGACGGGTATTGCTACGGTGCAGGATGCCGCTGTGACCATTGGTTGCGAAGAAAAGCGCATCGCTAAGACGCTTTCCTTTTTGCAAAATGATGTGCCCGTGCTCATCGTGATGGTACGGTCACGTCAAGATCGATAATCGCAAATATAAAGATCGCTTTGGTGTGAAGGCGAAGATGATTCCATCGGATCAGGTTGAAGCTTTGATTGGTCACCAGCCTGGGTGCGTTTGTCCCTTTGGGATTCCTGAGGCCTTCAAGTGTGGTTAGATGACTCGTTAAAAGCCTTCCCGACAACGCATGTGGCGTGTGGGTCTTTACAGGATGAGTTGGAATTCACGCCCGAACAAATGGAAGCTGCGTCTTTGGCGTTGGGCTGGGTGGCAGTGACGAAGGAGCCGACGCCCCAATAACGACAGTCACTCTAAAAAACAAGATAGGCATGGATCCTCCTGGAAATCCATGCCTATTCTTTATGTCAACGATCAATCATCGTCCTCGTCATCGTCCTTACGACGGCGGCGCGGCGGGCGGTGATGCGAACGGTCGTCCCAGTCATCGTCGTCCCAGTCTTTGTGCTTACGCTTCCAGTGCTTGGGCTTCCAACCTGGGTGACGGTGATATTCGTCAACGAGATAAATGCGATATTCACGAGGCGAGTAACGACGACCATGACGGTGCCAATAGTGACCGTCCCAACGACCTTCTTCGTAGTGTTCGCGAATGTAGTTACGAATGAGTGCGTCAGAAACACCATGTAGGATGTCTGCTAAAAGTACGTCATCTCGAGCCATAGCTGGCAGGGCTGGCAATGCAGCACTGATTCCAACGGCTAATAAAAGCTTGCGTCTCGTCAGCATTTTGTTCTCTCTTACAAAGAAAAATGGAGGTGTGTTCATCATCAAGATGAGCTCATCTCCATTCTACTGAACGTTTGTTCAATTCGTGAAGAGAGAAAACAAATCGAAAAAAATTAGTTCTTCTTCAGCTTGTAGTGATCAGCTAGTGGACCCTTCACAGGATTACCATCGGCATCAAGAAGAACGACTTCCGTTTCTTCAAAGTCCATGAGCCATTCGGGATCCTTGTCGTTGGCGGGCTTCATATGGGTCACACCCTTATCATCCGTCTTCCAGGTACCGCCTTCTTCAAAGGTGTCGGCACCAATATATTCAGAAATACGTGTGTAGGTACCATCTGGGCGAATATAGAGGGTCGTGCGAATACCTTCGCAGTCAGCGGCAGGCAATACACCTGAATAAACACCAGCATTTTGTTGGTAGTTGTCGGTGTGGCTGATGCAGATTGCGTTGTTTGGGTAGTGTTGGTGTTGTCAGCCTTGGCAACATCATCATTCGTATGAGCATTGCAACCCGCTAGAGCTAGTGCTGCGGCGGCAACGGCGGTTGCCATGAGTGTACGCATAGTCTTCATAACATATAGCGCGCTGTCCCCTGTTCATGTGAACAGTTTCGAGCGCGCACCTCCATGGATATTTAGAGATTACTTTGTTTTGGCGGCATCAGCTGGCTGAGTATTGGTAGGCGATTCAGGTTGTGCTGGGTGAGCTGCGAGTTGGTCAGGCGTTTTACCGTCTTGGGACTCAGCTATAGGGGCGGTAACATCGGCTTTCGATTGAGAGGCGTCTGTTGTAGCCTGAGCTTCTGCAGGTGCTGGGATCTCTACAGCAACTGGTGCAGGTGCATCGGCTGTTGCTGGCGCTTCTTGCGTTTGTGCCGCAGGTTCGGTACTGTGCTTCTTTTGCCTTGTCACAACCAGTGAGGGCGAGCGAAGCGATGAGCGCAGAAGCAACGGCGATGAGCTTGATGTTTTGCATAATCTTTATCGTCCGCCGCTTTCTGTTCGCGGCGTCGTCCTTGATGGGTCAAAAGTCGTTTGCGAAAAAAAAGTGTTTCTTGGAAAGTCTTCACATCAGGCGTTTCGCGTCGCCCGATGACTTTAGTTTGCCTGAATCTAGGTCAAAATAAAGCTACAAAGCGTTTCTGACTGTATAAGGACGATGCAATTGTCAATGGGGAGTATGGGCTTTTATGGCGTGCTTTGGGTTCTCTTCTTTTAAAGCGCTCTCCGCCCCAAAGACTATGTCGTTCTATCAAGCCAATAAGTAGTATTACCTAGTCTGACACTTATTAAAGGATTTCACGCAAACGGTTGCACTTTGCGCTACAGTATCGATACACGGGGTTACGTTTGGGCGAAACCCCACATGTATTTCGCGTTAAAAAGATTAAGAGGCGGACACATGTCCTACGATTTCGAAAAACATTACATCAACGGGAAATGGGTTGCATCAGATACTGATGCACTGATTGAAGTAGAAAATCCTGCAACGCTCGAACATTTTGCCAAGGTCCCTGACGGTACGGTGACCGACGTGGATAGCGCTGTGGAGGCGGCGCATGAGGCACTTGACGCTTGGCGAGATGTGCCGATGGTANNCGAGCGTATTGCTTTGATGACGTCGATGCTCACGCACTTTGAAGCTATGCGTGACGAGATCATTGACCTTGAAGTTAAAGAATTGGGGGCACCGGTTAGGTTTACAACTGCAACCCACTGCGACTATCAGTTTGTACGAATTCGCTCTTATATTGAGGCGGCTAAGACCTTGGTGCTTCAAGAACCTTATGCCCTATCGACCGTTTATCGCGAACCAGTCGGGGTGGTCGCTTGTGTGACCCCTTGGAACTACCCCTTGGGTCAGATCGTTCAGAAGGTCGTGCCCGCGATTTTGATGGGTTGCACGGTGGTCTTAAAACCCAGTCAACACACGCCCTTGACGACNCTTTTGTTGGCGGACGCCTTTGATAAGGCGGGGTTCCCGGCTGGGGTCTTTAATTTGGTAAGCGGTAGTGGATCCGCTTTGGGTGACCGCTTGGCGACACACCCCTTGGTCGACATGGTGAGCTTTACGGGGTCCACGCGTGTGGGCACGATGCTTGCTCAAAAAGCGCTTCAAACGGTGAAGCACGTAAGTCTTGAGTTGGGCGGCAAGTCGCCGTGCGTTTGGTTAAAGTCGGAGGACTATCGACCCGCGCTCCCGAAGCTTGTGAGTTCCATCTTTATGAATTCTGGGCAGACCTGCACGTCGCTCTCTCGCCTTTTGGTCCCACGAGACGATTTGGCAACGGTCGAAGGTTTATTGGTCGAAGCCGTCAAGGCGCTCAAAGTGGGTGACCCGACCGATAAGATGATGGACTTGGGTACGTTATCGTCCGCTGCACAATTTGAGAAGGTACGTGACTATATCAAGTTGGGGTTAGAGGAAGGCGCACGCATGATCGTGGGTGAAGTGCCTACTGACATGACGCATGGCTACTACGTGAAGCCCGTCGTCTTTTCTGACGTCAATAACCAGATGCGTATTGCGCGTGAAGAAATCTTTGGTACAGTGCTTTGCGTGATTCCTTATGACGATGAGGCTGAAGCTCTCAAGATAGCCAACGATACGCCTTATGGCTTGTCCGCTTGCGTCTTTGGTCCTAAAGACAAGGCTATCGCGATGGCACGTCAGATCCATGCGGGTAACGTCTACATTAACGACGCACCGCGCGACGTGACGGCACCTTTTGGTGGGTACAAAGAAAGTGGTTTAGGTCGTGAAGGCGGTGTGGCGGGGTTACTCGAATTCACGCAGCAAAAGGCGATTTTTGACCATAGTACGTTCTAGGCATCACAGTTAGACATCAAACGACGGAACAGTTTTTACAGTAGAACTGTTCCGTTTTTTTGAAGGAAAAGCAAATGATTGGTACGACCGTTAATGGGTGTCGTGATTGGCGACATGGCAGGGAGTCCCTATGAAGTGGCACCGCCCACTGACCTTCACTTCCCTCTTCTCACGCCACAAAGTCAGCCGACGGACGATACGATCCTCACCTTGATGGTGGCTGAGGCAGTGGTTGATGGGCACGGCGACCCCGAGAAAACGCGTCTTGGTGTACAACGAAAGTTNAGTCGATACCGTCGAAACGTACTTCACGGTGGGTATGGTGCCAAGTTTTTGCGCTGGTACTTGTGTTCTGATTTGTCACCCTACGGTAGTTGGGCTAACGGCGCAGCGATGCGTGTGACTTCAGTGGCGTGGCTGTACGAGACGCTTGACGACGTCGAAACCTACGCACGCATTACCGCTGAAGTCACCCATAACCACCCAGAAGCTGTGCGTGGTGCCGAAACGGTGGCGAGCCTGATTTGGCTCGCAAACCACGGGAACACCAAAGACGATTTGCGTTATTACGCCGAAAAGACCAAAGGCTATGACTTGAGTGCTGAGGCGACGGATTGGGTGGTTTTGACCAACCCTGACGACGTGTTGAAGATCCTCAGTACGCGTAAGCCCCGAAGCGCTCTCTACTCTGTGCCGCGTAGCATTCGTGCGTTTTTAGAAACGGACACTTTTGAAGAAGCTGTTCGAGTAGTCGTGTGTTTAGGGGGCGATGCCGATACGCAAGGGTCGATGACGGGTGGGATCGCTGAAGCGTTTTATGGCGGGGTGCCAAAAGACTTGGAAACCCACGCGTTGGCGCTTTGCCCAGCGGACATCAGACTGAAGATTCTTGGGTTTTTGAAAGTGAAGCGTCAACCATTGGTTGAGCCGTCTTAACCAAAAAGAGTGCATCTAGACCAATACCTGAATGCGCTCTTTTATTTGCCATGCCTTTAGTGAGATTCAAAAAGCCTCCGAAGGCAGATCAGCAGAGGTATTGAGCGTGTACAAATAGTACATAAACGATAAAGCGGATAAGTTAATTGGACTACTTATTTTGAAGTTTGAAGTGAAGGCTTAATTAGATAATTTCTTCAGGGAGGCATACAATTTAGTACATTGTCTAGAATTTCAGATGAAAACTTCTAGGTATCTCTAAGGTCTTTTTATGATCAAATAAAGGTGTACGTTAAATGTATAACTTCTCCCCTTCCCTTAATTTAATATCTGTTACTAGTAGAAAAAAACTCCTCTCTATCGCCACTCTTTCTGCATTAGCCTTAATGAGTGGTGCTGCTTCGGCTGTCACTGAAGGTAATACGATTACCGATCAAGCAGGTTTCGAGAATATTGGGCTCAATGGCACCAACACGAGTGATGTCTTCTTTGAAAACGCAGGTAAAACGGGTATCGAGCTCTCTGGCTCCCCTTCTCATGACCTCCAGATCAAAGGTAATAACAATAACAACGTTCTCCTAAAGGCTAAAGACGTTCTTCATCTACAGGCAACAAAAGATGCTTCGCAGAGTATTAGCCTTTCTGGCATGAAGAATTTGACCTTAGAAGGTACGCAACATGCGGTTTATGTGAACACCAATAACACGAGTGTTCATCTTGGTCGTTCTGGCAAAAATGGTACCAGCATGGGGAAGATACGTCTTATCTAAAGACTCTTACGCTCAAGGGTGGTGACGAAGGGCATGCACTTTATGTGAAAACGGGCGATAAGTGGAAAGTGGTTGAAGATCCAGACAAAGAAATGGACGAACCGCTTAACAAAGCCGATGTTCGCATTTATGCAGAAAAAACGACGCTCGAAACCACTGGTAAAATCGCCGTTCGTCTTGAAGGTAAATGGAACGATCAAAATAAAAAATTTGACACGCATCCCGATATTGAGTTTTTTGACATTAAGGGTGTCTACCAGACGCTCAATATGAAAGGTAGTGAATTCAGTATTGATGCGAGAAACGGCGCGTCAATGACAGTTCGCAACGAAGAAGTCTACCTCGATGGTGGTGTTCATGTGAGTAAGAACGCTTGGGTTGACATTGGCTACCGTAATAAGAAGTTATTCCCTGATAACTGGGAACAAGGTTTTATTATCGGTGACGCAGATCAAGAGGTACTCGACAAAGTCACGGTGAACGCTAAGGGTGGTAAGGCTGCGCTTGAATTCGATAATGGTGGTTTACTCTCAATTGGCGCTAAAAACGTCTCTATTAACGCTGAAAACGGCGTAGCGATTTCGGTAAAAACCACTGGTGATAGCTACGAAAGTGACGATTCCGTTGTTGACATATATGCCGAAGATACGTTGACGATTAAGGGTGATATTGAGATCGATACGACTAAAGGTATTGGTAAGCAAGGCTACATCAATATTGGCGGTAAAAAGGTCGTCATGGTTGGCGACATTTCTCTCAAAGCTACAGAAGCAAACGCTCAAGCTATCAATATTGACCTTGATGGTGAAGGCTCTTCCTTTACAGGTACGATCACCGAGGAAATTGTTCCAAACGAACAGGCTCAAGCAGTAACCTTCGCTTTCTTTGCTGCTGCCCAACAGCAAAGCTCAAACGGTGTCAACATCGCTCTTAGTAATGGTGCAACTTATAACGCTACGGGTGATTCGACGATCAAGAACATCGAAGCCAACGGCGGCACGATCAATGCTGGTAATTCTAAGGTCACGGTCAAAAACCTTAATACTGGCGCCAATGGTGCGACATTTAAATACCACGAGCGTAAAGGACGAGCAGATTCATATTGTCAACAATAAGGGTAATGGTCCAACAGCGTTCGAATTTGATTTGATCTACCAGGATGCCAATGTCACTGCTCAAGATGTAGCTAAGGCTGTGAAGGTAGACAATAACCAGAACACCACCCTTGCTGACGTTAGCGTCCAAACCAATCTTGGTAACTTCACTGCAAAACTAAATCTGAATAATCAAGAAGTGACGAATGAAGAGTTCGTGACGAGTAACGTTCTTCTCTCCCTTAACGACATTGCCTCTAACCAAATGTTGGTACTGGCGTGCTCAGATCAACGATGTAAGCAAACGTATGGGGGATCTTCGTACCTATGACACGATGTCGGGTGGTTGGGTTCGTATGTTCGGTAGTCGCTCCGAATATGGCGACCGCAACATGGACAATAAGAGCACCACGCTTCAGGTGGGTACTGACCGCCGCGTTGCGGGTAACGGTTATGTGGGGTTGACGGCTCACTATAGCGAAGGCGATGGTGACCTGGTGAACGGCAGCACCGAAGACAAAGCCTACGGCTTTGGTATCTATGGTGGCTGGATGGCTGACGACGGTCAGTTCGTGGACGTGATTTTGAAGCGTACGCGTATGGACACTGACTATAAGTTGAAGTACGCAACGGGTACCGAATCTAACGGTAACTTCCATACTTGGGGGACGTCTCTTGCCATGGAATATGGTTGGCGTCTTGCTTGCGATAAGACGCCCTTCTGGATCGAACCGCAAGCCGAAGTGACCTATACTACCTTGAAGGTGTCGATTACACGACGTCTGCTGGCGTAAAGGCTCACCAAAAGGGTATGGACTCTTTGGTCGGTCGCTTGGGGCTCTCCGTGGGTTATACAAAGGACGCCAACACGGTTTATGCCAAAGCTTCTGTCGCGCATGAATTCGAAGGCGAAAGTAGCGCCACGATGCGTTCAGGTCAGAGCCTCACGCTCGAACAGGATATTGGTGGTACTTGGGGCGAAGTCGCAGTCGGCGGCACGGTTCGTCTTAATAAGTCGATCGCCGCTTATGGTGAATTCCAGACGACCTTTGGCTCACCAGTTGAAACGCCCTATCAATGGAACGTCGGCGTGCGTTATCTCTGGTAATTAGCTAGGGGAAACCAAAAACGGACGGTGCCAATGGTGAGTGCCGTCCGTATTTTGTTGCTTTTCAACATCAGATTAAGAAGAATAAGCCCGACCCATCGCTTGTGATTGATGATGTGGTCGGGCTTTTTGTTAGGCGCTGTGAGGCTTTACTTCGCCTTGAAGTGAATCTCGGTAATTTCGTTCCAGGTACCACTACGCACCGGGAATCCCGCCCATAAGCCTGTTCCCTGACTCACATAAAGGGTCATGTCGCCTACCTGGTAAAGCCCTTTAAGGAACCCAGCGTTAGCACGAGCGGCAAGCATGCCAACGAGCCCTGTGTGCCCACCGTGCGTGTGCCCCGAGAGCTGAAGGTCAATGCCAAATTTGGGGTTTGCGGATTCTGCGGCAGCGCGCGGCTGATGATCCATCAAAATGCGAAGGTCGTCATTTTGAACGTTCGCCAACGCCGCTTCAAGGTTGTGTGCCGCTTCGCCAGCACGGTAAGNCGACAAATCCGTCACGCCCACGATCGTCACGGCACNGGTACCATTAACCGTGAGACGCTCGTGCGCATTCTCTAGAAGCGTCACGCCGTGGTTTTTGAGGATGGCGCTCAAAGGCTGATAGGCGCCACCAATATATTCGTGGTTACCAGAGACACCATAGACCCCATAGGGTACTTTGAGGTCTTCGAGGGGCGTCAAGTCTTTATCGCGATTAGCGTAGCCTTCGGGCGTATCGATCGCGCCGTCAGCAAAGTCACCGGTGATGAGCACCAGGTCGGGCTTTAGCGCATTGACGGCAGCGACCACGCTTTCGGTGCGGGTGGTAGGAAATAGGTTCGACACATGAAGGTCAGAGAGCTGCACGACTTTGAGAGTCGTGAGTTCAGCGGGCAGGTCTTTCACTTCCACCGTGATGGTTTCTTTTTCGGGGTCTGAGAGCGCACTCCAGGCGGACGTGAGCCCAAACACAAAAGTCCANNCCACACCCACAGCACTTGAGAGAATGATCGTAAAGACGCTGCGTTTTGCGAGCGTCAAGCCGCAGGCTTTAGCAATACCCCAACGCACTAACAGGATGGCGTCCGCAAGCACCGTCAAGATAAAGAACCAAAAGATGAGGCTCACAAAAAGCGCGGTGATCGGCATCGTGTCAATCACAAAGGTGCGCGAAAAGCCCGTGTCGACATGAAGGAGCATAAAGTGCAAAAAGCCCAATACGGCAAACACGGCTGGAATGGCGCACTTGACGACTAAAGGGAGATATGTCAAACGCATATGGCGGTNAATCCCGTAGGNCGTCATCAAAGCCGTGATCGAGCCGCAAACGAGCGCAACAGTCGTTGAGGTCATATTGATTGAACGTTCCAAAGAGAAAAGAGCCGCTATTTTACTTAAAAAAGCTGTTCTCACGATTTTGTGAGGTGGGTTTTATTCTCTTGACTATCCCTGAAAATGCACGTCACATTTGAGGCTTCCTTTGGGTTTCGTACTCTCAGTTTTGAGGGCTCAGGATATTGATGGTGTTTGGTACTGCTACTTATATACGACGACGCAAAAAAACTCTCCACCTTGACTGGTGGCTTCAAGATGGAGAGACTTGGAGGGCTTGTTTTTTTTGAGCGCCCTCTTTCGTTTGTAGACTTTGAGGCGCAGTTAACTGCTAGGCTCAAAAAGTTGGGCTGAACATTCGCGTCCACGATCACGCTCTTTTTCGCGTGCAAGACGATCAGCGCCCCAACGATGGCAAAAACCCATGAAGTTTTGCATGTCGGTCGATCGATATTTTTCGCGATGTAGACAAAACGACAATTCGCGAGTAAAGGTTTCTGGACACTTCACTTTGCAGAGGTGCGGTCCAAAGAACGGGTCATGAAGGATGCGTTCTGAAATAAACGTGATGCCCATGCCGTTAATGAGCATGCCTACAATCGTTTCAAAACTATTGATATTGGCAACGATCGTACGTTGTTCAAGGTGTTTACCCAACAGCGCGTCAAACAGCACACGAGTACTCGACCCTTCTTCACGCAACACCCAATGCTCTTTACTGAGCTTTTCCCAGGTCGCGGGTTCCTCAGTGAGACGATGTCCTCTGGGAGCCACCACGACCATTTCGTCAATGATCCAAGGTTCAGTGAGAAGATTTGGGTTGGTCACAAGCTCTTCGATAATCGCAAGGTCGGTCGTGAAGTTAAGGAGCGACTCAGCCACGTCTGCCGTATTGGCAATACGGGTTGACGGCATCCATCCGGCGTTCGCGCGGAAGTCGAGCATCATGTCGGCTAACAAAAAGCTCCCGATCGTAAATGTGCAATCCAGACGCAACTGTCCTTTGGCGCGACCCGTAAAGAGGTTCTCAATGTCGTGAGAGCGATCCATTAATTCGTCCGCTTGGGGCTTTAGGCGACGGTANNCTTCAGAACTTAAAAGTAAACGCCCTTTGACGCGTTCAAAAAGCGAAACCCCGAGCTTATCTTCTAGATCCATGAGTGCTTGACTCACTGCACTCTTACTTAGAGCTAGATCTTGAGAGGCGGTCGACAAGTTCCCTGCCTTAGCGATCGCTAGAAAGACTCTCATCTGTCGAAGTGTGATTTGCATGACGCAAATAACTCCTTAAAACATAGGTGTTACTCACATTATGCACGATAGAGTTACACGTTGTCCTTAAGCGAAAATGATCTCTCAATGAGGGATTTTGGTGATTTTTGTTCGCAATGCCTAAACGACAAAGGTTTGAATGTACAGAAAAACTGAACGGTTCGTTCAGAAAAATTAAACACCCTAAGACAAAAAATCTGCCACAATTGCCCTTTCTGATTTAAATTTCGGGATTTCCCCGAGTCCCGAAACCTTCGCTTAGACACGCTTAAACAACGTACAAAACTCTCGTCATGATCAAAAAGATTCACTACAAGGTACGTAGTATACCTACGCCATTGGCAGGTCTCGCGCTCGGTATTGCGAGCTTAGGTTGGTGTATGGAAAACGCCCTACCGCTTTATGGTTGGAGTCAGACCATCGGCGCAATGATTGGCGCTTTTTGTATTGGTTTCTTGATTATTCGCTTCTTGGCGCACGCTGACACCTTGTGGGCTGACCTTAAGCACCCGGTGGTGGGAAGTATTGTGCCTACCTTCGCGATGTGCTTAATGGTCATATCTCAGACGGTGGGTCATTGGTCGCCCACTGCTGGTGTCGCGGTTTGGTTGATCGCTGTGGTGCTACATTTGGCTGCTTTGGTGGTCTTTATGGTGTGGCGCTTGCGTGATCCTAAGCTTGAATATATGGTGCCAAGCTGGTTCGTACCCCCAATTGGGATTGTGGTCGCGGACGTGACGTTTCCCGGGATTCAGGCCTTCTTGCCGTTAGCTCAAGGACTCTTTTGGATGGGCGCCTTTTCTTATGCGATTTTGCTCCCCTTGATGATCTACCGCTTATTCTTTTTGCCTGAAGTCCCCAATGGTGCTAAGCCTACAATTGCGATTTTGGCAGCGCCCGCGAGCCTTTTGTTGGCTGGGTATTTGACTGTGGTATCTGAACCGTCGCTGTTACTTNNTGTGGTACTGTTGTTTGGCATTGCCATTTTGATGACCGTCGTGATTTATTTTGCGTTCTGGCGTCTTTTACGTTTGCAGTTTAGTCCAGGGTACGCTGCGTTCACGTTCCCGATGGCGATTGGTGCCACGGCTCTTTATAAATTGTCGAATTTGGCAGGATCTTTTGACGCGGGTGCTGGCTACGCCTTGCAATTACGCTACTTGGCACACTTTGAGTTGATCGTTGCGACGGTCGTCATTACTTACGTTGCGGTGCTTTACGCTAAAAACTTACGTCGTATGTTACAGGCTTAAGGGGCAATAGAATTTTTCAGATTATGCTTACTAGCTAATTTTTAAGCGGCACTTGAGGGATCGGTCTCAGGTGCCGTTTTTTCATGTGGTTTTACCGCTCCTTTTTGGGCAACATATTGACGCTTCGGCTATTGACCCGTGATAATTAAAAGATTGATGTTTTTTTTGTCTGGTGACCTAGGTCACTGACACCATTTAACTGAGAATGAATATGGCTGAAGATAACAATTACGTCACACTCGAAGTCGCCATTGACGAAACCCTCTATGACCGTATTATTCATGCCGCGACTAATCGCGGGCAGTCCGTGAGTGAATTTGTAGAATCTGTGCTCGATCGTGAGGTCGACACGGCTTTGCATGAAACCCCTGTTGAAATGGTTGATCCTCAGGACGAAGAATAAGGAGTTGCGGTGATGACTGCACAGGCACGTAAAAAGGTCCTCTTAATGATTTTGGACGGCTGGGGCATCGGCGCTGGTAACCGTGCTGACGTAATCGGCTCGGTCGCACCTCAGCGTTTGGGTGAACTCATGAAGGCTTACCCCCACGCACAGTTGCGTACCGATGGCGAAAACGTCGGGTTGCCCGACTACCAGATGGGGAACAGCGAAGTNCACTACTTAAATATTGGGGCTGGGCGCGTACTCTATCAGGACCTCGTGAAGATTAATCGTGCTGTAGTAGACGGCTCCATCGCTGAGAACCCCGAAGTCAAGGCCTTGATTAATCACTGCCAGACGACGGGCGCTGCGCTACACATCATGGGGCTTTTGTCTGACGGCGGTGTGCATAGCCTGAATAGCCATATGTATGCGTTCTTGCGTTTAGCCAAGACCGCGGGGCTCACCAAGGTCTACGTGCATGGCTTCATGGACGGGCGTGACACCGACCCCAAGAGTGGCGAAGGCTTTATTGAAGCGATGCTCGGCGAAATGGCAAAGCCCGAATGCACGGGCGAACTCGTAAGCATTGTGGGTCGCTATTGGGCGATGGACCGTGATAAGCGTTGGGAGCGCGTGCGCCGTGCGTACGACATGTTGGTCAATGGCATTGGTAATCCAGTCACGGATATGTCCGATGCAATTCGTGTTTCGTACCGTCAGAGCATCACCGACGAATTTCTTGAACCCCAGTATTTAGTAGATGAGCATGGTACGNNTGCCGTGGGTCGCATTAAGCCGAACGACGCCGTTGTCTTTGTGAATTTCCGCAACGACCGCGCCAAGGAACTCACGTACGTCTTGACGCAGGAAGCGTTGCCTGACTTCGACATGGCACCGTTGCCGCTCTATTTCTGCACGATGACGCCTTACGACCCGACCTACAAGGGTCTGCACGTCCTCTTCCCCAAGGAAAATGTCGTGAACACCATCGGTGAATGGGTCGCTTCTTTAGGTTTGAAGCAGCTTCGTATTGCCGAAACCGAAAAGTATGCGCACGTCACGTTCTTCTTAAATGGTGGTCGTGAAGCGCCTTACGAAGGCGAAGACCGTATTTTGGTGCCAAGTCCCTCGGTCGCGACCTACGACTTGCAGCCCGAAATGAGTGCCCCTGAAGTCGCCAACCAGTTGGTCAAGNNTACCATTGAAAGTGAAAAGTATGACTTTATCTGCTTAAATTTTGCCAACGGCGACATGGTCGGTCACACGGGTATCTATGAAGCCATCGAAAAGGCGGTAGTCACGGTGGACGCTTGTGCGGGTCAAGTGATTGACGCAGCGTGCCAGCATGGTTACGAAGTCGTGCAGATTGCTGACCACGGGAATGCCGACAATGCGGTCAATGCTGATGGGTCGCCTAATACCGCGCATTCTTTGAATCCGGTGCCGATTTTGGTCGTGTCTGATCGCGTTGCCAAGGTGGACGACGGTGTCTTGGCGGACGTGGCGCCCACGGTGTTAACGCTGATGGGGCTGCCGATCCCTGAAGAAATGACGGGTAAGGTACTCGTGACGATGCACTAACAAGGCGCTACTGATGCCTTAAAGATGCTTTAAAGCCGTCAACGTTAGACGCAAACAAACGACAAGTGAACCCAGGTCAGACGTGACTGGGTTTTCTTTTTTTGGGTTTTTGGGGTAAGACGTTGAGTCAATTTATTTGACGCGACATGAGGCGTTTTGCGTTCTATAGGCGTCTACGCGATATGTCTTAGATGGACTATCCCGTGGCAAAAACGTATCGTTTTAGGAGTAATATAAAAAGATAAACCTTGATAGACAAAGGGCGTAGAGGTTTCACTTGACGCCCACCCAAAATAACTCAGGAGAGACTCCCTATGCCGCATTTGAATGTTGTTGATGTTTGGAATGACCTGCATCAAACGCCTGAACTAGGGTTTGAAGAAGTAAAAACCTCTACCTACCTCGCNGAAGACCTCAAGGAACTTGGTTATGACGTGACGACGGGGGTTGGGAAAACGGGCGTTATTGGCGTGATCCGTGGTGTGGAACCTGGTCCTGTCATGATGCTTCGTGCGGACATGGATGCCCTGCCCTTCAAAAACGAAGATGGTTCTATCGAAGCGGTTCATGCTTGCGGTCACGATGGTCACTGCGCCATGGTGTTAACCGCAGCCGCTGAACTCGTTGGTAAGGTGAAAAAAGGTACCCTCAAGATTCTTTTCCAACCTGGCGAAGAAACCCTTCATGGCGCCACGTCCATCATTGAGTCGGGGTTGATTGACGACGTAGATATTGCTTTGGGGTGTCACGTTCGTCCAATTCAGGATATACCAGCTGGCACCTGCGCTGCTGCTGTGCGTCATACCTCTTGTACATTTGCAGAAGTCCATATTGAAGGACAAACTGCTCACGCGTCTCGTCCACACTTAGGGGTGAATGCAGCAGAGGTGGCTGCGCTTGTGACGCAGGCAATCTGTGGTATTCGCTGCAATCCTCTAAAGAGTTGGTCTTGTACAGTCACGGGCATTCAGGCTGGGGGAACCGTTTATAACATCATCCCAGATCGCGCGATATTAAAGCTTGACCTTCGTGCTCAGACAAATGAAATCATGGATGAGCTTCTTGATAAACTTCGCCGAGCAGCTGAAAATGCGGCTGCATCGATGGGAAATTCNCAAGCCAAGGTTGTTGTGCCTGGTATCGTCATTCCAGCCGCTGTTTATGACGAAGACTTTGTGAGCGAGGTCGCAGATACCATTCGTGAAACCTTGGGTAGCGATAAGCTTGCCAAGGATTCCGGTGGCGGTGGTGAGGACTTCCACTTCTATAAGAAGCTTCGTCCATCGATTCGTGCTGCTTACTTTGGCGTAGGTGCAGGCTGCACGCCAGGGCTTCATGCTCGCAATATGCGCTTTGATCCTAAGCATCTTCAGATGGGGGTTGATGTTTTGACCGCACAAACCTTGAAGATTCTCGGTTAATCAGAGCAAAAGACTTATGGAGACCGCTTCTTTAGACTTCTAAGGGGCGGTCTCTTCTTTTTTATGTTTGTGTATTCTATTTTTTAGTCATTTTTGATTATGCATTGGCAACGTCATTAAGCCTTATAAAAGCCCTGATTTCAAGTTAAGACATAAAGCTCTGTTGTAAAATAATGGCGTTTTGTTTTAGAACGTATATGTTCGGGGAAAAAGGTTTTTATGGTCGTACAGATTGTCATTATTTCGTTGCTCATTATTGGAGCTGCGTACTTTGCCATGTCCGAAATTGCTTTAGCCGGATCACGTCGTCTAAGGCTCACTCGTATGGCTGAGGATGGGGATTCACGCGCACAGCTTGTCCTTAATCTGAAAGACAATCCAGGCTACTTCTTCTCTGTTGTTCAAGTTGGCAGTAATGCTGTAGCCATTCTTGGCGGTGTGGTCGGCGAATCGGTGTTTAAAGGCTTTTTCGCTTCGTTATTGACGTATATCCTTCCGCACGAATTTGTCGATGCTGCTGCTTTTGTCTGTTCCTTTTTGTTTATCACAGCGCTTTTTGTGATGTTTGCTGACCTGCTTCCTAAACGTGTGGCGATGAGTTGTCCAGAAGCAGTGGCAGTACGATGCATTCGTCCGATGATGTTTCTCATCATGATGTTGAAGCCATTGGTTTGGCTTCTTACGACGATGGCGAATGGCATCATGAGGTTACTTCAGATCCCTTTACACACTGAAGACGAAATTACGAATGAGGACGTGATNACCACGGTTGAGGCTGGAGCTAAAGCAGGCGTGATTGCGCCGCTAGAACACACTACCATTACAAACATGATGGGGCTCGATAACCATCTTGTACCAAGCGCAATGACAAATCGCGATAGTGTTGTCTATTTCTCATACGACGAAGATAGTGAAAGTATTCGCGAAAAAGTCAGTCAAACGCCACATAACAAGTTTCTAGTGGTTGATGGTGATATTGATCATGTGTCGGGGCTTGTGGACGGTAAACTGCTCCTCAAGATCTATGCTGATGGTGATACTCCCGATCTACGTCGACCTGGCTTAGTCACGCCCGTGGTGACAATACCCGATTCTTTGACGCTGACCGAAACGTTAGATCTCTTCAAAAACGGGGGAACTGACTTTGCGGTGGTGATCAATGAATATGGTTTAACGGTTGGGATTATTACGCTTAAAGATATTTTGTGGTAAGTGATGGGGAACTATGACGTTTTACCAGATGAACAGTTATTGGTTCGTCGTTCAGATGGTTCTTGGCTCGTTGATGGGGCAACGCCAGTTGATGATATTGAACGTGAATTTGATATCGAAAGCATGCCAGAAGAGGAAACTTATGAAACTGTTGCTGGCTTCATGATGTATATGCTAAGACGTGTGCCAAAGCGCGGTGATCATGTCGACTTTGCGGGATACCGTTTTGAAGTGACTAATATGGATCGCTACCAGATCGATCAGGTGCTCATTTACCGTCCTGACTGTCACTGTCATCCAGTCAAGAAAGACGACAAAACAGGCGAGAAACATCATGAGATCGGAGGGGAGAAGTCCGTTAATAAACCTGCAATAGTGACTGAAAAAAATCTTCCTAAGTCCAGTGGACTGATCAATCCGCAGAATAAGTAGTAAAGTCCACTTTAATGGAGTCTTTGTAATAAAAGCCCAGAAAGGCAACTTTCTGGGCTTTTTTGCAAAAGCTAGGAGCGAATTTATATGGTTTTGTCTTTGAGTTGATCACGTTTCATGGCTGCTACATCAAGCATGTAGAGAACGCCAGAAAAGAAAATCAAAGTGTAACCAACGAGTTCCATCGATTCTTCAGAAAAACTCTTGATGCTTACCANCGTACTACAACTGCCCATGGCATAGAGTTCCCACAACCCCTTCATGCCATAGAGGCGAGAATAAACGAGCACGATCGTGACGCCCGCGAGCATTAAGTACCAAGCACGGCTCTTAATGAAGTGCGCCAACCCAGAGATCACCGTGTCACGCGCACGCGTAGCAATGATCCAAGCCAAAATCGCCAACCAAAGCATGAAGACATATTTCCAAGCGCCATGGCGAATATAGTCAAACCAGCAGTCCAACTCACGAATAAAGAGCGACATCAAAAAGCCAGCGATAAGCCAAAGCCCTCCTGAGGCTTCACGCACACGCACGGCAGCAACCATAAAGGCAAGAGAGGCAAAGAGCAAAATACTTTCTTGTACTACCTCAACCCAGGCTTCAGGTGACAGTGGGTGCACAGCACTCCAAACATAAAGTTTGAATGCTCCGAAACTCACAAGGGCACCTAGAAGGAATTGAAGGGCGCCGCGAACAATTACACGAAGATCGTTGGACATAGGACCTCTATATTGAGAATCGAATCATTTTAATGGATTAACCTCTTTTGTCGATCGAGCCAAAAGTTGTGTGAACTCTAAGAATTTTTCCCTGAGATCGAAAGAACGTGATCTTTATTGTTCATGATTTCACGCCTACGAGGCGCTTTAAGGGCAAATAACCAACAATTGACGCATAGTCAAGCGCTTTGGCTATGCGTCTTTGAAGGGGTAAATTAAAGGAACTTTTTTTCTTCAAGTGTTGTTTTTTTGCAACTGACGTCTTGAGGTAACGAGCGTGACCTTTCTTCATGCGGTATGGTAGTGAAGGACGTGCGCCTGGTGGGTCTCTGAGTCGTAGTTCAACGTAAGGCTGATGGAGTGGCGGTGGGGTGTTGCCATGTTGGGTTCAGCGTTGTGTTGTCCTTCTTTTTCGGTATCAAGGGGTGTGTTGGTATGGGGTTTGACGTTCCCAAACAACAGAAGAAAGTGCCAATGGTGGCTGTTTACTGTCAGGTAAATGTCGGGACTCGCGTTCGTCGTCACAACGTTGATCTCATGGTCATCAGTGAGACTCAAAAAGAAGATCTGCATGGCACCAAGCAACGCATCGAAGGTATTAATGGGTAACTGAGGACACCAGTGGCTTAATGCCAGGTTGAGGTGTTTGACTAAAGCTGGCACGTCACCCGTCGTTAATGCGGTTTTGAGGTCGGCAATTTTGAACGCAGAGTCGTTTACCAAAACATCAACACTCAACTTTGCCATGGTGCTCGTGACTTCACGGTTTGGATAGCCCAACATGACGGCGCTATCGCCCAAGGTCTCTTGAATAGTTAAGTACCCAGACTGAAAGAGGTACGCGGGAACATCCCAATTTTGGTCAGGTTCTGCAGAGAGAAAACGCATATTGGGTTCGATTGGGACGGGTTTTAAAAAGGGGAATGCTCCACCCCAGCGACAGACACGGCAGTCAGAAACGAGCGGTTCAATCGTGTCGTCACAGAGCGCCCAATAAAGTATAAACGCGTAGTCTTTAGAGGCAAAAAACTTGAAGATCGAAGTTGGCGCAAAGACCTTCGATTGGCAAGAACCATCAAAGCAGTGATGCCCGTAGTAGTCACGCAATTGGTCGATGAGTTGTGGAACGGTTAGACCGTGAACCTTGGCGTGCCAGCACAAATCATCGGCAAAATGGTCTTTGAGTTCGTCTTCCGTGAAGCCGGCAATAGTCGCCAAACGACTCTCGTAAGTAAGGTCACAGACATAATTCAATGCGGCACATCGATGCCATTTTTCAAAACGGGTGATGCCCGTCAGAAAGAGGAATCGAATGGCACTGTTGCAACTCTTGAGAATCGCAAAAAACTCGTTGAGCGTGTTACCTATGCACTTAAAAAGCGCTTTGTCGTGCTTTGAGCGCAAAAGGGGCACATCGTAGTTATCAATGAGAAAGACGACGGAACGATTGGGTTGCTGCGAGAGCCACGAATCTAGCGCAAACAGTTTGAAGGTTTCAAAACCTTTGTAGGTGAACCCATAAGGACGACATAGATCCAATATGTAGTCTTCAAAGTACTTTTCAAAGGCATCAGCCGTGTCAACCTCAGGGAGCTTCGCGAAGTCCATCGCGATCACGGTATAGGTCCTTGTGTGAGTCCACGTTTTTTCGATGGCTAAGCCTACAAAGTCGCGTAATCCATACTTAAATAGCGACGCCAGTGTTGAGACTAAGAGCGACTTGCCAAACTGCTTGGGACGCCTAAAAAAGACGGCTCTGCTTTGCTCGGTGAGGGCTTGGAGGTGTTCGGTTTTATCGATATAAAATCCCTCTTGGGTACGTAAGTCTGTGAATGTGCTAAAGCCTTCAGGTAAAAGAACCTCTGTCATTGCGCACCCTCCTTGAACCGATATGTTTGCGTGTCGAAATTAAGCTTACTGCGGTTTGATGGAGGACGCATGCTTTGATTGGACGACAAAGGAACGGTGAATTCAATAAAAATGGGCACCGCTTTTTGCAGTGCCCAATCGAAGGGAATTCAAATTGTGTGAAGCAGTCCCTTTGGCTTTAAGCCTTCTTTGCTGGTGCTTCTTCGTTGGGGCGACCCTGTCGGCGTAACCAACGACGAGAGCTACCAGACATATTCCAACCGATATGACGTCCGATTCCTTCGATACGAGCTTCAAGTGATCGAGCGCACTGTTCGGGGGTATCGCCTAAATTGGGTTTGTTGTCGTATAGCTGATAACCAGTGCGGTATTGCAAGGGCGACAAATTGGGCATAACAACGTTGGCACCATAGGCAACACCCAATTCACGCCCATCATCACGAATAGTNNACTGAAGNNGTACCGTGGCAGCAGCAATGTTGATGGGTCCCAACACTAAACGGGTCACGGCAATCATGTTGAGCGACAACTGTAGCAAGGGCTCCGGCGCCATCTGGCCAAAGTTTTGTAACTCCCCGCCTTCACTCATAAGATACGGTCCCATACCAATCATGTCGATATCGAACTTTTGGAAGGTGCGAATGTCGCGGCATAGGTCTTCAAGGCTTTGACCGGGAATCCCGATCATGACGCCCGTACCAACTTGGTAGCCCGCGGTACGTAAGTCGCGGAGCATCTGAAAGCGATTTTCGAGTTCTTTTTCGTGGTCACCACGTGCGCCATGAAGGACTTTAAAGAGCTGCGTGTTCGAGGTTTCAAAGCGACCCAAATAGCGTAGCTGTGAGGGGCAACCAGCGGCCTTTGCCCAACGGCGATAGGTCTCTAGCGTTTGTTGACCGAGGCTCAAAGTCACGCCCACGCCTTCAGGGCGTTCTGGGCTGACTGTGGCAGCATGAATGCGTTCAAGGGCTTCTTCAACATAGGCAATAAACTTTTCGTCTCGACGTTCACCCGCCTGAAGGCAAATCGAACCATAGCCATTGTTAGCTGCCCAAACAGCTGCTTCAACGACTTCGTCAAGCGTCATCGTGTATCGTGTGACACTATGGTTTTCACGACGGATTCCACAATAGCGGCAACTAGCGGTACAGATATTCGATAATTCAATGAGNNGACCGCGATAGTAGACAAAGTTGCCCATTAATTCAGTCGTTCGGGCATATACCGCTTCCTGCAACAGACGGCATTCTTCAGGACTTTGCAAGCTTAAGAGATGAACGATGTCTTCATCTGACAATTCGGACTTGGCAAGAACAGCACGTGTTTTATCGATGGACATAATAGGGTTTACTCCTAATAAGTCTTTCATTATGCACGAAGAATTGAGAGAGATGTGGTACGCCACAAATGGATTGATGGTCTTTTTTAGCGAACCCATCAAAGGATAAGCGTAAAAAAAGCTCCTAGATGTTGATGCCAGGAGCTGAAGTTTGATAGCGACTTTGGTCGCTAAGCAATTAGCGCTTATTTAAATAGCAACAGTTCTTAGGAATTTTGCCACGCACATCCTGAACGAGACGACCATCATCAGAAAGCTGAAGAACCATGTACGGGACTTTCTTATTATCAAAGAACGTAACCTTACTACCTTCAATACCGACGGTTCCTGTCGCTTGAGCAGCACCATTTAAGTCCGTTTGGAAGAGGACGTAACAACCATACTTGTCAATGCTCAAATTGGTCTTTGTGGGGATACCTTCAGCGGTGCAAATACGACCACGCCAACGACCCTGGAGGTCTTCGACTTCGGTGGCGGCTGCCGTCATGGCAGAAGTAAGGGTCAGTGCGCCAATCATGAGCGCAGCACCGTAACGCAAAATAGACATCTTTCTATCACTTCCGTATGGTTAATCAAAGTAGCGGGATGGATGGGCTTCGGGGGATTCCTAATAGAGGGACTTTACCCTCCTCCCGTTGACGATTTGCTTATTATGCCTAATTCGGATTATCGGATTCTGAAGATCAGCGGGATTTGCTCGAATGAGCATTTGAAAAAGGTTTTAGAAGTCGACAAGTTTGACGTTAAAATGCTCAAAACGCCCTATCTAGACTGATTTATCGATTGCTAATAGCTTGATGTTGTGTATCCTTATCAAATTGACTTTTTTAGGAGTGTCTTTCGATGTCTAAGCCCAAGGTAGTGATTTTTGCAACCGGTGGAACAATTGTGAGTTCGGGTGCTAGTGCAACGCAAATGACGGGCTATAGCATTCAGGGGCTCAAGGTTGAAGATGTATTGAGTGCTGTGCCGATGTTAACCGACGTCGCTGACGTTGAAGCGCACCAGGTCACCAATATCGATTCAAGCTCCATGACGAGCGCTGTGTGGATAAAGCTCGCGCGCGCGATTGAAGATGCGGCTTCACGCCCTGATGTGACGGGTATCGTGGTGACGCATGGCACTGACACCATGGAAGAAACGGCTTACTTTTTGACGCTCGTTTTGAAGACCACCAAGCCCGTGGTGTTGACGGGGGCGATGCGCCCTGCAACCGCTTTGTCTGCAGAAAGTACTTTGAACTTACTGAACGCCGTGCGTGTNACTGCTGATCCTGATGCTGAAGGTCGTGGTGTGTTGATTGCCTTAAATGACACGATTGGCACGGCGCGTGATATGACGAAGACCCATCCCACCAATGTCGCGACCTTCCGTGGACCTGACCTTGGGATGATCGGCATGATTGCTGGGACGCATATTGAGTGGCTCGGTCGAACGGACAAACTCCATACGGTCGACACCCCTTGGACGATTGACTATTTAGAGAACTATGTCAAAGCCCATGGTGCGCTGTCGCGCGTTGATGTGGTCTATTCGCACGCGGACGACGATGGCGTCTTTGTGAAGGCCGCGGTCGCTGCGGGAGCTAAGGCGATTGTTCACGCAGGGACAGGTAACGGGTCGATTCATGAAGCGACGTTACCAGCGCTCTACGAAGCCGCCCAAAATGGTGTCATTGTGATTCGTGCGTCTCGTACGGGGAGTGGTATGACGGTTGAAGGGTTGGCTAANTGGCAGGAAGCGGGCTTTGTGCCAGCTGGCACCTTGAATCCCGCTAAGGCGCGTGTTCTTGCGCAATTGGTGTTGGCTTCATCACAACAGATAACGCCAAAAGCCATGAATGAGGCTTTTAAGCAGTTTTAATTTTTTAGGCGAATTCAATTGAGTTCGCCTTATTTATTTAATGCGGCGGAATAAAGATGAAACGTTGGCGATGGATACTTTGCCTGGGTTTGATGGTGGTTCAGTTTAATGTCATGGCTACGCCACTGCTTTTACTCGATACTAATCAATTGGCAAGACTAAAGATGAGGGTGCAACATAAAGATCCCTTCTTGATGCCCGCTTATCAAGCATTGATCAAAGATGCAAATGAAGCTTTAAAACTCAATCGAATCTCTGTCGTCGATAAAAAGTCGCTACCACCAAGTAAATCAAAACATGATTATCAAAGTTATGCACCATATTTTTGGAACAATCAAGATCCGAACAATGACAATTCGATGATTCGACGAGATGGGCATGTTAATCCTAAGTCAAGAGAGGATAGTGATGCGCGAAGATTTGCCCTTTTATCGCGCATAGTTGATCGTCTTGCGTTAGCTTATTACTACACAGAAGATCAGAAATATGCTCAACAGGCGGTGATGTTGATTAAAGGCTGGTTTTTAGATCCTGAGACCAAAATGAACCCACATTTGCAATATGCTCAGGGTATTCCAGGGAAAACGGATGGTCGTTCTTTGGGCATTCTGGAAGGAAGACATTTAGTGCGTATTCTTGATTGTTTGACGCTGTTGGAATCTAGCGGTNNACTTATAGGCTCTAAAGACCTAAAAGATTTCAAACAATGGGTTGCTGATTATCAAAATTGGCTTCTCACGAGCCCGTTTGGTTATGAAGAAAGCCTCCGTCCTAATAATCATGGGACGTATTTTGATTATCAAGTCATCGCTCAACATCTTTATCTTGATAACCGTGAAGCCGCTAAATTGATTTTAGAAAAAGCACAATATTTGCGGCTTGGTGCTCATATTGGATCTAGAGGTCAGAATTTTCATGAGTTAGAACGGACACGTCCTCTCCATTACAGTTTGTTTGACCTTGAGGCTCTGGTTGCCTTAGCGCTTTATGGTGATAAGTTCAAGGACATTGATATGTGGCGTTTTTCAGTGAATGAAAGCACGCTGAAAAAAGCGGTTGACTATGTAATACATTACAAAAATCACCCAGAGTCATGGCTTATAAAAAATGAAAAGGTAAACTTTGACTCGTTAGCAAGTATTTTTTTAATTGTGTCGCAACGTTTTCAGACAGATGTTTATGCAGATGAAATTCGTGCTTGTTGGGAAATGAACCCAAAAAACATCGCTTTCCTGAAGTGGGATACTCCTGAAGTGGGATACAAAAATTAGATACGATCAATGAAAAAACGCCCAACGGTAGATAACTGTTGGGCGTTTTGGTGAAGAGATTCTTATCGCGAAGCTTCTTGAGCATTCACTCTTGCCATACGTTTATCACGGTGTTTTGCAAGCATTGGATAGGCTATGAAGCAGATTGCTGCAAACGGCACACCAAAGTAAAGTGCGAGGCGCTGTTCGGGGTCAAAGAGGAGTCCTACAAAGGCAACCAAACAGAGCGAAATCGCAAGAATCGGCACAATGGGGAATAGCGGCGAGTGCCACGCGAGATCGGTGACCTTCTTACCTGTTTCTTTGAGGTGACGACGGAATCCAATATGCGCAAAGCTAATCGCAACCCAAACTACCACGACCGAGAAGCCCACGATGGCGGTCAAGACCACAAACACCGTATCAGCCGCAAAGACGGACGTAAATAGCGCTAACCAGCCTCCCAACATTGAGAGCATAATGGCGTTCACAGGCAACCCACGACGCGTACGCTTAGAAGCCCAAGCGGGAAGCATGCCGTCATGCGCCAAAGCCCAAATCATGCGACCTGCGGCATAGAGGTTCGAGTTGGCAGCCGAAATTACAGCTGTCAAAATGACGAAATTAAAGAGGTCTGCGGCGTATGGAATACCGATACGTTCAAAGACGGTGACAAAGGGGCTCTTCAAAATGGAGGCTTCGTTAAGCGGCAACAAAGCAGCCAAAATGATGATCGTCCCAATGAAGAAGATCACCAAGCGAACAACGGTCGTGCGAACGGCTAGCGGAATCACCTTCTCGGGGTTTTGCGTTTCACCAGCGGCTACCCCAATCAACTCGGTACCCGAGAACGCAAAGTTCACGGCAATCATCGTGGTGAGAATCGGCAAAAAGCCTTTCGGGAAAAGACCGCCTTCGGTGAGGTTCGAGAAGTATGGCGCTGGAGACCCGTCAGCTAACGGAATAATGCCAAAGACAGCTAAGCCACCAGCCACAATAAAGATCTGAATCGTCACGACCTTAATTAAAGAGAAAAGGAATTCCCCTTCGGCAAAGAACTTTGTCGTAAAGACGTTCATGGCGAGAATCAATAGACAGAAGACCAAGCACCAAATCCAAACGTCAATAGTAGGGAACCAATATTGCATGGCGAGCCCTGCGCCGGTGAGCGATGTCCCGACACTCACTGTACATGTGAGCCAGTAGAGCCAAGCGACAGTGAACCCTGTGCGTGGTCCAATAAAGGTCGTAGTGTAGAGGTGAAAGCTACCCGTGTGTGGCATAGCGACACAGAGTTCGCCCAAAGAAAGCATGACGAGGTAAACGACAAGCGCACCAATCAAGTACGCTACCACGGTGCCAAAGGCGCCTGTTTCACCGATCACAAAGCCTGTATTGAAAAAAAGACCCGTCCCGATCACGCCGCCTAAGCTAAGCATAATCAGGTGTCGAGTNNCCTTCATGGTTCTTTCAAAATTGGGCTGTAAGTCCTCGCGGAGGATTTCACCCTTGTGGTTGTCTGTCATAAAAGTAAGGCGTAATGGTTTTATGGGGGTCATTAAGGAGGACGTCCTGTGAAACGCCCTCCCCTATCTTGGCATCTAATAAGAATTATTTCTTAGATAGACGTTCAGCGCGGCGGCAGGCAGCGATTGTAAAGAGCACGTCACTCGAAGAGTTNNAAAGTACTGTTTCGGTCGAGTCCTGAAGCACCGAAATAATAAAGCCAACCGCAACCACCTGCATAGCGATGTCCTGGTCGATACCGAAGAGNNTACCGCAAGCGAGTGGAATGAGCATCAAGGAGCCACCAGGTACACCGGAAGTACCCGCTGCGCAAACGGATGCCACGATTGACAAGAAAATGGCACTACCAAAAGACACTTCAATGCCTAAGGAATGTGCTGCCGCCAAAGCCATCACCGTAATCGTCACGGCAGCGCCTGCCATGTTGATTGTGGAGCCTACGGGAATCGATACAGCGTACGTGGACTCGGGCAGATTCAAACGGCGGCAGATGTCCATATTGACTGGGATATTAGCAGCAGAGCTACGCGTAAAGAAGGCGCTCACACCAGACTCACGTAAGCACATGAATGTGATGGGGAACGGATTTTCACGCGTACTAANCCATACTAAGAGTGGATTTAAGACTAAAGCCACAAAAGCCATTACGCCCAAAAGGACGACTAAGAGCTGAGCGTATTCGAGCATCACGGAGAAACCTTCCGTAGCGAGCGTTTGAGCTACTAGACCGAAAATCCCGATTGGGGCAAAACGAATCACGATTTGAACGATGGAACTCACAGCGCTAGCGGCGTCCCCGATCACGATACGGGTTTCTTCACGGCTCTTACGAAGGATGAGACCAACGGCGACAGCCCATGCAAGAATACCAATGTAGTTGGCGTTCGCAATCGCACGAACGGGATTGTCAACAACGTTCATAACCAATTGCGTGAGCACCTGAGAGATCTGACCTGGGGCTGCCGCGGTCTCAGGAGCGCTCATAAACGTAATGGTTGTCGGAAAAGCAAAACTTGCAATAACAGCGGCAAGCGCCGAACCAAAAGTTGACAACAAATAAAGCACAATCACAGGACGGATGTGCATTTCGGTTGAGACCGACTGGTTGGCGATCGCGCTCGTGACGAGCACAAACACCAAAATAGGCGCAACACCCTTCAGGTACGTCACAAAAATACTGCCGAGCAAACCGACCTCTTTTGCAGCCGCCTACCACAAATAGGCAAGCGCAGCACCCAACACAAGACCCACGAGGATCTGGCGGATGAGCGAAGCCTGAAGGATCGGCATGGCAACGCGAAATACGCGGCTAAGGCGCTTAGGCATGCTGAATTCTCCTGGTTTTTCTTGGGGGATAATAAAGGTGCGGCGTGAAGGCATCAAACCGCGAAACTTGCAATTTTAGCTTATTGATAGTATTTTCGGGGTAGTCAAAATGGACTAAATCCAGGTTCAGTGGGTTTGCACCTAGAGGTATTGCCTAAATGAGAGGAGTTTTGATGTCTTTAAAAGGCGTTGGTGTCAAAAGTCAGAAGCCATTTCCATAGTGGTATGACATCAATCTGCCCAAAGGGGCACTCAAGNNCGTTTTTGCTAGTACTAAGTGTGAGGATTTGTCGCCGTTGGCACGAAACGCTCTGATGTGCGCTTTCAAAGGTTTTGATCGCTTGGGTGAGCGTCGCATCGCTCTGCGCCTCTAAAGCCAACACAATCCCGAAACTGAGTTCAGGCACATAAAAGTCTAGGTCAGTTGATTCGCTCTTTAGAAAGAAAACGGCGTGATCCGTGCCGAGTTGTCTCAGAAGTTCGTGGACGACGAGGTGTTCGATCTGTGCGAACTGAGCGTCTGACGACAGACCGTTCAAAAAGACGTTGTCCCCGACATAGTATTTGGGTGGCGTTGTGAGCCCTGTGATCGCGTCGTTGAAATTGGGAACCATCAGCAAGACGCGAGCGCGAAGCAGTGTGTTCACGTATTTAAAAACCGTGTTCTCATTGTCGTGAACGCTTTGGTTAAGGACTTGGTAGAGGTGAGTCAACGATGTGGGATGCCCTACCCGTTTGGTCAAGGCGTTGACGAGATGCTTTAAACCTAGACTGTCGTGGAGCCCATGGCGCGCCGCGAGCTCACGTAAACACGTGTCAAGGTCTTTGGTGACCATAGCGTTTTGAATACCACATTTAAGGTAGTCATCGAAACTCAGGCGCGCATTAATAGGTTCGCCGTTGTTACCCAATCCTCTGTTGCGCCCTTCACTTTCAACCCACTCACGAAAACCCAATGACTTTATAGGTTGAATGAATAGACGCCCGCCCAACGTCGTGACAATGTCAGAATCCTGGGTGACGTCGTCCTGGGTAGCCAAATAAACCGTGAAGTGCCGATCTGCGATTCGGCGAATAAACGTTGCCCAACCAGGGATGCAAGACGGGTTAAAAAAGANCACAATGGGCGTGTGGTTTGGGTGCAAGGCGGCATAGGCACGTAGTAGCCTCTGAAGGTCAGTGGTCTCAAAATCCAAAAACGCCGCATCCTCAAAGTCAATATAGAGAATCTCGTCCCAGGTGTNACTTTCGTTAATCAATGCGTTGATCTGATTTTTTAAGATCGAATGCATGTCGACACTAGGCAAGCCCACAAAGAGCGTATTCGTGCCGCGATGGGTCAAAGCATGACGAGCGTTCGCGCTGACGCTTTGGATGTCGGCGTGGTGCTTCTTGATAAGGCTCACCAAAGTAGAAAGTTCGAGCATGAGGTTTACGTGTCATTCAACGCGATGGTGTTACCACTATAGTCGTCTTTCGTTTGCGTCGATGGTTTGCGTTACGCTCGTGACCCGCCTCGAACTTTCGCTAAAATGAGCACCCAACCCTTTTGGTCTTTCTCTCTTCACTATATATAGCTATCCATGTCTACCCGCTTCTTTCCAACGCCCTTTGGTCGTGTGCCCCATCCTGAGCTACTCGACGCTCGTCGCTCGGTCGTGGTGCCTGATGGCTTTGTGGGCTATGCCGGTGTGTTGCTCACCGATAAGGATGGCGTACGTTCGGTCTATACGGCTTTTGAGCCGTTGACCTGTGGAAAGTACCGAGCGTTATGAAGACTTAACGTACTGATACTTTTACTGCTTGTTGAAGAATCAGACGTCCCTGATATTGAATTGGTGAATTACTGAGGGGAGACCTTTACGTTCAAGGACTTTTTAACGTCAGTCTTTGCGATGTACCCTGATCGTCCTCACCATCAAGGGGGACGCGAGTTGGCCATTCGTCGTGCTCAATGGCGTNNTCTACTTTTGGACGCGATGACAGATCCCGCGGTCCAACTTTTACTTGACCACAACCGTCAGCAAGATGGGGCTTTCCCGATTGGCGTGATGGAATGGTGGGTGGGCGAGAGTCCCGCGCACGAAATCCGTCACGATGGTGCGGTCTATTCGCCTAGAGCTGCCGCAAAGCTCCTTTTTGAAGCGCTGGTTGAAGGGATTCCTTACGTTGGCGTTGAACCCCATGTTAGTGAAGAAGCGGTGCTTGAGGTCCCCGTTCTCTATGTGGACGACGACATCATTGTGGTCAATAAACCGTCGCGCTTAGCGTCAGTCCCTGGGGTACGAGAAACGGTGTCGACTCTCTCGATTCTAGAAAAGACCTACTANCCATTGAGAATCGTTCATCGCTTAGATATGGATACGTCGGGCGTTATACTCTTTGCGCGTAATTTAGAGTCAGAGCGATCGCTCCACGAAGTCTTTCGCTCGGGGCTTGCGATGAAGCGTTACGAAGCGCGTTTGACGGGGGTGCCTAAAGCCACAAGCTACCATATCACCCTTCCCTTGGCTTTAAATCGGCTCGACAGTNNACCGCGACAGTGTGTGCTTCTTGAAACCGAAACGGGCAAACCGTCAGTAACAGATTGGGAACTCATTCGCGTAGAAAAGAACGCCAAGGGTGTTGAAAAAGCTATTGTGAGCTTGTGTACTGAAACGGGACGCACGCACCAGTTGCGTGTTCATTGTGCGCATCGCCAAGGGATTTACTTTGCAATTGACGGGGATTCGTTTTATGGTCCGATGGGGATTTTGGCGGAGGTCCCAGGGATTCGATTGTGCTTACATGCGGCAGAATTGACCCTGCCGCATCCGCGCACGGGCGTTCCCGTTCACTTTGAAGCGCCGTCGGATTTCCCAGACTTTGAAGCGTGGTGGCAATAGGTCACCTATAAGAAAGACGCCCGAGCGTAGGTTCAGGCGTCTTTTGGCTAGGAGCGAGTCGTCTCTTTAGTTGCGCTTACAAACGTGAGAACGTTCGTTGTAGATACCCTGCACATAGACATTGTGGTTTTTGTCGACTGCAACAATCCCAAATACGTTATGCGGGAGCGCTTGCTCGACCATGCCTTGGTTCACAATGTAGTGAATGCCGTTACGTTCCGAATAAAACCCTTTGTGGTAGTGCCCTGAAATTACTACCAAAACGCGTTGACTCTTTTCGAGGAGCGAGACGACCGTTTGAGCGTTCTTAATAAAGAAGGCCTTCGGGATCGGGTTTTCGTTCCAGGTGTTTAGGAGTTGGTGCGTAAAGACGATCACGGGTTCATTGCCCGTCTCGAGCTCTTTTTCAAGCCAACGTAATTCGGCATCAGGCACGATTGCGATTTGCCAATCGAGTTTGCCAGCCGAATAGTGTTCACCTTCGGGCGTGTTGTAGCAAGCGTCAAGTACGATATATTTGACGCCGCCCGAGATGAACGAATAGTAGAGCTTACCGTTGGCGTCACCGTGGTTCGAGATGTTAGAGACGAAGTCCTCAAAAGTGATCTTGTCGAAGTCGTGGTTACCCGCGACATGGTAGCGAGGACCATTAAAGCGAGAAAATTCACGTTCAACCGTCTGAAGGTAACGCAACGTGCCTAAACGATCACCGTCATCGTTGCAGTCCTTGAAGTCGCCAAGTTCAATCGCGAAGTCAAGGTCGCTCACATTAAAGAGGTCGGTCGCCTGACGCAGTTTGGCAAGCGAATCGCGATAGACGCGCACGCTATCTTCATGCGGAATGCGGGTGACGGGCTTTACGCAATAGTGAACGTCGGTGACGAACCCGAACTTCGAGATCATGTTTTCACGGGCGGGCATCGAAATCGTGGGGGACGTGACCGTGGCACCGATTGCATGGTTTACCATCGGTAAAGCAAAAGCACCAAGCGCAGTCTGAATAAAACAACGGCGTTGCATTTTTTCGTATTTCCTTCAATCAATAAACAACATTGATGAGTCCCATGACTCATCAACGCGAATTCTGAAGAATGGATTTGACAACGCCGTGTCAAGTGGATGATGTTTGAGTGATGGTTGCGTGGCGCTTGGGTGACAAACGTGTGACAGCTCTTCTTTTTGAATGAATCATCGCACTCATAAAAGCCGAGCGAAAATGCGGCTTGATGACCCAAGATCAACGGGTTCCTTACTCAGGTGGCACAAACTTCGCTACAATAGTCGAACTTTTTCATTAACTTAATTTAAAAGGGCTAACAAGTGTCCGCACTCATTCTTGGTCATAAGAACCCCGACTCCGACAGCATCATTTCCGCTATTGCCTGCGCGCATCTCTACACGCTTCGCGGTCTCGACGTGGTGCCGGCTGCTCAGGGTACGCCCGCTCCGGAAACGGCCTTCATTCTCGAACGCTTCGGTCTCGAAGCCCCTGAAGTCGTCACGAGCGTGGCTGGTCGCGACGTTTACCTCGTTGACTATTCCGACAAGGGTCANGTACCGGCTGACATCGATCAGTGCAATCTGAAGGGTATTGTTGACCACCACAAGTTGGGCGACATGACCTCCACGTCTCCGCTCGAATGCATCATCTGGACGGTGGGCTGCACGAACACCATCCTCAAGTTGATGTACGACTACATGGGCTTCCAGATTCCTACCAACATCGCTGGTGCCATGCTCTGCGCCATCCTTTCTGACACGGTGATCTTCAAGTCCCCGACCACGACCGATACGGACCGTCGCGTGGCTGAAGAACTCGCCAAGATCGCTGGTATTGAAGACATCAATGCCCTCGGCATGGAACTTTTCACGGCGAAGTCCGCTGTCGCTGGTTGCACGCCGCGCTCCTTGATCTTCCGTGACTTCAAGGACTTCAACATGAATGGTTCCAAGGTTGGCGTTACNCAGCTCGAACTCGTCTCTCTTGACCTCGTTGCTGACGTCAAGGCAGACCTCGAAGCTGAACTCGCTGCCGTGAAGGGTGAAGAAGGCCGTCACTCTGCCCTCCTCCTTCTTACCGACATCATGAAGGAAGGTTCTGAACTCCTCATGGTCTCTGACGATCCTGCTCGTATCGCTGAAGGCTTCGGCAAGACCTACGAAGAAGGTAAGCACCTCTGGCTCGACGGCGTCATGAGCCGTAAGAAGCAGGTTGTGCCCGCTCTTGAAGCCGCCTTCCGTAAGTAATCGTTAGACAACGATTGATCAAGCCCTCAAGGTTCTCGAAGCCCTGAGGGCTTTTTTTACTTATAGGTTTCTATATTCGCCATTAAGAATGGATACGACGTGCCACCAGGGTCACCCGAAGAAGTAAAGTGGGAATGATGGCGTATGTCTCACCAACAAGATTCTCTAGAGAGGTCAAGGTTTTATGCTTTGGACCTCTTTTCATTTATGGGTGATTGGGACTTTCCTACTCTTTTGGAGGATAAAAAGAAGTACCGCCCAAAACCGAGCGACCCTTCCTTGAGACCTTAACGGTCAGAGTGGCTGTCAGGCGTTATTCCTGAACCACAACCTTCACGTCGTTGCCATAGGCGTCCTTTGTGGTCGTACGAATAGCAAGCAACTGCATCCAACGACGCAAGGTGCCTACGATCACAAAGAGCATCAAGAGCATGACGAGCACAGAGAGCGTGACCAACAAGGTCTTTCCCTGCGGCAAGTACTGATTGATGACCAACCAGAGACCCGCCCAGAAAGTGATCACCGTCATAAAGAGCCCCGGCACACCCGTGATCCACGCATACTTCGCTTTGTTCATACGAAGAATGACCGTGGTACCAATAAGTAGCGTGACACTTGCGAGCAACTGGTTGCAAATACCAAAGAGCTACCAAATGGAACCAATGTCGCCCGAGTAAACGAGGTAACCCCAAGAACCCGTAAAGATCACCGACGTAATGATGATGCCAGGCACCCATTCCTTGTCAGCAAACTTCGGGACCACCTTGCCAAACATTTCCTGCAAGAAGAAGCGACCCACGCGAGTACCGGCGTCCACAGCCGTCAAAATGAAGACCGCTTCAAACATGATGGCGAAGTGGTACCAGTATACCATCAGGTTTTCCATAAACGGAATCTGGCTAAAGATGTGAGCCATGCCGACGGCGAGCGATACGCTACCGCCCGGACGCGCCATCAGGCTTTCCTGAACTTCAGCTTCAAGGCGCGGAAGTTCCTGAACTACCATGCCAAGCGCTTGGAATTTTTCGGCGGGCGCATTGATGGCGAAGTAGTCAGCAGGCACCAAAACGCAAGCAGCGACCAAAGCCATGATACNCACAAAGCCTTCCATGAGCATGGCGCCGTAACCCACAAAGAGCACGTCGCGTTCGTTATTGATCATCTTCGGGGTCGTACCCGTACCGATCGTGGCGTGAAAGCCCGAGAGCGCACCACAAGCGATCGTAATGAAGATGAATGGAATCACCGGACCACCCACGATCGAGCCACCACCATGAATAAATTCGGTCAGTGGCGGCATCTGGAAGTTCGGCATCACAAAGGCAATACCGATCGCCAAGGCACCAATCGTACCAATCTTAAGGAAAGTCGAGAGATAGTCGCGCGGCAAAAGCAAAAGCCACACTGGTAACACAGAAGCAAAGAAGCCGTAGATCGGGATGAGAATACTCATCGTCTTACGGTCAATGTCGAGCCAACCAAAGTATTCAGGGTGCGCAGCAACCCAGGGACCTGACAAAATGCAAAGGAAAAGAAGGATGACACCAATGATCGTGGCACCCGTAACATCACCCTTACGCCAAATCTGCATATAGAGACCCATCAAAATGGCGATGGGAATCGTAGCGGCTACGGTGTACGTGGACCACAGCGAGTTATGCATGGCGTTCACGACGGCAATCGAGAGACCCGCAAGCGTAAGGATGAGAATTGCAAGCACAGCCCACGAAGCGACAAAGCCCGTGGTCTTGTCAATTTCTTGGGTTGCGATATAAGCAAGCGACCTACCACGGTGACGAACCGAACAAAAGAGAACGACCATGTCGTGCACGCCACCCGCGAGCACGCAACCGATCAAAATCCAAAGGAGCCCTGGCATATAGCCAAACTGTGCAGCAAGGACGGGACCAAGCAGAGTACCAGCCGCAGCAATGTACGCGAAGTGGTGACCAAAAAGCACGTACTTATTGGTCGGGACGTAGTCTTGACCGTCAGAATATTTAACCGCTGGGGTTTGTCGAGCTTGGTCAAGGCGCAGAACTTTACTCGCAATAAAAAGACCGTAAAAGCGATAAGCGATGGCGAAAATGCAAAGCGACGCGAAAACGATCGTCAGCGCATTGACGCCTGATCCTGTCTCCATGGTTTACTCTCCTTTTTTACATAGAGGCTCAACTCAAAAAGGTTTTTCGTGGAAGATTTTTGAGTCGAGGGATTTTTAGGAACGTCACTCAGTCTATCGTTTCCAAGTGTTATACGCAAATAAGCCTAGGATTTGGTTGCCTTCGATAAACAGCCGTTCAGTGAGGTTATATTCGGAGATGGCTTGAAGTATCGATATCAAGAGAATGCGTGCCACTCAAAGGGCGCAATTTTTTCAAAAATGTATTGTTAACTTAAAAAATACAAAAAGAGGCTCAAGTCGAACTGAGCCTCTTTAGTGCGTGGTGGCATTGAAGCGTTGCCCTACTCGCGTTCTCACATCTTGTTTAACAGGAACAAAAGGTAAAGCGGCAGTGTCATGATGTTGCCAGATCGGTGCATGTTATCGAGGTTCGTACGAATCACGAGACCATCGGGATTGGCGTTGAGATGCTCACGGATTTCAGGAGGCATCGTTGTGATGTTCGCCATATCTAAGACGAGTGGCACGGCCTTACCCATGTAGCGCACCCAAAAGACCTGATCGTCTTTATCGCCGTAATAAAGCGGGCGACTCATTTTGCTGCGGCTATTGGCGATAAGCGTTTCTAAAAGCGCATAGTTTTGATCGGTGTAGGGTTGCGAGCAGCATTCGTTTTGGCTTGCAAGGATCGCGTGACAGAGCCCCGTGTCAGACGGAAACACTTTAAAGTCGTTGGGTTGTGCATAAGCAAAGAGCGGCAACTCGCGTTTTGTGAGGTGCTGGCAACGGTCAATGAGTACGTGCGATTCAAGGACGTTGACAATGTCCTTATAGAGGTAGCGTCTTACACCCAACGCACGCATTACTTCAGCGGACGATTGACGCATGGCGCGAGGAAGCATCTCAAGGANGTGCGAGGCTTTAGTTTGGACTTTACCGGTGACATGCGCTGTAATGTCATCGCGACAAGTAGNTAAAATGTCTTTTTGTAGCGCAATGATTTCGCCCAACGGATGGTCACCTAACGCCAATGTCACCGCTTCGGGCATCCCACCCACGACTGCATATTCAAGGTANNCCATTTCACAGAGGCTTTCGTGATCGTCTAAAGGAATGGACTTTTCTTCGAGGACCAAGGTATTGAGTTCTGCAATCTCATTTTCTTTCGCACCAAAAGCCCAGAGGAACTCTTCAAAGTCCAAAGGACGCATGGGTAAAATCGTTTCAGCCCCGATCGGGTTAATATTTGTTGAAGCAAGGTCTTCAAAGGTGTCGCCGCGCGAGCGTATGCCAATCACGTCAAAGCGACCGTCATCCTTAAATGGTTTAAAGGTCTCTCGAGCGCGTGGGCAAGCTTCGAGGTTATCAAAAATGAGGATCGTGTCGCCTGCGGTGACCTTGGGTTCTTTTAAGCACCGTACCGCTAATTGGTGCACAAGGTGACTCACGCTCACGGGTTCTTCAAAGAGCGTCTTGAAGTGAGGTGACTTCAAAAAGTCAACATGAATGACCTGGCTATAGTGTTCTCGGGCAAAACTTAAAACGGAGGTCGTTTTGCCACAACGGCGAATGCCTTGAATGATGAGTGGTGTTCGGTCAAGCTGACGCTTCCAGGCTATAAGTTCGGTACGNNTGATTTTTCGTTTGAGTGTCATGCCGGTTTCCTCCAACGGCGTTTGGGTACCGAAAGGATGCTACCTACGGGTTAACGCTCGCTTACGTAATACGCATAAGTTCAATAGAACAAGAAAAAAATCTTCACTGCTCGCTTCTCTCACGTTGAATTGGGGGTCTTTATAGTACTGATATTTTGGCCGATCTAGCGACTTTATCCTATGCAAATGTGCTGAGGCAGAGTCAGAACTGATTCTCTACAATCGAAAGAAACGGTCGTGCAACAATCGTTTTGCCAATTAGATCTAAGCAAAAGCAAGTATGGCTGTTACGACTCATAGGAGAGAACAAGATGAAAATGAAAACCCTTGCAATGGTGTCTGTGGCGCTTTTGAGCGGTGCAATGACGTGTGTTCCTGTTCAAGCGCGTAGCNNTTTACTCGATATTGAAGAGAGCGGTGTGCTTCGTGTGGGTACGACGGGAGACTATAAGCCCATGAGTTACCTCAATCCTCAGACCAAGGCTTATGAAGGCTTTGATGCCGAAATGGCGGCGTCCCTCGCTCAATTCCTTGGTGTGAAGCTTGAGTATGTCCCGACCACGTGGAAGACCTTGCAGGCAGATACGCTAGCCGACAAGTTTGACGTTGCGATGTGTGGTGTCACCGTGACTGACGCCCGTAAGGCCGTGATGGCGATGTCAGACCCGTATTTGACCTTTGGTAAGACGGTTCTCGTTCAGAAAAAGTACGAAGGTCAGTTCAAGTCGCTCGCTGATGTCAATCAGTCTACAGTTCGCGTCATGTATAACCCTGGCGGCACGAATGAAAAGTTCGCCAAAGAAATGACACCTAAGGCTCAGCTCATCATGCATGAGTTGAATGCTGAGATTCCAGGGCTTGTCGCAGACGACAAGGCGGACGCTATGATCACTGAAACCATGGAAGCGCGTCGCTATGTGCGTGACAATCCCAAGCTCGCTGCGCCGTTGATTGATCAACCATTCACGCAGAACCACTTTGGTGTTTTGATGAAGAAGGACTTCCCGAAACTCTTGGCTAAGACCAACGAGTGGATGAAGCAGATCCAGTCTGACGGCACCATGAAGAAGTGGGAAGACACCTACATCAAGTAATCGGTCTTTAAAGACCCGACAAAAAGGCCGAGCGTTCTAGTTGAACCTCTAACTTTGTTATGGATGACGTTTGCGCTTTGCTTAAAGCAATTCAATCATCGCATCCACGTCTTCTTCGCGCGTTGCCCACGACGTGGCAATACGCACGATCGTATGGTCTGCGTCAGGCTTATCCCAGAACGAAAGCCCAATGCGAGCGGAGAGTACCTGATACTGCTGATCAGTGAGCTTCACAAAGGTCTGATTAGTGGTTGAACCAAAGACCACGTCATAGCCCTTCGCGACCAAGGCGTCACGCACTTTTTCAGCAAGTTCGTCCGCGTGACGACCTAAACGGATATAAAGGTCGTCCGTAAAGAGCGTTTCAAACTGAATGCCAAGAATACGTACTTTGGCGAGCAGTGCCCCCTGCTGCTTCATGTACGTAAAGAAGTGCGGTGCGGTATTGGGCTTCGGGAAAACAACCGCTTCGCCAAACAAGGCACCCACCTTCGTGCCGCCAATATAGAAGGCGTCGCACGTGCGAGCAATGTCAGCGAGCGTCACGTCCGTGTCTTTAGCCCCTAAGCCATAGCCTAAACGCGCGCCATCTAAGAAGAGCTTGGCGCCATGGCGATGAGCAATATCAGAGAGCGCTTCAAGTTCAGACTTGGTGTAAAGCGTCCCCGTTTCGGTCGGGTGCGAGATATAGACCAAACCCGGGTTTGGCATATGTTCACGGTTACCGTCTTGTTCCCACTTCACAAAAGCGCGTTCAACGTCGTCGGCTTGTAGTTTGCCTTCGACTTCGGGTAACTCAAAAACCTTGTGACCCAAACTTTCGATGGCACCCGCTTCATGGGTGCTGATGTGACCCGTGACGGTCGCAATCACGCCTTCCCAGGGCTTTAACAAGGCACCAATCACGGTGCGATTGGTCTGTGTACCGCCAGAAAGCAAAAAGACTTCAGCTTCTGGGGCTTGAGCGACTTTGCGAATGCATTCGGTGGCTGCGGCGGTGTAGGGGTCCGTTCCGTAGCCCGTCGTCTTTTCATAATTGGTTTCAGCTAAGCGAGCCAAAATTTCAGGCGCGCAGCCTTCCATATAGTCATTGACGAAATCGAGTTGAGCCATAGTTTTGTTGATAAAAAAGGTGACAATCAGTTCATTCTACGCTTCTTTTGCCTTTCTTAAACTCAACAAATTGCCTTAGACGCGTTTTAGGCGCCAACGATTAACTGCCACCGTGCTATTGTTGAGAGACATATTTTGAGGAGTCAATCATGACTGAACGTATTCAATTAGAGGCGGGACAGCCGGCACCCGCGTTTACGCTGCCTGGCTACGACGACCAACCCGTGACGCTCGACGACTTTAAGAGTAGTAGCCTCATTCTCTACTTCTACCCGAAAGACAATACGGCTGGTTGCACGACCGAAGCCTTGGGCTTTCGTGACCATTTGGCGGACTTTGAAGCTTTGGGCTATACGGTCGTGGGGGTCTCTCGCGATAGCGTCAAGAGCCATTGTGGCTTTAGAGACCGTCAGGGGCTTAATTTCTTACTTTTGGCTGACAAAGAAGAAGTCGCTTGCACTACTTATGGCGTCATGAAAGAAAAGATGATGTATGGAAAGAAGTGCCGTGGCATTGAACGTTCGACCTTTGTGATTGATGCGAACGGCGTCTTGAAGGCGGCGCTTTATGGCGTCAAAGCCAAAACCCACGTCGAAGAACTCTTGGCATCGCTCAAGGCTTAAAATGACATACGGCGCTCCATACCACGGGCGCCGTATTGCTTTGTTGCCCTCTCTTCTATGTCGTCATATTGACATCGTTCAAATAACTCTATGCCGCATACGCTCGTCTCTGACCTCCCGTCGCACCTTTCCTTTTTAACCCAATGTCGTCGTCATATTCACCGTCGACCTGAAGAAGGTTGGACGGAATTTGAGACGACCTGGTTTATTCACGAGACCTTGAGTGCGATGGGGTATGAGACCCGGGTCGGGATTGAGGTAGTGGAACCCGAAGCCGCGATGGTACCGTCACGAAGGTTTGGTCGAAGCGGCACAAGCGCGTGCCTTAGCCGCTGGCGTTCCCGAAGCATTTCTTGAGCGTTGCCATGGTTGGACGGGAGTAGTGACGGATCTAGTGACGGGGCGACTAGGACCCTTAACCGTCCTTCGCTTTGAAATCGATTGCGTGGTGGTCGAAGAGTCGCACGAGGTTAGTACTGGTACCGTTTGATGAGGGCTTCGCGAGTACGTGCCCTGGGTTCATGCATTCCTGCGGGCACGACATTCATACGGCTACAGGGCTCACGATCGCTCGTTGGTGCATGACGCATCGAGAGGACTTGGTGGGCACCGTGCGTTTTGTCTTTCAACCTGCTGAAGAAGGTGTGCGTGGCGCACGTGCGATGATTGCCAAGGGTTGGGCTAAAGGTGCCGATTACCTCTGGACACAGCACATCACCACAAGCATCAAAGAAAACGAGATCTTCGCAAGCCGCGGCGGTTTTTTGGCGACTACCAAGTTGGACGTGACCTTTGACGGAGCAACGCCATATGGCGACGCTGTGACCGCGGCTGCCAACGCAGCACTACAAATGTTGACTTTGCCGCGCCACCCTGATGGCGCGAGCCGCATTTGTGTCGGTACCTTAAACGCTCAAGGCGCACACGCGACGATGCAAACCGAAGTTCGTGGCGCCACGCAAACCGTAGCGGACTATATGGAAGAAGGCGTACGCCGAGCAGCGAAAAGCTGTGCCGATATGGTCGGTGTGGTATCTAAGGTGACGCTCGCTGGGCGCGCTGAATGTTTGGTGCCTTGTGCGGCGGCAGACGACTTGATTGAACGCCTTGCCAAAGTAATCCCGAACGTCACCGTGACCAAGGACCGTACCCGTGGATCCGACGATTCAACGCTTTGGATGAACGCTGTGGTACGTGACGGTGGCATGGCAGGTTGCTTTCACTATGGCGCGCGAGGTCGTAACGGCTTACACACCTCTACCTTTGATGCGGGTGGCGAAGATGTCACCCTCCCCGCTCTTGAACTCACAGCGCGTTTGATTCTCGAAAACCATCAAAAAACGTCCTATTAACATGGAAGCGTTTCCTCAAGAAGATTTGGTCCTATGCCTTTGGCGTAGTTCTACCTTCTCCTTTTGATGGATTAAAAATCCGTGGACCCTCTCTATACTTAAAGCTAGAGCCAAACGCACTTCTAGTACGGGTTTGAGCTAGTGGTTAGATTCGTCTGCCCTTTTTCCTCCTTTTTTAGGGGTGTGACGATGGTCAACAATTGAACTACTACCACGCTCGTCTTCTCAAACGCTTGGCTCGACAAATTTTTATACTGCCCCCGAAGAGGAGCCAAATGGACGCTAGTGATGTTTAGCTTTTCTTAAAGTGGGACGGTGCTTTTTGTAAGGACAGGGTTAGGTACGACGTGGAGCGTCAGGGATGAGAGAAACGGGCGAAATTTTGGTCGACGTTGAGTGCGATAACAATCAACGCATTCGTCGTGCGACGATTTCTAATGAGCGTGTACCAGGGGTCATTGATCGCTTTACCTTTACGCCGGGCGTTGATTTACGTCAGACGGTGCCGTTGCTCTATAGCCTTTGCCCTGCTGCCCACCTGGTAACCTTAGACGCTGCGGAACGTGCGGTNGCTGGCATTACCGAAGACGATCGTCGTGCGGTGGACTTTGGATTTGCTGAACGTGCCCTGATGTTTGAGGCGCTCCTAGAAAACATTCGCCTGTTGGTCATCGATTCAGCACGACTATTAAGTGTAGAAGTCGACCCTCAAGCGCTTACTGAGTACGCGGCGTTACGCGCCCAGTTTGCGGGGGTCTTGCATACGCTAGGTAGCTTCAAGATGCTCACCAAGCCCGTAGACGCCAGTGCCATTGAGCGCGGTCACGCGACGATTGATCAGGTGTGGGCACCCTTACAAAATCTACTCACAAACTATTTGTTTGGCGTCACGCCCATCGACTATTTAAAGTCCTTGACAGATATTAAAACGTTTGATGCGTGGGTGGACGCCAACGCTAAGCGCCCCGTGTCTGTGTTAGCCACGCGCTACGATGCGCTTGAAGACGCCTTTACCATNATGGATTGCCCGATGCTCCCCGATGTCGGGGATGACGACTTTTCGATCTTTGCAGACGAAATGCTTCATCGCCTCAAAAATGAGCCGGGCTTTGATATGACGCCCGTATGGCGTCGCGCACCCGCCCTAACGGGAATTCTACCCCGCCAAATAGCGCATCCGCTTGTCCGTGAGATGGTCGACTGTGAAGGCATGACGGCAAAAGCCATTTTGGCTTCGAGACTCCTTGAGACCGCCTCACTCCATACGTGTTTAGGGCGAGACGTTCCGACCGATATCGAGGGACTCTCGAAATTCTATCACGTCTACACGCATTTTGACAAAGACCAGTCGGTCTCGATTTCGATGACACAGTCAGCGCGTGGATTACTCACGTATGCAACGGGCTTTCGTTCGACTGAGAACGGTTTACGGCGCTTTCATGCGGTGGTCTCTCCCACCGAATGGCAGTTTGCGCCCGAGGGCGCAGGTCAACAAGCCTTGAACGCCGTCATTCGCTATTTAAAGCGTACGGAGACGGATCATTGTGATGCGGGCATTACCTCCATCATTCGGTTGGCGCTTTTTACTTTNGATCCGTGCGTGCCGTTGTCGGTACGGCTTCGTCGCACAAACGTCATCCACCGTAGGTTTGATCTTTGACGACAGTCGTTGAGGTCTTCGGAGACGCGCCTGCGGCTCTATGTGCAGTGCTAGGATCCTTTTTGCAGTCGTTTTGCATGAGTACCAACGGTAAACCTTTGTGTCTTTAAGGTGCATTAGAAGTCCTGCCTATATAATTTAGCTATGACATCTCAATTTGACATTGAGTAACACTAACCATTGGTCAAGGGCTCTGATGAGCGCATTAAATCTTGCGCTTTGTCGCGAACAGCTTGCGCATTACCTATTTCTTGATAGGTGTCAATCTCAGCGCACAACTTTAGCTTTTTAGACCCAATATGTCGGCTTTTTCTTCATATGATTAGAGCTAGATATATGAAACGAACCCTCTGACCAAGGCAAAAAAGGACCAACACACATGAGAATTTTTATCCCGATTGATGGCTCTGAACGTAGTCTCAATGCCGTTCGTTATGTGGCAAATAAGCCTGCTTTCTTGGGTAAGGATCCCGAAATTTGCATCTTTATTGCGATGGAACCCGCTTCCACGCGCATTATGAGTGCGTTTGACCCAGATACCGTGGATGCTTTTTATCGTGAAGAAGCGTCCGAAGTCTTCCGTTTGGTAGACGACATTTTCCCGAACCGCTCTGACAACGTGACGGTCTCTTATGGCGTGGGCAAAATCGCAGAAACGATCGTTAAGGGCGCTGANCGACTACAAAGTACCGACTTTGTGATTATGGGAACGACTGGCAAGGGGAGTTTCGATGGTCTCTTGATGGGGTCCGTCTCTCACGAAGTCCTTCATGAATTGCACCGCCCGATCATGTTGATTCGTGAAGAAATGCCCTCGATTATGCCGCTTGCCCATATTGTGGTGGCGGTCGACGATTCTGAACAAAGCCGTCGCGTGATTGCGTTCTTAAAGGACCACATTGAGCACTTTGAAGCAGGTACTCAGTTTGACCTCATTCACGTCNNGAAAATTGCCACGGGCGATAAGCCTGAAGGCACCGTTGAGTCAGTGCCCTTTGTCGCGGGTAGCGTTGGCGCTTTGTTAGAAAGCACCTTGCAGCATGCAGGCATGAAGACGACGCCTGTGACGATCTATGGTGATGCGGGTCCCGCGATCGCAGGCTATGCCGATGAACGCCCGGTGGACTTGGTGGTGATGGGGACGCATGGCTACAGCATGCTCGTTGCGACCTTAGTGGGTTCTACGGCACTTGACGTTGAAACGCTTTGCGACACGCCGCTTCTTTTGGTGCGTTAATCGATAAAAGCGAAAAACTCTTTAAACCACAATCGACGTAAGGATCAATCGTGCTAAGATCCATGCACTTTTGATCCTTACTTTTTTTCGTCACTATGCTTGATTGGCTGATTGGTACCTCTGTTATCTCATTCCCCTTTTTGATCCCTGTGGTCGTTCTGATGATTGGTCGCATCGTGGGCTATCAGTGGCGCATTCAGCGTCTTCTCGTTTCTGTGGCGATCATGTTTTATGCCGTGTCGCTTTTTGGCTTTATTGCCCACACGAGCATGTTGGGCTTAAGCCTCCAAGAATTCTTTAATGCCTATTACGGTAAGCCCGAAGCCCGTACGGTGACTTACTACGTGGGGCTCACAGGTCAAGCTTTGGCTGTGATCACGTTGATGTTCGTTGTGAACTGGAAGGTCGTTCGCCTCTTTAAGGGTGAAGACTGGAAGGTCAAGAAGGCTGAACCCAAGGCTGACGCCAAGGGTGAAGCGGTGTCCGCTGAAAAGCTACCACGAAGTAATCCTTTAAAAAGATTCAAAGCAAAAGACCGATTGTTGTGGTGACAGTCGGTCTTTTCTTTTAGTGAGTAGAGCATGGATCTAGCGATGCTTAGTTTTCATGCCAAATATCTTTAAATGCGGCTTCCCAACCTTTGTTGTGTGTGGCATTTTGTACCCATCGGATTTTTGTTTTGTCTTCAATGAATTGAACTGTGATCTTTGGATCTATGATTTGATCATGTTGTCCAACGTAATGTATTTGAGGTATTAAGAGAAATTGTTGCCTGTAGTCTCCTAGGTCAAGTGAGCCTTTCAATGGAGAAAGTCGATTGCGCAGACACCAGGTCGGATGATCAAGATTTCCTGCGATCGTAACAATCTTTCGTACGTGAAGTTTGTTGGGTTGTGTGCTTATGAGTCCTGCGATTTGTGCGCCGCCAGAAAAGCCAATCAATACCACTTCGTGGTCATCAATTAATGCTTTTAACGCTTCCAATTCAGCGTCTACCACACTCTGTGAAAAACGTGCATGGGTCCAAATGGCGGGATTGCAACCAGGGTATTTATTGGTGTATTGGCAGGGTCTTGCGAGATAAATGACGTTTGGGTGCGGGTCATTAAAAGCAATTTGGCGCACAAGGTCATCCTTAGGTGTTGGGTCTGATGATGGACGTCCGTGCGCGTTAAAGGCGTAACCATCGCCTTCTATATACACGCGAACCCATAGATTGGGGTTCTCGAGTTTTACGTAACTAAAGATAGGAAACGAACTCGTTGCAATGATTTTTTGAGTGAATTGCGTAGGTGCTTCAGGGATGGCTGTGCAACCTCCAGCAATGCAGAGCGACAGGCTTACAAAGCTAAGCTTGGAAAATTTTAACGAGTTTGAACGTAACATAAGCCCTACTCTTGCGATTGATAAATAAAGGCGACCTAACGGGTAGTCAGATCGCCTTTTTCATGCTTCGTGAAGGAAGGAGCCATTACACTCCTTGTTCATTCAACGGCATTAGAACTTGTACTTGGCATTGATCAAGCCAATGTGGTTCTGATAGTCACCGCGGAACGTACCTTCATAGCTGAGAGAGAATTCGACGTTGTCGCCGACTTCAACCGTGGCAGAAAGACCCGTTTCGACACCAAAGCGATCAAGTGATTCGCCTTCGACTGTGTAGCTTGCACCGTTGGCGAGCGTAACGAACGAATTGTTGTCAGCATCAGCCAGGTCATAAGTCATAGCCAGACGGAATTCTGGGCGAACAGTAACCGTAGGCGTTGCCGTGTAGACTGTACCGATACGAGCACCGAGTAAACCAGTCAAAACGCTTTCGTTATTGCTGTTAACCTTCGTACCTGCGTCATCAGTATAGCTATCCTGGCTGATGTGGAAGTAACGAAGTCCAGCTTCCGGGGTCACGGCAAACTTCGAGTAAACGAAGTCATAACCAGTCATACNTTGTAGACCAAACGTATTAACATCGTACTTAGCAACAACATTCGTGCCAACGACGCTCTTCGTTTCTTCGTAGTCGGACCAGGTGTACGACATAATGCCGTTCACGAACCAGTTGGAAGGCTTGTATTCACCATAAACAAAAGCCGTGTAGCCATCCACTTCCGTAGTACGGAGGAAACCGTCAACATCGGTATTGTTATAGGCAAACCCAACGCCCACTTTGGTCGTATCAAGCAACTTGCCTTCTGCGCCCATAGCAAAACCATAGGAGTCAGCGTCATAACCCTTGGCGGTCGCTGTATCATCCATGTCAGTACGACCAGCCATCGTCTGCACCCAAAGCGCGGATTCAGAAAGGACGTCGCCAGAGGCCATGCCCTGAACCCCACCACTCATACGAGTGCCAACGGCAGAGAAGACTCGCGTGCCAACGTCAGACTGAACTTGATGCACAACGGGGGCGGCGTCAGCTGAAAGCGCGGTAACAGCGTCAAGGGCGTANNCTCGCTTAACTACTGGGTCAGAAGATTGAATATTTTCTGTGATCGTCGTAGCAATTGTGGTAAAGGTTTCGTTCTTACTGGTGCTTGCGTCTTTGGCAATAATAGCTTCTAATGCCGAGGCTTGATTAGAGTTTGCGCCTGTCGACTGAGCAATTTCGTTAGCAGATTTTTTGGCAACCGCGAAAGAACCGTTCTGACCTTCAACAGCGTTGATGTCAAAGAGCGCATTCTCAGCTGGAAGTGTGAACGCACCATTTACAGTATCGGCGAGTTTATAGACACCGTCATAGCCAGGTGTAAACGTTAAGTTCAGCGAAACGTTTTGTCCCACAGTCACGCTATTAGTAATCGTAGTCGACTGTTCCTGAGAGGAGCCCACCTTAACCGATAAAGCTGAACCATCAGAGAGGCTGATTGTACCCTTACCAGTAATGCCGCCGTCAAGGGTGAGCGTACCGTTTACAACAGTGATTTCGCCATCATTGTGGATGTCGTTAGCTTGTCCTTTAGCTGTATTACCACTGAAGGTATTGTTGCCATAGAAGCGAAGTTCGCTACCAGTGGTGTTGTAGATAGCACCACCCTCTTCCGTTGCGGAGTTGCCAGTAAAGGTTGAATCCTTGATAGAAATGGCAGCAGACTTATTTGCTTGCTCTGCAACAGCGCCTTTGTATTCGTTCAAAATGGCGCCGCCGTAAACAGCTTGATTGTTTTCAAACGTAGAGCTTGTGATCGTGACACGCGCTGGGTCGGACTTACTGCTATAGAAGCTATTTTGAATCGCCCCACCTCTACCGACATAAGTGTTCTTTTGGCTGTCAGTAAGGGATGTTTGGTATTCACCAAGTGCAGTATTGTTCTTGAAAACAGTATTGACGATTTCAAGTTTTGCATCCTTGTTGTTACCGAGGTCGCCCTGACGGGTAGCAATGGCACCACCCGTCGAAGTCTTGGACTTATTTCCATCAAAGACAGAGTCAGTAATGAGAACGTTACTTTCGGCACCAATGAAAAGTGCGCCACCGCCGTCGGTGTCGCCAATGACAGTATTGTTATTGAATTGCGTGTTCGTAATGGTGACATCACGCATGATCGACATTGCACCACCAGCATTGTACTGATTCTGAGTGAAAGTCGAATTCTTCAAAATGAGAGCATCAGTCAGATTTTTGCCATTTTGTTTATGGTGAAATTGCGAGATTGCACCACCTTGACCGGCAGAATTATTGGAGAAGGTTGAACCATCAATCGTGGTAGTACCACCGCCAACCACAATGGCACCGCCTTGTGACCAATTGATAGCGTTTGCATTGGCTGGATCACCAACAAAGCCTGCGGAATTACCTGTAAATGTCGAATTTGTGATATTCCAAACAACAGTCGAATGGTTGCTGGGAGTTGCTTTTAGATAAAAGACCGGGGCGTAGTATTCTGTGCTTCCAGTTGGGGCACTTTTCCCTTCAAATACTTGACCAACAAAGTCTTTAGAACTGTTGTAGACCTGACCTGTTGCAGCCTGAGCAACGCCATAAATCCCTGCTAGCGCCGTCAGAACAGAGACGCACAAGACACTTTTCTTATTCATGATAACTCCTTGCCGACTCGAAAAAGTCGATGCAAGTGTTATTTTGAAGGAATCAAAACTGAAGGGGGGGAATTATACTAATATCACCTCTACCTTTTTACATTGTACTCATGTTAATGGAATTGTATGTGATTTTGAAAATGCTAGTAGCCCAGGAAAACATTTGAAATATGTAAGAAATATGGGATTAATTATGTTTGAATATTGGTTGAAGACTGAAGTTTTTTTGAAACAGATCGATCTTTGATAGTGGCTAAATGGCAACAGTTGTTTAGGCCATCAATCCATGCGTCAGTTTTCTACAACCTTTACAATCCTTTGGCTCTTCTATTTCAACACTTTCGGCATCCCCGGCAAATTCATGTGTTTTAAGGCGATGCGCTCTTGCATTTTGCCTTCGCCACTAAGCTCACAGACTACCCAAGTATTGGTACTTTTCACGTTTTGTGGCTGTGATCTGGCGTAGTTTGGCAACCATACGTCAATCGGTAGCCATTGGTAGTCGCTTTCTAAGAGGCTATAAGCGTTTCGGGTTGCATGAACCAAATCATGCTTCGTAACGACATCGCTAAATCAGCCACAAACCAATACCCAAAACTATCGGCAAAACGGTATGGCGCGTGTTCCATTAACCATGCAAACAGCTTGTCCATGGATTCGGTGTAGGTCTTACGTAAGCGATAAGTTTTAAGCACATCAAGCAAATCAAATGCGAATGTGCCAAAATGGCTGAGTGATAAACCTTGAGGCACATCCTATGCATTACAAACGCATCAATACGGTTGACGATCCCAGTGCGCTTCTTGGGCTTAAATTATACGAGACGGCGTTCCCTTACCATGAGCAGCGTGAGCAACCTTCGCAAGCGCGCATCATGACGGATCCTGAGTATCACTTCACGGTGATTGAAGACCATGATCAACCGATTGGTTTGGTACTTTATTGGGAAACTACCACCTTTATCTACGTCGAACACTTCCTCATTTTTCCTGAGTGCCGCGGTCAGCGTTATGGAAGTCGTATATTGGACGATTTAGGAGCGATGGGCAAAACCGTGATTCTTGAAATCGATCCGCCAACGACCGAGAATGCCAAACGCCGGCAAGGCTTTTATGAGCGTAACGGCTACGTTGCAAATCCCTACTCGCACGTTCACCCAGCATACCATCCGGGCTTCAAAGGGCATGACCTCGTCGTGATGAGTTTANNGGTAAGAGTACTCTCTGAAACCGACTACGCCGCTTTTAAGACCTATCTTGATGAGTATGTCATGAAGGACGTTTTTTGAGCGTTGCTCGTACGACACCCATACAAAAAGAAGAACGACAACGTGCAAGGCAGTCGGTCTTTGTTGTATGGGCTACTTGGTCTTTACGGTACCTTAGGCGTTCGTTGCTTCTTTCGCCGCGGCTTTCGCGTCAGCCTTTGTTTTGGTACTTTGCTTCAAGGCGAGCGACTTCAGTGTCGTAATTCTCAATCATCATGAGCCATGGCGCAGCACCCGTACCAAACGCGGTACCCGCGATTTCAGTATAGCTTTCGTCATTGGCGCTTTGCCCGCCAGCACTGCTTCAAAGGCTGCGGGTGACAAGCCAAACCACTTGGCACCCACTTCAACAGGGGTATCTTCTAAAATTTGAGCAAGGGTGAAGCCTGGGTGCATCGGTCCCTTCGGGGCATTGGTTGCGGGTCGAGCGCGACGCGCATTTTTCTGTGGACGAGAATTTTTCTTGGGTGTTGCCATAAAAGCCTCCTAGCGCAATTATTTTATCGCCAAATATCGTTTAAACCAAAATAGTCTGCCTTTGCGCCATTGGGCAACGACACCTGAATTGCCCCCGGGCGCGACAGCAAAAGCGACTCCTCTTTCGCACGCCCATGTGTGCATCAGCCACAGGCGCACTCAACCGTCACCTCAAAATGAAATTCCGCTCGAAGTTAAACCAAGCTAATACCGACACGTTGAGGCGGCAGTTCGAGGCTAACAGGCTTTTTTTATTGGTATTTGGGTCGCGCTTTATTCGACTTTTTTGATTGACGTCAACGAGTGCGCAAATTGTTCTCGAACCTCCGAAGGCACCACTGAAGCGTGCCGCTCGTAGATTTGTGTCGAAAGTTTGCTGAAATGACCGCGAAACCGCTGAAAGCGTGCGTTTTTGCTTAATTTTGAGGCTAAAAATCTTGCGGAATCTATTGAGATACTGATTTGGTAGAATTTTTCTATTTTTGGACTTGTAAATACCTCTATAGAGGTAGGGCATTTGCCGTATGGAGAAGTTTTCATTTCCTGCCTTATATTTTCTTGCCCGCTTCGGTAATCCCTCTCGCTCACTCTTTTAGCCTTGTAGAGCCGAGTGGTAGTGGGAGACGAAGGCAGGCTGACACTATTCGGGCTGGCGTGAGGAGAAGCCTTAGAACGAAGGCGCCGCCGACAGTACCTAAATCATGAGACCCAAAAGTCTCTCTCGGAGAATAAAAAATGAATAAGCAGGAATTTATCAAAGTCCTCGCGGACAAGACTGGTCTTAAGCAGGCTGACGTCACTAAGCTCGTCAACGCGTATGGCGATACCGTGATGGAAGCCCTTAAAAACGGTGACGACGTTCGTCTCCTTGGCTTTGGTAGGTTTTGCGCTGCGGAACGTAATGCCCGCACGGGTCGCAATCCGCACACGGGTGAAATCATCAATATTCCGGCTGGTNNACGTATGCCGCGCTTCACGCCGTCGAATAACTTCAAGGACTTGTTGAAGACCAAGTAATTCGAACGGTCTCGCCGTCGAACACTTGATCTAAGACTGATCCCATCAAGGGCGTTTCTCTGGATTTGAGAAGCGCCCTTTTGGTTATGGGTCGGATTTAATTGCTGTCTGCCTTTTCATCCTAATCACTCTCCCAATCTTCCTCTTCTTCTTCCTTATCCTCGTCAGACGCAATCATCCGATCGAGAATGATTTTGACTTCTTCGTGCGTCGCCCCTCGGCACTCGGTCACGTACACCAAGATAAATTGTGGTAAGCCTGTCACATGGATATCGTCGACAACGTAGTCCCGTAGGAAGACGTCGTTATGTTCAAAAGACACCTTAACGGGGACAATTTTTTCAAATCTCGGATCAATTAACGCGTGGGCGTTTTCATAGGCGTTAGGGTGAATCGTCATGGTGACCGCTTCTTGTTAGCGGGATGGCTTAATGGAAACATCCTTTGTTATTGAGATCCTACGCACTGAGACGACCATTGAAGACGTAGTCTGTGGGTTTGAACGAATCAAGCTATCAACGCTTCCCTTTGACCTCTTTATAATTAGACAATTCATCGTTTTATTCACTGGAGTACCGGATGTCTGCGACTTGTGCACCATCCAACACGATGCTCGGTAAGAGCACCGAATACATTGATACCTATAGTCCTGCGCTTTTGACGCCGATTCCACGTTCGCTTGGTCGTGATGTTGTGGGCGTTCATACCTTTAAAGGGGTTGATGTTTGGCGCCTCTATGAAATCACGTGGATTAACGCAAAAGGTATGCCGATCGTGGCGGCAGGCGAAATTCATGTGCCGGCGATGAGTNNCCCTTTTATTGTGGAATCAAAGTCCCTCAAACTCTATATCGGTAGTTTGACGCAGACCGTGATTAATTCAGTTGAAGAGGCAGCTGCCTTGATTCAGCGTGATGTGTCAAAGTGCGTGGGCGCTGAAGTGGGCGTACATATTGAGCCGCTCTCTGTTTGGGCGCAGCCGATCGAAAAAGTGCCTGGTGTACTTTTGGAAGACGCGGTGACCGATTTAACGTGCCACACCTATGAGCCTGATGCGTCGCTCTTGGCTTTAGCTGATGGCGATGAAGTCGTCGAAGAAACGCTCTCCTCTAACCTCTTACGTTCTCGTTGTCCGGTGACGGGGCAGCCCGATCACGCGTCCTTGATCGTTCAGTATCGTGGTCGCAAGATCGATCGTCGAGCTTTGCTTGCCTATATCGTGTCGTACCGTCGTCACCAGGGGTTCCACGAACAGTGTGCCGAACAGATCTTCACGGATATCATGAAGCGTTTGGCACCAGACAGGCTTTCAGTTTTTGCGTGCTTTACGCGCCGTGGCGGGATTGATATTAGTCCCTTCCGCTCGACGGACTTAGAGGTCCCTGCCCATATAATTAGGACACCGCGTCAATGAGTTGGCTCAAGATTTCGACACGCAGTCGATACGCCCTACGCTTTGTGGTCGAAGTGGCTTCGCAAGACATTGTTCGCGGTCAGTTTGAACACAAAGGCCGAATCTTTATTTCGATTCGAGAGGCGGCCAATCGACAGGATATTTCTTGGCGTTATCTAGAACAGATTGCGCCCGCTTTGATTAGTGAAAAGATCCTTGAAACCGTTCGCGGTCCTGCGGGCGGCTATCGTTTGGCACGACCTGCGAGCGAAATCACCGTGACAGACGTGCTTCGTGCGACCGAAATTGCGTTGTCTGCGATTACGTGTGTGGATACGCCGGGCGAATGTGACCGAGAAACGAAGTGCCCTACGACGCGTTTTTGGCAAGGACTCTCTGAGGCTGTGGGTCAGTACCTTGAAAGCGTGACCATTGAGGATCTCCTTAAAGAGCGCGATAGCGACGGTGTCCCGATCTTTCAGCCGCAGCGCCCTGTTAAGTCAACCACTAAGCGTCCCCGTGGGCGACCGCGCAAAAAGCCGTTGCCTGACGAGACCAAATATACCAATGAAGCCGATGTGTTGCCCACCAATACGTCGGCTTTGTCATCCTCAGTGTGATGGCGTGGTCGTCTAGGGTTGTTCCCGAGAGGGATTTAAAGCGATCGTAAAGGCGTTTTGAACTTCTCGCTTCAATCAAAAAAAACTCTAAAAACCTTATGGGGCGTGCGTTTGAGGGTTTTCAATATTCATTAAGGGGTCGTCATCAAGCTATAATATGACGAAATTATAAAGCGTATGAAAATTAGTTGATCTTGTCATACGCAACTAAAACCCTATTAATGGATCCCATATGCGCCTCAATCGTCTGACACAGACTGTTGCTTGTGCCCTCACGCCGCTATTGTCTTTTCCGCTTGCTGCCCAACAGTTACCTGCCGTTACGGTCATTGGAGTGGTGCCTGTCTCCCAAAGTACCCCTCTTGAAGCGGGCTTTGGTGTGACAAAAAACGTGGTGTCGACCCAAGCGATCGAAAACCAAAATTCGATGGACTTTAACGACACCCTCAAAAATGTCCCGGGGGTCATGACCACCACGACCACGATGGTGGGTGGTCAGACGGGTGCGTCCCTTTTTATTCGTGGCAGTGGAGCAAGCCACCCGAGCCCAGATCTACTCGTTCAGTTTGACGGCGTACCGCGTATGGGTGCGCTTTATGGTCAGACTTTGGGTGACGGAATTGCCGTCAATACGATTCGTGACGTTGAAGTCTTTACGAGCCCAGCCCCCGCCTACTTTGGATCGGGTTACGCCCTGGTGAATGTGAAGCCTCAGTATATGGATCACGAGGGGCGTTTTGCCGAAGTGACGCTCGCGGGTGGGTCACACAAGAGTTTTAGTGAAGCTTTAAGCGCGGGTGTGAAGCAAGGCGCTTTTGACTTCTATGCTGCGCAAAGTTGGTTGTCCACCGACGGGCACCGCGATCATTCGCGCGCCAATCAGCAGAACTATTTCGTCAATATNGGGTTTTACCTCAATGACCATTGGGAAGCACGCTTTTTGATGAACCAAGTTATGGGGCAGACGCAGCAGCCAGCGAACAAAAATAAGGTAGTAGAACGCACGACCGCTTTGCCGCGCTACGACACAGAGTCCACCTTTACGACCTTCTCGTTGAATCATGAGTTCGAGCGTGCTCATGGTTATGTGAAGCTCTACTGGAACGACACGACGTTTGACATTAAGAACGAAGATTTGGGTAAAGCTGATTCCGAACAAAAGATTCGTCTCTATGGGCTACGTGCACGCGAAACGCTGTTGCCCACTGATGCGACTGAGTTCATGTTTGGGTTTGACCTTGATCGTCAAGTGTTAGACAACGCGCAAACCACAAAGGCATCCGGTGAAGTCAAAACTTGGGACTTCCCAGCAGTCACGGTCTTTTCGCCCTATGCCGCGGTGAGCCACCTCTTGGGTGACGAAGAGGCTTGGTACGTGAAGCCCTCCGCAGGTTTACGGTGGTTTCACAACAATACCTTTGGTCATAAGACCGCTCCACAAGCAGGGGTCACTTTGGGGTATTCGAACACGTCCCTATCTTTTGACTATGCAAGTGGTGTGAACTATCCGTCGCCCGTGGTTTTCCAAGGGATGCTCAATGGCTCAGGATGGAACAAGGTCAACACGGAAGACGTGAAACCAGAAGTCGTAGATCACTACGAAATCAAGTTGGCGCACGATTGGGCGGACGTTGCCTCGACGAGCATTGCCTTCTTTGAAGACCGTGGTAAGGATCGCTTCCGTGCCTTTATGGGACCCCAATTTGGGTTGATCTCGCAAGCGAACGACCGAATTGGTCGCTATAAGATCACGGGGGTTGAAGTCGCCGCTACCGTGAAGCCCATGGATGCGTTGGAAGTCTTTGGGTCTGCGACCTGGATGAAGGTGCGTGGGACAGGCGCAGACAATAANGACACCACCCATATGCCCTATACCCCGAAACTCATGGTAAAAGCAGGGGTCGATTGGACCTTTATGCCCCGTACGCGCCTTTATGCTGATATTCAGCACATGATGGATGTCTATGAAGGTACCACCAAGCGCGCTGTTACAATGACAAGCCCTTTGCTTATAGTGACGGTANNAAAGCTCAAAGACATTACGATCGTTAATGCGCGCTTAAGCCGTACGTTTGATTATGCGCCTTGGTCCATCAAGGACGCCGAAGCCTTTATCGCGGTTGATAACCTCTTGGACCATCAATATAGTTACCAGGACGGTTATCCGATGCCAGGCATGACCTGGATGATCGGTACGACGATTCGTTTTGAATAAACCTTTTTGAATCCATTTTTTGCTCAGGAAAACCATGGCACAAACCAACGCGAAGTCACAGTTTTTTGACGAACATGCCCAAGGGTGGGAAGAACGTAACTATCCCCCAGAAGTGCGTGCGCGTCTAGTGCCATTGGTGGCGAGTTTTCCGCTGCAGTCAGGTGCTACCGTGTTGGACCTTGGGTGTGGTGAAGGGATTTTGATTCCTTATTTGCGTGAGCGCGTGGGTGACGAAGGGCGTTTGATTGAACTCGACCCTTCTGAAGTGATGCTCCGTGGAGCCGCCAAAAAGGATCAGGGACGTCCGTGGTTACTTAAAGCCACGGCTGAGTCGATTCCCCTCCTCTCAGGGTCGGTCGACACCGTGATCGCTTTTGCGTGTTTTCCGCATTTTGAAGAGGCTAAGTTGGTCGTGGCTGAAGCCTATCGTGTCGCAAAGCCNGGGGGCTACGTGGTCGTCGCGCACCTTTTGAGTCGCGAAGAACTCCGTCAGCATCACGCCCAACACTTCCAGGTTGAAAACGACGTGTTGCCTGACGACGCTACGATGCGTCAACTCTTTGAAGACGCGGGTTGGTGTGATGTCACCATTGAAGAGGCGCCGGGGCTTTATCGCCTCATCGCACGTAAACCTTAATCAACGGAGCTTTTATGTTTTCTCGCCGCACCTTGTTAAGTGGGGTTGCTTGTCTTTTAGCGTCTGCGTCGGTTGAGGTGCCTCATGTAGTTGCCAAGACCGTTGAAACGCCGGCTTTGCCTCAACGTTTTGTCGTTGGGACAACCTTGATTGCGGATATTTTGTCTGACTTGTTGCCCGAGGCGAAGATTCTTACGCTTAATCAAGGGGCAAGTTGCCCGACTCATGGAGATATGAAGTCGCAGGACGCCTTTGCTGCGTCTGAAGCCGACATGATTTTGATTCACGACTTTCAGACGAAGTTCCCCGCGATCAAAGCGGTGTTAACAGCCGCCAAGCACCCTGGGATGCGTCTTACCCAACTCAAGGTGGGTGGCAACTGGATGACGCCACCCGTTCAAAAGGCTGCATCACAAAAGATCGCTGAAAGTTTAGTGGCGGCTTTCCCAGAAGCGAAGGCGGTGGTTGAAGCGAATCTCGCCCGGCGTATCGCCAAGATCGACGCACTNGGTCATTGAGATCGATCAGGCGGTGGCGCCCAAGAAAGGCATGTCGGTTTTACCTCAGCGCGTCAGGCGGATTTCTTAGAGTGGGCTGGGTTCACCGTCAAAGCCACTTATATGACGGCGCAAGATTTGAGCCCCATGGAACTCATTCGTTTGATTCGTTTGGGTCGCGCCGAAGGCGTGGTCGCGGTGATTGACAATCAACAAAGTGGCGCTGATTTGGGTGGGGCGCTCGCCTCTGAACTCAAGATCCCGCACGTGACGCTTTCGAACTTCCCCGTTCCCAATACCGAGGAATCGACGTTCTTTACGTTATTAACGGCGAACGTCAAGCGCCTCTCATGCCTCATGGCTAAATAAAGCGAGCCAATGACGACACACTACCCATTGGCTGAACTCAAGCACGTTGACGTTTGCGCTCGGCATCAAAAGATTCTCAAAGACGTGTCGCTCTCAATTGAAGCGGGCGACTTTATGGGGTTGATTGGTCCCAATGGNGGTACTGGCAAATCAACCCTGCTTGGGCTATTTAATGGCTTGACGCACGCAACGATGGGTGAGGTCTTCTTTGACGGCAGACGCTTAACCCCCATGACTCAACGCCGTTGCCGTTTAGATATTGGGTTCGTGTTTCAAGCGATCCCTGTGGATAGCCAAATGCCCGTGACCGTTTTTGAAACGGTGTTGTCGGGCACCTTTGGTCGATTGGGGCTTTTTAAGCGTCCGGGTGACAAGGAGTGTGAGATTGCGCGCTCAAGCCTCGAGNNTACCGTAGGTTTACCTGAGCTCGCTGATCGCCCACTAGGCGCGTTGTCGGGTGGTCAGTTGCAGCGCGTCGCTATTGCGCGCGCCTTGGCGCAACGTCCGAAACTTCTCTTACTCGATGAACCGACGTCAGCGCTTGACTGGGAAGCGCAACGCGCGATTTTGCATTTGATTGCGGACTTACAAAAGACCTATGGTTTTGCTGTCGTGATGGCGACGCATGACTTGAATGCTGTGCTTCAACTTTGCTCCCAAGCGATTCTTTTGCAAGAAGGTCGCGTGTTGGTAGTGGGCGACAGCCAGGATGTGATGACGGCAGAGCGCTTGTCATCGCTTTATCGTGTGCCGATTGACGTGAGTCACGTTAACGGTCGTCCTGTCGTGTTGTTTTAAAAAGGTGGCACGATGGAATGGCTTCAATATGAATTCATGCAGCGAGCCCTTTGTATGGGGCTACTGTCGGGTGCCACCTGTGGCGTCTTAGGCGTTTTTATTGTCCTTTGGCGAATTGGCTTTATTGGGATCTGTATTTCGCACGCCGCGTTTGCGGGTGCCCTTCTCGCACTTTGGGGTGGGTTGCCGGCGTTGCCGGGTGCCTTGATCGGGAGCGTCGGGGCTGCAGGGGTGGCATACTCNTTAACGCGCAAGGCGACGTTTACGCCTGATGCCGCTGTGAGCATCATTTTCTCGGTGATGTTAAGTCTGGCGATTTTGGCATTAGGCATGTTGCCGGCTTCTCAATCTGACGGGTTAACGTTCCTTTGGGGGAACTTATTGACGGCGCAGTGGTCTGATGTCGCTGTGATGGGCGCGATCACGGTCGTGCTCTTGGTTTTTTTGTGTATCTTCTTTAAAGAGATTCAGGCAACGCTCACGCAACGCGAAGCGGCAGAAGCCATGGGGTTGCCCGTTAAAGCCATTTATTACGTGAGCCTCACGTTGTTAAGCCTCATTGTGGCGTTTTCTTTGCAGTCCATTGGCGGCTTATTGATTTATGCCCTGATGGTGACGCCAGCTGTCACTGCGCTCCAACTCTATTCAAGCCTCAAGACCACCTTCTGGTCTACTGCTGGGTTTGGGGCTTTGTCGGTTGTGATTGGGTTAACTGCGTCCACTGCTTGGGAAGTGCCCACAGGNCGTACTATCGTCTTAAGTGCGACGGTCCTTTTGATGGTGGCGTATGCTGTGTCGCCCAAGCGTAAGACCTTCCGTCGGTCTTAAGAGACGTTGGATGACAATGGACACCACACGTTGGGGGACGGTCGGCGCCTTGGTGCTTTTTGGGCACTTGGGCGCTTTTGCGACACTCTACGCTTGGTTACCCGAGGTGCCAGCGTCTGTCGTTGGCACGGGTGTTGTAACGGCTATGGTGAGTCTTGAAGTGGGTGGAGGGGTGCCCATTGTTTCTCCTCAACCGAAGGTCGAAACGGTTAAGACCGTTGAACCCGTAACGCCGCTTCAGAAGCCCGAAGTCCAGGCACCTGAAGTGGTCGAACCGCGTGTTGAAGAAAAGCCCCAGGTGAAGGACACCGTGAAGCCTCCGCTCGTGAAACCCGTGCAGGCGGTAAAAACGGTAAAGCCAAAAGAGCCAGTGAAACCTAAGGCTGTCTCTAAGCTGAAAGCCCTTTCAAAGGCAAGTGCCACGGCAACACCGAAAGCAACACCGTCAACAGCACGTATCTCAGTTACGCCCTCTTCACCCCTTTCTGCGGTACCCTCTTCAGTCCCGTTAGGGAATCCTAAGGGGGCGAATACAGGGGTATCATCCGGCGCTGGCACGGTACGACTACGTGGGGTCTTCTACTCAGCGGACTACCTCAAGAACCCGCATCCGAAGTACCCGAAGATCAGTCTCAGACGTAAAGAAGCAGGGACCGTGTTTCTCGCATTAACCGTGACAGCGAGGGGCGCGCAAAAGACGTACGGGTTTTAAAAACCAGTGGCTACCCAAGGCTTGATAAAGCAGCGCTTGACGCCGTTAAAGACTGGCGCTTTATTCCCGCTAAACGCTTAGGACGTCCCGTCGACGCCGATTACGAACTACCTATTCACTTCAAACTCAGGCAATAAACCATGGCTTTTGAAGGCATGATCGAACTTTGGCAAAACGCAGACGGCGTGATCCGCTCGTGCGCATTGGTGCTTTTTGTGATGTCGGTGCTCTCTTGGACCGTCATGCTCGGGCGTGCATGGCAGTATTGGGCTTATGCCCGTGAGTATTTGGGTGTCACCTCCAATATGCCCGCGAGCATAAAAGAAGCGCAAAAGATGGAAGGGAATGCTGAGACCCAAAACTTAGCGCTACAAACAGCCGTCGATGAAGAAGGTTTGCGTTTGAGTGGCGTTTTGTGGTTNTTAGCGCTGGTAGGCTCTACCGCGCCATTTGTTGGTCTTTTAGGCACCGTTTGGGGTATTTATATTACGATGGTGAAGCTGAGCGTTGAAGCGCGTATGTTGACGATCGGGGATGTGGCGTGCCCTGTGGGTGAAACGCTCATCATGACGGCGCTAGGCTTAACGGTCGCGATTCCAGCGGTAATTGGCTACAACCTTCTTGAAAAAACTCGTCAGCGTCTCGTGGCAAGACTCGCTATTCGTGTGAACCGTTGGATGGTTGACTGTCAGACCGCCAGGCACACTCAGGCGACTACGGAGGTACAAGCCATGACACCGATTCGCCCAGGCGAAAGTGGCACCGAGTCCCGATTGATCACCGATATGAACGTCACACCGATGGTTGACGTGATGTTGGTGCTCTTAGTGATCTTTATGATCACAGCCCCCATGATGTTTCGTTATCAGCCTTTAGACCTTCCGCAAGAAGCCTTACAAGAGACCCACCCCGATCCGTCACCCGTGACGTTATCGATCACAGCCGACGGGACGATCTATCTTGATGGGGTGAAGGTCGTTGAGGATACTTTTGTGAGCCAGTTGTCAGCGATTGGGGTNAAAAGCGATTTTGCGGGTGTTCGCATTCTTGCTGATACGACGCTTCCCTATGGGCGGCTTTTGCACGTCATGCGCCTCTTGCAAGAGGCAGGGATAACCAAGATGACGTTTGTTTCTTCTCCTGGAGCCTCTCAAGGCTAAGCGAAAAATATAAGTCACACCAAGGGCATTCAGACGACAAAACAAGACGCTTTTCTTTTGTCTTGGGTTCTATCGATGTGCTATTGAGTAGATAGCATAGTTCCCTATCGGGGTAACTACCTAGTGATATCAAATTTTCGGGCGTATTCCCTTAGAGGTAATTCCTCTTTGTTTTCACGGTCAAAATAGTCCAAAATGTCTGAGTTGTCTTAGAGGACTTGCGCCGTCAACTCGGGGGAGAGCGGCGCTTATGTCTCATGGAGTACGTTTGAGCCGGGTACTTCATTTTTCGGCAGTCTTTCTGAGTGCGAGCAGTTTAGTGTTTCCTGTGTCCCCGGCTCAAACCGAAGGAACCATTAAGCGACAAGCCGATACCTCGCAAGTAGTGAGACTGCCATTTTCTTTTTTTGGCAACAATCTCTCCAAATGGCATCTGTTTTCCCAGCCAATGCATATTGACTGGGTTTTTTACCTTATTTGGGTTGCCCACACGTGGGACAACGTTTACGGCGCCCCACCTTGATCGTGTCAAAGCGCATGGAGAGCGCATCAACAAATAAAAGTTGTCCGCAAAGCGTCGATCCAATCCCTGCGGCAATCTTCACGGCTTCACATGCTTGCATAGTCCCGATGATCCCTGTGACGGGTGAAAAGACCCCTACGTTGGCAGCCTTCACGTCGTTACTTGCATCATCCTCTTCAAAAATACATTCAAAGCACGGGGACGATGGGTTCGTGGGGTCAAAGACCGTCAACTGTCCCGTAAAGCGAACCGCTGACCCAAAGACCAACGGTTTACCTGCTTCGCGTGCGGCTCGAGAAACTGCAATACGCGTGGCGAGATTGTCGGTACAGTCAAGCACCACGTCCGCTTTTTTGACGAGGCTCTTTAAACGAATCGCATCGGCATAGTCTGTGACCGGCGTCACAATGCAGTGAGGGGTCAAACGTTCAACAGCTTCAACAGCACTCACGGCTTTGTTNNGAAGCCTCACAGAATTTGTGCAGTGGAGTATCTGACGGCTTAGGTTAGAGGTCGACACGGTATCTGAATCAACGACCGTGATGCGGTAAGCCCCTGCGCCCGCCAAATACATGATGGCGGGTGAGCCTAAGCCCCCTGCCCCAATCACTAAAAAGTGCGCTTTGTTAATCGCTTTTTGCCCTTCTTCACCGATTTCGCGTAACTGCATCTGGCGGCTTACGCGTTCACGCAGGTCGCCGTTCATCGTGAANNGTCCACGGGCTTCGTGGCATTCTTGATCATGTGTGATACCTCCCTACTTTTCTTCTTTTTAGGCGTAGAGTGCGGTCGAGAGGTAGCGCTCACCTGAATCAGGGAATAAGACCACAATGGTTTTACCCTTCATTTCGGGGCGCTTAGCGACTTCAGTGGCGGTCCAGAGCGCTGCGCCACCTGAAATGCCAATCAAAAAGCCTTCTTTCTGTGGTAACGAACGACCCGTGGCAAGGGCATCGTCGTTCGTAACGGTGATGATTTCGTCAACCACCTTGGCATCGTAGTTCTTGGGCACAAAGTTAGCCCCAATCCCTTGAATGGCATGAGGTCCTGCGACACCGCCCGACAAGACGGGGCTCGCAGCGGGTTCCACCCCAATGATACGCACGTTGGGGCTTTGTTCCTTGAGGTAACGACCCGTGCCGCTCACGGAGCCGCCCGTTCCTACCCCCGCCACAAAGCAATCGACGTTGCCTTCGGTATCCGTCCAAATTTCGGGNNTACTTGTCGTCAAATAATGGGCTTTAGGATTGTCGGGATTATCAAATTGCCCTGGGATAAAGCTTCCTGGGATTTCGTTGGCGAGGCTTTCTGCTTTGGCAATGGCACCTACCATGCCGAGCTTCCCTTCGGTAAGGACGACTTCAGCACCATAGGCTTGAAGTAACTTGCGACGTTCAATACTCATGGTATCGGGCATCGTGAAAATCGCACGATAGCCGCGTGCCGCTGCAACGCTTGCTAAGCCAATCCCCGTGTTACCCGACGTCGGTTCAATAATCACAGCACCGGGTTTTACTTTGCCCGCTTTTTCGTACTCAAGAATCATCGAGAGTGCGACCCGGTCTTTGGCGCTCCCCGCAGGGTTAAAGCTTTCGATCTTAGCTAAGAGTGTCGCTTCTAGNNTACTATGGGCTTTAGACCACTGGCGCAGTTCCACTAAAGGCGTGGCGCCCACGAGTTCGGTAATCGAATGATGGATCGGCATAACGCGTGTCCCTTAAAAAGAATGTCGGCATGGGATGGTGAGCTTGAACTAGTGTTCAAGGGCTTAAGGAGACCACCACACATCTGATGCGACCTAATGACATAACCGATCAAGTATAGGCGTTAGCCTCAGACAAATCAATGACCAAAAAGGCTTGTTACGCTTCATAAATAAGGCGATTTCGTGATCCTCGTGTGACAGGATTTGAGAATCAAAAGTGTGACTAAAGGAAAGAATCGTTAGAGAAAACAAAGCCCCTAACGGTGCTTTAAATAATAATGCTTCGGTATTCGCTTGATAACGTAAAGCTTTGGTCTAGAGCGCTACTGCTTGTCTGAAATGCTTATCACAGCAACTGGCAGCACTTCGTCAAAAAGCTTTTTGCGATCTGAATTTCTTCTTCGCTGAGGTGTGTCGCAAGGTGGTTTTCTAGCCGCAGGCTGATGCGCTTAATGACGGGTTCGAGCGCCCTACCCTTGGGCGTTAACATAATGACGTGGAGCCTTGCGTCTAAGGGCGAGCGTCGTTTTTCAATGTAGCCACATGCTTCAAGCTTACTAGCATGGATGGAAACAGTGGACTTTGATTTGTGTGCGAGGACACTTAATTCCATGACGCTCACCACAGGGTTCGAAAGGAGCGCTTTGAGGATATAACCGTGACAAGGTTGCAAGTCATCAATCCCTTCATGGCGCAGTTCTTCTCTGATGTATTGGTCGATCGATTGCGCAAAGCGCTCGGCTAGGATAGGAAACGTGATATTTTTCATTACGCCATCTTAAACCGCTAAGAGATCACGCAAGACTTAAGAACATCTTCGAAACAATTGCCTACATGTGGTTACGTTATCTTTAAACGACGAAAGCCCCGAGTTCGGGGCTTTCTGCTACGGGTCAAGCCCGATTATTTTACCTGATTGCGGTAGACACGCAAGTCCGCTGCGGCGTTACGGAGGATGCGTTCGGTTGTATCCCAGTCAATGCAAGCGTCGGTGACAGAGACACCATACTTCAATTCACAAAGATTGGCAGGAATCTTCTGGTTACCTGCGTTGATATTGCTTTCGAGCATGACGCCACAAATGCTTTCGTTGCCATTCAAGATCTGCGTCATGCAGTCATGCAAAACGAAGGGCTGAAGTTCGTGGTTTTTCATGCTGTTGGCGTGCGAGCAGTCCACGATGATGCGCTTAGNCAAAGTACCAGCTTTTTCAAGTGCCTTTTCAGCGAGCATGATGCTCACGGTGTCGTAGTTGGGTCGACCGCCACCGCCACGAAGCACAAGGTGACCATAGCGATTACCGCGTGTAAAGACCACGGCACTTCTACCGTCTTCGTACATACCGAGGAAGTGGTNACTCGTCATACTCGACTTGATGGCGTTGATNNGTACCGTATCAAGCGACCCATCAGTCCCGTTTTTAAAGCCCACGGGCGCCGACAAACCACTCGCCATTTCGCGGTGGGTTTGGCTTTCGGACGTTCGTGCGCCAATGGCGTACCAGCTAATCAATTCGCCAAGGTACTGCGGGCTAAAGGGATCTAAGGCTTCGGTCGCCAGAGGCAATCCCGTTTCACTAATCTTAAGCAACAACTGACGGGCTTTGAGCATTCCTTCAGCAATTTCAAAAGACCCATCCATGTGGGGGTCATTTACATAACCCTTCCAACCCGTGACGGTGCGAGGCTTTTCGAAGTAGACGCGCATCACTAAGAGCAACTGGTCAGACACTTCTTCAGAAAGCTTCGCAAGACGTTGAGCATAGTCCATAGCGACTTTGGGGTCATGAATAGAGCATGGACCCGTGATCACCAAAAGGCGCTTATCTTCACCGCGAAGGATCTTTCGTATCGCACTACGACCTTTGCGAACGACCTCAGCGGCGCGATCAGTCATCGGGGTATTCGCAGNCTTAATTTCAGCGGGCGAGACCATCGGTGTGAAGCGTTCAATATTAAGGTCTTCAAGTTCGTCAGTGAGGATGGGTTGCATTTCTTGCATGAGTAATCTCCGTCGCCCTTCTCGGCAATAAAGGACGACTCTAGTTTTTTACCTGTTCTCTTATCCTCGCAGATTTTTAACTTTTTCGCTTCGGGTAAGTGTCTTAGATGGTCTCCTGAGTTAAGTACCAGCTGACCAGTGTCAGACAAAACTAAAAGAGGTATTGCAAAGGTCACCATTTTGCAAAAATGACTAAAGTTGCAAAATAAAGTGCCTTAAATAACTTCCCTAGGTAGTTTCAATTTCTTTTATCAATCAAAGAGATAGCGTATGTTCTTTTGATTCTCATCATTTTGCATTTGACAGTCTCTTTGCAAAAAACTACTTTTTGCAAAAGAGAGACGTTTTGCAGAGGTGTCAATAAACACACGACCGTCTGCACGTCTAAACAAGTCAAAAGGACATCACTATGACGAACCACGACCCTAATCGCATCATTATTTTCGACACGACGCTTCGCGATGGCGAGCAGGCGCTGCCGCAGAGCGTTTCAGCTAGACAAAAAATGCAGATCGCCTTACTTTGGAGCAGCTCGGCGTTGACGTGATAGAAACGGGCTTTCTGGTTTCGTCGGCGGGGGACTTTGAAAGCGTGCGTGGGATTGCGTCTGTGCTTAAGACCGCCATTCCCTGTGGGCTCTCTCGTGCAGTCGCAAAAGACATCGATGCCTGCTACGAAGCATTGCGTGCCGCTGAACGCTATCGGATTCATACTTTCATTGCGACGTCGGATATTCATGTGAAAGATAAGCTCCGCAAGGACTTCGATCAGATTCTTGCGATGGGCATTGAAGCTGTACGCCGCGCACGTAACTACACGGACGACGTTGAATTCTCTTGCGAAGACGCTGGTCGTACGCCTATTGATCACCTCTGCCGAATGGTCGAAGCCGCGATTAACGCGGGCGCTACGACGGTCAATATTCCCGACACAGTGGTCTATACGGTCCCTGAAGAATTTGGCGGCATCATTACGACGCTTTTTAACCGCGTACCTAATATTGATAAGGCAGTGATTTCGGTGCATTGCCACAATGCCCTCGGCATGGCGACCGCCAACTCGATTACGTCTATTCAACATGGTGCTCGTCAGATTGAATGTTGTGTGAATGGGCTTGGTGAACGCGCTGGTAACTGTTCGCTCGAAGAAGTACGCAGGGACGCAGATTTTAGTCGCGCGCCGCAATTTTGGTAATGGCTCAAGCCGCGAACATGCCCCGTGGACACTCCTTGACTACGGTATTCGCGCGATCATTGCGCCGAGTTTTGCGGATATTTTTAGCAATAATAGTTTTGGCAATGGTACTTCCGCTTGTGAAGCTCACCGAAGACGCTGTGGATGACCACATGCTGATGCTCGCCGCTGACTCTGGCATGACCGTGACAGTGGATCTTGTGACGCAGACCTGTTCAGCTAAAGACCGCACTTGGACCTTTGAGGTTGATCCGTTCCGTCGTCGTTGCCCCCTTGAGGGGCTTGATGCGATTGGGTTGACGTTTGCTAATGAAGCGTTGATTAAAGCCAAAGAAGTCAAGGATGCAAAAGAAAATACATGGATTGCACCTCATGTCAGAGACTTGAGAGAGTGTCCAGTTTAAATAGGTGAAAAAAGTTCCTAAAGAATATTGTATGAAATCTGTATCCGATACGCTCTGTAATGGGTTAAACAATTCCAGAACGGGATTTAAATAATTTATGAAACGGCTGTCGTCTTTTGAGATGACAGCCGTTAGTTATTTGTGAAAGTGTTTTTGACTACGTGTCACGTTAAGCTTCACGTAGACGGTCTGGTCGAGTCATCTTACGTAAGTATAGCCAAGTGACTTTCATATTCATCTAATACTGCGTGGATCAGTTGCGATTCGCTCCAACTCATGACGTCATAATCACGACTACCTTCTTTTAAAAGGATTTCAGCACGTGCGTATTGGCTTGGTAAGTCGTCTCTAAAGCCTGGTGAGGCATCGGCAGCAATACCACATTCAGGTAATGCATAACGACAGAGCTTGATTGATAAGACAAAATCTGGATGACCGTCAATGCCGATTCGGAAGTTGACTTGTTCCAGGTCATTTGAGTACTCAGCTACGAGTCCTTCACGTCGTAAAGCTGATGCTAATCGTCTTAAAGCCGGAGCGGCTTGGGTATCTAAAAAATTAGCAACACGTTTATCGTCAGGATAGAAAACCAAGGTTTTAAGTCGTTTTTGCCAAGTTTCACGACTGGTTGTACTTGTCAATGTTGATGACCATGATTCCACCCTGTNTCTTGCCGCAGGAACACAGGCGGTTGAGAGGCGGCTACGGCGCTTCAAATCATCTCTATGTAGCGATCGCATCAGACCGATAAGCGCCACAATTAGAATCAGTGCAAAGGGTAACGCGGTGATGAGTGTCAGTGTTTGTAATGCACCTAAACCTCCAGAAATTAAAAGGATCAATGCAACAAGCCCTGTCAATGCACTCCAAAACACTCGTTGAATAACAGGTGTCTCTTTTGATCCTCCTGACATCAATTGATCGACAACAAGGGCTCCGCTATCAGCAGAAGTGACAAAAAAGATCACGACCATCATCATGCCGACAAAACTCAGTAAGCTTGATGCGGGAAAATACGTGAAAAACTTAAATAAAGCTACCGAAGGATCTGCTAGGACGGCTTGTGCCAAAGCAGAATGGTGTACTTCACTGATTAAATAGATAGCGGTATTACCAAAGCCAGTCATCCATAAAAAAGTGAAAAGCGCTGGAACAACCAGGACACCTAATACAAACTCTCGTATGGTGCGTCCGCGTGAGATTCGTGCAATAAAAAGGTAGACGAATGGTGACCAAGAAAGCCACCACGCCCAATAAAGTAACGTCCACCCGCCTAACCAATTAGGATCGGCAGGTGTGTAGCTATAGAGGTTAAAGGTTTTTTCAACAATACCTGAGAGATAGCTACCCGTGTTTTCGACAANAGCCTTCAATAAGTAAACCGTTAGTACAAGGTAAANTACTAAGGCTAATAAGAAAATAGCAAGCCAAAGATTGAGATTAGACAATAAACGAATGCCACGATCAAGACCACTACCAACAGAAAAGCTAGCTAAGGCGGTGATGACGATGATTAAGGTCACTTGGGTGGGGACGTTTATCGGGACATCAAACAAGTGATGTAGCCCAGCGTTTACTTGTAACGCTCCAAATCCAAGGCTTGTGGCAACGCCAAAAATCGTACCAAGCACTGCAAATGTATCAACAGAGTCCCCGATCGGCCTAAAAATCCGTTTGCCAATCAAAGGCGATAAGGCAGAGCGGAGGGTCAATGGTAAACCCTTTCGAAAACCAAAATATGCAATGATGAGACCAACAACACCATAAATTGCCCATGCGTGCAATCCCCAGTGAAAAAACGTAAGATGCATCGCTTCTCGGGCAGCCTCTTGAGTGCCGGCAATGCCCACGGGTGGCGCCATGAAGTGCATCACGGGCTCAGCAACACCAAAGAACATAATCCCAATGCCCATACCTGTCGTAAACAGCATGGCAAACCAGGCGTTAGTGGAATATTGAGGTTGAGCGTCGTCAACACCTAATCTAATATCACCAAATCGAGATAAACAAAGGAACAGCGCACCAAAAAGCAAAATGCCAACGGCTAGGACATAAAACCAAGAAAAGTGCGTGAAGATATCGGTTTTAAGGTGATTAAGGATACGGTCTAGCGTTTGAGGTACTAGAGTCGCGAATAGAAGTAACGCGCCGACTAGGCACATCGACGGCAAAACAACGGCAGGTTGAAGTTTAAAAAGAGAAAAAAGATTAAAACGTTTCGTTGAACGTGTACTATCAGGTCTCCTTAGTTAGGTGTGCAACATGAGACGCAGGTAGATTCGAAAGAACTTTTTCGTCTCGCACGATGGTTAATAAATGGCTGTGTCATCACAAAGCAAAGCCGAAGGTCTCGTTTAAATTAAACGGATATCTTCGGCGCAAAATAGAGATTTACGACACACGTTGGGTGGGTTAACAGAGAGAACGATATTGGGAGGAAATTGCTTTTTAACCCTAAAATTTAGCAATCGGAAAGCTGTATTCTAACACAATCATAAAAACGCCAGAAAGACGAGATTTTTAGTGATGGTGAACAAATGAATCTATGATATTTCTCGGTTTTTGTCTGTAGATGCGATCGAAGCGGGTTCTTAAGCTATTTCGCTTAAAGAAGTTCGCTTAGTCAGCTTGATATAAACTGAACCTGTGTAAGAAAATCTGTAATTGGATGACTACAGAGTACCGATTGTTCATACCTTGAGGTAAGATGAATCAAGAACAACATTGATTGCACTTGTTCTCCTAACCGATTATTGAGGAACCACCATGAACTCACGCCTTTCACAGCGATTTAGCCGCTCTTATCGTTATTTTGCTTTTCGATAAGAGTGAATGCGCTGCGTGGCGGTTTTTCTTCCCCTAATCAAGAAACCTGCGGTGAATTCACATACTGCAGGTTTTTTGCATCAGGACTGTGCGTATAGGCTCAGTTCGCCAAAACACTGATGATGTGTGACTTCACCCTAAATCACCCAAGGACACATCATCATGATCATCATCGTTCGACAAGAAGCTTCCCAAGAGGCTGTCAAGGACCTTATTCAAGAAATCGAGGCTGAANNTAGCCTTAAGACCACAGTCGTGGTCGGTACCGAAAAAACGATCGTTGGGGTTGTTGGTGACACGCGCCGCTTGGATGACGACCGACTCTTAGGTAACGCGATCGTTGCGGAAGTTAAGCACATCTCGGACCCATTCAAGCGTGCTAATCGCGCCTTCCACCCAGACGACACCGTCGTTGATGTGAACGGCGTCAAGATTGGCGGTGGACATTTCGCCATGATTGCGGGTCCCTGCTCCGTTGAAACGCATTATCAGATTATCGAAGTTGCCCGTGCCGTGAAGGCTTCAGGCGCAACGATGCTTCGTGGTGGCGCTTTCAAGCCGCGTACGTCCCCGTACGACTTCCAGGGGCTAAAGGCTGACGGCATTGACCTCCTTTTAGAAGCGAAGCGTGAGACAGGCTTGCCGATCGTCACCGAAATCATGAACATCAATCACCTGCCCTTATTCGAAAACGTGGACGTCATTCAGGTAGGGGCTCGGAGCATGCAAAACTTCGAAATGCTCCGTGAACTCGGCAAACAAGATAAGCCGATTCTGTTAAAGCGTGGGCTCGCGAACACCATCAAAGAACTTTTGATGGCGGTANNCGAATATGTGATGTCGTCTGGGAACACGGAGGTCATTCTTTGTGAACGGGGCATTCGCACGTTCGAAACAGCGACGCGCAATACGCTGGATCTGTCGNNTACCATTGCGGTGCTTCACGAAAAGACCCATTTACCTGTGATTGTGGATCCGAGTCACGCGACGGGCGTTGCACGCTACGTGAAGCCCATGGCGGCGGCTGCAGCGGCAGCGGGTGCGGATACNCTTATTATTGAAGTGCACAATCATCCTGCCGCCGCCCTTTGTGACGGGGCGCAGTCTTTGACACCTGCCGAATTTGAGGAAACCGCCAAACTTGTCAACGCCGTTCGGGGCGCTGTTGGCACTGTGGCAGGATACTAAAACCAGACTCATAAGAAGGAACCAACACCATGCAAACCATCGACGTACGAACGGTACGTACCTATCAGGTGCTCATCGGCAAAGGGTTACTTGAAAAAGTTGGGGACTTGGTACGTCCTTTGGTCAAAGGGACACGGACGGTGATTGTGGGCGATAGTCACGTGATGCCGCTTTATGCTGATAAGGTACAAAAGAGCCTTGAAGCCGCGGGCATGACAGTATCGACCTGGACGTTCGCTGCAGGGGAAGCGAGTAAAACCCCGGCGACACTCCTTGCACTCATCAATCACTTGGCAGAACTCCGTCTAACGCGCACCGATTCGATCGTCGCGTTGGGCGGCGGCGTCACAGGGGATCTTGCGGGGCTTGCCGCTTCCCTTTACCTGCGCGGCATTGCTTGCGTGCAGATCCCCACGTCCTTACTTGCGATGGTAGATTCAAGTGTCGGTGGTAAGACTGCCGTCAATCTAGATGAAGGCAAGAACCTAATGGGAGCCTTTTTTCAACCGGTTTTAGTGCTCTGCGACCCTGAGTGTCTCAAGACTCTGCCCGAGGTTGAAATGTACNNCAACGGTTGGGGTGAGATTATTAAGTACGCGATGCTGCGTGATGAAAAACTCTTGCCTCTTCTTGAAGGACCACTCAATGACGACGTGATGCTTGACATCATTTCGACCTGCGTCGCCCTTAAGCGTGACATCGTTCAGACAGACGAATTTGAGTCGGGATTACGTGCCCTTTTGAATCTTGGTCATACGATCGGTCATGCGATTGAACGCGTCACGCACTANCGAGATGCCACACGGTACCGTGCTGTCGGGATCGGGATGNNTACCGTCATAGCGCGAGGGATGGTCCGTTCTGGTAAAGCGCCTGCGGACATCTTGCCTAAGCTCGATGCGCTTCTTACACGCTACGGTCTCACAAGCGAGTGNCGCATACCCGTTGACGACCTGATCGATGCGGCGCACTCAGACAAAAAGACGGCAGGCGACAAAATCAACTTGATTCTTCCCTATGCTTGGGGCGACTGTCGAACGGAGAAAACGACGTTTGACGTTTTGAAAGAATTATTGGTTTTGGGTAAAGAACCTTAACGGGAACGAAAGATGAAAGCACAATTAAACCCTCCGACATTGAAAGGGACGCTTCCTGCGATTGCGTCCAAGTCTTTCGCTCACCGTTTATTAATGGCGGCGGCCTTGGCAGACAAACCAACGACGGTCTATTGTCCGCTTCGTTCTGAAGACATCCTCGCAACCGCTCGTGTGCTCACAAGCCTTGGCGCAGAGATTCTCGATTTGGGTGACCGCTTTGAGGTGACGCCGATTGCGTCGTCCGAGCGTGGCATTCAAACGAACGCCCTCCTTGATTGCGGTGAATCAGGCACCACGGAGCGCTTTATTCTTCCGATCGTCGGTGCCTTAGGTCACGGTGGCGCTTTGACGGGGCACGGTCGTTTGCCCCAACGCCCTCTTTCGCCGCTCTACGAAGTCCTGGTTGACCATGGGCTCAAACTCAGCCCCCAAGGCACTTTCCCTTTGACGGTCGAAGGTCAATTGACGGCAGGTAAATACACGATGGCAGGGAACGTCTCAAGCCAATTCGTGGGTGGTCTCCTTTTCGCGCTTTCCTTGACCGAAGGGACGTCCACCTTAACGCTCACCGAGACGATTGAATCAGCGCCCTATATTCGTATGACGTTAGATGTGTTGCGTCTCTTTGGGGTTGATGTCACGGTGNNACCCCCTGACAATCGTGTATATACGATTGTAGGTCAACAGGACTTAAAGAGTCCCGGTGACGTCGTCGTGGAAGCCGACTGGTCGAATGCCGCCTTTTGGTTGGCGGCAGGCGCCATCGGCACAGAGCCGATCACGTTAACGGGCATTACATCAGTGTCGTCCCAGGGGGATCGTGCGGTCTTAGACATTCTTCGTCAGTTTGGCGCGGTACGTGACTGAAGACAAGGCNNTGCGCGTACGATCACGGTGGCGCCAAAGCCACTTAAAGCCCAAACCATTGATGCCGCCCAGATCCCTGATTTGGTGCCGATTCTCTCGATCGTGGCAGCGTGCGCCGAGGGCACGACGACCTTTGTAAATGCAGGTCGCTTACGTATTAAAGAAAGTGACCGCCTTGAAACCACTACCGCGATGTTGCGTGCCATAGGAGTGACGGTTGAAGAACGTCCCGAAGGCTTGGTCGTCACGGGGCAGCCTAAGTTCACCGAAGGCACGGTCTCGGGCGCTAATGACCACCGTATCGTGATGTCTACCGCTGTGGCTGCGTTACGCTCAGAAGGCTCTGTTACGATTTTTGGCGCACAGGCTGTTCGCAAATCCTATCCACACTTTTTTGATGATTTCGCCCGTTTAGGTGGCGTAGTTTCTTTGGAGCAAGACGCATGAGTCAATGGGGTAAAAATGTAAGGATGAGCGTCTTTGGTCAGAGCCACGCAAGTGCGATTGGCGTGACGATTGACGGCTTGCCTGCGGGTGAACCGATTGACATGGACGAGCTGCAGGCTTTTATGGCTCGCCGTGCGCCTGGTCAAAACAAAATGACGACGCAACGCAAAGAACCTGACGCACCCGAATTCTTGTGTGGTGTGATGGATGGCGTCACGTGTGGTGCCCCTTTGACAGCCGTCATTCGTAATACCGATACACGCTCCAAAGACTATCGTGCGATTGCGGATAAGCCGCGTCCATCGCACGCCGATTTACCGGCGCACGTGAAATACGCGGGCTTTCAAGACGTTCGAGGCGGTGGGGCTTTTTCAGCGCGCTTAACCGCCCCCGTTTGTATTGCCGGCGGTATTGCGCTTCAGATCTTGGCGCGTCGTGGTATTCAAGTGGCTGCCCACATCCGTTCGATTGGTGCGGCACACGACCGACCTTTTAATCCGATGGGTGAAGACGATGTGGTGTTGGCGAGTCGCTTGACGCGCCCGTTAGCGGTGTTGTCTGACGACGTAGCCACCGCCATAGCTGCTGAAATTGAAACCGCTCGCAAAGAGGCGGACAGTATTGGGGGCATCATTGAATGTATGGTGACTGGGCTCCCTGTGGGGCTCGGTAAATCCTTGTTTGACGGGATTGATGGTCGCTTAGCCCAATCCGTCTTTGGGATCCCCGGTGTCAAGGGGGTCTCTTTTGGCGAAGGGTTTAATGTTGCGACGTTACGCGGCTCTCAAAACAATGACCCCTGGGGTTTAGTGGGCGACGACGTTGTGCCGATGACGAACCGCGCGGGCGGCGTTGCGGGCGGCATGACCACGGGCGCACCGTTAATCTTTAGCTGTGCCTTGAAGCCCACGCCGTCTATTGGTCGCACGCAGCAAACGATTTCGATTGAAGCGCACGAGGAGACGGAACTCAAGGTCGTGGGACGACACGACCCCTGCATTGTCGTGCGTGCTGTTCCCATTGTGGAAGCGATTGCCGCGATCGCGGTTTTGGATGCGCTCCTCGACGCACCCGCCGTTTTAAATTAAAAAAACAACAGACATTGTGTTAAAGGCAAGCAAAATGACCGAACAACAACACGAAGCGTTATTAAAGACGATCCGCCAAGATATCGATAAAGTAGATAAAGAGATTGTGAACGCGATTGACCAGCGTTTGCAGGCAGTCAAACGCGTGGCACAAGTAAAGCGCCTTCAAGGGTTGCCCGTCTATGACGCGGTGCGTGAAGCCTCGCTTCTTTATAAGTTGCGTTCTTTGGCATCAGACGACACTGCTGAGGTGACGCTCCCCGTGTATCGCACGTTGATGACCGCGGCAAGGCGCTTTGAAGAAACCGAGTCGAAGTACGAAGAAGCGTTGAGCGGACACTTGACGTTGACGCTTACGGAAGCGAGTCAATTCACTGAAGTCATGGCGATCTTTACGGTCCATAACTATGTGCCCGAACGCATGACTTGGGAAGCCCCAGTCATTTTGCTTGAAGCCTTGAAGCCCCTTCCCGCCTCTCTTGTGCGTGACCTTCGTGAGCACGGCATTCAAATTGAAGGGGATNNTAGAGTGAGAGAGAACCCCACACATTGGGCAACCCTTGACTATGGTCTCATTGGAGCCAAACTTGGTCACTCGATGTCGCCCGCGATTCATGCGCACTTGGGGGACTATCAGTACGACCTGGTGGAATTGACTGAAGACGAACTTCCCACCTTTTTGACGACGAGTTCCTTTAAAGGCATGAACGTCACGATCCCTTATAANAAAGTAGTGATGCCCTTTTGCGCACAGCTCACGGATCGTGCGCGCGCGATTGGGAGTGTGAATACTTTGAAGCGGCTCCCCGACGGTACGCTATTGGGTGACAACACCGACTACGCGGGCTTTATNAGTATGGTGCATGAAAGTGGCTTAGACGTGCGTGGCAAAAAGTGCTTGGTCTTGGGTTCTGGCGGCGCCTCGTTGACCGTGGTCGCTGTGTTACGTGACCTGGGGGCTGGCACTGTTGTGACGATCAGTCGTCATGGGGACGAAACCTATGAGAACCTGGATCGTCACGCTGATGCCGCGGTGATCGTGAACGCTACCCCCGTAGGCATGAGCCCCCAGTGTGATGCGTCGCCCTTGGCGTCTTTAGACGCCTTCCCAAACCTTGAAGGTGTGTTGGATCTGATCTATAACCCGGCTGTGACGGATCTCATGCAGTTCGCCCAAACGCGAGGCTTAGTGGCGGTTAATGGGCTTACGATGTTGGTGACGCAAGCCGCGGAAGCCGCATCTGTCTGGTTTGACCGTCCTGTGAATCGTGAGCTCTGCCAAAGCTTACATCGAGACTTGGCTAAGAAAGCCTGTAACGTCATTTTGATTGGCATGCCTGGGTGCGGCAAAACCACGGTTGGTAAATGTCTGGCGCAGCGCCTTCAACGCCCGTTTGTTGACCTCGACGCTGAGATCGTGAAGACCGCTGGGATGCCCATTCCAGACATCTTCACAAAGTTTGGTGAATCGCACTTTAGAGACTTAGAAACCGAAATACTTCGTACGTTTGCCAATCAGCATGGGCTTGTGATAGCGACGGGCGGCGGCGCTGTGATGCGTGCTGTTAACCAAGCCTTGATGCGTCGTAATGGTACTTTNATTTTGTGGCTCGACCGACCGCTCAAAGACTTAGCCACCGCTGGGCGACCCATCACCCAAGCGCGCGGCGTTGAGGCGATTTACGCAGAGCGCGTACCCATCTATCGTCATTTGGTAGATCGACGCATTCCGACCAGCACAGTCGATGGCGCGCTACGTACCATTCTTGGGGAAAAAGCATGAAATTTCTGATTATCAATGACTCGAACATCAATATGCTAGGGATTCGTGAGCCCGCGATTTATGGGTCGATGACGTACAAAGATTTGGTCGCCTCGTGCCTTAAATGGTGCAACGACGTGGGTGTTGACGGTGAATGCTTTCAGAGTAACCACGAAGGCGCCATCGTTGATCGTATTCAGCAGGCGTATTTTGATCAGGTCGATGGGATTGTTATGAACCCTGCGGTACTACACCCATACATCGGTCGCGATTTTAGATGCTCTCAAAGCGACCGCGATTCCAACTGTTGAAGTCCATATTTCGGACGTTCATACCCGTGAAGCCTTTAGGCACCATAGCTATGTGTCTCTAGCCGCCGTTAAGACCATCATTGGTCACGGGATCAATGGCTACAAAGAAGGGATTGAATGGTTAGCTAACGAATTGCGCAAGCAGGCTGACTAAAGTTGCTAAGACTCGAGGCGGTGAAGGAGTGGCTTCAACACCAAATTAAAGTACCTTATTTGTTGGTTTTTGGTGATTTCTGCTTGCATAAACGCCTAGTCTGCCCTATGGGCGTTCTATACTTACGAAACGCCCATTTTTATTTGATGTTTTTGTTCTGATGATCGACTCGACCTTAAGCCGTTTACCAAAATCCACCAAATCTACCACCTGGAACTAAAAGCTCCCAGTCGCTTCAAAGGCTTCATTTGTCCCAGTGAGTTGCTACATCCCTCTTCCTGGGCAGTTCTGTTCTTGTTCGCGTTACTGGAGCAAATTAAAGCCACGGACACTGTAGAAAACAGATCCATAACTTTAAGCTGCCTCAGCACTCATTGCGTTGACCTCTGTTACATCAACCACTTTGATTGGTGTAACAGAGGTCAACGCAAGGAACGAAGTCTGCGTCGAAACGGTAGAGGATTGCTCCCCTTTCTACCTACGCGTTTTAGCGAACGCTCCGCAAACCTTAACGGCTTTTCAACCGTTAGAGCTCACAAAGCGCTAAGCTTCCGTTATTCAACGAACACTCTCAATGACCTTCGACACTTTACCGGTATCAATGTGACGCTCAGCTCAGCGCGCTAGTTGCCTATGCGCGGTAAACCTCATCCCAAAGGTAGCTTGGTTCCCATTTATTGCCTATCCGCCCGATTTGTCCCAGGATATTCTCCCAAGACGCCTCGCAGTGACAGTCACTGTCGCTTGATGTAGCAGATTAAGTATATATCATTCCATAGTTGATTGCATGCGTATAAATACGGGTTTTATAGATTAAGCAGGAATAGGAGTGATGCGGTTCTTTTTACAATACTTTTCGTACTCTTTACGATAGATCGCTTTGATAGCAAATCTATCTAAACCATTCTTAATCTTTGTTTCATGAGCGGCAAGTAGTAAATTTAAGGCACCATTAGCGTCACTATGTGCCTGATGATGACAACTACAGCAATTAAACTTATCTTTATTACGATTACCTCGTTCAACGTGCCCACAGAAAGGACAACGTTGTGAAGAATAACTTGCAGGTACATGAATGATCCACACACCATGTGTTGCTGCTTTGAAAGTAAATCGTTCGTCGATGATGCCTCTAATCCAACTTGAAAGCATGCGACGAACCTTCTTAGAAATGCCTTTCATAGAGAAGAGATTGCTAAATTGTTCAACAACATAGACGTCAGCAGGGCATTGCTTAAAAATCTGATTGATCGCTTCGTTGACAATATTCTTGAGAGTTTCACGATATCGTTCAATTTTTTCATCCCAAACCTTTTTGCCAAGATTACATCGCTTGATGTTCTTTTTCTTGGCTTTGTTTTTGGTTAGACGATAGGCGGTCTCGAACTTATTACGTTCGCGTAACTTCTTATCCAGTGATTGCGCGTAATCCCAAAGCGTCTTGCCCAGCCTAGTTCCAAACTGCTTACCACTATCGTCCACATAAACTTCGCTCACGCCCATGTCGAGACCAACGGTATAAAGCGCTGGTTTCCCTTTAGTCGTGACAACCTGAGGAACATTCTTTAAGGGTTGAACCGTGACCTTGTGAGGTACGTGAAAATACAACCCTCCATGGTCATAAACCAACTTAATGGTTCGATCAAAGTGAATCCCACTCGGCAGATCAATGACCATTCGACTTTTTGGTTTGCGCGTAATGAATTGGATAGCGTATTTACCATCCTTATTTTTGATGACCGTGTAGCATTCGTTTGTTAACGTCAAAGAGCGTCAACGACTGTGACACGGAGTACGCCCGGCGGCTTTTCTAACTTCAGCGCGAACGAGATTGGCTAATGGACGAATTTTTCGAATCGTTCCTTTCACCGACTTACCAATAATGGCAACTGGCGTTTTGCCATCAAGCAAATCGAAAAATCGATCATCGATTCGTTTTAACAAAGTCCCAATGTAGTATCGTTCAGCGTCATTGAGTTTTTGATAGATTGGAAGATTCCTAATATTGCTACGGGCTCTTTCTTGAGCCGAACGCCAGTAACGGTTAAACAAATGGCACGCGTCTTCCAACGCGGTCTTCCATACTTTGCCTTGGAGTCCACCCTTGGAAATTGTCTTGAGGTTGGGATTCTGTTTTTGTTCTGCCCGGAACGCCTCACGAAGGCGGCGACGTAATTGAATGAACTTTTGGTANNCGGCACAATAACGTCGGTACTCACGTCGTGCGAGCAAATCATAGAGATAGGTGAGGTCACGCCCATAGCCTAAAATCATCTCGCGGATTTCTTTCAATACTTTAAGCCCGACAGTTCGTGTGTCGAGCTTGATAATGATCGTACGCATAGGTTCCGCTTGAGATGCGTCTCGAAATTGCTTAATGCGTGACAGCGGTACGGCATGAAGTTGAATGTCGTTTTGAAAGTCTGTTTTAAGCATACGCTCCTCCTTTACGAAGGTAAGACTAGCACTCTTTTTTCAAACACGTATGTTTTCAATTTGCGAACTGTAAATTTCAAAAATACACCATAAACGACTGTTCTACAATCAACAAACTTAAATCCCTGTTGAATGATGTACAATTTATTACAAAGTTAATTTATGACGCATTTGCCTTTCGATGCCTTGTACGTCGGGCATAAAGGCGTGCACAAAACACTGTCATTAAAGTAATCACGTCTTTAGCTAGCTCTGCTTCGAAGGTCACCACTTCTTTAGGATCGACCACGACAAACTCAGTTTTCGTCTATTGGCAGATGAACTTAACAAGACCGACGCCAAAGCGTAGTAACCGATCTTCATGCATGACGGTAAGTCGTCGAATATTGCCTGATAGCAAATATTTGAGCAGTTTTCTGAGTCCAGGCTTGGCGCAGTTGAGACCAGATCCGATGTCCGATATCACTTCATCGCCTCCTTGCGCTTTTAACCGCTCAATTTGCCTACCAAGATCTGATTTTTGATCATGAGAAGAAACACGGGCATACCAATGTGAAGCCCTTGTTTTGATGATTCTGAGGGCGCTAAGTCNGAATCTACGATGACCACCGAAGCTTCGAATGGATTTTGGAATGATTCCTTTGGCTTNCCAAACGCCGTAATACCGGGCAACATATCCAATTGAATAAAGTCCCATGATAGATTCTCCTTCAGCTGAAAGGAATTTAATCTAGTGTGGCAGAAATAGTAGATTTTTTCGATGCTAGCTTAGCCCCGTTTCGACCTATTTGGCTGACTACTTCGCCTTGCAGGACCTTCGACTCAATGCCATGGATCCGACGGGTGAATTGTTTGTCGCCGATTGTCGAGCCTTGGGTGCGGGTGAATGGGTGGAGAGTTGCTTAGCCAATGACGACGGTGCGGTGCTTCTTAATCAAGAGATGTTTGACGTTAAAAACGCAGAGATGGCTTTAGCGAATCGCTTTGCTGAGCAATTTTTGGTGCGACGCGTCACGCTACTTGCTGAAGAAGTCCTTCATGCGTGGGACGGCTCGAACCTTAAGGACGGCGTCGTCGTTGACCTCGGTTGTGACGATGGGCTCTTTTTGTTGTGTTTAGCAAAGCGCTACCCGACTTGCCAGTTTATTGGGATTGATCAGAGTCATATGGCGATTGACCGTGCGCTCGAGCGCGCCCATCGTTTAGGGGTTGCCAATGTGTCCTTTTATGCAATGACGGTTGAGCAGTACCTCGAGCAAGAAGTGCCCTTGTCTGCCGACGCCGTCTTTTCGCTCTACCTTTGGCAAGAGACGCTCGATCTAGACCAATTGTCGACCGAGCACGAGCACGCCGTCTCGGTCTTTATTGGGATTGCCGATCTATTGAAACCGACGGGTTTCTGGATCAGTATGGATAAATTGCTGCGTCGTCAATATCAAGGCTTTATTGATGCCGCGATGCGTAGCGGGCTCTTTTATGTGCCCGCCTGCTCCACGACTTTGGGGTACTCTGCGCCCGGCGCCTCGGGCTTTGAAACCGCCACGATCTTTAGTTTTCAAACAGATAACGTTCCGCTTGAATAATTTACGTTCTCGAAAGTTCAAACTTCTAGATGCTTGATTTCAAAGGGTGGACGCACCTTTGTGTGTTCTCTTAAGTACCCGTTCGGGTTACAAACGATATGCGTTTGACCGATTGTGAGGTCAGNCACATCGTGAATATNGGTATGCACCCAAGCGGCAATCTGTGGGTGATTCACGATAAACGCGTCGTCTTGATTGCAAAAGCCTTGTGTGATGACGGTGATGGACCACGTGCTGCATTGGCGACTTGGCGTATGGTGGGTGAGCACCANCATAAGGGACGCCAGGGTGCGCAGTATATCGACTTCAAGCGCCTTAAGGCTTTCTTGGTGTTTGAGCGTGGTGCGCCATGGACTAAAAGGATCCGCTGGGCTATCCAAGGTCCAACGGTAGTCGGGCATTAATTCAATCATGGCACGGGTGTCTTCAGGGCGGATCTGCGTCCAAAACGTTGCGCCCCACACACGAACGTTCTCAACCTGGGTACTTCCGTTTTCTAGCCACTCGACCCACGGGTACTGCGCCCGGAGTTTCTCGTGCACTTCGTTGAAATGCGTGGTCGAGGACCAATAATCGTGGTTCCCTAAGACCGCGATGATACGCTTCCAACGGCGGTTGGCAAAACGAAGAAAGACATCCACTTCGTTATTGGGCGTGGCAAGGTCGTTCGCGAGATCCCCGGCGATCAACAAAACGTCACTTGCTCGTTGGTCAAAATAGCGCGTCCAATAACCTTTAAATGTNNTAGGTACCCCTTTAAAGCGGAGCGCACGTTCTGTGAAGCATTCGAGGTGAATATCAGAAAGATAGTCGAAGATCATGGCTCATAAAGAAAGGTGACCTAACGATATTTAGTTTAGCTAACCTACCAAATAAAAAGGGAACTCGAAAAATTTCGACTCCCTCTGAAACGTTTGGCAACTCACCTTTATTCAGGCTTTTGGCAAGTCACCGCGTACATGATTTCAATGATCCCTGCGTCGTAGCGCAAATCGGGATTCGAGGCAATGGTAGCAACGCTCACTTCACCCTTTTCAATCTCAACCCAAGGACGGTTGATCGGTCGACGCAACATAACTTCTCCCTTCAGAAAGGGACCCGCCGTATGTACTCGTTCAACGGGTAGTATACGCTGATGTAGACAATCAACTTGGAAGCGTGTCGCTGCGGTTCGAACAAACTTAAACTGGCTACCCATGCTCGACAAATCTTCTGGACTATTGACGAGCGCATACCAACCACTCAGCTCGTCTTCTTGTTTCCAGAACTGCATGGCAGAACCTTCTTCAATTTTTCCTAGCCACTCGCCATAGCGTACATAAGGTCCATAGGTTCTCTGCATCTTAATGCCGAAAATTTCCACCGTTTTGGACTTATTCGCAGCGCCATCATCGGCTAACGCTACGCCTGCTGAAGTGCCTATCAGTAAGGCGCTAGCAGTTAGTAATGAGAGTTTTTGGAAATGATTTCTGAAGAGCATTTGGGTTGGTTGATATAAAGGCTAGTGCTTGTTGCGTTTCCGTATTGTAAGGAATTTGTCTTAGTTTTGCGTGAAGGTTTGTCACGAAATATCAAAAAAAAAGTCAATAAGGTGTGTCGCCTAGGGACTTTAGAGGGGGGCTTCACATAGCCGACACCCAACGGGACTTCTTTGATTTGCAGTGTTTAATCCCCTACTTCGGTGGTGTTTCTTCTTGCTTGCTGAAGTAAAAGGAATTGTTGTCGGAAGACAACGGTATAGTGCGTTGATTGGAAAAAAACTACCATACCCAGTTAGGTATGACCGCACAAAAGGATGTCCCGTATTTGGGAGCACAGGAAGTCTCGCGCCATGCTCCCAAAAATCGCTCTTCTTAGAAGAGCCAGCAAAGCCCCAAGAAGGCNNTATGCCACGTATCAAGCGCTTCGGCAGACGTGGTGTGCTTCGTCGCAGAACCCGAAGCGTCGGAGAAATTTAAGGCAGTGTAGCCAATGACCTTCTTCGCAAACGAGTATTCATAACCAACGGCGTAAACCGTGCGTTTAAATTCCTTAGCAGAATTGTTGGCGAGGTCACCGCTAAAGTGTTGGACGTCAGCCATGAGCTTATGCGGACCCGTCTTATATTCAGCACCGATCACGGCAGAGTAACCATCCCAACCGCCAGCCTTTTCTTCGGTACGTCCAATCATCTTCAANNATCCGAGCTTAGCGCCAGTAGACCAGTTGGTCTGATAGCCTAGGTCACCAAAGAGACGGACTTCAGGATTCAAGCGATACCAAGCGCCCATCTGATAGGCACGACCGTCGTTGTAGGTAGCTCCCGTATTTTCATCATGCGCTTTATCAACGTTGGCAAACGTCAAAGCCATAAAGAGGTTGTCGCTAATGTAGTTCACGGCAGCAGCAAAGGTGTGCTGCTTTTCCTGCCATTCTAGCGGTTCGTCATCTTTATTCACTTCTTTCTTGTCACCCGTGGAGTAAGAAAGACCAAACTTCAGGTTGTTGATAACCGGGCTCACGTAGTTGATGCTGTTATTGACACGGCTAGAGTTGGCAAAAGTCGTGCCAATGGAAGCCTGCTTATAGGACGTACCAAAAACGTCCCACTTAATCGCACCCATGGAGTACGGTGCGGACGTGGACTGAACCGTACCAGCGCAGTCACCACCGATTTCGCCCCAAGGTCCCTGAACGGCCAAAATCGAACGACGGTCAAAAAGCGAGCCCTCAGTGCTGAATTCACCAGAATCTAACTTGAAACCGTTTTCAAGATAGTACTTCACCTTGTAGCCATTGCCGAGGTCTTCAACGATATTAAAGCCAAGACGGCTAGCGGAACTACCGCCAGAAATCAATTCGGTCTTCGACTTCACGCCTTCAGCATCAGTAAACATGAGNNTACCAGAGTCAACACGACCATAAATCTGAATATCAGCAGCTTGAGCGCTCAGTGCAGCAGCAAACATGGCAACGCTGAGTGCGATTTTTGTGTATCTCATCTTCGTTCTCCTAAATTGAATGTCGTGAGGGTCAAATCTTTTTAAAAAGGTCCTGCACCGACCAGCTCGGGCAGTACGGTGCAGGATGAAGTGGACTGCCGAAGTCCTTAAAGGGTTAGTGGCAACGCGTTTCAACGAGCTTGCGGAATTCATCCGTTGCACGGCGTACGGGTTGAATGGCGTCTTCCCAGAAAGCGGGATCCGTTGCATCAGCACCAAAGTGAACGCGAATGATCTCGTCAACTGTCATGCGACCCGTATCGCGAAGCATCTTCACGTAGAAGTCGTAGAAGTCGTCACCACGCTTTTCCCATTCACGCATCAGCGCAAGACTCATGACATAGCCCACGGTGTACGGGTAGTTGTAGATAAACTGATCCGTCTTGTAGTAGTGGAGCTTATGAGCCCAAAGCCACTCGTCGGGGGTGACGTCGTCCCCGTACCAACGGTGCCAAACGTCACGCATGATTTCGCGGCAACGGTTAGCGGACACAACGCCCGCGCGACGTTCTTCGAGGAACTGAAGCTCAAAGTCCATGCGAACCATGGTGTTAAGAAGGAAGTTCCCGGCGCTACGCATGTCTTGCCAAAGCATCTTGAAGCGTTCGTCGTCCTGCGCTTCGTTAAGGAGTACGTGACGAATCACGGCTTCGTTAAAGGTGCTCGCCGTTTCAGTGAGCGTCATCGGGAATTCCGTTTCGATCATGGGTAGGTCGCGCATCGTCCAATAGTGGAAGGCGTGACCGAGTTCATGACCTTGTTGCAGCACCGACGTAATCGAACCGAGATAGGTAGAGAAGACGCGCGGGATGCGAAATTCGTTAAAGCGAGAATAAAATGCCCCACCCACCTTCTTGTCTGAGGGCTTAGCGTCTAGCCAGTGGTTCTTGAGCATCGTGTCAATAAAAGCGGGCATTTCAGGGCTCACCTGACCCAAGGCACGCATCACAATGCCAATCCCTTCTTCGTAAGGCATCACGCGAGGTACACCGCCCGACTTTTCGGGAGCTGGCGCCATCACGTCATAAAAGCCCATGACGTCGCCACCCAACACTTTGGTGCGAAGACGCAGTCCGTCTCGCACCCAGTCGGCGTTACGCAAAATGGTNNACGTACGAATGGCTTCAAGGGCACCACGGCTCATACGGTTTTGAGCGAGCGACACTTCAAGGGGATCAACGTTCGCGTGTTCAAAGTTCGTGATGCGAATACCGTGAAGCTGATTCAATAGCCCCGCATAGAGGTCAGCGTGCTCTTGATACCAACCCTGCATGGCTTCACCGACAGACTGGCGAAGCGCACCGTCAGGGTCACCCTTGAGGACAGCGACCATCTTGACCGCACGAATACGAACGGTTTCACCCGCTGCGTTCTTCGCTTCAAAGTCAACGAGCTTTTGAAGTGCCTTGTGTAGGTTCCCAAGCGGGTTAAAGTTACGCGCTTCAATATCGGACACCATCGCGGCATCAGAAGCCGATAAGCGACCGTGCCAGTCGGATTGACGTTCACGAATCACAAAGTGCCAATGTGAAAACGGCTTTACAGACCAAAGTGCGTCATTGTCTTCAAGAGCATCAAGGCNTTTAAAGAGTTCGGCAGCCGCTTTTTCTAAGTCGTTACGTAAGCTAGCAAGACGGTCCGCTTCAGAGGCAGCAAGTGCGTCCGTCGAGTCTTTGGCACCAAGACACTTGGCAAAGCAAGCCATCGACGATTGAATCGTGAGTGCGTCTTCGTAGAGGGTGAGCGCGTCGCGCAACGTTTCACGCAAGATCGTGAGCTCTGCGAGCTGATTGGTGAGGCTCACAAGGCGGTCTCCGGAAGCCATCCAACGCGGGTCTGTGAGACTACCGTAAGCGTCATCCATCTGCCACTCAGGCACCGTATTTAAAACTTCTTTCGTCATGACCTACCTCTTAGAGAGCCAGCACAAAGACAGAAATGTGGGGCACGATGAGACCGACGATACAAGGCACGGAGGCGCGCTTGACGAGTTCCATCGGGTTCATCTTGAGCATAGCGGCGATAGCCACGACGACACCAGCCACCGGAGACATCGGACGCGCAATGGTCGAAGCCTGATGCATCGGAAGAACGAGGGTCACCGGGTTCACGCCCATGTCCTTAGCGATCTTGGGCACCATTTCTACGAGCGGATAGAAGGACGCACCGTTAGAACCAGCGATCAAGGTCACCAGGGTCGTGATCACCACGAAGAGGATGGACATACCGAGGGCACCAGCACCTACGTCGTTAGCGACACCCACGAGGGCATCGATCATGCCAAGCGCCTTAAAGCCTTCAGCAAACACACCAGCGGCAATCACGAGGGAGACGACGCCGGTAGCCATNNACTTACCCATTGCCTGCAAGAAAACCTTAAGACCAGCACCGATCTTGTCAAAGTTACCCTTCCAACGAATGGCTTCAAAGCACATACCGATCACAACGCAAAGGAGCATCAGGGCGGTGATGTTGAGTTTGATCGAGTCGATGCAGTACTGAGAAAAGACCACAACGAGCACCATCGGCAAGAACGGCAGTAAAGCGTAGATCTTGGGGGCAGCCGTACTCGGACGCTTCACATCTTCTTCAAAGACGAGCGTTTCGCCCTTATGGTCTTCGCAAACCCAACCTTCCTTACGGTCGAGGTAACGCTGCCAGAAAACGTGGGTTAAGCCAATGGCGAGTACCGTTGGGATACCGGTACCGGNGATCTTAAAGAGGAAAACGTAGTCGAGAATCGAAAGTTCGCAAGCCTTTGCGGAAGCGGCGGTCGACCCACCCAAGAGCACCAAAGAAGCAGCACCCGAAGTCACAAATACCGCACCGATGGCTTTCTTGTTGATCCCTAAGGCGGCCAAAGCAGGTCCCATCAAGACCAAACACAAGACACCCAAGCCAGCNNGTACTGACGTAATCACCATCGAAACTACTTTACCCAAAAGGAAAGCCACAAAGACGAGGATGTACGGATTCTTAATGAGAGACAAAGGCTTAATGGCGATATTCACGAACGCATCGTTAGCACCGATATGCGTCATGTAGGAGGCAAAGCCCACCATCGTCATAATCAAGAAGCCAAGACCGGCTAAGCGGTTCGAGAACATGTAGCGAATGAATTCGATGATGTTCAAATAGTCGTTCCCCGTCGGAACAGCCTTCTTCGGCATAAACGTACCGGTGTCGAACATCACGGCGCAAATCAGCATGAACGCACCGCTCGCAAACAACACCATCGGGGCATACTTGCCCTTGAGAATGGTNNCCCAACCTACCACGACGAGCGTGAGGCAGCCGATGATGATTCCTAACATTTTGAGTGATCTCCTGACAAAGACGTACTTTTGCCGTCGATGGTGGAAATCTTCTCTTACTTGTCCTAGCTCGTGCTATAGACCGAGGGGTTGGTCATCCCTTGATTGCGCGTTAACCCTTAAGTGGGTTAGGTGGAAATTTGGGGTTTTAGCCTTGTTCTTTGAATCTCAAAAGCCCGTCCAAACCGCAGGTAAGGGAAACTACCACCAAAATATCGGGATTACCCGAGTGGATTGCTCATGTGGTCTATTCAGATGAAGGGCTTCGCGCTATATTCGAGAGAATTTCATAGAGCCCATTTCTATCTGCTTGCAAGGTGTGTCATGCCCAAAATCCCAGCCTGGACAGGGAAAACCGTTCCCGCGCTGACGAAAGAATCTTTCTACGATGAACTCGAACGCCTTGAGTCGTCGGTTATCGTCGTGGAAGCCCTTGCTGTAAAGCCTCCTTCTCGTTCGGCAGCTTTGAGTGATGCCATTCAGATGGCTGATCGTGCGCGTGACCTCGTGCATTCTTTGATGACGGTCGCAAGAGCAAGGCAAAGTCTCAATGCCACAGATACCCTTGCGATTACGTGGCGTGCGGATGTGAGGCGTTGGAGTGATCGACTTGAGNNACGTACCGCGACGAAACTTCTAGACGCCATTCTTCAATTGCCTGAAGAAACGCGTATGAAGGCGCCGTTTTGTGATTGGCTCTCGCCACTCACGTACCATTAAGCGCAANNCAAGAGTGATGTGTCAGCCGCAGTGATTTTGCCGTTGACTACCATGCACGCACACCTTGTTTCAACCATGAAGTTACGCGTCCCCCTTCGTGACGGACGACTCCTTAATTTAAGTTATGCCCAAGCGACCGCGGTCCTAAAAACGTCTGATGACCCTTATTTACGTCGTTCGGTATTTAGCATGTTTAACGCTTGGTTTGGTGAACATGCTCCCGCCTTTGCGGATTTGTTAAACGCTATGCTTGGGTGGAAGCTTCTTAAAGCTGATCGCACGAATGGGGACTTTCATCGTGCGGCTTTAGCGTCAGAACGCTTAAGTTCACCGAGTTTTCTTGCAATGATANNTCGGTACGTCAACGCTCGTGTTAGTGAGATTCAAAAGACGGTCACGTATCGGGCTAAGCTTCTGGGTGAAGCGCGTCTTCATGTTACGCAAATCCTATCGTCTGCCCCTCGAGCTGACACTTCAGTGCCAAACGATTTTAAGACCATCGATGCCGTGATAGAAGCCCTTTCGCACACGATGATGCGTGCGGATCCTGCGTTTGCGGCTTTTATGGATGAGGCAAAGACCCACCATTGGATTGATGCCAAACAGCAGTCGGGCCGCGCGGGTGGCACGTGGTGCGAAAACCTCCCTGCATTTAAGGTANNCGTGGCGATCTTTGCGAACTTTGTTCCGAGCACTGCAGGGGCTTTTCAGTTCGTGCATCCCTGTGGCGTCGGGTTCTTGCACCGTGCGTTGCATGGCGAATCGGCTCTGCGTAAGCGTCTACCCTTCTCTGTGATTGAAATCTTTGGGATGCTCGCAGAAACGATGCTCGAGCGTGCGTCTTTACGCCGTATGCGTGGCACGTCTGAGGAACCTGCCATCGTTTGGCAAATGTTGCGTCGCGCCTCTAACCACTTATTGATGATTCCAGCGCGTCATGAGCTTTTATCGAACCTCTATCGGGCTCGGCGCGATGGCGTCCTCTCGGTATCTGACATCAATGCATTGAGTCGTACGGCTTGGGACAAACACTTTGGCGACACGACCGATGGGTTTGATCAGTATGTGTGGGCGTGGAAGCCACACTTTTATCATCCGACGAACGCCTTTTATGATTGGCAGTATTCGTTTGGGTATCTTGTCTCTCAGATGCTCGCGAAGTCCTTTGAAGAGTTTGGTAGTACCGCAGCGGGCGGCGACTTAAGAGCCTTTGCGATTGATGCTGCCCACATGGATTGTGAAACGCTCCTCATGAAGCACCTTAATTGCGATATTCGGTCTCCCGATTTTTGGCACGATGCCATCACCGAGGCACTCAAAGCAATTCCGACTAAATAAGTTTTCGTTCGGGTAAAGAATGCTGTCGGTTTAGTCCAAATACCGTCGTGCACCCATTTTGTCTTTTAAATTCGCACACGGCTGAATTCATCAGCCATTTGGTGACTTTCTTTAAGTGATACCTTGCCGGTAGCTTGTGAACGCCGTTATCTCTCGAGATTTTGAGTCACATAAGTCCAGGGCTTTTGTGGCGGTTTCTCTGAACCTCATTCCCGTCATAAATGTTGGGCAGTGGCTTTACGCAAGGTAACACTTAAGAAAAGTTGACAGAAAAGTACGTTGCAAGCCTTCCACTCAATCAGCGGAGCTTCAAGACGCTTTCTCCAATATTGTTGTCATAAGGCGTTTTCGTATCGATTCAACACGCCTTCAACGCACGACGTGCTACAGATAAATCATTGACAGTAAAGCGCTTTCATAATTTTTTACTCCAAAGCGTCTAGACTTAGGCTTTCTTAAGCACAAGTCAAAAGGAACAGAGTAGAATTTCTTGTCATTTTAATAACAACCTATTTGTTACCGAAGGATCCCTATGATTTCCCGTCGTGATCTCCTTTGTGCCGGTGCCCTTGCTCCGCTCACCTCCTCTGCCTTTGCTCTTCCGGCTCCGACTTTTTCGGTGGGCAAGGAATTTTTGAGCGTTCATCCGATGGCTCCGACCCCGACCGACAAGATCGAAGTGGTTGAATTCTTTGCTTATACTTGCCCTCATTGCTTGCAGTTCCACCCTGTCTTTGAAGAATGGGCTAAGCAGGCGCCGGCTGATGTGTCTATCCGTATTTGCCCAGTGGTANNCTGGCAGCCGAAGTATCTGCCATTTACCGATACGTACTTCGCCCTTGAAGCTTTGGGTCTTCTTGACAAATTAAGCCTTCAGTTCTTTGAAAGTGTGATTTACCAGACGCGTTCCTATAACTTTGATAGTGCTTCTGGCGATATTCGCGCTTTCATGGTCGAAAATGGTGTGGATGGTGCCAAGTGGGATGCTACGGTTAATTCCTTCGGTGTTAAGAATAAGTCCCGCTCTGCAGTAATGCTTTGGAACGCTTACCAAATCGACAGCACCCCGATGGTGGGTATTGGTGGTAAGTTCACCACGGGTCCGCACTTGACGGGTTCTCGTCAGTCNACGCCTGAATGCATCGACTACCTCGTCGAACAGGTTCGTAAGCTTCGTAAGAAGTAATCCAGTGCTTAAAGCACTCGGCAAAAGGGTCGTTTTAGGACTACTTTTTTGTTACCCGTGCGCTGCCCATAGCACCATTTGACGCCGCTTAGCGCGTCCTAATCTCATCATTTAGCCGTATTCACATTAACGGACGATCTTCGTATCATGAGCCAATTGCAAACCTTGTGGAGGTGCCCTATGCAGATTGATCAGGTTGTTTTTCATCGAATGCGAGTGTAGTACTGAAAACCCATTACGGTAATTTTTGGTACCCTCACCCACAAAGAAATTGTCGTTTGTGAAGTCCACACGAATGGCGTTGTGGGTTATGGCGAAAGCGGTGCGCTCGTGGATTCTTTCTACAACGAAGAGTACCAACTTGGTTGTTGGGACATGATGCGGCGTTATTTGGCGCTGATGCTCCTTAAGGCAAAGATTGAACTACCTGAAGACGTTCATCAACCGTTCTTACGTGTGCGTCGCAACTTCATGTGAAAGTCCACGGTGGAAGCCGCACTGTGGGATGCTTACCCAAAATGCTTGACGACCCCATGTGGAAGGTCGTGGGTGGTACGCACCGTCCTGTTGAAGCGGGTGTCTCCATTGGTATGCAATCTTACCTTGATACGTTGATTAAGGTTGTGGACGGGTACTTAAAAGAAGGTTATGGTACGAATTAAATTAAAGATCAATCCCAGCGAAGACTACGACTGGGTCAAGGCTGTGCGTGACACCTTTGGTGATATCGTTCTACAAGTCGATGCGAACTCTGCGTACACCTTAGACGACTTGCCCTTCCTTTTTCATGATCGATGGTGGCGGATGATTCCGCATAAAACCGCTTTTTTACTGAACTGTTTTTATTCGTAATGTGTTTTACAGGAGGCAATCTCAATGATATTACCTTCGAGTGTTCGATAAACCAAGCGATTATTCTGGTCGATTCGACGAGACCACCAACAAGAGCGATCATAACGAAGAGGTTCGGGTTTTCCTATTCCTGTATGGTCATTGCGCTGAATGTCTTGAATGAGCATATTGATCCGTTTTAGGGTCTTTTTATCCTCGTTTANGTACGCTAGATAATTATGCCAAGCCTCATCAGACCAAGTGACCGGCATATCAACTACTGCTCGTCTTCAATGAGCTCATGAACCTTGCCGTGCATTGCCTCTAATTGCTTGATTGAGCGGTCAATATGTTCCTGATTCGCAGGAAGGTAAAAAGGATCTGCACTAAATTCGAAAGGAATTCGCCTTTCACGAATCATCTTCTTCCCTACTATAGTGATCACTGTCGACATATTGCAACCTAATTCCTGACAGACGGAACTAAATTCTTTTTTGAACTCATCGTCCATACGCATTGTGAAAGTAGCCATTTTGATCTCCTTGTTTAGAGTTGCACTTACATTGTCCAGCATATGTAAGTGTAATTGATCCAAAAGGGTAGCTTGCTACACGACACAAGCGCGACTTGTAAACACAACGTGTGAAGCCTTGTAGCGTCGTGGACGTCCCGATGGGTCAGGGATTGGGTTTGACATTAAGACCGCAATCCTTGAAGCGTCGACGAGTGAAAAGTTGGTGTTCGATGGGATGACCAAAATAAACCACCCTTATACATCTGCCATCATTCAACACCCCAGTTCTCACTATGACGATAACCTCGCCTTCTCTTGACGAGGTTATCGTTTGGGGTTGAGGCTTAGTAAGCCACCAAATCCACGCCCTTGGGTACAAACAAGGTGCCTGAGAGATAGAGTACGACACCCTCCTTTTTGGCAATGGGTTCATGAATCAAGGCGCCATTAAAGTCTCGAAGTTCACCTAACGCCTGCCCTGCGCTCACCTTGTCGCCTGCTTGAACGGCGGGGTACCATAACCCGTCATCTGGTGCCCCTTCGTAATAGGCTTCCATTTCGAGCTGCTCATCATCCGATCGTCTTTGGTTTAAGGTGCCGTCGTTTTCAATGACGCCTAATGCTCCTAAGACAGAGGTGACGTCACGCAAATAAGCGGCGACTTCGGTTTCAGACCAACGTCCTGCGCACCCTCTTTCAATCAGGATCGAGGGTGTCCCTCGGTGATTGGCGCTGTTATAAGTACCNNCCGTTCTAGCAGTCGATCGAATGCGCACAGGGACATCTACCCAACGGCAAAGTTCTCGCCCTTGCTCTGACACATGCGAGTCACAATCACCCTGAAAGTAGACGTACGCCGCAAGGTTTTCGTGTAAATCCCCGCCGTGCAGATCCAAATAGAAGTCATGGTCGTCTTGTAACCCCGTCAAGTACGCTGCGATTTGCTCCGACGACGTGCCCTTTTCGTTGCCGGGGAACATCCGATTGATGTTCTTTTGGTCAAGAGGGTTAAGCGCAGGGACGCGTGCCTTNNGAAGTACCGCTTGATTGACGCACGGCACAATCGTGACGCGGTANNCTGCGATTTCGTTAGGATCTAATAAAGCCGTCAGACGACGGGTAGTTTCAATCCCGACATACTCTGCACCATGAATCCCAGCCGTAATCAAGACGGCGGGGCTCGGTTTTTGACCGACAATGGTCGTCACAGGCATCGTGATGCCTCCCACCGCGAGGGGCGTTTGCCATTTCATGTTTTGTTCCTTCCCTTTTAGCGTTATCTTTTCATTCAAACAATCAAACTTCGACGTAGTTACCACTACGTTCAGCACGCTTTTGTGCGTCGCGTAAGGCATCTAAGTTCGCTGGGTGCTCAATCCCAATGCCCATCACGGCATCTAAGAGGTCTCGCGCATACGGCGTTTTCACGTGACTAATCTCACGTATATCATCGACTCCCTCAACAAACACGCCGTTTTTCATAAAACGCACACGATCACAAAAGTACGTAATGGCGGTAAGGTCGTGCGTAATAAAGAGGTAACTTAAGCCCCGTTCATGGCGAAGGTCCTTGAGAAGATCCATCACTTGCACCTGCGTTGCCGCATCGAGACTACTGATCGCTTCGTCAAGGAGCAAGATTTTGGGGTTTAACGCAACAGCTCGCGCAATCGCGACGCGCTGAAGTTGCCCGCCCGAGAGTTCATGTGGATAGCGCCCCAAATACGCTTCACTCAATCCCACGCGTTCAAGCAGTTCAATGCTTTGCGTGCATTCCTCTTTCTCACTAATCTCAGCCCCTTGTCGGCGTAAGGCTCTAAAGGATTCACCTAAAATGCCTTTCACTCGCCAACGCGGATTGACGCTCGTGGTGTAGTCCTGAAAGACAATCGCCATGGGGTAGTGAGTCGTTTTACCTTGGCTTCTTGAGATGTCGAGTTTGTTTTCATCGTCCACTACCACCAGGTACCTGACGCCGGATAGACGGGGTGTCCTTCAAGATTCACAACGCCCGAATCGGGTTTCAGGAGCCCCGCCGCGACACGCCCGAGTGTGCTTTTGCCAGACCCCGACTCTCCGATGATCCCAAGGCACTCCCCTTCGCTAAGCGTCAGGTCAATGCCATGTAAGACTGTTTGACGGTCTCGCCCAAAGAGTTTGGTTTGGTGCGCCTTTAAAAAGGAGACGCGCACGTTTTCTAAATTAAGGAGCATGACAATCGTCCTTTTCGGTTTCAAGGTTGCGTACTGCCTTAGCCGTCACTGCCGCTTTAAAGGCTTGTGTTACGGCACAGTGTTTGTCGATCAAGAGCCTTGTATAAGGGTCTGTCGCGTTCTTTAAGACGTGGTCTGGTGTTCCCGCTTCCACCACGCGCTCGACTTCATGACGACCATGCGGTCAGCAATCATGTTAAGTACGCCTATGTCATGCGAAATAAAGATCATCGCAACGCCAAGACGCCTTTTGATCTCCAAAAATGTGTGCATGATCGCATGACGACTAATCGAATCAATTGCGGTCGTGGGTTCGTCACAGATGATAAGTTCGGGCTTTAACTTCACCGCTAAACCAATCATCACGCGCTGTAGCATGCCGCCAGAGAGTTGATGCGGATACTTTTTCAATACTTCTTCAGGGTCATGGATACGCATGGCTTTAAGAAGCGCAATCGATTCGTCTCGAATCTCAGCTGCTGACCAGTTGGTATGAACCTCAAAGGTTTGCGCCATTTGTTCGCCCATCTTGTATAAAGGGTCAAACGCTGTCATCGGGTTTTGTAGCACCATCGTGATGCGACCACCGCGCAATTGACGACGTGCGTCAGCTGACATCGTGATTAACGATTCACCCGCAAACGTGGCTTCGCCTTTGATCTCAAACTGGCGGTCTAATAAACCCAAAGTACCGCTTTGATGGTCATTGATTTACCTGACCCCGATTCACCGAGAATTCCGAGACATTCCCCTTGTCGAACGTCAAACGACACGTCTTCAAGAATCGGCGTACGCTCTCTGCCTTTCACGAGCGTGAGATCTAAATGAGTAACGCTAAAGATCGGCGTCGTAGACGCACCGCACACGCTAGTGTTCGTTTCGATGTTTACTTGGTTTACCGTCATTGACGCACCTCTTTAGGATCAAGCGCATCGCGCAAACTGTCGCCTAGTAAATTAANAATTCCCACCAAAAGCACCACGGCAATACCAGGCACCAACATTTGTTCGGGGTTCGAGACCATTACGTTTTTGGCTTCGTTAAGCATCGCGCCCCACTCTGGCGTGGGCGCTTGAACGCCGAGTCCCAAAAAGCTCAAGGTCGAAATGTTGAGAATGTACCATCCTGTATCAAGGCTAGCCAACACCGCGAGTTCTGCAGCAATTGCGGGCAGCATGTGGCGCGTCATGATGAATCGGTCGCCTGAGCCAATCGCACGCGAAAAAAGCACGTAATTCATATGGGTGTACTTCACCACGGTNNACGTACGAATCATACGTGCGTACCAGTACCACTTCACCAGAATGCTCGCGATAATCACGTTTTGAATGTCAACGCCCAAAAGCGCAACAACCGCCAAAATCATGATTTGTGAGGGGAACGACAGCATCACGTCGACGGTACGCATAATGACTTCGTCCACCCAACCGCGAAAGTACCCTGCCATCACACCCAAGATGAGGCTNNCTAAGCCGATCGTCCCGATCATGGTGAGAATTGACAAAAAGAGCGTGGGTTGAATGCCATAGAGCATGCGTGAGAAAACGCAGCGACCGAGTTGGTCGGTCCCCAACCAATAGTCAGCCGATGGCGGCGCAAATTTCATGAGGATGTTGCTCTCATACGGGTCGTGTGGGGCAATCCAGGGTGCCAGAGCGCCCAACAACATTGTTCCCACAATGATCACGAGGCAAAACTGCGTGATCGGATCACGAAAAANACGCTTTTTTCATTTATCTGCCTCATGACGTAAACGGGGATCTACTGCTGTTTGAAGAATGTCAAAGAGCAAGTTGAAGAACACAAAAAGGACGCCCATCAAAAGGACGTAGGCTTGAATGACGGGATAGTCACGGTTAAAGATCGAGGTGATGCAGAGTTTGCCGAGTCCCTACCACGCAAAGACGTTTTCCACCACAATGGTCCCTGCGATCAACTGGGGGATACTCATACCGATCGCTGTCACGCAACTCTGCAACGAATTACGTAGCACGTGATGAAGTAAAATCGCACGCTCTTTGAGCCCACGCACACGCGCATAGAGCACATAGTCTTCGCGCATGTTTTCAAGCATGTTGTTGCGAATGAGGCGAATGTAGGTTGAGATATAAGTAAGTGCCACCGTGAAGGACGGCAAAATGAGGTGCGCAAACGTGCCTGAACCCGAGGTGGGCAACAAGTCCCATTTGATGGAGACAAGCCAAATCAAAAGAAGCCCACNCCAGTAAGCTGGCATCGCGGTCGTCGCAAACACCACGCCACGCATGATGCGGTCAAACCAACTATCCTTGTAGACCGCTGAGAAAAAGCCAATCGGAAGACTCAACGCGATCACAAAAACGAGCGACAGNNTACCAGCTAACTGTAAGGTCGCAGGTAGGCACCGTAAGAGTTCCCCCGCCACTGTGCGTGATGGGTTTGTGTAACTCACGCCAAAGTCGCCTCGTAGGCAATTCATGAGCCAATCCACGAAGCGCTCTAAAAACGGGCGATCAAGCCCCAATTCGTGGCGCATTTCAGCAATGGCTTCTGGTGTAATGATGGGTGTTTGTCGCACACGAAGCGCTACTTCTGCAGGATCCGAGGGAATCAGGTGAATAAAGCAAAAGCAGAGAAACGCGATGAGGAGTAGGAGCGGCACCGTGGCGATGAGCCGTTTAATCACATAGTGTTTCATGGGGTTTTGTGAGTCTCAACAAGACCCAATCGGAGGGTTGTGCGTGCTTAGGCTCAAAGACCTTGGGCGCTTTGGTTGTTAAGGGCGTGACTAAGATCTTTGAACCTGCATTTTTAAAGGGCTGTGCTTTAGAGATAGTGTGCTTTAGGCAGGTACCATGTCAGCAAACGGCACTTCGTATTGGTTCGAGAGGAAGCCGACGTTTTTGACGGTCTTTCTAAAGAGCGCCTTATTGGTCTCGTACGTGATCGGCAGATAGACCGCATCTTCGTGGAGGCGCGTGAGCACGTTTTTGTAGAGCGCACGGCGTTCGTTTTCGTCGGTAGACACCAGAATCTTCGTGATTGCTTCGTCAATCTGCGCTTTGTCAGCCAACCCTTGTTGCGCCGCAAAGTCCCCGTACACACGCTGACGCATGGCAGCAAGTGACGACTGCGGGTCATAGGGCGTACCCCAGCAGATATTGAAGACCAGGTCAAAGTTCCCGTTTTTCATGTTGTCGCGATAGCTCTGCTCTTCTTCCCCACGAATCGTGAGTTGAATACCGAGCTTACCGAATTCACTTTGTAGGAACTCGGCAATCGTTTTTTCTGAGACAGAGTTGCTGTTATATAAAANGTATAACGCCAAGGGCTTGCCGTCTTTCATAAGGGGCTTACGCTTCCCGCTACGGGTCCACCCGGCTTCGGTGAGGAGCGCTTCGGTNNACTTTTTCACGTCATAAGCGTAGGGCTTGAGCCCCACGTCACAATATGGAATCGTGGTCGAATAAAGCGTATTATTGCACGGGTTCAAAGTATGGAAGACGCCTTGCGAAATCACCGCCTTGTTGGTGGCATGCTGAAGCGCGTGACGCACACGGACGTCTTTTAAAATCGGATGCTGGGTGTTAAGCACAATGTGGCGCGTAGACGTGGGTTGCGAGACGGCAATCCCAAAGGTCGAGCTGTTGCGGTACTTGTTGAGTGCATCAGCGTCCACCATGTTCTTACCCCAAATGAGGTCGGCTTCTCCCTTTTCTAGCGCCAAAATACGGGTTTGATTATCAGGAATCACCTTCACGACCACACGACGAAACGCGGGTTTCTTACCCCAATAGGCTTCGTTACGTTCAAAGACGGCATATTCGTCAATCACGTGTTCTTTGAGGATCCANNCTGGNNTACCGCTACCTACAAAGTAGTGAAGTACGTTACGTGTTTTTCCGTCCTTCATGACGCGAGGCGATACAAAGGCAAAGGGGCGCGTCACGGCGAGTTCCGTGAGCATCGGGTAGTATGGCGCCGACATCGTGATCACAAATGTGTGCGAATCGGTGGCTTTGGCGGACACCAATAGACGCATCATTTCGAGCCACGTGTGACGTGCCTTATTGTCAATCAACGCATCAAAATTCTTTTCGATGGCATACGCGTCAAGCACTTCCCCGTCGGTGAACTTGAGNNTACCAGATCGGATCTTGAAGCTATAGACGAAGCTATCAGGGCTCACTGTCCAACTTTCGGCAATCGCCGGATGGTAGCTCCCATCGTTACCGAGCGTAATNNGAAGTACTTCAAAAAGCATTTCTTGTGCGAACATTTCGCCACCATAGAGGTGCGGATTCAAGTCACGCAGATCGCGATAATTGAGAAAGACGAGCGTATCGCCCTCTTTAACTGCAGCGAGCACCGGGAGCGGCGTAACGGCGGACGTAAGGCAAGCGGTACCCAAAACCCATAAGCAAATGACGGCGGGAGAGTGAGTAGTGACCCATGACGGATTCCCTTATAGTTGTTGATCTTTTCTTCTAAATGAGAACGATTCCCATTCCGGTTATGGCGAATCTTAGCAGAAGACTTTGTGTTTTGTAAAGGAGCTCTAGAAAACTCCTAAGGGAGAGTCGTTGGCTTGAGTCTTGTTTTAGATGCAGTCTTAGAGTCGCTGCGGATGAGGTTTGAAGCGTGGTCTCAATGATCGTAACGGGTGGATCAACGTATCGACGCTATTTCAAGCGCTATAACTTTTTATTTGTCATGTGCAAAACCCAAGTTTGTTTTTTTTATGTTGCGTTAGGGTTATGCCTTATTTATTTTAGTTATCCTCAGGACTTTACCTATAGATTCTTTTCAGTTGGGTTTTTCTTCTTAATAATTCTTTTGCGCTCAACTTTTCGGACCCATTTTGTGGTTGAGCGTAGCTTAATAACCAAAGGATAAATGATGAAAAAGACCCTTCTCGCCATGGCTTTNAGAGTACTGACGCTTGCTGCTGGTGCACAGGCTGCTGATGCACCCTACCGTCTCGTGATTCACGGTGGTGCTGGTAATATTACCGCCGACCGTTTCACGCCGGAAGAACAGGCTAAGTACCACGCTGGTNNACTTCAGAAGGCTTTGCTCGCAGGTAACGAAGTGCTCGCCNNAAAGGGTGGTACTACCACCGACGCTGTGATGGCTGCCATCAACCAGATGGAATTGAACCCGATCTTTAACGCGGGTCGTGGTGCTGTCTTCACGAACGAAGGCAAGAACGAACTTGACGCTTCCATCATGGACGGTAAGACNCTTACCGCTGGTGCCGTGGCGGGTGTCACGAACGTCAAGCACCCGATCAACTGCGCGAACCTCGTTCGTACGAAGTCTCCGCACGTCATGATGACGAGTCTTGGCGCTGAAAAGTTCTGCGCTCAGAATGGCGCTGAAATCGTTGATCCGAAGTGGTTCTTCACGGAACACCGCTATCAGCAGTTGAAGAAAGTCCAGGAAAAGGAACAAGTGATCCTTGACCATGACGGCGCTAAGAAGACGGCTAACGCTGAACTTTACATCTCTCCTTTGATGTATGACTACAAGTACGGTACGGTCGGCGCTGTTGCACTCGACAAGCACGGTAACCTCGCCGCTGGTACGTCGACGGGCGGTATGACCAATAAGCGCTATGGTCGTGTGGGTGATAGCCCTGTGATCGGTGCAGGTACGTACGCCAACAATAAGTCCGTTGCTGTGTCAGCGACGGGTACGGGTGAAATGTTCATTCGTACGTCCGCTGCCTACAACGTTCACGCTCGCTACGTCTATCAGAACGCTGACGTGAAGAAGGCTGGCGAAGACGTCATGAAGGAAATCGGTGAAATCAACGGCACTGGCGGCATGATTATTCTTGACGCCAAGGGTAACTATAGCTTCCCAATGAACTGTGGGGGTATGCATCGCGGAACGATCGGACCCGACGGGATTCCGTTGACGGCGATGTTTGGAACAGACGATGTTCATCACTTCAAAGCTAAGTAATCTCACCTCCTCAAGGTAGATCAAGGCGGCTTGGGTTTAGGCTCAAGTCGCCTTTTTCAACTCAGTTTTCCGGGAACGTCACGTATTGCTCTAACCCTTTCGCAATCGAAGCGAGTTCTGGCATCATTTCTCGGGCATAGATTTCACGTGCAAGTTTTGATGTGAGCATCACGGCTTCTAAGCTACGCATTCTGTCCCCTACAGCCCACATGCATCGGTGATGGCGGTGCCCTTCGGGCATCGGGGTGTAGGTGATGTTTTTCACGAACTGTCGACCGCACCAAAGGTTACTTGGTGTCATGAGTGACCAGCCGCTAATGCGTTCGATGAGCCCAACCATCTCATAGCTTGAACTCACTAAAACACGTTTACTTGGTCGAATATTGAGCGTACGAAGGATNNGGCGTTCTACCTTTTCGTTTGAGACGAGAAGGTATTCTTCTTCGTAAAGGTTAAGGCGTACAAAACGCTCTTCATTCAAAAAGGCGTGAGGCGCAATGACGACCTCGAGTTCGTCATTACGAAGCATTTCAATGAGTGGAAAAGAAAGCGCCGTTTGCGTTTCGAGTTGCCCTACTCTTGCCATTAGGCTTGTGATTAACCAGGGCGAAATGGTTCCCGTTACCGATTCGCCCATCCCTACGCGAATCTTTTGCGTGCTTAAGTCGGCGCCGTTGACGCGCTCAAAAAGACCTTCGGTCAACTGCAAAATGCTACGTGCTTCTTCAAGCAGTCTTGCGCCTACGGGCGTCAAACGTAACGGACGTGCGTGCTTCACGAAGACCGGTTGTCCTATTTTCCCTTCTAATTTCGCAATGGCTTGACTGACGGCAGACGGAGAAATATCGAGATCAAATGCGGCGCCTTTGATCGTTTTTGCGTCCGCCGCTGCTACAAAAGCGCGTAAAAAATCAAGATTCGGTAAGGGATGCATTGAGATTCAGATTTACTTACGTTTGCGTTCAGAAAACATGCGTATTCTTGGGTATATAGCTGATTTGCAACATCATTTCTTTATTCTATTACGGTTTTGTTATCCAAAATAGTGCTTTTTTCGTTAGACAATCTAAATGCATTTTGCTGATTGAGGGCATAGATTCCAGGACCATCTAGGTGAAATTCTTTTGTGAAGCACTGACAAAACCGTAATAACCAAACGCACTTCAATAAGCGTGTGCCACTCTAAAAAGATGGTTTTCGATCTTTACTCGCGCGTTGCTCCTCCTTGACCAAGAGATAAGCGACGAAAAACCACGCCTCACGTTTGACCTCCGTAAGGGACTGCAGGAGGCAATCAACATCTGCACGCACGCTTATTGAATCGCGCGCTCCCGCTTGTCGCCGACCTATTTTGCGTGCCCTCAAACCAAAGCCACGGATGATGATTGGTTCACGTTTGGCGACCGATTGAATATTGGGCGGGAGCGCTCGAGGCTAGGAGGCTTCTCTTAATCGTCCTTCTCTTTTCATAACGCTCCTTCGCGTGCCACACTGTAGAGTGCATCACTTCAGTTGGCTATCTTTGCTGCCGCGGCGGTTATAAAGCTCAAAGCGCTTAGCGTGTTTGTCGGCTTCTTCTTGGCAATGAATGCAGAGCCTGACACCTGGCAATGCTTTGCGGCGGGCTTCTGGAATGGGTTCACCGCACTCTTCACAATATTTGCGGCTCTCGCCATGGTAGAGCTTTGATTGCGCACGACGAATTTCGTCATTGATCGTGTCATCGATTTGGTCTTGTACGGCAGTATCGCTTGCCCATCCGACGGCTATATTCACTCCTCAATAAAATCACGGCAGTAATTTTTACACCAATATAAGCAATATCACCTATCTATCATGTTACGTTTAGTTTTTATGACAAGTACCGTTACGAATTCTGATAATAATTAGAGTTAATTACACACATCGAACTCAAAAGTTGGTATCCTCTCTCACATAAAGTATTTTCCTATTTCGGTAGGAACAAAATATCGCGCCCGAGGTCTTGTGCGTTAGAGCGTTTGCTCATGCAGACTGGTCGGGCGCATCCTTTTTTGGAGAAAAACAATGGACCAACAAACCTTCGGCAAGCTCTTTGCCGGCGATTTTATTGAACGTAACGGTATGTCGATCCCTCAGCTCGCCCATGCTTCTGACCTTACCGTTGAAACGATTGAAGCACTGGTGAAGGATCANGGTACTTTGACGCGTGAAATTGCCGAACATCTCGCACCGGTCTTCGGTGTGTCTGCTGATTACTTCCTTAATTTGGCTGCTTCTTGCGCTAAATAATCGCTCGTCAAAGACAAATAAAAACGCCTTCTTGGGTTCTAGCCTAAGAAGGCGTTTCTCATTGCATCGTTTTACGCGGTTGCTCTATGGCTCACTACTCAGTGCGCCAAGGCGTGCGTGCGATCCATCAATCTTTCAAGCGATATGTGCGCCACCGGCGTTCGCCAAGGGCACAAATTTTATTTTTTTGAATCATCTCATTGAGCACTCTTCGCGCTTGATTGTCGGTGAGGCCAAGTTGTTTCTTGATTTGGCTCGACTTTAATTCACCCTGTCTGGCAATAAGATCACAGACGTCATCGGCGACTGGCACCGTTTCTTTGGGTGAAGTGGTGTTGAAATGGTTATAGTTTGAACTCAAAATATAAGTTTTTGACCGAATACCTTGGGTTTCAACAAAGTACCATTCTCGCTTAATTTCGTGATCGACGTGATCACGCGCGTTTTACTAAAGTGGGTCTCCGAGATTAATTCCTCTAACGTCAATCGCTTAAATCTTCGCAGTAACGAAAGAATCAGCAAGTCTAGAACATTCAATTCCGCTTTATCCTGGAGGTTATATTTGTTGAGCATCCGGATAAAGGGGTGATCTGCAGCCGTATTGGGAATAAGCAGTTTGACATACTCAGTGGTTGACTCCGAATAATCGGCCAAATTTGAGGCAATGTGCTATCGGTGTGTTTAAATCAAGGTGCTGTTATCCCAGCACTGGCACTCGTCACTTCAAGATCTTTGGATGAAATCGCAATCAAGGCATTCTTACAGCAAGCGGGTTATTTGGCGATCAAGGACTTTGATTCAGACGATATGGCGACGTTGGGCGTACCTAATCAAGAGGTGGCGGTTTCGCTTGCACAGCTAATTTTTGATTTGTGCGAACAAATGGTGACGGTAACGCCGTTTGGGTCCTCTACCAATTGAGAATTAATGCTCGCAGGCGATTTATTGCGTTTCATTGAGAACATTAACCAGTTGTTGCTTCAGCTTGATGCTCGGGATTTCAAAATTAATGATGACGCCTCGGCTTGCGCTTTCTTCAAGTTCGTGGTTTTGCTGTCTGCGTTGACATCTGAAATCATCGTTCACGAAGGTTTTCCTACGAACAATTTGATCGTCGACACTCTGAATACTCGGTGGGTGATTGTCTTCACCTACGTCAAAGGTCCTATTGGGCATCTAAAGAACCCAGTTTTCGACGAAAGCGATCAACAATTTAGCTTTCGACAGCTTGCCCTGGTCTTTGATGGCGCTAAGCGGCAGTATTCCTTAAGGAAAGACACTTACCGTGCGCATCTCTAGATGCCAATTTTTCTAACATTCGATTGTTAGATGTGTTAGAAAGCGGTCATCTTTCTTAGAAAAATGTTAGAAAGATTTAGAACTTAAAGTCTTCAAACTCTGGAAACTATCGCATTCTCTAATTTGTGAACGCTATAAACGACCAGCGAATACAGATCCTTGATTCTGATAAGGTTGAGGGCTCGATTTTTGAACTTTATGAAGAAGCGACAAAGTTCATTGCCAAGAGCAATTACGCCTGGATGGAAAAACCGAGCTACGGGAACGCAGAGCTCATCGACCACTTCGTTATTGATCTTCGAGTCATTCTTGAGTGCCTTGGTTAATATGTTTGCACATCGTGATTAAAGCAAAACACGCGCGAACCTCGTTCATATCACGCCTTCTTTTGTGGAACTTCATTCTATTGGCGGCTTAACCGAGGATTTGAGCTTGGAGGATGTTGTCGAACACATGGCAACAGAATGTCGTAATCCTCAACTCGCACATCTATTCAGTTTGTTGAATTTGATGGAGAACCGCGGTAGTGGCTTCAGAAAAATTCGTTTCTTTTACATAAATAGACCGATTTCAGACTTGTTATCTGTGAGCGAGACTTCTTTTACGATCAAGCTGCCACGTAAGACGGCTAATTTGTATCTCGACCGCAAAGATTATCGTGAAGTTGTTGACCTCCTTGAATCCCACCAAACCGTTTCACGTCGTCAAGTGCAAGATCTCATGGGTATATCGCAAACTGCAGCGATCAATCTCCTCAACAATATGATCGATGCGAAGGTTGTGGAATCAAAGGGCGGTGGACGTAACGTTCGTTACCAACTCAAGAATCCATAAGCCGTTTTTGTTCTAACATTCGATTGTTAGATATGTTAGAAACCGGCTGTTTTTGTTAGAAAAACTGTTAGAAAGCTAAATAGAATACTTGTTCTATTTGGTGTCATGGCTACTGCGATAGTCGTTTAGCAATGACGATCAATAGGTCGGCATAATAAGAGAATAGATTGTGCCCGTCGTGAGATCGCTTTGGGTAGCCAGTCTCACCGTGAGCCATCACGTAAGTTTTTACGCAAAGGGCGCCCAACACCGTTGAGCGCCCTACCCTTATCAGTTAATTTGGATTACTTAGGCAAGCCTTCTACCTGAATATCGGTCGCCGGCTCGATGCGACCATCTGGGTGACGAATAAAGATGGTGCCAAAGGGCGCATCAAGATATTCGGCAACATATGGGCAGTAGTTGAGCAAAGTATTGAGTGACTCAATAATGCAACTACCATTCTTTTCACGTGTACTGGTGTCACTCAAAAACACCCAGCCTGACCAAGGAGAATCGCTTTCATCAGGTTCTACGTGGAAGAAAATCTTCACGTCTTGCCCTTCAAAAAGAATGCGAGGATCGATTTGGCAAGCATCTGGCGTGGTGCTTTGATAGAGCGTCTTAAGGTTTTCAGGCGCGATCAATGGCTTCCAGTGTTCACCTTCGCATGCGTTATGACGACGGCGTTTGGGTGGGAAGTAAACCACCGATTCGAGCTTATTTCGAAAATCTTCAAAGGAATGCGTATCACCGTAATCCATTTCTTCATCAAAAAGCGGCACGATTTCACCGATCTCCTTACCGTAACTCGAGTCAATAATGGGTTTTTGCGTGGGCAAAAGCATTAATGCCGTGTAGTCACAGAAGGGCAACTTCGTGTCATCAGGGCTTTTGGAATAGAAGCCAATCTCTGGTGCCACCTTCGAACGGAAGAAGCATTCAAGCGTGAAAATCAGTAATTGGATACGCCAGTCAGTCGGGCGAATCTTTTTTGCTTCGTGGTAAGGAATAGCGATAGCGACTTCACAGTGTTCGTTAGGAACACCCACTTTGGCTTGATAACGTTCAACAAGGTTAATCGTAGAGATGTATGCAATCCCTTTAGGCATCTGCGGCGTTGTGAAAGCGACCCCCGCGGCATAGCCACCAAGATTGAATGCATCGAGCACAGTCGCACCCTTATCGACCAATTCATTAAGAATCTTGTTGACCTTGTCTAAATCATCATTGTCGTCCGTCGATTTAGCACTACCCTGCCCTGCTTCCTTTTTGGAAGCAACGACTAAAGGATTCTTGGACGCATTCTTTTTAGATTTCAGCTGTCCAACAAAGTCGATTCCAGCTTCGAGCTTCTTAAGTTCATCGAGCGTGTCGTCAAAAATATCGGGATTTTGTTCGAATTCTTTACGTAGTGCCTTGATGTTTGACTTGGCTTTTTTGAGTTCACCAAAAGCAATTAAACATTGAATTTCGGACAGTTTGAATTGGTAGTCACGTTCCCATTCGGGTATCTTTGCCAAGGTCTCTTTAAAGACTTTGCGCTTGGCTTCGGTAAAGGGAGGCTGAGTGAATTGGAAGAGTGTTTCAATCTTGCCTAGGTAAAGAGAGGCTCTACGCCAGTTTTCAGGGATCTGATTGATGAAGTCGTCATAAGGCTGAACGGACTCGTTAATCGTACAAAGCGGTGTGAGAATCGAAACAGCATCTTCTAGCAAAATCTCTGCTTCGTCAACAGGAACCTTATTGTGTTCGCAAGTATGGATCCCTTTCTCGAGGAGACTTAGGGCTTCTTCAGGTTCAAAAAGTACCATCTGCTGCTTGAGCCTTCCAATGGAATTGAAGTGGGTCGAACGGAAAGCGTTGTGCATGCTTCTCGGCAGCAATTTTGAGTGTTTTGAAATCGTTTTCCTCGTTTAGGACATCATTTAAGACGTTGCTTTCAAGAACGTTTAAGGTGTCTCCGAAACGTTTAATCGTCTCGTTATAGAAACGTCTGGGATTGATGCCGTCATGCGTAATTTGGTTATCGAGCCAAAGGAGTCGCTTGTATGGCGTCAATGTCTCTGAATACTTCTTCGGTGGGTTGTCCAGGTCGAAGAGACGCGTATAGAAACTCCAAAGATCCATGGCTGCGACCATGCGCAACTTCTCTGTAGGGACTACATTGAGATTGTCTAAATAAAGGTTATAGGCAGCTTCATAAGCTTCGGCTTCTTCAAGGAAAATGGCGAAATCCAATCTGAAATCATAGCCAGGGTCTGCAAGCTTTTTATAAGCTTCGTAAAGTTCTAAAGCCTTTTTGATTCTGCTTTTGCGGGTACGATCGGACTTGACGTCATGTACTGAGCAAAGAAGCGCGAGTATCCAAGGGCGATAAAGCGTTGGATCTATCTCCAAAACCTCTGGCGTTAATGTCTTTGCCATGTCTAACACACAACCATGATCACCCTGATCTAAGGCGTGACGATATATGATTTCACCCTGCGGTCCTCTTGAAGCTTTTTCCAGTGTTGCCTGGTCATCTTTTGGCAATTCGCCCATGAAATCGTGTAAATACTTGATCGTTTCAACCGCTAATTCAAAATCTTCTTTGGCAATAGATAGTCGAATGGTCAGGATAACCGTGTTGATGTCATGATAGTCGGCATCGTTCAAAGCGTCGATGATCTCGTCAGCACGACATTCAGTGGGGTCATCAGGGTGGAATTGAAGGCGGCGAATCTCATTTTGGCAAACTTGGATAGCAAGCGTTAAGAGTTCTTGGTTGATGTTTTTCTTTGCAATTGCGTTAAGCAAAGCGTCAATATCGTGCTCATCAAAGTCGATGACGGGTTGGGAGGCGCGCTTTCTAGCCATTAGAATCGATCCTGTAAAGGGTGTACTCAATCAGAGTGATTTCAAAGTACTCAGACGGGTGCTAGGAGGCTGGATGTCAGGTAAGGCTAGTCTATAACAGAGAATGTTTTCAGTCGCTAGGTACCTTACGTGGAAGATCCATTGTTTAGTTGATTCTTTTATTTTAGAGAAAAAGAGCCGTTTGAGTATGCTTGCAATATTGAGGGAAATGAAGTCAATTGGTGACGCATAGAAAGAAAAAGAGCGCCCAAATGAGGACGCTCTTTGTTGGACTTAAGTAGTTACGGCAAATTAGCGATAGCGGCGGCAGGAACTCGTCAACACGCCGATGATCTGGAAATCATCGTATTCCTTCGGACGAATCACCGGATATTCACCCGTTAAGCTTTCGGGATGCAATTCGATGATATTGCCGCGAAGCACCTTGAGACGCTTCAATGTGACGTCACCATTAATAAAGGCAAGGACGATGTCACCGTTACGAGCTTCGATTGAACGATTGATGACGATGCGGTCGTCTTCTTCAATACCAGCAGCAGTCATCGAATCCCCCTGGGCGTTCATCACGAACGTGTCGCCAGGGAGGTGAACGAGGTATTCATAGAAGGAGAACGGCTGACCTTCACCTTCAACTANCGGAGACGGATGACCGCAAGAAGCGGCATAGTCATGATGCGGCAACGTGACCTTTTCAACTTCAGGAACCACATAGCGCATAACGTCTTCGAGCACAGCGTCGATAGCGACTTCACGCATGTGATCGTTCATCGCAATCTGTTCCTTGTAGTTGTCGGCGGCGATCGTCAACAGCTGACGGATAAACGGTGTGCCACCCAACTTCTGGCAAGCATCGGCTACTTCTTCAGGCACACGCGCCTGAACATTAACACGGAAAGCGCCTTCCTTCGGTGGACTACCGACAGGACGCTTGGCAGGCGTTTGGGTTTCGTTTTCGGTGGTGGGCTTGGTCACCTTGGTTTTCTTAGTAGTCTTTTTCTTTGCTGGCATTTTATTTTCCTGCGAATAAAGAATACAGCCGATTTCAAACTGCATACAGGAATAATACAGTAGTTGATTTGAAAGGACAACTTTTGGCACAACGTATTGCACGGCGATGGCACTATGAAGTCGTATTGAATCGTATTTGTGGGGTGAGATGGTACTAATGCAGAACGTTAAAGTGTTTCAGAAATATCGTAATTCCGACATTTTATAATCGATGATCAAGTTTCAAAAAAATTTTTCCTTGTTGATGGTCATGCTGAAGAGGCATTTAACATAAATTAAGTGTATCCCATACATGCTCTGAGTTTTTGAACTTAGACTGCAACAGATGGGGTCTTTTTTTATCTGCACTTTTTGGCTGATTATAAAATCGCCATCTCCGCAGCACGACGCATGGCTTCATCACCACGGCGGTCATACATGGTNNACGTGGTACTGATGTTCGCATGCCCCATCATATTTTTGACGGTCACAATATCGACGTTGTTCGCTAAAAGTCGAGTGGCAAAGGTTCGACGTAAATCATGAGCTGTTGCGGATTCATGATTCGCTTTTTCCATGCGGCGCTTTGTGATGCGTCCGACCGAACTCGCGTCGAGCGGATCCTCTAATGAAATTCGCCCGTTTTTATAAATTCGCCCGAACAACAATCCATCTGCGTTCCCTCGCCAGCGACTGATCCAAAGTTCGACCGCTTGTGCAACGGGCGCTGGCATAAAGACGCGTCGCTCCTTATTCCCCTTCCCCACTAAAGTCATTGACCGATTATTGAGGTCGACTTTCTCCATGCGAAGCAATGGAATTTCGCCACGTCTTAGACCACATCCTAACATTAGAGACAAAATAGCCCTGTCTCTTGCGTCTATTGCTGTATCGGCGGTGCAAGTCTGTATTAGCCTGTGCGACTCGTCAAAGCTCAAGGAACGCCCTGTTGGTAGGCGATAGAAACGTCTCTGCTTCAAGGATTCAATACGAAGGTAGTCTTCGTGTGACATGGAGCGCGCTAACCATGCGGTCTTGGCAACGCCTTTAATGGCAGCTAGGTAGCAGTTTGAAGTTGAACCTGCTTTTCCTTCTTTTTCCTGTCCCGCAAGGAATGCGAGGACGTGTTCGGTTTTGAGTTCTCCCCACGGACAAGAACGCAAATCTGCGTACCCTGCCCATCTTGCGAGCATGTTCAATTTACTCGCCATGCTTTTACGAGAAGCCGGCGAGTGCAAAGTGGCTAAATATACCAATGCTGCATTAACGGGTGGTTGTGCCCTACTCCCGGTACCAGTCGATAAACCAGTCCCGATCGTTGGACTCGCAACCGTGGGTTCAAAAGCCATGGTGAAGAGTCAAAGTTTGAAAATCGGTAAGATCATTATAACGCACGAGAATGAACATTCTACGACATTAAATAAAACAAACGGTACACGATTGAACAAAGAGAATACCTATTGGCTTGATGATTTCAGACTGACGTGAAATACTAAACGTACGAGTTTCTCAATAACCCATTGAGGTATACCATGGCAGACCTAAAATCAAATCCAACCTATCAAGCTATAAAAGAATTGTCATTAGCCTTGATTTATTTAACGCGTTTTGGTTACCGCGGCGATGAGACGTTGCGGACGAGCTGGATTGGTTATGACCGCGAAATTATTCATGACCTCATTGAGGAAGAAATGTTAAGAGGTCGTTCTCGCTATCAAACAACGCTCAGTGATGAAGGGATTGAAAAAGCCCAACAGATTTTAAAGAAGTACAAGATTCCAGATTGGGAATAGCCGTAAATTTATATTTTGTTGAATGCAAATTTGATGACATTCAGTTGTTAACTTTTCTATGAACTCGCTAGTATGATTATCCCTCGACTGGCGTTTCATTTTTGATACCAGCCGCGGGTTAAAAGTAATACACGAGTGTGATGTATTTATGCATCAAGTTGCGCTTTGTAGACTGATACTTACGGTGGATTGGATTCGTTGATCGGTGAGAGTTATAATTTTCAAAATTGACAAAACATTTCCGTCACACAGGTTTATATGATCGAAGAAATACAGGCTTCACAACGTCGAATCGGTTTGACGGCGCCCTCCTCTCCTATTTATGCTAGGGCTTTATCTTTCTTGCGATCGGATACACGCCTTGAACAAATTCCACGCGAGAGAAAACGCCGAAAAAAATTCTAGATCATATGTATAAGTTCGGGATTCTTCCTAAAGTCCTAATGACGTAATACGAATGTAGTTAATCAACCAGAAGTACCGAACTTTCGACTGTCTTAGCGCATCGGCTAGTCTACCGACTGTCGCACCCTCAGCACTCGATCGATGACATCCAGGCAAAACTAAAGCGGTATCCATAGCAACGGACTCATCTACAGTTTTGCGGAACATAATCTTCAACTCATCATGCGTCATGACAGCAGGCTTCTTTCAAGGAGCCGAATGCTCGAACAACGAGACCAATTCGTGATCTTGAAGTTGTAATCAAGCACTTTGGGTCGTTTTAACGCCTTTATTTCAATTTTCTTCTACCCTCTCTTCATAAAAAGGCGTCTTCCGAAAGACAACCTTTAGCTAAGAAAGATCTTTCTCCGTTAAGCTAAACACGCCAAAAGTGGATAGAAATAACATTGGCTTCTCACTCTTTGAGCTTGAAAAACCATGTTTGAGGTAGAAAAGTTTTGCTCGTTCTGAAATTGGATGCACGATCAACGTAGCAGCTCCTAGACTATCAGCAATTTTCTTAGACTTCCGTATTGCCTCATGAAGCATAGATTCTCCGAGTCCATAACCCTGGTACTTTTCAGCAACGGCAAGACGACCAAGTAAAATTGTAGAAATAGGATTAGGCATATCGCGTTTGAACTTAGCTCGAAAATTTAATCTCTCAACAGAATGAGTTGAAAGACAAAAATATCCAGCCAATTCATCCATTTGGCTAGTATGAACCACAAAAGTTCGACTGCCACCTCTAGCTTCTTTTGCAAGGGCGTTTGTTTTTAGCTAGAGATCCAAAGAACGCTCGCCGCAACAGAAATTGTTAATAAGTGGTATATTCGCCTCGGTTAATGGTTCTGGTCTCATGAATAAGATGGTGTACATTATTCCTCCCACACTGGTTTCAGATGCACCAAACGCTTACGTGCAGCTAAAACAGCAGNGGATTGTTCACCAGTTTCAAGTTGCTCGAGGAAAGCATCAAATTCTTCAGCAGAAAGACGTGTGACGCGTTCGTTTTCTCTCATGCTATTAGCAAGGGAACGCAAACCATCAATAATAATTGCGGTTTTGGTTTCACCCGTATTCTTAACTAAGTCCTCTAACAAAGAAGATTCAAATTCAGGAAGCCTGATCGTTAAAGTTGACATTATTCACCTACATTGTACTTTTGTTTTATGTATACAGTGTACTGTAAATTGCAGTAGGCAGCATGATAGTACAACGGTTTCAATGAGCCCACTTGACTATGAAGCACAGCTTCACAACCATGCTCAAGAGGTGTCCTTTTAACTCAAATTTATAAGATCCAAATTTCGCACCCGAACCTACCCATGGGTGTGATCGGGAGCTCGTCCGCCACCAGGAGTAGCGCTACGGGCTCACCTCTGCGTTCCGCCTGGTTTCCACGAAAGTAACATGTCTCACATTAATCGTTACTATTAATATCGTTAAAGGGGTTAATTTTAGTGTCGCTAGAAGGTGTAACCCTGATGTCGCTTGACAACAGGAAGGTACAAAGAAGTTTGCAACATTTGGGTACCGAAGGAAAACAAATCCCGCCACCGAGACAAGTGACGGGATCTTTATGAAGCATTAATCGTAATGTGACGGATTAGTATTCGAGCATCGGTTCAAGTTCGTTAGCTTCCTTGACATAGCGCTTAACTTCCTTAAGAGCCGGAACGCGCTTCGTCATCTGCTTTTCAGCGTTGACTTCTTCGAGCTTGGCGAGAAGGTTTTCAGGAACACGATGAGAGAGTTCCTTAATCGTATCGACACCNNGTACCATTTCGAAGAATTCGGCGTACTGCGGNNTACTGATACCGTGGATGCGCATCAAGTCGCAGTGGTTAGCCCAACGGAGTACTTCCTTGACAGGAATACCGGTAGCTTCGGCGAGTTCACGGCGCTGAGCCGGCGTACGAACTAAGCCAAGCAGTTCTTCAGCATACTTGATGCCGCGATTGTTGAGCTGAACGGCGTATTCATTGGTAACGCCAGCAATCATGTTGACTTTATAAGCCATGGTCCCTCCAGGATTAAAAGTTAGTGAAAGTATAGACGGTTGAGGCGTTTTGAACCATAGTAATTTAGGACTAAGTATATACCCACATTTTTTAAAAGAAAGATTTGTAAAATCGCTTCTAAACGATGTATATGAATTGCATGAATAGTATCGTCCTCTGTCTGAGTGACGATGAAAATGCCTGCTAAAGAGATTTGATTGTTTCGTTTTATAAATAGTTATTAATAACCTACTAAATTGGTCGGTATTAGATTCATTCCAAATGTGTGACTAAGGCTACCCGTGATACCCCTCTTTTCGCATTTCCGTTGTGAGAGAGGTTAAATGGTCGTCTGTTAAAGGTCTCAATTGCCTCGAAACGCCTAAAAAATTCGAATTTTCCTTCTCTTTGTCACTTTTCGAACATTTATTGATATGGATCAATAATATAGAAAATCCCTCTCGCTTAGACGATTAGAGATTGACGTAATTACAATAAAACGCCACAGTTTGTGACGTTCTCGAAGTACTACGTTAAGCAAGCAAGGGTTTTTTGTTGATCTGCTTAAGAAGCCTGGTACGAGTCTTCTACCGATGTAGACGAAATAATGCCTGACACGTCACGAACAAAGTACTCCTTCTGGAGCACCTAAATAAGGAATGACGTACGGGAGGTAATTGCAGATGGTATTTAAGTCGATCATCACAAAACGATCATCCTGCCCGATTTCTTCTTCTTTTTCGGTACCTGTCAAAAAGAACCAACCGCTGTCATTGTCAGCTTGGTCAATTTTGCTGACACGATAAAAGATGGCGGAATCTGCTCCATCAATCAAAATACTCTTATTGACGCAACCGATCATGCCGTTGTCATCGTAGAGTGGTTTAATCTGATGACGTGGGATGAGCGTCTTCCAGTTTTGTCCTTCACACGAGTTTTGACGTTGTGGGCGAACTGGATAGAACGGTATTTCCATGAGACGCAACAAGAGGCGGTCAGACCCCATTAACGAAGCAAAATCATTTTCTTCGGCATATATAGGTACGACCTCAACAAGGGCAATCGGCACACCATCGGGAATGACTTTATCCCACGATTCATAAAGCACAACGGACGGATAGACGACGCCAGGGATGATCCCTTCGCCCGTTGGATGGCGTAACGACATACCGTTACGTGGACGAATGCCTTGTGAGGCTTGAAGACTAATACTTAAGGTACCGTCAATAGACGGATACGCCAGTCGTTAGGTTCTAACGTGGCGATATCAGACTTCGGAATTGCCATTCCGATTTCTGCAGGCTTGGCATCCTCGAACTTTGCTTGACGATACGTAAGCGCCATCGTCATCAAGTGAGCAGTTTTCGTTTTATTGTCGTGGCGTTCGATGATGGCAATGGGCATGGAACCAGGTTCCAACTGTGCGATGCGATGAACCTTGATGCCATGGTCAACCAGGGTCTTATACATAAGCCGTTCGTGACCTAGAGCGCCTTCACCCTCCCCGGTTTCGTTTTCATGCAGAGCCCGTTCACAGTCTTCAATACTATTTTCGATGATCATCAAAATTGTATCGGCACCTTCATGGCTTTTATCGAGGAGCTTCTTAGCTTTATTGAAGTCTTTGATGGCATCAGCAAATTTTTCTTGAAGCATCTTGAGACGACCACAAAGCACGTACCAGTCGACGATACGTTCCTTAGCCTTAATGGACTTTAAGACTTTAAGCGCACGTTTAACGTAAACACGTTTATGGTTCACCGTATCGGCGCTCATCATCATTTGTACGTGCAAAATTTTTAGGTCATTATTCTTCCAAGCTTCGGGGAATTCGTTGATGAGCTCGATCAAGCGATCAAAGTTTTTAGCCCTAATAGACTGTTCATGCATGATATGAACAGTCATTTGAATAATGTGCGAAGCCATGCTCTCTGAAACTTGGGCGGCAATGCAAAAGCGTGTCGCAAGTTCAGCGTAATCAATTGCTAGCTCTAGCATTCCTTGTACGTAATACAGGCGCGAGAGGTGTAATAATCGCTGCACGTTACCATCGTCATTTCGTCCGGATGCTTCAAGAACCGCTTCCGCTCGGTTGTAATCGTCCTTTTCAATTGCAGCAAAGGAAATCAAATTGGCTTCGTTGGTAGTAAGGTCTGTTGGTGCCAGGTTGCATGAGAGCCTCAGCATCGCATCCCAGTCGCCTGACTTAGACGGTCGCCGTAAAAGTTCTACGCGATCCAATAGCGGCATTTCAGGCTTGATGCATTGTTTACGGATCTTCTTGAAGACTTCAGGGCGCTGTGTGAGATGCCAAAGCGTTAAAGAAAGCAGAGTGCGTTGAATGCGTTGAGCCTTCTTATTATCCAGTTGATCAATGTGCTGATAAGCTTTTTCAAAGTTTTCGTATGTTGCGCCCCATTTTTCGAATTTTTCGTTGGTCATCGCTCGTTGAAGAAACACTTCAAAGTTTTCGCCAAAACGCTCGGCATATTCGTCAGCAAGCGTAATTGCCAGTTGAGCATGAAATTCCCAATTAGCATTATTTATGGCAGCAAGGCGTATATGAGCAATGGACGCTAGCATGCGTAGATATGGATCTCGGTCGCGCTCGGCTTCTGAGAGCTTGTCGAAGTAAAAAATCGCGGTCTCGAAATCTGCGTGAAGCATGGCGATACGAAGATCTCTACGAACATTGAGCATGTTTATGATTTTCGACTTCGTCCAGTTGTTGGTGCAACTTCTTTATATTGGTTTGATCCTGGTCGAAAACGTTCCATCTCTTCCATAAGTGATGACACTGGAAAGAGATTATTCATGAGTAGGCAGGCTTCGACATAGTACCACATAACCCGGGAATGTCATCAGCGTTGTGCCATGGATCAGTTCAAATAGCGAAAGCGCCATTTGTAACAATTTGGGTTCGCGAATTTGGAGAAAAGTATCGACTAATTCAAAGCCCAATACTTCCATTTCTTTGATTGGAAGCGATTTTATTTCGGTTTTCTTCCACGCGTCGAGTTGCTTCTTGGCGGATCGCAAAAGTGCTTTAGTGTTTGTCGTAGGTGGTGTATCAAAGAGACGAGACATGGAATAACGAGCCAAATTATTACCGAAAGCATCTATTTTACTATTAAGCGAAACGATTTGAAAAAAGTCCTTTGAAGGTACGTTACTCAGTTAAAATATATCAATCGAAGCGCCTTAAACGACGCCGTTTTGAAGCTTTGACAGAATATTGAAAATGAAAATTGGCTCCTTCATCACCATTCTTCTATCGCTCCTTGTCACCGTATTTGCAGTCATTGTGACGGCACTAGGTTGGAGTCGAATCCTTTTTTATACGGGTTGGATGGCTAAATCCTTCGCCTACCCTGTTTCGATTCTTTTTTATATTACTTTGATGATCCTTGCGCTTAGTCGATTGGGTACTTTTGCTCGTGCTGCTAAGGCGTCAGTGGTGGCTGGCTTGATTACTTTTCTCTTTTGGATGGTGATTTCAGCTTTTGACCAATATAACAACGGTCCAATCGTTGCTTATATGTCTGCTTGGTTTGGCATGCATAGCGTGATAGTTGAGGAGCAGGAACTTAATATTATTGCCGTGCTTGGTGGTGTAGTNTTTACTGTTCTATATTCAGCTGCGCTTTTCTTTGTGGTTGGTGTCATGGGACCGCAGAAATTGAGTTACCGAAAGCTCTAGTCTGTTTTGCATCATTTTTCTCTTGCGTTGTGAAATGAACTATGCGCTCAACGTCACCTGGTCTGCTGTTCCTTAGGTTGGTTTAAATTAGTTACGCGTGTCAACGGATGCTTATAGAACCAATAAGTGTATTCGTGTTGATTCGACTGATGACGTTCTAATCAGAATGCCGATCGGTATCGCCCTGTCAGGTGACTGCTCGAACGTGGCAGATTGGACAGTTCGTCCGGTGGTTGATGTCGCTTTACGTCTCAGCGTTTGGCGCTACTGACCTTGATCCTACGAGCCACGTTGGCGACGTAGCCATGGGTACGTCGCTCGATGTTTGGAGCGAAAACGTTGGTCGCTTTACGATCGGCGCTAAAGCCCGTAACGATAATATGGGCTTTGGCTTTAAACTCGGTGGAGCCAAGAGCAATGGTGGTTACGAAGAGTTCTTTGGTCAGATAAACGCCAAGTATGTCTATTAAGAATAAATTTCTAGCTCAATGAGTTAGGATCCTTCTAGACCCAGTCTTTTTTACGAAGACTGGGTCTTTTTATTTATGAGAAAAAAGTCTTAATGTATAAATTTGCAAATCTGAAAAAAATCGTCCCAAGCTATTTCAGGCTTTTTGAAATATCACTCAGAGAGCGTAGATTTCTGTAAAAAGTCAGGGATATTCACATTTCGTTGCGTGCGTTGAATATGTAAACTTAAACCATTCACATCCTTCCATTGACTCGATCGAGAGGACAAAAACAATGACGAAGCGAATCCAAGACAATAAAGATGATGAAAGTGACGTGCCTGCTACGTTCGATGCTAATCATATCCCTCAAACTTCAATCCAGTCTGTGGAGAGCGAATCTTTAGTGTTCGATCATATTCGCCAGGCAGTGACCTATTTGCGTGATAAGTTACGTGAAACTCCTTTGGAAAGTCCTGAAGCCTCCGCGGCGATGGTGTTCGAACGCCTGCGTACTCATGCAACCCAAGAAGAGATAGACCATTTATTTAAGTTGTTGTTGGCGAAGGAAGCGAATCAGGCAGGTTTATTTCCGAAGAAGCGCAAGGACGTGAATGCGCTCAGCGAGAACTTTAGTACGGGCGGCTATCCCTATAAGCACCGTTATCCGCTTACGAGCTATGAAAATGAACTATATGACCTTCAAGTTGAACTTTTAAAGTTCCAGGAATGGGTTAAGCGAACTGGACAAAAGGTCATCGTGATTTTTGAAGGTCGTGATGCTGCGGGTAAAGGTGGCACAATTCGCCGATTTACTGAAAACCTAAATCCTCGTGGTGCACGCGTTGTTGCTTTGACTAAGCCCACCGAGGCTGAANNCAAGTACCAGTGGTACTTCCAACGCTATGTGGCGAATCTTCCGAATCCAGGTGAAATCGTCTTTTTTGACCGCTCTTGGTATAACCGCGCAGTCGTTGAACCTGTGATGGGCTTCTGTACGCAGGCGCAGACCAATGCGTTCTTGTCTGAAGTCGCTGACTTTGAACGTAGCTTGATTCGTGGGGGTACGCATATCGTGAAGTTCTGGCTTTCGATTAGCCAGGAAGAACAACAGCGCCGCTTCCGTGGTCGTCAGGAAAATCCGTTAAAACGTTGGAAGCTCTCGCCAGTCGATATCGCCTCGATGGAAAAGTGGGATGAATACTCGATCGCTATTGAACGTATGTTCCATATGTCTGACACAGCGGATACACCTTGGACGGTGATTCGTAACGAAGATAAGCGTCGCGGTCGCTTGAACGCCATTCGCGTGTTGCTTCAGTCTGTTGACTATGATGGTCGTGACCTTAAGAAGGTCGGCGCCATTGACCCCTTGATTGTGGGGCGCGCGGGGATCTTGATTCCTGGTACTTTGGTAATGCAGGTACATGGTCCATCACTACGCTTCGACCTTAATCGTCAATTACCCCCGTCTAAAGGCGGAGGCTTGAAAGAGCCTTGATTGACTAGCCTTGGTGATCCTTCTTCGGAAGGTGAACTACGTTGGATTGGAATGTATAGGCACCGTGGGATGTTCATCCTAGTCCTACGCTCTGCGGTCTGTGATTAAAAGCTCTAAGAGGTAGGAGCGGTGTTGCAGACAAGAAACCCAGTCCAACATTGGCGAAGGATGTTAACTCGACATCGGTTTATCTGATGTTGTTGAAACGGAACCTGTGGGTATCCGTTAAGGAGAAACTTTTGAAAGTTTTTGTTTTAAATATGCGCGGTCAGCCTTTAATGCCGTGTTCTCCTGCGAAAGCGAGACACTTGCTCAAGGCTAACAAAGCAAAGGTTAAGCGCAGAACGCCTTTTACGATCCAGTTGAGTATCGCCACAGGCGAAACGAAGCAGGACGTGATCTTAGGCGTAGACTCAGGGTCTAAACACATTGGTCTTTCCGCCACAACAGAAAAAGCCGAAGTGTTTGCATCCGAAGTGGAACTACGCCAAGACATCTCTGGTCTGTTGGCGGATCGTTTGGCTTTTAGGCGCGGCCGTCGTCATCGCAAGACGCGCTACCGTGCGCCCCGCTTTAACAACCGCGTTCATTCAAAGCACAAAGGTTGGCTTGCACCAAGCATTGAGAATCGTATTCAAGCGCATATATCGCGCATAGATGCGGTTTGTAGGCTTTTGCCAGTCACCAAAATTGTGATTGAGACCGCTTCCTTTGACATTCAGAAGATTAAGAATCCTGATGTTGAAGGCGAAGGTTATCAGCAAGGTGATCAGCTCGGCTTTTGGAACGTGCGTGAGTATGTTCTTTGGCGAGACGGTCATGTTTGCCAACACTGTCGCGGGCGATCTAAGGACAAGATCCTCAACGTTCATCATCTTCAAAGTCGCAAGACGGGCGGTGATGCACCGAACAATTTGATCACGCTCTGCGAGACGTGCCACAAGGCACTTCATGCAGGAAAGATTAAGTTGAAAGTGAAGCGTGGAAAGTCCTTCAAAGTCGAAACCTTCATGGGCATCATGCGTTGGACGTTGCTCGAAAGAGTGCGTCAAACACATCCACATCTTCCTGTTGAGAACACATTTGGCTATTTGACGAAGCATAAGCGCATCGCTTTGGGCTTACCCAAAACGCATTGTGCTGACGCTTTCTGTATCGCTGGGAACCTTAAAGCCCAACGGTCAGGTATCTACCTCTATCAGAAGCAGACACGTAAACACAATCGCCAAATTCACAAGTGTTCGATTTTGAAAGGTGGTGTTCGTAAGCTCAATCAAAGTCCTTATCTCGTCGAGGGATTCAGACTTTTCGACAAGGTGAAGTGTCTTGGGCAAGAGGGTTCCGTCGTTGGTCGGCGTCTTCGAGGATATTTCAAGGTACGTAAATTAGACGGTACTGTTATCGGTACTGACATCAATTGCAAACTCTTGACATTAGTCGAAAAACGCACAACTTATTTAACTGAAATTAGAAAAGAGTAACCCGCGAGTCACCACCCGACTAAAGTCGGATGTTCCCTCGCGGTCTATCTATGGACGAAGCAAACTTTGAGCACACTCGTTGACTGACACTTTTGTGAAATGCCTTGGCTGTTTTGGATAGTTAAGGCATTTTCTTTTGGTTGGTTGGACTGATTACGAAATCTTCAAAATGGCAGTTCCCAGGCATTCTTTGTCATATCTGCGTTACACGTTATAGCTTTTTTTCGGTATAGTCTAAGATTCCGCTCAAAAATACTCTTCCCGTAATGGTCGTTGGTATCGACATTTCGCACAAACGACGTAAACCATAGATTAGCTTGGGTAATTCCCTAAGGTGGTCATTGAGCTTCATTTCTGGCGATGAAACGCTAGGAATAAGGTGAACGTCTTAGGGAAGATAGAGGATTTTCTACGCAGTTTCTTATATGGAAAGGTGAAATAGTTAATTGGGGTTCTTCACGAGAAGTAGTACCTCTTTGAAAACCTAGAGCCAATGGGTTTTTTAAGCTATTTACCCTATGTTTCTTTCTGTTACTGATCCATATAATCAAATATAGGTTCTGTGACATTCATGTCTTTACCTGAACTCCAAAGATGATGACAGTAACCAACGGACTCAACCAATAAAACACCGGACATTCTTATGGACACAACAAACAATAAGCGCTATGTTGCAATCCTACTCATGCTCTTTGCAATCCTTTTCGGCGCAGGTAACCTTATCTTTCCGGTANNCTCAATGGGGCAGNNTACTGCCGGCGAAAACTACTGGTGGTCNTTTATTGGGTTCTGCATTACGGGTGTAGTACTACCTTTGTTCGCGATTATGGTANNTACTTATGCTGGTTGTAATGACTTGCAGGAAGCTGCTGGTCGTGCGCATCCGCTTTATGGTCTTTTCTATACGGTCGTGGTTTATATGGTAATTGGTCCGTGTTTCGCTATTCCGCGTACGGGCACGGTGGCGTATGAAATTGGTATTCGTCCCTTCTTAACGGATGGCATGGTAGAAACGGGGCTTTGGATCTTCTTGGTTCTCTTTTTTGCCGTTTCTTATTGGCTTGCTGCCACGCCTCAGAAGTTGGTGGATCGTGTTGGTAAGCTGCTTACGCCTGCGCTTGTTTTAACGCTTCTGGCTTTGATTGCTAAGTCTATTGCTACACCGCTTGGTGAAGTACAGGCCGCTCAGACTGCTTATCAAGGTGCCTTGACTGCCACCGTTCAGGGTGTGCTTGACGGCTATAACACGCTTGACGCAATCGCTGCCTTCGTCTTTGCGACGCTCGTAACAAACTTCGTTAAAGAAGGTGGTGCTAAGACGGCTGCTGATGTTGCCTCTCAGGTTTATAAGTCTGGCATCATCGCTGTGTCTCTCCTTGCTGTCATCTATTTCTTCATCGCTAAGATCGGTGCTGAAAGCGTGACCGCGATCGGTATGCAGGACACCGGCGCTCCTGTGCTTGCTAAGAGCGCCATGGCTCTCTTTGGTAACGTCGGTGCTGTGCTTCTTTCCGTGATCGTTCTGCTCGCTTGCTTGACGACCTCTATCGGGTTAATCACCTGCTGCTCAGCTTACTTTATGCGCCTCGTTGGTACNCGCTTGTCCTACAAGCAGTACTGCGCCCTCTTCACGGTGGTGTCCTTCTTGATCGGTATGTTTGGTACNCTTAAGACCATCATCGTTTCTACGATCCCAGTACTGATGTTTGTCTACCCGCTTTGCGTCATCTTGATCGTCCTTCTCTTCACGGACAAGCTTTTTAGCGGTCGTCAGTGCGTGTACGCTTGGACCACGGCTTTCACCTTCGTGATGGCTGCTGTCAGTGGTCTTGAAACGGCTGGTGTCAACCTTGGCGCTGTAAGTGAAATGATCAAGGCTTATGTGCCGCTTGCTGGCTACGGTCTGGCATGGATCCCCTTCGCTGTCGTTGGCTACGTTGTTGGTCTCGTTTGGAAGGTTGCCGTGCCGGCTACTAAGTGTTGCTGTAGCAAGGCTTGCTAATTAAGCCCAATAGTTAAACCCCAAAATTTACCCCGTCGGTCTGAGTGATCGGCGGGGTTTTCCATGGATGGGATTTAGTTTTTGAGTTTGACCAATTTATTGATGTTTGTAGGATGAGCTTAATATAAATGCGCGTCCGAATAAGTGAACTCTTCGAGGTGACCGTGTTTGTTCATTATGATCAGAAAAGGCAATTCATGTTGGCTTCATGTTGTGAGCTAAAACATTGACTTGTCGATGACTAAAGATTTCTGTGTCGGCTAAATGCAGTATGTCGTTGTCAAATTAAGCAAATTGCTCGGGTTTCTGCTAGGCTTTGAAGCTTAGACAACCACAATTACATCGTCATGGCTTACACAGAGTTTCAATTCATTCCGCCCAAAGATCGTAAAGCTGGCACCACTGGTACGCACGATTTGGCGGATCAAACGCTCGATCCGCGTGCACGTATCTTTAATCCCCTCACTGCATTAATGCTCGATGGGGGCAATTACGTTATTCGCTGTAATCCAGAACGCTTTACCCAAGACCCTGAATTGACCGCACGAATTGCAGATCTGCCGCTTCATACCAGTAGCCTCATGCAGGTCGTTGAACCAGGCGAAATCGAAAGCATGACGCATCAGTGGTTGGACNNGCCCTGAAAAGCTGTGGAGTACTTGGTCATCACGGACTTTGACTATCCGATTTTGATGGCGATGGCTGAAGTACCAAACAAGGTGCACGACATCCGTTTGGTGCTTCGTTCGGCGCTGATTCGCTTATTGCATACCCAACCGAAATTCATGTTGATTTCGACTTACACGGGGTTATTGGATAGCCTCTTTATGGGTGACGATCGTATTATCAACCTCAACGGTACGATCGAAGGCGATATGTTGATCGGAATGGACGAAGGTGCTCTGGGGATTTTCTATGGTAGTCGTCTGCAGCAATTGTCGGTTCAGAAGGGCTTAACGCCCGACCTTCTGATGTATGAACTCGATATGCGCTGCTTACATCGTCACCTCTACGTGAAGCCCATGATCGAGAGTTGGGTCAATAATAATGCGCTGGGTCCCTCACGCTACATGCCCTTTATTTTGACGGACGGTCCTTTGATTGATCGTTTNGGTCGAAAAGTACTCGTGACGCTTAAGCAATTAGATAGTCCCTACCCTGTAACCGACAAAACTGATCAAGAGACGGTGGCGCTCCTTGAATTGCTTGACACCTGTGGCGTGTTGGCGTGGGATAGCGAACGCAAGGTCTATGAGTCGGCGAGCCAGTCCGCTGATCGTATTTTGGGTTTGTTGACCCTCATGATGGTCGTGCGTGCGGATTCGGATTGGATGACCCCCGCTCAAGACATCGTGATGGGCATGATGGACATGAATCCTAATGGTGTTGCGCAAGCCGTTGAAGACTTAATGCTCTGCGTTGAAGACGAAGACGCGGACCTTGATCTGTCTGGGCTCGTCTTGGCTGCGCTTTATTGTAGTGACATCGAAGCTGAACGCCTTTGGGACGATGAGCACACGTTAGACGTCATTCGTATGCGTTTGCCTGGTGGTATTCATGAATTGATCTTTGCACCGGCTGACTTTGACGTGAACACCTTGGTGGACGATATTGCGCTCGAAGCAGAAGCCCTCGAAGCCGAAGAAGCGCTTCAGATGTCCCCTGATGTCCAGTTACGTCGTAAGACGGTACGTACAGCCTCTCATAACGAGGCTGGGGCTGAGGCGACCGGTACCGCTACAAGTACCCCACCCCACGTATCATCCTGAACGTGCTTGGTTGAGCACCAAGAAACAACCGACGTGCAAGCGTTTGAACAAGTTGTCTAGAGGCCACCTTCGGGTGGTACTTTTGCGTTGATATGTTAAAGAATTGTCCTTTGTTCTCTACGTTCTCTCAGTATTGAAACGAAAAAGCTTTGTTTATTAAACGGTTTACATTTAACAATCTATCGCGGAATTCCCCATCCAATGCGAAGCGTTGGGTGGGGATGGATAGCGAGCCGAGCTTTAGCTCGGCAATTTTTGACCTTCGATGTATTTCTTTATAGATTCTATAGATAAACTGTCACCTACCGAGATTGCACAGTAGCTGTTCGACCAAAAGCGATTTCCCCAAAGAAATGGAGCAATGGCGTTTGCATGTTTTTTGAGAACAAGCTTTGCTTGTTGCCGTTTTGATGCGTTTAACGAGATCAGAAACAGCAAACCGAGGAGGTATTGAAATCAAAATGTGGATATGGTCGGCTTCTCCAGAAAATTCAAGAATCCGAATTTCGAGTCTATCCAGGATACGATGCAAAACCTCCTGTATAGTACAAAGTATGGTTTGGGTGATAGCCTTTCTTCGGTAAGCTACAACCAGCACCAAATTGATGTTGATATGGTAGGCGCAGTGAGCGCCGTAACGAAGATTAGTCTTAAAATGCTTCAGCGAGTTGAAAGAATTGTTGTCAAACCTGGGCACACGCATTATGACGTGTGTCATAGGCTTTACTCAGTTGCTCGCAAATTGGGCAATCAGGCTGTCTACATCCAACGTCAAAAAATTTTCGCTAAAGAGCCTTGGCTTAACCGTGTCAAACTGGATCAAGCCGTTCGACTTACAAGTGCTGAGTTGTATAAGAGTATGCCGTCTGCGGTCTCGGCTCAACGTCAGACTCAGATAATCCACGAGCAGTTCGTGTCTTGGCATGAAGCTAAGAAAGCATTTTTACCGATCCGAGCAAATTCAAGGCGATGCCTCGATTGCCTGGTTATAGCAAGAAGTACCGCACATTTGTGGTTGGGCGCAATGGCTATAAGATCGTTGACGGCGAACTCATTCTTACCGACAAGAAAAAGGTCGGTTTTCCTGCCCTAAAGATTCGTTCTTGCGACAATCAACCTTTCAACGCTAAAACGAACGAAACAGTCATAGGAGATGTACGTATTGTTCCGCACGGGAACGCATTTTTCATTGAACTGACCTATAAAGTTAACTGTTCGACTACCGTTTTGTTGGACGGTAGCCGTGCTTGCCTTGTTGATATTGGGCTTCGCAATATTGTTACCCTTGCGTCGACTACCAGCGGGATTCATCCTGTGGTTGTCAAAGGGGGCAAATTGAAAAGTATCAATGCAATGTACAACAAGGATGTTGCCAGTTTGCAGTCTCATGACAAGAAGGTCCATCGTCTAACCAAGATCATGAAGCGTACTTGTCGTATCAATGACGTCATGCACAAAGTTTCTCATTACGTTGTGCAGTTCTGTCTTCGTAATGATCTTGGAACTATCATCATTGGTCATAACGAAGGTTGGAAACAGAACATCAATCTTGGCAAGGTCAACAACCAAAACTTCGTGTACGTTCCTTTCAATCGCCTTATTCAGATGATTCGCTACAAGGCGGAGGCATACGGGATTAAGGTGATTGTTCGTGAGGAAAGCTACACTTCTCGTCAGTCAGCGCTCGATTTTGATCTGCTTCCCAATTATGGAGATAAAAACGCTGATCAAGTTCAGAGTTCTGGCAAGCGAATTCGAGGTTTGTTCATTCGTTCGAATGGTCAAAAAATAAACGCCGATGTGAATGCTTGCCTCAACATCGGTAGGAAAGAACTCGGTGATGACTGGCTTAAAAAGCTAGTCGAAACCGATGAGGGCTGTTTGATGCAGCCCGTCACTGTCCAAATTGGGTAGTGACTAGAATGGGGGTTACGACCCCAGAATCCCCTTCCAATCATAGATTGGGAGGGGAGCATCAATTATGGAAATTAGCATCGCTTGCCGTAAAACACGAAGATTTAGAGAATAACTCGAAAAGACGGCGCTATCAATGCGATATCGAGAGAACGTCCTTTCTAAGAAAGTAAAAGCGCGAGTGAACGGACAGTCGTCATTTCTACGTAGTTAGTTCTAGTGTTTTAGAAACCTTTCTTGAGAGGGTTTACATTAAATCAATGATAAATAAAGATAAATACTTCCTACTAGGACGACAACAACAATAAAACGCCTCGGGGGAAGTCACTTTTGCCGACAGACAGACATTTTGACTATGACTCAATTTGTAACGGCTTATCTTTATCCAGGGTGGGCGCTTTAGTTTGGTGGACGAAAAGCGTTATGGAGATTTGCTCCCCACCATGCTCAATTACGTGCGTTGCATGATGTGGAAGAATACGCTCTCGAACTTGCGTGCGCACACAAGCGAAGCGCTCTCTAAGCAAATCCTCGCTGCGTTAGACGGCTGGAATAAGCTTGAAATCGATACGCTTCAGGCGCCCTGCTCGATGACCTAAAGGGCGGCCTTCTTGTTACCCATATCAAAACGGGTATTTGGTTTGAAACCGAACACCCGATGTCGTTTTCTGTTGTGTTTTTTGGTTAATCGCCTTATTCGCCGCGCGACTGATACCACGCGTGAACGTCAGCAACTCGTTCGCCAGGTCCCACCGGCACACGCGTCGCTTTTACTTCAGAGGCTGTTAAGGGACGTACGTGACGAATCATCATCGGTAACCACTGGTGCTTTTCTTGCACATAAAAGGTCCCCACGATTTCGTAGCCCGTCATGCGGTACTTGGGCATTACGCCACACGTGAATTTCTTTTTTCATCGTGGGCGTTTGGTGCAGCCTTTCGGCTGGGTTCGAATAAAAACTCGGGCGAGACGAAATGTATTCCCACACATAACCCTTTTGGTCCGGGTGACGCACGGGGTCGTTCATGAGGCGCGTAGGCTTACCGTAGACCGCGGCAATGTCACGGATTTCCGTGGCGGACTCAAAAAGCGGGTCAAATTCGGCGGGCGTAAAAGCCGACGCAGGGAGCGTCGTGCAGCTCTTTAAGACGAGTACTACAAGCTGTTAGCCCAAGGGTGAGCGTCAACGTGGACGCAATCAGTAACTACCGACGAAGCATCATTAACCTTCAATATCCGCTAAATCGTTAAGCTCTTCTTTCGTCAAAGGACGAATGCTGTGCGTAGAGTCTGCGCCAATGATGGGCATACGGTGAATATAAAAGATTCCCGAAAAGTCCTGACGACGCACAACCCCCATTTGATCGCACCAGACGCGTAACGTCTTTTGAGTCATTGGGTATTCAGCAATCGGGTTAAACGGAATAAAGTTTTTCGCTGATGGTCGACCGCGAGTCCAACTGTAGTGCAGCACCGACATGCCGTTTGTTTCAGTCGTCGTGTAGTCGGGGTCGCCCAAGCGATTGAGAACCTCAGACTGCGTGGTTTGGTTTTCAACAATCGTGCGAGCTAGGCGTTCGGTGGATAGATCGCGCACCTGATTGTTACCAACTGCACACCCTGTCAATAATAGGGTCGCTGCGACTGCGCAAAATAAACCTTTAATAACCGCTTGCCTCATGAAAAATCCTTGCAAGAGTACTAAAACCCATTGATCAACTAAACATTATGCCTGAATTGGCTAAGCTAGTGAACAGGTGTTCACAAACGCTTTCAATGACATATTACGATACCATAGACGATAGAAATCCTTATGGCATCACTGGTGCCGCAAGCAAAAATACAGGGTATGATTGGTCTTATATAAGGAGCTTGGCTTTTTGCTGAACTTCGCGAGTTTTTGAATCATTTTTGAATTTGAGGTGTATTTATGTCTGACAATCAGAAGAAGATTAAGGTCAAGTTCCCACTCATCTCTTACGACATGATCGAAGAAGCCGCCCAACTCTCTGGCTGCTCCGTCAAAGCTTTTGCCGCTAATGCCATTCTTCAAGCTGCAATGCATACCGTTCAGGGGATTGACGGCTTCACCTTTGATGATCTTGACAACATTGAATTGACCCGAGACGAAGCCAAGGCGCTTTTGGGACTTGTGGATGCTATGGACGTTGAAGACGCCAAGGTAGACGTCGATGACGCTAAGTGTGAATGCGACAAGTGCCCATGTGATAAGGCTGACTGCGAAAATTGCGAAGGTCACAAGTGTGAATGTGATCAAAGCGAATGCACTTGTGCCACTGAAGAGGCTAAGACTGAATGTTGCTGTGGGTGTCGCGAACAACCGAAAGCAGAAGCAGAATCTGAAACGGTATCTGAAACCCCTGCTACTGAAGCAGCTGTAGCGCCAACGCAGGCTGTAAAGCCATTTCGCAAGGGTAAGAAGCACGCACGCAAGTAATCTTCGTTGAAGTTACCGCACATAAAAGGGTCAATCTCGCAAGGGTTGTACTCTTTTCTTTGGGTTATGGTGTTGTGGTGAAGGGTGACGTCGAGAGCGACTTTATTTCTTGGCTAATGCGACGATGCTTCGTGGAACTCAGTGAAGATGACTTCCATTTGAGCGTTGAGAATCGCTTCTTGAAGTTTGGTGTAATCCTCAAATGAGAGAAGCACTACCTTGGTTTCACCCCCCGACCGTGATTTCAAGCTTGGCAAGTTCGTGAGCATTGAGGGCATCAATGCGTTGAGGTAACTGGGTGGCGGTTTCGGTGAATGTGAGTTAAGTCATGACTAACGCCTTACGATGTTTTAGGCATAACCTTGTTTCCTGTTTCTAGCGTTTTTTTGTATTGAGCGTTTCTCAAGGTTGGTTTTTTTGAGCGCCCTCTTTCTTTCATGACCTATGCGGATTTGGGCTTATTTGAAAGCGGTCTAGTCTTTGGTGACTAGGCAAATTTCAATTGATGGGATTCTGTGCCTACCCGTGACGCCACTCAAAATATTCCGTTTGAAAGTAATTGGGCTCACCCTTCCACCCTTTTCGTAATATTTTAGCAAGGTGACTATTGCCACAGACCGCGAGTCCTTCAGTCTTTTCTACTAAAAGGTCATCAACGGTTGCTCTACCATATTTGCTTTCATAGATTTTTAGGTGAACACCAACAGCTTCGCAGGTTTGGCTTACGTCTACCATCAACGGTTCCTTGGTTTTATCTTTTATGCACCAGTGCAACGTCACATTATTGGGGTTGTGCTGAGTAGCGTCATTAAGCCACGCTAAAAATGGCGCGATACCAATACCTGTTGCAATCCAGGTTTGAGAGTTAAGTTCAAAATTTGGACTAAAGAACCCGTACGGACCTTCTATATTGATTTGAGTGCCCTCCTCTATGCTCGGCACGACGTTCGTTGTAAAGTCACCTAGATGTTTAATGACGAGTTCAATCTCGTTCTTTCTTATGCTCGTGATCGAAAACGGATGGCGCTCACCTTCGTAAATGACAAAGACAAATTGTCCAGGAAGAACGGTTGACGCGATTGAAGTACGGATACGCCAACGCGTGATGTGCCCTATTGTTTCTGTGGTAACAAGCGTTCCTGTTACTGTTTTTTCGAGCCCTGCTCTATTGAAAAGAATCCTCAAGGCTGCCCAAGTACCGATTACCGTTACAAGTAGATTCCACCAACCAAAGGGTGTCATAAAGTCTGACGTTTCCATGAGCCTCACGCAGTGAAGCGTTAAACCCAAGAAGACCACAGCTAGTACCTTGTGAATGGCAAGCCAACGTGTATAGCCTACCGCCCTAACCACGGCGAGCAGGCATATGACCAGCAAAGACCAAGTGAGCCATTGCGCAGACGTGTTGGCAATTGGGCGAAGTGACTTCCAAAACGCATCCCAAAGATCAGGATTGATCAAAGGTTGAATCTTTTCTGGGCGCGGTAGCGATAGTAGACTGATGACGGGTTGAATTAACGGTTTCGTAAAGTAATGAACGAAGCTGAGCACCAATGCCCACCAACCTAGCACCCGGTGATAGACATAGAGTTCATCCAGTGGAGTTTTCGTAAAGCGTTCTAACCAAGCAGGACGAGCGGCGGTCACAAGACAAAATGCCATGAAGACCCAAGCAAGCACACCATTCACAAAATAGACTTCGTGTACCCAGGCACGAGCGTTGAAGGCCGGCGGCACGAGCCATAAACCGAGTAGCCAGGTGCCAATCGTGATAGATATTAATCCCAAAATCAAACGTTTTATCGACATTGTATACTCTTAAAGTCAAGCTTTCTTTTGTAAAAACTACTTCACTACAACGGTTGGAGGTCAGCAGATTTACGTGATAGAGGGAATCTTTACAAAAACGTTTGGTTACTTAGGGCAGCTTTACAAAAGTCCGTAGCGATTATTTGTTAATCCTAAGTTGAATCAATGAGCCTGGTAAAAACGGTTAATCAAATTCCAATTCACTCTAATTGCCGCATTCAGGGATTAGCAACTCACGTCTGAAACAGGTATCATTTGGCTTCGACTATTAGGGCACGATGGCTTTGGGAGACCACCCAAATGTGAAATTCGTGACTCGCTCCAACCTAATACAGACCTCATGACTATCTTTGAAATTCTGACCGCTGCGTTCCCGTTTGTTTTGCCCGCTGCCTTTTTGTTGCTCCGCCGCTTGATGGGTTACCAGTATTCAATCCAACGTACGTTGAGCCGCGTGGCGGTAGGCTTTTACTGCATTGGTTTGCTGTTCCACTTCTTCCACGCGCTGAATTTGGGTGGTGGCTTCGCTGAATTCTTGAACGCTTTCTACGGTCACCCGGCTGAAACAAGCATCTTCTATTACTTGGGTCTTGTGGGTGAATCCTTAGCCGTGGTCGCGATTCTCTTTAACTTTAATAAGAAGATCGTGAATCCGTATGTCGATGCTGCGTTGGCTGGTGCCGACATTGAAGACGATTCGGATAAGCCGAATCCGAACATTCGTAAGCCTAACCGTAAGCGCGATCGTCGTAAGCAGGAAAAGATGGCTAATCATCAGTAAGCTGCTAACAATCCAAATAGCAAGGTACGTCAACATGATGCTGACGTACTCTTCGTCTATCAACAAATCCCCTCTCGCTAACTACACGTTCGTGATGGCGTTTCATGCATTCGGCGTCACGATCAAACCGACCAGCGCTATCCAAAGACAATACGTGCAAGAATTTTCAATGGTCAATTGCCCTCGCCTCTTCTTTCGAGTCTTAGTACAAACCCTTGAAGCTGCCAACTCATAATTTTCTTATTAATGTCCTTATCCATTCTCTCACAATCTCAAATGCATTTACGGACATCTAAACACATCACCAGAAATTAAAACCCTTAGGGGTTTAGTCGCAAGCTATAGGGTAAGTCTGATCGTTTTCGCGCAAAGTACCTAGTGTCACGTAAAGGGTGCGCATAGACTTTTTCCAATCTTGATTAGCATTGATGGAAAAGGAGATCATCATGCAACTTAAACAAACACTGCTTGCGTTGTCGACTGGGCTTGCCTTGGCTTCTTTGTCGATGGGCTCGATGGCTTGTACGACCTTGATTGTTGGTAAGAACGTATCTGAAACGGGTCGCGTGATGGTCGGTCACACCGAAGACGCGGGTGGTCGTGTGTTGCATCAAGAATTCTTCTATCCGGCTCAAAAGCATGCCGAAGGTGCTGATCCGCTCGTCGCGGAACCCGGTCGTGCCGTGATCCCGAACGTCCCTGAAACGCTCGATACGTATTGGTCCAACATGCTCGACATGGCTGGGTCCTCGTTTGACCAGGGTTTCACGAATGGCGCNAGCCTTATCATTTGCTCAAACGGCGGTGGCAGTTCCTATGACGGCAACGAACTTTCAGATGCTGATGCGAAGTTAGTGGATGGCGGTATCGGGTTCCTTTTCCGTCGTACCATCGCCGAACGCGCTCATAACGCTCGCGAAGCCGTAAAGATCGCTGGTGAAATCATCGAAAAGTATGGCTACTTTGGTGCAGCACGTAACTACACAGTTGCTGACAAGGATGAAGCGTGGATCATCAATGTGGTGAAGGGACGCCACTATGTTGCTAAGCGTATCCCTGACGATAAGGTCATGTTGATTTCGAACTACCTCGCGATTCGTGACGTTGATTTAAACGACAAGGAAAACGTGATTGCGTCGCCTGACCTCATCGAATACGCGATCAAGATGGGTCGTTATAAGCCCGCCAAGGCTGGTGACTATAGTGACTTCGACTTCTCGCGCGCTTATCAGCCGGACGACTCGAGCCGTCTGCGTTCCACGAACGCCTTGCGTCTTCAGACGGGTTGGGAATACCTGACAGGTATTCACTATAGCGATTGGCTCCACTTCCCAGAACTTCAGTCCCCGAAATTCAAGGTTGGTGTCGACGAAATACGCCACTTGATGCGCTTGACGGCGCCGAAGACTTACGCTGAACGTGGCGACGACCGTGCGGACGCTTTCCATGTGAGTGCTGACGACATTTCTCGCTCTCAGACGCGTGAATCTTGGGTCATGGAATTGGGCGAAAAGCCGCATTTGAACACCCTGTGGCGTTGCTCTAGCTACCAGGAAACAGGTCCCTATATTCCGTGGTTCCCGACGGTACCGGCAAGNATTCCTGAAGGCTATCAGTGGACGAGCCTTGAAGAAGCCCGTAAGGTTCACTTCAATATGAAGCCCGAATACTTGTCGCTCGACTGGAATAAGAGCTACTTCACGTACGCCGTCCTGGGCGAACTCGTGAACTTTAACCGTGGTCTCTTGGGTGGCGTGTTGCCAGTGCAGGCTGACGTTGAAAAAGTGTTTGACGCAGATGTCGCCAAGGTCCGTGAACAAGTGAAGGATTTGCCGCGCGACGAAGCTCGCAAAATTTTGGCTGACTTTACGGTCGCGTCTGCTGCGAAGGCTGACAAGATCTATAAGGATCTGTTGGCTTCGATCAACACCGTGAAGGCAACGGCTGACCGTAAGGACGTGAGTGTGGCTGATAAAGACGGCACCATTACCTTCACGATGGCAAAGACGGTAGATATGCCGTTTAACACTTGGGATAAGGCGACCCTCTATTGGAGTCTCGGTATCACGGGTGCAAAGGCATCGACCTTGGACCCGGTGACGCCTGTGAGCGTCAAAGAAACAAAGGACAGCATTGCCTTTACGTTTAAGACAGCCGACGTGGCGAAGTACGCGGTGGCTGGGTGCTTAACGGATACGTACCTTCGTGGTTACGCCGACCATAAACGCTTTGTCGCGATGGTGCCGGTGATGTTCACGAAGTAGTGTGAACCTTTAGGTTAAATAAAGAAGGGGCGGCTCGAACGTAGAGTCGCCCTTTTTGCCTGATGCGAGCTTATCTTGGAATGATTAACGAACCTCAATTCGGTGCTGAGCGCAACATTCAAAAAGGTTATCGTACAAACAGTAGCCACAGTATTTGGTGAGCTTCCCGCACTTAATGAGGCGACACTTGATGCTAAAGCGTAACCTCATCTACACGGGTGTAACCCGTTCCAAGTAGCTCGTTGTGATCGTGGGGCAAAAAAAGGCGCTTGCGATGGCTGTGCGCGGGAAGCAAACGTTAAAGCGTAATACTGGTAAAGCCAATGAGGATTGACGGTCGTTCGTTGACAGTTGACCGACAATCCCAAGACGACTTTAGGCAACGATCGGGCCAATGACATCCATTAATCGTCATAAGGCAGTGCAGTGACGTACCTAGTACTGACTTGGACATGTTCAACTTCTTTGTCGTTTCGGTGGTTTTTACCAAAAGTGATCCATTTAGCGTCCTCAGCTCGTATATGGACGAAGAATTCGAATGACAGCGAGTTGTTGAGGCAACAAAAAACCGCCACTGGAGCGAACCAGTAGCGGTCTATTTAACGCTTGATGAGGTTATTTTCCAAGTTCAAGCGGTTCGCCCTTCCCTTCGTCAGGCTTTTCACCCAAGGCTACCATTACGGCATTGAGGATGATGGCACCAAAGGTTGCGGTACCGATACCACCGAGGCTAAAGAACCCGAGGTTGAGCGTAAAATCGCCGCCACCCAAAATGAGGGTCACGGCAGCGACCATAAGGTTACGGCTATTACCAAAGTCAACCTTGTTCACAACCCAAACACGGGCACCGGCGACGGCGATCAAACCGAAGACGACGATGGACGTGCCGCCCAAGACGGGCTGTGGAATCGTCTGAATCAAGGCACCAAACTTCGGGGAGAAGCCAAGGATGATGGCAAAGATGGCTGCAACTGGGAAAAGCAACGTGGAGTAAACGCGCGTGGCGACTATGACACCAATGTTTTCACCGTAGGTCGTCACGCCGGTACCACCGAAGAAACCCGAGAACATCGTGGCGATACCATCACCCAAGAAGGCACGACCCATGTAGGGGTCAAGGTTACGACCCGTCATGGCGGTCACTACCTTAACGTACCNCAGGTTTTCAGCGACCAGAATGATCACCACCGGGACGATCAAGGCAATGGCGTTCACATCGAAGACCGGTGTGTGAACTGTCGGGACACCGAACCAAGCGGCGTTGGCGATAATCGAAAAGTCAATGGGTTTACCCATACCCAAGCCATTAGCGAGGATTGCGTAAATGATGTAGGCAATCACAAGTCCCACGAGAATCAGGAGCTTCTGAATAAAGCCTCGCGTCCAAACGGCAACGCCACCTACACACATAAAGGTAACCACGGCCATCCAGGCATCAAAGTCCGTGGGACCGACAGAACGACAAGCGGTCGGGGCAAGGTTTAAACCAATGACTGCAACGACAGCACCAGTCACTACAGGGGGCATCAGTTTTTCAATCCACTGCACCCCCGTCATCATAACGATTAGACCCACTAAGGCATAGACGAGACCGCAAACGACAATGCCGCCTAGCGCCACTTCAATGTTGCCATTAGCGCCAGATCCAGCAACATAACCGGTTGCAGCGATCACGACACCGATAAAGGCAAAAGAGGAACCCAAGTAACTGGGGACACGACCACCTACGATGGCAAAAAAAATGAGTGTCCCAATGCCACTCATTAATACCGCCATATTAGGGTCAAAACCCATCAAAATCGGAGCTAATACCGTCGAACCAAACATTGCAACGACGTGCTGAATGCCCATTGCAACGGTTTGACTGGCTGGTAAACACTCATCAGGAGCTACAACACCCTGCTCTTTGAGCTTCCACTGAGGGAAATAACCCATTTTTACACCTCTTCTTTCTTCTCGACATCTGTTTCTGTGCTCGGTTGAAAGAACAGAAACGCAAGTAAAACTTATGTATTATACACACATCATAACAATTTGACACAAGTCCCCAAAGCAATTTGACCATCAATCGGATCCATGAATTTGGGCGTTTTTTGATTTATCGAAGGTCGAGATAGAGTAAATACCGTAGAAGCCAAAAGGGAAAGTCTTCTGAGAGTGGTGTTTTGCGTGACGTTATGGCTTAAGACACCTTTAGGTGTAGCCCCAAAAAGTAAGCCACACCCCTCTTCTTGGTGAGGCTCAGTGGTTTACCTATTGCTGAAACGCGATTAATGGCGCAGGTATTCCAATTGACGACGACGGTACTTACGGTCTTTATAGTGGTAGTACTCACGGTCGTAGCGCCACTCGTTATGGTTGTCTTCAATATAGTCCTGGAGTTCGTAGTAGAGATGGTCGCGCACCACGTCACCAATCGCGCCCTTTACGTACTGCAATTCTGCGTGACCGCAAAGTGACACCGCGGAAAGTAAAGCGAACCAAAGTATTTGGCATCTCGTTTGCATAGATTACCCTCCTAAACACATGAGCACGGTGCTCGATAAAGACTCAACGCCATCAGACCAAAACCCAAGGTGCTTTACCAAAGCTTTTTGACTGAGCTCTGCCGTTGAGATCTTCTTCGTCAGTGTAGAGACTCTTGATGACAAAGTGATGCCATTTAAAGTCACAATAGATCATATTCTTTCTCTCTAAGAGGGGTTCTCTACGTATCGCGCGTATATTCTTTATGTGCTATTGTTTCGTGATCTAAATGTCCTCCTAGACACTCAGGTGAAAAGTGTCGGCGTTTGGTACGATATGGGTCGCTAAGTGGGTCTTATAACAAAGATCACGCCTCAAACAAGAAGGATTCAGCATGACCGCCTTGACGGTATTAGAACAAATCGAAGCCCTTAAAAAAGAAGAAGATTACGCAGGGATTATTTCGCTCACGGAAGGGTTAGATCCCACGCACGTGTCGCTTCCGATCAAATTTGAAATGATCGCGGTACTATTTAAATAGAAACGAAGAAGACGACCAAAAGAAGGCTTTTGACATTTTGCGTGAAACGGACCATGACTTTCACGGGATGCCCGTTTGGCTTTATTTGGTGTCGGGCTTTCGCATTCATATTGAAGAGCCATACCATGCGCTAAGCATGTTGGAAAACTTTACGCCTGAGGTCGTCCCTGAAACACAGAGTAAAGCGATTGGGTCGTTATACGACTTTGCGTGCCAGATACCGCATCGCCCTTTTAAAGATGCCGGTCGTCAAAGTCATTAAAGAAGCCTGGGACAACTTTATTGAAGCCGAACCGAAGATCCTTAAGGCTACTTGAGGCGGGGGACCACAATGAAGCCAATATTTCGACCATGATGGCTTTTTCGTCCATCACGAGCGAAAACCTGTTGGTGCTTCTTGAAAAAGACGTTGATCAACCGGTACTAATCTTTTCGCCGCGCGGCTTTCGTCACATGATTCCCATTGTGCAGTTGGTGATTGCTTTGGCACCCGAAAGCGTCAAAGCCAAGTACCGTTTATGCGAAGGGCTACCTCCGTCGCGTGGCTTTGAACTTCCTAAGCCGCCTGCCGGTCACGCGTCCCCGATTACCTTTGCCGTGACCCAAGAAAATGGGTTCTATTGCATTTTGGTCTCAGCCCCCGTTTTTGCGAAGATGGGTGGCGATATGGCCATCCCATTATTCACGGGATGGTCATGTCGCTACAGCGCTCTGTCGGTGAAGCAGCCTTTATTGATTGCTTTAAGACCGGTCGTATTGTTAACGAGATCCCCGAGGACGCCGATGTGCTGAGCCCAGAGGAAGTCGTCACGTTTGTGAAAAGCCGTGTGCCCAATTGGGAAACGCTTACGTTAGGCGAAATCTACGACGAATCCGTTGAATCTTCCTACCCCATTAAACCTCAGTCAGACGACTTTATGTCTCGCGAGGATGACGTGCTCTGGAGTACGACCCATATTCCGTATTTCCTACAGGAACACGCTGACGGGGAAGCTCGATTGTCTGTCGACTTTGAAGACCTAGGCGTGAGTGTTGGTTACTTTGCTTTTAGAACCCAAAAGGGACTTGAAGCCGATAAAGTGATATTAGAGCGTCTCATTGACGAAATGAAAGCCCATCCCCTTTTAGGGACCGTGATTGGGCACGCGCATGGTCAGACGCGCGTCTATTTGGACGTGATGATCTATGACCCAGAGCCTTTTGCGAATTGGCTCAACGACTTTTTTGCGAAGGTTGAAGAGGACGAAGGTAATGCCCTCATTGACCTCGCGTTTCGTCGCTGGTTGTCTGACGTCTACGGCTGGCGCATAGTGGGCGATGTCCCTAAGAGCCTCACGCGTGACGAACAAAACGATTTGCTTTACAAATTGCCTAAACTCGACCCCGCGCAATTTCGTGCGACGGGCGACAAGCCAACGACAGCAGAAGAAACACTTGCTGCTGCCGAAGCCGCTTATGAAGAGAATAACCTCATGCAGGTGCGTTTGTTGGTCTCACACATGTCGCCTGCTGACATGACGAGTCGCGCGAAGTTACTACTTTGCATTGCGCAGATCATGACGCTAGATCGTGACCATAAGGATGCCTCGCGCGTGATGAATGAGTGCTTTGACGTCCTTTTGAGTCTGAAGGACGAGTACGGAGGGACGCTCGACTACGAAGGGACTTTAGGCTTAATGTATTTCTTCCGTGGAGAAGAAGTACTGGCGCTACAGCATATTGATGCCGCGATGCAGCTCGCTGACGGGTCTTCCAAACTCTTTACTGAAGAGCACCTCAAGATCGTTCATGACCGCGCAAAGCGTATTCTCATGAATCCGAAGTTTGGCATGCATTTCTTTGAAAAGTGCCGCGTCTTCTTCAATTTCTTAAATGCCTCTCATTATGCGATTATCGAGGGCTTGGAAAGTGACGATGAAAAGCTCGCAAGCCAAATGGCGAACGAACTCAAAGACTTTTTGGATCTGATGTTCCCTAGGATCGATATTCGTATCGAAAAGATCGAAGGGTCTGAAGACCAAATCGTTGTCGTGATTGATGCGCATGATGATCAGACCGTTGCCATGGAAGCATCGATGATGATGGCTGTGGCACCCAAAAACAATCGCCATGGTTGGTCGATTCGTTTGGACGGCATTCAAACGGATGCATCAGTACCGCTATGAGCCCACCGAACACATGCACTACGTGCAGTTAGATCCCAACGACATCACGAGTCATCGCCTTCGAATGGATATGACTAAAGTATATACGATGACGCCTGAATTGTGGTTGGACTATCACAATGGGGTGGATACCCACGCAGACCACTTGCATCGCCACGGCATTGCTCCCATGATGCTCGTGATTCCGAATTCGGGCTTTATTGACGAAAAGCGTTTAGCAGAGCTCGATCGCTTAGCAACCGCCATTGTGATTGACTTGGGTGACAACGTAGCGCAGTACACGGGCAAAGCCTTGGGGCTTCATCACGACTACCTCGACTTCTTTGTGGTAGATACGGTGAAGTTCCTGAAGGTCGTGAAAGAGATCTTTGAGCGTGAATGGCCTTAGCAATACGCGCTATCAGATCTTTAGGTTTGGTGTTGATCCGATGCCCCTCACGTTTGAGATTGCGAAGTCTGATGAGACGGTGCCTAGTGGTACGCTCTTAAACTAAAGGGTTATTCAAGTAAAAATCCAAAAGGTCAAGGATCTCTGGCATGTGTGATTGCGACGACCGCCACGGTTGTACCTCGCCCTTGGGCGAAGACAACGTGGTGGCAGCGCGCGTGTTGGGTTTTGATAATGTCGTAGATTATGTGTTTTTCCATCATGCACCGATCACAATCCCAGCGATTATCGTGAGGGCATCGCTCATTACTTTTGCCAAAAGCACATGGATAACACCAAGGAAGGTCGAGAACACGCGGTGTTAGATATCGAAAACGAAGAGAAAACCCCACTGGATGTGCCGACGTGGTACGCCCTTTTTCCAGTGATGCCACTGGTCCTCGCGATCGGCTTTTTCATGTTCTTTAAGTCAGCCAAAGTGGTTCTCGTTGAAGTCACGCTCTTCTCTTTTGCATTGTCTTTTATCGCTGAACTCTTACGTATGAAAGGTATGCTCACCTGTTCTAAGGACGTAAACGTTTTCTTTATGTGAATGGGTGATGGATTCTCAAAGGTCGTGATGTTGATTGTGCACGCGTTCACGATGGTCGTGGAGCTTAAAATCGATACGATCTCGTACGCGCTCAACAACATGGAAATCTCGGGCACTGGTTTGATGCTCGGGTTCTCGTGGAATATTCCCATCATTACCTTCATTAGTGGATCGGGTAACGCTGTTTTTATAGTTACATTGAGTTGATCACAGCGATTACTGAGAAGGCGGGCGTTGATCGCATCATGGGCGGGTTGCCAATGCAGTTCACCTCCAACATCATTTATGCGGCTTCACCAGTCACTGAGATGGTGTTAATTGTGTCTACCATTATTCGCGCGAATCCATTGGTCTTGGTAAAGCGTACGGTACGTGCCACTTCGTTCGGGCATTGTGTCTGTCTTAGAACTCTCTCTTATTCGCTACATGTAAAGCGAAAAGATCGGTAAGATCTATTGAATTGGTACCAATGTGTCGACTAAGGGGGTTGAAGTGAATCTTCAGCGCCCTCTTTTTTTATCATAAATGCACAAAGGACTGTCGGTTTGGACAGTCCTTCATGTCTGACGTCAGTACCTGAATGGCACCATTGAGAGGGTTTGTCGTTAGGACACTCCTAACGCATCAGGTACCAATCACTAGGCGAGTAAAAAATCTCTAAGGTTACGCACGACTATCGAGCGTAGCTTGAAGCTTTGGGCTAACCGTAAAGATAATCTTGTCACGTTCTGGAATAGTCAACGTTTCCCCCGTCGCAAAAGAACGACCAACGCGAGCGGCTTGATGCTTCATTTCGTAGCGACCGAAATTCCACATCGTCACGTGATCGCCATTGACGAGTGCTTCGACGATTGTTTCATTGACAGCATCCATGATGGACTCCATCTCGGAGCATGACATATTCAATTTATTTGCCACAGCTGCGGCAAGATCCCTTTTATTCATTGTTTTGGAGCCTCATTATTTTCCAATGACCGTTGGCATAATTCTCGGGGTTCCGTCAGTCAATGGGGGTTGGATATTCGGTCAGTGATGACCGGCTCGTGCAACCTTGGGTTAGGGGTCGCCTCGTCTCAATTAAGCGACGCCAAAATTTTATGGGGCTTTCTTTAAAAAAATTTGGGATAGTCTTGCTGTTTGTATATATTTGTAAATTCGAAGTTGATGCTTTAAATTCGTCTTATTCTCAACTAGATGTATTCAAAAGTTGTGTACGACAGGTTGGTTTTTATTTAGATCCCCTACGGGAACTGTCTTTCGGTATTTCTCCCTACCCATTTTTTATTCCTCATGAATTGGACTTTTGCAAATTTAAGGTAAGACAGACGTGTTTTTTAGGGTAATCCGTCTAGCTGAGAATGTTTTATTTCCCTTTGTGAGAGGCAAAGGAAATGCCTACTTGTTTTTCGTGATACATTGATACAAATCAGAATGATCGCCCTTTGAGATCATCTTCATTTCTTTTGAATTTTCAAGTATTTGTGTCATCATTAGCCCCTAATGACCCAAAAACAGGTCAACGCACTATGCTACTGAAAAAAATCGACATTTAAATGTGTCTACTCGACCAAAAGGTCTTCAACATTCAGTACAATCGGGCGCTTTCACTTTTTTATTGTTCTCTCACTTACTTAGAAGGTTTTGACGCTGCCGGTATGACGACGAACACCAAACCTAAGATGACCTGCTTACAGCTCACCATGGTAGTGATGCTCAATATGCTTGGGTCCTCCATTATTTTGATGCCTACGAAACTTGCCGAGATTGGGACAATGTCCATTTTGGCTTGGTTTGTAACGATTGCAGGGGCGACTACCATCGCCTATACCTTTGCTAAATGTGGCATGTTTAGCCGCAAAAGCGGTGGTATTGGCGGTTATGCAGCTTATGCGTTTGGTAAGTCAGGTAGCTTTTTGGCGAACTTTAGTTATACNTTCTCCCTTGTGATTGCAAACCTTACGATTGCGATTTCAATCGTTGGTTATTTAATGGTGCTTTTTGAGTGGAATCTCACCCCATTAGAAATGGGGATTGCGAGCATCATCGTGATTTGGGTTTGTAGTCTCCCTAATATTGGCGGTGCACGTTTTATTGGTCATCTCTCCCATTTCTCGAGTTATGGGATCATCATTCCAATCGCGATTTTGACTTTAATCGGTTGGAATTGGTTCTCTGTTGATCGCTATGTCGACGCATGGAATCCACAGAACTTATCTTTGTTTGATGGCATCTCAGCGGGTATTTCGATGACTCTCTGGGGTTTCCTGGGTCTTGAAACTGCCAGTGCCAATGCTGATGCTGTTGAAAACCCTGAAAAGTCTGTGCCCCGTGCCATGGTCTTTGCTACCTTAGGCGCTGGCGTTGTATACATTCTTGCCAATAACATTTCATTTGGTATTGTCGACAACCATCTGTTGTCAGCGTCCACTGCGCCCTTTGGTTTAGTCTTTGCCACCATGTTCTCGCCTGAGGTCGGTAAATTTGTGATGGCGACCATGGCATTAGCCTGCGCTGGGTGTTTGACGAGTTGGCAGTTTACGATTGCTGAAGTCTTCCGCGTCTCTGCACGTGAAGGATATTTCCCGAAATGGTTCGGTAAGGTGACTCGCTTGAATGTGCCCGTGATTGGTATTGTGATTATTCTGATCATGCAGTCCATGGCNGTACTTTTGACCATCGACCCGCGCCTAGAACAGCAGTTCTATATTTTGAAGGACTTGGCTGTAGTGACGAACTTGGTTCCCTACTTGCTTGCCTTTGCTGCCGCGAACGTCATTGTTCATCGTGAAGGTGCCGATCCAAAAACGGTACCCAGNCACATCACGATTATTTCGTCCTTAGCTAGTGTTTATTCGCTTTACGCGCTTTATGCCTGTGGTGCGGATGCGATGCTTTGGGGTGCTTTGACAACCTTTGCTGGTGTGTGGCTTTATGGCTTTGCCGCAAAGTCTCTGGAAGTTAAAGGTATGTTGCGCGGTGAAGAATAAGAGTTATCGATCGATCGTTTGATTGATCGTTAGAGTAAGAATGAACCCGATCTGGCATGTTTGCTAGATCGGGTTTATTTATGCGTTTAAGATTTTTCTCAATACCACTACACAATGTAATTATTGAAGCACGACGCCAATTTTTTTAGTTCTAGAAACAGATGGCGATGCCATTAATTTATACGACGAACCCATTACGTACTCTCTGAGTTCATACATCAACATAAAAAAGTACGCACAGTGTTTAACGCTGTACGGTACAAGCTTGCGAGTGCGATCTATGCGCAGTAGACCCACTCAATCCAGAATATTTATCGGATTAGAAACGATAGGAGACACCCACGCCAAAACCGACAACGGCATCATCTTCAACCATCGGGCTGTCCTTGATTTCTTTGGACATTGCACGAACCGTGGTTTCAGCGTAAAGAGACCAGTTGTTACCCATCTGCCAGTCACCCATCAAACGAACGTAGGGCGAAACACCAGCGTCAGGCGAGTAAGCAGCCAGACCAGAGCGGTTGGCTTCAGCGTGGCTCACGCCATAGTAGTATTCATTGAACTTTTCGCTCGTCCAAACAGCACCCACTTGCGGCGTAATACCGAACTGACCAAAAGCGAAGCGCTTCATGAATGAGACTTCGCTCATCATGCCTTCGGACTTACCAGAGATGTCGGCACCGAGGCTAGCTGTTAAGAGACCAAAACCCGTGTCAAAGGCGTACGTGGCGTTCGCAAAGAAGCTCGCGTCACGGTCGTCCAATAACTTCATTTGATGATTGTCAGAGTCAGAAGCATCAAAGGACCAGGGCATGTACGAGACGCCCAACATCACGCGATGACGTTCGTTCTTAAAGAGGAAAGCACCCGCTTCGAGACCTTTGAAGTAGAAGTGTTCGGTTTCAACGTTGATGGTCGGAATCGGGTACACAACAGCGTCCGTATCCTTGTACCCAAGGTCATAAGCGTGAACGCCCAAGCCAACGGAACCCGACATGGTAGCAGAGGTAGGGACAGCAGCAAAAGCACCGGCAACAGCCAAGGCGCAAAGGGAAAGAAGCTTCGTCTTCATAGTTTTTCTTTGTTCCTGAAAGATGAATGTTGTTATTGAATGAACGTTCATTCAGTTAGTGATTGAGAACTATACAGGATTTTTAACTAAGAGCAAAGTATTTTGTCAGGAAGTTGCAAAATTCCAACAAATGAAATGTTTCGTACTGTAAGAGAGGATTCTTGAATGGAATCGTTTAGAGACTACTTTAGTAGTTCATCATTTCACACGTTCACTGAATCGGTCTTTTTAAGCTTTCCTTTGCGTTACAGAACGCAAAAGTTAAAAACGTGAAGCAAAATTCTGCCCTCCCCTTTCATCCTTTCATTTAGCCTCGTATACTTCGTGTCTACGTTTTGACAACACACGCCTAAAGGACCCCAAGCAATGCTTGAATATCGCGCCATTGCAGCCAACGAACTCTCTCTCGACCTCTTTAAAGACTTTATTCGACACCAGGTGGTGACGGATTGCTGGCGACGCGTGGAAGGCAAGTGGGACATTCAAGCTGATCCTTTTATTGATGACTGGTCAGCCGAGGACTATGCCTTTTTGGTGAAGTGCCTCAAAAATACGCTAGCCACGAAGGGCTTCATTTTTGGCGTTTTTGAGAATAAAAAGTTAAAAGGCTTTGTATCGGTAGAAGGCGAATTCATTGGTGACGAAGATCAGTACTGCGACCTCAGTAGCCTTCACGTTTCTGAAGACCTTCGTAACCGTGGTATTGGTNNACGTTGGCTCTTTGTCGCGCGTNNAAAGCAATGGGCCAAGCAGCACGGTGCAAATAAGCTCTATATCTCTGCACATTCGGTANNCGTTGAAACGCAGGCTTTTTATCGTGGTTTAGGCTGCGTGGATGCCCAGTGGCTCAGCCAAGCGCACATCGACCGTGAGCCTTTTGACTGTCAGCTTGAGTGCGAGCTTTGATGATTTCGATATTAATAAGAATGCCCTGCTACACAGATTTTGTGTAACAGGGTTGCTCTTTTTGGCTTGATAATTAAAGAGAAGGTTTACTTGCGACCAGCCTTAATTTCTTGACCAAATGCTTTCTTAAGCGAGAATGGTAAAGCCTGGTAACCCGTGCAATCCTTCAACTGAATTTCAACTGCTGGCGTTGTTTCTCCCCATCGGAATTCCATAATCGTCGGATTCGGTGCGGAAGCGAAACNTCCAGTCTTAAGGTCATACTGAGCTCCAGCGGTTGCTGAATACATTACGACTGAATCGTGGTCCGGCTGATATTCAACAAGCGAAGTTACAGCCGAGAAGAGTTTATGACCACGTTCTTTACCATATTCCCAAACCTGTTCAACGGTTCCCTTCTTTTGGTCAATCTTATAAATTACACCACGAGAATACTTCATGTCTGGTAAGGGCGGCTGTTCCATACCGCGAGCATCACCATTGTCGAAGTACGACACATAAATAATATTGCCCTTACTCTTTTCATCGATCTTGAAAGCAGTATGTTGTGTCCAAGTCCAGTCAAAATCACCTTCACACTTTGAGCCTTCGCACTTGATAGGCTTGCCATTCTTGTCGACCGGTTTCAGTACGCGCTTGGCTAAATCGCCCTTCCAACCTTCTGGAGAACTGAGAATCCACTTCACTTCCTTGTCACGACCGATCTTAATTATGGNTGACTGATGGCGAGAAGAGATGATGATCGAATCGTCTTCTGGATCATAGTCAACAGAGTTGACGTGCAACCAATTGCGACCTGCACCAGTCCCAACAATATCACCAAATTCATTAGACTCTTCAGCCTTTGACAATTCTTCAGCCGTTAAAGTCTTACCTGCCTGGGATGCATCAATGTTGAGACAAACGGCGCCCTGGTCAAGCACTTTCAAGACATTCGAACGATAGACGTCGAGAATATCAGGAAGACGCCATTCATCAATGACATGACCTTGTTCATCCACTTCCGCGATAACATCACGCACGGTGCGGACATGCTTACCGTCTGGACGAATGTAGTTGGAACTTGCTACGCGCAAGAAGTAATGCCCGTTTTGAGCATCATCCATCGAATGAGAATAGTCGTTATAACGTAAGGGCAACAGGCGATTGAATACTTCTCGACCCATAATGTCGTACTTCACATAACGCTGACCATAACCCCAAGTCAATAAGCCATCATCATTTTGTTTGAAGCCCATCATGACACCTGCCTTATAGATATCACGCAAGTCATAGATGGGGTTGGCAAACATGTACCAACGAATATCGCCNNGTACCGTGTCAATAATCGCGTTTTGAGGATAGAAATTCCACTGCAAAGCACCGCCAACCGGGTTATTCCATACCGCACGGGTACCAATGCCGGATTTTTCAGCGATGTTGTTCACGAAGTAAAGACGGTCCTTAAATTCTGGATCGACCTTCTTGACTTCGGTACCAAACAGAGCATGACGTTCAGCCTTAATACCTACCACTTCAGTGTATGTGGGAGGCGCATAAAGCTGAATTTGATCAGTAAAGGTTTCGGATTTGCCACGCAGAGTACGGGTATAAGTGACTTCGATATTGTTCACATAATCGGGGTATAAACCAAAAACTGGGATCCCGCCATGTGTCAACACTTCAGTCTTAGACACTTTATATTCAAGAGGAGCACCATTAGGCTTGGGAAGAATCTTCACAGAAACATTGGACAAATCATAACCACCGTCACGGATAATGGCAGTTAAAGGCGCAATACCGTAAGGATTCATCATGATTTCACCAATGTGACCCTGCATGATGTAGTTAGTTGCGGTACCTGAATTGCCGCCCATAGCCAATGCACTCATTGAGGTCGCAATAAGTGTGGCTGCGAGAAGCGTACGTTTAAACATTTTCATTCTTAACTCCTTTTGTTGGGTCAAATCTGATTTCTTTTGATTTGACCCTAAGGAGTCTAGGAGTGAGAGCTCGTACCGTCTATGGGTGCTTATCGTCAAGAATTAGAAAAAATTTGCCACGCTAGCTTTTCAAATTCTGCAACTTGCCTGAACCAGAAGAATTAATAGGACTTAAGCTTTAAGTACAGGTAGCGAATCAATACTTGGCATAAGCTTATGAATCCGATCTGATAAGAAACTACGTAGCCATTGATGAGCTAAGTCATGGCGGGCATGGTCAGCCCAAATGAGACTAGGTGAATAGATTGGACCAGACTTTCTTCGACCTAAAATTCGAATATCACTGATTTGTTCTAGAACATGTGCCATTTGAAACGGAATATACGTAGTTTCGTCGCCGCTCAAGAGCAGTGGCACCGTAACAAAATATGGCGCACATAACAGCGGAACAGTATCTGGATTTTGTATGTGCTCAACAAATGGTACAAGCCCGCAATCATCTGAAGAGACTTTTGGTAATGTAATCTGTACAGACTGATATCGGCATAGTTCGCTCTCTGATAACATCTCTCCTTTTTCTAGGTGATCCACAAATTTAGAACCTTTTTTTGAAACAAAAACGTAAGTATCCTGGCAAAGAGGTAATTTGCAGAATCCTGGATAGGATTCATTAGTCGCATAAATCGCTAAATCGATTCGACCTTGTTGGAGATCTGAATACAAGTTGGGTGTTAGTGAGTGAAAATTCAGTCGGATTCCGGGTGCTCGTTCTTTCAACTCTAAAAGAATNNCAGTACGGATATAAGTCAAGAGTGCATTATCAAGACCACCTATTGAAAATACACGATGAATTCTATCTACCTCAAATTCGGTCGGTCCTTCGAGCCGTTCCATTGCTTTGAGAACAGTTATCACCTCAGGATATAGTTCTCTTGCTCTCATTGTCGGACACATTCGTTGATCAGCACGAATAAACAAACGATCATGAAAGTGTCTTCTTAAACCTGCTAACAACCGACTTCCTTTTGAAAGCGAAAGACGTAAACGTGTAGTTGTTTGTGACAACGATTGTGTTTCGAATAAGATTTTCAAAAAATATAACTCATCCGTTGATAATGACATATTTCTTTCATCTTTTGGTGAGTAATATTACCAAGAGATGAATACTCCGTGAGTTCCTGATATAAATAAAGACTCAGAGCGTATCATCGCTAAGTTAAACCTTATCGTTTGACATCTCATCATCTGCTTTAAGATTTTGAGAATAACAAAATTTCAGTCGTTATGTCACGCATTGGGATAACTTTTTAACATCTGTCAAAAAGGCATTTCGGGATCTTATCGAGCCTTGTCGAACTAATTTGTAAGCTTTGTATTGAGCATACTCGACCCATTAGTTTGTGTATTTTTCTTCTGTTGTTATTAATCAAGGGATTTCTCGAGTATCTCTTGCAGGATTTAAAATTAGCAAATTTCAGAATATTGATTGTCTCTAAGAATTTAACTATCCGAACGTATTTACTAATACCTATTTTTGTGGCTTTGATATTGCCGATTTACATCACAGTCTTGGTTTTTTAATAAAAAAGAGCACCCAACTAATGTTGAGTGCCCTCTTTCATATTTGGACGATTGGGCTTTTATTCCTTACCCGTCCAGCAGTACGTGCAGAGCTTGTCCTTATCAAGACCGATGGCTTCAATCAAGCCTTCGACTGACTGGAAGCCCAAAGAGTCAAAGCCCATCTCTTCGCAGATGCGCTTCAACATGCACTGACCACGGTGAGTATTCGCGTCAGAATATTCGGTACCAANGTGCTTGTGACCTTCATCGCCTTCAAGTTCCTGAACGACGCGACGCGCAATGAGTTCCATGTCGGAATTGCCTCGAGAGAAGTTCAAGTACTTGCAGCTATACATAATTGGCGGGCAAGCAGAGCGCATGTGCACTTCCTTTGCGCCAGAGTTGTATAAGAAGTCCACGGTTTCACGAAGCTGTGTACCACGAACAATCGAGTCGTCGATCAAGAGAAGCTTCTTATCCTTGATGAGTTCAGGAACCGGAATCTGCTTCATCTTGGCAACCTGATTGCGCACCTTTTGGTTTGTAGGCATAAAGGAGCGAGACCAGGTCGGCGTGTACTTAATGAAAGGACGACCAAAGTCTTTACCAGATTCGTTAGCGTAACCAATGCCGTGCGGAAGACCAGAGTCAGGCACACCAGCCACAATGTCCACGTCAGGGAGTTCACCCTTAGTAATCGCGTCACGTGCCATGATGCGACCATTCTTGTAGCGCATCACTTCGACGTTCTTGCCTTCGTAGTTGGAGTTCGGGTAACCGTAGTACGTCCACAAGAAGGCGCAAAGGCGCATCTTTTCGGCAGCAGGCGACAACACTTCAATGCCGTCCTTCGTAACCTTAACGATTTCCTGAAACCCAAGTTCATAGTGGTCTTCGTAACCGAGCTTGTGATAAACGAAGCTTTCGAAGGACACGCAATAGCCGTCTTCATTCTTACCGATTAAGACAGGCAGGCGACCCAACTTGTCGCGGGCAACAATAATCCCGTCCTGCGTCAAAAGCATGATCGTTTCGGAACCCTCGATGACTTCCTGGGCATAACGAATGCCTTCAACGATGCTTTCTTTACGGTTGATCAAAGCACCAACGAGTTCGGTGGCGTTGACCTTACCAGAACCCATAGCGAGGAACTGGCTATTTTTGTTGGTGAAATAACGCGCAATCAAGTCGTCAGCATTATTAATGAGACCCACCGTGGTAATGGCAAAAAGCCCAAGGTGTGACCTCAAGAGTAATGGCTGCGGATCGTCGTCGGCAATACAGCCAATCCCCGAATTACCTTCCATCTCTGCGATATCAGGTTCAAAACGGGTACGGAAAGGCGTGTTGGTAATGTTATGGATCTGACGCTGAAAACCTTTCTTTTCGTCGTAGATCGTTAAGCCCCCAAACTTGGTACCCAAGTGGGAGTGATAGTCAACCCCGAAGAACGTATCAAGAACGATATCGCGCTTGGAGACTGCACCGAAAAAGCCACCCATGATTGTGTTTCTCTTGGTTTAAAAACGAATGAAAAAAAATGGAATGGTGAAAGTTGGCGTGATTATCGCATCACAGAGAACGTTTGTGTGAGAGAGAACGAAAAAAATTTGCGCGGTTACCCTAATAAGGGGATGGTTCAAAGATGTCTCTCACCAAGACCAAAAACAACACACGCCGCATACCGGGTGGTAGTGCGGCGTGTATCTTTTCGTCTTTTGCCTTAGTTTTCTAAGGATTCAACGTAGTCGGTACTCATCACTTCGTAGTCGGTACTCATCACTTCGCAAATGCCAGCCTTTGCCCATGCAGCACGCGCTGCGTTCAACGAACCGTTCGTGTCAATCGCAGCGGACGCGTCCATCACGACGGACGTTTTAAAGCCCGCTTTAGCGCCATCGAGCGCTGTGAAGCTCACACAAAAGTCGGTCGCAATCCCGCAAACGATGATTTCATCAATCTTGTGAGCCTTGAGATAAGCTTCAAGACCTGTCGAGGTCTTGCCGTCTACCGCGCAAAACGCGCTATAGCTATCAATGTTTTTGTTTTGTACTTTTACGAATAATAAGGTCTGCGCCTGAGTCACCGATAACCCAAGAGAGCTTTGCGCCTTCTGAGCCTGCCACACAGTGTGTCTACCACAGGACTTGAGAACCATACGGGAGGTCAATCATTTCAAAGGGCTTACTACTTCGTGGTTGGCGGCAAAAGAAACGTGGTCAGCTGGATGCCAGTCCTGGGTCATCACAACTAAGTCCCATTCACCATGATCGATCAGGTTGCCGACGATTGGAAGTATCGCATTACCACTTACAACCCCTAAAGTACTGCCAGGCAAGAAGTCATTTTGAACATCCACCACAATGAGGGCGCGCTTATGCTGCATTTTTTGGTGCTCCTCTAAGCTAGATTGATTTTGAGGTAATGATCGATATTTTACAAAATTGGTTTTTGCGGAAAACACGCAGTGTTAATCCATAAGGCTGAAATTTCAGGTTACCCAACACGAAAAAACGCCGTATTAACCCGAAGGGGTCGACCCTTTTGTTGTCTTATGTCGACTTCACTCAGACTTTTTGCTTAGAAGAGCAAGGACAGAACCAAGAAACGGACTGATACACTTTTTAAAGTGACGTTGGTTGAGCTAGCCCGATCAGCGTCATTTCTCATTCGTAATTCAATCAAAGACAACACTATGACAGACATCGCTTCTACCATCCCGGTGATTTCCGTGGATAAAGTACAGGCTGTAGCGCTTGCCGTGTGCACCTATTATTTTGGTGTGTGGCTTAAGTACCGCATTGGTTTTCTCTCACGCTATTCGATCCCCAGTCCTGTCGTCGGCGGTATGACCTTTGCCGCCATCATGTCGACGCTCGAATACTTTGGCGTGGTGCGCCTTCAGATTGACAGTACCCTTCAGACTGTTTTGATGCTTGCCTTCTTTACAACCATTGGTTTGATGGCGAGTCTTCGTGTGGTAACCGAAGGTGGTAAGTTGCTTTTTGGCTTTTTGATTGCCGTCACTGTTTTGGTCTTCTTACAAAATGGCTTTGGTATGGGGCTCGCTGACCTCATGGGGCTTGATCCGCACTACGGTATTCTGGCGGGTTCCGTCTCCATGATGGGTGGTTTGGGTACGTCGGCAGCCTTTGGTCCCTATTTCGAACAGACCTACGGTATTCAGGGTGGTACTGCAGTTGCGATTACCGCTGCGACCTTCGGCATGGTTGCCGCCCTTTTGATTGGTGGTCCGTTTGGTGAATGGGCGATCCGCCGCTATAAGGTGAAGACCCCGGCTGAAGTCAAGAATCCCAACGAAGAACTTCATATTCCTGATGATATGAAGACTGACTTGACCGAAGAACACGCTTCTGAAAAGCCTCATTTCACTGAAGAAATCATGAAGGCTGTGTCTATTACAGCCTTAGCCATGGGGCTTGGGACGATCGTATCTGGATTCTTGGGTAATTACATGACGTTGCCGTTANNCTATATTGGTTCGATGATTGTCGCGACGATCATTCGTAATGTTGGTGACTTCTCGGGCAAATATCGAGTAGATGGTAAAGGTCTGAACGCTGTAGCAGATATTTCCCTCGTTCTCTTCGTGACGATGACCATCAATAGTTTGAAGCTCCATGAACTCGTTCACTTGGCACTGCCGCTCATTGTGATTCTTGCTGCTCAGACTATCTTGATGTTGATCTTTGCTTGNGTAGTTCTCTTTACGTGCTTTGGTCGCACCTATGACGCAGTCATGCTCTCTGTCGGTGGTATCGGCTTCTCGATGGGTGCCACTACCAATGGTCTTGCTAACATGCAGGCTGTCGCTGAAAAGTATGGCTCTAGCCCACGCGCTTGGTTAATCGTGAGTGTCGTTGGTACTTTCTTGATCGACTTGATCAACTCCATCGCCATTACTTGGTTCGGTACGCTCTAAGCGAGTTACTCAATCAACCAAAGTCCCCACAAGGTTTGATGCTTTGTGGGGATTTTCTTTTGGGTTTGTAGGCTTCTTTACCTACGTGCCATTAGATGGGAAGTTCGTCCGTTAGAATTTAGAAACGCACTTTGAGATGGCAACTTGAGTTTGAATCACAAAGCGCATCATCCTTTTCAAACGCTTCACGCTTTTTCGTATGACTTTTCCCACCGAATTAAAGATGGGTTTGACTTTATCAACATTCGCTATAAGGATCGAACGAGTTATCTCGACGCATTGAAAACGTTTAACGATTCTGGGTCGATTGAACCGCTCGCTATGTTGATCGCTGAGCGCGCTTTAGAAACGGTGAACTATGCCATTCACATTGCCAAGCAAAAAGAAGCAATGCGCAAAGGTACGATTTTGAATTGATTGAGTTACGACGACATGAACTTATTACACAAAGACTTTCTTAGAGGCATGCGTGTTGCAGTCCCCGTCATGATGGGCTTTATTCCAGTCGGTCTCATTTTGGGTGCANNACGGGGGGCTCATGCGGGCTTAAGCCCCTTTGGCATGGGTTTGATGACGGGCATTAACTATGCGGGCGGCAGTGAATTTGCGGCTTTAGCGCTTTGGAGTGCCTTGCCTCCTATTCTCACGATTGCGATGAGTACGTGGCTCATTAACTCTCGCCACATTATGTTGTCGGCGGCATTGACTCCTTACGTTAAAGGACTTTCGTTATCGAAGACGCTGTTGGTCTTTTTCTTTATGTGTGACGAAACCTGGTACCTCAGTATGGAAGACATCAATAAGCGTCGTAAGGCAGGAGCCTCCGATATTGACGCGTTTAATGTGCCCTTTTACTTTGGAGTAGCCTTGACCCTTTGGGTCACGTGGTGGGCTTCGGCGTTAGCGGGTGCTGCGATTGGCACGGGGCTTGGTGACCTCACCGTTTGGGGCTTTACCATGACCTTTCCTGCCATTTTTATTTCGATTCTCTCTGGAATGTGGTAAAGTCGCAAGAAGGCTTTGCCTTGGTTTGTGAGTGCCATTGTGGCGGGGCTAGTGAGCCTCTTTTTGGGTGGCGCATGGTCGGCGGCTTTAGGAGCGTTAGCGGGTTTAGCGACAGTTTGGTTCACTGAGTCGGGCACTGAAGGAGACAAATGATGGCTGAATGGTTGCATTTATCATGGGTTGAATTCTTGGCTATTCTTGCGATGTGTGCCGCTACCTATTCAACACGTTTATTAGGGTGGTTTCTCCTTAAAGACCGATCGATGTCTCCCAGAGCACGAGCCTTGTTGGATGCTGCGCCAGGTTGCGTCATGGTTGCGATTGCTGCGCCCTTTTTCTTTACGACGAATCCCGTGCATTTGATTGCTTTATTGGTGGCGATTGTTGTGAGTCGTAAGGCGGGGATGGCTTCGACCGTGCTAGCGGTAGTGGGCACGGCAGCGGTGTTGGGANNCAGGTTCTTTGAGATGAGTTCGAGCGATGAACCATTCAAAATTTGCGGCTTTCTCGTAGAATAGATGCATCGAGAGGATTTTTTTATGCTTAATGAATTACCGCGTCTCTCTTGGGGCAAAGCAGATTTTGATCTGATCCGTGCACTAGACTGTGTTTACGTTGATAAAACCGATTTAATTTACAAATTGGCAGCCTATAGTAATGATCGACTCTTCTTAGCACGTCCACGTCGATTTGGGAAATCAATGTTGATCTCAACATTTGAATCCCTATTTAGCAATGGACTTCGCGATTTCAAAGGATTAGCGATTGAATCTCTTTGGAACGATCGTCAATATACTGTTGTACGTTTGGATTTCTCTGAAGCAAAACAATTTTCTAATTTTGAAACTTTTAATTCGCTTTTTGAGACGCATTTGATTGAAAGTTTTTCTCGATCCGGCTTTGTCTACGATCCAACAAAAGTCACTGGAGTTATATCTCAGATCTCAGACTGGTTTCTTTCACAACCTATTGGGTCGATTGTATTATTAATTGACGAGTATGATGCACCTCTTACAAATTGCTTGGACCGACCCAAATTATTTGAAAAGGTTCAATTAGTCGTCAGTCACTTTTTCAGCCGGATCAAACGCGCGGACCGTTGTTTGAGATTCTTGTTTATCACTGGTATTACAAAGTTGACTAGCACTAATATTTTTTCGTCTTTCAATGCCCTACAAGATATCTCATTAGATGAAAAGTACGGGACGATACTTGGCTATACACGCGAAGAAATAAAAAAGAATTTTTCTGCTCACTTAACAAATGCCGCTGCAAAACTAAATACGACCGAAGAAGAAGTTTTGAATTTAATGTACGATTATTACGATGGTTTTTCTTTTGATACCTATGGAAAAACCCATGTATTTTGTCCGTGGTCGGTAATGGCTTTTTTATCAAACCCAGAGTCTGGTTTTGAAAATTACTGGTATACCTCGGGTGGATTACCAGATGTTTTACTTAAATTTTTAAGAAACCATCAGTTAGTTAATATCGAGCACTTCGCTAAAGATAAAACGGTTTTTTTATCGCAACTAAAAGCTTCAGCGCCTTATGACAAGCTTGATCTTGATATTCTGCTCTGCCAGGCTGGTTACTTGAGTATTAAAGGCTCTGATGGCTTTCAAGTACGTCTAGGCTATCCTAATAAAGAAGTTGAATCATCTTTAGCAATGCTTTATGCCAGTGAGTTGATCAAACCAGGCGCGTCAATCATGCGTGACAATAGTTTAACTGCTGAGGATTTTCTCTCTTCATATGCTGTTAATGAAGTCATTTCGTACTTTAATGAAATGTTTAATGCGATTGATTACAATCGTTACCCAATTGTAGATGAGGCTACNAGTTGCCGTTCTCATCTTCAAATGTTGCTTTACGGCTCAGGTATAGCTTCGATTGTAGAAAAACATTCAGCATTAGGGCGAAGTGATCTTGAGTTTTCGGTAGGTTCGCGCTATTGGGTATTAGAGTTTAAATATGCGAGAAACGATGAGAGCGTGCCTATTCTACTAAAAGAAGCGGTATCTCAAATTGAAAATAAGCAATACGGNTATGTAATTTGTCAGAAAACACTTATCAAAGTCGCATTGGTTTTCTCCGAAGAAAAACGTCAAATCGTTGCTTGGAAACAGCTTTAAATTTTTGACTTGTATTCTTATGTCATCAAACTTTATTGCACTCATCGCCTGCGTTGTGGCTTTTGGCGTGATTCTTTGGGCGATCTGCCGTAGCTTCACCGATACGGTCGATAAAGGTTGCCCGTTTGAGCCCAAGAAAAACGAGAAAAAGGAATAACGTGAATAGGCACATGTGGAGACAACAACGAGCCTTTAAGCGTACCTTGTAATCTCGTGCTAGGACTGCATTACTTCAAAAACAACTCGTGAGAGCCGATATCGAGTGACATGGGCTTGATTTTTTGTTTTTTCTCCATAAAATTAGGGTATCGCTTTGAATACTTAAATTTTCAAAGCAAGTCAATCGTTAGTTATTTCAAACGATTGGGTTCCCAAACAACATTTCAATCACACGACGCGAAGACTTCAAGACGGAGGAGACGATGTTTAAGCGAAAGATTGACGATGATTTAAAGCGGTGGAAGGCGATGCCTAAACGCCCTACCCTTTTTGTGAANGGAGTACGCGGCTGCGGTAAGTCGACGTCTATCGAAGCGTTTGCCAAAGAAAATTACAAAAACGTTGGCATTCTCCGTTTTGATCAAAATCCACACTACCGCCAGTTCTTCCACGAAGGGCTCAATAGCAAAATGCTCAACGTCTTTATTTCGACGTTGTGCAAAAAACTTATGATCGTTCCGGGCGAAACGCTCATCATCTTTGATGAACTCTTTGATTGCCCACAGGTGCGTGCTGCGCTCGAGAATTTAGCGGGTGACCCACGCTTTGACATGATCGCAACGAGTTCTTGTTACGACATGAAGCGAGCACGCAATACGCCTGACGTGAATGCCCCTCATGTCGCGGAATTGCGTATGTATACGATGGACTTTGAAGAGTACCTTTGGGCACATTCTTCTTTGAAGTTCCGTTGGACGCCCGAATTAACGCAAAGCATCCGTGAATCAATGCTGCAAGGGAAGTCTGTCGACAGTGACCTTGATCAGCGTTTGCGCGATATGTATTTGCGTTATGCGCTCGTTGGGGGCTTTCCCACGGTCGTTCATGACTTCGTGAAGTACCAGAGTCCCACGAGTATTCAACTCCATCAGCGTCGTGTCATTCAGGCTATCCACAAGGATTTGCTCACCTATGTGCCGGTCCCTGAAGAAGCCGCTAAATACACGATGTTGAGTCTTCCGCCACAGATGGCGAAAAATAACCGTCGCTTTGATCAGNNTACTTTGTTGGGGGACTTTTCTTCGGTGGCTCAGTGTAGTGATGTCCTCACTTGGATGGAACGTAGTGGGTACGTCAAGATCGCGAAGCCCACGGTGCTGCCGCTTGACGAACATACCATCGACACGGAACTCCGTGCATATACGGTTGATGCCGGGCTCTTTATGCAGCTCTCTGGCATGGACCACGTGCGTGACCTATATAACTACCGTTGGGAAAACATTCACCCGGGTTATATGGAAAACCTGACCGCCGCCTTACTCAATAATCGCTTCAGAACCATGACCTATTGCTTCAATGAGGCCATGAACTTTAATGTGCCGATCGTCATTCATCAGGTGGGTGAGCCACCGATGTTGGTCGACGTGAAGCCTTGTGGCGGTCGACGTACGATGCTTGAACGCGCCCTCGCAACGAGCCCCGCGACCAAAGCCCGTGCGGTGCTCTTCTGTGATGGTCCTGCTTCAGCAAAGAACGGGATTTTGAAGTTACCGCTTTATGCGGCGGGGTTCATCTAACCGACCTTCAATCAAATCCAATCCACATTTAAGACAAAACCCACTGCAAAGGTCAGTGGGTTTTGTGTTTTGATTGAAGAACAAGGGGGTCTTCAACGATCAAGCGTGTCATGATCTTTAGTAGCAATCAATGCCCTTTAGGACGCTTGGGTTTAAACCTCATCTTCATAGAGCTCTTTAAAAAGTTCTTCCACCGTATACGTTTTACCTTTTCCCGTTCGAATCATCTCGTTGGCTTCTTCAATCGCTTGCACGGTGACCCAGTTCGGGATTTCTGACCATAGGATGGATTTTTGGCTTAAGTAACCCTTCAACCAATACGCAAAGACCGGATCAACGATGCGGTATTGATGATCGTCCACTTTGCTAATGAAGCCCAATTGGGTCAAACGTTGAATTGCGGACTCGAGGCGGCTTGGTTCAACGTCCTGCTGCGCGTCGAGCGCTTCGTTACGCGTGATGCGCTCCAACACATAACGTTCATTCACGCTGAGACCCCGCCAAAGTGGCTGATAGACCGCTTGTTGACTTGTAAGCTTTTCAAGGGTCTCGTTTAACAGGTTGTCGCGTTCAACCGTTAAAGCAAGTTCGTCCCAAAGGACTTCAGCAAGGCTAAAAGTGGGTTCCCAAAAGCCATGCGTTGTGGTAAAAGTTGCTTCACGAGGGACTCAGCCGCGTCCTTTTTCACGACTTTTTCAAAGGATTTCACGAGATCTTCATAGAGTTCCCGTTCTGCAACTCTATTTACTTCGTAAAATTCGGTAAAAAAACCTTCTTTTAGCCACTTTTTACTCAAAACGTCGCGACGTAAAGTGTCGTCATTAATGAGCATCAGACAAATGACACCTTGCGTCGAAATAAGTCGTTGAATAAAGCAGTTAGCGTCAACACCGAGAACTTCTTCAAGCGCTTCACCTCCTGCGATCGTGACCAACAAACCGCCTTGCGTTTGGGCTGTCTCTCGAAGGATTTGCAAGACATCATTGATCGAATCAGCACGATCGATGGTCCTAGGTAAGTGGATCTCAAACGACTCTGCCTCAGCGTCAAACGTATAAGTGACGCGCGTCGCTAAACGACTCAAGACCTCTTCAACACCGTTGGGTCCCACAGCACCCGCGGCAAAGTGAAACATTTCACGCACGATCTCGCGCCACGATGTGGTTGCGCCAAGATCAATCGTTACCGGCGGCTTATTGGTACTTTTCTTCGACTTCAATCCCAAGAGAATAGAGCAACTCCGTTTTGGGACCCATGCAAAGCACATTGTGCCCACTTTCGAGGCTATGCTTGAGGCGCTCAATATCCCGGTTTCTCAAACACGTAAACACTTCAATTTGTTCGAACGGATCGCTAAACGGGTTCTGGTTTGTCGGGTGAAGAGGCTTAATCGTGATTTTTTCCATATCGCCCTCCTTTATTGGTTTTGTTTCCTTCCATTCTAGTCGAGCCGACTTTAAGACTCGGGCTTTTTGATTTCCAAAAAGTCGTTACGAGGTTGGCATTTAAACACGCCTCTCAGTAACGACTTCTTTGGTTGATTTGGTCAGACTTTGACCCCTCTTAACTATAAGAACCTATGCCACGTGACCATCGTGACGCGCATGAGTAGTCCTAAAGCAATCGGAAAGATTGGGTACCACAGGGGCGAAAAGGCTGGCGTAAAAAGCATCACGATTGTAAACGCAATGACAGCGATTTAGTAGGTGAGGCTTGCTGTCCAGAGGCTTGGTTGCGGTGCGTGGTAATCGGCTTCTCTGATGCGTCGAGAGGTCCATCCATCAATAAGAAGCACCAAGATCCATGGGAGGAGCGCCAAGGTTGTGGTGATGAGGATCGCTAAACGTTGCAAAACCATCAAGGTGTAACTCTTTAAAGACCGGATCCATGCGGTTTGCGTAGAGCGCTTCGCTGCCCGATCAATTTCATTAAATGCGTCAACGTTGCTGTCAGCCCCATAGGGTCGCACGCGATAGTCAATCGGCACTTGGATGAGAGCATCAAGCCCTTCAAATAAGTGGTGCGCCATCGTGGTAGTGAGTTCCGGAAACGCAACGCGGTCTCCATCACGGATAGTTAAAGCGTCTTGCACGAGCGTACGTTCAAAGACTTCGGCGGGCGTGCGGGCTGGCAACCACATCATAATAACGAGTACCACGACAAAGGTCACAACGAATAAACAACGATTCATAGGTTTTTCCTCTCTTTATTCGTCATGCCTTTAGTCATTCGGAAGGTCTTCTACTAAGATGGGGATTCGTACTTTGTAGAGCCTACTACCTGAGACACTCGCAAAGAACTCGGTGTTGGGGAGCTTCCCAAGCATGTCGGGCGGGACAATTTCGGTGCGGATGCCTGAGATACTGCGTGTGACCGAGGCTCTAAAGTCAGGCAAAGGTGAACCGTCCGCAGATGAACTCAATGCGGTAGAAGTGGACCAGACGGTCGTTTTACCGAAGGTTTCGCAAATAAAGTCTTGCGTTACACGGTCTTTAGACCTCAAGGCGACCAAATTATTGAAGTTCCCTAGAGCCATTCTCGCGCGCGTTTCGCTCCCTAAGCGGGCAGCTAAGTCACTCACCGTCTGCATGGCAGCCGTCACTTGAATCCCGGCTTCAANGGCGCCTTTGTTGAGCAACTCAATCATCGGGACGTTAATGACGTTCGCGGTTTCGTCAACAAAGAGTGACACACGAGAAACGTCGGTTCCTGATTGCCCACGGTTATAGCGTTTCCCTGCGTAGGTNNACGTGAGGTCAGCCAAAATAATCGACCCTAATGCCCCCGCCACGGTGCTGTCTGGCAATGCGTCCAAACCAAGATACAAAATGTCTCCTGCTTCTACCACACGTTCAACAGTCACAATGGGACGATCATCGTCCGGGTCAAAAGGGTCTGGTGAAAAGCTTTTGGCGAGCGTCCCTGCGGTCAACATCGAGAGAATCGGCTGCAAGGATGCGGTGATCTTCGCGTAATGCTCACGGTTATGCCTAAAAACCGCGATCATCCCACCAATCACGGCGTTCCCAGGGTCATCCACGTCTTTACCGACCGTGTGTTCCCAAAGCTGTACGGCGGCTGTCAATTCCACGGTTGCGGTGCTCGCAGGTGGAATGATCTGTCGCTTATCCATAGCCTCCACTTGCTCTACCCAATTATCAATCCCCGCTTTACTAAAACTAATGGCGAGCGCTTTAGAGAGCAGACGATCAATACCCCCTTCAAGGATCTTACGTAACCCCAAAAGAGACGGACGTTCGGTGACATAAAAAANGTATTCTACTGCCACGTTCACNNGTACCATCCAAGCGAAGTTACCAAACGCACCACTATCGGGCGGCAAAACGGCAGCAATACGGGTAGCAAGTTCTGTGGGGCGTGTCCATGCGCCTAAAGGGTCTAGACGCACCCCGCGCTCAGGAAACGCAGGGTGAAATTCGAGCGGCATCGATCGTCCTGCCATTTTGGCGGCGTGCCAAATCGCTCCGCGTAAGCGCTTGGAGCTCTTAGGGTCAATGACGATCACGGGTTCGCCACGAAAGATTGCTTGCGCAATGAGGCTTGTGAGCATCACGCCTTTACCAGCCTGCGTGGTGCCGACAATCAAAGTGCCCCCACCAAGACTACTTAAAGGCCTCAAGAGGTCGTCTTCTTCGTGTGCGCCTACGCCATGCAAAATCGGGTTACCAATGTCTCCAGGACCCAAAGCTTTGGGCATTCGACAAAATTGACGAACCTTTTTGGGTAAGTGAACAGGGTCGACCGGGGAATTTGTCAATTCATAGAGCGCTTGCGCATGACGCGGTAACCACTGAAAGCCGCGCCCCAACCACAAGGCATTAATCATCCCGCCTTCACGACGTGCGTCAAAGAGCATCTCGCCCATCAGNNGTACTTTAGTAGCCATGTCATAGCGCTCAAGCCACGCGGGACCAATGGGTTTCACTTTAAAGGGTTTCTTTGCCGTGCCTTTTTTGCTCGCTTTGGTCTTTAATAAATTGACCAACATGGGGTAATTGATAAAGGTCGGTGCAAAGCCCGCGAGCGGAACGCGCTTTGCTAACGTACACCCTGCCCCAAAGGTTCGCATCAAGGCAAAGACCCCAAGGGCACTACTCGCCACCAGACTAAAGGTTCCAGGCACAACCGCTGCTGTGGTGAGACTCCCGGCAAACCCCGCGATGGCACTTATTCCTTCCCAAGCCGGNNTACGCCAAGAGCAAAGGCGTTCAGAAGATACGCCACTTGAACTATCGTCAGTCCATTTCATTTTTTAATAGTCCTCCTCGACCGTGCCGTCATCGTCGTTCATGAACTCATCGTCATCGTCTTCATCAGATTCGTCGTCTTCGCTATCGAAGGGATTGTTTTCGATGACCTGGCGTTGTTCAGGATTGGTTTCGACGGCGTTCTTTAAGAGTTCCCCTTTTTGTTCGTCAATCCTCTTTTGTGATTCACCACCCGAGGTATCGTTGCTTACTTCTGTCGATGCTCTGTCCTTGGTGTTTACCGTCGTATCTTCTTTAACGGCTGCTGCTTCTTTCTTTTTGTCAGAGTCGGTACTTTTTCGGCACGTCAGGCAAATCGAGGCCTTTAAGTCTGTGATCGTTGGCGTTTTCAACACGGTTTCGCCTGACCCNNGGCCAACTACCACGGGCGTGATATAGGCTTTGCTAATGACAATCCCTTCAAGGACATGGGGTTCAAGCGATAAACTGCGTGATGCGGGATCAAAGCGGCACGCCACCTTTGCGCCTTCGTTCATCATGAGAACGCGCCGAGCGTATGAGCGTCTAGGAATCGCCACCAAGGGGTGGCTCGGGGCATCGGTTGCCACAAGGGCTCCTTCAGCGTCCCCTGGACACGACCACCAGTCTAGTGGCAACAGCGTTTCAGGAATAAAGAGCCCTTGCGGATGCGTAAAGAATTGCCCCACTTTGGCGTGATTGAGTCGTTCAACCGCGTCGATCAAGACTGAGTCGTCGGGGAGCATGCTCATGGGTAAGTCGAGCTTCCAAACAAAGATTGGTTGAAGGACCTCGTCACTCACGTTCTCTTTACGGATGTCCTTGTCAAAAATCGGTGCTAAGGGATCTGGTAACACCTCTTTGGCTTTGTCAGCTGCGCGGCGTGCTAACGCAATAAACCCTTGACTGTCTGTCACACGAAGCCACGCCCCACGGCGACACGGCGCATTGTCGTCCGTCATCCACACAGGGTTCCCTGCTTCAGAGCGAAAGATCATGTCTGATGACGCAAGGATGTCCGCGGCGACATCTGGTTCGTCTGGCACCTCTCTAAAGAGCCAATTGTCTTCCGCGGACGCAGTAATTTCTGTGAAGGTGCGCGACCACGCCAAATAAATCCCGTCTTCCGCATAAACAATGGGCGATTCGCCATCGTTTAACCGCCATTTACCGTGGAGAATACGTCGACGTAAGTCCGCTTCAAAGACACTTGCAAACCCACGCATCAAGGGGCACGACCCTTCACGACGGGCGGCTTCAGCGCTACGGCGATTCGTAGCCCATTCGCGACCACGGGCAGCAGCCTCACTGATCATGCGTTCTGCGTCGGTAAAGCCCGTCGCATACGTGACGGCGGCTTTGAGNNGTACCGTCAGGACCGTTTCACCGTCATCGAGTTGTGTGCTCCCGAGCCACCGTAAGGTGTCCGTGGGAACCACCAACCGAAGGATATCCGCAGAGACGGTTGGCAATCGACCAGNCGACTTTTTGGNCGTATAACGCGTGAGGCGCATGACGCGCCCTATATGGGTCACAGCAAACTGTAAAGCCGTTTCTTCAGACGGATTAAATTGACTGATTACATCGAAGATCCCATTGGCGGGGTTTTCAGTTCCCGCTTCGAGCTTTAATTGGGCGAGCTTACGACTATCGCTCATCACGCCTGCGATGACTGCTGCCACACGCAATCGTGCCGTCCATTCGTCTCGGGCTTGAGNGGTCATCGTCGTACCAATCACACGCGCGTCAATGGCAGAAAGACTCCCTATCGCAAACATGAGTCCTGCTTCAAAGAGNNTACCGTCTGCGCCACTCCAAAGACCTCGTTCATCTCTGGGTAAAGACTGCACCATTGCGCCCCACCCAGCCATCACCGGCATCAAGTGCTTTTCAAAAAGAAGTCGAGAACCAATGGCGGTTCGGAGGCGTTCTACGAGCGCACGGTGGCGTAAAAGCATTTTAACGGGATCAGTCGGAGCCAAGATTGCGCGNNATAGTACCGCGTCTGCAGGGTGCGACAGTAAAAATCCGTCGTCTTTTGGAATGTAGAGACGATGGACCGGCGGGTGACCGGCAAAGCCTTCAGGCTCACAGGTCCATCGTTCAGGNNTACCAGCACTATAGTGCGTTAAAAATTGAGTTTCAGGGACGTTAGACGGTCGGGGTGACCAAGATTGACCCTCACGTGGTGTGTGACGAGGTGTCATGTTGTGTGGTGGGGAATGGTTGGAAGGGTCAGAGCGTTAGAGGAATAATAGAAAACGCTCTTATTGAATGAAGAATGCGGTTCGCATTGAAGGGGTGTTCATGTGAACACGCACCTTCAATACGAACAATCCGCACGTCAAAACAAGGACGATTGACTCGTTAGCGGTTTGAACCTAAGCGTAACGTTCGTGAGAGTTTGCTGATCAAGACGCTCATTGCGGGCGCAAGATCTTTCGTACTCTCAACGGTCGCCGTATATTCGCCACGCGTGGTGCAGTCAGACCCAATCCCGACCATGGCGACATGAATCCCGCAGACCTTAAGGTCTCGGATCATGGCATCCACACTGTCGGTATCAAAGCGTCCGTCAGTAATGACGAAAATCACTTTGGCGGGTTCGCTACGGGCATTAAGCGTGAGTCCTGAACAGTAGAGTGCTTGCAGGATGGGTGTAGACCCAAACCCGTCAATAAAATCTACGCGTTCGATGGTNNACTCACGAAGCGACGTTTCAAAGGTCGCTGCGGTCGTTATGCCACGATAGCCTGCACCAGGGAAAAGCGAAAGGCTCGCTCTAATCCCCGGTGTGGCGCGACAGGCTTCCATACACCGCAAAGCGGCGACTTTAGCTTCTGTCATTGGCAAACGATCCATCGAGCCTGAGGTGTCAAGTAAAATCTCGACCGCCATTTCACGACCCATGACGGGTGTGTCCTGACGAAAGACACGGTCTTCACCAGCAGACATTAAGGCAATGGCATCGTCATCCAAGTCGTCCCCCATATGTGAACGTTTCACAGGCGTGGGGACTGGGTGCGATAACGCATTTTGAAAAAGCCTTTTCATGGAGCCACTAGTAGTNNACAGTGCTCTGAACGCAGCCCTTTGCGCTTCAGCCACCTTCTCATCCAAACATCGATATTGGTCTTGCGACGCGAAGTGTGGATTCATGTCACCCACCGACTCGTCGGTATTGGTAAACGATGAATTTTGAAGGATTTGGCGAAAGTTGCTGACACCTGCGTTGACGCATTCCCAACCATCACTTTCAAGAAGTCCCTTTAAACAGCGAGAGACTTTATGAAGTTCGGCAAAGCCGGGTTGATGGTGGCTTGGGTCTCCTAAGACGGTCACTGAACCCGAGTCGTCAAACAAAGAGCCCTGAAATTCAAGAGGGTCACTTTNGTATTTTGACTGTAGGCTCGAAGTATCAAGCGCACGACGCGCTTGGGTTGATTGACGCTTAATTAGAGACCAAATGCGTTTTGCAAGTAACACGGCAGCCGTGGTGTTGGNTAATGGGTAGGCGCTACGAACGAGGCTTAACACACTCTCCGCAAACGCGTCTCCAAATTGGTCACGCACACGTGCGTCGAGCCTTAAGCGATCCGCTTCGAGAAACTCCATCTCCAGTTGATCGACTTCTAAGGTGAGAAGTAACCAAAAGGTAAGGAGCCCACCGAAGCTCAGCCCCTCAGGGTTCACCCAAGCGGCTTCCCCTGCGGCTTTCATCGCGGTTAATAAGGCCCGTCGCCAAAGCAAGTACCCTGCGTAGTCCTTACTCCCTAGACGATCAATACGAATGTCTTCAAAGACGTTCGCAAGACCATGGAGTGCACGGTCGTCTAAGTTCGTCAAGGCTTTGAAGTCCGTATAAACAACGTGGTGGCGTTCGTGACAGCCATGACCGTAGACAAAGACCGAAGCTAAGGGACTCGTGAGGTCCATACTACCCAGCCAAATCCCTTGACCATCGGTCATGGGGGCATGGGTAAAGTAAACGCGTATCCCCTCACGACGACACATCGCTTGGAAAACCAAGGGTGCAGCGCCCTCCANGGGTACGGTACCAGTGGCTCGACAAACATCTTTGTCAAACATGGCTTCCACAACGGTTGTGGCACGTTTTGCTTTATCTGCTTTGGCAGTTTCTACCGCGTGACGACGATCGCGTTCCGCTTTAGCACCCTGTCTAGTCATGATGCACCTCGCAGGTATAACCATTGAGGAGCTTGACGAGATCAAGGGCGACGGTGTTCGCTCGGGATGCGAACGATATTGTCCTAATACACATGTTGCGTATCTCCATTTAGTAACAAAAATGGGGACACGCCCCAGAAAAGGGATTTGTCCCCTTTCTGGGTGTGTCGGACAAAACGTCCGAGGTTGGGTTTTAGAGCGCTAATTTCACGCCAGGGATCGATATGGCACGGCTGACCCTAAGGTCATGCACCAAATCGCCGATCGTGGTTTCAGCTAGCGTCTGAGCGGTNNACTCACTTGCTGTAGAGTCAAGCGACTCTGCTAAAGCAATACGTGAGAGACGACGCACCAAGGCACTTGCCTTTTCGCCGCCAGGCTGAGTTGCAGCGTCGAGCAACATGTCACGCAGGCGAATAAGAACGCGATGCGAGAATGGCACGATGTGCGATTCAAACCCAATGGTTTGGGTCTGAGCCTGAGAGCGACTATCTGCCCCTAAACGCGCCAGGGCGTTATAAAGGGCATTGAGCGCTTCGTCACTAAAACCTACAGTGAGGTTTTGTGGCGCGGTTTTGGCAAGAAGCATCGCTTCTTCGGTCGGGCTAAGCCCTTCCATACGCAGATGCCAAAAACGATCAATGACCGATCGGTCTTGGATCTGACTACCAAAGAACCCATCATCGATTTCAGACGAATNAGTACGCGTATTGTCAGTGACAATGACGCGCGTCATAGGCTGAGGTTGGATGAGTTCACCGGTCGCGCCGTTATCAAGCGGCAATCCTTCCAAAATGTCATTGCAACTCACCCACATGTCTGCGGGTGCGGCTGAAAATTCATTAATAAGAAGGACCCAACCGTACTTCCAAGCAAGCAAGGCAGGACCGTCAATCCAGACGGTTTCCCCACCTTTAACTANCCAATGTCCGATCAGTTCACGACGATCCATACGCGCGCGTGCAGTGACACTCACCACGGGAACCCCGAGACGAGCACAAAATTGCATGGCGGTACTGGTTTTGCCAGAGCCCGAAGAGTCAGAGACATAGATCGGTTCAGCATTGGTCAAATTCCACCAGAGCGCCATGTGGCGATAGTGTTCGGCATTGAACCAATGATTTTCGTGAAGCGTCGGAATGCGGCTGCGAGCAAAAGTCGGTAGCGTTTTGACGTTGTAACCCAGGCAGTCACGTTCGTTGGCAAGATGGTCGCCAAAATAGGAGGCCGGGACCCTGACGAATTCAGGCGTCATGAGAGGATGGTTAGTCATGATGATTTCCTTAAAAAAAGAGAGTTAAGAAAACCACGGGGATGACCGACCATCAAACCCCCTNNGAATATACAGAGCCCCGAGGACAATCGCCCTCGTGGGTGTCGTAGAAGTGATTTGAGTGAATTCACTCAGTTAGCATGGATGACCGGAGTCTGCAGCATGCGAGTGCAGCGTAAAGCAAGTCAATCATGCCTTGTCTTGACCGTTTTGTCAAACGGTCAAAGGTTGATGCGCTCAAGTGTCAACTCAAAATAAAAGCCCCAAGATCGCGTGATCAAGGGGCTTGATTGTCGGGTTGATTTTGTGATTTAAGGCTTAGTAGGCACCATCACCGGCAGTCAGACAACGTTGTTCTAAGGCACTCATCGAGGTCCTGTTCCCAAACCGTTTCCTTAGTTAAATCAATATGCATATGTTTCTTAAATAGCGCATCTACGTCCATATTACCGGCGTCTTCAAGCATCGCTTCGTAGTCCTTGGCGAAAGTCTTCGGATTCTTTTGATAGAAATAGACGAGGTAATAACTCAACAAATAACCCATCGCTCGCGCGGGTGTCTGCATAAAGACGTATGAGTCGTAGAAGTGACGTTGGGTCATCCATAACGAGTAGTCAGGATCTTGCACCGTGTTGCCGTACCACCGTTCCCAAGCTTCAGCAAGGATCGACTTAATCGTTTTGACATTGAGCAGTCCCTTTTGACGCTCTTCAATAAAACGCATTTCAAAATCAGCGCGTACTGACAAGTTTAATAAGTTCGACGAGACAGAACGACACCCTTGCCACAGTACCATGGGTTCAGCTTGCTTACCTCCTAAACGCCACCAGGTGCGGCGCGCCATCGTTTCGTGAAAGCTACCGACCATTGCTAGAACAATGGTTGACACTTCACGTTCAAAACGTGGTTTGTCTTTTAAAATATGACCGACGTAACCTTCCCCTAATTTATTGGCAAGAATCATCGCCGTGTCCATGTCGTTTGCAAAAGGACATACAACACGGACAGTATTAAAATACCCCATTGTCACCGTAAAGGCGTCGCCCGTTCTCGAAGAAGAGGTACGCATTTCGATTCCACCGTCGTTAACCAAGCCTTTAACAAATTGACTAAAGGCGTCACCCACGAATTGGGATGACATCATCGCGAGATTGAGCGCCTGAATCGACGTAATGCGTTGGTTTGCCCCTTCAGGGTAGCCCGCGGGTAAGTCAAAAGGCTTCATCCCTCGAGGTATAATAAGTANCGCACGTTTAGAGACCATTTCACGAATTTCGTCTACACGGCGAAGCATGACACGACGCATGGCTTCCCAAGCTTCAGGCGACACGTTCGCGTGCTCGAATGGCATTTTGTGGAAGTCCGCCCCACCCTGCTCCCAATAAAGTAATCGAATCCCTTGAAGGAAATTCAACACATCCGCAAATTGGTTCGATAAGCCTGCTAGCTCACGGTTTAAGCCATCATAAATCTGCTTACGAACGTCACGCGTCGTATTAGAACGTAACGCAACCACGCATTGTGCGAATGATAAACGGCGCTTTAAATGTTCTTCTGTAAGAATGTCAACGGTGACATGTTTAGCAATGCGCTCGTAAGAAGCGGTCAAAGCTAAAAACACGTGACGCGCATCTTCTGNAATAAAGTCACGCATCGACGGATCTAATCGACGCATCCAGGAGTGGTGTAAGAGCCCAATCGCGTGACGAACGCGTTCTAATTTTGGGGGACACGTGTCATTGAGAATCTTGGCTTCTAAATATTCAACCAATGGACTTGAAGCACTAAATAAGCGTTGGTATATCTCATTAATCGATTCAGACGCTTCTTCAGGCAAAGACGCCGTCGTATCTTCGGCACTCTTTAGACGAACAAAAGCTCTTAAGGTTTCGACTTCGTCCAACGCTTTTTCGTAGATCGCAAAGGCTTCAACAAGGATATTTTCATCCTCAAGCGCTTCTAAAGAGGTATTTTCTAAACGTTTGATTGCAGCTTCAATACGCTCGAATGTCTCTTTGTAGCTTGGCGAACCAATATATTGGTAGGTCTCAGAAAATCGAATCTCTGGGTAAGCGGGAATTTTGGTGGTCATTTAGGTCACAAGAGGTTGGTCCAAGGGAGGCGTTTCAAATTTTAAAAAGGTCATTCTTGAAAAGAAACACCTACCCTTCAGTAGATTCCCCTATGCACAAGTTACAAAACGCACATTTTATGAAGAGAATTTTGTTCGTTTCGTGTTTTCCGTATAAATGACTGAATTAAAGTAGGTATTTATACTGATTTATCTAACGATTGCTACATCGCATTAACTGGGAAAACAAATGAGTAGCTTGACGTGGTTCACCAAAGTTTGTTGTTTTGTTCGACTGAACCACCCGGCATTCTCAAGAACTGATTTATTTGCGATGGTTCTGATGCTTTTGGATGAACTGTCACCCAAGAATCCTTCACTTTCAGATGATTTCATTTCTAAACCCACGACGCTTCTTTGACCGATACGTTTAAAGTTGTTTTTTAACAACATAGGAAATAGCGTAGAGATCACATTCAGACGGGATGGGGTTTCCCTCTATTCCTGTTGTAATTCATCAAGAATACCGTGATTCCGTATAGGCACTTCTACCTACATATTTTGGATATAAATCTGCTGAACACTACTTACATAGCCGATAACAAGCTTTCAACAAGACTTAACTAAATGCAACAAGATATGTCGTCATGGTACTGAAATTTGTAACAGAGACAAGTTCACTTAAGTTCATGTTCTCACTACGCGATAAATTTGATATCGCGATCAAGTTCCCAAACAAGCTCGCTCTGCGAGTTAAATGGAGTATTAAATGTTTAAGAAGTCTCTTGCCGCTATCGCGGTTCTTGGTACCGCTGCTGGTTTTGCATGCGCTGCTGATGTGACGCTCTATGGTATCGTCGACGAAGGTTTCCTTTTCAACCAGACCAAGGTCGAAGAGCATGATGGCACGACTGAAAAGACCAACAGCTTCGGTCTTGAATCTGGTGTTTCTTCTGGTTCCCGCTTCGGTTTGAAGGGCACGGAAGATCTCGGTAACGGTCTCAAGGTTGGTTTCAAGCTTGAAAACGCTTTCAGCGCTGACGACGGCACGCTCGGTGGCGATCGCCTCTTCAACCGTGAAGCTTCTTTGACGGTTTCTGGTGCTTTTGGCGCTCTCTCCATGGGTCGTATGGGTGGCGTTGGTTCTTCCGCTGGTGTTGACTCTGTTTACGGTACGGCTGATGCTTTTGACGGTGGTGACAACGCCATCCTCGGTTTGGCTATCTCCTCCCGTATGGACAACATGGTTCAGTACCAGACGCCGGTGTTTGCTGTACTCCAGGGTACGTTCCAGTATTCCTTCAAGGGCAACAACGTTAAAGATGAAGACGCTGTTCCCTACGATCCTGCCACTGGTCGTGAAGGTTCCGCCGCCACCGACCGTTATGCTAGCGCTGCTTTGAACGGTAATTTTGGTCCGCTTCAGACGGTTCTCGCCTATGAATTCTTCAACTATGCCTCTAATAACGGCACGGTTCGTTATGATGTCGAAGACGGTCAGATCGTTTACCTCGGTGGTAACTACGACTGCGGTTTTGCTAAGACCTTCTTGATGGCTCAGTACTTCAAGGATATTGATTCCGATCAGCTCGCTGCTGCTGAAAATGGTATCTTCGCCGGTACCTATGAAGGTTATGGCGTTCACCTCGGCACCCAGTTTGCCGCTCTCGGCGGTGACTGGACGTTCGGTGGCTACTATGTCGATGGCAATACGGTTGAAAAGGATGCTGCCAACGAACGCGATCTTACCTACTATGGTATCGGTGCTAAGTACGAATACGCTCTCTCTAAGCGTACGTCCCTCTACACTGGCGCTGGTTACGGCAAGACCACGTTGGATGCCGCCACGGCTGCTGACAAGGATACTGTCGAAAAGGTTACGCAGTACTATGTTGGTTTGACGCACCGCTTCTAATCGTTTCTCAGCAATATCATGTCAGACGCCTCGCGAACGTCTGATATGATCTGAGAAAAAGATTGTGACCGGTAGGTTCTTCGGAATCTACCGGTTTTTCATTGTTCTTCAATTCCATGCACTGAGTCGAATTCTTCGATTCACACGCCCCCCTCCAACATTCCTCCTAAAACCCTCTCCTTAAGGCGCTTCTCTTAAGCCATCATAACTATTGTGGAGATTCCTACCCATCCGTAAGATGAGTTTTATGGGTTGTTCTCTAACCCTACACTCAACGCAAAAACAAAGGACTCTCCCCATGTACAAGAAATCTCTTCTCGCTCTCGCCACCCTTGGCGTCTTTGCTGGCGGCGCTGTAGCCGCTGATGTGAGCCTCTATGGTGTGCTCGACCAAGGCTTTGTCTTTAACAAGTCTTCCGTGACAAACGGCAATGACAAGACAAAGACACAGTCATTTGAACAGGCGAGTGGTTTGAATGCCCCGTCACGCTTTGGTTTAGTCGGCTCTGAAGACCTTGGTAACGGTCTCACGCTCGGCTTTAAGCTCGAAAATTCGTTTAACGGTGACGACGGTACGCTCGGTCAGGGTGGTAGTCTTTTGGTACGTGAATCCTCTCTTACGCTCTCTGGTGACTTCGGTGCCTTGTCCGTAGGTCGCATGGGTGGTGTCGCCTCTTCCGCTGGCACCTATGACCTCGTCTATGCCTATGCTGATGCCTTCGACGGTGGTGACAACGCCGTGCTTGGTACNCTGACGGTTTCTAGCCGCTATGACAACATGGTGACCTATCAGACGCCGAAGTTCGGTGGCGTTCAAGGAACGGTTCAGTATTCCTTCAAGGGTGACGATCAGAGCGAATTTCAGGGTAAGCTCCGTGAAGGTTCTGCCGCTGTTGACCGCTATGCTTCCTTTGCTTTGACGGGTGACTTTGGTCCGCTTCAGNNTACCGTGACGGCTTTCGAACTCCAGAACTACGCCTCCAACAACGGTAAGGACGCTCCGGGTAGCGCTAAGCTGACTGGTCCCGAAACGGGAAAGACCTTCTACCTCGGTGGTAACTACGACTGCGGCTTTGCTAAGACCTTTGTGCTTGCTCAGTACTTCGAGGACCAGAAGGAACTCACCTATCTCGGTTCTGATGTTGGTGCTGAAAACGGCTTTAAGGGCTATACNTTTCATGTCGGTACCCAGTTCCCGGCTCTTGCGGGTAACGTGACCGCTGGTCTCTATTACGTTGACGCAACGGCTGAGAATACTACGGGTGACCGTGACACTGACTACGTGGGTGCTTCTCTTCGTTATGCTTATTCGCTCAGCAAGCGTACAACCCTTTACACGGGTGCTGGCTACGCTCAGGCTAATGTCGATGCCACGAAGACCGCTACGAAGTACGAAAAGGACGTGACGCAGGTCTACGCTGGTTTGACCCACACGTTCTAATCTAGAGTTTTCTTTAAACTCTAAGACAATACCTGCCGCGATCAAGCACTTTGGTCGCGGCATTTTTTGCCTTCACCCTTTCATTCAACCGGTATTCGATTTGTCAACTTCCCCTCACATCGTCCATCCAAACTGAAACGCTTTGTAAGCGTTCTAGCCACACGACGCACCGATCCCTCATTCCAATAAAGAAAATTCGCCTTATTTTGCGCGATATCGTCTTCAAACACCCTTTCCCACTATCCCCTCTCGCCCTGTTAAGTGTTCTCCTATTTGAGTGATACCTTTCAGTATTAATCGATGTGAAATATTTCGACATCGAACGTTTTTAAACGCTTTACATTTGGTCGTTAATGGATTGACGTGCTTTTTAAACGTCGTAAAGTTGGCTTTGCGATCAAGTCCTAACCAGTGCCCATTTGATTTGGGCAAGGAGAAAACACATGTTCAAAAAGTCTCTGACCGCTTTGGCGGTTCTAAGCACGATGACTGGCTACGCTGTGGCTGGTCAGGTGACGCTCTATGGCGTCGTCGATGAAGGTCTTAACTACACGAAAGAAGACGTGAAGGTGAATGGCGTTCGTCATGTCGACGAACACACGTTTGGACTGGATAGTGGTTTGAATGCCGCTTCTCGTATTGGCTTGACGGGTCAAGAAGCCTTAGGTAACGGTATGACCGTGGGCTTTAAGCTTGAGAATGGCTTTAAGGCTACCGATACGGGTGCCTTGGGCGACAAGAACCGCCTCTTTGACCGTGAAGCGTCGTTGTCAGTGATGACCCCCTTGGGTCGTTTGTCGGCTTACCGCATGGGTGGTGTGGCGAGTGCTGCGGGGTCCTACGACATCGTGTACGCGATCGGGGACGCCTTTGACGGCGGTGACAACAAGATCTTCGGTCTTGCAAAGTCGGCTCGCTACGACAACATGCTCACTTACCAGACCCCGGTGATGGGTGGGCTTCAGGCAACGGTGCAGTATTCCTTCAAAAAGAATAGCACCGATCCTAACCGACTCGACGCGCGTGAAGGCTCGAAAAACGCAAACCGTTACACGCCTACTGCATTGACCGGATCTTACGGTCCCTTTAACGCCGTGTTGGTACTATGAATTACAGGACTATGGCAGCAACTATGCAGCCTCTAAGATGCCNNCAGTAAGGACGGTCAGGCGATCTACTTGGGCGGCAACTATGACTTTGGCGTCGCGAAGTACTTTGCGATGGCACAGTACTTTAAGGGTCAAGAGACTATCGACGCAATGACGGCGATTGATGCCGCGAAACCCGTTAACCCGACCGCGGGCTTTAAGGGCTATGGTCTGCATTTGGGTACCATCCTGCCGGTGTGCGCGGGTCACCTCACGATCGGTGGCTACTATGTGGACGGTNNCAGTACTGAGTTCGAAAAGACGGCTGATCGCGACAATGACTACATCGGCATTGCCACGAAGTATGTGTATCCGCTTTCACGCCGTACGAGCCTTTATGCGGGCGCAGGGTACGCCCACGCAAAGCTCGATGGTGATGCGACCGACAAAGGTGACACCAAAGCCAATGTGACGCATACCTATATGGGCGTGACGCACAAATTCTAAGCGGTAGTTAACGCAATCCTTTCGCCTCGTCTCAATTTAAGCGAAAGATGCTCGGGGATGACGGGTAGCTGTCTCGCGCAGTTGCCCGTTTTTTGTGATTTCAAACAGAAAAGTACCACCCAACTGGATGACCTTGACCTTTTCTTTGTTTGAAATTAGCTCTAGTGTGAAGTCTACGCAAACGAGAGTGCTTATCGCGACCTTATCGCTTAAACGCCAAGACAAGCATCATCAAGGCTGTGACACCCACCACCACAAGCCAGGCAGCGACGGGAAGCAACTCCCAGGCAAAGGGGTTATAGAGTACCGCCCCCAAGGCAAACAACGCGCTCACAAAAGTTTGACCACGGCTTTTGATACGATTGCACACCAGGCGAGCATCAAGCAGCCAAAGATCAGGACCAACTGAAAGAGCGTAATGGGTAACGTATAACCACCCATTAAAAGAAGGAAGACAGAGAGAAAGAGATAAGCCTTAGGCGGCAACGTGAAATGCATGCGGTTCTACCAACAAATGAGATACTCATGCATTGTACGCGAAGCAAGCCTCGGGCGACGTACACCCAAACGACAACTTAAGTCCACAGTAACCACAACGCTAGTCCACATTGACCCATGACACTAGCCCAATATCCCTCAAGCGCCTAGCCTCCGCCGAGGCGACGAAAAAAAGAGGACGCATCCGAAAATGCATCCTCAAAGCGTCTTTCTTCTATGGTTTTTTTGGTTATTGGGTTTAGCCTTCTAAAGCGAGCTTAGAGGCAAACATTAAAAACAGGGATCCCACAGCGGTGTTACCGAGCTTAGCAATGCTCGGACGGCGACCGACGAATTTCAGGAGATCAGCGCCCACCGTAATGAGGGTTGACATCCAAATCATGCTGAAGAATTCAAGGATCACTGCGAGAATGAAGTAGCTAATCGCGGGGTTCGCATAGGTCGGATCAATGAATTGCACGAAAAACGATACATAAAAGAGAATCGACTTCGGGTTCGTGAGCGAAAGCGCGAGCGCGTTACGGTAAATTTTGAGTTGGCTCTGGGACTTACGGACCTTCACGTCGTCAGTGGTGTCGTTTGCTTTACGCGGCGCAATAAAGGTCGCATAGATGGCTTTAGAACCGAGGTAAGCCAAATAGGCCGCACCGATCATCTTGATCCAGAAGAAGACTTCTGGATGGGCTTGCATCAAGGCTGCAATCCCAAGATAGGCACAGAAAACAAGCACGGCGTCACCGGTGAAGACACCAGCCGCTGCCGTAAAGCCGCCACGACGACCGTCCACGATGGCGGTCTTAAGAACGTAAAGAGTGTTGGNGGTACCAGGTACCATGATAATGACGATGGCACCGAGAATATAAGCCCAGATATTGAGTACGCCGAAACTTTCGAGCATGATGGAGATGATCCAAAGGTTAAAAAAAGCCGCACTCCGCGAGCACAGCCAAACATAAAGGGATCAAGGTTCTACCCCACGGGTAAGCCCCTAGATCGGACGTGAAGTATACCGATCGGCAACGCGTTTTTGGCTTCTACACAGACACTTATCTGAACTCTTTTTGATTTAACGCAAAATGTGAATCGATCGCCTCATGGAGAGGGGTTTTTATTAATCGGTTGCTTTTGGGTTTCGGAGGTAACCCTTTATGCTCACGAGGTGCACTTTTTAAAGTTTGAGTACTTTTAATGTGCTTATCCTTTTAGCTACTGTCTGATTTTAATTATTTAGTGATTATAGATTATAGTCTTATTTATTAACGCATGCCTATAATGTCTACCGCATGCGATTAATAGCGATTTTAGAGCGAATTTTGATAACCCTTGGTATTAGTATACGTGACGAAGGACACTTTTTCGTTTGATTTTTGACTTTCAGGGCTATGTTTTTCGATTTTTCCTAGCCGAGGATAACCAAGCCCTTGCTTTTACCGACCATTAGAGTGACCTCATTGGTTCATTTTGCCGTGACCGATATACGGTATTTGTGACTTAACTGCATTCAGGTTAAAACACCATAACATTCCCTCACCCAACTCTGCTAGCACCTAAACCGAGCGTTAAGCCCTCCTCCACGAGCTGGCATCCTCTCTGCGCACGGTACTTTCTGCACAGGCACCTACATGAAAAACAGTACGAGATTTGCACCTCGACCGTTTGGGTTCTTCACGTTTGATCGTGATTATTTTTTGCTCACTTCAGCGTCTTTGACATCGTCTTCGACATCGGCGAAGAGATCATTCGTCGGCGTATCCATGGGCACGACCTGAATCTTGAGCTTAAGGGCTTTCAGGGCATCACACAAAATCTGAAGGGTAGGATTGCCTTTTTCGCCAAAGGAGCGATAAAGCACGGCACGACCGATACCGGTTTTACCGACATCTTGGTCATACCATTGTCACGCAAAGCTTCACCGATGGCGCTAGCGATACTACCAGACTTGCCAGAGTTACAAGCCGTGGAAATCATTTGCGCACGCTTCTTAGGTGAGAGTTGGCGTTTCGGAACATGTTTTCTGGGCGCGTCAATTGAGATCATTTGTGTACTTCGTAGGGTGGGATTTAAGTGCGCCTTATCAACTAGTGTGAAGCGGTTAATAAGGCCTTTTTATCTCGGTGGTTTGCCACGCTTGGCCTTTCGGGCTAAAGGTCCGGAGTCAATGTAAGTCGCTCTGAATCTGAAGTTCGTCGAGAACAATCTTCAAGCGTCGAACAGGTGTCAACTTGAAAATCACCTTTGAGGTAAAGGGCTTAGAAACTTGAGACACTTCAATATTACAAAAGGATCACTGATTCGACATCAGGAATTTATAGGAGATCGTGATAAAAAATGGACAAATTTTGTTTTATATCAATAAAACGACAATCAGAGAGGCAAACTTGTCTCTGGGAGAGACGCTAATGGCGTTTGAAGTGTTTGAGAAACTGATGTTTCAATAAGAATTTTATGAAGAAATCCCTATCGGAGCACGTTGAAATACCTCTTAAGAGATAGCTGAGATCCCGTAGAGGTTAACCCGAGAAAAGAAAAGCGAGGTAGCCTTCAAGTCCCTACCTCGCCCGATTTATATGTGAAGCGTGTTTATTGCGTGTTTGATCAGCGTGTGACGCCCATTGCGTCGCTATTTCGTGAGCGATTCAATAAGAGTAGNGGCAAACTCTTGACAGTAGCCGTANNGTACCGTAAGGATCAGTACAGCCCCTGGGATCACCACATAAGTGATGAGCTTTTCAACNNGAGTGCTTTCCTTTAAGAGCTTGGCTCTAAAGATAAACCCAAACATCGTGACGGCAGCCACGATAAAGAGCCCTTGACGGAAGTTTTCTTGTGCTTCAGGGATAGACCAATCAAACATCATCGAGATCGAGACCGACAACGCCCAGGCGACGATGAGTGCGCCAGAGAGCCAAAGAAGGGTTCCGATTTTTTCTTTCATCTTAAGTGGGTCCTTTAGAAATGGTGATGTTGGTCGGTTGGAAAGCGGACATTTTAGCGCGTTTCTAAGGCATCTTCATGGAGACGTCAAAGCGTTGCGTCATGAAAAACTTACCTTGCTTAGCCCCTTCGCTATAATCTGCCCATACCACTACTACTGGAACTTTTGACATGTTGCGACGCACTCAAGCCCGAGGGAATGTACGCCGTGAGGCCNNAGTGATCGAAGTCGCTATGCGACTCTTTGCTGAAAAAGGCTTTGATAATACGAGCATCCCCGACATTATTAAAGAAGCGGGCGGCTCGACGACCACGATTTATAACACCTTTAAAAATAAAGAAGGCTTGTTTGCGGCAGCCTTAGAGATGCTGATTACGCGTATGTTTGAAGCGACCGAGCTTCAGTTTGAAACGCGTAAGAATCTGCGTGACCAACTTTATGTGTTTGGCTTTGCGTATTTGACAGCCTTTTGTGAACCTAACGCTGCGGCACTCTGCCGACTGGTGTTGGGTGAAGCGTCACGGTGCCCCATGCTCTCCAAGATGTTCTTTGAGGGTGGAGTCGCTAAAAGTTATGCTTACGTTGCTCAAATCTTAGAGCGCCACACAGAAATCAAAGGCGAAGAAGCCAAACGCTTAGCGGCGCTTTATGTTGAATCCTTAAAGCACCGAGCGTACTTTAANAGTAGTACTTTAGTTCAAACGCCCAACAAGATTGAAATCGAAGAAGACGCAGCCTTGGCAACCGACGTTTTTATACTTATATCGAAAAGCGTGCCGATATTCCTCAAATGGGGAACCTCTTTATGGGAACGTTCTAATGCATGAACGTGACGAATTAGATGACGTTCTATGGGAACTACACCGAAATACCCAAAAGACGATTGACCGCTTGATGCGAATTGCCGAGGCGCGGCTTTCGGCATACCTAACCCAGGCTGATATCGCTGAGAAAATGGGCATCTCTGAGGCAGACGTTGCCGATATTGAGAAACGTTGGGCACGCGGAGATTATCCAGAGATTGCCCTCCTCAAGGCTTATGCCAAAGCCGTTGGCAAAAAGCTCGATATTAGGCTCATCTGAGGTCATAGGCATAAAGACAAATTGGAAGCTCACGCCACGGCGACAAACAAAACGCCTGGTGTAAACTTAGTCCCAACGAAACACACAAAAAAAGGACGAAATAATCCATGTCCAACGTATTCATTACGGGTGCGTCAAGCGGAATTGGCGCAGCGCTTGCTCGACAGTATGCCGCTCGCGGTGACGTGCTTTACTTTGTCGCACGTAATCCCGAAAAACTCCAAGCATTGATTGATAGTTTGCCGGGCGACAAGTCGCGCTACCACGCACTTCCTGCTGATGTGACCAAACGCGATCAGATTTTGGCTACNGCTGCGAAGTTTGAAGGACTTTCGGGGGGCGCTGATATCGTGATTGCCAATGCGGGTATTTCTCACGGCATGAAGACCGAATTCTATGAAGACCTTGACGTGATGGAAATGATTTACCAGACGAATGTCTTCGCGATGGTCTACACGTTCCATGGGTTTATTGAACCGATGAAAAAACGTGGTCGCGGTAAGCTCGTGGGAATTGCAAGTGTCTCTGGGATTCGTGGGTTGCCGGGCTCTGAAGCCTATGGGGCGAGTAAGTCAGCGGTTATTACCTATAACGAAAGCCTGCGCGTTGGACTTCGTAAGACAGGGATTAAAGTGCAAACGATTAGTCCAGGGTTCGTTCGTACGCCTTTAACGAGCGCGAATCCCTATAAGATGCCCTTTGTCTTAACCCCTGACGAATTTGCTGCGTTAGCGGTGAAGACGATAGATTCTGATGCTAGCTATAAGACCCTACCTTGGCAAATGGGCTTGTTGGCTAAGGTGATGCGCATTGCCCCTAATTGGCTATGGGATCGTATTGTAGCTAACCGTAAACAGAAGCCCCGTTTGGCAGATAAGGCTAAACAAGCCGAAGAGCCTACAAATCAGAATTAATTCGTGAGTAAATGAGAAACGCCGGCTCAGCATATTGAGGCGGCGTTTCTCATATTATGACTGTTAATCTTTTAAGTTATATTTCCCAGGGAACAAAATATCTAAAACAATTTGACGTTGTCTTCGACTCTTGCAATGACATGTTTTTAAAGCTTCGTCAAGATCTGAACAATCAAGATCATTTTCTATTGAATATGGCACATGATTCAATATCGACAAAACTCGTTTAAGCTCATGTTTAAGATTGACGTTCAAACGAATATGATTCATTTGTTTAACTCTCTCTAAAAAAGAGAGTTGATGAAAATTACTATTCGCCTTTTTTAAGAAAGATCCTCGACGGTCATCATTATTGAGACCATTAGTGACCTTTATCAGGTTTCCGATCGAGGCATTATCGAGCACCTTTCCGAAGCTGCTTTTTTCGAGGATCATTGCGCAATAGAGGCGAATTAAATGCGCAGGCTCAAGCGCCTTGATAAATTCACGCGCACTAGGCAGATCGCGCAGTACAAGGTTTGGATTGGGACACAAGGGTTTTTGAATGACATATGTAACGTGGTTTCCAAACGGATTATCACGTTGAACAGTTTCTGCCTGGTTATTAACAGGATTAATAACAATCGTTTTGTTGTACATAATTACTAACTCAACAAAAATGCGAGAAAGCAATTCTTAATTAAATTGAGCGAATTTTCAAATGCTTCGAACCAAAGGTTTGACTTTACTCAACAATGCCTCAAAAAAGTACTGATTCAGCGCGAAACGGCTGCTGCCCCGTTGTTTATGCGGTAACGAGTATAGCAGCAGGATAATGCACTATAAAAATTAAATAAGTCTTAATGTTGAAAATTTGAGTTCGACTTATTCCTGTGATAATCCTTGCCGATTGACTTAATAGATTGAAAATATGGTTTTCTTATGGTCAGTCCTTTCTTTAGACATCTCTAAGTCTTTTTGTACCTATCTAAAACGTCATTCACCACTAGCGCGCAAACCTAGCTTCCATAAAACAATGCAACGCGATTTCTAATTTGCTCCAATCAGGAGAGATAAGGCTTTTGATGAGTATGAAATCGATGAAGAAAAAGATGCAATTAAAGAGGATAACGATGCTACGTGGTAAGAGCCGTAAGACGATTGATGCGCTAATTTGAACGACTCAAGTCGAGGCAGGAGAAGCTTTGCGGCGAACTAAGAGAACTCCAACAGGAACGCGATGCAATCCAAGCTATAGAGAGTCTGAGTGCTCTCAAGAAGAGGAGAAGTAGCGTATCGTAGCTACCAGGGACTGATGGTTTTTCTAGGTAAGTAACCGTTTAGTGCAACTTCTATGCAAAGTTCAGGTTAGACAATTGAGTCCCGTTTTCTGCCAAAAGTTTCAATTGCTTCACTATATGCGAGGAGCAAATCTACAAAAAACATATTTTTGGCTTAACCATGTCATCTATAAATGACCGAGATGATGATCGATAAACTCAAGCCCTTGAATAACAGGCTATTATTAGGCAATAAATAAAGGGGATATGCATTGAGTCGACGAACGACTTTTGCAACATCCCCTTTTTGGCGATAGGAGTCTAGTTGCTTTTGAGTGTTGAAACCTTTGGTATCAATCCTAAAAGCTTTGTTCTACGACGTTATTGTTTTACTCAACCTTTGGAAGCTTTTCTTTTGGTGGGTACATGGTGCTAACTTGCTTTTGGAAAAACATCATCATGTCATTAGCATCACCTGTTTCACAGAACTGTGTAAGCTTCTCATGAAACTCTTCCGCAAAACGATTCATCACTGTGATTGGGTAATAGCCATCTCTCATCAAGCAACCGTTCATCATGATAGAAGCCGTTCGCTTATTTGCGTCATAGAAAAACTGACTTCTAGACATGAACAGGAAAACAGCTATGGCTCGTTCTTTCGGATCTTTGATCTGAGTCTCTAAAAACTCAAACCCTTTGACTGCAAGCTCTGGCAGATTACTCGCATCTGGTGGCGTGTACTGACAGCCTTGAATACCTACGTCCCCAGTGCGAAAACTTCCCCAAACCAAAGCGTCTTCTTTACCTGCGAAATTGTGGAGATGTGACGCACACGCTTCGCTCAACTCAAACTCATCAGCACGAATCAAGCGAATAAGTTCCTTACCTACTTTACCGTAGTTAACGACCTGCATCATTTCATATTGATCGACACCACCAACAGTGTAGCCGTTCAAAATCGTGACCGTCTGAGGCAATGTCGTTGGATTATTTTCCAGCGTGCTCATAGCATTCCATGTAATTGCTGCACGATTTTGCTGATAGATGAAGACCGCCTTTTTGCTGTCTCTGATGTATGGAATGTCAAAAGAGAGAGCTCCGACATCCCAAAACATGCCATTTAAACAGTCTTGCATGACTTCTTTCATAAAATTTGCCAAATCTTGAATGCTTTTGCTTCGACGTTAAATATCCATTTGCGAAAATGGTTATTGAATTTCTATGGGTTCTAAATCGACCCACGGTAGCAAAATTTCAGCAAATATTTCTTTAAAAAAATTAAAGATCTCCAACACTTCATATTCAAAGAAGATCATAATGACAGCCACTGTCAAAATCCAAGAAAGGATCGAATAACCCAAACTAGTAGCTTTTGAAGAGTCTGATCTGTTCACCGTACTCACATCTTCAGGAGCATGATAACGATCTTCTTCGAAAATATGACTCTGAAGCAACGCACCATTCTCTTCGAGAATAGCATCAATTTTAGCTGTCGATAGATTCTCAACCAAAGAAACAAAGTCGCCATTTTTAGGTTCGCCGATCATCAAACTCTCCCACTATAGCCATCGGTTTTCGTTGGATCCGTTTGGAAACGAACAGAATCTACCTACGCATCACTATTAAAAGGTCAACAAGCAAAAACCGTTTTACTAGATAGTCGTCACAACGAACTCCAAAGGATTATTCGTTCACCTCTTTGATCATGATCGCACCATTGTCATTGGACGAAACCTCATTCGGCTCCGGTCTTGGTGAGGACATTTCTTTGACAGTGCTTACAACATTATCTTCGTGGGTACCTTCTTGAACAATATTGCCACGCGAATCATAGGCACGAAATTCCCCAGTCGCACGACCATTCTTCATCATCATTTCTCCCATCAGCACCCCTTGTGAGTTGTAGTTTTTCTGCCAGCCATTGGCAACACCATTTTTGTAGGTCTGAACGACTTTCATGCCATCAGGTCGCCATGTAGTCAACTCACCGTCGTACTCATTCATCTTATAAGTTCCTTGACGAGCGGGTTTACCTGTTTGTGGGAAATAGACGGTAAAAGGACCATGACGTACGCCATTTTTAAGCATGCCCTCTTCTAAAGGGTACGTCATCATCAGAAAAAAAGTTTAAACGGGTCGCTCTGCTTGCCATGCTCGAAGTTCACAGAACTCCGAAGTTGTCCGTTTTCAAAATAATCCAAAGCTTCACCATGTAACTGATGATCAGCGTACATGTGCTTTAATTGGACGGTGCCAGATGGATAGTATTGTTCAACGAGACCATTGAGCTTTCCCGCTCGATACTGAGCCTTGACCTTGAGCTTACCGGTATCTGACCAATATTGAACAGTATCGCCATCACGCTCACCATCTTTAAAGATGCCGTGGTCTACTAGCACACCTTTTTCTGTCCAGGCTTCAAAAAGGCCATTTTGCTCGCCATTTTCCCAGTGTCCGATCTCACGAAGTTGACCTTCACTGAAGACCACATTGAGTCCGTCAAGCTTGCCGTCTTTATAGGCATAAAGAGAATAGCCAGAATCTGAAACATCTTTGACACGCCCTGTAAACGGTTTCCCTTCCTTATCCATCAATAAGCCGTCAACATTCTTGAGCTCAGACAAAGCTGTCGAAGGTAACCAACCATAGAGCTGATATTTGTAATACCAAGCGCCCACGGCTGCACCTAAACTGACAACCGTAACAGCAACAAATAAACCGAGTTTGCTCATGATGATCTCCTTATAAGATCTTTGTGACGCAAGGACTTGTAGGAAAAATCTTCATTCCATTAAGATTAACTATATCTGTAGAGCGTTTTTGCTGACATCAGTGTTTACATCTCCTCACTTTTGCGAGGTGCCTTATGCGTTTTATTGACGGGCAAAGCAACTTGGTCAACATGCTGTTAAACACCTATGACCAGCATGTCTACTATACACCTGCAGGGAAACTCGCCATAACATCACTGATTCGTGTTGGCATTGAGGCTCTTCGCGATACCGATCCAAATTTAATCAACGCTTCACCAGCCAACGATCCTAATGGCTTCTTTGACCCTGTCTTTCTTTCCATTGCCGAAATTGGAGTCGCCCTTTTGGATGGTGAGTCTCTTCCAAGCCAGTACCTATTTCTTCACCAACTCACTAAAAAAGACCTACTCTTCGACAGCCTAGGTATCCGACAAACCGTCCAAACGCTTGACCTTCTCTTTCGAGATTCCCAAAAAGATCGACAACGGTTTATAAGCCAGATAGCGTTAAGAACCAATGACATTGATCGTTTGACACACCATATCGGTGAATTACAAATGCGTTTAGTTGCCTGTGACGAACTAAAGTCTCACGCAACACAGGTACATCACCGTCTATCAGGAGGTTGTATGTCGCTCGTAGGTCTTTTGCTATCAACCTCCTTGATCTTTGTCGCGCTTTGGGTCGTCCTTTGTGGATTTGACATTGTCACTTCTCATCGACACCTTCAGCGTCTCGGCATAATCACTGAAGCACAAATCGTTCGCATCAGTCAGCAGTCCGTGATGTCTCAAAACTCTCAGGGCTTCACTCAAAAAGAACATCAGGCTTTTGAAATCGTACGTTTTACATTGAAAGACAATACGTCCTTTGAAACGCCTCTTCGGTTTGACATTAAATCCGACATCAAAGCTCCAAGAACCACTGGTTCTCGCGTGATGGTTGCTTACAATCCTGACAATCCCAAAGAGGTTATTGACATCTCGACCGTTAGAGCGCAATGGCAGGGTTGGCTCGCCCTTGGTCTAGGTCTTATGACAGGTGACTTTGCACTCTTTGGACTACTTATATGTTGTCGACACCTATGGTTTGCTAGCACCGCGATCAAAGCTTTCTCACTCTTGAGCCTAGCACTCATCAGCCTCATCGCAAGCCGTCTAACCTGGCAATTTTGGGAAGACTCCTTGGCTCTGAACTTCACAAGCACATTAGTCTCAGAAACTATTTCTTCTGGTGGACTGATACTGACAGCCAATAACATGCAACCTTTTACGGGTCCTCTTAAAGAGGAATCCTTAGCCGTCACAACACTCACTCGTTATCATCAAGGAAAACGTCATGGGCTCGCACAAACCTTCCTCAAAGGTCGCTTAGTAGCCTTCGAAACCTATCATGACGATATACGAGTCGGTACTTTCAACACACTGACGACTATGGGCGTAAAACAGCGACTGTACCATTTTAACGGTGGTCATTTGGACGGTGACTATCTTGGGTTTAACCCAACCACAGAACGCATCATTGAAAAAGTAGTTGGCGTTGGGGTGATAAAGACGGCACATGGACCTATTATCACTCAAACGGTTCTCTTGCAATTGAAGAGCATTATTTGAACGGGCAATTAGAAGGGGTTCGTAAAGAATACGACGAACACGGTAACCTTCTCCTCCAAGCCAATTATGTACAAAGCCAACTCACTACTATATACATCAAGTATTACCAATGGACAAAAAGCTGTAGAAACAAACATGGCTCACTACCAACCCAATGGGGCATACACTACTTTTCATCAAGACGGAACAATTGAAACTACCGGTATCAAGCAAAATGGTCAATGGATCACCACGCCGACCGCCTATGGCTCTGATGGCATTACAAAAGATGATGAGCCATCCATTACGATCCGAGAACTAACGCCAGAAGAAGCACAGTGCCTTGGAAGCCGCGGCTAACACGACTAAGCAAGCAACCGATTGGCTTGAAAAAGGAAACCTGCGTCAAGATTCCCGAGCGGACGCATCGAATAATGCCTATGCACCATTTGATAAAGCCATCACTGGTACTCTTAGAAAACGCTTTGAAGAAATGGGGAGGTCTAGAAACTGACAACCTGCCTGGACTTGAAAGACAGACGAACCGTTTCCAATTTGGTAGTAGTGCTCTAGATATGCGTACTGGGCATATCTTTTTTTATCCTGAAGAGTTTGTTCTTACTGTCACGGTTGGAACGCCTGATGAAGGCGATCCTCCTGTTGCCATCAAAGGACTACAACGTGTACAACTTAATTTCGATCCGATTCAACTAGCGAATCAAGTTCGAGATAACTTCGTACACCTTCACCCTGACCTGCAGCTCAATGATTTTGTCATCCAGATTGACTGGAGAAAATCAGGCACATAGAAAGGCTTAACTAATCACAAAAAAGATCAGGTCAAAAATCAGTAACACAAAGCCCAAAACGAACCATTTTGCTTCTTGAGCAAACACATTTTGACCTGCCAAATATATTTCTCTAGGTTGATTTGGATTGACATGGAGCCAGTACGTTTGTCCAATCACAAACTCTGGTTGTTGTTGAGCTAAAGCGCTGAGACATTGCTTTAGTCTACCTCCTTAAGTCCTTCTTTTTCGAGGCTATGCGTAATTTTGGAACCGTTAATGGCTTGGTATTGGTATTCAGTCTCGTACTCAACACCATCCAAAGAATATTTGAAGACTGGATAGGTTTTACTATGAAAACCATTCATTGGAGGTGTGTATCGTAGTTCGCTTAATACCGCCGTGACTTGCCTACAATGCGTTAGCGTCGTTTTGTAACGATGGATGTTCCAAAAACCAATGGTAAATAGTATCAAAGCAATCAGCCAAAACATGACGGAACACCTCCGAATAACAAAAATTCTTCTGATGCTTTTTGAATATTGATGAAACTATCGTTGTTTAATCCTTGACAAGCAAAAAAGTATGCAACCATCAACGAATAAAATATGATGCCCATAACAACAGCGACAACGATAGTTTTAGGTTCACTTTCGTTATAGCATTGCACTTCATAAATCCAAAGTACCAGATTGCCAAGTTTTCTAAAAGCCCTTCAATACCATAAAAAATCTGAAAGTAGCCTGTGATGCAATCCATAAGCAGAGGCTAGGAAAACAGTACAGCAAGGCATATTTAGCTACACTATTGAAGGGAAAAGGCTGCAAACAGCAACGTAATAACCAACCAGAGATCAGCGAAAACGTAGCCCAAAAAGCTAATACCATGGATAGATTGCCACCAGAAGTAGCAGCACACGGATCGACATTTGTTGCTAACCACTCAGCTAAGCACACATAAAAACTCACCAATGGAATGAAAGCATAAGACACTTTTTTAGTATCGTCGCTTTTAAAGAAAAATCTATAAAAAATGCAAGGATATTTCATCCTTGCATTAAATATTTTATTTAATCAACTCATTTGGGATTTCCATTTCAATTTCGAAAATCTTTAATGTTTTCGGAGTCCCGTCAGCCGGGAATACAAATATGCTTTTTACGGCTGCCTTTTTTGGTATATTTATGTCTCTAACCGAATATAAAGAAAAAACGGAAAATCCATCTGTATCTAAAAGTTGTAAAGTCTCTTGCTCGTTAAGATTTGTAATTCTTATCAGTTTATCTGTTTTATTCTTCAAAGCAACAGTTACTTTATATTCTCCGCCATCCTTTATTACAGATAAAATCTTAACCTCTACATTTTTTTGAAGCTGTTCTCTATCATAAATGATAGAGGCATCATCAATACTTGTACCTTCTTTTCTGCCTGTATCAATGCCTTCTTTAACGCCTTTTAAAACATCTTTTCCAGTAGATACAACACCTGATACTACGGATGATACGGCGTTAATTACATTAGATTGTTCTTCGGCATATGACGCCATACTCAGAAACAATCCTAAGACAACCACTAATTTTTTCATATTTATTTCTCCTTGAACTATCCCAATAGTATCAGTATCACCATATAAATTAGAAAAAATTTCTACTGCACCACAAGCGTTTACAAGCCTCAAGGGAGCAAGCATCTAATCGTCGCAATGACAATAACAATGTAGCATTACGTAATGCTCGCGCGCAACAGAATCTACACCTTTGTAACACTCAGCAAGAACCTAGTTGTTGCTCAGAAACCTGAGTCAGCAAGAACAATCCATGGAAAGCTTGTCATTCTGAAAAAACAAACTTTAGGCACTCGGAAGTCATTGCAACGGTATTGTTGATGCTCCCCTCCCAATCTATGATTGGAAGGGGATTCTGGGGGTCGTAACCCCCATTCTAGTCACTACCCAATTTGGACAGTGACGGGCTGCATCAAACAGCCCTCATCGGTTTCGACTAGCTTTTTAAGCCAGTCATCACCGAGTTCTTTCCTACCGATATTGAGACATCCATTCACATCGGCGTTTATTTTTTGACCATTCGAACGAATGAACAAACCTCGAATTCGCTTGCCAGAACTTTGAACTTGATCAGCGTTTTTATCTCCATAATTGGGAAGCAGATCAAAATCGAGCGCTGACTGACGAGAAGTGTAGCTTTCCTCACGAACAATCACCTTAATCCCGTATGCCTCCGCCTTGTAGCGAATCATCTGAATAAGGCGATTGAAAGGAATGTACACGAAGTTTTGGTTGTTGACCTTGCCAAGATTGATGTTTTGTTTCCAACCTTCGTTATGACCAATGATGATAGTTCCAAGATCATTACGAAGACAGAACTGCACAACGTAATGAGAAACTTTGTGCATGACGTCATTGATACGGCAAGTACGCTTCATGATCTTGGTTAGACGATGAGCCTTCTTGTCATGAGACTGCAAACTGGCAACATCCTTGTTGTACATGGCATTGATACTTTTCAATTTGCCCCCTTTGACAACCACAGGACGAATCCCGCTGGCAGTCGACGCAAGGGTAACAATATTGCGAAGTCCAATATCAACAAGGCAAGCACGGCTACCGTCCAACAAAACGGTAGTCGAACAGTTAACTTTATAGGTCAGTTCAATGAAAAATGCGTTCCCGTGCGGAACAATACGTACATCTCCTATGACTGTTTCGTTCGTTTTAGCGTTGAAAGGTTGATTGTCGCAAGAACGAATCTTCAGGGCAGGAAACCCGACCTTTTTCTTGTCGGTAAGAATGAGTTCGCCGTCAACGATCTTATAGCCATTGCGTCCAACCACAAATGTGCGGTACTTCTTGCTATAGCCTGGCAATCGAGGCATCGCCTTGAATTTGCTCGGATCGGNTAAAAATGCTTTCTTAGCTTCATGCCAAGACACGAACTGCTCGTGGATTATCTGAGTCTGACGTTGAGCCGAGGCCGCAGACGGCATACTCTTATACAACTCAGCGCTTGTAAGTCGAACGGCTTGATCCAGTTTGACACGGTTGAGCCAAGGCTCTTTAGCAAAAATTTTCTGACGTTGGATGTAGACAGCCTGATTGCCCAATTTGCGAGCAACTGAGCAAAGCCTATGACACACGTCATAATGCGTGTGCCCAGGTTTGACAACAATTCTTTCAACTCGCTGAGGCATTTTATGACTAATCTTCGTTACGGTGCTCACTGCGCCTACAATATCAACATCCATTTGGTGCTGGTTGTAGCCTANNCCGAAGAAAGGCTATCACCCAAACCATACTTGGTACTATACAGGAGGTTTTGCATCGTATCCTGGATAGACTCGAAATTCGGATTCTTGAATTTTCTGGAGAAGCCGACCATATCCACATTTTGATTTCAATACCTCCTCGGTTTGCTGTTTCTGATCTCGTTAATCGCATCAAAACAGCAACAAGCAAAGCCATTCGTCGAAAACATGCAAAAGCTATCGCGCCTTTTCTTTGGGGAAATCGCTTTTGGTCGAACAGCTACTGTGCAATCTCGGTAGGTGACGGTCGCTCTATAGAATCGATAAAGAAGTACATCGAAAGTCAAAAATTGCCGAGCTAAAGCTCTACCGCTATCCATCCCACCCAACGCTTCGCATTGGATGGGGAATTCCGCGGTAGATTGTTAAATACCTATAAGCTGTCGTCCGGCTGGTCCTAACCTTTCTAGCCGCCGCCGATAAAGGCACGCCGATCTCAATCATGCTCCGGATCTCTTCAATCTGAGTATCCATCACAGACCTCTGACGATCTTTATAAACACCACGCGCTTTCGCCAACGCAATTCCTTCCACCTGACGACGCTTGATCATCGAGCGCTCAAACTCGGCAAAGGCTCCCACCATTGACAGCATGAGTTTCGATATGGATGACGACTCTTTGCCCGCATCGAAGTCAAGCTTTTCATTAATGAACCGAATACTGACACCACGACCAGTCAATTCTTGAACCAAGGTCAACAGATCAGCGAGATTGCGAGCAAGTCGATCAAGGCAACACATCACCCTCGCGCACGAAGGCAAGCATATTTTGTAATTCAGGACGCTCAATGTCCTTACCAGACTGTTTGTCTAAGAAGATTTTTCAACCTGCAGAGTCTCTAGTTCTTCGAGTTGTCGCTCTGGATTCAGATCTAAGGAACTGAGTCGAACATATCCAACCGACATGATTGTCCCCTTTGGTGGTTTGATTGACAGATATGTTCATGATTGGGAAATCAACCCAAATTTGACAGGTTTTTATGGAGGGCTAGATTGTTCACCGAGGATGTAGTCCAAATTGTTTGGAAAGACAGCGTGTAGCGACATGAAATGATCACGTAACGAATTGCGAACATCCTGATTGGAAACATCCGACTGATCAAGAACGAGAAAGGCCAAGTGCAGCTCCTTGTAGAAATCTCTGAATAAAAAAAAACAGCGCGATATGCTCACGCTGTTTAGTATGTTTATGCTCCGAGAGTTATTGGGTAACCGATAAGAATCAGCTACCCAATAGAATCTGTCTAAGTGCCGTTAACGCATCAATGCGTCATTCTCTTCACAGAGATTCACAATGTATTCAAATCGCGCTAATGCATGCGACCAGGTAGTTGGAACGCCCTTTTCACCGCCAACGCCATAGATGATACCTGCTAGTCCCCCNNCTGTCACAGAGCCAAGCGTATCCGTGTCACCACCCAAATTGACGGCTGTCAAAACGGCATCTGCATAATTGTCAGAATGAATCAGTGACCAAATCGCCCCTTGCAAAAGATCTGGTGCGAAACCCGAATTAGGGACAGAGACACGTGCCATATGAGGCAACGTCTGGAAGCGCTGAATGTAGTATTCGGGCACATCATATGTGTCGTGCATTAATACTTGCTCAAGCGCATCTGTTGGGCTTCGGTNACTTTTAAGAAGCTCGTCAACGTAGTAAGAATAGATACGGCAAACCTGACGACTAATCTGATGGGCATGCGTTATCGAGCCAGCATCTTCGATGATATTCAGACGATTAGGATCTTTTAACAGAGCATAAGGAAGAATACGCATAAGAGCGCCGCTACCGTTATCCAGAATATNCGCGACGCCACAGAGATCAGCTGGGGTACCAGAACGGAATCTTGAAATGGTNNACATTGAAGTTGTGCGACCAATGCCATAAGCACTACCAGAAGGTGTGTAATGTCCCTCATGAATCCAACGCATAAAGCGTGTCATCACGTCCTCAGCATCAAACTTGCCTTTCTCACCCAAACTATCAAGTTCCGCCAAAATCATGGACGTATCATCGGACCAAAAACCGATGGGGAGAGATCGCTTCCCGATAGGGATCATTTCTTCACAAACAAATGAATCACGCTCCTTGTCATCATAAGGAACGCCCAACGCATCCCCTACAGCACTACCAACAACTCCAGCAAGCAGATGTGACATTTTTATCGTTTCTCCGAAAGACTGCCTTATGACTTCGCAGCGATAGTGACCATTCTACATGATCAGTAATAACCCTGACAAAAAATGTTAAAATGCAATTTAATTTCCAGCTAAAGTGAAGCCTGTTTTCATTTCGTCTTAAAGCTTTAACTTCTCGCCTACAGGCGTTTATCAACGTCTCTATCACATAATACCACACACTTTTTTATGTCGGTTTAAAACCACAAAGCGCTGGTTAGGGACGTCCTATTGCGCGATGATTGGACTCTTGTGAGGGTAAGAAAACGAAACGGAGCGCTAAACCTTTGTGACCGTAACATGCTTTGCCGCGGCGATATTCCCAAAGGTCCAACCCGACGTCGGTTCATCTGGAATCAATACATTACTCGCTCCATGTCGGCAATGAAGTCGCTCTATCCCCTCTTCCCTTAATCCATCAGGACTCACCTCAGCCCACGCACCATGGTGAAGAACCAAAACACCAGTGTGTACGTTCGCTGTGACGACGACGTTAGCCGTGACAGAGCCTTGCTTGGTTGAGAGTTTCACTTGGTCGCCCGTATTAACGCCAATCTTATTGGCATCATGAGGATTGATCCAGACAGGCTCGCAACCCGCCTTATTGAAGACTAAACGTGTCACAGGATCAAGTTGACTGTGAAGGCGAACCGTAGATTTTGGACTAATCAAAGAAAATGACGTATTGTCTTTCGTCTCTTCTAAGTACGCGGGGTATCCTGGACAATCGCTCAAATTCGCCTCAGCCACACGACGAGAGGTAAGCATCAAACGCCCCGTTTCAGTAGGAAGCGGATTATTTAGCGGATCTTGAACAAAAGCTTGCAGTTGGGTTGGAGAAGATTTCGTTACTGAAGGATATAAGAGAATCCCTGAACGGTTAAAGGTCGACCAACTCGGTAACGTTACTTCATACGTCTTAGCAACATCAGCGTTTTGCTTCACTGCATCCATAAAAAGCTTTTCAGCCCATTGATCTGCTGTTAGTCCTTCAGTGANAGCCTCTTCACAACCCAAGGCTGAAGCTAAGCGCGAAAATAGCTCAAAGTCATTGAGCGACTCGCCCATTGGTTCAAAAAGCGCCTGACTACGCACGATCCCACGTGCATCATAGGTGCCAATTCCAGCGATATCACTGCGTTCCGTGGGGTGGGAGGCTGGCAAAATGATATCTGCCATCTGTGTTGTCGCCGTTTCAAATACATCACTCACGATGACGGTATCGGGGGTCCTAAAGGCTTCACGAAGTCGTCCCGTATCAGGATGGTGCGCAAAGGGATTACCGCCAGCCCAAAAGACTAATTTGATTGATGGGTATTGAAGGGTGTAGCCCCCACAGCGAATGGTTTTACCAGGATTTAAAAGAACGTCAGCCACAGTAGCGACGGGCAAAGGATTGGCGTTCTTTTCAGGATGCTTCACGGGATATATCGGCGTCACATTCGTTGGAATGCCTGAAAAGGGTTTAAACGCAGACGCCGCGCCGCCCCCGGATGAATAGTGGTAATGGGTTCCAATGCCCGTACCAGCACCCCCGATTTGCCCGAGGACTGCAGCCAAAGGCCATATCGCCCAAACAGAACTTTCTCCGTACTTTGCGCGTTGAGGACCCCAACCTAACATGAACATCGTTTTGTGAGTAGCCAGGTCGCGAGCGAGCGCTTGAATGGTTTCAGTCGATAACCCAGTTATCTGCGCGTACCACAAGGCATCACGAATAATGCCGTCTTCTTGACCCAAAACATAGCGCTCAAGGTGATCCGAACCCGTTGTATAGTTTTCAAGGAACTGGCGGTTGGCAAGACCTTCTACGAACAGCGTGTGAACGATCGCCAACGCTAAAGCCGCGTCAGTACCAGGCTTAACACTAAGCCACCTGCCACCTGTTACACCTAACGTCTCTGGCTTTATTGGGTTAATTGCTGTAACTTTAATATCCGAACGGGTCTTGATTGACTTAAAAGCTTTTGCTGTGTCGTGAAGTGTCGTTGTCCAGTCTATATCGTTAGTCACGATGGGGTCAGCACCCCAAAGGACAATACGTTGTGCATTTGCGAGAACCTCATCCATTGGCGGTACGGCAGGATCAGCCATTCCCACAATCACTTTTTGAATCCCGCCAATCGCGGCGGTTGAATAAGAGTTGAAGGTCTGTACAAACCCACCTTGAAGCATCAAAAGCCGGCGCAATAAACCAATGGGGTTATGCACTTCGCCCGTGTTTTTCCAACCGTAAGAGCGTCCCCAAACCGCCGNACTACCATAGATGTCGTACGTGTGACGAATGGCTTTAGCAGTTATGTTTAGGGCTTCGTCCCACGTAACACGTACAAACTCTTCACGACCACTACCACCTTTGGTTTCAATTGGATCACGCCCTTCTCTAACCGCAGCTAAATACCCTGCACGAACCTTTGGATATAGCGCACGCTTTTCACTTGAACGGCTCGCCAAATAGTCTTTCATTCGTTCTGACGGNNTACTTTGGTCTTCAGGCAACGCTGCCAACGACCACCCCTCCTCCGTTTGATACGCCTTAGCAATACCCCAGTGGGCAGCGATCAAGCGTTCGGACTGATTGGCGTTAGTCTCTTCAAGTGTGTTTATTTTTGTCATATCTATATTCCAAAAGCCGCCTTAAGAATGTATCTCAAGGCGGCTTAGATCAGCTTAACCGTGCGTTATCAATAGTGAACGTTTAGAAGACCGGGAGCACACCGCCCTGGTACTTTTCTTCAATAAACTTCTTCACTTCTGGCGACGTGATAGCCTTCTTGAGCTTTTGGAAGGCTTCCTTATTAAGGTCATTTTCACGTACAGCCACGACGTTACCAAATGGCGAAGTCTTTTCCTCTAGCGCAAGTGCATTCTTGGCTGGGTTAAATCCAGCTTCAAGCGCATAGTTAGCGTTAATCACAGCCGCTACAACATCATCCAAAGCGCGCGGCAGGAGCGCGGGTTCAAGCTCTAAGAACTTGAGGTTTTTCGGGTTCTCAACGATGTCAGCAGGGCTCGAGAGAAGCGTAGCACCATCCTTCAATTTGATAAAGTATGCGTGTTCGAGAACCTTAAGTGCACGCCCTTCGTTCGTTGGATCAGACGGAATAGCGATCTTGGCACCATTCGGAATGTCAGCGAGATTCTTGATGGTCTTTGAGTACAAAGNTATCGGTTCGAGATGCACGCTCACTAAGATGTGAAGGTTGAGCTTATGCTGCTTCACCATTTCTTCAAGGTACGGAATGGTCTGGAAATAATTGGCATCAATGTCACCACTATCGAGCGCAAGGTTCGGTTGAACGTAATCGTTAAATTCGATCACTTCAAGGTTCACACCTTCTTTGGCAAGCTGAGGCTTGATAAAGTTCACAACGTCGGCATGTGGCACAGGCGTCACACCGATACGAAGGGTCGTATCAGCCAAGGCCGGTGTAGAAAGTGTGGCAAAACCGAGGGCAGATGCGAGCGCGATGGGTGCAAAAAGACGGGAGAGATGCATGTTAATCTCCAAGATGTTAGGTTTGCAAAACAAAGTGTTGTGATTGTGACCAGGGACATAACTGGTACGTTTGCAGAAACATCAGATAGGCGTGGCGCGTATGAAGTCTTGCGCCCCTCTCAGAGGATTGGAGGTTGCCATGTCTGGAGAATGTTCGCCAACCATAAGAGCCTCTCAGGTTTAAGGTTGGTGAGCCTGAGCATGTCAGGCGTTTCCGTTTCGACTTTTCTCAAAAGCCGTGAAGTAAATCTATCAGATAGACATTCGTTTTTGTAGGATAGCCCTATTAAAAACGCCTCTATCTACGTGTTTTTTGAGGTATTACCTACTTTCTAGGTGCGTTGCCCTAAGGCCTTTATCTCATTTTTAGAATGAGCGTTGCAATTTTCAATGGCAGTCCTGACACCGCATTTATTCCGGCGTCAAGACAAGGTTCACTCGACTTCCGAGCTGACCTTTTAATGCCCTCTTGCCAAAATTGCTTGCTCAGCTAACTTTTGTGCTTGTATTTGTTCCTGTGTTTGTCCTTGCAACAAGGCTATTGTGTACTGATATCCGTTCACAAACAGTTGTGCATAGCTTGAATAATTACCAGTTTCGTAATACTCAAGGACACTAGTTTGATAAGGAATGATGTCCTCCACCCTCAAGAGAAGTGGCATGATGCCTTGATCAGCTAAGATGGCAGTCTGCATCAATCGAGCTGTACGTTTATTGCCATCCAAGAAATATTGAAGATAAGCTAAATTTAGGTGCGTATAAACTGCACGCTCAAACACATCGTCAATTGTGTTGGCGACTTTCAGTAATACCTCTAGTTCGGCATCCAACAACGCTTCGCCAGAAAGAGGTATGTAGTGACTACCCGTAATGGAAACATTTTCTTTACGTACTACGCCGCAACGCTCTTTGGGCAGCAAATCATGACTGACTGTTTCGTGGAGTCCACACAAAAATGGTTTAGATAGAACAGGATAGACTGCATGTTTTCTATTACATATTTCGTCAAAAGCCTGATTGATGTTTTTGATCATCAAAGCATCATTGAAAGTCTTTGAACCTGCTGTATATCCAAATTTGATCAGATTAACAGTGTCTTTTAATGTGTACGCATTTCCTTCAATTTTGCTTGAAACAAACGAATATTCGATTGATGAGTCTTGGAACTGTCTAGGATTATCGATAAGATTCTGCAACGAATATTGTTTTGAAAGTCCTAACAGTAGTTCTTTCTCAGAACTTTTGAAAATAGGCTTATAAGTCAAAAAATCAGGCTGATAGTGCATTCTGTTACTCTTTAAAGGGAATGTCAGGATTTTCGAGTCCAAGACGATTTTTAGAGGTCGTAATCCGTTAAGGTTGCCTATTCTTTTGAGGTGGCACTTATGCGCCGTTACGCGGTCAGTGAGAGGTCTTAGAGAGCTCTTCATAAACCAATCACCAAAGAGTATATCGAATTGCAGCAAGCGTGCCGACCAATTTGGATTTCTTGTTGCTACTATCGCGCGATTCGCCAAGGCGCTTATTCATGTCGTTGATGTCATGATCTCCAGAAAAAGAGAGCTTGATTTTCACGCCTTTCTAACATGTAACTAAATGTGTGTAGGGAGCGTACTGTGGAGTCTTTAATTAGAAATTGGAGGATAGTGCTCTTATATATTGATTAAGTGAACGATTTACCCAATCTTCAGTTTCATTACCGCCCGTTTCTTAATCCAAGCAAAATAAGCGTCTCTCTTAAAATTTCAAACTTGTTCGCAGGATATAAAGCGATGGTGCCATCGCTTCAAACGACATCCTCCTTGCCAAGCCGACAAGGTCTAGACAACAAATACTTTTCCCCGAGCAGAGAAAGCGCACGGGAAATACTCATCACATCAACCAACCCAATACCGTAATCAGTAGTGGTGCATGTTTAACTGCTCACGATACTAAAGTATGACAAGCATGATCAGTCGGTTGTCAACGAACCAATGCGAGAGATAGATATTTGAGATGATCCAGGTGAATCCTCCCCGCCCAAATAATTGGACGGGGCTTCCTTCTGTTTACTCGAAGGACTGCCTGGGCACAGATAGCGGGTAAGCTCAGAAATCTGCGATCACAAGGAACGCAGCTCCGCGCAAACCCTAGTGAGAGTGTCCAGGGTGCGTGTGATCCTCTTAGCACATTCCGGAACTTTGGTAGTAATGTGCCGCCATTTCGTTACCGAAATGGACTTCTCGTACTCCATTAGGAAGTATCGAGCACCGATGTTGTACGAAGCAGACAAGTCGCACGAATAACGCTTACCCGTCTTGAACGTACACATACTGTAGTTATCTGGGTCTCGTGTAACGACACCTGTGCCATCAAAGGCTAGCTTCGACGTGTTCCAAGCGCAGACGCGGCGAACGCGGATACCGCACCGATGCGCTTTGTACTCCACCATCTGCTGAACATACTTGGCTCGCCAATGATGCAGTCGCTGACGCCTGAAACCACGCTTGCGACTCGAAAGATCAAGGTGTTCCATGACGATGACATCGACCTTGAACTCGTTTGCGACCCCAACGATGAAGTTTGCCGTTTTGACTGAAATGTCCTCGTTGACACCATTCGCTCTCGCCCAAAGCCCCGGCATGTGTGTTGCACCGTTGCTCTGAGCTTTCTTGATGTGTTGCAAAGCACGTTCCAAAGAGTCTTGCTCTTTCGACAGTTTCAAAAAACGCCTGCCGATGATAGTGCCCTTTGAATCCATGACTGAACACACACATGCATTGTTGATACCGAGATCAACGCCCAAGACGAGTTGCGTGTCAAGAGATACCTTATCCAGAGTAACCTTCTCCGAAAAGGAGAAATCTAAATACCATTTTTTCCCTCGCTTTCTCAAAGCGGGACACAATTCTTTACGAGTAGCACAATGAAGCGCAATATAGTTGACATCATGCTTGTCGAGCGCGACATCTACCCAGTCCCAAGTATTGCGAATACGAACCTTGAGCTGAACACAATTACGTCCAGTTCTAACGAACGTATTGTCACGATACATGACTGGAAATATTCTGCCAGCCCTAGGAAGGTCAGGCTGTCTACCCTTTTGCCCATGCTTTACTTTCCATTGAGCTAAACGCGTTTGATACGATGACACCTGCCCATACGCAGTTTTGATAGCAGCTCGGCGAAGATAGCACGGAAATTTTTCAAAATCCTGACAAAAGTTGTAAGTCGTCATCGGACGCTTGATCGTCCGAACACTCAGACTTTCAGCAGCGCGAATGCAATCGTTGGTNNACCTNNGACTGAGATTGGCAAAGTGTGACTCCCAATGCGTCATAGTAAGTTCGATGAAAAAATCCACGGCATTGCGATAAACCTCGACCGTGTCGTCAAAGACGCGGTTGAAGTTATGCAAGCGCACCGAGTAAGTGGACGTGATTTCCATCGAGTTCGAATTGAATGGTTATAGAGAAGGCTTCGAATGTTACCAAGCATCGAGCGATCTAACCGAACTAAACGACACTTCATTGACCTCGAGCAAAAGCGTTGCATCAAGGACGAAAAATGATCCTGTTATTTCGCGTTCATTGCAATATATTTACCTGTGCAACAGGTATTTTAGCTATTTTTAGATTAGATCATCTCAAAACGTAAGCTACTGTCTAACTGGGTCTATCACGCTTGACCCCACCCATGTGTTCCACATGGATGGGGAATGCGCGTGAAATCTGTTCAACAACCTCTCTTTTGCCATGCTTGCAAAAGGACTGTGGCTACCGTCTAATTCGGAAAAATATACCTCTGTCTCTGTTGGGTCGCTTTGTCGGAAGACCTACTACTCTTCGGTCTTCTCCGATTGAAGGGGTTCTATAAAAGAAAAACGGCTCCAAAGTGAGAAGTGGAGCCGTTGCACGACAGAGGAGACTGGCGATGAAACGCTTTACACCATCGCTTGCCTACTTCCTCATTGTGTTGGGACAATTATGCCTCAATTGCGAGTTGGATTTCAACCTCTCGGTTGATTTTTCGCTCGAGTTGAGTGCTGTTCTGACCTGTGTTGGAGTAGCGGTTTTGGCTATCCGAAAGTAAAACACGGGTAGTTTGGAGCATTGAGCCGTCTTTCTTTGGAAGGACGGCTTTTTTTCGGTGCCCCTAGCGGCGCGCGTCTGTTTATGTGGTGAAAGTCCACTGACTGCCTGATTAGGTGAAAATCTAGCAACTCGGAAGAGTCAGGAAGGTAACGACCTGATGAAGGAAAGCGATAGCAAACCGTCAGCCTGACGAACAGGAATCGGATATGAGGCGTGGCGACTGGGAGAGCTGGCGGAAATCAGTTAACCGGTCATCATGATCTCCAAATAAAAGATCTTGATTTTCGCGCCTTTCTAACATGTAACTAAATGTGTATAAGGAGCGTACAAAGCTACACAAACACCGAGGCAGACCGAACTCTTCTTTAAACGCGTGAAGCAGAAGCTGAAAATTTTGCGCTTTGTTGAACCACGGAAAATGGCGTACTCGTTCTAATTTGGACAGCTGCCATAACCTTCTTACTGGAGATGTATCTACAAAAATGTTCAAAGCACCCATGGAACTTCTCAAACCTCGTCAAGTGCATTCGGTTGAACCTCATGACATTGAAAGATCTGACGGAATGGCTTAGTCGACCAGATCTGTGTTCCTATTCAGACGTAAATGGATTTAGGACTGTAGCAACCGTCTACTTCGGTAAAATAGACCTCTGTCTCTGTTGGGTCGCTTTGTCGGAAGTACCACTACCTTCGGTCTTCTCCGATTGAAGGGGTTCTATAAAAGAAAAACGGCTCCAAAGTGAAGAGTGGAGCCGTTGCACGACAGAGGAGACTGGCGATGAACCGCTTTATACCATCGCTTGCCTACTTCCTCATAGTGTTAGGACAATTATGCCTCAATTGCGAGTTGGATTTCAACCTCTCGGTTGATTTTTCGCTCGAGTTGAGTGCTGTTCTGACCTGTGTTGGAGTAGCGGTTTTAGCTATCCGAAAGTAAAACACGGGTAGTTTGGAGCATTGAGCCGTCTTTCTTTGGAAGGACGGCTTTTTTTCGGTGCGCCCAGCGGCGCGCGTCTGTTTATGTGGTGAAAGTCCACTGACTGCCCGATTAGGTGAAGATCTAGCAACTCGGAAGAGTCAGGAAGGTAACGACCTGATGAAAGAAACCGATAGCCGGTCATCATGATCTCCAAATAAGAGATCTTGATTTTCTCGCCTTTCTAACATGTAACTAAATATGTATAGGGCGCGTACAAAGCTACACGAACACCGATGGCAGATCGAACTCTTCTTCAAACGTGTGAAGCAGAAGCTGAAAATTTTGAGCTTTGTGGAACCACGGAAAATGGCGTACTCGTCCAAATTTGGACAGCTGCCATAACCTTCTTACTGCAGATGTATCTACAAAAATGTTCAAAGCACCCATGGAACTTCTCAAACCTCGTCAAGTGCATTCGGTTGAACCTCATGACATTGAAAGATCTGACGGAATGGTTTAGTCGACCAGATCTGTGTTCCTATTCAGACGTAAATGGATTTAGGACTGTAGCAACCGTCTACTTCGGTAAAATAGACCTCTGTCTCTGTTGGGTCGCTTTGTCGGAAGTACCACTACCTTCGGTCTTCTCCGATTGAAGGGGTTCTATAAAAGAAAAACGGCTCCAAAGTGAGAAGTGGAGCCGTCGCACGACAGAGGAGACTTGCGATGAAAAGCTTTAGACCATCGCTTGCCTACTTCCTCATAGTGTTAGGACAATTATGCCTCAATTGCGAGTTGGATTTCAACCTCTCGGTTGATTTTTCGCTCGAGTTGAGTGCTGTTCTGACCTGTGTTGGAGTAGCGGTTTTAGCTATCCGAAAGTAAAACACGGGTAGTTTGGAGCATTGAGCCGTCTTTCTTTGGAAGGACGGCTTTTTTTCGGTGCGCCCAGCGGAGCGCGTGTGTTTATGTGGTGAAAGTCCACTGACTGCCCGATTGGGTGAAGATCTAGCAGCTCGGAAGCGTCAGGAAGGTAACGACCTGATGAAGAAAACCGATAGCCGGTCATCATGATCTCCAAATAAGAGATCTTGATTTTCTCGCCTTTCTAAATATGTATAGGAAGCGTACAAAGCTACACAAATACCGATGGCAGACCGAACTCCTCTTCATACGCGTGAAGCAGAAACTGAAATTTTAAGCTTTGTGGAACCACGGAAAATGGCGTACTCGTTCAAATTTGGATAGCTCCTATAATCGTCTTACTACAGATGTATCGAAAAAAGTTCAAAGCACCCATGGAACTTTTCAAACCTTGTCTATTCCATTTGATTGAAGCCCATGACAATGAAAGACCGTCCGGAATGGGTTAGTCGACCAGATGTGTGTTCCTATTCAGACCCAAATGGATTTCGGGAATGCCTCAACAAGCCCTGCTATTTTAAGGAGGCAAATCGCAAAAATGAGGGGGTTCTCATTTATGTGTCATTTTTTGAACTTCGCTGTTCTTGGACAGAAGTGATCTATTAAGTCTTCTCTCTGCCTCACTAGAACCAACCTATCGACCAGTTTCTAGTTCTGCTATTCATGTACTACCTACTTTCAATGTTGACACTCAAGTCACCGTTGAACACTTCTCAACCCAACGCGCGTACTCAATCGTTTTCTCACTAATAAACCACCAAACTGTTGGTTAATCTTCTTTCAAGCCCTACAAAATAACCTTTCTTCTAAATTTTTCTTAGTAATTTCCCTAATTTTCGAGCACTTTTTCACCTGTTTTATATTCGCAATTTTTAAAGATAGTTGTTTCAAACAACCAAAATGGTACCGTTTTTGATTGTTTGAAACGAAAAAAATTGTTTGAAACAACCAAATCGCTGTTTGAAACGACGTTTTTGTGCGAAATGCATGTTTTAAAAGACTCTGATATAGTTCGCGTCACCTATTCGACATCACAAGACAATCAATTCTTGCGCAGATGTTTTGATTGTCCGAATGGGTTTTAAAGAACAGTCATTTGATTGTGCTAGCTAGCCCTTTAAAAGTGATTTTTAATAATTCATGAATCCAACGAAAAAGGAAAGATGATGAAAATCTTGCATAAGGCTCGCGAGAGTCTCAGCAAAATCACTTCGACCGTGGTTGTCACGGGAATGGTGGCATACACAAACGTCGCATTTGCGCTCGAAAATGAGCACGCTGATGACTTCAAAACACTCTACGACCAGCTTCTCGGCTGGGCTGGTGGCACTCTGGGCAAATCGATTGCCCTTCTCTTCTTGTTGATCGGTCTTGTGATGGGTTTGAGCCGTGGCAGTATCTACGCCGCTGTTGTATCGATCGCCGCAGGTTTAAGCTTGGTCCTCGCCCCCTCCATCATTGATTCGATCTTTGGCGCTGCTTAGAGCTTATGCAGCCTCAAGGATGTCGAGTGCCACAAGGTTTAGATGACCCACCACGTTTCCTTCTTTGGTCCGCGGATCTAGTTTTCATTGTGCTCGTATTTGTATTTTGCGGCGCATTTGTGAATTACGTCACTGCTGGCTCAATACTAGGTTTTGTGGCGGCTTTTGCCTGGCATCGACTTAGTGCAGTCGAAGGGCGTGGGTTTGTTGCAGCGATTTTGTTCTGGACGACAGGACTTAATTCGTTTGTGCGAACTCCATCAAGTCATTTAAGAAACTTTGTTGGCTAACGATAAAAGCGATCGATGAACACACGTGTGGATAGTCGATCGCTTTTTTAAAACTTCATTGATTGAACCAGTCTTCAGAGACTAGGGTTCATTCGAGTATCTAGTGATACTCAGCTATCCCAATAAAAATCTCATGCTTTACGCTAGTTTGATTGCAGAGCGTCTTGGTATACGACGCTGTTTTTTGGTTGTTTTCGCCGTAAGTCTGGTGCTTAATCTCATGCTTGCTATTGCACTCATTCGTCTTCAACCAGACGTTCGCACTGTGATTATTCCGCCTACGCTTGCTCAAGAACGCGAAGTGTGGTCATTTAATAATGAAGGTACTNNGAGTGCATCGTACCTAGAACGCTTTGCATTATCCATTCTTTCTTATGCAGCTTGTGTGACCCCCGACACGATTGACAGTGCTCGCCGTGCAGTCCTCGAACATGTTGATCCAGCCGCTTATGGTGCACTTGAAGAAACGTTGATCGTCGAAGGCGATCGAATGAAAAAAGACCATTCTTCAACCGTCTTTTATGCTGATGAAGCACACGTCAATCTGAGTACCCTCACGGTTGATGTTGAAGGCGTTCAAAAACTTCTGGTGGGTAGCACTGTGACCCGCACTCAACGTAAAACCTGGCGCTTGACGTTTCGATATGACGCGGTACGTCTTTTCTTAACGTCGCTTACTGACCGCATCCCTAAGGCGACCCAACACTGACCTCATTCCTTATCAGTGATTTCTCCCTTCTTTTCTGAAGGGCTACTCCCCAATTTTCGATCTGAGTTTTACCCATGATGCCACGACTTCATCCATGGGGACGGCGTAGTCTTGTCCTCAAAATTCGTAATCACTTACCCACACTCCTGCAAATTGGCTTAGTTGGCGCTATTTTGTTCCCGCTCGCATTTTCTTCATGCGATTCGAATGCGGCGACTTTTGTTCCACGTAAGAGTGACAGACCATTGGAATTTCTCTTGCCTTCAACGGGCACGACGATGGTCGCCATTCCAAATGACCCGATCAAAACAGCTGTTTTCGATCGTGCCATGGTCGATATTCAAACCGATAGCCAAACAGGGATGCTGTATATCCTCCCAAAGATTGAAGGCTCGGCTATGGTCTATGTTACGTGCCGGTCGGGTGAAACGGCTGCGCTTCATTTGACCTTTGAACCTGATGCCAAACCTCGAACCATTATTCTTGAAAAACAAGGTGAGGAGTCCCCGACCGCTGCTGTGGGTGTCGCAACGCCCTCTCGTCCTTTGCGTGCTGAAGGTTTTTCGGCTGAAATCAAACGCTTTGTAACCCTCATTTTGCGTCATGAAACGGGGGACGAAGCAGTCCGAACCAGCATGACGATTCCGGTATTCGCAGCAGAACGAGCGATCCAACAACTTGCGCCTTTGAATGTGCGCTTTGAAGGCATTTGGCGTAGCCGTGATGCTGAAGCCATTGAATTGATCGTACGTAATGGCACAGTTCGCCCTATTGAAATTGTTCCGACGGCATTAACGTCAGGTGACCTTTGNGTAGTTGCAACAACACAAACACAGTTACTCCCAGGGATGAGTACAACCTTAATTTTGGTGGAGGCTGCCCGTGAGTGATTTAAGCCCAACACCTAACGAAAAGATCGCGCGTAAACAAAAACTCATTGCGGGTGCCATTCTTGCCGCATTAGCCCTTTTTGCCGTGTCAGCTGTTGTGGTGAGTGAACCCAAAACAGTGATTAAAGAAAAGGCTGAGACGACAACCTTTTCAATTCGCCCTGAAAGCGCTGATAGAGATGCACTTATCGCTCGTTATGACGCTCGGTTCCTAGCGATGTCTCGTGATATCGACAAAGTTCGCCAAGACGCAGCAGAACGCGAAAAGAAGCTGCGCGCGTCGATTGCTGAGCAAGAAAAGACATTAACGGAACAAACACGCACGATGATCGACCTTAAAACGATGGCGGGTCGTGCAGGTTTGTTACCGAGACCAGGCGAAACACCTGAAGAAACCGAAGCAAGAATTGCAAGACTCCTTAAGCGCCAGGCGGATGCTGCGTATATCCAAGATGTGACAAAACGTATGGGCTCTAAAACACCAGGTCCAGTGATTAGTCCANNTGGTACAGAGCATCACCCACAAGCACTCACTGATACGAGTCAAGCCGCACCAATCCCCAACGCTCATCCGTTGGTCGCTGCAGGAGACATGAATTCTGGTCGATTGACTTTGGTGACGATGGAAGGCGCTAAAGATGATCAAAGTGCACCCCGAAAACCGCGTGTGGGTCCGACACCCTACTTAAAACCCGATACGCCTTTAGCGATGAACCGAGCGGCAGGGACAACCGTCACAGACTACTTGCCTGCAGGGTCCTTTGTTCGCGGTCGACTTTTGACGGGCGTTTATGCAGCTACGGGGGCTGGCGCAGCGTCGCAGCCCTTACCGATGGTCATTCGTCTTGAAAACAAAGCGATTTTGCCTAATGAGTGGCGAAGTCAGGTTACCAGTTGCCACGTTACAGCGTCTGCTACAGGTGACTTGAGTAGTGAGCGTGTCTTTGTACGTTTAGATCGTTTGAGTTGTGTGGGTAAGCGCGGTGAAACCTTGGACGTACGTGTCGCGGGTTACGCCGTCGGTGAGGACGGCAAGGTGGGGATTAGAGGAAAGCTTGTCACCCGTAGTGGTCAAGCGATTGCCTCAGCCTTATCTGTAGGTCTTTTGTCTGGGATCGGCAATGCGGTGAGCCGATCTAACGAAGAAATCACAACGAGTACTACGGGGACTCAGAGTAAACGCTACACGAACGCTTGAGTANNCTCTGGTTTAGGTGAAGGGATGTCGGATGCGATGGATCGAATCACGGACTATTACCTCAAGCTCGCTGATCGAATTTTCCCCGTTTTGGAAGTGGATGCTGGGCGTCCTGTTGACATTGTTTTAAGTCAAGGCGTTTTGCTTAGCAAAAACCATCCTTAAGTTTTCATAAATCACATCCCACAATTTAACGCTTAACGAATCCAGAACTGGATTCTTCTATTTGTATGCATTCGTTCAATTTTCGCATTAAAAAGACCCTTACGGTACTTTTACCGCTTACAAGTTCATTGTTGCTCACGGGGTGTGGTTCGCTCACGGGGCTTAACGCCAGTGACGATTTTTCGTGCCCGATGACCCCTGGCGTTCAATGCCGCTCATTGTCAGACACGTATCAAGATTCAGTGACGGGACGAACGCCCGATCGTCTCGCGAAAGAGCAAGCGATTGAAGCTCTACACGCCACTCAATTGAACCCAACGAACCAACCCTTAGACACCGCCGTAAAAACGTCTGATCCCTCAGAAGGTACGCATGACGAGGCTCAAACCATGCGTGACGGTAAAGACAAAGATCCGCACTACCAAGGTTCTGAGAATCAAAGAGAAGTTCACCCAAAGACCAACGCGCAAGTTCGAACCCTTCTACGCCCTATGACGCATGTGCCCGCACGCGTCCCAGAAGTCATCGTCACCATTTGGATNGGTACTTGGACAGACGACGAAGGGGACTTTCATGAGGGCGAAAAAATTCATGCCCGTGCCTTTGATGCGCGTTGGGCTTCGGCTCGCCGTCGTGCTGACTTAGCTAATCAACATCGTGCGGTGGTGCAGTTACCTTTCACCAACATTGAACGTCGTCACTTGCCCGCTGACAACACGTCCACTGAACCCTCAGTCAATCCCACTGGCACCACCTATGGCGCTGGGGCACGTGCTTTTCAGACCGCAAAACGTAAGGCTTTAGAAGGGACGAACTTTATTGAGAAACGCTTTAAAGAGGTGCAACCCTTGGTGAGCAATGATGACTCCTTCGAAGAAGAGCCATCGTCGTTCGCTGATGACAGTCTTGATGTTGTTGCTGCCACCGAGCACGTACCGTTTGGTCTCACAAGTTGAAACCGCAGGAGCTAACTGATGGTAGTTTTTCAACGCTTAAAAACCCTTTGGGGAACGCGCTCCAATTTGTTAATTGACGCTGGAATCCCGGGGTTTCGTCATGGTGATGTCGCCAAGGTCGATCGTTTGAGCGCTTATTTGCCATGGGATGCAGTCGACGATGACGGACTCTTTATTTTAAAAGGGAAGCGCCCCGATGAATCGGAAGGTTTGGGTTTCACCATTGAAATCTTTCCTCAGACGGGTGTGACAGATGAAATGGAAAAGTCGCTCCTAGGTATTACATCTGCCCTACCACCAAACGCCGTCGTTGCGATTACCGCGTACGCCTCCCCTGCGGTTGAAGGGCTCACTGAATTGATGTTGCCTGACGCTCCTAAAGCGGATGCCTTTACGCACCTATCACAAAACGCCCAGTCTTTGATGAATGCCGCGATTAAAAGTGCCATTGCGAACTTAAATCGTGGCGCACGCCATCAGGTCACGCCAGGCGCCCCTGTGGTGATTCGTCATTGGCGTGTGTGGTTGTCAGTCGTCATGCCTGGCGCCAATCCCTTTGACGAAAAACTTCGTGAAGCCACCTTGACGGCACGTCGTGCGATCAGTGCCGTGTTGGAGCAATCGGGCCTCTTTATGGGGCATTGGGATGCGCATACGTTGGTTGGGACTGTTGCTGAACTTATGAACCCTCAGAGCGTGCGTAGTCAAACGTTTGTGAGACCTGCNGGTAACATCTTTGAGTCCCCGTCGAGTCAAATCATGAAGNNGGGGGACACCGAAGTCACGATCACGAAACACCATGTGCGCTTTAGTGACTCGACCTTGATGTCGGGGGCTACCCATGAAGACAACGCCGTCCATGCCGTGGGTTTGTCGGTGGAGTCTTACCCAGAACGAAAGTGGAGTTTGTTGACCGCGACNGGGCTTTTGGGTGAATCGACACGTGGCGGAAGTCAGATCCCCTGCCCGTTTATGCTCACATCGATCATCAGTTTGTTGGACAACGCAAGTGAACGCGTCAAGGTANNCGAAGGGCACCGTATGCGTGCGATGCAAATGTCTAAGACCCCGATTTCGCAATTGTCTCCATGGTACCCCGAGAAAGCACAGCAATGGACATTGGCTGTGAAGAGCTTTCAAACGGAAGGGGGACTCGCGCGCGTTTCACACCAAATGGTGTTGTTTGCGCCAGCAGGGAGCGAAGCCGAAGCCGTACATGCTGCTCAATCGATAGCCAGAAAAGTGGGCGTTGAAATGCGTCGAACGACTTGCTTACATGCGCAGACCTTGTTAGCCGCGCTCCCGATGGCGGCATANCCNTTGATGGCTCAAGACCTCAAACAAATGTGTCGTTTGCAGCGACGCACGTTAGCGACGGGGATCTATGGCGCACCCGTCATGACGGAGTGGCAAGGGACGGGTCCACGCGACGACCGTGATCGTCGCACACCCTTGTTGACCTTGATTGGTCGACGAGTACAAATCATGCACGTCGATCCCTTTGCGAACGCGAGCGGGAATTATTCGATGACGATTGTCGGTAAACCCGGTTCAGGGAAGTCGGTCGTGATGAACCAGTTGGCTTTCTCAACACTAGCCCAAGGGGGACTTGTTTGGATCATTGACGTGGGTCGTAGTTACGAAAAGATGGCGGGCGTACTCGACGGAGAATTCTTGGTCTTTGACAAGGATCACATCTGGGACTTGAACCCCTTTGCCATCTTGAATGCGTTGTCAGGGGACGACCGTAATGAAGGCATTGAAAGCGTGGTGGCGATCTTAGGGGAACTCGTGTCCCCAGGTCGCCCGTTACCGGACTTGGAACGTTCCGTTCTGATTAATTGCGTCGCAAGTGCTGCGATTAGTGCTGAGCGTGAAGGTCGCTTTGCGACCTTGCGAGACCTTGACTTTGCCATTGCGAAGTTGGCGGTGAATGACCGTCGACTTGACGACCTACGTATGCAGTTAGAGCCCTATTTGAATGGTCCCCTCTCTTGTTGGTTTGATGGGTCTGGGAGACCCGTGAACTTCACGAATCGTTTCACCGTGTTGGAGCTTGAAGGCTTGAGTGCTCATCCCGCGCTTCGTCAAGCGGTCTTGATGACCTTGATGCTCTGGATCGAGAAAACGATGGCGCGCGACCGTTCAACCGTGAAGCTCGTCTTGATTGACGAAGCATGGGATCTCATGGGGAGTGGTCATAGTGGGAAGTTCATCGCGAGTGGCTTTAGACGAGCCCGTAAACATAAGGGCGGCTTTGTGGTGGCAACACAAAGCCTCGCGGACTTCTTTAAGTCAGAAACCGCACAGGCAGCTTGGCAGTGTGCGGACACACGATTAACCCTTCGTCAAGATAGTGAAGTGCTCTCTGCCTTAGAGAGCCAAGGTTTGATGACGACCGACGCATGGTTTCGTGCGNNGTGCTTAGGGAGTCTCACCACAGTGCGAGGCGCTTGGAGCGAAATGATCGTCAAGGTGGGCGATGCGCCGCCAGCCATTGGTCGACTCGTCTTAGACCGTTTTAGCCAAGTGCTCTTTTCGTCGTTACCTGCTGAAGTCACGGTAGTGAATGCTTGGCGTCGTGCCGGAGCCACGATGACAACAGCCGTTCAAGCCGTGGCGCACGGGTTTATGACCCCAAGCCACGAAGCCATTGATGCCCTCAAACGTATGACACAAAAGACACACGAGTAAATCCTATGTCTCTCAAAGAAGAAATCAAACCAACGGTTGAAGAGACCAAAGTACGCCCGCAAAGAAGGTGACGTTAAAGGCGTCGTCAAAGACGTCTTCAAAGACCACAGCGAAAGCCCCTGTGAAGAAGCCTGTTGCAAAGTCAACGCCCAAGTCCGCGGCAAAGTCGACCGCAAAGAAAGCAACGCCTAAGGCGACAACGAAGGCGACAACGAAGACGACAACAAGGGCGGTCACAGCTCAGCCCAAGGATGCAGAAACCCTCAAGGTGGAAGCGAGTACTCGTTGCGTCTAATGAAGCTACAGAAACCAAGGTTGCAACGACGGCTGAAACGAAGGCTGATGCTAAGACTGAAGTGATTGCAGAACCTAAAGTACCAACACCGAGGTGAAGACCACCCCAGTCAAAAAGCCATCGACGAAAAAGCCAGCTACTAAGAAACCCGTTGCGTCTTTAGAAAGCAATGTCGCTTCAACGCGTCTACAGAGCACCACAGGGCAAAAGTTAACGACCAAGGAAATGGACGACAAGCTCGACGAAAAGTTAGCGAAAGCCCATGTTGGCAAACCCGTACCTGAAACCGATGCGCCTACCGTAGCCAACCCTGCCCCGTGGACCGAGGCGCAAGGTGAGTCGTCGAGTCTACCACCCTTAACCACTGTGCGGNNTGAAACCCACCGTGACCGTGAAAGCACCGAAGAAGACAGCCGCTAAGAAGCCTGCAACTAAGAAGGCGACGCCAATGAAAACAACGACTGCTTCGGCTACGGCGAAACCACGGCTACGAAAACCGCACCTAAATCCTCTTCCCCAGCGAAGGCAAAGGCTGCGGCTAAGGCTACGCCCAAAAAGGCTGAACCGAAGAAGGTTGAAGTCGCTAGCGAAGTAACGAATGATGATCCAGGTCTCTTGGGTGTCTTGATCAATGAAGCGCCGTCAGGCATCGATGAGGCGGTGGAAAAAGCAAACACGCCACCAGCAGACGTTGACGCGTCTGTCTTAGATGCCCCTGTCGGAAAGAGCCTCAAGAAGGTGGATCAACCTGTGAAGCCCGAAGACGTGCCGTCCGTTGGCAATACCCTCGCCTTTTTAGCAGAGGACGGTAACTTGCCGATTGATGATGACGAAGAAGCCGCTTTAAATGACCGTCAGGCTAATGCCCACATGCGTCATGATGAAACGTCGTCGACGCAATCTGTTGCTAATCGCCTGCCCCTGACCGAAGTGCTCAACACTGAAGACGACGATCCACCCTATGTGGCTGAGTCTCTTAGCAACGACAACGAAGACGATGAACTCGACGAGCGTCGTTACCACAAGACGGTGACGCTCACAGGGCGACGTGCGCCTGTCAAAGTANNCCAAGTCAAAGACCCTGAACCCGTCTTACCCACGACCGTTGACCTTGAAGAAGAACGCATTGCCCGTCAGGCAGTGGCAAAAGCCACGCTGGATCGTCGACAAGCCATCCGCCAAGTGCAGCGCGATGAACTCGAAGCACGGCTATCAAAGCGTGGGTTGAAGACTATGTGTCGTGAAACAGGTATCCCTGAAGAAACGATTGACGCATTAGAAACGCATCAACTTATTCAAAAGCGTCAGGGAGAGTCCCAAGCGAAAGCCAACGTAGCACAAGTTGCCCCCGATCCTCGTCACAACGTCGACCCTTTGTGGCGTAACGACGCAGAACGCGCTTGCCAAGAGCATTTAGAACGCACGACTACTACGCGTCCGCCCGTTTATCCATTTGACGCGAGTCACGGCGAAGTGTCTGCCCATGTTGGCTATCAGGGCGACCCCAACACGATCGACCCGCGTGTCGCGGCAGCCGCACAGTATGCCGAAGCGATGGTCGATTGGGAAAACAAAGTGATTGCTGAAACCATGAACGACCGCTTGCATTCGTCTGACCGCAATAAAGAGCCTGGTAAACGTATCCCTGTGGTCACGCTAGCGAACGAAACCTTAGGGGGCTTCCCTGGAGCGCGTGATATGCGTCCCTGGGTCATGGTCTCGGTAAAAAGCGCAAACGATGCCTCTAACACTCGTNNTGAAAAACTTGACCACTTGCGCTTTAAAGCCAACCAGTGGTTAGCCCGTTGGAAAGCGTTAGATGCACTCCTTCGTACAAGCCTTGTCGCTTTAGGGTGCGCCGTCGTGGCTGTGGGGACGAGCATCAGTACGAGCTATTGGCTAGTGCCAGAACTCACGTGGCGAAACACCCCAGTGGTAGTCACTACTTTGGTCGCTGACGACGAAATCCGCGATTTGATGCTTTTGGTGTCGCTACTTGAAAACCAAAAGGTCGACATTGGTCGCACGTACCCGACCGTGAACCGAGCCTATTTACCTACGTCGGTCTTAGATCGTTTAGCGAACGACACGCCCGACATGCGTCGTGCGTTAGCGCTTGACGATGCCCTCTTACGTGCTGCGATCACTGAAGTGAGTAACCGTGTTGATACTCCNGTAATCAGCAAAAAAGCTCGTCTTACCACACCAGAGAGCACCTACAACGCCGTAGGACGCACGTTGGATGTCACTGACGACGTGATTGAGTTGTTGGGTTTGACGGGTGTTAGTGCAGTANNCGCTGCTAAAGAAGCGTTAAACGGATTAATGAGCCCGAACGGGAAACCTGTGACAGAAAAACTTGAATCAGACCGACTCTCGGGTGTGATCCCTCTATACTAACTCAATACCCAAAACAATAAGAAGCACGCTAACCATGACTGAGACCCCGATTTCTTTACAACCTCGCGGCAACCACTTGGTTGAACCGCGTCAACAGCACTATGACGCAGCGGTCAAACGCCGTGCACGCAGCTACCCCGATGTGTCAGCTGCGGGCACGTTAACCGACATGGGCTTACAGCACTTAAAGCTTACTGACCACGCGACCGTTGAAAACGTATTAGCGTGCTTATTGACTTTAGCCTCGATCGGCATGAAGCGTGGCGTTCCAGTGAGCGACGATCAGCTTGCGAACACCATTGAACGCATGACCCTCTTAGAAGCTAAAGCTCTCCTCGATCGAGCCGAACGCGCGGTNACCGAATATAGAGCACGTAAGCTCACGCGAGCCGTCGAAAAGCAACCGAGGATAATGTCGACAAGAGAACTTCGTGAACGGCAAAAGTGCCCTGAGATTGTCGCGAAGCTCTTAGGGCGCTTTCATGCGATGCCATGGGACACGTGCCAAGACNNGTACCATTTGGTCTTAAGAGAGGTTGCCCGAGCCGCTGGGCTCGTTCGTTGGGCGCACGCACAAACGGTNACCGAACGCTCTGGTCGTATTCACGATGCCATTGGGCATTGTGTTTTGTTGGGAAATGGTGCACGAGAAGCCTGGCGTCATCGCCGACCCCTGGTTGTACTCGATAAGCTCAACGCCTATACCGTCAAACTCGTCACTGACGCATGGATTTATGACCCACAGGTAGCGGTGATTTATACGGGCTGTGAACTGCAAAGTAACCCCTTTGATGCGTGGCGCATTCCTCTTATTTGCGACAACCACGGGTGGTTGCGTGCGCTACTAGCCATCGAAACCGTGCCTTGCGTCATTGAACCACGCTTAGGTGGCTTTACAGTGACAGCCGCCTGCGGTCGTGTGGATCCGCATGGCTTTAAAGACGACGCTAAGCTCCCCGCTTGGATGAAGACGCTTGCTGAAATTGGGTTGATTNNGCGGTACTATGAAGCGGAAGCCAAAAGTAAAAGTACGCCTGCANNATTAGAGGGTACTGATGCGGTCACGTGGCACGAACGTTTTGAGGCGTTATTGGGTGTGACATTAGCCCTTGAAAACGACCAAACAAAGTGTGCGCATATGCTTGCGAGCGGCATTGAAGAAGCGGCAAAACAACGCCAAAACTTTATTCGTTTGCGTCAAGACGTCACGACGTTGTTAGAGCGTTTAGCCCAAAGTGGTGAAGCAGCACACGCCGCACGCGAAGCCACGCGTCAAGCCGCCAAACGAGAACGCAAAGCGCGTCAATCCGCAGGAATTCGTCGCACTGAACGTACGGTACCCGCCTTTAACGAAGCGGCTTTAATGCGCGTGAACGCAAGAACCTTGAAGCCGCGATCGACGCACGTCAAGAAGAAGTTGAGCACGGATCGACCGACAAGGAGGCCGCGTGATGGTGCGCCCTACTTTACGTGCGTCGTCGAAAAAAGAGGCGAACGTCAAGCGGACTCTCATGAGCATGGTCTTGATTGGTTTAATCATCACCGACACAACGACCGTCGAAGCCAGCACATCTACCAATTGCCGCGGCAAGGTCTTAAACCCCATTACGGATGTGTGTTGGTCGTGCGTATTCCCGATTGAAATTGGCGGCAAGATCCCGTTGGGTGGCAAAGGTAACTTGCCTAACCCAGACACGGGTGTTAAGTCCGTGTGCTTTTGTGGGAAAGACATCACGATGCGAGCAGGTGTGACGTTGAGCTTTTGGGAGCCCTTGCGTACCGCAGAAGTCGTGCGTCATGCGGGGTGCTTACCCACGATGGGTGGCGCGAGTTTGGGTGACCTGGGGCTACGCGTCTCAGACCACGTCAAGGTGTCCGCCAAAACGGGGGACGGGTCGATGAAACGCCATACAGACTTTAGGCAAGTCCATTGGTATCAAACCCCGTGGATGTTCTTGGTAGAAGCGCTCTTAGATAGTTCATGCCTCGAGCAAGCGGCATGGGACTTGGCGTATCTGTCGGAGCTAGACCCCTTGTGGGACGACAACCTCGCGAGTTTCTTGCTTGCGCCTGACGCTGCCCTCTTTGCGAACCCTATTGCCCAAGGCGCGTGCGCCGCGGACTGCTTAGCCGCGTCTACAGGTTTGCCACGCAATGAACTCTATTGGTGTTCAGGTTGCCAAGGAAACGTCTATCCGCTCACGGGGTGGACTGCGTCGCTTACGAACCACGTCGCAGTTTGGGAACTGATGACNCATCGCTTTGCCATGAAGATGGCACGCGAAGGATTGCTCTTGGGGGCGCACGGCACGGAAGGGCTTTGCGGTGGGTTTTATGAACCCTTGATGCGTAAAGACGTGTGGCGTACCCAAATCGTATACCCCACGCGCGGTGACCAAAGCAAAGACGGCACATGCTGCCACCCGCTAGGACGGACGACCGTTCTATCGGGATCGGGGCGCGCTTATTCACCGGGCGGCGAAGACGGGGCGGTACTTATGTGGCGTAGGCGAGACTGTTGTGCCACCAAAGCACCTTGGCAGGGGAAATAAATGCGATTCAAAAAGAAAACGACCGAAGGCTCGGTGAAGACTGGACTGCTTATGTGTGTTGGAGTGATCGGTTTGTTAGGTCTCACCACGGGAACTGATTTAGTACTACGCCAGTTGCATGCCTTGCGAACGGTCGATCAATGGTGTGGCGAATGGCGTTTCACAGATGGGAACTGAGAGGCAAGACGCGCACACGGTGGTGTTACGCCCAAAGCAACCGTATTGGGTCACACCTGACGATCCGTTAGACGACGTGATGCGACGTAACGCCAAACATGCGGTGGACTCTGGTACTTTGGGCGGCGCACCTCAAAAAGCAGCAGCAAGCCCTTACGCAGTGGGCAGAAGAACCCGTATTTCCTTTGATGCGACCGATGGCGTTGGTATCGTACACGACCGTGAGCCCTACGGGCATTACGCCTGAAGCGCTTAACAAACCGTTCCCGAAAGGGACATTTGAAGGCGTTGCTCGTTGGTACGTCCTCTTTGACGAACGTAACGACCCTCAGAGGCGATTCGTTGAACGGTTTTTAAAGAGTGATGGTGTGGCATCCATCAACGGTCACGTTCGACCCGTCGTCACAGGCGGGAGCGTGAAGCGTGCAACAGCGCTTTTACACACCCGCGTTTGGGCTGACCAAGGCTCGGTCTTAACGCGCCGTTTGGGGTTGAAGCATTGGTACCAGCGGTCGTGAAGTTGACCCCAAGTGCCATCGTGACCTGGGTCCCTGCCCTCGACTATGACGGTGTTCCATTGGATCCCATCCCCCAACAATTGGGTTTGTCGAAGTAGTACACGTCTTTTTGAATTTTAGTGTTGTGTTTGAAATGACTTTTTTGAAGTATCCCTTTTCTTTACATGCGTCGTTATTGTTGACGAGTCTATTGGCTAATTTTTGTATGACAGGGGAATCGATCGCGGGTGTCCCGACCGCGCCCGTTGCACCGATTTCGCCCGTTGCACCGATTTCGCCCGTTGCGCCCTCTTCGTCCACCCAACACGAATTGCCGCGTGTTGCGTCCCCAATCTTAGAAGTGGTGTCCCCTTTGAACCAGGTGAACGCTCAAACCCAAAACAGCGCGTCAGCCGGTGAAACGTCTAACGAAAACCCGTCTCGCTTTCCGAAGCGACGTTTTGTCCGTCGTCATCTGGTGGAAGATGTGGCTATGGGACCAACGGAACCTCAAAAGCTACAGGTCATGATCTATACGTCCACCCACATGGATAGCGCCACGACTGAGCATTTGATTGATGAATTGAAGCGCTTTCGTCATGTGGTGGAACCCGCTGTGTTGTTGGCTGGCATGCCACTACGCACCAACGAACAGGGTTTAGAGGTGGTTGACCATGACGTTTTTAATACGTTCTTAGCCCCTTTTATAGAAGCGCAAATCCCCGTGGCAATTGACCCGACGGCATTGAACCTTTTGTGGGAAGAAATCAAGTCCACACGGACGGGTGACTTTGCGGTGGACCGTGCGCCCCGTTTACCGATCGTCAAAGTATCTGGCTTTGGTGACGGGACACTTCTAGTTGAAGGGTCTGCAAGTTTGATTGATTCGTTGAGTCTTTTTGCGAATCAAATGGACACCAACACCAAGATCCAAAAGAACCTTGGTGAATTGGTCAAGGCTTTAACGACGGACGGTCGTTTTGCCGAACTCATGTTGGTCGCAAAGTACCGCTGGGGTGCAGTAAATGCGAGTGAAGATCAAGAACATTTCACAAAAGCATTCCCGTCAAGGGCTTCAAAAGCGTCTCAACGTACGTGCCCTCGTGTCGTGCGTGGCATTTGCAGTCGTGCTGATTGGTGCCGCGAAGCCGATGCTCTCTTATGCGATCACCACCCAAGAAGCTGTCAAACACGCTTGGAACACGCAACTTCCCGATATTAATGGGATCGTTCAGGACGCGGTGCGTGATCCTAATCCCGTGTTGGGTAGCGTCGGGAACGCGTCGACCGATGGGTTAGAGAAAGAAACTGGAGCCTATGATGGTGGCTTTGGTGAAGTCTTTGGACCCGCTGAAGACAACGTCATTGCGTGCCGCGATAAGACGGACCCAACCTGCCGTGCGATTCAAATCATGGGTGAACCCTTTGACGAGCGTCCCCCCATCAGTGAAGACGTGCTTGTTGACCGCGACGAGATCGTGAACCAGCCTGTTGAGTTACCTGATAACGGAACGACGGGTTGTAAGCCCATTGTTGTCGGAACCAAACCTATTGTCACGACCGAAACCTGTCGCGCAGGCGGCTGGTTTGAAGATATACTCTGTCAAGTGGGGGTCACGGAGATTGACCGCGTGACCGCGCATCACTTTTCGTGCGGCACGGGGACAGAGCGCACCGAAAAGAAATCGTGCTTAAGTGAAGTGACGGGGTCCACGTCAACGACGGACTACACGCAACGGTGTTTCTTTGGGGCAGAAACCTTGACGGGGAGCGGTGTCATCAAAACGATCACGAATGCGACCGCGAATACCACGTTTCCTGCGACCTGTCTTGCGCCACAAGGGAGTACCCAAGAAGTAATCTGTAATGAGATCTTCGTACAAACGTCTCACTCTCCTTGTACGCCAGGGACCACGCAGTACCTCACGATCAAAGGAGGCGAAAGTCTTCAGTACGACCTTTGCCCTTTGGGTGACGAACTGAAACTTGCCTATAAGTGTGGCTATGCCCATTACCTCAACTTTGAGTTGAATGGCTATCCGGCGATTCAATTGCGCGTTGGGAACGTGGGTGGTCCCTTGACTAACAAACATGATTCGCGTTGTCACGCCACGATTCGCTATATCCGTGAAGAGTGTTCTGGCGAAACGTGTGTCGGTACGATTGACGCGCGTGTGTTACTCACGACGCACCTACAAGGGGCGATCTCAGGCAAGATCACCTACCCCAACGACAACGAAGATACGCAAAGCCATTGGGAGGATCACTGTGCTGATTTCCGTCCCTAAAAAGCGTATGTGTGTAGCCCTTTGTCATCCGTGGTCAATGTCTACAAGAGACGTACTAGGGGGCGTGTTCGGCATCTTAAGTCTTGGTTTCGGAGCCATGAATGCCTACGCCGAGATGGCGTTTGTGCCTGATAGTGCTTCGAGTGCATTAAGTCCATTTTCTCAACCGATGATACGTAACGTCAACGCGCGAGCCACGACAGAGACGCAAGATAAAGCCCCAAAGGCGAAGTACGAATGTAAGCGCAAACTACGTAAGTGCGTAGAACGCAAAAACGGTCGTTGCATCCGTTACGAAAACAAGTTTTTGTGTTGGATTCCGCATCCTGAAGCGAAGCGTTGTGACCCGACTGCGACGGCGACCGTGAAGGCTTCCCTCGGTTTAAGCGAAGAAACGAAAACCCCTGACTCAGTGTCAAGCGAGGGTCGTAGCGTGGTTGCGCCTAAAACCTTGGTTGAGTCGAAGGCTAACGAGAGTAACGGTATTCATAGTTGCCAACTCGTGGAATCCACGTGTAAGCAGATGGACGGCACGCATTGCGCTGAAACCGAAAATCAGTTGCTCTGCGACGAGTACCCGTCGGGGTCGGGCGTGACGGTGCATGATCCGAAGATCTCCATTAGCTATAGCGAAAAGACCGAAGGCAAATTGGGGGCTGGCTGCGTCATCACGTCAGAGCGTTGTGTGGATAATGCGCCGCGCGACATTCCCGTTGAGAATTGGCCCGACCATACGGTGTCGGCAACGCCCACCTGTTGGGTGACCGAAAAGACGGTGACGTGTCCCACCGTCGAAAACGCTGCGTCCTGCCAAACCTTGATTGACGCAGGGTGTACGCAAACAAAGCCTGTCGTGTGTGAAGTCACCGAAAACGGCGTGTGTATTCGTTGGTCTGCGACGTACCTCTGCAAAAAGGCACCCGTGACAGGACCCGACATTTCAGTCGACGACGAAACCGTCCTACCGGGTGACCCGATTGTGGACGGCAAAGCGTGTGAAGCCATGACCGAAGAAGCCATGAAAGAAGGCTTTGACTGTCAGGTCGAAAGTCAAACCTGTGTGAAGAAAGATCCAACGGGGAAGTTGCCGTGTTTGACCTATCAAACCACGTACCAGTGTCATGCGCCTGGGGGTGATACCTGTGGCGGATTAACGCAACTCGCGAACGCCGGGCGTTGTTCTGCCACGTCAGAGCGCATTTGCGATGTGCCTGGCGACAATGGGTCGTGCCTTAAGAGCCATCAGACCTATGTGTGTGAGAGCACGGTGACCGCTGAGGTCGCGAAGCCCGCCACGCTTATCAGTACCGAAACAGTGCCGAACTATCAGGACGCAACCACGTGTTTACCTGTCAATGGGAGTGACACGACGGCGTTGACTCTCGAAGCCAATTTGACGCGAGAAATGAATCGTGAAAAGGACGCGGTGACGCTGGCGTTTGAATCAGCTAAAAACGGTGACGACCCCACTGTCAAGGGTGACGATCGTCTAGGTTTTGAGCATTTTGTAACGAATGAACGAGCTTTTAGAACAACGTCATTACGTTCCCGAATGGGTTCGATTTCACCATCGCTCGACTTTTTAAAGACAAATATCAGCTCGCGTGAGTCGGCTGTTCCTAACGGCTGCGTGCAAACAGGGCGTACCTGCACCCAAGGGGAAGGGATTCGCTTTGTCAATGGCAAACCTGAGTACCGCGATTGCTGGGCGTGGACTGAAAGCTATACGTGTCAAACGCAAGGCAAAGACGAGTGTGCCGATTTAGCTAACGACAAGCGCTGCAAACTTGTGAGTCAAACGTGCCCTGATGGCGCAACGACGTGTCTTCGTCCTACGCGCGTCTATGAATGTACGAAACCTGGCGCAAGTGGTGTCATCGGGGAGATTTGTGACAGTCAAATCTGTATCGAAGGCGTTTGTCGACCTGCAGACGGCGAACCCGATAAGGACTTTATTGACGCAATCATTCAGATGGAGATTAGTAGACAGTTGGGTGCTTATGCGGACGTTACGAACAACCGCTTTTTCTCTGGCCAACACTCGACCTGTAAAGACCGTAAAGGGGCAGAAACCTGCTGCCGGGCGGACGCAGTACCGACGACCAGTAACGCGGGCTTTGGTCAGCTCTTGGTCTTTGGAGTGGGCGCTGGTATTGAACTCATCAAGTGGGCGGGGTCCCCTTACGTCTATGACCTTCTCGCGTGGAGCGATGAAACGTCTGGGCTCTTGACGCACCTCTATGGCTCAACGGGGACGGGGTCCTACTCGCCCTCCTTTTCGTACTGGGGTGCGACCGCAACTTATTCAGGTGGTCAATGGGCATTCTCCTTTTCGCCGGGTGGCTTTTTGGTGNNAACCGCCGCTGCGCAATTCATGGATCGCTACCAGAGTTGTGACGCAGGGGACCAACGTACCGCCATGGCTAAGTACCAGCGTCTTTGCCACTTCGTAGGCACCACCTGTGACAAGAAAGTGGCGGGCTTAGGTTGTGTCAAAACGACGGAACACCATGTGTGCTTTAACTCGCGTTTGGCTCGAATCATCAATGAGCAAGGACGACCTCAGTTAGGGCGCGATTTTGGCACTGCCATTCGACCAGACAGTCGCGGCTTTACGATTGACGAAATGGAAAAGCTGGATTTCACCAAGATGGACCTGTCTGAATTTGTGGCAGACGTGGTGAAAGAAGTCGCAGGCAAAGGCGGCATAACCGCGGAACAAGCCGCCGCTCGTGCCAAAGAACGCATCGAAGCGATGGTCAAGGGGGAACTCGGGATCACTACCGCCGTACCGGGTGCCCAAAAGTCCGTCGCCTCGCCTGATCAACCCACCAAGGCTGAAGGGAACGGGGGTCCCACAACCGAAAGCGCCAAGCCACTCTAGAAAGTGACACATCAGATAAAGGCCATTTTTTAACGCTCAACCACTTTAACAAACGACCCTGGGATTGAGTCTTCTCAATCCCTATAGGGGAGCTTTGACTAAAAAAAACGAAATATCAGCTATTTAGCCACTTATTTACAACAATTCAACATCTTAAAAACTGACTCTTATAAATAACCAAAACCATGAAAATTTCAGAAAAGAAGCAAATACCAGGAGAAGTGCCCTACGCACCTTGGGTCAAAAAGCCCTTCTCCATCCTCTTTGCCCTAACAATCGGGCTCACACTCACACCTATGAGTTTCGCTTCGGTCTTTGCCCTGAGCGATGCACCTACAGAACCTCATTTAGAGGAAATGCATAAGCCCCTTCTCCCTAACGCTACGACGCCATGGTGGGAAGAAGACGTATGGGCAGACCCCGATCGTCCGTTTCTCTATTACGGGATAGAGAAACGAAAAGCAGACGCTAAGAAGGCCGAAGACGAACGTCATGCGCGTGAACAGATTCGCGAGACAATGCGTGAAAAGGCTTTAAAGGAACAAAACAACCAAGCAAAGCCCAAAGAAGATCCCTTTGACTTCTCACGCTTTACGACCGTTGAATCCCTCAAAGCCGAACGCGAAAAGCGACTCAACGTCGCGATCATGAATCCGACGATTGACAACATGGCGGTTCTATCAAGCGATCAACGCACACGTGTTGGCGTTGTCGACCGTTTTGCACAAGCCTGGCAGTTAGGTCGATTACTGTACCCAATGTTTGACTACACCGCTACGCACCCGAGTGCCAACTTTGCCACTACCGCCTTGACGGACGTGAAGCGCGAAGAAACCGCCCAACGCTTAAAGAGCCTCAATGGGGACGCGGGCTTGATCTTTATCGCAAAGCCCGGTGACCCGTTGACGGACATTGCGTCAGAGCCCGTGCGCGCCTTTGCGAGAACGTGGAACCTGCCTTTGATAGCGACGGCGGTCGATGAGACCGTGAAAGCGAAGACCCGAGGGAAAGACCTCAAGGGCTTTGAAGGCTTTGACGAGGTGTTGCCAGACGGCGAGCCGCGCCGTGCTTTGGGGCATCAAAACCTTCCCCGCGGTGGTACTTGTACCCACGCCTCAAGCGATGGCGAAGCGCCCGGACTTTGCGCTCCTTAAAGGCGCGTTGGCTGGTCGCAACGGGATGCTCGTCGCTGCTGGCGCAGTGAGTGGTGAAGAGCTCTCTCGCCGCATCACGTTCTTACTCAAAAACAGCGACACCTTAAGTACTTTGAAAGCGGCGTACCAATGCCTCACTTAGCACCGAATAGTCAAGGGCTAAGTGTTGAAACACCCAAGACACTGCCTACGACGAGCGCGATTCCGTCGGTGAACGCTGACATTAGAAACCACCAATAACTTCGGCACGCCTAGCCACCCTTTAGTAAATGAGAAAACCCATGTCAAATCACAAAATAGATAAAGACTTCAAGATGCATCATGTTCGCCTCCACCAAGGATCGGTCGATCAACTAACTAGATCAATGATTGATAAAAATGGCGCCACCCTTGCCCCTCGTTACCATCCATTGTCGTTTGCGCCAAAGACCAATAAACCAATCGACAAACATTTGAATCTAGGATCCCCAAGTCACCAAGGAACGCGACGGTTCAGCACTTACTGTGTAGCGTTGATCACAGGACTTGCGTTAGCAGGACAAGCCCTTGCTGGGTTTCTTAATGACTTCTATGAAGAGGCCGGTGCTCAAGCGGCTTACACGCCCGCAGGCATTTATGCCACGAGCTCAATGAACACTATGATGGGTGGTCGGTATGTCCTCAAAGTACCTCGACAGGACTTTCAACCCTTTTATCTTTCTGCACCGCATTTAAAGGCAGGTTGCGGTGGCATTGACTTCTTCCTCNNGGGGGGCTTTTCGATTCCTTCAAAGGACGAGTTTCTTGACTTTGCACGTTCGATCGGGACGGCGTTGCCTGGGCTCGCTTTTCACTTAGCCCTACAGAGTCTTGCGCCTGACCTTAATGAACAGGTCTCCCAATTTAGAGACATGCTGATGCGCATTTCTAACATGATGGGTGAGTCTTGCCAAATGACTGAAAACATCATGTCAGCAAGTGGCGCAGAAAGTTGGATCAACAATATGGACTATCGTGCGCGTAATGCCTTACGTGCTGACGGTACTACCGAAGATGCGTCTGATGCCCTTTTTATGACCAAAACCGACGGTGGCAAGGTGCTCTCGAGTGTGCCTGAACGCGTGGACGAAAAAGGCAACGTCCTTGAAGCCGCGGAAATCAATCTCACGTGGGCACTGCTCTCGAACTACCGCATGAACGCCAAAATGAGTAAAGAAATGCGCGAAACCATGATGAGTCTCGTTGGTACAACCGTTTTCCGTACTGAAGGAAGTGGCGCAGATACGACCACGGTTAACTATAACTATGCGCCACTAGACCTTTTGCAGACCATGTTAGGGGATGAAACAAGTGACCGCCCTTCAAAGGACGCACAGATCTATTCGTGTGACGAATCTAAGAAGTGCCTCAACATCACCAAAAAGCAAGCCGACGACATCAACCTCGCACATGTGATCAATAAAGCCCTAGTCGACTATCGCGAAAGCATTGTGACGCGTGACCCAAACAAAGTCACTAACGACCAACTCGTGATGCTCGCGACCATTTCGTCGCTTCCCTTATTGCGTATTGGGGAATTGGCTGCGTCGCCGCGTGTCTTGAGTTTCTCGGACTCAATGTTAAGCACCTTGAGTCAGGTCGCGGCTTATGAGNNTACCATCTTGACGGCGGTCGCGCAACTCGCCAACGACGTTGATCAAGCAATAAATTCGAGCACCGGCAAAAACGTCAATCAGCATGCCTTAGAGCACGCGAAGTCTATCAGTGCGCGGTTGGCATTTTTACGAAACGAACTACGTAACTGCGAAGAAGTCATTGCCTTACGTATGCAGCGTGTGACGTCGCTAATGAGTCAGTTTGAACACTACAACCGCACGATTTATGGCGATGCAGCCGTCGACGCATTAAATACCTTGCCAGGCGGTGGGCTCTCTAACTAAAGCAACTTAAAACAAATCAAACTTTAAAAAAGTGCGTGGACGGGTTTTGATCGCAATCTTTGCTTGGGTTCTTTAGCTTATTCGGGGTCTATTGGATTCATGATTTTTTGGGCTGAAATTTCAAACAGTTAACCAAGAGACCCCAGATTGTGATGGAACTTTGCTACGCACCGACAAACTATGGCAACAGAAGCTTATCCTTTTTATGCGTACTGGAATGGTGAACAAGTCTCAGACTTGTGGACAACCATTGCAGCGATGACCTCGACGTCAGACTATCGTACGCTTCTTGTTTGTGTACTGTTGGTNGGCTTTTTAGCCGTCATGATGGGAGCCGCCGTTCGTTATCGTGGGCAAGACGCCATTGCCTGGTGTGCGGCAACATTACTTCTCTTTAGTGTGNNGACTTTTGTTCCTCGCATCAACATCAATGTCTTGGACGTCCGTGGGGGCTACACCCAAGTCATTAAAGATATTCCGATTGGTATTGGTTGNGTGGCATCCACCATTAGCCGCATCTCCTATTGGCTTACGCAAACCTTTGAAACGGCTTTTAATGATGTGGATGCGACTAGCTATACGCGCTTTGGGATGGCTTTCCCACAGCGTGTCGTCACGTCCGTTTTGGCTTTGAAGCCCATGACAGAATACGGGCGTGTATCGCTCGTCAATTTTGCAGAGCGCTGCATTGTGCCTGAAATTTTAGATAACCCCACGAAGCGGCAGGCTTTAATGACAGCCCCCGACATCTATGCCTTGATTTCAACTCAAGGTTGGGTAAATCCTGCGCGTCGCGTCATGATTGCTGATCAAGTGCAAACGTGTCCTGCGGTANNCTTAGAGACCTTACGTGATGCGCTCGAAAAGCATGAGTTACCAGCTCTCGAAAGTATGTTGGTGACGAGGCTTAGTCAAACGGCGGATGACGTGGTGACGGGGTCAGTGCGTGCGGCAATTCCTAACGCTGAAGCTGTGATGCTCGGCGTCTCCCGATCTTTAACGGAATCCTTGAGACAGTCCGTCATGATGGCTGCTATTCCCGAGNNTTTCACGATGAATACCGCTGCGAAAGCCGGGCAAGCGCCCTTGACGGCTGGTGTTGCTATGGCACGCGCACAAGGGAACTTAGCGTCTGAGATTAACTATAGGACGCTTAGCGAAATGGCGAAGTCGGCGTTACCCAAGTTACGTAACCTACTTGAGTTTATTGTGATTGGGCTTTTTCCCATTACCTTTTTGCTTGCGATTGGTTTGGGGACGGGTGGCGTCATCGTCATTCGAGCGTACTTTACCCTACTCATTTCTGTGTCGCTCTGGGCACCGATTACTGCCATCATGAATTACCTCATGATTCATGTGGATGCTGAACCCATGAACCGCATGGTTGAAACAGCGGGCGGTGTGACCTTAGCTGCCGCCACCATGATTCGTGAAGGTGGAGCCACCTCACAAGCGATGGCAGGGTCATTGATGTGGCTGGTACCGGTGCTTTCTTATGCGGTCGCTAAGGGTAGCGACATGGCATTGACCTCGATGGCGTCGTCTGTTTTGGCACCTGCCTCTTCTGCAGCGCAGTCTCAAGGGTCTACATTGGCTGCAGGTAATGTGGCGGCGGGTAATGCGTCGCTATCGAACCTCTCCGCCAATAACGTCAGTGCTAATAAGACCGATTTAAGTTCCGCCTATGGAGATACCAATCGACATACGTCCACTTCTGCGTATGGGACTTGGCAGGGGGATAGGAGTACTGGGGCAGTAACTACCATGAATGCCGCCGAAAGCAACTTGGGAATTACTGCTTCTGGTAGTTACCAGAAGACTGCTGCGCTTTCAGATCAAAACGCGGAACAAACCGCACGTCAACACGCCGTTAATGTGGGTGACGGTCATATAACGCAGGTTCAGACAGGTAAAGGGGTTGAAAGTACAACCAATAAAACGACTGGTTGGCAAGACAACAAGACGGATCAGGATTCGAAGAATTTGGCTAATGCTGAACGTGTATCTGACACAACTTCGACTGTAGGTAGCGAAGGATTTAATCGCACAGGGCAAGCAGTTGAAAACTTTGGTGTAAATACAAAATTTGATCTTTCATTTAATAGAAATTGGTCGAAAACCACTAAAGATAATCCAGAATCTAGTGACCCGAATTCTTCATTTCTTACCAACACTTTTGATTTCGTTAATAACAAAGAAGCAAAACCCGGCGTCACCAACAATAACCATAATACGCAATTTGAACCTGGCGATTTAGATAAACACAACCTATTTAATTCAGGGTACTTTTTTGGTGGCGGATTAAATGGTACAACCAGTTCCTCGAAAAAAGAAGGTTCAAATGCTGAATTTAAAACTAATAAATCTAATGATTTTACTGAAGATCGAATCTTTACAAAGAATAATTCTCTATCGGAAGGAACAACAACTACTAAAGGCGCTAATAGTCAGTTAGTCGATAAGGATTCAGTATCTTTAACTAAAGGACATTCATTTGAAGAGAAAACGAATGATTCTTTTGGAACTACCGTTACTGAAGGTAAAACTTTTCAAGCCACCGAAGGTAATGGAATTTATACCCAGGTTCAATTTTCAAATATGGTTCGAGATCGGGCTCTTAATAGGTTTGGATCGGCTGATGCAGCCCTTGAAAGCTTGAATCAAAACCATAAAGCAAGATTTGCTTTCGGTAAAGAAATTGATGAACTCAATAAGGCAATGGATGGTATGACAAGTCAAATTAATAACAACATTCAGAAGCCAGTGAACGACTTGCCCACACCCAATGTACAGGGTATCGAAAACGAGTACAACGCGGAGACTAAAGCAGTTCAAGCGACTTATGACTACTCCGCTGGGTTGAGAGAACAGGAACGTCAAATTGGATATGACGGGAATGACGGTTTGAAGGGAGTAAATAAGGATGCTGAACTGAACAAACAATACATGAATCGTGGTTTGAATAAGCTTGCGACAGACGAATATTTCAGGTCACAGACTAGTGCAAAAAGTACGATTATGCGTGCATTCTTATCAGATATAGATTATGACTCGCCAAACGATATCTTAAAAGACTTGAGAAATAAAGCAGGATCAAATGAAGTTTTTAGAAATGAACTTATTCAAATTGGAAAAACAATGGATGCACGTTTAGATTTTGATAAGTAATTGTCAAAATCCTCTCAAATAGCGAAGATATCCAATGGTTAAACGGGACTTTCCAATGTGGATTTTGGTACCTGCAGGGTAAAGTTCCGTTGTACACCAAAACCATTGGAAACGACCGAACCATTCCAATAAATTTGCTTTATCACGTTTCTTAAGCTTTCGATATAAAAAAGGAAAAGCTGTTAATTCAAAAATATTGCTTACATAGAAACTCATTAAAACGATGACCCAACATATGAATCTAAGTCGGTACACAACCGTTTCAGTTTCATTTTCATCAATGCGAATAATCATGTTTCCTCCTTGGATAGAAAGTACTCTAGCACCTTTTAATTTTACTATATGGTTTGTATTTACAACTTGTAACATTCTTTTCTTGATATGGATTACGACGATCTCAAATCGATTGCCCAGATATTGGGTTTTAAATATCTCACCGATGTTCGCGGCATTACTACGCCGAATGATTTATTCAAAGATAAACCCATCCAAGGTAAGTCCCCCTTCTCCGGTGTCTACATGCTGGTACTACAGTGATGGCGGTACTATATATTGGTCAAACCACCAACATTAAGCGCCGCCTGGCACAACATCGTGAGAATGGTTTTGTCATTGACTATCTCGCCTTCAAGCCTTGTTTTGGCAAAGAGAATCTCCTCGTTGAAGAAGAAAAGAGCATCAAGCAAGCAATCGGTATGAAGCTCCCTCTTACTAATGAGGAATTAGTCATGTCGACCTTACCCATTGACGAGAGCCACTTCGATGAAATTGTTTCGCCCGAAGAGCAAGAACTTTTCATCAGCAACATCGTGAATTACCTCTCGATTAACGGTCAGTGGGCTAACCGCATCAAGTTAGCTAAACGCACGTCTTTAGACGATTGGCAACACTTCAAGTTGCTCCCCAAAGTATGGACATTTTGTCTTTAGCGAAGAACTACATCTTCTCAACGATTCCTTCACCCGAAGAAACCGTCGATGTCGCTTGGCGTATCAACCTGCTCCCTAAATCTCGTCGTGTCGTTGAAAACTACGCCCTGCAAGTCACTTGTGGAAGCTACAACGTATTTGGCATTTATTCGTACCCGCAACTCACTCACCAGTACTTTGTTCGGTTCGCCCTGGCTGCGGACTTCTTCCACGATGCATTGATCCATATGCCGCAAAACATGCCATTCCCTTGGACAACCATGGAATTTCCCGATAAGCCTAAACAGCACACTGTCGTCGACCTCGAAAACCAAAAGTCAGGGATTCATAAGCAACCCGTTGAAGGAAGGTCACCTGAAGAAATCGCTAATCGTACCGTGAGAGAAATTGCTTTGGCGGATTCTCAGAATCCTATTTGGATGACTGTCCCTCTAGATGCTTTTGAAGAAACCATCAAGGATACCTCTGTGTGCACAGCGGCAGCCATTCACAACATTGCTTGTATGCGTGACAGCCTCTGCGTACAACGGATGAGTAATAACGAACTCGCTCAATTCTGGGTGCTCAATTTTTAGGATCTCAAATCAAATGTCAAAGGCGGTCAATCCCATAAGATGCCGCCTTTTTCATTTGTCCGTAGATGCTGTGAGATTTACTTCTGTCGCTGACGAAGACTCCAAATGATTAACCCAACGGCGTAAAAGACAAGACCAGCAAAGAGACTGCTCACAAGCCAACCTTGGAATGCATTTGTCATCGGCATGGTCGCCGGCAACTCGAACATAGGATTCATTAATGGGCCAACGAGACCATATGAGAAGATCGCAAACGGATACAAAGACCACTTGACGCAGTAAGCGATCTTGGTCGTGGCTTTCCACTGATTGATCATGACGATCAAAGCCAATGGCACAACGATAGAAATCAAATTAACGAGTGCACCCATTTATTTTCCTTACTTTTAGTTGAGTGAGGGTCCTGATATGTTACCGAAGCTCATTTTGCAAGTGTGATGGCTTTTCTACACACGATGGCTTAGTTACCTTAAAAAAAAGGGAGACACCCTAAAGCATCTCCCCTCCTACAAGCGTCAAACGAATTAAATCATCGTCTTGAGCTTTTCAACAACCTCAACGTCAGCCGGTAACCAATCGACCGTATCCAACGTTTCCTTGGTGAGCCACTTAGCGGCTTCGTGTTCAACCAAAGTGATTTCGCCTTCAACGACGTGTGCCAAAAGGCAGTGCATCGTGAGGTGGAAATTCGGGTAGTCGCACTCAACGGTCGTCACCAACTTGGTGGGTTCAATCGTCACATTGAGTTCTTCCTTAATTTCGCGCACGATGGCAGCTTCCATCGTTTCACCCGGTTCCATCTTCCCGCCAGGAAATTCCCAACCGTCCTTAAAGTCCCCGTAACCGCGCTGCGTCGCCAAAATACGACCTTCATGCTGAATAATGGCGGCTACGACTTCAATTGTTTTCATGTCTTAAATTCCTGATGTGATGTACTGATAAATCTCGTTAGTAACGGGCTGCTCAAGATGATACGTGATTTCAAAGCCATTTTCCTGATTCGNACTAACTTTGACCGGAAACGGTTCGCCTACTGCGTTGATTTCACCTAAGAAGTAGAAAGCCTTCGCTTCCTGGTCATCCTTGTTCTTACGAACAAAAAGAAGAATCCGATTTTCTTTATCAGCTTCAGTACGCTTATAGATATGGTCCGCGTCCAGCGAATCGACCTTACGCGGCTTCTTGGACAACGCGATCAATTCTGATGGCGAATTAAAGCGGTCATGGTACGCGATTGCGTCTTCAGCCTTATCGTAGTTAATAAAGACCGGGAAGTGTTTTGTTTCGGCACGATAGATATACCCGCCAATCGAGCTGCCGTTCACATTAGCAGTCCAGTTCAAAAGCCGACAAACGTCCTGATAGGTGTACTTCTGATAAAGCACCAAATCGAAGTCCTTATAGCGATCGCTATATTTCTTCGCATAACGACGTCTTGCGAATTCCAAGAGCTCCATGATTTCGTCAGCCAACATAGGATTGTCGTGTAACGCCTTCTTGAAGCTATTCGAAATCGTCCATTCACCGTCAATCTCGTCAATCAAGACCGCGTCAGTGTGCTTATCGCGTTCGCCCTTTGTTAGCCAGAAATTACACTCTAAGAAGAGCGCTACGCTCTTAGCGAGTTGCTCCGTCGGTGCAAACTGATGGAATTGGGTATAACGCTGTACCCAATCTGGACGGATATTGTCCGAAGCCTTCAACAAAGATTCAACAGCCAAGACTTCTGCCATACGCATGCCTTCACAAAGACGCGTGCTGATGTACTCAAGAATCATCGTTGCGCGACTATCTAAACGCAGCGTGTAATCCTTGTCGTAATCACGACGGAATGCATAGTACGATCCTTTTTTCTCGATGAACTTCGTCCCGTCAATCCCTTGATGGTCTTCAAAATCAAGTAAAGACGGAATACGACCCAACTTAAACTTCAATGTCTGGTACGACTGGCGTAAAAGTTGCATCGTATTGGTTTTAGCTGTATCGATTGACTTAAAGATCCGTTCACGAGAAACTCTATCAAAGTTAATCGTCGAGACACCTGGCAAACGCTTACGACCCACCTGCACGAATCGACGCATGTTGTCCTTGTCGTAACTTGTGTCACCACTCAACGCAATCGGGATCAAGTAGTTGTTGTCGTAGTTCGCAATAAAGTCGATCACGACCACAAATTCTTTTCCTTCAGCCTTACGTAAACCACTACCTAACTGTTGGACAAAGACGATTGGACTTTCTGTCGGGCGAAGAAGAATCACCTGATTCACATCAGGAATGTCCACGCCTTCGTTAAAGATATCAACCGTAAAGATGTACTCAAGGCGATCGGCACCATTACCGTTGGACAATCGATTGATCGCGTTTTCACGAACGGCTTGAGAGTCTTCACCGGACAATGCAATTGATGGATAACCTCTGAAATTAAATCGACGTGCAAGTTCTCTTGCTTCGTCGTTTCGAGAGCAGAACACTAAACCCTTTACGCGCTCCCCACTCCACCTGAAGAAGTTCGCTCTTTCCAAAATATGGCGAACGCGTTCTTCAGACGTTAAATGAGCAAACGCCTTGTCATCATCGAGCTTGACGCCTTCGAGCCAAAGATCAGAAATACCAAAATAATGAAATGGGCATAACAAGTCTTCTTCGAGTGCGGTTTGCAAGCGAATTTCATAAACGATGTTGTGATCAAAAAGACCATAGATATCAAAGCCGTCAGGGCGGTCAGGACTTGCCGTCATCCCAAGCCAAAGCTTCGGATCAAAATAATCCATGATCTTTTGGTAGGACGTAGCTCCTGCGCGATGAACTTCGTCAATAACAATGACATCGAATGCGTCCTTACGGTAACGCTTTAATGACTCTTCTTTGGAGAAGGTTTGCATGGTCGCAAACACAAAGTCCTTATCCCAATCTTTGTTATTTCCCGACACCACACCGCAACTTAAGTCACTACCGAGCACACGCTTAAAACTCTTCATGGCTTGCTTGCAGATTTGCTCACGATGCACCAAGAAGAGCATGCGCTTTGGTGCGAGCTTTTGAATTCCAAAAGCAGCGGCGTAGGTTTTACCAGTACCTGTTGCGGAAATTAGTAACGCCTTTTTCTCGCCTTCTTTATAGAGATCCATCAAACGGTCAATAAAGTACTGCTGCATCGTGTTAGGCGTAAGTGTTACCGTTTCGGTTTCGATTTCTTCTTCGACGACCTTACGTTTTGCCTTAGCAGACTTATAAAGTTCGGTGTACTCGTCAATAAACTGATCAAATGGTTGCGATAAAGGAGAATTCCAGAGTTCATTGAATTCATTCTGAAGTTGCTGCGCAAATTCACCCTTATCTTTAGTGACGACGTGGGTATTCCATTCGCGGTTCGTGCATAACGCAGCACCCGTCCAATTCGAGCTACCAATCAAAATGCGAACGATATCACCATTACCAAACATGTAGCCCTTGGTGTGAAAGCCTTCACGACCGTTGCAGCGATACATCCTGATTTCGACGTTCTTTAGTTGCTTCAAAACTCGTAATGCCTGAGGTTCGGTAAACGTCAAATAATCAGTTGTTAGAATACGGTANNCAGGCACGCCTCGCCGGTCTATTTCTTCAAGCTGGGATAAAAGCGGCTCAACACCACTATGGGTCACGAAAGNTACGCTGATGTCATAGCGTTGACAAGCTAAAAGGTCATCTTCAATAACAGACAGAACGCGTTCACCACGGTCTTTATCATTGAAAACGAGACGCGGCTTATAGTCGCTAACAATATCCGCCACCTGGGCTTCAATAAAAGAATGGTGGATCGCTTCAATGAGTTGTTGTTCTTGGACGGAAGCAGGCATAAGACCCTCTTTTCAAGATTGATCTTTGCAGCTTACACACTTCAATCGAGAATTGCCAGGGAACGTTATTAAAGTGATTAAATTAGAACGCGTTGAATCACTATCGGAATCACTTCAACTTTTTCAGTTTCAAGCACCGGAACTTGATGACGTGACGGTTTCAAGGGGGTTACAAAAACAATCACAAATCGAATTAACAGAAAACGCCGATATTGCTCCTTTAAAACAACACCGGCGTCCCGTATTCGGCTACGAAAAGAGCGAAATCAGCTTTCGCTCTTAAAAAGTATTCTTAGTTGAATACCTTTTCTTCGCCGTAACCTCCCTCTTCATCAAGTTCTCGCTTAAAGCGGGTAACAAAACCGTCAAACTCTTCAGAGAAGCGACTGCGATATCTACGCAAAAGACGAAGGTCATGCGTATCCATCTTCAAAGCTTCAGTCGTGACTAAAGAAGAAATAAATAGCGCCAAACTGGTTCGTACATCATCGAGTCGTTCGGCTAATTGTTCCTTCGATAGCTCGCCACTTTCAGAATCAGGCTTCATTCGTAAAACCATGTCTTCGATATTGCCAAAAAGCATATCGTAACCAGGATGAGAAGTATTGAAGATAATTAGAATCTTCCCCTCTTTTTGCTGGTATTGGAATAAATCATTGCTGTTGAGTACACGGTTTTGAATCAAGACGCTTTCTTTAGATTCAATCCACTGCAATACGTCGAGTTTATCCTTCTCAGTTGCACCTTCGTCATCGAAATCTTCTGCCGTAACATTTGCTGTATCAGACGTCGTGGGGTTTTCTTCGCTGACAACTTGAGCTGCTTTCTCGTTACTTGTCTTTTTAACAGGAACACCAGGTTGAGTTTTATCTGCCGGCTTTTCGTCACTTTTACCGTAACGCTTGATCTTGGAGTACATCGCACGTGATTCTCTGTAGATCAAGTATCGGATCAGCAGCGAAACCCATCGCTTGTCCCCATTGGCACGCATGTCCTCAACCACATCAAAATAGTCGCTACAAGCATCAGAACCCGTTAAATTGTTGTCTTCGTTGTAATCGTTGACATAACTTGAATCAGGACTCATATCGACATTTGCAAACTCATCAAGCGTCATGGCTGTTTGCTTATTGTTTGTAACGCCGAAATAATCATCCAAGGCTGGCGGGAAATCGATTTCAGCCCCCCACCAACGCTCAAGCGCATCCTGCGATGGGATCCAAGCAACCGACAACGATAATTCACGACCTGATCGGCAAATCGAGACACCACTATTGCTTCGTACCAAACGACCAATTGCGCTACGACCACCATAAGGCTTCTTACGCAAAAATTCTGTGGTAACGCCAAAAGACAAAGTCACAATCGCTTCGCGCTCGCCGATATCTACAGCGATTTTGTAGACATTACCGTCGTCACTCCAATAAAAAGCACCAGGCTTACGACCAGAATGTGCGAACTTATGTTTCTCAAAAAGTTCCTTGTTCGGATCTCGGTCATTAGGCTCTAACAATGAATGAGCCAAGCTATTTTTCATTAAAAATAATGGGTCGTTAGGACGAACTTTCAACGATTTCGTCGCCTTGTTAAGATCCGATTCTTCAAAAATAAAAGTACGAATGATGACCCGATCATTGTTCAAGTACTTTCTAAAAATGCGTCCAACCGTTTCTTCAATATGTTCAGTGAGAACAGAAGAACGAGCCCAACTACATCTAACAGTATCCTCCCAGTCCACGATCGTTCCGCATTCGCCAAAACGTGATCCAGCTGCTTGAATCATCTTGAGAATTTTTGGATGGACTTTCTTTTTTGTAACGGTAGACTGACGTGTTTCTCGCTGGTCAAGAATAGCCTTCACGTTCAAATTCGTGTAATAAGCATCATCGATATCAGAACGCCAAGACCAAATATGGATATCGTTAGCAGTTGCAACGGAAGAATTCGGTAAGCCGTACCCGAACTTACCTAACTTGCCGAAACCATCAATGATATTTTCCGTGTTAGCAAGATGAGTACCATAACCAAATGCCAAAGCATTATTGAGGATAGCAGGATCAAAGCCACAGCCATCGTCAACAATTACAATATTTTTGATAATCTTCGATCGGCGACCATTTGTTGAAGTTGGCTCACTCCAACCCTGAACAATGAATAGATCAACATTCTGGGCTTTAGCCTCAATAGAGTTATCGATAATTTCCGATATTGCGTAATCTGTACTTTTGTACCCACTGCGCAATTGTGCGCTCAGTGCAGCTGCAGGATTAAATAACGGAATTTCATCAAGATTTTCTAACATATCGTGTCTCTTTAAAGTCTATTTAATCATTCCAATAACTATTCCAATGACGGAAAGCATCTTCCACGTCCCAGAAGGCAGGAATATTTTGGTCAACAACAGTGACCACGGTAGATTCAGCGTTTCCGCCGGTNNACCTTGGAGTACGCAATGCTCTGCCGACCATCTGTGAATAAAGCACCAAAGAAGTCGTCGCACGAGCAATCATGACGACACTTGTCTGCGGAGCATCGAAGCCAGCAGTCAGAATGTTGTAATTGCAAAGAACTTTTGGTGTTGGATCGTTTTCAACACTAACCTTGAAGTCTTCAATTGCTTGCACGCGATCGACCGCTGAAGAATTTGAATCAACGCAACGAGCATTAAAACCGTGATACTTCAACATAAAAGCCAATCGATTAGCTTGCTCAACAGATGCAGCAAAAATAATCATGCGTTTATGATTGCCATCTGTGAGAAGTCGAACTGCTTCTTGAAATACCAAAGCATTTCGAGAGTCGTCATCCGCGAGAATTTTATTAATACGCTCCAACGCCCTACCAGACAACCCTCAGTAGTCGTTCGGNNAATGCGAATCCCTAAATGATCACAGCATAGCCTTAAAGTCGAAATCTGAAGTGAGTTTTACAAAGTTTGGCTTTGCAAGATAACCTTCACTCATTAGATAGCTAACAGGGTTATCAAAGCCAGGTATCTTCAGCGTAATTCGTTNTTCAGTAAAAATTTCGGCGAGCTTGGCATTTGCTGCTTCATCTGCAACGCTACGCCCTGGGGTAGCAGTGAGCCCCAAAAGACGACTACTCGTACCGTGAGGTGGCGGTTGAAGATTTTTTACCGTCATTTCGTAGGTATCCGCCGCGGTCTTATGTGCTTCGTCAAAAATCACTAAAGGGGCTCGGCTACCCAAACCCAAAATGACATCCTCACCAACACTGTTGGCTGTTTGGAGGCTCAAAACCAAAATGCCATGAGTCACTTCTGACCAATTGGGTTTTACGCTACCGTAAGCGCGATAAATTGGCAGGGTTCTATCGCCATGCAAAGCCCACGATTGGGCTAACTCATCATAAGCCTGATCACACAATTCCTTTGTATCTGCCAACCAAACAACAAGGCTTTGGTCGTAACGTAAGAGATATCGGCTAGCGATCATCGAGGCTGTTCTTGTTTTCCCTGAGCCCGTTGGCATGTGTAACAATGCACTGTAACAGGGATGATTTGGGTTGAAAAATAACTCTTCCAACTCCAATAATGCTCGTCTTTGGTGAGGAAACAATTGCCCTTTTGGCGCTAAATACTGAATCGCCTCTCTGGCATTTTCTTGAGCAGTTTCTTCTTCGATTTTGAAATACTTTAGACAGGGTTCTGTGTCGACCTCAAGAAATTCAAAGAGTGTCACTACAGCATCTTTTTCTGGTGATTTATAAATTTGCTTGAGTCGTTCCCAAACCGTCGACTGACCTTGTCGTTTGCCTAAACGCTTTAAAAGGTTGAGTGCTTCATCTTTGTGCAAAGCCCCAAAAAGAACTTCACGAAAGTGCCTATCTAAAAGCATATCTGAAGGTTGAAAAACCTTGGTGATATGCTCATAAGCCTTTTCTCCAAAGGATCCTTGCTCGACTAATCCAAGATACCGACTAGCATCGTAAGGCATATATGCTTCGATGTTCGAATTTCGGTTAAAGAGTTCTTCGAAGTTCATAATGCTTCTCGCTCTAGTTCGAATTCTGTAATTTAATGCACTTCAAGAAAGCAAAAGTAAGTGCCCACACAACTGATTCCTTAACGATATCAACAAAAAGAAACCGGATATCTACCGGAAAATCAAAGTAACTCTGGTATTGTAGCAACTTTTAGATAAAATTATTAATAGCCAGTGTTTATCGATAAAACGCTCAATCATAAAAACCGCTTTTATTTTTACATTCTTAAATTCTTCTAACGGGATCTTCTGCTATGTATCGATCACCTTATAGTCGTCACTACGGCTTATATAAAACTGACTTAGGTGATTTGCTTTGTGAAGCCATCGCCAAAACTAATCAACTGATGGTGATTGCGCCATTTATTAAAGAGAGTGCTTTAGCTGCTCTTTTGAAGGACTTCCACGGAGAAGATCTGATCGTCATCACCCGTGCAAATCCCCAAGACTTTGCCAAAGGTGTTTCTGACCTATCCGCCTGGAAATTGATTTGGGAGCGTGGTGGGGAAGTCCGTCGAATAGATAGCCTACACGCCAAAATCATTAGAACTGATTACCACTTTTTTATCGGCTCTACTAATATCACTAACAAGGCATTGAGTTGGACAACCAATGCAAACCTTGAAGCGCTGATTGAAATCCCGGGCTCAAGCACCACGGATCAATTTTGCAACGAAATTTGGGAAGACTCTATCTTAGTAACAGAGAAGGATTACGATGACCTTTCGGTAAAGGTTACGAACTACCTCAACGACCCTGAAGTCATCCAATTACAACAAGCCCTTCAACGTAAGCAAATTAATAAACTCAGCAATCGTCAAAAAACAAAGAAACCGAGTCAATGGTTGCCTCAATGCCTCAACCCTGCAGAAACACTTTGGGCAACTTATCTTTGTGTTGATAATGATGAGACAGCTTACGAGATAATAGATGCGCTATCACTACCTCGCAATCTTCAAACTGAAGATGAATTGAAGCGCGCCATCGCTCATAAAATTAATGGCTGTGACTTTGAAGCACGAATCGATAATCTTTTCAATCTGCAGAGCCGCCCAGAACGTCCATTTTTGTCATTTGGAACCATTAAACATCAAAGTGGGATCGCCTTTGAAAACTCTGATCAAATCAACGGCGTGATCAGCTTACTGGTGTATGCCTTACCAAACAAATACTTTGAAGAGCCACCTCACTCATACACCAGGCTCATTGGCAAGTATTAATACATGTACTCATAACTTAGCAATTACTAGGGTATACCCTAAGGATAATCTTAATCCCTTCAGGCAAAATCAATACCTGGAGGAGACCTCCAGCCTACCCCAACTAATTTTGCGCCTAAAAAATGTCTTCCGAAGTTAAATTCCACGCACAACTTACAGGTCACGAAACATTCCCACTTCGTCAATTGTGGCTTTCTAAATTGGTTCGTTATATTAATCAGGCTCAAGAAAGCGGTGAAGTTCTGACCTTGTCAGCCAATAAGGCGATCGTGGAATTGGGTGTCGGCAAAAACATGGTCAGCGCCATGCGCTTTTGGGCTGACGCAGCAGGCATTGTAAATTCATCATCCTTAAGCGTCACCGACCTTGGTCAGACGATCTTTGGCGGAGAAAAAGGACATGGCTTAGATGAATGTTGTTCTAACATAACAACTCAGTGGTTAGTCCACTGGCAGTTAGCATCAACACCGTCTAAGTTCACGGCTATGTGGTATCTCTTTAATAAAGTAACCGCTCCCACGCTTGACCGTGAAACCTTCTTTCAAGGTTTATGCGACTTTTGCAAATCAATGAATGTTCGCGCCTCCAACCCGACTGTCAAACGTAGCGTCGATGTTACGCTTCGTTCATACATTCCTCGTTTGTCTGGTAAAGGGTACGCCGAGGATCTCATTGAACCCTTATTATCAGAATTAGATTTGTTAGAGCCACGTTCGCGCGATGTCTTCGCATTCCGCCGTGGCGCGCATCCGACTTTACCTGATGCGCTTTTTGCTTATGCCCTCTTTGAATACTGGGAGCGCCAATCTATTTCGACTTCGTCTTTGGACTTTAATCGAATCGCTCATGATATTGGCTCTCCTGGGAAAGTCTATAAGTTAGACCCTGAATCGATTAACGATCGACTTTATAGACTTTCTGACCTTACTGATGAGTGTCTTATTTGGACTGAACAGGCTGGACTTCGTCAAGTTATCAAACGTGGTTTGGCTAATTCCAATCCAGCTGAATTCAAACTCAATCTTTTACGTAAAGCCTATCTCTAACGGTGCAGATAATGAAAAATACAAACGAGCGAACCTTAGAAGCTTCGCCTGCCCTTTTTGACCAAACTGACACAAGTGGTAACTACACGCTTTCTCACTGGGTTATTGTTGATCGAAATTTCCAGCGCGCAATGCGCCTCGACAAAGATCAATCGTCGAATCAGGCTATCGATGGTTACGTCGTTCAGGGAACGGCTAAGAATGCATTAATGACGATGGCTACCCATATTTTGGGTAGCAACCAACGTGCTTTTACATGGACTGGTCCCTACGGTTGTGGGAAATCGAGTCTCGCGTTAGTACTCTCCTCTTTGGTTGGTACCGGAGAACTTCAAAAGCGCGTTCAAACGATTCTTAAGCTTGATGAAAATGATCCAATCGCGAGTGCTTTTAATTGCACGGCAGGTTGGCATCAGTTGCTTATGGTCTACCGTCAACACAGTTTGACTAAAGACTTAGCATCCAAATTAAACGTGGATGCCGATGGTCGAGCTGTCACAAAAGCCTTAGAACAAATTGCTAAACAGCAAAAAGAAGGCTTTTTATTCATTATCGACGAGCTAGGCAAATACCTCGAAGCCGATTGTGCGAGTGAAAATGCGTACCTTTTGCAAGAAATTGCAGAGACTGCCAATCGTTATCCTGGCAGATTTATTTTTGTCGGTATTTTGCACCAGNNTACCGTTGATGTATACGCTTCTAAATTGCCACGTAATGTCCGTGATGAATGGAGCAAGGTCCAAGGTCGTTTTGTCGATATTCCATTGCTTTCTTCCTCAGAAGAAACTATTGAATTACTGGGTCACTCATTTGACCACCCCAATGGCAATCCACCGATTCCAACGTTCTTCACTCATCTTGTGAAGGACGTTGCGCATGCCTTTGCTTTAAAACGCCCTGAAATGGAAGACCGAATTTCAGGACTTTTAATGTCTTGTTGGTANCCATTACACCCAGTAACTACACTGTTATTAAATTCCATTTCGCGTCGAAAATTCTCTCAAAATGAACGCTCTATCTATTCTTTTTTGAGCGCTTCAGAGCCCTTGGGTTTCCGAAACTTCACCGAGTTGAATACTACGGCTGTGACCTATGAACCTGCAGACTACTGGGACTATTTGAAAGAAAATTTTGAAGCGTCTATTCTGACCACTAGTGATAGCCATCGTTGGTTAACCGCTGTTGAAGCCATTTCTCGCGCTGAACGTACATGTGACCCGCTCGCAATTCGACTTGCTAAGTCCATTGCTATCATCGATTTATTCCGTAACGGCTCTGGCATTGAAGCAACGCGCGAAATTCTGACTGCTAGCATTAATGCGACCGAAAAAGAATTAGAGACCGTGCTTGGTCAGCTCATCGCTAATAAGGTCATTATTGAACGTCGATTCGCGAATTCGTTCGCTGTTTTTGCGGGATCTGACTTTGACTTAGATGCAGCTCTCAAAACGGCACTTGCCAATATGGGCAGTGTTGACACCGTCGTTTTAGAGCGTTTCTTGACCCAAACCCCCATTGTTGCTCGTGAATACTATTTACGCATGGGGACCATGTACTGGTTTAACCGTCACATTCTTCTGGCAAGTGAACTTTCAACGTTCCTTTCTGCGAAGCGCAAGCCTGACGGTAGCGTAGGTACCTTCGTTTTACTGTTACCCAATTCGGTTGACGAAGAGTTTGATGAAGATCGACTCCGTACGATCTATGCCAGCAACGGATTAAGTCATTCCGACGAGCGTCATTATATTCTCGGTTACCCTCGCAATGGTCGCCGCATTCTCGAATTGCTCGAAGAACTACAAGCATTATCGATCGTTTCAAAGGATCCTTTGTTAGAAGGTGACGAAACGGGTCGTGCTGAAGTTCGTGTGCGTACTAATTTCATTTCTCAGAAAATTCAGGATGAGATTGCCTTATCTTATGCGGGTAGCGTTTGGTATTCCGGCGGAGAAAAGGCTAGGCAAATCAATAAAACCCAAGAGTTAGTTCAGTTTGCCACAACGATTTGTGACAGCATTTTTAATCAATCGCCTGAACTCAATAACGAATCTCTTAACCGTGATCATTTATCGACTCAAAATTCCTCGGCTCGCCGCGAGCTGATGAATCATATGGTTCTAAATCGTCACGACGAAAATTTGGGATTTGAAGGTTTTCCACCTGCCTATGCGTTTTATCTTTCTCTTCTTAAAGATTTCCATGTCTTCAAAGACAACCACTACGATTTCGAACTCGATCTGAGTGAGAATTCAACTTTCTGCTACTTATGGCAAGCTACAGAACATTATCTCAAGACACACAACTTGAGCTCTGCTAAAGACATTTGCGCTTTTTGGGCTAAACCACCGTTCGGTTTAAAGGCTGGTCCCATGCCAATCTTGTTGTTGGCTTTCTACCTTGCTCGTCAAGATAACCTCGCGGTTTACCTTGGAGGTGCTTTCCAGTCTTCATTCACTACGGCAACAGTCGACGAATGGTTAGTTGATCCTTCTCGAATCGCGTTCCGCTGGGTTGAAACAGCAAAAAGTCATGAAAACTATTTGAATGACTTAGCTGAACGTCTTGGCACAATGACCACGTTAAAGGTTCAAAGCACGCCACTTGGTATTGCTCGTGTGATCGTTGCGATTATCCTTAAAGCTCCTCAATGGGCTTTGAGATCTACTTCGTATACGCCAAACACTTTAAAGCTCAAAACGGCTGCGCAAAAGGCTTCAGATCCGATTCAGTTCCTGTTCCGCGACATTCCTGCGATTTACGAGCAACCGATCGATAAGGCATTGGCAAAGTGTGTTACAGACTCTTTAGAAGAGTTTGTGAAAGCAATGCCGGGCATGATTGGGAAGGTCCGTGAAGTTCTCTTTACCGCTTTACAGGCTGATCCATCTGATCTAGAAAGCCTCCATAGAAGAGCAGCTAACGTTCGCAAGCTTTCCGGGGATGTTGCCTTTGATGGCTTTGTTGCTCGTCTTGAGAGATTCCAAGATCACCAGTCAGATATTGAAGGCTTGATTAGCTTAGCTACCAGTCGTCCGTCTTCAATGTGGACTGACCGAGAAATTGAAGCAGCCAAGACTAAATTAGCTGATTTGGTANNCTATCGATTCCGACAGTTAGAAGGCAAGGCAAGCCTACGCGGCCGTGATTCTTTACGTCGTGTTTTCACTGTGACTTTCGCTGGTAAAGAGTCCGATCTTCAAATGCCCGTCGAAGTCGATATTAAAGATCAAACAGTTATCGATGAAAAAGCATCTTTAGTTAAAGAGCATCTAAAAGGCTTACCTATTAATATCGCACTCGCAATTCTTTCCGAAGCCGGTATTAATTTGGTTAACGATCAGAAGAACGAATAGGAATATTGTTATGGCTGTACACCATGTATTAGGCATTTCAGGTGGTAAGGACTCGGCAGCTTTAGCTGTCTATATGTCTATTAACCACCCTGAGCTCGATATTCAGTATTTTTTTACCGATACCGGTAAAGAATTGCCCGAGGTCTATGAGTTTTTTGGGAAATTAGAAGGTTTCTTGGGTAAGCCAATTGAGTATCTCGATTCACGTCGTGATTTTGACTATTGGTTACGCGCCTTTAACAACTTCTTGCCTTCACCTCAGACTCGCTGGTGTACACGTGTCATGAAGCTCCAACCTTTCAGAGATTGGATCAAACCGTGGCTTGACGCTGGCGACGAAGTCTATAGTTATGTTGCTATTCGTGCCGACGAAGAACACCGCACAGGCATGCAAGAGCATCACCCCAATTTTCATGTAGTGATGCCTTTTCGTGAGAATGGGATTGATAAACCTGGTGTGATTGATATTCTTGAATCATCAGGTTTGGGTCTTCCAGCTTATTATGAATGGCGATCTCGCTCTGGTTGCACCTTCTGCTTTTTCCAGCAGAAAATCGAATGGGTTCATCTTCTTGAGCACCACCCAGAAAAATTCATTGAAGCAATGAATTACGAAAAGACCGCTCTTGATTCGGGGTCACCCTTTACTTGGACCCAAGGTGAGCCACTTAGTGAGCTGATGAAACCCGAACGTATTGCTCAGATCAAGGCTGATTTTGAAAAACGTAAGGCACGTGAGAAGAAACGCATTCCCATCAACCCATTACGAGAAGGGTTGGATGTTCGATATTGCGATATTGACGACCTCTACGGTTTAGATGAAGGCAATGGTGCCTGCTCAATCTGCACAAAGTAATCCCAAAAAATCCCCGAATTATTCCTGTTCGGGGATTTTTTCTATTTGAGTTTTTCGCAAAGTGTAGCGAGATCTTCGGTACCAGTGTGTGATTCTCCAAAGCACGCACAAGATCAAGCGAACATTTGCGCATTACGTCTGACACATCTGGTGCTTCCATTGCGAATTCACCAAAGAGCCACTTCATAAAATTAGGCATCATAATAATTTCGATGAAGAAATCCCAATTCCCGTGGACAGTCGGCTCTTCTTGAGCAAAGCGCCATTTTCTAACTTGTCGTAATCATCGCCTGTGAGCGTCCACGACGCTTCACGAGGTTGATTGGATACACCAAACCACAAAACAGGGATTGGCTTCTTTCCTCTTCTTTTCTCTAGCCCAACATTCCACTGTCATTTCTCTAAAAAGAGTTTTACTGCGCGTTCGGTTACATGAGCTACCATGTGTTCCTCTTCGCCATTAGAAACCGTCCAATAGATGTCAATATAGTTTTTTTTGAAGAACCGTAATCTGAGTGTTTTCTTCACTGAGCACTTCTACCCAAGGATCGAATTCACGTTCTAAATAATCGAGAAATTCCCTCCCTGGGTGGGATTTAAAGGAATCACCAAGTACCCTTCGGGCTCAACTTTGAGATTATTTAAAAAGTCCTCGTAAGTACAAAAGCAATCCAAAAATGCAGATTCTCGGGATGTAAGAACGTCCCAAATTCATCTTTAATAAACGCTTGATCAACTTTCCAAAATGAAGCTCGTGAAGCTAACCTGATTTTTTGTTGATGAAAGCAATATGAGAGCCAGTACTTAATGGTTGATTCCTAATATGGTCACACCTTAACCTTGCACCAAAAGACCAAACAACTTATGTGTTCCATTAAAGCATTCCAGCAATATATCCCTTAGCGTCATTTGAGGACCTAATTCAGCAAAATTCAATATTGAAACGAAATTTTCCGTATTAATACTTAGCTTCAAAAACGTCTTGTTGATTTTTATGATATTTTTTTGACTATCGGACAATCATCCAATTTCACCAAAAATTAAATTGCTTTAACAGCAAGTACGATCAGTTTCGTATACATGAAGGATCACAACCAATGACCTCCAATCTGCCCGAAATTAAGGACCACATCTTAGTCGCTATCCGTAACGCCGCCAAAAATGAAGGAACGTTTGCCATCGCTTACGCTAAGAAAATCGATGACCAAGACTATTGCATTTACCGCGAAACGCCTAAAAACACAAATACCGTCAGCGCCGTCTTCAAAGGCAACAAGAATCCGTTGAAGTTAGAAACACAGGAAGCTCTGCTTGGTGCGATTATCGCCGACTGGCAACTCCGTTCCTCTTGGGCACACGGGAACTCTCAGCTGAAGCGCCCCTCTAATGCTGAACGTTTCTTCTTTGAAGGCACGGGATTTGACGAATTATCTCAAGGGCATCACAAAGAAACCCGTGGCTACTGACATTGAGAGTCTTACGGCTATTAGTCAGGAATACATGGCTGAAGTCAAAGCCTTGCCAGTCTTCATGGTTAAGTAACCAACCGTAAAACCAAAATCAAAACGGAGGTTCGTTTTTGCCTGAGCCTCCGTTTCCTTATCTTCCTGTTGTTAGCATGGCACATCTTTGGCTTCAAAGGACTCCGTTTTAGCTGTTTTCGAGCCAACGCTTCCCATCCGCAATTCTGTTCACTACACCATCATCATGAACCTCAATGTGGTCAGCATTCTACTTGTCGTTCACTTTCATGCTTACGCTATTGAATCTAAGTCTTCCTTAAATCAGTCATGCAAGGTCACAAGTTCAACGCCAGTCGATCAATCATCTGCAAACGGTGACTTCTTATACACACGACAATTCCTCACGCTCAAAACCTGCTCTAACCGTAGTTCCCAAAAAGTCGCCTGAATGGAATCAATGGGACCGCGCCACGAAACATCCGTTGGCGGTGTCAAATCAAACACCCTCAGTAAGTTGCNTTCTTTGATTCTTTGTCCTTCTTCTTTCGAGACTCGAGCAATCATTTCTTCAAAGTACGTGTCCTCTGCTTCAGTCTCTGCACATGTCCAATTGTTGAGGACAAAATGCCAACGATCAAAGTCTGAGAGCAAGACCTGGCTGTCGGGAATATCCACTTCAATACAAACCATAGGCTCATACTCCCAATTCTCTTGGCGACGCAAATCAAGCCTGCCTGTCCTATTGCAATGCTTGTACCACGCCCACACGGGCCATGTGACACNCATCGGTCTATGCCCAATGCGGGCTTCCATCTGGCGCACCATCCAAAAGTAAGCGGGCTTAAAGTCCGGGAGCATCTCGATCTTTGCTTCTTCCGCCCTGTAGACGCCCGTTCGTTGCAGCGCTTCCCACACTTCAATAGGCTGTATCGTTGATAAAAACATCCGTTGTCTTCCCTCTTTCTTCCTTTGTGTTCTCAACATATTTCTTATAGGTCTTATTTTCTAGTCACTTGAGTCAAACTTTGACGCAAGCGCGCATGCGTCGTTCATTGTCGCTCCGTGGCTTACGCTTACTCAATCGAACCCAACTTTTGAAAAGAAGCACCATAACACCAGAACTACTGACGTTCCTCGATTCCATCAAAGGCGAAGACATCACAACGCTATACGGCTTCATTGACGAAGCTCAAAAGCGCCGTCAATCGTCCCCTAACGAAGCGCCCTTTTATGAGGTAGTTAAAACGGCGCTTGAAGATGCGATTAATCAGCACCGTCAAAACCGTGTATTTGTCTTTAGCGATGGCAAATTAGAAATCCTCACAGTAGGTGACTACTGCGACCGATATCAGGTCGCGACCCTCGATCAATTGGTGTTTAAAGACGAACGCTGCATCACGCACGGCACTGTGAGCGCCAAGGAGCCCGCTACCACCACGTCCGCGCCCTTAGCCAAGACACTGATCGACACCTATGCGGGTAACGACGCCCAGTTGAGTGACGACTGGTTTAATACGATTAGCGAAACGTCTTACACTGGCGTTGATGCCACGGCGCTCGAAATGCTTACCTTCATCTTTGAGTGGACCTATACGTATAAGGACTGGTTAAAGCTCGCGCGTAATAGACCTAATGACAGCGTTTATCGACCGTTGCCGTGGACAAGTCATTACGTTTATGCCCCATATTCAACTTGGTTTGACCTTGAGTACAACATTAAGAGGCGCTTAGTGTCGGCTAAAGAGAAGACAACCGTCACAGATATATTCGTTGATCGTTGCGGCTACTTGCGATTGTCACGTCGGACGACTTCACGACAGACGAGGCTTATGCGCGCTACTTTGGGCAAGATCGTACGGCAAAGCCTTTATTCGCAGAGAAGGCATTTTTGAGTGAGGAAAGTCAATATAGTGATGCGATTCACGATGAAGTCGGCAGGAGATTTATTGACTTCATTGCGCTCATCATTTGGCAGAGGATGTTCACTTTATCCAAAGACGGTAACAGTAACGAACACGGTTAAAGAAGTGAGCCTGATGTAGCGATAGACATAAAGAAACTTGAGAGGATAGAACTAGTGCGTAATGACTGAGGGCAGTATCAGCTTGAGCAAGACCTCACACCGTCGCTGGAGGCGTTGGGGTTGGCGAAGGAGTATCTTCGAGCCAACTATGGCTATAACATGACAACAACGTAAAGTATTAACGTGACCGCAGTCTAAAATGATTTCATCACTTAAGAATTAAAGAGCCATTAGCGGTCAGGGGGGAAACTCACCAAGTAAAAATGTCTCTACTCCCTTAATCACGTCAATGCTTCACGAGTATTGGTGCTTTTTAAAATTCTCAAACACTCTCCTCCTACCCCCTAAGCTAAGCGAAATAGACAAAATTACAACAATATATTTATTTTATACCTTACGTTTTCATTTGTGTATCAATCGGTTTAAATCCGTTAGGGTTTACCCGCCTGCTCTAAAAAAGTTATTTTTTTTAACTTTTAGTTAATTACTGAACGAACTGAAGGTTTCATTTCAAGTCGAATGGAATGATACTTTTACGACTCTGTACCGAGGTATAAGATGAAAAAAACTACTATAGCTGTTGCTGTATTAATGGTACTTNNCTCTGCAAGCACCTTAGCTCAAACACAAACGGAGACTTTAACTAAAGAATGGAAAGAAACACTTTCCGTTACCGTATCCAACAAAAACATTAACGCTGGTAGTTTTAATGTCGAATTGGCACTCACTGGCTCCAATCCCAATCCAGTCATCTCTGATACAACGATCACAGGTACTGGCAACATTACCCTCGAGAATCAAACTAAAGGTTCGGCACTATTCACTGGGACGAACACTTTAAAAGGCAATTTTGTTACTGTTAAAGCAAAAACCGTAGCTATCACAGGGTATGGCATAAACACCATCGAAGCCAATGACATTTTGATTGAAAGTGACATTGATGCCGTACAAGCTCAGGAGGATGGACATGGCAAAGTTTCGTTGACCGCGCATAATACTCTTACATTGCGTGGCGGCACTGGTGGTTATGCTATCCAAAATGCCAGTCCTGATTGTAATATTGAATTAAACGCCAAAAAGATCGTTCTCGAAAGCGATGGACGCACTGCTGTTAAGCAGATGGGAGACGCCTCAACTGTTTTAGAAGCCGATGTTGTGGAAATCAACGGTTTCAAAAAAGGCTATGACAGCAAAAATGATGCCGTTTGGGTTGAAAAAGGAACACTTCAAATCACGGCTAAAGAGTCTATTTCGATTACCAACAATCTTCGCCCCAACGGTAGTCAGGGGATGACAACTGCGATTGGCATCGATGGAGGAAAACTCGTCATCAACGCACCAAAATCCACTGTCGAAGGCGATATTGAAGCCGACCAAGGTACGCTTTCTATAGATGGCGAAATGACATTCACAGGTATAAATGCGACCATTGCTGATCTCCAAGGCAAGAACGCTACCTTTGTTGCTACGGATGCCAAACAAACCATCTCGATTGCTAACAACAATGAGAATCTCACACTTGCTGCATCAGGCACACTCAACGATGCGCTTAATGGGAATATGTCCGCCTTAGTCGGAACGGATAGCATTTTTAGTTTAACTTCAGGTGCTGAAAAAGCAGATGTACTGATGAAAGAAGTACTCGTTGCAGGCGAAAAGACTGCTCAGTTGAACAAGGACGGCACGATTGACAAGTCTACGATCACTGAAAAGACCAATTCCGTCATGGATTCTACGCTTCAGATGGCATCCTATATGCCGATNAGTATGACCCGTATTTTGACGAACGACGTTCGTAAGCGTATGGGTGATCTGCGTGCTGCTGAAGGAAAGTCTGGCGCATGGGCACGCTACGATGGCGGTAAGTTCTCTGGCGAACGTGGCTTTGACACCGATTTCCACACGATCCAGGTGGGTGTCGATACGGTCCCTACTCCTGATTCTGCACGCTTTGGTATTGCCTTTAGCTATACGGACGGTGAATCTGAATATGTTCGCACGAAGTCCGACATGAGCGCCTTTAGTTTGGTACGGNNGTACGCTACGTGGATGGCAGAGAACGGTCTCTTTGTTGACGGCGTTCTTCGAATGGCTAAGGTCACGAACGATGTGACGGTTGACGGCAACCTCAAGGGCACGATGGACAACGTGGTTTTGAGCGCTTCTGCTGAAACGGGTTGGCGCTTTGACTTGAACGAAATGTTCTATGTCGAACCGCAGGCTGAAGTCATGTACACCTACGTTGATGGAGATAAGTTCGATATCGGTGCAGCTCAGTACGAAATCGATGCTGCTGACAGCTTCACAGGTCGCTTAGGCTTTGCTTCTGGCATCAAGTGCCCGAACAACAAGGGTGACCTTTATGTACGTGCTTCCGTCGTTCATGAATTCTTGGGCGACAGCCGAGTGACGGGTTTTGCTCAGGGTAGCTCTGGCATCCTTGAACTTGACGGCAAGGACACCTGGGTTGAATATGGCTTCGGTGGTAACTTCAACCTCACGAAGAACACGTACCTTTGGGCTGACGTTGAACGTACAAGCGGATCGACCCTTGACACGGACTACCGTGCCACCGTTGGTGTTCGCCATGCATTCTAATTTGTAAGCGACACTAACGACTCCAATAACTGAGTCACTTGGCTACCGAACTAAAGGATCAGGTTCGGTGGCATTTTTGTTAACTGAAACCCCCGGATAGTCCGGGGGTTTCAGAAAGCTTATAGCTATGCGTCAATTGACAATACTCTGAGATCTGCAAAACTAGTAATGTGGTCTGGCAACTGCATAAGTTTTGACAATTAGGAGTAAACATGTAAGCTGAAGTGTGCCCAGACCATATCCATATGCTTGTTGAGATACCACCGAAGTTCAGCGTTTCGGCAGTGGTAGGTTACTTGAAAGGGAAAAGTAGTCTGATGATCTACGAGCAATGGGGAGATGCGAAGTACAATTATCGGAATCGGGTATTTTGATGCCGAGGTTATTACGANGATATGGTTGGGAAAAATAAGAACAGGATTGCGGAATATATTCGTCACCAACTTGACGAGGATAAGCTTGANAACCAGTTGAGTATCCCGTTTAAGGAAGACCCCTTCAAGGGGTAAAGTTGGCATTCTAATGTTTCAGCTAGTCAGCAAGCGGTATGAGAGTAAAAGTATCGTTGTAACGAGCAATCGCCCTCCTGGGGAGTGGGGACTGATCTTTCAGGATCCGATCGCTGCCACGGTTATTCTCGATCGTTTAATTCACCACTCAACCATTGTCACGATACGGGGTGATAGCTACCGTGCAACACAGGCGAAGAAAAGGAATGTGAAGCATAGTAAATCAAAGATTGGGGCAAGTCTGAAGTAGAAGGAAACTTTTCACGCTTGAAAACCAGCATCAAATAACGTGTAACACGTTATTTTTTATTACGAAGAAGGGGTCAGTTCTGGTGTCGTTAGTGGGGTTAACACGAGTGTCGCTTGACAGTCTGATCGAAGACAGCATGAAGGCTCGAATCGATGAATGGCACGATGCACTGAGAGACGTAACCTTTTACGACTCAAGCATCGGAGCGTATGCGAGAAGCACCACGGAACCTTGGTTGAAGACGTCGGATTACGGATCCATCAATCAGAATGTTCATGTTCATTTATACCGCTTCCCTGGCAAGGACGAAGACGAGATGATGCATCTCGCTCGTAAGGCAGATGAAATTTTGAAGTACAAACAGGATGGTCGAGAAATGCCCGCATACCTGTGGAACGCCTACAAAGGATTCGTTGTTCAGGTTACCAAACAGGACAAATCCAAGGTATGGATTAGAAACGATCAGACCATCAGAAATACGCTGAAGTACTCCGGCACGTTTGTGCTGAGAAGGAATGTGGAGTCTGACCCCATTGCAGCGCTTAAGACTTATCGCATGCGCGGAACGGTGGAGAACGATTTTGAGCAGTTTAAAAACTGGCTTGACGGAGATCGTATGCGCTGTACCGAAAAAACCTATCTTGGAAAGCTCTTTGTCTGCACGATGGCAACGTCTCTGCGTCTCATGATGATGCATCAGGCGAACGTCAACGAGAAGACTTTGAACATGAAGGTGCCGAACAATTCGATGGATGTGCTGTTCGGCAAGCTTCGATTGATCAAGGCAGAAAAACGCAAGGACGCCAATGCATGGGTAGTTCGCCGGCTTGCANNAAAAAAGCAGCGCGAATTATTCGCGCTGCTTGGATTAGAGTTGCCTCCGAAAGTTCTCAAATAACAGATATGGATCAGTTATCCGGGAGTTTCGGTGTTTTAGCAAAAGAACCACCAAAAGAACCACTGGCGAGAAAAAGTAAGTCTGGAGAAATGAAAAACGCCGGGGATGCCCCCGGCGTCTCTACTGACTGTGACCTATAAATTAGAAGACCGTACGCAGNNTACCAATATTCCAGCGCCAGTTTTCCTTTACGTCGCCACCAGTCGTCTTTTCAAGATCAACGTAGGTGTAGGTAGTATTCGTCAGGTTGAAGTTGGCACCGATGCCGTATTCAACCCAGGTGTCGCCGAGCTCGTCCTTGAGGTAAGCGACATTGCCATTCTTGGAAGCCGTACTTTCCATATCACCCATGAAGTCGTGCAGTANTGCCACGCGAGCGTAGATGCTGCCTTTCTGTTCGGGGAAGTAGAAGCCGGAACGGACACCAAGACTACCAATCAAGCTGTCGTAGTCATCCTGTTCGACACGAACACCATTGTGAGCCACGAAGTCGTCGCCCATAATGCGACCGTAGGTGACACCTGCGGACGGTTCGACAAATGCCAGATCATTCATAGCAAAATGCCAGCCGTATTCGGCAGCAATGCTGAACGCATTGTTATCGAAATCTCCCTTCATTGTGCCAGACGTGAATTCATTTGACAGGCGCGAATACTTCGCAATCAGGTCGACGAACTGACCATTGTCGGCAAGCCACGTACCATAGACGGAAACACCGTACATGTCGCTGTCGCTCTCGCCCATGTCGAAAGTAGACGAACCATCAGTGTAGGAGAAAGCACCGCCAACCTTCCAACCAGCACCGACGTCATAGTCAGCACCTACCTGAACTGTGGTGTTCTTAGCATTGACGGACTGAGCACCGTATTCCTGTTCAGAGCCGTAAATACGATTCCAGGCACCGACCGTGCCTTCGAGGTCGCGCAATTCGCCCATACGCTTAAGAAGCGTGTCGTTTTCATGACGCCATTGGACAGCAGACAAGGCAGCAATGGAGCTGTAACCGTCGAGCTTCTGGTTAACTTCCTGCTTGACTTCTTCGATCACCTCGCCCTTCGTATCTGTTACTTGAGTAATGGCACCGTTGATGTCACCTTCTGCAATCACCTTCTTCTTAATGATGGTAGCGTTGTTCTCAACGTTGACCACTTTGTCAAGATCCTTCATGGCTTCTTCGGCATTGTCGATGTCGTCAGCCGTAATGCCCTGATAGGCGATGGTGAAGGCGGTGGTATTGGTCGTGTCGGCGGCTTCAACGTTCATGGTTGAATGTTCGAACGTACCATCTTCGTTCATGGTTGTACCGATCTTGAGCGTACCGCCTTCGCCCGTGAGGTTCTTCACGAGGATCGTGCGATCGGACTCTACCACGTCAATCACGCCACCGTTGATGTTGAGGTTGATCGCGACATCGTTTTGTTCAAGACCTGCTTCGACTTCAGGGATGTACCACGTGCCGCCGTTGCTCAAACCCAGGTTCATGGCGTCTACTTCGTCATAACCTTCAGGGATGTCTTGGTAGTTCGTGACGATGTTGCCCTTGAGGAAGGACTGATCGTTCATAAGATTGATGTTCATCACGGCTCGAACGGGCGTACCGCTCGTTTCCTTCTGATAGTTGAAGTTGATGTCGCCGTTGAGCTGAACGATGGTATCAGTCTTCTTATCCTTGTTGATGTTCACCACAGCCTTGCCACGTGCAAGAACGGCAGTATCGGCGTTTACAAAAAGGTTGCCGTTAATTTCAACTTCACCTTCGGACATAGTGCACGATGCCGATGGCACGATGTTCCTTGTACTTAGGGTCAATGACGGTACCGGCTGTGGCATTGATGATCGTGTTTTCGGCATTGATCACCACTTTGGTAGTTTCCTTGGCACCTTCAAGCATGTTGGAATTGTCATCACGACGATCGGTAGAAGAGTTCATGGCGTAAACACCGTAGACGTAGTCGTCTTCGGAGTGCAGGTTCATCACCAGATCCTTAGTGGTGACATGAATTTGCGAACCAGCGAAGTCTTTGTTTGCAGGTAGTTGACTGCAAGTCCGCTCACAAAGCCCGTCGAACTGTTGTTGATCGTGATCTTCTTGGTGGCGTCGTTGCCGAGGATGACCTTGCTTTGGTCGTACGTGTAGTTTGTACCGTTGATGTGATTGTAATGATTCGTTGCCGTGAATCGTTTTGCGGTAATTTCGTCCCCTGTAACCGTCACGGTTGCGCCGTTGATGGCGGTGATGTTTTCAGTAAAGATCTTGTCGGTGAGCGCCGTGTCGGTCGAGTACGTTGCTGCACTGGCTGCGCCGAAGGTCGTCATGACGGCGACGGCGAGCATGGACTTTGTGAAAGTACGCATCTTGCATCTCCTTTTCGAGTGGTTGCCGCGTTTTCTACGGCTTTCCAGATTGATCGGAACCTTATCAGGACAACCGAAGGGGGGGAGGGGGTATCGTAAACCCCAATAATGATGTAAACGATTGTGGGGCAGTCTTGTGTTTGCAAGGTGCTGCGTTGCGATTTGACGACAAAAGATAATCGCTTGACAGTATGGAATTGCTTCTCCGAACCACTGGACAAAAAATGGTGCCAGAACGAATCTTGTGCTGTAGAAGTCTGACTTATAAAGAAGAGATAGTTGTAGATCACTGCTGTCCAAGATCCGCGAAAATTGAAAAATGACGCGTATGCGAGAGCTCTTTTTAAGCGTTAGAGCCTTTTTTTGCAATTTGACCCCCTTAAAATTGCAGGGCTTGTTGAGGAGGTCCGGAAGTGCTTTTTTCGTCTGAATAGGAACACACATCTGGTCGACTAAGCCATTCCGTCAGATCTTTCAATGTCATGAGATTCAACCGAATGCACTTGACGAGGTTTGAGAAGTTCCATGAGTGCTTTGAACATTTTTGTAGATACATCTGCAGTAAGACGGTTATGGCAGCTGTCCAAATTTGGACAAGTACGGCATTTTCCGTGGTTCCTACAAAGCTCAGAATTTTCATGTTCTACTTCATGCGTTTGAAGAAGAGTTCGATCTGCCATCGGTCTTTGTATAGCTTGGCAACATGCTCCGCCGTGATATCGTCACTGACGTTTGTGAGAGAGACGAACCAACTATCATCCTCCTTGGAATACCATTTCACAGCTCGGAATTCATTATCCTTTCCCACTTTCTTTATGGCTGTGACAGAGGTGAATTGAATCTTAAAGTCGCCGCTGTTTGTGTCAATGACACCTTGTCCAGTGCGCTTAAATAGCCAGTTGGTTTTCAAGCGAGTAACGAACACAACGCCTTTTTCATCGAGTGCTTTGAACAGTCCATAATCGCAATACCCTCGATCCATGACTAAGATGCAATGAGTTGGCACTCGCTGAAGCACCTTATCCTTGTACCGCTTTATCATCATTAACTTTGGCGTTAGTCATGACCATGAATTCGGGTAGCCATGTGTCATTGTTCAGCAGTGTTTGAACCTTGGCACCACCCTTAGCACGACGGTAATGAGCCCATGGGAATTGGCTTAAACACAGAGAAATAGTGGTGGAATCCAACGAGAGAACGGTTTTGTCAAATTCAGCCCCAATTCCTCGTAAAGGACTGTTAAACAGTTGTTTCTTTAGACAGTAGGACAGCTCTTCAAAAACTTTATAAGAGCGTTTCTCGTTTGCATAAGCTAACGTGGAGCGAGCCGTTAGTAGGGCGTTAATGTGCTACAAGCGACCGACTCGAGCTGAGAATGGTTCTTGGACAGCAGTGGCGGAAAGTATTAACGGAATTCGCTCACGGCATAGCGCTGTCTCGTAAGGGGCGTTAAATGAGAGATTTAAAGCGTTTAAGCTCAGACGCGGTGCATGACGCGCAATCGTTGCTATCACACACAAGCTCACACTTATCATCTACAGCTGCCTAACAACTAGCGAATGTTACGTCGAACACAGAACTTCGATGCTAAGGGATACGGTCGAAGTGCATTTCGAGAAAGCAAGGGTGCGCCTACTAGCAGTAGTAACCAGTTAACTTCATTCAAAAGCTTACTGTTGAGCATTACTTATACAGCCTACGTGTTGCAGAGTTTCTTGCGTTCGTCGCCCGTCCTCTTTTCATGAAAAAGGACAACCAAGATGCATGCAAAGATCACATCGGGGTAGAAGTTGGCGACTTTAAAAAAGTTCAATAACCGATTCAACGAGATCCATTATGCAATTCCACGAAATAGAGAAATAACTAAGAATGAAATCACTCTAGTCAAATTTCCAGAATTTTAAGAATTTTGCTGTTTAAAGACAATTTCTTCTAGGTACCTAACATCGGCGTGTCTAGTGGCACGGAAAAGTCTCTACCAAAATCGTCGAAGGGCTATCCATACACAAGATTCTCAACTAAATTTGCTCTTATAAGTAGACTCCCATTAATAAACAGGCTATCACAAAAGGTTCAATCCCTTCTGTGATAGCCCTGTTAGTTACCCAATAAACAGAATACTTTATATATTAGTAGGCGTATCTCACCCCAAAGTTGACGCGGTAATCGGTGTCGACTTCACCGCCGTTAGCGGCTTCAACGTCAGCATAGAGATGAACCTGCTTCGTGGCATTGAAGTTAGCACCAATGCCGTATTCATACCACGTGCCACCGAGTTCTTCGGAGATCGTGCGAGCAGCACCTGTAGTCTTGGAGAACGTAAAGTCTGCATCACCCTTCCAGTCATGGAGAACAGAAGCGCGAAGATAAGCGTTGCCGCGATTGTCCGGGCACTTGANGTATAAGACAACACCAGCACGACCGATCAACGTATCGGCAGAATCCTGTTCAACATTGACACCCGTCGACGTTGAATAGTCAACACCAAAGACGTGACCGTACATCAACTCGACCTGCGGTTCAACGTAGAAGCTATTCTGCATCGGATAGAGACGCCAACCGGCTTCAGCAGACACGGACACAGCGTTCGTGTGGTAGCTAGCAGACGACTTACCAGACGCAAGGCTAATGTCGAATTCGTTCTTCATGCGACCGACTTTACCCGTCACATCGAGGAACATGCCGTTATCCCAAAGCTTAGAACCATAACCCGTGAAAGCGAGCAACGAGCTATCGCCACCACCAACAGCAAAGTCATTGTTGCCATCAGTCCATGACAAAGCTCCGCCTAACCACGTACCAGCAGCAACCTGATGGTCGTAACCAAACTGGAAGGCCGTGTACTTGTTGGTAATGTTCTGGTTACCAAACTTGACTTTACCGTTATAAACACGAGCCCAAACGCCATTAGCATCAGCGCTACTATCGCGCAGTTCGCCAAGGCGCTTATTCATGTCGTTGATCTCGTTACGCCAGATGTGAAGACCCAAAGCCGTCATTTCGGCAATGCCGTTGATGTTGGCATTGGGATTAATNNCACCATCTGAGTTAGTACCGCCATTTTCTGTGGTTAGTGCCGAACCGCCATCGTAAATATCGGTCGCCTGTTGGGTAACTTTAATACCATTAAGCCCCTTCTGATCCTTAGTTACGACGCTCGCAAGTGCTTTTAAATCCTCACTAAGGTTCCCAGTAGCGCCAACATCTAAGCCAGTCACCGTGATGTCCTCGCCCTTAAGGGAAGCATTTTCACCAAGCAAAACCTTACCAGGTGCATTCGCGACAGTAGTAACATCCACCTTGCTGTCAACAACAGTCTTTGCGTTGAAATCCAATGTGGAATTTTTATCCAAATGAACAGCTAGTACACCTGTAGCCCCTGATCCAAGAAGAGCCTCGGTTTTAAAATTAGAGCTTTCAGTGGCTGACAATTTGTGTGTTTCAATATTCAGGGTCTTATCGGCTGTGACAGTTATCTTGCCAATATCCAATGTACCGTTGTCAATGTCAATGACTGCATCACCAAGAACTTCTACCTCGGATAATTTTGCTTCAGACCAAGCAATACCCTTCTCATTTAAATCCTCAGGAACCTCATTTGCACCACCAGCTGAATAACCACTTCGCAGTTTAGAGCCTTGCTTTAAGCTAACCTTGCCAATATTGAGATGGGTATTCTTTATGTAAGCTTCAGGGGCTGTCGTTCCTCTATTGGTTAAAGCAACGATTCGACCATCTTCGACTGTAAGTTCGCCAATATTCATTGTAGCGCCGACCTTACCGTTGTCCTTACCGTTGTCTTTTGTTTGGAAGACTTCAATTTGTGTCGCAAATTGTTCTTTATTTTTTTCATAGGCTTCAGGCGTCATACCATCAGGTACATCGTTGTTAACGACTACTTTATTAATCGTCAACTGATCTTCCTTCATATCGTCGAACACCTGTAGCGATGTGTTGTAACCTAGAATTACCTGATCGACCGTCACTTTATACTTAGAGTCTGTATAGCCATAGAACGCCAAAACCCCCGAATGATAGCCATTATCTTCATTTGTTACCTTAACGGTACCTAAAGCTAAGTCAGAAGCGAGAGATTGATCCTTGGGTGTCTGTGTATCCCAAAAGATGCGTCCCTGAACGCAGTTCTGTGTGATGTTATCGCCATTAGAGAGTTGTTGGTCAGTACCTAACTTGTAGTACACGACGTTCCCTACTTTATTGACACCATCATCGCCAGGTTTGAACACAAAGTCCTTGGCAAAAGATGGAGCAACAACTAGTGTCGATACGACTGCAACAGTCAACGAAGATAGTGTAAATTTGGTCATCGCTTAAACCCACATCGATAAAGTAAACAAATCAAATTTTAAATATCGACACCCCCCCGATCAGTATTAACCCTTACAACTACTCTTTTTCGCTGTGCAAAGTATTAAACGGTCTGTTTGTATTCTTAATCGCACAGTTGCCATATGCCAACAATTCCTGGATATAAAAAGCCCCGCTAAACCTTTATCTGGTTTAACAGGGCTTCAAGATCCTGAATTTTAGGATTTAAAATCCGTTCAGGAACTCAATCATGACTTAACTGTCAACTCCTATAAATAAGAGTTCTAACAATTTCAGTCTAAGGTTAGAACAGGTACTTGGCATTGATCTGACCGTAGATTTCACGGTAGTCGGTAGAACCAACAGCACCGCCAATGTTAAAGCCAAAGCNTATGTTGTCCTTACGAGCTTCAACGCCAACATTCAAGCGTCCAACGTTTTCGCTCCATACATCGAGTGCCGTGCCAAGGTTGACCTTACCAACCGTAGTCGTTGCATCAATGTCGGTGTCTCCAAACGTATGGATGTAAGCAACGTCAACCGTCGGACGAACTGTCCAACCAGCGTGCGTGGAGCAATCACCAGAGACAGCAATACCAATCGGCATATTGACCAAATTCTGATCGACATCACCGACCTTAAAGCCCGTCTTAGTGGTATAGCCATCAGTCGCGACTCGTAAGTAGTTGAGACCAACATAAGGAACGGCAGACCAAGCTTCATTGATCGTCATGGTAATTTCACCACGTGCACCGATCGTAAAGACATCAGCGTCAACCTTCACTTGATCGGCACCATTGGTAATGTCATTATCAGTCATCAAGTAACCCATCTGACCTACAACATTGAATTGACCAATACGCTTTGCTGCGTAACCCTGAATACCATAATAATCAACGTCATTCTTGACACCAGCATTGTCGCCCTGGTACTTGACGTCACCCGTACCAAAGTTACCGAGCACACCAAACGTCATATCGCCCATGGTGTATTCACCACCCACAGCAATACCACCTAACTTGGTCTTCGTTTCGAGAGCAGAACGGTCACCACCGAACTTCAACTGAGTACCAGTCACTTCAGCAAAGCCCGTCCAACCATCGGAGAAGACATTAGTCAAAGAAGCACGCTTCGTTACCTGGTCAATACCCATCATCGCGCCTTCGATACCTGCCGTTTGTACACCAGCNNGTACCGCAGCAACATTGAGTGCAGCATTGATCTTGGCATGACGCATGTCACCGGAGGCGATCGACGTATTGGTACNTCGATCAAGAAGATCTTTGATAACGCCTGACGCCGCATCATCTTGTCTAGAAATGTCAGCTAAAGCATCGCCATTAAAGCCGTCGAGACCAAGTTCACCGAGCTTACCAGCATCCGTGACCACGGTGAAGCTATACGTATTGTCCGCCCCTTCAGTCACTTCAAAGAGAACGTTGTCAACCGTCCAGTCTTTAGCGGCGATATCGGTGTCAACCTTCACGAGACCTTGATCTACCACATTAACAAAATGAAGCTTGGCACCTTCTTCAGACGTCACTTNTTTACCAGTAACCGTCGTAACAGGATTTTTGGTATCGTCACCCTTCGAAACAGATGCATCAACAATCAACATGCCGTTCGAACCGATAGCAACACCACCCTTTTGGGTTTCGCCAACAGTGATTTGGGCATTAGTTAGATCGACCGTACCAGAGAAATAGAGCGCAGCATCGCCCTCATATAATCCCATGCTTTCGATGGCATCTGCCGTATTGGCATCAGTGCCTAAAGCAAGCACACCCTTGTTGACATCAAAAGCATTTTTGGCAGATCCTTTAACCGACACTGCACCCGATTCAAGGGTCATGGTATTACCTGAACCGTTAGCGATGCTGTCAAAGTCAAAGATACCGTTAACGGTCGTTGATCCCTTAGAAGCGAAGTCATAGACAGCACCCTTTACGGCATCACCAGAATTGAGGCTATCAAAACCCACAATCGATACTGTCGGGTTAGCGCGGGTTACTTCGTTCTTAGCAAAATCAAAGCCTTCTACAAAAGTCAGAGTCGACTTATTGGCTCCAGAGCCATCGATCGTAGTCCCCTTAAAGACCAGATCCTGACTAATCGTGACATTGGCAGTCCCAACGGTTGCTTTGGTACTGGNCTTGTTCCNCGCCTTCGCACCGTTATTTAATGNCAAACTACCAGCATATACATCACCGTTGAGTGTGCCAGAAAGTAAATTGATGTTGGTAGTATCTACAGCGCTTTCAGCGTTGTTATAGTAATCACCTGCATAGGTGCCACCGATGGCAAGACCACCACCATAAACATCGCCATTCAAAGTTGCGCCAGCTAAAGTGATATTAGCTGTTACAACATGCGTAGCAGCGCCAGTAGAAGCCAAACCACCGCCGAAAACATTACCGCGACGGGATTCGCTTTCTTCGCCAATCACTGCGTTGCCACCCATAGCGATATTAACGGTCTCAACGGTCGAGCCTGCAACGTCCTTGATTGTTTGACCTTCTACCACATCAGCACGTAAGCCTGCGGTCATGCCGCCACCAATGATTGCAGCCTTACCGTCCTGGATCGCCTTCAAGGCGCCCTTAAGATACAGCTTCATATCAGGCTTACCATCTGACGTTTCAGGTCCCGGGAAGTTTTCGATCCCTTCAAAGGACTCAACAGCGAGTCGGTCAACCTTGCCCGCGGCGACATTAATATTAACGGTACCAACTTTCGCTTCTGCGTTCTTGACACTAATCCGATCCCCGTTAACTAGGGGATTGGAATCGTCCACTGCAAGACCACCGCCAATTAAACCGTCAACACTACCACCGCGAACATTCAAATTCACATTAGCAACATTAGCTTGTGCGCCAATGCCATGATGATTTTCAGCAGTCCCTGCCCAAATGGTACGCACCACCACCCATGACGCCGATGGTTTNNCACCGCCATCGAAGTTCATCAGAACGTCCTCAGTGACATTCGAAGAGGCCAAAATATCCTTACCGTCTTTAGAATGGTCAGAACCAGCGGCAATACCGCCGCCAATCAGAGCTACGTTATAGCCAGAATTAACCTGAATCCCAACTGAATTAACTGTTGATTGAGCCTTCGCAGTGTAGGCACCATTATTCCCACCGCGTTCACGGTCATATGCGAGGGAAATACCACCGCCAACGACACCAACCGTAACACCTTGGAAGTCGTCAACAGCTTCAACAAAAGTCAGACCTGCATCTTTAATCTTGCCAAGATCCTTACCAGCTGTCTGAAGTGCGGAGCCAAAATCCTTAACCGTCTTGAAAAGTTTGCTCTTTTCTTCAGTTGTCAGCCCTGCTCCAACATTGATTTCGTCACCGAGTTGAATGACAACATCACCAACCGTTGCGGTACTCGATGCAGCGGTCGTCGCATCACCATACTGATAGCTAGCAGCTAGACCACCACCAACGACACCAGCGGTAGTCATTCCAGACCCAACTTTGATGCCCACATCGCCAGAGGTGACAGTGGCAGAACCTGCGGCATGTTTGACAGACTCATCAATATTAAATTTAAAATTATCGTCCTTCTGATTTTCCTTTAAGAAAGCTTCTATCTTGCCTTCTACCTTGTCATAGATATCAGTTGGATCGACTGAAACAGCGACACCTCCACCAAGAACACCAATTGCTAGACCCTTTTGCAGATCGATATTAGTGCGACCTTCAACTGTGGATTGACTAGTACCACCTAAAGTTGCAACAGATAACCCACCACCAACTAAACCAACACTCAAAGAATCAATGTTGGAATTTGGCTCATTAGTTTGTGAGTTGTTTAAAATAATGTTTGAATCACCTTTCACAATAGAAGTTGCACCACCACCTAGGGCGACAGCAGAACCACCAGCAATACCGCCAGCTACGCAACCTTTTTCTTTAATTGCTAGAGTTGAATNGGTACCATCCAAAATAGTAGTAGAAGTCCCCTCAAACATTTTGACTTTACCTAGTTTGGAACTACCCTTCAAGATTTCAACTTCCATATCGAAGCCAAGATTGACCGATGAGCTACCATTCACGTACTTAAGAGATTGCCATTGACGACATTACTGTTGATGTTGCCAACACGGGTCAATTTAAGATCAGATGGCTCATTCCATTTGTCATTGATAAATAACAACTTCTTTTGTAAATTCGTATTTATTAACCTATCACCACCCACAGACGCTATTAAGACTGGAGAATCACTTTCCGTACCTACCGTTAAATCGATAGTTCCTTGAAGCTCTGCATGTTTTTTAGTATCAAACACAGTCATCTGGTTAACTACTTTATTAACCATAACTTTTTGAGCATCAGGTAGGAAAGCCGAACCTAAATTTAATGTAGATTTAACCTCAGAATCCCAGAAATTGTATCCACCTGCAAACCCAGTCAAAATCCCTGTTTCAGCTTTACTATCGACCTGGTAAATCGCATTTAATACATCGCCAAAGCCCTTTGCCGAACTCAAATCTTCAAACAGCTTATTAGCACTCGCATTGGTCTTGATAACTGTCGTTTGTCCTTTACCCGACCAGAGCTTAAACGTCGGAAGTTTATAACCCACTTCAGCAGTGGTTACCTTATCCCAGTCAAGCACTAATTGAGCATCATCAGCCGCCTGAACACCAGCAGCACCTAAAGCCAATGCTGAAGCAACCGCCGTTGCAATAACCGTCTTAGTACCCTTAGCTTGGACGGAAGATGTCATTTCATTAACTACCATCAAAGCACCACGGGCTTTGTTGAACACAACTCGGAAAGATTTATTCATTTTTAACCTCGTTAAAAACTACTCTATTTCAGGTCGATACGAGGAATTTTAAAAACGCCTACCCCCCCTTATAAGCATTTACCCTTATATCACTAAAACGCCTGTAAATTGAAATTTCAACAAAAATTTCAACTTACGAAAATTGAAGTGCTTATTGAAAATGTACGTCCCTTAACTACTTCTTACTCTTTTTATGCCCCGTACGGATTTTTATGCTAATTTGTTGCGATTAAACAACGCTATGTAAATAAGCAATGAGAAATATCATAGTCCTCTTTTTTTAATATCAATTTAAGAACAACGTAAAGACCACCAAAGGACTTTATTCCTGAGGTGGACTCTATTTGAGAAATCGCACTGAAAAACTGCCTTAGTTTTTAAATCACTCAGAAGGTTCAGAGATCAGTTAATCTGAGGTTTGAAAGCTTCTTGTCTCAGATCTAGCTCGGTTTAGAACATGTAGCAGGCACCGATCGTCCACTTCCTGTTTTCCTTCACGTCGCTGCCAGCTGGCTTTTCAAGGTCCAAGAACGTGTAAACATTATGCAGTCACGACCTTGGCGCCTCGTCAAGGAAGATGCCGTTTGGACGAATGGCACTGTACCTTTGTATCCAGCGCGCAAGACTGAGATTTCGAGAGAGCCGCGTATTTTGCTAGGATTGAGGAACGGACGGTAATGCGTTAGAAAAAGAAACCTAATTAAAAGACAAACTACACCCCGGTACCTTATAGCGCCAATCTTCAACGACTTCACCGCCATTTGTGCGTTCAACGGCAACATAGGTATAGGTAGTGTCGCTCAACTTAAAGTTAGTACAACGCCCCATGCAACCCACAAGTATAACAGCACGACCAGTACCATCGAGCAACTGAAGTTTTTAAAGTCTATGATTAAACAATGACGTCGGCACGCATGGGGACGCTCGATTTAGTGATTAGATAACCAAAAAGCCTGGTAATCAACAATCTTTTTAATACCCCTACGGGGATTTATTCGCCAAATCTTATCTCGATGCTTACGCTTCCCGTCCAACCCTGACCTAGCTAGCAACCACAACCCACACGTCCTTATCAAATGACCTTCCATCAGTCTTGAGAGAATCCTATGCAGCTACTCAGTCAACCGTTACCGCTCGGCTTTTCAGATTTCACGAAACTTCAAAATCGAAACGCCATCTATGTTGACAAGACTGACCTCATNTGGCTTTTAGCGACGCGGTATGGCAAGCAGATCTTGTTCACACGCCCACGGCGCTTTGGGAAGTCGTTATTGACCTCGACCCTCAAAACCCTTTTCCGCGACGGCGTGAGTCGCTTCAAAGGACTCAAAATAGAAAAGCTTTGGCACGAACAAATTTATGATGTCGTTCAGCTCGACTTTTCTAAAAGTCCTTCAAGCTTCAAGACTGTTGAAGAATTTAAAGAGCGTTTTTGGAATTACATCCAAGCCCAATTCGCGAGTATCGATTATCGCTATGACCCCCAAAGCGTCACACATCCTGAAAACCAGTTCGACCTTTGGCTTCAATCTCGAAAAAGCCAACCGCTCGTCATTTTGATTGACGAATACGATGCTCCTTTGACTCAATGTCTCGATAATATTGAACGCTTCAGCAACGTCCGTGATGAATTTCGGGTCTTCTTCAATATCCTGAAATCGAACGAAGGTTCGTTTCGTTTCCTTTTCCTGACAGGCGTCACCCGTTTCACATCGACGGGGATTTTCTCTGGGTTCAATAGTCTGGTCGACGTGACGCTTGAACCTCAGTTCGGAACGCTTCTAGGTTTCACTGAGAACGAACTCGTTCAACACTTTGGTGATCATCTCAAGAAAGCTGCCAATACACTTGGTATGTCCATTGATGCATTGGTTGACGAGATGAAGAAATACTACGATGGCTTTTGCTTCGATTCACAAGCCTCTACGCATGTCTTTTGTCCTTGGTCCGTCATGCGTTTTCTTATGTCGCCTCAAAACGGCTTCGAAAACTACTGGTACGAAACTGCAGGACAGCCGCGTTTCCTTTTGAAGCACCTTCTGAATCGTAATATTCCAGACTTCATCAATCTCGAAAACAACATTTTAGTCTCAGGTCAGGACTTACAATCGGCGATTGATTTTGACGAAGACTCTTTCACNCAAAAAAATGCACGCTCGATCAACGAGATCACTCTCTTCCAACAAGCTGGCTATTTAACCATCAAAAGTATCGACGCTTTTGGGAGATTGTCGCTTGGGTATCCCAATCAAGAAGTACGAGCTTCGATGGCTCGACTCTCGGCTCAGATTTTGACGAATAATCCGCAGTTCGACGCGATTGATCTTGTCAAAGCTATGGCTAACAAAAACGTGAAAGCTGTCATCGAACGTTTTAATGATGTCGTTAATGCGTTTGACTATCAACGCTTTATCATCACCGATGAGTCGTCTTTCCGTTCTTGCTTTCAAATGCTGCTGTACTCACTTTCCTTGAGACCTGAAATTGAAGTCCATTACGCTCGCGGCAGAAGCGACCTAGAGGTCGAGGTTTGCAACTGCCGATGGGTGTTTGAGTACAAGTACTCTGTTGACGGGAAAGACCTTAACAAAATGNNCTTGAAAAAGCAAAGCTACCAAATCATTGACCGACGTTATGGTCAGTCACCCAATCACTCTCAAGAAACCATCTACGTGGCTGCTGTGTTCGATGGGGCACAACGCCGTATCGGTGCTTGGGCTGAGGTAGAACCCAACAGACACCTTTGAAACGCCTTACATCGGCACGACATCTGATTAACCGCCTGATATCTGTCGATCGGGCGGCACTCACCTGCGTCAAATGAAGGCAAAGTCAAAAGCGCAAAGAGGGTGCCCTCTCGGACACCCTCTTTTCTAGTTAAACCCTATCAACCGTCTCAATTAAAAGACTAGTCTCACCCCTGCGTTATAGCGCCAATCTTCAACGACTTCACCGCTCTTGGTGCTTTCAACGTCAACATAGGTATAGGTACGTGTCGCTCAACTTAAAGTTGGTACAACGCCCCATTCTACCCACGTACCACTGATGTCGTCCTTGACGGTATTACGAGTAACGTTCTGGCTAGCGGTCGATTCCATTTCACCCTAGAAGTCGTGTAACACCGAAGCGCGTGCGTACACAACGCCCTTCTGATTCGGGAAGTAAAAGCCCCCTCGAACACCAACCGTGCGATCAAGGATTCAAAGTCTTCCTGAACGACCTTCACACCATTATTCGCCGTAAAGGTTTCGCCCAAGACCTTACCGTAGGTGAGTTCTGCCTGCGGTTCCAAGAAGCCCACGTCGTTCAAGTTCCAATGCCAGCCGTACTCTGCGCTCACGCTAAAGGCGTTATTGTCAAAGCTCCCAGCCATGGCGTCTTTATTGACCGTGAAGTCGTTGCTTAAACGGCTATACTTCGCGATCAAATCAACGAACTGACCGTTTTCTACCATCCTGGTCCCATAAGCAACAAAGCCATAGACCTTGTTGTCGGCAGAACCTAAGTCGTAGGTCGACTAACCGTCCGTATAGGTAAAAGTACCGTCCCAACCGTCCACTCAGGTGTCACCGTCGTATCAACCCTATAACCTCCGCCTTCTTAGCGTATCAGTCGTCCCCACCCAATTCATCCAAGACAAAGCCAGCCCAGTGTTTCCTCTAGCGTTCGCTAAAAGAGAACGGGTCGAAAATTTATCCATAGTGAGGGTCTTCATGTTTTTCTATGATGCAGAAGTTGTTACTAAGGTCCCTCGTCCTTAGTGCCCACTGACCATCAAAGGAGAACAACATGACCCATTCTTTTTCACGCCGTCAAATTCTGCGCGCAGGGCTCGCTAGTGGCGCTGGACTTGCCGCCGCTGCTGTTCACGCTAAACCAGTAGAACTATATAAACCTGGTACCTATAGCGCTAAAGCCGCAGGTATCGCAGGAGACGTGAAAGTCACCATGACCTTTGAAAGCGACCGCATCGCTGACGTGGTGATTGATGCATCCACTGAAACACCCGCCATTGGTCAAGTCGCAGCCAATAAACTCAAGGATGCTATTTTAGCNACACAAGGCACTCAAGTTGACGCGATCTCGGGCGCTTCGGTAACCTCAAACGCCGTTATGCGCGCTGCCAAGAAATGTGTTGATCAAGCCCAAGGCAAGATCCCGGTTGAAGTGATCACAGAAAAATCTGAAACTGAAACCCACACAACTGGCGATTGGCTAGGCAAACCGCCTGTCATCAACGAAAAAGACATCGTCAAAACCATCCGCACGGAAGTCGTGGTCGTAGGTTGTGGTACAAGCGGCATGTTTGCGGTCGCAAGTGCCGCCGAAAGTGGCGTTAAAGTGATCGGTATTGACCGCTTTGTGGTGGGCACAGGTGTACGTGAAGGCTTTGCTGCAATCGGGTCTCGATATCAGCAGAAATGGGGCACAAAAATTGATAAATTTGATTTTGTGACCTTAGCAACTCAAATTGCTGGTGGTCACGTCGACCAACGTCTACACTTCACCTTTGCCGAACGTTCTGGTGAAGTCATGAACTGGTATGGCGATCGTCTCGCTGAACGCGGTGTCGAACTCTGGCACGAAACAGTTGACAATGTTGAGGGCGCACGCTATCCCGCCATTCCGACGTGCCATACACCACGTTGTGCACAAGCCCGTTGGGAAAGCAAAGAAGGCAAAAAGCCTTTAAACGGCAATGTGGTGCTCTACGACTATGCAGTCAAACACGGTGCTGAATTTCACTACAACACCAAAATGGTGAAACTTGAAAAAGGCAAGGGTCGTATTACGGGTCTAATTGCTCAAAATGGCGATGGTCAATATGTGCGTTATGTCGCAACTAAAGGCGTAGTAATTGCTACGGGGGGCTACTGTCGCAACTACGAGATGCTCGAAGCGTTACAACCCTGGAACCTTCGTGTCTTGGGCGGCAATAAATCAATGCCTGGCGCAATGGGTGACGGCATCAAAGCCTGCTTATGGGTTGGCGCAAAGATGGACGAAACCCATTCCATGGCACAGTTTGACCGTAGTGCTTTGAGACCAGATCAGGAACCTGGCATTGAAGCTATGAAAAAGAGCGATATGGGTACCTTTTANCCAGGTAGCCAACCGTGGCTCAAGGTGAATGCTGACGGTGAACGCTTCTTTAATGAGTCGGGGACTTACGAAGGCATGCTTCACGCCGACGAATATCANAAAAGCTACTGCCACTATTCGCTCTTTGACTCAACGTGGACGGACTTTGTGCAACACACCCGTATGGCTGGGTGTTCACGCTTGCATCCGCATCCTAATGGTGCACGTCCAATCTTTGCCTGGCAGTTCATTGAATCAACGATTCTTCCGAAACTCATTGCAGACGGTTTTGTCCAAAAGGCAGACACGATTGAAGAGCTTGCAACAAAACTACGTTTACCTGTTGAAGCCCTCAAAAAGACCGTCGCTCGCTATAACGAGCTTGCTCACAAGGGTGTTGATGAAGACTTTGGTAAAGAAGCCTATCGTTTGTCGCCCATTGAGAAGCCGCCATTTTATGGCGTAAAGAACGCTGGCTATTCACTATGCACTTTGGACGGGATCCAAATTAATACGCACATGAATGCAATTGACACCGAANNATACCATACGATTCCTGGGCTTTATGTGATCGGTCAAGATAGCGGTGGGTATTTTGCGAATACCTATCCGAATTTGGTTGCTGGCATGTGCGCAGGACGCGCTGCGACCTGGGGTTGGCTTGTAGGTNNACGAGAACTCGCAAAGTACTAAAAGTTTAAGGTGCATTCGCTCCTATATCTCCCGTGAATGCTTCTTAATATCACAGCTTCATGAGCAACATCGAAGACCTAACGCTTTCTAAAGATCTCACCATGAAGCTATGATCCATGGCTCTAGATGCTTGTCATCTGGAGCCATGCTTTATTTAACGAATGTCCTTTCTGTTACTTGCTTTCGCGATATAGATCTATCTGCTTCTTAACGCGTTAGGTCTGATCAACAGATTAATAGAGACAAACGTTATGATTCCATCGTACATATTCTTATATGCCGTAAGATGCTGACCTTACCTCCTGGCTTATGGGTTAGGATTTCGATATAAGCCACTGGGCAAATACTTCATATTAACAGTGCCTTCCATGGTTTTTTGTCTCTCTAAGCTATGAAAATTCGCCAGATTAAAGCCTTTTTAGCAGTTGTCAAAACGGGTAGCGTTAGACGCGCCTCTGTCGAACTTAACCTCGCCCAGTCAACAGTCGCTAAAGCAATCACACAGCTTGAAGCGGATTTAGGTAGTCCTTTGTTTGACCGAAACACGATGGGACTACGCTTAAATGACGCAGGTCAGAGTCTCCTCCCGTACGCAGAAACCATTGTCGCAAATGCCGACAAAGCGACGGCTGCGGTCAATGCTATCGTCACGGGTCACATCGATAAACTGCGCCTCTCAGTCTCACCAACACTTCCGCCCTGTATTTTGGCGGACGCGATGGTGCACTTTAGAAGTCGTTTTCCTACAACCAAAGTAGTCTTTAGTAGCGGTTTTCTCACGGATTGTCTCTCGCAACTCGTGACCGACAAACTCGATTTATCGGTCGTGATGATTGGGCACCATCAGCATGAAGCCGTCGCTACCTTAGAAGAGGAACCTTTATTTGAAGTTAAGCAAGGCATTGTGGTANNCGCAACACACCACCCGATTTTCGCTTCAAACGCAGATATATATTCTCAGCTTGCCAACTGTGGATGGCTCACTACCGTCGGTGATGAAGCACTGCTACTCTCAAAACTCAATGCGATTGGAATCCCAAAACCCAAGAACCTCACCATTTGCGACTTTTACGGGATCGATGCCCTCAAAGGTCGATCAGATGCATTGAGCCTATCACCCTTGAGTGTTGTTGAAGACGAACGTTACGAANNGTACCGTATTGCCGCACTCACGACAGATCTTTTTCCACTTCCGCCACTCACCGTCTCCTTCTTTTATCGGAAAGGCGTTGAACTTTCTACGCCCGCCGACTATATGCGTCAGGTNATCCGTCAAGCGTTTGAGCATTGGTATGCTACGAAGCCCAGGCACTACGTCACACGCCTTTAAAATGGGGCACCCTTTATGGTTGTGTTTCGTACCCTAAAGGGTTTTTAAATAGCTCAATCATTTATACATGCTTCATGTTGGTATTTTGGGTCAATCTATTCGAAAACTTCAATCACCCATAATTAACATCCTTCGAATTCATTCCATCCAACACTTTATTGAGGACGACTTATTACAAAACACATGTATTTTTGATAAAGTTCTTACCTGGGGTTAACCCTCATCAATAAGAACAACTATGATCATACGCACACTTATCTTCTTTTTCGGTCTGGCGATGCTTTCGCTTGGCATCTCCGTTGTCACGCATGCTGGGCTTGGCACTGGCACCATTAGTTCAGTCGCTCTCGTTCTTTCAATGACCACNCCGCTCTCAATGGGAACATTTGTCTTTCTGACAAACGTTGCTTTCTTTGTTATCCAAAGCGCCGTTGATCCTTCTAAGCTCCTCTCTAAATTTTTGAAGCAAATTCCTATTTGCTTTTGTTTTGGGATGATCTTCGACATCGCGTATTCAGTCACAAGCTTTGTATCACCAGAGATCTACCCAATGCGCATACTGACGGTTTTGATGGGATCCGCATTAACTGGTTTAGGTATTGCTTCAATGGTATTTGCAAGACTTGCGATCCTACCGCCCGAAGGCTTGGTACTCTGCATCATAAAGCGTTGGGGCGGCTCGTTTGGCAACCTTCGTGTCGACTTTGATGTANNCTTTTTGGTATCTGTTGCTGCCACGGTCTCTTGGATACTTCTTGGTTCGATCGAAGGTCTACGTGAAGGAACGCTGATTGCAGCGCTTTGCAGTGGTCAGTTTGCCAAGTTGTTTTTAAAGGACTTCGGGAAACTGTTCCCGGCGCATCAGTAGATTGAATGAGGGGTGAGTATCGTTGAGTGTGCAAAAAGCTAAGCGCCGTCCCTGACTGAAACAGCCCCCTCTTTAAGATACAGGGCGAAACGCTTATCCAAGGTCGGGTCAAAAGAGTCTTTAAGAGAAGCCAAAACAATCGGTGAATGGGTCGTCATAAAGAGCTGTGTTCTGACCGACGATCCTAACTTCTTATAGAGCACTTCGATCGCTTCAAGAATCGACGACACGATCGACGCTTGCCAACGCGGGTTCAGATGCGAGTCAACGTCATCCACTAAGAGTGTGACGCGTCTCTCCATGTCTTTGCCTTTTCGTTTGACGACTTCCGCGTGTTCATTCACTGCCCAGGTAAGCATGTACGCCAATGCCACGATTCGCTTAATACCCGATGAGTGCCTGAGTAGCCGGAACCTCACTGCCTTCTGAATCCTCTTCACCATAGGGCATCTTAATCGTTGGGACTCGTCGAGCGTCGCTCACGCAAACCCGGCGCGGCACGCCAACCTGATAACAAGCACCAATCGGTGAAAGCACTTTAAGGACGGCATCCATTTGTTGAGCTAAGGGTGCATAGCTAAAGCTGTCAGACCACATCGCCCAATCAGTGATCAGTACATTACACAGTTTGGTATCGCCTTTGCCAGATAGCCCGTTGAAAACTTCCCGATGAGAGAACACAAAGGCGGTCGATAGCTCATTACCGTTACGACTAGCGTGGTTTCTTTCTGAATCCCAAACCGCGAAACTTCCATCCGCCATCAAATAAAAAACCAACCCGGGTGAAACGGTTTTGCTTTGATTAAACACCCAACGGTCAATGTCGGCTGAAAACCGTGTAATGACTTTGGCTTCTTGATGATCCACACGGATCACCGCCGTGATGGCACTCTTAGTTTTGGGAGAACTCGGGCGTGCGACAAACCCGCTCATCAATGTTGGATTGACTGATTGCGCTACTCTCTAGTCATGGCAAACCAGATTAGGTCAAGAAAAAAACTTTTACCTAACCCGTTGTCACCCGTCAGCACATTAAGCCGTGACCCAAATGAAAGATCCATCTGTTTAAAGGGACCAACGTTAGATAGAGACAATGACTTAATCATAGAGACTAACCTAAAACGAAGAATGACTTTAGGTTTTTCGAACTTTAGAAAGTAGCACCAAACCTTTACCTATGCATTCTAACAAGGGGGCTTCGCATGCCGCCTGGTCTTCCGTTCTCAATCAAAGTGCTATCATCATTGCCGATGAGGTACGTACATACCTCAAATACTCACGCGTTTATGAAAGACCCAAAATGGACAACACCAAACGCACAACCCTCAAAGGAGCCTGCTGCTGTTCTGGTTTAATGACCAAAGCCGTTGGCAACGCTGAAATCAAAACCCCGCTTCCTCAAACGTCTCAACCCACTAATCAACCGCGCGCCAAGGTCTACTTCACGCGTCACATTGATGCCGAGCAATTGATTAAGCTCTATAACCTTGTGAACCATGAAATCACAAGCAAGGTCGCGATTAAACTTCACACCAGTGAGCGGCACGGTCCCAATATTCTCCCGCGAGAGTTGGTTAAAGCCTTTCAGGCACAGATACCAAACAGCACGATCGTTGAAACCAATACCCTCTATAAGGGTGATCGTTACACCAACTAAGACCACCGTAAGACCTTAGCCATCAATGGATGGGACTTTCACCTTATTGACATCATGGGCGAAGAAGGCACAGTCACCNNCCCGGTCATTGGCGGCAAGCACTTCAAAGAAGTCTCGATGGGCAGTCACATTGTGAACTACGATTCGATGGTGGCTCTTACCCTCTTTAAAGGGCACGCCATGGGCGGCCTTGGTGGCTCCATGAAAATCATCGCCATTGGGTGCGCTGACGGGCGTATTTGAAAGCAGCAAGTTCACGGCGTGAGTGACGTTAATCTCCCGTGGGATCAATTGCCTGGTAAAGTACAACTTATGGAAACCATGGCAGAGTCCTCGAAGNNTACCGTATGTGACCATTTCGGCAAACACATGTGCTTTATCAACGTCAAGCGTCGTATGTCGGTGGACTGCGACTGTGCGGGCTTAGCCGCAGCAGAACCCACGATTCCTGACATTTGCATTGTCGCTTCGACTGACATTTTGGCTGTTGATCAAGCGTCGATTGATTTGGTATATGAACGCCCCGTCTCTGACAACCATGACCTTGTTNNGTCGCGCCACGGGCTACACCAGCTCACCTATATGGCTGAGCTTGAGATGGGAAGTCCCGCTTATGACCTCATCAATATTGATGACGAATGATTGATGGGAGACTCAAAGGCAACCTAAAGTGCCTTTAGGGAAGCCAACAAACTCACCACGCAGCTCAGTGCTCGGGCGGCGTTTGTGTTTGTGGGGTGATGGGCTGGGCTTGGACTATAAGTTAAGGTGGGTAACGGTTGAAGGCTACCGAGCAAAAGAGGGTGCCCGTAGACACCCTCCTTCGTTGGTTAGCCCTTAGAGCTTAAAGGCTTTAGAACACATGGCGTACGCCTACATTCCAACGCCAATTTTCTTTGACTGTCCCCGCAAAGGTCTTTTCTAGGTCGACATAGGTATAGGTCGTGTCGGTGAGATTAAAGTTCGCACCAAGACCCAATTCATACCACGTGCCACCAAGGTCGTCATAGATATCCGAACGCACCGTACTATCTGAGACTAACGAAGCAACCGCAGACGATTCACCCTTAAAGTCATGGAGTACTGACGCACGCATATAAATCGTGCCCTTATCCTTCGGGAAGTAGAAGCCCGTACGCACGCCAGCGCGGGCGATCAACGATTCAAAGTCGTCCTGTTCAACCTTTGCACCGTTGGTCGTTGTGAAGGTATCGCCAAAGACACGACCATAGGTCAATTCTGCCTGCGGCTCAACAAAGGCAACCTGACCAAGCCTCAGATGCCAGCCATACTCAGCCGTCACGCTAAAGGCATTGTTTTTAGAGTCACCCTTCATATCGTCAAGGGCAAAATCCGTATCCATGCGCGAATACTTAGCAATCAAATCCACGAACTGGTAGTCTGTAGCGAACCACGTTCCATACACACCAAGACCATAAGCCTTGCTGTCAGCATCACCCTTTTCATAGGTCGAACTACCATCGGTGTACGAGAAAGCGGCACCCACCTTCCAACCGTTCCCAACATCCACATCACTACCAACCTGAATGGAGGTATTCTTGGNTACCGTCAAGTTCTGCTTACCGTATTCATGTTCAGAGCCATAAAGACGTGCCCAACCACCAACGCCATCTTGACTCATACGAAGTTCACCCATGCGTTTGGTGAGGTCGTTCATTTCATGACGCCATTGCAGAGCAGCTAGGCTCGAGAGCGAACCATACGCATCGAGCTTTGTATTCTGGGCATTGAAAATTTCACCCTTCGTACCATCTGCGTCAACTTGCTGAGTTATTTGACCCTTAACTANCCCTTCCTCAATCACATTGGTTTTATCGACTTGAGTTCCCTGATCAGTTACTTTGACCGTCTGGTTAAGAGCATCCATTGCTGCTTGTTGATCTTTGACATGGTCAGCGTTAATACCTGAATATTTGACCGTCAATTTAGGTTGCTGTGGGACGGTCTGTTCAACCGTACCGATTTGGACCGAACCAGATTCAAAAGTCTTACCGTCTGCCGTGCTGGCTTTAACGTTAATCGTCCCGCCAGAACCTTGAACACGGTCAATCATAACCTTTTGTGCAGCACCTTCGTTAACGTTAATGATCCCATCATTCATGTTGAGTGTATTTAAAGCTACACCGACATGACCAGCCACCGTATTGTCAGTTGTATCTTCGATGAGGGTTGGTGTCCATTGCGCACCGTCGCTCAATGCAACATAAAGACCGGTAATCGTTGTTTTATCTGCAGGGGCTTGACCACTTCCATAACTGTACATTGGCGAACCAACCCAATAGGAATTGGCACCAACTAAATTAATTGTCACACCTGCATCTACACCAGTACCTGATGTTGCCTTGTCATAGTTGAAGTCAACATTCCCCGTGATTTGCGTATAGTGTTTACCGTCGACATTAATTGCAACTGTTGCATCACCACGCGCCACGATAGCATCGTCGGCTGTAATTGTCGTATCACCAACAATTTTGACTACGCCAGTGCTCATGGCTGAAATGCCACAGGAGTGACTTTCATCAAGGCTTTTCGACGTAATAACCACACGATCGGCATTAATTTCAACACTGGTACTNNTTTCTAGCGGCGTCATTGTATTACTACCAGAGTGGATCGCTCGAACGTCGTTATAACCTTCAGCTGAGATAACGATGTTTTTAGAGGTCAAACTTACTTTACCAGCTGGGGCATGGTAACTATTTTCATTCTTACCGTCAGCCCATAATGTAATAACACTTGAAGAATAGGTAACACCGTTTATAACCTCTGACGCTTTGGAATCATTTCGACCAACAAGAATGATATTTTCTGTTGTTTCATCGCCCAAAGAAATGGCAGAGCCTGCACTCGCGGAAACTGCACTTGCAGTACTTGTTCTTGGCGCCTGCGAACTATTGACTACCGTGACTGAAATCGCCTTTGCACGCACGTCAACTGTAGTGTCATATTCGTGCGTATCGACCGTCTTCGGACTTGACATCGCAAAAATACCAGCAGGTGAGTCAGTCCCTGCGGCAAATAGCGTAACTGTCTCAGTCGAGGCATCCCCCAATATCAACGCATTTCCAAAAGCGATTTGAGTTGCACGACCACTTTTCGTACTGAGATTAATCGTTTTACCAAGGATCGTCCCTGTAATCGGGGCGTTATCATTTATAAGATTCACACCATGACCGGTACCACGATCGATACTGATCGAGCTGTTAGTGTCCCCGATCATAAAATCGGTATCAATAGAAACAGTTTTGTCGACACCGTCAAGTTGATAATTTAAACTAGCCGCTGAAGCTGGAATAGAGATCGTAGCTAACACAGCAATTGCCAAAAGAGAACGTGTGTATTTCATGACAACTCCTTGAAAGGCACGCCTTTCCATATATTTCCGACTACACGATACGCTTCCTTTTTTTCGTTAAGCAATATGATTTTTTACCTATGTAAATCCTTGTAGCACCATCCTTCAAAACTTTAATTCCCTGATAGGAATCTATAGATTCGATTTATTTGCAATCAAACAATTCGTGTCTTTTGTATTCTTCCTAGAAAATCATCTTCCGTTGAGTAATCGGGTAAATCCTTGTGGCTAAAAGACGTCAATGCTCTGAATCTTTTTTTTATTTGATTGGTAATAAAAGGTCGCCCACTCCATTAGCAGACGGTACTTCCCTATTAAGTCACATTGACGCTTAACCTAAACCCCATTTAGCACCGATACGACGCCCCACCGAATAGCGATACCNGCTTCCACTAGAGCGCTCTAACATGCCATAAAAATTAAGCCCATTCGTGAGGCTAAACTGCGCGCCAAACCCATAACTCATCCACGTGCCACCCAAGTCCGTATGAATCTTTTCCGAATGCCCCCCACTNNTCGACGTGGTAGTCGCATCGGCATCCCCCATAAAGTCATGGTTCACTGAGCCATGCACATAGACTTGCCCGCGCCCTTCATTAAAGGTTGCACCCAACCGTGCCCCTAAACGGACCACCAACTACTCAAAGTCCTCTTGCTCGATCTTGACGCTATTGGTCTTGCTTTGGAAGTTGTCACCCAACACCAGGCTATAAGCCAACTGTGCCTGAGGTTCAACATAGAAGGTTTGATTGATCGACCAATGGTAGCCCGTTTCGATCGAGAGCCCTAACGCATTGTTGTCATAGTCCCCTGTCAACACGCCACCAAAGCTTGAAAGCGTATCAGCTCTCACTTCTGACGACAGGCGGTANNCGACTCGCCCAACAAGGTCCACGTATCCGCCACAAACAAAGAACCCACTCAAGTACCCTGCCAAGGTGTACCCTTCTCCCTTACCAAAGCCATTACTAAAGTCCGCATCTAGATTCGTGTAGCTAAACGCGCCACCGACAATCCAGTGGTCGTTGAGCCTTATGTCACCGCCCGCCTGAATGGTTGTCGTCTGGCTCTTCACATTGACTGACGTTGCGACTTCGTTTTCATAGCCTGTCACACGTGCCCAACCGCCAATATGTTTTGGGTTCACACGTAGGTCACCTAAACGATCGGTAAGTCCATCCACGTCGCTACGCCACTGCGCTAAATTCATCGCACTAAAGTGGTAACCGCCGCCATAGATGGGTTTTCGGTTGGCGTCATACTCCGTTTCGTCAAACGTAAAACCACCTGCGGTTTCGCCTGCTTCTGCGCCCATCGTGACGGGCTTCCCTGCGGCATCAACTTTGACGGTGGCAAGAAATTGGTTCATCAAGGCTTCTTGTGAAGCCGCTTGTTCGTTCAGTGCGCCACTCATCATGATGGAGAGATTGTCGCTTTGGTTATTCTCAATACGAACCAAGTCTTGGTTCTCTGGGTCAGTGTTGTTGTGCGTTAAGCTATTCAATACAAAGGTCGAATTTTGCCCTTCTAAGTTCGTGATTTCGACTTGTTCGCCCGCCTTCACAATCACACGGGTATTGTTAAGCACCAACGTTTGACTCCCTTCAATGCTCATATCGCCGTTGAGGTGCAGCGTGGTGCCTCGACTTGAACCAATCACCACTTTGCCAGTCTTATCTTTTCCAGAAGCTAACGTCAGGGCATTTGCGTCTGGCGCACTATTTAAAGTGATCTCCCTTGCGTCAAGCGTCAGCAACGAATCTTCTTTTGAATGGATCGCCGTGCTACCCGTTGATGTGACGTTGATAGTATCGGCCGTCAGCGTGATGGTTGATGTATCCGACGGATTAACACCCATGCCGCCCGACGTAATGTTGATGGTCTTGCCGGTGAATGTGAGGTCATAATCTTTATAGGTTGCAATAGCGGCTGCGCTTCCTTGGGTATCAATATTGTTAACGTTAATCGTGGTGGCTTCCACGTTGAGCCCGACCTTGTTGGTGGCTGGGTAACCAGGATTCAATAGAATCGTCGCAGAGGTACTCCCGTGGTTTTCAAAGGTCACGGTTGAATCGACTGACGCTTTCCCTTTGATCGTCCCAACTGTGGTTTCGACCGCAGCGGTTTTATCCACGTACGCACTTCCATTTTGGGTTGAGATAGTTAAATCCGTGAACCCAGTGATCGACAACGTGCTGTCAGCAGCTGTCTGGTCAATCGCATCACCCATGGTCGCTGTATTTTGGATCGTGATCGAGTCTTCATTGTCAATGTTGACGACACCACCGATCCCGTACTATATTCAGCTGCTTCAACACTCATCGGGACGACTGACATCACGACTGACATCACGGCGATAGAGAGCATTCGTTTCTTCATTGTCATAGCATAACCTCACCTGGTTTAGGGCTACTTGCCCAGTCAGTAAGGTCAGTCTAGGTGGAGGATAAGGCTACTTATCAAGGGCTTACCCTGTATCGACCACGTTCTTTATTTATCGCGCAAAGCCCTCAAAAGTGCCTATTTATGACTACCACTCTGAGAAGGTGGTGTGAAATATTAGCGCTACAAAACGATGTGGCAATCAAACGACATTGACGTACACTGGCTAAATGTCGACAATGGAATGATGAGGTTGAGGAGCCTACGATACCCTGGAACAAGAAATACATCGCTTGGGATTACGAGCCAGAAGAGCCCAAGAAACCCCAAAAGCCTTAACCATCATTAGAGGAGCTGAGCATCTGCTCGACGATGAGGCGGTGGATGAGGAGGACGATACTTCTTATTTGTGGTGTCAGAATTCGTGGGCAACCGATGACGACAAAGCCAAAGCGCCCCCCAAAGCGTCGTAACCGAAAGCACTTACCGCGACCACAAAAAGACGACTTCTACCGCGAGAAACTCAACGCGATTCTTATCTACCTTGAAGATTCAACCGATGATACATCGTTTTACCGCCACGACTTCTTTTTAAGGCTGTTAGCGTGTTTAGAAGAAACGCGACACTTGTCGTCACGCCAAAAAGAAGTGATCGACAAGACGATTGAAGAGTTGGATTTGATTTATTGACGGACAGGCGAGAGTGCCGATATTGACTATCGAGTCTACTGTTGCTTAGTGATGGTCCCCATCTCTCTGTTAGAAATAAGCCTCGAAATAGTCCAACGCCCTTTCCTCAGAATCAGGTATTTGTGGCTTAGTGAGTGTTTCTATAAAATCACCTAACGAATAAACGGTCCAATCCCCTGCTTGCGTTGTTACTTGTGATGTTAAGTCAATAGCGATCCAGTTTAGTACGCCACATCAAAACACCTTGTTCCATCCGAGTATTCAATTGTGGGAGCTGTCCAACGTTTAGTCCTGCATAATGCCAGTGCGCCTTGTAATGCAGGATCTGCATAGCGCATCACTTGATTCCAATTCAAATGATTTAATACCCCTTGAGCACGACGAAGCTGATTCAAAAGCATCATACTCTTATGACTCAAATCGATATGCGCGTGATTGGGTTGCAGACGATGGCACCCTATACAGAGCGCAACAAGGTTTTCGTCACGGTTATCGTTCTTAACCCCATTTTTATGATGCGTATGTAGGAGTTCAGGATGGTACTTTAGGTCTACACCACAAGACTCACAACGCCATTGTGCTTTCTCGCGTATTCTGCGTGACACTTCAGCCCAGTCAGGCGTATACACCGCCATCTCTTTCGTGATTTCCAACTGATAATCGTTCACCTTAAATAGGGACGAGTAGGTTTCAAAAAATTCACGAATGTCAAAGTTTTGAGCAACTTTGTAGGGATTGATGTTACGAGCATTCTTATAGTTCAACGCTTTAAGGCAATTTTGGCAAACGCGAAGCTTGACGTATGACTCTCGCCCGATCGTTCGATCGTTTTGAGCTACACCAACAATCTTGAAAAGCCCAGACATGTCTGTTGTAGCAACATATCGCTGATAACGTCCTCGGTTTCTCATCTCCGCTAATGTTTGGCAATCTGCAACGTGAAATCGATTGCCTTCGCTTATTCCACGATTGACTCGATCAAAGTTCATGCCATGATCAGCAATATAGAGTAAAACATGTCGACCTTTGTAATGTAGCAGTACCTGAGGTAACGTCGATGTCATCTAACGTAACCTCTTTACCCTGTCGCAATTCATTCACGACGTTTTCGTATACCGGGGGCTTCCAAGTCGATTGGATCTTCAAATCTAAGGGAACTCGCTGTTTCGTAACACGTCGCACAGCACGCCACAAATCCTCGAACTTAACGTGAACCTTCATTGTATTTATTCAAAATCTTGCGGATTTGCAAATCAGCGTTAGTCAACACACGAAAGGTTACACGGCGTGAGGCTTCGGCATTCTCGCNGCCATGGCGATCTCGAACGGCATGGCTAGATGAAAAACCGATAGCCGCCATATGTTGCCTGACCCAGTCCTTTTGACTTTGCATTTCTGGAATTGTCTGAATATGAAATAGGACCGAACGTGTTCTCGCTTGTGAAAGGATCATGTTTTTGGTGTACGCCTCATCAGGACTTGTCGTTGCATTCCAATAAGTGCTCGCATGACCTTCGATACGAATCTCCGTAATATTTTCCTTGAACTGGGCTAAGCGCTCCATGTAACGCGGAAAGAAGTTATCGAGAACTGCTTTAAACCCTGGTTTAAGCTTGGCTGAGCCGACCTCAAAAAGAATTTCCATGTCCGTAAACTCAATCGAAAGGTCGTCTCGATGAATCTTGGCACTCCATTTAGGTAAATCCTCGTGGAATTCATCCATTAATGCACTGTAGATAGAATCTTGGGTTGATTCGTACGCCACCGCAATATCTCTCATTTGGTTTTGTACTTCCTTCATGTGGTCTCTTTCTTGATACGCATGTCGCATGAAAGCAATACTGATGAAGAGAAACACCATCATCAAACCCGTCATCAAGTCTGAGGTACTGATCCAATGTTCCGCATCATCGGACTTTGTAGTAGACGACTTCTTTCGCATAAAGAGCCGGCTCATGACTGACCTCGACGTGCAGATTCTTCATATTTATCAACTAACTTATTCGCGATGGTCGCTAAAGCGCTCCCTAGCTCACTCAACGCGTTATTCAATTCTCGCGTCATCGCCTCATCAAGATGCTTGATCTGGGTATTGATTTCATCATGCGTTTTTTGAGCAATCTGTTCAACGGCTGTCTCGATCGCACGTCGACTACCTTCCATCGTCTGTTGAGTCGTCTGAACAGTATCCTGAGTGATACGGTTTGCAGATTGACTAAATGCATCACCCGCCTCTTGAATGAGTTTGGTTGAAGCCTCACCTGACTTCGTCATCTGATGTTGCAACGTTTCTGTGTAGCTAATCGTTTCGTTAAAGACGCGTTGCGTTTCATTCATAAAATGCTCGTTCGCCTGGTTAAAGGCTGCATTCAATTCAGTCTGGATTTGCAGCATGACGCCCTTAGTCTCTTCGAGCATCGAAGTTGACGCGCTCTTGAGAGTATTAGNTACACTATTTGTATGATCGCGGACCTCAGAAGCCATCGCACCCGTTGTATCAACAAACTCTGACGAGAATTTCTTCAACGAATCCGTGACTTCATTCGTATTGTGAACAATCTGATTCGACGTAGTCGTCAATGCATCCGTGGTATTTTAATGTTTCTTCATTAAATTTTTGAGCGGTTGAACCGAGTTCAGTGGCAACGTGATNNTCACGGAGGTCTTTAATTCATCTGTCATGCTCGTGATGCACTGGCTGATGGCCGGTACAGCTTCAACTACTTTATCGCGCATTTCGGCAAACGTTTGTAGTTGAGCCTCTAACTTCGTGATTTGTTCTTCTTGGCGTTTCAGTAGGTCATCAAGCGCCTTCATGACCTCAGGAATAGACTGAGACTTTTCAGCGATGGTGGTCATTGCGACCTTAGATTGATCCAGTAGCTCAACAGCTTCTTTATAACGTGCCTCAAGCTCAACCAGTTGTTGTTTATATTCCTGCTGCCAAGTCAAAAGCTTCTCTATCGCGTCATTGAGCGCTTTAAAGTTATCGCCAAGTTGCTCAGAAATCTTGTTATTAAAGTCTTGAATCACCTGACGTAAAGCTTCAACCAATTGATCTGACGCCGCCGACGACAATTGCTCAGCAAACTCTTCAAGCCGTTTATTAAGGTCCGAACGGAATGCCTCGAACGTATTGTCATGACGCTTACTGATTGTTGAAATGTCGTCTCGAAGGTATTTAAGTTGTGTAATGACGGAGCTATCACCTTGGCTACCGATATACCCCATCATTTTTTCGAGGTTAGCGTCGATCGAAGTATTTTTTTCGTTGATCTCTTTGGCACGATCATTCATATCAGTACGTAGTAAACGCGTTTGAGCAACCAATGAATTGTTGCTTTCCCCTGCGATCGCTTTCGTTAACTGATCAATATTGTCTGATTGGGCTTTAATCGCATCAAGGATTTCAGGAGCCAAGTCGTCGGTCTCGCCACTTTCGCCCTCTTAGTCACCGAAAAACGTGGTCGAGATTTTAAAGAAAAAACTTCCCACGACGCCAAAGATACTTGTATTGAATGCGGTTTTGAGACCTTCCAATAATGTTGGGATACTGCTATCAATATCTTGGGGATCGAAATGATACAACCCCTTCACAATACCGAAAAAGGTCCCTAAGATCCCTAAGGAGGTCATGAAGTTCGGCGTTAATTCGGTAAAACGCCGTCCTCTGGGTTTGTACCTACAAACATAGCCAATAAACCCCGTAATGACAATAGCGATCACAATAAATTCAGCGCTCGTTAAAAACGAGTTCAGTAGCTTTTCAATTATCGAGTCAACCATTAGATTAACATTCCTACTTCTTGACAAATATCCACAAATAATACCACTCGAGTATAACTTCTTGATTTTCAAGACTATTCATTGTTGTATTACTCTAAAAGGCTCGGCGATTTTCGTTTTCAATAGCCCAATCGTTCGTAATCTAACCATTCGTTGCCATACTGTAAAGCAACTGTAAAGTGTTCAGCGCAACTGTTCACTTAACTGTTAAGTTCACCTTACTCTTAACAGTAAGTCGAGTAACGAATCATGCTTAGTTTCAAATGCTAGAAATTGTCGCAATTCGCAAAATCATTTCTCATATGAGAAAAATCGGGTACTATACTCAAACTTGTGAAGTGAAAGAAGCTGTGCAAGCTATACCCAAAAGTCTGACTGAGACCATTTCTGCATTTTCAAATAAAGACGGCGGATTAATTATCCTTGGGCTATCTGAGAAAAATGACTTTAAGCCCGTCTCAAATTTTGACGCGCAGAAAATATATTGAATCTGCAACAATCATTGCAGCGTATGTTCCATCCACTCCACCAAATCAAAAGCCTTGCTTTATCACTAACCGTGGGCAGTATGAAGGAGCGTTTATTCGATCTCGATTATCAATGAGCTTCATGTGAACGGAAGTCTATCTATCAAAGAACTCGTTGCCATGTCAGGCATGTCACGTACAACCATTGCGCAACACGTACGTAAACTCGTGGAAACAAAGGTCGTTGAACCTTTGGAAAACATTCGTAGTCCAAAACAACGTTATCGATTAATTGACGGAGGTTTTAAGGCAAGCTTAGTGGCAATGGTTGATGCCAAACCAAATCGAGGAAGGAAAGAGAGAAGAAAGCGATGTGAAGTATTGACATGGCAGGGGTAGAAGGATTCGAACCTTCGAATGCCGGAATCAAAATCCGGTGCCTTATACCAGCTTGGCTATACCCCTGTCATTAGGAGGGTAACGAATACTACCATGACTTCTATTGATCATGTTGATTTATTTTTACTTCATCAATAAAAAAATCACTGAACCCACACACAACGCCCACGACAAACTCAAATCATTGCTTCTAAAGTACCCAAAAGCGACCTCTAATCCCGATCTCAAAAGGATCCGCGAATCTAATTTCTAACCTGTTTTCTACAAATCGAACGTGAAAACGGTCTTATGCTTTGCGTTGCATCAAGGCTTGGTGTTCCAAGGTGACATAGGCGTCCTAAATCGGTAAAATCCCGTACCTACCCTTTCGAGCACAATGCTCGACACTAATCACCATAAAAAGCGACTCTCCTCGCGTCGTTTTCTCAAGAAGTCCATATCGATATTCATCCAACATCATGACCATTGAAAACAAAATCGCCGGCGCTTTAGCTGGCATGGTGCTTGGCGACGCCCTTGGCGTTCCAGGTGAACTTTAGCCNCGCGAAAAGGTGCGTGAACGCTTTGGCTTTATCGACACTTTCTTAGATGANCCAGAAGACAATATCGTTGCCTGCTACTTTAAGGCTGGTCACTATACTGACGACTCTGCACAGGCCTTTGTCATCCTCAATGCCTTATTAAAGGCTGGTACTGTCCCGCCCGTCAAAGTGCTCGCCGACGATCTCCTTGCCTGGGTCGAATCGATGAATGGGTTTGAAATCAACCTGTTGGGACCGAGCTCCAAAGCGAGCCTCCTTGCTCACTCCAAAGGCGAAGACTATACAAAGTACACGAAACTCTCGCTCACTAACGGCGCAGGGATGCGTATTGCGCCTGTAGGCTGTCTTGTTCCTTGGCACGACCAAGAAAAACTCGCTGAAACCGTTGCTCGTGTGAGTATGGTGACGCATGGCACCGACGTTGCGATCGGTGGCGCTGCGATGGTCGCTCAAGCCGTCGCAAGTGGCATTGGTGGTCGCACCTGGGAAGAAGCGGCTAACGACGTTCTCGCCATTTGGGAAATTGCTCGAGCCAAGGGCGAACCCACGTGGGCTGCGTCCGTTGCTGAGCGATTTAAGCTTGCCCTTTCGGTTATGAAGGACTTTGATAATGACGAAGCCTTCTCTCGTTTGGTCTATGACGTGTTAGGCACTGGCACGATGACTAGCGAAAGCGTGACGGCTGCACTCGCCATTGCCTTCTATTGCCGTAACACCGAACGCGCTGCGATCCTTTGTGCCAACTTGGGTGGTGATACCGACACGATCGGTGCTATGGCTTGTGCAATTTGTGGCGCTTTTGAGGGGTTTGAAGCCATTCCGGCAGAACGCACTGAGTTCCTCGAAATGACCAATGCGCTCGACTTCCGTGCCATGGCACACGATGTCGCCGTGGTTCGTGAAACGTTCATGATCTAAGGGAGATAGTTTTGAGAGACATTCGATCAATTCTTCATTCACTCAAGCCTCGCAGTAACGTGCTTATTATCGGCTCCGCATTTGTTGACATGGTCATTAACGTGCAAGAAATGCCGCGTGCTGGGGCAGACATTGAAGGCGACTATCGATGCACGACAGTAGGTGGTTGCTCCTTTAATGTCGCTGACGTGCTTTATAAGCTTGACCTTCCTTTTGAAAGCTATATGCCCGTGGGTGAAGGTCAGTTCGCTGACCTCATCGAAAAAGCACTCTTAGCTCGAGGCTATCCTGTTTATCGCGAACTTGGCGAAGGGGATAACGGTTGGTGCTTGTCACTCGCTGACGCAACGGGTGAGCGCACCTTTATTTCGATGTTCGGGTTAGAGCGCAAAATGAAGACCGACTGGTTTGAACGCTTTGACATGNNACGGTACTTTGACTACTTTTATGTCTCGGGCTATCAAGCCGAAGGCGAAAACGGTCAAGTGCTTCTTGATGCGCTTTCTCGTAAGCGCCCTGATAGCGTCGTGGTCTTTGACCCAGGTCCTCGCGTTCACTTCATGCCGAGCGAACGCATTGAAGCCTTCTGCCGTCTAGGTTGCCTTTTCACAGTCAATGCTGACGAAGCCCTTTTCATGACAAACACCAACCGTGTTGAAGACGCTGCACTGAAGCTTCACGATCTCTCTGGTCGCGAAGTGGTCGTAACGGACGGTGGTCGCGGTGCTGTGATCGTTGATGCTAATGGTGTCCGTCGTATCCCGAGTTTCCCAACCGCCATTGTTGACACAATTGGCTCTGGAGACGCACACACGGGCGGTCTTATCGCTGGTNNACTTATGTGTGGTCTTCCACTTGACGAAAGTACGCTCCTAGCAAACCGTGTCGCTGGTGTGGTGACGGGACGCGAAGGTGGTGCCACGGCACCAACCATTGACGAACTCCTTAACGGGAGCGTTTAACAATTTCTCTTTGTGCTCTGCTAATCACGTCAAAAGGTTAGCAGAGCTTTCCCTCAACTTTTAAGACAACAAGACAAAACAAAATGAGTGACAACGCTTCAGCCTCTACTATTGAAGTCAATGGCGTCAATCCCGTTCCCGATAGCGAACGCTACGGTACGCCTGCTGGTNNACTCTTTCCGATTTGGTTTTCCTGGAATATCTCGATCTTTGGTATTACGCTTGGCATTTATGTGCTAGGGCTTGGANNCCTCTCGGTATGGCAAGCCATGGTCGCTGGCGTGATTGGGTACTTCCTTTCATGTGCTCTCGTTGGCATCTTGGTAGTAGGGTCCGTGCGTACAGGCTTACCGACGCTAGTCCAATCGCGTTTCGCGTTTGGCTACCACGGCAACAAAATCCCGACCTTCTTTGGTTATGTTGCCAACATGGGTTGGAAGGTCACGATGCTCTCAATGGCATCGACCACCTTGGCGGATCTTGTGATTCACTTGGTCCCGTCGCTCGCCAAAGCCGACGGCTATCCAACGGCAGCCTGCATCTTTGGATCCTTTGTGGTGGTGATCGTGCTCACCATGTCTGGTGCCATTTGGGGCTACCAACTCATCATGAAGGTTGAAAAGGCGATTGCCTGGATTACNGGCCTCTTTACGCTTGCCTACCTCTTCTTCTTTATTCCTCAGATTGACTTTAGCGTCTTAGGTGACCGTCCGTCCGCAGGCTTTGTGGAATTCTTGGGTGGCGTGGTCCTCTCCATGACCATGGTGGGCTTAGGGTTCCTCAACTATGGCGGTGACTATTCTCGTTATCTCCCTCGCAACACCAAGGCGGGTGGTGTCGTCTTTTGGACAATGACCGGTATTGCGCTCCCTGTCTCTGTGCTTTTGATTCTGGGCGTGATGCTCTCTACCGGTAACCCCGAACTTCTTGAAAAGGCTTCCCACGAACCGCTCGCAGCCTTAACTGGGATTTTGCCCTTCTGGTTCTATGTGCCCTTCTCGATCGTGATCATCGTGAGCTTAATTTCTACCGGTATGACGGGGGTTTATAGCTCTGGTNNACTAGCATTGCTTGCCATGGGTGTTCCGATGTCGCGTGCCGCAACGACTTTGCTTAATGCCGTCATTATCACGTTGGGGGCTTTCTATCTCCTCTTTATTTCGGACTCGTTCCTGTCGACCTTCCAATCGTTNCTTACCGCCATTTCGGTGATCATGGGTTCTTGGGGCGCGATTGAAATGGTGGACTTGATTCGTCAGAAGCAACTCAATTGGGATGTTCGTATGGTANNCTTTGACTATGGTAACGGTGGTAGTAGTGGTCGTTGGACGGCGCTCTTGTCGTTGGCGGTTGCGACCCTCATTGGGTTAGGCACCATCACGTCGAGTGACCCCTATATCGCCCATATTGTGAGCTTCTTGCTCCCTGACGACGCACGCACGAGCGTTTTTGCGACGACCAACATTGGTTTAGTGGTCGCGATGATCGTGGGGGCTGCGCTTTATGCGTTCCTCACCTTTGTCTGCCGCTTTGATGTGCCGCCTGTCCTCAATAAAAAACAGGCTTAACAGCCCATCAAGCACTCAGAACGAAGAGTGACAAATGCTGACCATAGCGAACAACGTGAATTATTCCCTTGCGTAACTATAAAGTCAGCATAGAAAGAGCAGCGTGGAATTAACACGCTGCTTTTTCTTTATCCTTTGTCGAAATCTAACGCTTACAGAAAGAGCCAATCCGTCTTTCTCTTCCTCTGAAGCGCTACTTTTCTTTTCAGCATGATGGCGTACTACAATATCAATACAATTTGACGCTTGGGTATCCATCCTCAACTCAATTAAACAATCTTATGAACGTTGATAATCAGGAACTGCTCCAAGCCTGCAACCAAGCATGGTTAACAATTAATCCTGGCACTCCCAAGCAAAGTATTGAAAAAGAACTCAATCGACTTGAGATCAAAAAAGATCTTGAGCATTAACCTTCTCACTCACTGTGAAAATGGGCTGATAAGCCAAACTGTCAGCGTGTTTGTTCATCAAGTAACCTCTTATTCTTTAGCTACGCATCAAAACGGCACATCGTCATCCAACTCAACGGACAAATCGTCATCTTCTTCCAGCTTGACCAAGGGCTTTCCCGTGCCTAAGCGTTCCCAGTCATCGAGCCACATTCCAATCTTTACACTCGCCCGATAGAGCTTACGCCAAGACTTCAACCCTGGTTTGGTGTTCTTCATCATAGGTTGATTATTGAGTGTTGAAGTGAGACTCATCACGTTTTTTAAGCTCACTTCAACGGACGCACCGCCTAACGCCCCATTAATCGCCTTAGGGGCGTGGTCTTCTACCCAAGCTTTGATTTCATTTAAAGAAGAACGAACCTGACGATAGGTTTGATCGGTCATGTTGGGGACGGTATTCGCCGAAAGCGCCATCAGCGCGAAGTCCGATAACTTCTTTAGAGCACCCTTGGGCGGCAACGAGTTATCCTCAACCGGCACCACTTCAATCGTCTTTAAATCCGCCATCACGTCCGCTGGCTTACGCCCAGCAATCTCACAAAGTCGATCGACCAGAGCCACTACCCCAGTGCCTGCCCCAAGGTTCGGCACGCCTAATGTCTTTGCTTTTTCATAAGCCACCGCTAGTTTCGGTCCAAAAACCTCAAAATGCGGGCGTGCGCCCTTCTTAAACCCCGGTTCAAAGCGCTTTAATAACTCAAGACAATCGTCAGGCTTTGTGGTGAGTTCGATCAACTCTTCGGTCACCACACGCTTCAAACCTTCACGCACGAGGGTCGTCTCAACCGAATGCTTTAAGACAACCTCATGGTCATTGGGCAATACGCCATCAAACATGTCTTCGTGGAGCAGTAACCAATACTCAAAACAGGGATTCGTGAACGCTAAGTGAATGAACGGAAAGTGCTCCACCAAGTCAAACGCATCGTAGTAGCCTACATGTCCATCACGGTCAAAGACGAGCCAGGCTTCAGACCACTTCGCGTTACCGACCTGACGGTCCCAAAGCATCTCAGAGGCAATCTGTTTAAAAGCAGCCCCCGGGTCTTTGATCGAACTCGTCTGTAGATGGACCTTCTCAGCAATCCCAAGAAAATCAACGAATCCCGCCAAATAGTGCTTTTCGGTTTCCCCTTCACAGAAGATGGCGAGCTTTTCTTGAGTGGTCGCCTTAACCGTCGTCACCTCATCAGCCGTAGCCGCCTCAGCGTCACGAACCTCCATTGGCTCGTCTGTAGGCACACCCTGCTCGACCGCTTCAACTTGACCACTTCAAGGTTTTCTGCGAGGTCCTCAACCACGGGACACTTTGCCGCTTCCTCAAATACTGTTTGAACGGGAATAGCGGTCGTCTCCGCACCCAAAATCGGTAAAGCGACCTGCGTGGCTTCAGTTTGACTGGGTTCACTCGTACCGTCTACCTGCTTCGCTTTGGCTTTACGACGCTGACGCAAGGTCATTGACTCGACATAGTACGTGACTTCAGCCTTTTGGTCGGCAGTCATCGGGACAACGTTTTCACCTTCGTCCAACCATTGAGGCATAAAGCGACCCGTTGACGGATCAAAGGTCGCCATCGCTAAGAGCACGTGTTGCCCTGCGTCGTCAACGGTAAACACTTTGCGAGATTGACTACCGGGCACGGTTCTGTAATGCATCATCCTGGGTCTTCTTTAGTCTGAGTCTTGCGAGCAAGTGACATCCCACTTATTTAGTTATCCTGAGCTTTTTCTACTGGCACTGACGTCTGAATGTGCGTCGCTTTCGCGTTCGAGCTTTCCTGGCTCTTCTCCATCTCCCGCGCACCCCATTGATCTAACGTTGTCTTGATATCCTGCCAAAGCGCTTCAATACGCCCTAAACCCTTATCAACAAAACCCGTCAGGGTACCAACCAACCCTTTGAGTTCGTTAGGTGCTAAAAGGATGGTACCGCTACAAAAGCCAATAAAAGAAAAGCGATGGCATATAGAAAAAGCGAAGCCATGGCGATCAGAAGACCAATCGCCATAGCTGCTAAAAACACCATCACAACGTATTTAAATATTTGCGTCATGCGTTGCGATCCTTAAAGGACTCGACGATGTTGTTGAAGATGAACTAATAACAATGCCATAAACGCAGCCCCTAAGCCCACATGCCACCCCGTTTGCTTGACCGCTAAAGCAGCAATGCTACCCGTAAAGAGTACTAACATCGTACGATTTTGCAAAACTCGTGCTGCGCGTCGACCATTTTTTTGAGCCATTGTTGGCGTCAATGTTTTAGCCGCAGATGTAAAGCCACGCACAACGGTTGTCTCTACACTCGAGAGACCTTTTTCCATTACACGAGTGAGACCGTCGCTTAAGATGGGCTTGCCAGTCGTCAAGGACTTAGTATCTGTCGGAGCATCCACTTCACCCGTCGTATCTAAAAACATTTCCGCATAAAAGCTCAATGTTTCAAGGAGCACCTCTTCGGTTAAGACCTGTGGATTCCAAAAGAGTAAAGCTGAACCGACATTAGGATTAATAGTGACTTCGGTCATCCCTTCAATCCCAAGGAGTAAATCACGTAAGGATTCAACTTCCTCAGGACTGATTTTATACAACATCGGATGACGTAATCTCAGNNGCAGTACTGGCAAAAGGCTACGAATCGCATCACGAATCTCTGACATATGAACTCCTTTTAGCCCTGAACCAAGGCATGTCGTCCTTGATATTGCATCGCATTTCGCGCTGTATCGCTCTGCATGCCTTCAAGAATAGATTTGACACGATTTAAGATATCCTCGATGTCACCTTCAACATCACGAAGAATCTTGGTTTCACCATCGTAATGTCCGAGTTGCGGACGCATAGCATTGAGACAGACACCAATGGTGGTTGAATTGTGCATGAGAGCCGAGACTGCCGGCGTAATCAAACCAGTGAGCCCACCTGCCAAGAACCCTGTATTTAGACCAACACTCCAATACATATTCGAACGAATACGTTTGAGGGTGGCTTCACCAAGATCTAAAGCCGTCAACAGGTTGTCAAGCGATGACTCAAGCACAACGTCGGCGACTTCTTGTGCAATGTCAGTACCATCACGCAATGTGACACCGACATCCGCAGCACTTAACGCTGGACTATCGTTAATGCCATCACCCACCATTAAAACCTTGGCACCTTGATCCTTGAGTCGCATCACGACATCGGCTTTATCGGCAGGCAAAACCTGTGCACGATACGCATCAATGTCGAGCTTTTGAGCCACAGCACGCGCTGTACGTTCATCGTCCCCCGTTAACATAATGACGCGCTTACCACGACCCTTGAGCGCCTGAATGACTTGTCGTGCTTCAGGTCGAATCGGATCTTCGATACCAAGTAACCCAATCAACCGACCATCGAGCGCGACATAGAGCACAGTCTTACCTTCAGACGCTAAGCGATCCACATGAACCTTCGCTTCTGTGCAGTCAATACCTTCGTCGTCCTCAATAAAATGACGAGAACCTAATAGAACACGCGACCCATCGACTGAAGAACAAATCCCATGTGCAACGATATATTGGACTTCTGCGTCATGCGCTTCAATAAAGTGAGCTAAACCTTTGTTTTCAGCAGCGTCAACAATGGCTCGTGAGACGGGATGCGGGAAATGTTCTTCCAAACAAGCCGCTAGGCGTAAAAGTTCATCTTCGTCACGATCCGCATCCAACGACACAACGTCAGAGAGTGCTGGCGTAGCATTCGTTAAAGTACCCGTTTTATCAAAAACAATGGTATCAACTTCAGCCAACGCTTCAAGATATCGTCCCCCCTTAACTACTACACCTCGCGCCGTGCCTTCCTTCATCGCAGACAGAATGGTNNACAGCGGTGTGGCTAAGCGTAACGCACAGCTATAGTCCACCAAGAGGACAGATGCCGTACGGGTTAAATCACGCGTAAAGAACCACACTAACCCAGCGAGTGCAAAGTTGAAGGGCACAATCGCATCGGCAAAACGAAGCGCGCGGCTTTCAATACCCGCCTTACGTTTTTCACTTTCTTCAACAAAAGCGATGATCTTAGCAAGACGTGTACCGTCCCCTATATTAAGCACTAGAATAAGGATCTCACCGCACTCAACCACGGTACCCGCAAAGACTGCCCCCCCTGCACTACGCGGCACAGCGAGAGGCTCACCTGTCATAGTCGATTGATTGACTGCCGCCTCACCAGCCACGACAACGCCATCCACAGGAATCACATTACCCGTACGAACAAGAATTTGGTCGTCAGCCGTCACTTCAGCAAAAGGTTTTTGGATTTGCGTCCCGTCCTCCAACTGTACCCAAACGCGATCGACCTTGACCGACAATTGTTCAGCCAAACTCGCCATCGACTTTTTACGGGCGTAGTTTTCGAGCATTTCACCCATGCCAAGCAATAAGACCAATAAACTAGCAGTTTTAAAATCTCGTCTTAGGAGTGAAACAATAAGGGCAGCCGCGTCCAACACCGCCACGTTTAGTCGACCGTGAAAGAGTTCACCTAAACCATCGCGAATGATGGGTAGTGCTCCGAGCAATGCATTCGCTGCTCTGACCGCCATAGGCATAAAAGGCGCTATCCCGATGTGCCTAGCTAAAGGACCAAAATCTAATGTTGCCTCCTCAGCGACATAGTCATTCGTTGACAACGCTTTAGTTGTCAATTGACCTCGGTTGGCTTTTTGTCGAACCGCGACGCTAGGCGCTCCCCATCCTCTAAACATTGAAATGATGGGGCGTACCACCATCGTCAGGATAGGCATGCCATTGGTCCCTGAACGAAATGCTCGCGAGACCCCTTGAACCATTCGGTTTTGGTTGAGAAGTTCTACCGCATTTCTTACCCTTTCAGGAACTAATCTATGTACCATTTGCCCAGGTGTAAGAGATTCCTGAAGCGGTACGATAGGATACTTTGAACGGGCTTCTCGACGAATCGGAGGACAGTGAATCAACGATGCCAAATACACCGCAAGTTGTCGTTGGTATTCAACGTTCTCGAAGGTGGCAATAATGGATCCAGTCCTTGGATTGACGCTAACGCCCTGAATACCGATCAATCCGGCAATGTCAGTCGCCAACAGTTGCGCAGACGCACTTGAGATAACCTCACGGGTCTTCCAACGCTGGCGATTTCCGACTTCATGGACAAGATGAAAGCGCATGAATGAGCCTCAATAAAAAGTTGAAGCGTCAGACCGCGGCAGGCATTTCACGAGCAGGCGTAGCGACTGACGAATCTGCTGGCTTGTCTTCGGCACAAACTTCAGTTTCAGAAACCTTAGCTGCCACCTCTTCTACTTGGCACGACGTTCCTGGCTCTTGACTTGTGCTTCAGCAACAGCGTCTGCGAGGTCCTCCTTAGCGCTTTCAACGAGGTACATCGCTTTATCTTTGAGATCAATACCCGTAGAAAGCAGATCGGTTGCCAAGGGCTTCACGTCCAACTTACCGCGCGTCACTGCGATCGTGCCCAAAGCGCCTAAAACCACACCACCCAAAAAGAAGAGCCTATATTTGGTTGTTTCGTTCATGATGATCTCCTGAAATCGAACGTTATTTGATGAATTCAAGTTCGTTTAACCCTTTAAAGACCGTGTTTCAACAAGGTATCTTCAAGTGGTTATGTCGACTCAAACCTCAATCTTAATGGGAGTGATTCCCATTTTCGTTGTTGACTTTAGCTTTTATTGATTCAAGGCACAAAAATATGGAATTCTTTACGCGAGAATGAACAACTCAGGTTCTAGCTTAGTGCTTCCGCTTCTAGGCAAACTCAAAGAATTCGGTATTGAACCGCGTCTACGCTTCATTGTTGACGAGATCATCGTCAACGATAAGAAAGAAGTCGTAGGTGTGAAGGCTCGCACGAGCTATCGCTTTGGCAAGGAAAATTCGGGCAAGGTGGTTTTTGTTCGTGCCACAAAGGGGGTCTTGATTGCTGCTAGCGGGTTCTCCCAGATCGTCAAATTCCGCATGTCTCAGGACCCACGCCTCAATGAAAACTTCACGTCCACAAACCATCGTGACGCTACAGGCGAAATGATCATGCAGTACCATGAAATTGGTGCAAATACCGTTCAGATGGACTGGATTCAGTTGAGTCCGTGCACGTCGCCTGACGAACAAGGCTTCGGTGTTGCGCCGCTCTTTGTTGAATCGACCGTTGATTACTACCGATGATTGACCCTGCAACGGGTAAGCGTTTCATCAAGGAAACCGGTAACCGTAAGGTTCGTGCGGACGCGATCGTGGCGATCGGTCATCCGTGCTTAATCTATACGTGTGAAGCCAACGTCATGGGCGAAATCGTTGGTCGCAACATGACCCAGAAGCTCTTTGACCACGCCATGAAGACGACCGTCGTGCGTAAGTTCGCCACGCTCAAAGACATGGCTGACTTCTACAAGATCCCGTACGACCAACTTGAAAAGACGAACAACACGTTTAACGGTTATATGAAGGCCAAGAAGGACCCAAACTTCGGCTGCCAGTTCTTTGATAATTCGAAACCCAACGTTGAAGGTCCCTTCTACGTTGTCCGTCTCTACCGCGCGTTCACCACTGCATGGGCGGTCTCGAAATCAACGACAACGCGCAGGTCTTGAGTGTACGCGGTGAACCGATCAAGGGGCTCTATGCGGCTGGTGAAGCCACGGGCGACGTGCACGGTATGGTGCGCTTAGGTTCTGTTGCCGTGGTAGACTGCATGATCTTTGGTCGTATTGCGGCGCACCAGATGATGAAGAACTAATCGTCATCTTGACGTAACACACTCAGACGGGTGACAATTCGTTTTCTTTTTAAAGTAAACCACAGATCGCCCGTCTGACAAACGTCATCGGGATCCAGAGGGGATTGGTAAACGAGGTGTAAAAGCCACGCGTGATGCCTTACGTGACGCAAAACCTTGCGAACACCTTGGTACACGTGACCTCGTTGGCCTACCGTCCGACCATAAGGAAAAATCAACATGAAAAAATCACTGATCGTTTTAGCCGTCGCTGGTGCGCTCTCGATGGGTGCGCAGGCTGCTACCGTTGAAGTTTACGGCTTGATTGACACGAGCTTGGTCTATATGCACACCGATGCTGACAACGGCGAAAAAGGGAAGACCGACAGCTTCACGATGGAAACGGCTCAGCAGATGGGTTCCCGTTGGGGACTTCGTGGTAGTGAAGACTTAGGTAACGGCTACAAGGTTGGCTTTACCCTTGAATCGGGCTTTGAGTCTGATACAGGTGCGCTTGAAGTAAAACAAGGCAATCGCCTCTTTGGTCGTGAAGCCACGATTAATGTGTCGGGTGACTTTGGTACTGTGTGGNNGCAGAGTAGTATGCCGGTCCTTGGTAGCGTCTTGGGTCCCAACGGTCTTTTCCGTGCCATTGACCCGATCACGGCTAACTACACGTCCGCCTTGGGTTCTGGCTACGCCACCGCTTCGATGTGGACGCGTGTAGATAACGCCATCGCCTACCGTACGCCGACCTATGCTGGGTTGACGAGCTATATGATGCACTCCTTCAAGATGGACGATGTCAGCGAAGGCGATACCCATGTTGAAGGCAAAGGCTCCTCCAACCGCTACACCTCGCTTGGTCTTCGTTACCAGGCTGGTGCATTTGAAGGCATTCTTGTTGGTGATATGACCGACTGGGCTAACACGTTAGGTCAAAAGAAAGCTGACGACGGTTATACCGTGACGCTTGGCGGCAATTACACGCTAGACAATGGTCTCAAGGTGCTTGCCTTCTATCAGTACTTCGACTCGATGAACCTGAACGTTCATGCACGTGGTGGTGTGGCTAAAGACGGCATTGTGGATCTAGTTGGAAACTACGGCTTTGTTGACGGTTGGGGCATGGGTGTCGGCGTGAACTACCCGGTCTTTGGCGGTACGGCACGCTTTGCGGTTAACCACCGTCAGATGGATAACGAAGACAACGTCGACTTCACGCGTACGACCGTGGGTACTGCCTTTGACTATCCGCTCTCGAAGCGCACCTGGACTTACGTGATGGGTGGCTACTCTCAGGAAAAGGTTGAAACGAAGGATAAGGACGCAACGCCCAAGGGCTATCAGCTTTCCGTTGGTNNACTCGTTCACAAGTTCTAATACCTACCTTTAGTTAGTCTTTTTAGTACCTAAAAACGAACCGCACAGGCTTGATGGCTTGTGCGGTTTTCTTCTCGTCTCTTAAATACTCCATAGACACCACAAGCCATTCCATTGCAAGTTGTAGTCCGAATTTTATTTCCTCACTAATTGAGTTACGCTCACCTCATAAAAAGATGCTTAACCTTGATGGTGAGTAAGACTATTGAATCAGTGAGAGGACTTCTTGATGACAACCGACAAATTGATTCGAGTCATCATGGCGCTCGTTGTTGCGTATCTTTTATTCCACTTGGGTAGATTCTCTTGCGACTTTGTCGCTCATGGTCTCTTTCAAAAATCCCTGTATTGCCCAACACTGTCATTCTGACCACACCTACTCAAGGACACGATAGAGAATTACTCTTCCCTCTCTAAATTCAACTAAGCCATCAGCTCACCAATCATTTAACGGTCGTAAATATCAAACCACTCTGGCTGAATCTTTCAAGTCTTACGTCTTATAAATTCACTAGGGCTTACGTCTAAGCGAAAACAATAATAGGTTTTCGACCCATTGCATCCTAGTATGAGTTTTATCGCCTTTCTTTCACTCAAAGATATTTTTTCTCTATTAAAGAGGTGTTCTATGGCTCCCTTTGCTCGAATGACCGTGACTGCTATGACCGTCGGCTTGATGGCAGCTTGCGCGCAGGCTGGCGTAAATCCCGCTGACCTCCCTCTTAAATCTTTGTCAGCTGACGTGATTGTGGTCGGCTCTGGTGGTACTGGTNNACTAGCTGCCGCCGCTGCCGCTAAACTTCAGGGCGCAAACGTTATCGTTTTTGAAAAACTGCCCTTGGTTGGTGGTAGTTCTGCTTTTGCCGGGGGTGCTATTGCTGCAGGTGACTCTAATGCACAAAAACGTGCGGGTAGCAAAGGAACCACTACCGAAGAATTTGTACAGATATGGCTCAATGACCAAAAGCGTTCTTCGGCTGGAGGCGACCCCGCATTCCCAGACGAGAAGCTTGTCCGTGCAATGGCTCAAGAATTCAAGGTAACGGTCAACTGGCTTGAAGACGAGATTGGTNNACATCCATTTGCGAAGCCACGTCCCTTTGGCTATGGTGGGTCAGACTTCGCCCACGCACCAGCTGAATCTCCCGTACCGCCGTCTGGTCGCGGCTCCTCAAAGGCTGGAGGACGCTTCGTTATCAAGAATCTCATGAACTTCCTCGAGAAGCATCAAGTACCTGTTTATAAAGCCACCCCTGTTGACGACCTCGTTATGAACAATAAAGGTGATGTTGTGGGGGTTAAAGCTCACGACAAAACCTATCGATACGAAGTTGACGCTAAAGCTGTCGTTCTTGCGACCGGTGGTTTTCCTCACAACAANAGTATGCTTGAAAAGCTAGTTCCTGACTATGCGCCCTATGCTGACCTTTCGGTAGCTTCCATTGGTGACACGGGGGACGGCATTCAAATGACTATGAAGGCTGGCGCTGCTACTTATAAAGACGCTTGGGTTATTGGGCTATATCTCAATAGCGAAAAGAATGAACTCAATCCCGTCATCACGTCAAAGGATAAATATAAGGATCGAGTCTTCGTTAACGAAAAAGGCGTTCGCTTCACCAATGAAAACCTGCCTTATCTGACCGACGCTGTTGTGAAAGAAAAGGCTGTTTGGGGCATTGCCGATAGCGCGTATCCGGACAAGGTCAAGGTCGCTGACAAATATAACGATCCGAAGTTAGCTGTTAAAGGCAACACCTGGGAAGAACTCGCTCAAGCAATGGGTGTACCGCCAAAGGCATTGGCTGACACAATGGCGGTANNCTACAACGAGGCTTGCCGTACGGGTCAGGATACGCAGTTTGATAAACCCAAAGCGTTTTTGAAGCCCTTTGAAAAAGCGCCCTTCTATGCAATTCGCGTTGTACCCAAGACTGGCGGCACGATTGGTGGCGTAAAAGTCAACGATAAATTCCAGGTTATTCGTGAAGATGGTTCCGTGATCAAGGGGCTTTATGCCGGCGGCGAAGTGATTAACCGTCCCTACTACAACCGCGTCTATACGTCTGGCACCGGGCTTGGTATTGCCTATACCTCTGGTCGTATTGCTGGTACGAATGCCGCGCAAGAAAAGTAATCTAGCCTAAACCTATCAACCAACGGTTCGGGGAGCTAAATCCTTGGACCGTTTTTTTTTCTAACAAAGCCCAATTTTTATTGGTCAGAAGCTCGAATACCTGTCATTAAAAAATTGCTTTTCGTGAAAATCTACGTCAATTTTTAGTCAACTACAAAGCTAATGTTGCTTTTGTTGACAACTAAACATAAAGGAAAGCGATGTAGAGTTGACTTTTGTTGTATCTTGTTAAATAACAGGAGACCAAGATGACCTTTGCTGATGAAATCAATGCCTTAATGGCATCCACAGGCAAGACCCAAGCTCAGATCGCTAAAGATCTAAACGTTTCTCGTCAAGCTGTCCAATTCTGGGCGGCGGGCAGATCTGAGCCTAAAGGGGCAAACTTGTATAAATTTCGCCAATACGTCGCCCAAAACTCGATCACTCAGAAAAGCACTTCATTTCGCCTTCCGTGTGAGGGTGAATTAGTCGAAGGCAACTGGGAACGTGTAACACTGTTGGATGTAGATACATCGTGTGGAGAAGCGTACTTTGATGAGTCGACCAATGTGATCGTTTCGGCAATTGACTTCTATAAACCTTTCTTACATGACTTACCAGGCGTTGCATCAACTCATGGTAATTTTAAGATTCTCCATTCGACTGGAGACTCGATGCTACCAACGATTCAACGCAAAGCGGTCTGTCTAATTGACACCAAGCAAAACCGAATAACGACCGATGCTATCTATTGCATCCAAGCAGATAACAACCTTTTTGTTAAAAGAGTCCTTCGTAATTTTGATGGCTCAATTACTCTCATATCAGACAACAACAAATATCCCCCTCAAGTCGTGCAACGTGAACTTCTTGAGAGCGCTAAAGTTCTCGGACGCGTTGTTTTTGTTCTTAATGCTGACATTCTCTAGCCATCAAATCGAGTAAAAACACCAACCGACGACTGTCTTGTGACTTGCGTGTGGTCTTCACTCCGCCTCGCCTTTTTCCAGACTAAAACGTTAAAAATAAAACACTGTGCGGGACTTAAATCTGAATATTTAACGCGTCTTATTTTTGAGGGATCTTACTTCCCTTCAGGCAAACCCACCGTAAACATCAAAATGGGTTCAAGATTGTCAGGGAGTGCCATCGCTTCACCCAACGCCTTATGGTCAAACGACGCACGAATGCAACCCGATAGCCCAAGTGCCGTCGCAGCTAAGTAAGCCGACTGACCCATCGTGCCCGCATCGACATAGAAGCACGATTCACGAATCGTATTAGCCACGTCGTGATCAAGCACAAAAGCGAGCGTCACCGGGGCTTTGGTCACAAAGTCAAACTGATGCGTCGTTGAAGCGCGACGGCAATCGGTCGTGGTTGAACGCGTCAATTGATTTTTAGCAGGATCATAACGCCACGTACCGTCGTCACGCAGCACCCAAACCGACACCGCTTTGAGGTTCAACGTTGACGGAACCGTGCGTCGACCTTCGTCACCCGTGAGACCGGCGCATGCCCAAAGTAAGGTGGATAGTTCATCGTCCGTCAAAGCGTTAGCCCGAAAGGCTCGACCTGTACGGCGCTTTGCAAGACTTTCGCCCAACGTCATATTGAGTGCCATCGGCAACGGTAATGTTTGTTGATTGGTCACTTTTGCCTCCTACATTTCTGTTACAGAATTGGTTGGCGATCTTACGTTGAATCGCATCTAGCGAAGAAAAGTTAGCGAGTAAATTCATCGTTCTACTCTCTTTAAAGCCCTCTAGCACCCTCAAACCAAAAGATCTAACTACTACTATTTTAGTAGTAATGCCTCTTTTTACCCTTTATTGCGCTCATTTGCATAGTTATGTTTAGCGCATACTCCCCTACTTCCACCTACAGCCAACTCTCAAACACCGACATTCTTTTTGCCAATGGTCTCTTTAACAATGCGACAAAATTCGCGTGACGCAAGGCTCTGATATTGCTGATCGTTCCAAGCGACCACAACGGTCTGCACGGGTAACACACCTTCGAGTGACACAAAGCGACATTGTGATTTCGCAGAGTAAGGTTTAATCAAATGCTCTTGACAGACGGTNNACCAACATAGGTANNCAGCAGCCACAAACGCTAAACGCGTCCCTAATCGTGNGGAGGCTATATCGATTTCGGGCAACTCAAACCCTACAGCCCGGCTCAAAATCGGCGTACGCTCATGATGGATATAGGTTTGTACGAGCGGCAGGTTTTTGAGTGGTGTAGGATCCACGTCCTTCAAGAGTGGATAGTCCGCTGCGTCGTTATAGGGGCGACCCAGGTTTTCAAAGCCTGGTTGATCAGGGACCGTCATCAGATAACGCTCCGGGAACAACGGGTAGGCGTTCAAGTCGGGCGTGAGCAAATATTGGTAAAGGACACCCACGTCCGCTTTGCCGTTTGAGAGTTTTTCTGGAATCGCTTCGAGATCAAGTTCAAGCGAAAAGTCCAACGCAATCCCGGGATAAGCCCGGTTAAAGGTNNACGTCACAGCAGGCACCAATAGGGCGGCTGTGCGTTCACCATTACACGCGACACGCACTTTGCCTTTACGTAATTCAGTCAAATCGGCACAGTAGTTACGAGTCGCTTCTTCAATGCGAGCGATTTGCCGGCGACTTTCGAGAAGCACCTCACCCATCGGCGTGAGGATCATGGGCTTCTTATGTCGATCGAGAATCACAACGCCGTAGCTTTCTTCAAGTCTACGAAGGTATTGCGATAAGTAGGGTTGCGTCACGCCAAGGCGCTCAGCAGCTAAACTCAAATTCCCTTCTTCTGCAATCGTTTGCAGAATTTCGTAGGATCTCATTGGCATCTTCAGCACTCGCGATATAAGTCTTTAGTAATCCATAATTACAGAATAATTATTTGATTGTAATAAAAAAATCTCCATAAAATTCTTTTCGATCCGGTTTGGTTCTCCCCACTTAAAGTGTTGACAACCATACCCTCCTCCTTTGCCACACAGCCAAACCGGATCTCCTCATTTAAGAAAAGTAAAACCCCAACTTGACTTCATCTAGTTCAAGACACCTTCGCTCCTCAGTCTTTGGACGCTTCACTCTTTGGCATTTGATCTTGCCCAAAGTCAAGAAGTATCCTCACTTAGATAACAAATCGTCCCAATAAGTGACACTAGATGAGGCCCAAACCTCACATTGCGCCTCAGTCCTTCGTTCAACCGTCTGTTACTTGTTCATAGTCGACTCTAATTTACAAACATCAGCATACGACCAACATTCCGTCACGCTTCTCGGGCATCCGCCCTCACAAACTTAAAACTATCCACATCAAAAAGCCCAAGCGTTGTGAGCTTCAAATGCGGAATCACGGGTAATGCCAAGAAACTCAACGTCATGAACGCGTCACTCTCTTTGGTGACACCAAAGCGTTCATAATACCAACGCCATGAGTCGACGGATTGCTGCCGCAGTGTTGGCTGGCGTATCGTCACTTATGAGACCAGCGACCGGTAAAGCGAGTTCGTCCATCACTTCACCCTTCGTGTATCGCGACGCCACCCGAACGAATGGTCCCTGTCAACACGTCCACGATTTGTACATTTTTGATAAAGAGGTCTATACGGTTCGTCATGTCTGGTGTCCTCGCACAAGACAGCTAGTGGCATAATCAAGCCTTCAATTTTGCTTAATTCGCCTCTCAGAGAAACGATTCCTTTATACCTATTCTATTCAACGGCTTCCCATCAAAAAGGCTTCGCCTTCTCAACTATGAAAAAACGAAGCCTCTTTTCTTTGTGCTTAGGCTTGGTGCGAGCCTTATTCGATCTGATTTACTTAATCACCGTTGTCTTCAACGTCTCATCCACAATCTTCACAGTGACTTGGGCTTTTTGCGTCAACGCCACCTGCTTAAGGTCGCCATGCATCAAGACGGTACNCTTAATGTCTTGATGGGCTTTAAGAAATGCTTGCGCACGCTCCCAACCCATACCAANAAGGGCTGTGCAAAGCGCATCAGCACGCGCGCCATTAGCATCAATAATCGTCACAGACGCAATATTGGTTTCTACAGGACGCCCGGTCTTCGCGTCCAAAATGTGGGCATAGCGCTTACCGTCCTTTTCAAAGTAACGTTCATAAGCGCCTGACGTCACCACACTTTGGTCTTTGACGCTCACAACTCCAAAGTAGCCACCACGGTCTTTGGAAGGATGCTGAATCCCGATTCGCCATGGCTTCCCTGCATTGTCGCCAATCGCCACAACGTTGCCACCGAGATCCACTAAGCCGCGCTTCATGCCGGCAGCCTTGAGGGCGTTTGCGACTTCGGTCCCAATAAAGCCCTTGGCAATCGCGCCCATGTCGATACTCTGGTCTTTGCCAATTTGCATAAACCAGTGACCCTTTTCTTCCCACAAGCGAACTTGAGAGCGGTCAACCAGTTTCACTGCCTTAGCAATCGCTTCGTCGTTTGGCACCTTATCGCCGCCAAAGCCAATCTTCCAGAGGTTCACCACGGGCCCAATCATGGGCTCAAAGGCACCATCGGTTTCGTCAGCAATCACCAAAGCCTCTTTGACCATGCGCGCAACAGTCTCAGGAATTTCAACAGCTTGACCCGACCTACGATTGACATCATTTAAAACAGTCGGTTTATGCACCGACATCATGTCTTCGTAAGTCGTGAGTTCGTCGTCCAGAAGCGTTGCATAACGCATTAACGCGTCTTTATCTTTTCCAAAGAGTTTTGCCGAGATAAGGGTTCCCATCTTGAGCGTATGGCGTTCAACCATATATTCTGGCTGAGCGATCTGGGTCGTCGGCTGAAGCCCCGTTTGGGCTTTCGGTGTAGCCTGCGTTTCGGTGGTATGTGTAGCAACTGTGCTTTCCGCAGCCAAAGCCAACGGCATCACGCTACTCAAAGCACTCACCACAACCCCAGCCAACAATGTGCGTTTAAAACTCTTAGCAAAACTCATTTCGACACTCAAAAACATTAACAAGATGAAGAGCACTCGTCTTCACAATCATCACAGCAAAGAAGACTTACCCACCCACGATCGAGGTTCGTGAGGATGGTTTTTATTAGCTTGGGTAAGGTTTCTTTGAGGCACGTTGAAAGCTATCAAACGCGCTAAAACGCGTAAGTTTACCCTGATTCTTGAGGGTAAATCATCGTAAACGTGTCTCAAGATGTCACGGATCCGCACTGCTCCACGCAATGACTACACGCCAACACACCGACATTGCGTACATATGGCGGCGTTCTCTAAATAATCGTTTACCCTAACCACGACGGGAGGTAGGCAAACGCCTGAGGGAGAGGGACAATTTGTCCATTCGAGGACCCAACCATGTCAAACCTATCAATCACCTATTCGTTTGAAAGAACAACACCACAAAACACACACCAAACCGACAGCCGATTCATTCGCGTGGTCGTGATGCTGATAACGCTTAGCATTGCAGCGGTACATTCTTGTGCCCAACTATATGCACCAACAGATGGTGAACGAAGAAGCCACAGTGATTGGAATTACGACAGCTATTCAACGCCGCATGAATGGCGAAATGGCGATGGAGATTTTGCGTGGCACGAGTTGCCCAGTGCGCCTCAATGACCGTCGTCTGCTTCTCAAAAACGTGATTGCGTCACTCAACCTCAAAGCTTCTCACGCCACTTCCACGGTTATGGATGTGGCTGAGACTCGAGCGCACATCGAAATTGAGCTCTCTAACGGCACCACGCACACGTCGCGTATTCGTATGCCCGCCTGTCGCAAGACCCAAGAAAAGCCTACGTTTTTCTACCCATAAGCGCCCTTCGTTTAGCCTACTTTAGCTTTCATAAGGAAAGCTTCAAGACTGGTTAGAAGCAATACTGAGCATTAAGCATCAACTTCGTCGCGGCACGGTCTTCGTTATCCCATACAACGCTCTACAATCTTCCATTATCACAACCGCACACCCTTGCCTACCTCACCATGAATACCCAAGAAAAACTCACCGCGCTTCGCTTACGCATGAAAGAAACGGGCGTCACTGCCCTCTATGTCGGGACGACTGACCCACACCAAACCGAATCGGTCGCCGCCCATTGGAAGTCGTTGCAATGGTTAACAGGCTTTACGGGCAGCATGGGCTACGCCATCGTGACCGCTGATGACGCTCAGTTTTGGACAGACGGTACNCGCTACAAAACCCAGGCTCAACGTGAAATCATGCCAGGCACCTTTAAGGTGAACTCCATCTCTGACGCAGGCACTCTTGACTGGGACGCGTGGCTCTTAACAAAACTCAAACCTAACGACACGCTCGCCTTAGACGGAGAGGTCTTGAGTGAAGCGATGCTCCGTCTCATACGCGCTAAGCTCCCGGTCCCAAGTNNACTGACTATTTACTTTGAACGTTATTTTGTCGCTGAACTCTGGTCAGACCGTCCATCAATCCCAACAGACCCCGTTTGGGACTTAGCGCCTCAATACGCCGTTGAAAGCCGCCCAGAGAAACTTCAGCGCTTACGCCAAACCCTCACTTCGATTGGCACCAATGCCGCCACGCTACTTTGTGGCTTAGACGACATCGCGTGGCTCACAAACCTTCGTGGGAACGACAATCCGCTCTACCCGTTCTTTCACGCGTACGCGTTAGTGGGGCAAAGTGAAGCCCACCTTTGCACAGATCTCACGAAGCTTTCTGAAGACATCCGAATCGAACTCGCGGTAGATGGCTGGTGCCTACATGACTACCAAGCGATCGGTGACGTGGTCGCTGCGTGCACAGCAAACGTCCTCTACGTGGATCCTTTCAAAACGCCTTTTAAACTCTATGACGTGGTNCAACAAAACCCAGCGCTCACCATCAAAGAAGGGCTTGACCTTGTCACGTCACTCAAAGCCAGCAAAACCCAAGGCGAAATGGCCAATATTCGTGAAGCGAACATTCATGAGTGCGTAGCCGTCGTGAGACTCATGCGTTGGATCGAAAGTCACGTCAACCAAACGCTGCTTGACGAATACACCGTCGGTCAAAAGCTCGAAGACTTTCGTCAAACCTCACCCTACTATTTGCAGCCCGCGAACATCCCGATCGTGGGGTACGGGGCAAACGCTGCGCTTCCGCACTATCTACCATCTAAAACGATGACGTCGCCCATTGAACCCAAAGGCTTTTTGCTTTTTGACGTCTGTGCACATTACCTTTGCGGTACGACCGACCTTACGCGTACGGTGGTAGTGGGTGACCTTACCTCTGAGATGAAGCACGACTACACCATGACCCTCAAAGCGCACATGACGCTCGCACGCCAGAAGTTCCCCATAGGCACCACGGGTAACCTGTTAGACGCGATCGTCAAAGCGAACCACTGGAATCACGCGATGAATTTCGGTCACGGGACGGGTCACGGCATTGGGTACCTCTTAAACGTGCACGAAGGACCCGCCAAGATCATCACCGAATATGCGCCACTCTTTCCGTACGCACGCGAAACTGCATTGAAGCCCGGCATGCTCTTTTCGAATGAACCAGGTGTCTATAAACCCGGTCGTCATGGGATTCGACTGGAGAACTCAGTCTTTGTGATTGAAGACCAAAAGACAGAATTCGGTCAATTTTTAGGGTTTGAAACCATCACCTTTTTGCCTTTTGAAGCCAAAGCCATCGTGCGTGAAGCACTTACCGATGACGAGGTCGCCTGGCTTAACCACTACCATAAGCTCACCTACGAAAAGTTGTCGCCATTACTGACGCCACAAGAGTGCGCCTGGCTAAAAGACAAAACAAAGCCCATCGACTAACGATCGGTCAAGCCACACAATCCACTCAATCTACCTTTAACCACCGCATGAGTGGTGCGAACATTGCCACCTTAAGCGACGCGCACCACTCACATTCCCTACTCTCATTTGTCGACCAAAAAACGACAATAAGAGAGGCGTTTCCAATATTTTTAAACTTTGTGATTTGACGTAATCTTTCTTAGAGAAACGCCATAGTCGCTCACATAAACGCCAAGGTAGTTCGCGTTATTCTGTCCTACCGGTTCACCACAACGAAAAGCCACATAAAGGACAATCATCATGCAACGTCGCACTCTCTTTGCCTCGTCCATTTTGGGCGCTTTTGCTGCCTCGAGCGTTTCAGCTAAAACGCAGAATTTGCCAGCACTCGCCTCTTCCGTTACTGACGAAGTCGTCCCGACGNNTACCGCGAAGCCCGTCCTTCTTAACTTCAACGAAAATAGCCTTGGCATGTCCGCTAAGGCTACNAAGGACGCTGTGGTGAAAGGTCTCGCTACGGTATTCCGTTACCCTGATCAACCCAAGGTTGACCTCACGAACGCCATCGCCAAGTTCTATGGCGTAGAAGCAGACCTCGTGACGCTTGGCGCGGGTTCTTCTGAAATTCTTCAGGCAGTCGTTCAAGCTCAGGTTGAAAAGGCGCGTCATGCGGGTAAGAAGGTGCAGCTCGTTGAACCCGTGCCCACCTTTGGCATTGTGGCGGGCTATGCCGCTGCACTTAACGTCCCGGTTGTTGACGTGCCTGTCAAGATGGATACGCTTGAAGTTGACGTGCCTGCGCTCAAGAAAGCCGTTGACAGTTTTGATGGCGTCTCGATCGTGTACTACTGCAACCCGAATAACCCGACCTCAACCGTGACGCCCGCAACGGTGCTTAACGGTTGGATTGAAGAAGCAGTCGCCAAGAAGGTGCCCGTTTTCTTCCTCCTTGACGAAGCCTATGCCGAATACGTGACGGATCCGAAGTTTGTCTCTGGCGTTGAACTCGTCAAGAAGGGGCTCACCAACTTGACGGTCGCGCGTACCTTCTCGAAGCTCTATGCTTTGGCTGGTCTACGTATTGGTTACGGCATTTCGGTAAAGCCCACCGCTAAGCGCTTGGGCGACTTTATGTCCGTTGATAGCATCAACTTTGCTGCTGCCGTGGCTGCAACAGCTTCGCTGTCAGACACGACCTTCCGTCAGTTGTCGCTTGAAACGACAGCTCTTTCTCGTGCGATCGTTGAAAAGACTTTGAAGGAACTCGGTGTTGAATATATCCCGTCTCAGGTCAACTTCATCTTCCACCGCTGCAAGGGTCAATCTGGCGCATACAAGGCCGCGATGGCGAAGCTCAACGTGATCGTGGGTCGTGAATTCCCGCCGATCGTAGGTTGGAACCGCCTCACCTTGGGGACACCGGGCGAAATGAAAGCCTGGGTGAAGGCCGTCAAGGCGGTCCATAAGCAGGGTCTCATCTAACCCAACCCACATCAATAAAGATGTGACGCGCTATCCAACGGTCGCGATGTCACTCACTTCTAACGGGATCGCAAACGAAGACTGGTGCGATCCCGTTTTTTTACTCCGAGCGATATACGTCTTTTAAGGTATAGAGACGTCTATCCACTGTTGCATGCACCTTATCGAAACCTGCTCTCGTTACAAAGCCAAAACGTTCAGCAGGCAACGGAGAACTTTTCACTTGTTCAATCTCTTGCAAGACCTGAGACTCCGTCATTGGATGCATTTTAAACTTGCACTCGTAACAAACAAAGCCATCGTCATCCTCAGTGACGACATCAAACTCACCGTTCTTCCGTTGTTTAGGAAGGTCATACCAATACGAACCAATTTTAAAAAAAGGTGGATCAATGTGACCTGCCAAATTTTCGCGAACCAAAAACTGCTTGACGATCTCATCGAAACACTTCGGTACGTACTGAGTTTCAAAATCGTCTTTGATATAACGATCCCATACTTGTTCCGCTGGGAAAAGACCTATGCGTGACTGATACTTAAAGACATAGCGATAATAAAAACTAATCAAATTGTCCTTAATTTGGTATGTCGTTTTCTTCTTATTGTTCTCAGCATTGATCGGTGTCACCTTTTTCAGAAAACCCATATCGACTAGCTTTTGGAGAATATCAGCTAAAGCAGGAGAACTTGAAAAAGTAGACTGATCATAGATATCAGTAAATTTGGAAGCACCATTGGCAATTGCGTCGAACACACGTTCAGCGTTTGCAATCTTAGAAATCTCCATCATCAAAAGATAGGACACTTCGTTAAGAAAATATGCATCCTTTGATACGAGCAACCGAAGAATGTTTTCTTTAACAGACAAAGTTGTATCGATCTTAGCGTTATAAAAAGGAATTCCACCAAAAACGCTATAAAGACGTACCTTATCTTCATCAGAAAAGGTTGGATAAAAGAGCGCCGAGTCAAAATAGTCCATAGGCTCTACGTGTAAATTCAGCCCAGCTCGACCATATAGGGGACTTTTGTAGTCCAACATACCTTTCATCACATCAAGGTAAGAACCGCACAAAACGATTTTCAAACCAGAATCACGATGTGTATCGACAAGATATTGAATCAGAGAATCACACCCTGGCACCAATTCTCGTAAATAAGGGTACTCATCCAACACAATGACACCCTGATGGTACTTNNTCATCCACTCAAAAATCGCTTTAAAAGCACTATCAATATCGTTGACATTGAGTTCTGGTACGCCAAACTCAGATTTTGCTTGTAACATCAAATCAGTGACGTTGCTAGCGACCGTCGTCATGCGACACTGTAGGAATACAAAAGGAATTTTCCCCCNTCGCAACGATGCACGTAGTAATTCGCTTTTACCGACTCGGCGACGACCGTAAACTACAGCTAAATTTTCATGTTCTGAAGCATAAAAATTTCGCAACAATTNCCTGTTCTTTTGTTCAGTATAAAAACGCATCTCCACGACTCCCTCAACATTAAAGTGATCGCATAGATTTTACTCGGTTTTACTTGACTCAGCTTTATCCGAGTAAAAATTATGACGAGCTAGCATTGAGTATCAACCTACATCGACCAAATAAAATTTCAAAAATCTTGGTTAAACACGATTTGTTAGTACGAACCCAACCCTACAATTTAGCCTTCTCTGTCGTCTCTACCTCAATCTCACTTCTTTTACAGCTTCGCGGTACACAAAACACCCTTTTTACTCGGATTCACTTGACTCAGTTTTACCCGAGTAAACCTACAAACCGCACGCTACCGCCAATTACCCAACCCAAACCAACGCCAAAGTCCAACGCAAAAACGCCGCCCGACCTCAGCCGAACGGCGTCTTCTTTTAGTTTAGTTACCCGAAGTCATCAATCCTTCATGACAATCACTTTCTTGAGTTTTTCAACCCCAAGAAGTAACTCTTCGTCACTGATTACCAAGGGCGGCAACAAGCGCACACGGTCTTTGGTCGTCAACACGACCAAGCCTTCTTTGANGGCTACTTTAATGTCAGCGGACTTTTGACCTTCGACGCTAAACCCGATCATAAGACCAAGGCCAGACACATCCTTAACGCCTGGCACTGCTTCAAGAGCCTTCTTCAAAAGGTCACCCTTACGTTCGACTTCAGCCAAGAACTCATCATCAATCGTTTCAAGTACGGNTAAAGCGCCTGCGCAAGCGACAGGGTTCCCACCAAACGTTGACCCGTGCGTCCCCGGGGTCAAGACGTTCGCGGTCTTTTCGTTCATTAAAGTAGTACNGATCGGTAACCCATTCCCCAACCCCTTAGCGGTAGACACAAGGTCAGGTTCAAAGTCAAAGTGTTCAAAGGCAAACCAACGACCCGTACGACCGTTACCCGTTTGCACTTCGTCGACGCAGAAAAGCACATCCTTTTCGTGACAAAGGGCTTGAAGAGCCTTNNTGAGGTATTCCGCGTCCAATGCACGAACGCCGCCTTCACCCTGAACGATTTCAACCAACACCGCAGCGCAAGATTCTTTGTCAAGCTGCGCCTTCATGGCGTCAAGGTCACCGGCGGGCACATAACGAAAGCCTGGCGTAANAGTACCAAAGTGCGTGTGGAAGGTGTCCTGACCCGTGGTAGTCACAGTCGTGACAGTACGACCGTGGAAGCTATTGACTAACGTGACGATCGGGTGTTCGCCTTCGCCCTTCACGTCATGCGCCCACTTACGAGCGGTCTTAATGAGGCATTCGTTGGCTTCAGCGCCCGAATTCGACAAAAAGACCTTGTCAAAGCCCGTACGCTGCGCCAGGGCTGCCGTCAAAAGCGCCGTCTTTTCGTTATAAAAGAGGTTCGAGGTGTGCACCAAATGATTGATCTGGTTGGTGACCGACTGAATCCAAGCCGGGTGCTGATAACCCAAACTCATGACACCAATGCCACTCCCAAAATCGAGATACTCTTTACCGTCTTCGTCGACCAGGTACACGCCCTTAGACGACTTAAAGACCACCGGTGCACTACCATAGGNTGTTACTGCATAAACACGGTCCAAAACTTCAACGTTAGACATTGTTTCTTCCATGATGAATACCTCCTCAGTCGCGGGGACGGGTTTTAATCGTTCTTCCGTCCCGTTGACATCATTTGAATAAGTTGGGTGAATTTGCCCTTTTTGTAGCAACCTCACCCGTCATTTGTTTGTTTTTGCCCCTAGCGCGTCACCATCGTGCCGATCCCGCCTTTGGTAAGCATCTCAACCAAAATGCTGTGCGGGAGTGTCCCGTTAATGAGCACCACGCGTTCAACGCCCCCGTTAATCGCATCAACGACACACGCCATCTTGGGGATCATGCCGCCCGAGATAACGCCATCCTTGGTGAGCCCCTCAATCTCTTCGACCTTGAGTCGTGAAATCAGAGTTTCAGGGTCTTTGACGTCTCGCATGAGGCCATTGATGTCCGTCATCAAAATAAGCCGCCGAGCGTTAAGTTTCGCTGCGATCGCTGCCGCAGCCGTGTCGGCGTTGACGTTGTAGCTATTACCTTCATCGTCCCCCGCGACTGACGCAATGACCGGGATATAGCCTTGGTCAAGGAGATCCTCCACCAGGTCCACGTTCACGTCCGTGATGTGACCTACCCACCCCAAATCGTCGCGCTCTTGTTTGGCTGTAAGTAGGTTCGCATCAAGCCCACAAAGNNTGCCTACCGCGCGACCGCCTTCGACATTCAGTAGCTTCACCAGGTCTTTATTGGTTTCGCCTGCCAAGACTTGCTGCACGACGCGCATCGTGGCGTTATCAGTGACGCGAAGCCCGTCGACAAACTGTGAGGGGATCGCTTGCGCCGCGAGCGACCGAGCAATCGCAGGTCCCCCGCCATGCACCAAGACAATACGCACCCCAATCATTTGTAGGAGCACCAAGTCATGCATCACCTGACGTTGGCATTCGGGGTTTTTCATTGCGTTGCCGCCGTACTTCACCACGACCGTATGGTTACGGTAGAGTTTCACGTACTTCAAGCTGTCGCTCAAGATTTGCGCGACTTCAAAGTCTGTGAGTGTCGTCATGAGCGTCTTCCTTTAAGAGCGATAGTCGCCATTAATCTTCACGTAGTCGTACGACAGGTCGCACCCCAAGCTACGTTGCCGTATAGGGGCCTCTTTCATCGTGACGAGGATCTTGACTTCGTTTTCGGAGAGAATCTTTTTTGCGAGCGTTTCGTCAAAATCAAGCGCTTCACCCTGGTGGCAAACGTCAATCACACCCTCACTTGACGCAAAGCTCACGTTCGTCCCTGTCGGGTCAAAAGCGACACCGCTATAGCCCAAGGCACAGAGCACACGCCCCCAATTGGCATCGGACCCAAACATGGCGGTCTTCACGAGGCTTGACGAAATGACGCTCTTCGCTAACGCACGGGCATCGTCCTGGGTCTTAGCGCCCGTCACGATACAAGACAACAATTTAGTCGCGCCTTCACCGTCACGCGCAATGGCACGGCTTAAATGGGTCGTCACCTTATTGAGCGCCTGACAAAAGAGATCAAAGTCTTCGCCTTCAGCGTCAATCACGGGGTTGTCGGCGAGNNTACCATTAGCCATGACGCTTAACATATCGTTGGTGGACGTATCGCCATCGACAGAAATCATGTTGAAGGTGTCTTTGACGTCATTACTCACCGCCTTTTGGAGCATCTCGGGCGTGATCGCACAGTCAGACGTGATAAAGACCAACATCGTGCATATATTGGGGTGAATCATGCCTGAGCCCTTGGCAATCCCACCGATCGTCACGGTCTTGCCCCCAATCGTCACTTCAACCGAACAATGCTTCTCAACGAGGTCTGTGGTCATGATAGCGGCGGACGCAGAGTGACCGCCCGTCACGGACAATTCGCCCACCAAGGTGTGCATACCGTTCACAATAGGTTCCAGGGGCAATGGCTGACCAATGACGCCCGTCGACGCAATGATGACGTCGTTCACATCAAAGCCAGCCGTTGCAGCCAACGACTCACACATGGCGTTCGCAATAGCGACACCGTTGGGGGCACACGTATTAGCGTTACCCGAATTACACAACATAGCCTGCGCATAGCCGTCTGCCAAATGGGCTTTCGTGACCGCAATCGGGGCACCCTTGACCACATTCAACGTGTAGACCGCAGCCGCCGACGCACGTACGTCCGAGACGATCAAAGCGAGGTCTTNTTTGGACTTATTGCGGCGTAACCCGCAATGAATACCGCTTGCTTTAAAACCTTGGGCAGAGCAAACATCGCCCTCTGGGTCAAAATCAAAAGTGTGCTTAGACGTCATCATGGTGTTGTGTCCTTTTTTCTTGTTACGGTCGTCCGTAAGAAAGTGGTTCTTTGGCGTCACCCTTTTTGGATTTAGTGTGACCACCAATAAATGGTGTGTGCGTTTCGTCAAGGGTTACGCGGTTGTTTTTGAATGAAATGAGAGGCGCGTGCTTGATTGAGTTAGTACCTAGCACCAGTCCCGTCGTAGGCTCGAGCCCTAGCATCACGTTGATGCACTGAAGGGCTGTCCCAGAAGCACCTTTACCGAGGTTGTCGTAGAGCGCCATCAAGGTGAGCCGTTCGTCGTTTCCATAAACCATCAAGCGAATATCGTCTCGCCCAGCATAAGCGTTCATTGGTGGCAAAGGTTCATCGTCAGCCGACACAGAGACGGTTTCATAAGGCGCATAGGCATANNATTCAAGTACCGCAACGACATCGTCCTTTTAAGCCATCAAGACCCCGATATCAAGCCCGATCGAGACCAACATGCCGCAAGGCGTATCGCAAACAATGGGCATAAAGACGGGCGCATGACTGATGGCGCTATAGCGCACGACCTCAGGGAGATGCTTATGGAATTGCCCCAAGGCGTACGGACGAGGGAGCGTCAATTCGTCGTGCGGCGTCCGGTCAGCAGCCTCATAGGTCGCGATCATGGCTTTGCCGCCACCCGTGTAGCCCGTAAAGCTCGTGACAGTGAGCGTCGTGTCAGCCGGCATCAAGCCTTGTCGGCGTAAAGGAGCCGTGAGCATGATCATGCCAGTCGCGTGGCACCCCGGGACCGATACGCGATTCGCGTTTTGAATCTTGGTCGCTTGAAGGGCGTTTAATTCAGGCATCCCATAGACCCAGCCCTCTGCCACACGATGAGCGCTTGACGCGTCGAGTACGCGTGTTCCCGTACCTTCAGCCAAGACCACCGCTTCGCGCGCTGCCGCATCAGGTAAACAAAGCACCGTGAGGTCTGCTTTACNCATGGCTTCGCGTCTAGCAGCAGGATCGCGGCGACATTCAGCCGCAATCGACAGTAACGTTAAATCACTACGAGTGGCTAGCCGCGCTTTGAGTCTTAAGCCCGTTGTGCCGCTTTCGCCATCAATGAAAACCGTTGCCATTCTTTTGCCTCTTGGTGTAGGGAGTGTCGACCTAACGACCTCCTCGTTCCCTATTCGATTACGTCTCAAAAGTGAACCGATTGGTCGTCCTTCACGACGCTTAAAAAGAAGCGTTGTCGTGAGGCGTTTTCGGTTGCGTAGGGTCAATCCTAATCACCTTAGAGGGCGTTTTTCACAAGACCAAGAAGAAAATTCACGCCTTTTTTGCGGAACGTAAAACACACTTGGGAAAATCGCCTAATTTCAAAGATTCGCTTGAACAAGTAGCGTTTATATATTCGAACTATTGTCGACAAAAGACCAAGTATCGCTGATCAATAGGTCCTTTATTGCGATGATTCATTGGTGTTTGTGGACACGTACATTGAGCGTTTTTGATGGAACTCGCGCCTAAGCCCGATCGACAAGAAAAGGAAGCAAAGCGCCATTAGTATGGCTTTGAGATGGGTGGCTGACTCAGCCAGGCTAATTTGACACCATGAACCACCGAGGCTTGTTGCGGTGTCGTGGTTGGGTGTGAGTGATGTGCGATGGATGACGAGGTGCGATGGTTAACACGTCAGATTTGAAGGGTTAAGTTTCAAAGCCAACGCCCTACCCAATCACGCAAATAGCGCTTTACTTTAAGACTCGCCAACTGGATGACCAAAGGACCCATAGTCCTCGCAAAGTCGCCCGAACTTCTCTATTTGTCGGCAAAATTCGAGCTTTACCAACTTTTCCCTAATCGACCCAAAGCCGCCTCAAACAACTGCGAGATAAATGTTCTGAGGCTTCGTTATTCTCCAAAAAAGCGCCTACACTACGCTGACACGGCAAACATCCACAACTAGGAGAAAAACAAAATGCCTAATCACTTTTTAAAGCTCTCAGACTTCTCGGGCGAAACCTTACGCTACATGCTCGAACGCGCCAAAGTCATCAAATCCATGCAAAAGTCTGGCGTTCCGTACGAACCCTTCCGTGGCAAGGTTCTCATCATGGTCTTTGANAAAGTAAGCACCCGTACCCGCGTGAGCTTTGAAACGGGCTTTTATCAGTTAGGCGGTAACGTTGTCCACCTCGCTACCGAAGGCTCTCAGATTGGTCGCTCGGAATCGATTCCCGATACGGCTCGCGTGATTAGCCGCATGGGTGACCTCATCATGATGCGTACCTTCGGTCAGGATCGTTTGCTTGATATACTAATNAACAGCAAAGTCCCCGTCATTAACGGTCTCACGAACGAATACCACCCAGTTCAGATCATGGTNGACATCTTGACCTTTGAAGAGCACTGCGGTCCGATCACGGGTAAGACGGTTGCTTGGGTAGGTGACGCGAACAATATGTCCTACACTTGGATTGAAGCCGCTAAGCTCTTAGGCTTTAAGTTGCACTTCTCTAGCCCCAAGGGCTATGAGCTTGATCCTGCCTTGACGCTCGCGGGCGACCACCTCAAGGTGTTTGACGATCCTCTCGAATGCTGTAAGGGTGCTGATCTCGTTACGACCGACGTTTGGACGAGCATGGGTTACGAAGAAGAAAACGCGGTTCGTAAAGAAGCATTCGCTCGTTGGCAGGTGAATGCTGACTCGATGGCTGTTGCGAACCCCAATGCGGTCTTTATGCACTGCTTACCTGCTCACCGTGGTGAAGAAGTGACGGCTGACGTGATTGACGGACCTCAGTCCGTTGTTTGGGATGAAGCTGAAAACCGCTTACATGCCCAGAAGGCCATCATGGAATACTGTCTCTTGGGTGTGTTAGACGGTAAGACTAAGTAACACAAAAAGGCACTCAACACCGAAGGCGGTTTGGAAGTTTCCAAGCCGCCTTTTCGTTTTTGAGAATCTGCCAACTAATTCAAGTAGCAACCAAGGACAAACGTCCATTGGCGATGGTTCATAATCCATTCGAGAGTTATCTCATCGACACCCCATTAACCGTTTCAACCAACGCACATGAACACCGACGGCACTGTCCTTCGTATCCACTACCAAGTGAAAGTCATTTCACCTGACGACGAAATCCGCTATCAACTCATTCCCTTAAAAAGCGGCAACAAACGCCACTTGCTGACCTTTGACGGGCTTTTGATGATTGAAAAAGAACGCCCGAAGACCTACGAATACATCAAAGCACGCTGCAAAGTTTGGGACCTAACGCCAAGCATCGCGAGCAGCTTCAAAAATGGTTTGGTCCTCACGATCAAAGACAGTTTGACTCTAGTAAACTTTTATTACGACGACGGCGCAACCATCCTAAAACGCACGTGCACGATTAGCGAAATCGCGCTCGACCTTCGGCAACCAGGACTCACGTCGTTTGATTTTGAGCGCGCTCTAGATTGACGCAAAGGCTCTTATGCTTTGTTGTGAATGATCCTTACCGTTTTTCAAAATCCACCAAATCTACCACCTGGAACTAAAAGCTCCTAGTCGCTTCAAAGGCTTGAACCATACTGATGTCAATCGCCTGGTTAAAACCACTAAACACGCTCACTTGTGAAAACTTCGTGAGACTGATCAACCTCTACGCCGATGAGCGCTGTCTTAAATTGACTCATCCAAAGTGCCTGCAACTCTTTAAAACGATCGCTCAACTGATCGCACCTCGTCACTTTAAAGCTACCCTCACCGCACAAAGCACAGATGGCTGATCCACTCTCGAACCAGCCATCTGCTTAATCAATACAGCGCTTAACCCACCAAACAACTATGCAAATCTTGCAAGCTATAGACCTGCATATTGCGTAAGTGCGTGATGCCTTCAGCGGCTGCCAAGCCACCNNGTACCATCGTGGTGTAGTAAGTGATCTGACGCGCCAAAGCCGTCTGACGAATCGAACGAGCGTCCTTCAATTCGCCCTCTTCTTCAGCGACCGACATGATGACAAGCGTAATGTCCCCTTCGTTCATCAGGCGTACCGCGTCACCCGTCGGGTCACCCACGCGACCGATCACCTTACAAGGAATGCCAGCGCTCTGAATCACCTTGGCAGTGCCAGCCGTGGCAATCAACGGGTAGCCCGCCATATGTAAGCGGTGTGCGCAAACAACAGCCTTCGGCTTATCTTCTTCTTTGACAGAAATAAAGACGCGACCCGTTTCAGGTAAGCGTGAGCCCGCAGCGAGCTGACTCTTAAAGAGCGCTTCACCAAAGGTGACACCCACACCCATGACTTCGCCAGTGGAGCGCATTTCAGTCCNCAAAACCGGATCCACACCCAAGAACTTCGCAAACGGGAAGACGGCTTCCTTGACGCTCACGTACTTGGGCGTTGCTTCAAGATCGACGCCCAAATCCTTGAGTTTAGCGCCCGCCATCACGAGCGCCGCAATCGATGCCACCGAATGTCCCGTCGCCTTCGAGACAAAAGGCACCGTACGCGACGCACGCGGATTCACTTCAAGGACATAAATCGTGGGCGTTTCGCTATGCGCATCTTTGACGGCAAACTGCACATTCATAAGCCCCACCACACCCAAGGCNNGCTTTACCATGAGGCGCGTCTGGCGTTTGACTTCGTCAACGACTTCAGGGGACAACGTGTACGGAGGCAATGCACACGCCGAGTCACCCGAATGAACGCCCGCTTGTTCAATATGTTCCATGACCCCCGCGACCTGCACGTCGTCACCGTCACAGACGGCATCGACGTCCATTTCAATCGCGTCATCCAAGAAGCGGTCAAGCAACACCGGGCTTTCGTTACTCACAGACACCGCTTCGTANNCCATATAGCGCTTCAAGGCGTCTGGGCTATGAACGATATCCATTGCGCGACCACCCAAGACGTACGACGGGCGCACCACCAACGGGTAACCAATTTCTTCCGCCAAGACCAACGCTTCTTCTTCGGTACGTGCCGTACGGTTTGGCGGCTGAATGATGCCCAACTTTTGAATCAGATGCTGGAAGCGTTCACGGTCTTCTGCGCAGTCAATGGCATCTGGCGTCGTCCCGATGATGGGCACACCCGCCGCTTCCAAAGCGCGGCAAAGCTTTAACGGCGTCTGACCACCATACTGCACAATCACGCCCACGGGCTTTTCGACTTCGCAGATGGCTAATACGTCTTCAAAGGTCACCGGTTCAAAGTAGAGTCGGTCCGACGTATCAAAGTCCGTCGACACGGTCTCTGGGTTACAGTTCACCATGATGGTTTCGTAACCGGCTTTGTGGAGTGACTTCGCCGCATGCACGCAGCAATAGTCAAACTCAATCCCCTGACCGATACGGTTGGGTACCGCCCCCAAAACCATGATCTTTTTCTTCGTGGACGGGTTCGCTTCACAAACCTTTTCGTAGGTCGAATAAAGGTACGCCGTGGTCGTGGCAAATTCGGCGGCACACGTATCGACGCGCTTATACACGGGCTTCACACNCCAGGCCAGGCGGGCTTCACGCACGGTCTTCTCTGAGGCACCTAAAAGCTTAGCTAATCGCTTATCAGAGAACCCTTGGCGCTTCAAATAAAGCCAATCAGCGTCCGTATAGGTCGCGATGTCAGAGGCCTTCACCTTCGCTTCAAGGTCCACGATTTCGCGCACCTGCGCCAAGAACCAGGGGTCAATCGACGACCAAGCATAGAGGTCGTCGTTCGTGACCCCCGCGCGCATGGCATCCGCCAAATAGAAGATGCGTTCTGGACCTGGGACAGAGACTTCGTACTTAAGAGCGTCAAGATCCGTCACACCCGTTTCGTTGAGACCATCGTGCCCCGTTTCAAGACTACGCAAGGCTTTTTGCAAAGACTCTTTGAAGGTGCGACCCACAGCCATTACTTCACCCACTGACTTCATCTGGGTCGTCAAGCGGTTGTTCGCAGCCGGGAACTTTTCAAACGCAAAACGCGGCACCTTCGTGACCACATAGTCAATCGTCGGTTCAAAGGACGCAGGGGTCAAACCGCCCGTCATTTCGTTACGAAGTTCGTCAAGCGTATAACCCACTACCAACTTCGCCGCAATACGCGCAATCGGGAAGCCCTGTACTTTAGAGACCAACGCAGAAGATCTCGACACACGCGGGTTCATTTCAATAACGATCATGCGACCATCTTTGGGGTTCACGGCAAACTGGACGTTGGAGCCACCCGTATCGACACCGATTTCACGCAAAATCGCCATCGAGGCGTCACGCATACGCTGGTATTCGCGATCCGTGAGCGTCTGGGCAGGTGCCACCGTAATCGAGTCCCCCGTATGGACACCCATCGGGTCAAAGTTTTCAATGGAACAGACGATAATGCAGTTATCTGCCGTATCGCGTACGACTTCCATTTCGTACTCTTTCCAACCGAGGAGCGACTCTTCAATCAAGAGTTCGTGCGTAGGCGAAAGTTCAAGACCACGGTTACAGATTTCTTCAAAGCTTGCCATGTCGTAGGCAATACCGCCGCCAGAGCCCCCGAGCGTAAATGACGGACGAATGACCGTGGGGAAGCCAAACTGTGCCTGGAGGCTTTNGGCTTCACGCAAAGAATAGGCGACACCCGAACGTGCCGATTCAAGCCCAATACGTTCCATCGCGGTACNTTTAAAACGTTCACGGTCTTCAGCCTTGTCGATCGCGTCGGGCTTAGCACCAATGAGTTCAATATCGTACTTATCTAAGACCCCGTGACGCGCCAAATCCATGGCGCAATTTAACGCCGTCTGACCACCCATCGTGGGCAAAATCGCATCAGGGCGTTCCTTAGCAATGATGCGTTCCAATACTTCCCAGGTGATCGGTTCAATGTACGTGACGTCCGCCGTCTGCGGGTCAGTCATGATGGTTGCGGGATTGGAATTCACCAAAATCACGCGATAGCCTTCTTCACGCAAGGCTTTGCAGGCTTGGGCACCCGAATAGTCAAATTCACACGCTTTACCAATGATGATCGGGTCGGCACCAATAATCAAAATCGATTGAATGTCTGTACGCTTTGGCATTTTGTTGTCTCTTTTGGGCGATTAGCTTAGATTTCGTTCTTTATCATTCGTCGACTAGCACGCAGGCGTCTTTGCCGCATCAATCAGTTCGCGGAAATGATCAAAAAGGGGCGCGATGTCGTGTGGGCTAGGACTTGCTTCAGGGTGACCCTGGAAGCAAAAGGCTGGCGCATCCGTCAATTCAAAGCCTTGCAGTGACCCGTCAAAAAGCGACTGGTGAGTACTNNTGGCGTTCGCAGGTAACGTTGTTGCGTCCACCGCAAACCCGTGGTTTTGGCTCGTGATGTAGACTTCGCGTGTACGAAGGTCAACGACCGGGTGGTTTGCCCCATGGTGACCGAACTTCATTTTCAGCGTCTTGGCGCCNNCACGTACCAAGCCCATGATCTGATGTCCTAAGCAAATGCCAAAGAGCGGAATCTTCTTTTCGATAAGCACCTTCGCAGCGTCAATCGCGTAGTGGCACGCTGCGGGGTCCCCCGGNNTACCATTCGACAAAAAGACGCCATCGGGGTTCAACGCGAGCACGTCTTCAACCGGCGTTTCAGCGGGCACCACCGTGACCTTCAAACCGCGATCGACCAAGAGACGAAGGATGTTCGTTTTCACACCAAAGTCATAGGCGACAATGTGGCGCGTGAGTTCAACGTTGTCGCTAAAGCCNNTTCGGGGGGCATTGCCCTTTTTGAATTTGAAGGACCCTTGCGTCCATTCATAAGGTGCCTTGCACGTCACGGTCTTCGCTAGATCAAGCCCTTTGAGTCCAGGTACNNAAGCCTTCACAGCTTCAAGGTACTTCGCGAGCTCGTCGTCCGTCAACGATCCGTTTTGTGCGACCACAATGGTACCCGCCTGAACGCCCTTTGTGCGTAGATACTGCGTCAAGTGACGCGTATCGATTTGGGCGATGGCAGGCACGCCGTGTGCTTTCAAAAAGTTCGAGAGGCTATCGGTAGCACGGTAGTTTGAATAGGTCGCAGGCAAATCACGAACGATCAAACCTTCAGCAAAAATCTGGCGACCTTCAGTATCGGCATCATTGACACCGACGTTACCGACGTGAGAGCCCGTGAGCGTCACCATCTTACCGGTGTAACTCGGGTCCGTCAAAATTTCCTGGTAGCCGGTCATGGCGGTATTAAAAACCACTTCAGCCACGTGCGTCACGGGTGCACCCACGCTCACGCCACGAAAGACTGTACCATCTGCCAAAATCAACGCTGCTTCGACAACAGCTTCTTCAAATTGAGACTGCATAAGTGAATGCCTTGTAGCTCGTAGTTATAGTTTCCCTAGTGTCTAGTCGAGCCTTAACGACAAACGGGATAAATGACAATCCATTCTATGTGGCGAGATGGGGGCTGTTGGGCAAGCCGTTTTAGGTATTTTGCTTAGTACTGATTGTTTAAAATCGACTGTCCCTCAAATCCTTCCAACAAAGGCAACAAAGGTCGACCTGATGGAAAATTTGCCGACAATTGGGCTGAAATACGGTGGGTTTTGTTGAGTCTTGTCGTTTTGAAAGAGACGTCTCTAGCGAGTATTTAACATGCACTTCAACTTTTGAAGCGCCCTTTCTTGGGCTCTAACGTCAATCGATAGGCACCTGATTGTGGGTCGCTACGCTAATCGCATCGTGTACGTCTTTCGATGCATTTTTCATTTTTTGTGTGTCGTCACTAGCAGACAAACAAAAAAAGGTGTCGCAAAGATTAGAGTTCCTCATCTTTTGCAACACCTCTGTCTTTAGGTGCGCCCAACCTCACGTTGGCACACCCTATAAATTACTTTACTTTGGAGAGCGCGTCGAGAACGGCAGCCTTAATGCCGTCGCTCGACATCGTCGCACCAGAAACGCTTTCGACGCCTTCAACACCATTCTTAGCAACGATTTCAGGGAGCATCATTTCGATCGGCGCAGCGATCATCATGTCCGTTTCGCCGTGCTTCGTAACCTTAACAGCAGCAATCTTGCCACCAGTCACATCAACCTGAACGTGGATCTGAGATTCACGCCCCTTACCTTCACCCGTATAGGAGCCGTCCTTATAGGAAGTAGCTTGAGCACCACAAGCAACGAGGGTAGCGGCAGAAAGAACAATCAGCTTTTTCATCATGATGGTTTTAACCTCAATGGTGTTGTACTTAGAAGTGTGCGTAGTTGTTGGCGTTTAACGATCGAGCCAACAGTGTTTTAATTCTTTTTGCTTTGGATTAGCTTTTAACCAAATGACCGGCTTCTGATGGAGAAGCCGGTCACTGTTTTAGCCTTTTATTTGAAGGGCAACGCAAGTCAAAGTGATTACTTCGTCTTACCCTTCAAGAAGTCTACCACGACAATACCGTAGACGGCAGCACTGGTCAGCTGAGCGCCACCAATGTAGTTATCGTAGAAGAGACCGCCGGCGGCGTTACCGATGGCGAACAAACCGTCAATGACATTGTTTTCCGTATCGAGCACCTGCCCCTTCACATTAATGAGCGNGCCACCGAAAGTTGCCGTCATACCGCCCTGGTAAGGAACGATGTAGAACGGAGCCTTTTCAACGAGACGAGCCTTCGGCAAGGTGTTGGGCGGCACCATGGCACCGGTCTTACCGTCACGCACACTCTTGTTATATTCCTTAACCGTGGCAACCACAGCGTCCACTGGCAAACCAGCCTTCTTACNCGCTTCTTCAATCGTGTTACCAACATATACCGGAGCGCCCGTACGCTTATAGGATTCCCAGTCGTTAGCCAACACAGGAATATCGTGAGCAGTCTGGTCAACAATCATGTAAGCCCAGTTACCCGGCGTCATGGCAGCGACGTCACGCGCCATCTGAACGTAGGTCTGACCTTCGTCAGTGAAACGGACGCCTTCGCCATTCACACAAATACCGTTATTGACGATGTTAAGCGGATTAGCACCCGTCGGGCCATAGATCGGACCGCAGTGATACTGGTCAACATTGACCACCTTAGGCATGAAGGCCGCCGTCAGATTGATGTTTTCACCTGCGATGATACGAGAACCGCGAATCGGCATCTTAGCGCCAGCAGAACCAATGTACTGGGTCACCATCGCCTGATTAGCGGAGAAACCACCCGTTGCCATAACAACACCGAACTTCGACGTGATTTCAGACAAACCAGCCTTGGTCTTGATACGAACGCCCGTCACGGTACCCGTCTTTTCATCAGAAAGAAGCGCAACCGCCTTCGTGTTGAAGCGAACTTCTACGCCAAGCGACTTGGTACTTTTCAANNCCAACGTCAAAGCGAGCTGGCCGCCACCGGGCTTAACCTTACCCGTCACAAGGTGAGCACGACTCAACATCTACCAAACAAGCTTAGAACCCGCAGCGAAATTAATGCCGCAATAGTCATGCAACCATTCAAGCGTTGCGTCGGCGTTATCGCAAACCACCTTAGCGAGCTTTTCAACTACTTTGCCCTGAGAAACCTTCATCCAGTCCTTAAGGAACGCTTCCGGCGTATCGCCCGTCACGCCCTTCGCTTTCTGGAAGGAGGTGTTCGTACCAAGGAAGAACCCAGCGGCATAAATCGTGTTACCCGCAGGCATCGGCATCTTTTCAAGAAGGATCGGCTTGAGACCATTCTGAGCAGCGCGAATAGCACAGGTCAAACCACCGCAACCAGCGCCCAAAATAATCACGTCATACTTAGCGTTAGCCACAGGCTTGGCGGCGACCGTTGCGGTCGTCAATGCGGCACCAGCACCAACCGCGCTCATCGCAGCGGTCTTAAAGAAATCGCGGCGTGTCGTATCAGTCATAATCATCTCCTTTGAGTAGGTCTCCGAGCGTCAACAGTCCACTGACACTCTTGGTCGGTTAGATCACTAACCGTTGTTGAAAAGAACTATATTCAACCCACTCTCAGAGTGAAAATGCATCGGGGGCTTGACAAAATCAAATAGTTATGATCCGCCCTTATGATAGCTTGAGGTGGCACGCGGCCTTGCCTGCAATTCGTCCAAACGTAATGGCATCGGCAATCCCATTGCCACCCATACGGTTTTCGCCATGCACGCTACCCGTAATTTCACCTGCGGCAAATAGCCCTGGGATTACCTTACCCGTCTTATCTTTGACCTCAGCGTCAGGCGTAATCACAAGCCCACCCATGGTCGAATGGACATTCAAGATGACGCGAGACGCCCAATAGGGTGGCGTATTGATGGGGCAACATTTCACCCTACCGCACTTTCCCACGCCTTGCGCCACTTCGTCGTTGAATTGACGGATGCTTGCCGTCAATTCGTTCACCGGCAGCCCCATTTGGGTCGCAATCTCTTCTAGGCTATCGGCTCTTATTGAGTCGCCCGTTTGTAGCCCGCGATAGATATCTTTGCGCGAAATTTGATCCATGGCATTCACGGATGCGTTATCGGTCAAGGTCCAAACTGAACCTTTGGGATGCTTCAAAATGGCATTCGCGAGTTCACCACGAGAGAGGTCTTCATCAATAAAACGACGCCCGTTAGCGTCGAGCATCACCACCCGTCCAATATCAAGGTCAAGTCTCACTTGAAAGCCACGCCCCTCAGGAGCTCCTGGTACGCACTGAATATACGAAAGCCCTGTCGTATCAGCCCCAATTCGCATAGCTGCGTCCAACACGTCCCCTGTGTTCCCGGGGTTGTTATCAGTGGGAATACCACTCAGCTCGGGGCGATATTTCGCGACCAACGCAGAATTAGCACCAAAACCACCTGCCGTCAAAATCACAGCCTGTTTTGCGTGATAAACCATCGTGCGCTGACGGCGGTGCTTGCCTTGGTAAGACGTAACCACAGTACGAATACCCGTGACACGACCCTCGTCGTCCGTCATGAGGTCCGTCAAAGCTGTGTTCGTTTTGATCGTGACACCAAGCTTGATGCAGGCTGACGACATCGTTCGAATATACGCTTGACCTCGCGGCTGAAGGGGTTTATGCCCACGCGGCCATTCAGCGCCCCAAGTTGTCATGGGTGTCGGCAAAAAGCGAATGCCGAGGGACTCTAGCCAATGCAAGGTCGGTAGCGCTTCATTCACAAAACGCCTCACAACCTCTGTGTCTCCTTTGCCGCCCCCCGACTTCATCATCTGTTCAAAGTGCCATTGAGGAGAATCCTTAACGCCAATGCGCGCTTGACGCTCAGGGTCCGCTGCATTAAATAGCCCACTCGCACGAAGCGTGTTGCCACCGATAGTCCCCATTTTTTCAATGAGTAGCACACGCGCTTTTGCTTCCGCAGCCGTGAGAGCAGCGGCTAACCCCGCGCCCCCAGCACCCACCACAATGACGTCAAATTCATTTTCAGCATGAAATAAGGAGGNCAAAAGTGGGCTTTGTTGCCCTACTAAGAGGGAAAGGGCAACCCCTTTGCAAAAAGTGCGGCGTTCTACCATGTGACCGTCTTCCTTAGGCTTTCAAGTTCATGGAGATAATCGGACAATTCAACGGCGTTACACACATCGAGCTTATCGAAGATCACTGCACGACGGCTTCGAATCGTATCTTCGGTCACGTCCAAGACAGAAGCAATTTGACGGTTCGGAAGTCCCTTAGAAGCGAGTTCTGCCGTACTACGCTCTGCGTCCGTCAATTGTGCCCACGCCTCTTCCATTCGCTTGAGGTCTCGCGTCACGGCTCGACGTTCAGCATGCATTTGGCACGCTTTTTCAAGCACACGAATAAGTGCCTCAGCCTCTGGAGGTTTCACAAGAAAATCAACAGCACCCGCCTGCACGTACTCTACAGCCATACGAATATCACCGTGCGCCGACAAAAAGACAATCGGTAGATTGCTATGGCGTTCCTTGAGTTTATGTTGCAACTCAAGCCCTGACATGCCAGGCATACGAACGTCTGTCAATAAGCACCCAACAGCATCGGTTTCTTCGACACTCAAAAAACTTTCTGCCCCAAGGTACGTTTGCACACTAAAGCCAGCCACTTCAAGCATAAAGCGAAGCGATCGACAAACTTCTGGCTCGTCGTCAACAATTCGAATGAGATAAGACGGCTTCATGACGGCGTTTCTGTAAAGTGATATCTAGGTAAAACCAACGTTGCCGAAAGTCCATGAGGACGTCGGCGTTTAAAAGTGAGATGCCCACAATGGGCTTCAGCAATGGACGAAGAAATAAAAAGCCCAAACCCCATACCATCTTGACTGCAACTACGCGTCAATTTGCCTAGACGCGCAAACACTTCTTCGTCTATCGTTGAATTNNTCTGATCGTCAACCGCGATCTGAACCTCCTCTTGAGACACATCGACGTGAAGGCGAATGGGGGCTTTGTCTTCTAACTGCGAAACAGCTCTGCAAGCGTTTTTAATAAAGTTCACAAGAATGAGTTCGAGTTCAAGTGCGTCGCCCAAGACGTACACAGGCGTCTTGGGCATTGCTATTTCTAAGGGCACTGTTTGTGCAGTACGCCCCGCATGACGAACAGCACTACGAATCACGGCTTCAACGTCGACAGGCAACATTAAGGGCGTTTCTTTTTTCAAAGCCGAGCGTACGCGCTCCACAATGTCTGCTGCTCGATGAGCTTCACGTTCGGCATGCGTCACCGCGTCGTTCAACATCCCCATGTTCACGTCGCCTCTTTTCATCATGATGCGCATCCCAGAGAGATAGTTCGTGATGATAGTTAGCGGCTGTTTGATTTCATGCGCAAACATGGCGGTNNTCAATTGCGATGCCATCCCAGCGCGCTCGATCAAATCCAGTTTTTCTTTACTTTGACGCAAGGCTTCAGCCGCTTTCAAACGCGCGCGTTCTTCGGTNNACTGAAGGGCTTCGGTTCGGCGCTTTAAAAGTAGATTGACGCGGAAATGGTGCGCTAAGAGCGTTAAGAGAAGAAGAAACGCCACCAGTATTTCGTTACGATACCTGAGCACCACGTCCGAAAAGGTTTCGTTACGCAAATAACTGTAGGGACCCACTTTGAGGCGTTGCAACAAGGTCTCGACGTTTTGCATGCGCGAGTTCGTGAGCCAGTCAAACCCCGAGGCGTTGGGCGGCATACTCAAAAGCGCAACCGTCACTTCTTTAACGATATTTGGGTCTACGGACGGTGACGACGCAAAGATCATGTCTGGGTAAAGGTCCGTTGAACACGCGCACCCCCCTGGTGCCAACTGCGGTCNGTTACTAATGATGCGTAATGCATTGCCGCTCACCACACCCGTACGAATCGCTTGCTCCAATTCGCACGTACTCAGAATCCCAACATCAGTCATGCCCGTTGTCACGAGCGTAATGACATCAGGGAAATTCCATTCGGTGTACGTTACCTCTTGAAAGAACGTTTCAGGATCAAACCCGTGCGACGCGATTTCGCCCATCGGAATCATCCAACCTTCAAATGTCCATGGCGCGCTCGCAGCTACACTACGCCCCTTCATATCGACAAGTGACTGAATGGAACTATCCGTAGGCACCACAAAAACAGTACNAACACTACGGCTCACATCGCTTTCGCGACCGCGTCTTAATGTAGCAATTTGCTGTAACCCGGTACTCTGNNGAACCATTCGTGGCGTATGGCTTGACACAATCAAGAAATCTTGCTTTGCCAACACATCTACCTGCCCAGCCTCAGTGTGAGCAATTTCGTTCGTGACGAAGGTGTATTGAGGCAGGCGCTTTTTGAGAGATTCAATCAGCGGCGTGTAGACGTCGATATAAAAATTAGGCGTAAAGGTATCTACCAAGCCCACGCGAACGACCTGTTGATTGCGATGGGTCTCGTCCACATTTGGCACGTCAGATGCCTCAGCCATTCCGCTGATCAGCATGAGCGCAACAAAAAGACTAGACGAGAATCGTTTCATAACTACGCAAATTTGAGATTGAACCGTAAACCATTATACGAAACCCGCTTTACGACACGGGCTACACCTATTACTACGACAACGACACACCCATTCACTTTGACGACCTCAAGACCATCACGATTCTAGGGCGCGTCATTGCTGTGTGTCCGAAGGGCTTTTTTAGTCCGCAGGTGACGAGAATTTAGCTGACGCTTTTAGGCTTTTGAACACCCTCGCCCAAATCACCAAACACAAACGAGAAAGCTCCGACAGCGTTAACCATCGGGGACTTTCTCTAAAGAATGGAGATTCTGCAACTAAAACGCCATCGAACACCTTCGTGCCCTCTGTCTTAAAGAACGTAATCAAAAGACGACACCAAACTCATCAACCAACGAGAGCAGTTATTAAGTGTAAATTTACCATTTACACAGGATATACGCAAAACGATTGATGCTGAGTCGTAATACAGAAGCCATTCATCTAGAAATCACCATAGAATACTGCTTCTAAAGACTTGAAACCCCATCACCAAAGACACCAATGTCCGCGTTTTTGTGTCGTTATAGATACCTAATGTCGCTTGGTCGTCAAATCACTCTGCTTAACCACAGTGGTTTCTAGGTACTAAATTTTATGAATATCGAAGCCTTACGTTTTTTCCTCAAGCTATACGAACTCCGCAATTTATCCGAAGCAGCTGATGCAACGGGTATCAGTCCTTCTGCTGCGAGCCGTTTACTAGGCAAATTAAGAGAAATGTTTGGCGATGAATTGTTTCATCGCTATGCCCACGGAATGACACCGACGGTTCGTAGCCATGCGTTATACGAACCAACGCTTCAACTCCTTTCGNNGTACTACGGTAAGCTCTTTGAAACGACAACTTTTGATCCAACAAAACTCAATAGAATTTTTAAAATTGGTGCAGTGGATCGCGCAATCATAACCTTTTTCGCACCGGCTTTTACTGAATTATTTAAGGACTGTCCTCACCTCAGCATCGAATTTCGCAATCCTGGTCAGAGCTACAATCGAGACCTGATTCGTGGTGATTTGGATATGGGCATATTTCCAAACCTTATTCCAGAACCAGGTTTTCACACCCAAGTACTCTGTCAAGAAACGATGGTGCTTGTGGTAGGTTCATCGCATCCGCTCGTCACACTACAAACACAACGACCTCTAGAAAAATCGGATTTTGCACCCTATCGTCTTATTAAAGTCTCCCATGCCATGTCTGTGGGATATGACGAAAAATGGAGTACTACCATTGCCAACATTCCACATGTAGGCAACGGTGACGCAGCCATTTGGACACCTTATTTCTTATCTGTTCCAACCATGCTCGACAGTTCAGACTTCCTGGCGATTTTCCCTCTCCATCTTGCAAACCAAATGGCATTACGACATCGTTTGCATATTTTGGGTCGTCCTGAGAACGCACCTATTTTTTCACCAACACTGCTGTGGCACGATCGAACGCATTTTGATCCAGCCTCACAATGGTTCCGAGCAAAAATTATTTCTCAATGCCGCGCTTATCAAAATCCTTTAGATCTGCCAGTTATTCCTTATTGAGTTTCCCATTAGCCCTTTTGCGAAAATAGCAAAAGTTCAGCGCGAATTTCAGAATGACTCTTTGCGAAGCTTCTAATAGTCATCTTGATGCAATTTTGACAGAATTTACTTTAACGAAACCGCCTTTCTTTCTGAGGTTTTGTTCGGTTAAATCCATCAAAAGGAACGCATCATGCACTTCAAAACTCGTGTTCTCGCATTAGCAATATCGGGGCTTCTTCCGTTGACTAGTATGGCTATTGGCGANCCCTCTGGNTCGAAGATCGACTATCACACCCAAGGGCACCTTGGCGAAGTGATGATGAATCCTTATGGCATTGCTCCGCTGACCGCCATTATTCGTGACGGTGGCTATACGCTTGAAAACGTCAAGGTTCGCATTGTGCCTAAGAAGAACGGTGTTGAACTGGCTTATAAAGTTGCGCCTGAACAAGTATTAACGCATGGCGGTATTCCAGTCTTTGGTTTGTATCCCAACTACGTCAACACGGTCGAAGTAAGTTACACCCGTATTGACAGCCAAGGCAAAAAGGAATCCTTTAACGACAAGATCAAACTCTTTGCGCCACCAGTCTATATGGAAGCCTCGGGTAATGCGACTGAAGTCGAAATGCCCTATGGAGTCGAAGTAAAGAAAGTCGATCCAAAATTCAAAGATCGCCTTTACTTAGTTAATAACTTCGTTGAAAAGTCTGGTATCGGCACGCGTGTCGTTTGGAATAACCCGGCTGGCGGTGCGCTTGAATGGAACTACTACCCACAAATCACGATGCTTGACACCGCTGGTGACATTCGTTGGTATTTGTTCGCGAACCCGATCTACGATTTGAATTCCATCTATAGCGCTGGCGTGATGATGGGCTTTAAGCAAAACGATGATACTTTNATTTCTTGGGGTTATACTAANCGTTATGTGAAATACGACGTTATGGGTCGTGAAGTCTTTAATCGCCGCCTACCGTTACGCTTCAATGACTTCTCACATTCGATGGATGACGCTCAAAATGGTCATTATTTCATGCGCGTGAGTTCGTCTAACTATAAGCGTCCTGATGGAAAGAATGTCCATACGGTGCGTGACGTCATTGCTGAAGTAGATGCCAACGGTAAGGTTGTCGATGAATGGCGCTTGATGGATATCTTGGATCCATATCGCGACAATGTCCTTAAAGTCCTTGACCAGGGTGCTGTTTGTCTCAACATCGATGCAAGCTTGGCAGGTAAGACCTTAAGCTCTGAAGAATTGGTAAAGTACGATGCTTCTGATCGCTTCGGTGACATCGTTGGTACGGGTGCAGGTCGCAACTGGGCACATGTCAACTCTGTCGACTACGACCCGTCTGACGACTCCATCATCATTTCGTCTCGTCACCAGTCCGCCATGATCAAGATTGGTCGTGATAAGAAGGTGAAGTGGATTCTCGGCTCCCCTGAAGGTTGGAAAGAAGGTTGGGCAGATAAGGTCTTAACGCCCGTTGACAAGCATGGTAAGCCCATTAAGTGCGAAGGCTCCAAGTGCGAAGGTGGCTTCGACTGGACTTGGACGCAACATACAGCCTTCCGTATTGATGAAATGAGTAAGGGCGACATCATTTATCTCTCGGCGTTTGATAATGGTGATGCTCGCGGTATGGAACAACCAGCCTTACCAGAAATGAAGTATTCTCGTGCCGTGGTTTATAAGATCGACCAGAAGAAGATGACGGTTGAACAAGTCTGGGAATACGGCAAGGAACGTGGTCATGAATGGTATAGCCCGGTCACCTCGATCACCGAGTACCAAGACGACAAGAAGTCGATCTTTGTTTACTCTGCGACCGCGGGCGCATCGTTTGACTTGGCCTCTGGTGCCTTTACCTCTTCGCCCAACCCATATCTCTGCGAATTCAATTGGGGAGCCAAAGAACCGTCCGTTGAAATTCAACTGAAGAATACGACGGGTTACCAGGCGATGCCCTTCTCAATTGAAAAGGCATTGGGTCAATAACACTACTGGTTTAGCTTAACCAAATCCTAAGAACGCCTGTGGTCGAACGCCACAGGCGTTTCTTTTCTTAGCTATCCATGCGTACTTTTTAGAACACGTTTGCCTATAGATATCTGATTTTCAAGGAACTGCATGAGTTAAAGGAATTTTAATTACACCTGGTTAAGAGTCTTTTTTGTAGTCTATTTTGGGCTAAACTTATATTTATTATTTAAAGTACAATTTACACAAATAGATATCACCGAAAGGGAAATTTAAACCAACTTTAAACCATTTAAAAGATCATTCATTAACAACTTGTGACACTCTCTAAAAGCGTATGATCGTGATCTAGCATTTCGTTATTCAACCCTTAACATTTCTTTTCATATTTTTTAATATCACATACACCAAGAATTTTGCTAGAATGCCCTTAAATAAAAGTTTTCAATTTTCATTTTTATTTGGAGTAACGAAATGCAGGAAAACTTCAAGGTCGAATTAGAAAAGCTTGCTGAACTGGAAAACGAATTGAACGAACGTCGTGCTGCGCTTCGCGGTAAGGCGCTTGAACAGGTTCAGAAGCTTATCAACGAATTCGGTCTTAGCCCCGCTGAATTACAGTTCGCCGATCAGGAAGTCGTCAAGACCTCCAAGCGTGCTGGTAGTCCTGTTCCTGTTAAGTACATGGACAAGAACGGCAACAAGTGGACGGGTCGTGGTCGCACGCCGCGTTGGCTCGCTGAATACGAAGAAAATGGCGGTAGCCGTGATGATTTCTTGATCTAATTTGATCAATAATCTTCAAGCTTGAATGAGAACCAAACCTCGGATAATCTCCGGGGTTTTGTTTTATTGAGAGTTACCTTTTTCTAATCTCACTCTCCCCTTTCGCTTCTTTTAATCCTTCATTCTGCTTATTCCTTATTAGTGTTATCACCTCGATCAAACATTAACTTTTCAATATCACACTAAAGCTAATCAAGTCGAAATAAATCGGAATCTTTTTGCTCTCTAGAAGCTACAAGTCTTTTATTAGGGCAATCTCTTCACCACTTTATTTCGAACTCTCACCAATCAGACCCCGACGCTCACCATTCGCTTAGGTTGGCACGAAAGAACGCACGCATGCTGATCCAAGCGCCCAACTCATTCGAGCGATTTTCCTTGAAGCGGTGCAAGAGAAAATAGCAACTCTCTTAAAGACACAGCCTTCCTAAATGATGCGAATAGAGAGCCCAGACCAACATTCAAACCCAACTTGAAACCCAAAGTCTGCTATTCTTCTCTCCTTTTTCTTTATAAGAATCATTGACCTCATTCCTGAGAACAAAAAAATGAACACCAAGCACCTTGCACTCGCTTTCTCAACTAGTGTCCTCCTTTTATCGGGTTGCGCCAATGTCACCAACGGTGAACACTATGCGTCTTTTGATGGGATGCCAGACGAAGTCTGTATCGTCAAGAACCCGCGCGTCAAAATCGCGAATGCCTTACCAGCCATTCAGCGTGCCTTTGAACGCCGCAACGTTCGCACGCACATCGTAAACTTCTCGGACAACTGTCCGTGTGCCTATACGGTCGAATATTCCGCACGCCGTAGCTGGGACGCTGCGACCTATTTGCGTACGGTACTACGTTGAGCTCAAAAAGGATCAACACCCAGTCGCTCGTGCAGAATATCAGGCGGGTCCCTTCACATTAACGAAGTGGGTAGTACCGAAGAGCGCCTTGACCGCATGGTAGGCGAACTCTTCTCCACAAAGTAACCTCAAATGACCCAATTGTGTGCGCCAACCTTTACCACCACAATCACGTCTCTCACGCTGCAAACGAGGCACAAAGGAGCAAAAACCACAAATTGTGGGAACTCAACTTTTGTGCCTCTCCTCAATGTCTGTGGTATTTGGACCACGCTATTGGCAGAACCTCTGAGTCGTTTGATGTCACTATCCAACGGGCGTTAACTGTTCCTTAGATCATATGCAGTCTGACAAACGCCTGTTGGCAAAACGGTTTCATAATGCGTATAATCGCTATGTCTTTCGCTTCTCTCAGTCTGCTTTCTCGTGAGTAGCGAAAGACAAGCGTGGTTGACCTTTCGCAGTCAATGCCCATCCGACTGCAGTCATTTCCCCAGGTCAATCACGGACGGAATCATAGATGTTTTTGTTAAGTCCCTATGATTTCTTTTTTGGCTACTTGGATTAACCTCTCCAAGTAGCCTTTTTTTTGAGTTTTTTCAACCCGGTACTGATCATTTTCACAACTCAAAACGCAAAAAGGCTACCGACTCGTGATTACTCATTGAGTCGGTAGCCTAATCCTAGAACCGTTTATCGCGGTATCTTTACATTCTTAGAATACGTACCTCGCACCAACAGTAGCGCGGTAGTCTTCATCGAGCGCACCGCCGCTAGTACGTTCAACATCAGCCCACACATAGGTAGACGGCGTAAGGTTGAAGTTGGCACCAAGACCGTATTCAACCCAGGTATCCTTACCGTCGAGTGAGTAAACCGATCCGTTACCACCAGTGACTGCCGTATCACCTAAGAATTCATGAACAGCAGATACTCGTGCATAAACATTGCCCTTGTTGTTCGGGCACTGCATACCAAAGTACGCCAGCACGACCTAAGAAGCTGTCAACTGCATCAAACTTGTAGTTATAGCCGCCAGAGATTTCAAGTTCGTCGGCATCAACATAGGTATACGTGCCTTCGATTTGCGGTTCGACATAGAAATTATTCATCATGTCCAAACGCCAACCAAACTCACCCGAAAGACTGAGTGCTACGTTGTCAATAGCCCCCTTCTTCGTACCATCAACGGTCATATCGGTTTTAGCCGTAGCCATACGAGCAACAACGTCAACAAACTGACCATTTTCTCCAAACCAAACACCATAACCAGCAAGGCTATAAGCATCCATATCAGCCGAACCACGTGCGTAGTCAGTATCACACGTCGTATAGGAGAAAGCGACACCAAAGCGCACAGGGTCAGTTGTCGGTTGCGTATCTACACCAATCTGAATGGTGTGGAAATCGTTTTCAAGACCATTACTACCAGAAAGGCGACCGCCGTCATAACGAGCCCAAGCACCAGAAGTACCTTCAGACGTACGAACGTCACCCAAACGCTTACGAACGTCGTTCATAAGGATTCGGTTAAGTGCGAGCGGTGCTGCGGTTGCCAATTCAAGCGAAGACTGCATGACGTTATTAGGACCATGAGAAATCTTCGAACCATCATTACCGATGTCAAAGCCGCTGTTATACATCCCTTCGTCAACGACGACCTTCTTTTCAGTATCCTTCGCGTCAATGTTACCCATCAACTTCTTAGCCTGATCAGCCGTCACTTGGTCAGAGGTCAATTCCTTGGACGTTTTTTTTATCGGTCAGCTTAACAGTAAGCTTCGAATTTTCCGCGGCAGAAGCCACCGTAAAGGTCCCTGCCTGTTTACCTTCTTCAGCAGCCAAATCCGTAGCAAGCTTCACCGTGCCACTACCAGACATATTTTCAACGTTGACCTTGACAGTACTATCCGTCACATTCACAACGCCGTTATCCAAAGCAAGATTATTGAGCGCTATGCCCTCTTTACCAACAGTGGAAGATGGTTCGGAAGAAGCAACATTCGTGGGTGTCCACTGTGCTCCATCCTTAACCGTAAGGTTCATGCCAGTCACATCAAGCTTTGAAGTATCGTCGGGTTTACCACTCCAACTGCGAGCAACATTCCCCGTCCAATATGAATCTGCACCTACTAACGTCAGGTCGACAGTTGCATCGACGAGCGTACCTGATGTATCAGCGTCGTAGTCGAAGAGAATATTCCCTTCAATCTTTGTGCTGTGTTGGCCATCTTTGTTAATCGCAATTTGACTGTCACCACGAGTCACAATGGCGTTATCTGCAGAAATGGTAGTATTGCCAATCACGCTCACCACGCCAGCACTGAAAGCCGTAATGGTACGTGGCATGTCCATTTTCAGCAGTCGATTTAGCGTGAATATTGATATTGTCGCCAGTGATGCTAAGCAAAGCCTTTTTCTTGGGATCCAACAAATTCGAAGCAACGAAAATTGCATTGACTTCGCCAGCGCCTTCAGCAGAAATATCTATGGATTTACCAGCAATCTTGGTACTCACCACCGATCTTCCCTTTTAGAGTTTTAGCATTATTTTCAACCCAAACACCAATAGCATTAGCACTGGTATTGTTTTTATCAGTCGTTGAACGAATGGTCACGGTGTTCGTTGTTGCATCACCAACGCTGACTAACGAATTACTCCCAGCGTAGACACCAATAGATTCATCGGTAGCGTCCCCAATGACCGAAATTTGTTTACCTTGTGCAACGATAGTCGTCTTCTGATTGGCATCACGAGCATATGCACCAAGTCCAGTAAATTTGGTCGATGCAAATTGTTCGCCAAATTCTTTAGGAGCGACAGAAGAAATAACTATCTCTTTGGTTTCTTCGTTGCCCAAAGTAACCTTACCGCCATATACCGAGCTTACACCGTAAGCATCTTGTCCAGACGCGGAGAGTTGAATGTTCTTAGCAGACAAATTGACCGTAGCGGTATGACTTGACTTCTGTGTGTCGTCTTCGCCTATATCATCCCCATAAGCTGCTACTGCTACCACTAATACGGGGTTTTCTGCATTCCCAACACCAACATTCGACGTCGCGTTAACCAATAAGGTGTCAGCATTGACATTTAGTGTTGATTGCCTATTCAGTTCTTCGTTATCTGTACCATCGCTCGCGTACAACCCAACCGCACTACCTTTAGTACCAAGGTTTTTGGCATTAACCTTCACTTCTCTAGCTTCAATTTCAGTAATTGCATTAGTTGAAGTGTGAACACCATAGGCATATCCCTTAGTATTATCAGAGGCTTGGCTAGCCACTGAAGAGATTTCTACGGTGTCTGATTTGAGTGTCACCGAAGACTTAGCCCCTGAAGTACCAACGGCTTTTGCATAATCAGTCCCTGCCACACCAATCTTCAGCTTTTGTTGAGCAGTTACTTCAACATGACCGTTAACGGTTGTGTTGGCTGTATTCTTAACTAAGACACCTCGAGCAGTACCTGTTGGTGACGTCGATGTGATAGTAACGTTTTTCCCCTCGACCGTGATCCTACTGTCTTTTTTTGCCGAACTGCTGGTATGGATATTAAGACCATCACTTGGGCTACCACCTGAAACTGTAATATCTACATCACCTGCCGTAGCAGTTAAACCGATTGTGCCACCATAATTGTTTTTGACAAACGCTCCACCCTTTTTCGCGTTAATAGTGATGGAATCATTCGTTACAGTTGCAGAGTGGTCTTTCGATACATAAACACCGTAATCAACGTCACTAAAACTATTTTTGTCGGTAACGACTTGATCCGCATTTGATGCATCAACCCCGTAAGTCGTCGCATGAGCGACATACGGCATTGCGAAAATTGATCCAATGATCAGAGCTACAGCCGTTGGCTTAAATGGCATAAAGTTTGACATTTTTTAGATCCCCAAAATTCATCAAGAAACACAATTTCTCTTGACCTTTTTTGCAAGGATCGCAAAGTCAAAAAACGTCTTGGAGGGGGGTTAACCCTAAGTTAAAAAAGAGATTTTATAGATAATTTTTTACTTCCCCTGAAAGGGAGGGAATAGATTGCAATTACTCTTAGTTGCAAAGCGGCAACACCTTCAACTCTTTGCAAACACCTGATTGAGTAGCAAACTTTTTAATGAATGACTGATTAACCTCTTCCTATCACACAACCAAATCTAAGTGAACTTCGCCGTTGCGAACGCAGAACGAAAGTACACCACATAAGCAAAACCAATGCACCACTATATATAAAGAAAACGGTACCGAAAGCCCTCTCGACTCCAGCCGTCTTCCTTTGTTTTCAATCGCGCATCCAACCTCAGAACATCCGCTCTAAATGCGCCTCTTCTTTCTTTCGTTGGGCTTCCTCCGCATGCTTTTCTTCCATCATGCGTGCAAGTTCCTGATCAAAAACATGCTTACCCACAAAGAAGAACGTAATGGGAGCGTCTTCTTGATGGTGACCGGTTTCAACCACACTCATCTGATCGTCATGCCAGTAGTGCTTTACCATGCCTCGGTTTTCAAAGGCACTGACGGCACCTAAGGTCTTCGAGAGCTTTTCGCGCATGAGGGCAACGCCGTCACATTCTTTTTCGTAGCTCACCATGAGGCTNNCTAAGCTACCTTTGAATTGCTCAACTGATAAGCGCGGGTGACCTGGCAACATAAAGCAAGGCTTACGGTGACCGTCACCTCCCATACGAACGAGGTCCCCATCGTCATCAATGCGGCAGCCCTGCTCTTCAGCTTCGACTTCAGCGAGTTCAAAGTAAGTAACGCCTGGCGTCAAAATGCCAAAGAGTCGTCCCATATGTTGGGCAGCTTCTTCGTGAGCTTTAGCTAGGCGCTCTTCGTGCTGATCCTGCTGCGCCGCTGCTTGAGCGCGCTTGGCTTCCTCTTCTTGCGCACGACGCGCTTCTTCGGCTTGAAGTTCAGCTAAACGAGCTTTTTCGCCTTCCGCATGGTTTTTGACGGCATCGTAGTAGCTCGCTGGACGAATTTCGATTTCGTAGCTATGCAAGAACCCCATCGCCTTCAAAATGATGGTGCGATCGTGAGCTTTAAAAAGCCACTGATTTTGCTTGCCGCGCCCCGTTGCTACATACGGGTCACCCCAACGATGGCGCATGGCTAGCAAGAGGCCTTCTTTATCAAGGTCAGATCCCGCATCGATTTCGATCACATCCTGACCGTCTTTATTTTGAAAAAAGACCGTCACAGGAAAGCAATTGGNTACCATCCCTTGATCTTCAGGGAGCAAACGGTAGAACCAACCATAGGTATTGGTCATCGATTCCGACGGATCCTGCAAAAGCCGATTGTTGGATCGATAGTGACATCCCATACTTTNCAAACGCGTGAGAATCTCAGCGTGCGTCGTCTTGCCGGGAACATAAAAGCGATTGACCTGGTCAATACTGCGAATGAGCGTATCAACGCGATGCGTTTGCTTAGCAACAGCCGTAACGCTCATGGTCATCAATAAAGAAGCCAGAAGTCCAGATATAAGAGAAACTCTCATCGTGAGAATCCGCTGATAATTTGAATGGTCGAATTATACGCACTCAGTTGGCGACACTTTTGATATTGTGATGCCTCAACGGGCGATCCTCAAGACTTTTTTACCCGAACGCACCTTTTAGGGGGCTTCGGTGGCTTCTAAGTGCTCGGCATTTTCCATTGACTCCGCGGGACTTTCGGGCAATGGACTCACGTTAGTTGTGTCAACGTTGTCTTTCGCGTCAGGCTCAAAAAATTCTGTTTCGATTCGTTTCCCGTGAGCGTCATAGTACTTTTTGGGTCCAACAAGCTGCCCACGGTCATAGACTTCCACGACGTACGAGCCGTCAGGAGACCAGGTGGTGATGGGACCCTGGTACGCGTCATGCTCATAGGCACCACGAATAGCTGGCAACCCTGTCTCTTCAAAATAGATGGTAAAAAGCCCATGACGAGCGGTGCCTTCCATCATCACGTCGGAGAGCAACACACCTTTGGCGTTATAAGTCTTCAACGATCCCGCTTGTTGACCGTTGTGGTACATCACTTCAGATGCCAGCGCACCGTCCGTAAAAAACGTGGTCGTAAGCCCTTCTTGCACGCCATTCACCCAAGTTTCACGTCGAGCGATCGACCCATCATCGCGATAGATCAACTTCATGCCATCCACCACGCCAGCACGGTAGTCGACAAGCTCAAGTAGATGTCCAGTCGTCGGGTCAAACAGTTGGGCTTCGCCCTCTTNTGATGCTTTGACCCACGGCACCATAGCAACGACTTGTCCTTTCACCGTCGTGAGACTCATGCCGTCACGCAGCCCATCGCTCATAGGCGTGAGCGTGACCGTGTCGCCCTCCACCGAAGCCANTACGGTACCATTAAACGGGACGCCTTTTTCAGTGTAGCGACCGTTATCAAGCGTTAATTGCGTGATAGGCGTTGACGGTAAATGCGTCAATAAGTCATAGCGCATGGCTAAAACGTGGTGAAGAGAAAACCCGTGCCGACGAGCACAAGCAAAGTCTTGGTATAGGGCTTCATGTGAGACAAAAATAAAGACAACGAGAGGCTCTTAAGGATGCCATAGGGCATCGACCGAAAGGAGGCACAACCCAATGGTAAAACGTAGGAAGTTGTTTCCAAAGTCGCGTAGCCAGTACGCACGAAAAAAATGCCCGTTTCCTCACTTGACGAAGAAACGGGCGTAAATTCCGTGATGCGGATTCCTGCGATGTCAGGAACCCGATATCATCCCAGACATCTACCGGAAGCCTAGGAGATAAAAACTATGCAACCAGATCCCAAAAAAGGTTCATAGATGAGTAACCACGGATGAAAGGATTCTAACCCCACCTGTCAAAATTAGCGAATTTCAGCCAAGCGTCTATTTAGCCCTCAAAAAGTATCAAAAATGGCTTTTTCTTTTCCATCTGAAACTTTCATTCTTTGGCTACTGTTCTTACGACATTCTCTTTCTAATTGTTAGGGGTATCACGCATCTCTAGCCGCTTTTTGGATCTCTAAAGCCCTAATTGCCGCGTTTTAGTCGCTATTCATGGTGAACCTCCCTTGAACTGACGCGAATTTCATCTTTTTGACGCGTCATCGGGTTTTGCCTGGATTTTCGTCCTCTTAGCGCTTCTCAGCCATTGACTAACGACATTCAGACAAAATTCAAGACCCCAGCCAATTAAAATCCGCCATTTGATTACTTGTTGGTCTCAGGGTCACTGAGTTGAATATGTCGACCAAGCGCGCCCTTCGTCACGAAAGACGGACAAACCCTTTTGACAACGTTACATATTATTACATTTGATTTTCAATATAACCGTATTTATACGTAGCTTTACCGTTGCTTTCGAGCCACAAAAATCTCACTTGGAGACTATTCCAGCCTCAACCATCTCCCGTTTAACCATACTTTTATCATCACATGCCTAGCTTTAACGTACTCTCCGTTTAGACTGAACAAGCGCTACCACCTTTACGCCACTCTCCTCAATCACAGGCATATTAATTCGTTAGATGGTCGGACTCATCGTACGCCCCTAACCCTACATCACCTCCCAACCCATGCGTTTCTAGCCAATTCAAGGAAGTGACTCACTTTGATTTGTCTCTCATCAAGCAACAATAAATTCATTCCGTATTTATACGTAGTTCTAAACTCTCATTGAACCTCGTTTTCAGAACACCCACGTCGTTTAGCCCACCCAAAACGCACATCGAACAGCCCAGCATCCATCCTTTACAATGTGCCCATACTTTTCCCACTGGATACGTCATGCCTTTAAGTGCCTCGATTCACGATTTCATTAGCCTCACAGTCCCGTCTTTGATACTCCTGTCCCGACGTGCTACCGTGCCCCTATACGAGTGCCCCTGATGGGCATGCGTTNACCGCACAAAAGGCTTACATGACGGGCGGCTTTTTGCCGAGTGGCTTTAACGGTCGTGTGGGACTCCTTTTAGTCGCTCAAAACAACACCGTGACTGCGTACTTCGCGACACGTGCGCTGCCCCCAAAAGCCCAACACCCCTGGCACATGACGCATGCAGCCGATCTNTTAGTGGGACTCGAAGCGTGTGACGTACCGTCTCTTGAGATGATGAATGGCTTAGGTGAACCAAAAACCCTGCAAGCCTTAATTGACGAAGTCTTTGCGCCCTTTCCTCAGCGTGACGACGATCACGGGGGACGTGAACAAGCCGTTCGTCGTGCCTTGTGGCGTGGCTTTTTGTTGGACGGCATTTTGTCGCCTTCAGTGCAACTCTTATTGGCGTTTAACGCGTCGCTGACTAAAGGCGAATACGCTCTCACAAAAGCGCGACCCCGCGTGATTGGTCTTACGGAATGGTGGGTGGGCGATTCACCCTCATGGGACATTCGTTTTCACGAAACCTTTTATGCCCCGTCGTCAGGCGCACGCTTTATTTTANNCTTTGCATTAATGGGACATCCGCACGAAGAGGCGAAGCCGCAGCAAGACCCAAACGACCTTCCCTCTTTGCCCATTCTCTATGAAGACGAGCACCTCGTAGTCATCAATAAGCCCGCTCGGCTTTCGTCAGTCCCTGGCGGCAGCGAAACCGTGAGTGCCAAGTCGATCCTTGAAGCGACCTATGGTGAACTCTTTGTGATTCATCGCTTAGACATGGGAACGTCAGGGGTCCTTGCTTTTGCCAAAACCAAAGACGCTTTGCGACCGCTTAACAAAGCTTTTAGTGACCGTAACGCCCACAAAACCTATGTCGCGCGCTTAGAAGGCACGATCATGTCGACCAACGGTACGATTTCTCTTCCGGTTGCCCTCAATTGGTTTGATCGTCCCAAGCAAGCGATTCTTCCCACGACTGAAGGCGGTAGTGACGCGGTCACGACCTATCGTGTCCTCGAAACGGTCAATACTACTCGGTGCCTNAAGACACTCGTTGAACTCTCACCCATCACAGGTCGCACGCATCAACTGCGTATGCACTGCGCACACCCTGANAGTCTCAATTGCCCGATTGATGGCGATCCTNNTTTTTATGGGCATGGGAATTTCAAAGAAGAAGCTCGCACGCGTCGACTTTGTTTGCACGCTGCGTCCTTGTCGATCGTGCATCCAATGACGGGCGAGCCTTTGACAGTGGTCGCACCGGCAGCCTTTCCCGACTTTTGATGAGATTTGTCATGCTTTGCTCAACACACAAACTCGCTCAGTCATGGGGTCGGTCGTTCGCGACTTTCTCGACTTTCGCAATAGCCCTCGGCGCAACTGTTCAACCGTCGTTCGCGGGTCCCATTGTGTCCGAAGAGTGCCTTAAGCCAAGCCGGCAACAGCGTTTATTTCACGAATAACCCGATTAGCGACAAGGTCTTTGCGCGTATTAACGGGAAGTCATGGAAAGCAATCTGCGGGCACGATCGAAAAGACTTTCGCTATTTGCGCGTCTTACATCACGACGGGCACGGTCACATTCGACATGGTGAACTCATTGTCCACAAAAGCGTCGCAAAAGATGTGATCGAGGTCTTTGAAGCGCTTTACACCCAAGGCTATCCCATTGAACGCATGGTCTTGATTGATGCGTATGGCGCGGACGATGAACGGAGCATGATGACTAATAACACGTCGNNTACTTTTAATTGCCGCGTCGTGAAAGGGAGTCGCAAGCTCTCGGCTCATGCGCGCGGCTTGGCGATTGATGTGAATCCGCTTTATAACCCGTACGTCAAAACCAAAAATGGTCTAACGATTGTGCAGCCCGAAGGCGGTCGCTCGTGGGTTAAGCGTGGTGACCACGTGCCATACGGTATTGAAAACGGTGACCTGATGTTGGCACTCTTTAAAGAGCGCGGGTGGACTTGGGGCGGCGACTGGAAGAGCCTCAAAGACTATCAGCACTTTGAAAAGACACAGTCGCCTTAACTCAGTCCAACGCTCTGCTCGAGCTTCATTTTACCGCCAAATCCGCTTGCATCGCCAAGAACCGCCCCATCGTAAAACGCTTACCGTCACCAAAGTGCGCTGCGGTCTGACGCTTGGCTTCTTCACGGGCATGGTTACTCACAAAGTACGAGCGTTGTAGCCAATACTCATCCATCCACGCCACTAGGTCATCGGTCATAGGTACACTGTCGCCCTCGGGCGACATCAGGTCATTGCGATAAAGGCGCTTCACTTCAGCCACAGCAGCCTTATAGGCGTGCGAGCGAAACTCCTCGGCATCCACATCGTCATAGGTTGTCGTCACGGCATTAAACCCCATGAATGGCACCATCACGTCGTACTGGCGATTGGCTCGACGTTCGCACTCAAGGTGCATCCAATCTAGGATCTCGGGTAGGTCGGCGGGTGTACCCGTCAAGGGAGTATTTAAAGAAGTGAGGGGTTGCGTGTCGGTCATGATGCTCTATTGAAGTATTTTGGCTACATCCTACCTGGGTCTTTGGGCGAATGGTTAAACCCACCCAAACCTAACAAAAACCGCGCCCAAGGTCTCTTTCCTTTAGCGCGGTTAAATTCAAACGAACAAACGTTTTGGCTTAACGGTTTGGCTTAGTACCCGTCATCCGCCAAACGCTGAGCATAGCTACAACCCAACTCATGCTTATTGTCACAGTACTTTCTGATACCATTCCTTGGCTTTTTTCATGTCCTTTTGAACGCCGTTACCGTCTTCATACATAAAGCCAAGCTTGATCTGAGCTATGGCACTATTTTGGTCAGCGTACTTCAAATACCAGTGCAGAGCCTTCTGGGCATCCTGTTTAACGCCGTTCCCTTTTAAGTACATGGTCCCAAGGGCATACTGCGCTTCGACAACACCCTGCTCCGCACGTGCCGTCACTTCAGCAACATTGGGCTTCGCCTGAACCGCATTCGCAAGCGTCAAAGCCGCCAAACTTGCGGCTAGCGTAAGGGCAATCTTTTTCATTTTTGAGTTTTCTCCAGAATGAACGTGCAAAACGTCCTACACGTCACATGACTTATTGAACATTATCGCCAAAAGCCTGAAAGCGAGCTTAACCCTTCAAGAAACCTTACAAAAACCGTCCCGTGACACTCTCCTTGTTGGCTTTCGCGCCACTTGGCACACCCGCATAGACCAGCTGCCCACCTGCGTCGCCGCCGCCAGTACCCAAGTCAATCATCCAATCGGCAGAGCGAATCACATCCAAATCATGCTCAATCACAATGACGGTGGCACCTGCGTCAATCAAATGATCAAAGACAGCCATCAAGGTTTTCACATTCTCGGGATGTAACCCAATCGTGGGTTCGTCAAAAATAAAAACCGTATCGGCTTGCCCACGTCCCATATCACCCGCGAGCTTAAGCCGCTGCGCTTCGCCGCCCGAGAGTCCTGGTGTCGCTTCACCCAACGTCAAATAACCCAACCCTAAGTCGTCCAACACCTTGAGTTTTGTTTGCACGGACTTCATGTCTGTGGTCACTTCTAAGGCTTGAGTGACATTGAGACCCATCAGAGCGGGTAACGACATCGCTTCGCCCGTTTTGTTGACGCGCCGTATTTGACCCGCGGTTTTGCTGTAGCGCGTCCCATGGCATACCGGACACGGCACATCGACGTCAGGCAAAAACTGTACGTCTAGACTCATGACACCCGTGCCGTCACACACGGGGCAACGCAGTTTCCCAGTGTTATAACTAAAGTCCCCTGCCTTAAAGCCCGTAGCCTTTGCGTCGGGCGTTCGGGCAAACGCTTTACGGAGTTCATCGTGTACGTCAGCGTACGTAGCAACGGTCGAACGGACATTCATCCCAATCGGAGACGCGTCAATCAACTTCGCTTTGTGAATGCCCGGTGCATCGATCGATGCGACATGCGCGGGTAACGCACTTCCGTCACACAGGGCTTTGAGTCCAGGCAAAAGGCTCTCCAAAACCAAGGTTGTTTTGCCTGAACCTGAGACACCCGTCACTACCGTTAAACTACNTTTCGGGATCGTGACGGTCATGGGTTTCACCGTGTGAAGTACTAAAGTCGAGAGCGTTATGCGACCCAACGCAAACATTTGGTCACTAGCGACTTTAGGACGCGTGAGAGCAGGTTCACCCTTGAGATACGGCGCAATCATCGATTTGGGGTTCGCTTTCACNNGGTGTCCATAGTACTCTTCTACCAACACGAAACCGCCTTCACGCCCTGCCTTGGGTCCCATTTCAATCACCCAATCAGCTTCACGCAAGACGTTCACATCATGGTCTACCAAAATGACGGAGTTGCCGTCCGCCACGAGGTCGTGCATGACGCGTTTGAGCCCCTGTAGATTTGCTGGATGAAGCCCAATCGACGGTTCATCCAACACGTACAGCACGCCCGTTGTACGGTTACGCACAGCTCGCGCGAGTTGCATGCGTTGGCGTTCGCCCGTTGAAAGCGTACTCCCCGCACGGTCTAGCGACAAGTAACCCAAGCCCAATTCCAATAAACGCCCTGCCGTCTCAATAAAGGTGTCACAAANGTTGCATGGTACCATGGGACGCATCACGGCGGGTAACGTCTCGGGGACCTTTTTGACCCACTCAACCACGTCGACCAACTACCACTGAGAGACCACGTCAATACTCACACCCGCAATCGTGGGCGCTCTCGNCGCCTCGCTATAGCGCGTTCCTAAGCAATCGGGACACACATCCATTTTGAGAAAGCGCTCCACGCGCTTCATGCCGCTTTCGTCTTTGACCTTACTCAAGGCATTCTCAACGGTGCGCACCGCACTAAAGTAGGTGAAATCCAATTCGGCTGCGTCGTTAGAACCCTTTGGGTGATAAAAGATATGCTTTTTAACNNGTACCGGTCCATCGTAGACAATCGCTTTTTCGTCNNGTACCGTGAGGTCTCTAAAAGGCACGTTCGTACGCACACCCATGGCGCGACAGACGTCCGTCATCAGGGACCACATCAAGGTTTTCCACGGCAACACTGCGCCTTCGTCAATCGTGAGCGTGTCGTCAGGCACCAAGGTTGCACGATCAACCGTTCTCACAATCCCCGTGCCATCGCACGTCGGACAAGCACCACGGCTATTAAACGACAAATCTTCACNTCCAGGCGCATCAAAGGTGACACCACAGGTTGCACACACCAAGGGCTTTTCAGCGACTACGTCTAAGGTCGGTGCATGCACATGNNTACCATGGGGACACACATGCGCACCTAAACGTGAAAACATGAGGCGCAAGGTGTTAAGTAACTCCGTGCCTGTCCCAAACGTACTGCGGATACCAGGTATCGCTGGTCTTTGATGCAGGGCTAAAGCCGCAGGCACATGTAAGACTTCATCAACGTCAGCGCGTGCAGCCTGCGTTAAACGTCGTCGGGTATATGTCGACAAAGACTCCAAGTAACGTCGTGAGCCTTCGCTAAAAAGCACACCCAGCGCTAAAGATGACTTCCCAGACCCCGACACGCCCGCCACACCTACGATTTGGTTCAGCGGAATATCAAGATCGATATTTTTGAGGTTATGTACGCGCGCGCCACGTACAGTGATTTTTTCAACCATGGTTCACTCGAGAAACGTTACCTTGTGATGACATTATCGAACGAGTCGCGCTTTTTCGCTTAGCCCACTCAAACAGCTTTGTGCCTACAGAGGCTCTACGTCACTCAAAGAGATCCTCGACATCGTTGTTAAGGAGGTCTTCACCGTTGGTTTCGAGCCAATCCATTGCCTCAACGGGCATCTTATCGGCAAACTTTTTCCTGAAATTGTTCGTAAGCCGTCCCTGCTTTAAGTAGACCTGAATCATTAACAACCTCAAGGCTTGTGGGATATCAAACTCATCGTTCACAGCTCGATCGAGCTTATCAAAGCGTTCAAGAAAATCGACGGCTTCTTGCAAATGAACGTCTAGCGCCTCGACTACCATCTTGTAGAGAAATTCCGATTGAATGGTCGCATCCCAATAACGGTAGAGTGCTTCGTGCACAAGAAACGTACATTCACAAAGCGGATCTCCGCCCGTCCAAATGACCTGCCAAGCCTTGCGGGCTGGTCTTGAAAAGGTTGCGAGTGCCTCAAGGTACTCCAACTCGTGCTTTTTCATCGCAACAGAGACTGGAAGAAACTGATTTTTGCCGAGCTTGCCTGAAGTAGCCAGTTGCTGATGGATAAGAAATCGACTCAATCGTCCATTCCCATCCATGAATGGATGNNGATGCAAATAGACAAAACCAAAGGAAACGATGGCTGCAGCCACAATCGGATCGGTTGCTTTGGAGAGTTGGTCCGTTGCCTCTTGCCAATCGGTCATCAAGCCATCGATTTGATCGGGCGTAGGCGGCACATAGGTCACAGCACTCGCACCCGGACCGTTCGCTAGCCAATTTTGTTGTGTGCGGTAAGAATAAGACTCAGCATAAGGATTGCTCACAATTTCGTTTTGCAGTTCGCAAAGATAGTCTTCAGTGAGCGAGCGTTTTTCTGGCGCGTGTCTCAAAAGACGCGCAAAACGTTCAGCCTTGCTAGCACTGATCGCTTCTTTTTCTAGTCCAAAGGAACCTTTGGTTTCGTTCAAATAAATTTCNNAACCCAAAGCACGTTCTGCATTCAGCTGACCAATGCTCGTAAACCATTCAGCCACGCGTTCTAGGATTGAACGAGTGACATACTTCTCGATCGTCGGTGTTCTCTCAACGGTCGCGCACCATTTTGAAGTCCCTAAGCCATTAAAGATAATCTTCCACTTGGGTGATCGTTCACCCTGCTCTCTCGTGAGATAGCGCTTAGGATCAAAGAGCGGCTCATAGGTACTCGCCGTTGTCTTGAAGTCGAGCGAACGTCCCGTAAAAAGTTCCCAAAGCCAACCCGTCCGACGAGACACAAGACTTGTCGGCTTAGCTTCTACGAACGACTGCATGTCCGAGGCGTTCACCAACGGAAGCACCTGCGCAAGGATTTGCATATTGATGCCTTCATGAGCAATCGCAAACGCAATATGCGCTAACAGGTCGTCTGTCTCAAGAAACGAACCCGTGGGCACCAACAGTCTACCATCCTTTTGTATCTTACGTTTGACAGGTGCTGTTTCGGCAGACACTCGAGGCACAATCGTACCAGGTGCACATTTTTGAACCAAGAAAGTGTAGCCAATCTCCATTTTTTCTCTCAAACCGCGATTGAGGTAGAAAATTTCTCTTTTTTGTCGAAAATTTCTCTCAAACCGCATTTTCAGCCAAAAAATTTTCTTTTCTTAGGCATTTTGCTAAAAAATCTCTTTCCTGTTTCCTTTCTTGTTATAAATCGAACAGAGAAAACCCATGTTTTTAAACGTCGGGATGATAGGTGCCCAAAACCTCTTCGCACAAACTCGTGAGAAGCATACCTTCTAGAAAAGGACGGTCTTGAGCAAAATCTCTCCTTCCTTTAATACACTGAACTCGCAAGTAAGTTGGTTTTGTGGCAGCTGGATGATGACAAAGTATGGTTCTTCTCAAGCGCTTCAACCAGGCTTTATGGATTTGTCTCAGGCTATTAAAGAGTTCAAAGCAGATCGAAAGGGTTTCCCAAAGTTTCAAGTTAGAGGCAACGGTGACTCCTTTCGTATTCCTCAAATTAAGCCGACGGATTGGAACTAGGTACAATAGTCGAGTCGGCATCTAGAAGGCTGGGTTCGTGCAATTCCGTCAATCTCGCCCTGTCATGAGTGCCTTCTTAGCGTGTTATGCAACTGACAAAGGACATGGTACAAGCCCTTCTTCTTAGGAAGTGCTGTTGAGCGGTAGTAGTCTATGTCGTCAAAAACCTCGTAACGATCAAAAAGATTCAAACTTGTTTCAGGATCTTGGAGACTCACGATACGGTAGACAAAAGTCTATCGGAACGGATAAGAGGTCTGCCGCGCACACTTTGCACGGACGGCGGCTTTGCCACCTGAAAGAGCTGTCTGACGGTCAAAGTGAATCCTCTGTCTTTAGACAAGAAAGCTTCAAATACGCACCAAAGCTCGCCCTAAACCCTCAAACAAGTTGGTCTTAAGCCATAGAGAAAATATGCTGGCTGAACGCCATTAGCGTCAATCGGCAGGTCTTTGACTGGACACGTGCCCAGTCGCACCAATCCACGCCGCTCATAAAACTGAAATCCACACCACGTATCCGTGTGTAGCAGTACCCATTGCTCGGAAGCGCGTTTTATTCGTACTTCTTCAAACGCTTTCCAAAGACGGCTCCCCAAGCCCTGACCCTGCACTTCGGGATCCACAATAAAAAGCTGAATCCACACTGACGCATCCTTTGAAATCGCTTTCCTTTTTAAGACCTCCTCTGCCCAAGTCCCTCCGTAAAACCATTCATTAAGAAACGTTTGACGCTCCTCAGCTGTCGTCACAGCTTGCCAAGTGTCCTCTACTTGATGTCCTATGCATTTCCATTCAGGCTTGGAGTCAAACGTTCGGTCGCCAGGGATGGTTCCCAACAGATAGCCTACAACGAGTCCATTGAGTTCCAGTACAAAGGCATGTGTCGATGGTTGTAAATGATGGTGCAGATACCAAGCCGCTGTTGCCTCCTCACCCATCGGATGAGAAAACCCAGAAAAGTTCCAAATTCTTTTGAGAAGTTCAATGCAGTCAGGAAGATCTTTTGCCTCAATTGAACGTAGATGCATAGTGACTCCGTTTGTATACGTGGATAACTATTTTAGAGAACAGCAAGGTTTCCACATCGACACTGTAGCAACGGATAAATCTGAATTAACTAGCAATGTCTTCGAGAGCACATAAACCAAAATCATATTATCCATAAAATCATACGATTTCAATTATTTTTCACGTCAAATGATACCTTTTTCAATACCATTTCAATTTCATAAGCATTCATCAAAATTTTTAACACACGAATGTCACACCATCACATACAAACGCCTCATCAACAAACGTTGTATGTCTTACATACGTAACATTTATCACGTAAATTCCCTAGAAAATTTGTAAATACGACATTTATTGTAATACTTTGTATATCGTCTGCGTAACACTCGTTTCCACAAGTAATATGAAATATCAGCGATTCATCACACTCTCTAGCTAATAGAAAGTCCTTTTGGGATCGCTTAAGCGGAAGAGCTGTTATTGCTAGCGGTTCTTCTTGAGGTTAAATTTTCTTTTGAACAAAGTAAGAAGAATTATGATTAGCAAAAAAAAGTTGACAGCCCTTGCTGTGCTAAGTTTGTTTGTGACGCCTTTAGTAGCAGTTGCTCAGACGTATGTTCAGACCGGAGGGATTCTCGGCTCAAGTGGTTATCTTGATGCTAGTAAGACTGACTTTGAAGGCGCAATTCAAAAGTACCAACAATAACAATTCATCTACTCACATCACGGTTAGCGCGTACGGTGAAAATACTGAATCCTCTAAAAATGGCAAAGTCAAACTGTCCTTGACAAATGGCACTTATGAAATCAAAGCGGTAGACTTCTTAAACGGAACAGGTTTCGAAACTGCCAAAACCCATACAAATAAATTTTCCTTGGATCATACTAGTCTTAAAGTGACTGACAATGTCATTTTTAGAAACGCAGCAAAAAGTACGCTTGGCAAGGTTAATCCAGGTGTTACGGTTGACGAACTCATCTCCACTAACTTCTTAACATTAACCAACGAAAGTGTTTTGTTGGGCAATGTAGCTAATGTCTATNNTCATTCTCCGAATGATAGTGGTGAAAAGTTTTTTTATGTAAATGGCAATCAAATCAACACACTCATTCACGTTGAGAATAAATCTCAGTGGTTTGGCGATCTCACAGAGCTCGTTCATCAAGGGAATCGACCTAATTCCAACATAATCACTCCTGAAGAAGCTGTCGGTGAATATAAAATTCAACTGTCTGACAACTCTTCCTGGACTGGCGGCATTAGTATTCTTGCTACTTCTACAGTTGAAGTCACCCTCGACAGTACCTCTTCCTGGACGGTGAACAAGGACAGCAAGATCAACTCTATTCAGCTTAATAACGTTGCTACTCGACAAGCTGTTGAAAAGAACGGCGTCGCTATTGCTGACGGCGTCTCGTTGACGATCGCCGAGGGCATCTCTAACAACTCCAGCACGATCAACAACCTTCAAACTGGTGCTGGCTCTACGCTCGCTGTTGAANNAAGTACCAACGTCACGCTCAACAACTTCGCTGGCAAGGGCGCCATCGTTTTGAATAAAGACGGTAAGGTTGAGGTTAAAGCCGCGACTGACAAAGTTAACGCCACCTTCACGTCCTTGGACGGCTCTAAGCTTACGACCAAAGATCAGGTCAATGCTAACGTAACCATTGCTGGTGCACTTGCCGATGAAATGGGTATGGATGCTGTCATTGAGGCTTACAACACCAACAAGAATTTTGACGGCAAGGGCACAATCACTTTCTCTGGTGGTTTGCTTGGTGATGACGTGTATGGTCAAAACAATGACCAAAATCAGTTCGTCCAACAAGGCACCCGCAAGAACGCTCAGTTGGTTTCGATCGGCGAAAGCACTGCCATCACGATGATGCAGTGGCGCGCCGACGCTGACGATATGGCTCAGCGTATGGGTGACCTTCGTAACAACAACGGTACTGTTGGTGTTTGGGCGCGTACCTTTGGTGGTAANGCCGAAGCTGGTCACGTTGACAACAAGTACTATGGCGTTCAGGCTGGTGTAGATACCCAGATTGCGACGACTGGTCCGAAGCAGTTCGTTGGTGGTGCCGTGTCCTACACGACGGGTGATGCCACTTTCGCCAACGGTACGGGCGAAAACTACATGGGTACGTTGACGGGTTACAGCACGTGGCTCTTCGATAATGGTGCTTATGTTGACGTCGCTGCCAAGTGGGGTAAGCTCAACAACGAATTTGACCTCGGCGTTGAAGGCAAGCAGCTTGCTGGTAAGTACAGCACTCAAGCCATCGCTTTGACGGTTGAATCTGGTCACCGCTTCCCGATCACTAACCTCACCTATGTTGAACCGCAGGTTGCCTTCACGGCTTCTCACATCTTCGGTGAAGACTATGGCACAACCCATGGCGCCACGATTGAACAGGATTCGATCAACTCCTACGTTGCACGCGTTGGTGTCCAGGCAGGCTTAAACTGCCCTGACAACATGGGCTCTGTGTTTGTCCGTGCGTCCTATCTCTATGACTTTGACGGCGAAACATCCACGGTTGCTCGCATGGCAAACGCCAAGGATGCTAACCGCTTTGACCAGGACTTCGGTGGTGGTTGGTACGAATTGGTATTTGGCATGAACGTCAACTTCACGAAGAATCTGTATGGCTATGCCGACTTTGAATACGTGACTGGCGGTGAAATCAAGACCCCGTACCGTTGGAATGCTGGTTTGAGATATGCATTCTAATTTGTAATGTAACGCACTCGTTATAGATGAGTGGAGATAAAGGCTGTCATAAGCATGTCCTTACATGCTTTGGCAGCCTTTTTTCAATCCCTATACCAAACTTTTAAACCCTGTTAAAGTTTGATTTTTGATTTCAACAATCAATCTTAACTTCTCTCAACCTAATATCCTCCTAGGTCCCTTAAGTAACCTCACCCACTAGTCCCCTTGAGTACCGACTAAACCCAAAATCTGATATTGTGGAATGGCTATAGCGTTTCACTGGAGGCATCATGGCAACGCAAGAACAGAAAGCCCAACTTGTGGACCTCACAGGTGAACTAGGTATCGTTGTTATAAAGTCCATGGCGAGTCCATCAGACACCAATCCGGACTTCGACTTTTTGCTCTCCGTGCGTAACACACTTCTTCCTCAGGCACCTGCCAATATCGATTACGACGATTGGTTGAATCGTCTTCAGAACATTGCCAAAAAGTACGCCGATCAACACAAGCAGTACCCGTAACTAGTAATCATTCCTTTTGAGCGAAGTTTGAAAACCCAGGTTTTATCGAGACCTGGGTTTTATTAATTAATAAAGCTAAAAGCGATTATCCGTAGACACTTTATAGTTTGCAAAAATTCCGCAACCTCTCTAGAATACTTTCTAAAATTCAGGCATACTTTTTTTATCAAACAAAAACCATCATGGCAACGCTCACTTCTGACATTCTTTATTTAGGTAAACTCGCACCGAGCGAAGCCCCTACTTATTTGCCTTATGTTGATGCATCTGTCCCGTGCGGCTTTCCTTCACCCGCGAGTGATTATGAGGCAGAAGACTTTGATTTGAACAGCTACTTTGTACGTAACCGCTCTGCGACCTTTGTCGTGAAGATGCAAGGTAAAGCATTGATTGATGCAGGCATCATGCCTAACGACATTTTGATTGTTGACCGTTCGCTCGACCCTAAGCCTGGTGACCTCTTGCTCGTCTTTTATGAAGGAGATTACCTTGTGCGTCGCTACCACTTAGAAGGAAATCAACCCACACTCCACCCCGAAAACGCGAATGGTCTTTATAGCGTCATTACACCCACGCCAGACGATCAATTTACGATTGAAGGCGTCATCACGGGGCTTGGTCGTCGGTACTAACTTACAAAACTACAAGCCGACCATCATCCGAACAAAAGGACCAGAAATGTCGGACAATGGTCTACCGTAGTAAAGCTAAAACGAACGACAACGTAACGAATTAATCGTCGCTTGGTGTAGCCGCTTGCGGCTTATTTCTTGCCTCATCTAAATGTTCAAGATATTCGGGCGTAATGTCACCTGTTACATATTCACCGTCAAAGCAAGAGCAATCAAACTTTTTGATATCAGGACGCAAGTCCTTCAAAGCAAGGCTCAACGATGCTAGCGGCTGATAAATCACCTTATCTGCACCGATAATCTTAGCGACTTCGTCAGCTCCCTTGCCGTCACCGCAAAGAAGTTCACTCTTTGTCGGCATATCAATGCCGTAGACATTCGGGAACATCACACGAGGTGCGGAACTCGCTACATACACCTTCTTTGCGCCCGACTCACGCGCCATTGTGACAATTTCCTTCATGGTCGTGCCGCGAACGATTGAATCGTCAACAAGAAGCACATTCTTATCTTTAAATTCGATCGGCATGGCGTTCAGCTTTTGGCGAACGCTCTTACGACGAACCGCTTNGGTACCTGGCATGATAAACGTACGACCAATATAGCGATTCTTGATAAAGCCTTCGCGATAATTGAGCTTTAACTTCATCGCCAACTGTTGCGCACAGGGACGAGCACTGTCAGGAATCGGCATCACGACATCAATGTCGCTAAGCTTCATTTCGTTAGCCACTGCATCTGCTAAATACTCTCCGAGCTTCAAACGCGCATCATAGACACTAATGCCGTCTATCACAGAGTCTGGACGTGCAAAATACACATACTCGAAGGCACAAGGATTGAGGGCTGGATGATCAGCCAACTGTTTTCTTACCACTTGACCGTCAAAGCCAATCCAAAGGGCTTCACCTGGTAGCACATCACCTTCACATTTAAAGCCCAACGCTGGCATCGTCACCGATTCAGAGCTCACCATATATTCGGTGAATCCACTTTCGTCAACACGACGTCCCCAACACAAAGGGCGAATACCATGCGGATCACGAAACGCCAATAGACCATGACCAGCAATCAAAGCCGTACAAGCATACGACCCACGAACACGATGATGTAGACGAGCAACTGCTTTAAAAATCGCTTTTGCTGTCAACTTATGACCATCTGAGGTGACACGCGAAATTTCTGTTGCGAGCACATTAAGCAAGACTTCCGAGTCACTTGTGGTGTTCACATGACGACGGTCAACCGTTTGAAGTTCCTCTCTAAGCGTTTCGGCATTCGTGAGATTGCCATTATGTGCAAAGACAATCCCATAAGGCGCGTTCACATAAAAGGGTTGACATTCTTCAGTAGAAGTCGCGCACCCTTGCGTTGGGTAACGCACATGACCAATCCCAATATTGCCCGTGAGATCCCGCATATTGCGTGTCCGAAAGACATCTCTTACAAGGCTACNCATGGCTTTATGCAAATGAAAGGTCTGACCATCTAAGGTCGCAATGCCTGCCGCGTNCTTACCACGGTGCTGCAATAAAAGGAGTGCGTCATAGAGACGCTGATTAACAGGTTGATCACTATAAAGAGCGACAATGCCGCACATAATATTCCTCCGAGGTTTCAGCCCTACTTGCGGGGCTGTTTTGGATGCGTATTTTAGGGTTTTCAAGCACACACAATATAGGTGAAATCGCCTAGCTAAGACGCGTTCAGACAAATCTCAATCAAAAAAACATCCGCGCGTTCATTTAAAAACAGGCGGATGTTTCTTGGTGAGATCTCCTTAGCGATTAGACAGCATAGTAGAGGTCAAATTCGAGTGGCGTCACAGCCATACGCCACTTCGTCACGTCCTGAGCCTTTAGTGCAATGTAGGCATCAATAAAGTCGTCCGTAAAGACACCACCCTTCGTCAAAAAGGCGCGATCATTGTCGAGCGATTCGAGCGCCTGATCTAAGGACGAGCAAACCGTCGGGATGAGCGCATTTTCTTCGGGCGGCAAGTCGTAGAGATTCTTCGTTGCCGCTTCACCCGGATGGATCTTGTTTTCTATTCCATCAAGCCCCGCCATTAACAAAGCTGAAAAGGCGAGATAAGGATTAGCGGACGGGTCAGGGAATCGGACTTCAATACGCCGCGCTTTTGGGCTTCTCACGTGTGGAATACGAATCGAAGCGGAACGGTTGCAAGACGAATAAGCAAGCTTCACCGGTGCTTCAAACCCTGGCACCAAACGGCGGTACGAGTTAACGGACGGGTTTGTAATGGCGTTCAGTGCACGAGCGTGCTTAATCACGCCACCAATATAGTAGAGTGCCGTTTCAGAGAGTCCCGCATAGCCGTTTCCAGCAAAGAGGTTCACACCATCCTTCCAAAGGGACTGATGAACGTGCATACCAGAGCCATTATCGCCTTCCACGGGCTTTGGCATAAAAGTGGCGGTCTTACCGTAGGCTGCTGCCGTATTGTGAACCGTGTACTTCAAAATCTGCGTCCAATCAGCGCGTTCGACCAATGTGCTAAAGCGGGTCCCAATTTCGCACTGTCCTGCGCCACCCACTTCGTGATGATGAATTTCAACGGGCACGCCTTGGGCTTCGAGCTGCAGGCACATTTCTGCACGGATGTCAGCTAAGCTATCCACAGGAGACACAGGGAAGTAGCCACCCTTTACTTGGTTGTGGTAACCCAAGTTACCGCCTTCAATCTTTTCACCCGTACTCCAAGGACCTTCATCACACTTCACTTCAAAGAAGCTCTTACCCATGGTGTGATCCCAGCGGACCTCATCAAAGATAAAGAATTCGGGTTCGGGACCAAAGAAGGCTTTATCAGCAATCCCCGTACTCTGCAAGAACTTTTCGGCACGACGTGCAATCGTACGCGGGTCACGTGCGTAGCCTTCACCCGTTGACGGATCACGCACGTCGCAAGCCATCACCAAGGTCGTTTCGGCACGGAAGGGATCCATATGCGCAGTGGCTGGATCGGGCATCAGCACCATATCGGACGATTCAATCCCGCGCCAACCCGCGAAAGACGAACCATCAAAAGCCTGACCAAATTCAAACGTATCTTCGTCGATCAGGTTAGCTGGCACGGTCAAGTGCATTTCTTTACCGTGCATATCTGTGACACGCAGACTCACGAACTTCACGTCGTTTTCACGAATCATCTGCAAAATAGATGTGGAGGAGGACATGTTTTTTACTCCAAAAAGGAATGCCGAGGGGCATCTATCAAATGATCGGCTGATTGTTATGCCGATCTAACTCCTCTTACAAGCAAACTGCGTGCCAAATCGAAATAGAAACGCTTATTTCACTAACGTTCTTCTCTAAGAGCCCTCTCAAGCAATAGGCACAATGTTCTTTTTTTATCGAACCTGCGCCTACTTGTGCCGTTTTGCACCAATGAAGTGCAAAATTTTGCTTTAAATTAGTGCAACGACCATTCGAAACGCGCGTATAGAGGGCGTTTCTGAATTCCGAACTCAGCTATTCATAAAACGACTCCACAAGAAGTGTCATTCTCAAACCAACGCTCAACCTCACTTCACCCCCAACTGAACAAGATGGTCCAGCATCGCACTCTTTTCCCTGAAATTACAAAAAGTCGATCCTTCTCATTGCAAAGTCGCAAGGATTTCTTTACAGTGACTTCAACAGTTCCCGAAGACTTCTGTTCGAGCGATCGAGCATGCAAAAAAAGAGGTCGCTTCGCCGGTAATGCTTGCGTTACCGGCATTTTCATATCTAGATGTCGTGTAATACGATAAGCCTGCTNNTTTGTCCTTGGCTGAACAAAAGCTTTTACTAAGTAGCCGAGGATTGAAAATTAACAGTGAAAGGTTGCTTAAGAAACTCCTTCGTGACTATGGCTACGCGCGTCTGGATGCTTACTGTGACGCCTTTGCTAATAGAGATTCACGAAATTTCCGTAAATCGACTTCTCTGTCTCAAATCAATCAAGTGATTGTTTTAGACGAGCAACTTAGGAACTTGTTGTTTCCTTACTTACTTCGCATTGAACAGTCGATCAGAGCAAGGTTTATTGAAGTATTAGCGCAACATAAAGGTGCTATGGTCTACATGGTGAGCGATCTATTTCACGATCAGGCACGTCATGAAAAATTGGTAGCGAACGCTTCAGAATGTTGGCTAAGCTCCTCCGACATTAAAACAATTGCTTTTCGCAAGCAGTACGATGAGACAAAATTGCCACCGATTTGGTATCTGGCTCAGACTTTGCCACTCGGATCTTTGTCGAAATGGATTGGAAATCTACAGGCTCCGGTTCACCATGAGCTAATGGAAGCTCTTCATTTACCGACACATCGACTTTTCGCCAAGTCAGGATTACAAAGCTTGACGGTTCTGCGTAATTTTTGTGCTCACGGTTCCCGAATTTGAAATTATGTCTTCCCCTGTACCTTTTGCTGTTGATGATGCTATTCCGATCGCTTACAACTCTCGCCGCTTACCGCAGCCGCAGCATGAGTCTTGTTGAGCTATATTTAAATCGACTTGATCTGAATATCGCAAAATTTGTGTCATAAACGCTCAGCAATTTTGGCGACCGTACCAATGTGGCAGATTCGACTGATTGGTTATCCCCTTAACTCACTGCCAAAAGATCATCCCAGTTAGTTGTATAACAAGGTGACAAATAATCGCGTTTCATTTGCCATTTGTCAGACAGGACGGNCGCTGGTACCGTCTGAAGGATTGTCTTTCCATAGTTGTCGGTGAGTGCATCCATCACGGACATCAGTTTTCTCCTACGAGCTCTGTCCATCTCAATGCTTGGATCATCAAAAAGAGATTGAGACAAGATGGGAGAGCCTTCCTCAACCAACTGACTAAAAATCACGCCTGCGCGACGGTATTTAAAACCACACTTCCAGGCTTGGTCTACAAGAGAGCAAGCTGTATGGGTAAGGAACAACGTATCTGACGTTGGTAGTTCGAACTCAAAAGTTGGATTCGCAAAGTACTGTGGTTCATCCGTTCTGAAGGGATCACTTTGAAATTGAACCGTCAATCGAGTGGTTTCCGTTCCTTCCTTGCGAAGAATACGTGCAGCGGAAGCCACATGAACGGAGACTACCGATAAAACACTTTCTTTATCTGTAATGAGCTCACCAAAGCTACGCGACCTCACGATCTGCTGCCGCTTGGGTGGCGTCTCAACAAGTGGAATACACACTTCACCTTGAAGTTCTAACCAGGTACGCTCTAAAACCACACCACCAAACTTACGGACGGTCGTGCGAGGGAGGCGCACAAAGTCCATCACCGTACNTACCCCCACGGCTTGCAGTTTAGCCGTCAAAGCGCCACCAATGCCCCACACTTCACCGATCGGCGTCATGCGCCAGGCTTTGGCTTGACGTGCGGGCGTTAGATCGTCCCAATTGAGGACCGACTGAAAAACGGGATAAATCTTGGCGTAATAGTCACAGAGTTTCGCCAACGTTTTGGTCGACGCAATCCCTACACACGTTGGAATGCCCGTCCACTTCAACACGCGATCATGCACCTGGTGACCCAAGGTTGTCAGGTCTAAAGGCATCCCTGTCACATCAGCAAACTGCTCATCGATCGAATAGATTTCTTGGCGAGGCACAAGCGTGCGGATCGTCGTCATCATGCGGTTTGACATTGATTGATAGAGTTCATAGTTACTTGACCGAACGACGATCTGGTGCTTCTCTACCAAGTCTTTAATCTGAAATAAGGGAACGCCACGCTTAATACCCAAGCTNNACTTTGCTTCAGCCGTTCGTGTCACTACGCAACCATCATTATTAGAGAGCACGATGATGGGCTTGCCTCACAACATCGGCTCAAAAACGCGATGCACTGATGCATAAAACGTATTGCCATCAATGTGAAGAAAGCGCATGACGATAGACCTATATAAAATTACGTATACTTATATATAGGGCATTTTAAACCTTATCGTATTATTCTTGCAAACAATAACAAAAGCACCGCTTTTCTTCAATAGACCTTAAAGAAATCAGACAATCCAAAGAACACTCTGAAAGAGTAAGAGTCTCGTAACTGGAAGGAGAGTTCTTCGTCACTGAGACGATAACGGACACCGAACATCACAATTGTGAACATCAGGACTGGATCTAAAGCACGACGACCGCGTGCATCTTGAACGTCTTCGCGATGACCCAACCCAATCTATGGCAAGCCTGAGTCGTACGTTGGATGTGTCGATTGGCGTTATCCGTGGCGCACTATTGAAACTACAGAAAAACGGCAAAATCGTGCGCATCTACCAAAGGCAAAAAGGCCTTTGGAAAGTCGTCGACTTCAATTAATTTGTCACCCGCCACGGTGACCGCGCGAAATTTAGCAACAAACCAAGGGCAACTGGAGATTTGTCTTCTCATGTAGGCTCATGCGAATTGATGTTCGTTTATGTTACTTTGCGTCTTATGTTAATTCGAATAAAAATTAACATAAGATGGCTTTTTGAAATAAACGAACATCCGTCATCAGGCACATCACCTCTACGATCACAGGGTCAAAACTAAGCACTTCTACCCACGCCACTTTGACATTTATCAAGCAATCTGTTCGAATTCGATATCAATGGTTCTCAAAGTGCTATGGTATTTTTTGTCACGTTTTTGCATTGCTCATGCTAAAAAACTTGAAAACACGATTTGGAGTAAGCTCATGTTAGGACAAAAATTCGAGGCACTAGGTACTCATAAGGCACGAAGAACATCACTTTAACGCCCGTATGACGTCCTCTTCTTCCTCCTCATCATCCTCATCTACATCCACACGTAGCTCACTCTAAGCCTACGTGTGCGATTCCAGGCAGCGTCTAACCTCCCCAGTTAAGTGCGTTTGCCAAACTCCCCACTTTTCCAATTTTTGACAATCTGAACGGTCGATTGCGCGTTTTTCTCGCACAAGTGCCTCTATCGAAAACTAGTACTCATTGCATCTGAAATTCGTCTAAAAGGCACACATAGACGCTCAATGTGTCTTTTTAGGTATCAAAAAACGCCCTGACCACACGGATCAACCCTCACGGAGTGACACCATGGACCTCATTAAAAACTGGAAGCTACATTTGCTAGCGCTCATCATCGTCATCGTCGCCGAGTCGATCGGTATGCACCGCTTTGGACTCGTCGTCACGCTTCCGTTGCTTTATGCGTTGGTTTTGGGTGGCATTGTTTCTTACCCGAAATTCAAGATTCTCAAGCTTCCTGAAATGGATCGTGCCGCCAAGTTTATGCCGATTGCCATGTTGGTTTTGCTCACCAAGATTGGTNNACTTGGGATCGGTCCCAACCTTGAGATGCTCCTCAATTCTGGCTGGGCACTCATCATGCAAGAGTTTGGTCACTTCTTTGGCACGTTGATTTTTGGCTTGCCTGTTGCCCTCCTCTTAGGCATGAAGCGTGAAGCGATTGGCGCATGCTACTCGATTGACCGTGAACCCAACGTTGCCATCATTGGTGAAAAGTACGGTCTTGATAGTCCCGAAGGTCGTGGTGTGATGGGGATGTATATCTGCGGTACGGTGTTTGGCGCGCTTTGGATTTCGATTCTTGCGGGCGTGGTGGCTGGGCTTGACATCTTCCACCCGCATTCGCTCGCCATGGGTGCTGGGATTGGATCTGCCTCGATGATGACCGCAGGCACGGGTTCGATTATTGCGTACTACCCGGAAGCTGCTGAAACGGTGGGCGCCTACGCAGCAGCAGCCAACTTAATGACGTCTGTCTTGGGTATTTACTTTGCGCTCTTTATTTCGCTCCCAGTCACGGTCAAGATCTATGAACTTGTGACGGGCGACAAGCGTAAAGTACTAAAAACGACCCCATTAAATCGAACGAATTGAAAGGATACCNNCATCATGACCGCCATTGCTCAGAATCTTGAAAAACTCAAGGACTACATCTTTATTTTGCTCGTTACGGGTTTTTACACCATGGTCGCCAACACCTTTGGCTACAACGGTGACATCGCCCAAGGCGCCATTGGCATTCTCATTATTGTGCCCATTGCCTTTTTTGGTGTTGTGATTCAGATGCTCCCGGGCTTTAATAAGTTGCCCGTCGTCTTCTGGGTGTCGATCACGGTANNCGTGATCGTGTCGATCCCGAGCTTCCCAGGTGGCATTTGGATCGTTGAACAGACGACGCATGTTAACTTCCTCGCCACGACCACCCCGATTTTGGTANNCTACGGTGGCATCTGCCTGGGTAAAGACATCGAAGCCTTCAAACGCCTCTCCTGGCGTATTGTCCCGGTCGCTATGGCTGTAGCGTCGGGTAGCTTCCTTTGTGCGACTGCCTTAGCCGAATTGATGCTTCACCTTGAAGGTATCTTCTAAAAACGCCATACAATATAAAAAAGTTGGGGCAATGCCAGGTGCCCCAGCGAGTAATCTCGGCGTTCTAGAACGCCATACATTCAAAAAGGAGCGAACTGTCAAGAAAGGAATTCAAACAACCTTCCTTACCAAAACAGTTCCTTGAAAGACTATGGATAAAGCCACCATTAAGCAGAAAGTCTGCAAAGCCATTGCGGCACATCGTGCTGATATTGAAGCGATTGCCAACGCCATTCTCGCTGAACCCGAATTAGGCTTCAAAGAAGTCAAGACCGCCAAGAAGGTTCAAGATGCCCTCGCTAAACTCGGTCTTGAATTTACGACTGAACATGGTCTCACTGGTGTCAAGGCTCGCATGAAGGGGCGCACCTCTAAGCGCACGATTGCGATGCTCGCAGAACTCGATGCGATTGTCTGCCGTAACCACAAAAATGCGGATCCTGTGACGGGCGCCGCCCACTGCTGCGGTCACAATATTCAGATTGCCAACATGATCGCCGTTGCCTATGGCTTACGCGAAGTGATGGATGAACTTGATGGCGACGTTGTCCTTTTTGCGGTTCCAGCTGAAGAATACGTTGAGATTGACTGGCGTAATGCCCAGCGTGATGCAAACCGTCTCAAATATCTTGGTGGTAAACAGCAACTCATCGCAGAGGGTGCCTTTGACGATATTGACATGGTANNCATGCAGATGCACGTTGCCGCGGGTTCCGAATTTAATCTCGGCGCATCGAGTAACGGCTTTATCGGCAAGCTGATTGAATACCATGGTCGTCCTGCGCACGCCGCCTTTGCGCCTGAAGAAGGCATCAATGCGCTGAATGCCGCCATGATGGGTGTCATGGGCGTCAACGCCATTCGTGAAACTTTCCGCGACCAGGACCATGTCCGCTTTCACCCGATCATTAACGCGGGTGGCGACCTTGTGAACGTCATTCCTGATTATGTCAAGATGGAAAGCTATGTACGTGCCTCTAATATTGAAGCCATGGCACGCTACAACAAGGCAGTGGATCGTGCACTCAAGGCGGGCGGAGACGCGCTTGGTGCAAAGTGCGAGATTCAGAATCTCCCGGGCTACCTCCCCTTACGTCCAGACCAAGCATTCCGTGACCTGTTACGTGAAAATGCCGTTGACCTCTTCGGTGAAAACCAAGTGACCTTAGGCGAACATAGTGCAGGTTCCACCGATATGGGTGACGTCTCCCATTTGATGCCAGTGGTTCACCCGTGGGTGGGTTGCGTTGACGGGGTTCTTCATGGCGCAGACTACGCCCTTCGTGATGGCGAAGTAGCCTACACGAAGACGCCGCAGGTCCTTGCACTTACGATTGTGGATCTACTTGCCAACGGTGCCGAAAAAGCTGAAGCCATCTGCCAGGTANNCTTTAAGCCACAGCTTGATCGTGATTCTTATGTGAAATTCATGGACGAGATCAAATAAACCCAAACAAAACAAACAAAAACGGGATGTCCTCAATGTCATCGACTGGCGTTGAAGGCATCCTTTTTTTGTGATCAAATTTCGCAAAAACAAACCCTGCTAGATCTTGCAATCTAACAGGGCTTCTCTTGCCGCCAATACAGCCTAAAAAGCAGATAAGTGCTAGCCCAATAAGGCCAGTCTGAATTTTAGGTTTGTCTCACACGGTGAACGATTACTTGCCAACTACCGTTTCGGCAGCAATGACACCCGAAACAATCGCCCAAGAGTTCATCATGGTAGTCATGGAGTCAGCACCATTGGCACCGCCAACGACGCAACCTGCACCATAGAGACCTTCGATGGGCTTCCCATTCTTGTCGAGAATGCGCATGCCTTCGCCAGCGCGCAAACCACCCAACGTGGTCTGATAACGCACCTTCTGTTCAACGATATAGAAGGGACCTTCGCCCAAGCCACCAACGATCTTACGACCGAACTTGGTGTCCTTACCAGCGGCAACCATGTCGTTCCATTCCTTAACGGTCTTGGTTAAACCATCAGGATTGACGCCCATGACTTCAGCGGTCTTCTTAAGGTCATCAGCCACAGCCATCACAGGACGACCATTATTGACAATCTTCGTCCACTTCATGAGCGTGGCTTCATCCGGAACGAGACGGTCTTCAAGCGACTTATTGACGTATTCCTTCCAGTACTTCTTGTCCATCACGATGTACGCGATGTGGTCAGGCTGAGCCACGGTCGTATCGGTGAGTTCACCCAAAGAAGCGAGTTCGTTGACATAGCGCTGACCGTCACGGTTCACATAGATTGCGCCCGACTTCTTCATCGTGTCAGTGGACGAAGCCGTTGCAGCAAGACCATGCCCCGGCACCGTTTCAACGCCCTGCGGATACATCTTGACGAGGTCCATATTGATGGTATCGGCACCAATCGCCGTGCGTAATCTNNTGAAGCCGTCGCCCGTTTCACTATCGAGACCGTAGAAGACGTACTGGTTCATTTCTTTAGGCAGCATCGACTTCACTGCGCCATAGCCGCCCGAGGCAAGAATCACCGCCTTCGAGGTTAATTCAACGGTGTTACCTGCGGCGTCCGTCGCACGCACGCCAACCACACNGGTACCATCCTTATCGCGAAGCAGTTCTTGAGCGCGCGTTTCAAGCATCAGCTTGCCGCCCATGTGTTCGAACTTTTCACGCATCAACTTCAAGAAGTTCACGGAACGCCCAGTGACACCCAACTGACGGTTAGCCGAATGGTCAGGGTACTGCGTGGCGGCAGTACCATACGGGATCTTCAAGTCATAGACGAGCCAGTCAACAACGCCACCCACGCGTTCGGTCACTTGCTTCACCAAGACAGGATCGTTACGGTTCTTACCCACGCGGAAGATGTCCTTAGCGACTAATTCTGGCGAGTCTTTCGTTTCCTTCAAGCTTTCCTTCTGGAAGCGAGAACCCGTAGCAATGAGCGTGCCAGCATTCAAAGCCGTTGCGCCGCCAATCACAGGCATCTTTTCAATCAAAATGACATTAGCGCCCAAGGTTTCAGCACGCACAGCGGCAGAAATCCCAGAGCCACCCGCACCAACGACGATCACGTCAGCCTGATCTTTAATGAGCTTCGCGGCAACCTTCTTTTTAACAGCGACCGCAGCAAAGGCGGCAGGATCACCACCCGCCTTACGAATCGCATCAGCCACAGCGTTACGAATACCATCGGACGTCAGCGTAGCACCCGAAACCGCATCCACATTGAGACTTTGTGCATCAACCACGCGCTGTGGAAATTGCGTCATAGCGGCATCCGAAATTCCCGGTGTTTCGACGTGCTTAACCACGCGAACAGCTGCGAGCTTACCACCCGTAACCTGAAGTTCAACGGTCACATCACCATTTTTACCTTGACCAACACCCGTATAGGTACCATCTGCCATCGCTGCAGCAACGGGACCCGCCATGAGCGTAGAAACGGCGAGCGCAATGGTACAAGTGTTTAAACTGAGTCATGAAATCTCTCCTTTTGGTCTAGAGATAACGTCTGCAAAGACGGTCAATTCTTTGCACTTGCCATTCTAGGCGAATTGTTACAAATGACTCAATGCTCCAAACACAAGATCTTTCCCTTAGATTCCTTTATATATATGTTCAGTCTACATGTTTTTAACCCCTCTCTAAAGATTGATTTAACGGCGTCATTTTAAGTTTTCAGTTTTCTCAAGGCGTCCACTGCCACTTCCCGCGTCCCATCTAACACCCGCTTCAGACGCGTTTCAGAGTCTCTTTTATTAGCCCTAAAACCGGCAAAAGTGCGAACCCCATATAGAAAAACACCTCAGTCCCACAAGACCTGAACTACGGGTTGCCTGCTCTACAAGATGAACTTTCTCGGAGGTTCCGGCAACTGCAGTAGTTCGAAACAACGCCGACGTGAGGCAGGAATCGTATTCCTGATCCAAGCGTTGGCGTTTTTTCTTTTCTCGGCGCGCACCAACGTCAGTTCCATCAGCAGGCGATCCAAGGAGCCGCCGGGAATTGTCAGTTTGTTCTTGCGGTTTTCCATCTTCTTCGCACTGCAAAGCATCATCATGCGCAGAGCTGTCCCGATGGTGCTCACCAACAGTTTCCCATGTACGGAAACGGCTCCAACGCGCAGGCGATCGCCATCAAGCCAGTTTTTAAGTTGATTGAAGTCTTGTTCAACCATATTGCGCTGTCGATAGATTACCAAAGCTTCAAAAGCATCAGAGACGACATTGCTGCGAAGCGCAAAGTAACCTGCACTCTCCACTGCCTCGTCGATTTTTGATGAGTTCCTTACCCACCTTTCCTTTCCGTTCTTGTCCCGAACAGATACGACGAAACGGCTATAGGCGACCACAAGTCCTTGGGAACCGACCGCTTGGCATCTTTCAGTCGAATAATTTCATCGGCATTCTCAGAGATCAATTGAGCCGTCGCATCCTCATGACCAACCAAGCGGTACAAATGAATGTAAGTATTGAGTTTTAATCGACCTGCCTCCGTGTTTTGCGTCCAGGGCTCGGTAATCGTGAAGGCAAATGCCTTTTCCTTGCTACTGTAGAAAGCGTTCTTACAGAGGGAATCTCGATGTTTTGCAAAGCGTTGCTTTAACGAATCCTCAATATATCGAACTCCTTGCAGGTATCGAATGTTCAAATTGATCATTCTTTGAACATTTTCCAAACTGGAATAGCCACGATCGGTGACCAAAATGTTTTTGTCCAAATCGAATCCGGTACTCACTCATGGAGAAAAGGATGTCGGACAGGCTACTGACGTCGTTAACGGCTCCGTCGAACATGTGCGAGAAAACGATGTCGCCCGAGCGTTGGTCGCAAATGACGGTGTAATTAATCTGCTTGAGATCCGGATCTCTTTTGGCGTGCCCAAACTGCGCTTCGCTCAGCGTGTTGGAGTAGGTGGAGATCGAAGTATTGTCAAGCGCGTATTCAATCGGTTGGTACTCGCAATTCAGGATTTTGTTTGTAGATTTCCTCCCAAATCGCATCCTGACGATTGTGTCGCAGACGGAAATAGCCAGTGACCTGTTCACGAGTGACCGAGGACAAAATTTCAGAGATTTTCTGTCCGCTCAGTCGTTTGGATCGGGGCAACCAAACTTTTTGACGCCAAAGATCGTACGTCATCATTGCTCCGCCACCGGCGAGTTTGTAAATGGACAGGTAGAGCAAATCTTCGCCCAACTCCTTCCCAAAAATTTCGTGGAGATGAGAACGGATGCCGCTGTTTTCACTACCTGCATGGCGTACCAAGTCAAACCAACATCCAGCGTGGCTTGCGGATTGCAGGCATCCTCATCTTCCGGTGCAGGTACGGGAGTGGCAGGAAAATCTTGTCGATATTCGGCTTCGCGAACAGGTTTTTTGTTCGCACCCCAAAACCAGTCATCCCCGGAGTATTCCGGAAAGTCGGCTGAAAATTTGGGCGAAATCTTGATCCGGTCGTCTTCGAGCAAACGTCCCACATGGCGTTGCAGGTGCCGTTTCGACTTTTTCAGCACCGGATCCCACTTCATTTTGTACGCCTTGACGTAGCAATAACCTTGGGCGGTAACGACGGTTGTGAAGTTCCAAGGAAATCCGGATTTTGGCGAATTTTCCATTTTATGCTCTGTATCTAATAGTTATAGAGTATTTTAACACATATGAAAAAGCCCATGATTCATTTTTGGCAATAAAATCATGGGCTTAGCAAGTCTTGAACTCGAATACTCAGCTTTTTATGGAGCAGGTATCCCGTAGTTCAGGACAAGAGGGCTGAGGTGCAAAAAACCGTTAGTGACTGGCTCTTACGGTTCTAGAGGGATTGATCTTTGAAGGCGTTAGTCACTTTTGTGATGACCAACGCCATTCGGTCATTAAGCACGCTTTGGCAGAATCGGTTCAACGGACTTGTAGCCCGAAAGACCTAAGAGCGTTAAGAAGATCATCTGAAATCCAAGATGAATATCCTGACGAATGAAGTATTCATCGGTCGTATGGCTACTCATCTGAACGCCGCCTGCGGACAAACACGTGGCGGGCACCCCTTGGCTCACAGGCACATTAGCGTCCGTTGACGAAGCACCATAATTAGTGAGTTCAATACCGAGCGCCTTTTGAGCAGCACGCGAAGCTTGCAACACAGGGCAATCATGTGGACGCTGACCCGCTGGACGATTGCCGATCTGCGTCTTGGTGAGCGTTAAGACCTTCTTCTCGTCATCGATCANGTACATGGCGTTTTCTTCAGCCACAGCTTCTTCAAAGATGCCCAAGATTTCAGTTTCAAGCTTCAAGAGTTGGTCGTTATCAAGACTACGGATATCAACGTCTACTTCGCAGTGCGGGGCGATCGTATTGACTGACGTACCGCCCTTGATCGTACCGATGGTATAAGTAGACTTCGAAGCCACATCAGGACGAATGTTGGCGACTCGCGCACCCGCACGACACATCGCATGAATAGCGCTCGGCGTATGACCAAAGCCTGCATACGAGTGACCGCCCTTACCGTCGATCGACAAACGCCAACGATGTGCACCAATCGCAGCCCACAAAATGCGACCCACGTCAGTGTTGTCGCACGCAATGAAGCCATCGACATGATTGTGCGCATTGAACCACTTGGAGCCACGAATGTCGCCGTTACCTTCTTCACCAACCGTCGCAACAAAGTAGATGTCGCCCTTGGGACGGATGCCGGTCTTGGTGAAGCAACGAATGGTCTGCAAAAGAGCGCGTACGCCAGAGCAGTTGTCACCAATACCAGGCGCGCGATAGATATTCCCTTCTTGAACGACCTTAATGGGCGTGCCTTCAGGGAAGACCGTATCCATATGGGCACCCATCGCGATCACAGGCCTATGGTCGGTTCCACGAAGCAACCCCACGCAATTGCCGATTTCGTCCAAATGAACGTCTTCAAGACCGTATTGTTCCATCAAACCTGCAAGATACTTGCCGCGGACTTCTTCTTTGAAGGTCGGTGCGGGAATTTCGCAGATCGTGCACTGCTCTTTCATCGCATACGGTTCTTCGTCCACGCAAAGCTGCAAACCTTGTGCGACGTCAGGCATCGCCTTGAGTGTTTCGATGGCGTCTAAGACGTCGACTTTAAGTTCAGGAATATGCGACATGATGAATGTCCTTAACACCAATTAAAGAAGAATGAGGGACGTACCAAATGCGGTCACAAGACCCAACACCATAACGGGCACCGTGCGGCGAACGACTTCAAAGGGAGACAAGTCAGAGAGCCCAGCAACCGCCATTGTGACACCCGAAATCGGGGACATGGAGCGCGCAATACCCGAAGCTAACTGCACCGGCACCGCCATCACAGCGGTCTGCCACATCACAGAACCCGCGGTNNACTGCGGAAGTAACGGTGCAAAGGCAAAGAACGCAGCGTTGCCAGACCCCGTCACGAAGGCTGCCAAAGCCATGATGAGGAACATTGTGAGAAGCATCGCTACGCCACCCACGCCTTCGAGCGAAGCGGCATTCTGAATCAGCATCGTGATGCCACCCGTGGCCTTCAAGCCCGCAGCAAAGACTTCAGCGCAGACAATCAAGATCACAGTGGTACCAAAGACCTTGCCCATACCCGTAAACATGGCACGGGTATTATCAACAGCCTTCTTGCTGTCGCGATGCGCGATCAAGTCAAAGAAGAAAGCGATCATCGTGCAGGTAAGCAGGGTAGTCACGAGTTCAAGGCGCACGCCCTGATACACGAGCTTCGAGAACGTGAAGAGGAAGAAAACCGGAAGGATCGGCAAAATAGCAAACCAAATCGGGGCATCCACCTGGTTAGCTGCCCCCTTCGTTTCAACGGTGCCCGCCAAACCAAAGTCAGCCTGGGTCAAACGACCGGCGGCGAGGTCACGCTTATCGAACCACTGCTGAATGCCCCAGTGACCCACAGCAATCACAATCGCCGTGCAAAGACCCACGGGCAACTGATTCTGAATAAAGAATTCGATCACGTCGAGCTTAGAAAGTTCAGCGGCGAGCAAGGTGTTACCCGAAGCNNGAAGTACCCCCAAGTCCAAGCAAGAAGCGGTCACGATAACGGCGGCAGCCGACAAGCGAGAAACGCCCACAGAGACCAAAAGCGGATAAAGGGTCACCATTAAGAGCATGCCAAGACCCGTAGCCGACGGAATGAAGACATTCAACATCTGGTANNCCAAGAGGTAACCCACGCCCAACAAAACGTACGGCGCATGAATACGAGACAAAGGCTTCGTGCAAACGTTCACCAAAGCCTTGGTGGCACCAATCTTATCCATGTAGGCAGCAAAACCACCTACGATCATGATATTCATGCCAAGCCCAGCAGCACGACTCTGTAGGATATTGGTGAGAACCTGAATCAAATCAAAGAAGAAAGTATTGGTTGCTTTCTTGCCAGTCACTAACGGATCTCCCGTTATCAGTACCAGNNAAATCACGAGTAAAACAAGACCCACCATGAGCAATGCCCAAGGTGCATAGTATTTTTTGAGAATGAGGAATGCCGCGATGACAACACCAGCAGCAGTAAGGCTAGGGACAGCATAAAACCTCTCGAAGGTTGGGATGGGATGGAATGGGTCTTGATGGCTCAGGACTGAACGCACACGCCATCAAAATGTTCTTACGCCTTCCTCTTTCGAATGATTCCCTTCGCGCCATGACGCCTTTCTACGCCTTATTTAAAAGTCAGTAGACAAACATCGTGTTAGAGTCACTCAATGCGCTATAAGGATTGAAAAAAGCTTGCGGTTCTTGTTGACGTCATATCAGTTGTAAATCTCAACTGACCAAGTGGTCCTACGCCAAAGAACACTCTAATCATCCCGATAAAAACTTGAAAAATCTGCTTAAGCGCTATATCAATAGTCATATATATGAATTTGGAGCACACACATGCCCACACCCTTGACCTCCCCTATTGTTTTTCGCAATCCTCTCTACCAACAAATTAAGCAGATTCTTCTTGACGAAATTCGCCAAGGACTTTGGAAAGCAGGCGAACAGTTACCGACTGAATCAGCCCTTGCTGAACGCTTTGGAATTTCGGTGGGCACCGTGCGCCGTGCTTTGGGTAGCCTTGAAGACGAAGGCATTATTAATCGCCGTGAAGGGTCAGGCACCTTTGTGCGCACTTATAAAGGCACGGGTAGCGCCAACCAATTTCAGATTTTTTCGGATATTGACGGTAAACCGCGCGGCTCACGCAAGGAACTCATTGCGCTCTCTACTGTCCCCGCGCCCGACTTTGTGGTAGATGCCTTAGGGCTTGCGCATAAAACGCCGTTACTTCTGATGGTGCGTAAGCTTTTTGGTGATACGGGTCACGGCGACGAACTGATCACCGTTGACGAAAGCTATCTGTTACCCGATCGTTTTGTGGGTCTCACGGTANNCGAACACTTTAATAAGCACTTTCGTCACGACGACTCGCTCTACAAGTTTTATGACCGCGAATTTAACGTAGTGATCATTCGTCAAAAATGCAAGGTTTGGTTTGAACGCGTACGCCCCGAAACCGCACGACGCCTACAGATGCCAGAACACATGGAAGTGTTGCGTACCGATCGCGTCTCGTACGACATCACCAAGCAACCTATTGAATACCGCATCAATCGTGGGCGTGCGCGCTGCACGCAGGTGTCTTTTGATGTGATGATTTAACCTAGATACGAAATAGCCGAGGGTTCGATTTTGTAGAAAAAATCGGAATTTGCGGCACTTTACGTCAACGATCAAGCCTCTCCTCGTGGGAGGCTTTGTCGTTTTTACGGGAATTTTCCCTACCACCAGGCTCTTAGCCCCTCATTTCGTCGCACGCTCACGACGATCGACTTACACACCGTTTAAGAACATTTTCACCATTTCAATTCCCTACAAAATGTAGGGACATTCGAATCTCACTCACTTAAACACAACAACATCATTTCTCATCAAACGCCCTGCTTAGAAGGGTTTCTAGGCTATTTCTCTTAAGCCATCAACCCTGTAGACAGGGCACAAACCCATGCGTAATCTCGTAGATGTACCTTCATCACTCTTCTTTATGGAAGAAAACTTATGACATTCTTTTTAGCTATCAGCCCACTGCTGATCGTTCTGGTCGGCATCCTGGGCTTAAAAAAACCAGCCATGAAAGTGGCGCCCGTGGCACTCCTCTGGACACTGGTGCTTGCTTTCACTATTTTCAATGTAAAAGCTNNACTGTCCTTTGCAGAGAACGTCAACATTATTGATGGTCTTCTCTGGAAAGGCATTAAGGAAGGCTTGAAGATCGTTTGGATGGTCTTCGGCGCGTTCGTTATTTTGAACATCCTTCGTACTACCGGCGCCATTGAAGACGTGAAGCACACCATTGCCAAGATTTCGGACGACCGCCGTGTGCAGGTTGTTGTGATCGGGTTGATGCTCCCTATTTTTTTGGAAGGTGCTGCGGGCGCAGGTGCACCTGCTGCCATTGCCGCCCCCTTCTTGGTCGCTTTGGGCGTGAACCCAGTGACTGCCATTGTGGTCGCTTTGATGGGTGACTCAACGCCCGTTTCTTGGGGTGGCGCGGGTCTCACGACCATCGTGGGTGGTGGCGCACTCACGTCCACTGGGCTTTCGACCGTGGACCTCAATAGTTCGATGGTTACNCGCATCCATATGTTTGCGGTGATGTTGCTTCCTTTCTTAATGATCGCCCTCACCTATGCTAGTAAAGGCTTTAGAAACGCCGTGCCCTTCTTACTTTTTTCGGGCTTTACGACGGCGTTTTGGATGTTCGTGCTCTCGAACTTCGTGGGCGCTGAAGTCACGTCCTTGGGCACGGGCTTTCTGTCGATCGTCACCGTGATTGCTTACCTCAAAGTGGTTGGCATCAATACGCCTGACGAATATCGCTATCACTTTACGCCCGCTAACGGTGAACGTTTTGCACCCTGGCAGGCGCTCAGTCCCTACCTCTATATGTTGGTGCTTCTCCCAACGATTCGCTATGGCGTGCCTGCGCTCGTACCTGATGGCTTTAAGCTCATGTGTACCTTTGGCTACATCGTTTGGGTGGACTGCGTCATCATGGTTTGCGGTGTCTTAGGTGCCTTTACGTTGGGACTAGGCTTACCCAAACTCCTCGAAATCTATAAGCAAACGAGTGCTGCCGTGATGCCCGTTTTGCTCACCATGGGTAGCCTTTTGATCGTNGCAATTTACATCATGCAATCTCCGTCCACGGGCATGATCCAACTCTTGGCTCATCACTTGGCTGACGTTGCAGGCGTCTTCTACCCTACCGCTGCGGTTGCGATTGGTGCGGGTGGCGCGTTTGTCACAGGGACTGGCTTAGGGTCTAACATTATGTTTGCTGACATGCATATCCATGCTGCACAAACGTTGAACGCCAACCCGATCACGATCTTCGCGGGTCAAAACGCTGGCGCTTCGCTAGGCAACATGATCTGCCCGAACAACACGGTCGCAGCCTGCGCAACCGTGGGTCAGGTCAACAACGAACACAAGGTGATGAAAGAAACCGTCTTGGTCTTCTCGATCATTCTCGGTCTTTATATGACCCTTGCCATGCTCTACACATATGTTCTTTTCCCGAACTTCGGTTTGAATTAATTCGTCTGGGAGACAATTGAAAATGAATAAACAACGCAAAGTCGGCATCATCGGTTTAGGTCACGTGGGCGCTCATGTCGCCTATACGCTCTGCGTTCGCGGTATTGCTGACGAACTCGTGCTCGTCGATTTGAACGAAAAGAAGCTCGCGAGCGAAGTCCAGGACCTGCGTGACGCTGTTGCCTATCATCCGCATCGTGTCACCATCAAGGCTGGCACTTATGAAGATGCCGCTACCTGCGATATCATCGTGAACGCCGCTGGCAAGATTGACCTTCTGCGTGAATCCCTTTCTCGCGTAACCGAAATGGACTTTACCGTTCCGCAAGTGCGTGACTTCTGTCCGCGACTCAAGGCGGCGGGCTTTAAGGGCGTCTTTTTAAATATCACGAACCCCTGCGACATCGTGNNCAACCATGAAGCCGCTAAGATCCTTGACCTTCCCAAGGGGCGTGTCTTTGGTACGGGCACGGGCTTAGACACAGCACGTCTTGTTTCGNNTACCATCGCTCGCCAGACGGGGGTGGACCATAAGTCCATCACTTGCTACATGATGGGTGAACATGGTGCCAAGCAGTTTGCGCCTTGGTCAGCCGTGAGCTTTTGCGGAATGCCGCTTGACGAATGGGCGAAGACCGACGAACGCTTCCGCTTTGACCGCGAAGCCCTTCAGAAAGAAGCCATTGGTGGCGGTTGGGTCACGTTCTCTGGCAAATTCTGCACCGAATACGGCATTGCCAATACGNNTACCGCATTCATGATTGATGCCATCTTCCGTGACGAAAAGGTCATTCTTCCTACCACCGTTGAATTGACGGGTGAATTTGGTGAATCCGGTCTCTTTGCGGGCGTACCCTGCTTGATCGGTAAGGATGGCGTTGAAAAGGTGATCGAAATTCCGCTTACCGACGAAGAAAAGGCCACCTTCCACGAATGCTGTGAAGGGATCCGCTTCAACATGGAACACTTGAAGGACATTCCGTAATCCAAACATATAGGCTCTGTTGAGTCCGATGAGGCGTTATGACCGCTGTGAGTTGTTTCCTGGCGAGTGGTAGCGCCTCATTTTTATTGGGCGTAGATCTTTGTCTGGATCGCCATGAGACAAACAGACCGCCCTCTTTGTGTGGCTAACGATTTCGAACGCAAAAAACCATCGTCCGATCAGCCCAGCCTACTCATACTGATGGTACTGCACACACCACCTCCCTTAAACCAACTTAAAACGCCTGCCTAGTAGCTATACTCAGGGAAAACTACTCTTTATCCAAGACCCTTCTTCTGGATTTTACCTATATTTTCATAGACCTACTTAGGTCGAATAGATTTGGAAAATAACAAGATTACAGACCTTGCTTGTAACTCTTTGTAACGCTTTTCTAACCAAAATGAAGCGATCAAAAATCATTGTTCTTTAAGTTGCAATTTGCCAAAATTACCTCTCTAATAAGGTACCATTTAGCTCAATCGTTCACTTAGGTATACAACACTGGCAACATCACTTAACAAATCTAACGAGACGACCTCATAGGTCTTATCGGTCCACTCTCGCGCAATGGTACAAACCATCAAAATCCGCCAGTACGTCTTTAACTATGACTCGAAGATCGAAACCAACAAAGACTTACCAAAGCCTTTGGGACGCGCCAAAAAGAGTTTATTCCTTTGGCACGCAAGCTCAAAAATCCGATCAGTCTTGTCGACATAGATCTGATTTTCGCTGCGTAACGCAGGAAAAGAATGCGTACCTATAGGTAAAGATTGAAAGTCTTACAGGGCTACTAAAGCTTCTCAAATGGGTCTTTAGGTGGAATGTAGCGATCAAGGCTAGGCACGTCAACCTTGACCCACGAACGAGCATGAACGAAGTGCTTGTGAAAAATCATCATAAGATGATCGAAGTGTCCGGGGTGCACTTTTATCTCGCGTTTGACCCAACGCTTTCACTCTCAGCGATGTTCTCTACGCCGAAAACATCCAAAAAAGTGTAAGCTTTAGAACGACTAAAGAGAGATGCCAAAATCGTTGCGTCTAAGAACTATCTCCCCAAAACATAAAGGATTCCTATGCTTTCCCGTCGCGCTTTTATCCAGTCTGCCGCGCTTGGCGTTGCTGCACTTTCTACGTTCACGCTTACGGGTTGTGGTGAACCAAAGCGCCCTTGCGATGTTGCTGTTGCTTTTGTTGAAACGATCTATAAGGGCGATGCCGCTGGTGCTCTGAAGTATGTTGACCTTGAAGGCGCTGAAGAGTCAACGCTGAAGCTTGCCGAAGAAAAGATCTCGGCTGCCGCTGCTGACGCTAAAGCCCGTGCCGATAANGCAGGGTACTTCAAGGACGTTGAATCGATTGCGAAGCCCAGTGAAGCCGAAGTGGCTAAGGGCTACTTCCGCGTTCAGGTGAAAGCGTACTTTGGGAATGGCACTTCAAAGATCGAAGGCGTCAAGATGACCAAGAAGGGTGATACCTGGAAGGTGCAGCTTGGTTTCTAATGTGAAGACAACCACGCAACATACAGCGCCTGTGACTACCTCGAAGAAACCTTCTCGACGCTTTACTACTGGCACTTTTTCTTGGCGTGACACTGTGCTTAGCATTGGGCACGGTGGGTGTTCACTGGGTCATGACCGCCAGTGTCTCTGACGAAGCGATCGATCCCAAGGTGACCCAACAAAATACGTCACATCAAGATGCCATTCGCCCTCTTACCTTGGCTGATGTCACCGATATGCCGCCACTCGAGGTGGGAGACCTCGTTTTTAGATGGGGCTTTGGCACAGAAAGCAACCTCATTGTCAGAGCACAATCCGAAAGGCGCGCGCCCTACTCGCATGTTGGGTTAGTAACGCGCATCAATCCTGTCGTCATCACTCATGCCACCACGAATGACGACCTAAAGCATCCTGATCAGGTCATTCAATCGACTCTTGAAAGCTTTTTAATGCACGGTACCATCGCTTTNGGCGTGAAGCGACCCATTTGGAGTGAAGCGATCAAAGCACGAACCGCTCAACGTGCAGAAGGGTTTATTGGGACACCCTTTAAACTTTCGCCCGACAACCCAACTACCATCTACTGCACGACCTTAATCACCGAAGCGCTCTCGCCCGATATGACACTTGACGCAAAGCGTGACCTCGTTGACGTACCTGTGATTGGTGGGCACTACCTGTTGCCCGCTGCCCTCTGGGAGCACCCGTCGATGACAACGATCTATGAGCGATAAACGAACATCTTGTTAGATGGCGTAAGTTAACGTTCTTTTTCGCTACAATGTGTGCAACCCCATCAACCCACCCAATATTCATCCTTTAGCGAATCGTCATGCCCACGGACATTCTTCACCACTACCCAACGTTTCCAGACGACTTCATTGAATCCATCAGACTTCGTCGTAAGCAGTTAGGTTATTCGCTCGATAGCCTCGCAGAAGCAACGGTACTCACCAAGAAGACCTTGATTCGTTTAGAAAAAGGCGAAGACATTCGCATGAGCTCTTTTTTGATCGTGATGCAAACCTTAGACATTACGTTTGACTACACGTTCCAAACGAGAATGACACTTCTTGCTGCTCGTAACGACTAAAAGAAAAGCGCGTCGTCACTCGACAAACACGAGACCTACGACGCGCTTTTGTTTTGCTGAGGTTCCTAGAACCTTAGATCGTCACGAGCTTATTGATGGGCAGTAGCCGCAAAGGCGCAGTCAAACGTTCTACAGCCATCAAACGTACTTTGCGTGATTGAGTTTTAACTGAAGCACTGAACCCAGGACGCACATAGTCCATGGAGTCGTCCCACAAGCTGTCTTTCTTATCATAGGTCGCACGACCCAATAATTTGGCGCGCTCGATGGGTGGCACGTAGCCTGAGGGTAGTCTCCTTTGCAATGCTACTACTTTGCAAGTATGCGGTAGCGTACGGGCGTCACTTCATCGTCCTTTGCCGTCAGAATAGCTTCGGCTTCGTAGTACTCAATTTTCTCTTCAGTCCAGCGCACCCAGGGCAACGTTCGATCTAACGTGCCATCAGCCATGGCTTCTACCAGTCCTTCGGGCAACCGTTCACGTGGGTAGCAATCAAAAACGACTTCTTCAAACACTTGCGGTAAACGCTTCTTACCGTCGAGTTGGTTCGCCCAAGCGTCAAACGTTAAACCATTTACAGAGACGACATCGACCCACTGACCACGAGTCACACGAGCATGGCGCTTCACCCATTGACGTGCACGGTGGCGTAGTTCTTCAACGAGCGGCATCTCAACAGCAGACAAAGTAAACGACTTAACAAACTGGGCTTGCATCGGAATTCCTTTAGACGGTCGTTAATGCGTGGCTAAAAACCGAACGCAGACCAACAATAATTTGTTCTACAAGTGTAGCGGATCGAGGCTTTGTACGTTTAGTGACATATTTAACCACTCGGTCGACGAGATCATTCATGAGCCTCTCATGCCACTATCTGATGCATTTTTAAATCATAACGTTCGACACTTTTTATAACTAGACCGACTCAACATTTCGCCCATCTACAACGAATCTTAATAGTCTTGAAAAACGCTGAATCATCCGCGCTTTTCTCACCAAAAGAATTAGTCCTTACGCGTAGACTTCGTTCTAATGCACAAGTTTTAAGATTGATTTTTATAAAACCGCGTATGATGTCAAACGATTAACTCTCGTTACGTTACTGTCATTTCGACATACTATAAGACCACCAATGTATACCGGTTGAGACGTTCAAGTTCTTCACCTCAGACGGTATTAAACATTGCTTGTTTAGCACTTCAGCGCTTTCCACGAAACATCGTTTGTGTTACGATTACGCGCTCCTAACAGGATGCCGAGTTCAATAAAGTTCTTTTAACGTCCTCAGATAAAACATAAGGGATCGTGTTTAGTCTATTTCTGGTAGATACCCGTCAACACCGATCGACTTTTACTTTGCTTCAACTCCGAGCCCAAACGGAGTTACGTTCGATCTAAGGGTGGGGACCCTTAGCGTGAAACACCGGACGTAAACCGTCTGCAGCTCAACCCCGGAGCCTGTCAGAACAAAGTAAAGGACGAAGGGGCTGGCTCCATTAAGAGTCAGCCCCTTTTTTTATTGCTTGCCCTCTTTCGGCTTGGTTAATCGCGAAGTTTGATGGGCTCGCCCACCTTGTCTGCGGGCTTTGCTCGACTCACTGAAGACCAACACACGATCGATCCTAAGACCAACAAGCCCACTCCCTGCCAAAAGGTCCCTGTGAGTTCTGCACCAATCCAAAAGGACGCGAATACGCATGAGAGTACAGGCGTAAAGTAAGAACCAATCGCCAATAACGTCATGTTGCCTCGCTGCATCCCATAGGTCCAGACGCCGTACCCTAAGCCCGTAGCCGCCGCACCCAAAAAGACACCGATCCAACCAGGATGCATCCACTCAAAAGGCACGCTAGGCGTAAACGCCCAAATGAAGGCAAAGATCACCATATCGTTAAAGAAGATCACCACGACAGGGTTGTTCCCATTCGACCAGGCACGCGTCATGGAGCTGTAACCCGCCCATAGAATGGCACCGATCAGCGCGATCGTGTAGCTCCATGGGTTAGACATCCAACTCGCAATAAAACCCATGAGATCAAAGCCCTTTTCGCCACCCAAGACAACCAAGACACCCGCTAAGCAAATCAAGACACCAGGCACAATCCACCACCTGGCGCGTTCACCATTAAAAAGCACCGCAAAGACAATGGTGAGGCANNAAGTACACAAGTAGTTCACCATCCCGACCTGCATGGTCTGCTCAACGTTTTCTGCCATCGATAGCGAAAAGATGAAGCAAAGCGCACAAACGTTTGCCGCACCCACACCCAAGAGTAAATATTTAAGCGAAAAGCGTTTAAGTGGCGGGCGACCAAAAAGCATCAACAATAATAGNNAAAGTACACCATACATAATGGTGAAGCCAGGTCCTCGACCGAAATCTTCAGCAACCCCACGAACGATCCCAACGGACATGCCCCAAAGGGCAGGAGCCAACAAACCCACACAGGTGGCTTTCACAACTGGCGTCATCTTCGAGCTCAATGACAAAAGGTTAAAACAAGAAGCCTCAAAACGCGTCACGCGTGGACTACAAGTCTATACCTTTCATCAGGGCTTTTCTCTTAGAACGCCTGAGACACAATGCCTAGGTCACCAAACTCTAACGACCTCGTGCCTCACTCAAACCTCAAAACAGACACGTAAATGCAAATTGGGCGCCGTTTATCACAGCGCCCAAAAATTGCACTTTGAGGCTGGTCGGTGGATGACTACGAAAAGGCGCAGTCACCCTACTTTAAACATCGCTTTTAGAATGCGTAGCGAACACCAACGGTTGCACGGAAGTCCGTTTCTACAGAAGCACCGGACGTGCGTTCAAGGTCAGCCCAGAAATAGATGGTCGGCGTCAGGTTGAAGTTAGCGCCGATACCGTATTCGATCCAGGTATCCTTACCGTCGATGCTTTCCTTGTTACTTTGGTTACCCGTCTTACCGATGATTTCGGAATCACCGAGGAGCCAGCGCAATCATCGACTTCTTAAACATAGAGCCTGTCCTCCTAGGAACAAAATCTTCTTTGCATATTGATAGAGAACAAAATCGTTCTCGACCGTTCTAGATTAATAGACAGACTTTGAGTTTTCATACAAAGAAGTATTAAAGCATCATGTTTCGTTGTTCTTTCGAGACATTCGCAAACTCCATGTTCTCATTCCTACAGCAAAATGCCATCCTTTGTAGCGTTTGTTAGACGCATGAAAAGTTAGCCTTACTTTATTTACATTTAGCCATCATTGAAGGATTTGACAAATGGTCAAACTAAATTTTGCATCACACACTATACGATCAATTTTATATTTTTGATAGCATTACAGAAACTACCGATCAAAACGCTTCTCTTTAGTCGTTTTATGAGCGTGCTATCAATATGACTTTGCCTACCAAACGACGTTTCTTGACCCATTACCAGTCAAAATAGCAATAAACCACGCCAAGTTCGCCTAAATAACGCGAACATCTAAGAACACCCTTAAAAGAGCTTTGATGTTTAGAAACTCTTAATGAAATACCTTCCACGTGAGCATCCCAAGCGCCGTCATACCAAAGCTGCCTACCACATGCGCCAACATATGCACCAAGGCACGCAGGTATTCGCTCGTCGCAAGCATCGCAACGTTTTCGCCAGAGAACGCAGAAAAAGCGGTGAGTCCACCCAAAAAGCCGGTCAAAAGAAAGAGACGGATGGCGGGCGAGACGGACGGATCTGCCGTCAACCAACCGACGGCAATCCCAATGAGGTAGCAACCCAACAAATTAACGATCAAGGTTCCCAAAGGCATCACCGACCAAATCGGATTGAGCCAATACGTCACCGCCCAGCGTAGTAACGCACCGATCGACGCACCACTACACACAGACAAAATGACCAACCAAAGAGGACCGTCACGGGTCATGAGATAAGGAATCCTTGTTGCAAAAAGTGAAAAACGCGAAAAACACGCAAAAAAATCGTCAACCTTCGCGTTAAGTAATCATAGTCCTATCAAAGTGAAATGGAAAATCGCCTAGACGCAAAGTAGGACTTTAGAACCTCACAGCCATCTCAAAGGCTCCTTTTTACGACAATTTGCTCTGTTCCCTTATTTTTGAGAAAATGCACGGAAACGGACATTCATTTAAAAAGCCTTGAGCGATATTTATGATGTAACGCTACCTAGTACTAATGGGCGTTTCTTTATATCTCTTTGCTTCTGTTTATGTATCACGCGTGCGTTTTTAAAATGCACAGAGGTGAGTTTCTTTTATCGACTTCCCTGTCTCTCAGGTCATTATATAAGGGATATTCCCCACATCGATCTCAACCCTCACCTCTACCATTTTTCCAAAAAGTTGCTACAATTCATTTCAGGCAGGGAGACCTGCTGATGTGCGTGTTGAAGTAAAGGACAAGGCAACCAAGTTCTTTACCGCTTTCCTCCTCCTCACGCGCACGGTTGCGTGTCAAAAGTGATTTGCCCTCAGTTTCTCACGAAACTGAGGGATTTTTTTGATTCTTTCGCTTGAGCGGAAAAGGTTTAACGTGCCCGCAAGTTGTCGTTTAAATCAGCACGATCGAACGTTTTATCGATACTGAAGTGTAGACCTTTTGATGGGCTCAGTTTGACTCTTTGACCATTCTTTGAGGTATTACCTTGTCTAGCGCCCTACGCTCACAGTGACACACCAAATTTCGACGAACCCAAAGTACACTCGAACCCAAACAAAAACCACACTTCCAAGCAAACAAAAACCGACCTCTCACACTCGAAAAGTCGGTTTTCTCTGATACTTTAGTACTCGTTATTTGGCAGGCTTTTGCGCCTTAGCCTTCTTATTTTCAGCGTCCTTCTTGAGGGCATCTTCAATGGTACGNNTGCGAATGCTCACTTCGTCCATATAACCCTGATGCCAACCGAGTTCTTTCCCTTCACTATCAAAGAGAATTTGCGTGGGCACGGCTGTGATACGGAAGTAAGGTCCCACTTCTGGGTACTTCGAGAGGTTGAGTTCACGAATGTACGCGCGCCCTTCAAACTCTTTATCGAGCTTACGAAGGTGCGGCTCCATCATGCGGCAGGGACGGCACCCGTCAGACCCAAAGGACGCAAAGGTCACCATACCCGGTTCAGGAATTTTGCCTTCAAGCTTGACCTGAGCCGGCATGGCGACAACCGTCGCGGCAGCGAGACCCATCAAAAGATGTGTGAGCTTCATATTGTTGTGTCCTTTGTGGTAAATGTCGGATCGATCACAGTTGAGTCAGGGCGTGGCGTCTAGTCCGTCATCAGCCTTGAATGTTTATCGCATCATACCCTTTTCGTTTTGAAGAAACCTTAAGAATCGCCAAACGAAGCAAAGCCTCACGACCTTCACTGTCAACACACCCATCTGAGTCCATTCACCACGACCACGTCTCACTCGGGTTTTTCCTTGAGTCACTCACGTCTTAAGGTCGACTTTAAGTTCGTTTATGTATGATGCTCTTCACTTTGAATGCGTCGTGCGCCCACAACCCTAGGCGCACACGCTTTCTACTTCGTTCTTACACGAGCCAATAAAGCCAATAGGACAAGATCCCATGTTTAAGAAAACCACCCTCGTCATGCTCATGTTTGCGGCGAGCGCTTTGTCTGCTGCCGAACCCGTACCGTTACCTGAAGCCTACTTCCAGTGGTGCGATGACCATGACTGCCCGTACGACCCCCACTGAAGCTTGCACTCAGGGTGATATGCAGGCTTGCCTCGTTGCCGACCTTCAGGCGTTGTCTGATGTCGCCAAAAATGACGCCGCCAAGAAGGATGCTGAGAAGTTACTCACCCTGGCTTGCGACGGTAAGGTCGCTGAAGCATGCCGCCACTTGGGTACCCTCATGATGAATGGTGAAGTCATTAAGGCAAATCCTGCCGAAGGGTTGAAGCGCCTCAAGATGGCGTGCGACCTTAAGGACGAACGTAGTTGCAATAGGGTCGTAGACCACTATGACGAGCAGCATGACGAAAAGGGCATGGTTACTTATTTAGGTAAGGCTTGTGAAGCGGGCGACAATAACGCCTGTATGCGTGCCGTAGCCCTTGACCCCAACGGCAATATTGAATGGGTCGTGCGTGCGTGTGAGCTCTACCGCATGGATGCTTGTTTAGATGCCGCAACGCGTTTTGATAAGGGCGACAAAGCCAAGAAAGATCCTGTTGCTGCGCTCAAATATTATGAAGCCGCTTGCAAACTTGAAAATGCACCGTCATGCATGATCGCAGCACGCATGTATGAAGAAGGTCGTGGCACCCAAGTCAATAAAGAAAAGTACCTCGAATGGTATGACTTAGCTTGCCAACGTCGCATGGTCCGAGCATGCGCTCATATTGGTGACATGTACCTCGAAGGTGACGGCATCAAGAAAGACATCAAAAAGAGCCAGTTCTACCACAACATTGCTTGCGCTACTGGTTTCCGTGCTAGCTGTAGTAAGGCTGGTCGTGAATAAATAGCGCATAACCCTTTACCCCACCCAAGGCACTTGCTCGCTAAAAAGTTCTCCTGCGAGCAAGTGCCTTTTTCTTTTTGCTTAGTTGTTACCCAAGCCATAACCCAATCTCTCGCCTACTTTGAATCGCTCTTTATCACGAATTAAGAAAATCGTTCACCCACGCATCCTTAATACTGCATCACACAAAAAGAAGACGATTAATACGACTGCCTCCTTTTTTTCTCAGGAATTTCCCTCAAGCGCGATTTAAAAACATCCCTTTCGGGAACGATAGTCGTCAACTTTTTCGTAACATTTTCTTTCGCGAAACGATTCTCCAAGAATCGATCAATATGGATTACACGATTCTTGATTTAATATAACGACATCACTTTAAATACACTCTTAGAGGCGTTTACATAACATGTAAAAAATCTTCACTTTCTTTAAAATACCTCTAACATCACCGAAAAACGCTAATCTCAAGGGCTATTGCTTAGGTCAAACGAAAGGTCTAAGTAATTTCCCTAGGAATCCCTCCCGTTTTTTCTAGTATCTTTATAGAGGTTTTGGGTATCAGGCTAAGGTTGTTTGCCATTGGATTGATTCCCAAACCTCGATCCCAAACTAAAGCAAAACTCAAAAAAAGAGAACTATTTTGAATCCCGTATCTGCCGACAGTCTCGGAAGTAGTATTGCCTCCGAATTGAAAAGATCTGGTTTGTCGATGCGCGAACTCGCTCGTCGCATTGATATTGCCCAGCCTTCCATCTCTAAGTGGTGCGCTAACCGGTACATTCCCCGCGTGATTTATCTTGAACGCATGGCGGAAGTCTTTGGTGTGTCTGCCCACTGGTTGACCTATGGTGAACATGCCTCGGGTCGTGACGAAATTGTGATTCGTCCAAAGCCCGAACGCGATGATGCCTTTGGTCTTTCGTTAACCGCTGACTCTGCTAAAGCGACGTTTAATGCAGATCCTAACGACTTGATGCTCTTTACGCAGGAAACCGACGACATGTCTCCGACCATTAAGGGCGGCAATGTGGTTGTGATTGACCAATCTGTGACGAGCGTCGTCGGTAGCGGCATCTACCTCATTCAGGTAGGTGCAGCCCGCGAACTGCGTCGTATTCAGCCCATGGTTGACGGCTCTTTAGATATCCGTATTGACAACCTGAAGCGTAGCGCAACTGAACCTGCCGAGGCTGATAAGCTGACGGTCTACGGTAAAGTGATTGCGACCTTGGCTTTGAAAATCATTCGCTAAGCGTCCGATTCACATTCAATGAGAGGGGCATGCTAGAGCGGCACTACCTCTTTTTCGTTGGTTTGTTGGATTTGTGTTTGTCGAACGGTATCGATGGGTTGGGTCTAGAGAAGTCAACCGAGTCCCACTAGCATTCACCCAAATTTCACCCTCAAAAACGAACCCGCCCATGGTGTTTGGTACCAAAGGCGGGTTCTCCCCTTCTTCCTTTCAGGAATGTTTGTTATGCGAGGCGTGTGCGTTGTCACGCACTACGAAAGGGCTCTCAAGCCGCTCGGCGACCCAGGGCCCTTTGGACCACGCTTTAAGCCCGTCACGGAGACTTCGTCACCATAGGCATCACGATGGCGCTTCCACTTGCGAATCGTCTGCGGATGTGCGCTCAGTTCACGTGCGATCTGTACGCAGTTAAAGCCTTCGTCGAGCATCTGCAGTGCACGGCGACGCACTTCCTGCAGTGTCGTCGGATGCATGGACTGAAGCTGGCTATCACGGCGACGCACAACGGTACNCATCGGACTATTCGCTGGCGCATTGGCTTCCCAACGAGAATAGTGGGATGCGCACGGCAAAGGATAACGGACTCGGAAAATCGATCCACTGTTGCAAGTCGTCATTCAAAAGCCCTCCTGAATTATTGAATGTTGGGTCATCGTAGCAAATGTTTCCCTAAAATTCGTTAATCCCTAATGGTCTCTGTTGGACAGAATTTTCTAGTTACTAGGTGTTTATACTCAACTTTAAACAGGCACTATTCTTTTTAGGAAGAGCGAACAAATGAGAGTCATTCTCTTTTCCTACCCAAACACAAATCTTACGTATAAATTCTGAAAACACACTTATTGATTTTTCTTATTGATATCGAAGGTGATATTTATTTAGACTTGCCGAAGCTCTCTCTTAAGCACCACTACGATAGATTACCTATCTCGTATCAAATCAAACGCTTATCTTTTTATCAATACGACGATTTCGACGCGTTTTATCGTTTGATACCTCATTCTAATCTTTTTGCGAATAGTCATTTCTTTTCAGCCTTTCGGCGACATCTCTCACAACATCTAAGAAGGACGCAAAGCGCGATCAATCCCTGTAGACTTTTGGCACAACACTTTTGATTTTAAGGTCGTCAATAACCTCTGCCTCAAGACAGAAATTTCCGCGCCTAATGTTCTATGAAACTCTTCATCGCAGAAAAACCGTCAGTTGCTAAAGCCATCTCTACTGAACTCGGTGTCGTCTCCCGCGGTAACGGCTTTATTACGTGTAAAAATGACACGGTCGTCACTTGGTGCTTTACNCACCTATTAGAGCAAGCCGAACCTGACGCGTATTTGCCTGACGATATTCCTAAGACTAAAAAAGGTAAAAAGATTTGGCGACTTCAAGACCTACCGATCTTCCCTCAGTCCTGGATCATGCTCACCAAAGGAGACGCTGGAGCCAAAAAACAGCTCGCGGCGATCGGTAAGCTCCTTAAAACTGCCACGTCGGTAGTGAACGCCGGGGACCCGGACCGTGAGGGTCAACTCTTAGTTGACGAAGTCCTTGAACACTTTAAAAACCGTAAGCCCGTCGAGCGCTTTTGGGTATCTACNGTTGACCCAGCCTCGATTCGTAAAGGGCTCAAAAAACTCTTCGACAATCGTAATTACGCCGGTATGCGTGATGCGGCGCGGGGTCGCTCGCGTGCCGACTGGTTATTAGGCATGAATTTGTCGCGTGCCTATACGCTCACCAATAACGATGGACTGTTGGTAGTGGGACGCGTTCAGACACCGACACTATTTATGGTGACCCGTCGCGATTATGTGGTACGTAACTTTGTCCCGGTGCCCTACCTCGCGATTTCGGCAGATTTAGCCAAAGACAACACGCCCTTCTCAGCGCGATGGAAGCCCTCCCCCACGCAACAAGGGCTTGACGAAGAAGGCAAGCTGTTGATTGACCTCGCCATTGGTCGTGCGCTCGTTGAAAAACTCAGTCACGAAACGCATGGCACCGTCACGTCTGCCACAACCAAACGCCGTNNAAAGTCTATCCCCCCTAAAGCCTATTCGCTTGCTGACATTCAGATTGAAGCGAGTAAACGCTTTGGCATGACGGCTGAAGAAACGTTACGCGTCTGTCAGTCGCTTTACGAAACGCACAAGATTACGAGTTATCCGCGTACGGACTGCGGCTATTTGCCAGAATCCCAACATGCGGACGCACCGAGCGTATTAGCCGCTATCGCGAAAAACTTCCCAGCTGCCGCTGCCGCATGCGCGAAGGCGGACCCCAAACTTAAGAGCCCGACCTTTAACGACAAAAAAATCACGGCTCACCATGGGATTGTGCCTGTNACTAACACGGTAAACCCGTCNAGCCTCTCTGCCAACGAAGAAAAGCTCTACCGTTTGATTGTGCGCCGCTACATTGCGCAGTTTTTCCCTGTACACGAATTTGATGCGACCGAAGTCATGATCGACATCGGGGGCGAAACCTTTGTCGCAAAAGGCAAAGTTGTTCGCGTTGAAGGTTGGAAAGTCCTTTTTGCCAAAGACAAGGCAGTCGTTGAAGCTAAGAAGAAAAAGGCGAAAAAGGATGGCGACGAGAGCGACACCGATCAAGATGACGATGACGCCCAAACGCTGCCGCCCCTCAAAAAGGGGGATACGCCAGACGTTAAAGCCATCAAAGTACGTGAAGACAAAACGAAACCGCCGTCCTTTTTCACCGAAGGGACACTCATTGCCGCCATGGAAAACATTTGGCGTGGGTATGACGACCCCAAGGGTCAAGCCATGCTCAAAGAAGCGGGCGGCATTGGGACGCCAGCCACGCGTGCGNNTACCATCATTGCTGAACTTAAACGCAAGACCTACCTTGAAACCGAAGGGAAGTTCTTACACTGCACCGAGGTGGGACGCAACCTCTTAAAGAAAGTGTCGCCTCGCATTCGTAGTGCCGCCATGACCGCACACTTTGAAGAACGTTTAAAGCTTGTTGAAGCGGGACAAGCGCCGTTAGATAGTTTTGTAAGTGAGTACGAAGCGTTTATCGCGGACGAATGCGCCAAAGCCAAGGCGCGCCCGCGCGTTGTAGCGATGCCCAACAGCCATTACGCCAACAGCGGCAATGGCGCCACGCAACCGACCAAAGGCGGCTACGGCGCCAAGTCTAGCCAAAGGACGAGTGGTAGTAACCACAACGGTTCGTCATCCACTGATGTAACACCTAGCTGAACGCCAGAGAAAGCCTAAGCGTTCTCGGCACTCATAGCTTAAAGTGCCTTGAAAGCAACCTTTGATCCTTAGGCCTTGGCATACTGTAAGAGTCGACCGCTACCGATTTTGCGCAATAGTCCGAGTTCCAACATACGGCGAATGACGTTACTCGCGGTCGACTGACTTACGCCAAGGGCTTCGTCGACTTCTCGGCGCGTAATCGTTTCTTGTTGATCGAGTAACGCCAAAATTTCGCGCATCTTGATGTCATCCATCGTCAACGACTCTGGGTGATGCACAGGGGCTTCAGGTACTTGAGGCATAGGCAACGTGGTACTGGGGTTCTGNNGAGTGGGCGTACTTTCTGTGGTCTCTGCCTTCGCCACTGCCCGATCGTTTGGTAATGTCACCTGAAAGGCGTGGCTACTCGCTTTAAACTGCGGTTGCACAGTACGACCCTGATATACCAAACGAATGCGAGTAAGTCCAACCCCCGCACCCGTTGCAAGCCCTAAACGCTCAAACATCTGCGCTATACGAGGATAACGAGGGCTTGAGAGCCCAAGGAGCATATCGTCAAGCTGTGCGCCACGCTTGGTACTACCCGGGTTCGTGACCACAATACGGTCCTTAAGCACCCAAATATCAATGGGCGCATCAACCGAATAGTCGCGATGCATGAGGGCATTCAAAAAGGCTTCGCGTAATGCGGCGGCTGGCACCACATCCGCGTCACGAAAAAAGAGGCTTTCGTTCGCAGTGGGTGTGGGCGCAAACTTTTCTAAGAAGTCAGTCACCTGCGTCCACTGTCGGATGAGTGATCCTGTTGACACAAAACGCGCTTTGACATCATCGGGCGTTACGCCGTCAAAGACCGTGAGACGCACGATCGACGTATTTTGATCACTAAAAAGTTGTGCAACGCGCGTCATCGACCCCAACGCATCTACNNAAACCCCCCAATCGCGGCGGCGCTGGTCGTCGTCTGCCAAATGACGGCGCTTGAGCGCTTTGGATAATTCGTCAAACGTCAATTCAAAGAGGTCTGAGCGTTGCGCTTCAAAGGACGGGTTACTCGAGACAATCAGGGCTTTAAGCTCAACCTCACCCACAGGCACGGTCGCTGCGCCATCACGCACAAAGACTTGGTCAGGGAGCATCCCAACATCTGCAAAGTAATAAGGCCTTGCGGTACCGCGCATCACATCAATCACGAGCATCATGCGACCGTCAATTTCTTCTAGGCGGCAAGACACAAAAGGAATGAGTGTGGGCTTCACGTCACTCACCAACACCTGATGGAGTTTTGCTAGCCAATCATCGGTTGTCTTTTGGTCGAGCATCGTGCGCCCCGCGCCCAATCGAATCTGACCGCCTCGGGTATTAGCAAAAGCCGTGATCGTACGCACGACATCAAGCGTCCACGTGTTAAACGAAGCGATCTCGATAGCCATCTTTGAGGTTCCTTAGCATTGCTTAGCAATCATTGGTAATCATTAATAGCAACCAACAATAGCGAGAAAGTAGGCAAAGTTCAAGTGTAGGGCATCAAAACGCCGTGTAAAGTACCCTTCAGTACGCACGAATGGCTAAGGTAAACATCAAAAACGCGGTACATTCCTACACTGGAACGCCGCGTTTTAGGTGTCTTTGTACAGACGTCGATTAGAGCTTTTTAACGAATTCGCTCTTTAACTTCATCGCGCCAAAGCCATCGATCTTGCAGTCGATGTTGTGGTCGCCTTCGCAAAGGCGAATGTTCTTGACCTTGGTACCGATCTTCAGCATCGAAGAGGCACCCTTCACCTTGAGGCTCTTAATGATCGTGACGCTGTCGCCATCAGCCAAAAGCGTGCCGTTGGCATCCTTGACGATGAGCTGATCGTCGTCCTGAGCGGCGGGTTCCGATTCGTTAAATTCGTAACCACATTCCGGGCAAACAATCATACCGTTGTCTTCGTACGTATATTCGGACTGGCACTTCGGGCAGGGAGGCAAGGAGGTNNCATGTCGATGGGTTCCTGTCAGAGGGAGAAAACAATAAAGAAAAGCCGTCCAAGCGTCTAAAGGAGACTGGGCGGCTCTAAACTTTCGGCATTCTATCAGAGCCAACTCACTTTCAAGGGGCTCTGCGTCGTTTTTTTCTTGCGTGCTAGCGAATTTTGGTGTTTGGTGTCACGCTTACCAGCTGCCACCAAAGAAGCTCTTAAATAAGGACGCTGCGCGATCAAGGTCTAAACGGTCCGGGTGTGTTTCACTAGCCTTACGGCGTGCTTCGCGCTCTGGGGTCACCGTGCCCCCTAACATCTCGGTCATGCGCTGAAAGACCTCAGGGTCAATACGACCACGGCAAAGGAAGGTTTCAGCCAAGTGGTTACCTTCACCCATATTGACCAACTTTTCACTCGTTTGTCGCATCCAGGCTTTGGCGCGTTCACCTTCTGCGTCACCCCCCATCGTAGCAAAGCATCCAATGGTCTTACCGTGAATACGAGGGGCAATGGCAAGCATGTCTTCTGGTGCATCACCACGGTCGCACCAGAACCCCAAAAGGATGGGGTTATAGGGTGTCAAGTCTTCAGGCACTGCGTCGGGCTTTACCATCACGGCACCCGGCAACGCGTCACACACCGCATGCCCCACTACCATGGTGTTACCCGTACGAGAACTAATAATGATTAATGGCTTGGTAGACATAGTGATGTCTCTTTAGGCTTCTTCAGGTTTTTCTTCAACGAGTCCTTTACGCCACGCGCAGGTACTCTTACTTTGCTTATCTACTTTATCGAGGATCTTTTCGTGTTCGATCAACTCTTCGGGCGACGCAGGAATCACATACAGTTGGTCATTGGGAATCTTAGGCAAAAGACTCGGGTCAATCAAATCATCTAACCCAATTTGTTCTTGCCCTCGCGTCATAGTCACATAGACTTCAGCCAAAATCTGCGCGTCAAGCAAAGCCCCGTGAAAGACACGTGCCGAATTGTCGATATGCAAAATCGTACACAGGGCGTCCAAACTTGCACGACGCCCCGGGAACAATTCATGCGCAATTTCAAGCGTATCGGTAATCCCACGGGCATAGTCTTCGACTCTACNCTTACCGCAACGCTGAAGTTCCATATTCAAGAACCCAATGTCGAATCGGGCATTGTGAATCAGCAGTTCTGCCCCACGAATAAATTCGATGAATTCGTCCGCAATTTGAGCAAACGTCGGACAATTAGCGACCTTTTCATTCGTAATCCCGTGAATGGCGGTCGACTCTTCAGGAATGTCGCGCTCAGGATTGATATAAAGCTGCAAATAGTCTTCCGAGCGATTCGTCATGTTGCGGTAGTCTAAGCGTACGCAGCCAATTTCAATAATGCGGTCGCCAGACTCCGGATCCAGCCCCGTGGTTTCCGTATCGAGTGCAATTTGTGCAAAACGACGGCGAATGTCATCAGTCATGGTTGATTTAACCTTTCGTTTATCTGTGTGCCCTAACTATAGCGTAATGTGCGTCAGCGGATGTCCTTTCTAGAGTACGTGCGCGCGACCCAAGGTCTTCTTCCGTGTCAGAGACGATAAGTAAATGCGCGAAGGCTTCGACTCACACGCGGTCGCCCGACCTATACTTATGAGACCTTGCTTCTCTTACTTCGCTTTGATACCGCCATGCTGACTAAAGACGCACTTTTAGAACGCCTACACGACGAAGGCATTTCGTACGAAATTACCCATCACGTTGCGGTCTTTAATATGGCGGAGGTTGCGCAAGTGGATCTCCCATACCCTGAAGTCAACGCCAAAAACCTTTTTGTGCGTGACCACAAGCGTCGTGACTATTACATGATCACAGTTTTGGGTCATAAGCGCGTTGACCTCAAAACTTTTCGTCATGCGCACGGGCTGCGCGCCCTCACCTTTGCGACACCCGAAGAACTCCTTGATATGTTGGGTTTGATCCCAGGCGCTGTGACGCCTTTTGGGCTCCTTAACGATGAAACCACCAAAGTGCACCTCTATATAGATAGCGACCTTGTGAAGCCTAACTACTTTATTGGCGCCCACCCTAACGACAATCGCGCAACCTTGTGGCTCAAAACGGAAGATTTGTTGTCACTCATTCGTGCCCATGGGAATCCGATTTCGGTGGTAGAGATTCCTTGATCTAAAGTCCCAGCTTCAAACAAAGGCTCGTTTTTCTCGTGGTGAAAGGCGAATCTTTTTGCTTTTAGCTACCTGCTCGCTGCCTTCCTTCACCCTCTTTTGTTGCAAATTAACCACAAACACACTCAGACAGTCGTTTCAGCGATACGTTTTATTCTCTAAGTTCTCGCGCAGAGCGTTCTTTAATCCCTTTTTCTCGTTCGTAAACATCGATTTACAGAACAGAAATGGCTTTTTGAGGCTATTCACCACCAACGCACGACAGTCACAGAACGGCAGTCATTCGCCCTCAAGCCGTGCCTCTTATTTGTTCTATTTATTCTCACATACTCGTGTGTCCCAGTCGTTTCAAGTTTTACAAATTGAGTAAAAACCCTCTCGGACTCACTGCCCGAAATTCAATTTAATGCAGGTGAGGCAAGACAGGAAAGCCGTTTGCCTAACCTATTGATGCCTTCAAGTACTTTGAGGGACAAAGGTAAAAATCAAAAGGATTAACCATGAAACAATCTCTTACTGCGCTTGCTGTTTTGAGCATGTTTGCTGGTGCCTCTATGGCTGCTGAAGTCACGATGTATGGCGTGATCGATACAGGCTTCCAGTATTCCAACGTTGATGACGGTGTTAGCTCTGACATTTCCACGTTTGAAATGGCTACCGGTACGAACTCTACTTCTCGCTTTGGCTTGAAGGGTTCTGACGACCTCGGTAACTACTCAAGCTCGGCTTCGTTTTGGAAAACGGCTTTGACTCCGATGACGGCGAACTCGGTAACGGTGACGCCTCTTCTACGTGAAGCGCTCGTCTACTTGGACGGAGCCTGGGCACGACTCGCGAAGATCTCGACGATCCTCTGACCGTCAGCCTCGGTGGTAACTACGACTTTGGCGTTGCCAAGCTCTTTGTGGCTACGCAGTACTTCAAGGATTCTAGCCTCTATCAAGACGCTCTCCAGTCCACTCGTGTCTCAGGACACAACTATGGCTATGCCTATGACGGTTTGGGTATGACGGTTGGTGCTGATGTGCCGCTCTTTGGTGGTACGGCTAAGGCTTTGGTTGGCTACATGACCGCTGAAGACCAGAATACGACCGCGGCTACCGCTCAGACTTCGACCGCTATGCCTTCTCTGTTGGCTATGAATATCCGCTTAAAAAGCGCACATTCCTCTACTCTGGCGCTTCCTACTGGGCTGACAGCTATGACAAGGCCGCCACGGGCGCCGACGACAAGCCTAGCACCATCGCCGTTAACGCTGATCTCGTCCACAACTTCTAATCTAGATCATCGCTGGCGAGTCACTTCGTAGTCCAGGCAACGAGAGACTTCAGACTCGCCCTCTGAATATAGATAGACACCCTCATTTGCATTCGTGCGGATGAGGGTTTTTCTAATGGGCTCAAACGCCCTAATCACGCGGCTAGCACGGGTTTACGGCACTCGTAAGATCATGACCAAATGAGTACAATAAAAGGATTCGTTTTTTGTTTCTTACTGAAGGTTTGTCATGACTCTTCTTAACGACTATCTCAAGGATCTTGCTGAACTGGTTAACCGTGACTGCGGTACCACCAATGTAGCGGGCGTCACGAGCGCCGCTGAAATCATGAAACGTCATTTCGAATCCATTGGTTGGGAAGCTGAACTCGTAGATTTGGGTCCGACGGCGGGCAAGTACTTTCTTTGCAAGAATAAGCCGGGTTCCACCGAATGTGACGTCCTCTTTAACGCCCACTTGGACACCGTCTTCCCCGACGGCACGGCGGCTGCTCGCCCCTTTAGCATCGATGGCGACATACCATAGTCCGGGTGCTCCGACTGTAAGAGCGGTGTCTTAGCGATCTTCTACGCTTGCCGCTTGGCTCGTAAAGAAGACCTCGATCGTCTCTCCGTGTGGTGCGTCTTTAACCCTGACGAAGAATTGGGCTCTCGCGCCTCTCAGGGTTGGCTCAAAGAAATGGCCTCGCACGCCAANGCTACCGCCCTCGTTTTTGAAGCCGCTCGCGCGGGAGGTGAACTCGTTCGCTCGCGTAAGGGCGTTGCCTCCTATCAGGTCGTCTTTAAGGGGTTGACTGCTCACGCAGGTAACAATCCGCAGGACGGTACNCGTAACGCCAACGTGACNGCCATGCGTTTTGCCTTGGTAGCTTATGAACTTGCTAACGCTGAACGTGGTACGACTGTAAACCCTGGTGTGATCCAGGGTGGTATGGGCGCAAATATCATTTCTGACCACTGTGAAGTTAAATTTGACCTTCGCTTCTGGAATGACGAAGACGGTCGCGACCTGGCTGAAAAGCTCCTTGCTTTGACCCAACGAACTTGGGTTGAAGGCGTGACGCAGACANNTACCGAACGCTTGAACTATTCGCCCGCGATGCCGCTCTCTGACGCGACCAAGGAACTCGTTGAAAAGATTAACGACGCTGCTAAGGAAGCTGGGTTTGACGCCCGTTGGGTGGACGCTGGCGGTGGTTCTGACGGTAACCACATGGCTGAAATGGGTCTTCCTGTCGTTGACGGTTGCGGTCCCGCCGGTGGCGGCTTTCACTCCGAACGCGAATTCTTGCGCCTTGATACGGTTGAAGAACGCATTCACATGATTGCGAACCTCTTGAAGCGCCTCTAAACCCATTTATTGGTTTCATCGCTCATAAAAATCGAGGAGCGGTCACCTGGTCAAACGACTGATTCTGGTGTCCGCTCCTTTTTTCATACCTCACCCCCGATCAACACGCACGCTGCCGATGATTCTCGCGATGAATCGACAGCTTTTTTACGCCCTTCTGTCTAATCCTCAACTGATCAACGACACAAGGGCAACAAGGTACTGGAGCGACCACTACGCATAATTCAAAGTGACGTCTCTTTAACCCAAAAAGGATCTACACCCATTGCTGTGTAGGTCCTTTGCCTTCATTTCGGGAAAACCCTATACCACAAATCGAGACTTTCTTAGCTTTTGAAACTACTTCGTATTACAATCTCTCGACCCCATTTTTTAACTTCACTAAAGCAATACAAAAAAATGATGAAGCAATCTTTATGGGCGTTGGCAGCGGCAGCACTCTTTTCGATCATGGCAGCCTTTGTCAAGCTCTGTAGCGGTAACCACTANCCTTTNGAAATGGTCTTTTACCGATCTCTTTTCGGTGTTCTGATCATTGCCCTTTTCGTTTGGCGTAATCGCAAAACCCTCACCCTACGCACTGAACACCTCCGCGGACATATCACGCGTTCCGTTCTCGGTACCCTCTCCATCATGCTTTGGTTCTTTACGCTCGGTCAGATGCATTTCGGAACCTGCATGACCCTCATCTACACCACGCCCCTATTCATGGCGNNTATCAACTTCGTCATTCTTGCTTTGATGCGACATAAACCCGCACCGTGGGCTTTGGTGCTCGCAACGATTGCCGGGTTCTCGGGCGTGACGATGGTGTTGCAGCCTAGTTTCAACGAAGGTGAACTGATCCCTGCTTTGATTTGCTTAGGCGTCTCGCTCCTAGACTTAGCGATCTATTGGCAGATGAAAGAACTCGGTAACCTCAAGGAACCTTCCTGGCGTATCGTCTTTTACTTCACGTGCTTTGGGACGGTCATGGGGCTCATTGGTGCTTCGATCTTTGAAGGCGGCTTACATATGCCCAACCAACAGGGGCTTATCGGTATCGTCGGGATGGGCATTTGCGCAACCTTGGGTCAGATCTGCACGACGAAGTCCTACGCCTACGGCAATATGCTGCTGAGTTCGTGCTTAGGGTTCTCGGCGATTCCCTTCTCGGTTACGATCAGCTACTTCTGGTTTGGAGAAAGCGTCACGATGGCGACGCTCGTCGGTGCAGCCATTATTCTCTGCTCAGGCATGATCGCAACGATCACCACGAAGCGCGCTGAAGTACTGAAAAAGAGGCGGCTGAAAAAGCAGCCAAAGCCGCATAACCACGAATAGATCAACGCACAAAAGGCTGATTGCGTCACAGCAGTCAGCCTTTTTACTGTGTACCGATGACGTCAACCACGAGCGTTAAGCGACTCGTTAGGCGTACTCAACAAATCGAACCAAAATCAATCGTTTTTGGTCGTTGATCAGCCTTGTCTATGTCCCTTTAGGAACCTGCATCCCAACAAGACCTATGCTAGAGCGATTACCAAGTTTTCTATTTGTTGACAATATCCTCATTGGTTGACAATGTTACAATAGACGTCTCTCAGAGGAGCCCCATCATGGACGAAGAAAGCCTGTTTCGCGACATTCATCGTCACCTGCTTAAACAGGCGCGCACAGGAGAACATATCGATACCGAATTACGTCTTGCCGATCGTTTTAACGTCTCTCGGCATTACGTTCGTCGTGCGCTAGAAACATTGACTCAGATGGGCGTCGTCACGCGTACGCAAAAGCGTGGTATTTCTTTTACGACCCCAGAGCCCGAACAAATCTCTAAACAACTCGAATCGAAGCTCAAGGTGAGTGGCTTTGATCCACGTGAACTGTCTGAAGCGCGTCAACTCTTTGATACGGCACTACTCTCGCTTACCACGCGACGTATTGCCCCAGCGAGTCTTGGCATCCTCTCCGAAACCCTCCAACAAATGGAAGGTTGCCTTGAATTTCGAGGCGCAGCCTTGAAACTACATCAGCGTTTTTGGGAAATCATCTTTGAAAGTGCAGGCAACCGCGTGCTTCAAGTGTTTGCCAATTCGCTTTTGATTAATGCTATGAATACGCTTGAAAACCATATGGATGATCTAACACCCGAATGGTATTCAGACATGCTTTCGTGTGACCGTGAAGTCTTGCAAGCTCTTCGTCAGAATAATCTCGACGATGCTCAGCGCGTCGTCTCTGATTGGCTGACTCAAGCTTTTGACTTTGACTGATGTTGGAGAACTTGCCTATATTTGGCGACGTTCACAGAAGACACACAAGCCCGATACGATCAAACCGTATCGGGCCTTTTTCTCGTCCAACCGATAGAGAGAACTTTTACATCAAACTATAGATCAGGTAACCACAGACCACGCCCGAAATTACGTGGACAAAGCCAGCACGAATGTAGGAGTGGTTCAGCACCCAGGTACCGAGTCGGGTCGTACCCGTACGGTCAAAGGAGCAGCAACCTATCTGTGCGCCACCCGGGATCAAAAAGTCACCGCAAGTTGCTGGATACAACGCCACGAGAAGAAGCGGCGGAATACCAATCGCAGCACCCAAGGGCATCAACGCGACAACCGTTGCCGACGGACTCAAAATCACAGCCGAGAAAAGGAAGAGCACCACGCCAAAGAGAAGCGGCGTCGACTCAGCCATCGTCTTAAAGAGGGCTACAAACTGAGCACTATAGGCATCAAAGAAGGTCCCCGTCAGCCAAGAGATCCCAAAAACACCGACAACACCAATGAGACCCGCGCGGAAAACCGAACCATCAGCAAACTTGTTGGGCTGCACCTTGCAAATCAAGATGATAAAGAGGGCGCAAGCGAGCATTAGCATCTGGATAAGGCTCGGAATCGGCAACGTCGTCACCTTACCGTTAGCNNGTACCGTCCAGGTTGGAAGAAATTCTTTGAAGAACCCAAAGAAGAGCACCGCAGCCACGCCACAAGCAAAGACGATGATCGAATTACGTACGCTCTTCGGGATTTCAAGCGCACCACGGTCATGCTTAATGACGAGATCTTGGAATTCACCGTTGGCAACACGGCGCTTAAATTCAGGATCGTCTTCAAGGTCACATCCCTTCCAATAAACNNGTACCAAACACGTGCAGAACGTAGCAAAGAGGAAGGACGGCACCGAGATCATGAGAATGTCGACCACACCCACGTCAAAGGGCGTCAACGACGCGACCAAAGCGGCCGTTGCAGCACTCATGGGTGACGCAACCACAGCAATCCCGGCTGAAATCACGGATGCCGCAATGGGGCGTTCTGGACGCACACGCGCTTGCGTAGCCACTTCAGCGACGACCGGATAAACCGCGAACGCTACATAAGCGGTACCCACAAAGATCACAAAGAAAGAGCAAACAAAAGGCGCCACAAACGTAATGGCTTTATAGTACTTTCGTAGCATGCGTTCAGCAACCTTCACCATAAGGTCGANGCTACCCGCGCCTTGCAAAACGGACGTGCAAGAAATCACTACCACAATAATCAGGATGGTTGAAACAGGCGGTGAAGCAGGCTTTAAGCCAAAGAGCAACACTAGAATGCAGACGCCAAGCCCGCCAGCAGCGCCAAGTCCCAAGCCACCAAATCGACCGCCAATACCTATACAGACGGCGACTGCAGCAAGCTGGAGCCAAAAGTTGAGATCCATTTCCATGACAGGAATCCTTAACGGGGGTCAATGAGGGCACCGCCGTCGGCTCGTATGGTATAGGGAAAAAGGAGGGAGCCGACGACGGTGTTAAAGCGTTAAGACATTAGATGCCTAGTTCGGCAGCTTCACGGTCAAGCACTTCGCGAGCACGCGTGATCTGGCGTTCAACCATTTCGGGTACCGTACCACCAAAGGAGCGACGAGCACGCACACAGGTTTCAAGGCTGATTTCGTGACGGATGTCTTCTTCGATGCAGTCAGAGAACTGGCGATATTCGTCCATCGTGAAGTCGTCAAGGCGCTTACCGTGCTTAATGGCGTAGTTGACCATCGCGCCCACCACGTGATGCGCTTCACGGAAGGGCATCCCCTTCTTAGCGAGATAGTCAGCAAGGTCAGTGGCGTTGGCATAGCCAAGGTCCGCATTCGCGCGCATCTTGGTGGCGTTGACACGCATCTTTTCAACCATCGGCGTCATAATGGCAAGGCTCTGAAGGAGCGTATCGATACTGTCAAAGACTTGTTCCTTGTCTTCAGAAAGGTCCGTGTCGTAAGCGAGTGGAATACCCTTCATGATCGTGAGCATGGTAGNCATGAGGTTGCCGTACATACTACCCGTCTTACCACGGATCTTTTCAGCAATATCAGGGTTCTTTTTCTGCGGCATGATCGAAGAACCCGTGCAGAAGTCGTCAGAAAGCTCAATGAACTTGAAGTCCTGCGTCGAGAACGTGACGAGTTCTTCAGAAAGGCGGCTTAAATGCATGTAGCACATGGCAGCTGCGGCATTAAATTCGACCATGTGGTCACGGTCAGACACAGCGTCGATCGAATTTTCGGTGGGTACGTCAAAGCCGAGCGCTGCGGTNNACGTGAAGTCTCGATCAATCGGGAAATCGGTCCCAGCCAGGGCAGCAGAACCCAACGGGCAACGACCCATGCGCGTATGAAGATCAGCAAAACGCGTAAAGTCGCGTTCGAGCATCCAAAANNAGAAAGCCATCATCCAGTGCGAGAAGAGGATCGGCTGACCCGTTTGCATATGGGTGTAGCCCGGCATAATAACGTCGAGATTCGCTTGAGCAACCGTCACAAACACAGCCTGAAGCTTACGAATGGCGGTCTGCACTTCACGGATGGCATGACGCAAGTAGAGCTTACCCGTCGTCGCCGTCTGGTCATTGCGGCTTCGACCCGTGTGAAGGCAGCCACCGACCGNGCCAATAATTTCTGTCATGCGCTTTTCAACTACCATGTGAATGTCTTCGTCCTTCACGGAATAGACAAACTTGCCCGCGCGGATTTCTTCAGCGACAAGGTCAAGACCACGGCAAATTTCCTTTGCATCCGCTTCACTGATGATGCCCTGGCAGCAGAGCATCGTGGCATGAGCCTTCGAATTCTGGATATCGAATTCACCCGTACGCTTTTCGATGAGAATCGTAGCGTTGAAGTTTTCAACGAGTTCGTTGGCGGGCAGATCAAAGCGACCGCTACGGCTTTTACTTTCTTGATTCGACATGGGTAACTCCCTTAAATGATGTTGAATGGTCTAGAGAAATGCCGTTTATTGGATTAGCCAATCATTTGAACGACATTTCATTTGACCGTGTCAACATAATACTACCTTTTGTCGACAATTCAAGATGTGTTGTTAACTATTAGCTTTGTTTTATCAGTCATTTAAGTGACAACAGCTCAAAATTTCTCGTTTTCCTAGCGTTTTTCACCCATATTGGATCTTTCCCTAGCAACAATAAGCAACTATTAAAGTTTAATTGTTGACAATATATCCCTCGCCGTCACCAATATTGCTCAATAGGTGACATTGCACCCCTGTTTCAGAACGCATTTGTCGCAGAGCCGCGCCATCGAGAGACTAAAGCACTCCTCTGATAACAAGCGTTTCGTTTTACCGAGTCTCTTTCACGCGTCATTAGTGTCAAAAAAGTGCACAGCCCGAAAGCTGTAGCCTTGTTTTCAAAACGCCCCTCTCTACGCCTTACGCATCAAAAGGCTCATGGGTCTTCGGTGTACGACCCAAAATTGAAATCACATCGCGCTTAACGTCTTCGACACTTTCAAGTGCCATCAAAACGTCAGCAAGTTCCTTCGTAGTTGCCTCATCAAAGACCATACCAACCACACCACAGAACTTCTTTAGGAGCGCTTCATCGGTCACGGGGTTCGTGGGAGCGCCTAACGGCATGGGTACGTGTTCTTCCCAGCTCTGACCATCCTTCAACGTGACACGTACGGTCGGTTCATCGTCATCTTTTTGCGTGTGATCGACTTCAAAGTGGATGCGAGCCATCATGTCGATCACGCGAGGATCATCTCGACGCGAACGCGCAAAGCTCGGTAACCCGGCAGAGCCAAACACTAAGTCGGCTGCAACGCTATAGGGAATGGAGAGCTGTGCCGAATTCATCGGGTGACGTGCCGAATTACCACACATCCCAAAGACAAACGGATTGATGCGCACCAAAATGTCTTCTACGTCCTCCGCACTAAAACCATGACGTGCACGCAAATTGTCAACCGCATCAATCGCAGCATGCGTCGAACGACAAGAGGCGTGCGGTTTAATCGACACACGCGCGAGCTTCCAGTTGTCGCCCAATTCACGCAAATAGGCGTCGGGATCACTCGATGTGGGTGCAAAGCTATGGTTAAACCCACCCCACACTTCTTCAAAGACTTTGCCTGGTACCGTAAAACCGCGACGGGCAAGCACGGCACTCATTAAGCCACCATANNGTACCGCGTGGTATGCATGGAGGCGCTTACTCTGCGCCCCATCGTGCACACAGCACCAAAGACCCGACGAAAAAGAGGACGCAAGCCCCAACGCATTTTGCGTTGCCGTGACGTCTAACCCTAAGAGACGCGCTGCAGTCGCTGCTGCACCAAAAGTTCCGCACGTCCCCGTTGAATGAAAGCCTGCACCGTTATGAGGTTCATAAGCCCCACAGGCCTCTAGCGGACGACGAGCAACGTCGTAGCCAATGATGATGGCATCAAGGAGTTCACGACCCGTGATTGGACGATCAGCCATTTCAACGGCGGCTAAAGCCGCAGGCACCACCACGGCACCCGAATGGTCACAGCCCCCCGTGTCGTCGAGTTCAAATGCGTGCGNAGTAGTGCCGTTCACTAAGACCGCGTTCAACGGGGTCATCGTGGCACCTTGTCCCCAAAGGGTTGCCTTGCCACTACCTTCCCCTTCTTCACGAAGCGCTGCTGTGAGGCGCTGCGCTTCAACCGAGACAGCCCCAGCGACACCTGCCCCAATCGAATCCAACGTATGACGAACAGCTTTGTCCACCATAGCGCGTGGAATGGCTTCAGAAGGCGTTTCAACGACAAAGCGCGCTAACGCGGTACTCTTTAAAACTTCTTCACTCACGAGAGGGTCCTTTTTTTGAAAGTGCATTGAGGTAAAGCGTGGTCATTAGAAGGCATTAGGTCTCGTTTTGAGGCGCTTTCTAGTCACCAACGCAGTTAGTCGATATCTTAAACCTTCAAGCTCGTGCATCACAAAATTCTTTTATCGCCTTCGCACCAAACAAAAAGCCGACCCAAAAGTGAGTTGGATCTACCTGAACGATTTCTCTAAGACGCAAGGCGTTATCGGCGTTCAACCTTATTTTTAACGAGATCCGTCGTGATGAACTGCCAAGCCGCTTCGTTTAATGCGGGGCGCTTAGGGTTCACGCCAAACTTACGCGTATAGAAAAAGCCTTCCAGCGCCATCACTGCGACAAACGCAGGCACGCGCTCGTCGTCAGGCAACGCTTCAATACGGTGAAAAAGTCGGTCATACCATTCGTAAACGGGTGCCATGAGTTCTTCGTCGTGCACAAATTGCGATAAAAGGGCAACCCCCACGTCTGCCCAAGCACGGCTATCTTTTTCGAAGGACTTAAACCATTCAACGAGTCCTGGGACTAGGGTTTCGTCAGGACGCCCTTTAAAGAGGGCTTCATGGCGGCGTTGCTCTTCAGCCAAGTGACGCGCGTAGTCGTCAATCAAGGCTGCATAGAGTTCACGCTTATTTTTGAAGTGATACATACAGGCGCCTTTACTGAGACCAGCCTCTTTAGCGGCTCGGTCCATGGTCAAGGCATCCACGCCGTCACGGCGAATCACTTCTCGGGCGGCAGCAATGATGGATTCTCGCGTTCGTTTGGCTTTTTCACTAATCACAACAAAGCTCCCTAAAAATGAAAGATTAAGCAAAAACGCATATTTTAGCGTTTTTTGTTTGTGAAAACGCCCGCGGTCTTTCGGCACGCGGGCGTATCTTATTGTGTCATGGCGGCGAGGGGTCCGCCATTTGTTATCTAGCTAGCAGTGCCTTACTTAGCAGCCTGAGCAGCGGCTTCACCAGCGATACGACCGAAGACGATGATATCGGTGTAGGCGTTACCACCCAAGCGGTTCGTCCCATGCGTGACACCAGTCACTTCACCAGNCGNCCAAAGACCCGGGATAACCTTGCCTTCAGCTGTCAGGGCTTCAGCCTTTTCGTTGATGCGAACGCCACCCATCGTGTGGTGAGTCGACGGCACAGCCTTGATGACGTAGTACTTGCCCTGAGACATATCCATCAAGCCAGCGCGGTGCTTGAAGTCCTTGTCGTTACCCTTGCCAGCCATGTCAGTGACACGCTTAACGGTTGCCTGGAGCTGATCGAACGGGATCTTCGTGAAGTCAGCGATGCACTTCAAGTCGTCGCAGGTCGCCATGATGCCCTGCTTCGTGAAGGCTTCGTATTCGTTGGCGTGAGCCTTGACCGTGTTGGAGATCTTACCGATATTGTCGTTCCAGAGAACCCAGCAATAGCGCCCCGTCTGATTGAGGATGGCTTCAGAGAGGACGTCACGACGCTGAAGTTCTTCAACGAAGCGCTTACCTTCCTGGTTAAGCATAATGGCGCCGTCAAAGCGAGCGTCAGCAATCAATTCGATCGCGCCCGAGATCGGGTCGCAAATCGGATAGGTCTGGATGTAACCCATATTGACGAGCTCAGCACCTGCGCGTTCAGCCATGTAGAGAGCTTCACCCGTGGTACCCGGGGCATCGGTCGTCTTGAAGCGTTCGTCGATCTTCGGGTTGTACTTCTTCACCATTTCGGGGTTAGCACCGAAGCCACCCGTAGCGAGCACAACACCGCCCTTGGCGTTAAACGTGTATTCGGCACCGTCCATCGTGGTNNATTTCACGCCAACAACACGACCGTCCTTATCCTTGATGAGTTCCTCGACCTTCATGTTGGTGATGACCGGGATGCCGAGTTCGTCAGCCTTGACCTGGAACTTAGCAATGAATTCCGTCCCCGTGTGACCCACAGGAATCAACGCGCGCTTGCGGCTATGACCACCGAAGAAGAAGAGGTTGTCGTCTTCGAACTGAACACCAAGATAGTCGCGGCACCACTTGGCAGCGTCAAGCGCCTGATGCGTCATCACGTTGATGACCTTCATGTCGCCCTTGCCGTCACCGCCCTTAAACGTGTCGGTCGCGTGAAGTTCAGGGCTATCGTCATTAATACCGAGCTTCGGCTGGACCCAGTTCTTAGCGACGTTCATTTCGGCACCAGAAATCAAGGAGTTACCGCCGACTGCCGGCATCTTTTCAAGAAGCACCACATTGGCGCCAGCAGCTTTACNCGTAATGGCAGCGGAGAACCCTGCGCCACCGGCACCGACCACAACGACGTCGTAGTTGCTGGTCTTAGGCAGATCGCGAGCAACCTTCTTGAGGCTCTTCTTATCAGCCTTACCAAGCGTGACACCTGCCTTCTTAGCGGCGTCATTCACAGCGTCCACAAAACCCTTAGAGGAGAACGTGGCACCAGAGATCATGTCGAGTTCGGTCGAATTCTGAGCAACGATTTCGTCCTTCAATTCGGTAAAGACCTTCTGAGCGAGAATCGGGTTTTCAGCGGTCTTCACAACCTTGATGTCCTGAATCTTGCCGTTATCAAAGGTCACAGCCACCGTAATGTCGCCGTGCTTACCCACGCCCGTCCCTTCGGTCGTCACTGGGGCGGTCATCAAGGAAGCAGAAAGCGTACCAGCCACGAGCATGGCGGCAGCAGAAAGTAATGTTTTCTTGAATTGCATGATTGAATATCCTCAACACCATACAGACAAAAGGAGAATGTGGGCATCTTACTACTAATCCGACCAGTCGGTCTTTTTATAATAAACCTCTCTCCTTAGTAAAAACCCTATTCAACTATCATAGCTCTATTGTATTTGCCTTTACCACAGCAACTTCACTAGCATTAAATGGTTTTCCCTATAGGGATAAATACGCACATCACAAAACTAACCAACTAGTCGGTTTTGTACGTTTAAACAACAAATGTTAATCAGTATTTACCTTGTTACTTACTCCGTCGATTCAATCTCTTCAAACCCTCCAAAAAGGGATGAAATAGCCTTAATGCGTGTTAGAGAGTAGTTGGGCACAGCAAAAAGTGTACAAACATCATCACAAGTGGATACAATTACAGTTTTGCGTCGTTGCTCGCCTTACGTATGCAATGACTCTTTTCTAATTCTCCCCTCGAACCTTCCAACCCCCTTTAAAAAATGGAAATGGATTTTAATTTTTGGCTACAGTTCGCCGTTGTAATGGTGTGCGTAGCCCTTGGTAGCTGTCTCGGCGGCGTGNNAAGTCTCGGCGCAGCCGGTGGTCTTGGTGTCTCGATTCTTGTTTTGGGTCTCGGTGTNCCCCCGGGGTCTCCTCCCGTTTCTGTGCTTCTCATCATCACGGTAGTGATTGCTTGTACGTCCGTACTTCAAGGCTCGGGTGGTCTTGATTTGATGGTTCGCATTGCTGAAAAGATGTTGCGTAAGTACCCTCGTGCCATTACGATCGTGGGTCCTTTTGTCTGCTCCTTCTTTGTGATGCTCGTCGGTACCGCTTATGTGACNTTTGCCGTTTATCCGGTGGTCGCTGAAGTGGCTGCGTCCGCTAAGGTGCGTCCCGAACGCGCCGTCTCGGCTTCGGTGATTTGTGCTGGTATTGGTGTGATGGCCTCTCCGATGTCTGCTGCCATGGCTGCCATGGTGGGCATCATGAGCACGCAGGGCGTCTCCTTCGGTCAGATTTTGGTCGTGACCGTCCCGACCTTCTTACTCTCGATCGTCTGCGCTGCACTCTCTGTGTTCTGGCGTGGTAAAGAACTTGAAGAAGATCCAGAATTCCAGCGCCGCGTTGCTACGGGCGACTACACGTGGCTAGCTGCGACGGACCACACGAAGAAATTCACGCCGATGCCTTTTGCCCGTCGTGCTATTGGCATTTTCTTGATCGGTATTTTGGTCTCCATTCTTGTGGGTTCTGTTTCTGACCTTCGTCCTTCTTGGACGGTGGGTGATAGCACGAAGCTTTTGCCTGTGCCCAACATCATTCAGATGGTCATGCTCGCCACAGCCTTCTTTATCATCATGCTTTGCCGCGTGCCGAGCGAAAAGTTCGCTTCGGGTTCTGTCTTCCGCTCCGGTTTGATTGGTGTGGTTGGCGTCTTTGGTATCGCTTGGTGTACGGGCACGTTCTTTGACCAGCACACGAAGTTGTTGGCTGATGTCTTCTCGAGCATTGCTCAGGATGCGCCCTTTATCTTCTGTATTGCCGCCTTCTGCGTCTCGACCGTGATCTTCTCTCCGACGGTGTCGACGACGATCATGATGCCGCTCGTACTCAAGTTTGGTCTTCCGCCCGAATTCTTGGTCGGTACCTGGGCTTGCTGCTACGGCGACTTCATCATCCCGGGTGGCGCTCAGATTGGTTGCACTACNTTTGACCGTACGGGAACGACCCGTCTTGGCACGTTCGTGATCAACCACTCCTACTTACGTCCGGATCTCGTCTTTGTGGTCTCTGGTACGTTGATCGGTTGGTGTATCTCTAAGCTCGTCTTCTAATTCTGACAACCAAACACAAAACCCAAAAAAGCTCTGCATTCACACTGTGATGCGGAGCTTTTGTTTTATTTAAGTAATCCGCTCAAGCCACACCTACTCTCACCCACAACCGTCACCCGCCATCATTAGGCTTTAAGGAAATGCTCTGCCACTAAGGCATTTTCCTTATTTATCCTCACGAGGTATTAAGCCCTCTCCTTTCGTATTAGGGCAAATGCCCGAAGCCTTTTCTGTCGAATCAATAAAGCCTCAAATTTAGCGTTTTTAGGAAACAATACACACTGTTTTTTATTCACTTAAAGGATCACAATGGTTTTCATGACCGCGTAAACGCCAAAATCAACCCCTTACGTTTGGCGCCACAACAATCAACCCTCACGCGGCAAGGATCATCATTATGCTCATGTACAACTTTGTCTCAGCCTTCGCCGCCTGCCTGGTGATCATCCTGGCAGGTGAAATCCTCTCAAAATTCACAAAAGGATGGATCCCATCGGTCTTTATTTCNAGTACCGTGTTGATTTTGATTTCCTTTTGGACGTTCTTACCCAAGACGCTCGTCGCAGACTCTAAGCTTTTGCCCTTGGGTTCTTCGGTCGCTATTTTCTTGCTCATTACGCACATGGGCACGCTTTTTAGCCTTGAACGCCTTTTGCAGCAGTGGAAGACGGTTGTCATTTGCCTTGCGGGCCTTGTGGGGCTTGTGGGGCTAGCCTGGTTTGTGGGTCCGCTTTTTATGGATCGCGTCCTCGTCATTACGGGTATTCCGCCGCTCGCTGGTGGCATTGTCGCAACGACCATGATGCAAAAAGCCGCGTTGGATGCGGGTCTCCAAGTCGCCTCTGTTTTTGCCATTGTGATGTACTGCGTGCAAGGGTTCGCAGGTTATCCGCTCACCGCGATTTGCCTCAAGATTGAAGCACGCCGCCAGTTAGTCGCCTTCCGTAAGGGTGACGTAGCCGCCCCCACGGCTGATGCCAGCAAAGTTATNGGTGAAGCGCTCGCGATGCCAGGTAACGAATCGAAGCAGGGTGTGCTCGCGACGCCCAAGGCTTGGAATACGCCTTACTTTATCCTCCTCAAGGTCGCCCTTGTAGCGTGGTTGGTAGCNTTTGTACTTGGCGTCGTGACGCCCGTGAACGGCGCGATTTGGGCACTCGTTTGCGGTGTAGTTTTCTGCCGCCTCGGTTTTTTGGAGCCCAACGTCCTTTCTCGCACGGGCTCTAAGGACTTCTTGTTCCTCGCCTTGATCATGTTCGTTTATAGCGGCTTGGGTGACAGTAATCCTCAGATGATTGCTGAACTGATTGACCCCATGGTGCTCTTGATTCTCATTGGTGTGGTCGGCATNACCATCATGGCTGCGATCGCGGGTTACTTCCTCAAAGTCTCGCCTTACCTCGGGTTTGCGAGCGCGTTGACAGCCCTTTATGGCTTCCCGTTTGACGCCATTATGACCGAACGTATTTGCCAAGAAGAAGGCACCAACAAGGCCGAAGTCGACTTCTTGATGAGTCGCCTCTTCCCACCGATGATCGTGGGTGGCTTTATCACGGTGACGATTACCTCTGTAATCCTTGCTGGCTTCTTCGTTAAACTCATTTAAACGATTGGTTTTTCCTTTTGGGCGCATCTTCACGACCAACCATGCGCCCAAAACCTATTTAAACAGGACTCAAAAAAATGACACTCCAGTCACTTATGACAAAGTACAACGGCTATCAAGTTGAAATGCGCCGTTGGTTCCATCAGCATCCTGAAGAAAGTACCAAAGAATTTAAAACGNNTACCGAACGTATTCGTGCTGAACTTGACCGCGCTGGCATTGCCTGGCGTCAGTGTGGGCTCCCGACGGGAACCCTTGCCCGTATCGAAGGAAAGTACCCTTACTGCACCATCCTTTTGCGTGGCGACATTGACGCGTTGTCTGTCCAAGAAGAAACAGGGCTCCCCTTTGCAAGCGAAGTCCCAGGACTCATGCACGCCTGCGGTCACGACTGCCACATTTCGATGTTGCTCACCGCGGCGATGATGGTGAACGACATCAAGGATCAACTCAAAGGCACTGTCGTCTTTGCCTTCCAGCCTGCTGAAGAACTCGGTTGCGGCGCACACTCGATGGTTGACGACGGAGCGCTTGACGGTGTAGACGCGTGCTTTGGTATGCACGTCTGGTCTGACTATCCGGCTGGCACCGTCGCGAGTCGTAAGTATCCNATGATGGCTTCGGGAGACCAGTTCAAGATTCACGTCAAAGGTAAGGCTACCCACGGCGCACAGCCTCAACTCGGTGCTGACGCCCTGTTGATGGGTGCCGCCATTGCTCAGAACCTTCAATCCATCGTCTCTCGTGAAATCTATCCGGGTGAAACCGCAGTCGTGACGGTCGGTAAATTCCATGCAGGTACGCGCTTTAATGTGGTTGCTGGTACCGCTGAACTTGAAGGTACGACCCGTACGTTTAGCCCAGCGATTCGCGATAGCTTTGCTGAACGCATTACCCGTATCGCTCAGAACACCGCCCAAGCCATGCGTGGGTCGGCAGAAGTCGAATACAACTGCTTGGTGCCTGTGACAATCAACGATGCCCATATGGTCGACGTTGTGAACGGCGCTGTCACGAAGATCTTTGGCGAAAAGGGTCCCGTCGAATCTGAACTTCAGATGGGCGGTGAAGACTTTGCCTACTTCCAGCAAAAGGTCCCAGGTGCCATGGTGCTCCTTGGCGTACGTAACGAAGCGTGCGGCGCTGTTTGGTCTCAGCACCACGGTTGCTACACCGTGGATGAATCGGTCCTTGTGAAGGGCGCTGCGCTTCACGTCCAAACGGCGCTTGACTTCTTGGGCGTCGATTTGAAGTAAGTCTCATTCAATTTTGTGACGAAACCGCGGGCACGTTGAACGCTGCTCGCGGTTTCTTTTTATTCGTTTTTTTGACGCGCATCGCGCCAAGTCGACCGAAGTACTTTTTCTTAATCACCGCCAGTCGAGCACAGCTGAGGTGAGTTTTTCGATCCTTGCCTCTTGCGTGGGTGGCTCAGCCACCATGGGACTTTTTGGTCTGGCGTTTACCGCTAGATTTCCGACCATTTAGTGGCTACTGTCGGGCGCGATTGGGCTACTCATTCTCACGGTCTTTTTGAGTCAAAAGATTCGTCAGAGTGATACGTTCACCATGCCTGAACTCTTATGTGACAAGTTTGGGCTCACGATCTACCGTGCCATCACGTTTGTGATTCTGATTGTGTGGACCGCCATNTTAGCCGCACAACTCTTAGTGATGGGCAAAATCATTGCGGCGCTCACCGATTTACCTGACACCGTTGCGCTCGTCATTGGCATGGTCTTTATCACGGTCTACACAGCCATTGGCGGACAAGCGAGCGTTATGAAAAGTGATGTGCTCCAGTGCCTTATGATGATTGCCGGCATAGTGCTCGTCGCGGGACTCACCGTCACAAACAACGCTACGCCTTTGCAGACGCTCGCCTTTGAGTTTGTAAACGACGCGTTTCCGCTATCTCAATGGGCGTACTTTATGTGTTTTATTGGCGGGAGTTATGTCTGCCCGATGCTTTTTAGCCGCATGATGAGCGCCAAGAATGTCACAGTCGCTCGCCGTGCGGGGTTCTTGGGTGCTCTCGGGATCGTGTTAACGGCTCTCGTGATCGTCATGATTGGCGTCGAAGCGCGCGCCTTTTTGCCTCCTGAGACGTCGCCCGACAACATTTTGACGGGACTTGTGCAAACGCTCTCGCCCACGACACAAGTCGTATTTTTGCTAGTAATGCTAAGTACCATTTTATCGTCCGCTGACTCGTGCCTAGTGACGGCTACAACGGTCGCAAGCCGCGACTTCTTGGGCTCAAAAATCGTGAGACTAACGCGCTATGCAGTCTTTGTCTTTGGCTTTGCTGCCTTGTTGCTCGGCACTACATACCACAGTATTTGGGGACTCCTTTTGATGGGCAATGTGGTTTATGTCTGCGCCGTGGTACCGCCCGCTTTTGTGGCTTTGATCTCACCCATGCCGATTCATCGCACACGACTACTCATGACGATCATCAGTGCAACGGTGCTTGCGATCGCGGGTGAAGTGACAAGCTACACCCCGGGGTTACGCAGCCTGGCGTAGTCGATCGTTGGAACCCTATGGAGCACTGTGCGAACCAAACACCAGGCACAAGTCGCTTAACGTTCAATCAAGACCCACACAAACTAATGGTAGTCCCTGAGCGTTACCAAACGCCTGGTGACGTACCATTTTTTAGTCAAATCAAACGTTCTCTTTTAGAACGTGAGCATCATGTCGTACCACACAGCACCACCGTGCTCAGACTTTGAGACACCCTGATTCACATAGCCATAGCCTTCGTAGTAGTGAATGAGGCGCTCTTTGCAGGTCAAAATCAACCCACGACGACCTTCAGCCCTGGACTTTTCAATATAAGCCTTCATCAAAATCGGAGCACCACCCTGACCGCGTTCTGAGGGTAACACGCAAAAGCCAAAAATCGACTGCCAAGCGCCCTTGGGGTCATGCAAATTCGCATCATCAAACATCGGATCCGAGATCACGGTGTCGTTGGTGACCATCCCGTCAATGAGNNTACCAACAGGCACACCGTCACGGCAAAGCAACAAAAAGCAGTCGGGAAACACCGCCATACGGCGCTCAAAACTCTCACGCGTTGCCTTTTCTTCGGGCGGAAAGGATTGCGCTTCGATCTCTGTCATCGCGTCAAGGTCAGTCATTTGTGCGGGACGTACGGTGTACATGGTGTTTCCTTTATGGTTTTTGTGCCAGATAAAATGTGCGAGGAACTCAATTATAGGCGCATCGTGCTATCGTTATAAGTCTGAGATTGCTTGACTAAAGGCTCGATAAGCCTCGTCGCGTTTTCTTTTTTCTTCAATCAACCATGACCCACACTACCCTTCACACGTCCACGATCGTGGCACGTTTTCTTCGCTATACACAGTTTGATACGCAGTCGAATTTTGATTCGACCACCTCTCCTTCGACCGATAAACAAAAGGCGCTCGCACAGGCGTTAGTCGAAGAGTTGCACGCGCTTGGCGTTACAAATGCGCATTTGAGCGAAGGTGGCGTGGTGTATGCCCATTTAGAAGCGACGGCTGGCGCCGAGCACGCCCCAACGGTTGGCTTTATTGCACACATGGATACGTCGCCCGATGCGCCGGGCGCCAACGTGAAGCCCCAAATCTTGACCGTCACGGGTGAAGACCTGGTGCTCAACTCCAAAGAAGGCATTCGCTTTCCGGTCTCGCAATTTCCTGAGATTCTCGACTATTTGGGCGACGATGTGATCTTCACCGATGGCACAACGCTCCTTGGCGCGGACGACAAGGCAGGTATCGCTGCCATTATGACGATGGTCGAAACACTCACCCAAGACCCCACGATTCCACACGCCAAAATTGCCATCGCCTTTACGCCTGACGAAGAAATCGGTCGTGGAACGGACCATTTTGACCTCGAACACTTTGGGGCGCAGTACGCCTATACGTTTGATGGCGGTGCGATTGGAGAACTTGAAACCGAAAACTTTAATGCAGGTACAGCTGTCCTCACGATTCATGGCGTGGGTGTGCACCCGGGTTACGCCAAAGACAAGATGGTGAACGCTGTCTCCTATGCCGCGAAGTTTATTGAGGCGTTGCCGCACGACATGACGCCTGAAACGACCGAAGGCTATGAAGGCTTTATTCACCCTAATAGCGTCACAGGGTCCGTCACACAAGCGGTCGTACAGATGCTCATTCGTGACCACGATCATGACCTCTATGTTGCGAAGAAAGCGTTGCTTCGTGGTNNACTTGTGCAAACCTTTACGGATCGCTACCCAGAAGCGCGTTTTTCGCTCGCGATTCAAGATAGTTACGAAAATATGAAGCCTTATATTGACCGCACACCTAAGGTGGTCGATGTGGTGCGCGACGCTTTTAAGGACGCTGGCGTGCCCCCCATTGAACGCCCGATTCGTGGTGGGACGGATGGCGCACGACTCTCGACCATTGGGCTTCCGTGCCCGAACGTCTTTGTGGGCGGACTTAATTTCCATGGGATTTTTGAGTGTCTCCCAATTAAGTCCCTTGAAAAAGCGGGCGACGTCGCGACCGCCATTGCAAAGCGCTCTGCCGAAATCAGAACGCTCAAATTCGCGAAGTAATCCGACCCACTGCTGTCCAAGAACCATTCTCAACTCGGTTTTTGGACAGCTAGGCAGTGTGCAGTAGGTGGAAAACTGATAATAAAAAAATGGTACTCAGGTTTATAGTTGAATTGCTAAACAAACTATCAACCCTGAGACTATCCAAGATGAAGATTCAGACAATCTCCTTCTTTGCACAAATTATAAAACATATCCCCCGACTTTAATTTAACAATATTGTTCAAAAGCACCAGGCAGATCGCTTTAGTAAACGGTTTACGGCAGGCATGGGATCAGCTCATCGCCATGCTCAGGTGTCAATTTAGCGGTGCTGAATCACTGCGTGAAATAGAGATTGGGTTACAGTCTGGTGTCTACGCTTGCAGCACATTAACGCCCTACTAATGGCTCGCTCCACGTTAGCGTATGCAAACGAGAAACGCTCTTATAATGTCATTGAAGAGCTGTACTACTGTCTAAAGAACCAACTGTTTAACAGTCCTTTACGAGGAATTGGGGCGGAATTTGACAAAACCGTTCTCTCGTTGGATTCCACTACTATTTCTCTGTGTTTAAGCCAATTTCCATGGGCGCATTACCGTCGTGCTAAGGGTGGTGTCAAGGTTCATACACTGCTGAACAATGACACATTGCTACGCGAGTTCATGGTCATGACTAACGCCAAAGTTAATGATGATAAAGCGGTAAAGGATAAGGTGCTTCAGCGAGTGCCACCTCATTACATCTTAGTCATGGATCGAGGGTATTGCGATTATGGACTGTTCAAAGCACTCGATGAAAAAGGCGTTGTGTTCGTTACTCGCTTGAAAACTAACTGGCAATTTAAGCGCACTGGTACCAAGGTGTTATTGACACAAACTATGGCGACTTTAAGATTCAATTCACCTCTGCCACAGCTNATAAAGAAAGTGGGAAAGGATAATGAATTCCGAGCTGTGAAATGGTATTCCAAGGAGGATGATCGTTGGTTCGTCTTTCTTACCAACGCCAGTGACGATATCACGGCTGAGCAAGTTGCCAAACTATACAAAGACCGATGGCAGATCGAACTCTTCTTCAAACGCATGAAACAGAATCTGAAAATTCAGAGCTTTGTAGGAACCACGGAAAATGCCGTACTCGTCCAAATTTGGACAGCTGCCATAACCGTCTTACTGCAGATGTATCTACAAAAATGTTCAAAGCAACCATGGAACTTCTCAAACCTCGTCAAGTGCATTCGATTGAACCTCATGACATTGAAAGATCTGACGGAATGGCTTAGTCGACCAGATGTTTGTTCCTATTCAGACGAAAAAAGCCTATTTGGACCTCCTCAACAAGCCCTGCAATTTTAAGGGGGTCAAATCGCAAAAACGGTTCTAACGCTTGAAAAGACCTCTCGCATACGCGTCGGTTTTCAACTTTCGCGGTTCTTGGACAGCAGTGATTTTTTAGAAGAGATGTGTACCCGTTTCAGAAAAGATCACGTTCACGTTTGAGCGTACTCTTATTCTTACTGCCTTTGGTTGTTCCAGGCTTACGCTGTGGAGCCACCCAGACTGCACCAAATGTGCTTCCCCACTCAATGCTAATAATCAAGTGGGGAATTTACAGGTAGGCGTTAGAACGTCAGTTGATAATTGAACGACAAGGTATGTCCTTGCGTTCCACGTTCGCCCGTAAGCCCTCGATAATTAAGATTCAATGTATGGTCTCCATTGACAGCCGACAGCCCCAAGGATCCCTCCACAGCTGTGCGCGTAGATAGATCAAAGTCGTATGTATCTGAACCAGAGAACGTCGTGGTAGATACGTCTACTGAGGTTTCCGTATCGCCAACACTTGAAATCACTGACACATCAGCATAGGGGAAAAGTTTCCAGTCACCGCTGCGCCAAGAACCCTCCACCGATACGCCGATGGGGAAGTCGAGAATATCTGCAGAATGATCTTTAATGGCAAAAGCTTGTTCTCCATTAATTAACACGTCGTATTTATCAAATGACAGATGCGTATAGCGTAATCCAGCATGTGGCGTAATTGACCAATTAGATCCAGCAGCTAATAACCAATCGCCACGTAGTCCAACCGTGTAAATGTCCCCATCTAAGTCACCGGTCACTCGATAGCAGTTACTCTTGAGATCAGAAAAAGTCTGAGTTGCGTCTCCTCTACTCTTGGCGTAGGTAGCATATCCCATAACGGATGCAGCACCCATTCGCTTTTGAGCATAAGTCTCGATACCGATAATATTCACATCTGTGTCTGTCTTCGTATAGTTACCAAGAGAGTTGAGCTTACCGTCTTCGTAGTGGAAAGAAGCGCCAACAATCCAATCGTTAAAACGAACAACATCCATGCCGAAGGTCATGCCGTAAGTGTCGGCTTCATACCCTCCTCTCATGGCACCACTACTTTCCAATTTTTTAGCCTGATCACGACGACCGTTAACCGTGACCCAGAAGGCTGAATCATTCGAAGCATCATTAGTGGATTTTAAGTGCTCCTCTACATTAGAAGTGATATGCCTAGTTGCTTGAAGTGAATACGCATCAGTGCCTGAAACAGCGGAAAGTTGAGTGGCGGAATTCCAAAGTCCAGCCGCTTTAGCCACGTCAAGTGAGCCGTCAGACAATTTGCCGACGAAAGAACTGTCAAGAATGCGTTCAATGAAAGATATATCTGCATCCTTAGAGTTGATATCACGTCGATCTACCATGGCATCAACATTAATGAAGCTATTGATGACATCTGGAAGCGCAAAACGGTTACTTAAAGCCTGAATCGATGTATCTATAGGTCCTGACGAAACAGTTTCTTTACCTATGCTGAGCAAAAGATTGCCGTCTGAAATACTTAATCCAGCATCATGCTTTGTAAGATTGAGAAGCCCGTCTCCCGACCATTTAGCAAGAATGGAATCATCAAGTGTAATACCCTCGGTTATGCGATGACGCCCCCAACTTGTGTCTGCAACAATAAATTTAGATCCTTTTTCAACGTGAAGAGATCCAGAACCGGTGAGCAATGGTGTTGAATTCGAAGATGTTGTACTAACGAGAAATGCTCCATCAGCACCAATATATACATCACCAGGAATAAAGTCGTTCTTATTGATTAAGTTACCAACCCTAATAGTTGCCCCTTCATTTCGAAGTTCACTGTTGAGAGCGAGAACAGCTGTAGCTTTATCGGTTGAGCCTGATACCCCTACACTGAACGTGCCTTCTGAAACATGTATTACCCCGCCTTTGAGAGTCACTTCTTGATACTGAGAAATTCCACCATCAACATGATATTCACCGTTATTTTGCATGATTAGAGCCGAACCATAGTCAGTGCCGTGGTTGTTAACTATACCCTCGTTGGCAACAACTACTGCTGCCCCCTCAGTTGAGTTCATAGTTCCAAAAAGATCGACTTTACCCTGCACAATGAATGTTCCAGGACGATACCCTGATTCCTGACTATCAAAATCTTTGACAAACAATTTAGATTCGTTTGCGATGTTAATGGTATTACCCTCAGTAAGATAGGCAGAATCTAGAAGCGTTAAAGAAGCGCTGTTGCTCACGGTTTGTGATGCAATCTCTATAGTAAGATTGTTTTTTGATTGACTGCTGACAACATGGTCTCCAGTAATGTACTATCCTAAATCAAATCGCGAACCAAAATTCTCTGTTCGGCTAGCATCAATATCGAGTCCACCCTTACGAGTTGAAACAATAGTTCCTTGAGGCTCATCACTTGATAATTCGCCACCCAAATTACTCATGTAATAACCTGAATTCTGTAGCGATAAATTTCGTCCTTGACTAGAGAGTTGATGTTTGATGCCATAAACTGCCATGGTGACTTCGACTGGTAATGTTTCACCGGCCTCTATTAATGAACGCGCTACATCAGGGTGGTCAATCAAGAATTGATTAACAGCAGTATCGCCAAGTGCCAATTGAGCACCTTGATCAGCCAGGAAAGCACCAACAGAATTAATACTGTTTACTAAAAGTGTTCCTGTATTGATCAAATTGTTGGATGCGCCAATATTCAGATGTCCTGCTTTTAAAATTTTATCGTTATAAAGATTCACATTATCAATATTGTTAGCAATGCTCAATACACCCGAATTGTGTAGAGAGACACTTTGCGAACCTGAATTAACTAAATCTTGTGCAACTATCGAGCCTTCGTTAGTAACGCCCTCGGCTTCATTTGTCGATCCATTGAGGTTGAAAGATCCCTTAATGCGCAAATGTCCGTGATTGTCGATTCTTGATTCATCTTCCAGCGTCAAAGAAGTTAAATCAAAAATGCTATTACCCTTACTCACAGTAAGAGCACCATTCCCAGTTACAATGACATTTCCAATCGCTCCACCTTGGATGGCTTTCTGTTGCTCGACACCTAATACTAAATCCCCATCATTAATTGTGATATTTGCTGAAGTTACGTTCGAACCATCACCTAGTAAGGTTAGAATTTTCCCGTCATTGATGGTAATCTGATTAACTCCATTGATTTTTCTAAAGCCAACAGAATCTATTAACGCATCTAGACCATTACCACCAACACTTAAAGAAGAACTGTCGGATATGAAGTCCTGGGTAAGAAACACAGTTCCCACGTTTTTAGCATTCGACAAAAACTTGTTGACATTAGTTTGATCAAATACTAAATCATGATAAGCAGTCAATTCCTTTGAAGGATTGCTACTAGCATTCATTATCACTTCCACCGAATTCCCTACGGCATTTTGAATGGCAGCTTTAATTGCATTAACAGAGGCTTGTGACCAACCTGTATCTGTAATGTAAATTCGGTTATTACCTGAACCATTCAAGGCAGATGTTAAGAAGGAGGCTAAACTACCTACTCCGTCGTTTAACTCTCCAGTCTCAAAAATCTGAGTCTCAATNNGGTTCCCAAATGGTACATCTGGATTTAGTACTTGAACTTCAGGGGCACGATCAGTTGAATAGACCATGAATGCATCCAAATTGCCTTGAAGACTACCATTATTGAGAATAATGGAGCCATTACCGCCAATGGCATTGAGTGAAGCAGATGCATTTAGTTCCAATCCAGCGTTTTGAATTTCGATCATTCCCTCGTTTAGAATGCCGAACCCTGTGTTTGCTACATCACCTTGACCATTGACTTGTAGCCATCTATTTGCAAGTTTAATATGACCCTGACCAGCGTTTAAAATCCCATACGAAGCACCATTGCCCCCAGTGACTAGATTATCCTTCGAGAAGGATGGGGAGTCAGCTTGCAATATAAGTTGCCCTTCATTTACGAGCCCATGAGCGCAGGAAGATTTTGAACCATTAAAACTAAATGGTGCTGAACCAAATTGTAACGTTCCAGTATTTAAGCTTGCATGAGCTCCATCTGTCGCTCCACCGACAAAATTTGAGCTCCCTATTTCTGCGCTTCCATGATTAATAAGGGCGTATGCTTCCTGTGCGGTCCCTCCTTCAATCTGTATACCATTACCTAAATTAATTTGCCCGTCACTAACAATCGTACTTGCACCAATTGCAGTTCCACCGATTAGGCTAGAAATACTTCCTTGTAGCGTTCCATGATTAACAATCACATTAGAACTTCCGGCGTTTGTACCAGTAAGTTGTTCAACGTTTAACGTAATTGCACCAGATTTATCATTTTCTACTAAAGTAGATTGGGAAGCAATCCCTTGACCGTATATTGGCGAGTACTGGAGCTCAAGATTTCCGTAATTAAGAATGCTCGTCCCCCCTTTTTCGGTATCAGACCAATGCAATTGGTTAGCCGTTAATTGTCCTCCAACTAGGTTTTTAATTATCGGGGAGGTCTCTGAAGCATGGAGTGTAGCGTGTTTTAAATTGAAAATACCTCCATTTTCAATAGCTACTCCCATGCCACCAAACAATTCAGCTGTTTGGATAGATAATTCTGCATCAATATCATTTTTAATACCAATAGCACCTGCTACCTGACCGCCATAAATGGTGGTCTGATCCAAAGACATGGTCGCATCTTTATCTTGATTATGAATGAGAGCCCCAGTTTGTTGATTAGGCATTACTTCAAGTTGACCAGTGATGGATAGAATGCCGTTATTAGATATGGTGTTTTGAGTGTTTATAGTTTGATTATTCCCTTCGGCAAGGATAATTTCAGTTGTCCCTACATTACTAATTACCCCGAAGCTATTAATGCCTTCTAATTTAACTTTTGCTGTAGTACCGGTGTTTGAAATGTTTCCGATATCTACATTATTCGATGCGACTACAGTTAATTTTCCGACACTCGCGTTAATATTATTAATTATTGCGTCCTTGGCATTATTAACTGTTAACCTGTAGTTATTATTAATATCAAATTTTCCACTTAGGTTTTCAATTGTTAATACCGCATTGGCGTTAATAACGCCATCCCCATGGATATTTTCTATACGATAATCAGATATGTAATGAGATTCAGAATTTGATATTAGCTTTGAGCCATTTTGTAGTTCAACATTCTTTATCTTTCCTGCAGCACGATTGTTATCAATTAATGCGGTGGTACCGAGTTGTAACGTACCATTTTCAACAATAATGTCTGCATCTGTTAAATTATAATTATAATAGCCTGCGTCTAAGAGAGTCAACTTCTTGTTCTCTCTAATAACTATTTTGTCGACGTTACTAATATTTTTATATCCAAAACTTTCTGTGATATCGGCGCCTTTGCCACCTATAACAATTTCTGATTTGTCACTAATAAATTTAAATGGGAGAACATATCCCGCATATCCACTTTGTACAAATTTATTTGTATTTTCGACAGTGAAAAGATTTTCTTTGACCATAAAATCTTTGTCACCGACTCCAGTAAATTGAATGTTGATCGAAGGTGATCCTTCGCCTTGACTGCCCAAGCCTGCAGCAAATAAACCATCCTTAATCTGCTGTTGAGCTTCCAACGTATAGTTGGACTCATTAATAATTAAAGTGCCACCAGAAAGATACGGTAGAAATGTTGCTGCATCTTCAGAGGATAATTTTGGTACAAACAGCTCTCCTGTTGCAAAAGCACTCAAATCCACATCAACCATCTGTGAAGATGCATTTAATGCTAGGCAGGATGAGGTTAGTGGTTGATTATCGCTATTTGTACTATTCCCTTTTTTATAATTAACAAGCGATTCTAAAGGTGCTTTAAAGACTGCCTCTGCTTTAGTTTGAGTAATAAATCCGTCAACTGACACGGCATCTCTATGTGACGTTTTTACTGTTTCAATGATTATATTACCTTCATTAATAAATTTATTGGCTTGGTCCGAGCCACGGAAAGTACCACCGTTGACGGTGATTGTACCTTTGTTAACAAAAGGATCACTGATATTGTATGCACCCCCAGCTTCGAATGATCCATCATTAGTTACATTAATACTTCCTCGATTAACCCCTTTAAGAGTGTATAAGATGGTACCTTTATCACAAATATTAATTATTGTAGAAGGGCTCCCAGATTCAAAAATCCTTGAATTCACAATAGAACCAGAAGTAATATCAGCCTTTCCATATATTGATAAATTTGATGTTTTCAAAGTGCCGGCTGTGATACTTAACTCTTGACCTATGTCAAGTCTTGGTAAATGATTTATCTGTGAATACCGATCCATTACTAAGCTATGCGCATACACAGTGTTATTAAATGTCACATTAGCTTGTTGATCCAAAATCAAATATCCTGCGCTTGTAAATTCTCCGTTAAAAATATTTTCACCACCTTGTGTAAATCTCATGGTGCCATTGTTTTCAGTTTTTTGGTTTACATGAATATTTTTTCCATAAACTCCGCCTCCAATAACTAACTCACCATAATTGTAAAGGTTTTCAGTATATAATCCAGTGGTATTAGTATCACGTCCACCTTTAATACGCATATAACCTTGGTTATTTAATTGGTTACCTATTTTAATACCGTATGTATGCTTATTACCACTCTCTACATAGACAGCAACTCCCTCTAAAACTTTTGCAAAATCCTTGATGGTCATAGGATTTTGATATTTATCGGGAAGAATACAGTATCCTTCTGGAGATTTAAAGATGTAATAATTGACAGGAAGACCTGACGGAATTATTTCGTTCCCATCAAAATGATCATCACTTGTGATTGAAGCCAATCCACCAGTTGATAAAGTTGCTAATACAGCACAAGTTAACAAGCGCACTGAAAATACTCTGTCAGTAACTTGGTTAAATGTACGCTTTTGTTTATTTGCCCCCCCCTTTTTGCTTCACCTGTGAGTGCACATTTTCGTTAGCTACTACTACGCACTGACGTGTCACATTCCAAATCGTTTTAAAAATTTTGTTCATAGTCTCATCAGCGTGTACCACTCTATTTTTTAAGACGTGGCAACGTACTTCCCATTCGATATTCCGTTAAAGAGATCTGCAGTTAAATGGTTTACAGATGGCTTATAACTGGAACGGAAAACTTTCGTTTCCCGTTCCAGTTTCTGGCTATAGAGTTAGAAAGCTAAACGGTAGTCGAGAGAAAGCGTCGTACTACGAGCGCCTTTATCCCCTGCGGAGACTCCAACGTTTACTCCTATTCTGTGAGAACCCTTTTCAGCATTAACACCAAAGCTCATTTTTCCGACAACATCACCTGTAATGTCGTAGCTATAGCTGTCTGTACCATTAAAGTTCATCGCAGAGACTTCGACGGAGCTAGCCGTATCACCGAACTGAGGCACGACACTAAGATCGGCATTTGGCACCAAGATCCATCCGTTCTTGTCGAGCACAGTCATAACCGATAAACCTACAGGCATCTGGATAATGTTGGTATCTTCAACATTGTTTGCAAAAGCCTTCTTACCATTGATGTGAGTGGTAAATCCATCATACTGAGCATGGGTAAAACGCAAGCCTGCATGTGGTACAAGCGAAATAGCCCCATAGTCAATCGAGTATTCACCAGTCAATCCCAGCGAGAAAGTTTTAGCCTTAGTGTTTCCAGTCACTCTGTAAGCTTCTTGTTTGACGTCTACGAAGCTTTGAGAAGCATGACCCTTAGTTTCGTCATAACCCATTTGAGCCAATAAGCGTAACTGTCCGTGATTGTATGAACCATAAGCTGTGAGACCATAGGTCTTTGCATCAGTCTTCGTCTTCACCACGTCACCGAGACTTTCTACATCACCGTCTACATAATTAAAAGCAGCGCCTAGACGGATATTGGGTTTTAGGTTCACGTCAGCCCCGAAGATGAATCCATGGTTGTCTGCATCGAAACCGGTATTTGTAGCCCCGAGCGCAAGCGACTTACTCTTCATCTTGCTACCAATTAAATCAACCCAGAAGTTACGATCTAACTGACCAATAGTTTGGTGCATATGATGATCAACTCGATCCATCTTGTCCGAAATCAAGTTATGTGCATATGCATCCATACCTGTGGCGGCATTTAAACCAATCACAGAATTCATCTTCTCGAGGGCGTTTGCAAGATCGAGAGAACCATCAGCGAGCGCCCCTACGTAGTTGACATCCAACATACGGTCAATGAAGGCGACATCTGCAAATGGCGAATTGACATCACGAATCTTTGCACCTTCTTCAGTATCAATCAGCCCGTTAATAACATTGGGGGCAATAAAGTTGTGTGAAAGAGATCCAATGGCTGTATCGCCTGGCTTACCAACATTTAACATCAGATTGCCATTCTGAACCACAAGATTCATATGCGCCTTGGTCTGATTGACCAAATCGTCATTCATCCAGGCATCGGTTTCCATACCAGAAAGGTCCATGCCGTCCGTCACAATCATGTGTTTGCCCCAGGAAGCATTCGTTACGACTAATTGAGAGCCCTTCTTAACAGTTAATTTGCCTGTTGAAGTTAACACTTTATTGCTTGCATATTTGGAGGTATCCAATACAAGTGCAGAATCATGACCGAAATACGCATCATTAGCAGAGACTTGGTCACCTGTGGAAACTGTGCCCACTGTTAGAGAACCGCCATTTAAATTCAGCGTTTCTCCTAAACCGATAATAGCCTTCTGGGAGGAAGCCTTGCGTACAGCATCGGCGGTCATGCCGTTGAGCGCCAGAACACCTTCGGAAACAACTAGGTTAGAACCTGATTGAGTCTGCAAAAAAGCAACTTCGAACGTACCGCCATTAACCGAGAGATCACCCTTAAGATCCAGATTTTTAAAGATAGTCGTACCCGAAGAGGTGAGATTACCCTCAAAGACTACAGTCTCGGCTTTCGATGCATCAAGTTTACCAGCAGTTGTGTAGTCCTTAATTTTGACTGATAGCTTGTCATTGGCGTTATCACTACCCCAAATATCTGTACCAGTTTCATCAACCTTTACGGAATCCCATGTCAGATTACCTGTAGCAATATGACTTGCCCCTGCTTGGATGGTTAGAGCATTTCCGTTTTCAGTGTCAGCGGTTTCTAAATATCCATTTTGAGCAATGATAACGTCCTGAGCCTGCAAATTACCCATCTGTGCAGAACCAGTTACTGTGGTCGTTTCTATGGCAGAAAGATCCCACGTGCCATTCCCGAGGACTTTTCCTGCCAGCGCAAACGTTTCGTTATCAGCAATGGTACCCGTTCTCACCTTGCCGTTATTTGTGAGTTCGGAATGGTTACCAATGTTGATCGTGTCAGCCATTAAAGTGGCATTCGCTGCAATTGTGGTTTTACCGTTAAGTGTCGCCTGCTTGACACCCAATTCAAAGTTTTTAACCTCAACCTGACCTTTGTCTGTTGAATCTAGCGAACCGATCCATCCAGTGTGCTGAACTCCTGTAGCGCCATTACCGAAAATTACACGACCGTCAGTAACAGTTACTTTGCCTCCATCATTGGCATTCACAAGAAGCTTCTGAGCATCAGACCAATCAAGCGACCCTTCGCTGCCAGTAAGAGATGTAGTTAATCCATCTTCAACTGTCACTGAATCTGAATTGATAATGGATTTGAAGCCAATAGAACCAGCAATACCATTTTGTTTAGTCTTAGAGAAAACAACAGCTTGACCTTCGGCATCCAGAGAATACTGTGTTAAGGCAACGCCTGGATTCATCACTGGAGAATTCGGCTTACCTTCTGTTCCTCAAAGAGGTCTTTAATGGTGTCTGTCTTGAAGTTGCCATCCACCGCGCCAGCAATGGACCCATTAAAAACAGTCATCACATTTGCACTCTTTTTACTAAAGCCATCGGCAATGGTCACAATCGTATCTAATGTTTCCGTGCGTGCTGAGTCTAAACTAACAATACCACTCGTGAGCGTAATGCCTGTTAACTTACTATCGTCAAAATGAGCACGACCGAACTTGTCTGATTCAATTTCGACGTTCTCATCTTTATCCAGGGTAGAACCATCAAGATAGAATTCTGAAACATCATTGAGTGCAAGTTCAATGACGCCTCCATTCAATGTAGCATTCGCCTGACCAGTTAACTTTTTAACCTTCAAGAATCCGCCTTCTTCAATTCGGACGCTACCATCGTTTGAAAGAGTATTTAAAGTAACCGTAGTCATCCCGGTGAATTTGCCAGTATTTGGTTGACCTTGGTTGATTGTTGGCTTCACAGGTCCTTTGACTGTAACCACATTATTGCCGAGGGTATCAAGTGTTGCGACAGCACCATCCTGATAGGTCAACTTTGCCCCTGAGAACCAAGAACCATCAGACACAGTTAGCTGTGATGTACCGCTCTGAACATATTCCAACGTTAAACCTTTAACGGAATCTAGGGTTACATTCCCCTTATTGGTTATTGTCGACAATGTCGAAAGATCGGTATTCGCGATTGAAACTGTACCGCCATCAGCAATCAAATTAGTACCGTTAAGGGTTCCACCAGTACTCGTGAATTCCCCTGAGACACTTAGATCCCCTTCAACATTGACTGTACTGGTATTAGTCAAGGTTCCTGCTACAGTGACATTTTTAATGGTTAGGTTCTTCGAGTTAACTAGCGTTGCGCCTTTGCCTAATTCGCCACTGTTAATGGTTAATTTGCCATTATTGATAATCTTCCCAGTACTTTCATTAACCGTTTTATCAGAAGTTTTCAGTACATCGAATTCAGCATCTGCATTTTGTAACAAGTTATAAGTTCCACCAAGGAGTATCAACTGCTGTCCCTTGTCCTTGCCATTTGACTCAAACTGCCCCTGATCTGCCAAAACCAAAGTACTGAATTCCGTTTTACCACTAGAGACAACTTTACCTTCGTTCTTAACGATGAAATTCGTTTGAATGACGTCATCAACTGCAGTTAATGTAGCGCCTTCACCAATAGTTAAACCTGGTGTGCCGTCAGGTGAATCGGATCCCATGACATACCAGTTCCCAATTAGCGTCAAGTGAGGTATATCAGAATCGTTTTCTCGACAAAATTCGAGAGGAGAGCGAATTTCAACAGAATCAGCTCCTTGAATTTTGGGAGATAAAACACTCTGGTTGTTGAATGTACCTGAAAGTGGAGAAAATTCAATAGACCCAGTCTGAAGATTCAAATCATAGGTTCGTTCCTGATTTGGTAACGCTTGAGCCATTAAGGTTTGAGCTGGATTTTGACGATAATCTTCGCCCTTGATCTTGTCTGCATTATATTTGAGGTAACTATATTGACCGAGGTAGTACTCACCCTTCGGATCCAAGAATGCACTACCAACAACATTCAATTGATTCACCGCGAGGACAGAGCCAGCGCTTGTAATCAATTCGCTATTAGCAGCAACATTGAGTTCCTTTTCAACATAAAAAACCCCATTGTTGTTCAATACAGCTGAACCTTGGTTCAGATTAAGGGTTCCAAACAGACCCTGACCAGACATTGTCCATTCGGATGCGGCAAAGTTGGTCTTACTTTGAGCGACGATAAAACCAGTCGATTCAACGTTCAATTGACCGTTGATGTCATTGTTCCCGTACGACACGAGTCGACCATGATTGGTCATTTCAGATTCAGAGGCAAGATTGAAGCCATTTTCTGTCACAATCTTGGCGTTTTGCTCATTAACTTGAGTTGAAGAATCAAATTTGACAAATTGGAACTTTGCAAAGTACTTCAGCTGTATTGTTAAAGTTACCCTTGAGGGTCGTATTCGAACCAGTAGCATTAAACTCGCCATCATTATTAAACACTGTGGTGATTACAGCATCATTTTGGGCAAGATTTAAAACACCATGATTAGTTAATGCAGTACCTAATTCAGCATCGTCATTGTAGTTGTTGACATTCAACACAGCGTCTTTTGCAACTTCCCCAGTGCCACCAGTAGATAGTTGAAGATGATTGACTTTGTAGGTCCCCTTAACTGTCTTAAATTTACCGTTATTTTCAACAGTCAGTGTTCCTAGATTGCCTTTTACGCCGATCACGCCTTGGTTACCCAAATTAAAGAGAGAACCCGCCCCCGTCACTTGTACTTTGCCATTAGCATCATTTACCAAATCGATGCCTGGCTCACTAGTATTACCCGTTAAGGTGAAGGTCATTCCATCTTGAACAACGACTACATCAGCGTCTTCAACACTCATAAAACCAATGTTTTGAGTCAGATTGAAGCCGTCAGTTGATGAACCTGGATTACCAACAACAAGTCTATTGTGCGCAACAGTGTCTTCACTATTTTGCTTATTGACATAGACCATATTCGAGAAAACTAACCCTGGAGTATTGAACTTCGAATCCTCTGGTTGTTCACTCTTTAATGCATTAAATGTATCTAGATAGAACTTGTTGTCTTTAGTAGATGGATCTGTGATCTGTCCAGTGAAAACGACGTTAGTACCTTCAAAAGCTGTTTGAAAGGCTTGATTCGCTGATTTGATTGCCTGAGTATATACATAGTCATCCGTCAGAACTAACGTACCGCCTTTACCCGTCACCGTTAGGTTGTCCTGGAACGACTGATTGAGTGCACCAACGTCTTTGGTTCCCAATACGGTTGTGGGTAACTTATGTGCATCACCAGAATCGATGGTAAAGAAGTCTTCTGAAGTCGATACAAAGAAACTACCGAGCTTGGAAGCAAGTACACCGCCATTTAACGTTAGCGTCTTGTCTGTCAGTTTTACCTGGTCAGCCTCTAGCAACGCTCCCGAATCAATCGTAACGTTAGAATCAGAGTTTAAAAGACCTACATGAACATACGTGAGTCCATTCCTCCAATTGTCCCCAAGAGGTTGATCAGTGTCTGGACCGAAAGATGGCTGTGATTTTCCAGACAATACAATAGTATTACCTTGACCAAGCGTATTAGCTCCCACGGTAGTTCGGATGAGCTCACCACCATTGATGTTAATCGTGCTGTTCTTAAAGAACGTGTTGTCTTCAACGCGTAATGACCCATTTGTTTGCGTATAGGTCATTCCTACAACATTCCCAATTGAACCTAATACGAGAGCACGTTCGTTTTCAAGCGTTGCTTCACCACCATATGATTTCAAGGTACCAATCGTCACCGAGTTTGCCGACGCGCTGAGTTTGAGCTTGCCCTTTCAGTACTAGTAATAATGTTTTTGCATTGAAATCACCGCTCTGATGATCAAACCATTGATTTTCACTTGAGTTTGTATTCCCGATGGTTATCTGTTCTTTGCCATCAATACTTCCGTTATTAGAACCGCTTATTAAATTGATATACTTAGCCGAAACTTGTGCACCTTGTTGGTTTTCAAAGTTACCAGTAGCTTCAAACTTTTCTGAAACCAAAATATTTCCACTATTGGTAAGCTGGTTGAATTCTGCATTTACAACAGTAATATTCTTATTATTGGAAGCAGTTTCAGTAACATTTAAATCAAGCAACTGGTTTTTAATTCCAATATTGCCGTTGTTAACTAAATTAGCAATTTCGATTGAACCAGTTCCCTTAATCTCGGCTGATCCTTGATTATTCAAACTTGTTGACTTAAAGCCTGTAGTTAGATTCATTACTCCACTATTTGCAATTTCATTTGTCACTTCGGCTTTTTTGCCACTTATATCGGTCCTTTGGTTGAATATGCCACTATTATCAAAATTTTGAGCCGTCAATGTTTGATTTACATTTAGCTCTCCCGCATTACTCAGCTTTTCTGTGACTAAAAGTGAATCAGTAGTCAACGTTGAATGTTTACCATCGCTATTCTGCAAATTATTTAAATGTCCCGCTGCAGTAATGGATTTGGCAACTATTGCCCCACTGTTTTCAACCGATGCAAAGCTTAAAGAAGCTAAAGCGTCTAATAATCCGCCTTTATCAATCTGCAGATTCTTGCGGAATTCAGCATTCTTAACATAAATGCTACCTGCATTAATTGCGGAGGCATCTTGCGCCACTCCATTATCCACGATTAGCCGATTGACTCTGTCAGTGTCAGAACCGATGTGACCGGAATTATTCAATTGTTGAGTGGTCAAATTGTTGACTACATTAATTGTCCCGTTCTCGTTGTTTGAAAGATTTACAGCGACCAAGTTATGATTGGCTTTAATAGTCCCTGAGTTATTAACAGTATCAAAATTGGATCCTTGATTATTACTCTGACTTATAACCGAATTAGTATTGTTGAAGGTACCTTTCAAATTAAAATAACCAGCCGTTAATTCTCCTGTATTTACGACAGTGTCATCGCTTGTACCACTTGAAAGAATGTTCTCGACGCTAATCGTACCATTATTCGTCAATCCAGCAGTTGACATTTCTTCGGCATATATTTTACCATCATTAATGGTCTTACCACTAATCACAATATGTTTTAATCTTTCATTACTACTGCCAATATGCCCATTATTCGTCATGTTTTCTGATACTGTTAATTTGCCAGCACCAATTATTTTTGCGTCTTTTTCGTTATTTAAAGACGTGACTTGAACGTCATGGGATGTACGAATTAAATTCTTATTATCTAAAGTCCCTAATTTAGATACTACATCTTCGCCAATTTTAGTTAAAACGATTTCGCCGTTATTAGTCACTGAAAGAGAATCGGCAGACAATTGACCAACCTCAATGCGACCCATCTTCGCATTTTGGAAGTCAGATTTAACAGTCAAAGTTCCAGAGGAATTGATTTGACCAGAAACATCTAATGTTCCGTTCACAAGTTGATCAACAACGATGGATTGAGTAGCAGAAACTGTACCTGTATTCGTTAACATGCCGACAACGGTCATATCGTCAACATTGATCTTGCCATTTTCCCCACTACCCGCATTCGTCAAACCATCGGCAAAGTAAGCAGTGTTGGTATCGAGTTTGCCTTGATTATTAACTGTCTGATTAACAGTTAGATCGTTGGTCACTTGTAACTGCGAATTTGAGGTGTTTGTCAACCCTTCTAAAGTTGCCGACAGTGCATTAAGGTGTCCTTTGTTTTCAACTGCCTGAGTAACAGTCAAATTGTTTTGGACATTGAATACCGCGTGCTCAGCATTATTTAATTTACCGGCTACATAAGCCTGATTTGCATTAATAGTTCCAGAATTGTTAAGAACAGTATGAGAATTTGCATCATCATACTGTACTGTAGGAAGAATAATGGATTGCTGATTAGGATCTATTGCTACTTTGTTATTATCGAAAATAGCTTTATCTGCAACACCAACACGAAGTTCATTGGATACATTTATAGTACCGCTGTTCTGTAATTCGCCGCCTGCTTGTAGATGTAGAACGTTTACTTTAAAGTTCTCAGATTCATTAAGAACTTGATTAGAACGAAGGTCAAAAACATTGATCGACCCTGTTGCAGTATTTGCGAATTTATGAATCCAGTTTGTCGATCCTACCTGAGCATGCCCATTGACAGCGTCTGTCGAGTCTTCGAGAGTACCTTTATTGATAACTGCCCAATGTCTTAATAACCCGGTCTTACCCAATTCACCATAGAATTTACCGCCCTTGATTCCATATACACCAGTAGTAAGTCTAGAACCTTGTTCAAAAGTGACAACCGTTTTCTGAGTGGTATCCCAAGAATGAGTCCAATCTTTGATATGACCATATGTACCGCCAGCTACTGACATGGTCAAGGTAAGTCTGTCTTGATTGGGTTCTTGCAACCATTCGTTATAGTCGATAGCAGCCATCACGGGTTGGATGCTCATGGACAGTCCCATTACAGCTAACGCAATGCGGTTTTTAACAAATAAAAAATTCTTCTGGTCATTGGATTCATGGTTAACTACCGATCCCACGATTTCATTATTTGTTGAACGATCATGTGACGAAGAATTTTCACTCACGCAGACGATCTGACCTCTAACGTGATTCCAAACATTTTTGAATATCTTATTCATGATTAGTCTTAAACTCTTAAAAAAGCTATTAAAAAAAGGTTATCCAAAAGGAAAAAAGAATTACTAACTCTCAATTGGGTAAAACTTTATGACTTTCTTTTGTTGAAATGACGGTTTTACCCACAGTCCATAACAGCAAGTCGATTGATCGCATAATGGGATATGGCATTACATGTGTTTTGGTCTTTTCAAATGGATAAGCAACCAATTCAAAAGGAATCCACTTTGAAAACTGATCAATCACTTGGCGAGAGTAAGACCATTGGAGAAATTCCCCAATATCAGTGCCTAGCTTGTGTGGAAATTGCACTAACGACAATGGAAGATTGATATATCCAGCATAGGTATAAAGCGTTTTGACGCCTACCCTATAGAAACTGTCGAATGCTGGTAGACACGCAAATGTGCCTAAGAGAATTTTTGTTATGAGAGTATCAGTAACTCGAACAGGAACGAGGAGGCTCTTTTTGGCAACCGTCAGTCCAGTTTTGACTGCGGTAATAAGACAAGCAACCTGCCTCTGAGTAAAATTTGTCTGGTAAGGACGAAGACTCAACCTTTGAGCAGTGTTTATAAGTGATATGACCACTTGCTCAAAAAATAACGAATTGGTCGATAAAAGCTGTGTCCCTTTAGTAAACATGCCAAAGAACGCCAAATAGGCTGACAGTTCTACAGCGGCACGTTGAGCTAACTCGTCATTTAGCTGTGAAATCGCTACATAGCGACTTTGAAAATTTGTATAAAAGCGATCCCAGGCTTGTGCTCGGCACCCGAAGTGCAACCTAGCACTACCGAGCATGCTTTTTTCGATTGCTTTAGCAGGATCAGCAAAAAAACATGCAAGCGAATCAAGGACGTATTTGTCTTTTGATGGATCTAGTCGCCTAACTATACGTGAATGCGTTCGTGTGTGTGTGTGGGGGGGCGAAGGTATCGTTTAACCGTCTTTGATAGCTATTTGGTTTGCTCATTCTATCAAAACCTACCCTATTTAACCAAAATCACCATAACTAAGGTTGCATGCAGTTTTCGACACACTCGGCAACCAAAAGGTATCTTCCTAGGTGTCACCCTAAATACAAGTCATTTTACTACAGATTGTGTACATTTTTAACAATCGAATGAGCTCCTATTCAGAGCCTTTTGTATGAATTCTTATTAAACGTGAATTTCTCTCAAACGGGTACACTCGCTTGACATGCCATAACCGTCTTACTGCAGATGTATCTACAAAAATGTTCAAAGCACCCATGGAACTTCTCCAACCTCGTCAAGTGCATTCGATTGAACCTCATGACATTGATAGATCTGACGGAATGGCTTAGTCGACCAGATGTTTGTTCCTATTCAGACGAAAAAAGCCTATTCGGACCTCCTCAACAAGCTCTGCAATTTTAAGGGGGTCAAATCGCAAAAACGGTTCTAACGCTTGAAAAGACCTCTCGCATACGCGTCGGTTTTCAACTTTCGCGGTTCTTGGACAGCAGTGAATCCAACCAAAGAACTCACGCCTCGAAAGGTCTCACGCTTTTCGAGGCGTTTTTGTCTCGAGTAGCACGTTCAACAAATCGTTCTCAAAACATTTACGCTTCTTTCGATATCACACCCTACAAAAGCCATCTTTCTCTTTTTCTGAGTTTCAAATTAACCGATAGTTGTATCTATTTGTAATATTTGTCACACCACAATAACTCCCCTAAACGAGGGATCGCGCAGTTCAATTAAAAGCGGCAATCAAGGCATAACTACTTTGTTGTGGTGCTTTTGGCGTTGCGTTGAGGTTCATCCCTAAGGATGACAACCCGCAAGCGTGCCGTTACAACCTCCTCACTCACCGACTTTTCATACACAACACGGCTTGTATAATCGCCCAACCTTAGTAAGATCCACTTATAGACCTAGTTAGGTCTGATTCCATATTCAAAGAAAAGGCGTTTTTCAATCTAACGAGTGTCATGAAGATCGGTTTTATTGGTGCAGGCAAAGTGGGTACAACCCTCGCAAAAGCGTTTGTGGAGGCTGGGCTCAACGTGGTTGGCTTTTATAGCCGTAGCCCAAAATCCGCCCAATTTTCAGCACAATTCACGAGTTCAGAATCGTTTCAAACCATTAATAAGCTCGTTACTGCTGCTGACCTGATCCTCCTCACGGTGTCTGACGACGCACTACCAGCCGTCATTGAAACTCTGCGACCTTTACCGCTCGCAGACAAAACGATTTGTCATACAAGTGGGGTCTACTCTATTGACGATCTTTTCGCTGATCGCGCCCAATTAGGGGCGCTTGGTGTGGGGCTTCATCCGCTTTACCCCTTTCACGATAAAACGACTGTCTGGCAAAGCATTAAAGAAGCCACCTTCACGATCGAAGGGGACACCGAGGCAGCAACAGCCCTTCAAAACACCCTCGCCTCTTTGGGTTTCACGGTGAAACCCATTGCCACCACTCAGAAGGTCGCGTATCACGCTGCTGCGAGCATTGCGTGCAACTTTACGTGTACGTTGATGGCGCAAAGCCTCAGCCTCATGGCGCGTAGTGGCTTTAGTGAACGCGAGGCGCTCGACGCGCTTCGACCTCTATTAGAGGCCAACCTTAAGAACATTTTGGTAGTGGGTCCTGAGAGCGCTTTGACGGGTACCATTGACCGTAATGACATTGGGACTGTCACCAAACACCTTAACGCTTTAGAGACCGACACCGACCGTCGTCACTACGCCGTGACCTCTTTACGTCTCGTCGACATAGCACGCCAACGACACCCTGACGAGAACTACCAGACCCTCATTCATCTCTTGGAACAATACGCATGACTGAACCAATTACCTTGCCACACCTTCAAGCCATGAAGTCCAAGGGCGAAAAAATCGCCATGGCGACCTGTTATGACTTCAGTACCGCAAAACTCGTTGATCGCTCTGAAATTGACGGGATTCTTGTGGGCGACAGTCTCGGGATGACGATGTTGGGCTACGAAAACACGCTGCCCGTCACGATGGACGACATGATCACTTTTGGTCGTAGCGTGGTGCGCGGGGCACCCAACACCTTCGTGATGGTCGACATGCCCTTCATGAGCTATCAAGTCTCAGTCGAACATACNCTCACTAACGCGGGTCGCCTCATGAAAGAAACGGGCTGCCACTGCGTGAAGCTCGAAGGCGGCAAGTCGGTCGCTGACCGTATTCACGCGATCGTTGAGTGTGGGATCCCGGTCTGTGCGCACATCGGCATGACGCCGCAATCCGTCAACGCCTACGGTGGTTTCAAAGTGCAAGGTCGTGGCGAAACCAATGCCCAACGCATTCTTGAAGACGCCTTGGTAGTTGAAGCGGCGGGCGCCCATCTGGTGGTGCTTGAGTGCATCCCGCCTAAGCTCGCGGGGCTCATCACCAAGTCCCTCTCCATTCCGACGATTGGCATTGGCGCGGGACCCAAGTGCGACGGGCAGATTCTTGTCTCTCAAGACCTTTTGGGCATGAATGACGGCTTTGCGCCCAAGATCATGAGGCGCTTTGCTGACGTGGGTACCGTCATTACCGATGCGCTCAACGCCTATACCACNGGAAGTCCGTGAAACAACCTTTCCTACCGTTGCCAACAGTTTTCCTAAGAGTGACTGCGACGACGCATTCTTAAAGCAACTCGAAGACCTGGTTCGAGTATAAAGGAGCACAATCCCATGCAAGTTGTTACTACCCAAGCCGCTTTACGCGAACAAGTTCGTGCCTGGCACCGTGAAGTACTCACCGTGGGTCTTGTGCCGACGATGGGCTATTTGCACGAAGGTCACGCAAGCCTCATTGACCGCGCTCGTGCTTCGTGCGACCGTGTGGTGGCGTCTGTTTTCGTGAACCCGACACAATTTGGTCCGGGCGAAGACCTTGAAGCCTATCCGCGTGACTTTGAGCGTGACTGCCAGTTGCTTGAAAGCCATGGGTGCGACCTCGTTTTTCACCCTGAAGTAGACGAAATGTACCCTGTGGGCGGCACTACCACCTATGTGGAACTCTTAAACGAGATGCCTAAGCAGCTTTGCGGCGTGACGCGTCCGATTCACTTCCGTGGTGTTTGCACAGTTGTCTCGAAGCTCTTTAATTTGGTGAATCCTGACAAGGCTTTCTTTGGTCAGAAGGACGCTCAGCAGCTCTCCATCATTCGCCGTATGGTGCGCGACATGTCCTATGGCGTTGAAATCGTGGGTTGCCCGATTGTGCGTGATGCTGATGGTCTCGCGAAGTCCTCGCGTAATACGTATCTCTCCGCTGAAGAGCGTGAGACCGCGTTGGTACTCTCTCGTGCCGTACGTTTAGGTGAAAAGTTGATCGCTGAAGGCGAACGTGAAGCCACGAAGGTGCTTGACGCCATGAAGACTGAAATCCAAACGACGCCTCTCGCTCGCATCGACTACGTGAGCGCCGTGAACCTGGATACGCTTGAAGCGCTGGACCGTCTTGAAGGCACGGTCTTGGTGGCAATGGCTGTTTATATCGGTCGCACGCGTTTGATCGACAACTTCATTGTGGAGTGCTAAACGATGCTATTAGACATGCTCAAAGGCAAGATCCATCGTGCGACGGTCGTACAGGCTGAATTGGATTACGTGGGCTCTATCACGGTTGACGTTGACCTCTTAGAGGCCGCAGGCATCCTGGAGTACGAAAAGGTTCAGATCGTTGACATCAATAACGGCAACCGCTTTGAAACCTACACGATCGCAGGCGATCGTGGTAGCGGCATGATTTGTCTTAATGGCGCGGCCGCACGATGCGTCTCTGTGGGCGACAAGGTCATCATCATACTATACGCTCAGATCACGCCCGAAGAAGCCAAGACCCATCATCCGCAGGTGGTGTTTGTGGACGACAACAACCATCCGGTGCGCGTGACGACCTACGAAAAGCATGGTCTTTTGAAGGACATGTAGTTCGTCAGCTCACAAACTAGCCCAAACACAAGGTCCTCGCAGTGAATCAGCTTTGAGCGGTTTGGCGAGTACTTATGCTTTGAAAACCTCCTTAAACAGCGTCTCTAACGACAGGCATCTCAACGTCGGTTCATCAAAATCCGCCAACCGATCACCCACTGTCGACGCAAACACCTTTACACGTTGGGCTAACTCTTGAAGATCGATTTCAGTCGTCTGACGCTTCACATCAAACGCTGCCCACTGATGTGTGAGCTCATTGATAGCCAGCAACTCAATCGTGTTGTCACCTTGACGATCCCACCAATGTCCTTCGTCTTTCTTTGGTGAGTGAGTTATCCAAATCTAGCACTTTTGCGAGATTGACGAACTGCGTCTCCCATTGACGCATGAGGCTTCAAACTTCACATCAGTCCCATGAACACCTTGACTATAAAGGCTAAAAACCATGCATATGTTTGAAACCGAAGCCCGAGCCTACGCTCAAACCCAGTACAAGAAGGACGTCGAATGGCTCTGCACCTGGCGCGACTTTGAAATCTATCGCGAAACGAACCGTGGTCCTGTGTTTGTGCGTTTTGAAAGCGACGAAGAAGCGTTCGCCCGTGACGAAGAATTTGCTGAAAATCCCGTGCTGATGCTCAAAGTTGCACCTAACGGCAAGGTAACGGAACCCGCACATGACGAAATCTTTGAGATCCTCGACGACTTACCCGTGCCTGATTGGTTTCACCAGTAAGCCTCGTTCAATGGCTCAACGCCCTTTAGATTGAATAAAAAGCGGCACGACACGCACGCAAAGCAATCAGTGCCGCTCACAAACCGTTTAGTTTTGGTTGTCCGTCGTCATCTCAAAGGTGCCGTCTGCACGGGCTTTGGCTTCACGCAAAATCGCTCGCAAGAAATAAATACTGAGTAACGTGGCTAGCACATCCGCTAGGGGTTGTGCTGCCGCGAGTCCTTCTAGCCCAAAGCACTGCGGCAATACAACGATCAACGGCAAAAAGCATAGTCCTTGACGTAGGCTCGAGAGAATACTCGCCACTTTGGCTCGCCCCAATACCTGATAGGTCATATTGGCAATCATGCTTCCCGGAATAAATGGGAAACATAAGAACTGACACTGAAGCGCCAGGGTACCCACGGCAATCACTTCAGGGTCGCCGTTGGCAAAGACACTCACAATCTCTTGGGCAAAACAAAGACCAATCAGTCCCGAGAGCGTCATAAAACAAGTCCCTGCCGTCACGGTCGAGAGTAACGCGGTCTTAACGCGCAAATAGTTTCCTGCACCCCAATTGAACCCAGCCACCGGTTGGTAGCCTTGTCCTAAGCCCACCATAAAGGCGTTCACAATCATAATGACGCGCCCCACGATACTCATCCCAGCGACCGCTGCGTCGCCAAACCCACCCGCGGTCACGTTCAAGGCTGAAGCCGCAACCGCAGCCAACGCGTTACGTAAGAGGCTTGGCAAACCATTACGCAAAATGCGAGGCGTCAAAGCGATAAACCGCGCTTTGGTGGGCAAAAGGATTTTGAGTAGCCCCTGCCCTTTGACGTAATGACGCACCAATAGCAACGTACTCACCGTCTGCGCAATGACGGCAGCCCAAGCCGCGCCATCAATCCCCATACCAAGGCCTTGAATAAAGCATGGCGTGAGAACCAAATTAAAGAACCCGCCCGCGAGCAACGCGCGCATCCCGACAATCGCAAGGTATTCACTACGCAAAAGGTTATTCCCACNACTGATGATCGGTGCGCACATCAAAAGCACTTGAGCGTACGCTTTGGCATCAGGCATGATCGTGGGCGTAGCGCCCAAGACACTCAACAAGGGCTCCACAAACGTCAACCCCAAAAGGGTGAGCAGCACACCACCCAAAAGCGAGACAACGATCCCGGTTCCCGCAATAAAGCCCGCGGCTTCGTCTTCACCCGCACCTAAAAGGCGTGAGGTTTGCGAGGCACACCCTTGCCCAGCCATGATGCCGATCGACGCCATGATCATATGTAGCGCAAAGACGATCCCTANGGCTACCGCAATGGCGGTTGTTCCTAAATCCGACACGAAGTACGCCGCGGTCGTGTTATAGATCGCAGGCGTCAACATGCTGATCATCGTTGGGATGCCAAAGCGCACGACCTGCGGAAAAACAGGACCCGTCAAAAGCGCTTCACGCGTTGCAGACGCTTTACCGCGCACCGTCTCCCGTGCTTGGGCGGGTGGCATTAGGTGCGATCCTCGTCACTTAACGGGAAACTTGGCATCAACTGTAATTTGTGTAGGTTCAAGCGATGCAAACGATCAATACGAGCGCGCGTCGCTTCGTCATCGCATTCGCCCGTCAAAATGTAGTGGTCTAGCGTCGCGTACGTGAACCCCAAACGATCTTCGTCCGTGGAGCCTGAGAGACCATCAGACGGGGTCTTTGTCACCAAGTAGTCGGGAAGCCCAAGTACTCGACCCACGGCTAAGACTTCATGCACCAAGAGGTTCGACAACGGACTAAAGTCCCCGGCGGCATCGCCATACTTTGTGGAATAGCCCACCCAGTCTTCAGAGCGGTTACAGGTATTCACCACGCGTCCGCCGTTAGGCAACATCTGCCCCACAGCGTATAGCGTTGTCATGCGAATGCGCGCAGGCAAATTAATGACCGTATCGCGCGTCAAATCGTTGGTCCCTGAGAGCGCCAAGAGGGCTTCGTTATTGACGAGCGTCTTTTTAAGTGCACTCACCGTTTCGCCAATATTGATTTCAACGGTGTTAATCCCGAGGTGTTTAGCCAACGCACGCGCATCATCAATATCAGACTGCACACCGTTAGGCATCAACACACCCACAACACGATCAACGCCCAAGGCACGCACACAAAGCGCTGNCGTCACTGAAGAATCCTTGCCGCCCGAAAGCCCAATCACCGCGGAACACGTGGGACCATTTTCTTTGAAATACTGACTAATCCACGTCGTCAGGGCTTCAACCGTTTGTTGAGGGTTTTTGAGCATTTTGGGGACTTCCATCAAAGTGGCTAACGATGGTCTTCATTGTACGGATATTTGGGCGTTTTGAGGAAAAAGAACAAGAAAAACGCCCCGAAGACAGCCTATCAACGGAGCGTTTGTGTGTTGTATTGATCAGATGATCAACGATAGACGGTTACTTACCCTGTGCGGCGCTCGTCCCAGCCGTACGACTAAAGACCATGATGTCGGCAATGGCATTACCACCAAGACGGTTCGAACCATGGATACCGCCCGTCGTTTCACCCGCGGCATAAAGGCCTGGGATCACCTTGCCGTTCACGTCCAACACCTGAGCGTGTTTGTTGATCTGCAAACCACCCATCGTATGGTGAACGGTCGGCACCTTCTGGCAAGCGTACCACGGGCCTTCCGTCATCTGACGGTCAGCCTTGTTGTTCGCCAAGAACCCTAACGGATCCTTCTTTTCACCACGCACCACGGCGTTGTAGTTGTCAATCGAAGCCTTCAAGTTTTCGACTGGCATCTTGAGTTTGGCAGCAAGTTCGTCAAGTGTATCCGCTGCAACCACGCGACCGAGGTCAATCATGTCGCCTACCTTGGCGCCATTACGGTCAACCCAGTCAAGCGCTGGATAACGGAGATGATTCACAAGGACGTAATAGGTCGAATCCTTCTGCGCAAAGATCGCCTTCGCGAGCACGTCACGCGGTGCGCCTTCGTTCACGAAGCGGTTACCGTCGGTATTAATAAAGACGCGGTTACTACCACTCGTACGGATCATTTCCATCAAACCCGTACCCGGCGTACCACACGGATGCACCTGAATATCAGCCATGCCAATCACGTTGGCACCGATCTTTTCACCCATGAGAATGCCTGAACCTTGTGCGGACTTCTTGAAATTCGTGCAACCGATNNGACTCTTCCCAAGGTCGTAGCCCTTAAAGACGCCGGTATTGACCTTCTGGCGAAGTTCAATATTGGCACCAAAGCCACCCGTCGCCACAACGACGCCCTTTTCAGCAGTGAATTTCGTATAGCGACCGTTCTTATTGTCCTTCGCAAGGACGCCCGTCACGCGACCCGATTCATCCTTCAAAAGGTCAAGCGCTTCGATGTCGGTGATGACCTTGATGTTGGGATGCTCGGCGATGAACTTTTCAAAAACGCGAATATAGGAGTTCCCCGACGGCGTAGCCGGATAGTGAGAACGCTGCCACAAGGCACCCGTTGCTGTACCGACTTCGTCCTTAAACTTCACGCCAATCGATTCGAGCCACAAAATGGCGTCATAGGCGTGATCGGTGAGGTGATGGACGAGCTCAGGGTCACCAATATTATAACGCCNCTTCATCGTTTGGTCATAGTGCTTCGCGATCGAGTCTTCGATACCGAGCTTGGGTTGACGCACTGGGTCAGCGGCATTCAAAGCGCCTTCAGAGACGTTCGTTGAACCGCCCAAAAGNNTACCGAGCTTTTCAAGCACGATCACATCAGCGCCAGCCTGAGACGCAGCCACGGCAGCGGCAAGCCCAGAGCCGCCACCACCGATCACGACCACCTGAGTCTTCATGGTATTAGGCAACGCCTGATGCTGTTCCACGGGCTTACGCAGGTCCTTAAGGTCCTGAGGCGACACCTTCGCCTGCTTCAAGCATTCGCCAACGGCGTACTTCAAAGCCATGGAGCTAATCGTAGCGCCCGTCACGCCATCCACACCAAGCGACTGATAGTCGAGAATCTTGTCGCCCACTTTCTTGAGCGCAACCTGACCCACACCGATCGTTTCGAGGTTCTTCGAATAGTCGATGTTTTCGATCTTATGCTTACTCACCGTCACAGCCACCGTCATGGCAGCGTTATGTGCGTTCACCTTATAGGTATAGGTTCCAGGCACATAGGTCGCGGCACCCGCAGACATCGTACAAATCGCAAGCGTAGCAGCTGTCGCAAGAGCAGAGAGTTTCATCGTGTTTTTCTCCTTGGGTTACGTCGAACGCCTATGATCTCAATGATTGGCATTCGACCATTGGGCAAAGATCCAAACAAACACCTTGGTCGTTGGCATCAGCGACACAATCCTCGCCCAAACGCTTTCATGATAGGACCTAGAGAGGATTTTTGCGACTAGGCTTTTCCCTTTGGTTTTCCACCTTACAAATTCCTCAAATCCGCTAAAGGCGTAAGGAAAAATCGGTTTTCTATACCCTTTGCGTGACTCAAGGTCTTTTTCTTCGAAGGGCATCAAAAGCTGTCAAATCGATGCCGATCACCATTGCTCGACTCTCAAAAGATAGCCCATGCGCGCAACACCTGATACGGTATGACACCACGACGAACATTTAATACAACAAGGATGAGTTTCGAAGCCTACAATAGTTGAAAACGCCACAATAATAATCGGTTGGCTTTGGACTTATGTACGCACTCTTTTACGTCCTCTTTATTACGCTTGCCATGCATATGGCAGCGACCGCTATGCGCTTTACCGCCACGCTAGATGCCATCGCCTCGGGTGCTTCGGCGTTTTGGGTGGGCGCAATGCTTGCCTGTATTTCGTTGGTACTGATGCTCTTTGCCGTGTCGGCTGGTACNCGTTGGTTAGACCGTTCAGGCCCTCANAGCCCCTTACTCACGGCGCGTATCGGCATGATTCTCGCGGGACTCTCGGTGATCCTGCTCCCAGCGAAAACCTACGGCATGGTGTCTCTTTTTGCTGCGGCACTCCTCACTGGGTTTTCGTTCATGCTCACCAATGTCGTCATCCAGCGTTTGACGGGTGACGTGAGTACACCCAAAAACCGCCGTTTTGCGTTCACTACCTTGTCGCTGACCACTGCGTCGAGCAATTTGGCAGCGCCCGTTATCGCGGGCTATGTGATCGAACAAGTGTCTTATGCAGCGGTCTACAGTGCCGCCGTAGTGTTGCCGATTGTTTTAAGTGTGGCGATGTTGACCCCAGGCATGCGATCCGTGCTTGTTGCCGCCAAAGCGCGTAAACCCAAAGACGCCGTAAAAAAAGGNCAAAGTAAAGACTTTTTCTTAGACCCACCCATGCGAGCTGTCCTCATTGCCTCGGTCATGATCTCGATTGCTTGGGAAGTCGGTAACCTCTTGATTCCGATCTATGCCGATAGCGTGGGTCTCACCCCCTCTGAAATCGGTTGGGTCTTGGGGAGCTTTGCAACCGCTACCTTTGTGGTGCGATTCCTAACGCCCTTTCTCTTAAAGGTCATTCTTGAGTGGCACATGATCGTCATGTCGCTCCTTTTAGCCGCCGTGGCGCTAGGCATGATGCCCTTCATGTCAAGCCCCTACGCGCTCATGGGTGCGTACTTTATCTTGGGGCTTGGGCTTGGTGCGTCGCTTCCCAACATGATGTCGCTCGTTTATCTTTTTGCGCCGCCCGACCGTATCGGTGAAGCCCTAGGGCTTCGCATCATGTGCTTAAACGGCGGCAAATCTGCTTTTCCGATTCTCGCCGGGATGCTGGGTACCTATATTGGTGCAGGCGCCACACTTTGGGTCTTGGCACTCTTTACGACTGGCGGCTTTGCCTACGCGCTTGCCTCAGCACGTACAGTCCTCACGCGCATGAGAGCGTTACGTACTGAAAAGGATGAAACAGAGAACTAAACACCCAAAGTTCGGCACTTTTTAACCCTCATGTTTTGAACCTAACTGCCCACGTTTTGCCGCGATTAAGATAGAATGCTTTTCTTTTTTCTAAACGCATTCTTCTTTATGTCCGACGTCGTGAATTGTCCGATTCCTCCGCTTGCGGTCGCGCCCATGGAAGGGCTGACGGGCTTTGTCTTTCGCCAGGTCTTTTGTCGCCACTTTACGGGCGCAGACGACTGGTTTATCCCGTTTGTTACGCCGACCGCCTTGCCGAAATTCACGGATCGTCAGTTGCGTGAATTGGCTCCTGAAGTAAACCGCGGCATGCACGCGATTCCTCAATTGTTAACGCGCCGTACGCCTGACTTCATTTGGTCAGCCAAAGCGCTTGCTGACCTCGGTTACGACGAAGTAAACCTGAATTTCGGATGTCCTGCTGGCACGGTGGTGGCTAAAGGCAAGGGTTCTGGTTTTTTACGCGAACCCGAAGCCATGACGCAATTCTTGGACGAAATCTTTAGCGCCGACCTACCGATCGCGATCTCGGTAAAAACCCGTTTAGGGTGGGCTAGCGAAGACGAATTCGATCGTCTCGTTGACGTCTATAACCAGTTCCCGATGAAGCGCCTCACGATTCATGCGCGTCTTAAGACCGACATGTATAAGGGAAGCGTGCGTTTAGAAACGGTCGACCGTCTCTACAGCAAGCTCACGATGCCCGTGGGCTACAACGGTGACATCGTCACGCCCGATGACGCTCGCGCCATGACTCATCGTTTCGCCAAGCTTGACCATTTAATGATTGGTCGCGCCCTGATGGCTGACCCAGCGCTCCTACGCAAATTGCGAGGTAGNCCTGCTGCAACCCAAGCGGAACTTGATGACTTCCGTCGTGATCTTTTTGAAAGCTACACGTCTGCCTTTGGTAGCCTCAAAAACGCGATGATGCGTATGAAGGAATACTGGTTCTATCAGTTAGCGCTCTATGACGACAGCGAAAAGCCTGCCAAAGCCATCTTTAAAGCCAAGACCACTGAAGACTTTGAAGCCGCCGTTCAGAGTCTGATTGATACATGTCCTTTACGCGAAGACGCACGTGCCTCGTGGTATAAGCCACTTTAAGACCTAACCAAGGCATGAACCTCTCCAAAGAGCGCCCCTTTAACATAGCGAAACACCTCTTGGAGTTGGAAGGAGCGATTAGTTACCGTTAAGGTTACCCAAAAAGTGAACTAATCACGGTACTAAAGACCAGGTCTTGATTTGAAGGAATGGTATCAAAGATACCTTTAGGTCAAACGAAGCCTTTTAAGAAAATCAAAGCGTTGGTTCATTAATTAAAGAGCCCGTCTCCCACGAAAGGATGATCTGCACACGCTGGAAACTCCCCACAATTAGGGCATAGCGCATTAACAGCTGCTTGCGCTGCCACCATGATGCTTCAAGGCATTCCTCGCAATGGTGACGGTACGACACGAGTCTCTGTGGGTACATTACACGCAGGTGAAGGTCGCAACGTGGTTGCAGAACACGCCAAACTTCAAATGGAAGTCCGTGGTGAAACCGAAGAAGTTAATGACTACATGCGCCAATATGTTTACGACATCTTCGCGGGTATTGACAAGGCTTACCGTGTGAAATCAACCGTTAGCAAAGCGGGAGAATCGACCACGCTCCTACAGAGCCCCGAACTTTATGGTGTCGTTGAAGAAGTCATGAAAGGCATTCCGAACACTACCTTAGTCCCTCGAATTCATGTCCCATCGGGTTCCGAAGATTGCGCCCTTTTCATTCGCCGTGTTATCCAAAAGGGTGGTCAAGCAGCCTTTATCTTGTATGGTTGCAACCATCAAGGTCATCACCGCCCGAACTTTGACATTCAAGACGAACAGAGTTTGCCAATTGCGTTCCAAATCTATACTGGCTTTGCCACTAAAGTGAACGCTCGTCAAGACGCCTAGTCTTGAATCACTCAGTATCCTCTTATCCTTTGGTTTTTACCGGGTTCGAAGCTTTGTCTTCGAACCTTTTTTTTCAGAGTCACTCAAATCAAGCATTGAAACCTATTCCTTTCACCCAAATCTTGGCTACAGCGACAACACACACTTTCTCCTTACAAACATCCTGAAAAACGAGCCTATGCTTATCACTTGACGAGGACTACACTTATTAGATCGACCAAAAAGGAGAAAACCATGCCCTCGTCTTATTACTCTGCCATGGTGGCTCATCGCCGCCAAATTCATGCCCGTCCCGAAGAAGGTTGGACGGAATTCGAAACCACGTGGCACGTGGTAAAGTACTTGCGTGAGCTCGGGCTCGACGTTCAGGTGGGCAAAGCCGTGATCAATCCTGATGACGTGTTAGGTCGTGATCCCGTGTTAGTCGAAGACGCGATTGATCGTGCCCTGAAACAAGGCGTGCCCGCTGAATTTATTGAAGAGCTTGACGGCTACACGGGTGCTGTGGCAACGCTTGACACTGGGAAACCGGTACCCGTCACAGCTTTTCGTTGTGACATGGACTGCGTCTTGGTGCGTGAATCAACGGATCCCTCGCACGTACCCACGCAGTTAGGCTTTGCCTCTCAACGTCCGGGACTGATGCACGCCTGTGGTCACGACGCACATACGGTNACCGTAGGTCTTGAAGTCGCTCGTTGGTGTCTTGAACACAAGGACGAACTTTGCGGTCGACTCAAATTTATCTTCCAGCCTGCCGAAGAAGGTGTCCGTGGTGCGCGCGCCATGGTGGGTGCAGGCGTTGTTGACGACGTCGACTATTTTGTGGGTGGTCACGTGGGGGTTGCCGCTAAGCTCGGTGAACTCATGGTAATTAGTGGCGGCTTTTTGGCGTCCACCAAGTTTGACATTGAAATTGAAGGTCAGGCCGCCCACGCGGGCAGCAACCCGCATTTAGGTCACAGCGCTTTGGTTGCCGCGTGCGCAGCGACCATGATGCTTCAAGGCATTCCGCGCCACGGTGACGGCTTAACGCGCGTTGCGATTGGCACTTTGAATGCTGGCGAAGGTCGTAACGTCGTAGCAGAGCACGCCAAACTGCAGATGGAAGTGCGTGGTGAAAGCGAAGAAGTGAACGACTATATGCGTCAGTATGTCTATGACATCTTCGCGGGCGTTGATCGCGCCTATCGCGTTAAGTCAACGATTATTAAAGCGGGCGAAACAACGACCTTGTTGCCCTGCCCTGAACTTTGCGACACGATCGAAGAGGTGATGAAGACGGTACCCAACGCCACGATGATTCCGCGCAAATTTTTGCCGTCAGGCTCTGAAGACTGCGCGCTCTTTATTCGTCGCGTGATGGCGCATGGCGGTCAGGCGGCGTTTGTGCTTTACGGCTGCAACCAGATGGGTCACCATCGCCCGAACTTTGACATTCAGGACGAAGAAAGTCTCCCAGTCGCCTTTGAATTCTTTACGCGCTTTGCGAAGAAAGTAAACGGCGCTCAGTAACCCAAGTCGCCATGAGACCTCACAAGCGTGAGACCTCGCGACCACAAACCCACTCATGAACTATGCCCGCCTTCCCAAAAGAAGACGGGCATTTAGTTTGATCAACCTAAGGGTTGAACAGTGAGCTTAACGCACAAGATTACTTCTTGGCGGGGAGCTTACCTTCAGCACGGAGCATGTCGAGAACCTGGTCAACCGGGAGGGACTTCGTCACCTTACCGTTGTAGCCCTTCACGTCATGAGCCTTGAAGAGAGAGTTAACGATAGCTTCTTCAGTGGCTTCAATCGTAGCCATAAAGATCGGGGTCATGTCGTCATTCTGAACTTCGGTGACCTTAAGCTTTTCAAGCGGAACACCGTTATGCGGTACGCGATTTTGTTCAGCGGTCGAGAAAGCGATTGCAAAGTCGCCAGAACCATTCGAAGCAATACCACCGGTACNTTTAGCAAGACCCATGAAGGCACGCTTAGCAACACGTTCGAGGTTACGGGAGTCGATCGGAGCATCGGTCGCGACAATCATCATGATGGAACCGTCAGCAGATTCAATTTCCTTCTGCCACGGATAGCCACCAAGCTTTTCACCTACGTCCACACCGTCAACGCGGAGGAAGCCACCGAAGTTCGTCTGAACAAGGACACCCACCGTGTAGCCACCCATGCTCTTCGGAAGAACACGAGAGGATGTACCGATACCGCCCTTAAAGCCAAANNGTACCTTCGTACCAGAGCCGGCACCGACCACACCTTCTTCGACTGGACCACTCTTAGCAGTCGTAATCGCTTCAAGAACATGCTTCGGCGTCAAGAAACGTGCACGAATGTCGTTAATGTCACCGTCGTTCGTTTCGCCAACAACACCGTTAACGGAGCGGCAATCGCCGTTATCCTTGAAGGAGAACGTGTAGTCGATAATACCGTCAAGACCAGCAGCAACGTTCAACGTGTTGACGAGAACGATCGGGGTTTCGATGTTACCGAGTTCCTTAACCTGCGGATAGCCCGTCATCTTACCGAAGCCGTTGGCAAGGAAGATACCAGCCGGAACCTTTTCCTTAAAGAGGTTGCCACCGTGCGGAAGAATAGCCGTCACACCCGTGTGGGCACCCTTCTTGTCGTCATGAACATTAACCTGACCAACGAGCACGCCCTTCACGTCGGTAATAGCATTGTGTTCACCGGTCTTGAGAACACCGAATTCGATACCGTATTCACGCGGACGGAGGTCATCCTTAGCAACCGCAGCACCAGCCATCATCACGCCAGCGATAGCGCCAGCAACGAGAGTCTTCATGAAATTCATTTCGCTTATCTCCTCAGAAAAGCAGTTTGGTCCAACAGAGTGAGCTTAGTCGCCCTTAAGCGAATATAAAATGCCGTAATTTCCCTCTCTCGCAGACTAACGTTGAAGGGTTTACCCGAAAGTAAGCACGAATCCTTAAAGATACAAAGCCCCTTTTTGAGGGTTTACCAACACAAAAACAAACCCCGTTAGGACTAACCATAAGTCCCGAACGGGGTTGATTTTTGTAACAAAGTTTGTGACTGACGGCGGTTTAACTTGTTATCCGCGCGTCGTTTGCCAAGACGATTACTTGGTGGCTTCCATAGCGATCGGCAAAACGAGCGCCTTCACATCCACAGNGGTCTTCATCAGGTCGTTTTCGAGCATGAACTTCTGATCCACTTCAAGCCCCTTGATATCGGTATCGGTCACCGTGCTGTAGTAGTGCGACCAGTTAGCAAGCTTTTCAGCGTCAGCCAAAGAAATGCCGTGTTCCTTGGCACCAATGGCTAAAGCTTCCTGCCAATTGGCTTTGATCCATTCGTCCGCTTCGCGTTCGACGCGAACAACGGTCGCCAGGGCTTCAGGGTGCTTTTCGGCAAAGGTCTTCGAGACGGTCATCATGAGGTTGACGTCCACTAAACCCTTGGCGGTCGTGATCACCTTGCAACCCGCTTCTTCAGCCTTGATGATGCCACTTGNCGCTACCAAAGCGGCATCGACCTTGCCGGCAATCGCGGCAGTCATGGCGGCATTCGGGTCCATCGACAAGAATTCAACGTCGTCGGCCTTCATCCCGTTTTTAACCAAAGCCGCAACGAGCATTTGGTGAAGCACCGTACCGCGCGGTANCGCGACCTTCTTGCCCTTAAGGTCCTTGACGGTCAAAGCGTCGCCAGGCTTACCAATAATGGCAAAGGTGTCCGTCGGACGAGAAACGCCGCTTGCGACCATCACAGGGATGCCTGCGCCGTTGGTCATCAACAAAGNAGTAGTATTCATCACGGCAGAGACGTCCACCGCACCAGCTAGCATACNCTGAGCCTGCTTTGCGCCCGAATTAATGGACTTCCACTCGACCTTGACGCCGTCCTTAGCAAACGCCTTTTCGAGCATGCCCTTTTCTTTCATCACCATGTTCTGAAGGTTAAAGGGCGACTTCACGTAGACCATCGTGACTTTTTCGGGCATCGTGGCAAAAGCGCTCATCGAAAATGCTGCCAAAGTCAAAGCCAAAAGTGTCTTTTTCATTATTGTGCTTCCTTATTGTTAAAGAAAAAATCTTGTAAAACCGTTTCAACCAAGGCACCTACCCCTGGTGTCGCCATAGTTCTCGGATATGTCGCCTCAAAAGGATAGGATCGTATAACCCGTCCGTTTTTGAAGTGATGAATGGTGCGAGATAGTAGGACTGCTTCAGTCACATCGTGAGTGACCAATAGTGTGGTCACAGGACGCACAGCAAGAATACGCACAAATTCGTCTGAGAGCTGTCGGCGAGTAAGCGCATCTAATGCGCTAAACGCTTCGTCCATTAATAATAGGTCAGGCTCTGATACCAGGACTCTAGCCAACCCTACTCGCTGACTCATACCCCCCGACAACATTGAGGGCATTGCATTTGCGGTNNACTCTGTGAGCCCCGTTAATGCTAAAACATCATTGACTTTTTGGTTACGTAGATCAAGCGGCAAATGACGTACAGCAACCTCTATATTACGTCGTACGCTCATCCACGGAAAAAGCCTATGCTCTTGGAAGACGACGGCAGTCTTAGACCGAGCCACCTCTTTGTCTGATCGATAAAAGTGAATAGCTCCAACATCTGGCGTTTCAAGTCCCGCCAATAGACGTAATAAGGTCGTTTTGCCGCAACCACTCTCCCCAATCACCGCACTCACCTCACCCGCAGGCAATGTGAGTGTCAAGTCGTTGACGGGGGTCACTGTACGCGTTGGTGTCGCAAAGCTTTTCGTAAGGCTNNACTTCAATACGAACTTCGATCATGCAGCACCTCCCATGAGTTTGCGTGTGAGCACATTGACCAACCATCCAATAAGAGCATCTGCGACAATGCCCAACACCACAATCGTGATGATGCCAACAAAGACCACGTCCGTTTTGCCAAATTCAGAGGACTCGGTGATCAAAAAGCCTAAGCCAGACGACGCAGCAATGAGTTCTGCGCCCACCAAAGCGCGCCAACTATAACCAAACCCCATTCGAAGCCCTACTAAAATGCCCGGCATGGCGCCTGGCAACATCACCATGCGAAAGCGCTCCGCGGGCGTAAAGTTTAAAAGCGTAGCCACTTCGTTAAGTTTCGGGTCAAGTGACTTCACAGCCGTCAAGGCACTCAGATAGATGGGAAAAAAGCTCGACAAAAAGACAATCGCAATCTTCGGTGCTTCATCAATTCCGAGCCACAAAATCAAAACCGGAATCAAAGCCAAGGGCGGCGTAAGGCGTAGCGCCTCAACCACCAAATGCGCGGTCCAGCCAGCCATTGGGCGCACCGCAAACCACACACCACACCCAATACCGACCACGGTCGCTAACAAAAAACCCGTCAAGGTACGCATGGCACTCATGCCAATATGCGTCCACAGGTCGCCAGACTGCCAAAGATTCACAAACGCCAACCACACGGCTTCGGGCGACGGCAGCAATATGGCAGGAATGTGACCGTAAGTGGTCGTAAGCCACCAGTANNCCAACAAAAGTACCAANNTCGGAATAATGAGTGAGAGAAATCGTTGCATGACTCACATACTATGCCTAAAACCAACACCAAGGCTTAAGGCAACCACAAAAAGCGCAATTCATCTTGATCTTCGACATTGTGCCAAAGATGAGAATGATTCGCAAAAGTCATTTTCGATTTCTCACGATATACTTTTGAGACACACTTTTTGGAAGACCTACATGGATCTCGACAGCATCATCGCAGGCGTCACGAGTTCAATCGGGATTGCCTTTTTCTGGTTTGAAATTAGCCGCCTTATGTGCTATGCTAACAGCATGGTACATTCGTTATCCCAACTGGATACGCACGCTTTTAGATATCCCTGAGTCCAGCAAAGATTTGACGCATCAAGCGTTTCCGGGACACCGCTTTACGGATCGCGAGTTTTCGCGTGCGGTGGGCGTGAGGTCGTCCCTTAACCACTTGATTCGTCACTCAGGACGACGGGTACCTGAGGCTTATGGACGTAAGTTCTATTTTTTGATGAACTTGTTTTCAGCGAGCGCCATGCTTTATGCCGTGACGCCTTATTTGGTCTACGGAACCTTTGACAACAACTCGCCTGCGAGTTCCGCTGCAGCCACATTGATGTTTTTGATGGGTGGCTTCATCGTGAAGGCGGCAGCCGACCACCGTATTCGCTTGATTCGTCTGAAACTTGATCACACCGCACGCAAAATGGACGTAGCGCGTGACGACGTAGCGTCGCACAATACGCATGAGGACGACGGCAATACTAGGGCTTAACGGAAGGTTTTAGCTTTTAGATGCAACAACGGGCGGCAGTTCAGCGACTGTCGCCCGTTTATTTTTAGGACACTACGTGCTTAGATGCCATTAGTGCCACGGCGCCTTATCTTCGCAAAGGACACCGTCACCCATCGTGAAGCCTTCAAGGCTCTTGTACTTCGTCTGAATGCAGATAAATCGTAACGACGAATCAGTNNACGAAGCGCGAATCGCGCGATGGCATTCAGGCGCTACACGGATCCAGTCGCCCGCTTCGATCGTGATCACGTCGCCATCCAAATAAAATTCGCCCTTGCCTTCGAGCACGCCATAGAGTTCTTCATTCTTCTGATGCGCATGAACAAACGGCACAGCAGCGCCAGCGGGCAACGTGTTAACCGACACTTCAGCGCCCGTGAGTGCGAGCGCATCGTGCAATTCCTGGCGCGGTTCGTCCGTCAAATGGACCTTAGAAAAACGAGTCGTCATGATTGGTTCCTTTTAAATAGTTCGTTACCGAACAATATACGTTAAAAAATTGAGGTCATTCAAGGCATGACCTCGTTGTGGCTTAGGCTCGACTTAGAAACGCCTTAAGAGGCGCTCAAGTATCGCTTCGGTTTGCTCAATCTCATTGACCTCGAGCCCTTCGGTTAAGTATTGAGTGAGCTTATGAGAAATGCATTGCATCACGGGTTCCACAGCACGACCTTTGTCAGATAAGGTCAAAAGCATCACACGTGAGTCTTCCGTAGACCGGCGCTTTTCGATGTAGCCCAAGGCTACCACCAACTTATCAGCCAACGCAGAGACTGTTGACTTTGATCGATGCGTGAGTTTCGTAAGTTCAAGCACTGACAACTCTTTGTGCATCATCAAAGCGTTCAACAAGTCACCATGACTCGGCAATAAGTCGCTGTAACCTGCTTCACGAAGCTCAGCTTCAATGAATCGAGANNGTACCGCGTCAGAAAGGCGCCCTGCTAGAAATGGAATTCGTGTGTTTTGCATGGAGTGAATATTAGTTCGTTACCGAACCATTTGTCAACTGCTTCCAAAAAATAAATATGACAAAACACCGTTGTAAGCGTTTGACGATCCCGGTCGCCTCGAAAGAGACAGCCGAGATTTGATCGGAACTTCGATAAAATCCATTTTGGCAGCCATGGATACATGGACTCCGCAGGATTTTATCCATGATCAATGGTGGATTTTATCCATGCTGTACCATGTGTTTTATACCAATCTCGTACTCCATCCCATGGCTACTCAGGTACCAAAAAACGGACGCCCTACAAAGAACGTCCGTTTTTGTTTTCTGACTCGTGACTTTAATTAGAACATCAAGCCTTTATAGACAAGTTGGCACCCCAAAAGCACCATCACAACACTTAGTAAAATCACGATCAAACGCGGCTTACTCTTACGCGCAATCTTAGCCCCAAGCTGGGCACCAACAATGGCACCGCAACCCACAGCAATGGTAGGTGCCCAAACGATATGGTCAAGCATCGCGTGACCTACAACACCCACCGCAGCACTCACCATCAACACAAAGGTCGACGTAGCTACGGCGACTAAGGGCGGGAAGCCTAATAAGAAGACCATGATAGGCACATGAACCACGCCGCCGCCAATCCCTAAGATGGAACTCAAGAAACCCACAAAGAGTGAACAAAAAACGCCAAGTGCAATTTTGCTGGTCGGTAGCGCCGTCGGGTCAAACCCTTCAGCAGACATCGTGGTATTTTTGCCTCGGGAGTTCCAATACATGAAGCAACCTAAGAAAGCCAAAGTGCTACCAAAAANGACGAAGAACCCATACTCCGAGAACCATGTACTCACATAGCTACCCAAAAANNTTCCAGGAATCGTCGCGAGCGCAAAGGGCAAAGCGGCTTTGAGGACAATACGCTTTTGACGGAAATATACCCAAGTGCCCGACAAGGCGTTGAGTAGCACACCAAAAAGACTCGTACCGATCACTTCTTGGACGGTACTAAAAGTACATCCGCTCGGCGGCATTAAGAAGTACATAAAGAGCGGCACCATAATGAGGCTACCGCCAATCCCGACCAAGGCGCCAAACGAGCCGACACCAATGCCGAGAATAAATAGCTCAATGAATTCAATCATGATTTAGCCAAACCGAGGGTTTAACGCGAGAACGCGTGTTGGCGAGGAAATATCAATACTTTTAATCATACACCTCGGAGAAACGACTCAGGCTTAAAACCTGAACTTGGAGCGCAAAAGCGTTTTGAGAATCCCTATTCCATCAAAAAACGGGACTTCAATCAAGAAATCCCGTTTTACCAAATCTTCTATTGCCAAGCGGCTTAACGAGACGCCCAGACGTCAGATACGGCTTGACGAATGGCTTCGGGCTGAGCCTTGTAGCTTCCCTGCACAAAGCCCTTTGCACCGCCGCCACGACCGTTGANGGCCTTATTAAGCGCCGTACTCCAAGCACGAAGCGTTTCATCGGGGCACGCTAAGACGTAGCTATAAACGTCTGGGGCGGTTTGAGAAAGCACCACAATCAAGGGCGCCTTATGGGCATCAGCAAGCATCGTGCAATAGTGACGTAATTCGAAAGGCGTCAACCCGTCTTCCACTAAGACCAAAGGTTCGTCCTTCACAGGAATCGCTTCAACCTTCAGGGCAAAGATCGTCTTTGTCAGCTCAACGAGTTTTGCGTCCTTCGCGTCACNTTCAGTCTGCAGACGTTCGACCGCCGCACCAATTTCTAGGGGCTTAGCGGACAATAAGTTAGAGACCGTTCGCGTTTCACGCACACGTGCCTCATAGTCACGTAATGCTCGCAAACCACACACAAACGTGACGCGTGTACCGCCACGGTGCTTCATGCTACTTAAAACTTTGAGGCAACCAATTTCGCCGGTAAGTTTGACGTGCACACCGCAGCAAGCACAACGGTCGCACCCAGGCACATCGACAATACGAACTTTGCCCGTCAAAGCCTTCTTGCTTCGGAAGTCCATCGCATCGAGTTCGTCTTGCGTTGGGAAGAGCACCCCGACTTCAAGGTTCGCCACAATGGCTTCGTTGGTGTGTCGTTCAATCTCAGCAACGTCTTCGTCAGTCATCACGCCACTAAAGTCACACGTAATAACATCGTCGTCCATATGAAAACCCACGTTATCAAAACCAAAGGTTTGATTCACGAGACCAGAGAAAATATGTTCGCCCGTATGGTTTTGCATATTGTCAAAGCGGCGATCCCAATCAAGCACCCCTTCAACCACCTGCCCGACTTCAAGAGGCGCCTCACAATAGTGAACAATCCCAGTATCCGTACGGCGCACATCGGTCACTTTAACGCCACCTAAGGTCCCCAAGTCTGCTGGCTGACCACCGCCTTCAGGATAAAAAGCCGTATCGTCCAACACGACTTCATAACCTTTCTTTCCCTGCGTCACGCTCATAACCTTTGCAGAGAATTGACGGACATAAGGATCGCGGTAAAAGAGCTCATTCATTTCAGCCATGATTCAACCTGAGTGACAAACAATACAGACACAAAAGAGGCAACCCGTAGGCTGCCTCAGTAATGATACGCGCATCGAGCATAGACGGGAAATCTCGCCGGGAACCAACGTCGCCCTATGGTCTCATTATTTCGCAACACTTTTCCCAACCATCATCACCGCAACCAGGTATCATTGGTACCTAGTACAACAAAGAGAGAGAGGTAAACCTTCACTTTGAAACTGGCGTCGCTTGTCTCCCATGCGCCCAACGGTTCGATACTGCACTCTGGAGTCATTCTTATTACTCAAAAAGACGCCCCGAGCCGAAGCCCGAGGCGTTAAAAAGACAACTCACCGATTTGCATCGGTAAGTTGTCCCTACCGACTTTGAGTGGCTCGTGGTAACCGCTCCTCCGTCATTAGGTCACACACGAGCCAAAAGGCTTTCTTCTATTAGCCAAAGACGGGCGTACCCGTACAAGGATGTCGCAATGATGGGTTAATCACTCGAGGCACCGTATGTCCAAGCGATAGGTATCCCACCACCGACGCCCCAGCCATTTCGAGAATCGAAGCACTCGCTCTCATCGAATCGCCACGCGTAACCATATCGTCAAAAAGAATCACCTTTTTGTCACGGAAAAACTCTGGATCAGGTTGCTAGTTTTCGGCTGGGTCACCACCTAAATGACGAGGTTGTAAGAAGTATAGAGAGCCGCCCGTCGAACCCAATTTCCGAAAGTTTTCGGTTTTGCTATAGTTGATTAGCTATTTTGAAAGGGCTCCACATGACTACGTATGACCGTCGCATCCTACTTGTCGCTTTAGGTACCACGCCACACTTGATGACCATGACGTTAAGTGCGCTCTATAAAACGTACCCAGATGAGATGCCGACCGAGATTCATGTGGTGACCACCAAAAAAGGGGCGAAATGTGCGCGTCAAACCTACCTTGATCCAAAGGGTGGGCTTTTGCAGGACTTCTATCGCGACTATCAGTTAACGCCAGCGACCTTTAACGAAAGCCATATTCATACGATTCCTGGAGACGACGGCACGCCGCTTGAAGACATTCGTACGCAAGCAGACGGCTCGCGCGCAGCAGACTTTATCGTCACGCTGATTCGTGAATTCTGTGCGGATGCCCAAGCCTCGTTGCATGTTTCGATTGTGGGTGGGCGTAAGAGCATGGGACTTTTGTTGGGTAGCGCCATGACCTTTTATGGGCGAGACCAAGATAAACTTTCGCACGTCCTGTCGCCCATGGAATACGCCCCTGGTAGCTTCTCGTACCCGAGTCCCGAAGACCTCAAAACGCAGCCCGATGTGGTGAGCCTTGGCGAAATCCCGTTTTTGCGTTTGCGTCCAGTGCTGCCACAAGTGCTCTTGGACGAGAAATATAGTTTTGGCGATATTGTGTCCGCGTCTCAGACGCAGATTTCTCAACCGCCTCATGTGCGCCTCATCCAAGGCAAGAAGAAATTTCAGCTTTATTGTGACGGCATTGAAGTGGATCCCGAAAGACGCTCTTTGGGTTTATACACATGGCTTTTGTTACGTCAAAAGTTTGGTNNACGTTCTACGCCCATTTCTTTTGGATCCAACGACTACGTCACTTTCTTTTTCTTACGCTATCAGTTCTTACAAGTGTTATCGCCACTGCTTAACGAAGCGAGTTGGCTTAAAGCACATGAAACGTATCTTGGCATCACGCATGAGCGTTTGAATCAGATTCGTAGACGTCTCGCCAACCAAGGGCTTGAAAGTCCACAAGCCTACTTTCAAGCCTTCCAGGCTCAACTCACTGAATCTGAAAATAAAGCCCTCGCTCAAACGGGTGGTGAATTTGCAAAGCGCCTCTCCACATTGCGCACCAAGTTAAACGACAAAATCTCCAATCGCTTAGCCGCCGCCATTCCTGACGCAACACAACGCCGCTGGAGTCAGTATTGGATTGAATCGAGTGAGCAAAAAGATGACTGCGTCTACCAGCTTAGTTTGATGCCTAACCATATTGAGTTACCAGAAGATTTCCTGCAGTTACTCAAAAAAGACGATCCGACAGCTGCGGGTTACTGGCGACACGTTTAAGCGCCACCTGTCAAGTGAGGTAAATCGGCAAGATTTTGAGTGGTCGCAAAAAGGTACAATAGTCGGACAATCTCAAACTATTTTTGAATCATGTTCGAATTTTTGAGCGACCTCCTAGCATGATCCACCAAGAATCGCCTCGCGAACTCTTTGAAGCTCCCATGGTTGATCTCTGGACCACCCACTCTTGTCAAGGGGTAGCAAGTAATTTTCTGGGCGCAAGCCCCAGGCGCTCACCCCTGAGCGCCGTTTACCCATCAGCGCGGCTAAAGCCGCGCACCATTACTAAGAGATAAAGTCAAAACGCTCAAAGACAAAAAGACCCTGGCATGTGTATGACGCTGTCTAATGCTGTATTATTGAATACATCCATCTTGATGTAAAAGCGCGTTTACGAAATGCTCGCATAACTTGACTGATTTGCGCACAGTAGTTGCTCATCAACCTAATTAAGATAGCGACTGACACTCGGTAAAACGAAGGCAATATACCACCCTTTGCCCTCCATTACTTACAGAGGACAAGCGGATTCTCAACAAGCAGATTACTTTCACGCGAGAGACCCATCCACCAATCTCTTAGGGCTGTCGGGATCCCATTCGGAACTCCATGCCCACCATGAACTACAGGAAACCGTCAGTGCCACACAAAACCAAATACAAGTATCTGCAATCAACCAGGAATGGCTGTTTGACGGCGCCGTTAAGGCATCTCATGAAATCAATCTTGCTTGAGGTCGGAGTTTTCGCTTTTAGGTAGGGGGAGGAAGGCTTATGCGGTTTTAGCTTGTTCAAGCTCCCACTGCTTCAGTACCGCCTTTGATATGCCAGCTTTCTCGAAGCTGAACGTCTCTCCATATTTGAGGAGAGCTGTAGCTATGCGCACCAGCTTGGCTGCGACATAAACAAGTACTTTGAACCAAGGTCGAGGCGACGCCAGGCGCTCCTTGATGCAGGCTACGAACGGGCAGTCAGGCAAACNGGTACCATTGCGCACCATTAAGCACAAAGAGCCTGCGCCTAGGATGCATAGAGATCGGAGCATCTTGTCTCCTCGCTTGGACATCTTTCCTTGCCCTCGTGCTTCACGACCAGAAGACGTCTCCGTGTGATGCCCTGTGATCTTGTTGTTAGGTACAAGGTATACAAATGCCATGGCTTGTTTGGGACTCTCAAACCGTGCCACATCCCCCATCACTGAACACCAACGGCTCGTCGTCATCACACCGAATCCGGGTATGGATCGAAGCAAGGAAGCCCGAGGATCACGCTTGGTAGCCTCTGTCAGAAGCTTCAGCACTGCTGCAATGTCATGGTCGAGATCATGTACCCGATTGATCATGAGGTGAAGAGCCTCAGCTACTTCATCACCGAAAGTCTCTTGGTTGGCATCGATCAACTCATGCAGAACCTTCTGATTGAAGGACCCCGTGCGAATAGGGAACCCCCATGCGTGGAGCGTAGCCTTGACGTGCACCATAGTCTTCGTTCGTTGGTACTTNNTCAATTGGCGATAGGCGGCTTGCAAGGCGAGCAAACGGCATTCCTCACGAGTCTTCCCTCGAATAGGCGTCAGCCAGCGATCATAGGCTAGATTCAGGATCGCGAACGCGTCATTGAGGTCGGTCTTTTGACCATTGCAATGATCCTTGACCCACGCCTGAACATGCCGCCCGCTGATCATCATGACTTCATGTCCGAGTGCCTCAATCTGCTCGGCAATCTGATGAGCACCGCTGCATGGCTCCATGGCGACCAATGTCGGAGCCATGTCGGTCAGAAGCGCATAGAGCTTATCGTAGGATATCCGGTCAATGAGGTAGGGTTCCTTGTGATCAGGATCAAATGCGGCAAGTACCACATCTTCCTTGGCAAGGTCGAGNNTACCGACAGCTTCGTATGAGATCGATGTGTCGAGTGTAGACAGGGTGCGCTTTCTAGCCATGATATTGACTCCATAAAGGGTTCTGATACCCCATCATCGATCTTCGGGAATCGATTGTCTAGGCATCGGGTGGGTGGTCCATATCATTAAACCAGAGGATTCACTATGACCAACAGTTCGCTTTTTCTAGGGACTGGACTTGCGTCTTCATCCCTAGAACGTCGCTCCTGCACATAGTGTTTACGGTAGACCTCTTATCCGTTCCGATAGGCTTTCGCCTACCGTATCGTGAGTCTCCAAGACCCTTAAACAAGTTAAGAATCTTTTTGATCGTTACGAGGTTCTTGACGACATAGACCACTACCGCTCAACAGCGCTTCCGCAGTCGTCCACTTCCTAAGAAGAAGGGCTTGGTCATGTCCTTTGTCAGTTGCATAACACGCTAAGAAAGCACTCATGACATCTCGTTGTACGAGCGTCCTTGTACCTCCCCAGCGATGCCATCTCACCTTTAATGGCTTCTTGGTGTACGTATTCGTTGGCGGATCGTACTGCGACATTTTCAGAGTATAGGCATTGAGTTCGACCACCTTACTGCCAGCACTTTCAGCCTTGCGTTTAAGATGTTCAACGAACATACCCATGCCTGTCCTTGTCGTGGACTTGCCAAAATTCCGTTGATAGGAGAGATAACTGTTTTTCTCAATCTTGATCGTTCCGCCGATCTGCAACAACTTGTTCACCAGTTCACCGTGATCGCGCTTGCGGGTACTCGCTAAACACCGATGGTGTTCAGCTAGTTCACTCACAAGCTGTTGATACCGATGACTGGTTTTCCAGACTAATCTTCCTTTCTTGACGGTTCCATCAGCATTGAAGTTATCTGGATTGTTTGCTCGACGAGAGCGGTCGATCTTGCGTTGAAGACGACGGGTCTTTGCTTCTTGCAATTCGACGTGCGGTGCGACCTTGGTAAGTCCTGCGTATTGTTCATGGTAATAAGCAATAGAACTGGGACCAGGATCGATACCCACAACCTCGGATTGCGGAGCATAAACCTTTCGCACAGGTGCGAGACCCTCAACACAGAGTTGCACGTACCAGCGCTTTTTGCCTTTAAGTGTGCGACGTATAACTCGACAGAACTTCACTCTTTTATTGGGTGCAAGTGCTTCTTTGAAATACGCCGTCTCAGGCATCATGATTTTCAGTTTGTGCTGTCGCCAGACAATCGTTTTGGAATCAGGTTTAAACATGATTTCACGATTGTCAGATCCTTCAATGGAGTTGATTCCCTGCTTGAAGGATTTAAAGCGTGGTCGTCCAGCATCATGAAACATATAGCGCTCTAAGGCTCGCCATACGGTTTTGCCGATATTTTGAGCTTCATGTGCGCCAATATGGTTACGACCACTAGCTTTGCGATGGTTGTTTGCAACCGTCACCAAGCCAAATTCAGAGAGTTCATAACTCTTTTGAATTGTGGCAAATGCCTTGGAACGTGCTTTACCTTGAGGCATATTACGAGCATTGCGCCACGCCTTGCTTTCACGCATACTCTGCAAACGCCCGAGAGCTGTCCCGAGCGTTGCGTTGTAAAGCGTTCGTCCAAACTCAAACGCTTTATTCAGAAAACGATCTTGTTGATCGTTGACTCGAAGCGGTAGTTCGACGATATAAGAAGGAGTAGATGTTCGCATACGCAAATACTACCTCAACAAAAAGAATTTGTTCGCTTTGTCCCCTCATTGAAATGAGAGGTTTGCAGCGAACGGTTTCTATCAACGCCTTGAAGCGCAATTATCTCCCCTACTTCGTGATACGTTGCGTAGCGAACTTCCGCAAATTGATCCTGCTGGGTGGTGGGAGAACTTGGTGTTGCCTTCGCTATCATCTACGCAGNNAGTAGAACACGTTCAGACCGAGCACGATTTTGAACAGTTTGATTACCCAGCCTTAGTCTGTATCTTCTACAAAAATTGGCGACTCCTTCGACCTCGCGTCAAGATGAGTAACCATACAATCAACTATCTCTTTACGCTCAAAACCTTTCGCAACGACGTAGAACACCAGCCTAATCTCGTGTTGGATGACGCACGTCGCAAGTACTTTGAAGAAACCGCTCGTCTCGCGATCGAGCAGCTCACCCACTCACCAACCGTCACGATCGAACGTCGACCCAATCGGCGATTCTTCCTCTTGGTGGGTGCGCTCGTCGCGGTCGGCATGATCGGCATCGCGTTTTATTGGCATCGTGACGTCTTCACCGACGAAGAAACGAAGGTCGTTGCACAGCAACTCACCAAACGTGAGCAAGAACTCAAAAACTTAGGCACGTGGCTTGCGACACCCACGGTGAACATTTGCATGAGTTACCAGCGACCCAAAGACGGTAGTTGGAGCAAATACTATACGGTTCGTGCGCAGCTTGAAAAAGGCAGTTTTTTGAAAGAAACAACGGGTGACAAGCGCTTTAAAGCCGAACGCTACTATTTGGTTCAGCACTGGAAAAAGACCGATGACTATACGATCATCCCGTTGCCCGATGGTCTTACGCACGCGCCGTACGACGAGATGCTACTCAAAGACACCACAGCCCGCGCGTGGAAGATCCAGGCGGGCTGGGACAATTGCCGAAACCCTCACGCAAAATAACGCGCACTTTGCTTTCTTAATGTAGTTGCGCCCAATCGATGACTTTATTTTTCACGTCAAAAGCGCACAACCGAATATTGCTTTCGATGACCTCAGACTCGGTAAGTTCGAGACCACGCTTTTCTTTAGGAATATCGAGCGTTAACGCCACGAAGGTTGCGCCCTTTTCACAGACCGCCGCAGCTAAATGCACCGGCAACGTGCCAATCACAATGTCGCCCGCCTTAATGTCCTCAGGCTCAAAGTTATCCTTATAGACATCAATCGTTATCGGTTGACGCTTGATCCATGCCACGGTTCCTGCGTAGCGACCAATGAAATAGGTTGTCATGGCGTTGAGTTCCGGTTACTGGTACTTAATGACCCATTGTGTTACTTCGTCGCGGTATTTTGAACTTGCCTTATTTTGCGTTGCCACATATCGATCGCTTCAATGAGCGCTCGACACTGCTGTTCCCCTAAAACGCGTTTATCTCTTTGCTGCATACCTAGCCAAAGCGCCAGCTCAATTTCAAAAGGCGAAATGCCTCGCTGCAAACAACGCATATTGAAATGATTCGTAATACCCATGATGTGACTCCTCTGCTTGAAGTGTTCCCAGGATCACTTTAACGCGAGGCTAGCTTTACCCACGAAACGGCAAATTTGCGAAAGCGAGTCCCCGACTCAGAGGCATTTATAGTGACAGTGGATCAATCGTTAATAGGAGACCACCATGAGTCGAAGCAAGCATTTGAAACCCTTGACGCCAGCCAAAGCCAATGACTGTATTAAGAAGGTGATTTGGAACTTTGTGAGTGACTTAGGCGACCTAGACGACATGACGCACGATGACTGTGACCGATTGCTGAGATGCCTCACTGAAATCCGATGGTCACTAGAACAAACGAAAAAACGTGGAGGCGTCGTCGTTATTGAAGAAGATGACACGCTCATCACTGCGTACCGATGTGGGACATTTAATGCTTTTTATCGGGATCCCACCAAAACCCATCCTAAGCTCACTCGAGCAGAGCAAGCTTTTGTAGAAACGTACTATGCAAGTAGCCAACCATAACATTGAACGCTGCCAAGAATCACACCAAGAGCTTCTCACTGGCAGCGTCACTCACTCGACACGCATCGAATGCCATCGCTTTAGCCCGACTGTCGGCAGAGAAACACTCGTTTTCTATCATGACGGCAGATGGGTTTATCGTAGCGACAGCGAAACAAAAGAGGGTTACACCAAGAGCCAAACGATCGCGACGCTCCTCCAAGCACTCACCCAGGCGCTTGAAATCGAGGATGAGGATCTTTATGCGCAGACCTACGCCACGGCTTCTCATTGGCACTTGAATGTCTATTTTCATAGTGTGTTAGTGAAGCGCGAATCTGCCCCCATCTTACCGCGCGCCGTTTCGCGTCTCGATGCGATCGATCAATGGCTTCAAAGGTCGCTTGGTACTTACGCACGCCTTCTTTACGGCGACGCAATGTGAGGCACAAGCCTAAATCACGCACCACGTTTAAGCAATCAAGAACCTAAAACGCCTATACAAAAGGTGTTTTATCCTCTCTACCACTTATATCGACATAATAAATTACTCTCTTGTGTCAGCTCTCTTCGACAAAAAGGCTAAATCACCTGTTTTCTCAACCTCACACCTTGACACGACCTAGTGAAATCCTTACCTACCGTGGGATGTAGTACTAGTTTTCGCCTAGTGTTACTATGCGTTTTGCGATTTCAGCGCTCCTGACCGACCTTTTTTTACGAGCATGCCCCATTTCCTACAAAACCTACTACTTTCTTTAGTACTCACCACGCCCGTTGTGACCTTGACCAACGACGTGACGGTGGGCTTTGTTGACTCTGTTGAACCCGGGTACTACACCCATACAGTGAAACCAACGCTGACGGTACCATTNGCGCAAGCGCTACCCGAAGGTCGCGTGGCGAGTATTCGTTTTTCGNNTACCGATACCGCAGTTGACGACATTGAACGCACAAGACCGGATTTACTCTTTGCACCTGCGTCTTTATTCGTGACACTTGAAGAGTCTGTAGGCGGACACTCGATTGCAACACGTAAAACGCGTTTTGCTGAAAATCCGTCCGCCTCGATTGGGTCAACCATCATTGTTCGCGCAGATAACACGTCCATTAAAACCCTTGAAGACCTCAAAGGGCGCTCGATGGCAGCAGGTAATCCTGACACCATTGACGGGTGGCTAGCGTTACGCCAAGAAATGGCACAGATGGGACTTGATTCGCAAAAGTACTTTAAAGAAACGACGTTTCTCACGTTCCCAATGCCTGACGTTTTATCGGTNACCGTCTTGTCGGGTAAGGTCGATGCAGGCGTGATTCCGTACTGTATGCTTGAGCGCGCTGAAAATTCTGGTNNACTTTTGGCGCCTGGAACGTTACGCGTCATTCACGGGAAAAAGACGCCTGGCTTTGCATGCCGCCATTCAACGGCGCTTTATCCCGACATTGTGGCAGCGAGCTTACCGCAAACCAAACCCGATGTAGTGAAGGCCGCAACACTTGCCCTACTCTCGATGTCGAATGTCTCTGATTACGCCTGGCACCCAGCAACCAACTTCTTGTCGGTGAAGAACCTTTATAAATCGCTTCACTTATANCCCTGGGCACACTTAGACGATTGGTCGCTCTCAAGCCTCTGGAAACGTTACGGCATTTATATTCTTGCTACGCTCGCGATGGTGCTTTGGTTAGTGCTTGACGAATTGCGCCTCAAACGGATTGTCCGCCGTCGCACCGCTGCGCTCACTCAAGCGCTTGCTGAACGCGAACGCCTTGAAAAGCAAGAAGCCGCAGCACGCCAACGTTTAGCCTACATTGAACGCACGGGTGCCATTAATCAACTTTGCGCCATGATTGCGCATGAACTCAAGCAACCGATGAATGCGGTCATCAACTACGCGACCATACTCAAGATGAAGCTTGACGGGTTACGCCTTCGTGACGACATCGTGATGCGTGCAATTGAAGGGACTGAAGAAGAAACCCGACGCATGNNTACCGCAATTGTGGACCGTGTGCGTAGCTACGCGCGTCGAGACATTGACCGTAGCGGTATTGTGCATTTTGACGCGATTGTGAAAAAGGCGTTTGATCACTATAGCCGTCATGCGGCGGGGACAAGTCGCTTGACGCTCGAAGTGGTTGAGAAGGCTACCGTTCAAGGGAACGACCTCGAACTTGAGCTCCTCGTGATTAATCTTATGAAAAACGCAGACCAGGCGGTATCTGACCCCATTGACGAGACGGATCCGCTTCATGCGCCAACGCCCGAAGTTCGCGTTTCGCTCACGGTCGAAAATCAATCCGTTCGCCTTAGCGTTATCGATAACGGTCCACCCTTATCAGACATCGCATTTGCGCGCTTACGTTCTGTGAGCGAAAGCGTCAAAGAAGATGGTCTTGGACTAAAGCTTNNTGCGATTGTGCGCAACATTATTGATGAGCACGGTGCAGGACTACAGATTGAACGCCGTTCACCGCGAGGTTTAGCGATCACGGCGACTTTTACGTTAGTCAATAGCGCATCAGCGCAAGACGCCTAATGGCAACGTAACCCACGACCCAGCATAATAAAAGTTGTGCAGACCAACACAACCAGACATAGACAAGACCAAAAAATGATTGAACGACCACTGATTCGTATCGTTGACGACGACCAAGGGCTTGCCAAGTCCTTCAAACTCCTGCTTGAGACCATGGGTTGGGAGAGCGTTGCTTATTTTGACGGACCGAGTTTTCTCNNGAGTACCGATGACTTGTCGCGTCCTGGGTGCATTGTGCTTGATGTGCGTATGCCAGGCATGACGGGTCTAGAAGTACAAGAGGCCTTGATTGCTCGCGGCTCTACGCTTCCTATTTTGTTTCTCTCGGCGCACGGCTCCATTCCGATGGCGGTCTCAACTGTACAAAAAGGCGCTATTGATTTCGTCGAAAAACCCATTGAACCCGCTGAGCTCCTTGCCAAACTCAATATCGCCGTTTCACGTAGCCTTGAAACGCACCTTGCAGACCGTCAAAAGGCAATACTTCTTGAGCGCTTTAATGGTCTTACGCCACGAGAACGTGAAGTGGTGCGCGAAATGCTTCTCGGAAACGACGCCAATAAACTCATTGCCCGTACGCTTAACTTAGAAATTTCAACCGTGAAAATGCATCGTAGCAACGCCTTTATGAAGCTTGGCGTACATTCGCTTACGGAACTCACACGACTCGCGCAGGAGGCTGGCATTCAATGAAAAGGCGTCACCTCATTCAAGCGTTACCGTTGGCGTTTTTGCCGCTAAGTCACGTCGCTCAAAGTGCAAGCACTGACCTTTGGGACGTGCTTATCGTGGGCGCCGGAGGCGCAGGGTTGTCTGCTGCTGTTGCTGCGGTAGAAGCTGGCGCCCAACACATCCTCGTCATAGAAAAGGCGCCCATTGCAGGTGGTNNACATACAGTGCTTTCTGCTGGTACTGTCACCGTGACTACCGGTGACGAGCACGACCCTGATCCACCCCATACGCTTATTCGCGACCTTGTGCGAGCGGGTGGTGAGAAGCANCTCGCTGAAACCTTTGCCATGAACGCAACGGATGCCGTTCAGTGGTTAGGTGAAATGGGCGTTGCTTGGGAACCGAAACTCTTTCAAGCGGTGGGCTCTGGCGTACGACGTAACCTATCAACGGGGTCACATCGTGGTGGCTTTGACATCATTCAAGCGCTTTCACTTCGAGCCCGAGATTTAGGCGTCAAAGTGCAATTTGAAACGAAAGCTACGTCACTCATCACCCATAACGGTCGCGTCACTGGCGTACGAACTCAAACACCTCAGGGCGAAAAAACTTTCTCTGCCCGTGGCGTTATTCTTGCGACCGGTGGCTTTGGTGCCAATAAAACCATGCGTCGACAGTGGGATCCTCGAATCACTGAGAACGTTGGAACAACTGCTGATNNGTTCTTACTCACGCCCGATGGTGCAAAGGGTGATGGAATTTTGTTGGGTCAAACTGTTGGTGCAAAACTCGTCGACATGGATGCGATTGAATGTATCCCTTATGCGGGCGGGCGAGTCCTTGACTACGTGGGTGCCGAGATTTGGCTTAACGCTGAAGGCGACCGCTTTGTAAGCGAAGAAGCGACATTTGACAAAATTGCCGAAGCCATGCGAGAACAAACTGGCAGCATGATGTGGACGATTACCGATAGTCAAAGCCGAAAAGGCGCGAACTTTGGTACGAAACTCGCGAACGGCATCGTGCGTCAAGCCGATTCTTTGTCTGCGCTATCGCAAGCCACGGGCATTTCGCTTGAAAAATTAAGTTATACACTCAACGCCTATAACCGTAGTGCAACAACGGGTAAAGACCGACGGTTTGGACGCACAACGTTTACGCAAACGATCGATGTGCCACCCTACTATTACGGCATTGAAAAGCTCTCCGTTCATATCACCATGGGTGGGCTCTTGATCGACACCGACGCACGTGCCCTCGATGGCGCTGAAAATCCTATCCCTGGGCTTTTTGCCGCGGGCGAAACCACGGGTGGCCTTCATGGTCGCCGTCGTATGGGTGGCAATGCACTCACTGAAGTATTGGTGTTTGGTCGTATTGCAGGGCAGTCTGCCGCCAGGCGAGCTCAATCCTTAGCAAATCAGCCCAACGCTTAAAACGAGATTCGGACAGTTCACCACCAATGAGCTGTCCAAACTTTTCTCAAGAGCGTGCAGGGTTCGCACTTGGTCTCACCTTCCCCACCGACTTCGCTATACATTATCGAAATCAACCGTGCAACAGCGTCCCTACAGAAACAAGGGTTAATACCACCGCCCGCGGCTACCTCCTAACGCCCGTATCGACCAAACTCCCCTCTCCTTAAGATTCATTTCAGAAGCGAGTCGCCCATGCGCCCTCGACTTCGAACAAATCACCCTGAAGGCTGTCTAACAAAATCGCGTGCCCCTCCACATACTTCGTTAGACAGTCCTCAGGCGTATCTAAAGGAGATTGTCATGAACGTTAAATCTATGCTGACGACCGCGTTCGTCGCGTTTGANCTTTGCGCCAGCGCCTACGCTGCGCCTGCTATTACGATCAACTANCCTCACGCCGCAATGCCTTGCACGACTTGCCATGCGAATGGCACCTTCAAGGCGCCTGCCAAAGAAACCTGCTTCCAGTGCCACGGCTCTTATGAAAAGGTTGCTGCTCGCACCGAAAAGATGAACCCAAATCCGCATATGAGCCATCGCGGCGAAAAGGATTGCAATGCCTGCCATAGCATGCACGGCAAAGCCCGTTTCGAATGCAATGACTGCCATAACTTTGCGATCAAGATGAAGGGAGAATAACTATGTCTGAAAAGAAACTTTCCCGTCGCGGCTTCTTGGGTACGGCTGCGGTTGGTGCCGCTGCCGGTGCTTGTGCCCCTGCTTTTGCTGCTTCAACCTCTGGTACGGCTCTGCCGACCAAGTGGGATATGGAAACGGATGTCGTCGTTCTCGGTTGCGGTGGCGCTGGCATGATGGCTGCTTGCCAGGTTGTCGATGCAGTACGTAAGGTCGAAGTGTTTGACGCTGGTATCTCTCCGTACCACACGGGTACGAACCTTTGCGGCGGTCTCTTCACGGCTTGTGGCTCCAAGATTCAGAAGGCTGATCCGACCATTAAGGATAGCTGGCATACNTTTGCTGAAGACATCATGGCTTATGGTAACTACATGAGCCTCAAAGAACCGGTCTACGGCTTTACGAAGCATTCTGGCGAAGCCTTTGACTGGTTGGCTGACCATGGTTTGCCTGCTCACCATCTTGAAAACTATGCCTACCACACGAACCGTCGTGCTCACCGTCAAGAATCCTTCAAGGGTCGTGACTATATCGACACGCTCGTGAAGTGCTTTGCTGAACGCAAGATCCAAATTCACCACAAGATGCCGGTAACTCGCTTCTGGTTTGACGAAAAGGCTAACCGCGTGGTCGGCGTGCAGTGTGGTACAGGCGACAAGGCGGTTAACTGCCGCGCCAAGCTTGGAGTTGTGATGGCGACGGGTGGCATCACGGGTAAGCCTGAATCGCTTGACCGTTGGGTGCCGTCTGTTGCTGGTAAGGGCGTTGCCATTGGTGANCTGAACAACGACGGTAGCGCCATGTTGACGGCGGTGCGTGACGTTGGTGTGCCGCTCTCACATATGCAATACATCGCCTCTTATCCGTGCGGCATTGTGGTGAACGGTCGTAATGGTCCCTACTGCCGATTCTGGTTCATCACGAACCAGGGCGGTATCCTCATCAACAAGAACGGTAAGCGCTTCGTGACCGAAAAGGAAGGTATCTGCCACATCACGCCGCACCTTGCTCACAACCCAGACGGTTGCCACTACGTTCTCGCCGACCAGGCTTCTTGGGATCGCACGTTGAAGACCATTAAACTTGGCGCACTCGTGGGTCTTCCCTCTTGGACTGAAGAACGCATCAACGCCGAGTTCGCTCTTGGCAAGAACCTCTGGAAGGCAGATACGCTTGAAGAACTCTGCCAGAAGTCTGGTGTTGATCTCAAGGGTCTCCAGGATCAGATCGCCCTTTGGAATAAGGCANNCGTTGAAGCCAAAAACGACACGCAGTTTGGTCGTACCGACATGCAGCATAAGATTGGTGCGATACTCTATCGCATGATTCGTATGTTCCCGTGGAACAACCTCTCCTGCGGTGGCGTTCGCGTGACCGAACAGTTCCAGGTGCTCGGTTGGGATATGAAGCCCATCAACGGCTTCTATGCCGCCGGTGAAACGGTGGCTGGTGTTCACGGTGCTTTCTACTGCGGTGGTAACGCTTGCGGCTTTGCCCACACCTCGGGCTACATGGCTGGTAAGTACATCACTGGCTACAAGGAAGCCTAACCCAAACAATCTCCTGACGCAGTCAATTTGTCTGTCGTTTCTCCTCGGCAATCCCCTACGATTGCCGAGGATTTTTTCCGTCCATGGAAGGTTGATTGAGCTAATGGGTCAGCCATCCACATCAACCTTCATTGGTTGAACCCTGTCAATGTTTGAGCCTATCCTCGGCTTCCCATTGACATAATCCTCGTCCTCATTGTTGGGCAGGCAAACGACCCAAATACACACACCGGTCTGTCTTACCAACACAACATACAAGGTATAAAAATGGAAAAAACCAAATGGTACATTGCCGGCGTTTTGTTGATCGGCGCTGTCATCGGTATTTTCTTTGTTGGTTCCTTGACCAGTGTTGTTCACTGGGCTGGTACGAACAAATTCTGTGGTGAGTTCTGCCACTCCATGGATCTCACCTACGCTGCCTACAAAAAGAGTACAGCACTTCCAAACGGCTTCGGGTGCTACCGCTGGGTGCTCTGACTGCCATTTGTTGAACCACTCTAACGAACACGTGGGACCGCTCGACTACACAATGTTGCTCCTTGATAAGGCTACGGTACGGCACCCACTCCTTGATTGGCGAAATCCAGGGCACCTTAGATACGCCAGAAAAGCAACTTGCCATGCGTAAAGAAATGGGCGAAGCCGTTCATAAGCAGATGCTTGAACGTAACTACTCCACCTGCCGTGGTTGCCATGACATTTCTCGCATGAATAACCCGAAGAAGCCGTTCGTCGCTCAGATGCATAAGAACTTCGATAAGGATCCGAAGAAGCCTGCTGACTGTCTTGCTTGCCATCCGAAGGTACGGTCACGACTACGCCGCTGCTGACACTGAAATGGTAAAGCCAAGCTCGAAACGGCTACTAAAAACTAATCAAACACCCATTATTCCTTAGTTACCTGGGATGTTGTCGCCACGAGATCGTCTTGTGGCTTCAACATCCTTTTTTCGTTTCAGGTTAACCCTTCACACTCACTAAACCTCACACAAGCTGATGCCATCAGGCTGTCAACTAAGCGTTTTTACTACCTCCCACGGTGACCTCTATCGGCATGTATCGAACGCGTCACTCGATCCGTACTATATCTTTCATGGCGTAACACAGGCGTTTGAATGGCACAAGACATTCAAACGCCCCAAAAAAGACCTGCGCCAAAATCCAAAAAAAGGAGTCCATTATGAATACGAATCGTCGTCGTTTTCTGCAGAGTTCTGCCGTCGCTAGCATGGGTGCAGCCGCGGGTTTCTGGAGCCAGACAGCTCAAGCCAAGGTAAAGCCCGTCACGCTTGAAGACCGCAAGTTTGACCCGATTAAGTTGCCACGTCCCATTAGTCTTGCCGCTTTGACCGTTCTTGACGTCTCGCCCGCCAACCAAGTGCTCTGCGCCGCTAAAGTCGGTTATAGCCACGTCGGTATTCGTCTTTATCCTACTACACCCACCGAAACGCAGTGGGACATGATCGGCGACACGCCGATGATTCGTGAAGTCGAAGCTAACCTCAAANNTTGCACGGGCGTCAAGGTGCTCGATATTGAAATTCTTCGCATTAAGCCCGATACGCGCGCCATCAATTGGAAGCCTTTCTTTGAAACGGGTGCTCGTCTTGGTGCGACCCAAGTGCTTTGTGCTGGCAACGACCCTGACCTCAACCGTTTGACGGATAACTTCGCTGAGCTTTGCGAAATTGCTCATCCGTTTGGTCTTAACCTCAGCATCGAACCGATGCCCTGGTGCAATGTGTCGACCGTCAAGCAAATGAACACGATCCTTCGTAAGATCAATCGTCCCAATGCTGGTTGCCTCGTTGACCCGATTCACTTCTATCGTGCTGACAACGACTATAAGGACATCGACGCGTTGCCTGAAGGCGCACTCAAATATTGCCAGATGTGCGACATCACGGTAGAAAAACCCGACACGATGAATGGCATCCTCTACCAGGCTCGTAACTTCCGTCTCTCTCCAGGGACAGGTGCCGCTGACCTGCCGCGTCTTTTGAAGCATTTGCCCAATCTTCCGATCTCGATCGAAGCTTGCAACGCTGCGCTTGCACTCACGATGTCTCCGCTAGATCGTGCTCGTCTCTATCTTGAAGACATGGTCGCTGTGCTTAACGCTGCAGGCGAAAAGTAACCTTTTCCCTCACCAGTACGCTCACTTGGTGTTGGGACCGGCGCGCTTCAGGTAAAGGGAAAGCTTTTGCGCGTCGTTTTTTTTATTCTGCTTGGATGGTAAAAAAATTTGGCGTGGTTAAAATCGTTCTCCTGTCTCACTACCCAATCGGACTGGTCCTCCGCGACCATCCAAGCAATTCCCCTCACACTTTATCCACACTTTAACCTCCCTCTCCACCAGACCAATGCCACACTAAAACCAATGAACAGTGGCTAAAAAACGCTATTTTCTTCCCCTTTACCTAGGGTCTCCCTACTGATTTTTGCTTAGCCCCTTTCGGTATAATGTAGGCGTTTCTTTTTATTCTGTTCGTACTGATCCCGCTCGGGTATCCCTGCCACTGCGAGTCCACTCATGCATCAGATTTTGAAGTCCGCTGCCGTCGCTGTTACGGCTCTCTTTGCTTGTGCCTATTCTTATGCCGCCGATTTTTCGGCTCAGACGATCCGTTTAGCCCATACGGCTGCCGTATCTCACGCACACCATGAAGCCGCTCAACTCTTTGCGAAGAATGTGGCGGACCGCACGGGCGGCAAGGTGAAGGTCGAAGTCTATCCAGCTGGCGAATTGGGTGACCAGCCTGCTTTGGCTGAACAGGTCACGTTGATGGCTTTGGATGGTGCTGTGGTGAGTTTGGGTAACCTCGCCATGTATTCCAAGAAGTTGAACGCTATGACGGCACCGTTCCTTTTTGCAGACTATGACCATGCGCATCGCACGATTGACAACTTTGTCATGTCCTGGATGAACGAAGGCTTGGCTCAGCACGATGCCGTGGGTCTTTCGATGTTTGACTATGGCTTCCGTCAGACCACGACCAAGGGCGTACCCGTTCATTCTGCTGCTGACCTTAAGAGTCTAAAGATTCGCGTTCCGCCTGCAACGGGGCTNCTTACCGCTTTTGACGCCGTGGGCGCCAATACGCAAAAGATTGCTTACGCTGAGCTCTATACGTCCCTCAAGCAAGGCGTAGTTGTTGGTCAAGAAAACCCAGTCTTTACGATTTTGGCTGACTCACTCTTTGAAACGCAGGATCAGTTGGCACTGACGAACCACTACTTTGACTGCCAGGTCATGCTCTTTAATAAAACCTTCNNTTTGAAGTACCTGAGCCCAGAACTGCAGAAGATCCTCAAAGAAGAAGCCATTAACGCTCAGAACTTGACGCGTGATCGTATTAGCCACGGTGAAGCCGCTGTTATCGAAGAATTGAAGNNTACCAAGGGTATGAACGTGACGAACCCGGATCGTGAATCCTTCGTGAAGATGATGGCTCCTGCTTACGACAAGATTGGCGAACTCGCTGGCAAGGACGAAATGAAGAAGCTCCTTGACGCGGTTGAAGCTGCTCGTACGAAGTAATCGAGTCTTTCGTCATGTTGATGTTCGTCATTTTCGCCGCGGTACTCGTGCTGATGCTCATTGGCGTAAGCACAGCCGTGACCATGGGCTTTGCGTCGATCGCCACCTTTCTTTTTGCGGGTGGCGATCCCGTAAGGCTCTTTTTGGTGCCGCAACGCATGTTTGCGCAGGTCTCTGGCATTACCCTGATGTCGATTCCCTTCTTTCTTTTGATGGGAAACCTGATGACCGTTGGAGGTGTGAGTCAAAGTCTTTTTGGCTTTACNCGCGTCTGCTTAGGTCACCGTTGGGGTGGGTTATCTAACGCAGCCATTGTGGCTTGCGTGGTGATGGCTGCGATGTCAGGATCTGCGGCGGCTTGCGCTGCTGGGATCGGTATGATCGCGATTGCAGAAATGACGAAATCGGGCTATGGGCGCCCCTTTAGTTGCGCAACCATTGCTGCAGGTGGCGCCTTGGGTNNACCCATTATTCCACCTTCAATTACGCTCATTTTGTACGCAGGTCTCACGCAAACAAGCGTCAACGCCCTTTTTGCTGCAGGCGCCGTGCCTGGTNNACTTTTGCTTGGCATCGGTTTTATGGCTTGGTCAAGTTTTGTGTGCGCACGCAAAGGTTATGCCAAAACCGAGCCCGTCCCCATGCGCGAACGTTGGATCGCGTTTAAGGAAGCGTTCTTTGCCTTGATGACGCCTGTGATTGTGATGGGCGGCATGTTTGGTGGGCTCTTTACTGCAACGGAAGCCGCAGCAGTGGCATCACTCTATGTGATGTTCTTAGGCTTTTTTGTCTACGGCACCCTTCACGTCAAAGACCTACCGCGTATTTTTTGGGAAACCGTTGAACAGACCGCTAAGGTCATGTTTGTGATTGCAACCGCTGGGTTCTTCCAGTATGTGTTGCTCTACACCCGTATTCCGCAACAGGCGATCGCTTTTATTTCGACCTCCTTCGAAACCGTTGCGCCCGTTCTCTTGATCATCATTGCGCTCCTTGTTTTGATGGGTTGCTTCATGGAAGGCACAGCGATTTTGTTGATCACAGTACCGATTTTCGTACCGCTTGCGAAGTCCTTTGGCTATGACGTCATTCAGTTGGGTGTCGTGATGTGTATCGCTTTGACCATTGGGGTTCTCACCCCACCCGTCGGTTTAAACCTCTATGTCATGAGTTCCATCACGGGTGAAAAGGTGATGGCTATTGCTAAGGAAGCTGTTGGCTACGTTTTGATTATGATATTGGCTGCCATTGCAGTNGCTTTTATTCCTGAACTCTCGCTTGGGCTTGCTCATTTAGTGAATTAAGGTGACCACTGTGAACGCTTTATTGACCTTATTGCGAACCCTTGATCGAGTCGTGAGCCTTGTAGCCCGCTCGGTGAGTGTCTTTTGCTTAGCCGCAATCTTCGTCCTCTTTTTAGCGAATATCTTCGTTCGCTTTGTGCCCATTTATAACTTCACGCAAACGGACGACTGGATCCAGATTTTCTTGGTGTGGATGATCTTTCCGGGCGCCATGGAACTCGTTCGTACGCGTAGCCACTTTATGGTGGACGTGCTCACCGAACGTATCGCGGGCACCCAAACAGGTCGCATCTGCCGACTCATTGTCACGCTCATTGAGTTAGCCACCTATGCGCTCATCTGTTGGTATGGTTGGGTTTGGGTGATGCGAGCCCAGNNTACTTTCCAGTCAATCCCCTGGTTACAGGTGCGTTGGGCTTATGCCGCCATTCCTGTGAGCGCCTTCTTCATGACGATCTATGGTTGTCGTGATGTGATCCTACTTTGTTGGTATTTAAAGACACCAAAACACGCTAACCCAGCATCGCACCAAAGAGAAAAGCCTAGATCCGCGTGGTTTACTAGGCTTTTTTCTTTGCACAAGACTAAACGTTTAACGATTTGCGCGACGCTTTTCTTCGTACTCAAAGTAGTACGTGCCGCCCGACTGAGAGGGCGCCTTGATAAAGCGATTCTCGATCATCACGACTTCTTCTTCGTGAAGCACTTTGGCAATGCGCTTAAGCATACTCTTCCCTTGGCAGCAGGTCACTTCGTCTGGGATCAGGGTTAAGAGGCGTTCGTCTAAACCCACCGGGAAAAGATGGCGCTTATCGGCGTAAGGTGACGGACAACCTTGCTCAATAAAGACCTCTAAAACGATCGGCGTATTCGGGACGCTCACCATGAGTTCAGTGGACTTCAAAATACGAGACGCTGCAACCCACGCAATCGCTTCGGCAATTTCCAATGGACTCTTTTCATCACCCATCATGCGTTCCACCACATAAGTGAGTCCATCGATCATTTCGGATGTCATCGCCTCAAAACGCGTCACAGATTTATACCAACCAACATCGGCGCAAGAAACTTTTCGTAAATCATTTTTATGTCAAGCGTCATGATCTAAACCTCTGAAATTGGAACGACATAAAAGAAAGCCAGGTTATGCAATCCTCGATCTCAAACATCTATGAGATACATCTGACGACTGGCTTCATGTCATTGAGAATACGACTCTAATTTTTATGAGTGTACGACAATGGCAGGTATTGAGCATCGTTAATTTTCCTTAGAAAGCATTTGGAATCAGCCATCAGCAGTGTCAGCGCTGAATCAACGCAACTATGGATGTTCTCTAACATCAACTAAAAAAAACGGGCTGACCCTTCACTGTCAACCCGACTAAACAAAGCATAGTAAAACCCAAAAATATACTTGGCACCAATTCATCAAGTTTATTGACCAAATAAACCCACAATTCTTTCATTACAAAAACGGTTCGGGGATAAAACTTCCTCGAACCGTTTTATTTTGGCTTTATGCCTGCGTAATGGAAAAGAGATAGCCCGACATAATTATGACGGGGCTACTAAGGTGCTGTATGTCAAACGTGAACATATGCCTCCTAACCACATCATGATGCTTAGAACTAAGGAGGATCTACTCAATTACCGACTACACAATGCTTTTTAGTTCTCTCTTTGGCTCCAACGGCGTGCTACGATGGAGACTGTCACGATTTTTCGTTGCGGAGACTCTTATGCGGATTCATCGTCGAACTGTGCTTCAAGCAATGCTCGTTTTACCTGTTGCGACGCTCGCGACTCGTAGCCAAAAGGTATGCGCCCTACCACATTTGACACACTCATTACCACAAGCTCATACCTCTTACGCTCTATCGTCCAACCGTTGGATCATAGACGCAGAGCTCACACCTTGCACTCGCTACCACGCGCAAGATGTGCTATCAGCCCTGAAGTTGGCGAGACAAGCCCGTACCATGCGTCTTGCATATCTCGCTTTAATTTCAGGTATTTAGACGTCTCCCTGTCGGTCGTTCTCGTCCAGACCAGACCAAAGTTCGAGCAGCAATGCGACCAAAAACAGCCGCTGAAGCTAACAAATCACCGTAGAGCGCATGTTCACCATGAATGCCTCCAGTGACATCGCCCGCAGCAGTCAGTCCCTCGATAGGCAGACCATGACGATCTAAGACACGTGCATTGGCATCAATTTCCACGCCTCCATAACTCGTTATTAACCTTGGCGTTAATTGACTCACACAATACGGTTTTTGAATCACGCACATAAGTCTTTTATCACGCCCAAATGGATCNNAGGTACGCTCTAGCATCACATCTTCATTAAAGCGCTCTAATGCACGAAGTAACAACTGCTCAAATTCTGGACTCGCTGGTGGATCTCGTTTTTCTTGAGCATGTGAGATCATCCAAGCAACACCCTCTGGTTGATGCAAGACAGCTTGAAGTAATTCTGTTCGTTGCAAATCTTCTCTAACAAAGCGCTGTCCTAAACGATTGACCAAAATAAATCTGGATGGATCATTAGGCATGCAAAATGATGATGTCGTAAAACCTAGTTCAAAGTAGCTCATGCCGACAAGCCCAGCACCAATATCTGCAGTAGCTTGCAAGATACCACCATCGGCGCCTACCTCAAACCATGGTTTTGTATTACTTAAGCCTGGCGCATAAAGCGTCAACATCTTCTGATTTCGAATAAAACTCCCACTGGNTACCAAAACGACTCCACAGCGAGCTCGACACGTAAATGTTTGACCTCGACAAACGCCGTGAACGCCCTTAACAGGCCATTAAATCCCTCGGTTGTNCGAATCACGTAAAAGGCTTTGAACCTCCGCTTCAGTGATCACCGGCACATCGAAAGGCTTTAATGCGTGCAAAAGCGCATCGATATAAGCCTCACCATTGCCTTTGAGAGGTTTATGCGTACGTGGGAAAAAGCCACCAGCCGCACGATAAATGTGACGATCAAATTGAACACCAATCGTTTCAAGCCATTGTTGTGCACTGTACGCCTCATAACACAAAGTTCGTAAAAGTGCTTCACTACTTTTATAACCAGAACGCTTCAAGGCTTGCTGAAAATGTTTTTCAGGATTATCTTCAATACCCAATGGAATCTGACGACGCGAATCAGCTGCGTTGAAGCCCCCTTCCGACAACGCCGTCGCGCCACCAGGCTTGTTAGATTTTTCGAAAACAATAGGGTTAAGCCCAAATTCAGCAACTGTTAAAGCAGCCGAAAGCCCTGCGAGCCCAGCTCCAACAATGACCACGTCATAGCCAGCTTTAGGTAGAGTCATTCAATCGCTCCAAGACTACGCAGTTGCATCATGATTTGAGAGACACCCACTGCATGTCTTACGCCCAATTTTTGACACACATTGGCTCGATGCACTTGGACCGTTCGTTCGGCAATACCTAATTTATCGGCAATAATTTTGTTCATCAAACCTTCACTAACCAATTGAGCAACCTGACGTTCACGAGGACTCAACGCCTCCCAACGTTCAAGGACAACAACCCCCACCTCACTTGCCTTAAGCTCTTCAAAACTTTTTGTGACTGCCATATCAATACTTGATAAAAGCTTTTCGTCCACCACGGGTTTGGTAAGAAAATCAATGGCACCACGACGCATCGCTTTAACTGCCATTTCAATATCACCGTGTGCACTTACAAAAATCACAGGTAAACGATTACTAAGCTCTAAGAGTCTTTCGTGAAGCTCCATACCCGTGATACCTGTCATACGTACATCAAAAATACCGCAACCTGGCACAGTGGGATCATCTAACTCTAAAAAAGCCTCAGCACTCGGATAAGTTCGCGCCAACCATCCTTCACTTTCGACCAAAAACTTGTACGACTCACGAACCCCCGCATCATCATCAACAATACGGATCACCGCGCGGGCTTTTCGACTATCCATTTTTCGTTTCCTTTCTGTGTACAAGATTGCTAGAGAGATCTGGTTTGACTGGTAACGTAACCAACANCCTTAAAGTACCAGTAGGACTTGCCAATTCAAAGGCAATACGACCGCCGTAACTTTCAATCAACTTACGCACAATCGATAGCCCCAATCCCAAACCACCAGATTTTTCTGAGACAAGTGGCACAGCCAATCGATCTAAGGCGGCTCGGGTTTGCAGTGGTCCATTATCTTCAATCACAAGCTTTACCTGATCATCAACCCTTTCGCCACGCACCATCACTTTAGCGTCTGGGGTATGAGCAACGCTCTCAGCTGCATTCTTAATTAGATTACGAAGAATCAATTCCACTTCAAGCGTATCGCCATCCATCACAAGATCGCTAGGCATCTCACAGTGCATCGCAATAGATGTCGAGGTCGTTGCCTTGATTGACGACATGATTTTACGCGTCAATTCACCTAAATCGATGGTAACCACTTGGCGTTCGCGGCGCCTTGCATACCCGCGAACATGCTCCACAATGTCGCTTGCGCGTTCGTTTTCAGAAAGAATACGCCCTAAAGCAAACTCTAAAGAATCATCAGTTAACGATCCATTGTCTTTTCGACGTCTTAACCCCATTGCAAAGTTAGTAATTGCGGTNNACAAGGGTTGACGTAATTCGTGAGCGACGATATTGGACATTTGGGAGACAACGCTCAAACGTTCAAGCTCTTCAAACTGACGTTCCGCAGCACGTTGCTTTTTCACCGTTTCCATCAATTCAGCCGAGCGCTGACGTACCATACGCTCAGCCACAATACTGTGCCAAACAAGACCACACACCACTGAGAGACCTAACAACACCCAAGCTAAATTTTCCTCGATCAACTCAATGAGCGTTTTCTTTTGAAAACTTCGATAAGCCTCGTCTTTCACTCGCTCAGCGGTACTNNGATGTACGGCACGATAATCTGCCGGCAACCCCCATTGCATCGTGGGGGACATCGCTAGACTTAAAAGCGTTGCAGTCAAATCGAGCACATTATCTCGCGGCGTCTCTAATCCTGCCGCAAATACCCAACCAGGAAGCGGTGTCGTAGAACTAACAAGCCCTGATGCATCATCAAAGCGTAAATCAACAGGAATAAGACCATCAAATAAGTTAGAAGGTAATTCTCGAACAAAGTCTGTTGAGACCGCAATCGCATCATAACCGCCACTTTTAGCGACTTTGATAGCCTGCTCGGTGCTTTANNATCCACGCCCTGCCTCATGAATTTGTGGCAAATCAAGACCACGTAGTGTCATCTCATTACGCAGTAGTAACGCTGTATCGCAAACGTCCCCTGCAATCACAGCAATCACTAGTTTCGCAAAATCGCCTAACGTGAGTGTCTTGCCAAGTAAATCTTCCTTTTGTAGTCGTTCTTTCGAAGCGTAAAGCACCGTTGACATGACGGGCTGAGGCTGATCCGCCACTGGCACATAAAGCGATGCCATGGCTTTAAAGCCGTTATAACGCTCGAGCAAAGAAAACACATGAGGACTCACAATTGCGAAATCCAACTCTGCATAAATCTTCATATCAAAGCGTTCATGCGCCTTGATTGGACGCAAAACATAGATACGATCTTCAATGAGCGTATTGAGTTGTTCAACCGTTTGACGAAAGAACGCTTGTTGCGTTTGAAAAATGCTGTCTTGGACACCAATGACTCGCACTTCACGGATCATTGTATTTGCCAACAATTGACTCGTGAAAAGAAGCCCAAAAACTACACTTACAATGACAAAGCGTAACGCTGTGAAGAAATGATTAGGAAAAGAATTGTAATACTTCATGATGACTGCATTCATGGCATGAATTTGACTATGCTGTCAATTGCGTCTTCTACGTAGTCGAGATTCACACTTGGCGAGCGCTAAGCAAAAGCGTAAATTTCATCCCGAAACAAAATGGAATAGTTAGTAACGTATGTCGGACTTTCGTTTAGACCGTCGATCTCTGCTTAAAGTTGGTGTTGCCGCATTCGCGACCCCCACTTTGAGTCAAGCGCAAACAACGACATTCCACTGGGATGAAACGGTGGACGTGGTCGTTGTGGGAGCTGGGGGTGCTGGGCTTGCAGCGNNTACCATCATGGCTCAGACACACAGCGCCCAAACGCTCATCCTTGAAAAGATGCCCGATGTAGGCGGAAACACGCGCCTTGCCGATGCGTTTAACGCAGTGGATCCTGTCGAACAAAGTCTTATTGGTGTTGAAGATTCACCAGAAAAGCACGCACAACAGATGCTTGAAAGTGGCAATTGGTGTGCAAATCCAGAATTGGTGAGAACCGTTACATATGGGGCTCCCTTTTCACTTCAATGGTTGAAAGACTGCGGTGTTGATTTTGTCCCAGGCGTATACCAGGTCTACAGTAGTCTTTANCCACGCACTCATAGCCCTCGAGCCCCTTTGGGCGAAGGTTATATTGAGCCATTAATGGCGCAATGTCAGTCTTTAGGCGTCGAAGTGCGAACCCATAGCCAAGTACTGCGAGTGTTACGTGACGGGACTCAAGGTGCCGTGTTTGGTGTCATTGTAAAAAACTCTGATGGACATGAATATGCCGTCAGAGCACGAAAAGGCGTCGTTGTAACTACTGGTGGTTTTAGTGCTAATCCGAACCTTGTCGCTCGCTTTGATCCAAGACTCAAGAATTTGCACACAACAAATACCGTAGGTGCAACGGGCGATTTGATTGGTCCTTTGGAAGACATCGGTGCTGCCACTATAGGCATGGAATATTTCCAATTGCTTCCAGGTAGCGCATCTGATGGACGTTTTGTTGGTGCCATATCCCCTGTTGCCAACATGGTGTTGGTCAACCGTTTAGGACAACGCTTTGTTGCAGAGGATCAACCGGGTACAACCGTATCTGACGCAGTGTTATCTCAACCTGGACGTTTTACCTTTCCGATTTTGGATGCTGATGGTTATGCAGGCATGAGATCACTCTCACGAATTGCATTTAACAAAGCGTTAGATCGAGGTGATGCTGTTGAGGCTAGCTCTCTTAGTGAGCTGGCTTCCAAACTGCAAATACCAGCCGAAACGCTCAGGCAAACCATTTATACCTACAACGAGGCTGTTCGTGACAAGGTTGATCCCATTGGGCGAAATCCAAACATGTTGGTGAGTCGTCTAGTGAAGGCACCCTTTTACGCTGCCAAGGTATCGATGTCTGTCAATGTGTCATTAGGTGGCATTGCCATCACCAAACGTGCCGAAGTATTGGATCGGCGTGGGGCAGTGATACCGCAGCTCTTTGCCGCAGGCGAAGTGACGGGCGGGATTCACGGCTCGAACTTCATGGGCGGCAATGCGCTCTCTGAAGTGTTTACCNNTTGGTACCGCATTGCGGGTGTCAGTGCCGCACTTGGTCCAGAAAACACGCTCGCATTCTACCCAGCGACCAACTAAACAACTTTCTGATTAGAACCTTTTTATCACGCGTTTCAAAAGTTTTTGTGACGTGTAGGGCTTTTGCGTCCTTTAATCAATGAAATGGATGCCAAAGCCCTATCAAAAACCTTTTTTTTTCAACAACGTGACGTTCATCTAACGTTGCGCTTTATCACTACCCACGAGAGAAAAATCATGGAATTTTTAGAATTTCTGATGCTCACTGCCTCCGTGCTGCTTCTCCTATTCAAGCCTGAAAAGGAAAAGCTTGCTTGGAATCTTCTCATCATTTCCTGGTACGTCGTTGTGTTCATGTACATCTACCACGTTTCTAACGCCATTCTCGGCGTCCTTAACCTTTAAGGAGATTGAGACATGACGAACTATGCACTTCCGGTCAACGACCAGGACATCAAGAAGGCCAAGACCTTCTACGACCTCATTTGTTGGGGCGGCTTACTCATCGTTTTGTTGCCTGTCGGCATCGCCAACATTATTCTTGGCTACTTCATGGGCGACTCTCCCTGCACCCTCTGCTGGGGTCAGCGTCAGCAGATGGCTTACATTGGCGTCGTTGCACTCTTTATGGTGCGCTATGGCTTTAAGCCGAAGTACCTTGCTACGATGCTCGTGATGACCGCTATTGGTCTTTATTCGAGCTTCCGCCACTACGGTAACCATGCCATGCGTGACGTTGGTCAGGGCTTTGGTCTCGACATCTTCGGTCTGCACACGCAGTTCTGGGTANNCGAAGTCGTCTTCTGGTGTGTGGTCTTCCTCTTTGGCTTGTACTCNGTCTATCTCGCCCCGCGCTTCGATGCGTTGATCGAAGAATTTAAGGGTAAACAGTGCCGTCCGCTCACGAGCTTCAACCGTATTGCTTTCAGCATCGTGCATTTCATTGTTGCTTCTAACTGCTTCCATACNCTGTGGAGCACGGGCGTGCCTCCGTTCTGGTACTAGGGTGACCCTGTTCGCTTCTCTTGGAATCCGAAGTATGTGGTTTGGAGTGCTGACAGCTGGGAAGGCATGTGGTCTGGCATCAACTTCCTCGGTAAGCGTGACGTCAAGGATCCGGACTTTGCTTATAAGCCCAACGCTGCTAAGCTCGGCATCACGTTTGCTCACGATGCGAAGAACGCCCCTGTGGTAGTTAACAGCATGTTGACCGTTGCCAACGTCCGTCCGATCGAAGGTATTTCCGACAAGATCAATACGGTTAGCATGATCAATGGTCAGTACTTTGTTGGCTCCAAGTACAACTTCTGGACGCTTGACGCTTCCCTGAAGCCTGCTGTGTCTGCTGCTTATGATCCGTGGTACTCCGCTAACGTGCTCGACCTCGTGGGTATCGTTCCCTTCAAGGATGACGCTTTCGTACTCATGGGTTCCAATAAGAGCCTTTTGCGTGCTCGTTTGAATCCGAATGCTGACGACGTTAAGGGTTGGGGTAACTTCACCGCTGGTCGTACCGAAGTCGAACATGTGGGTGGTCTTGCNCGCGCTCGTATCGATACCGAACGTGCTAAGTTCAGCTACATCCACTCCGCTGCTGCTGATGGTCGCTATGTCTACACCGCCACGGTGCCTGATAACAAGAACCACACGAAGCTTGTGATCTCTAAAGTCATGATGGCTGACTGGACGCTCTCTGCTGAATTTATGCCTGCTGCAGACCTTAAGAAGGATCGTACGCTTGGTGAACTCTACATCACGGGTATGGTTTACGAAAATGGCAAACTCTACGCTGTTTCTAAGAACCACAACGTGATCGTTGAAATTGACATCGCTCAGGAAAAGATCACCAATGCTTGGGGCTTCCCGGCTGATCTCACTGATGTCCGCGGTCTCGTCAAGAACGGTGATACGTTCGAAGTCGTTGACAACAACCGTCTTGTGACGCTCAAGAAGTAACCTCCTAACGCTTGAGTGATTACAAAAAGCGTACCAATACCTAACCTAGGTATTGGTACCGCTTTGCTATTTCAGTTCTAAAGCATAGCTTAAGTTACATTTTCTCAGAGAGATCGATCAACGATTCCACCCTAGGTTGATCTTAACAGGGACTTTGAACCCAACTTTAGCCGTACGTCTACGTTTAGAAAAAGCCTTCAAAACCGTGTTCAGATCACACATCACTTCGCCTAGACTATTTTTGCTCATCGACTTGGACCTGAGGCATCTGAGCTAGGCATTTTACCCATTCTCGTCAATCCCTAGTGTCGATCACCTATAAGCCAACTTCCCTATTTTCGTTTCTCTCACAAGGTTTTACAGTTATTACAGAGGCTAATAATCCAAGCCTCTTAATCCAAAAATCCAAGCAACAAACCTTTTAGGAAATGATTATGAACGGTCTGACTATGATGGCTGTCGCGATCGTTTCACTCTACCTCGGTTATCGTTTTTACGGTNNACGTTGGCTCGAAAAAACATGGGGTGTGGACGAAAACGCTAAGACACCTGCCGCACTGCGCAATGACGGCAAAGATTATCAACCTGCTTCTCGACTCTCTGTTTTTGCTCACCAGTTCACGTCCATTACTGGTGCCTANCCCGTTACGGGTCCGATTATCGCCGCCATGTTTGGTTGGCTACCCGCGTTGCTTTGGATTATTATTGGCGGCATTTTCTTCGGTGCCGTTCAGGACTTCACTGCGCTTTATGCGTCCGTTAAAAACGGTGGCAAGTCCATGGGTATGCTTATTGAACAGTACGTCGGTCGCATTGGACGCCAGCTCTTCCTGACGTTCTGCTGGCTCTTCACGATGCTTGTGATCGCGGCGTTTGCTGACATGGTGGCTGCCACTTTTAATGGCTTCACCAAAGCTGGTACGCTTGCCACACCGAACGCCGCTGCCGCCTCCATCTCCATGATCTACATGGTAGGTGCTGTGCTCTTCGGTCTTTACATCAAGTACATGAAGCCCAACCCTCAAGTTCAGCTCGGTGTAGGTGTTGTACTCATGCTCGCGATGGTAGCCTTGGGTATCGCCTTCCCAATGTATGCAACGGGTGACACGTGGCGCTGGGTGGTCTTTGCTTACCTTTTTGCTGCCTCTGTGATGCCAATGTGGCTCTTGAAACAGCCCCGTGACTACCTCTCGATGTTCCTTTTGATCGGTATGATCGCTGCGGGCGTGGTGGGTGTGTTCGTTGAAAATCCGACCATCAATATGCCAGCCTTTGCGGGATTTACGGTCAATAACCTCGACCTCTTCCCGATCCTCTTTGTGACGATCGCTTGCGGTGCAGTCTCTGGCTTCCATAGCCTTGTGTCCTCTGGCACGTCTTCTAAGATGATCGCTAACGAACGCGACATGCGTCTCGTGGGTTACGGTTCCATGCTCGTTGAATGTGTGCTCGGTGTGGTTGCCCTCGTGGTGGTCTGCGCTGCCGCGACCAATGGTCAGCTCCCGTCGGGTACCCCATTCCAGCTCTTCTCGACCTCTGTCGCAGGCTTCTTGACCAACATCTTTGGTCTTCCTGCTGACATCTCTGCCTGTATTCTCACGATGTGTGTGTCCGCGCTTGCGCTCACCTCTGTTGACGCCGTGGCTCGTATCGGTCGCATGAGCCTGCAGGAACTCTGTACGCCCGCTGAAGGTCAGAAGAAGGGTCCTGTTGCCGCCTTCTTTAGCAACACGGTCGTTGCAACAGTCGTCACCCTTCTCGGCGGTCTCGCACTCTGCCAGGCTGGCTATATGAGCATTTGGNNTACGCTCTTTGGCTCCGCCAATCAGCTCCTCTCTGCGCTCGTTCTCACTGCTTTGGCAGTGTTCCTTCAGAGCACGGGGCGTAAGGGTTGGATGCTCTACATCCCGATGACGGTCATGTTCGTGGTCACGATGACTGCACTTTCGATGGCTCTTTTCAAGGTCTTCGCAGCCATGGCTAACGGTACCTTCGTCTTCATGGTGCATGGTCTCCAGGGCATCATTGCCGTTGCCTTGATCGTTCTTGCCCTGCTCGTTGTCTACCACTGCGTAGTACGACTCCTCAAAGACAGAGAAGTTCAAGCAGCTTAACTGCAATAGCTCACTGAAAAACATCGCCCGATGAGTTTAATTCTCACCGGGCGATGTTCTTTTGTGCTTTAAATCAGTAATTTACTCACAGCCGCAAGGGATATTAAAAACCTTACGCAAGAAGTCCTTGGCACTATCCAATGCCTTTTCTTGATTCATTAGCGTATGAGGCGCATTTGGTATCTGAACGATCTCAACATCTGGATGTCCCAAGAGCGCATTACGACAGGTCCCCGTAGCATTCTCATTACCGATATAAGGATTGTACTTCGAGAAATACTTGTCAGTCTTACTCATAATATTAAGGACAGGCACGGTGTCAGGCACAGCCGTACGGTGCGTTTCAACGTGATAGTTATTTTCGCAAGACCAAGAATAGATAATGCGTCCCTTTTCTTGTGGCACATCAGCTGACCCCTTATAGCGCGCGACCGCCACGGCACCTTCACTAGTGCCAGCAATCACAAAGCAGCCATCAAACCAGGACTGCTTACGCAAGAAGTCCACAGCNNGTACTTTGAGTTCAGAAGCGCGCAAGGCATGAATCTTTTCGTAGTCTTCTTTGGCAATGGGCGACGAATAGGTCATACGGTCAGGCAACTGATAGCTATCGAGCGTAATGCTCGCGATGCTGAGTTCGTTTGCCATCCAACGCTGGAACTTCTTGATTTCAGGGTTGATCCCACCCGAGCCATGCACAAAGATCACGCTCGGCACTTTACCCATCACCTTTGGATGATCCTTGTAGAGTACTTCGTAAGCCTTATTGCCCGTCATATTAGCAGGCAACACCGTCCACGCATTCGCCAAGGCTTCAGCCATGGTGCGATCAGTATGCGTATNAGTAGTTCCTTTAATTTGACTTTGCGGGATCTCGTTTGCGGCAAAAGCTGGGCTCGCCAAGAGCGCGGTCAACGTCGTGGTGAGCAATAAAGATTTGAAATGCATGGTTGGTCTCTCCCATAGATAATTGTCGGAGTATTGTACGGACAACATCTAAACTTTAAACGATTCAAAAATAGTGGATCCTTTACGAGTCAAACCCTATGCAAAGATTTACAATTGAAACCAATTTTCGACTCTCTCCAAGTCGTTTTCGGAAACTTCCTACCTATGGAATACCCGTAGTTCATTCTGCAACGATACCCAAATTCCCTAAACAGCAACGCCCCGACATCACGAGGACATCGAGGCGTTTTGAGTGTGAAATTTGATGGCGAATTACGCCTTCAACACACGAGCCACTTCACGAGCAAAGGCTTCTTCACCCTTTTCAGAGAGGATGCCATAAAGACGCATGGTAGTGAGTTCGCAAAGCACGTAGTTACGCATCGCGTTAAAAGTCTTTTCGTCCTTGACGCCGTAAGTCGTTTCAGCGAGACGACGAAGCGCCTTCACGACCCATTGGCAAGCAGGCACAGAGATGACCCAGTCGTGGTCTACCAAATGAACCACCCAGCCTTCAATGCGACGTGGGAGCGGTAAAGTCTTACCATCCGCCGCCAAGAGACCGTGCTTCACGGGATCAACGCCTGCGATGACAGCAGCGGCACGCAACCAGCCAACCACCTGCTTTTCACCAGCGGGGCTACCCGGATGCTCATGGGCGCAAGCCTGAGCCACACAGAAGGACGACGCAATACCGCGGCGGATGCTTTCACNCACGCTCAACACATGGTGTTCACCAGTGCCAGCGAGTGGGAGTTCTTTACGGCAGCTACCATCGGCTTCCCACTGAAAGACCCAAGGCTTATGAAGGTCGTGAAGAATTTCGCCACCCACTGCATCATCAAAGTCAATCTTCAAACCATCGACGCTCTCATAGAGCGCATAGAAGGCTTCGGCGACAGCCACATTTAAAGCGACGTGCGTGCANNAAAGNNTACCACCTGGATAAGCGTGGTGGCTGCTGTAGCCAGAGCCCGGGGCACTCCAGAAGGGTTGCGGCGCCTGCGTGGCATTAGCAAGCGGCGGATAAACGTTCGTGCGATCTTTGTCAATCAAACCAAGACTCTTCAATTCTGCAAGCGTCGTGGCTTCGACCGACATGTCAAGCGTCGGCACTGGATTATCAAGGATATCGAGTACGGTCTTACGGAGGGTCGGGTTGCGAAGCTTTTCGGCAGCCGTAGTAATCATACGATAGTANNCCGTCTGAACCACTTCGCTATGTTTAGCCATTTCAACAGGCGTCATAGCAACCACTTCTTTGAGCGTGCGAGCGGTCTTCGGCGCTTCAGCAGCCATGGCGAGTGGGCTAAAAGCAGCAATGCCACCCATAGCAGGCAAGAGAGAGGTCGCGGCAGCGGATTTAAAGAGGTTACGACGGGAGAGATTATGAGTCATGACAGTCCTTTACATTCAACAAACACCGAATAATGAGGTCTCTTATTCGTGTTAGGACGTATTTTGAAGACTGAAGATGACAGCTTCGTCACGAGAATTTGACAGTTTGACGATGATTTAATGCCGTTTTTATGTCTACTAGATGACAATCACATTGAAGCTGAACGCTACTCAATGAGTCGCTCTGGATGTGTATAAACATTAAAGCCTTTATCTCGAGCGAACGCGACCAACGTTATCCCACACCGTTGCGCCGTTCTCACAGCTAATGCCGTAGGCGCTGAGACCGCAAACATGATTTCAACACCACACATTGCTGCCTTTTGAACCATTTCGTAAGAGGCTCTCGAACTCACAATCAGTGCGCCATCATGCCAGCCTTCTAAGGCACGCATCCCGAGCAGCTTATCGAGCGCCACATGACGCCCAACATCCTCTGTGCCAGCGAGCGACATTCCATCTGGACTTACCCAGACTGCAGCATGTGTACATCCAGTCAAAGCACCAATTTTTTGAAAATGCCCTAGCTGTGCCATCAAGCCTTGATAGTTTCGCATATCAAAGTTTTGTGTTTGCTTTAATACAGGAACTGGACGGATAGCATCATTGAGACTCTCAATACCGCATATACCACAGCCCGTTCGACCAAGCATGGCACGACGACGCGTTTTGAAGTGTAAAAAAGCTTCTGAACTGATCGTCAATCTCACTTCTCGACCGAGTCCACAGGCTTCAACAACTTCAACGTCGTAAATATCGGAGCGATCACGAACGATGCCTTCAGAAAGGCTGAACCCCACACCAAACGCTTCAAGCATGAGCGGCAAGCCCATCATGACGGTGTGCGAAATGCCGTTATACACCAAAGCAATGGGTACCTCTTCTACTACATAATCTTCTGTTTTAACACGCGTGTTATGTTTATAAACTGGCACACGGGTCACAGCCGGATGCATCGCTTGAGCGAGGTCGGTCATAACAACTCCTTTGATTAAACGGGCACCTGAAGTGCGCTTCAGATGCCCGTCATTAGAACGTCAAACAGACATTCTCTTTAAAGACCATTAAGTTGGTNCGCATAAAGAATGAAGAGACGTAGACACATCATGCCTACGACGGAGGCTAGTGCGCCCATATAAAAGGCGGCACGGCTTTGCTTCATCAGACCAAAAAGCAAAGGCAAAATAAAGCCTACGCCGATCACGCCAACCCAAAATTCGGTTGCCCATACGCCATCAGTAAATGCAATGACAGCACCTTGCGCAGCAGCATTGCCGTTGACCAAAGAAACAGCGATCATAAAGAGGCAAAAGGCTTCTGCCGCCATAACTTACCACTCAGCGCCATGCATCAAATGTTGATCACCGCTTTCCACATGATCACCAAAGCAACCCACAGCCATGACCTTTGTGTACGCCATCCCTGCTGAGAGACCAGACGCAACAAAGAGCGCTGGCAAAACAGCTTGATTGATCAGCGGGAAGCGAATGAGCGCCGAAATTAAAAAGCCCGTATAAGCACAAATCGTCAAAGCCATGATGAGCGTGAGCCATGATAAACCATGACGACGCGCATCTAAGCCACCTACAAGTGGATCAAGAAAACCCAACCCGAAGGTTGATAAACGATCTCTAAAGGCAACCAACATCAAGAGGCAGACCGCTGGAATGTAGACTAAGAGCGCCATCACCCCAAGGCTCATCACACTTGTCACGTTGTAATGAATGAGAATTCGCCAAAAATTGAAAGGGTTCGTCAAGTCTAGAACAAGGCAAACCATCCCAAGCAGAATCGTCGAAGCACCAATCAACGAAGCTGCCTTCAATGCTGGCGTATTAACTTGCGTCTGACGCCGATAGAGATTCAGCATCAGTACAGCAGCCACAGCACCGCCTGAAATCCCAGCCAAAAAGAGGTACACCGCAATCANGTAAAGCCAACTAATCCCTTCTGTTAAGCCAATCGTAAAATCGAGTTCCATGTTTAGACTCCTTTTTTAACGACAGGAATGTATCTCAAACTAGGTTCGGTACCGAGTTCAGGACGAATACGTACCGTATCCTTCACTTTGAGAAGCCGACTGATATATGAATATGGATCGTTGATATCACCAAAAACTAGCGCATCATATTTGCAACTTGCGACGCAAGCAGGGGACTCACCCTTAGCTAAGCGCGTATGCAAACAGAAGTCACAATTATCTGCTACTTTGGTCTCTTCATTAATGAAGCGAGCATTGTATGGACATACCACGATACAGTATTTACAACCCACACAACGATCTGGATCCATCGTGACGATGCCTGTGATTGGATCATGATGCGCTGCGCCAGTCGGGCAAACAGTGACGCAAGGTGCGTCCTCACACTGCTGGCAAGACACACGAATATAGCGACGTTCGCAGTCGCACGCTTCAAGTTTGCCGCAATACGGACACGGTTCCTTACCGATCACACGATGAGGTTTCGAAATGCGTTCCATCAACAAACGAGCCTGACCTTCAGGCAAATGATTTGTTTCATGGCACGCTGTTTGACAGTCACCGCAACCCACGCACTTTGTCTGATCAAAGACCATGGCATAGTGAGGGCGGCGTCTTTCGCTCGGCGTGGTCTTTGCTTCAACACTGAAAGCGGCAGCACCAAAACTAGCAAGCGAGACGAAAGTACGACGATTGATTTTTGTTGTCACAATGCGTTCTCCAACAAAAAAGGCGGATCGCCATTTTTGATCATGCGGTCATGACTTCAATGACGTCCGCCCTTAGAGGTGAGTTACTTAGTAACCGCCCTTATCCAAAAGGGTTTGAGCCTGACCGACATAACTCAACGCAGACTTCACGCGATCCTGCAAGTAGTGCGATGCGTGAGCACCCCAGCTACCATCCTTTTCAATCAAGTCACNTACTTCGGTCGCCTTGTCGAGTAAGAGACGAATTTGCGTCTGTTGGTCATAAGTGAGCTTCGTGACTTCAAGAAGCTTATTGATGCGTTCTACACCCGCTTTGATGTCCTTGTAGCCAGCCTTAACAGGATTTTGCCACTTGAGCACTTCACCGTAGACTTCCTTCTGATCTTCATAAATGAGACCAGGATCAAGTTCACTCGTCGCTTTGCTATGGCAACCGCGACCTTCAGCGACCACATAGTCTGCTGGAGCATTGCGTGCACAGCTCCACATCAAGTCAACATAACCATGACCATCTTCGGTTTGAGCAAGCTTCCAAGTACCGTCTTCACCCTTCGTCCAGGTGGTTGCATCAGGGCTGACATTAATGTCGTACGTATGGAGACGACGTACAGCATCCATTTTGCCCTGGCTACCATCGTTCGGTCCTTGGCTGGCGTTGGGCATATGGCAAGCAATGCAATCAAATTCACTATGAGAGGCAGTCTTACTGACAACATACGCCTGCGTTTCGTGGCAATCACCGCACGCTTTTTTCATTGGCGGGTTGGTCACAGCCGTCATCCAGTCAGGNNTACCGCCCTGCTTTTGCTGATCGTGGCATGACACACAGGTCACACCCTTTTCATAGTGAAGGCTCGACACATGCTGTTCAAGCTTTTCGTTATAAACCTTAGTCAGAATCGCTTTTGCTTCATCCGCACTTTTAACCTGGCGACCCGTCACTTCTGAGCCCAAGGACTTGACGAAGTCGTCGTGCCCTGTCAGGTCAAATTCGACAGGCGTGGGAGCTGCGAGTACCACCGCCGATGCAGNTATGGAAGCGAGACCGATGGCGACGGCCTTCGCAGTGGTTTTCAATAGATATGTCATGTCTATTTTCCTAATATCACAACGAACTACGGATTCATCACGGCACCGACATCCTGCTCTTCAGCGAGGAAGTCAGCGTAACCATCTTCTAGATACTTGTTCGAGTACAAAAAGACCGTTCCGAGCGAGCTCGTTGTATATCGAATATCCTGCTTATCTTGATCTTTCGCGATGTGTTGAAGCATGTCTTGGAGTTCTTCAGGCGTAAACCCAAAAGGCGGCTCTTCAAACATGCCCAACACGACAGGACGCGGATAGACGCGGCTAGACTCACGAACCATATCGACCATTTGTTCGATCGGATTATTTTCCGCCGACAAAATACGAGCATAGGAAGCTGAAAGTAATGGACGATAGTGGTAGTAGGTCACTTTGTCCCAACTTTCAAGCTTTGCCACACCATAGTCACCCTCTAACACACGCTGAAGCACTTCATCAAAAAGCGCTCTCGTGATCTCGCGAGATGCTCCGGTGGTTGGTTCATCTGTTTGACTAGCATCAGTAGCCTTAGCCGCTGCCATAACACTAGCGACATTACCTGCAAGAAGATTTTGAATCACTTCGCGGCGAGAAAAAACTTCACGCTGAGCTTTTTGCGTAGGCACTTCATCAGCGTGTGCTTTCATCTCTTTTTTGCTACGAAACTTGACAACCTGCTGAGACTGTCCCTCTTCACGGTAAAGTACCGCATCAATATTGGTATCAGCTTCCTGAACCAGTTCGTCTACTTCAGGAATTTCTGTCGAAGCAGCGCGTTGAGCAAAACGTTCAAAAAGCGTTTCGTGATCAATCAGTTTGACTTGACGACTACTGTCTACCACGGTATCGATGAGGACGAGCATATCCGTTTTTAACTGTGAAAGCTTTTCAGTCTCTTTCAAGATCGTCTTCGTGTTTTCTTGCATTTCTATCCGTTCCTTCGCTTTCACCTTAGAGGAGACCTTCCTTCTTCATGACGGAAACTGTGTCAGCCAAACCGTACTCCTTCAAGCACTTTTCAGTTGGCGCACCCGTTGCCTGATCAAAATCCATCAGTTCAAAGAAGAGATCAAAACTCTTTTCGATGTCTTCGCGATCCATGCGGATCGTGCCTTTCGTAAAGGCAGGACGATCCTTTTTGTCATGGAAGATCCATTCAGGATAGGTGTCATGCACGTGACGCATATCCTTCGTCTTGAGTTGACGCATCGTGTAGAGACGTTGCAAGAGGAAAGCACGAAGGCCAGCCTGGTCAAGTTCATCCTGCGTCATGTTGATACCTGTGACAGCGTGGAAGATCTTGCTTTCCATTTCGATGTCGCCGATGTATCCGTTTTCACGAAGCGGCGACAATTCCCACGGTGCCGTCCAAGAGCAAATGCCGAGCATATCGTGGAGCTCTTTACGAGCCACAACCCAACGCAGACGAATCATCTTGTACTTATTGGTCGGACGATAGTCACCAATACCGTCTACCGAAGAACCATCACCCCAGAATTTGGCAGCGATCTTCTTCTGCAACTCAAGCGGCAAGCCAGACGTCGAGAAGTTGATGTGAGTATGACTCATCGGATCGCGGTTATACAAGCAATTCAACACCGTACCGATTTGACCGTCATTTTCGTTGCCGTGGTGCTTCGGATGACCAACGGACCAATAGAGCGTCCCATGGTCGTACTGCCATTCTTTTTCAGTGATGCCGAAGTGTTCAAGCATGGCTGGCGTTGTTTCACCGAGCCAACGACCAAATTCACCTTGGCGATAGGCAATACGCGGAAGGATATCCTGCAGGATGCGAGGATCTGGATTATCGATCTTGTTCCAATCGATGCTCTTATATTCTTCTTCGCTAAGCTTTTCTTTCCAAAGTCCCTTGGTGTACATCGAGCAGAAGTCACGATGCAACTGACCGTAGTTACACCACAGACCCAAATCGTCCATCAACTGCGTGCCCACAAGGCAAGCTTCGCGAGACACTGGCTTTTTAATATCTTTCACTAAAGATGGGAAGAACCAACTACCATAGANGGTCATACAGGTCTGCTCAGTAATCGGATTGATGTTATATTTTGCCGCCGTTTCATCATCACGAATGACAGAGTAGCAACGAATCGGGCACGCATAACAACCCGTATTACGAACCACATAGTTCCACATCGTGGGTCCCATGTAGAATTCAGTAGAACAGGTTCTATAACCAATATGGTTAAGATTACGCGGATCCATATCTGCATCCGTCAAAGTAATCGGCGGATTAGCAGCACCCCACTTAGCACCAGGGAAAGCCGACCAACGACTAGCAGGCGTGTGGTATTCAAACATCGGATGCGGACGACGCGAAACGATCGAGTGCGTGTGAGCCCCTAGGATCTTGCGGTGAGAGTCCACCAAGTTTTCCCATTCCTTGGNGGTACTAGCATGAATATGAATNNGTACCTGATCACCGAAGACCACGATACCCTTCAACTTCTTGCGCCCCATAATGCTACCCAAACCACCAGCACTATGACTCTTGTCAACCATCATGTTGGACATTGGCACAAGGTTTTCGCCAGNCCTACCAATCACGCCAATGCTCACTTCGGGCGTCGTTTCTTTCGCCAAGATTTCAGCGGCACGGCGAGTACCCTGCCCCCAAACAGCGCTCGCATCACGGAGTTCGACCTTACTGTTTTCAATGTAGAGATACACTGGCTGCTTGGATTCACCTTCAATAATGACGTAATCCCAGCCAGCAAACTTCAACTTATGAGCAAGCTCACCGCCAACGTGTGCGCTAGCAATCAGAGAACGAGACCAAGACGTCTACTAAAGCGTCGTGATAGCCGTACGACCTGAACAAATGGCACCAGTTCCCGATAAAGTACNCGGAGCGATGACAAGTTTGTTATCAGGACTTTCGCACGTGGTTTCCGGCGGAACTTCATCCCAAAAAACCTTATAACCGAANNGTACCGTCCCACCGATATACCCATTAAAACGCGGGAAAGTCGGTTCGACCGTCACTTTGCCCGTCGTCAGGTTGACGCGAAGGCCTTTACCGGTGTAGCCATATCTTTTCTTCGAATCACTCATTTTTTATTCCTTCAATCAACGATGGCAGATGGCACATTGGTCACGATTTTCTTGTGGCAAATAGCCATGATGCGTGCGACGCGGTTCGTCGCCCGTACGATCTACCCACGGCACAAAGCGAATAGCAGCCGCCGGACAGGCTTTCACACACTTCGGATCGCCATCGCAAAGGAAACATTTACTGGCTTTTTGTTCCTCAACGTCAAAAGTCATCATGCCCCACGGGCAAGCCTTTTCGCAGAGGTGACAACCAATGCAAAGATCTTTATTCACACGACGCGCCCCTGTCTTCGGATCGACGGTAATGGCGCCTTGTGGGCAAGCATTGGCACAGGGCACAGGGTGCGGACATTGACGACAGGTATCTTGAACAACGATGCCGTCACCCCAAATCCCTTTCTTGGGCGGGAATGCGTTCGAGCCTTCAGATCCAAACATGACGTTGCGAGTAATTTTGATGCGGGCAAGATGAGGATCTACCTTGCCTTCATTAAATTCAGTACAAGCGAGTTCACAACGATGGCATGCAACGCACAAGTTAGGGTCACAAATCAAGATGCCTTTAGCAGACTCTAAAACGATGTAGGTACTCACACCGCTTTTAGCTCGTGCTTGATTCATCATGCCGACAGCTGCCATCACTGACGTCGCCTTGAGGAATCCTCGACGTGTGAAGTCTTGTGGCAGGCTGAGCTTGGATAGGAAATCCTTAAGCTCCATGGTATTTCTCCTGATGCAATGGTCAATCAACTTCATCCTGCTCTTCTAAGCGTTGATGAAGTTAGTGATGCCGTTACCATCCAAAGCGAACGACAAAACGCCTCTCAATAAGCGTTTTAAAGTGGGGTAATCAGTGGTAACGACTGAAATATAGTTTTTTTAAGAACTCATTGCGACAGAAAGAAAATCTATTTTGAGCAAAGACATCCTTTGGTAGTAGTCTTTACATATACTTTAGATCTAGATCTAAAGAACTAGTTCTTTTTACTCGTCGTAGACGCTGTGTTTGAGTAATACTTTGATTCACTCAGTTAAGAATGAACAACTTAATATGTCCAAAGCTTTTATTCTGAAGCATTTTGACCCGAGCGCTTTTGTAACCCCGCTCAATCGTAGCGAGACTCGACCCTTGCAGTGGGCTCATGGTGCCACCTTAGCCGAAGACGTCATCGCCCTTGTCGATATCCCTCCCTACGACATNGGTACGCGAGACGGATGGGCTGTCAATTCAACGAATGGCGTTAATCGCATCATTGATACCGATAGGATTGTAAATGGCACCGTACCCATGCCGCTTCCGTCAGGACATGCCCGTTGGATAAATACGGGGGGCATGATTCCGTTAGGTTGCGACGCGATTATNTCCACTAATGATCCTTCGGATATTGCTCAAGCGAAGATTGAGAGCAACCCTGACTAATTCATCTTGCATCGTGGCGAAGAACGCCGTCATGGTGAAGTCATTTTGCCTCGCGGCACACGTTTGGGTGTGCGCGAATGTGCCTTATTAAGTGAAGCGTGTGTGGATGAAGTGAAGCTTCGCGTGACACCACGCATTCTTATCGTGAGTACAGGGAGTGAAATATCGACTGCTGGTAAAAATCCTATAGCTTGTCGGCGTAACAGTAATGCCGTCTACTTACAAACACTATTTGATGTCCTTGGTATCGAACAGAGTCGTATCGTGCGCGTCGCCGACAATATTGATGCAATAGCGACTGCCATTTCTAAGCATGAGGGTATTAACTTTATTGTAAGTATCGGTGGAACTGGTCGAGGCTCACACGACCTCACGCGCCGAGCGATTCTTGCCGCAGGCGGTACGATCAACGATAAAGCACCCGAAGACGAGAANAAAGTACCACCCTTTATCATGGCAGAACTCGATGGCATACCTATCATTGGGCTACCAGGCAACCCTTTAGGTTCAGTCATGCTGACGCAACGAGTTTTACTCCCTATGCTAGCGCAGTTGTATGGCCTCCAGTTACCACACCAAGAAGAACTGTTACTCCCTATAAAGTGAAACGCTNNCACCATCGAAAGCGAAGGTGAGCTTTGTGTAGCGATTGAAAGAGAGGGACGAAAGACCTTTGTTCGCCCCGTCAGCAAAGGGCGCGGCAACACGCGTATTTTTGCAATCGATGCAGGTACGGTGCATGTAGCGCCGGATACGCTTCATGCAGGCGACATAGTCAAAGTCAAACGCTTTTTTAACTGAAATGTCCATCCAACGTAGCCAATCTAGATGGACATTTCACAAGTCAATCGCCAGAAATGACGCTTTAGCGAATGGCACTTCGTCCAACAAGCCAAGCTGGCAACAATGCACAGAAGGCGCCTGCAATGAGCGTGATTACCACCGTCATACCTTCATCGAACCTAGGACTCGGGTGCATCACAATCCCCGTTTCGCGGTCAATAAGATNGGCCGCCCCTTCGGCAAACCCTGTCCCCAACACTAAGCCACCCACGGCACCAACCACGATCACGGTCATAATCAATAGCCAAATCAAGGTGATTAAGTAGTGTCTTGGCGCACCTAGAACACGCAACTGTAAGAGTGATGGTCGACGTAATTCCCCTAAAAGAACACCTGCAATGACTGTAGCGGTAAGCGCCGTAAAGAGCGTCAATCGAGCCAAGAGCGTGATGACTTCAGAGGCGTTACCTAATAAGCCATAAAGCGACACCAAGACTTCACCCGAAAAGACCCCCATCAAATTGACGGCTTCGCCTTGCTGCCCCGTCACCGTACGCATTGACTGCGACTGACGTAAACGATAAGCGTCCGCAATACTGATGGGTTTCACAACGACTGCCGAGACCCCGGGCATAAGCTTTATATCTTCGTCCGACCATTCGCCTAATGTCGGATTGTTTTNGCTGCCACTTTGACTGTAAGGTACCAAAGAGTGCATCGACCAGAGCGCCTCAATGGGCACCATCACAGCGCGATCCCAAGGTGTACCCGTCGCAGGCATACGTCCTACGACCGTGAAATGTGCGTGCGAATGTTTGTGACCAGCGCCTGGTGTTCGGTANNCATGCATCGGCTCAATCTTGTCGCCAATCTTATAGTCGGTCTCAGCACCCACGACCGCTTCAAATAGGTTTGTAAAAACTCTACCCTCTTCGGGCTTTAGGGTGCCACCAAAGGTGACCAAGGTCGAGGTCGTTCCCACAATAGGCGAAACATCGGCTCGGTCACCAAAAGCGACGGGAGCCGCCCACTTGACGCCGTGTTTGTCATCCAACCCCTTCATGACTTCAAGCGGCACGAGCGTTTGCGGCTCATCACGTAAAAAGACGGTCGACAATAGAAGAGACGTTGAACTCCCTTTAGCCCCAATCAATAAATCAAATCGGTCAGCCGCCGCTGCTGACGACTGTCTCAGCATTCGGTCGGTGAGCCCCGTCGCAATGGAGAGCGACAACGAAAGCGCGAGCACCAAGGCGAGCCCCGCTAACACCGCAGCACTACGGCGCAGTTCAGCTTTTAAAAGCATGAAGACGTTCATTATTCATCTTCTCCATCAAAGAGTCGCCCGTTGCTAAGCGTAATCGTTTGATTAAAGTGCGATAACACACGTTCATCGTGGCTCACCAAAAGAAGGGTCGCCCCCAAACTACTCGCCGCTTCTTGCAGTACTTCAACTGCCTGATCGCCGCGCACGGTATCTAGGCTTGCCGTCGGTTCGTCAGCCAAAATGATCTTGGGCGACTGCATCAACACACGCACGAGTGCCGTACGCTGCATTTCACCACGCGACAAACATTCGGCACGGGTGCCTGGNNTACGTACACCCACGGCACTTAATTTGGTCACGGCGTCTTCGCGAAGTTCACGACAGATCGTGTTTTGATGAAACGTAAAAGGGAGCAACACGTTTTCAAGCGCCGTCAGCCCGTCAAAAAGCCTAAAGTCTTGAAAAAGAAAGCCAATGTGACGCCCACGCCAACGGTCTCGCTCGACTTCGGACAATTGGTTGATGATCGTGTGTCCCACCTCAATCGAGCCCGTAGTTGGCAGCAGGATACCTGAAATAAGTTTTAAAAACGTACTTTTACCAGAGCCCGACGCGCCTCTCACGCCTAAAAAGGCACCCTCTTCTAACTCAAAATTCGGCACATCGAAAATCGTACGGGTACCCACGCCATCAGGGACATCGAGCCGAACCTCTTTAAGTCTCAAGATTGAAGCCATCGTTAGACAATCCTGTAATCAGCGTCAACAATGCGAACCAGGCTCACAAAGCCAGTTTTTTCATCCGTTTCACTTCCGATTTGCAATTGGCCAGACACTTCAATCAAAGTGTTTGATTGCACGAAGTCTTTACGTTTGGCTAAACGCACGAGGATGATGTCGTTTGNGTACCAGTCTTGGTCTGAAGAACAGAAGGGACACAGGCTCACAGGCTCTTTGGTGAGCACCAAAAAGTCGGCTTCAGCCTTCAAGGGTGGCGCCATAAAGCCGCGGATACGGATTTTTTGACCTGCGAGCTTTTTTAATGTGTCAGAAAAGGCGAGCCCTAACACCGAAGAGCTCGCATACATCTCTTCAAAAGTAATGGACGGCGTTTCGGCGCGTGCATTGAGGCTTTTGCCAAGTAGCGCGGTACCGATCGAAATAAGAAGCGTGCGTCGTTTCATGGTCTGTCGTCTTATGAAAAGTCAAAGTAAAAACGGAGGGTTCGTCGCCTTAGGGACGTCCCTCCGTCAGATGTCACTCGTCAGTCAGCTTATTTACCAAGCGCGAGCGCTTCAGCCATGACGCGGAAGACTTCCGTGGAATTCATGAAGCCACGGATCTTGTCAGCATTGAAATTNNCCTGAGCCGTTACGACCAGATCGTCCACCGTGTGAACACCCTGGCTTTCGTTACGCGGGAGATTCCCTTCAACGAAGTGAGCGCCCTCAACGTCCTTATACTGGGCATTAGCCACGTAGTTCCCCTTTTCGTCTTTGACAGCCGGCGTGAAGGTGGCGTCAGGGAAGCTACGATAGGTTTCGTAGTAGTCAGGATGTGCACCAAAGAAGACNNGTACCAAGCGCTTAGAGGGCTGGAAGTTATCCGGGAAGCCGTTCTTATCCTTGTCTTCGTAGTTGGGGTAGCCAGCATCGGCATAGACACCGACCTTTTCGCGCATATCTTTGCCCGGCTTATTGTCGTCCACGGTACCCGCCACAGAGATCGAGTGAGTATGGTCACCCGTGACGATCAACAACGTATCGGGATGCTTTTCGCAATAAGCCTTCGCACGTTCAACAACCTTATCAAAGGCAATCGTGTCGCCCACCGAGCGCGTCCAGTCCAAAGGATGTGAATACTTATCAACGAGCCCTGCTTCGAGCATCAAGAAAAAGCCCTTGTCGTTCTTTTCAAGTACCTTGACAGCCGCATCAAAAGACTCTGTGAGGTCAGGCTGGTTCGGGAACTTTTTGACAGTGTTGCCTTTCCACTGATGGCGGTCCACCCAACCGTCCATATTGCCCGTGTGAAAGAGCCCAAGGAGACGGTCTGGCGTTTGGCNCGTGACCACTTGGTTAAGTGCCGTACGATCGGTCACTAACTGATAACCCGCGTCGCCAAACTTTTGAATGTAGTTGATGCTATCTTTACGTTTAGAACCCGGCGTTTCTTTCGGCAAGAAATAAGCAGAACCGCCACCCAAGATGACTTCGGGCTTGACGTTGTAAAACATGCCCACAATGTCTGCCTTATCGTTACGGCGACGCGTGTGAGAGACAACAGAAGCTGGCGTTGCGTCTTCGATTTCTGCATCACTCACCACACCCACNNGTACCATGTCGGTCTTACGACGGATGATTTCAGCAATCGTTTCTTGCTTCGGGTCGTCTTGGCTTGCCTTCGTACGGTCAGCGTAGACACCAAGTGCGTTGACGCTCGACTTGTGACCCGTCATATAAGCAGAAGCCGTATTGGCGCTATCGGCAGCAATCGTATCGACAGAGCTCGTACCGAGCAAAGCCATGTGCGGCATATCGTCCATACNTAATGGGGCGTTATACATGCCGTTTGTCACACCCTTCGAAAGAATACGGGCTGCGGTACGATGACCCACAGACAAACCGTCAGCAATCAAAAGAATGACATTTTTAGCAACAGGCTTTTCAGGCGTGCTGTAAATATCCCAATGAGCAGTTTGTTCGCCCTCAGTGCTCTTGACAGTCACAGTGTAGCGCCCAGGCTTTTTGATTTCGACGTCACGAACCATCAAGGCAGCGCCATGAATGCCGTCTTCCTTTTCAACCCAGACTTCTTTGCCCGATAATGTCTTGCTGTAATCTTCACCGTTAATCTGCACAGTGACATCCTTACGAGCCATGGCACTATCCAGCTCAACCTTAAAGTCAAATCGCGCATTCGTCATAAAACGCGCCTGATCGACTGGATAAATTTGAGCAGCACTTGCCTGCGTCGTACAAAGAAGAGACAGCATCGCTGCGAAAACGGCAGCGGTTGTGGCTTTGAGTTTCACTTGAACATTCCTATAACAATACAATCTGCCTTCTGATACATCTCCTCAGAAGGTGGCTAAATTTTAGAAATGCCCTATGAAAATGCTGTTTCGACTCGATGAACCTTTGGTATCAGTCGTCATCAAAAAAATGACAATTTGATGAATCCCAAAAAAAATACCTCGTGACAAGACTGACCACGAGGTATTTTTGAAGCGTATCCAACTTCTGCATTATTTGAGATGGCGCGTAAAGTCAATTTCTTCACGGAGTTCTTTGCCCGCACGAAATGCCACAACATAGCGCTCTTCGGCATAAACATATTCGCCCGTACGTGGGTTACGACGTTGCCCCCCTTCACGATGACGAGTTGTAAAAGAACCAAATCCACGAATTTCGATACGCTTACCGTCAACTAGCGCATCCTGCATGGCATGCATAACTGTGCGATAGACTTCGCGCGTGAGCGTGGGCGGCATACCAGGACAGAGCGTCACTAACTCTTCGGCAATATCTGCTCCATTGATGACGATCGTTTTTTTCTTTTCTTCTTCAGTCATTCGTTTAGTTACCCATGAGTGGGAGGATTATCTTTTGATGTGCCTCGTATCATACCTGATCAAAGGTCCGTGCGCATAAGTAACACACGTCATCAGACAAAAAAACGTGTCCAGTTGAACGTTTCAACGCACTTCTCACCCAACGCACACATTAGTTCACGCACATTTGGAATTTTTCGTATCTCGTGCTAGAATTCATGTCCTCGCGCCCTTAGCTCAGTTGGTTAGAGCAGGCGACTCATAATCGCTTGGTCGCTGGTTCAAGTCCAGCAGGGCGCACCAAGACATCAACCCGTTCTGCTTCACCGCAGAGCGGGTTTTGTTTTTGATGCCGTCTAGACCTAGATCATCAGAAATAAAAAAAGGTAGTCCACACGTGTGCTCCTTTTCTGTTGTCCTTAACACGTCATAGAAATCTAGGCGCCGAAACCTCTGTCTTAGACTGACGTTATGAATTAGCTACTGATTACTTCTCGCGACGACGACGTAACAACCGAAGATTCTTGGACTGCATCATCAAAAGCCCTGTGATGACCAAACCACATCCAAGGACAAACGGTACACCAATCTTTTCTCCCAATAACACAACCGAAAAAAGCACACCAAAGAGTGGTGTCATAAAAACAAGGACACCCAAACGCGCTACAANGTACTGCTTTAATAAATAGCTCCACACAAGATAACTAGCAAAAGCAACAATCAAGATCTGAAANNGGCCCATACTCACGCCCACCATGGGAGTCAGTGTTATAAAGGCTTGATCCGTCATAAAGGCAAGTGGGAACAAAATCAAAAAGCCCATCAACAGTTGCCAAAACAACATTTGCGTTGCAGGAGCTTCGTTCATGGTTGTCGTACGTAAACAAATCGTCGTACACCCCCACGAGAGCCCTGCCAACAACCCGAAAAAGTCGCCCAATATCCAACGCTCACCCTCTGGCAAAGCCCCACCCTCTAAAAAGACGGGCAATAAGAAAGCTGATGCAATACCCAAAAATGCCGTCGCCAAACCTCCCCATTGAATTAGACTCAAACGTTCTTCAGGCAGTTTAATAGCTAAACCCATTGCAGCAAAGAATGGCGCCGTATAGAGCAGAACCGAAATATGCGAAGCATTGGTATAACTTAAGCCTTGAGCCACGAAAAAGAATTCTCCGGCGAAGCCCAAACCGACAAGCAAGGCATCCTTCATACGCACGTTCACATTCCAATTTTCGTGAAGCCAAAAGCGGTTCGCAAGCCACAATAAGAGTGCCGCCGTGCCAGAGCGAATCGACACTTGCAAAATCGGGCTCATGTCGAGCGCACAAGCCTTAATGGCGGTTTGCTGTAAGCCCCAAATCATGCTGAGGCACACACAAAGAAGAAAGGCTCTTAGGTCAATCGGACGACGAACGGGTTCTGACATAACAAGACTTTAAAAAAAGACGCCATCCGTCGGGCAACGAACCGAACGGACAGCGTCATTTAACTGCTAGAAAGGCATCTTACCACGCACTAGGGTTTACACGGACAAACGCCTCTAGCCATGTGGCTTTAATACCACAGTCATTAAGCCGCGAGATGACGGCGCATCCAAAGCTGGTTAATGAGTGCCGCGGTCAAGAGACACGCAATAAAGAGGAACGCGACTTCAAGCGACTGGTGCTGCGCGATAAAGCCGAGGATCGCGGGACCTACCATCAAACCACCGTATCCAATCGTGGTGACGGTCGTAANTGACCCTGTCGGGTCAACGTGCTTGACAGACGACGCAGCCGAAATCAGGATCGGGGCAACGTTCGCAACACCCAAGCCCATCACGAAGAGGCTTGCAAAGAGGATAACGGGCGACTCAAAGCACACCATCATCAATAGGGTCACGATGTTAAGCATCATGCCGACAAACAAGACCTTCGCACTACCAAACTTTTCAACCAAACGGTCACCCATCAAGCGAGAGATCGCCATGGCAATCACAAAGAGCGTGTAGCCAATCCCCGCGGCATTCATATCGACGCCACCCACTTCATGGACGTAGATCGCGGACCAGTCAAGCATGGCGCCTTCGGCTAAGAAGACCGAGAGACACACCAAACTAAACATCAAGATGCGCCCCTTGGGGGCGGCAAAGACCATGCCTTCAGACTTTTGCGTTTTGGCGCGATCCGCATCCGCCGGAATCCCAGCGAGCGTCCACAATAAGCCCGCGACTAACGNTGCTATCAAGCCACCCATGACCCACACAAGCGGCGCACCGAGCATCAAGAGCCCCGTGACCGTCGCAGCGGACATGACTTCACCAATGGAGTACGACGCATGAAGCCCCGACATGATGGGATGCCCCACCGTTTTTTCGAGCTGCGCGCCATAAATATTGGCGCTCACTTCTAAGCAACCCAAGGTCACGCCATAAAGGAACAAAGCGGCGCATTCGATATAAAACCCCGGGATCATTGCGAGGATTACGAGCAAAAGGCAAGACAAAACGCCTGAGAGCGCAAGGGCGAAACGACTACCGTAACGAACGGAGATGGTACCAGCCACTGGCATCCCGACAAAGGAGCCAATCCCGAGACCCAAAAGGAGCGAACCCAAAATCGCGGGTTCAAGCGAAAGACCAGACTGCACGAACGGGATAATGGGCGCCCAACTAGCAACCGTAAATCCCCCTGTAAAAAAACCTGCACGTGCTGCAAGAAGTTGACGTTTGATCGATGATGATTGATTGATATTTTTAGTTGGAACCGTNNATTTTGGAACTGCATAGAGCGCCTAATTGTTATTTATACGCGAGTATTCTCTCATTTAAAATACGATCGATCAAGATAAGATCTATCAAATTTTTGATATGATGGCTATAGAACTTTCTGAGTGAGAGAAATAAATGACACTCAAAATTGACGAGATTCGCTCTTTTGTTGCTGTTGCTGATGAGGGAACCTTTTCTGCCGCAGCGCGCGCACTCGGTCGAAGCCAAAGTGTGGTCTCCACCCATATTGCAGGGATGGAATGTGAACTAGGTTTCAAACTCTTTACCCGTGGAACACCTGCGACCTTGACGGCAGCAGCCGAGACACTTCTTCCTAATGCAAGGCGCGTGCTTTTAGAAGCTTCTCGCTTTGAAAGTCGTGCGGCTGCGCTATTTCACACTCCCAACCCTTTGCTATATATGGGGATCGACATGGGACTTGAGATTCCCATGATGCTAGATCTGCTACGTGACTTTGCTAGGCATTTCCCATCTAGTAAGGTGCAACTCGAAAATATTTCTAGTTCAGAAACCAACTGGTTCTTTAGACGTGCCGCCATGACGATGGCTGTCATCTTTTCATTAAGACCAGACCCAGAGTGTGAAGAGCGTTTAATTGGTCTCTCGCCACGTGTCATTGCAGTCTCAAAAAAGCACCCTTTAGCACAACGGTCTACCTTGACGCCCGATGACCTACGCGACTATCGTCAAATATTGATCATTGCGCGAGATAGTGAATCAGCGCCTCCAATTACGGTGAGTAGTGACTGTTGGGAAGTCGACAGCCCCCAATGGGCGATTGGTTTNGCGGCGCGCGGGATCGGTTGGACGATCGTTCCTAAAGCCGTAGCNCTCACACAGCCCGGGCTCAAGTCGAGCCTAGCGCTACTCGATGCCCCAATGGATCTGGCGCCAGAGCGACTTGTCTTACGCCTAAAGCCCGATGAAGTCCCTACTACNTTTGCGGACTGGTGGGAGCAAGCGTTACGTAAATTTGCTATTCGATTGGGACTCCTATTGCCTTAAAGAAAAAGCACTCGACTTCACGTTAAAACCGAGTGCTTTGCTTGATCGACTTTTAGCGTATCGAACTTTGTGTCGTGCTTAGACAGGTACGTCAGCGCCCGCCGCTTGCAAAGCGTGGCGTACGCCCATCTTAAGGCGATTGACCTGGCGACGTAGCTTCACTAAGGTCGCCTGGCGATGGTGTTCATCCATCGCGTCAAGGTGGTCAATGTCACGCAACATCGGCACGGGTGGCGCACGTAACGCTTCGTCGTGCGAGTAGACCGACCCTTCGACGTATGAGAGCGGAATGATTTCTCTCAGTACCTCGTGCGTCAAACGGTTCGCCACTTCGGGTTCGTCATCCAAACGATCGACCAAAACGCGCGACAGCCATTCCAGGCGATCAATCACTACAGACAAATCAAGCGCATCCCCAGCTTTAGCCTGGCGCTCTTTCATGAAAGCGGTGAGTTCATCGACCTCAGCCTTGGCGTCAACAGGCAAACGTTCATCCATCAATGCGTGACAAAGCGTCACGGCAAAGACGCGCACGTCGCGAGCCAAAAGAACGGGATCGAGTTTATCGGGCGTATCCTGAATTGAGTGCCACCAGTAACCGAAGCCACCGCTACTACTACTACCAAACATCTTCTTAAAGGCTTCAGCGGCGACACCTTCAAAGGGTGCTTGTTCAGACACTTGAGAGAAAATAGACGGAACGCCCGGTCCCCAGAAACTCTGGTCACAAGAACGCGAATAGCGGCACCCAATCCAATCGGTCACACCTGCGGCTTCACGTAGCGCGCATTTTGCTAGTTCAGCAGTCGACGCCATCGCGGGCGACTCGGTCATGACTGACGCACAACACCCACCCAAACAGTCGGCGTTCACATTCAACACGCAATGCTCGTGTAACTCTTCAAAGTGCGCGTCGCAATAGGCTGTGGACCCAGCGTAGCGCCCATGAGAGTGCCCCGACCACGTGACAAAACGCACACCGCGCTTCAATTTCGAGGCGTAGGGTGCAAGGATGCGAGCAAGTTCCACGGCGCACGCGTTACCCGACGCGTTATCCATTGCCCCCAAATGCCAACTGTCTAAGTGGTAGGTCACCATCACAAAGTCTTTGTGGGGCGTGGGAATTTCAGCAACCAAACACGGAATCTCGACCCAACGACCGTAGACCGTTGTGGCAAGCATCGCATCTAACGATGCTTCGCACTTTGCTAAACGGTCTTTGAGCGTATTGCCGTCCCCCAACGAAATACTCGCTACAGGGATCCCAACATAGTTGTTGAGGGTTTCGGGCGTCGGTGACCCCCAAACGCGCGACACAATCATGTTATGAATGTATTCGCCCGTAATAAAGACCACCCCAAGGGCGCCTTTAGCTTCGAGCCCACGCACCACGGGTTCCATGGCAAGGTAGTCTGTGAGGACCAAACGCCCAGTGACTTGGGCTGCCTCAACCGTTGCCACCATTTCAATCGGTACATAGACCAAAGGCGCATGGAGACCCTCGACACTTGGAGTCATCGGGTGTGTGACAGCGGCGTACTTGATGCCTTCCACCACAAAAGACGCGCCTTCGGGTGTACTCACAAAGCCCGGATGCCGCTCTAACGTTACGCGACACCCTGCTTCTTCATAAAAGCGCGTCAGTACTTCTAAAGCCGCCTCTTCAGCCGCGTTAGATAAACGTTCGCCCGTACAAATGGCTCGAACGGTATTCATTAAGCGTTCGGCATTGACGGTACGACGCGATGTCCCCGTAGTGCATAAGGTCTCCTTATTGGTCCACGTTGGCTGATTGCCCTTATTAAGCCCACTTCTTGGCAGGCAACGGAATACGGCGGAATTCTTCCAAGTAGCGAACCATCCAATCGGACACCCCGTCCATCATGGCAGTGCCCCACTCGATCGTAGCGAACTTCGCTTNCGCGGTACCTAAGCCACCCGTATTGACTGTATCGCGGATTTCGCGAATGACCTTAACGGGCGCCCCTTCAAAGATCACGGTGTTGATGTGTGCCTGCGGCAGTGCGTCAGAAGGCGGCGTCACCACGTTATCAACGAGGTATTCGCTCTTAATCAATTCTGGGCGGAAAGCCATCACGGCAGCCACTTCTTGCGCGTCACCGTGCCCCGTCTACCAGTCGGGATTAAGTTTGGGTGCAATACCCCACCAGTCAATCAACGTCACCTGAGCGCCCTGACGGTACATATCGAGTGCAGCCTTTTCGATCGCAGGGTCGTTACCCCCGTGGTCATTGACCACCGCAAAGCGACGCGCACCGTGACGATACAGAGACTCAAAAATCTGCTTCATCACAGCCGTCATAGTCTCAAGTCCCAAGTCAATCGTGCCCGGGAAATTGATGTGATGCGTCGCGACGCCAAACGGCAAAATCGGCGCGATCACGATCTTTTGCATTTGAGCGTCAAGGCGACGGCAGAATTCTTCAGGGATCAGCCAGTCCGTCCCCAAAGGACCCACGCAACCGTGCTGTTCCGTGGAACCCACAGGAATCACAACGAGCGTTTCAGGATCAGCGAACACTTTGGCAGCTTCTTGCCAATTAAGATGAGCGAGATACATAAGAGAAGTCCGTCAACAAAAAGAATGAATGGCAAAACCGCCGGCTATGCGTAGCACAACCGGCGGCACTCTAGATAAATCAGTTTAGTACTTCACGGGCTTATCGAGGTCGTCGAAGTGGCGACGGATGGTGGCATCCGACACTGGCTTCGTGAAGAGGCTCGTACCGATCAGGATCACCATCGTCACGATCCANNGTGCCACGATCAACGGGTTGAACCCGAAGGAGAGACCCTTAAACTGCGTAAGAAGCAGGAAGTAGAAGATTTCACCGAGGATCACGGACACAAAGACGGCCGTGGTCGTCGTACGCTTCCAGTACATACCGCAGATAATCGGGGCAGCCCAAATACCGAGACCACCGAACGCGAAGAGAATGATAGTAAAGATCGAACCCGGCTTCAAGATACCAATACCGATGGCGATGATCCCAAGCACCACCGTCACAACGCGGGACATCTTGAGCGTATCTTCGTCGGTCGCGTCGCGCTTCAAGATGCGCTGATAAAGGTCGCGAGAAACGTACGAGGTAGAGGTGAGCAACAAGGAACTAATCGTGGACATGCCTGCAGAGAAAATACCTGCCACCATCAAAGCGGACACCACCGGGTGGAGACCTTCCTGAAGGATCAACGGCACGATAAAGTCACTTTCCTTACCTGGGATGCCCGGGAAGCTCGCAGCCCCCGTCACACCGCACCATTCGATAAAGGAAGCGGAGAACCACATGCCGAGCGTACCGAGCAACACGGTACNTTTAAACATCGTCGAATAGTTCTTCATCGTGAAGAACTTCGTAAAGAGATGCGGCTGACCAATGCAGAAGAAGGACCACATCACAATCATGGATGCGTAGTTCTGCCACGGATAGCTATTGTTGTGACCCGGGAACTTCAAGTAGTTGGGGTCAACAGCGGCGAGCTTCTGGTTGATGACTTCAAGNNTACCACCCAACTGCAGAGACACCACGAAGGTCGTCACAGCGGTTACCACCATCAAGACACCCTGGATCACGTCCGTCATCATGACAGAACGAATACCGCCAGCCATACAGTAAAGGATCACGGTGACACCCATGACCACAATACCGACCCACTGCGGTGCGCCGGTATAGGTCGTGAAGATCACGCCTGCACCAATCGTCTGGGCACCCATCATCGGGACCAAGAAGATCAACATCAGAACAGCCAACAAACCACGGATGGCGGTCGACTCATAGCGGTCAGCCAAGTAGTCTGCCATCGTCAACATCTGATAGCGATGACCCAACTTAATCAAACGACGACCAACAAGCAACGCAGGAATGACCATCGAGAAAGCGATCCCTGGCACGGAAACACTCATCCCAGCGTAACCGACGTGGTAAATCGACCCAGGCACCCCCATAAAGGTGGACATGGAATACTGCGTCGAGAAGTAGGCAAGACCCGAAAGGATGGCACCCGCAGACCCTGACATCGTAAAGAAGTCCTGAAGGTTACGGTTTTGGCGGTTACCCCACCAGCCAATAAAGCCAAGAATGACGAGATAAGCAATTGTGANCGGTACCAAGAATGGACCCGTCGAAGTTTCAACCTGATATGGCATAACGCTTTACTCCTCGTATTCCTGATATTCGGGACGCTGCATGCAAGCACGCCACCAAAGGGCAATCGTTCCGATCACGAGTAAGCCATAAGCCAACCAGCAATAAATGAAACGGGGAACTCCGAACATCCACGGCGTGTAGTTCAGGTCATAAAAGAAAGGGAACGGCATCATGATGAAGAAAAATTCTGCAAGAAAGATGAGCGTCCACTTCTTTTCGAAAGCATTGTCAAATGCATTCATGTGGGATCTCCTAGATTTTGCTTGGGGTCTCGGATGGTTTTTTTACCATTTATTGCATTATCCCCGAGCAGGCACAATATGACCTCAGCTTAAATACTGTATCTTTAAGACGAATCAATAAAAATACGCAATATTACCTACCATTGATAACCCTTGGGCGAGAGACTTTTTTAAGGACCTCAATCATTTGTGAAATTAGCCGCTGAACATGATCTTTGACTCCAAAGCATCACAAAGTACAATCCTGATTTACCCGTAATAGCCCCTACTTTTGATGGACAAAACAGAAAAGATTTTTCAATAATAAAATATTCGTTATTGCTTCTTCGAAATTCATTTTTGGCTTGCCATGAAAACCCTCTTATTAAAAGACAATACGTTGCGCGTATCCGTCATGAGTTTTCATCACGAAATTGTTTATAGCGTGATGCGAGCCTATTTTGAAGCGCTCGTGAGTCAGGTCATCATTTGGAATGAGCGCTCTTACGGGTTACTGTGGAACACCGTGATGGTGGACGACATTTCAGCCAAACTTCGTGAATTTGAGCGTGAAGGTAAGCGCTATCGCCTCTATGCCGTGCTCTTTGGGGTGATTAACCTACGTCGAGAACTGCGTATTGTTCCATTTCGTGAAGCGCTTGAAGAGCATATGACGACAGGGCTTACGGTCTCGGCTGTGGCGGTTATGGATCTGCACCGCATTGAAGAAACGTTTAAAACGCGAAATCTCTCCGAAGACATACTTGAAGACTTCGTCAACAAATATAACGCCTGGCACAATTCGTTTGATTGGTTCGTTCGCCTCTTTGAGAATGGGCGCCTTAAAGCTGAAAACCGCGTATGTCGCACGATGGACGACGTGATCATGTGGCTTAAGCACCAACCAGAACTCGTGAACGTTCGCATTACACCGAAGCAGTTTGCGGACGCACGTACGGACGTTGAAACAGACTTTGGGGTTCTTGTTAAAAAGACGTTTGCCTTAGACGGCTTTAATAGCATCTCGCGCATCCAGTTCCGCGAAGCCGCCATGGCACTGCGCGCCGCTTTTGATGATCTCACTCGCATTCATTCGTCGCTACACGACCCCGAGTCGATCGGGAGCGTCTTTTGGAGTGCCGACAGTGTCGTTGCTCTCCTCTCAAACGGCATTGGCTTTAGTATCAAGCGTGGGGACCTGGGTTTTGTGCGGATTCAGGTGCCCGTTGGGACGCCACTACATATTGTGCAGGGCTTACGCAATATGCTCGATGCGTTTGCGAGCGCCGTGCCCGATGTGCTCACAGTCCATGAAACCGAAGACATCAATATCGAGTCCTTCATTGTGGGGGATGGCTACGTGCCGACCCTCAGTGAATGCAATCGTCATTACTGTGAGGCAATTGCCCAGATGCGCTAAATTGCTCGACGGTAGTACCACGCCAAAATCAACGCCGCTTGAGACGATCCTCAAACGGCGTTGTTGTTTAAACGTTTCTGTTCAACCTTTAGCGATTAAAGAACGCTTGCGAAAAGTCTTTTTGCGTAATGCCATCCTAGTACGAACGACGGCGCTTATTGTGCGCAGTCATTTTGACGATGGGGCGACCCATTAAGAATTCATTCACGCCTTCGGGTGCGCCCAACATAACGGCTTTTGCGGTACAGATATCGCGACAAAGCCCGCAACCCGTACAGCACGCCTCAATCGCGGTCATCGTGAAGACGTCCCCTTGCGTTTTGGTAGACAAGGCTTTATTGGGACACACCACAGCGCAAAGCCCACAGGTAGTGCAACGCTCCGCATCAAAGTGAGGGACTTTGAGCGCGTCAAGTGCGTGTTTTGTGGCGGCTTGCGTATTAGCCGCCTCGCGTAAACACCCACGCAACAGTGTGATCAAGTGTCGACGGCGCTCGGTTAAATGAAACGGAGCTTGAGGGTTTGGCGGCGTCGTGTCATCTTGCGTTTCTAGTGGTTTAGNGGTAGTTGCTTTACGCGCCACAATCCCCAAAAGATGACGGCGTACGCCATCCACGTCCTGAGGGGCTTCGGTCACACGACACACCCTGACCGTCTTACCTAAAAGCGCTTCCCAGTGTTTAAAACGTTCCTCTAAAGCATCTACCGAACTTTTGGAGGGTTGATTAGGACACCCTTCGCAGCCCCCTGTGATAAGCGTCACCGATTGGACCCCTTGACGTAGCGCGTCTAAGAGCATCACATCAGAGATCGCGTGTTGGCACGGAAATGCCTGACCGTCGCCCGTCATCGCACGAGAGCAACGCACGCGGCACGCGCCATCGGGCTGCACGTCTAAACGTTGGGGCATCTCGTCCAAATGAAGCGCGTCCATAGTGCACGCAGACACACAGGCGCCACACCCCGTGCAAGCAGAACTAATGAGGCTTAAGCGCCCTTCTTCCACATGAAGCGCCCCCATAGGGCAAGCGCTCATGCAAGCGTCACAGTGCGCTGACACATGGCGAGCGCGCACGCAGCGTCGACCGATTAGTTTTGGCGTAGGCATAAGGCGTTTTAGGCTTGGCGATTTGGATCGACCGCTACGTCAGCAGGCTTATCGCCAGTCTTAACGGCGCATTTATCGGTGCACTGATCCGTTCCCTTATCCGCACACTTGTCGCACTTATCGTGCTTATCGCCCTTCTTCTTTTCGGTGTGACGATGATCAGGTCTATACATCAACACCTGGTCAATGTGGAACCCATCCATATTGGTCACTTCAAAGCGATAGCCCGCGTAGTCGACATGGTCGCCGCGCTTAGGCACACGGCGAAGCATATACATAATGAAGCCCGCGACCGTTTCGTACGTTTCTTCTTCAGGCATGCTTTCGATGCCAAATTCACGTTCGATGTCGTCCACCGGGGTCGAACCGTCCACAAGCCAAGAGCCGTCAGAGCGCTTGACGAGCAGCTGGTCATCTGCCCATACATCATAGTTACCCATCACCTACCACAAGATGTCCTTCAGGGTAATAATCCCAACCGTGAGACCATATTCGTTAATGACGACGGCAAAGTCCTGACTTTCTTGTTTAAAGAGGTCTAGCGTTTCGGTCAAAGTCAAAGAGTCTGGGATCGTGATGACGGGTTGCACCAATCCCGCTTGGGTGAGTTCCAACGAATCTTTGTCAGCGTAGATCTTTAAGAGTTGCTTCCCGTCCACGTGCCCCACAACGTGGTCAATGTCGCCATCACAAACCAAGAACTTGTTGTGCGGCGTTTGGCTAATCTTTTCGCGAATACTGTCTTCAGACTCATCAATCCTGAAGTAAATGATGCTGTCGCGATTCGTCATGGCACTCGGCACCAAATGGTCTTCGAGTTCCATCATGTTCTTAATAGCCGTGTGTTCCAAGGGTGCCACAACGCCAGCCTTGGCACCGGCTTCAACGGTCGCCATCACGTCTTCGTTGGTGATGCGATCTTCGTTATTCAAAGGCACGCTCATCATTCGCATGATGCCGTTAGACATCGCGGTCAACAACCAAACTAAGGGCTTTAAGACCATGATGAGTACCATCATCGGACGGATGCAACGCACTACCACGGCTTCAGGACAGCTCATTGCGACGCGCTTCGGAATCAAGTCCGCGAACATCACAAAAAGCACCGTCACAAAGAGGAACGAACACAAGAACGCCATGCCGTTCACGAGTTCAGCGGGCAAAACATAAGCTAGGAGCGCGGCAAAGAAGCCCGTAAACGCTTCTTCACCGACCACGCCGCCCAAAATGGTNNGCACGGCGTTAATCCCGACCTGAACCACGGAGAAAAAATAGCCTGGATTGTCTTTTAGTTTAAGCACCAACTGAGCGCGAGAATCACCATCTTCAGCCATGCGAGTTAAACGAACTGATCGAGAACCAGCCAAAGCGATTTCTGACATAGCAAAGTACGCTGCTGCAATGATGAGTAACGTAATGATGACAACTTGCGTAAGCATATCCTCTCAAACCCGTCAATGGTCCCGTAAAGCCAAATTAATTATTTTACTTCATTGCCAAAGTTGACGCATTTATCCTCTGAGAGAAGTCTCAAAGAATTGAGCCAGCCTTCAATAAAGAAAGACTGGCTCTTATACATTAGCTTAAGCTAAGCGTCTCAGCGTATTAGGCAAGTGCCTTCAAACGCGTCACAGCCATATTAGCAACCACACTCACAGCAACGGGTAGCACGTCATCATTAAAGTCCATCTTTTGGTGGTGTAACGAGACACAGTGTTCATCGTCACGGATACCCACACGAATGATGGAGCCAGGCACCACATTGAGGTAGCGCGAGAAGTCTTCGCTAGACATAAAGGGGCGAATCACCTTGACGTGATCTTCACCCAAGAGTTCACGCGTTGCAGCAATAGCGGCTTCGGTTTGTTCTTCGGCGTTAATCACCGAACCAATAATACGGTCATAAACGAGCTCAGCTTCGCAACCGTTGACCGCGGCAATGCCGTTGACCATCGCCGTGATATTGGCTTCAGCCAAGTCACGGATTTCAGGTAAGAACGTGCGCACCGTACCACTCATCGTGAGTTCACTCTGAACCACGTTCACGGCTTCAAAGTTACCGGCATTAATGGAGCAAACGGAGACGACGGTNNACGATTCAATCGGGTCAACCTTACGAGCAACGATCGTCTGAAGCGCCAAAATGATCTGCGCAGCCACAGGCATCGGGTCAACCCCCAAATGCGGACGCCCGCCGTGCGTGCCTTTACCCTTCAAAGTGACGTAAAAACTGTCGCTGGCAGCCTGCAAGGGACCCGGCTTAAAGCCAATCGTTCCCTTAGGCAAATTGGGTTCCGTGTNAGTACCGTATATTTCTTCGATGCCATACTTTTCAAATAACCCTGCTTCAATCAGGTACTTGGCGCCAAGCCCCGGTTCTTCAGCGGTNNACTGAAAGACCAAAACCACGCGACCCGGGAAGTCGCGATGCGAGGCTAACCAACGGGCNNCTACACCCAAAAGCCACGTCGTATGGTANNCGTCATGACCACAGCAATGGTANNCGCGACCATCGACCACACTGGCATAAGGCTTGCCACAACCGTCCTTCATGGGCAAAGCGTCCATGTCGGAACGCACACCAATCGTGTGACCAGGCTGATCCCCATTGATGACCGCAATCACGCAGCCCTTCACAAGTTCGGTATCGATCGAATCAACGTGGCTTGCGCGGAGATATTCAACGATCTTGCCGCAGGTACGCTCAGTGTCAAAACCCAATTCAGGATGCTGATGAAGGTCGTGACGAATCTCAACGAGTTCAGGCACCAATTCGGCGACACCCGGCAATAAACGTTCTTCGAGCAAAAGCGTCATGGAATCTCTCCAGAGAATAAAACAACAATCTTTTTATTCTACGCCCGATGTTTAACCTTCGCTGAACACGCAATATCAGGAAAACGCCTTATCAATTGTGGAGTGAGTACTCGCTCACGTCTTTTTATCGAGTTGCGTAATGAAGTGTCTGTAGGGTCATGCCTTCCAAGACGTTCGGCGCACGACAAGGTTTGCCACCAGCAGTCAACGGAATCGTCTTGACCCACGCAAAGCGGCGGGGCGACTTCCAACGAGCCAAACGTGGGCGCAAAAACCCCACGATCTCGTTGTCTGAGGGTGGTGTTTTGTCAGCATCAGGCACCAACANGGTAGTGACCAAGGCACCCCACTTTTCGTCAGGTTGCCCCAAGACCAAAGCGGCTTTGACGCCTGGGATACTTTCGAGCACTTCTTCGACTTCACGAGGCGCCACGTTTTCGCCGCCCGTGATAATGAGTTCCGCATGGCGAGCACTCACTCGCACACGATGGTCTGCCGTTAGGCTTCCAATGTCCCCAGTCAGGTACCAACCCTCTTGCATGGTGCTACCGCGCCCCCAGTAGTCGGTAGAGAGCATGGGACCACGAAGTGTAATGATNNGTCGTTCGTGAGTTTGGTACTCTAACCCATCAAGAATGCGCCCAGCGTAGATTTGCGGCTCAAAGCGCTCTTCGTACGGAGTCACCGCAACGGTACTTCCCGCTTCAGTCATACCGTAGGTGGTCACAATCGGGATCCCTGCCGCGCCGCACGTTGTCGTAAGGTACCATCGATGCGGNNCTGCCCCGCCCACCATAAGGGTTCTTAAGTGAGTGGGCACTAACATACTCGGCGTCTTATCGAGAATCTCCGAGAGCATCGCAGGCACCACCGACGCCAAGGTCACGCCGTCGCGCGCCAAATTAGTATNAAAGGTTTCAGCCTTAAAGCGCCCAGCGAGCGACATCGCGCTACGCATCACCAAAGAGCGCATCACAATTCCGAGACCACCCACACGTGTGGGCGACAAAGACAACTGAAAGACATCGTCGTGAGTCATATAGAGTGCCTCAGCCACTCGACGCGCACTTTCAACGAGTCCCGTCCGAGTAAGGACCACAGGCTTGGGGCTTCCTGTCGTGCCCGAGGTAAAAATCACCACAGCGGCGTCTGAGGGTAACGGCGCTTCAATGGCGTCTGCCATACGAATAACGGCCTCGCGCTCAGGCGTAGTGAGTTTTGGCGAAATCAAGAGTAACGGGATCTTTGCTTCAAAAGCCGCTAAGAGCGTGATTAAACACTCAACGTCTGCTTCGGCAACAAAAGGCATCGGGCGCCCTGTGGCTGGACGCTCGATGGTCTCAAGACACGCAGCCACCCGGCTTGCGACCTCTGCCCAGGTGTAGTCCACCCTCTCAGAGCGAATCGCCAAACCATGGGGGCGTTCATTGGCTGCGGCAAACACCGACAGCGCACGATCAATCGCATCGATCCCGTGAGTCATGATGACCCTCGACTTAGGGCAAACGACGGAACTTCGTAAAGTCGGGACGACGCTTTTCAAGGAATGCGTTCTTCCCTTCACTACCTTCTTCGGTCATGTAATAAAGAAGCGTAGCGTTTCCAGCGAGTTCCTGTAACCCAGCCTGACCGTCGCAGTCAGCATTCAGGGCGGCCTTCAAGCAACGAATGGCAAGCGGAGAATTCGCAAGCATTTCGCGGCACCACTGAATGGTTTCAGCTTCAAGCTTTTCAAGGGGGACAACGGTGTTAACAAGTACCATATCCAAAGCTTCCTGTGCGTCATAGAAGCGGCAAAGGAACCAAATTTCGCGAGCCTTCTTCTGACCTACGATACGGGCTATATAGGAAGCTCCCCAACCACCGTCAAAGGAACCCACGCGCGGACCCGTCTGACCAAAGCGCGCATTGTCTGCCGCGATCGTCAGGTCACACACCATGTGAAGCACGTGACCGCCGCCCACGCACCAGCCAGCCACCATTGCCACGACGGGCTTCGGGCAGGTACGAATTTCACGCTGAAGGTCAAGCACATTAAGGCGAGGCACACCATCGTCACCCACGTAGCCACCCGTGCCGCGCACCTTTTGGTCACCACCCGAACAGAAGGCCAAGTCACCTTCGCCCGTCAAAATGATCACACCGATACCATCGTCAGAACGAGCGTCAGCCAAAGCGCGGCTCATTTCAGCGACGGTCTGCGGACGAAAGGCATTGCGAACTTCAGGACGGCAGATCGTGATCTTGGCGATCCCTTCTTCGCACTTTTCGTACTTAATATCAGTGAATTCACCGCAAGCCTTCCACTCTGGAATGGCGGGGAGCATCGACGTATCGAGCATCGGTTGCATGATGGGTTTCCTTAACTAAATGAGAAATTCAAAAAACTTATTTCGTACAGCGAACGGTTTTAACGAGCGCTTCCCAACGGGGCGCTTCGTCCTTCACAAAAGCGGCAAATTCAGTGGGCGTATCCTGCACAGTGATCGCACCGCGCTTTTTAAAGCGTTGAGCAACATCGGGCTCTGCGAGTGCCTTGTTGAGCGCCTTGCTAAAACGATCGATATCGGCAGCTGAGGTCCCCTTGGGTGCCACAAAACCATCCCACGCAAAAAGCGTGCAGTCCTTCACGCCGAGCTCCGCAAAAACTGGCACATCAGGGAGTAACGGGCTGCGTTCTGGGGTGGTCACAGCGAGCGCATTCAAGGTGCCCGCTTGAATGTGCGGCATCACGTTAGGCATCACGTCGATCATGAAGGGAATGCGACCCGCTAACACTTCAGTAATGGTNNACGCAGCACCCCCTGCGTGTGGAATGTGCTGAAAGTCAATCCCAGTACGTTCACTTAACAATGCGCCTGCCATATGGCTCGTCGTACCAACCCCAGCAGAAGCAAAGGGCACGGAACCTGGCGCCATGCGTGCCTTTTCTAATAAAGAGGCAAAGTCCGTCACGCCAGCGATGGCTTTGGGATTCAACACCATCACAAGGCTAATGACAGAGAGCTGACCCACGGGCATCAAATCCTTCATCGGGTCAAAGGTCTTCGTGCCATAGAGATGGGGATTCACGCAATAGATGCCGTTCGTGACGTAGCCAAACGTACGACCGTCAGCAGGTGCACGCACCACTTGGCTGGTTCCAATATTGCCACCTGCGCCCGGACGATTAACGACCACAACTTTTTCGCCCAAGACCTTACNCACCGGATCAATCGCCGCGCGTGCCAACGTATCGCCGCCACCCCCAGGAGGAAACGGCACCACAACCGTCAAGGGCGTTGTCGACGCCAAAGCCGATGCACCTGGCAAGCCCATCGTTGCTATTGCGCCCATCAGAGCGAGCCAATCTCTTCTTTGCATAGCGGTTCACACCTCGTGAGTAACGTTGATTGCGTTTTGTTCTTCACTATGAAATGAACCGACTCAAAATGATATTGTGCGGTACATTTCTAAAGTACCGTATCGTACAGTATGTGTCCAAGTTTCGCAACTCCGAACGAGAACGTGTACGATAGATAGTTAGACCTCAACATTTTTTGACTAAACCATGACTGACTATCTGCCTCCGACCCAGCGCGGTACNCGTCAACGTGCGAATGATCTTTTGAACTGTGCGATCGACACCTTCATCGAGTTTGGGTACTCTCGTACGTCGCTAGATCGCATCATTGCGCAAGTGGGTGGGTCACGTAGCACGATCTATCAGGTCTATGGCAATAAGCAGGGGCTCTTTAAGTCGGCACTGCAAAATCTCGCTGATGAGATCTATCAGTCCTATATGAAGGACTACCGTCATGGGCGCTCGCTTGAAACCGAATTTGAAGTCTTTGGTAGTATTTATTTAAAAGGGATGCTCTCCGAACGCGCTGTCGGAGCCACACGTCTCATCATTGCGGAGACCCCGCAAATGCCAGAAATCGGGGTGTGGTTCTATCGTGAAGGGATTGCTAAGACCTATGAAGGTTTTGCCAAGGTCCTTGAAAACCATCTTGATGCGCCGTTAGCTGACCTTGAAGATGCGGCAGCACACTATATAGAAATGTTGCGTGGTACTCTTTTTATGAAAGCCCTCTGTCAGCCAGACTTCAAACCCACTGATGACGACATTGAAGCAGAGTCCAAACGTGCGGCTGACATTATGTGCACCTGGCTCAAAGCCAAGTGGTCGATGCGCGAAGAAGCCTAAAGTCGCGTCTAGCCCGCTACATTTAGCGACTAACTCAAACCTTTACGGCACGCCCGAATTCGAGCGTGCCTCTTTTTTTACCATTTTGTAACAAGATCTGTTACAAATCAAGGTTGCAAATCAAATGCAATTCATTGTCTCTTTCTACGTATTTATACGCAATAAATTTCATGTCTAGTTATAAGTACTGAAGTTTTTGACCCGTTTTATAGTATACTCCCATGTTTTGTTTTATGCAAGTCAAAGTGTAACGAGCCGCTTACAAATTTCGACGCTTTAAATGTCCGAAATTCCTTGTATTTACGTAGGAGCAACACGTTTACAAGGACAAATCTCTAACTCCATCCAAGCCCCGTAAGGGTTCTCCCGACACGCTTTTCGCCTTTGCAACACCCACTTTGTTTAATTAGCCCATTAACAGTATCCTATCGCTCTTTCACAGTCGTTTACATCATACTAAAGGACAACCCCAAGATGGAAAACCCACCGTGGGGTTTACCCGACACCCCCTTAAAACCCATGGGCAATATCCCTAAGTAAAGTTGACTAAAAAGTGTGCCTACTTTATGGTGCGATCATAATAGTTTTATTTACAAGGGCTTACATTCTTTTGAGTAAGAGCCCGATTTTGTGTCCAAAGGAGTTCCCGTTATGGTATGGGTACATTTCGCACTGCTCTTCGCGTGCATTATTTATGCTGCTAAGCTCGGCGGCATTGGTGTCGGTATGGCTNNAGGCGGTCTCGGTATGGCTATTGCCGTCTTCGGTTTCGGCATGAAGCCTGGTTTCATCCCGGTCGACGTGATCCTCATCATTATGACCGTGATCTTCGCTTGCTCCGTGATGCACATCGCTGGCGGCATGGACTACCTCGTCCGTGTTTCTGGTAGCTTGCTTCGCCGCAATCCGAAGTACATCAACGTGCTCGCTCCGCTCGTCACGTTCGTGTTGACCGTTCTCTCTGGTACTGGCTACACCGCCATGTCCGTTCTTAACGTTATCCAGGAAGTTGCCAAGCAGAACGGCGTTCGTCCGTCCCAGCCGTTGACCGGTGCTGTGATCGCTTCCCAGATCGCTATTACGGCTTCCCCGATTTCCGCTGCTACGGCTGCTATGTGGGTTGTTGTTGAAACGATGGGCGTTAGCTTTGGTCAGGCTCTCATGGTCATCATGCCCGCCGCTTTCTTCGGTTCTGCTGTTGCTGCTTTGATCTCCTCCTTCCAGGGTGTTGAACTCGCCAAGGATCCGATCTTCCAGGAACGTATGGCTCAAGGTCTCGTGAAGATGTCTTCCGCTGAAGACAAGGAAAAGACCCTTCCTGCTGGTGCCAAGACCTCCGTTATCATCTTCCTTCTCTCCGTGGTCTTCATCGTTCTCATGCTTCTCTTCAAGAAGCAGATCGGTCATACGCTCGGTTCCCGTGACATCATCGTTATCACGATGCTCATGGCTGGCTTGATCATGGTTTGGGTTTGCAAGGTTCCGCTCACGAAGATCAAGGACTCCTCCATCTTCGCTGGTGGTTATGAATCCCTCATCGTGATTCTCGGTATCGTGTGGCTTTCCTCCACGATCATCATGCCGTACATCCCCGAAATTAAGACCCAGGCTACCGAAATGCTCGGTCAGTATCCGTGGCTCCTCGCCGGTGCGTTCTTCGCTGTGTCCGCCCTCCTCTTCTCCCAGGGTTCGACCTCCGCTCTGCTCGTCCCGGTTGCCGCTTCCCTCGGTTGCGACGCTGCTACGATCCTTGCTTCCTTCGTGGCTTGCTCCGCTCTCTATATCACGAACGTCTACCCGACCTCTGCCTTCGCTATCTCTTGCGACGACACCGGTTCTTACATGGGTAAGTGGTCTGGCTCCATGGTCGTCAACCACCCGTTCTTCATCCCGGGTCTCGTTGGTATTATCGCAGCCGTTCCGTTCGGCTTCATGATGGCTGGCATCGTCCTCTAATGTTGACACTTTGACCTAGTTCAACTTTAAGTGACCTGAAAGGGCGTCTTCTCAAGAAGGCGCCCTTTTGCGTTTGGGTCATCCGAAACTCACCACCAACTTCTCCCCCAGTTTGCGTCCATATTGACAAAAAACATACTCGGTCTGTATAACTGTGTCTTGATCTTCAGGGCAGGGTGCAATTCCCTACCGGCGGTATAGCCCGCTAGCTGAGACTGGATGACCAGTGAAAGCATGATTCGGTGAAACTCCGAAGCCGACGGTATAGTCCGGATGAGAGAAGATTGATTTGGATACATGCGTACGACGAGGGTTGATTTCGCCTCGTCTTTTTGCGTAGTACACATTGCCCTGAACTTTCGGTTTGACCCGGGTTTAGGGCGTTTTTATTTGTGCCCTAGCCCGACTAACGCTCGTTCATACAACGAGCTGGAGACGTTCATGATCCAAAAGTTCGACACCATCGAAAAAGCACTTGACGACCTGCGTGCAGGGAAAATCATCCTCGTAACCGATGACCCTGATCGCGAAAACGAAGGCGACTTTATCTGTGCCGCGGAGTTTGCGACTCCCGCCAATATCAACTTTATGGCGACCCACGGCAANAGCCTTATCTGTATGCCGATGACAGGCGACCTGTGTGACCGTTTTGACCTCGCACCCATGGTGCCCAAAAATACGGACAACCATGAAACCGCGTTTACGGTCTCGATTGACCACGTCGACACAACGACGGGCATCTCTGCCTTTGAGCGTTCCGTGACCGCCATGGCTGCGATTCGTCCTGAGACGCGCCCTGAAGACTTTCGTCGTCCTGGGCACATGTTCCCGTTACGAGCTCGCGAAGGCGGCGTGTTAGTGCGTAATGGTCATACCGAAGCCACGGTTGACCTCTGCCGACTAGCAGTACTCGTCCCTTGTGGGCTATGCTGCGAAATCATGGCTGAGGATGGCACCATGATGCGTACGCCCGAACTCATGGCTTTTGCCAAAGCGCACAACATGACGTTTATTACGATCAGTGACCTCCAAGCTTGGATTCACGCCAAAGAGGCTCTCTAAAAACGCGAGACGATACTGACAATCCGCCTCAACTTTGTCGCCCATCTAGTTAATAGTGCCTAGATGGGCGTTTTTATTAAGCAATTTTCCCCAATAGGGGCTTTCTGCGCGTAAACTCAATAGATCACGTCTCCAAAAGGATGGATCTCAACGGATCTCTACCGAGACACATAAGACTGACTAATAGTGAGAGCAGCGTCAATTACCCCCGTCTAAGACGGAGGCTTGAAAGAGCCTTGATTGACTAGCCTCAGTGATCCTTCTTCGGAAGGTGAACTACGTTGGTTTGGAATGTATAGGCACCGTGGGATGTTCATCCTAGTCCTACGCTCTGCGGTCTGTGATTAAAAGCTCTAAGAGGTAGGAGCGGTGTTGCAGACAAGAAACCCAGTCCAACATTGGCGAAGGATGTTAACTCGACATCGGTTTATCTGATGTTGTTGAAACGGAACCCGTGGGTATCCGTTAAGGAGAAACTTTTGAAAGTTTTTGTTTTAAATATGCGCGGTCAGCCTTTAATGCCGTGTTCTCCTGCGAAAGCGAGACACTTGCTCAAGGCTAACAAAGCAAAGGTTAAGCGCAGAACGCCTTTTACGATCCAGTTGAGTATCGCCACAGGCGAAACGAAGCAGGACGTGACTTTGGGCGTAGACGCAGGGTCTAAACATATCGGTCTTTCCGCTACAACGGACAAAGTCGAAGTGTTTGCGTCCGAAGTGGAACTACGCCAAGACATCTCTGGTCTATTGGCGGATCGTTTGGCTTTTAGGCGCGGTCGTCGTCATCGCAAGACGCGCTACCGTGCGCCCCGCTTTAACAACCGCGTTCATTCAAAGCAAAAAGGTTGGCTTGCGCCAAGCATTGAGAATCGTATTCAAGCGCATATATCGCGCATAGATGCGGTTTGTAAGCTCTTGCCAGTGACCAAAATTGTGATTGAGACCGCTTCCTTTGACATTCAGAAGATTAAGAATCCTGGTGTTGAAGGCAAAGGCTATCAGCAAGGTGATCAGCTCGGCTTTTGGAACGTGCGTGAGTATGTTCTTTGGCGAGATGGTCATGTTTGCCAACACTGTCGCGGTCGATCTAAGGACAAGATCCTCAATGTTCATCATCTTGAAAGTCGCAAGACGGGCGGTGACGCGCCTAACAATTTGATCACGCTCTGCGAGACGTGCCACAAGGCACTTCATTCAGGAAAGATTAAGTTGAAGGTGAAGCGTGGAAAGTCCTTCAAGNNTACCGAAACCTTCATGGGCATCATGCGTTGGACGTTGCTTGAAAGAGTGCGTCTAACACATCCACATCTCCCTGTCGAGAACACATTTGGCTATTTGACGAAGCATAAGCGCATCGCCTTGGGCTTACCCAAGACGCATTGTGCTGACGCTTTCTGTATCGCTGGTAATTTAAAAGCGCAACGGACAGGTGTCTACCTCTATCAGAAGCAGACACGTAAACACAATCGCCAAATTCACAAGTGTTCGATTTTGAAAGGTGGTGTTCGTAAGCTCAATCAAAGTCCTTATCTCGTCGAGGGATTCAGACTTTTCGACAAGGTGAAGTGCCTTGGGCAAGTGGGCTTTATTTTCGGAAAACGTTCATCTGGTTATTTTGACGTGAGAACGTTGGGAGGCAAGAAGTTGTCGCCCGCTATCCATGCCAAAAAACTGACGCTTCTTGAAAAGAGAAAGACTTTTTTAACCGAATTGAGAAAGGAGAACGGCGCTTCCTCCCCTGTCTAAAGACAGAGGTTTCCGCGCCTAATTTTCTATGAAACCCATTAAAAAATCGAAGAAATTAGACAATGTGCTTTATGACATTCGTGGTCCGATCGTTGATCGAGCTAAGGAAATGGAAGCACAGGGGCAGCAACTCATCAAACTTAATATTGGTAACATCGCCCCCTTCGGTTTTGATGTCCCTGAAGAAGTTCAGCGCGACATGATTTTGAATCTCCCGAATTCCGCTGGCTACTCTGATAGTAAAGGGATCTTCGCTGCGCGTAAGGCTGTCATGCACTACACGCAGCAGTTGGGTATCAAGGGCGTGACGCTCGATGACATCTACTTGGGTAACGGCGCCTCGGACTTGATTTCGCTCGCCACCAACGCCCTTCTTGACGAAGGTGATGAACTCTTAATCCCGATGCCCGACTATCCGCTTTGGACAGCAACGACGAGTCTCTCGGGTGGTAAGCCCGTTCACTACCTGTGCGATGAAGCGAACGGCTGGCAGCCTGACCTTGATGACATTCGTAGCAAGATCAATGAACACACGCGTGGGATCGTCATCATTAACCCCAACAACCCGACGGGTGCTGTCTATCCCAAGGAAACGCTCCTTGAGATCATTCAGATTGCCCGTGAAAACGACCTCATCATTTTCTCTGACGAGGTCTACGACAAGATTCTCTACGAAGACAATAAGCACATCGCCATTGCAAGCCTCTCGACCGACGTCTTGACCATCACGTTTAATTCGCTCTCCAAGCTANNCTATCGCGCCTGTGGCTATCGTGCGGGTTGGATGATCATTTCGGGCAACAAGCTNAATACTAAAGACTTTATTGCTGGGCTCAATATGCTTGCCAACATGAAGCTTTGCGCTAATGTGCCTNNGTACCAATGGGCTATTCAGACTACTTTGGGTGGCTATCAGTCTATTAACGACTTGGTCGCTGAAGGCGGTCGCCTTCGCGTACAACGTGACCTCGCTTGGGAACTTCTGACTCAAATTCCGGGCGTCTCCTGCGTGAAGCCTCAGGGATCACTCTATATGTTCCCGCGCTTAGACCCGAAGGTCTATCCAATTGAGGACGACCGTGAATTCTTTAAGCAGCTCTTAGAAGCGACGCGCGTCTTATTGGTTCAGGGGACTGGCTTTAACTGGNNTACCCATCCTGACCACTTCCGTGTGGTCTTCTTGCCGCATGAAACACAGTTACGCGAAGCCATCTCGCGTATTGCAGACTTCTTGGCGGCGTACCGCGCGGCGCATCCCGTCAAAGAAGACGCCGAGTAACGCCTAAAGACACTTGATCAAACTTCGCCCGTGAGGTGCCTCTCACGGGCGAAGTGCTTTCTGTGGTTTCTGTCGTTTGAGGTAGCGACACCAACGGTTTGACTAGGTCAAGAGCGCTTCAAGGCGCGGCAAGAGCGTACGACGGTAATACTCTGTCTGCTCGTCGTCCCCAGGCAAACGTAAGAAAATCGCACCCGCTTCGAGCGTATAACGAAAACCCTTCACGGCGGATGGACCACCACGCTCACCGTGCACGATCGCACTCCTCACGGTCGAGACAACGCCACGCGTAAAACGGTCGCCCGCTGCTCTAAAGAGCGTCAGATCTCGGTCGTTGGGTTCCACCTCATAGGTTCCATCGGTACGTGCCTGATGGTACGCCTCACGAAGGCGCTCCGCAAAGCGCTCTTTCATGACGATAAAGTCAGCGCTCGACGCGGTCCCATAGGCGTCACTCAAGGCTTGCGCATTTTCTCTAAATTGAAGCGCAATGTCGCGACGGGCTTTGAGAGGAATATGTGCCCACTCTACCGTAATTTCACGCAGCACCCCTACCAAGTGGTAACTCGCCACAATTTGAGCCGCAAAAATCACGTCATCAATCTGGAAGGTACGCGCCAGCGTCCCGATGCCGCTATCGAGAAACGCTTTCCAACGACGAAAGAAGAGTCGTTCTTCTTCATCATTTTCAAAGACCTCACCCACAAGCGCCAAAGGGCTCGAAGCATGCGCCTCGATACGACGATGTACGGTACNCTGGGCAAAACGCTCAAAGCTCGTCAGCAAGGTCTTGGCGTTACCCGTTTGAAGCTCTTTATCAAAGCGCTCCAACCAGTGCGTCTGTTCTTGGGTGAGTAGCAGCATTAATGGTCGACAGCCGCTAGGCAAAAAGGTTCTCGCGTGCTGCCAGTCATTAAAGAGACTGGTCGCAGCCTTGGTAATACGCTCCAAGGCGTCGTGGATTTCGCCCACGGTCTTGATATCTTGTTCGGGGATGTTCATTTTGTTTTTTGTAACTTCTTTCTTTGCGGACAACGAACGATATGACCTTGAGATCATTCCTTTTTTTATCCGTTCACCTGGCTTGACTTGGTTAGTGCATTTTGACGCATCAACCACGTCCGCAAAACGTTTTGCTTTCGATAGTTTACGCGCATCAACTCTATCCGTAAAGCTAACGCAAACTATTAAGCTGTTCGCAAAACCCACATTTAACCATATGCCTTCTCAGTTTGCACAGGCACGCGACTGCCAGAGCGCCTTTTTTGATCAATTTTTTATAACTTCTTTTCGCCGAATAATATCGCAATTCAGACAAAATTTAGTCAAATTAAATTTCTTGCGTATATTTACGTACTCCAAATACTTAAATCGATGTCGATAGAGGGTATTCCTCTCCTTTTAAAGGGTATTTGCGATATAGCTAGGTGCTTCCCCTATCAGGTATCGCGTATTTTCCACAAGTTTGTTAGCATGAAGACGTTCAAAAAAATCGTGCGTCTGCGCGGATTTTTTAAAGTCCGCTGGGAACATGACAACTTCCCGGCAGCCCGTCAACCAACCAATTGATGGGTGAGCACGAGCGACGCCTTCCCTTTCACAACAGTCGTTCGTTCCGGGTCGTGTTCGGGTGAAAGACGAACACATAAATAGTCAACCTACATCACATGCTTATTGGCGTCTTGCTGGGCATCGCTGCGGGTGCTCTTTGGGGGCTCATTTATATCGCTCCTCTTCTTCTGCCGCAGTACAATCCCGTGCTTATTGCACTGGGTCGATTCATCGCTTTCGGGCTCGTGTCTTTGCCCTTCATGTTTGTATTACGTGAAGAGCTGAAGCAATTCAAAAAGCCCGACATCATCGAGTCCTTCCGTTTACCGTTTTTCGGTAATGTCATCTTCTATAGTTTGATTACGGTTTGTATCCGTATGTCTGGCGCACCCTTAGTACCGGTATGTTCATGGTACGTGATTCCGGTGCTTGTGGTANNCATTGTGGCTAACGTACGCTATCAGCGAGAAGGACGCGGTTTACCCTGGGGCGCCATTACGCCGCCGCTCTTTATTATTTTCTTTGGTACCTTGNNTGATACTAACTGGACTGAATTCCAATACATCACGTCGTCAGGTTCAAGTGGTCTTGAATTCTGGATTGGTGTGGGCTTTGGTATTGCTGCTGTGATTTCGTGGACGTGGTTCTCGATTATGAATGGTGAGTGGCTCTTAGCTCACCCAAAACACAGCTCTGCCGCTTGGACTACCCTTCAAGGCGTGACGGTTCTCCCTGTCGTGTTCGTCGCTTTTGCGATTCTCGCTTGGGGCTTTGGCTGGATGGATACGTCGGTCAGCCTTTTGGGCGAAACGCCGATCCGCTTCCTCTTGGTTGCACTCATGATTGGTGTCTTGTGTAGCTGGGTTGCTATGCTCTGCTGGAACCAGATGAGTCAACGTTTGCCATCGGGTCTAGGCGGCCAGTTGATCGTCTTTGAAAGTATCTCGGTAGTGGTCTACGCCTTGATTTGGCGTGGTGAATATCCCACGACCTCGATGGTGATCGGCTTTTGCATCTTGCTCGTTGGTGTAAGCTGCTCGCTCTACGTCTTCGGTAATTCGCCCGCTGAACGTGCTAAGAAGATGGGTAGCAAAACGCTCCCGCCTAAAGGCAAGCAGTCTAGCGTCATCCCTCAAAAGTCCACGCAAGAACCTAATGCTTAAAGACGGAACTATCTCAGATCAAAACAGATCTGAGAGTTCTCGGCATTGAGTCGATAGATACGATATTCCACAGGCTGATGCCCGTATACTATGGAAATCCGAGCAAAACGTAAAACGGGCATCGGATCGGGGACCTGCAAAGCTTTTGCAAGGGTCCCCGTGACGCATTCATAGCGCACGGCGCAGTGTTGGCTCGTTATGACCACACCCAATTCACGCGCATAGAACTTATAAATCGAATCCTCAGGCCGCACCTTTTCGCGATAGCGCTCTGTCGTCAGCCCAGCAAACACGTTGGGTAACAAAAAGAGTTCATCCGAAGCAACAATTTTGTCGCCTTCGGGCGTGTGTTTCATCATGTGGCGAATCACATGAATAATCTCTTGCCCTTCGTGAATCCCTAAGCCTGCCGCAGCTTCCGCAGGAACAGGTTCACGCGTCACAGAAATCAACTTACGATAGTCAAAGCGCGTACTACCATCTAAAGACTCAAAGGGTTGAAAGCGATTCCCTTCGGTACGTGTTCTNNTGAGGGTCGCCGCATAGGTGCCCGACCCTTGATGACGAATAAGCGCCCCCTCTTCAACGAGAAGTTCCACCGCACGACGTAAAGTGCCCAAAGAAACCCCTGTTTCTTGGACTAACTCCGTTTCGGTCGGCAAACGGTCACCTGGCTTCCACTCACCTTCACGAAGGCGCTCCACCAAAATGTCTCTCACCTGAATATATAAAGGGCTACGCGTGGCTGTGCGCACCTTGGGTTGTTGAAACGCTGTCATCGTCCCTAACCTCTTCGCTTAAGCGCCAAACTAATCAATTTAATCAATTCATTCATATTCTAAATGAATAATTAGAGAACGACCTTACCTCCAAACGTTTCAGCCCTCTTTTTGTCTCTTTTTTTTACACAAATTTATCTAGCTGAGATTGTTACGCCTTCACGTCACGATGTTTGAATTCGTTACAGGAGGGTAATCGTGGCGCACGCTTCACCTAAAATATGGGCACTATCATTTGAGGATACTTTCTATGCGTATTCGTTTGCTTTCTGCTTTAGTGCCTGCACTCCTTTGCGCCTATATAGGTAACGTCTCTGCCGTTGAAGCCATTCCTGAATCGTGCTTAAAGTGCCGCAAAGCCAAGGACGACGCTAGTTTTATTACGTGCCTCTACGACTGCTTGAGTGACCTTGATCGAATTGAATCGGATCCACCTGAGATTGGCTTAAACCCCCTCAAGCCCAACAAACCCGAGTCCGCCAAACCAGGCAAAGTGCCAACGATTGACGGCTGGAACCTCAAAGAGCGCCCTGACGCACCGCAAGGCAAAGCCATTCGCACGGCAGAACTCAAAAGTACGACCGTTGTTTCGACACTCTTTAACCAACAGATTCAGCCGCAATTGGTGCTCGCCAAAGAGCGAGGTGAATCCATTCGCCTCTTTGTCGATGTGAATCCTGGGATTGTCGAAGGCTTTACTGATCGAGTGCTCATTCAGTTTGACGACCATCCTGCCAAAGCGTTCCCCTTACGAACCGTTTGGAACGGTCATGCAATCTATTTGGACAACAAAGATCTCTGGAAAGAAGTGCGTGACGCAGAGAAATTCTATGTGCGACTCCCCATCTTTGGGCTTTTTGAACAGACCTTTGAGTTTGACCTCAAGTCCATCAAAAAGGTCACCCGTTGGCTGAATCACGCAGACGACGAACGCGCCTAAAGCCATCCGCCAAACGCGCTTACTTTAGAACGCCGAGAATCATCGATTCTTGGCGTTTTTTAATCCTTTTGTGATTTTTTGCTGTCCTCTTGAATTTTCATCACATTTATAAGGGTTATATCTTATCCCTTTATAGGTATACTTTTGTTAATTTCTACCTCTAACGACCCATTAGATCAAATCTAATTGATTAATTCGAACTAGTTCTTTTTTCATAGGTCTAAAGTGAAATTAATGAACGCAGGACCAATCGTTCATACCTAAGACCCAAGAAAAAAAAGGAAGAGCGTTATGTTTGGATTTTTCGAAAGCAAACCCGTTGAACCTGAAGTCACCCACAGTAGCGACATGCCAACATTGACCGGTTGGCGTCCGTTTAAGGTCATGCATCGTCAAGAAGCGTGTGCCAATACGATTCTTTTGACCTTGATGCCCGCAGACGATCAGCCGTTACCCGCTTATCGTCCTGGTCAAAGCGTTGCCTTACGTTTGCCTGGGCTCGACCCGCGTGCCTACACGCTATGCAGCACGCCCGAAGAAGGCGTCTATCGTCTTTGCATTAAGATGTTTGAAGGTAACCGCGGAGAACTGTCGTCACTTATCTGCCGTACGCTACATGTGGGTGAACATATCGACATTAGCGAGCCTTTTGGTGGATTCCAACTTAAAGACGCCGACACGCCTGTTGTCATGATTGCTGAAGGTGTTGGTATTACACCGATGGTCGCTATGCTAAGTAGCATTGCGACGGACCATCCGTTGCGTCGCGTTCATATGATCTATATGACGAAAAACGGCTCCACCTTCCCGCTCCAAGACGAAACCAAGCAGTTGATGCACATGATCCCCGATAGTAGTCTCGCCGTCGGCTACACGGATCCTCGTCCTGATGATCACTTAGGTCAGGACTATCAGTTCACTGGCAAATTAATGCCTGCAACGCTTCGCACCGCTTGCCTTGATCCCACCAGTGACGTTTATCTTTGTGGCTCTCAGGCGTTTGTTGAAGAAGTCCAAGCCATGGTGCTTCAGTACCGAACGATTCCTGCGGACCATATTCATAGTCAAATTTTTGTACGTAACCATTAATCGCGTACATTTGCATCGTTTCTCTCTCCAGGCATAGACACCAAATGCTCAATCTGATTCGGCATTTGGTGTCTTTGTTTTTTATCGTGGGACGTTGAATTTCGAGCCTCACTCGCCTATTCTTCGTACCATTGTTCGATTTTGATCAAAGACAAGTCGTATCTTGACGCATACAATGAGTTTGTTTTGTTTGCTTTTGAAGTAGACAATTTTCTTCATGCAACAACCAAAAAAACCTCATGAAACGATCTGACCTCTGCGTGGTTGCCGTCATTTATGCCGTCTCCCTCGCTTTCTTTATCATGACGATTGAGCTCCCAGAAGAAGCCCAAACTTATCCAATGGGTTTGATTATTGCGNNCTTGCTGGTACTCNNAATACGCTCTTTTCTTGCTCAATGCCTCATGAAGGCATTTAAAGCAGGTACCCTCTCCCTCAAAAACGATTTCCCTGACATCTTTAAAGGCTTTCAACCGACGCAATTCTTTGTGGTTTGCGCGGGCTGTGCGCTCTTTTTAGTCATGATGTACACGATCGGCTACTACGCAGCTGGTGCGATTTACCTTGTGGCGACGCTCTACTACTTTAAAGTCCGAGTTCTGTGGATTGCATTGACGCTCGCCACCTTGGTCGCGCTCATTTATGCGGTCTTTACCCTCTTCCTTAAAGTGCCTTTGCCAACTGGCATCTTATTTGGATAAAGGAGCCGCACCATGCTGGACACAATTTCTCTCATGGGGGCTGGTTTCATTCATGCCCTCTCACCGATCAACCTCATTGCCATGTTTGTCTCGACTGCACTCGGGATTACGATCGGATGTTTGCCTGGTCTTTCGGCAGCCATGGGAGTNACTTTGTTGCTCCCGATTACGTTCGGGATGGATCCCGCCACGGGTTTGATTGTTCTCGGCGGTATCTATTGTGGTGCCATTTTCGGAGGCTCCATTAGTGCCATTTTGATTCATACCCCTGGAACCCCAGCTTCCGCTGCGACAGCCATTGAAGGCTACCAGTTGACGCTTCGTGGGCAAGCTGCCCGTGCTCTGTCAGTTGCTTGCTTTGCGTCCTTTGCAGGTGGTCTTTTAAGTTGTATTTCGCTTTACTTCTTGTCACCCGTTTTGGCTGAACTTGCCATGAAATTTAAGAGCCCAGAATACTTCTGGCTCTCGATCTTTGGCTTGACTGTGATTGCAGGCGTTTCGTCTAAGTCGTTACTTAAAGGCTTAATTTCTGGCGTCTTAGGGCTTTTGCTCTCCACCATTGGGATGGACCCGATGGAAGGGGTTGAACGCTTTATGTTCAACCAACCAACACTTTATAACGGCATCAACGTGACCTGTGCTTTGATTGGTCTCTTCTCGATGTCGCAAGTTTTGATTCTTGCCGAAAAGCGCATCGTAGAACGCGCCCGTGCCGTGAAATTTAGCCGTCTCGGCATTTCGGGGAGTGACGTGAAGCGCATCGCCCCAACTGTCACTCGTTCTTGGATTATTGGTAACCTGATTGGCATTTTACCTGGCGCTGGCGCCTCGATAGCCTGCTTCATGGGTTACAACGAAGCGCGACGCTTCTCTAAACACAAAGAAGAATTTGACCAAGGCTCCATTGAAGGCGTGGCTGGTTCTGAAGCCGCCAATAACGCCGTGACCNNGGGGGGCTCCTTGATCCCGACCTTGACCTTGGGTATTCCAGGCGAAAGCGTGACCGCAGTTTTGATGGGGGTAATTNNCATTATTCATGGTCTACAGCCTGGTACCGAACTCTTTACGACGTACGCAGGCATGACCTACACGTTCTTTGCTGGGTTCGTACTCGTTCAGTTCTTTATGCTCGCCATCGGCTTGGGTGGTTGCCGCCTGTTTGCGCAGATTGCACGCCTCTCTGACGCCATTTTGATCCCATCGATCTTTATTTTGTGCGTTGTTGGCTCCTATGCCATTCACAATAACTTCGTCGAAGTTGTGATCATGGTGATCTTTGGTGTCATTGGGTACTTCGTGCGTAAATTTGGTATCAATGCAGTCGCCGTGGTTCTAGGGTTGATCCTTGGTCCAATTGGCGAAAATGGTNNACTTCGTCGTTCGTTATTGTTAAGCGACGGCGACTGGACCGTCCTCTTTTCTACGCCCATTTGTTGGGTCATGGCGGGGTTGTGCGTCTTTGGCGTCTTGAGTCCGTTGCTCATGGAGCGTCTTGAAAAGAAGGTTCAAAACGAAGCCACGGGACAAACCACCAAATAAAGTTTAAAGGCGTTGGGATTCTTGATACCCTCAAATGTAATGGCATGAGAATCCCACACCAGTCTTTCTTTCTCACTTCCAAGGAGATCTTCCCATGAACAAGAAACTTATTGCGCTTTTCGCTGCCGCTGCTATTGGCTTGCCGGGTCTCGCTATACTATAATTCCCGACGGCTGACGTGAACGTCGTCGTTGCTTATAAGGCAGGTTCCGGCACGGACACGGGCGCACGATTACTGACTATGGAAGCTGAAAAGTATGTGGGTAAGACCCTCATCATCAACAACCTCCCGGGTGCTGACGGTAAGATCGGTTGGACGCATCTCGTGAACGCCAAGCCTGATGGTCACACGATTGGCTTTATCAATCTCCCGACCTTCACGACGCTCGCCACGCAACCAAACGCCCCGTTCACGACCGCCAAGGTTGTGCCGATTGTTAACCACTTGATGGAAACGTCCGTGGTTGTGGTTCGTGCTGACAGTCCCTACAAGACCATGAAGGACCTCGTCGACGCCGCCAAGGCTAAGCCCAATCTTCGTGCATCCACTAACGGCATGAAGGCTTCTAACCATACGGCTGCTCAGTTGCTTGCTCAGTCCGCTGGCTTCAAGTACAANAGTATCCCGTACGGCGGTACCGCTGACCAGTTGCTAGCTCTTCGTCAAGGAGAAGTTCAGTTTAGTTGCGCTAAAGTCGCTGACATTGCTAAGCTCGCTACGGGCGACAAGCCTGAATTGCGCGTTTTNACCGCCTTCGACACGAAGCGTTTGGCTGAGTTTCCAGACGTTCCGACGCTCGGTGAATTGGGCTTCTATCCCAACTGGTACGGCTCCGCTCGCGCGATTGTCGCCCCGGCTGGTACGCCTGACGACGTGATCCAGTTCTACGTTGATGCCTTTAAGAAGACGATGGAAGATCCTACCAGTGTTGAACAGCACAAGAAGGCTGGTCTCACCATGAGCTTCATGGACAACAAGGAACTCGGTGAACTCATCAAGCAACAGGAAGTATTCTGCCGAGATGAAATCTCCAAGCTCTACAAGTAATCGCTTTTTGAGCGTTTAAATAAACCCAAAGTACGTTTCGTAATGGATGTGACTTTTGTTTTTTCACACTAGACAGGAGCTTTCACTTAGAAAAACGGCAACCCTGATGTCTTTTGGTCAACTTCATACTCATGGCGCAATAAACGAAGCTTCAAATCCTGTCCGCCAGCAAAGCCCCCTAAGTCGCCTTTTCCAATTACGCGATGGCAAGGAATGATGACGTGTAATGGGTTCGCACCACAGGCACCTGCCACAGCACGAATAGCTGAACGTCGACCTATACGGGTACTCAGCACCGTGTAGGTGACCATTTCAGCGTAATTGATCTTTTGTAGACCGTTCCAAACAACCTTTTGGAAGTCCGTTCCGTGAATATAAAGTGGCAAATCAAACGTACGAGATTCACCCGCGCACCACATTTCAAATTCATCAATTGCACGCATGATCACGGGCGTCATGCCGACACGCACCTGCGCATGACACTCAGCGTACCATTTTAGAGAGCGGTCTGTTGGGTTTTGTGCCCGTCAGCCACGTTGCCAAACACAATTCGTCACCCAGGCTACCCAAACGCATCGGCTAAAAGGCAATGTGAATTCATGAATGACAATTTCGTTAGACATGGTAATTCTCGAAAAAGAAAGGAAGCCTTCCTATTGTACTGATCATCTTTTGCTCCCCCTTGACCAATATCCATAAGTTTTCCGACTGTCCTCTCATCAATACAATGCATTGTTTTTTACTACCCCAAAAGTTGCTTGAACTCCAAAACAAACAACATTCTCTTGATATCAATATGCATTGTTTTTTACATATACGGTTACCTATCAAATACCTATCAAATTTTTTGATACTATCATAACTATCAAATAGAGATGCTTTGTTACAGCACATATCGAATAATTACCTATGGAACAAGCCATTTAAATAGCAATACCACGAAAGACCTATCGTTTACTTAGTACGACACAATGAGTAGTTTGACGCTTTTGCTACTTTTAGAACCAAAAAACCGACCTTTCCCCGCAAGGAGAAGGTCGGCTTTTCGGGCGACGCTTTCACAGGCTCACGTCGCTATTGTTTGAAGCATTCGTAGAACGCGCGCCTTACTTCGCGCTCCCGAACCACTTCGTCAACAACTTGTCATATTCGCCGTTGTCCTTAAGGGTCTTAAGAGTACTNNGGTTGAGTTCAGCGGCGAGTTCCGGACGGTTCTTAGCGACAACCATGGCGAATTCGTCAGCCGTCAACATTTCAGGCAGGTGAACCGTCTGCTTGGCGATCTTGGGCTGCTGCGTGAGGATGTAGGCAGTCACAGGCTTATCGTTAATCACAGCGTCCACACCGCCCAAACCGAGTTCGAGGATGGCTTCACCAGCGTTATTGAAGGTCTTCACCTGTGCGCCTTCAATTTCCTTACNTTTGGTGGCAGCGGTCGTGCCGATCTGAACAGCGAGCTTCTTACCCTTAAGGTCAGCAAAGCCCTTGATTTCCTTATCGGAACCCTTGTTCACAAGGATCGTNNAGGTACCAGACTTGTAGAAGGTGTCCGTGAAGAGAACGCGCTTCTTGCGTTCTTCGGTCACAGAGAAGCCCGAGGCACCGACGTCCACAGAGCCAGAGAGAATGGTAGGGATAATGCCGTCAAAACCCATGTTCACGATCTTGACATCGTAACCAGCGGTCTTGCCCATCGCACGGATCAGATCCATTTCAAAGCCTGTGATTTCCTGGGTCTGAGAGTTCACGAATTCAAAGGNGGGAAAGGTCGTGTTACTAGCAACACGGAGGTCCTTTGCCTGAGCAACGCCGCCAATCATCATGGCGCCAAGAACCAAGGCGGTAAGGGCTTTCTTCATCATTTTGATAGTCTCCGAGGTAAGGCAAACTAGTTGGAGTTTGTTTAGGGTTAATTTGTCTAACGAAACCCGTTCGTTGGTATTTCGTTTTAAGGTGAATTCATTCTATCAGTGCTTTTTGATGAGTCAGGGTAGATAACGACCTATCCGAACTGATCTAGATCAAACGAAAAAATGGTTTGCATATTGTCGGCAATTAGCCCTCTTGGAGAGGCAAATAGAGACTTTTGCCTAGTTTCTTCTTCCATAGACAAACTCAAAAAACATAAAAAAAACCGGCGTAGAACCTAAGTTCTCGCCGGCATTTTATGCGTCCTCAATCGTCGTTAGTTAAGCGTACCACCAAGACTTGATCTCGCCCATCATCTTATCGGTTATGGGAACTGCCTTTTTGGCTTTTTCGTTGTGCACAGTTTCGCGTGCTGCGTCACTTGCTTCAAAGCGTAAGATCTCGCCTTCCCAACCAAGGTAAGGCACACCCTGCTCGTCAAAGCCATAGAATCCTGCCCAACGACCCGTTGCAAGTGCTAAAGCACGCTGACGATCCGTCGTCAAGAAGGGCTTCCCTTCAGGGGTATTCGAAAAGAGCGCAATGTTACGAATGTGCCACGCGGGCGGCGTTTTGTCGTCAATCCAACGGGGAACGGGTTCAAAGCCCGTTGCGTCAGGATACTTACCCTGGCTCACGTCTTGGCTACGCACAGCAACGCGCACCACACAGCCCTTAGCGGCACCCGGCTGCAAACTTTCGACATTCTCTGGAATCTTACAAGTCGTCCCCTCTTTTTCGAAGAACACGTCTTGCGTGACCGAGTAACCCAAGCTCATTTGTAGTGACTTCGGACGCGTCCAAGCAAAGCGCCAACCTTCTACCTTCATGACGCGAGCAACCTTTTCAACGGCAAGCGCCGCACTACGGCGCACAACGGCACGTTCGTCAAGCGCCAATTCGACAGGCATATAGCCAAAGTAGTGAACGGTCTTGAGAGGGTCCTGCGCCAAGACACTCGCGTCAAGCATGCCACTTACGCTAGGCATTCCCCAACGTTCTTTGGTGAGATCCTTACCAAAGGGATTATCTTCAGTGATTTCGTCAGCGGTCACAGCCTGACCACGCCCTTCAGCCTCACGGTCATAGACATTGAAGTCAAAGCCACTTCATGAGGTTTTTCGCACGGCTAGCACTGCTTTCTGGAGCCTGCAAACGGTCAAGATCTTCAACCGTCGGCGTCGTGGTCGTACAACCCGTGGTCACTAAAGCGCTAACCATCAATAAAGGAAGAAGTCGGGAAGGCAACATCTCGGTGCATCCAAAAAATTCATGTTCAATGAATATACAGGATGCACCGACCTTTTGCCTCCATCCAAAGACGGATTTACACGTTTACCACGGTTCGATCAAGCAAAACCTTGAAATTTTGACTTTCGTCTCCATATAACGTTCTATCGGGTCCAATGTGACCTAGCTATTGGAGAAAAATTAGAANATGGCACAGGAAGTCCATGGTTTTCAGACTGAAGTCACTAAGCTTCTCAGTCTTCTCGCCAAGTCCCTTTACTCGAACAAGGAAGTTTTCCTTCGCGAACTCGTCTCCAACGCGTCTGACGCTGTTGACAAGTTGCGTTTCCTTTCGCTCACAAAGCCTGAATTGACGGCTGATGATCCGATCTTCTCTATTCGTGTTCGCGCGGACGAAGAAGCCGGCACCTTGACCGTCATCGATAACGGTATTGGGATGACGCTCGCCGAAGCCAATGAACACCTCGGCACGATCGCCAAGTCTGGCACTGAAGCCTTTATGGCTAGCCTCACGGGCGAAGAAAAGAAGGACTCTCAGCTTATCNNGTACCAGTTTGGCGTTGGCTTTTATTCTTCCTTTATCGTCGCTGACCGCGTGACGGTAATCTCTCGCAAGGCAGGCGCCAAGCCGGAAGAAGCCGTTCAGTGGGAATCTGATGGTAACGGCACCTTCACGTCGGGTAACGTGACGCGCGAAGCTCGCGGTACCGAAATCATTCTTCACTTGAAGCCCGAAGAAAAGGAATTCTTGGGTCAGTGGCGCTTGCGTGATGCGATCACGAAGTATTCTGACCACATTTCAACGCCCGTTTTCCTTTGGGAAAAGAAGCCCGCTGAAGACGAAAAGGCTGAACCCACCTTTGCTTGGGAACAGGTGAACGACGCACGTGCCCTTTGGACGTTGCCGCCCAAGGACGTGACCGAAGACCAGTACNNAAAGGCCTTCTATCGTCACTTGACGCACGACTATAGCGACCCGGCTACGTGGGCGCATAACCGTGTTGAAGGTGAGCTCGAATATACGTCGCTCCTTTACGTGCCGAGCGAAGCCCCGTGGGATCTTTATACCCGTGAAAAGCAGCATGGCTTGAAGCTCTTTGTGCAGCGCGTTTTCATTATGGATGACGCTGAACAGTTCCTCCCGAACTACCTGCGCTTTATCCGTGGTCTTGTGGATACGGCAGACCTCCCGCTTAACGTCTCGCGTGAACTCCTTCAGGAAAGCCGCATCACGCAGAAGTTGAAGCGTGCCCTCACGAAGCGCGCTTTGGACATGATCGCGAAGCTCGCTGATGACCAGGAAAAGTACGCCGCGTTCTGGAAGAATTTTGGCGCTGTGCTAAAAGAAGTACCGGTTGAAGACTTCTCCAACCGTGAAGCCGTATTGAAACTCCTTCGCTTTGCCTCCACGAAGACGGGTACGCCAGAAGAAAACGTGAGCCTCACGGACTACGTTGCACGCATGCCCGAAAAGCAGAAACACATCTATTACCTTACCGCTGGCAATTTCGAAACTACCATCAATTCGCCGTACCTTGAAACCTTCCGTCGTAAAGGCGTTGAAGTGCTCCTTATGACCCAGCGTATCGACGAATGGTTGATGCAGGGCATTAACGAATTTGACTACCACGAATTTATTCCGGTCACAGCGTCTGACTTGAAGTTGGGCGACCTTGCCGACAGCGAAGAAGAAAAGAAGCACGAAGAAACCGTTCGTGAATCCACGGGGCTTGTTGACCGTATCAAGAAGACCTTGGGTGAACGCGTCGAAGGCGTGCGCGTGTCGTCTCGCTTGGTCGATAGCCCGAGCTGCGTTGTGTGCGACAACGACAAGCGCTTGACGCCGCAGATGCGTCGTATGCTCGAAGCCGCGGGTCAGGAAGTCCCTGAAGACCGTGTGACGCTTGAAATCAATCCGTCTCATCCGCTCCTTGTGAAGTACGCTGCTGAAACGGATGACGTACGCTTTGGCAAGTGGTGCGACCTCATGTTGGGTCAGGCGTCGCTTGCCGACCAGGGCTCCGTCAAGGATCCTGCCGCGTTTGTGAAGCTCATGAATGAATTGCTCTTGAAGTAATCATTCGCCTCACCAAATAACGGGTGGTCTTTTGAAGAAGACCGCCCGTTTTTTTCTGGTAAAAACAAACGGCGCTGAGATGACCCGATCCCAACACCGTTTAATCATTCATAACGCACGTTCGGTTTTGGCTTACTCAAGCCATTTCATCAGTAAGGCTAATCCCAAATTGCCTGGGTTTACCTCTCTAGAAAAACCTTTTAGAAGAACGAGAGCGGACTACGTAAGTTCTTAAGGAGTGCCAACACACTCCAAGCGGTCGAGACACTAGAGCGTGGGTTCGTGGGATCAAAGCTCGACGCAAAGGTTAAGTCTGTGCGCATAGTGCCCGCCTTGAGCGTAATACGATGCGTGTTTTCGGTAAGCCCCGGTTGGCTTACGACGCGTACAACGAGGTCTTGGCTTTCAGTCGCAAACGCCGTCGCAGCCGCAACGTTCACGTTCTTTGGGAATCCCTTCACGGCTTCTTCAACTANCCCTTCAAAGGCAATTTCTTCTTCGGTCGTGGACAACACACGGTCACCTAGCCCAGGAGCCCCTGCGAGGCTCTTAGGCGACTTGGTACTCGCAATGGTGACTTCGTCAACCCCCATCAACGCGGTNNACGTACGAAGAACGTCAAACCCACCAATGGCGCCCGAGTACACATGAATACGGCGACCCAAAGCCTCCGCCTTCTTGACCATCATGTCACGCCAGGCAGGGTCAGCAAAGGCGCCAGCAGAGACAACAACGAGGTCGCACCCGGCGTCAAGCACCGCTGCCCCATAGACCTTCGCGGCACCAATCCCAGCGATTTCAACCACCAAATCAGGCTGATCGGCAAGCAACTCGTTCAAATCGGTCGTCGCTTTGCAGTGCCCTACTTTAGCTAAACGCTCTGCGTGCTCGATGGTACGAGCCATGACACCCGTGAGCGTCCAGTCGCCCGCTTTTTCTAAATGCTCGACAAGAATCGTACCCAAAGCACCGCAACCAATGATGGCTAAACGTGGCATAGCAAAAGTCTCCCAAAAAACACAGTCAAAGTGACCCAAGTCTACCCGTTGAAGCAAGACCTTTGTTAAATTCATTCACCTCAGTCAGCCGTCCTTACGTAAGGGCGGCTGATTTTTTTGGCTTTCGTGCAAAACCTTTTTGCAAATACCCTCTTACTCACACGCACGATTTCGCTTATAGTGTCGACTTTCGTTGATTCCTTACTGTCATTCCCTCATGCTTTTTGCCGACGACCGACCTAACCGAATGCCCACAAAGCTCGAAGCAGCCGCTTTGGGCTTTATGTCGAGTTTGGGTCCGCTCTCAGTGAATGCTTATGTCCCGGGCTTTCACATCATGGCTGAGGAATTTGGCACGTCGCTCGTGGGGATCACGCAGTCCCTCACCCTGAACCTCCTTGCTTTTGCGTTGACCACGCTCCTTGTCGGGGCTCTCTCTGACACCCTAGGTCGCCGACGCACCATCATTGGTGGGATGCTCATTTTTGCCGTGGCTTCTTTTGGGGCGATTGTGTCTGAGAGCCTCTGGGCACTATGCTTTTGGCGCATTCTCCAAGGCATGAGTGCGTCCGTGGGTCAAGTCGTCACGCAAGCCATGGTGCGAGACCGTTTTAGTGGACGTCATGCGACTGCNACGATGAATGACCTCATTTTGATGTTCTTTGCAATTTCGCCCGCAGTNAGTCCAGTGATTGGCGGGTACCTCATTACCTGGTTCTCTTGGCACGCGGTTTTTGTGTTTTTGGGGTGCTATGCCCTCTTGATCGCGGGCTTTATGACATGGGGTGTCGCAGAAACGCTACCTCTCGAAGAACGTCGCCCCTTTGCGCCCAAAGCGCTCCTATCTACCTATAGCGCCAACATCACTCACAAAGCCTTTATGGCGGGCGCCATTGCCAATGGCTTTTGCTTTATGGGTGGGATTCTTTATTCTGCAGGGGCAGCTGACTACGTGATCACGATCATGGGCTTAGACGTGGACGACTTTGCGTTATTCACTATCCCCACGACGATCGCCACGCTTTTAGGCTCTTGGGCTGCGGCACGTTTGGTCTACCGCTTTAATCCCCGCAAGACGGTCNNTATCTTTCGGTACGTGATTGCGACGGTCCTAGCGTTGATCGTCACGACGATTGACTATGTGTGGCACCCGGGCTTTCCATGGCTCCTCGTGGGGTAGGTGNNCCTTTTTTGGTTCACGTCGAGCCTAGCGCGCCCCGTCGTGATGGCGATGAACCTCGATTACTTCCCTACGAACCGAGGGCTCGCCGCCTCAATTCAGCAATTCTTTGTCACGGGAAGCTTTGCCTTTTGCACGGCTGTCTGGATCCCCATCGTCATGGGACACGCTTGGCGCTACGCNCTTTGTCACTACTTTTGTGGCTTTATGATGCTCGTTCTTTGGGCTTATGCCATGCGTCACCGTAGTGCAGCACTCAAAGCCGCAGGCGTCAAAGAAACAATCTAATAGTGGCAACCTAAAGAAAAAGCACTGACCGACATGGGCAGTGCTTGCGTTGAAATTGAGAGCAACACCGTTTAGGCTGCTTTAATAGCCTTCGCGATTTCTTCGCTCATCACTTCCCAGGTGCGAGCCTTACGGGGCTGCCCACCAATACGGTAGCTTGCAAGCTTATAAACGAGTTCAATCCCCTCACGATAACGGCAGTTAACCGTCACGCGACGACCTGCAAAATAATCTTCGTCTGACATTTGGCGCATGGCATAGAAAAGCTCAGCACGCGCCGCAAGGCTCGAACTAAACTTCCCCTGAAATTTGCGTGTGGGTTCAATCACAATTTCATCATCTTTAGCCATGGCTACCTTCCAACAGAAAAAATGCTAGCCCTAAGTATGGCACAAGCCAGGCGTCTTCGGTCTAGTGACCAACCAACGTGCCTGACTCTGCGTTAGGTACCAGTGTTGTGAAACTTATTTACGCTTAGTAGCTTCATATGCATCGAGCTTCGTTTCAAAGTCGTCGAGCGTATTGCCGACCACCTTATGAAGCGCGATCAACGCGATCAAGTTAGGAATCACCATCAAGGCGTTGAACATGTCAGCCAAAGTNNACCAGACAAGGTCCACCTTGAGGGTGGCACCCAAGACGATGAAGCCGCAGACGAGCAAGCGATACCCCATCACACCGCGACCCTTAAAAAGGAAGCGGACGTTTTGTTCACCAAAGAAGTACCAACCGATGATCGTGGAGAACGCAAAGAAGAAGAGGCACACAGCCACAAAGCTCATCCCGACGCTACCCAAACCCACCGTGTANNGAGTATGCTGCGTGAGCGCAATACCCGTGGTCTTAAAGTCGAGCACCCCGGTCACAAGGATCACGATCCCCGTGAAGGTCACGATGACCACCGTGGTGAAGACCCCGAACATGATNNGCACAAGCCCCTGTTCAGCCGGGTGCTCCACACGAGCCACAGCGTGCGCGTGCGGCGTAGAACCCATACCGGCTTCGTTCGAGAAGAGACCGCGAGCAACACCAAACTGCATGGTNNACTTCGCCACCGTGAGACCCAAGGCACCACCAATCACCGATTCCGGATCAAAAGCAGTACTNNGGAAGATAAGCTTAAAGGCTGGGATCACTTCGCCAAGGTGCGTACCGATCACGTAGCAACCACCGATCAAATAAACGGCAGCCATGAAGGGAACGATCTTTTCGGTAACGCTCGCGATGCGACCCACGCCACCAAAGAACACAACCCCCGCGAGCAAGGCGCAGATACCACCCGTCACAAAAGCAGGCATGCTAAAGGCCGTCTGCATCGCATTGGCAATCGAGTTCGACTGAACCATGTTGCCGATGCAACCCAGGGCGATGATGATGGCGATCGAGAAAAAGACCGCTAACGGACGCCACTTTTCACCCATACCAAGGGTGATGTAGTAAGCAGGACCCCCGACCGTATGGTACATNNGACTATCCTTGGTGCGATAGGTCTGAGCGAGCACCGCTTCGGCAAAGATCGTGCATATACCAAAGAAGGCAGCCACCCAAAGCCAAAAGAGAGAACNCCTACCCCCAGCGACCAAAGCCGTGGCGGTACCTGCGACGTTACCGGTCCCCACCTGAGCGAGCACAGCGGTTGCCAAAGCCTGGAACGAACTCATCCCCGACTTGTCGGCACGCTTACCAAAAAGCGAAGCGCCACCCAACAGGAAGCGAGCCGCTAAACCAAATTTGCGAATCTGAACGAAACGCAACTTAAACGTATAGAAAATCCCCGTCCCGCAAAGGAGCGGAATCAAGAAGAAGACACCCCACAGCACGCTGTTGGCATCATTTACGAGCTGATTTAAAAAGTCCATTTTGTTGTCTTAGAATCAATGGATTAATAAAAGGACACGCCGGTTTATTTTCGCTCAGCGTGCGGTAGTCTCGATCGGTACTACGGCTTATAGTTATAGTTATTGGATTTTTCGTGCGAGGGCTGTTCTATTTATGCCCCGCACGAAAGAATCTTTGGTTTAGGGCAATGTCATCATCTTCTTCATGAAGGCAATGCCAGCAGGGATCACCACTTCGTCGTTCCAACAAAAGTGTGGTGAATGGAGTTCTGCAGTTTGACCCACACCTAAGAAGAAAAAGACGCCAGGCACGCGGCGCTGATAAAAGGAGAAGTCTTCAGCGGCAAGTACGGGGTCAGCAAGTTCCCCCACGCGATCGTCGCCCAAGTCGTACTGCACGGTTTCAAAGAGCGCTTCGTTATTCCAAACCGCGGGATAGCCCGTGCTGTAGTGCACGTCTAACGTGCAGCCCGTGGTTTCGGCAATGTACCTTAGCGTTGTTCTNNTTAGGGTTTCGCGAATCGTTTGCGCCGTGTCTTCTTCGTAGGTACGCAAGGTCCCTTCAACACGCGCTTCGCCAGCGACCGCATTACGCACGGTGCCAGACACTAAGCGACCAAACTGCAAGGTACGGCGAACATGTGCGGGCATGCCTTCGACATAGTCATAGGCGGCTTGCGTCCACGCCATGGCTGCACGCAACGCATCGTGCCCTTCAGCGGCACGCGAGACGTGTACGCTCTTACCCGTCACCGTCAACGTGACTTCGTTAGAGCGAGCCATCAAAGGACCAGGACGAGACCAAACCGTGGCTTCGGGGAGATTATAGCACAGATGTANGGTAAAGATACGCGTGACGCCATACTTTTCAAAGATGCCTGCGTCCACAAGGCGTTCGGCGCCGCCCGTCGTTTCTTCAGCGGGCTGAAAGACAAAAAGGACATTACGCGGCAATTGAACGCCGTCTTTGATCATGCGCGACGTTTCAGAAGCAAGCCCCAACGCAATGGTAGTGTGACCGTCATGACCACAAGCGTGCATGCGGTANNCCGGCTTACCCGATGCAAAGAAAAGCCCTGTGCATTCGGTCACGGGCAAAGCATCCATGTCAGCACGAAAAGCGACCGTTTCTTTGGCACCAACGTCAAAATACGCACACACGCTACCCTTGATGGGGTGCGAGAGTTCAGCCCCGAAAGGCTCAAGCGCTCGCGTCACATAAGCAAGCGTCTCGGGTAATTCGTCATCTAACTCTGGGATCTGATGAAGCGCTCGACGGTGCGCAATGGCATCGCTAGTCATAAGGAGAATTTCCTTTTTTATCGTGGAATCAACGCTCGTTCCTTGACGAGTCGGTGTTCTTATCATCCTGACGTTTTTTTTGGAATCTGTGTTTTGTATCAAAACTTGTCAGGTGAACTAATTTATAGCACAGCGATTTATGGGGCGGTGTAGAGAAGCGACAAAAATAATTCGTTCTAGGTCGTTGGCATTACGCGCTCTTACTTAGATGGCTTGCGATAATCGTCCCTTAGGCGAATTAGCCTGTCAAAATCACTCACTTTATGCTACTTTTAAGACCTAGAAGATAGAGGCGCGGAAATGATGACCTCTGGGTAGCTGGCAAGCGATGATCCAGAGTGAGGCAAATCCGCCGAATTGTTAAGGCGGGCACGGCTTAACAATGGGTCGTCGGAAAATATCCGACGGACTGTCCGTTCACCACCTTGAACGGTTGCGCTATCCGCCCTCAGAACTTGGTGTCACAAACACCCTACCCTGTCGGCAGAGGCGTCAACTCTACCGACTTTTTTATTGCCTATCAAAAAAGTTCTGAGGAGACCTTTCCATGAAATTCGACCAGGTTTGCGGCTCCATCGTCGCCATGATCACCCCGTTTCACGCTGACGGTAGCGTGAATTTTGAAGCCCTCACCACTCTCATTGAACGCCAGATTGCGGGCGGTACTGATGCCATTTTGACGCTTGGCACCACGGGCGAATATTCCACGATGACGCACGAAGAAGATGCTGCGGTCGTCCGTCACACCATTGACACCGTTGCAGGTCGCGTGCCTGTGATTGTGGGGTCAGGGTCCAATTGCACAGCCACACAAATCGAAATGAGCCGTCGCTATGAAGCGATGGGCGCAGATGCCCTTTTGATCATTGCCCCTTATTACAACAAGGCCTANAATGCCGAAGGGATGTATCGCCACTTTGCCGATACGGCTGATGCCGTTAATGTCCCTTGCATTCTCTATAACGTACCANNGTACCGCACGGGTTGCTCGATTCCAGTGTCTGTCGTTGAACGTTTGGCTCAGCACCCCAACATCTGCGGCATCAAGGAAGCCTCGGGTAACATGAGTTACGCCATGGAAGTCGCTCGCTTTGTGGTACCAGACTTCCAGATGTGGTCGGGTAACGACGACATCACGCTCCCGATCATGGTAGTGGGTGGCTCGGGCGTTATTTCGGTCTACGCCAACGTTGACCCGGCTTCATGCCACAAGATGTGCGCTGATTGGTTGGTANNTTACCGCCACGACGACGCGCGCCGTGAACAGTTGAGCCGCCTTAACCTCATGAACCGCTTATTTATTGAAGTAAACCCCATCCCCGTCAAGACCGCTCTCAATATGATGGGCTTGAATGCNGACTCGATGCGTTTGCCGCTTTGCGATATGGCACCCGAAAATGCCGCTCGCTTACGTGCTGAACTTGTCGCTGCAGGCTTGATTACGGAGTAAGACTGATGAAGATTCTTTTGATTGGCACCGGGCGCATGGACCGCCTCATGGAAGAAGTGGTGCTNGAAGCCGGCGACACGATTGTCGCCGCGTACGACGCCAATAATATTGAAGCGCTCGCCACTACCACACACGACGCTGACGTAGTGATCGACTTTTCGAGTCCCGCAGCGCTCCCCCCANNTGTCGTCGACTATGTTCGCCGTACGGGCACAGCTTTGCTGTCGGGGACGACGGGCTTTACAGCAGACGACAAAGCGACGCTTGAAGCCTTGGGTGAGGTAGCCCCCGTCCTTTGGAGCGCCAACTATTCGCTTGGCATTGCGGTCTTAGCCAAAGCTACNCTTCGTTTGGTCACGGGTGCATTACGTCCCGACTTTGATATTGAAGTCACCGAAACGCACCACAACCGTAAGGTCGATGCGCCTAGTGGCACGACTAAGTTGCTCGTTGATGCGCTTGATCCCAAGCACGACCTAACGCCCGTCTACGGTCGTGAAGGTCTGTGTGGCGCTCGTACGCCCAACGAAATCGGCATTCACGCGTTGCGTGGTGGCACGGTCGCGGGCACTCATACGGTCCACTACTTTGGTACTNNCGATGAAGAACTCGAATTCACGCATCGCGCCACGAGCCGTCGTATTTTTGTTAACGGCGCCCATAAAGCCGCCCGTGCGCTCTATCAACGTACACCTGGGCTTTATACGCTCGACGACATTCTCTTTTCGTAATCCATTCTCTTTTTTGAAAGACAAAATAAATCATGAACGCTCAAGAAATCATCGACTACATTGCTACCGCCCCTAAGAAAACGCCCGTCAAGGTCTACGTGAACCTCACGGAACCCGTGGACTTTAAAGTTGCAGGGGCTAAAGTGTTCGGTGAAGGCTTAAGCCTCACGATTTTTGGCAACTGGGCTGAACTTGAACCCGTCATTGCCGCCAACGCCAGCCGTATTACGGACATCGTGATCGAAAACGACCGTCGTAATTCGGGCGTCCCGTTGCTTGACACGAAGAATATCCGCGCTCGTATTGAACCCGGTGCCATCATTCGTGAAAAGGTCGAAATTGGTGACGGGGCTGTCATCATGATGGGCGCCGTGATCAATATCGGTGCCGTGATTGGTGAAGGTACGATGATCGACATGGGTGCCGTATTGGGTGGCCGTGCGATCGTCGGTAACCGTTGCCACATTGGCGCGGGTACGGTGCTCGCTGGCGTCGTTGAACCCGCCTCTGCCACCCCTGTCACGATTGAAGACGACGTGATGATCGGTGCTAACGCCGTCGTCATCGAAGGCGTGCGCGTGGGCAAAGGCGCAGTCATTGGTGCTGGCGCCGTCGTGATTTCTGACGTGCCCGCAGGTGCCGTGGTCGTCGGAAATCCTGGTCGCATCATCAAGATGAAGGACGAAAAGACGGTATCTAAGACCGCCTTGGTTGACGCCTTACGTAATCTGGATTGATCGCCTTTGCGCTGAATACGCTAAACGGGCAGACCCAAAGCGGTTTGCCCGTTTTTTATAGGTTTAATGTAGAATGATTATCATTCTCTTTATCTAAACTCTCATAAGACCTATGATCAAAACCCAACTCGAAGTCTTAGGCATGGTCCTGCGAAATGTGCGAAGCGCACATGGTTGAAACGATTCGTGATGCGTTTCCTGGGACACACTTTCAGTTGCTACACGCCTCACACCGCAAGAACATCGTTGAAATGGTAACCGAAGCGCCGCTTGACGAACGTGTCCTTAGAACCGCGATTTACGCGACGGGCTACAAAGCCGGGACCTACACCGTCACCGAAGTAAAGCCAGGCTTTTGGGCTAGGCTCTTTCGTAAACGTAATTGAGAGAACGCTTAGAAATTTTAGAGTTGTAAGAAAGAATTTCGATAGGCAATACATTAAAATACGTTCCATATAATAGTTCTATCCTTTCTTCTACTACGGAAATCACTTCGACATGAATAAGACCAAGCTCGTTCTTCTCACCGCCGCCACGCTCCTTGCTATCACCTCCGGTGCTGAAGCCGCAAGGGTCAAACGTGCCAAGCCGTCCTTTTCTCGTCCGGCTCCCACGCAAGTGCAGCGTGCGCCTGCCCCTGTAACGAACCCTGTACCGGGTCGTCCGGTAGTGGCTCAGCCGGCTACGAAGCCTGCCACTCAGACCGCTCCGGCTCAGAATGCCGCCCCGTCCAGAATGCGGCACCTGCTCAGAATGCTGCGCCCGCCAATCAGATCGCCCCGCAGGCTGCTAACCAGGCTGCCCCGCAACAGCAACAAAACGCTGGCGGTGGTTTCGTCTCTAACATGATGGGGTACGCTGTGGGCGCCGTCGCTGGTTCCGCGATTGGTGATGCGCTCTTTGGCGACAAGTCCGCCGAAGCCAACCAGTCTGAAGCCGTCAACGTTGACGCTCAGCCGACTAACGCTAACCAGGCTCAGCCCGCCGCTCAGGCTCAGCAGCCTGCTGCCGCCCAGTAAAAAAAGACCTTCTTCCATCTGGTTTTTTCCCGCCCGTGTTTCTGCATAAACACGGGCGTTTCCTTTGGTGCTTCTTGTACAATACGGTGACTCATTTATTCAACCACGACATGCTTTCACCGTTTTCTTGCCCTACCCTTGAAGGCACAGCGGGACCCATCACACTGACGGATCCCATTTTTATTTCTGACCTTCACTTAAGTCACGCTGAACCCGATACCTTAGATGCGTTTTTGCGGTTTCTTCAGACCGAGACCAACGCACATCATGAACTTTTGATTCTTGGGGACTTCTTTGACTATTGGATTGGTGACGATGCATCCTATACGATGCAGGTCGTGGTCGATGCGTTGCGTCAATACGCCCAAACCCATGCGCTCTTCATCATGCACGGTAACCGTGACTTTATGATGGGCGAACGCTTTGCCAAAGAAATCGGTGGCACCTTACTTAAGGACCCAACGGTCGCTCAACTCGGTGACCTCACCTTACTGCTTTCTCACGGGGACTCTTGGTGTACGCGTGACCATGACTATCAAGCCGTGCGCCACCGTGTGCGAAGTGTCTGGTGGCAGTGGCTCGTCATGCGTTTGCCACTCAAAAAGCGACTCTCTATTGCTGAGAACGCGCGCGCCAAGAGTTTGAGTCGCAAGTCCACCAAAGCCGCCTACCTCACGGACGTGACGCCAGACGTGATTCTAGAGGCGGCTTCAAAAGCCCATGCCACGTTCGTCATTCACGGACACACCCATCGACCTACAGTTGAACGCATGACTGACGCCGTCACGCGCATTGTTTTACCGGATTGGCACTTTGTGGGGCAGAAGCCACAACGTGGGGGCTTTGTGATTTTTGACGGCACATCGCCTAAACTCGTCAATTTCAACGAGAGTCAAGATTAATGTACTTTCGCGCTCAGCGTGTCGCACTAAAGACCCAACCTTAACAACGTTCTTTTGCGCCTAGAATGTCTCTAACTGAGGATGTTTTTGGACTGTGCGGATGAAAGAGAAGCCACAAATTGAACTCACCGATAAGGAAGTCGACGAACTTAACACAACGTTCGGTCTTCACTTTACGCGTGAAGAGTGGCTTTTAAAGCTCACGACGCGTCCCTCGTACGAATCCTTAGTGCGCTCCTACTATCAGTGGCACGTCTCTGATCTCATGAGTCGTATTCCAGAGGGTTGTCCCGTGCCACCCAACCTTTCTGACGTTCAAGCTCCTTACCCACCCATGCTTCAAGGGTACGCTGAAAGCGAAGCCAGACGTCGCGCTGGGCTTTTTCTCATTCAAACCATTCGCCCGATTCGAGAAGATAACGAAGCGTTGCTAGAGCGCGAAAAGCTCCTTAGTGCGCCCCTACCCAATGGCGAACGCCCTGACGCCCCATTTATGCGTCGTGTGATTTATCTTGCGGGGGCTTGGTACCACCGAGTCGACACGATGGACGCTGACGGGCAAGCGGCACTCAAAGCCTATTTATTAAAAGCGTANCTACCCTACCAAGGTGAACCCATCACCCAAACGCGCTTAGAAGATTGGCGACTCTCGGATTACGTGATCGGTATCACCAAAGAGAACTCAACACTTAACTAAAACGACATCAACGTGCGCTGATGTTGTTTTGGCATCATACGTTTAAAGCGTTTCGCACACGACATTGAGTTCTCATGCGATAATGCTTCCAAAGCGATAGCTCGCCCTCATGAGATATCCTTTTGCAATCGTTCGGCTATCACCTCTTCCCTTTCAACAAACCTGAGGATAACGAACGACGACCAACCCAAAGATTTCCAACGCCTCAGGCGCTAGGAAACAACCATAAAAAAGTAATGACCAAGATCGCAGAAGAACTCTTTGATGAAGCCAAGGCTAGACTTCGCCGCATTGAAGCCGCGCATGGTATTCGTATCCTTTACGCCTGCGAAGCAGGTAGCCGTAGTTGGGGCTTTCCTTCACCCACATCCGACTACGACATTCGATTCATTTATGTCTCGCCCTTAAAGTCGTACTTGCGCTTAACGCCCATGCCCGACACAATCACCCTGCCCCAGGACGAACTCTGGGACATTCAAGGGTGGGACCTTCGCAAGTGCTTACACTTACTCAAAAAAGGGAATGTCTCGGTGATTCAATGGCTCTACAGCCCGATCATCTATCGCAATCACCCGCTCTTTTTGACTGAACTTCGTAAGCTCCTTGACTACGGCTCTCCCTTGCCGCGTCTTTATTAAATTTACCGCTCGATGGCTCAGTCCCATATCAGCAACTACTTGATGGGCAACGAAACGATCGCTTATAAGCGCTTCCTCTATATTGTTCAGGGGCTTTTAGCCATGAACTGGGTTGCGGAACGCCGTACGATGCCGCCCGTCGTCTTTGAGCAGTTAGTTGAAGGGATGGTAGCGGATGAAAACCTGCGCACTGAAATTGAGACCTTACTCAATATTCAGCGTCGTGACGGTCATGACGGCGAAGTGGGACCCAAACAACTTTTCCCGGCTGTGTTAGCCTTTATCGAAAATACGCTGGTTGAAACCCAACCGCCGATGGATGATAAGACGGAAATCCCGTCCGACGTTCTGGACGAATTCTTTATTAAGTGGTTAGGCGTTCCCGGTCTGTAAAACAAACATCTTTAGGAGGTAGACTCAATGGCACGCAAAACATCTGCGCTTGATGAAGCGATTACGCTGATTGAAATTCTTCAGCGAATCCCTAAGCACCGTAAAGTGACTTTACTTGAGATTCAAGAAGGCCTTGCTGCCTCCGGCATTGAATTGCGTACCCGTACGCTTCAGCGTTACCTCAGCNNTACCATCACTGAAACGCCGGCTTTTGGGATTGAGTGCGACCAGCGCGCGCGTCCCTATGGCTATAAGCAGGGGGTGAACGGCATTAGCACGCTCTCGCACCAGGTCTCAGTGCACGAGTGCTTACTCTTACGCTTGGCGCAAGAGCATATGCGCTTTATGATCCCGAGCCAACTCTCGAAGTCACTTTCGCCCCTTTTTGAAATCGCTCAGCAAAAGTTCAATGAGTCGTCCACCAAAAAGCGCGAACAGGCTTGGCTAAAGAAGGTTGCCGTGGTGAGTAACACCCTCCCAATGCAGCCGCCAAAATACCGCGTGCCCGTTTTTGACAACGTGAGTGAAGCGCTCTTTCGTGAAGTCAAACTCGAGATCGAATACGAAAACGGTCAGGGTCGTAATGTGAAGAGCCTTGTGAACCCCTTGGGGCTCGTGCAGCAAGACGTCCGTCTTTATCTCGTTTGCACCTTTGATGGCTATAAGGACGTTCGTCACCTGGCGCTTCATCGTCTGAAGAAGTACCGANNAGCGACCGAATTCTTGGCTGACCGTCCACGTAAATTTAGCCTTGATGCCTATGTCAATTCGCGTCAGTTTAATTACACCGACGGCGAAACGAATAAGGTCCACGTGTCCTTTAAGTTTGATAACGCCGTGACGGCGCGTCAGCTGTCTGAAACGCCCTTCAATAAGACCCAAAAGATTGAAGAATTGGGTGACGGTCGTTTCTCCTTTAGCGTTGACCTTGACGACTCGCCGTTGATTGACGGTTGGTTAGCGGTCTTGAAGCACTACACCACGATTACTGACCTCGTGAAGGCTCCGATTGAGTAACCCTGGAGGCGCCATGAAAGGACGCATCACTCAATGGTTGTTGGCACTTTTGCTCCTCTTAGGCTTAGGTCTCAATGTGGCGCAAGCGGTGACCTTTACGCAGCCCGGGCGCGTCTATGACTCTAGCGACCGCTATCAAGGTCGTATGGACGAAAATGGTCGGATGTACGATCGTAGCGGACGCTATTTAGGACGTAAGTCTGAAGATGGGCGCTACTACGATCGCTCGGGTCGCTACGAAGGCCGTGAAGACGAAAATGGTACGTATGTACGATCGTTCAGTACGCTACCAAGGTCGTCAAGATGAGAACGGACGTTTCTATGATCGCTCTGGACGCTATCAAGGACGAGAAGACGAAAACGGTAAACGCTACGATCGCTCGGGTCGCTACCAAAGTAAAACCCGCTAACGGTTAAAATACCCTTTCACTTTTCCGGCGTGTGATGCGAGTCGCACGCCGAATTGCTTTCCATTGTTTTGCTTCGTGATCTATGTCTAACGCATACTCCACCACACTGACGTGCCCACACTGCCACCAAGCCTTTGACGCGACGGTTGACCGTACGATTGACGCTGAAACGGATAGCGACCTGCTTCGCTTGATCCTTGAAGGCACCTACGGTCAAACGACCTGCCCACATTGCTTAACGAAGCTCTATGCCGATACGCCGTTGACGGTCACGGATCGTGAGCACGGCACAACGCTTGAATTCACTACCACGACGGATCCGATCGTGGTGCAACGTACCGCTGAACACTTGATGGCTACGATCGCAGAACGTAGTGCCAACCAGCAATACAGACTCGTCATGCACTTTGACGACCTACGCGAAAAGCTCATTATGCTTAAATCTGGTTTAGACGACCGCGTGGTAGAAGTCATGAAGTTTGCAGCAGCCAAAAAACGCCGTGAAATAAAACCCAACGAGACGTTTGACCGAGTGATGTTTTATCGCCGTTCAGGTGAAGGGTTCCTCGTTTTCTTGGATAACTTAAGCCGTACGGTGGCTGAAGTCCCGTTTAAGCGCACGACTTANTCAGGTACCGTAAAGGCACGTATGACGCTCACTGGGAGCCCACTACTTGTGAACGGCGCTTGGGTCATGCAGTACCTTGAGAAGCACCCGTGGTACTATGGATTGAGTCACAAAGCACACCCACTGCTCTACTAACTCAAAAGCCTCTTACCAGCACACCGAGGCTTTTGATTTTTAAATGGTTAGGGATCGCCTTAGACACCTGGTTTACTTCACCAAGAGGTCTTCGCGATTACCGCCCTGCTCTTCATAGCGTTCAAGCCAACGCGGCGTACGACCACAACCCGCCCAACGTTCACCATTAGGACCCACATACTTGATGGCGACCGCACGGGCAATCTTGCTCGTCATGCCGTAGACAGGCGGCTCAGATTTCACAACCGGCTCGACAAAGTGAAGGTCAGAGCGCTTCACCTTAAACCTATTAATCAGCATTTGAGCTTCGGCAATGGCTTCCGCACGTAACACCGCACGACGTTCATCCAAATGTCGTTGAAGGTGTGCGAGCTTTAGGAGTTCTTCATTCATATCCATCGTTTTTTTATTCCCTCCAAGTGTCTATTTTCAAATTGACTGACACTAAACAGAGCATGGATTTTACAGAAAACCTTGTCTTTATGGAAGGGTTTTCTAGTGAAAAGGGACAAAAAGCACAAACGCCACGGGCTTAAGATAAATCCACATTTCGTATATGTTACACACATTCCATTGAAGCGCCATTGCAAAAGTACCGCATCAAGCGGTACTCTTTACAACTTCACAACCGACTTAACGATTACTTCATCGGAACAACGACCTTCTTAGGCACCTTGCAACCGAGGATTTCCTTCGTCAAATCCTTCCACTGATAAAGATTGCCGCCATACTGCTTCTGGAATGCAAGCGCAGCTTCCTTGGAGCTAAACGGAGCAAGGGACTTACCCATCGTGGTACNTTTGCGGCTAGAACCCTGAACGTACCAGTACGTCTTAGCATCGATAAAGGTGTTGTCAGGATGTTCCCAGTTGTCTTTATCCATGTCGTTGACCCAGATGCCAGCCATCTGATCAGATTCACCGAGACGGAGCAACGTGCAGGTCATGCACTTCGTGCTGCAGAACTTGTAAACGTTGCCGCTCTTCATCACGATTTCAGCCTTGGTACCAGGATACTTCGTGATCCACATATCGCACGTGTGGCACTGATCTGCGTCTGTGATTGTCTGTGTGCCGTTCTCTACCGCAACAGCAGAGCCCATGGCAAAAACCAACGCAGCGGCAACACCGCAAAGCTTGGCGGTCATCTTCATCATGATTTTCTCCTCACTTAATTATTTGAAATGGTTTTCGGATTATTTGACCCAATTACCCACTCATTCGGGGATACCCAAAGAGCAGCATTGTGATTTTTATTTGGATCCAAGCACGTTGATTGAAAAGATGTCGACTCTCCTGCATCGTCATGGACCAGTACCTCAAAACACTTCGCAGGGGACAAAATGTCTTAAGACATTCGCTATTATAGCGCATTTTTACCGTTCGGATAAATCAAATGTATCGTTCAGTTTCACTGTACGAGAAGCGTTTATTTAGGTGTAAACCCGATGCAGTTCTTTAAAAGAGAAGCGACCATAAGTCCTTTTTCCAAAGCTTGAAAGGACACGTTTTCGTAAAAAAACAAGATTGAGGGTCGTTAAGGGTGAGCGTAACGGGCAAGTTGAGCCGCTGTTGTAACCACAGCTACGAGCGACTGTCGGGAACCTTTCAGCACCATGATGAACCGTTAGAGAAACGTGGTGGTCGTGGATGGGGATACCAGTTTGAAGGGTGAAATGGATGGAAGCGCTGAAAAAGTAAAAACCCCCAGCATCATTTGATACCAGGGGTTTTTAATTTTGAAGCCTGACGATGTCCTACTTTCACTGGAAATACAACCAACTATCATCGGCGATAAGGTGTTTCACTGTCCTGTTCGGAATGGGAAGGAGTGGGACCACCTCTCTATGGTCATCAGGCAAAAGCTTTGTCCACTAAGGGACGAATTCTTTACTTTGGTCAGAAATGAAGCAAGAGTTATGTGCCTCTTGACTCATGAAATTCTCTTTTTCGACATTCAGCCAAAAAAGCTTCACGGTTATAGGATCAAGCTGCACGAGCAATTAGTATTGGTTAGCTTAGTGTCTCACAACACTTACACACCCAACCTATCAACGTCCTGGTCTCGAACGACTCTTTAGGGAGGTCTNNAGCCTCCAGGAAGACTTATCTTCAGGCAAGTTTCCCGCTTAGATGCTTTCAGCGGTTATCTCTTCCCCACATAGCTNNACCCAGCGATGCCACTGGCGTGNNACAACTGGTACACCAGAGGTGAGTTCACTCCGGTCCTCTCGTACTAGGAGCAACCCCCGTCAATCTTCCAACGCCCACGGCAGATAGGGACAAAACTGTCTCACGACGTTTTAAACCCAGCTCACGTACCTCTTTAAATGGCGAACAGCCATACCCTTGGGACCGGCTACAGCCCCAGGATGAGATGAGCCGACATCGAGGTGCCAAACACCGCCGTCGATATGAACTCTTGGGCGGTATCAGCCTGTTATCCCCAGAGTACCTTTTATCCGTTGAGCGATGGTACTTCCATACAGAGCCACCGGATCACTATGACCTACTTTCGTATCTGCTCGACTTGTGGGTCTCGCAGTCAAGCACGCTTTTGCCATTGCACTATCAGTACGATTTCCGACCGTACCTAGCGTACCTTCGCACTCCTCCGTTACCCTTTAGGAGGAGACCGCCCCAGTCAAACTGCCTACCATGCACGGTCCCCGGACAGGATAACTGTCCTAGGTTAGAACCTCAAACAAATCAGGGTGGTATTTCAAGGACGCCTCCACTGTGACTAGCGTCACAGTTTCACAGGCTCCCACCTATCCTACACAGATCGGTTCAAAGTCCAATGCAAAGCTACAGTAAAGGTTCATGGGGTCTTTCCGTCTAGCCGCGGGGAGATTGCATCATCACAAACACTTCAACTTCACTGAGTCTCAGGAGGGAGACAGTGTGCTATCGTTATGCCATTCGTGCAGGTCGGAACTTGCCCGACAAGGAATTTCGCTACCTTAGGACCGTTATAGTTACGACCGCCGTTTACTGGGACTTCGATCAGGAGCTTTCACCCCATCAATTAATCTTCCAGCACCGGGCAGGCATCACACCCTATACGTCGACTTTCGTCTTTGCAGAGTGCTGTGTTTTTAGTAAACAGTCGCAGCCACCAATTATCTGAGACCTCTTCACGCTAGGGGTGTTTCTCCCTTCACGCTACAAAGGCACACCTTATCCCGAAGTTACGGTGTCAATTTGCCGAGTTCCTTCTCCTGAGTTCTCTCAAGCGCCTGAGCATATTCAGCTCGCCCACCAGTGTCGGTTTGCGGTACGGTCCCGCTGAACTGGAGCTTAGAGGCTTTTCCTGGAAGCACATCCAATCACTTCGCTCAAAAGAGAGCTCGATGCTTTGTCTCGGAGATCCGTTGACGGATTTGCCTGTCAACCTCCTACACGCACAAACCGGGACATCCAACACCCGGATGATCTTCAATACTCCGTCCCCCCTTCGCATTCAGCGGCGGTCAAGGAATATTAACCTTGTTCCCATCAGTTACGCTTCTCAGCCTCACCTTAGGGGTAGACTCACCCTGCTCCGATGAACGTAGAGCAGGAAACCTTGGGCTTTCGGCGAGCGGGCTTTTCACCCGCTTTAACGTTACTCATGTCAGCATTCGCACTTCTGATACCTCCAGCAACCCTTACGAGTCACCTTCGCAGGCTTACAGAACGCTCCCCTACCACTCACACATATNNGTGTGAATCCGCGGCTTCGGTTATTGACTTAGCCCCGTTACATCTTCCGCGCAGGAAGACTCGATCAGTGAGCTATTACGCTTTCTTTGAAGGATGGCTGCTTCTAAGCCAACTTCCTGACTGTCTTAGCCTTCCCACTTCGTTTTCCACTTAGTCAATATTAGGGACCTTAGCCGGCGGTCTGGGTTGTTTCCCTCTTGAGTCCGGACGTTAGCACCCGGTGCTCTGTCTCCCGTGCTCAAACTTCCAAGTATTCGGAGTTTGCCATGGTTTGGTAAGACGCCATGTCCCCCTAGCCATAACAGTGCTCTACCCCCTGGAGTCATACACGAGGCACTACCTCAATAGTTTTCGGGGAGAACCAGCTATCTCCAGATTTGTTTAGCCTTTCACCCCTATCCACAGCTCATCCGCTAATTTTGCAACACTAGTCGGTTCGGTCCTCCAGTGTGTGTTACCACACCTTCAACCTGGTAATGGATAGATCATCTGGTTTCGGGTCTACGCCTAACGACTTAATCGCTCTATTCGAACTCGCTTTCGCTACGCCTCCCCTATACGGTTAAGCTTGCCATTAAACGTAAGTCGCTGACCCATTATGCAAAAGGTACGCAGTCACCCCTTACGAGGCTCCTACTGTTTGTATGTATGCGGTTTCAGGATCTATTTCACTNNCCCCCTCCCGGGGTTCTTTTAACCTTTCCTTCACAGTACTGGTACGCTATCGGTCGATCACGAGTATTTAGCCTTGGAGGATGGTCCCCCCATCTTCAAACAGGATGTCACGTGTCCCGCTCTACTTATCGCACACTTAGTACCACAGCCAAATTTTCTTGTAAGGGGCTATCACCCTCTATGGTAGGACTTTCCAGACTGTTCCAATAATCGTGCTGCTATCGAGTGCNNTAGGCTGTTCCGATTTCGCTCGCCGCTACTTTCGGAATCTCGGTTGATTTCTTTTCCTGAAGTTACTTAGATGTTTCAGTTCACTTCGTTCGCCTTCCAACCCTATATATTCAGATTGGAATACCTACTAAAGTAGGTGAGTTTCCTCATTCGGAGACCTGTGGATCAAAGCTTATTTGCCAGCTCCCCACAGCTTTTCGCAGGCTGTCACGTCCTTCATCGCCTGTGATCGCCAAGGCATCCACCACATACACTTAGTCACTTGATCCTATAACCCTGAGGCCTTTTGCCCTCAAAGTCACAAGCAACCTATAACGTATACGCTGATTTCTCTGATTATGTCGGTTCTTGAGAACTTCAATGAATCAATGAATGCAATCACAACCCTCAGTTCATTCATTCGTCATCATCTCATCACGACAACGTTTCATGAACTGAACGCTTCATTTCTTTCCAAATTGTTAAAGAGCTAATCAAGTTCAACGACCTGATAAGTGTGAACACCAAGTCAACTTCGAGTGCTTTAGTTGCATCTCTCTGTAAAGGAGGTGATCCAGCCGCACCTTCCGGTACGGCTACCTTGTTACGACTTCACCCCAGTCATNNGAAACCCACCGTGGACGCCGTCCTCCTTACGGTTAGACAAACGTCTTCTGGTGAACCCCACTCCCATGGTGTGACGGGCGGTGTGTACAAGACCCGGGAACGTATTCACCGCGGCATGCTGATCCGCGATTACTAGCGATTCCGACTTCATGCAGTCGAGTTGCAGACTGCAATCCGGACTACNGATCGGTTTTCTGGGATTTGCTCCACCTCGCGGCTTCGCTGCCCTCTGTTCCGACCATTGTATGACGTGTGAGACTTCTAGCCATAAGGGCTATGAGGACTTGACGTCATCCCCACCTTCCTCCGGTTTGTCACCGGCAGTCTCATTAGAGTGCTCTTGCGTAGCAACTAATGACAAGGGTTGCGCTCGTTGCGGGACTTAACCCAACATCTCACGACACGAGCTGACGACAGCCATGCAGCACCTGTGTCCAGATTCCCTTGCGGGCACTCCCAAATCTCTTCAGGATTCCTGGCATGTCAAGGCTAGGTAAGGTTTTTCGCGTTGCATCGAATTAATCCACATCATCCACCGCTTGTGCGGNNGTCCCCGTCAATTCCTTTGAGTTTTAATCTTGCGACCGTACTCCCCAGGCGGTCTACTTCACGCGTTAGCTTCGTTACCAAGGATATTAATCCNCCAACAACCAGTAGACATCGTTTAGGGCGTGGACTACCAGGGTATCTAATCCTGTTTGCTNNCCCCACGCTTTCGTGCATGAGCGTCAGTCGCATCCCAGGGGGCTGCCTTCGCCATTGGTGTTCTTCCAAATATCTACGCATTTCACTGCTACACTTGGAATTCCACCCCCCTCTGATGAACTCTAGTCCTGCAGTCACAAATGCAATTCCCAGGTTGAGCCCGGGGATTTCACATCTGTCTTACAGAACCGCCTGCGCACGCTTTACGCCCAGTAATTCCGATTAACGCTTGCACCCTACGTATTACCGCGGCTGCTGGCACGTAGTTAGCCGGTGCTTATTCTTCAGGTACCGTCAGCAGATCATGGTATTAACACAATCCTTTTCGTCCCTGACAAAAGCAGTTTACAATCCGAAGACCTTCATCCTGCACGCGGCATGGCTGGATCAGGGTTGCCCCCATTGTCCAAAATTCCCCACTGCTGCCTCCCGTAGGAGTCTGGTAGTGTCTCAGTCCCAGTGTGGCTGGTCGTCCTCTCAGACCAGCTACCGATCGTCGCCTTGGTAAGCTATTACCCCACCAACTAGCTAATCGGGCATCGGTAGCTCCAATTGCGCGAGGTCTTGCGATCCCCCGCTTTCACCCTCAGGTCTTATGCGGTATTAGCCACCCTTTCGAGCAGTTATCCCCCACAATAGGACACGTTCCGATGTATTACTCACCCGTGCGCCACTCGCCACNNCCAGGAGCAAGCTCCCTGTGCTGCCGTTCGACTTGCATGTGTAAAGCATGCCGCCAGCGTTCAATCTGAGCCAGGATCAAACTCTTTAGTTCAATCTCTGTTTTGTCGCTCTTCGCCGGAATTGAAAGAGAAAGAATTAACTTTCGTCTTTCGGCTTTCCTTCAAAGCGCGAACATTCGTAAGTTTTTTGAGTGCTTATTAAGCTCCCGAAACTGCCGATGTTCACACTTATCGGTTCGTTGAATTCTGATTTTTAAAGAACAGCGCTTCAAAAAGCGCAGAATGTTGATCATATTAAATCAAACACTCTTTGTCAAAATAAATTCGCTTTTGACGTGTCGTCTCAGCGAAGGAGTAGAATTAAACACGATTCTTTTTGGTTTGTCAAGAANTTTTACTATTTATACCGTTTTCACGGTATATTGCTACAAAAACAACCCATAGAAGTTCACCATTCGTTCATTTCAGTCCCTCTGACGACAACCATGCCTCAGTCACTTCTTACGCTTTGCCTCATTCTTGCCGTCACACTCGAGATGCGTGGACCGATTACGTCGGTAGGACCTTTAGCGAACTTATTAACGACTGAACTCTCTTTGACCGCCAATCAGTATGGGTTGGTTGCGTCGCTCCCCATCATCGCCTTTGGGCTTTTTTCTTTTATCGCCCCATCTGCCGTTCGACGCTTTAGCCTCATTTCAGTAGTGTCACTCTTTTTGATTTCGCTCGCCATTGGTGGGTTTTTACGTTCCATCCCCGACTACGTACCACTTCTTGCTGGCACCTTTATGGTGGGAACGGGAATTGCCGCGCTCAACGTCTTGATGCCGGTTGTGATCAAGACATGGTTCACCACGGGCGTACGTCGCCTTTTGGGGATCTATACGGGTTTTGTTGGGTTGTCTGGCGCCATTGGGGCACTCTCAGCCTATCCACTTGCCTCGATGACAGACCTTACTCAAGCGCCCTTTATTCTTTGGGCAGTGTTTGGCATTGTGGTATTGGTCGCTTGGATTGGGCTCACGCACGCCGCAAGGTCTTCTGCGCAACCGTTACTTCGCGCCTCGGGTCTTTATCGTCATCCAGGCGCCTGGNNTATGACTGGCGTGATGGGTTTGCAGTCCCTCTTGATTTACACCGTGGTAGCTTGGTTGCCCCCTTACTTAGAAGCTCAAGGCGTGAGTGCCACGATGGCTGGAACCGCCCTAGCCCTCTACCTTTTTGCTGGGCTCCCAGCATCCATCTTCACCGAACACTTCATTCGCCTCTGCCGCAATGAGTGGCTTGCTGAAGCGCTGATGTCGCTCTCCTACTTATTAGGACTCTATTGTTGGACGCAGGGCGGTCTTTGGATTTATGTGGGTAGCATTCTCGCAGGTGCCCCTCAAGGATCCATGCTCTCTACTACNTTTATCTTGATGGTACGANNAAAGACTCGATCCAACGCGGCGCTTCTAGGCNNTCTCTCCGCCATGACCCAAGGGATTGGCTATTTGGGCGCGGGCTTGGGTCCCATCATTTTTGCGAGCCTCCTCACCAACGGCTGNGACACTGGTACCTCTGGTTTGTGGTATTTTATCATTGCGCTTTGGGCAGCGGTAGGCTTTATCGCCTCGCGCTTTCCTACGATTGGCAAATGACGCTACCAAGTCATTCGCGTAAACTACGTGGCTTCTTTCTTTTAGACACACCCTTGACCGACCGTTATGGCTTCTACCCTTTTTGATGACACGGTGCCCGTCGTCACGTTACTCACCATGCCCGAGCCCAACGATGAGCTTGAAGCGCGTGCGCTTTTAACGTTACCCCAATGCACCCAAACGCGTATCGGTCAATTTGCTCACCCAGCGCGCCGCCGACAAACCCTTTGGGGGCGATTGGTTGCTCAAACCTATGCCCAAACCCTCAACGCCACGCTCGTCGAAGACCCGCCTTATCCGCCCTACTTGATGGTGAATGGCGATGTGCGCGCCTTATGCATTGCGCACACCAAAGACACCATTGCCGTCGGACTCGCAAGTCGCACCGATCCAGTGATGGGGTTAGACATTGAAACCGTGCGCCCTGTGCGTAGTGTGAGTGGTATGAGCCGCATGATTTTTGGCGTGACGGTACGACTGNNGGTGATTCAGGCTTGTGAAACCCAAGGCAACACGGATCCTTTCTTTCTTGTTTGGGGCATGAAAGAATCCGAAATTAAATTAAATCGAGGTCAAAAAACCTATCAGTTGACCGTCGACAACGACGGCTACCCGACCGTTCGTCATACTGTTGAGCGTACCGTGCTACAAACCACGCATCACGCTTATGGTGAACTGCGTCTCACGGTACTGACCAAGAACCAAACGCCTACGATCAAGCACCTCACGGCAGCGAACATTTTAGAGACCTTACTAAAGTAACGGCTAGACCTTTACCAATTGCAACCGTTTGTCCTTGAGGCTTTGAGACTCCGCTAAACTACTTGGTTATCAAACCTTAAGGACATTACGCTGTGCGCGCGCCAACCGTTGCCATATTCACTTTGCTTTGTTGCAGCTCTGTCTTCGCTGAGCCCGTGAGTCTCTCGATTAACGGTACCTTAAAGGCGAATTGAAAGAGAACGCTGAAGCTTGGCTTTCGCCCTTAGAAAAGGCGGGGATTACTGACACCCCTACGGATCGCATGAAAGTCGATAAAGCGATTCGTCTCTCGTTGCGCGCCCTTGGTTACTATCAGCCGTCCATTCGTTTTGAAGAAGAAACGCCGCGCCGCCTCTCGGTTCATGTGACGCCGGGAATCCCAGTCAAACTCGTACAAACCAATGTCACGATCACGGGCGAAGGCGCTGACGACAAGATCTTTAAGTTCATTCAGCGTCGTCGTATTCCCAAGACACCCACCGTCCTTAAGCATAGTGACTACGATGGGTTTAAATCAGCACTCTCCAACGTGGCGCTTCAACGCGGGTACTTTGATGCGACCTTTCATCACTCTGAACTGGGCGTTTCTCTGCCTCTACACGAAGCCGTTTGGAATATTGACTACGACACGGGTCCACGGTGGACCTTTAGNCCCGTCACCTATTCGGGCTCGCAGATCGATACGCGCTTTTTAGAAAATATGAAGCCTTTTAAAGTAGGCGACCCGTATAACGCTGACACGCTCGGTGAATTCAATCAGCGCTTAGCTAAAAGCGGTTGGTTTACGTCGGCGGTCGTGGCACCAGACTTTAAATCGGCACGAGATGCCAAAAGTACTGAGCTCCCCTTACAGGCTGAAGTGATACCGCGTAAAGCGAACATCATCGAAACAGGCTTAGGATTTGCGTCCGACACNGGAGTACACGGCAAAGTCAATTGGACGAAGCCCTGGGTTAATCACCGTGGGCATAGTCTCTCGGCGTCGACCAGCATTTCAGCCGACGAACAAGAAATGGACTTCTCGTACCGTCTGCCACGCATCACTAATCCGCTTGAAGAGTATTGGTTACTTCAGAGTGCCGTTAAGCACACGGTATTAAACGACACCGACAGTAACAACATGACGCTTGCGGTCTCACGTAATTGGGAACTCTCTAAGGGCTGGCAGCGTTCGCTTGGCGTTCACTGGATGTATGACAGCTTTACGCAGTACCAGNNCATTTCGAATGACACGATGTTGATTTACCCAGGGATCAGTATTTCACGCACTCGTGCGCGCGGCGGCACGATGCCCTATTGGGGCGATTCGCAACGCTATAGCTTAGACGTCTCGACCGAATATCTTGGGTCTGACGTGGACTTTGCGATTTTGCAAGCCCACTGGACACTGATTCGTACGCCGTGNGCGAGCTACCGCTTTGTGCTTCGTGGGAGTGCGGGCAAAATCAAAACCAATCGCTTTTCTGAAGTGCCACCCGACTTACGTTTCTTTGCCGGGGGTGACCGAAGCGTGCGTGGGTATGACTATGAATCCATTTCGCCTAAAGATAATCAAGGGCGCTTAACGGGCGCATCATCGATGGTCACGGGTAGCGTTGAATATCAATATAACGTCACAGGCAAATGGTGGGGTGCCCTCTTCTTTGACGTGGGCGACGCAGCCAACAGCTTTGCGAACTTTGAATGGAAAAAGGGCGCAGGGATTGGCGTACGTTGGAATTCGCCCGTGGGTCCCATCAAATTTGACCTCGCGCGTCCCGTGGGCGACCGCGAGAACGATACGTTGCAATTCTATATTGGGCTCGGAGCTGAACTATGAGACGTGGTACCAAAATTCTGCTTGCCTCTGGTNGCCTCACTCGTGTTGGCTAGTGGCGGTACCGCATGGCTTCTTTGTACCGAACGCGGTCAAGCGACGTTACTTGAAACCGCGCTACCCATGGTGCCTGGGCTCAGCNNTATGACGCCTTTGAAGTACCATTTATTTGATCTCAAGTTCACCAACGTGGCTTGGGAAATGCCGGGACTCAAACTTTCTTTNACCAACGACTTACACCTCAAACTCAATCGCGATGCGTTATGGGAAAAGCGTTTAGTCATCGATAAGCTTACTACTAGGCACTTTCGCGGGACGCTTGTAACGAGCGAATTGCCCGCGAGCGAACCTGACCCTGAACCCAAGGACAACAGTCCCTTGACGATGCCGCTTCCAATTGAGCTTCATGGCTTTGAGGTCGCGGATCTGGGCTTTGATGTCGACGGCATCGGAATCAAATTGGGTTATGGCGCGGGCGAAGCCGTTTGGGTGCAGGACCACCTCACGGTGGAACCGTTGACCCTTCGTACACTCACGGTGTCGCTGTCCAAACCCCTCGCTAAACCTAACGATCAAGTCAACGATCAGGCAAAGGATCAAGCGAAAAAGTACCGAAACGCCCGATCGGTACCAAAGCCACTACCGTCGCTACGCAAGCCACGNACGACTGACGGCTTTGACGTTGCACCCATTCGCGACAGTTTGCGTGAAGTCTTAGGTAAGCCCTTGATCACGTCGCTCCCAGACGTGTCGATTCCGTTTCATATCACAGCTAAACAGATCTTAGGGACTGACCTAAAGCTCGACGCCGATACGCCGATCGTCCTTGACGAAGTGGTTCTTCAGGGCGACATGCAGGGGAGCGACATTGCACTAGAAACTCTAAACGTGCGTGCCCCTCAAGGATCCGTTGACTTGACGGGCAAAGTAGCGCTTGCTCGTACGTGGNNTACTTTAGAAGTCCATGCCAAGGTGCGCTCAAACCTTGCGCCCCTCGTGGGGGAAACGGCTGACCTTTTGTTGGGGGGCAATGTGTTAGGCAAAGTGACGCTCGCGACCCAAACCCAAAGTCCCATTGCGTACACAAGTTTGATCGTGGCGGAGCCCTCGGTGCCTGGGTTACCATTGGCTGTTTCGCTCTCAAGCAAAAACCTTACGCTCCCCTTGGATGCCAAAACCAAGGGAGAAAGCACGAAACTCTCAAACGTTTCGCTACGCATGACTGGGTCGGCGGCGCGCTGGACACTGCGTAGTGGCGTCACGGTTGATGCCCCACAAACGCCACCAGCAACGTTAGCTCTCAAAGCGCACGGGACACTCACTAACTTAGACATTGACTCGCTGGTTGCTAAAACCGCTGGCGGCACAGGGACGTTGGTTGCGAAAGCCGATTGGGCAAACGACCTGACGTTTGATGGGGACCTCAAACTCTCTCAGCTTGGCGTTCACCACTTCGTGCCCTCACTCAAAGCCACCTTGTCAGGCGACACCAAGATCCAGGGTCGTCTCGCGCCCAAAAGCTGGATGGTCGATCTACCGACCTTAGATATTCATGGGCAGCTCGCGAAAAATCCCCTCAGCGTACAGGGGACCGTCTCCGCTCAGAGTCCTTTGAAGGTCAATGTGCCGTCTTTAAAGGTGGCACTCGGCGACAACCACCTTGAAGTAAAGTACAAATTGACGGCNAAGATCCTCAAGGGGGATCTCAAAATCCAGGCACCCAATTTAGCGAACACGTTGCCTGGCCTCTCGGGGCGTGCCGAGGGCTTTGTGACGGTGGGTGGCACACTCACTGAACCCCAGATTCAGGCGGACCTTACTGCCACAAAACTCGCCTATGACGACATGGGACTTGCGTCCTTGTTACTTAAAGGGAATGTCGCCGCTAAGCCCGACGGTGGGATTGACGGCAACCTCACGCTTCACGCCTCAGACGCGCAGTTGCCTGGGATCGATGTGCGAGATCTCTCTGCACGCCTTGACGGGACAGATAAAAAGCACACCCTCAAAGTGACGCTCGCAGGTGACCCCGTGTCGGCGAAGCTTGAGCTTGACGGTACCTTTAACACCAAGACCCAGGCTTGGTCGGGTGTGCTTAAAAACGGGAACGTCAATACCCCGGTGGGTGACTGGGCACAAGTAAAAGACGCAGCGCTCAACATTGACGCGCGAAAAGCGTCTGCCACGTTAGCACCCCACTGTTGGCACGGTAAAGACGGGGACGTGTGTCTCACAGAACCCTTGGTCGCGGTAGACAAAGGGTCCGCTGCGTTGGCGATCAATGGGTTAGACCTCCGGTTAGTGAAACCCTACCTTCCGAGCACCACCCAACTCACGGGCAAACTCGAAGCTGACGCGCGTGCCCAATGGCATTTCGCGTCTTACCAACTCCCCAAGGTTGATGCAACCCTCAAGGGTGACAACATCACGGTCACACAAACCGTGGGCGAAAAGTCCCTCCCCTTGCATGTGGACACGTTGACCTTGACGACCAAGACCGATGCCAAGACGGTTGATGCCAACGTAGAGATTGGCGTACGTCATAACGGTGGCATCGTCGGTCACGCGCGCGTCACTGAACCGCTGACAACACGTCGCCTTTCAGGTAACTTAAAGATCGCCCCGATTGATTTGTCCGTTCTTAATGCCCTTATTGCCACAGGCGAAAAGGCAACAGGGACCGTCAAGGGTGACCTTCGCATGACTGGAACCTTAGCTAAGCCAGAGCTCTACGGTGACATCCAACTCGCAAACGCGACCGTGAAAGAAGGCGCTGTCCCTGTCGTCATGAAGCCCTCGAACCTCGATGTGACGTTTGAAGGGACACGGTCAACGCTCAAGGGGCAACTTGAAACCACCAATGGGACATTAAATTTGAGTGGTCGCGCGGATTGGCAAAACCCCAATGCGCCGACCGCGCAAGTGCATGCGTATGGCAAGGACATTTTGATTACCGTGCCCCCTTACGCGAGCGTCGTGGTTTCGCCTAACGTCACGTTCTTGGCAACGCCTACCCTCATGACGTTAGACGGCAAGATCGATGTACCGACCGCCAAGATTGCTGTATCGACCTTACCTGAAACCGCTGTGGGTGTTTCGAGTGACGAAGTCATGCTTGACCGCCATATGGTGCCCAAGGTCAAAAAGACAGCCAGTATTCCGATTGACAGCCATTTAACTGTGCATATCGGTGACAAGGTATGGATTGATGCCTTTGGTCTCAAAGCGCGCCTCACAGGGGACCTCAAGGTCACGCAAAACCGTAAACGTGGTTTGGGATTGAATNNGTACCAAGTGAACGTTGAAGACGGACGCTTTCATGCTTATGGGCAAGACTTGACCGTGNNACGCAAGTACCAGGTGCTGTTCTCAGGTGCCCCCGATCGTCCGCAACTCAACATCGAAGCCATTCGTAATCCTGATTCCATTGAAGACAACGTCACAGCAGGTATTCGAGTGACCGGTAACGCACAGCGACCTAAAGTTAGCGTTTTCTCTGAACCCATACTCTCACAACAAGCTGCACTCTCGTACCTGCTTCGTGGACAGGGGCTATCAGCCTCGACCGACGATAACGCAATGTTAACATCCCTTTTGATTGGATTAGGGGTGTCTCAGACGGGATCTATCGTAGGCGCCATTGGCGACGCCGTGGGCATTCGAGACCTCGGTATTGATACGGCAGGTGTGGGTGACAGCTCTCAAGTCGTGGTGAGTGGCTACATTCTCCCAGGGCTACAACTCAAATATGGCGTGGGGATCTTTGATTCGCTCGCCACCATTACCCTACGCTACCGACTCTTACCGCGTCTTTATGTCGAAGCCATTTCGGGCGTTAACCAGGTGTTTGACGTGCTTTATAGCTTTGAATTCTGACGATTAAGGCTCAATCAAAAGCCGCTCGTACGCACGGGCGGCTTTTCTCTATTTCAACATTAGGTGAACCCACGCTCACCTGTTGTTCAAACGGCTTCTATACGTGATTAAAACGCGTAACGAGCGCCGACAGAATAGCGATAGTCTTCGCTATAGTCCGAGCCATTCGAGCGTTCAAGGCTACCGTAGAACGTGAGGTTATTGCGTAGATCAAATCCTGCACCAAAGCCAAAGCTTGTCCACGTGCCACTAAGACAAAAGACCTTTGCTTTCAACGACACCCGAACACAATGAAAACGGGGAGACTCCTCACGGAATCTCCCCTGCGTTTTATGTGGAGAGTGCTTGACTCACTCTCCTATGAAACGAGATTAAAGGTCAGCGTTCTGCGTACGCTTAGCCGGACCCTTGTAGCCTTCGGTTTCGATGAAGTACGTGTCCATAGCAGCAACGCGTTCGCCACCGACATAGGTATGGAGCCAGATGTCATAGGTAGCGCCAGCGAGCATGTTCTGAGCTAGAGCCTTCTGCGTGAACGTGAAGACCATATCCTTCTTGCCGTCACCATCAACGTCACGAGCTTCGGTNNACTTCACAGGCTGAGCAAGCTTGTTACCCATCGTGATCTTGTTGCCGATAGAAGCGCGACCAACACCACCCCAAGTCTGCTTCACATCAGCCTTCGTAGCATCGAACTTAGCGCCCGAGAAGAGAACGACATCAACCGTCTTTTCGCTCTTCGGGTCGATGCTATCAGCCATCACCGTTACGGTGTGCGGAGCCACTTCTGCGAGACGTTCAAGCATCGCAGCATGCGCTTCGTTGAAAGCACGAACATTGTAGGCATGCATGTAGTCAACAGCCTTGTCTTCAGAGACCTTCAGGAGCATCTGAGCGTGAGCGGCGACAGCAGGCACTTCCTGCGTCAATTCCTTTTCGATCTTAGCAACGAAAGCCTTGTTGTCCTTCTGATCCTGACGCTGGAATTCATGAACGTTAGCAACCTTCACGAAGTCAAAGACAGTACTNNAATCAGAACGGAAGCTGAAGCGTTCCGGCGTACCCTTGAAGTGTTCAGCCGTAGCGGTAGCCGGATCCATGAAGGACGTGCCTTCNNGTACCGGGCGAGCAAGCGGGAAGAACGGGACGTACGGAGTTTCGCACGGACGAGCCATGGCACGATAACCCGTGATGAAGAGCGGGTTTTCGTTCATTTCAAAGACGACGGATTCGTGCGTTGTAGCGCGGCAAATACCGAGGCTGTTCGTATGGAGCCACTGCTTATCCTGCTTTTCGATGTCAGCTTCGTGGGTACGGAGAAGATCCTTGACGTCTTCAACGCCAAACTTCTTCGTGGGCGTAGCAGAATACGGGAACTGTTCAGCATCGGTGATGTTCTTGCCGATGATCTTGTTCCAAGCGAGGTTGTTACGAGAGTAGTTGTAGTCAGCAGAACGACGGTGTGCCGGAGCAACAGCAACGCGGTAGTTGAAGTCAGAGTAGACACCTTCCTTAGCGGGCTTGTAGCGACCATTCTTAATGGCGCGTTCGATCATGCCTGGGGCAACGATCACGTTTTCGGTGTCGGTAGCATCAACCTTGTCCATCATGAAGTTGTTCGGAATATAAATAACTTCATTGTCCTTGACGCGGCGAGCAACCCAGGTGTTACCCTGGTGAATAGCGAGCTGCCAAGCTTCCTTCGGGTCAGCGATCGTGTAGGTACGACCTTCAGAGAAGTAGCCATACTTGCCCAAGAGGTCAATAGCGATATCAACAGCATGGCGGGCGCTCGTAGCACGTTCAGCCATCAAACGACGGATACCGTAACCGATACCACCGTCCTTCGTCGGCATGATGTCGTCTTCATAGATACCCGTGCAAGCGTTCGTAGCGATCGTCACACCATTTTCGTTCACGAAGCCGTCAGAGAAAGAAGCGCCGGTCGGGTCATAAGTCTGNNAATTACAGTAGAAACCGAACGTCTTTTCAACCTGCGGAATGGAAGCAGCTGCTTCTTCGAACTTGATCATTTCACCCTTCTTATGGGTGGCAGCTGGCACGTAGTACTGGGCTGCAAGAATACGACCACCGTTGTCTTCGTTATAGTAGATGATGATGTTACCCGTCGCAGAAGCGTCCTTACCGACGATCACGGTCGAGCAAGCGGAAGCGTTGAAAGCGAGGGAGCCAAGGGCAGCACCGATCGCAACAGCAGCTAATTTCATCTTGAGATTCATTTCTCTACTCCTCATAGATTGACTACCCTATTTGGTCCTGAGGTAGCCAACATCAAAATTCATCGAGAGTGTAGTTAAATATGCTCCAAAATAAAATGACCTTACGGGGTATTCCTAGGGCTCCAAGGGTTTACCCAAAATACGTAACAGCCTGTTACAGAATCAAATTCAGCGTATCACTCTTCATCAAAATCCGTCAAAGATGACAAGTAATAGCTTAGAAACGCCAAGGATAGATCACACTCAACAAATAAAAAAGGGACTCCCGTAGGAGTCCCGAAGACGGTCATTTAAGGATGACCGCGATCCCAACATAGTTTTTAAGCAATTTCTGGGTGACGTGCAAGTTGATCAATACGATCTTCAAGCATTGAAGCAATCTCGTAGTGATTCACCAATTCTCGAAGTACCAGGAGGTACGAGAGGTAGAACTCGCACGAACGCACCGTCATCTTTTCTTGTGGCTGCAGAGCCATCAGACGATGTTGCAAGCTTTCAATACGGTTGATGATGCCGTCAGCCTCTTCGCGAAGCGCTGTCAAATTAGTCGTCCCGTCGCTCACCTTAGCCAGGCGCTTGATGTCAAGCACCAAGGTCGCAATATCGCGAGAGATACTTCCCGTCGAAATGCGGTGACGATTAGCAACGTGTTCTCTGGTACCAANGCGAGCGAGATTTTGCACGGCTCGCGCCACTTCTCGCGTGTTGGTCGTCGCACGCAAGTAGAGGTAACGCGCGTCAAAGTCGGCTTTAGGCGGCTGGCTATCGCTAGCAGCCATACGGTAGTAGAGCTTACGCGCCGTCGTTGCCTCTTCGTGCAAGTCTTCAGCCGCATTACGAATTCGCGTCAATTCGCGCTGAGCGTCTGCCGTAAAGCCTTCCAAAATTTGCGTCAGTAAAGATAGAGACTGTGCGAGGCTCTTAGCATGTATGTTTGCCAAGATCGTTTTAACGCCAGCAGCGTTATAAACTTGACGCGCTTCTTTTGGCGTAATGTCACCTTCGTTTTGGGTCTTGAGATTGGAACGCACCAACATAAAGACAGCACCTACCCCCAAGAGAATCGCAGCAACTTCACCACCCCAGAAGACAATGACTGCTACAACCGCGGTCAAGCTACTCGCCGAAATCGCCGTCAAGAACCAACCACTAATCACCGTCAAAACGCCAGAGATACGATAGACAGCAGACTCACGGTCCCAAGCACCATCAGCAAAACTCGAACCCATACNTACCATGAAGGTGACGTACGTGGTCGAAAGCGGCAACTTTAAACTTGTCGCAGATGCAATGAGAATGGCAGACACCATCAAATTGATCGAGGCGCGAACATAGTCAAAAGGAAGCGGTACTTCACCCTTTACGACAGGTAACGGTTCAAAGCGCTTTTGAATTCCACGCTGAATCGGCAATGGGATGATTTGGTGCACCACATTACCCACACTCATGGCAGCGCGCACAATCATACGACCTGGTGTCGTTGCATCAAACTGTTCCTGACCACCTGACTGGCTCGAAGACAAATTGATGGACGTCTGAATCACACGGTGGGCTTTCTTGGAGAACCACAAGGTCAACACCATCACAAAGCCAGAAAGTAACAAGAACGCTGTTGGTGCTGTAGCAGGCTTGAGAAGACCCCNCATCAAAAATTCAGTATCAGCAACCCCCGAAGCCTTCCATGCCTGGAAACTATCCCACGCAGCGAGTGGCACCCCCACGAAGTTCACCAAGTCGTTTCCTGCAAAGGCGAAAGCCAAAGAGAAGGTACCCGCGAGAATGATGATCTTAAAGATGTTGACACGGAAAACAACAATGAGAATCTGAAAGAAAACCGTGAGTCCCGCAAAGAGCGTAAAAAGAATGACCGCCGTATTGTCATTAATCCAGTTAATCCACTCCGGACGCATAAAGCTCGCGCCCTTGGCACCCTTCATGACAAGGAAGTAGATGATGACCGTGAGCGCAAGACCACCATAAATGGCACCAATGCGACGGTACGCATTTTCGAAACGGAACGAAAAGGCCAAGCGTGCGAGGTACTGCACCACTGCGCCCGAAATAAANNGTACCACAACGACCGAAATCAAGATCCCTGAGACAATCCCCAAGGACTTACTGCTATTAATATAGTTCGCGACATCCGTAAGCGGCAGACCAGCATCAATCAGCTTAAAGAGTGCGGCAGCAAAAGCGCTACCCAACAATTCAAAAACGATCGACACTGTGGTCGACGTGGGTAAGCCCATCGAATTAAACGCGTCGAGCAAAATCACATCAGCGACCATGACCGCAAAGAAAATGATCATGAGTTCGCTAAACGTAAAGAGCTGGGGATGAAAGACTCCAGAACGCGCAATTTCCATCATGCCTGACGAAAAGGTCGCGCCAGCGAGCACACCAAGGCTAGCCACCCAAAGCGTGGTACGGAAAGAAGTAATTCGACAACCCAGTGCCGAATTGAGGAAGTTGACCGCGTCATTACTGACACCCACAAAGAGGTCAATCAATGCGATCACACCTAAGAAAGCGAGGAGGATAAGGTAATACTGGTCCATGACAAAAAGTGTCCAAATATGTCAGCGGTTGTCATTGTGAGGGGGCGTTGTGACGCGTTTATTACGGTTATATGACAATTTGATGACAAGGTGAGTTTTTTGCCTGAACGAGAAGGTTTTCACTCAAAAATATCGTTTTAACGCCCATACTCAAGCAAAACTCATGTAAGCAAGGTACAAACCATTGACACAAGCCGCTTTACACACGAATGATTGAACGACAAAAGATCCGACTCCGTATAATGACCACGTGGCAGAGAAAGACCTAAAACACCTGATGACACTCAGAACCTGCCAACCCATTCAAAAAGGAGACAAACAGATGCCTATGCAGACATTTGACTACGCTTATGGTAGTGGTCGTAAAACGTTTTCTGTCGATACGGATCGTGTGTTGAAGGAAGTACGTACCGAAACCTTCACCCCGATGGAAGATGTGCAAGCGGGTGTATTAGAAGCCATTCGTCATCCGATTGGTTGCCCGTCGATTGAAGAAATCGTGAAGCCTGGTGACACCGTTGCTTTTATTTGTAACGACCCGACGCGTGTCGCTAATAGCTTTGACTTCATGCCCGTGATAGTGAACGAACTTAACCGCTTGGGCGTCAAGGATGAAGACATGAAGATTGTCTTTGCCTTGGGTACGCACCGCGCCATGACGCACGAAGAAATGGTCGAAGGCGTGGGCGCTGAAGTGGCTTACCGCCTCAAGATGTTTAATAGCCTTTGCAATAACAACGAAGACTTTGAATACTTTGGCACGACCTCTCGCGGAACGCCCGTTCACATTCATAAGGAACTCTGTAACGTTGACCACGTGATCCTCACGGGGACGATCGTGCACCACTACTTCTCGGGTTACGGTGGTGGTCGTNNAAAGGCCATTCTCCCGGGTTGTGCCGCCATGGAAACGGTGCGCGTCAACCACAGCTTCATGCTGGACGAAAACGCTGGGCTCGGTCGCACGGTGGGTAACCCCTGCTACGAAGACCAGATGGAAGGCGTGGCGCTCTTTGCGAAGAGTAGTTCGCTTTTCCTCTTTAACGCGATTTTGAACGCCAAGCACGAATTCCTTCGTATGTTTGCGGGGGACTATATCGCTGCCCACAAGGAAGCGTGCAAGTTTGTGGACCAAGTTTACGGTTGCGTAATCCCCAAGGAAGCGGACCTCGTGATTGCTTCTTGTGGCGGCTTCCCCAAGGACATCAACGTCTACCAGATGCAAAAGACGATGGACAACGCTGCGTGCGCTGTGCGTAAAGATGGTGTCGTTATTCTTTTGGCTGACTGTGAAGAAGGCTCTGGCTCTGCTGTCCTCGAAGAAACCTTCCGTCGCTTGAAGACCCCAGAACGCATCAAGGCTGAACTTGAAGCCAACTTCAAGATCGGTGCCAACAAAGTCTACGCCATTACGCGTCCGATCTCTAAGGCTCGCTACATTTTGGTGACGAGTCTAGATCGTCAGCTCGCCAAGGACATGCTCTTTACNGGTACCGCGGTTGACACGGTTGAAGAAGCCCTTGAAATCGCGAAGCAGTATGTGGGTGAAACGCCAGACATGATTCTCATGCCTGAAGGTAGCCTCACGGTGCCGCGTGTTGAATAACACCTTTCAACTTAAAACCGATCAACACCTGCTTTGTGTCACGCATTTGTTTCGCAAAGCAGGTGTTTCTTATATTGAAATTCTACTTAAATGTCCGACGCCATTCGTTTTGACATCGAGCGCGATACCCGTATTGGGTTACCCGAAGCTGTTTTTTGTGAAGGTAAGTCTGACGACGCCCTAATGACACTCCTCACGCGCTTTGCGTCTGACGACGAAAAACCGATTCTCTTTACGCGCCTTACCCATGACCGCTTTGACGCGTTACCCGATGACCTGCGCGCTAAGTATGACTACGACCCCCTCTCTCGCACCGCTTGGCATCACACGTGCCCCAAGCGCCCTGTGGGAACGGTCGCGGTGGTGTCGGCTGGCACCGCCGACGGCTTTGTGACCCATGAAGTACGCCGTACGCTCGAATATCTTGGTTGGACAGTTCGCCTTTTTGAAGACTGTGGCGTAGCTGGTATCTGGCGAATTGAAGCCACCAAAGACCAAATTAATGAAGCAGACGTTGTGGTTATCGTCGCAGGGCTCGACGCTGCGCTTGTGAGCGTCATGGGTGGGCTCACGAGTAAACCCATTTTTGCTGTCCCCACGTCGGTGGGCTATGGGATTGCGGCGGGTGGTAATGCGGCGTTATCAAGTTGCCTTGCGTCTTGCGCCCCTGGGGTCGCCGTCATGAATATCGACAATGGCTATGGTGCGGTATGCGCCGCCGCGCGCGTCTTACGTTTATTAGAAAGCGTGAAGGGCGGAGTTGATAGGTTAGATAAGCACCGCTGATGGTTACCAATCAACCATTCACGCCCGTCTACGACAACATTTATTCAAGGATTCTTTATGTCCGATCTCTTTGGTCACCCGATTCTCACGGTTCGCATTCATGCGGGTTTTAATGCCAATAGCTTTTTGGCGGGGCTCTTAGCGCTCACAGGGCAAACCGCTGGTACCGCAGAAAGCTATATGCGTTGTCGCTTTCCTAAGATTGATGCGCACATTGCCTTTGGGGCACGTAGCGTGAATGGGATTTTGGGTTGGACGCTCAACATTGTGACGCCACACGAACACGCCCACCGTACCCCTGCTGACATTCGCCATATTTATGACGAAAGCACCCTGTCGGACGCAGCTAAAGACAAGGCGCTTGCCATTTGGAAGGTGCTCTCTGAAGCCGAAGCCCGTGTGCACGGCACGACGGTTGAACACATTCACTTTCACGAAGTGGGTCGTATNAGTAACATTCTCGCGATTGGTTTGATCGCTGACTTTATGACGACCATTGCTCCGCGCGCTTTGGTGGCAAGCCCGATTCCGTTAACGGACGGGACAGTCCATTGTGCGCATGGTGTCGTGCCCTACCCTACNCCCGCCATGTTCGCCATGATGGAAAATGTCGCTGTTCGTCCCTGGGCGGGCGAAGGAGAACCTGTCACACCCACAGGCTTGGTANNCGTCTTGATTGGTCTTGGTGCCACCTTTGGTGGGTACNNTGCTATGACGGTAACGGAGCGCGTCACAGTATTCACACCGAAAGTTTTTGAAGGTGTCGCTAACGGTACGCTCTTTGCCTTTGGTCAACCAACGCCTGCCGACGCTTAAACGACTATCACTCAATTCGAGGCTAGTAAGTATGACTACTTCCACGATGACCACACTCCATGGGCTTCCTGAAGCACTCAAAGTGGCGCTCACCTGTGCGTCTAAAGATGGGCTAGTCACGCTTGCCTATTCGGGTGGTTTAGATAGTCGCTTTCTAGCCTTTGCTGCAAAGCGCCTTGGGTTCACCGTGAGGCTTTTGCATATCTCAGGTACTCATGTGGCGCCTAGTGATACAGAGGAAGCCCTTAACTATGCTAAGAGTATGGGATTAAGCGTGGAACTAGTCCACGTTGATCCCACAAACCTTATGGATTTAGTCAACGCTGGGCGTACACGATGCTACGTGTGTAAGCGACATCTCTTTGAAGCGTTGCTCAAAGTCTCTGGGGACTACCCCTTGTCAGACGGCACAAATGCGTCAGATTGTTTGGTTTACCGCCCAGGACGCAAAGCGCTTGAAGAACTTGGAATTCATTCGCCGTTAGCCGAAAGCGGCATCACCAAGGATGAGATTAGGCGATTGGGAAGAGCCCTAGGCTTTGAAGCCCCAGACCAAGCAGCAAGGCCCTGTCTACTTACACGGTTCCCTTATGGCGTGTGTCCTACCAAAGCACAATTAGACCTCATTGCTGAAGTGGAACACTGGATTGCTACCCATCCTACCTACCACGCTTTACGATTTAGGTTGCGATTCCCTGATGGCGTAACGCCATCTCTTCATGTTGAGGAAAGTTCGATGAAGATAGTTGGTTTAGAGGAGCTCGAAGACCTTAAAGAAGCACTAAAGCATATCTTTGGGTCACGGTTAGAGCAACTCACCGTAGAGACACAGACAACGCTCTCAGGGTTTTACGACCGAAACTAAGCCTAAAGAAAAGTCCTCTAGCGCGAGGACTTTTTTCGTGCCCTTAGACGCAAAAATCCCCGGAGAGCCGAAGCTTTCCGGGGATCGTCTTATGCTATGAAGCCTAAGCCATTAAGTTCAGATTAGAACTGGTGGACCATACCGAACATGACTTCCTGGACCTTGGTCTTATCCTTTTCGTCATTATGCTTGATTTCAACATGCTTGTAGCCAGCAGCCGTGTAAACGAAAGTACGCTTGGAAAGCGGATATTCGTAACCAACACCAACCATAAAGTTGTTGCCTTCGAGCTTAGACTTCGTCAGTTCAGCACTCTTGATACCTTCATAGTCGTTCCAACCCGTCGTGGCNNATTTCAACGTACCACCAAAGACTGGAGCCGTAGCGCCAACAACAACGCCATACCCCTTGGAATTTACAACACCGTATTCCCAACCCGTCGATTGCGAACCAACAGGTACAAGCCCATTATCCCAGTACTGAACAGCTACCATCGGCTTGACCATACCGAAGTCATAGTTCACAAAACCGCTCACAACCAAAGCATCATCACCATCTGGATCGGAAGCGGTAATCTGATGACGTGCATAGTCCGTCTGACTCAAAACCATACCAGCCTTGAGAGCACCAACAGAATACTTGGCACCAACGGCATAGTAACGGTTTGCGTCAGAAGAACCTTCTTCACCAGCAACAGCTTCACCAGCAACGAAGTCTTCCTTAGCCTTATTGTCCTTCTTGAAGGAAGCCTGAGCGTAGAACGTCACACCTGCGAAAGCCGGGGACTGATAGGTCAAGGTGTTGTCCATACGGCTACCAGTACCAAGAAGAATGTCGTCGGAGTTACCAACTTCACCCCAGCCCGTACCGAAAGCGGAAGCGCCAGAACCCATCAAATTGTAGCGACCTGTACCAGCGTCGAGAGCACCCGTACGACCAGCGGAGAGCTCACCCCAAGCAGACTGAACGAAGAGAAGTGATTCACGATGGAAGAGGCGACCTTCCTTATCGAGCGTGCCGTCGTCAGCGTTGAAGGCATTTTCGAGTACGAAACCAACCTTGTAGCCATTGCCGAGGTCTTCGGTACCCTTCAAACCAAAACGGGAACCGGAGTTCTGACCAGACTTGAGGTCAAAATTCGTAACCTTGTCAGCGCCCGTAGCCTTGGTTTCGGTGTAGTGGAAACCGTAGTCAACCAAACCATAGAGCTGAACGTCAGCAGCGAGAGCGGTACCAGCAAAAGCGCCAAGAACGGCGACGGCAGCGAGAGACTTCTTGAACATAGTAAGTATCCTCAATATTTTTTATTGCCACACACCGTCATGGAGTGTTGGCAGACCGACAGCTTTATCCTCAAAGGTACTGTCGAATAGAACGATGCTTGAAACGCCAAGTACCGTTCGGTCGTTAGATTCGTTTGTTCTCGAACCTGTGGTCATTCTTTCAAAAAAATCGCTCTCTAGCGGACATTTTTAAGAGAACACAAAACTATACATTTTTTATACTCGCTACTAGTCCAGTTGTTTTTATTAATTTCTAGTCATAAATAACGATGTGAGAATTTAGTAGTTACCCCGTTGCCGTTTAACAACATTCAAGGCACTCATTTCCTATAAATCGCGCGTCACAGTAAGGTTCTACGGGTTTTCACCCTCAAGCGATAACACGATTTGAAAAGTAGAAAAGCCGCTGTCTTCGAGAACAGCGGCTTTTCTCAGTGAACATTTTTGTTTACTAACTTAACGCTTACCAGTTACCAGACATCCCAATCACGAGGTTCGCAAAGATGTCATAGAGGGTCACAAGGTACTTTTCGTCAAAGTCTACGGACGCATGTGCATGACTTTCATCAAGGCTTGCACCTACCAAAAAGTAACCCGCACGACCACCCAAACTTTGCACACGACGAATCATCAGGGTAGCGTCGTCAGAACCATTTAACGGCACCGTGGGCAGGACGTTATTGACGTAACGCGCGCGACGAGCACACACCGTAATCATCTGCACAATGCCGTCGTCAGGCACAAAGTCCACGGCTTCGCCCATGATCTTGTGCGAACACTTCACACCAANAGCCATGGCGCAACCTTGGGCACGCGTGATGGCTTCACGGGTCAATTCGCGATTAATGGCTTCATTTTCACCACGAACTTCGACTTCCATGTCAGCGGTCGAAGCCACAATGTTGCGTACTTCGCCCGCGTGAAGGGTCCCCACGTTCACACGGGTCATCCCTTCAGAGTGACGTGGTAAAGCCATCAAAATAAGCGATGCGTCAGCCGCCGCCAACAGGGCATTACGCCCTAATTGCGGCTGCATACCGGCGTGAGACTGCACGCCTTCAAAGTGGAAGTCAATCTTGGTCGTGCACAAGAACTTTTNCGGTACTGCAACCACGGTTCCTGGCGTCAAATCGGTGGCAATATGCGCGCAAAGCAATAGATCCACATCGTCTAAGAGCCCCGACTGCACGATCGGATAAGCGCCACGCGATCCTTCTTCACCTGGTTGAAAAATAAAGCGAATCTTGCCTGTCAAACGTTCTCGGTTAGCAACAATAAAGCGAGCCAACTCAAAAGCGACCGCCTGGTGACCATCGTGACCACACGCATGCATCGAGCCAGGACGTTCAGAGACAAACCCTTCTCTAAACGGAATATGTGATTCGTCATGCGGCTCGTTCATCTTAAGGGCATCAAGCTCTACACGAAACGCAATGGTCTTACCAGGGCGCCCCGTATCGAACGTAGTACTAANGCCAGTGAGTCCCGCCATACGTTGAAGAAGTAAGGGCGACACGCCAGCAGCTACAGCCAACTTTTCGGACTCTACCACAGCACTTTCAGAGCGCCCACGCACATACACGGGGTCAATAAACTCGCGACCCACGAGGACCTTGAAACCTAAAGATGCAANAAATTCAGTAGCACGCGCGGTCGCAATAAATTCGGTCCAACCTGTTTCAGGCAGACGGTGAAAATCACGACGACGAGCAACTAAATCCGCTTCTTTAACGGGGTCGATCCAATTAGGCAACTGACTCGCGGGCGAAAGGAGTTCAGTCTGGGTATTTTGCGACATGTCTTGAAAATTTCAGCCATGTAAATAACTAGGAGTGCTTGGGTTTGACGCACTCATTAGCGCAACTTGGCGCTCTAAATACGCGTATAAATACGTGATTTTTAATTTTTAGCGTTAAAACCACTCATTTCGAAAGAAGAATAAACTACCTTCTTGGTGGTAGACCACCGTATTTATACCGATTCAATATCCACCTTTTCTACGCCCACACCGATTACGTCAACATTTAATAAAAAAGTCGCAAACGCCACCAAAACGAAAGCCGACTTCTTCACGAAATCGGTACTACGTACAGATCAATCGGTCAGGTTCATCCACTCGAACCGCGCTCAATCTAACTCTCGAGCGCCTTCAGGCAACAACGCCAATTCCATCTGCGCGTCTAACTCGCGCCCTANCTTCAGAAAGATCGCGATCAACATACGACGGCAACGAATNNGTACCGTGAGTGTTGGCGAAATGACTTCCAAGGTGGGTGTAATAGGCGTCATGGCTGAGGGCAACACCGTTAACGCTAACGCAAGGCGCTCCTCGTCTTCTTGGGTCTTTTCCATACGGCGTTCTAATAAGTCTAACGCCACACGCAAATGACGTTCAGCGGTTGCATAGTCACCTAACGCCGCCGCACATTGAGCACGATAGGAGGACACAGCGGCTGACGCTTCTGGACCATGTTCGTCCCCTAACATCATAAGGGCAGCAGCGATATCACCCGAATGGAGGGTCGACGCAATATCAGCGAGCAAAGCTCGCGGTAAACGGTTACTCATCGTTTTTTCAACTTTAAAAACTAAATCAATTTTTCGTCGGTTGTACCGGCGGCAAGTTGGGTGTCATTTTACGCCTAGCGTCAGCGGTACGTTCAAAGTACTTGTAGTAACCCTCGTAGTCGTCGGCAGCGATCATGCCCTTGAGGTGTGTGAGGCTCGCTTCAAATCGGCTAATCCCATCCAAAATCGCTTGACGGTTGCCACGCGTAATGTCAGCCCACATGCGTGCGTCAGCCGCTGCCACACGGGTCGTATCTCTAAAGCCGCCCCCTGCGGCTGCCAAGGTCGTTTCGCTTTCTGGCGACTGAGAAGCCATTTGCATCAAAGCAAACGCAATCATGTGCGGAACGTGAGAGACCATCGCATAAACGCGGTCATGCTCTTCAGGNNGGGTCATCTCCACCACCTTGAGNNTACCGGCGAGTGACCATAACTTCGCGATCAAAGCCACGTTCTCAATGTCTGATTCTGGGAGCGGCGTCACAACCCCCGTTGCGCCCTTATAGAGCGTCGCAGTCGCATAGCGTAGCCCCGCTTTTTCAGCCCCCGCAATGGGGTGCAGCGGGACGTAGTGGCGAAGTCTTTCGTGACGGACATTAAGTCGCACGGCAGATATAACGCTAGAACGCACGCTCCCTGCGTCCGTCAACACGGCGTCCGCGGGTGCTGCCTGATCCACTTCTTTCATCACGGGACCCATTGCCAAGACGGGGACCGCCACCAACACCACATCGGCGTCAGCCACCCCTTCAGCGATGGACGCGGTCACGCGATCCGCCACCCCTAATTGAAGTGCCAAATCCAAGGTCTCAGGATTGGTGTCAACGGCAGTAATCGTGAGGTCAGAAGACAAGAAGCGCCCGGCTTTAGCCACTTCTTTCCAAGCCAATGCTGCTGAGCCGCCAATAAGTCCTAAACCGATAATCGTGATTCGCATGGTATGTGAACAAAAAAAGTAAATTCGAGAACGTGTATCGACAATCCTACCGATCTTTGACTTCAAAAAACATAAGGCAAATATCGCAAGAGGCGTTACCCAGGTCGAGTAACGCCTCTTAAGTTTTTTAGAAGCCCTTGATTTTCAGGTGAGCCTTCGCCCTTCTCTTAGTCGTTGGTTTCGCTGTTCGTTTCGTCCCCCGACTGGAAGTCCGCGATATGTTGATCAAGGTACTCACGTGCCCAGTTTTCGTTCACAACCGCCGAATCGATTTCATTGAGACGCAGCGTCCCTTTGATCATCTCGTAGTAATCACGGTCAAAACGTAATCGCGTTAAGACGTTCCCCTGCTCGTCCATCACAAAGAAGAACGGTTCCCCATTTCCTTTCGCAAAACGGAAGATGACGTTACGGTAGAACTTATTTTCTTCTAACCACGACATCTTATAAAAGACCTTCACGACTTCCATCACACGATCGTCAAAGTCCGCATCAAAGATTTGGAACTTTTCAACAAGGTCGTTCGGGTCAATCACGATGCGATAGTCACTCATCGGGAACCCCATCGCATCAAACTGCTTTTTGCGTTCGTCGTGCTCTTCAATATATTGCTGAGCCACGTTCACGTCGTTCGTGGTAGTAAACTGAACCATCACTTTGTGCGCCACGTCGTTATAGAGCACAGGATAGAAAGCTTGCCCCGTGGCGCCACAGCCTGGGCAACGATATTTAAAGAGTTCCCCTTGCATCAAACGTGCCACCACTTCGGGATTCATCGACGTATTGATGGTTTCATAGAGTTCAATCGTCAATTCGGTCTGGCATTGTGGGCACGGAGCCTTTTCGGTCTGGGTCGCTGACATAAATCCTCACTAGGGTCGCGTTCGCTTTTGCGTTGATTAGTCCGTTCGTTTATTCGTTCGCTTGATTAATGTGTTCACGATCAAGCCTTGCCACCTTATCTTACGCGTACTTCTTAGCCTCTGCCTTAAGAGCGCCTTCCATGGCTTTTCACTCAAACCCAACGCCTGATAGACTGACAAAAGTCCTTTGCGATTTCTTTGAGGTTTATCCACCATGAACGAAACCCTATCTAACCTCTTAAACCACGCGACGGTTCGTCAGTACACCGACGAACCCGTGAGTGCCGAAGACCGTGAACTTATTCTCAATGCCGCGCGTCAAGCATCTACGTCATGCAACCTACAGGTCACTAGCATCATTCGTGTGACGGATCCTGAGCTACGCGCCAAGCTCGCCTTGTGCGCAGGTAACCAAGCCCATGTCGTCAACGCCCCTGAATTTTGGGTGTTTGTGGCTGACTACCACCGTAATGCCATCCTGTGCCCTGGCGCTGACCTTGGTTGGGCTGAACAAGGCCTAGTGGGTACGACCGATACCGCGGTCATGGCGCAGACTGCCATGGTGGCGCTTGAAGCTTTGGGTTATGGCGGCTGCTTTATTGGGGGCATCCGTAATGGGGTCGCTGANGTATCCAAGCTTTTAGGGCTCCCCAAAGGGGTCTACCTTGTGATGGGGTTGGCNTTTGGTCGCCCTTCAGTGAAGCCTGGACTCAAACCCCGCATGCCATCGAGCGTCACCTTTATGGAAAACCGTTACGTTGAACCCAAGGACGAAGACCTCNNAAGCTACTACGACGAAACCATGCGTCAGTACTATGCCACGCGCGACACCAACGCCAAGGACACGACCTTTAGAGAAAGCCTCAAGGCGTACCTCTTAAAAGAGCGCCGTCCCTTTATTTTGGATTACCTTCGTCAGCAGGGCTTTTTTGAAAAATAACGCGAGTCCCAAAGAACGGCTCGCTATAATCAATGCACTTTTGAACTTTTTGGGTAAGTACGACGATGACAAAACGACTTTTAGCCTCNTTTACTCTTGCCTCGACGATTGCACTCACGGGTTGCTCCGGTGGGGATGAAGTGGGTGACGTTTCTTTGGGTATCTTCACCCTCAAAGACATCAAGATCAACACGTTCCCTGACCCCAAGGTCCCTGGTGTGACGTGCCACGTCGCGAGCATTGAAGCGAACCTTTCGTTTGCGGATCCGTCAGACAGCTCGGTCTCTTGCCGTCAAACGGGCGAAATCACGCCAGAAATGATCGCCACCATTGACCGCTCTAAAGCGGGTGAAGTGGTCTTCACGAAGTCTAAGAGTGTCTTCTTTAAGACCATGAAGATTCGTCGTATCTACGACCCAGAGACACAGACCCTGCTTTACGTCTCCTACTCCACCAAGGAAACGACGGGTAGCTTTAAGCATAGTCTCTCGACCGTGCCGCTTTGGGGAACCGCCGCTTGGGTGAAGCCCATGCCCACGCCGCCGAAGCCCATGTAATGGGACTTACAAGCCTCGGTTAATAAAGCTCTAAGAGCCTTCTAGACCTCGCGTCTAGGAGGCTTTCTTTTTAGGTCTTCACGCCAATTTGCCATTCAAAATATCCCCAGAAAGGTGTCTCACTTTCTGGGGATAGTTCAATGTGAGACCGGCGTTTCTTGGTGTCGTTAGAGAGCGCTCAGTGTCGAGCGCTCCCAATACTGTGGATTAACCCACCCAACGACGTGCGTTACGGAACATACGCATCCAGCCCGAGGCATCGGTCCATTCAGTAGGGTGCCAAGAGAGCTGCTGAGCGCGGTGAGAGCGTTCCGGATGCGGCATCATGATCGTGAAGCGACCATCATCCGTCGTCACAGACGTGAGACCACCCTTCGAGCCATTCGGGTTGTACGGATAGACTTCCGTCGCGGCACCGGTCGGATCGACGTAGCGAGCTACCATCTTAACGAGCGCAGCGTCTTCAGGACGAAGGAACTGCACGCGGCCTTCACCGTGAGAGTTGACGATCGGCATCACGCTACCTACTATATCCTGGAAAAAGATGGACGGGCTTTCGAGGATTTCGACGTTCACCAAACGGGCTTCGAACTGTTCGCTGTTATTGCGAACGAAGTCAGTNNACCAGTGGTTAGCACCCAGGATGAGGTCACGCAAGCGGCTCATCATCTGGCAACCGTTACAGATACCGAGACCGAACGTGTCTTCACGGTTGAAGAACGTACGGAACATTTCGATCATACGGTCGTTGTGGAGAATGGTCTNTGNCCAGCCACCACCAGCACCCAACACGTCACCGTAGGAGAACCCACCGGCGCAAGCCAAGCCTACGAATTCGGCAAGATCAGCTCGACCCGTCAAGAGGTCGGTCATATGCACGTCATAGGCATCAAACCCAGCACGCGTAAAGGCAGCTACCATTTCGGTCTGGCTATTCACACCCTGTTCGCGAAGCACAGCGAGCTTCGGACGAGCACCCGTGTTAATCATCGGAGCGACGATATCTTCGTCGACATTGAACGTGGTCTTCGCAAAGAGCCCCGTGTCTTCGGCGCGTTCGATACGGGCGAATTCGCTGTCGGCACAAGCAGGATTGTCGCGACCGCGAGCGATCTGCCAAGAGACTTCCGTCCAGGCCTTCTGAAGGTCAACGCGAGCGAGCTTCGCGACTTCAGTGTCGTTAGCCTTAATGGTGAGCGTGTCGTCGTTGGTCACTTCACCCACAAAGTGGCAAATGGACGTGAGACCCGCTTCACGCATGACTTCAACCACACGGTCGACCTTATCGACTGGGACCTGCATCAAAGCACCGAGTTCTTCGTTAAAGAGCGCAGCAAAGAGGTCAGCGTCCTTCGTGAGCGACGTCAAGTCAAGCGTCATGCCTAAGCGAGACGCAAACATCATTTCAGCAGCGGTGCTCGCCAAACCACCGTCAGCACGGTCGTGGTAAGCAACGATCGCGCCTTCAGCAGCGAGCGTACGCACAGCCCCCATGAAGCGCGCCAACATGGCAGGATCTTCGCAGTCAGNGGTAGTATCGCCAAAGCGCTGAGCCACCTGAGCAAGGATCGAACCACCCATACGAGCGCGACCGCAACCCAAGTCAGCCAACACCATCACGGACGGGATGTCACGAAGTTCCGGCGTGACCGTCAAAGCAACGTCACCCACCGGNNTACTCGCTGCAGAAACGATCAAGGAGACTGGGCTCGTCACAGACTTCTTTTCACCCTGGTCGTCCCATACCGTACGCATGGAGAGCGAGTCCTTACCGACCGGCACCGAAATGCCAAGTGCACAGCAGAAGTCGCTCGCTGCCTTCACAGCGTCAAAGAGCTTGGCATCTTCGCCTTCCGTACCGCAAGCAGCCATCCAGTTGCAAGAGAGCTTCACTTCGGGGAGCTTCACGTCAGCGGACGTGATGTTGGTGAGGGCTTCACCCACAGCCATGCGAGAGGCAGCCGCAGCATCAATCACGGCGACCGGGGTACGTTCACCCATCGCCATGGCTTCACCACGGTTCGTTTCAAAGCCGAGCGTCGTCACGCCGCAGTCTACCACCGGAACCTGCCAGGAATCCACCATCTGATCGCGAGACACAAGACCACCCACAGAGCGGTCACCGATCGTGATCAAGAAGGACTTCGAAGCGACCGTCGGGTGACGGAGCACATCGGTCACAGCCTTCGCGACATCAAGCCCTTCGGTACGTGAAGGGCTTCAAGCTACTTTATCAGCGTGCTTCACATCGCGGTGCATACGCGGNNAAGTTTTACCGAGCAACACTTCCATCGGCATATCAACAGCCGACGTGTCGTTCGGACGGGTCAACTTCAATTCGGTNNACTCTTCAGTGATCGTACCGAGCACCGCAAACGGGCAACGTTCGCGTTCGCAGAAGGCACGGAAGATGTCGATCTTCGCAGGATCCAAAGCGATGACATAGCGTTCCTGGCTTTCGTTACACCAGATTTCCAAGGGGCTCATGCCAGATTCTTCAACAGGCACCTTGGAGAGGTCAAAGGTGGCACCCTTACCAGAGAGGTCAGCCAATTCAGGCATGGCGTTCGAAANGCTACCCGCACCCACGTCATGAATGGCGATAATCGGGTTTTCTTCGCCCATGGACCAGCAACGATCAATGACTTCCTGAGCGCGGCGTTCCATTTCGGGGTTGCCACGCTGCACGGAGTCAAAGTCAAGGGCTTCAGAGTTAGAGCCTGTCGTCATCGAGGACGCAGCGCCGCCACCCAAGCCAATACGCATGCCAGACCCACCCAAGACGATCAGGAGACTGCCTGCAGGCGGCACGTCCTTCTTCGTCTGGTCGTCACGGATGTTACCGATACCGCCAGCGAGCATGATGGGCTTATGGTAACCATAGCGCGTACCACCGACGTTAGCTTCAAACGTACGGAAGTAGCCAAGAATGTTCGGACNGGTACTGAATTCGTTATTAAAGGCAGCGCCACCCAAAGGACCATCGGTCATGATGGAGAGCGGCGTCGCGATACGTGCAGGGGCACCGTACTTCGCATCAGACTTTTCACCCGTCACCGTGTCGGTATCGTTTTCAAAGCCCTGGGGCAATTCGGGAAGGTTCAGGTTCGAGGTCGTAAAGCCACAAAGACCCGCCTTCGGACGCGCACCACGACCCGTTGCGCCTTCGTCACGGATTTCACCACCAGAGCCCGTCGAGGCACCCGGGAACGGAGAGATCGCGGTCGGATGGTTATGCGTTTCAACCTTGAAGACCGTATGGGTCATTTCGTCGGCGCGTTCAAAGACGCGCTAAAATTCATTGCCAGAACCCGGACGCGGATAAAGGCGCGTCACTTCAGCGCCTTCAAAAATAGCGGCGTTGTCAGCATAGGTAGTGATCGTGCCCTGCGGCGCCATCTTATGCGTCTGGCGAATCATGCCAAAGAGCGTTTCTTCACGATCAGCACCATCAATCGTCCAACGGGCGTTGAAGATCTTGTGGCGGCAGTGTTCGGAGTTGAGCGNCTGAGCGAACATCATGAGTTCGACGTCGGTCGGATTACGGTANNCAATCTTCGTGAAGGCATCGGTCAAGTAGTCGATTTCGTCTTCAGAGAGCGCAAGACCCATGTCGACGTTGGCGCGTTCAANGGTAGGACGGTGACCTTCTTCAACGAGTGCCACGGTCGCCATCGGACGGCCTTCGAGTTCAACGAAAAGCTGTTCAGCCGGGAAGTCTTCAGCCACGACGGATTCCGTCATACGGTCGTGAAGCGTCGCAGCGGCAGCTGCCTTTTCGTCGTCGGTGAGCGACGCAGAAGTCTGAAGGCTAAAGACCGTGCCGCGTTCAACGCGCATCACGCCTTCAATACCGCAGTTCTTCACAATGTCGGNTGACTTTGAAGCCCAGGGAGAGATCGTACCGAGACGCGGCACCACCATGAAGGTCACGTCACCACGAACATCTTCGGCAGCATCACCGTAGTCAAGGAGCGAACCCAAACGCGTCTTTTCGGCTTCCGTCAATTCGCGCGACGTGTGCACGAAATGCACGANAGCAGTAGAGACCGCTTCAACATTGGAAGAGACACGCTGCAGNNGTACCGCAAGAAGACGAGCGGCGCGGAAGTCCGAGAGCGCACGAGCGCCGTTCAGTTCAAAAACCATACCGTTGCAGGTCGACATAAGTTTCCTCTGAATCACCACGGAAAACCCGTTGGTACGGGCTTCGCGGCGGGGTGGAAAATAAAAGAAAAAGAGTTGACGGCATTATAAAGGATTCGACGCATGTTCGACCCGCGTTTTATGTCTCAGAACAGGTCTCTTTTGTCTCAATCAGAGTTGCATCAAACCTCAATGCCAAATTCGCTTGCTATCACGCACATCATTTTGTGTCCCTGATAGCGCAAAAGTCCGGCTCCCATTTGAGAGAACCGGACTCTTTGATATCACCAAACCGATGTAATTAGGCTACCGCAGTTTTCTTCTTCGACTTAACAAAGTGAAGAATCGTCACTGTACTCAAAAGGCAAACCACAGCGGTACCAAGCGACAACGCAAGATTACCACGCGTGACACCAGCCACCAAATAACCAATCGCGGCACAGCCAGCAACAAGTAAGCTGTAAGGAATTTGCGTCGAAACGTGTTCTATGTGATTACAACCTGAACCCGCGGACGAGAGAATCGTCGTATCCGAAATCGGCGAGCAGTGGTCACCAAAGACAGAGCCAGCGAGCGTGGCGGACAAAAGTGNCACGACCGTCAAGACCGGGTCAATCGCCTGAACCACAGGCACCACGATCGGGATCAAGATACCGAACGTACCCCAAGCCGTACCCGTCGAGAAGGAAAGGAAGGCAGCGATCACGAAGATGATGGTAGGCAAGAAAATGGACCAGTCAGCACCACCCGCGGTCACGATACCCTGCACAAACAACGGGGTCTGCAAGAGGTCGCGACAAACACCAGACAACGTCCAAGCGAGAACGAGAATGATGTTAGCGGGGAGCATCAACTTCATGCCTTCAACAAGNNTACTCATGAAGTCTGCAAAGGGCACCAAGCCGCGCGGCACATACATCAAGAAAGCCACACCCACGGCACCAAAGGAAGCCCACACCAAAGCGGACGCAGCGGACGAATTACCGAGCGCAGCCTGGAACGTATGGTAGACCGCGTCGTCGCCCCAATAGCCGCCCGAGTACATCAAAGAGAGCACGGCAAAGACGATCAAAGCAAAGATCGGCACAAGCATGTCCCAAAGCGTGCCACGGGGGTTGGCGTTAGGCGGTTCAGCCGAAGCGGACTTCGACACTTCAGCGAGTTCTTCGCCAGAAGCAGCGCGTTCTTCAGCCTTACGCATCGGACCAAAGTCAAAGTCGGTCAAAACGATGAAGAAGACGAGCAACAAGCAGAGCAAAGCATAAAAGTTCCAGGGAATCGTGGCAATAAAAGCAGCCATGTCGCTTTCAAAAGCGGACGAACCCTGCAAAGACGAACCCACAGCCGCAGCCCAGCTCGACACCGGAGCGATGATACACACTGGCGCAGCGGTCGAGTCGATGATGTAGGCGAGCTTAGCGCGCGCGATCTTATAGCGGTCGCTAATCGGGCGCATCACCGTACCCACGGTCAAGCAGTTGAAGTAGTCGTCAATAAAGATCAACACACCGAGACCAGAAGTCGCAGCCAAAGCACTCTTACGGTACTTGATACGCTTCACAGCCCAGTTACCATAGTACTTCGTGCCGCCAGACATAGCGACCACATACACCAAAGCGCCCAAAAGGGAGCAGAAAATAAGAATGTTGAAGTCGACCTTGTTACCCATCACAGTAAAGGCGCTTTCAAGCGTGCCCATCAGGACATTGCCATCCATGCCAATCGTATAAATAAGAGTACCGGTCAGAATGCCGAGCACGAGGGAAGACAACACTTCCTTCGTCACGAGCGCAAGTACGATTACCACAATCGGAGGGACGATCGAGAGCCATCCGGCGTTAAACGGTTCCATGAGATCCGAAATCCTTTGTCAGTGGTTATCTGTGGCAAAACAGAAGCGTCACCCTAAGGCTTAATCCCTTTATCTCCTGTTACGTAAAGGGCGCTTCGTTTTACCTGTCGTGATTGAAAACGATTGTTTGAGTTAGAAGCCTCACTGCCCTTTTGTCTGCGTTTTAAAGATACACCTCAAAGCGCAGACAACATGGGCGGATTTTAGGCTGATGCGAAGTGTACCAAGATGTGACAAATTGCGCCGAAGTTTTAAGGGTTCTCTATATATGACGCAAGATTCGTGAGACATTCTCCTTATATAAAAGTGACTATTCATTTATGAATGACTCAACATTGATCGCGTTTTTACAACAAATATCGTCTTCCCGGGCACAAAAACGCACCAAAAAAAAGCTCGAGGTTTTCAACCCTCGAGCCTACGTGGACGACAAAAATATTCTTGCGCGTTTTGCTTAGAGTACCGCGATAATCGAGCCCATCCTTACGGCACGCTTCTACCACAAACGGGTTTTCGTTACCCTGCAACTTGGCAATACGCGAGGCACGCGTACATTCCCATTGCGTAACGGGGTACTCTCGATTCCACTCTTCAATCAAGCGACGCTGCTTATTGCTCATCTTATATATAGGCGAATAGGCATTTTCCATGTAGAGCATCGCACGAGCGATTTCACCGCGAGAGCGAGCAGGCGGCTCAGCGCGACGACCGTCAATCTTCATTTCGCATGACCCAAACGAGTAATGGGCGTTAGGCAACATCTCATAGTTGTAGTTCGAGCGAACGGCGTTCACCGCACCCACGGTACCGGNGAAGAGATTGAACATGTCGGTNNACTGCATCAAACGAAATTCAGGCGAAAGCTTTTCTGCGCAACGACGCCCCTTAAAGAAGTGCCCCTTATCGTTAATGCAACGACCCGACCCATCACGCCACTCTTTAAAAGCGCGACCAAAGTTTTCAGCAGGCACCACGTGTTCCCACTCAACGCGCGCCGCACGTTCTTTGTGGTANNCTGGCGTCGTAAAGGTCGACGGCAAGTTCACGTTTTTCTTTTTATCAAAGGCATAACCACAATAAAGCGTCACACGATGGTCCATATAGACCTCGCGTTCGAGCATTTTTTTAGCATCACGAAAATCTTCGTTCGTGGTGTTACCAGCGGCGAGTGCGCCAGCTGCGACCGCGGTAGCCAAGAGTGCTACCGTCGCGCGGATGAACGTCATGGAGTTCCCCTCTAAAATAAATCGATCGTTGGGCTGTAAAGTCATTCTCCGCAACCCGAATAAATCCATCATACCGACTAGGCTCGACTTATGCGTCCTTGGCGAAATAAAAAGTTTTCTCGTCACGCTAACCACAAACATCGCGCTCTCCTGCCATTTGGCAAATGTCCTAGGGCATCAGATGCGGATAATGGTATCTGTGGTTTTATCACTACCGTTTGGGACTTCCAAGTCCCAGTGCTTTTTGTCATTTCGTTCTTTCGACTTGTGCTTCGGCTCGCCTCGAAGGAACCCCACTCATAGATGCTCGTCATGACTGAATGGAGTCGCCGAACCTTCCTCAAAGGAAGTGTTGCTGTTGGAGCAACGTCGTGTTTCGGTCGCCCTGCGCAGTCAGCCGCTATTGCGATGCCCGACACTTGGGACGAAACGCGAGACGTTGTCATCGTAGGTTCTGGCTTTGCTGGATTAGCCGCTGCCATTGAGGCAAAAGCGATCGGTGCAGATACGCTCATCTTAGAGAAGATGCGTGAGCCAGGCGGCAATTCTGCCATCAATGGCGGGAGCATGGTTGCCACGGGGTGTCCTCAGCAATTGAAGCACGGCATTGACGACTCACCAACGCTCTTAGCAAAAGACATGCTAGCCGCAGGCATGCGAATGTGTCAGCCACAAAAGGTGGCGCTCGTTGCTAACCACGCACTAGCCAACTATGAGTGGACGGTGAATGTTCTTGGGGTGACCTATAACGAAACGATTATCGGTCAAGAGGACTACCATAGCGTTGCGCGTTACGTCGTCACAAAAAATGGCACAGTACGTGACATTGTGACGAAGATGCTCGATAAAGTGGCTAGCCTTGGCGCAGAGCTTCGGCTCTCCACCTACGTTGAACATCTCTACCGAGACGACGAAGGTCGTGTCGTAGGGTTACAGGTTCGCGAAGGTTGGCAGTTTCCCTACAAGGATTCAGGCGTCACTAAAACGATTCGCGTCAAAAAAGGCATCGTGCTTTGCTACGGCGGGTTTGCGGCAGACGTGCGTTATCGCACGATGCTCGACCCCAAACTCACCAAAGCGATGGACACCACCAATCAACCGGGGGCGACCGCAGAGCTTTGGCGAGAAACCAGTCGCATTGGATGCGCACAAGTGCATAACGACTGGATTCAATGCACGCCTTGGAATAGTCCAGCAGAAACGGGCATGGGACTCGGTTGGACCTTCTCACAGTCTGGCGCTGCTGAGTATGGGCTTTGGGTTTCCACCTCAGGCAAACGGTTTGTGAATGAACTCGCTAATCGCAAGGTTCGCTCAGATGCCATTTTGGCTCAAGAGGCGCACGGCTTTAAGGCGTACGCCCTCTGTAACGAACCCAATCTTCAAGCCTATCGCGCTTCGCGTCCGGGTTTGCTTGAAGACCTCGTGAGACGGGGCATTGTGAAGGTTTATCCGATGCTCACCGATGTTGCCGAAGCGATGAAAATTCCCGCTTCGATGCTTCGAGAAACCGTCGATCGTTTTAATGAAGCCGTGGTCAACCAATATGACCCTGACTTCAACCGCTCGTTTAACCGCGTGCAGGTGCCGCTTGTTNNCAAGGCAGCTTGGTACGTGGCTCAAATGAGCCCGAAGGTTCATCACTGTATGGGTGGTCTAGTCACTGACCTGCAGTGCCGAGTGTTAGACATCTCATCGAGCCTTCCCATCCCAGGGCTTTTTGCCGCTGGAGAGGCAACATCTGGCGTTCATGGCGCCGTTCGCCTTGGTGCGTGTGCAACGCTAGACTGTCTCGTGAACGGTACCGTATTGCCGGACGAGAAGCTGCCACACGCGCTTCAACGTAAAGTTTCGGATCGGTCGCTAGGTTGACTTCTCCTCCTAACCTACCCGAACTCCGCGGTAAATCTACTATCTAGATAACGCAGAATCTCAATAGCCCTGTCAGACAGGAAAAAATCTGGCAGGGCTATTGTTTTCTTGCCAAAACTAGAGTAAAATACGTTGTATCACAACCAATCTATGCGGCGTTGAAAATGGCAACAGGACAGGAAATTCTTCAGCTCAAGCTCATGTCTTATAAGAACAAGGGCAAAACATACGTCAGGGCTTATCGCAACAAATGGATTGCTCCTACTCCGGAAGAGGCGGCGCTGGGGAAGAAGGGACGTTCTGTTCCGGCTGTCCAAATCCAGGTGGGCGTGATCCAGCCTAGCGGCATGGTGAAGATGTCCTCGAAATTCCTGTCCCTACATCCCGAATTTGCTCAACAGGATTGGTATTACTTGAATCACGATCTTGTCGATGAAAATACGTTCTTTGATCAGCTTCCTGCCGAATCCGTAGGCTTCCCGAATAAGAAGCCTGTTGAAGAAAGTGCTGTGGCAGAAGATAAAACGACGAATGAGGACTTGAGCCAGGAGTTGACTGAAGAAGAGCCAGAGGACAAGGGGGAAGGAAACTTCAAATTCTTCCTGCCTCACTATGCCCTGAAAGGTCTGGTACCATTCATCAAGGGATCGTGTCGGCTCTGGTAGAAGTGTTTGGCAGCAAGGATGCCGAACAATGGATCAGCTATGCGATTTATCAGATCCTCAAGGGTGGTTCAGTAGATTGCTACTCCGACTGGTACTACCATCAGATCCTTCCTCGAGTGGCTCAGAATCTTTCCGGTCAGGAAATAACTAAACTGCTGCGCACGTGCACGCCTGAAGCATGGGATGAGTTCTGGGCGAAACGTTTCAAAACTCTGCAGAAGAAGCAATACGAGATCGCAGGAAGAATCCCCGTTCGCTACTGCGCGATTGACAGCACGAGCATTAATTCGTACTCATCTGCAGAGCAAATTGAATTTACCATGCCAAACAGGACGAAGGACTGCCTCAGCTGAATCTGGCAACCGTTCTCGATCAGCTGACCGGACACATCGTTTACGCATTTACCTACAACGGATCCATCAATGACCGCGGATCGTATTCCTACATTTATGAACGCATGAAGCAAGTACGGCTTCCCGATGGATCAAATCATGCTGATCAGCGATCGCGGCTACCCGTCAAACGCAATGCTCAACAAGCTGATCAACGACGACATGGCCTTCCTTACCGGTTGCCCAATTGCGGTCGGCAGCAATGAGGAGAAGTGGATTTTTGCACAGGGCACGTGAGCTTGAACGCAGGACTCAAGCCTGGGATCGAGTTCATCGTGTTTATAGCCACACTTTCACCGAGAGCTGGCAGAAATCGAATAAAACCACCGTCAAGGTTTACAGCCACCTTTTCTACGATCCGGAACGCGCACAGGCGGTCAGGTCGAATCTGAACAGCCTTGTGGTACAGGTCTTCGATGAATTGAGTCATGGACGAAAGGTCGATCAGCGTCTGTTCCAGGAGGCAAGACCTTATCTGAAGGAAGTGGTGACCCGAAGAGATCTCAGCATCAAACCCCGAAAAAGATATGGGTGATTGATCAGACGGCGGTTAACAGGACTGCTGACCGCGCCAGTTGGCTGAACATTAAGAGCAATGTAGTTGAAGATCCCTCTGTAGCAATAGATTTATATCGTTTGCGAGGGCTGATTGAGCAAGGCTTTGACCAACTGAAAAATCAGTTGCCTGGTAGACGTCTGCGTGTCACGGAAGCCTCGCATCTCGGGAAACTGTTGGTCTACCTCATCGGATGCGACCTTAGGCTGCAGATTCGGCACAACCTGATGCTTCAACAGGAACGTGGTCCCAATTGGAAGATGGAGTTGCCGGGAAACTCAATCAACAAGCTGTTGATGAGCATGGACCGCTACACGGTACGCCGGAACAGATCATGCGAACACTGGCTGGTGGATTTGTTGCCAAAGAGGGTTCGTGATTGGCTCACATGTCTGTTCCGGGTGGATGTGCCTGCCAAGAGATTCAGAAGTTAGTCACTTGACCAATGACAAACTTCTGTTTCTAGATAGGATTTTGCCTGCGGAGTTTGGGAACCTAGCTGATCACTTTTAACCGGCTCAAGGGCATCCTTGAGCCGGCTTTTTTTTGTTTAGGCTTGATTGTCGCCTTCATGCGTCTACTAGCCGTCCGCCGCCATCATGCCCGCTATCCGTCCAAAAACGAGCGCATCAAGGAGCCCACAGGACGTGAGACGCGCGACCCCGTGTAAGCCTCCTGTGACTTCGCCCGCTGCGTAGAGCCCCATAATCGGACGATCGTCTTCAATAGACAGGACGCGCGCATAGCGGTCAATGGCGACTCCGCCGCCACACAAATGGATCTTTGCGAGAATATTGCTGATGTACCACGGGCTCTCTTCCATGGGGAGCGCCCCTCGCTCAATCGGTCGCCCCATCGCGTCACGGTCAGTACCAGCTTTCAGCGCCTTGTTATAGGTTCTCAGCGTAGCCAATAAGCGCTTATAAGAAATCCCGTTATCGTGCGCAAGGTCATCTAATGTTGGGTAGCGTCTCACTAAGCCGCGAGCGACCAAGGCTTCAACGTCTTTGGCGCTAAAAATGACACTACGAGGACGTTCCACGGCTCTTGCGTCGGCAAGCGCATGGCAGTGCCCGTTTTCGTTTAACACATCCAAAATGGCGTGACTACGCACATCACTCGATGCACGTTCATTGACAAAACGTTCCCCTGTTTCACGCTGAATCCAGACACCACGCGCTGCCGCACAATAGCGCGCAAAGCGCCAGGCGCTCCCTAGTCCCTTTTCGTCGGGGCTCGCATCAGGGAAACAATGAATATATTGAAGATGCATTGTCCACGCCCCAATGGCGGCGAGCTCACGAATGACTTCCGAGGTACTCCCTGGTTGCGTCGTTGTCCCAACGCGATCAGACAAACGCCAGTTTTGCATCATGCGCATACCGATGTCTGTCCCAAAGCCTCCTGAGGTAATCACGAGTCCGCGGCGCGTCCCCAAGAATCGCCCGGTACTCGCCTCTGACGTAGTACCGTCGTCCACCACGCAGCCTCTCACCATCCCAGTTTCTGGCTCTCGCACAATATGAACGAGTTTGGTATTGAGACGAATCTCCACCCCCATGACCACACAACGCTCATAGAGGGGATAAACAAGTCCTTCGCCAGACTCTGTTTTGAGAATCGCGCAACGCCTGACGCTATGCCCTTCGTCATACTCCACACGATCGTCGTACCACTGAACGCCAAGCTCTTGCTGGGTCCATAAAAAGGTTTCAAGCGCTTTATTAGCCAAGATGCGAATGCGATCGGGCTGATTAATAGACCCTAGAGCAAGGAGATCCTGCTCAAAACGTTCAATGGAATCGACGAGCCCCGCTTCGATTTGCATGGGCGTGCCTGGCACGGCCATCATTCCGGCACTCATCACTGAGTTGCCGCCAATATTGCCCATCTTTTCGATAAGCAACACATGTGCGCCAGACTTTTTGGCTTCGAGTGCCGCTGCCAATCCCGCCACACCAGCGCCCACCACAATGACATCCCACACTTCGTTAGGAAGTCGCATTGGGTTAGCTTGATGCCAGGCGCGATCATAGTGGCTCGCTGCGCCTCGGCGTAAATCGGCATAGTGGCTCATGCTTTAAAAGCCTCCGGCTTCAATTTGACGAATGCGACGTACGGTNNACTGCGTGAGACCTGCAGCACCACGAACCCCTAACTTTCGGCACGCTTCACTACGATAGATCTGCACGGTCTTGAAGCTTAACCCTCCTAAACGCTCTGCTACGTCTCGGTTTAATAAGCCTTCAGCAATCAGTTCTGCGACTTCACGTTCGCGTTGCGTCAAAGTTTTCCAACGAGCCATGTCGTCACCAGGGGTCGAACTTGTGCCGCTAGTACGTTCCAGAGCACGGTAGACTGCATCCATCAAACGAGCCCGATCTGCTGTTTTTTGCACAAAAGCCACTGCCCCCTTTTGCATCGTATCAACCGCCATATCAATGTCACCATGAGCTGACAAAAAGACGATCGGTAACGAAATCCCTCGCTGAATCATTTCTTCTTGAAGTTCTAACCCTGTCATGCCATCCATACGAACATCTAACAAAAGGCACCCAGGTATCGAAGGACTGTCCCCCGTCAAAAAGTCACGTGCGTTCGCATAGGTCACTGTTTTTAGTCCTTCCTGTTGAATCATAAAAGCCAATGATTCGCGCACGCTTTCTTCGTCATCGACAATACGAATCAAAGAGTACTTTCGGTTTTCTCATCTTGTCTATCCTTTTGGGTTTAACAATCGTGATACGTTTTTTAATTTATGTTCTTTGGGTTTTGCAATGGGCAACGTCACAACTGCAATCGTGCCATGCGGTTCTGCCCGCTTAAAAGTTAACCGACCAACATAGCCTTCAGCCAAATTACGCACAATCATGACACCCAAGCCCAAACCATTGGTTTTGGTTGTCGATAGGACTTGTGTACCTAAGCGTTCAAAGTACTCATCAGACAATCTTGGACCATTATCTTCAACCTGGATAAGAGTATGGTNGTTTTCAACACTGACACTCACCGTGACACACGCATCAGACTGCTCCGCCGCAGCGTCTGCCCCGTTTTTAACCAAATTCATCACAATGAGTTCGAGATCCATCGGGTCAATCACCACAACAGGGTCTTCCATCACGCCCGTCTCTACCCGCACCATACGGGCTTTACGTGACGCACGAAAGTCGTTAAGAACCTTTTGTACGGACGACCCTAAAGGCATGGGTTGACGGTTGGAGTGCCCCTGACCATAAGAGCGTACACGATCCAAAATCGCAGCGGCACGCGTCGCTTCGTGGCTAATGCGATAAAGCGCATCGGACACATCATCCATGGTTTCGGGTTCGTCTTCAATCATGCGTTGAGCACCACGCGAAAGATTTTGAATNNGTACCGCGAGGGGTTGCTTCATTTCGTGAGCTACGATGCTTGACATCTGACCCACGACCCCTAAACGCTGCAGGGCTTCAAATTTTTCAGTGGTTTCGCGTGCTTGACGCTCCGCGGCTTGTTGCTTAGCGTGAATGCGTTCAAGCTCAGCCGTACGTCGACGTACCAACTTTTCAATCACCACGACGCGCACAAAAAGCCCCATCAATATGACCCCAAAGATCGCGACAAACTACCAAAACTCACGCCAAATGCGCTGTAATGTCCACTCACGCAAATAGCTATAAAGTTCCACTTTGAGGCGCTTTAACATGTCGAGCGCTCTCGAATAGTCGGTCGTCATACTCCAATACTGACCCCAAGCGTTAACGGGTTTTGTAAGGAGCAACGCCGTCACTTCGCGTGCTGTTTTTTCGGGTAATGATTCTGTTGACGCTAATAGCCACCCAGGATAGGCTTCGGTTGAATGCAAACACCGTAATCCATCGTTGCCTCCTGGATGCACGATCACTTTGAGTTCATCGCGATAGTCTTCGCTACCTGCGCGCCACAAGTCTTCTAAATAACACGCACGAACGACCCCAGCGTCAACGTCCCCCTTTAAAACGCGCTCAATGATTTGACGCATATGTAGGGGTTCTTCATGTACGATCTGGTAAAAGAAATGATCTGGATCTTCACCCAAAGCAACAAGTTCAGCGTTGAGTTCCCAAATCCCAGGCGTCAGCTCTTCCGTCATCGCGGCTAAGCGCTTGCCTTTAAGGTCCTCAAGCGTTTGCAAATCATCACGCTCAGCGCGTACGACCACTGCAGCCCCTGCCCCCGTGTTGGCACTATCAACCGTATCGGATACGAGGGACGCAAGGTCACGTAACTTACCCGTCTCTTGTAAATAGAGCGCAGCGCTCGTTGCCACGAGATCTAATTCACCCTTTTGAATCTTGGCACTTAATTCTTTGGAATTCATATAACTGAGGTCAAACTGCACCTCAGGGAGCTTCCACGCCAAATAGCGAAAAGATTCGTCAATAAAGGTCCCGTCGTACCAAGGTGGTGAATAGGTAANGATGCCCACACGCAAACGAGGTCGTTGTGTTGCCAGGTTGATGGTCTGACCTGTAGTCTCATGCGTCGTCTGTTGCGTTGGCTCATGAGGCGCTTTGACCGTGACTTCGCTTGCGAGCGTCGGTAACACAACACCACTCAAAGCAAGTACCCCCAAACACCCCAGCATCATCTCGCCTTGACGCATCCCCTTCGCAAAGCGACAACGTGCCCACGACGGCACTGTCAACCGATGGGGTACGCGAAAACTCAAAAGGGAAAAACTCAAGATGAGCTCCAAAGGTTCAATTAACAGTCGAGTCTATTTGAATAGGAAACGAGCCTAGACCGTGAGCATATTTTAGAGTGTTCGAGCATCGTGCTCACAAAAACCTTTCAAGGTTCGACCATCTTTAATAGGCTACACGAGACCTGTCAAATGTGACAATTGTTAAAGCCATCAAAAGCGCATAACACCTCTCTCAGAAGGGCTTGATTTTTTGGAACCTTTGAAGTCACTTGATGTCGCAAATTTTCTTTACAAATCTCCTTCAAAAAAGTGACTTTAGCATTTGCGAACGTTTCTCATTTACGATATATTTCATTTCAACAAACGACGGCTTACCACTGCAAACGCCTGAGGGGTCGGGCGGGTGGGACAACCGAATGAGCATCGGTTAGCCGACATGATGTGTGTTTTCTCCTGCGCATCAGCTGTCGTTTATGAGGGTTGGAAGAGCGATCGGTAGGCATACCGGTCGCTCTTTTTTTATCTTGATATCTGCAATGACGCGTCGACTTTTGGGTGCACATAGCGGTAAAACCGTGTTTCGTTACAAACTCTTCGACGAATGTAAAATTTTGTTTTAGTTTCTGCGAACCATTCTCATTTACGGTATAGTTAATTCCATCGAACAACGGCATCTAAGTTTTCTTGAGGGGTCAGGAGGCTTAGAGAATCGAATACTCGGTTCATGGTAACAGTCGTTTTATCTCCGCGTACTGTCCGTTGTTGAAGCTATTTTGATGGTCGATCGGTAGGCATGCTGATCGACCTTTTTTTTATTCTTTGACGGCAAAGCAACCCACTAAGCAAAACGCCTAATATCCTTACGTTTGCGCTAGTGATAAGCTTTAGCCATTATGACAAGCCATCTCTATCTTCACAGTCCCTCCGTTACCTTTTATTGGTGGCGCTCCCTCGTTTTATAACGCGGGTCGGACGCTTGTTGTCTCCATTTTCACCTTGGACCCGCGACGTGCGGGTCTTTGTCTATTCAGCGCTACGCTCGTCGCGAGTCCTTAAACCTCAAGGATCTCACGATGTTACGTAACATCCGCTTATTCGCAAAAAGTTTCCCTAGGTAGATGGTAGTTGACGCTCCGCTCGTCTCTTATTACGCCCATTCGATGTCTTGCGAGGAAACCCAAATGACAACGCTACGTTTTCACGGCGGACCTGCCGTCCTTTTGATTCCAGTTCTTCTTTTCGTAACGCTCACTGCGTACCTTTTCATTTTTAAAACGGTANNCTTTGACCTCACGGGGCTCACNGGTACCGCGGGTATTGTGACGCTCTTTACGGGTAGCTTGTTAGCCAAGTCGCCAACAGACTATTGGAAAGCAGCCATTCGCGGCGCGTCGTCTGAACTCACGGGCACGGTCGTGTTGATTCTTTTANNCTCCGGCATCTTTTCAGCGATGATGAAGGCGTCTGGCTTAGCTGATACTCGTCTATTTAGNGGGAGTCTTTTTGATCTCACGGGAAGCCGCTTCACAGTCTTTGTTTTTCTTGCTACCTCACTGATCGCGACCGCAACAGGGTCTTCGATTGGCACCATCCTAGCAGTCATGCCGATCTTCTTTCCTGCGGGCGTTTCATTAGGTGCGGATCCGGCGCTTTTAGCGGGTGCGGTCCTCTCGGGCGCCATCTTTGGTGACAACCTTGCGCCCGTCTCTGACGTCACCGTGATTTCGTCTTTGACGCAACGCTTTGCGAATGGGCGACCTGCGGACGTCCCGGGCGTCGTGCGTACGCGTCTCCCTTATGCCCTCATGGCAGTCGTTCTTGCGCTGCCGCTCTACGCGCTATTGGGCACGGATCGCCCCGTCAACACAGCCGTTCTCACAGGCGACCCAACAGCCTTATTTATGTTGATCCCAGTTGGCATACTCATTGCCGTTGCCATGAAGTCTCGTGACGTGATGCTCGCCATTTCGATCGGGATTGCTTCGGGCGCGCTGATTGGTTTGATGACAGGTNNACGACTCCCTCTTGATGCGATCTTTGCTGTGACGGATGGTCAACTCGGCGGCTTTTTGATTAACGGCATCACCAACGTTTCGCCCATCATCCTCCTTTGCGTCACGCTGTTTGCCTTTACTGGTGTCGTCGAAGCGGTCAACGTCACGAGCACTTTAACCGAACGGTTGCTCGCCAACCATCAGTCGTCCAGCAAACGCGCAGAAATCATGCTCGCCACTNNTACCACCATTGCGGTCACCACACTCTTTGCGGGTGTCACGTCAGCTGCGGTCGCTTTGGTTGGCGGACTCACCAATGATGCCGTTCACGCCGCTGGCGTACATCCTTATCGTCGGTCGCACATCTTGTCAGGGATGACCAATAGCCTTCCTGTGCTTGCGCCCTTCTCGGTCTTTGTCTTGATCACGATTACTGCACTCTCTGGGCTCAACGGCGCCGAGGTCATCACGCCCTTTACTTTGATGACCGCTGCCTTTTATCCGCTCATGCTTTTTATCGTATTCGCGGTCGCTATTGTCACGGGACTCGGGCGCGACATGACGATCGAACCACTCACTCAAAAACTTAAAGGAGAACTCGCATGATCGACGACCACTTTGAACTCTACGACCTTGAGGTCTCGGTTGAGGGTGACAACTTTGTCTGCCGACATCACCAAGGAACGAGCTTTCGGGTTGAAGGCGAAGACCTCGTGTTTCCTGCGGGTACTCGCTTTTCGCTCTACGCACTGTCGGTACCTTACTGCCGCTCATTCCAGCCAAGCAACGTCACACGGATCCCAATGACTGGATGACGACCGACGCACTCGTGGTACTGTCCAGATCCAAACTGCGGCGCGCGCTTTCGAATTAAGCGTGTAGGGCTCAGAACCTTTCGACATGGCGAATGTACCGTCGTGCCACTTCAAACTCAAAAGGACAATTAAATGACTCCCAAAATGAATCGTTACGCACTCACGGACGACTACAGCATTCCTCGGGTTATCAATGGTGGTTGGCAGCTGTCAGCTGGTCACGCGCTTGATCACCCCATTGACCTCACCGACGCAGCGAACGGCTACGAACGGCTCATGGACATGGGCTTTGATACCTTTGACTGCGCCGATATTTATACGGGTGTCGAAGACTTCTTTGGTTCGATCATTCGCCGTCGCCGTAAAGCTGGACTAGCGATCCCGCAAATTCACACCAAGTTTGTCCCTGACCTCAATGACCTTGACCATATCAACCGTGACTATGTTGAACGCATCATCACGCGTTCGATCCAACGCTTGGGTGTAGAACAACTCGACATGGTGCAGTTTCACTGGTGGGATTATGCGGTCCCCGGCATGACAGACGTTGCAGGAGAACTTCTTCGCCTCAAAGAAAAGTAATTCATTCGCCTCATTTCGACTACGAACTGTAACGCTACCGCCTTGCGTGCGCTTTTAGACGCTGGCATTCCCATTGCCACTAATCAATGCCAGTATTCGGTCTTAGATCGTCGACCTGCGATGCGCCTTGAAGCGCTCTGCCGTGAGCGTGGTGTTCGACTCATTGCCTATGGCACGGTTGCGGGTGGGTTCTTGAGCGAAAAGTGGCTCGGTCAACGTCGTCCTCAGCACTTGGAGAATCGGTCACTCGTGAAATACAACCTTGTGATTGAAGACTCTTTACGTTGGGAGGCTTTCCAGGGGCTACTTACGCTCATGCGCGCCATAGGTGAGCCACTTGGTCTATCGATTGCTAACGTCGCAACGCTTTATACGCTCTCCAAGCCTTTTGTGGCGGTANNCGCAGTCATTGGAACCCGTAGCGCAAGGCACGTTGACGGAAACGCAGCACTCATTAACCAGTCACTGCCGCCAGAAGCCATTGCAAGGCTTGACGCCTATCTGGTACTGAANTTCCCGACCGTTGACGGAGACTGCTTTGACCTTGAACGTCTTGACGGCTCCAAGCACCGTGCCATCATGCGTATGAACCTCGTCAATAGTCTCACAGGTCAATAATCTGTCAACCTAACCACCCAACATCGGTCGCTTGGTCTCTAGTGTGTCTCGGTCTATCTGTCATTGGCGAGACACAAAACGGAGCTAAGCGACCGATGCTTTTTTCTGTACCTTGATTTTCTTTTTGAACGTTCGTTCGCTCCATTTGATAAAGTGAATCATCACGAAACCCAATTCACGAGGCACGGATGTCAGACCTTTTTCCGTATCTTTTTGATGGTGCTGCCTTAATCACTGGCGTTACGCTCTTTGCAACTGGCGTTAAACACACCTTTAACGCCATGACCTTACGCACCAAAGTAGCCTTAAAGCAACGGGCACGATTGAACGCGTTGATGTGCGCGAAACCATGATGCGTCATGACGACCAACCCATCACGGTTTATTACTACACCGAAGTCGTGAAATATACGACCTGGGACGGGCAAGCCATGACCGTCAAACTCCCGGAGAAAAACGAAAGCGAACGTCGTGGCAATGTCGGTGACGTGATCGAGATTCGTTATAACCCAGATCGCCCCACCCTCGTAACTCCAGTCGTCGGAAGCACCATGGGCATCATTGGCTCTATCCTCATTTTGGTGGGGCTTGCGCTTTGCGGATTTGCTGCTTGGTTTGCGCTTGAAAACTTGATCGTCTGACGCATGGCTCTACTCATCACGAAGAAAGGCGCTCTAGAGAAGAAATCTAAAGCGACTCTTTTAGAATCGTTTTAACTTAAGTAGTTTATATGTCGACTTATTTTACTTGGTCTTTTCGTAGAGTTCCTTCACCAAGTCGACAAAGCTATCCGTACCTCGAATTGATTTTGTGAGGATCAAGTACCGACCGTCTACCACGTAGCCAGGAAACCCTTGACTCTTGGCGACTTCAACCAACACGTTCCACTCATCATCAAATTAAATCACCTCTGGTAGAATCACTTTGTCACTAAGCACCTGGCTCTCATGTCCCCGTTACTTTGGCAACCATCTTCACAAAGCCGTCTGCCCCGCCCATCCAACGTTATCCTTGGCAGTGATAAGCCTCGTACTAGACGTGCTTAGCGCGACTATAGCGTGACGCCGTGTCATTCACCGAGCTGCCTGCGACTACTTCGTCTAACCAAAGCCCTGCCAATTATCTTTTGATTTAACCATTGGACTCGGGAGAATCCAATGCTGAATCATACGCCTGGTTTCATAGCCACATTTGTAACTTTAATTAGATGATATGTAGCCCAAAAAGTGCGCATAAAAAAGTGGCACGAGCGTTGTGTTACCCGTGCCACCACATGCGTTTTAGTCCTTCACGCTAACGAGAAAAACAACGACTATTAGTCTTTACGCTTATTGTTTGCAAAGAAGTTGTCCTTCTGGATATCTTCCGTGCGGATCGTGAAGACCTGGTTCGTGAGCGACTCAGTCAAGGCTTCTGCGTCATTCATCACCTTGAGGTTGAATTCGTTCAAGAGCTTCTTAGCAGCCTTCGGATCCTTCTTGACGACCTTCATATATTCGTCTTCCATCTTGGTCTGCGCCTTGGCGGTATCCGCTTCAAACGTCTTATAAGCCGCCTGCACGATCGGAGCGAGCTTCTGATAGTCGGTCATGACCAAGGTCTGAAGCTTACGGTACTTCCAATAGATGGATTCGCTATCAGCCTTGTCGGTCCCCATACCATAGTGAGCCGGATAGCTTTCAAGACCATGGTAGTACGGAACGTAGCAAGAGAGGTCAGCCATACCGATACCGACATAAGCGACTTCACCGATTTCCTTCGGAAGCCACGGACGAACCTGCATCACGTGAGATTCGTACGTACGGAAGACGCTAATCGGACGCCACGGTTCCTTGCCATTTAAGACCGGGCTATACGGGTCGTGATCCGTTCCCTGATAGTGGTTACGAAGCACAGCCTTCATGTCGTCAACCGTAAGCTTCTTTTCGGGCTTCAGATAAACCGGGTACGTACGGTANNCTTCGTCAGGCTTTTGTTCAAGCGACGGGTTAAAGAGCTTCTGGATCTGCCAGACACGCGGGTCGTTATATACACGGTCACGNNGTACGTCGTCACGGCAATAGGTNNACTTCGAGAAGTTAAAGGCACCGTCCTTAGCCGGGTCGTAGAAGCCATGCTTCGTTGCGAATTCGATCAAGGTCTTAGAACCCATGAATTCGTCGCTCTTCGGGTCATATGCCTGTAAGCGGTANNCCTGGTTACCCGAGGCAAAATACGTATCCTTAGGCGTACGGTGAGCCATCCACTGATGACCCGTCCCCGTTTCGAAGTACCACACTTCCTTCGGGTCCACGAAGACCACACCAAAGCCTTCACCCGCACCGATCGTTTCAACGATTTCACCTAAGATCTGGATGCCTTCGCGAGCGGTCTTAGCGCGCGGCAAAATCACGTCATGAATGTCGTCTTCCGTAATCCCAGTGGCTTCGTTATATGGGTCAATCTTTAACGCATCGTCACGAGCAAAAATGGATTCCGTCCCAGAAATACCTACGCCCGCTTCGTTATAGCCCACAGCACCGTGCAACTGCGTCTTCCAGTTTGGCACGGTCGTATAGCGCATGCTGTTCTTGGGCAGCGGATATTCGAAGTTCGTTGCACCGTCATGATCCTTCGTGCGATAGATGCCGGTCTGATTGGTCTTAGTCGGATGGATCACAAAGTGTTGCGCCTTGAGCGCAGAGCTATCAGCCGCACGAGCGATCAAGAAGGAACCGTCTACCGTTGCGCCTTCACCCACGACCACCGTCGTACAGGTCAAAGCAGAAGCAGAAAGGGCGCTGGTTAAAGCAACAGCCAAAGCGAGTTTACGAAACATCATTTCTTTCCTCACATAAGTCCAACGCGCTGACTTTTCTCTCTCGTTCAGCGCGAGACAAAGTTTGCGTCCAACATTCCAAACGCAAGTGCTCAGCTCTGTTTTTCCCGTGGGCAGTCTGGCGATTCACATTTTGACACGGACAAACACCTCTGAAGAGGTCTATGGAGAGTTGTAGACACCTTGGTTGGCGGTCCAAATCAGACGACAAACGAATGGAACCGCCAGGCTGTCAAATTAGGTAGTTCATCTTAGTTCCCGTCTTTCAAGCTCAGCAAGACAACTTCGGGCAAACGATCATCCACATGTATCAAAAGGTGTCTTAGACCGACAAAAAACCGTAGTTTTACTCTCCCACTTCTCCTTCCAAAACCGTCCAACAATCATTACAATAGACAAGATTTTGTGGGAAAACGCCTAACCCTCAGCGTTCCCGCCTCTCACTAAATAAGGAGAACGCATGACTCAGCACATGCCTCAAGACGTTCGTGTTGCCATTGACGCGAACAATCCCGCTATTTATCGAGACGAAGCACTTTGTGTTACTTGCCGTCTTTGCACGGGGGTTTGTAACGAATACATTGGTGTGAATAACGCCTATGATCTCGCTAAAACCGACAATCGCTCCATTTGTATTCATTGTGGTCAGTGTATTCACGTCTGCCCGACGAACTCTCTGCAAGTGAAGTCCTCTCGTGAAGACGTTGCACGCGCGATTGCGGACCCAGAAAAGATTGTGATCTTCTCCACGAGCCCCTCGGTGCGAGTCGCCCTGGGTGACGAATTTGGCTTAGAAGATGGGTACTTTGTCGAAGGCAAGATGGTCGAACTGCTTCGCCAAATTGGTGGCGATTATGTGCTTGACACAAACTTCGCCGCTGACATGACGATTTGCGAGGAAGCCGCTGAACTCATTGAACGTGTGACGAAAGCTACGGGTAGTNNGTTGCCTCAGTTTACGAGTTGTTGCCCTGCCTGGGTTCGCTACTGCGAAACCTTCCACTCAGACATGATCCCGCACATTTCGAGCGCCAAGAGCCCGATTGGTATGCAGGGTCCGACCGTCAAAACCTACTTCGCTAAGAAGATGGATCTTGACCCGAAGAAAATCGTGCACGTTGCTGTCACGCCTTGCACGGCTAAGAAGGCCGAGATTCTTCGCGAAGAAATGAATGCCGCGGGTCGCCTCTTGGGTGACCCCACGATGCGTGACACCGACTACGTCATCACGACGACCGAACTCGCTGATTGGGCGAAGTCCGAAAAGATTGACTTTAAGGCACTGCCCGATGGTACCAGNTATGATCGCTTCATGGGCGAAGGCTCTGGCGCGGGTGTCATCTTTGGTAATACTGGTGGCGTAATGGAAGCTGCCCTTCGTACGGTANNCTATCGTCATCTGACGGGTGAAAATGCCCCTGCCGCCCTTTATGACCTCACGCCCGTGCGTGGTCTTCAGGACGTCAAGGACGCCACTGTCACGATCGCTGGTAACGACATCAATGTCGCCGTGATTTATGGCACTACCGCTGCTGGAGAATTCCTCAACAAGCTTCGTGCAGGCAAACTCGACAAGGTCTATCATTTCGTTGAAGTGATGACTTGCCCAGGTGGCTGCATCTCTGGTGGTGGTCAACCCTCAACCTTTGGTGCTTCTGCCGATGCTCAGCGTGAAGCCCGCATTGACAGTCTTTATGCGCGTGATCGCGCGATGGATTGCCGTACGAGTGACGACAATCCTGAAATCAAAGCACTTTATCGAGATTTCTTTGGCGAACCGTTAAGTCCCCTGGTAGAAGAACTTCTTCATACCTCATATACCGACAGAAGTCGTGATTTAGGAGAAAACAAAATGTCTTATATCTGTAAGGTTTGCGGCTATATCTATGAAGGCGATGAACTGCCTGAAGGTTACATTTGCCCGCTTTGCCACAAGGGTGTCGAAGTCTTTGAAAAGATCGAACCCAAAGTACTTACTGCCGCTGGTGAAAAGACGCTCGCTGGCACCAAGACCGAAAAGAACTTACAGGCTGCTTTCGCTGGTGAAAGCCAGGCTCGTAACAAGTACACGTACTTTGCTGAAGTCGCCCAGCGCGAAGGCTATGAACAGCTCGCTGAAATCTTCTTGAGCACGGCTCGCAACGAACAAGAACACGCTCGCCTCTGGTTCGCTGCGCTCGGCGGCATCAATGGTACCGCTGCCAACCTCAATACCGCCGCTGAAGGCGAAAACTACGAATGGACCGACATGTATGTCCAGTTCGCTAAGGACGCCGAAGAAGAAGGCTTCCCTGAACTCGCCGCCAAGTTCCGTGCTGTTGGCGCTATCGAACGCGCCCACGAAGAACGCTACCTCAAGCTTCTCAAGAACGTCGAAATGCAGCAGGTCTTTGAAAAGGCTGGTGAATGCATGTGGGAATGCCGCGTTTGCGCNCACCTCGTCGTTGGCACGAAGGCGCCGGAAGTCTGCCCGGTCTGCGGCTATAGCCAGNNTACTTATTTCCAGGTGCGCGCGGAAAACTACTAAGCCGACCGCCTGACTTAGCCGGTTAGCTAACCAAATTAAAGCCTACAACGGTTTAAGTGCAATCGTTGTAGGCTTTTTCGTTTCCTATACACTTCACACTCCTTTTTCACCCGCCACGAAGCAAACCGCGAAATTATCATCGCCTCTACAACTGTCGTTGTAACAAATTTTCTCCTTCGCAAACGTCGGATCGAAAGACGCTTTCAGAAAGCCCTCAAGCCCCTCCATAGCACCTCGACACAAAGCTCCTCTCGTCAGCTCTTGACAACCCCTCCTTGATTCATTAAAACACGCTTACCATAGCCGTTTTAAGGATCACTCCAATGACCACACCGCGTCAGATAATCGACACCCTGCGTAGTGAAGCAGATAACAGTACGCCCGCTGACGTCTTAGCCGCTTTAGAGGATGGCGAAGCACTCGGTAACTACAACTGGCGCCCGTCTGAGATTCGAGCCGCGCAATCGTTACTCGATGGCGTTCGTTCGTGGAGCGAATTTCGCGCGCGGCTAAAAGCTCCTCAACGTGCAAATCCTGACCTTGCTCAGCAACACGGTGAGTACTCACGCTCTTAACCCAATCTCACAGGATCAAAACCCAGTTTCGATGACATTTGATCCTTCACTTTGAGGATCATTTCTTCAACAAATCCTCGTAGACTAGCGACATCGATTTTCGTCACTTCGTGCGAAGAGGATCACACCCAAACGTCAAACAATGACTTTCTACAATCAGCTCGTCCTAACCGAATTTTTGGAGTTGATTGTGAAAGCCTCACGTTTAAGTCATGTCCTCGATACGCTCTTGGCGCAACCATGGGCGGTGTTTATTTGGGGTGCGCCAGGTATTGGTAAAAGCTCTATGTGCGTCAAGTTGCCGAGCGTCACGATGCTACAAGTGGGTGGAAGCGCATCTTGCTCACGAGCCCGTGCACATCATTCACGCGACGGACGGTTGGGGAAGTTTTCCAAAGCGGTGCGACCATCCCGTCATTTTTCTGATCCCAAAAGAGGTGCTAAATATAGCCCTAAGTTCGACCAATTCCCGAAGTGGGGACAAAAAGTGGTGATCTAAAACAGCTGCCACTCGCCAAAGCGTCACCCAAACGACGGGCAACAAATCCGCTAGACTTTCTCTATTTTCTATCCTTCGTTGAAATGCTTCATGTTGCCCGCTTCGCCCAATAGAACGAAATTGCCAGCGCGTCTGACCCACGTCCTCAAAGCCTTAGCGCTCGTCATGCCCATTGACGAGCACGCTTTTTTGGTTCGTGTCAGTCAGCAACTCATTAACGAAGACCGCAACGAGAGTGAGTGCTTAATCGCACTTCTTTCGCTCTCTATGAACGTTCTTACTGACGAAATTGAAGCGTTAGCCACTCCTGACGAAGTCGCTCAAGCGACTAAGTTAGCGCTCACTCTCTTTGACCCAACTAAACTCACGCGTCCTTCGGCTTCGCACCTTTATGCGCTCTTGACGATCGCGGATTTACGACTTTTAGAATTGATCGATCATGCCGAGCGGCATGGCGGACCTGAAGACGGGTGGCTTGAAGCGCCGCACGAAGTGGTGGATCCTTTTTATGCGATCGTTCGTCAAGCACCCAACCATCCGCTTGCAACTCGCTTGATGCGTCACCTGATTGAGTGGATTCGCATCATTCAATATGAGCCCAGTTGGGCACTACAAGAGCGCCCCGCTTTTTGGCTCATTGCACCAACGGGCAACAAAGACCTTCGTACACTACACGACGTCCTACGTAACGCGGGCTTTTTGATTGGCAAGACCACGCGTCACAAAGGTCCCGCAACAATCGATCGTATTGAGAGTCACGATGTTCTCGTCGTCAGTAGCACCATGGCTCAGGAACGTGTCTTTCGTCGTTTGATGACTTCAATCGCAGCACACTATCCGTTTATCTATGTGCGCGAAATGGATCAGTCGCGCGAAGGCCGAGCGTTTCTTTGGGAAAAGATGCCTCAAAGCCTTTTCCAAAAAGGTTTGATCTTTAAGCGAATGGAGGTTTTCGCTACACCCGACATCGATCCACTCCCCGTTTTTCTCGAGGCTTTGGTGATCAACCGAACGACGCTCACGCTTAAGTTGCGCTTCACAAGACACCCAATCAGCCCAACTTATTAACACCATTGTGTGAACCTATATGTTGGACTGAGTGCTCACTAAGCCCTCATTCAAACCCATGTTGCTTGGACCGCCCTCCTACGACTTCCCTACTCTCGCAAGAAGATGGCAGTCTGCCCTACCGCTTCACCTCGACTTCGTCAAAAGTGTCACCTTGGTCACACAACCCACTCAACTGGGTTCCTCTCACGGCGCTAAGCAACATTCGTTTAACTTTTCTTGCGCTTTATCGAGAGAATCCTCCACCCAAGTTGGCGACGTTTCGCTATGCTTAATCCCAACACAAATGAGATCAGCACCCAAATCTAGGCGGGTCGCTCGTCTCAGGACTCAATTTTTGGAGAACCAACATGGAAGAAAAGGCTGTTATTCTCGAAGCGATGAAAAAGGCTGGTGAACCGCTCAATGCCGGCAAGATCGCTGAATTAACGGGACTTGACCGCAAGGTCGTCGATAAGGCGATGACCGCGATGAAAAAAACTGGCGAAATCGTTTCGCCTGTTCGTTGCAAGTGGGAACCTGCTGAAAAGTAATCTTTTCGCTCAAGCAACCGCACAAAATACACACAAGCCAGAGGTACTGCTGATTCGTTAGCGGTACTTTTGGTTTTTTTGGGGCTTATGAACTAAAAATCCAAGCCCAAAACTAATACCAATATATTTTTTTATATTTCTTTACACCTTCACAACCACCCTCAAAGACTGCCCTCCTTCGCTTTTTAATGCGGAATCGCCCGTCAAACTTTCGTTTGAGCGTTGCACGTTATTTCTCTTAGACCCAAAGAACTAACCCAAAAGAAGCCATAAAACACTTCTTATAGCTAATGACAAGGCTTTTTCCTCGCCCTATATTGAACTTACTCGCGAAGCAAACTGCAGCGTACCCCGGAGAAAGACCGGCTCTGCTAAACGCTCGCTTCAATAAACTTTTCTATGGGAACATCGAAAATGTCTTACATTGACGCCAAGTACGACCTGCTGATTAATGGTGAATGGGTGTCTGCCGAAGGTGGCGAAACGTTTGAAACGTTTAACCCTGCCACGGGCGAAAAGCTGGTNACCGACTGTGCCAATGCGTCTCCTACCGATATTGATCGCGCTGTTGAGGCTGCACGTGCTGCGTTCCCGNNTACCTGGTCTAAGACCGCTCCTGCTGAACGCGCCAATCTCCTTTTAAAGGTTGCTGATTTGATTGAAGCCAATGCTGAACGCTTGGCAATGGCTGAAACGCTTGATAACGGTAAACCGATTCGTGAAACCACGTTGGTGGACGTGCCGCTCTCGGTTGACCACTTCCGCTATTTTGCAGGGTGCTTACGTGCCGAAGAGGGTTCTGCCGTCATGATTGACGAAAACACGCTCTCGATCGTGGTCAACGAACCTGTGGGCATCGTGGGTCAGGTGATTCCGTGGAACTTCCCGCTATTGATGGGTGCCTGGAAGATTGCTCCTACTTTGGCTGCGGGTAACACGCTAGTGATTAAGTCCTCTTCGACGACCCCTGTGTCTCTTTTTGAACTAGGCAAACTCTTGAACCAAGTCTTGCCTGCTGGCGTCGTGAACATTATTTCGGGTCGCGGCTCTCGTGCGGGTCAAGCCATGCTTGATCACCCGGGCTTTGACAAGCTTGCCTTTACGGGTTCAACCGAAGTGGGCTACAAGGTGGTAGAAGCCGCTGCGAAGCGCCTTATCCCTGCCACGCTGGAACTTGGCGGTAAGTCTGCCAACATCGTCTTTGATGACGCACCGCTTGAAAAGNNTACCATTGAAGGCGCTCAGATCGGGATTCTCTTTAACCAGGGTCAGGTTTGCTGCGCAGGGTCTCGTATCTTCGTGCAGGAAGGCATCTACGACACGTTCCTTGAAAAGCTCGCCGAAGCCTTCAAGAAGATCAAGGTGGGTGACCCCACGAAGATGGAAACCCAGATGGGTGCTCAGATCAACGAAGGTCAGCTCAACAAGATCTGCGCTTGCGTAGACGCTGGTGTCAAGGAAGGCGCACGCGTACTCGTTGGTGGCAAACGTTATGGCGAAAAGGGTGCCTTCATGCAACCCACGCTCTTGGTTGACGTCAAGAACAACATGACGGTTGCTCAGGAAGAAATCTTTACNTCGGTCGCTGTTGTTGTGAAGTTTAAGGACGAAGAAGAAGTCGTTCGCCTTGCTAACGAAAGCGAATATGGTCTCGGTGGTGCTGTTTGGACGCGTGACATTAACCGCGCCATGCGTGTCGCTCGAGACGTTCGCACGGGTCGCATGTGGGTCAACACCTATAACGAACTGCCGGCTCACGCCCCGTTCGGTGGCTACAAGAAGTCTGGCATCGGTCGTGAAACCCACAAGATGATGCTCTCGCACTATAGCCAGACGAAGAACATCTTCATTTCGCTAAACGAAGCTAAGCGCGGGTTCTACTAATCCGAGGCTTGACTAACTAAGCTAAGAGGTCGGTGGTTTTGATCCCATCGACCTCTTGTCTTTTGGCTTTAGCTAGCGCCTTCGGTGACGCCTTAACGAAGTAACAACCTTGGGCGGTTTAATTTTTAGCCGTTCGCGCGTTCAAACGATCCACCAAGGTGTCCCCTTCTTCGGTTTCCCAGTAGGTCGCGTTTGCATAGGTGCGCATCACAATCGAAGCGGCTTGAATGTGGGAGTGTAGCGTCACGTCACGGGCAAACTGCCAAACGCCATCGACCTTGACGAGGGATCCGTCGTCCACTAAACGCTTGATCGCTTCACGTACGGGCGCAATCAGGCTTTGCGTGGCGTCCATGGTTGAGCAGCGGCTACCTGCCAAAATCTTGATCCCAGAGCGCACCAAAACAGCTTTAGCATCTGCCCCACGACCACGACAAAAAAGTGCCAACCCAGGGCGCGCACGCCCATAGGCATAGGCACCATCATAAGGTCGGGTCGTAAGCCATAAAGGCGCATCGCCAAAAACTTCAGCCAAGTCAACCCACGCCTGAGGGAGCGTCTCAGTGACTGGCGCTGTCGCAAGACCATCCAAAAACGTGACGTTAGGTTGTAAGCTCACCCAATAGCGAACGGTCGCTTCATGTTGGCGCGCATCAGTGCTCCCTAACACCGTGACCGTCGTAAATGGCGTACTACTACCTTCAGGCAAATATTGCGTCACCACGTCATCAACGCGCCCCGCAACCACGGCGGCAACTAGGCGCCCAGGAATGGCATCTGGTCCCATAAACACCAACACAGCTTCACGATCAGCAAGCTCCTCTAACGCGTCACGTCCGATACCCTTAGCGGGCAACAGCGAATAAAAGACATCCCCTTCAAACGCCGTTCGTGCCCCTGTTAGCGTCCCTTCATGAAGCCACAATTGAATATCGCGTCGAGCCATGCGACCTTGTCTCCTACCATAAAAAAGCGATTATCTAACCATTGTACCGAGGCGATCCCAAAGGTGGGCATAGTGTCAAAACTTAGATTGAACGTACTCTCCATTAACGCTCTCTATCGGCTTCATGTATTCTATAGCTAATGAGATTGATTCTCATTTAACTTAAATCAAATTTTCTCTTACCGCCCTTACACTCACACACATCAACTTTTCTCACCTTCCCCTCTCCCACAGCCCCCAAGAGCAATATCCCTATTTTCCCTATGGATTTGCATTGAGAATGATTCCCAGTTATATTTCGCTAAACACTCGTTTTTTACGATCTAACGCTTTTGCTTAGTAGCTCACATTCTCTTGAGCGCCTAACTCCCCGAACAGAAACTCTATCCATAAAGACAAATCATGCTGCTTAAAGACTTAAAACCAGGCACCTCCGGTCGCGTCGTTGCCTACAGCAAAGCCTCGCCTGACTACCGTCGTCGTCTTCTCACCTTAGGCGCTACGCCAGGCACCCCGTTTGAAGTGGTGCGTATTGCGCCCTTAGGCGACCCCGTTGAAATTCGCGTCCGTGGCAGCATGATCAGCGTTCGTCGTGACGAAGCAAGCATCATGGAAGTCACCGCCCTCAAGTAATTGTTGCCCACCCTCAAGAGAACTCAATCATGACGAATAAGAAAGCGATCTGCGTGGTCGGCAATCCGAACTGCGGCAAAACCACCCTCTTTAATGCGCTCACGGGTGCCAAACAAGACGTTGGCAACTGGNNTACTGGCGTCACCGTCGAAAAGAAGACGGGCTACTACACCTGGAAGGGCATCGATGTTGAAATCACGGACTTACCTGGGATCTATTCGATCACGCCGTCTACCGCTTCAGGCGAAGACGAACGCGTNACTCGCGACTATATCCTCACGGGCGAAACCGAGTGCGTGATCAATATCGTTGACGCGTCTAACCTTGAACGCAATCTCTACCTCACGGAACAGTTGATCGAAATGCGCGTTCCGATGATGGTTGTCGTCAACATGCTTGACGTTGCCAAGCAGCAGAAGATGGAAATCCGTCTCAACGAACTCGAAAAGNNTACTTTAGGCTGCCCAGTCGTTGGGATTGTGGCTGCGCACGAACATGGTATCGACGAACTCAAAAACCGTATCCATGCGTTTCTAGAGAACCCCGTTGTGCCGCCCGTTCAGGTGACCTTTGATCGTCGCATTTGCGAAACGCTCGACAAGATCGAAATGGAATTAGCTGCCGCCAACGTTGCGCGTCCTCGCTGGTTCGCGCTTCAGATGGTGGAATATGCCCCTGGGATCGACGAAAAGTTGCCAGCAGGCACCTTTGAACGTGTAAAACCACTGCTTGACCCTTTGTCTGCTGATTTTGACCATGATCTTGACATCGCTGTCGCCACGGCACGCTATGAGACCGTCGAACGTATCGCNTCAAAAGCCATCGTTCGTACGGGCTTAGTGACGACGACGCTCACCGAACGCATTGACTGCATCGTACTGAACCGTTGGTTGGGGCTCCCCATCTTCTTATTCGTCATGTACGTGATGTTCCTCTTTACGCAAAACTTGGGCGCTGCGTTTATCGACTTCTTCGATATTCTCGTGGGTGGTCTTTTTGTGGATGGGTTGGGAGCGTTACTCACCACGCTCGGTGCGCCTGACTGGCTTCGCGTCATTCTCGCTAATGGTGTGGGTGGCGGTTTGCAGACCGTGGCGACCTTTATTCCGGTTGTCTTCTTCCTCTTTTTCTTCTTGGTANNCATTCTCGAAGCGTCTGGCTACATGGCTCGCGCTGCCTTTGTCATGGACCGCCTGATGCGTGCCTTGGGGCTTCCGGGCNNAAAGGCCTTTGTGCCGCTTCTTGTGGGCTTTGGCTGTAACGTCCCGGCGATCATGGCAACCCGTACGATGGATCGCGCCTCTGACCGTATCATCACGATCATGATGGCGCCCTTTATGAGTTGCGGTGCGCGTTTGCCGGTGTACGTTCTCTTTGCGACAGCCTTTTTCCCGACGAACGGTCAGAACCTCGTCTTTGCCCTCTACGTGATTGGCATCCTCGCGGTCATCACAACGGGGCTACTTTTGAAGAAAGTGGCGTTGCCAGGTGCCGCGTCTGCCTTTGTGATGGAAATTCCGCCCTATCACGTCCCGACCGTCAAGCGCGTCATGCTTCGCACCTGGGATCGTCTGAAGTCCTTCGTGATGCACGCTGACCGCATGATCGTTGTGATCGTTGCCTGCTTGTCGATTCTTAATTCCTTGGGTACCGATGGTTCCTTTGGTAATGAAGACAGCAAGAATTCGGTTCTCTCTGAAATCGGTCGTACGATTGTCCCAGTTCTCGAACCGATGGGCGTCTCGAACGAAAACTGGNNTACTGCTGCCGTGGGTATCTTCACGGGGGTCTTGGCTAAGGAAGCTGTGGTTGGCACGATGAATTCGCTCTACGACAGCATGGCGCGCTCGGCAAACGCCGAAGCTGGGGTTAAACCTGAAGCGACTGAAGAAGAAGCCGGTTGGTCCTTTGCCACGATCGTGACTGAAGCCCTTCAGAGCGTCCAGAATAACCTTGCCGACTTGGGCGGCGCGCTCACTGACCCGGCAGGCATCCACGTGGACGACCTTTCTGACACGGCTGCAGCCGCAGAAAGCCAGGAAGTGGCGCTCGACACGATCAGCATGATGCAGCAACTCTTTGGTGGTTCGCTAGCAGCCTTTAGCTACCTCTTGATGGTGCTTCTCTACATGCCTTGCGGCGCGGCTGTTGCAGCAGTTTGGCGTGAAGCAGGAACCCGTTGGACGCTTTTCCTCTGCGCCTGGACGACGGGCTTAGGTTATAGTGCAGCAACGATCGTCTATCGCTTAGGCACCTTTGCTGAAAACCCGGTTTACTCGGCAACTGCCATTGCCCTATGCTTAGCCCTCTTGGGTGGCATGATCCTCTGGATGAAGAGCTTCGCTAAGAAGCATGCTGGCAAGGGTCGCAAGGTCATCCCGATCTTCGCAGCCCGATAAAATTCAAACTTCAATATAGCCCGACGGTTCACGCCGTCGGGTTTTTTGTGTCAAATGAATGACAAATCCATGACATTGCAAGGCTTTGTTACCCAGCGCTGATTTCTCCACACAGTGCCAACGAAACACTGTATAGTTCGTTCTGTCAGCAAAACGGGTACTCACGAGATGCGAGGACCAACCGAGAAACTGTAAGTCTTTGAAACACTTCGGTTTTTCAGTTTGCATTCAGATCTGAAGCCTGATATAGTTGACGTGTTGTGGATGTTGTGGTTACTTGCGTATCTGATCATCTTCGATGCACTTTGAGTCGCTGTTGGGAGTCCATTCGATCTACCGTCGTTGCTGTGTAGATTGAGCTTAAAAGACACTCGAAGTGATTAGAACCACAATCCACAAAGCGTGGGACATGAAATTCGTCATGTCCCAATTTTTTTATCCAAAATCTGCCTTTGGGCGCACATTCACCTCGGTTTTCGCGTCATCATTTCAGCGTGACACGATGCCGCCTTGGGTACCCACGCCTCGCTTTCGTTCTCTCTTTCCTGCCCAAAAGAATCGCTCTCATTTTTCTTTTACGCTTTCTTGCGCCTGCTCACCCAATCTAAGACAAAGTCCATAAGACACCTACCTTAGAGCGCCAAAAGTCCCCTTTTTAGCACGGCATAATGATTTAGACGCCCTGTCTTTTTCAAGGGTTCATTCAAATCAAACATGCAGGACATTTCAAAATGGCTAAACACATGATGCGTGCTGCCGCTCTCATTGTCAGCGCAGCCATTGCCGCAGAGCCTTACAGGTTGCGGTGAAGACAAAGCCGCAACTCCGAAAGACGCGACCATAATGAATATTGGTATTGTTCAGCTCGTTGAACACGATGCGCTTGATGCCGCTAACCGTGGGATTATCGACGGTATGGCTAAGCGTGGCTTCAAGGATGGCGTGAACGTTAAGTTCGATAAGCAAAACGCACAAGCTGACCAGTCGAACCTTCACAACATCGCGACGCGCTTTGTCTCCAACAAAGATAAGCTCATCTTCGCGATTGCGACGCCAGCCGCTCAGAGTGTGGCTTCTGTGACGAAGGAGATTCCAATCGTTGCGACCGCCGTGACGAACTTCGAAGTGGCTCGCCTCGTCAAGAGCAACAAAGTACGGGCGGCAACGTCACCGGCGTCTCTGACATCAACCCCGTCGCTGATCAGCTCGCGCTTCTTTTGAAGCTCACCCCGGGCGCCAAGGTAGTGGGTACCATCTACAATTCGAGCGAAATCAATTCCGCTTATCAGATCGAACTCCTGCGTGAAGCCGCCAATACCACAAGGTTGATGTGGTCGAAGCCACGGTTTCTAACGTGAACGACATTCAGCATAGTATCGCGAGCATCAAGGATAAGGTTCAAGCCCTCTACATCCCGACCGACAACGTGATGGCTTCGGCGATCCCTGCCCTTCTCAAGGTCACCAATCCCGCAAAACTCCCTGTGGTCGCTGGCGAATCAGGCATGGTTCGTGCGGGTGCCCTCGCTTCGATCGGTGTTGACTACTACACGCTTGGCGTGATGACGGGCAACATGGGTGCTGACATTCTTGAAGGCAAATACCAACCCGCCACGATGCCGATTCAGATCCAGCAAGCCACGAAGGTGCTCATCAACATGAAGGCCGCCAAAGAGATTGGCTTAGACGTTCCTGCCGAGCTTCTTAAAGACGCCGACAAGATCGAATAAGTCCACTCAACGCTTCGGCATTTCAAGCAGCAGGGATGCCGAAGCGTGACTGTCTTTTGTAGGCAGTCGCCCCAACCTGTTGCAACAATCAGATTCGTCCATTTCCACCAATAAAACCGACGGAGACTCGATTCTCCTGAGCGTACGTATAAAGGATTTCTCATGTTGGAGCTTCTTATCTCCACCGTCGCCCAAAGCTCCTACAATGGTCCGTCATGGCGCTCGGTGTCTTCCTTACCTTCCGAGTCCTCGACATTGCGGACTTGTCCGTTGAAGGGAGTTTTCCACTTGGCGCAGCTGTTGCCGCCACTGCCATTGTGTCGGGTTACGGTGTGTTTGCCGCCTTCCTCTTAGCCATGTTTGCGGGTTGCTTAGCCGGCGCAATCACGGGCTTTCTTACGACGAAATTACGGATCCCCGCCTTGCTTGCCGGGATTCTCACCATGATTGGTCTTTATTCCATCAACCTGCATGTGATGGGTAAGGCTAACGTGGCGCTTCTCATGGAAGAAACCGCGTTTACGTGGATCGAATCGACCTTGGGCTTGGATCCTGCCATGGCAGTACCTGGTCATTGGCTTACTCTTTACCTTTGTGGTGGTTACCGTCATCTACTGGTTCTTTGGGACTGAATTGGGTACCGCCATTCGTGCCACGGGCTTTAACCCGCAAATGGCACGCGCTCAGGGCATCAACACCAACGTGATGATTGTCCTTGGGCTTGTTATTTCGAATGCTCTTGTTGCACTCTCTGGTGCCATGATCGCGCAAAGTAACGGCTTTGCAGACGTTGGCATGGGTGTGGGCACCATCGTGATCGGGCTTGCTTCTGTCATCATTGGTGAAGTCTTGATTGGCAAAGCCACTTTCCAGATCTACTTGGCTGCGGTGGTTTTGGGCTCCGTCATCTACCGCCTTGTGATCGCCCTGGTGCTCGAACTCGGCATGCCTCCCAATGACCTCAAGCTCTTTACGGTCATCTTGGTGGCACTTGCCCTCTCTCTACCCCTTATTCGTTCTGAAGGCCAACGCCTTCTTCGTCGACCACGCTAATTGGGAGAAAGGATCATGCTCAAAATTGAAAATGTCAGCAAGACCTTCTTCGCTGGAACGGTCAACGAAAAGCAAGCCTTGCGTAATGTCAATCTCACGCTTAACGACGGGGATTTCTGTACCGTGATTGGTAGTAACGGTGCCGGTAAATCGACGCTCCTTAATGCCGTTGCAGGGGTCTTCCCTGTCGACACGGGACGTATCACGATTGGTACCAAAGATGTCACGCGTATGCCAGAGCACCGTCGCGCGACCTTTATTGGTCGCGTCTTTCAGGATCCGATGCGTGGCACTGCCGCCGGGATGATGATTGAAGAAAACCTTGCGATGGCAGCACGTCGCGGCAAGATGCCTGGGTTCTTGTGGAGCTCTAAAAAGAACGAGACCGCGCGCTTTCGTGAACTCATTGCGCAGTTAGGTCTTGGGCTTGAAGACCGTATGACGGCTCACGTCGGGCTTTTGTCAGGCGGACAACGTCAGGCGTTGACTCTTTTGATAGCTACCTTGGTGCGTCCTGAACTTTTGCTTCTCGACGAACACACGTACCGCGCTTGACCCTAAGACCGCCGAAAAGGTGCTTGAACTCACAAATCGCATCGTGACTGAGCAGCAACTCACAACCCTCATGATTACGCACAATATGCGTGACGCGCTTCGTTTTGGCAATCGCCTCATCATGATGCATAACGGTCGCCCCGTCGTGGACGTTGCGGGGGAAGAAAAAGCAAAGTTAACGCCCGTCGACCTTCTGGAACTCTTTGAAAAAATGAGTGACGGGGCGGTCTCTGACAAGATGATGCTCGGATGACACTGTTACTTGCTCCAGTAACCCAGTTGTTTAACCACCTTTAACCCACAAAGCAAAGAAGCGATGGTTGTTTGGTCATCGCTTCTGCTTTTTTGAGCATTACTATCGTGACGTAACACGTGCGGTCTTTGAGTTATTCAAAATCCAACACCGCACGACGGATCATATCGGCACCCAGCACAAAGTCCTTCATATCAAGGGCTTCATTGGGGTTATGAGACCCATTTTGGTTCGCCACAAAGATCATGGCAACAGGAATTCCACCCGAAGCCAACACGGCTGCGTCGTGCCCAGCGCCAGAAGGCATCACGCGTGCTGGCACACCCAAAGTCTTCGCGGCTCTTTCTAAACGCCCCAACACCTCAGGGTTTGACAAGGCGGCAGGAATCACCACCGGGTCATCGAACACAAATTCGACTTGGAACTTTTTGCCGATCACTTCAGCAGCTTCACGCATCTTGGCGCCAAACGAATCACGTAACGACTCGTCGATCGCACGAATATCAACGCTTAACGTCACTTCGTTGGGGATGATATTAAAGCNTACCGATTTAGGTGGCGTATTCATCATGCCAACCGTATAGGTCATGTCTTGTCCAGACTCAAGCGTTGCTTGCCACAAATCTTCTAAGCGGCTCACCCACTGACTTGCGGTACTTGACGGNNGATCATGACGGAAGGGGCGTGGCACAGCACCCGCATGCGCGCGTGCGCCCTTGACGGTGATTTTGCGGTGCATCAAGATCCCAACAATACCGCTCACTAGCCCGACACGCTCAAAGGTCGAACTATCTAACACGGAACTCTGCTCAATATGGAGTTCAATAAAGGCGGCAATGCGCGCCAGGGGTTCAGCCGGCACCCCAGACATCAGGGGCGCAGGATCAATCCCGCGCGAGGCATAGAGTTCTCCCAACGTGGGCGACTGTGCCGTAAAGCGGCGATTCAAATCTTCGGGCTTGACGCGCCCCAAAAAGCCCGTAGCCCCAAAGCACCCTTGCTCTTCGCAACGAAGCACCACGACCGTAAAGTCGCGCGGTGGCGTCACATGCTTTTGCACCATCCAACGCGCAGCGGCTAACGGGGCGGCAATGCCTGCCAACCCGTCATAGTTACCGCCCATGATCACGCTATCGGCGTGGCTACCCGACAAAACCGCTGGTAGCGTACGGTCGCGCCCTGGGAGCGTCATATATAGGTTTCCGGCACGGTCATAGCGTATTTCAAGCCCTAACTCACGACCAATCGCTTCACAGGTTTCGACAACCTCAAGCTCTTCGTTGCCATAGCCCAAACGCGTCACCCCAGNGCTATCAGCGGTCAGAATACGGATACGTTCAAAAAAGCCACCAGCCCAGGCAGCACAGGATTCTCGAAACGAGAGACTATCTTTAGACATGATTAACAACCTTTGCCAGAAAAGTCGCATAAAAGAAGTCGCGACGAAAAATTCGTCGTACGGCGCTAAAATGAGCATACCCGACTTATACATCAACTGTCTTACGGCAAATTGCCTATCGCAGTTACTTTAGGAGAAACTCAGCATGCAGTTCATCGACTTTGCCCCCGTCAAGGTGGTTTTTGGTCCTGGCAAACTTGAAGCCCTTCGCACTGAAGCGCTTCCCGGTACCCGCGCCCTGCTTCTCACCTCGAACGGTTCGGCGATGGAACGCATTGGCGCCCTTGGTCGCGTTCGTGAAATGCTCGACGCACGCGGGATCACCTATGTCCACATGCCGGTGGTTGAACCCAATCCGCTCGTCGCGACCGTCATGGTAGTGGGCGAAAAGATTCGTGAAGAAAAGTGTGACTTCTTGATTGCCTTGGGTGGCGGCTCCGTCATGGACTGCGCTAAAGCCGCTGGCATCGTCGCCACGAACCCGGGTCACCTCTGGGACTACGTTCAGTCGGGTACGGGTGGTCGTAAGCCCATCGCCATTGATCCCCTTCCTTTAGTNACTATCACGACGACCGCTGGGACGGGTAGCGAAGTCGACGCAGGCGGCGTGATTACGAACCCAGACACGCGCGAAAAGGTGGGTCTAGGCGGTCACGTCAACTGCTTCCCGAAGTTAGCGATCGTTGACCCCGAATTGATGCTCTCCGTGCCGCCGCACCTCACGTACTATCAGGGTTTTGATGCGCTCTTTCATGCCGTTGAAGGCTTCCTCAATAAGCGCCCGAACTTCATGAGCGACATGTACGCCCTTGAAGCCGTGCGTCATCTCGCCAAGTGGTTGCCGATCGCCGTCAAAGATGGCAACAATCTCGAAGCGCGTGAACACGTNGGTTTTGGCAATACGATGGGCGGGTTTGTGATGACGACGACGCGCTTAACGAGCCAGCACGCGATGGAACACGCCTTGTCATCCTTCCATCAAACCTTGCCACACGGCGCGGGTCTTATCATGCTCTCGATGGCTTACTTTGGTCACATGATTGCTGTGGGGGCTCAGTCTGAACGCTTTGTTGCGCTTGCGCGTGCCATGGGTGACACCGAAGCCGTACAGCCTTCTGACTTCTTGCACGCACTCCAAAAGATGCTCGCTGAGTGCGGCATGGCTGACCTCAAGATGAGCGACTGGGGTATTACGCGCGAAGAGTTGCCCGCCATGACTGAAGTCTGTCGTTCTGCTGGTGCCAATGCCTTTGAGCAGGACGCCGTTGCCATGACTTTCCAGGATACCCTCGCTATTTTTGAGGCTTCCTATCGTTAATCGTTCCTTTTTGAGGAATTGAGCGACCGGTCACGTTTGTGGTAGGTCGTTTGCCTTGAACCCATGAGTTCGCTTTTTCTTCTTTTTCTCATCACAAGTTTTGCCAACATCATGACGCCTGGTTTAGGTGTGGTCATGATCGTGATGATTGCTGCCGAATATGGTTGGCGTCGTACCTTACCCGCGTGCTTAGGCACTACCTTGGGTATTACGCTACTCTTTTCAGTCGGCATGTCGGGCGTAGGCGTCGTCGTTGCATCGAGCCCGTTACTTTTTGCCGCGATCAAAATTGCGGGCGCCCTCTTTTTGTTGTGGTTAGGCGTTCACAACTGGCGTAAGCCGCCACTACAGGTTGTCGAAAACAAAAAGTCACCTACGCAGCACCACGACGGGCTTTTCTCTAAGTGCTTCTTACTGTCGGTCACAAATCCACAACCCATCATCTTCTGCGTATCGATTTTTCCGCAGTTTATTGATGCTGAGATTGCGTACGTACCTCAAGTCACCTTGATGATCGCGGTCTACACCTTAATGGTCTTTGTCTGCATGGTCTTTTATGCGTTGATTGCCGACCGCGCTCGCATTTTCTTAGCTCGCGGTCGAAGCTTCCAACTTTTGACGCGTGTGAGCGGCACGATCTTTATTTTGATGACTTTGGGTGTGCTGTATGCCACCATCAGCAAGCTGATCGTTGGATAACGCAAAGCGACGAATGATATCGGCGCGGATGCCTTTGGGAATCTGCGCCTAATTTATCAATAATTTCACTCAAATCCTCAAAAATACCCTCCATCACAGTCATCGAAGCCTATTATTTTTTTACTGGGCGGTAGCACAAATAGCGACTTATCTTCAGAACTCTTGAGGTTATTGAGCCTTTAGACTCATTGGATACCTCGTCTCGCATTTGGATCCATTTCGTTTTAAGCCAAATATCGCTCCTACTTTGATGGGTTAGCATGTGTCTGCGTTCACGCCGTCAAGTAACTTTCCTTTTCGCCTTAGCTTTGGCACAATCGTGAGTCTCACCTTTAACCAAACGCTCTACGCATCATGCTCGAAGGCATTGTTCTCACTACATTTGCGCTCGCTATTTTAGGCTGTGCACTCACAGGTCAATCTGTCATCTGGGCGCTCGTCTTTGGCTTTTTCCTTTTCTCGGCTTATACTTCTATCGAGGGTATAGCGTACGTGNNACCTGACGCCTATAGTATGAAAGGCGTCAAGACGATTTTCGGGATTGCTGTGGTTTTGGCGCTCATTGGGATGCTCACGGGCTCCTGGCGCGCCTCGGGTACGATTGCGCGTTTAGTGAGTGATGCAGCTGGGTTTATTACGCCCGAATGGTGCTTATTGGCGGCNTTTTTACTGAACGGCGCCCTATCTACGCTCACGGGTACTGCCTTTGGTACGGTCGCCACGATGGGTGTGATCACCATGACCATGACAGATGCCATGGGCATTAATCCTGTTCTTTCGGGCGGTGCAATTCTTGCGGGCGTCTTTGTGGGTGACCGCTGCTCGCCCGTCTCTACGAGTGCTGCATTGGTTGCGGTCGTCACACAAACGAACCTCTATACCAACCTCAAACTGATGCTCAAAAGCGGGACGGTACCCTTTATTGCGGCATCAGTACTTTATGCGGTCTTAGGCTTTTTGATGCCTGGTAAAGCCGTGAACACGGACGTCACAGCGATCTTTCACGAAGCTTTTACGCTTGACCTCACGACCTTTATTCCTGCGATCATCCTTTTAGCATTTATCTTCTTAAAGCAATCCATTCGCCTCACGATGATTGCAAGCACGCTTTCACTGTTGCTNGTCTGTTGGTTCGTGCAAGAAATGCCGTTTGAAACGATCCTTCAAACGCTCATTTTTGGCTTTAAACCAGAAAACACTGACATTGCCCGTATGCTCGCTGGGGGTGGGCTAGTCTCGATGCTCCCTGTTTGCGTCATTATTTTGATTTCGTCCACCTATGCCGGACTGCTTGAAGGCACGGGACTCATCGCGCGCCTCAAGCGTTTGATTCCAACCTTAGCCCAAAAAGTGACGCCCTTTGGTGCCATCACGATCACAGCTGTCATTTCGGCAGCCGTAGCCTGCAACCAAGTGTTGGTAGTGATGCTCACCAATCAACTTTGTTCTGACATTCGTCCTAATCGCCAGCAAATGGTNACCATTGACCTTGAAAATACTGCCATTGTGATTGCGCCGTTGATTCCGTGGTCGATCGCTGGCGCCGTGCCTATTGCATCCGTTGGGGCGCCTACGCTTTGCATCCTGGCTGCGTTTTACTTGTGGTTCTTGCCACTTTGGCATTGGTTGGTTGCCATTATTGAAGCCAAGCGTCAGCCAGTGAAACTGGATTAAGAGATCAACAAATTCACCACCAGGAAGAAGCCAACAGAGACAACGGTGAGCTCATCAGAAGCGGCTCGACTATTGGCTCGCTTATACTGCTTTAACTTGGCGCAATGTATTGCGTAAGTGGTGTACTTTTCTTTTACGCCTGACATTTATACCTTCATCAGGTGGACGCATAATATGTTGTGTCTACCGTCAACGAAACATGGTAGAGCAAGATTTTTATCCGCTCAAAAATTGGCTTGATGGAGACCGTTTGCGTGTAGGTGGCTGTTTCTGTGCAAGGCAAGCTACTGGTCAATACCATCGGTACAACCCTGGTAATGATGATGCTTTGTCGCGCCAAGTAGCAGGAAAACTGGAAGTCCAAGCTCGTCTTAGCAGGAAGCTCCTTGGACCGCTTGATAGCAGAACTGACTTTAGTCCGTTCCGAGAAAAGAAAAAACGCTAACGCTTGGATCAGAAATACTATTCCTGCCTTACCTCGGCGTTGTTTTGAACTACTCATGCTACATGAACCTCCAAGGAAGTTCATGTTATAGAACAGGTAACACGTAGCTGAGGTTTTGTTCGACGTTGTACGCTGGTAAAGAAAAAGCCTCCGCAAGCAACAACTTGTAGAGGCTCATCTTACAGCGCTCTAATCGCCATTATTCGCTTAAGCGATAGCGTTCTGCGCTGTCATAAATTCTGCTTGGCGGAAGCGGTGAACTCCGTTGCGCCCTGTGGTACAAGGCAAAACAAGACACAAATCTTCTCAGATACCACGTCAGTAGCCACTTAGAGATTTATAACGCCGAACATTTCCGAACCTCCCGCGTGCTGAGTATAGCACGCACTGAACTTCGAACAGAGCTACCGTACTAACTTGACAATTGTATCCTTATCTATCGCAACTCTTGAAGAAAGCTCGACACCTCTTTCAAGAAGACATCCACATCGTTCGAGTAGTTCTGCGCTACGGGCAAGTTGCTCTCTTTCAGCTGAGCAGGTAACTGCACCGGCTGAGGACAGTCTACGGCGGGCTGCATCTGCTTCACCGCGCACCCTGTCAAGTTCAACACCACGCTCACGCAACCTAGCATAAGCAGCGTCCCTCTGCTCCCACGCGACCACCATCGAGTCCTTAGCAAACCTCTCTTTCGCACGATACTCCTCCTGCAATTCAACAGCACGCCTGGCGTAGTCCTCACGAAGTTCTGCCAGCTCCTCGCCATACAATGCGGCGGCATACTGATAGCCACCAAAGAAAAAGGCGGCACCCACAACGAGTACCGCCCCAAATTTCAATACTTCACCTCTCATTTCTTGAATCCCTCCATTCCTTGATGGATTTAATCCAAGAAAAAACTACTTCTCGAAGTTTCCCAAAGTATGAAGCAATAATCCATATCGCCACTCCATATCCAATCCCATACAGCGGCAATCCAGCCCAAATTGACAATTCCTCTGCCATCTTCAATGCCTGTCCTAAATCTGATAAACTGAGCATTGATGGTTTCCTTTGTGTGCAATCATCCTGTTCTCTCCATAGACATTCCAAGCCGTTCAGTCGCCACAACTGAGCGGCTTTTCCTTTTTGGGCACTCATTTCAGCGCGTCCACGATTTGAACGATGTAGTAGATCAGCGTTACAAGCCCTGCGAAAAACACCGCCGAACCGATTACGCCTCTCACAACGCCTTGCCAAAAAGCCTGCTTTTCTCTAGTACTTTACGTTTTATTTTTTCGTAACCGTTTACAGGCTGTGTTTTATTGCTCACGACTCGCCAAGAAACAGTCTCGCCTCAGACTGACGACGGCGGACGAGGCNCTAAGGCAACTCTTTACCGCCTGCATTAGTAATGTCCAAGAACTCATGAGCACAGGCCTCAACGTCACCAGCATTAAGTGCTCGCATGAGTTTCGGACATTGATGAACTACGTAGCTGACACCAACATTGAAGGCCAACGAAACCAAAGCAACAAATTGTCCCTCTGTAACGGCAACGTTGACGAATCGAGCAAGACTATGCTTGACCTCTTCAATGTCTTGACGAAGCAATTCACGTGACTGCTCATAGGTAATTTCGTCATGCTCGGTCACGTCCTTCGTATGACCTGAACCAATCGTCCATACGCCGGCGGGGCACTTGTAGGCTGTGAGCTTGCAACCTTCCCAAGCTTCGATGAAGTCCATTGCTGATTCAGCCGAATATTCCATAAAGTTTTTCATTTCAAATCGTCCTTATTAATTCCGAGTTTCTTGTTAATTACGATTTCAAGCACGCGTATCAACCGCGTTCCACCCCAACCAGCTAGACCAGATAACGCCCCACACAACTCCTGCGGAAATCCTTCATAAGACAAAATCTCGTATGAGATAAGTCCACACATTGCGCTGATCATTCCGTGTAGAGCTAGTTCTCGCCAAGAGAACGGCTTCCCCTCTTCCACCTTCAGCAGGTAATGAAGCGATCCGCATAAAGCAGAAAAACCGCTGACAGCCCCAAGAATCTCTGTATGAGACCAACTTCGATACGGCATATACCTCCCTAAGTCCGTTAAAATTTCCCAATACGTTTATGAAAGCAGACCCATGCACCAACAAAAAAAAGCCCGGCGACTGCCGAGCTTTACTCCCTGTTGAACCAAGGGTTGCACATCCCTGTCCACATAGCTATGCCTGAGCCTTCCTGCTCTTTGCACCACAGCTTGTGACCAAACGATCCTCTGAGGCACCGCTTAGGAAAAAGTCCCCAAAGTAAGGCAATACAGAAATAGTAGAACCACGCTTTGTACTTNNCCCGTCTTTGCTGTACAGCTTTCGCATACAAGCCCCCTGGCTTAAAAGGGCGACAGTCTGCATCCGCCACGCCATCGACGGTCATCGTGTCAGAGCCGTAGACTTCGACACCAAGCACCTGGCGATCAAAGCCGTAACAACTATTGCGCCAGTACCAAGCGCATCTGCGCTTATATGTAGCCCACCAAGAAGTACCTGGATGTCTTTGTTGATGAGCAGGGTCACCGTCCGACTTTGAGTTCGGCGTGTCAAACCAACTTAGCCACTGTGGTAGCTTACGCGTTTCCTCTTCAACGAATAACGGCAAAAGCCAACAAATCGCTTTGGCAAAAATTGTCATCGGGATTGAAACCAACCCCTGTAAAGCCCATTTAACGTAAAGCCACATAGCTTCTCCTTTAAAAAAGCCCCGAACTAAGCGGGGCTTGCGGTTACTCAGAGCCCTTGAACGGAATAAACACACCTTTGTGGTTACGGGTGCCCGACGAATCCTTATACATGTGGTAACTGACGGTTTCACCAGCCTCAACGACTAACCATCCTCCTGCAATTTGTTGCGAACCATTTGTACTCCAAACTGTGCATTGAAGCCCTTTTGGGGTCATTAAGTCTAGCGACGAAAATTCCCCACCAAAGAGGCAAAGATAACCATCGGTCGGGGCTACATAACTACCCCATTTGTCATCGCTATCAGTAGAGAGCACTGGTTCGAATTCGATTTTTCCGATGCCAGGCAACATCTGCTTTCTCGATAGCTTCATTAAGGCTCGAAGATCCGCTTTCACATTTTCAATGCTCATCACAGACCTCCGAGGCAAAAGTTATGATCCGACGTACGGGAATAAGACCATGGCAACCTTCCTTGATCCGCCATCGCTTGCTGTAAAACGGTACACGTATGTATCGCCCTTCTTCGCTTGGAAAGACAAGCAAAGCTACCCACCTCCGACAGGACCTGCTGAAGACGCGAACGCGACCATCTGCTCGTTGCACTTAACATATGCTGTGTCACACGCACCGTACGTTTGGATTGAGCACCAACCGTCCTTTTGAGGGACATAGCTGAACGACATATCAGGGTTAAGCATTGTCTCTTGGTATACAAGCCCAGTTGACGTTGGCACGCTCTTATGCGATCCACGGTACGACTCAAGCATTGATCGAATGTACTTCTTAAGCATGGCACAACCCTCCGAATAGGCTGTGCCACAGGGTTTTTACCCCCCACGAGTTTTATAAACAGACAATTCACAGCTGAAAAATCTTGCGCAACCGTAGTTACCGATTGCCCTTTCCCAATTGGGGTATAAGCTGATAACCCTTGACCAACTGCCGTTGCAGGAATAATCTGTTGCACCCCTTGATCTAGGGTTACAGCAACGTAAGAGGTCAATTGCGATCCAATCCCTTGAACACAGACATAGCCATTAGTTGGTGCTATGTAGCGCCCACTAGGTATCACTATGGTATTGGTTGACGGCATTGATGCAGTTGCCCCACCGCTCAAGATAGCGGCACGAAGTTGATTCTTGATACTCATGCCGCTACCTCCATGTAGTGGTTGTTACTGGCTAGCGAGAACTGGTATGAATCGACAAACGGAAACTTCCCCCGAAGATTGAATGAAGTAGTTAAATCCCGTCCCCTTTTTAACAGGGATGTATGCAGCTGATACTCCCGCTGACGATACACTTTGGATCCCAGAGTCGAATGCAGATAACTGAACCAGCCCAACACCTTTCCCGATGACTGCAAAGATACCGTCGTTGGGTGCAACGATTGAATCTGACCACTTCCCAAAAGTGGGCGAGTAGTTGATGCCAGCTGACTGATGCGCCAACTGGCTAAAGTGCGCGCTTCCTTTCGCAAAATTTCGGAGGTAGTCTTTAAGCGAAGCCATAGCGAACCTCCGAAACGGTTGCAAGCCAACGCTTTAAGGTATCGTTTATACCCCCCCCGATAACTTTAATGAAATGAGCCCACCACGTTTTGTGAGACCCTCTTGTTGAAACTTTCACTTGTGCCCCCTTCTTAACAGGAATAAAACAAGCAAGGCTTTGTTGGCTATTGTTAGTAGATGTAGAAAGTTCAATCCCACTTGAGTTCAATTTAATGCCCATGTATTGCTTGTCACCTGTTCCGTCATCTAGCGCCAAAGAAAAATAGCCGTCTACTGGCGACACAAGAGTTTGCTCACGACCATAGTTGTCAGGGTTGACAGACACTTCAATAGGTGAACTATCATCAGCCCTTGTTGCGCTAACCGCACCGCTCAAGATAGTGGCACGCAGATAATCTTTCTTAGATGCCATCAGAACCCCCTATACATCTGCGCTTGCATAGCACGAGCATCAGCCTTCTTACTGCACTCATAAGCAATGCAAGCAGGCATGGTTGGATACTCACAGAACGGGAAGCAAGGCTTGGTAGGCATATCGCGTAAAGCCTCGCGATACGTCATGACCTCTGCTCGCTCAGATTCAGTCAGAGCCTCACGAGCCGACTTAGCTTCCTTCTTGACCGTCATATCGGTCATCTTTACGTAGTCGTCAGTGTCACTGATACGGGCATTACGTTCGGCACGAACCTCAGCCGCATAGCGTTCAGTCACGAATGCGTCATCGTTTTCAGGCAATGCACTGGCTGAGTAGTAGCCACCGTCAGCGCTTCGGAATAGTTCACCAGGGCGCTCCTTGGNTACCGTGACCCACGTCAACACGCGACCATCAATCTCTTCGTCCTTGCACTCATAGCCGTTAGCACGAGCGGCTTCAAGGTCGAGCGGATCGGTGAAGCAATGGACGAACTCACTCTCAGAGTGCGCGACCACCTTGCCGTTGCGATCCATCACAACATAGCCACCCACTGGTGAAGCCATAGCCTCAGTCAGGTAAGCGGCTTTAACTTCAGATAACGTTTTCACGCTTCCTCCTTATGCGGGAACCTGCCCGCCAAATTCAACAATGAGTTCCTTGAGCGCAGTCTCAAGTTCAGTTAATCCAACAGCATCAATGTTTGTTCTGGCTTGGGTCTTCTGCGGGTCGGTTAAGGTCTGCTCCACAAAAAGCACACCACCATTCTTTTTGATGTTTTCAATGCTTGCGGTACTCCTGAGCCTGAACGGCTTTCACTGCACCACCTTTTGCCTCATCGACCGCAGTTGTCGCCGTTGATTGAGCTGCTTTCACAGCATTTACTGAGGTTGCCTGCTGAGTTGTCACAGCAGTTACAGCCTTTGATTGAGCACCGTTAACCGCACTTACGCCTGTCGTTTTCGCACTGTTAACTTCGCTAACAGCAGATGTCTTTGTGTTGTTGATCTCATTTACGCCAGTCGTTGTCGCTGTTGTAACTGCAGAGACTGCTTCGGTCTTCAGCTTGACAAGATCAGTCTTCGCTTGCGCAATCTTTGCAGTCATATCTTTATTGCTTGCACTCGCAGCTGTCTCCGAAGCTTTTGCTTGCGCCGCCGCTGTCTCAGAAGCTTTCTGAATATCAATGAACGACTGAGCCATTAACAATGACGTACCACCAGATTCACTGTATCCAACGATCTTGTCGGTTCCTTCAAGATTGGGCTTCTGTGGCAGATCACTTACTTTGATAATTGCCATTCTTACTCCTTAAGAGATTTCAAACGCATCCTACTTATCGAAGCACTGAAACTAAGAGACTCGCTTCCACATGTAAACTACCATATACGGATTACGAACTGAAAAAGCGTTACCGCCGCCGGTATTCCCGATTTGTGCAGTGTGTGAGTGCGTTCCGTTCCAGGACGTTTCACCAGTCCACGTTCGTGCGGCATCAACCCTAAAATGACCACCCCAGTCATCCGCGCCTTCCCACATATGTCTAAAACGGCAGTCATATGTGCCAGCCTGATATACCGCACCAGAAGGTGGTTTGGATGACGCACCAGAAGATCGAACAGCAGCAAAAAAATCTGCCGTAATGTTCATGCTCCCCCTGGTGTGGGAGTGATTTCCGGACTGCGAAACCGATACTGAATGAGAGTGCGGAGGAAGTTCGTTTGCCGTTAATTGGCACATATCTGAACCACCTTGCGAACCAGCAACAAACCCCTCACCCGCATCAACTAAACAACGTCCGGCTCCAACACGCTCCCAAACGCCGACGCCGAACAATTTGTTTGGGTTCTCGCTAGAGGTCGAACAGTAGATGCTACCGACTGGGTAGATAACGTCGACAACAGAAATTCTTGAAAACTGTTCAAGCGCTTTCTTAAATCCCTCGTAAAGCGTTTGCGCATCAATACCCGCATCACGTTCTGCGAAATCTGCAACCAATTGTCCAATCGAAAAGCCTGCGCTTGCACCCTGGGCTATTGCCCTGTTGACTCGATCTGATTTCGCAATACCAGACTGAAAACCTTTCGAGACAGTCGAGGCCAGCGCGCTAGATTCCCACTCTGTCTCACTAGTAACGTTCGCATCTTTTGCATTAGCGAACGGAATCAAATAGTTTTTTGCCATGTCACTTTAAGTCCATAAGTAGTAAGTCACCGTTCTCAGTAGTCAGCAGAACACCATCAGTCGTAGCAAGATTCCCTGCTATCGATGGGAAGACGCTCTCCTGAACACCCGCGTGATTGAGTGTGAAAACCTTCTTGCTAAAAAGCTCCCAGACAATCGGTGGCACCATCTTTTTGAACACATAGATGTCAATGCTCATATCCTGCTTGTCCACATAAGACCATTGAGCCGTATTGACACCAAAAGCATTCATCACAAGCCTCAAGAGGTCGTCCAATGACTCGTTTTTCCCTTTGTACTGATTGAGTGCGACTTTAGCTTTGAGAAGCACACGGTAAACGTCATCGCCAAGCTCTGTAATGCCATATGCGTCATCCCTAGGCGTTTTCCAGATACCAAGGTCAAACCCAATGCCATCAACATCATCAAAAGCAAAGAAAACATCCGTAATGCGCAGTTTGAGTTGTCTACTAACGCCAACTCGAACACCAATCGCGTCGAGTTGCTTCCCCTCAGCCAAATCAATGTCGTATTGCTTGATCATGTCGGCAAGGCCATTTCTAGCCTCCAACACAGGTTCTGTGAGTTGATATACCCACTCTGTAAACCGAGGCTTCTCTCTATGAGCGCCTGCAATTAACTCTGTGTATTCGTTCTCGTTAGGCATAGCGCTACTCCACAGAAATCTTGATATCAGAAGCCAAACAAGATGCCTTTTGATTCCAACCGATGTTCACAGGAGAGGCTGATGAATTGAGCAGAAGTTTCTGCAAAATGAAAGCGTCATCAAACGTACAGTCGTCTTTTCGTACGACGATTGTTGCAACCTTTGCCGCGTCAACCATTTCACCGATCTCAAGGCANNCGTTAATGTATGAGGCAACACGGTTTTTGATCTGATCTTCAACCGTACTCAACCATACTTCTGTCGCTTTGATCGTCAAATTCACAGACACTTTCACGTCACTTGGTCTGCTAAAGCTGATCGTGTTGATATTCCCAAAAGCGTCAATGTGCTGCACGCTCGTGCTACCAAACGTCGCTACTCCTTGGCTCTTTTTCTTGAAAATCGTTTCTGCAATATCGTTAACGTTGCCACCAGCCACAACCAGTGCAATAGAGTGAGCAGGAATCCCGTCACTGGAGGTCTGTCCAGTATCGTTATGGCGACCAGCAACTGAATGGACATCATCGATCTGAGCAATGGAACCAATTAGTCCCTCCCACAAACCAACAGTCGGTTGCATTGTCGATAATGCTTGTCTTTCTCTAAGCTCAGCGTCTGTTTCAATGTCAACGCCCTCAACAGCAGGAGCGGTATTAATAACGCTCTGCCACCCTAGCGTTGGCGTTCCAATCTTTGTAATTGATCCCGCCTCGGCTGAAACCGCTCCAACATCTTGAGCTTCTGCAGTAACGATGACACTGCCTGACAACGGAATTGACACGACCTCTGGTAACAACCATCTGTTGTATGAAGAGTCGATTGCAACACCGTTTGTGATGACCGTGCCTGCGGTTCCCACAAGCTTCAAGTCAACATGCGACTTGGAAGCATCCTGTCTAGTAAGACCGTTCGTTTTTACAGCACAATCAAGAGCAACACCTGAGGCTGTATTCGGGTTATAAGCATTAAAAACAGCAATGGTNNACTGCGCATTCAAATCGTTGATCGCTGAAGCAAAAATGGTNNACAATAATTGACCATCTTGTGTGTCTGCATCAAGGTTGATATCAGAACCGAAAATACTCTTAGCTCGATCCTTGAAATATTCATAGATTTCATCGTAAGTTGGCGCTGTGATCCCATTCGCGGAAACCACAAAAACTGGACTACTGATCATCCAAGGACCTCCTCAATTGTTGCTGTCCCATACACTGTTTTGATCTCTACACTGACATTGATCGTTCGTGTATCAGGATTCAGGATCGACTCGAACCGAATAATCTCTGTGACGCCAGGTGTATCAAGGATTCTCGATCTCAAAACCGACTCGACAGCCTCATGTTTTCCAAGTATTTCTTGTAACCAAGGCGTCCCTTCCGTCGTATCTAGAAACCATGACCCTCGCCATAAAGCTAGCCGCGTCATGACGTTCTGAGCGACCGCATCAGGCGTATCCGCAAGAAAGCAGGAGCTACCTCCGCCCATCGTCATATCGCCCGTTTCATCAAGCTTTCTAACTTTCATGAGGTAGTCCTATCGCATCACACACAAGCCAGAAGGCAATCGCACACACCACCGAAACAATCGCCCACGCAAGCGCTTTACCGTGTGCTGGTAAGTTCTTTTCTGAGAGCAACATTCGCACCTCTTTGTTGATTTCAACTAAAATCTTCATATCTCCTCAATGCGTATGAGGCATGAAAAAGCCCGCCGGGATCCGCACTCCCGACGGGCTTTGTCTTTTGCTATCGCATCAGTGTGGCGCTGAAACTTCTGCGCCATCACCTTGTTCAGTGTGTGTGTGCTGAGTCAAACTAATGCCTCCTGCAACCGCATCACCTGAGACGGTCAGACCTTTTTCGATCTTTACGTTTCCCGTGAACGTAGTAGAAGGACAATCAACCCTCAGGGTTGGACACTTTAACGTCGCATCACCACCGATTGTGCCGGTTAGCTTTCCTGAGGTTTCAACCGTTACATCATGCGTTTGAGGATGAATAGATATCATCGCCTGGTGGTCATTGCTTCTTATCTCAAGCCTAGATGTTGACACTCCTGCAATTCGTTGCGCCTGACTCCATGGTCCAGGAATCACAAATCCATCAGAGAGATCGTGCATCCTAGTCTCCGCAGGCGGTTGAATTCCACCAGACTGCCACCACGCATCAATAGCACGGCATGAAAAAACCACCAAGCACTCATCTCCTGCCTTGACGGGAAACGTGATCGAACATCCGCCAGCATGTGGAAAAACAATTGGACAGTCAAGAAGCAATGGAAGATTCACGACCTCTACGCCACCATCTTCAAGCACTCTTTTGCCTTGGATGGCAGGTTGAACTTCACACGTCAGTTCAACGGGATCAAACTTCTGAATAATGCCCGGCAAGGCTGTCCATATCATTGCTTGACGACCAGTGAAGTGCGAGTCTCGTTCAGCAATTGGGTCTTGAACCCTGTCATTCGTCGAAATCATAAGTTTGGCAAATTACTCAATGCTGTTGGATTCATTGGAGTCTGTGCGGCGTTAACACCAGCGCAAACCATCTTTGTGTACCAGTCGTTCCCTCGAGTATCACCAAAGTGTTCTCGACTTAAAACGCGGTACAAACCATCACCTGAAATAAAACCGCCAGTAGCCACCTGCTGAGCCATCAAATCAGCCTCAACAGCTGTGTCGTAGTCATTACCTTGAATGGCGTTATTGTCGATTTGTACGAGAGAGCCAACATCAATGCGAGGTTGTAATAAACACTGAGCTTCGACACCGTCAACGGTAACTGTCGGGCGACCGACCAACCCAGTGTGAGCATTGAGAACAATCACATCCTCGCTTTTCTTGTATGTCTGATCCTTGCGAATCGTGGTCACACCCTCTGTACCATAGCCCCACTCAAATGAGTTGGTATCTGCAACATCTTGCATAGCATCAGCAGACATCTTGAAGATCACCTTCCCTCGCACAAGTCGACCTTCAATAAAATCAGGTTTCTTCGGAGAAGAAACACCATATGGTTTCATACTCGACACGACTGCATCATAGACATCCGCCTGAGTTGCTCCCTTCGGGATAGACGTATTGCAGACTGCAAATTGGTGAGCGCGATCACCAGTTGCGGCAATCAAGCGCATAAACGTATCTGTCTCAGACTCTCTACNTGTTGATTTCCACCACAGATCTCCCTGAAAAATCAAGGAGTGTGACTCTTGATAACCTGCTTCAATGATCACTTTCATGTGCTTATGCTTGACTACAGCATTGACGGGCGCTTGAATGCGATCGATCGTTTCTTGTGAGACGTTATAGACGCTGATTTCAGCGGTGCACGGTTTTCCAACGATACNTTGTGTGATGTGAAATTTGCATCTGAAATCACTAAGATCAAGTGCCTCTTGACCATTTCCCGTCTGTACAATCAAACGAAAATATCGAAGCCACTGCTTATATTTGACATCACTCATCACGACTCCACGTGAGGATTAACTTCGATCCCATATCTTCATAAGTTGGAACTCTTTGATCGCCTCCATCAAGCGAGGCTACTAATTTGCCAAGCCCTTTGTAGGCATGTTGTTTAAAGAGATCCACCCCCACAATAATGGGAATACCAAGACACGACACTTCACCGTCAGATCGCCTGATATCCAAATACCAACCACCAAACACACAGTCGCGATACACCAGCGTTATTTCGTACTGATAATCACCAAGCATGATCGAAAAACTTTGTGCGCCTGCATCTAGCGGAATGCGATAGCTTGTCATCATCATCCTCCGTATCGATACCCCTCAGACGGAATCAACTGCTTATATCCAGTTTTCTTCGAGGCTGTTTTCTTGGGATTCTTCTGCTTGACTGCGCTTAACGCAACGGTCTTAGCTTCTGCTAGAAGAATCTCTTGAAAGGTAATTTCAATGATAGTNNACGCGCTCTCTGTTTCGACTGTCGTTGTGACTTTGAGTTTCGTAATAATTACGCAGTCGTACTTTCTCTTACCCGTAGACAAGTGAAGCGGCATGCGTGCATTTTTGAGTTCAAGAAGTTTGTCGTAAACGTCCTTCGTTGTTTGCATACCTTTGAGAATCGATCCGTCCAAAGCTGAATTAATCAACCTTGACGAATCAGACCACCCAAACACACACGTCACAATCGCTGGTTGAGCAAACGCATGATCTGAAATCGGAGCCCCTGTATCAACGGGGTGCTGAGTTACTGTCACATCATCGTCATGTGTCTCTGAGATCACAACATCAGGAATGATTGCGTCACCAGACTCCGGCGTAATACCTCTGGAACGACCCAAAAGCAGAGCCTCAAGGCTATATGGTAACGATGGCATTAGATCAACCCCCTGTTGCCGTGCGATGCGGCTTTTTTCGTCTCACGAGCTACTGCGGCACCTGCAGCTTGTGCATCTGGAGCGGTGATATTGATCGTCTGCGTAATACTAGTAGCTTGACTATTCGTCACAGGCGATGGCACTCCCGCTGCCTTCTGAGATGCGGCTTCTTTTGCATATGGACTTCCTTCAAAATAAGAGTCCGCTTTGACCTGACGGTTTTGAAGTTCTAGCCCAAGCATGTACGCATCACGGTCATCTTCAACATCGATTAAATCTTCTGTTTCGACCCTTCGATTACCCAGTGCTTTCATTGCGTCAACATCGTTAGGGTCAACGCCAAAGAACTTGGTATTTTAGCTTCGTCGTATCGTCCCAGTCGTCTGCTAAACCTTGAGCCTTCATAACCCTACGGTCAATATGTGCCGCATCAGCCTTAGCATTACTGTCAATCGACTTATTAAGTTCCTTCAGCTCAGCTTTTTCTTCATCGGTGGCTTGCCCGCTTTTTACTCGATCCTCTAGCACTTTTTGGCGACTCTTATCGTAGTAATCGCCTGAATTGAAAAGCACCTTTCCTACCCAATCAAAGAATCCAGAAGCCTCTTTGATGATCTGAACTTGAGAATCAATCGTCGACTTCAAAAAGTCTGCAAAGCCGTTATTAAAATGGGCGAGCTTTTTATCGAGTTGAAGCGCTTCGGTAATCTGCGCCGTTGCGCTCATAGCACCTGCCGCGACCGTGTCCCACACTTGACCGATTTCATTCATCATTCGGTGTGAGGCATTGGTACCCTTGTCGATTTCTTTACCAAAAAGACCCGCAAAATGAGAAGCTCTTTCTAGCTCAGCAGGAAAATCTCCTTTGACAATGTCATCAAAGATTCCACCCAACCCAAGAGCCTCTGCTTTCATACGAGCCAAGCCAGGATCGGTTCGAGCTAACTTCGACAAGTTTTTACTGATGTCCACAAAGACGTCAGACATGTCCCTAGCATTACCAGTCGCATCTCGAAGCGATACCCCAACCTGATTTCTAACCATCTGTTCAAAGCTAGAACCATAGGTCTTAGCTTTGGTAGCAAACTCTCCGAAAGCGGCATTAACTGATTCAGCAGAACCACCAACGCGCTCAACAGCGCTTTGCATCTTCATCAACCCAGAAATCGAAGTCCCTGTGTTGTTTGAGATTTTGTACAAGTCGTTAATCTCAGCAGTTGACTTGGCAAATGCAGCACCTATTGCAACGCTTGCACCAACTGCGGCTTTGCCAATATTCATGAATCGGTTACTGGCTTCAGCCACTGAGGCATTAAATTTGGCCAACTGATCCTGGTCAATATCAAAGCCTAGAGAAACGAGAAAACCCTCAAGAACGGTTGCCATAACGCTCCTTTTCGATTAACCCGCGGTTGTACGCGAGATTGTCTAAACTGACATTCATGATCAAAACGTCTTCAAGCGTAAGAGAACCGTCCCTAAGGCTTTCGTATCTGCACATGCCAGCGTGTACTGGACGTAGCAAATAATCTAGCCCTTCGGGCAGGCTCCTAANATTGGTCGTTTTGCTGTTCGCCGCCACCCCGCCAAATAGCCCGAGCGCGGCGATAGTAGGGCGGAGCTCACGACTCAACACGTGAATCACTAGCGTCATACAGTCTTGCTGAGTCATGTCCTGAAACATCAAATTTCCATCTACCATGACCTTCGCCCAGATCTTTTCACTCTTGCGTTCTACACAAGACAAGCATGTGCGAACGATTTTTCTGAAATTCGCTTCAGGCATTTCAGCGAGCGCATTGAGGATGGGCGCAGACATATAAATCAGCTTGCCAATAGCCTCAATACGCTCCTCAGGCGAAGCTTTATCAGCGTCTGGCGAGTTCATTACCTCGAGCGCAACCTTGCTCAAAACTTCATGGAAAAGGATCGGCAAGATCGGAGCCGCAAGGCGACTCACGTTGAGAGAGTCAAACAAGTCAAGACGACCAACCTTATAAAGGTAGCGCCGACAGTTACGTCAAGCGGCTCTAACATCAATATCTCCCAGTGATCACGTCAATCTTGCCGCAATCAAACACCCATTCGACCATCTGACCTTCTTCTGAAAAAGTGCGGTCGGGGAGCTTCTTAAAGGCAACACTTCGACACGTGATGATCTCGTTATTGCCCTTATTGCGAATCGTAATGACGTTATTACCCCACACAGAGCTCGAAAGGCTCTGTGCGTCGTACATTGTTTGCAAGGTCGAGTTGACAGGAGACGTATAAAGAAGTCTTACTGTCACAGTTCCGCTCTTATCTGCCTTGAGACTGTGCATCACCTCGCCATCTGCACCAACGGTCATCGTGTTGCGAGGGTTAGCAGTCGCGACCGTAATACCCTCTTTTGTAACGGCTGAACCAAAGCCGAGATCAACCACGCCTGTCGCACCAGCAAGCGTAGCTGTCACATCCATAAAGGAATAGGTGGTAATTTACTTCTCCTTATCGGTTAACCGTGATAGTGCAGTCAACAAAGTGAATTGCGCCTTTGAGCTTCACAGCGATCTGAATCGGCGGAGCCTTTCTAGCTTCTCGATCAGACTGGGACTGCTCCTCAAACGGCTGAATGTAGACGTAGTAACCCGTCGATAACGTGTCACCAGTCTGAAGCGCACCAAACGAGTCACCGTTCCAAACACCGGGTGCGATTAACCAATTCTTGACACCCTGCTCAAGCGACTTGCTAACAGTTGCCACCAAGTTGTCCGCACCGATCTCGTCCTGCCCAACCTTCTTGCTTGTGTAAAGCAGATTCCAAAGATCGGTTTCAACTCGGTTCTGTAACCAGTCAAAGCTATGGGTTTCATCAATGAACCACCCACCGGCTGTAATACCTTCACGAAGAATGCTCGTGTCGTTCTGATATGCCGCGAACACATTGACGTTGTGAGTCTTCAGTGTGTTCGCCTGAGAGATGCGTAGATTTTCAGATGCAACGCCTGGGCACTGCTTAAACTTCAGAGTGATGCAAGTATTGGATCCCTCAAAGTTAATCGTGCTCATGCGACCAAANNAAATACTCGCGACGGCGACCTCTGACGTGCTCGAATACATGACAACCGTGCGGTTATAGCCAAGCGCCTTGAGCTTTGCACCTAACGTGTCACTGTGTGTCGAATCAAGCTCTAATGTGTTTTGAGTCGTGAACCCAATCATGCGAGCAGGAGAAGCAGTTTCAATGAAGCCTGCTGCGGCAATCATTTCATCGTCACCTGCAGCATCAGTACNCAGGCAAGCCATGTACCAACCCTGAAAGTCTGTAAGAACTGTAAGAGCCTCAACGAGCGATTCAGCTGCACTCCCTTTGACAGAAGTAGCAGAACTGTTCACTCCAAGCGCTTGAGCAAGTTGACCTTCGTCTGTGCAAGTGACGCTGGAGGACACGCCTGTTGTAGCAGAAGTCACAACGAATTGCGTACCAGACCAAATGCAAGTACCTGAGCCAGACAAAGCAGAAGTGATCTGAGTCGCAACACCGTTTAGGTTGGTTTCAGACGACAAGTCGATGCTAGAGAGCGTCTTCGGCTTATTGTCGATCGTGAAACTAATCGAGCCAGCGTTGATCTTTTTAAACACCTCAATATCTTGTTCGGTGGTAGACAACATTCGGTANNCTCGCAAACGACCTGCTGTTGCAGACTTTGCCCATCGACCAACCTGCACCGCAGAAGGTTTAGGAGTCTGAGAGAAAAACGCCTGTGCGGCGAGATATTCCTTTGACTTAACGCCAAAGTCCTGCGCAATCGAAGTAATGTCCGAATATGCGCGAATTCTCTCCTGAGTGTCAATGACATCAGAAGTACCGATGATCAAGCACGCCCCAAAGTTACGAAGCGCTGCCGCCGTCGGCGACATTTCAATCTTGACGTTCACAACGTCAGAGACTGGAAGAGTAGGTGCTGTCATAGCGTCCCCTTTTCAGTGTGAATCTCTATATCCCCGACGCTCGCAAGATCGCGGACGCCGTATGTTCGGATAACCGCACGACCGACTTTGAAAGTCACATCGTAACGATCAACCCATTGCTCAAACAGAAAGTCTGGAAGATGTTGAACATCCTCATTGATGCTCTGAAGCACAAGCCCTACTCTTTTGAGTGCCTGTGCGTTCTGAAAGATCTGTGCTCCTTCGCGGAAGATATCTACCAGCTCCTGTGCGTTTGAGCCATAAAAAGAAGCCACACAGGTTAACGTCTGGTGGCTTATGCGCTTGATGTCTCCAGATACTGGATCATCAATATTCCCTTTGTGACCGCTTTGATAAGGCGTGCCAACCGTAGCAACAGAAATGACACCAACTACCACCCAGTTCTCATCCACAGCAAAGCGCGTACCCGGACGAGTCAACCATCTTCGGCGCACATGCTCTTTATCGAGCCCTGTCAATGCCGAAAGCCAAACCCTAAGCTTGTCATCTGGTGAACCTGTATTTTCAAACCCAATCGGCGCTAGTACTTTCGCTGATCGGCTGTCGATAACTGCCATCTGAAGCCTCCTCCACTAACACGTTAAACGGATGAAGCCATGTCCAAACTGCGAATAATCAGCGCAGTCTTTCACGACAAACTTACGTCCACGCCACTCCACAGCGTCATATCCACGTCCAAATCCAACAGGAGCATCATCTTTCATGAATCGCACAAGAATCGTTCCTGCACGCTGTAGTGCGTCAGGTAGGCGCTCTATGCTCTTCATGTCAGAAGTAACGATCGCTTGAATCTCAATGCCTTGTTCATCAATCCATATTGGATTGCCCATGTCGTCAAGAGATTCACTTCGAGGAATGAGCGTTATCGTCGAAGTAAACAACGGATCCCGAATGACCTCAGATACGTCAAGCAAAGCCACTGCCATCCTCCACGTAGTAGTCAAGTGCATCACGCAAAGCGCCAGTGTTAACGAGAGGCTTGATGTTCTGCCCAACCTTTTCGTTCTGACGCTTCCCTTTAGTCAGTCGGCTACGATTGCGGTTTTTGATTGTGCTTGGCTTTAGGGGTTCGAAATTGCCCATCCGCATGTAGTTTTTAACAGCCGACACCGCCTTCATTCCCGTTTGATCGAGAAGGCTTTTGACTGCCTTCTCGTCATCATTCAAAGCCGCTCTCATAGTCGCCTCCATACCTGACTTCACTTCATCCTTGGCCTCCTTTACACCAGGGACAAGAAATGGGCGTGCAGGAATATTGGCGGCAGGAGAGCCATGCTCGTGGACAAAGCCCAAAAGATGGTTTGCCGGACCATCCTTTCTGGAATCCCCTTTTGAACCGGCAGCAATGCCTACAAAAATCAATGACTTCTGCAAGCGTTGAAGGCTCTTGTTAAGCTCTTTGGCGTGAGAAGTGTGTTTAAACGTCGCAATTGGCTTTGGCTTCATATTTGAATCCCTCCTGCTCCAAAGATCTGCATGAGCTGATAAAGCTCTCGACCGTAAAGCGTCAGGTTCCAAAAGCCTGCACCCTCTTCTGTGCCAGTACTTGTATCGTATGACACGGAGGCACCGTCAACCGACTTAGACGAAACAACCCCTAACGTTCCACTCGCACCGTTACCACCCGAGGCAGATGAGCCATGTGCCGTCAAATAATGAGCGGCATATAGCCCCATAACGTGTTCACGAACCTGTTCGTCATCGAACCGATCAACAGCAAAGAACTTGTTTGCAAGTGCCAACCTTATCTTCACTGCGGCATCAGGGTATTTATCGGATGTGAGCTCTGGAAAGGTCTCTCGAAAGGCCTCAACAGTCAGCGGCATCGGATTTACCATCGTCAGCCTCCTTCTTGGCTTGTGGCGTTTTACGTGCGGTCTTACGAGCGGGCTTTTCTTCCCCTTCAACGTTTTCAACTCGCACAATGTACTGCTTCAAGTAGGGGTGATCCGCCACCTCGTCCTCGACCGTGTAACAGATTCCCTTAACAAACTCGTGGGACTTGTCGTCGAGGTTTAAGGTGACGAGCCCATCGACATAAATCTTTTTCATCGTGAGCCCTCCCCTTATCAGGCAGTGAGATCGCCGTAGTAGACCATTTCTGGACGAACGAATTCAACGCCACCCAAAGCGCCGTAGTACGGGACGGACTGCATAAAGTCACGGAACTGCGGAGCCAAGGACTGAAGCTGAACCAACGGGAAACGAACAACGTCGCGAGCCTTCGTGTAAGCAACGAGTCGACCATTACCAGAGTTGATGGACTTGTCAGCAAGCCACTTAACTGGACGAATCGTCAACTTACCGCCATTGGAAACAGCAAGGTTGTTCTGGAGAACGTATTCGAGAACATTCTTATCCACATTCGGGAGTTGCTTGGATGCAAGCGCCGCAAATAAAGCAGGCGGAATAAGAATCGTGTCCGGAATACGAACGTATTGCGTAGCCTTCCAAGAGGCTTCGAGTACCGTGTTAAACAACTCAACGGCTTTGTCGGCTGTGATCGTCTTTACATCGACAGAACCGATGTTGGACTTCACAACAGCGGAATCGTTATTAAGCAAGCCCTTCACACCAATGCCCGTGTCACCAAGGTATACCTGCTGATCAATATCGAGCTGGTGCTTGAACTTCATGGCGTCATACTTCTGAACGTCGATCGGTCGACCGACCTGCATGGTCTTCCGAAGTTCAAAGATAGAGTAGGAAACTTCCATGCCCCAAGGCGTGAGCGGAGTCGTAACCTTGGAGGTTTCAATGGACACGCGAGCAGGCGTGGTATCCATACCCTTGATCCATGACTTGCCAGAACCGCCAACAGAGCCAAAGCCACCAGCGTAGTTCGCAAGCATGAAGGACGTCACCTCATCGGCGATCGTTACGTCTTCACGAAGATCAATGTCACGAGACCACGTGAAGTCAGCTAACGGAGCATAGAGCTCCGTATCAAGTCGTTCGAGTTCGCCGACAAGAAAAGCGCCGGTCGAAGAAATTTCTGCATCAGTGAAGCGCATGAGTTTCACTCCTTAAATGTTGAAGGCGATTTCGACAAAGTCAGAAGCGTCTGCCGCGCCCATGTAGGTGCAACCCGGAATAGCCGTGTTGGTGCCCTTGTCAGCCGTGATCGTGCCATCGGTCTTGAGATAGACAACGCCACCAAGAGCGGGCGTACCACCTGCAGACTTGACAACGATGTAACCACGACGAAGAACGGTCACCATATCCATACTCTGAACGCCGTTGACACCTGCCTGACCGTATTCACGAACAGCAAAGCCGTAAACCGTGTCGGTATTAACCGTCGTTTTTGCTACAGACGTGCCTGCAAGTTTGACGGGAACACCGAAAGCCTTAACCGTGCCGTCGTTCTTGAGAACTTCGGTGGTGTGGTCATAAAAACCGCGAGTGATTTCACCTGCGAAGCCCTTGGGCATCGAGGTACCAATGAACTGAGACATTACTTGCCCTCCCAGAAAGACTTGAATTTATTGTTGAGATCCGCATTGGTCGGTCGACTCATGTCTCGCTTAACACCGTCCCCAAAACCTCGAGCGGTTGGATTGTTCTTAGAACGAGCCATAACCACAGCAGCTTTAAAGGCAACATCAAGTGCCTGACCATTAAGCGAAGCAGAATCACCAAACGTCTTGATGCACGACATCTTCAGAGCGTTGCGTTTGATTCGATTGACCAGACCACGTGTGTATTGACCGTTCTTACCGTCACCCTGAGGCTTGGCAATGCCAGGTGCGACTTCGTCAGCGTCACTCATGACCTGTTCGACCTCTTCATCTGCGACAACCTGCGCTTCTGGATCTTCATCCATCACAGGGTCTTGACTCACAGGATCTTCGTCGGCTGCAGGCTTAGGCATTGCTGCAAGTTGCTCAACCAATGAAGCAACTTGTCGCTCAAGTGCAACGAGTCGATCTTCAGCAGTAGGCGTAGGTGCAGGCTGTGGATCAGCCTGATCATCACCAACAGGGGTTGCCTCGACAGAATCAAGGCACTCGTTAAACGCTTCTTCGTCGCCGTCTTTGAAAAAGCGACGCAGAGCGTTCTTCCAGGACTTTGGTTTCATAAAACCATCTCCTATTTTGCAAATCTCGCCACAGCGAGCTTTTTCTACTAAGGCAACATGGTTACCCACGATGCCCTCCTGATGCCCCGTACCGTCGCCATCGTCGATGGATTTTGCGTCATAGCCGCAACTCACCTCAGTCAACTGACCTTCCTCGACCAACCGAATGCCTTCGGAGTCTTGGAGGAGCAAGTCAGCGAGAAGAAGGGAGCTTTGATCCCCTTCTCCACGCCTGACGTTCTGTACATGTCCGACGCTGATCCTTCGCCAGTTATCCGGATCTGCAAACGAACCATNACTGACAACCACTGGCTTACCTTCAAAGCTCGCCATCGTCTCAGGCTTAAAAAGTTCAGCCTCAGATCGGCTCATGACCACCTTTCCACCCTTGCCTGCAATACCGGTCTCAAGCGGTGTGTAGTCAAAGTCGCCAACCCTGCTAATTGGCACGTCTTTACACAGCAAAAAGCCCTCAGGCGTCTTCTCACGCCGAGGGCTCAACTGTTCGACGGTGAAAAAATTCGCACCATCTCTAAATTTCATTTTTCATACCCCGTTTTGGTGAACAGTGGTTCTGCAAAACAACGGCAATTCCACACGCACCCTGGATGACTTCTTACGGGCGTTCCTCCCTTCCCGATCTCGCAGATCGGCGGAGAATCCCATCGTTGCACTGTGCCATCAAGCTTCGCGTGCAGGTCTCGCACAGCTCCGTCTCCTACCGTTCGCCAGATGTAACCGGTTGACCCAACAGCCTTCGCTCGAGCTTGCGTGAAATTTGACCGCGCTCTTGCTGTCTCTGTTCTTGCAATACATATCGCACGAGATTCCGTGGTTGCTCCAAGATCGTTTTTTATTCGATCAGCAATTTCAGAGAAGCGTTGCCCATCTGCAAGCCCTGCCTTGACCCACTCATGTACTTTCTTCGCCGCTTCACGTGGAATCGACTTAATGAGTTCGACTTGTTCAGCCTGTAAAAGTCGATATTCTTTAGCAATGGCTGGGGATCGAAGGCGCTTGCGTGTCTCCCTAGAAATACCTTTGCCAACACTCAGCCATGTGTCATAGTCAGCCTGGTCAGCACGCTTGAGCATGATGCTTGCAATGTCTACGCATAAGCCGATAACGAATCCTCATACGAGAAAAGCCGCCGTTGAATCTGTGCAACCGCAACGAACAGATCTGTCTCTTCGTCAAACTCCTGCGCTATTAGCCCAACCTGTTTGGCGACTTGCTGAAGGCGTTTCCTGTACCAACGATTTATGTTCGCCGTTTTGGTCGGTTCCCGAAACGCCGTTTTCGCCGACTTCCGATTGACTTTCATTCAATCCTCCAATCATGGGTGGCATTAGACCGTTGTCAGCTTCCTCAGCCTCGTCGATGTCCTCATCTGTAATTGACGAGAAGATGCCAACCACATCAGAAAGCTTGCGAAGCTCCTTCATGGCGACAGACGGCGTGATTGCGTCTGCTTGAAGAGCTTGAATGATCGCCCTTGCCATGCCTGTCGCCGCCTGCGCCTTCTGCTCATTTGTCATCTGCCAAAGCGACTTAAATTCGAACGTGAAGTCGTCGCCAGGAGGCGTACCCATCTCGCTCTCGTACATAACGTTGAGTAGACGTTTCATGCCTGGACGTAGGTCGCTATCCTGATCGTGCTTAACATTGTCGTAATACGTGCGCAGGTCGCTCTCGCCCGTGGAATTGAAGCCTGTAGGCGATTGACCGAACAAACGAACCAGCGGAACACCAATAGCACCTGAAATCTGCTGACCAATCTGCAACATGACCTCAGGGATGCCAGTGAATGTGTACTGCATCGTCTGGAAATCGTCGGATGAGTCACCGATTGTCATGCCCTCAATCCCCTGAAACATACGGATGTAATCCATCTGCTTCAGGAAGCCTTTGGCGATCAAATCGTTTGTGAGAATGTCCCTAAGACCATCAACCTTGTAGTAACGCAAGTACGCCTTTGACAAGAGTTGCGCCGCGCCCTCAGTCGCCATATCGAACATCGAGATTCGATCAAAAACGGTTTCGAGGATAGATGCCCCCCAACCGTTGTAGGCTCGTCGGATGTTATATGGCAGACGTCGTCCTTCAAATCGAATCACGCGTGAGTAGTGGACTCTCTGAGACGGTATGGAAACCTCGCTCGCCCCTGTGACGATCGTGTAGTACTCGGGCTTGCCGAAGTCTGCTCCAAGCTTTTGGACGGTCTGTTCGTTTGATGGATCGAGTTGCCAACGATCGAGAACAAAAAGCCCTTTGAAGGCGCCTGAACGGATTTTGCCAAGCGGCTTACTCATGTCATCGCCATCAATCAGCATGACAGCGATTGCACCGCCATAGAGACGCGACCACTTGATCGCATCGCAAAGCGAGTCCCATACACCAAGATCATCCATTGAGGTGTTGATCTTGTCGATCGCGTTTGGATCATTGGTNNACTTGATATCAACGCCTTCACGCGTCATGTCCTCAGCAACGATGTCTACAGCCAGACCACAGATCCACGACCCCTGATAAGCCCATTCAAGCTGATTCCTATCGAGAGACTTGAACTCAGGAACGTAGCGCGTCTTCTGGAATGTGTTTGGCGTGTTCTGGCCAATGCGCAGAAGCGAATTGCTCACGCCGTCGGCAAAACGCTGAGAGCGCTTTGCAACTCGTTTGTTGTTTCGCATGATGCTCCTTATTGCGCAAGGCGAGCCCACTTGGACAAGCCTGGCTTCGTAATGTAGCCGTCTAGGGCATAGCGTATGCCGTCGATGGCGTGATTGTTCTTGTCAACAAAGACCGAAAGAACTTCTCCAGTCGTCTTGTCAACCTTGTAGCTGTAAAGCCTGAATTCATCCGCGGTGTGCTTACATCGAGGGTGGATGACGATCTTATCGAAGCTCTTCAGGTAGGCAACGCCATCCTCAATACTTCCCTGCCACTTACTGGCAGCGCTGATGCGGAACGGTGGATTCGCACGGTTAGCCAAATAGCTAATCGTCTCAGGTCGAGCAGCGTCTGCATGAATTGGCCAATTGTCAACCTCGGGCACCGTTCGGTAGAAAGCTGGCAATTCGTCAATCTCAATGCCCGTTGCATAGTACTTCATAGTCGATGTAGAGCTTTCCGTCGTACATGAAGCAACGAATGAGCGTATTCGGGTCTCTGGCAAAACCAAAGTCAGCCCCAAAGAAAAGGCGTTCAGCGCGCTTCCACAAATCATCAGGAAAACTCTCGACGCTGTACCTGCCCTTAAAGACTTGAGCATCCGACACTGTGCGAGGGAATCCCTCCCAAATGTGCAGGTATTTCTCGTAGTCGATCGCCTTGTCATGCTCCATCTCAGCACGTAGCTCAGGTGGAAAGTGCGGATTCTCGTCAAAGTTGATTTTGCGCACGTAGGCTTCTGGAGGCGGATTCTCAACGAACCGCTTCGTAGTTGGATCGTCCGCATTCAAAGGATTGAACGTTACCCATATCTCGCTACCAGGCTTACGAATAGTTGGGATCAATGTTTCCCACGATGTTTCAGAAACTGTTTGCGCTTCTTCAACCCACGCGATATCGATCCCTTCTGTGGATTTCACGGATTGCGTATTCCGTGATAAACCCTTGAAGATGAATCGAGCTCCAGTACGTCTATGCCTGATCTCAGACTCAAAAAAAGAAAAGCGCCCGGCAATGCCAAGACGCTCTGCTGTGTCCTTCAAAATTTGATAGGACGAATCTTTTATTGAGTTTTGGATCTCGCGGCAGCACAGCACTCTGATGTTTGCCATGTCACTCATCACAATCAGAGCCTGTGCCACCGCCCACGACTTACCCGAGCCACGTCCACCGTAATACACCTTATAACGATGCGGACGCCATATCTCACGAAACGGGTCAGCCATCTTTCTGAGCCTCCAACATGCGAGCGTAGACCTCGGNTACCATGCCCTTGCCCTCTTCGGTAGCATCGACCTTCACGGTCTTGCGGTCACCGTAGCGAGAATCATCACGCCATGCGGTNNACTGTCGTGCTTTCTCTTGCATGAGAACCTTGTAAGCCTCAACAGCACCTTTTGGGAAATCCTCGCCGTTCATGAGACGTGTCTGAAGCTGTTGATTGAGCTCATCCTGTAAGTCCAAAAGTTCATCGTTAAACTTTTCTGCAGACTCCTCTCGTGCGCGCGCGGATTGGGTAAGAAAGTCGGGATGATCGTCCTTCCACTTCCTCAGTGTGAGCGTAGTCGGCATCCCTGGCATCTTGCAAATCTGTCGTTCAGACTTGCCCTCACGGATCAAGTCGCAGATCTTTTGGGCACGCTCTTCCGTGTACTTGCTTGGACGCCCCCTCTTTTTGGAAGCACTAAGGATTTTTGCTTTTTCAGTCATAGTCCCCTAAACAATCTGGATAATTCTGATCCCATTTCAAATCCAAAAGCGTTACTCTTAAATATCAACTAGGAGAACCGCAATGGGCTTTTTTTCATCCATCGCAAAAACGCTTTTTGGATCAAAACAAGAAAGCAAACAATCAAAACGAGAAAGCAATCAGTCGCCAGACTCGCCGCCAAAGGACAGCGAGTTCCCATATACGCAAGGAGACGCGGCTAAGTTCACCTCCGACTTGATTGACGGCATTACAGATGAGCAACGGTCGCTCATTGTTAAAGAGCTCTGTCACCTATACGACTCCGACTCAAAAGGCAAAGAAAGCATTGCCACCAACATCCTCGAAATTCTTGGAGAGTCCGATTGGCACTGGCGAGAGTGGGACTACTGGCAATCCCGTTGCATTGCTAAAGGGCTTTGGGCATGGCACATGATGTTTTGCAACCCCTACCCAGACGAGATTGATTGGGAAAAGGAACGAGAAAAAACTAAGCCCGAAACCATCGTCAACTCACTCAAAGCGCAGGAAGCTAAAGATCTGATCAAGGACTACATCAACGGTGACGCCTCGATCAAGACAAAAGCCGATGTCATTTCATTTCTGAAAAACAACTCCGAGATCTTTGAAAAAATCCGAGATCGGCGCATTCAGGAGAAATGGGATTCCAAGCCCCACAGAACGAATGCCAGTAAGGAAGAAATCGCCACCTTGCTTGTTTGGACTGTCTGGGATCGAATGAACTTCATCAGAAACGTAGTCCGCTGTCGTTCATGTGGCATGAAATACAAAGTGTCTTGGGTTGCAGATCATGACGAAGAATTCTTCAAGGCGACTAAGACGGCTAAGGGTAATCCGTGGAAGCACCCCAAAATTCTTCCAAACTTCCCCGGCGGAATCGCAGATGTTCTATCTAATTAGAGATTAGTCAACACCATCAAAAGAAAAACCAGCAAGGTGTAGCTCCTGCGGGTTTCGCTTTATTGCGCCTGCTGAACGGGCTTGCCGTCAGAGCCGACAGGAACGTAAACGACCTGCGGTTGCTGAGTCTGTGCCGGCTGCTTCTGTTCGTCCTTTGTCATCACGTCGTAGATGGCATTGCCAGCCATCGAGCCTGCGGCCGCACCTGCGACAGTCGACCAGAAACCACCACTGGAGGTAGAGGTCTGATTCACTGTCTGGCTGACGTTTCGCTATCGACTTCCTTCATCAGGTCGTTACCTTCCTAACTCTGCCGAGTCGCTAGACCTTCCCCCAATCGGGCGGTCAGTGGACTTTCACCACATAAACACACGTGCGCCGCTGGGCGCACTAACAAAAACCCCGCTTGCTACTGCTTGCGGGGTTTGTTTGTCTGCCTACGCAAAAAGGCATGCCGTTTTCTCCAGATACACGAGTCCCAGGGAAACTACCGCACTGATCACACAGGCTTCAAATTGTTGCGTTGATTATATCACACGCCATGTAATGAACGATCCAATCTCAACAGATTGTTTTTCATCATTTTCCGTCCCCAAGCCAACAGCTTGTCGAACTCCTTCTCATGGACATTGATCTGGTAATACTTTAAGAGCTTGTACCTCATATCAAGGAATCCGCCTGAGTAGCAATAAGCAACCCCAACTACCATTTTGGCTTTTCGATATCGAGCCAACGATGATGGAATTTTCTGCCACGCCTTTTGGACTAGCAAAGCATCTTTCACATCAACGGGCGGTAGATCGCTGTGAGGCTCTACGGTATTCTTTTCTCCCTCCTCGTCATCGTCCTTTGCCCCTTCCATGAAAGCGCACAATGGGGAGCGGCCTTGGCGCTTTGGATCACGATTCCATCGCCCCCAATTTTGCAGACGTTCCTCCAGTATCTGTTCTTCGATGTTCATTCGTACTCCTTAGACCATGAGTTCCTACATTCAATGCAACACCAACGCTTGACTAGCTTCCCTGCTTTGACATCTTTCGGTGAAACTCGTTCTATCGGCTTTCCACAGAAAAGACACATGGTCACCAGTACAGGCTGTGCACCCTCTGCGTGTCGCTCTCTTCGTGCAGCTCGTTGTAGCGCCTCTTCGCACTTATTCGCCCAATCGATTTCATCCATGTTCCACCTCTTCGATGAAAACGCGAACTTTGGGTTCTTAGTAGTAGGTCTTTCGTGCTCGCAGGTCGATCACTTGAGAGTCATCCTCGAAGACAATGCCGTTGATGCCATCTAAAACGCTCTTAGCGGCGTTATCTATGTCTGGACGACTAATGTGATGATCGACCCCTTGTAAAGCGGCTGTGCGGCGTTTTTTCGACCACGATTGTGGTATTGGGAAGATAGCCAAGATGTCGACTCGAACCGCGCCAGGCTTTCGAATCTTCTGTTTTCCGATCATGGCGATCTTGGTAGTTGCCGTCACCAGTGCCTCATAGCGTCGGGTTTTCTCTGGCGTGAACGCGTNAGTATATTTCCCAAGGCGTGGTCTACCCTTTGCAACGGGTTCACCCTCAATATCGAACTGAATCATTGTTTTCTCCTCTTCCTCAAAACTTTGAGAGCCTTCACACGTTGCGTTATACGGGCTTCATCGGCTCTCTTGAAGGATCACACCGACAAGGTCCCTCGGTGCGCTGTAGTACGTTCCAACGCCCTCCCTCACGGTCCTCGTGGTCACAGTAGCCACGCCCATCAGCGAAGAGCCAAGCAGGCGTTCTGTCTGAGCCCGCGAGATAGTGGCACTCGATGCACCTACTCATCGTCTGGTTCCTCAGGATCCCAACAGCAATAGAGCGCCACAATCACTACGTAGAACACACCAATGAAAATGCACGCCGCCACCTTCACTTGATCCTCCCGTATCGTTGAATGCGTCCGACCATCCCGTCATGGTCTTAAGCGCCACGGTACTTTGCAGTAGCTCACGCGCGCATCGATCTCACGTCCCCAACGGTCTGGTCTTTCTTCGCTACGGACACGGCTTGCATACGCCTTGGTTTCGTACGGCGACTGTTTGCCAGTCACCTGCTCAAGCTCTATGTCGTGCCGATGGGTACCATGTACTACCTTGAACCACTGGTACTTCATCGGTGCGCAGGAACGTCGTCTTTCCCGTCCTGTACTCGATCTCTTGCACAATCTCTGCTTTCATTTTTTTGCCTCTTTTTGATCCCCGTGGGATGATTGATAAGTGCTCCCCAGCACATCCTTTCAACCAAACCACGGAGGAAAACTTTGTTTATCCCTATGACCGCCAGAACGCTGATGCAGTGCATCAGTTACGGCGATTGGTGTTACATCACCTATTCATCCGGCTCCTGTTCTGAGCGCCTTCTTGTAGAACCTGTCGAACTTCATAAAGACCCTGACGGGAGATTCCGTAATCTCCACGCCAGACGAGCAAACGAATCAAAAACAGATACGCTTCCGCAAGTAGAGTGCTTTGCGTTCGATAGAATCGGCTCTGTAACCTGTATCGCGCCTCCGCCCTTAAAACGTCGATGCGGAAAGCTGCACTACGATTCTTCGTCATGTCCCACAAGAGCCGAAAAGGAATCCTTCTAAGACGTCGAATGACGGGTGTATTGCTCGGGTCCTCTATGAGGATCCGGGCATGCATTTGCATGTCCACAAGATCGCTTTCTTCCATTGGCTCACCTTCTCCACCCATAGTCATCGGTTTGTAGTTGCTTTCTGAAGTCAGTGGTAGTGCAGTCCACCAGATCAGCGCATTCACCGACACGGGATGCGACCAAAGGACCAACATATTCAGCAAACTTCGACGGCTTACCATTGCTGCCAAAAACATCCAAATTAGTGACAATCAATGTCGGCAAGTCATTGCGATAACGTGCATCGAGGATTCGAGCGATCAGCTTTGCTTCAAACTGAGAAGGGTCTGCGACTACGTCATCGAGGCAGAGGACATCCAGGCGAGATAGTTCCGCGACAATTTCTGCTTCCGTTGTCGTTGCACGAGGATTGTTGTACGTGTTCTGGACGGCTCTAGTGAGGTCAATGCAGTCACGAATCGCACGTCTAAGCCCTTAGCATCACGAAGCGAGTTCAACGCGGCGCAGAGTCATATGAGACTTACCTGTACCCCACGAACCTGAAAGCACAAGCCACGGCGACTTACCTGCTCTCACAGCATTGACTAACGGCAAACACGCTTAAACGCAACTTCCTGCTTTTCATCCAAAGAAGTGAAAGCACGTAAGTTGGTACCTGAGCGAATCGACGTGGGATGGCTGCTACCTGTGCGAAGTGTTCAGCCGCTTGTTCATCGAACTTACGGCGCAGGATTCGGTTCTCAGCCATTCCAAGCAGCGCTCCCCAGGTGTACTCGATACCCTTGCTATCGAACTCAGCGGTACCATTGCGTTGGCTTCTTTTTCGATCTCACGATTAAAGGCTTCTTTCTCTGACTTCTTTTCATCAGAGACAACTGTCGTTCGTTCTTCACGCGCCTTGGCTAATCTGCCAAGAAGTGCAGTCAACGATTGCGGTTCTTTAGTCACAGTCATGATTCTCTTTCCTTAAAAAGGCGCATAGCCTTCGGCTTCCATCTGTCTGCGAGATTCAGCTCGTTCTTCGTCAGTAAGCCAGTGAACCTCTTCTTCCGGTATCGGTTGGCAAACACCAATGCCGTACTGTGGGTCTGTGGGTTTTCTGTTTGGATTCACTCCGTTCTTGAGCATTGGTCTACGCTTCCAATCAGGGGCGTTATTGAAGCTACGAACAAAGTTCCTCCAAGTTGCTGTCCAGTCCTTCTTGATGGNTACCTTGGCACCTGAGACCGAAGTCCAATAGTCCTTAAAGTTGTCAAACAGTCGGTAAGGGTCAAGGTCAGGTTCTTCAGCTTCAGCGAACGCTTTCCAGTCATCTGGCAAGGCATCAATCGTTAGTCGAGAACCACGGTCAGTTGTTTTCTTCTTCGGCTTCTCGACCATTTGGACGGGTTCGTCAAAAAGATCGTCGGACGCGGGAGCGGGTACAACATTCTCTGTTCTACTTCCCTGTTCTATTTCCCTGTTCTTATTCCCTGTTCTATCCCCGTTTTCGGGGGTATGGGTCACCCCGTTTTTGGGGTTACCCGTCACCACGTTTTCGGGGGTATGGGTACCAGCGGAATCGGGGATACCCCCGTTTTCAGGGATATCCTCGTTTTCATGGATATCCCATTCAGAGTGCACAAACCCGATCAGGCGATACGAACAACTTCGTCCTGACTTTGTCTTGATCACGGTCTTTGTTATCAGACCGCGATCTTGTAAATCGTTGGTCGCCTTTGTAATCGTGTCGGGCTTGAGCTCAGTGACTCTGCTCAGATATGCGACAGAAGGCGTGCACTGTCCAGTACGCCCGTTCAAGCAATGCGCTAACTCAATGAGCACTGCTTTTGCACGCGCATTACCTGCGACCTGTGATCTAGCCCAACGTTCAGCCGCATAAGACATGACTACTCCTCGCAAACTCGACGAGTAAGACGATTCAAATCAGAAGCTTTAGCGCCTGTAAGTCGAGCAAACTCCTCAACGTACTCAGGGCTTACGCTGTTTGAAATGCACCAATTGCGAACGGTCTGGCGAGTTACGCCCAGGCGTTCAGCTATGTCTTTCTGCGCACCACGCTTCATGCCTTTTCGAAGCGCGTAACGCTCAAGCGCGATGAAAACCGTCGTGTCGCGCATAACTCCTCCAAAAAATGGGTAAATTCACTTTACCGCATATTACCACAGAATGGATAATCTTATTTGCCAATGTTTGGTAAAACTCTCTTTTACAATGACCGTAACAATGGAGGCACTATGTCAGCTGTTAGCGATAGAATCGGCGCTCTCGTGAAAGCGTCAGGGCTTTCACATCGAGAGCTTGCGCGCCGTCTTGGAACAACTCATGTGACTGTTTCAAACTGGATCAAAGGCGCATCAGAACCGAATGAGGAAGGTNNACTAGAGAAGTTATGCGAGTTCTTCTCTGTCACGCCCGCATATATCAAGTATGGCGATGGGAATGCGCCTATTGGTCAAACGATCATTACTGATGACGTCATTTCAATCCCCCTAATCAACGCCAGCGTTTCTTGTGGCTACGGCTACCTAAACGATAGCGAACTCATATTGATCCGCTTCGTTCGCGTTTCAATCGGATTCATTCGTAGATACTGTCCTGCCGCGAATTTACGCGCCCTTCAGATCATGACGGTACTTNNTGGCGACTCAATGGAACCAACGCTGTCTGAAGGAGACTCTGTAATAGTTGACGTTTCAGAGAAGACAGTAAAAAGAGACGGGCTGTATGTCTTGAGAATTGGCGATGGGCTTTTTGTCAAGCGCATACAGGTCATTCCGAGAGGCTTGAGACTCATCTCAGACAATCCGCTATATCACCCAATCGATAGCACAGAAGAGGAAGTCGAGGTTATTGGCAGAGCCTATGTTGGTCTTTGCTTGAAGCGCCTATAAAATTCACCTCAGACCAACACAGCCAGGATTCGTCCTGGCTTTTTTTGTGCTTCAAATCACAATTCTTTGATTTAAGTTAAACAATCCTTTCCAAAATTAGCTATCTCAACTTACCATTCATTTACCATCCATGGAAAATTATGTTAAACTCAGTTTGACGTTACGGAAAGAAATACTTTCCAAACGTTACCCCGCAACCCCACTCCACCGAGTGGCACGGGCAAAGAAGGGAAGAGCTTCGGACCGCTTAGATCTTGTGGCGGCACACAAGGGAGTGCGAGCAATGCGTAACGACCTGATTACGCTCCTGCCAGGACAGCATTAGTGCAGAGGTCATGTCAGACCCGATCTGTCGAGCTACGAAAAAAGCAACAGAGCCTGGCAGCAGAAAGCCGATTTAAGCGCCTTTGGCTCGTTGGGTCATTTGAGGGTTGAGGGCGCTTAAATGGGTTTTCATATAACCACTAAGGAAAACTTCCGAATTCAACCGTTTTTTTGAAAGTTTTCTTCGTATTCCTAAGCAAATATCTTCCACATAGACTAACATCTTAGGATTACCCCCTTTCATTTAGCAGGAAAGCCAATGAGCAAAGAAATCAGAAAGCGCGGGGAAGAAATAAGAACATTCCTTCTAGCCGCTATTGCTACAGCAAAAGAGCCATTGAGTTCATCTGCATTGAGCGAACTAGGCTCTAAACGTTTCCAAATCACGCCTAGAGCTGTGATGAGTCACATTAAAAATCTTGAGAATCAAGGAAGCATAGAACTCAAGAAAGATGGTCGTACGCGTATTTGTAACTTACGCGACCTTCACTCACAAAGACTAGTTCTTCAACTGACCGACAAAGAAAACCAGGATGAAATGCGAGTGTTCTTAATGCACATTGTTCCGCTTTTAGCGAACATTGGCGACAGCGCTCAACACATCCTTGAGCATTGCTTCACTGAGATGTACAACAATGTACTCGACCACTCTGGCGCAACTTCTGTGATTATTGAAGTGCAACAGACGGCAATCTCTACAACGATTCTTCTTGTAGATGACGGCGTTGGTATCTTTAAGAAAATTAAGGAAGCTCTCGATTTATCAGATGAAAGACAATCTTTGTTAGAACTTTCCAAAGGTAAATTGACAACGGATCCAGCGAATCACACTGGTGAAGGAATCTTCTTTTCGAGCAGAGCCTGTGATCGATTCGCTATCTTTTCTAACGGTTTGATTTTCAGCCACTCCTCCAACAGCCCGCGAGACATGCTTACCCGTTTCCAAGAGTTTGCTGAAATGCATGGCACGTTGGTAGAGATGACAATCAACAACAATACATCGAAAAAGATGAGCTCTATTTTTAACCAGTACTCATCTACCGATGGCGGCTTTTCAAAGACTGAAGTCCCAGTAAAACTACTTCAGTATNNCAAAATGAAGTACCTCGTCTCTCGTTCTCAAGCTAAACGATTGCTTGCAAGGGTGGAGAACTTCAAATACGTAACATTTGACTTCGAGAACATCCAAAGCATTGGCCAGGCATTTGCTGACCAAATCTTTAGGGTTTTCGCAAATGCGCATCCCGAAGTAAAGATCAGCGTGAGAAACGCCAGTCAAGAGATTCAAGATGCAATTGCGATCGCGAAATCGAATAATGCCTAATAACTTCATTTACTGACATCTGATAGCCCTCGGCACGCGCCGGGGGCTTTTTTATTGCCTAAGAAATTCGATTCAAGCGCTCTCGCGCAACGTGACGCGCAGGATCTGCCATACGAGGGTGCAGTAGAGAGCGCTTGAACCGACTTTCAGGAGACACAAATGCAAAAGATCAAAGACTTCGAGAGCTTCGCCGCTGGCTACTTCAGCGCTCTCAGAATCAAGCACCCGACAGCAAATGACATCCGCAATTACTGCATCGAATCAAGAACATTCGCAGCCGCATTGAGCTTCTACGCTTGCAACGATCCATACGTTATGGCTCAGCAAAGCTCTGACGCAAAGTTCGAAGCAGTAGCGAAGAACATTCGAAAGCTGATTCGAGACTAACGACTTCAGAGGGCAAACGGCATGACGCAGATATGTGCCGGTCCGACCTCTCCTATGGGTCAGGATCCCAAAGCGAAGGCATCTGCCGGAGGGTACTCACCTTCGCTCCCTCACCCTACAAGGACAACACCATGGCAACACGCTTTATCGACTTTTTGTTCCGCTGCTTCTTCGGTTCACCAGACCAAGACTACCGCGGCGTACCGTCCGTCAAGGACGATCAACTTTTTGACAAGACGATGACGGTACATTGCGATTGTTGCCGCCGTCTCTGTTGTCGTACTGGAGGTTCTCAAATGACAATGCCTTACGTTATTCCTTCTTACGGCGATGAGCCACCAACTGATGTTGTCTTTATCAGGGTTGAGCCATACACGGGCGTTTACCTTGAGTTTTTTAAAGTCGGCAGTTTTGACTATGACGGCAGTTGCCTCTCAATGCGCGACCTGACAACTGAAGACATTAAGCGTTGGAATCTTTGGGACTACTTCAACGAAGACGACTTCGACGACGACGGGGAGTTGATCCTGCCATGACAACAACTGAAGGATTCGTTCACGGAAGGCTTCGCTTGACACCACGTGAAGTGACAGTGTTGGTGCTAATCGCAAAAGGTTTCTCAAGCTATGAGATGGCAGACCTCATGAACATCAAGCTCTCATCCTTCTACTGTCATAGAAAAAGCCTGTTCCGCAAACTCGATGTTCGCACTGACGGCGAGGCTGTCTTCGAAGGCTTTCAGCTCGGCATCTTCAAGGACGTCAACAAAAAATGAGTTTTTCAGATCCGGTCAAGGTTATTGACCACATACCGAAGGACATAGACATGAAAGTTAGATCACGCAAAAGGCCGTTGGCACAGCGCCAGGCGGCAAAGCTCAAAAAACAGCAAGAGGCTCGGCAGAACGTCGAGCCTTTTTGTTGTGAAAAAACTTCCACGGTTTGGAAGGTTGTCGCTTTTGTAGGCGCACTGACCATCGTTGTCGCCGCATTGATTCAAGGAACATGGAAATGACAGCTATCAAGACAGCAGACATGAGCCGAGATGACTGGCTCGAAGAACGTACTAAAGGCATTGGTGGTTCTGATGTAGCCACTGTCCTTAGTCTCAACCCGTATAAGACTCCGCTGCAGTTGTGGGAAGAGAAGACGGGCAAGAGCAAGGGACATGATGCAGGCGAGGCCGCGTACTGGGGAACTCAGCTTGAAGACCTCGTGCGTAAAGAGTTCAGCAAACGCACTGGCATGAAGGTACAGCGCGTGAACTTCATGCTCACGGCAGGCGAGGACGGATGGATGCGAGGCAACCTTGACCGCGCGATTGTCAACACTGACATTGCCGGACGAGTCTCAGTCCTGAAGTCTGATAAGGCTGCGGAGTGCGGACGCCTTCTTTCGACCGACGTANNGTACCTTGAGTGCAAGACGGCTAACCAATTCATGGCAGAGCACTGGGGCGACTCGCAAGAGCAAGAAATCCTCGCTGGACAAGTTATCACAGATCACAAGATTCCCTTGTACTACGAGACGCAAATTCAGTGGTACATGGCAGTCACTGGTNNACTACGAAAGTTCTATGTAGCAGTGCTTATCGGTGGCAACGACTTCCGCATGTACGAAGTGCCACGCGATGAAGACGTTATCCAGGCGCTCGTTAGTCAGTGCGAAGCCTTCTGGAAAAACAATGTCTTAGCAGATGTGCCGCCTGCCCCCGTCAACGTTGAGGACATCAAGAAGCTCTACAGAAAAGACAACGGTGAAATGACCGAAGCCACCAACGAAGAGGCCGCCGACATTGGCGAACTGCGCACCTTGAAGGAACGCATCAAGGAGCTTCAGGAACAGGAAAAGNNTACCGTGGCATCCAGAGTGATCATNAGTATTGGCGAGAAGGCGGGTCTGCTTATTGGCGGCGCTAAGGCAGTCACCTACAANAGTATGAACTCCACTCGCTTCTCCTCAACCGACTTCAAGAAAGAACATCCCGACCTTTACAAGGACTACGCGAAGACCACCTCTACTCGCGTTCTCCGTCTTGCTTAATAGGAATAGCTATGTCTACGACAGATCAATTGAAGCAACAGATTGCACCGGCTACTGCTGCCGCTCAACAGCAGACCGCAGTCGTCCAGGCGGTAAAGCAGCCGACAACACTCCTCGGCGTCGTGCGCTCTCCTTCCTTCCAGAAGCAAATGGTACTTACTATGCCCAAGAGCATGACGCCCGACCGCCTGACGCGAATCGTTATGACTGAGTGTCGCAAGACACCTGCTCTGATGAAGTGTGCGCCTGAAAGTTTTTACGGCGCAGTTCTCCAGTGCGCTGCGCTTGGTAGNCTTGAGCCTGGCAGTGCACTTACNCACTGCTACCTCCTTCCGTTCGGCAACGGCAAGGACAAATCTGGTCGACCGAACGCGCAGCTGATCATTGGTTATCGCGGCATGATCGACCTCGCTCGTCGATCTGGTCAGATTGTCAGCCTTCAGGCTTGGACAGTCCATGCCCAGGACACTTTCAACTATCAGCTAGGGTTGAACCCCGACATCGAGCACATCCCTGCATCTGTCGCAGATCGAGGTCCCGTCACTCACGTGTACGCTGTGGCAAAGCTCAAGGGCGGCGGCGTGCAGTTCGAAGTAATGAGTCGAGCCGAGATCGAAAAGATTCGCTCAGCATCTAAGGCAGGTAACTCAGGTCCATGGTCAAGTCACTGGGACGAGATGGCCAAGAAGACTGTCATTCGTCGACTCTTCAAATATCTGCCTGTCAGTATCGAGGCAGTGCGAGCAGTCGAGATCGATGAGAAGACCGACCGTGGCGAAGCAACGACCGATCAAGACTTCTTGGACGCTGAGTTCATCGAGAAAGGCAACGTCGAAGACTACATCGACGACGAAGCACCTGCCGACAACCAGTAACGAACCTGCCCCGACTAACAAATCGGGGCTTTTTATTCATTGAGGAAATCATGATTCCTTTCTCAGAACAACTCACACAAATTCGCAACGGAGACCTAGATGAAGAACTCTCCGAAGCGCTAGCTGAATGCGTCAAAGCTGTCGATCAACAGGGTGGTACAGCCGCTCTAACTCTCAAGATAAGCGTGAAACGATCGAGCCAGAACACCGGCTACGTCAAGGTCTCTGCTTCATACACAACCAAACTTCCTAAGCAGGACCCGATCGAGTCGATTCTGTACGCATCACCTGATGGCGCACTGCTTGATGACAACCCAAAGCAGGGTCGGATGTTCGCACCACAGGCACAAATTGTTCACCAAGAACCTCAGACGATTCAAACAGTAGTCACGCAAAAGTCAACGCCCGTCATTGTCGACCGCGACTCCGGTGAGATCGTCGAAATTCAACCCAACTTGAGGAACTAAAAATGGATGCACTGAAAACAGAGTTCAGCACAGAGGCTCAAGCCATTGCCGCAATTGCAGCAGGTCCCGATGTCATTGAAGTCGACGGTTTACCGCTCCTTGTAACGCCAGAGGGTAAGTGCGAAGTCGTCCAGGAACTTCTGAAAAAGCCAGTTCGCAAGGTTGGCTTTGACGTAAGACTGCGTCACATCACGAGTTTTATCGAATTCACGAAAGCTCATGCGATCGAAGGCACTGAAATCTTTCTGAGCGCAACTGGCGACATAGCTGCACGAGCTGTCATTGATGCGGCAACGTTCAGAGAGTACGGCGCGATCTACGTCCCAGCGCAAACTCAGTCGTTTAAAGACTGGTTGCAAATGAACGGAGACAAGATGGACCAGGCAGAGTTTGCGCTCTTCATCGAACGCCATATCGATGACATCCACCCTGCCGAAGGTATGCCATCTGCAACCGACATTCTTACTTTCTGCTCGACTGTTGAAGACGCAAAGCGAGTTGAATTTAAGAAGTCAGTGAGCCTCCAAGATGGACGAGTTGAGTTGATCTACGCAGAGAAGAGCGACGAGGCGCGTGAACAAAAGCTTGCCCTCTTCCGTGAGTTCAGCCTTGCACTACGTCCTTTCTTGGATCGTGACCAGGCATATGCAATCACAGCCTCGCTCCGCTTCCGTATCAAAGATGGTCAAATCGTCTTCTGGTACGAACTCAAGGGCATCGAAGCCCTGATAGAAAAGCTCAGAGCTGACATCAAGACAGACCTGGAAACCACGGGGCTACCTGTCTACTTAGCAGATATCTAACCACCTTCCCCCGCTCGTACCTAACTGCTTTTCAAACCGGCAGCGCTTCACCAGGTCGGGCGGGGGCTTATGAGAATCAGTATGAAATACAGACTTAAAGACAGAGAGCTACAGCGTCAACTGGATAGTCTCACAAACAAGGACTTTAGCAAGTGGCTCAATGATGCCGCGTCTGACGCTTTCGATTGTTTGAATATGGACGAATACAAAGATGAACTCGATGACATAGCGTTCATTCAATATCACGATGTGGTCTCTGGTGTAAACCTAAAAATCAGTTTTGATGTTCGTAAAGTTGTGGAGCTTGAAGAATGACTTTTCGTCTTAAGGACAGAGAGCTACAGCGCAAACTAGAAGACCTTGAGGACGGTGACTTTACAGATTTTCCGATACGCCTAAACGAAACGATCAACGATCTTTTAAACGGTCACCAGTACGAAAAGTTACCCAAAACATTCTGCGTCCAGTTTGGCGAGAAATTGAGCAAAGACGATGAATGTATTTCGCGTAGACATCGAATCACTCTTTTCCGTGACGAGATCGAGGAGGACGAAGAATGAAACTTCACTCAAGAACTGAAAAAGCCACCTTCTTTCTCGAAGAACTGTGCGAAATCTTTTGCAAACAATGGACGTTAATGGGGCTCATTGCAATCGTTTGGCTCTCTATCCTTGCGCAAAATGAGTCAAGCTTGTTCTTAGCTTTTTTCACTGGTTTTCATACAGCGCTCACAGTAGTCCTCATAAGCACAATGGTCTACGAGTACCAAGCTAACAGCAAAGCTCCGTCATTGGTACAACGTTTCTCTCGTGAACAACGTCACTGGCCAGAAGTACACGTTGGTTCTGCCGCCTTCTGTGTCACATGACATACACTCGGTCGCACAGCAGATCAAGGGGCAGTTCTGACACGCGCCTCCTCCAGTACGCTTGGAGGAGTACTGCTCAAGCCTTTTCGAGAGAGAAGGTTTAAGCAGGTTTTCCTGAGAACAACCTCGTACAATAAGAAAAGCCCCTAACGCAGTGCATTGCGCTAGAGGCTCGGTTAACCCTTATGACGAGGTATATATGGATAATACCCAAAATAACAATGAACAGGCAAGTCTGCCAAACTTCGATGCAATACGCCATCTGGACGATGACGGCAGGGAGTACTGGTATGCGCGTGAGCTCTACCCGCTCTTGGGATATAGCCGATGGCAAAGATTTCAGGCAGTTATTGAAAAGTACCAAGACCGCTTGTAAGTCTTTGAAAATTAACGATTCTGACCATTTTACCAACCTTGGTAAAATGGTCGATCTCGGAAGCGGCTCGTCTCGCGAGATTGATGACGTCGCCCTCTCCCGTTATGCCTGCTACCTGATCGTTTTGACACCCGCCTCCTTTTCGGGTATGCTTCGCTTAGGTGCTCAAAACACCTTTCAGTAGCGGACACCGCACCCGACAGACAAGCGGTTTTTTTGTATCTACTTAACAGCCATGTTAAATAGATAGCCACGGACATAGTGCAAGCTATGGTAGGGTGTGAGGCTAATAAAACACTCTACGGAGAAATACGCCCGCCGACTACTGACGGTTTTGAGCCCCTACCGCCTACTCAAAATAGGCGAAATTCAAAGTATCAGTAGGAGGACGCAATGTCCATCGTTATCTCTAACGCCTTCAAAGTCATCGAATACCGTCCTGTCACATCCAGCAGAATCGTCGCCGAATACTTCTCAAAAAAGCATAGTGACGTTGTACGCGCAACAGACGCCATCGTCTCCAAAAAGCCTGAACTTTTAGCATCGCGCAATTTTGCGCAATGGTCTGAAGAGGTCGAAATCGGATCTGGTGCGAAGCGCAAGGTAACTGGCTACTGGATGGATCGGAAGGGCTTCAGCATCCTTGCGATGGGTTTCACGGGCGCTAAAGCTCTCGACTTCAAATGTGCCTTTTACGATGAGTTCGAACGACTCGAAAACGAACTCAACAACAAACACAAAGAACCTGTCATCGAATACATCAATGACGAACAGCGTTGGGCGATTCAGTCCGAAGTAGCAAAGCGAGTCCACTCAACACAGACAACCTATCAGACGATTTACCGTGCGCTCAAGGCTCACTTTCGCGTTCCGAAGTACACGCACATCCTCGCCAATCAATTTGACGAAGCTGTCAACTTCATCCGCTCGTTCAATGCAAACGTGCCCGAGCATACGCATCACATAAACGATGATGAACGCTGTCCGTGTTGTGGTNNACTGAGACCGCTCCCAAGTGGTTCGCTCGTGCTTCTCAAGCGTCATGCAGAGGCAATCGCTAATTTCACATACTCGATGCGCTATCTGTTCCGTTCTGATCTTGAGCTGATCTACAGCTTTTTGCGGAACTCGCAGTCGCCCAAGGCACCGCACTTCTGTGAGCTCGTCAACAATCTCGAACTCGCGTTACTTGAGGACGTCCTACGTCAATACGGCTACGACGTCACCAAGATGCCTTGTTATCTGGCATTTACCTCCAACAAGTAAGGAGGCATCATGCGCAACACTTTCTTTGGATGCGGCAGTGAAGAACTGACCCGCAGGGAGACGCTCGTCTGTATCGCTGAAGCAGTCGCCTGTGCAGGATTGATTATCGGGTTCGTACCTGCACTGCACTTCGCGTTTGAACTCTTCGGAGTCATCTAATTTTCATCGGCCTCGCCATCACTGGCGGGGCTTTTTTTATTGGAGCACCAATGGCAACACTTTCATTTAACGCTGACCTTCCACCCAAAAACGATAAGGCACATGCACTGCAAGTGCATCCGGTGCGACGCAAGAGCACTGAATATCTGGACGATATTGCGGTACTTAGCAGCGAACCTGCGAAATATTGGCGACAAGATCGAGAAGTACCGCAAAGAAGTTCGATGCACAGAGGAAGTCCGGCAAGGGCTATGAAGTTACGTGCATGGACAAGCATGCCATTGCGCTACACGAACAGTCGATTAACCTTCAGAGATTGATCAAAGGGATGAAAGCATGATGCAGACAGTGTACGAAATGTCGATAGACATGATTGCAAAGCACTACGGTACTCGATCATCAGCAGATGAAAACCATCGAGGAGCTGAGCGAGGCAAGTGCTGCAGTTGCACGTCACGTGACTGAGCCATGCGAGAACAACTTGAAAGAAATGGTATCAGAGCTCGCTGATGTGTGCATTCTGATTGATCAACTTTTTGTGCTGCACCCTACTCTCAAAATGCACTTTGAGGATGCGAAGCGGTTCAAAGTAACCCGACAAATAAGAAGGATGATTAAAGATGCAGGATGGGAAAAAGATGACTGAACTCGAACAGCGCATCATTGATTTTCTTCAAAACGGTGGAATGCTCGAAGCAACGAAAGCCGCAGAACTTCTCGGCATATCAGTCTGCAAAGCATCGGGCATGATGAGACACTTGCACACGCAAGGGCACATCAAGCGATCGTCAGAAGGTCAACGCTATACGTACTACATCAGAGAAGACACTGTCGGCGACATGATGACGGACCTTGCCTGCCAGGCGTGCGGCATGAAGCCATGCAGAGAAAAGCGAATCGTCGTTACGCGTGATGAACGCATCGATGATTTGCGCTCGATGATCTACGACATGGACCAGGACATGGTGCTCGACAGCGTCGAAGAAGGCTATGTTTACGGAGCTAAGCAAGCAGCTATCCGAGCTGACTGGCAGGACGCTCAGTGTCACCTTGCGAACCTTGAAGTTCATCTAAAGAACAAGCTCGACAAGGTCCACAAGATAACAGTTGAAGTTAAGCGAGAAGCAAGGAGAAAGAAATGACAAGTGCAAATGAACGCTACGAAACTGCACGACAAATCATTGAAGAAGGACCATGCACATCAATCACAACAGTAGCTACGCAAGTTTTATGTGACTACTTCAGAATCACTCCAAAGACACTGCGAGTTTGGGTGCTCGATTGTCGTTTTCCTAGGGCAGTCCGCATCGGCAGCTGTAATGTCTGGCGACTCACTGACATCAGAAAACACATGCAAAAGGTCGCGCGTGCATAACTTTAAACCTCCCAAGGATCCGTCCTTGGGAGGCATTTTTTATTTAAAGAAAACGGGATTCAATCCTAGAAAAGCAGTACGCCCCAAACTCTTCCATCAGTGCGATACGTTCATCTAATTTATCTGTGCGTAGGTATGCCTGAGTAACTTTATCGCCAACCGCATGAGACAAAGCTTTCTCTGCTGCATGTATGTAGTTACTGCCCTTCGTGTCAGCGACCCAATCCAAAAAAGTGGAGCGCAAACCGTGCATGGTACAATCGTAGGCGGCGCGTAAGATTGTGATTGCAGGTGTACCTAACGCAATCGTCTTATTACCGGCTCGACCAGGAAAGACATAAGGTTTCTGACAGGGTGTGCGTGGAATCTTCTTCACTCTCTCCAAGCATGCCCATGTGTACTTGTTCATTGGCACTCGATGTTCAAACGGCTTGCCATCCTTTCTTCGCGCTGCTGGCATTCTCCAAAGATTCGCATCCTTATCAAACTCCTCCCACCTAGCAAGAACGAACTCTTCACAGCGTGAAGCAGTCAAACAACCGAAAACTACAGCGATACTCCCCACAGTATTCCGCTCCCACATATCTGCGATAAAGTCCGGTAACTCCCTCCAATGAATCGTCCGATGTGGCGTTATAGTGTGAACCCTTGAAGGCGGCGGTAATGACAATGACAAATTTCCACGCCATAACGCAGGATTGTCTCCCTCATAAAAACCCTTCGACTTACACCAGTCAATGATGGCAACAGCTCGACCTATCACCTTCGTGGTAGTTGAGTTCTTCGTCCACCAAATAGGCTTGAGCATATTAATAAAGTGATCCCGTGTGAGTTCCTTTACAGGGATATGCCCGATTTTTGGAAGCATGTGGGTAACGATAGTCGCTCGCCAGTGCTGTTCTGCCTTGGTGCTTCTCCACGCTTTTACCTGGGCAATGTCAGCAAGCGCCTCTTCCCATACCTCGGAAAATAGCGGTACCTGATCAACTTCCTCTTCGTGCTTTTCACGACCAAGTAAACGGTCGAGACAAAGAACGGGATCGCCACCCGAAGCCATATCCTTCTTCAATTGAAAAACTAGGTCACGTGCCCCCTGAAGGTTTAGAAACCTTGCGTCACCAAGCGTCAAGACTTTACGTTTTTTGTTTTGCTGAAATCTAAGGATCCATGCACGAGCGTCCCCCTGCACACGACAGTAGAGACCTTCTCCGTATGAATGCCAACCCTGTGATAAATCAGCGATTTTCTTCACTCTCATAAACACCCTCTATGAAATTAACATAAGTAATAGTCGGGTAAGTGGCTACTGAGATTTTTTAGAGCCACTGGTAATTTTTCAGTAGCCATTTCAGATACCACTTTCGGTTCGGTGTAAGGAGCTTTAGTTCGACGTTGTACGCCGATAAAGAAAAAGCCCCTGCAAGTAATATACTTGTAGAGGCTTGTCTTGCAACGCTTTGTACGTCTTCGTTCGCTTTTGTACGATTGTGTTTAGCGTCGTAAAGTATCTTGTTTGGCGGAAGCGGTGAGATTCGAACTCACGAACGGTTCCCCGTCGCTGGTTTTCAAGACCAGTGCATTCAACCACTCTGCCACACTTCCGTCATAGGTTGAGAAAGAAATTTTACTGATATTTAAGTCAATTGTCCAATTTTTGAGAAAAAAAGTTTGATTGCCTTGTTTGGCGGAAGCGGTGAGATACGAACTCACTCAAATACACGCTACGAACGATCGACCAAATTTCGAGCCACATTATCGTCCCACAACGACGCATCAGCATGGAATTCAAAGCGCACACGCTCTGGCGTTGTTTCAGGATCGTCACAAAGACGAACATCCATCCCTAAAGAGGCCACAAAAAGGAGTTCCCCGTCTAACCAAATAATGGGCTGATCGGCGCGCTCAAAAGCCGGCACATCAGCTAACGAAAAAAGATCCTTGAGATGCTTTGATGGGCGATTAANGTAAAGTTTAATTTTCTCACCACCCTTACGCATCTTGACTTCAAGTTTGCCGTCTTTAAGGCGTCTAACAGCAATCCCTGGTTCAGCACCTTGGCAAAGTAAGACTTTAAGCACGCCACCCCAATGAGGTAATGCGATCCCCGAGCCATCTTCCAAAATGAGTTCTGAGTTACGCGCGTCGTCTGTAGGCTTGGCAGACACATCACGAATCACCAGGAGTTCACCCCAACGGCGTAACTCTTTATTGCGCACACGCAAAGTGAGCATCGTGTCGGCATGACTCTGACGGATTTGGCGTAAACCTTCTTCTAGGCGCGCACGGTTGGGTAAAGGCATCCCTTCGGCTTGCATCCAGGCACGCAAACACCAGGCTTGGCGGGCAGGAATGAGCGTTAAAAATTCGCTCACACGAAGGGNTACCTTAGGATTTGCTTGATCGCGGCACCGACGTAGATCATCTTGGGCGACAGAACGTAAAACCTCAGCGGTNNACTCAGCCGTCAAAGCAACGGCGCGCGCCGCCGCCGACCTAAAGCCCGGTCGAATCTCATCAAACAAAGGAATGACTTCGTTACGGATGCGATTACGCATGTACTTGGGGCTTTTGTTGGATTCGTCTTCAACCCACTGAAGCTTCATACTCTTAGCGTAACGATTGATATCGGTACGCAAAACGCCACTCCAAGGACGCACCAAAAGTAAAGGCGACGCCGTTTCTTTGGCTAAGCCAGGAATAATGAGTTCTCGAGTTTGGGGGAATGCCGCCAAGCCCTCTGGTANCGCGCCACGCAACCACTGCAACAAAAAGGTCTCAATACGATCGTCTTCGTGGTGCGCCGTGAGAATGATGTCAAAGGCTTCGTTTTTTGCAAAACGTGCTAAGGCTCGATAACGCTCCTCTCGTGCAGCTGCTTCAACGCCCTCGCCCTTAGCGTTCACACGCACAGCAATCGCTGTAAAGGGAATTCGGCGCGCTTCACACTCCGCTTGGCAATGAGCTTCCCACTGTGCGGCATTGGGCGACAACCCATGGTTGATATAGACCGCATGCACGCGAGAAATCAAACACTGACGCGAACGGTGAAAGAGTTTTTCAACGATGTCAAGAAGCGCCATCGAATCGCGCCCACCCGACAAGGCGACCACCACACGTACTGGATTTAACGGCATGAGCGCAAACTCGTCCCCACGATGACNCAAACACAACTCTGCTGCGTTTTCAAGTGCATGAGTCACCAACCCCGTTAAACGTTCTGCCAAGACTTTGGAGCGTCGAGGCGAAGCCGTGCGTCGAGCGCGTGCTAGCGCGGTGGGTTGGGCTTTAGTGGATTGAGTATGTCCGTCCTAAACGTGTTTGAGGCGTTTTTTGAGCCTCAATGCAAAATCAAATCGTTATTGTACTTCGGAGCAAAAAATAAAGGCGCTACCCATACAACGAGTAACGCCTTTATTGATCAAGTGATCAGTCTGTCGTTAGTACTTTAGCTTCTTCCGTCTTAGCGTCGTCCTTGATGTCAGGCGTTGCTTCAACGTTAGCATCAGACGTTTCTTCGACAGGGGCTTCAGCCTTCGGGGTGCCTTCAACCTTGGTAGGCGCTTCAAGAGGGGCGGCTTCAGCGGTAGCTTGACCCACGATTTCAAAGCTACTATAGCTTTCAAGGCGTTCACCACGGCGAGCAACCAAAGCGTCACGATCCACCTTCAAGAGGGCACGTAGTTCGTCCACGAGCACCTTCTTGAGGGTCACAGCCATCAACTTCGGATCGCGGTGTGCGCCACCCAAAGGTTCAGAAATGACGCGGTCAACCAGCCCCAATTCCACAAGACGCGGTGCCGTCAAAGCGAGGGCTTCAGCTGCGCGCGGAGCCTGAGCGGCATCCTTCCAAAGAATCGACGCACAACCTTCAGGACTAATCACCGAGTAGGTCGAATACTGAAGCATCATGACAGAGTCAGCCACAGCAATNNGTACCAACGCGCCGCCCGAACCCCCTTCGCCGATCACGCAAGAGATGATGGGCACATTGAGGGTCGACATCGCATAGATGTTGTGACCAATGGCTTCAGACTGACTACGCTCTTCAGCATCAATACCAGGATAAGCCCCCGGGGTATCGACAAACGTGATCACCGGCAAACCAAACTTTTCAGCAAGCTTCATCAAACGAAGTGCCTTACGGTAGCCTTCGGGACGCGCCATACCAAAATTGCGACGAGTACGTTCACGAAGCGTACGACCCTTTTGGTTACCAATGACGACCACGTTCATATCAGCCAAACGAGCCAAGCCACCCACGATAGCTTCGTCATCCGCAAAGGCACGGTCACCGTGGAGTTCCTGGAAGTCCGTAAACATCATGTCGATATAGTCGAGCGTATACGGACGGTTCGGGTGACGTGCCACAAGGGACATCTGCCACGGCGTAAGGTCAGCATAGACCTTCTTTAACAATTCGCGAGACTTGGCTTCAAGCTGAGAGATTTCAGCATCAATCGAGACCGCCGCGGCACCTTCGGACGTATTTTCCGCAAGTTCCTTTAATTCGTCGATCTTCTTTTCAAAGGCTTCAATATCTTGTTCAAATTCGAGAAAAACGCGTTTAGCCATTCTATGTATTCCGAGTACTAGTCCCAATTAGAGTCGGCGCCAGGTCGTACCCTGAGGACCGTCCATAAGTTCAATGCCTTCAGCCAAAAGCGAAGCGCGAATTTCGTCCGCACGAGCAAAGTTCTTTGCCTTCTTCGCGGCGCGACGCTCTTCAATGAGCCCCTCAATACGGGCTTCGTCCGCGTCGTTGGTGCCGCCCTTGAGGAAGTGATCAGCATCAAGTTGCAAGAGGTTAAGGATGGCACCGAGCTTACGAAGTTGGCGTACGAGGACTGGATCATTCGTACGGTTGATTTCGGTCGCAAGTTCAAAGAGCGCAGCCACAGCTAACGGCGTATTAAAGTCGTCATCCATCGCGGTACNTTTAAACTGCGCAGCATACTTTTCGTTCCAATCAAGGTCGCCTTCAGTCGCTTCGCGATCCTTCAGGGCGCCATAAAGACGCACAAGCCCCTTTTGGGCTTCTTCAATCAAAGCAGGCGAGAAACTAATCGGGCTACGGTACTGGCTACGCAATAAGAAGAAACGCAAGACTTCAGCGCCATTACCCGCGCCATAAGCGGCTTCGGTATCCTTCAAGGCATCACGAATGGTCCAGAAGTTACCCAAAGACTTCGACATCTTTTCTTCTTTTCCCGAAGCGTCACGCACGCGTAACGGACCCGAATGCATCCACACCTTGGCAAAAGGCACGCCAGAGGCGGCTTCGCTTTGCGCAATTTCGTTTTCGTGGTGCGGGAAGATCAGGTCAGNAGTACCCCCATGAATATCAAAGGTGTCACCCAACAGTTTGGCGCTCATCGCGGAGCATTCAATATGCCAACCTGGACGGTANNCGCAACCCCACTTGGATTCCCACTGCGGTTCACCAGGCTTGGCGCTCTTCCAAAGCACAAAGTCCAAAGGATCGCGCTTACCCGTGGCGACGTCTACGCGCGCGCCCGACTGCAAGTCGTCAATCGACTTACCCGAAAGCTTGCCGTAGTTTTCAAACTTACGAACAGCGAAGTCAACGTCGCCGTCGGTCCCCTGATAGGCATAGCCCTTAGCTTCAAGCTTTTCAATTAGACCAAGCATTTCAGGGATATAGTCCGTGGCACGCGGCTCCATCGTGGGCGCCAAGCAACCCAAAGCGATCATGTCTTCTTGCATGGCTCGCGCGAATTCGTCGGTGAGTTCCGTCGTCGTGATGCCACGTTCAGCCGCGCGACGAATGATCTTGTCGTCCACGTCCGTGATGTTACGCACGAAGGTCACCTTCATGCCCGAAGCTTCGAGCCAGCGGCGCACCACGTCAAACGCCACAAACGTGCGACCATGCCCAATGTGACAGTAGTCATAGACCGTCACACCGCAAACATACATACGGACATGATTCGGTTCAATCGGCGTAAAGGGACTTTGCGTACGGCTGAGCGTCGAGTAGATCGAAAGTGCCATCTGAGGTCAATTCCTTTGAGCAAAATAAAAAGTCAACGAAAATCAGCCCGACGGACATGAATACATACATCCGCAACACCAACTGACTAACGCCATCGGGCGTCGGTGGGCTAAAATGATTCGCTGAGAAAAAGATGATGCAAGAAAGTATAGCCATCTCGCCCGATGCCTGCCCACACTAAAAGTGCTGATTTCGCGATTTTGTGCATGGTTTAACCGATACTCGGGATGCTGACTCATCTTTTTTGCCGACAACAGCCTAACTCGACAGGACCTAACAGACTTTTATGCGACGCCTTATCACTGCCCTCTTTGTGACCTTCGCCCTTAGTTCCGCCCAGTACCGCCACACAAATGGAAGAGCTCGCGCAGCGTATGCACCCGAGCGACTTTCCGGCTCAGGTTGAAAAGCTTTTGAAAAATGACAACCCAGCCCAAGCCCTTGAATTGACCGAACTTGGTCTTCAAAAGAATGATAAAAGTGCACAGTTGCACTTTATGAAGGCAGTGAGTTTAGAGCAGCTCGGTCGTACCGACGAAGCGGTCAAGGTGTTGCGTCATTTGATTGGCATCTACCCCGAAATTCCGGAACCCTACAATAATCTCGCTGTGATTGAAGCGGGGCTCGGTCGCCTCGAAGACGCGGTTGATCTGCTTAACCGTGCGCTCACGATCAACCCCGACTTTGCCTTGGCTCGCAAGAACCTCGGTGACGTTTACCTTGCACTCGCTCGCGAAGCCTACGAAAAGTCGCGCCCAAGTTGCCGCGCAACAAGAGTTTGCAAAAGCGCCTCAAGGTACTTTGCAGACACTCGAAGGTCGTCCTGTGAATGACGCAAAGTAACCTTTTTTTGACACGAAAAAAAATCATCATGAACATTCGTACTCGTTTATTACTACCCCTGATCCCTGCCCTGATGTCGACGGTACCTGATGGCTGCCCCTACAGCAGAGCCTCGCGTTGAAATCGAAACGAATCTCGGCAAGATCGTTGTGCAGTTAGCACCCTCGCGCGCGCCGATCACGGTAAAGAACTTTATTCGCTATGTCGAAGAAGGTCATTACACCAACACGATCTTTCACCGTGTGATTCCTGGCTTTATGATCCAGGGCGGTGGCTTTACAGCCGACATGGTGCAAAAACCCACGCATGATCCGATTCCGTTAGAAGCCCGTGGTGCTTTCAAGAACGACAAGTACACGATCGCGATGGCGCGTACGATGTACCCGCACTCTGCGACGAGCCAGTTCTATATCAACGTGAACGACAATAGCTTCTTGAATGCCGATCAGGCGCAAGACGGCAACGGCTACACGGTCTTTACNCGCGTGGTCTCTGGCATGAATGTGGTGGACCGCATTGCCGAAGTTCCGACGGGTTACCGTGCTGGCATGCAGGACGTTCCTCGCGAAACTGTGNNACGATTAAGTCTGCAAAACTCCTCAAGTAAGCTGACTTGTGCGAGAATACCGATATTGAACCGCCCTGCGGGGCGGTTTTTCATTGAACTCAAGCTTACAAAGATATTTAAAATGATTCGCTTTACGACCAATAAGGGTGTGATCGACATCGAACTCGATCATGAACATGCACCGAAGACGTCCGCTAACTTCGAACAGTACGTTCGCGACGGTTTCTATAACGGCACGATCTTCCATCGCGTCATTAAGGGCTTCATGATTCAGGGCGGCGGCTTTGAAGTGGGTATGCACCAGAAGGAAACGCGTGAACCGATCGAAAACGAAGCTGCTAACGGTATCAAGAACGACAAGTACACGATCGCGATGGCTCGTACGTCGGACCCGCACTCTGCGACCGCTCAGTTCTTCATCAACGTCGTTGACAATGACTTCTTGAACCACACCGCGCCGAACCCGCAGGGTTGGGGCTACGCCGTCTTTGGTAAGGTGGTGGCTGGTACGGAAGTGGTTGACGAAATCGCTAAGGTTCGCACCTCCACGCGCGGCTTCTATGGCGACGTGCCAGTTGAAGACATCGTGATCGAAAAGTACCGAAATCCTCTAATTTCGCTTCTTTTCTAACAGCACTTACTGCTGTTGCCGCCACGTTAAAAGGGCGCCTGACTCGTCGTCCGGCGCCTTTTTTGATATTGACCGATAGGACACCGTCATGGCTGACATCAAGGTACCGGCACTCGCCGGTCTCAAGAGCGTACCGCCGCTCACCAATCCCGTCATTATTTCCGACGTGCATCTTGCCGCCAATAAGCCAAAGACCATCATGGCGTTCCTACGCTTCATGAAAAATGTTGCGCCGCGCTTTGCTGAACTCGTCATTTTGGGTGACCTCTTTGACTATTGGATGGGCGACGATGCAACACCAGACGCGGATCCCATCATTGCGGAACTAAAGCTCTATTCAGCGACGGGTCGCCGCATTCTCATTATGCCGGGCACGCACGACATCCTTTTGGGTGAAGCGTTTACCAAAGCGTGTGGCGCCGAACTCTTAGCCGACCCCATCGTGATTGATGTTAAGGGTACCAAGGTCCTCTTCTCGCACGGTGATCAGTGGTGTGTGCGTCATGCTTCACTTCAGGCTGAACGCGCATTGACTCACGACCCCATTTGGCAAGAACATTTGCTCGCGCAGCCCGCTGGCGTACGTGCGTCCCTCATCATGGAAGCGCGTCAAAAGGTTTATGCTGAGCACGAGCCGCCCGCCAATCCGCGTGATCTTGACGTGATTGAAAGTGCCGTTGCCGAAAGCGCTCGCGCCGCTGGCGTTGAACTCGTCATTCACGGTACNCATACGCATCACCCTGGGGCACACGTTAACGCCGTCATTGAACGTTGGGTTTTGCCCGACTGGGAATTCGACAAAACCGAAGCGAGCTGCCGAAGTGGCTATATCACCTTTATGGAAGGTGGTNNACGCCCGCAGATTCAGTTGATCTAGTCTTAGATTGAACGCCTCTCACGCCCGAGCGCACTCGCATCGGGCGTTTTTTTATTGGACATCTTTCTTGCATGATCTCAAGAAGACTCACACAAGGACAACCGCAATTCTATTAAAATTCAGAATGTCCTTTCTTTCGTTCTTGTTGAACTTCACCAAGTTCAACACCAACCTTTTGGAGAGTCCCTTGAGTCACCTCGAAACCAAGCACCAGCTTTATAAAGAAGTTGACTTCATCGGCAAAGCNCTCGGTCATGAGGTACGCCTTGAGTTGATTGAGTTGCTCGCGCAATGTCCTCAGAGCGTTGAAAAGCTCACCGAAATTCTCCACGAAGACTATAAGAGTATTAGTGCGCATCTGCGCGTGCTCTATCGTGCGGGGCTTGTGGACTGCATCCGCGAAGGGCGCTATCAGCGTTACTACTTGACGAGTCCCAAGGTCGCCGCACTCGCCGTGATGCTTCGCGAAACGGCTGAACAGAGTATTCGTTCGCTCACGACGCTTGAGCGCGAAAATGGCATTGTGCAAGCCGCTTTGGGCGTTGAAGATGCTGTTCACTATGCCTCTCAAGGTAAACTCATTTTGATTGACGTACGTCCTGAAGCTGAATTTGTGACGGGGCACTTGCCACACGCCATCAATATGCCCGTTGATCAGATTCCGCAACACATCTCGGAACTCCCTGACAACGTGACGGTCGCCGCGTACTGTCGTGCAATTTACTGCTTCCTCGCGCACGAAGCCGCTCGCATTTTTGCTGAACATACTGANCGCTTACAGATTATTCCTGAGGGCGTGATGGAATGGGCAAGCCACGGTGCACAATTAGAACGTCAAACGGCACACCGTTCTAGTTCTGACGTATAGCGTCTCAGACCCAATCTGACACCAACAAAAATGCGACGTTTCCTTGGGTGGATAAACGTCGCACTTTTTGTTTAGATCGTCGTTATGTTGAGCCTTTAGTACTTTTTGGCGAGCTTCATACCGCTCAATGCAGCAAAAAGCGAAATCACGGTACCGCACACCATGATGACAGGAGCCGTCGTATCAGCGCATACCGCATCTACCGCTTCACAAGCNNTACCAATCACAAAGCCTGCCGTCACCGTAATCACGATGCCAAGGAGCATATTCATAAGTTGAATGCCCGCGGCAATGCCTGCGGAGGCAAACTGGAGCATCACGCCAGAAATCGCCACCGTAAAGCCCAGCACCGCGCTCATACGGACCAAATAAAAGCAAGCCGTTGGGATCTCAAGACGGTGCCACGGCAAAAAGTACATACTTGCCACAGCCAGTGCACAGCCCAAAATCATCATCAAAAAGCCAGAAAAGAAAGCGGGACGCATCGAGTTCGTTCCTCAGAGTCAAAAGTGAAAAGGTTCACAACAATAGCAGAAAAAAAGCCACGCATAACACTTAGGGCGCTTAAACGTGGCTTTCTCTTTAAAGTGCACTCAACGCATCAGTTCTTTGGAATCTGCGGTACTTGTGCGACGCATCTTACCGTCTTGCATGAGGCTCACAGCGTCATTAAAGGCACCAGAGTGGACAGTCTTCGGAATGTTACTACCGTCCTCAGACTTATCCGTTTCAAGGTCATCGACCTCGTCGTCATTCAAAACGTGACGCGCCACATGACCGTTACCGCCCGACTCATAAATACTGACCGTCTCGAAACTTAACTCCGTAGAGACCACTTNGGTACCATTCATCTGAGCGGGAATCGTCATCGTGAATTTCACACCTCGAGCGCCGTTACGCGCCACAGTGATGTTACCCGCGTGACGCTCAGCAATGTTCGCAACAATGCTTAGCCCAAGCCCCATGCCCGCGGTACNCTTACTCGTTTGTAAGGGCTTAAAGAAGCGAGAGAGCTGTTCGTCTGAGAGGTNAGGTACGTTATCAGCCACGGTCAAAATCCAACGCGTATCGCCATCTGGAATCAAACAAACCTCGATCTTCGGATCCTTCACGCCCGAAATCGCGTCAGCGGCGTTTTTGAGTAGGTTCAAAATCACCAACTCAATTTCCCAACTGTCGACCTCNNGTACCATACTGTGCGAATGCATACGGACAATGAGTTCAGCGTCCGTCGTTCGAGAGCGTCTAAAGGTCTGAATGGCGTTTTCAATGATGATCGACAAGTCGTCCACCTTGCGAGGCGGATAGTCGTGCTTCGCGTACGACCGCACACGCTCCACGATCTTACTCGCGCGTTCAGCCTGAATGACCATTTCTTTAAGCGCCTGCTCGAGCTTTTCTTTTTCGACGTCACCACGCGAGAGTCGACGCAGTAACCCGTTCCCATAGTTTGTAATCGCGCCCAAGGGTTGCTTTAACTCGTGAGCAATAATGGTCGACATCTGCCCCACGATCCCCGTACGCTCAAGATTCGAGATATGTTGGCGTGACTGCGCGGCTTCGGCTTCAATACGATCGCGCTCATGAAGAGCTGCACGCAAATCCTTGGTACGGCGTCGCACCAAAATGGAGAGCGATGTCGTGTAACTCAAAATCAAGAAAGCCATCAAAAGAAGGAGCGCAATCACTTCGCCGTGTTCACGCACAAAGCGCTGGAAGCTCCAACTAGCCAAGTCTTGATAGGGACCAATTTTGAGCGTATAGAACAAGTCATAGACCGAACGGTTGGTCACAGGCAACGCCCATTCAGCCCCGTACTTTAAGCCTGACATCCCTAAGAGCACCGCGGTCATCGCCTTTTTGAGGGTCGGATCGATTCCCGCCACTTACCCAAAAACGCGCCCTGGATAAACTTCGGTCGAGTGTGCGCAGGCAAGCCCATCAGTACNTTTCGGGCGTATGATTTCAAAGTCCGAAAGACTGATTTCGCCCGCGCGCTCCATCGCTTCAAGTTCGCAAGCAGGCAAAACACCGATCGCCGTTGGATCAGCTTTGACAACATCTGTCACGTGGGTCGGAATACGCCCCAAAAACTGGACGCGCTCCAACAAGTTGTCGTAACTCATCTTTTGGTGGCGCACAATTTCGCCCGCCGCCGCCAACCAGCCGCCCAACGTTTCGGGCTCCATCGCGACCAAGTCGTGTTCAGCAATGCCAACAAAACTGTCGCTTGCCTTCGGGCGCTCAGGGACATGCTTACGGAAGATCACCGAAGCCGTCACGGACGCCGGGTTTTCGCTTTGGCTAAGTGNCCACAAAGCGACCAACTGCTCAACGCCCCCCATCGACTGCTCAAGCGCAAAAANAGCCGAGCCCGACACAAAAAAGTCGACCTGTCCCGTGCGTACGGCGCTAGAGAGATCACGGTAACTGAGGTAATACACGCTCACATTGGTAGAACCAAAAATGCGACGCAAATATTCTTTGGTCGCTGTCACCATTTCGGCGTCATGCTCTAAACCCACATGTTCTTCAATCGCAATACGCATAGGGCGCTGAAAGCTCAACTGCCCCACAATTTCTGGGCGCTCAATTTCAGCTTTATTGATCTGATTCACTGCTACGCCATCACGACTCAAGATTGGATCCCGACCACGCTTTAAGGGATCGATAACGGCACGCACGTCACCTGACGGCGTGCCCGTTTGTGAACCGATCCCTAAATAGGAGGACGCATGAATGGGCGAGAGAAGTCCCAAAAATAAACTAGTCCCGAAAAGCACGCTTGAAACGCGTGTTATGAAAGCCGAAGAGAAAGGCATACGTGTGGCAAAATGATCGCAATCGATAGAACTATTCATTTTGCCACCATTTGTCCGTCATGTCTGATTTTGCCTCAGCCTCTCAGCTTAAAGACGTCAAACTCCGTTACGACACGGTGCTCACGCAAGTGCTGCCCGCGGATATTGCAGTCCCACTTAAAGCCTTCGGGATCGAAACGGCGGAAGACCTCTATGAATGCGCAGCCAACGCGGGCGCGGGTTGGTTTAGACCGATCACGGGGATTGATGCAGAACGCGCGACTGCTTTGATGCATTGGCTCTCGCGCTGTGGTGAAGATGTGGGCGAAGTGACGGAGCGATTCTTTTTGCCTGGCACCACGCAAAACCTGCAAGCGATGTCGGTGGCAACACAAGCGTCTGAAGACGGTATCGTGCCGCTAGAACGTTTAGAGGTTCCCGAAAAGCTCACCGGACGCAATGGGCTTAACCGTGCCCCAGCCATGGCTTGTGCGTTAGATGCCGAAGACGACCTCTCTACTATTCGGGTGTGGCTTGCTGCCAGAGCCTCAAACCCTAATACGCTCGCAAGCTACCGTAAAGAAGCTGAACGCTTTTTGCTTTGGTGTTTGCGTGAACGTCGCACAGCGCTCTCAAGCATTCGCGCGGGCGACGCAGCGCTTTATTTACGTTGGCTTGAAGGTCTAGGTCGCACCGATGAAAAAGCCTGGGCTGCCGCTTGGCGACTGCCTCAAAGTCGCTGGATTGGTCCCAAAAACATGCCGCGCCATTCGCCCGCTTGGCGCCCCTTTAATGGACCGCTACAGAGTACGAGTCGACGTAATGCGGTGGTGGTTGTGCGTCAGCTATTTAACTTTCTCAAAAACACGGGCTACCTCATTTTTAGTCCCTTTGATCAAGTGAGTCCCAAGGTGCCCCTTCTCAAGGGCGAAGGTGCACCCCAAGCTTTTGCTGACCGTTCACTCACCCACGAGCAGTGGCAAGACATCGTGGGTCACTTGGATAGCCTTCCTGANGGGGTAGTACGCGAACGCATGAAACTCATTTTGATGATGGGACGAAGCCTCGGTATGCGAGCCTCTGAAATGCTCGACGCACGTGCGAGTTGGATTGTTATGCGTCGCGTAGGGTTCAAAATGCGTGCCGCCATTGAAATCGTCGGTAAAGGAGCCAAAGTTCGTCGTCTACCGTTAAACGACGAACAGCAAACCATCATTGACGAAGCCCTACGGTCTCGAGGCATCGCTGGGATCGGTGGGGCGCTGCCTGAGACNCCCCTTCTCGTTAACCTGGGGCGCGGTCAACACGCGGGCGGCGCCATGTCGCGTAGTNNACTATACGTGGTACTCACACGCTTTTTTGAAGAAGCTGCCTACGAGATTGCCAACACGCGCCCAATGGACGCAGCGAAACTTCGCGCCTCGTCCACCCACTGGTTACGCCATACATTTGCCGTGAATGCCCTTTCTGAAATGAGCGTTAACGTAGTGCAAGCCGCCATGGGACACGCATCTGTCGCAACAACAGGGCACTATCTCTCGCCCGAAGAAGAAGCGATGAGTGAAGCCATGGCGAAGATGAAGGCGCTTTAGTCAGCGGGACTTTTGCTTCGGACTACGGCGAGTTAATAGACTGGTTGATCAGTTGAAATCGAACTGACAAGTTAAGTGAACACTTCCACTGAACACTTTACAGTAAGTGTACAGTTCAACCTTCAAGTTATAGCGGCGCACCCAAGGCCTTCGCGTAGACCAAAAGCACCCCTTCCCAAACCTGGCGAGCCGATAACGGATGCTCTGCAGACCGGCGCATTTCGGCAACGGCAGCATTGAGTGAGAGCAAATTTTTCATGCTCGCGCCATTGGCAATCGACGTCATCACCTCGGCTTCATGAATAAAGAAGTGAGGCGCGCTACCAGACTTCACACGCAAGAGGTCATAGCACCAACGGCTCAAATAAAGTACCACCGCTGGGACCGTCATATCNNGTACCGAATAACTACGAATGATGCTATCGGGCGTCAGGCTCGCGCCCTTAGCTAACAAGTCATGCAAAGTTTTTTGTGCTTTGGTTGTGAGCGTATAGCCAGTGGTATCTCTAAGAGTAANAATGGGCGCACCACCTGCCATCGCGAGCGCTTCTTCAGGTATTTAGGTGANACGCTTTTGGGCTTTGAGCCAACGCAACGCCTCGTCACGATTCGGTACACCAACACGCAACAAGCGTGAACGCGACCGAATGGTCGGCAAGACCGCATCGATGTCGTCCGCCGCTAACAAAAAGACCATGCCTTCGGGCGGCTCTTCCATCGACTTTAAGAGTGACGCAGCCGCTTCAGCACGCACCATGTCTGCTGGGTACACCAACACAACGCGCTTACCCCCACGGTGGGGTGCCATCGTAAAGAAGTCCGTCAACGCACGGAACTGATGAATACGCACTTCGCGAGAAAGCTTCTTGGAGCTTGAGGCGACTTCTGGGGGCGTATACGGCAAGTCGAGGGCGTTGGCTAAAAATTCGCTCACCACAATACGGCAGTCGGGGTGAGTATTAGCGTGCATCATGCGGCAACCCTGGCAGGTGCCACAAGCACTCCCATCCATATTGGGCGACTCACACAAAAGGCGCTCAGCAAACCAACGCGCGAGCTCGTAGGTACCTACGCCNNTTACCATCCCATGAATCAAAATGGCATTAGGCAAATGGTCTCGCATGGCATCGAGACGCTCGGCGGCTTCGTCAAGCCATGGATAGGGCGTCAGAGCCATGGTTTAAATTCCTTTTCTAGTTGCGCTTGAATAACGTCAGGTGCGTCTTCCGCATTCACCATCAAAAAGCGCTTCGGATCACGCTTAGCGCGATCAAGATAGGCTTCACGCACACGGGTAAAAAAGGTTTGGCTTTCACGCTCAAAACGGTCACCTTCGCCCGCACGAATCGCACGGCGCTGTGCGCACCACCGCAGGATCTAAGTCAAAGAGCACCGTAACGTCAGGCTGAAACCCGTCGAGCGTCCAAGCTTCAAGCGCTTCGACATCGTCGCCTGCCATCCCCTTGCCACCCGTTTGATAGGCGTAGGTGGCATCCGTAAATCGGTCCGACAAGACCCAAGCGCCACGTTCGAGCGCCGGTCGAATGACCTTTGCGACATGCTCATGGCGTGCAGCAAAAAAGAGGAGCGTTTCGGTGCGCGGCGTCATATCGTCACCCAACAAAAGCCCGCGGATCTTTTCGCCTAACGGCGTGCCGCCCGGCTCACGCGTACGCACGACTTCAATGCCTGCTGATTGAATTAAACGTTCAAGCGCATCGATTTGCGTGGTTTTACCCGCACCATCAATCCCTTCAAACGTAATAAAGCGCCCTCTTGCCATGAAGCACCCTTTAAGCCTAAAAAATAACGATGTCTAGCATTTTACTGAGATTGTTAGGAAAGAGCTAAAACCCGCTTCCATGTAAAATGATTGAATTCGACTTTCAGGGCTCCATAATTAAAGACATGACCCAAAACGATAAAGACACCGCTAACCAGACACAAGTGACGGACGACGTCAACGCTTCCGTTTCTGATAAGACGCTTTCGACAAGTAGCACCACGACTGACACTGGTGACCAACCGATCACGGGTGCGAAAGTGCCAACTCAGAAGGCGAACGAAAGTGTGTCTACAGAGCCCACAAAGCCGACTGCCACCGATCAGTCGGTACCGATCAGTCTTCTAATGCGGCGAAGAACGACCCTGGTCTCAATATTCCGCTTGAGAGCGCCACCAAAAAGCGTCGTTGGTACGGCGATCATGGCTGGCGTACTCGCACTCATGGGGCTCGCGGGGTACGGCGCCTATTGGGAAGTCAATCAGCGTGTCTTTGAGCGTCCCGTGGCAAGCGCCACGCCCGACGCACCCGTCATGGTCACGATTCAAGAAGGCGATAGTGCGCGTCGCGTGATGGAGCGCTTACGGACTGCAGGGCTTGACGCAGACGACCTAACGATGCGATTAGCGGTCAAACTTGCGCCCAACAAACTCTCTCGTATTCATACGGGGACCTATCGCTTTGAACCCGGACTCACGCCTGCGGGGATTTTGCAGACCTTAGCCAAAGGTCCTCTCGTTGACCAACAACTGCGTATTCCTGATGGTGCCCCCATTTGGGAAGTCTTGGCGATCTTTAAAAATGCGACGGTACTTAAGCAGACGACGGCGACCATGACGCCAGAAGCCCTACGCGCCGCTTTAGAGATTGATGCTCCGTCGCTTGAAGGTTGGTTTGCGCCTGATACGTACCACTATATGAGTGGGAGTACGGACTTGGCGGTCATGAAAAAAGCCGTCGCTAAACAAAAGGCGCTATTAGATCGCGCTTGGGCACAACGCGGTAACGCTGAACTCAAGACCCCTTATGAAGCGCTTATTTTGGCGTCCATCATTGAAAAAGAAACGGGGCTTGCGACAGACCGTCATCAGATTAGTTCCGTCTTTCATAATCGTTTGAAACTCAAAATGCCGCTTCAGACGGACCCAACGGTGATTTACGGAATTGGTGAAAAATTTAACGGAAACCTCACCCGTAAGGATCTGCAAACCGCGACCCCCTACAATACGTACAAAATTCCGGCACTGCCACCGACGCCCATTGCGATGCCTAGTTGGGCTTCGATTGAAGCTGCGGTGAATCCTGCCGACACTAAATACCTTTACTTCGTTTCTCGTGGTGACGGTTCGAGCCAATTCTCAACGAACCTCAAAGCGCATAACCGCGCGGTGCGTCAGTACATTCTGAGTCGCCCGAAGACCACCACGAAAACCGAAGGTCAGTAAAAACATGGGAGTTTTTTAGTCATGCTTTGCCAAAACTCAACTTGTACGATGAGCGCCAACGAAGATGCCNNGTACCGTTTTGTCGTGACAGGCACCGATGCCCATTTAGTGCGTGTGGACGATTACGCCCTAGTGCGCGTGACTGGTAAAGATGCCGTCACTTTTTTGCATGTTACNCAGTTCACCAATGCCATTCAGGGTTTAGGTGACACGGTGCGTAGCGCGGGTTACTGCACCCCGAAGGGACGTCTTCTTGCCACGATGCGTCTTTGGATGGATGGCGACGCCGTCATGATGTTGGTGCCCAGNGCTACCATTGGTCCCGCCTTTATTAAGCGCCTTCGCATGTATGTCTTGCGTGCCGACGTGAAGTTTGAATGCGCCACCGACGGTGTGGTGATGTTGGGCGTGACGGGTAACGCCGAAGCGGTGCTCGCTGACCTTCATTTGCCCGTCCCCGCCGAAGGGGCTGTGGTTCGTCACGAAGGTTTAACGATTCTTGACGCTGAAGTTGCTCAAACGATTGCAGGCTTTACAACGGGCTACCGTCGTGCGCTGATCGTCGCGCCCGCTGACCACGCGTTGGTTGCTGACGCTGGGGACGGCGCCTACTGGTGGACTTCTGAAGTGAGTNNCGCAGGGAAAGTGACGATTTANCCGCGTACCCGTGAACTCTTTGTGCCTCAGGCTGTGAACTTTGAATTAACGGGTGGCGTTGTCTTTAATAAGGGCTGCTACCCCGGTCAAGAAGTTGTGTCTCGTGTGCAGCACATTGGCGAAACGAGCCGTCGCGCGTCGATCGGTCTCGTGAAGGGTGACGCCCCCTTGCCTGGCGCGCCTATCTTTAGCGATGGCGCTGAAGTGGGGTTCGTGGTTGAAGCAGTTCAAAAGGATGCGAATAGCCTAATTCTTTTCTCGTCCCTTCGTACAGCCCTTTTAGGGAAACTCACCCTGACGCCCGAAGGCGCTGAAGTAGACGTTTTGCCGTTACCTTATAAGATTACGAGCACCAAATAAGCCTTATTCTCGGAGCGTTACCGAACCCATTCGGTAGCGCTCTTTTTTCTTAAACAACCAGTCTATTTCGCGTTTTCACCTCAGCGTAAACCCGTGACAAACCCATTTCGAACGGCGCTCTGATAGACTGAAGTCGATACCTAAACGCTTAAAAAGTCCGACATATGCAAAAGACTTACACCTTCACAATCACCTTAGATGAGCTCGAAGCACGTCGTGCTACCGAAGTGCTCACCNNGAGTACCGGATTGACGCCTGAAGGTGTGATTCATCTGCTTTTAGAACGCACGGCGCGCGAAGGTGCCATTCCCCTCAAAAAGAGTCGCGCCACCAAAAAGCGCCGTACCGAGTACGCGTGCCCAGGGCTTTTTACGCAAGGGGATCTTTTTGCGGCTTTTGAAGAACCTCAAGCAACCCCCTTAGAAGAGGAACCCGCGGCGCCCGTTGATACGACGTTGCATCCGTCGCTACCCACCATTGCGTCCCTCCAGGAAGCTCAAGCGAAACTCCGTTGGCGCGCCCGTGAACGCGAAAGCGCAGAAGGTCAAGCCCTCTTTACTTTGCCNGACCACCCCTTGGAACTACTTGAAACCAAACAATTCCGTTTAGATAAGTCGACCATCATTGGGGATCCGCGTCGTCCTGCCATCATTAGTGCGCTTGAAAAACTCTTTACTGAGATCACAACGCGCCAAACACCCTCTGGGCTACGCCCGATTGAAAAGGGCGAAAGCGTCTATGTGCCCATCGCCATTGAAGGCGATCCCTTGGGGCTAATCTACGAAGTGGGCGAAGGTGAAATTTGCCTTGTGCGTTATGGCGCACCACAAGCCCTTTTGCTTAATCCCGACGTCCTTTGACACTAAGCACCACATCAGCTCGATTGCTCGTGGTTTAACTTTTTTTGGAAATTTCCCTACATACATATAGGAATTTTTCCGACATGCATGTTGGGATTTTTCCGACATTAACGTTAGAATCAATCCATAACTGGGAAAAGGATTCTATGAGCACCGCTGCATGGCTCCATGGCGACCAATGTTGGAGCCATGTCTACCAGAAGCGCATAGAGCCTATCGTAGGATATTCGGTCAATGAGATAAGATTCCTTGTGTTCAGAATCGAATGCGGCAAAGCCACATCTTCTTTGGCAAGGTCGAGGCCGACAGCTTCGTATGCGATCGATGTGTCGAGTGTTGACAGGGTACGCTTTCTAGCCATGATATGGACTCCATGAAAGCTTGTGATGCCCCATTATCAATCTGCGAGAAACGATTGGATAGGCATCGGGAGGGTGGTCCATGTCATTAGTGGAAGGCTTGTAGCGTACTTTCTGTCAATGTCGGTCAAGGCGTAATGATTTTGGAACCCAATCGAACGCTACCTCTCGGGATTCACTTCGTGGAACGCTTTTTGTTGTCGGTGAAATAAATTTCTGTGCGGCTTTCTGTTGGACAATCCGCAGGAAGCCCAACCACTGAACTCACAGCTTTTTCGTAGCCCGCAAAGGTTTCGCGCATAGCCGTCGCAAACCACTCAAAAAACACACGCACGCGTCGTAGGTGCCAAGCATCGCGATTGGTGACGATGTAGCACTCAACGGGCGGTCGCGTCCACCCGGGCAAAATCGGCACCAAGCGCCCCTCTAACAGATCTTCATGAATTTGCACAAGCGGCATATCCACTGCAACGCCCATACCGACCAACACCGCTTCACGAATCGCTAAAACGTCAGTGGAACGGACTGCGGTACCAAATTCGACGGGCGCAACTTTGTCGCCTCGATAAAGCACTTTCGTTTCTTGTCGAACTGGACCCGCATAGATGTAGCCACGATGCGTACGCAAGTTTTCAGGTGTCACTGGTAAGCCATTACGACGAATGTAATCGGGACTCGCAACAGGCAGATAAACGTTACGGTANNCTCGACTCATATAGACGAGCCCGGGCATCGTAGGCACACCTGTAATCACCGCTAAATCGCAAAGNNTACTCTTAGCAACATCCGCCACCTTGTTACCCGTTTGAATGTCGATCGAAATATCGGGATGTTGTTCGATAAAAGGACGAATAATCGGCATCAAGCGACGGGTTGCAAAACCTGGTGCTGAAGATAGACGAATGCGTCCCGAGAACGCTTGATGGTCATTACGTAACGTTTCAAGCAACCCATCGTGCGCACGCAAAATGGTTTCCATGCGTTTTAGGGCGACTTTACCCGCATCAGTTAACTGTAAAGGTCGGGTGTTATGGCGAATCAATTCACAGCCCAAGGCTTTTTCTAATCCCACAATCGCTCGAGAAAGACTTGAAACCTCCACGTCAAGCACTTGCGCCGCAGACGTTAAAGTTCCACTCTTAGCGAACGTCACAAAAGCTCGCCACGCAGACAAGTCATCCGTTCTAGCCATAAAAGCGCCCTCACCCACCAAACCTCGAATGCCTTCATAGTAAGGCTATTAGGCGCCTTACGCTACCACTCTATTTTGCGTTTTACGCAAAGTTGTTTTGTCCAATACGCCATTGTCTCACTCAAAGAAAAAGTCGACACTAGGCTCATCATTTCACCTTCGTTGGACATTCAAATGACAAAAGACGAATTTTTCTGGCTTTGCACGATCAATCGTGCCACCGTTGTCGTCGGTCTTAAAAACAATCAGTTTGATCGAACGCTCGCCGAAAAAGCCGCGCACGGGATTGCCGCTGTTGAAGCGCTTGGCAAAACCGATCCTGCCAAACGGGTTAAGAGTTACATCGCATGGGAGCCCTTATTGATTGAAGCGGCAGGCGCAGAAGTCACTACCATTCATGCTGGGCGCTCTAGCCAAGACATTCTCTCCACACAGCGTTGTGCTTTATTACGTGACGCTCTGTTGGACTTTGAAGCAGGGCTCGACGACGTGATTGGCGACCTCATTACGTTGGCAGACAAACACCGCGACACGATTGTTCCGAGTTATACCAACGGTGTNACTGCACAGCCCACGAGCTATGCGCATACCTTGCTTGGCGTTGTGAATTCGCTTCTGCGCGTGCGTGAACGTACGGTNACCGAGTGTTATGCCCGTCTCAATCAGTGCGCGATGGGCTCCACGGTGCTCAACGGCACGGGATANCCGCTTGACCGTCAGGGTATGACTGAAGCGTTGGGCTTTCCGAAGCCTGTCGACAATGCCCTTGATGCAACAAGTCTGGCACCAGTTGACATGCCTCTCGAAATCGCTTCGTGTCTAGGGTCTACCGCCGTACGCATCGGCTCCATGATCAACGATCTGATGGTGCAGTACGCACAGCCGCGTCCCTGGATCCTGCTTCAGGAGGGCGGCGACAACACGTACGTCTCGTCGGCTATGCCGCAGAAGCGCAATCCGGGTCTCATGAACAATTGTCGTGAGGACTGCTCCGACGTGATCGGCGAAATGAATGCGGTCTTCCTTCGTGCGCACAACGTGATGCCTGGCATGATCGACGGCAAGCGCGTTGAAAAGAACGCCCGCATGATGAGCACTACCATGACCATGCTCAAGCGCTTCCGCAAGGTGCTCGCCGGACTCACGATCAATCCTGAACGCGCACTCGAAGAACTCAACAACGACTGGACGGTANNCTCTCAGGAGATTGCCGACCGTCTGATGCGCGACCACGGCCTGCCGTTTCGCATCGGGCACCATGCCGCAAGCCGCATGGTGAGTTTTGCCCGAGCCAACAACATTCTGCCCCTCCATTTCGACTATGCGGACATGCAGCGCATCTATCGCGAGGAAATTGCCGAAGAGTTCCCTGAAGGACCTGCCGAGTTTCCGATGACCGAAGCGGAATTCCGCGACGCGTTGGATCCGCGAAAGATTGTGGCGGCACGCCGCACCTCGGGTAGTGCCTCCCCTGTCGAAGTCGACCGCATGATTCATGACGCACACGCTCGACTCGACGCCTTCATTGACGACCAAAAGCAAGCCAGAGAAGACATTGAGACGGTACTCGAACGTCTCAATGCTGAGTTCAATAAGCTGCTCTGACTGCGCATAAAGGAGAATTCACCATGCAGACACTTTTGCCCTGGATTGCCGTGATCGTGACCGCGATCGCGGGTTGGGCTCTCATCAAACGCTACCAAACACATATGGTGCTGCTCTTTGCCGGGCTTGCATTGCTTATCTGCGCCATTTTGACGGGTGACGCCAATTTCCTGCCCAAGGGGGTGAAACCTTCGGGTTTTGTCTTCTTCGACATCTTCAATACGCTTAGGNNTACCATTGCCACCAAGCAGAGTTCCGGCATCGGCTTCCTTATCATGACGGCCGGCGGTTTTGCAGCCTACATGGACCGCATTGGGGCGGCGCGCGCACTCGTTGACGTGGTAGTGAAGCCTTTGAGCATGCTCAAGGCTCCATATCTCGTCCTGGTGGGCGGCTATCTCGTCGGTCAGATCCTGGTAATGGTGATCCCGTCGACTGCAGGTCTTNNTACCATGCTACTCCTCGTAGCGCTTTTCCCGATTCTCAAGGGCGTGGGCGTATCCGCCGCAGCGGCTGCGGCANNCGTGATCGGCACCTCGGCTGGGATGACTTTTGCCCCGACTGCAGGGACGACCAACCTGGCNGGTAAGGTGGCGGGCATTGATCCGATCATTTATCTCGTGCAGTATCAGCTCGTACTTGCTGTGCCGACTCTGATCGTCTGCTCGATTGCGCATTACTTCGTGCAGCGCTACTACGACCGAAAGGGTGACGACGTCTATGCCGAAGTGACTGAAGTCAAGGCTTCCGACGCGCCGATTGCGCCGAAGTGGTATGCGCTTTTTCCGGTTCTACCGATTGTGCTTCTGATCGTCTTCTCCAAGCTTGTCGTCACGACCATCAAGCTCGATACGGTCAGCTGCCTCTTCATGGTGTGGATCGGCGTGGTCATCATTGAAATCGTTCGCACGCGATCCGTAATGAAGGTCTTCAAGGATGCCATNGGTATGTTCCAGAGCATGGGCAAGATGTTTACTGGGATTGTCGCCCTCATCATCTGTGCTGAGTTCTTTGCAACGGTACTCAAGGTCTCGAATCTTATCGACATCCTCATTAATTCCGCACAAGGTGTGGGTGCCGGCATGGGCTTTATGACCATCATCCTCACGGCTATCGTTTCTGTCGTCACGTTCCTGACGGGCTCTGGCGTGGGTGCGTATTCGTCCTTTGCGTCACTTGCGCCTGACGTTGCCGCCGGGCTTGGTGGTTCTGTCGCAGCTCTTGTCACGCCCATGCAATTTGCGTCTGGCATGTTGCGTGCCATGAGTCCAGTGGCTGGCGTAATCATTGCCGTGGCAGGTGCCGCTGGTATTTCGCCCATGGCTGTGGTTCGCCGCACGTGGATTCCGATGTTAGCCGGCATGGTCACAACGCTCGTTGTTAACGCCATCTTCTTTGGTTAATCCAAACCATTACAACTCGCCCAATGCTCCTCGGAGACCCGATTCTTTGATGCACACAGAGAGTCGGGTCTTTCTTTTCGAATACTTGTCCTTCAGTGATACCCAATAAAAAAATCCAGCCTCATCAATGTCGACAAGACTGGATTTTTGGGTTGTGGTTCGCTTGCTTATGGTCGCCTCATGGCGCTCATGATTTAAGCGATTTTTGACGTTTCGGTCTTGAGGTGCTCAACAAAACGCGCAAAATCGGCTTCAATCTGCGGATGCTTGAAGACGTCGTTACACATAAACGAAGCTAGAGACTTGAGGCCAAGAAAAGCCATCGTTCGATGTAGTGGGAGAAAGACGCCATCGATACCCACACCACCGAAAAATTGCTCAGGATCGTCAAAAGCTTCTAGAGGCGCATTCCAGGTTGACGACAAGAGGTAATGCTTGTCGGTCAGGAACCCACCCGAACCGTAGCGTTTCGTTGGGTCGTTTCTCGAACGACCGTCACCGCCACAAAGACGTGGCGACACAAACACTTCGTCCTGGTACTTCTTGAGTTGCCAAGGCGTAGACATCCACCAACCTGGTGTTTGAACGATCAAAAGGTCTGCCTTGAGAACCTTTTCGACTTCATCGTCAACGCACCACCCGTCATCAATACGAGTGATTTCAGCGTGCCACCCTGCGTCTTTAAGCGTTTGGGCAGCAAGATCAGCAAAGGCATGGTTAAGCGTGCCACCTTGATCGCCAACTTTGCAGCCGGCATCAATAATGAGTACCTGTTTCGTCATGGTGTTTCTTTTTGCCTTAAAAAAGTCTTTTCACCTTACGGCTCAACGCTCACCGTCGTCCCTTCATGGCAGACCGTCAAGATCTTCGTGATGAAGTGCGGATAGTGTTTGCCGACCGTATCAACGATATTTTGCGCCACATTTTCGGATCGTGTTACCGCAATCAACGTTGAGCCCGAACCACTGATAAAGAAGGTCGNCGTTACAGCTTCGAGCGCCATGTCACGCAAAATGTCATACTCAGCGATGAGCTGACGGCGATAGGGTTCGTGGAGTTGGTCAACACACGCCTTACCGACCAACGCTTCGTCCCCTGTTTCAAGACCGCGAATCATCGCAATGGCGTGCGACATCGTGTGTACACCGGCGGCAAGCGAGATTTCTTTAGGCACGATGCGACGCGCTTCTTCGGTACGCACTTCGTAGTCCGGAATAATNNGTACCACAAAGCGCCAATCAGGGTTAGGCGTAAAGGGTACGGCGACCGCTTTATTGTCATGCATAAAGCTTGCCGTCAAACCACCAAAGAAGGCGGGCGCAGCATTATCTGGGTGCCCTTCAAAGATCGTGCAAAGCTGAAACAGATCATCCATCGTCAAGGGGTTGCCAAGCATAGCATTCGCCGCAGCCATACCACCCGCAATACAGGTGCTTGACGACCCAAGACCGCGCGCGACAGGCACGTCCGACTCAATCGTCAAATGCACGGGCGGCACCGCCTTACCGACCTTTTCATAAACCTTACGAAAGCCCTGCATTACCAAGTTATCGGCGTTGCGATAGGCTTCCGGGCACCCGTCAACGACCAATGTGTCACTAGGTTCAAACGTAAACGTGGCTGTGAGCGACAAAGCCATGCCTAAAGCATCGTAACCAGTACNCAAATTCGACGTTGACGCAGGCACTCGGACAGTAATCTTCATAAAACGACTCCAGAGAAGGCTTAGAAAGGTTTGACCGCCGCCGAACGAATCACATCTACCATGCCGTCGGGCGTCACCACGGTCTTATGGCGTACGGGCAACGAACGTANATTCAGTAAGGGCTTCGGAGGCACTTCACCCGTCAGGGCTTGAAGAGCATCCATATAAGCAAAGCCATCAGCGTCACCTGAGAGCGTTTCGCCCTTCACTACCAAGTAAACATCGCGACAGAACTTATAGGGGCTCGCCGTCGAAAGCACCACGCAGGGCACCGACTGATCGTCGCGCTCACGAGCGACCTTCAAGGCTACGGNTACCGTATGCGGGTCAATCAAACGGTGATCCTTGTGCCACGCTTCATGAACCATCTCGCGCGTCGCGTCGTCGTTAGCCCAACCGCACTTAAAGAGCGCCTGAATGTCAGCAAGCACATCGCCCTCGACCTTAAAGACACCCTTGGTCTTCAAGTCACTCATCCACTCAGCGATCAAAGCGGTATTGCCCTTCGTTGCGTAGTAGAGCATGCGTTCGAGGTTACTCGAAATGAGAATGTCCATACTCGGTGTAATGGTCTTCACAAACGGACGATTACGATCGTAACCCCCCGTCGTCAAGAAATCGGTGAGGACATTGTTGGCGTTACTCGCAACGATAAAGTGGCGCACAGGGAGCCCCAAGGCACGGGCATAGTACCCAGCTAAAACGTCACCAAAGTTACCCGTCGGCACAGAAAAGTCTACGGGGTCACCGAGCTTCACAGCACCCGCTTCAACGAGCTGACGATAAGCATCAAAGTAATAGACAACCTGCGGCACTAAGCGACCAATGTTGATCGAATTTGCTGACGACAACTGAACGCCGTCATTGGCTAATTCAGACTTTAAGTCCGACGAAAAGATCGTCTTAACGGTACTCTGCACATCGTCAAAATTGCCTTCAACTGCGGCTACTGCGACGTTGTCGCCCGCTTGCGTTGCCATCTGAAGGTACTGAATGTCGCTCACTTTGCCGTGCGGATAAAAGACCGTAATACCAATCCCCGGCACATCCTTAAAGCCTGATAGGGCGGTNNACTTCCCCGTATCACCACTCGTCGCAGTCGCGATCATGACGCTGCGACCCGTGCCTTTCAGAGCGGNTACCGACATGAGCTGAGGCAACATGCAAAGCGCCACGTCCTTAAANNGTACCGACGTGGGACCGTGGTAGAGCTCAAGCAACCATTCGTCACCCACACGAGTCACAGGCGTCACCGAGGGCGACTCAAACGTTTCGCCATAGGCGCGTTCCACACCTAACGCCAGTTCGTCAGGCGTGAAGTCATCAAGTAAGAGAGAGAAAACGCGCGTTGCGATCTCACGATAGGTGAGACCCACGAGTTCATTCATGGGAAAGCGCGCCGTCAACAAGGCGTCACTCACATAGAGACCGCCGTCGTCACAAAGCTCCTTTAAAAGCGCTTCTCGGGCATTGACCCCTTCTGCGTTATTTCTCGTACTGTGGTAAATCATCGCAACCTCAAAAAAGCGTCCGGCTCGTTAGGCAAAAGGCGCCCAACAAACACTCAAAATTATCTTTTGATTGTTACACAAATCCCACGTCTAGCAAGGGAGAAAACGCCTTTTTTGCTTTTCTAAGACATATCTCCTAAGTCGGATATCCGAGAGTCAAAAGCAAGATTGTTAGGTATGATCAATAGGATGGCTTATTGTCTTTTTGAGTAAGTCAGCTCCTGTCGCATCACCCCATTCATTCGAAGTCTTTTCGAAATGGAGTTCATCTTGAATATTGGTATTCTTGGATACGGAACCGTCTACCAATCTGTTGCTGACATCCTCCATGAGCGTGACTGCGGCGTCAGGGTACAGTGGATCCTTCGCCGTGCGGGTAAAGCCGTCGGTCCCCAAATGACCGACAACTTTGAATCCATTTTGGCTGACCCCACAGTCACATGCATCGTCGAGGCATTGCCCGGGCGCGATCCTGCGCTCGCCTATATCCGTGCTGCACTCACAGCCGGTAAGCATGTCGTCACATCCAATAAGACCGCACTGGTANNCGCTGATCTCGAAGGGCTGACAACACTCGCTAAAGAAAAAGGCGTCAAGTTGCTTTTTGAAGCAAGCTGTGGCGGCGGTATGCCTTGGATCGAAATGATCAAAAAGGCTACGCGCTTAGATGACGTCACCGAAGTGTCTGGCATTCTCAATGGGACGTGCAACTATATGCTCGACCATATGGAGCGCTTTGGTNNACTTTCGTTTGAAGATGCACTCGCTGAAGCCCAGCGCTTAGGCTATGCCGAAGCGGATCCGACNAGTACCGATATTTCGGGCGCAGACTTACGTAATAAAGCAGTGATCTCAGCGAGCCTCGCGTTTAACGGTCTCGTTAACGCGGATATCCCGATGGCTGGTATTGAACGCGTCACACACGCCGATATTGAACGTCACCTTGCCGAAGGCTACCACCTTCGCCTCATGATGCTCGCGCGTCGCGCGGGAGACCGTTATGCCGCAGGCGTGGTCCCCATTCGTGTGTCCGCCTCAAGCATTCCTGCCAACATTCACAACAACTTGAATTACGGCGCCCTCAAGGGTGACCTTGTGGGTCTCTTGACGCTCACGGGACAAGGCGCAGGCGGCCACCCTACTACCAACGCCATGATTCAAGACCTGATTTCAATCAACCGTGGTACCGCTGAGAACACTCAGCTTAACCACACACTGACGTATGACCCGACCCTTCTCTGCGGTACGGGTTTCTTCTCTGATGAAACGATCGCTGGACGTCCTTTAGCAGAGCTAGTCCGGATCGCCCACGAAAAGCAATCCTTCCTCGCCTTTGAACCAGAGGTTTTGGAGTAAAAACAAAATGATCAAGATTACGAAATTCGGCGGCAGTAGCGTTGCCAGCGCCGAACAATTTAAGAAGGTTAAAGTCATCATTGAGGCCGATCCGGGACGTCGCTTTGTGGTGTCCTCGGCTGCGGGCAAAAGGTTCAAAGGCGACAACAAGATCACCGACCTCTTGTACCTTTGCCAAGCACACGTTACCTATCACGTGGACTACCTACCGCTTTTTTCGATGATTTGTGAACGCTTCCGTGAAATCCGTGACGAATTGGGGCTTACGACCGACATCGAAACGGAACTCGCCGAAATGCGCGACAAGCTCCCCGACATGACGGTGGATGAAATCGTGAGTCGCGGCGAATACTTCACCTCTCGCCTGATGGCTGACTACCTTGGCTTCCCCTTTGTGGACGCTAAGGACGTGGTTGCCATCAACTTTGACGGCTCCTTTAACTTTGACCTAACAGCAGAGCGTCTTCACGAAATTCTTCAAAGGTGTGACCGCTTTGTCATGCCAGGCTTTTACGGTAGTCTCCCAGACGGCAACATCCGCGTGATGAGTCGAGGTGGATCAGACATTTCGGGCTCCATTTTGGCTCGTTGCATCAATGCAGACGTTTACGAGAACTGGACAGACGTTTCTGGCTTCTTGATGACAGACCCGCGTATTGTTGAGAACCCCAAGAACATTGAACTCATCACGTTCTCTGAACTTCGCGAACTCTCCTATATGGGTGCGAGTGTCCTTCACGAAGACGCAGTCTTCCCGCTTCGCGAACGCAATATTCCGATTCACGTCTTGAACACCAACCGTCCAGAAGACCCTGGCACGATCGTACAAGACAAGATTGCCCCCAATCCCAAGGGCTCTTTAGTGACTGGCATTGCTGGAAAGAAAGACTTCATTGCTATCGAAATTTCGAAGAAGAACATGTCTAACCGCGTGGGCTTCGTGCGTGAAGTCTTGAGTATTCTCGAACACTACGGCGTCTCTGTTGAACACTTGCCTTCGGGCATTGACTCCTTTAGTGTCGTGGTCAATAAGTCCGACGTCAAGAACAACATCTATGAAATCATCGCTCGCATCAAAGAAACGATGGAGCCCGACGTGATTCGCTTGACCGAACCGTTTGCCTTGATCGCCACGGTGGGTCGTAACATGAATTCGCGCCCCGGAACCTCTGCACGACTCTTTACTGCATTGGGCGAAGCAGGCATCAACGTGCGTATGATCGCTCAGGGGAGTGCTGAATTGAACATCATCGTAGGTGTGCTCAACAAGGACTTTGAGACCGCTATTGCTTGCCTTTATCACACCTTTGCTGCCGAAGCCGACGAAGCCAAGGCTCGAAATCCAAGCCAATTAATCCGTAGGAGGAATTCATCATGGCTAATTTCAAGGTCGGTATTTTGGGCGCAACGGGTGCCGTGGGTCAGCAAATGTTGACGGTACTTGCTGAACGCAAGTTCCCGATTAGCGAACTGCGCCTTTTTGGTAGCGCACGTTCTGCGGGTCGCGTTGTGAATTACGAAGGCCAGGACGTGGTCATTCAGGAAGCAAGCCTTGAAGCCTTCAAGGGGCTCGACCTTCTTTTGGGTGCTGCGGACAATCCGATTGCGAAGCAATTCTTGCCTGATGCCGCCAAGATGGGCATTCAGGTCGTGGACAACTCTAGCGCCTTCCGTCTTGACCCGGACGTGCCGCTCGTGATTCCCGAAGTGAACCCCGAAGACGTCAAGCTCTCCAAGGGGCTCATTGCGAACCCGAACTGCGCAACGATTATTGGTTTAACGGTANNCGTCATGGCGCTTCACCGCTATGCTCGCATCCGCCGTATGGTGGTCTCCACCTATCAGGCTGTGAGTGGCGCGGGTAAGGCTGGGATTGATGCCCTTGAAGCCGAAGTCAAGGCATCTAATGGCGAACGCGCTGAAGGCTCTTGCTTTGCCTATCCGATCGCTTATAACCTCATTCCGCAGATTGGTGGCTTTAACGACTCGGGCTATACGTCTGAAGAACTCAAGATGCAAAACGAAGGTCGAAAGATGCTTCACGACGACACGATCCGCTTTGCGTGTACGTGCGTTCGTGTGCCCATTATGCGCTCTCACTCTGAAGCCATTACGGTCGAATTCGAAAAGGACATCACGCCCGANAAAGCCCGTGAACTCTTAGTAGAAGCCCCGGGCGTGGTGCTTTGCGACGATCCGGCCAACATGCAGTATCCGATGCCCTCTTTGACGAGCGACCAGGATATGGTCTATGTGGGGCGTGTGCGTCGTGACTTGTCTACCGATTCCGCTAGCTTTAACCGTTCGTTGACGCTCTTCTGTTGCGCTGACCAGGTGCGTAANGGTACCGCCACGAACGCGATTCAGATTGCTGAACTCGTACTCGGCATCAAGTAATCGGTCTCACTCAGACTGAAGAAATCAATGGTACAGTGTCCTATGTGGGCGCTGGTACCATTTTCTTTTGCTTTGGCGATTTCGCCTTAGAGCGCTTTACGCATCATTTGGTGCGGAATCCCTGCTTCATCAAAGATGTCACCGTAGGGTTCAAACCCTAGCCCTTCATAAAAAGGCTGGGCTTGCACCTGAGNTCCGAGGTAGACCGACGTCATGCCACGCGCCTTAGCGCGCTCAAGCACGGCTTCCATGATCGTGCGTCCCATGCCACGACGGCGGAAAGGACGCAACACCGCGACGCGGCCAATGCGCCCATCGTCAAGGAGTCGCGCGCAACCCATGACCATCTTGCGACTATCAATCGCGACAAAATGTTCGGTNNACGTATGGTCATCCTCATCAAATTCCATCTCGCGAGGCACCTTTTGCTCCGCAATAAACACCATCGCGCGCACACGTTCACATTCGTGCTGATAGGTCTTCCAATCACCAGAAACTACCGATACCGTTGTCATTTGTTGGTCTTTCCTTCTTTCACGAGTCTTTTCTTTGCGTTTTTGAGTACGCCACTCGAAATCATAGCGCACCAAAAAGACGTAAGCCCGACACAGTGTGACCTGCATCGGGCTTTGTGGTTAGAGCGTTGACTCTTGGCTTAGCGCTTCGAGAAGTCCTTACCGGCTTCACGGGCCTTTTCTAAGTCNNGTACCGCAAGCACATAGGTGAGCTTATCGGGGTCTGCAATACGACGAATCGCCGCATTAACGTCCGCCACGGTGAGCTTTTCAATGGCTTCTTCCATAGNTTTCGAGAAAGTCCAATCGCGACCTGCGTCCATGAGATTTAACCATGCGCCAGCGAGCGTCGCGTCCTGCGCACGGTTGACCGCACGAGATTCGATGATGCCGCGTTTAGCTTCAGCCAATTCCTGTTCGGTAATACCGTCTTTCATGGCACGCTTCAATTCGTCACGAAGGCTCGCTTCAGCCTGCTTGACGTTTTGCGGAGCCACAATGGCACCGATAGACCAACGCGCACGGTTACCCCATTCAGGGAGCGTAATCGCACTACCCGCGCCATAAGACAGGTANNCTTCTTTTTGACGTAAACGCGTCACGATACGGTTCGAAAGCCCTGACGACCCACCCAAAATCCAGTCGGCAGCAATCAAGGCAGGAACATCGGTGTCTTCGATGTTTGCCGGGAAGTCAACGCGCGCCATCAAGGTGCCGTTTTCTTTTTCGGGCGTATCGATCACAAAGCGAGCAGCTTCAACGGGACGATATTCGGTCACCACGCGTTCAAAGACCACGTTCGAGGTCTTACGACCAATGATAGTCATGCGAAGGTCATTGGCAACGGCTTCAGGATCAAAGTCACCCACCACAGCGATGTAGCCGCGACCCGTACCAAAGACGTTCTTCCAATAATTACGCACGTCATCGAGCGTCAGCTTTTCGACTTCAGCGATCAACTCTTCACTCGTTTCGGTGTAACGAGCGTCACCCACTGGGTAGGTATTAAAGTGCTTCGTCATCGCGTCGCGAGCCTTCACCCCAGGATCGTCACTCTTGGCGCGCAGACCCACCAAGGTCTGATGCTTCAAGGTTTCGAATTCCTTTTCGGGGAAAGCGGCGTCGGTCAAAATGCTACCCGCAAGACCCACGGCACCCGCAAGATGCTCACGGTCCGTCGTAAAGGCAAAGGGCGAACCCTCCATACGCAAGGCCGTAAACGCATCATCGATTTCGTCGCGCGTCATCGTCGACGTGCCACGAGACATCATGGCGGTCGAAAGCATATTGATGCCAGCGTTAGCGCCAGTCTTGGCGTTCCCGTTTTGGAACTTCATTTGCACGACGACCGTTTCACCCAAGGTCTTCTTAGGCAAGAGGGCGATCTTGACGTTCCCTGCTTCCACAAAAGACGTACGCGCATTGATGTTATCCTGGCTCGAATCAAAGGCTTCAGCCGTACGACCTTCCTGACGGAATTTAAACCCCTTCAGATACTCTTCGACAGAAGGCGCAGCCGTCACTTCCGCACGTTCCGTCTTATCGGTCGGGATGTACATCCCTACGACTCGGTTGTCACGCACGAAGTACTTCTTAGCAGCGGCGTTAACTTCGTCAACCTTCACCTTTTCGATCGCATCACGATCGGCAAAGAAGATGCGCCAGTCGCCTAACGCAATGTAGTCAGAGAGCCCCACACCAAAAGCTTCAGGGTCAGCGAGCTGACGATCAAACATCGNTGCAATTCGATCAGCCTTCTGGCGAGAGAGTTCTTGTTCGGTTGCCGGTACTTTGTCAAAGGCGTGCTCGATCACGTCGATGAGCTTTTCGCGCACCGGACCCAAGGGTTCGTCCTTTTTAACCTGAGCGCCAAAGAGCACAAAGCCCGGATGCTGCCCTGGAATCGACCAACCAAAGACCTGAGACGCTAAGCCCGTTTCAACGAGCTCCTTATAGAGGCGTCCCGTGGGGGCGTCAGAGAGAATCTGCGTGGCGATCGCAGCAGGTTCCCAATCCGGATGCAAAGCGGCTGGCAAGCGGTAGCCCACCATAATGACCTGGCTTTCGCCCGGGCGACGAACCGTGAATTCGCGTTCACCATCTGCCGTCGGTTCAACCGTCCATTCCTTCGGAAGGATGCGTTCAGGCTTTGCAATCGNGCCAAAGAATTCACCAATCCAAGCGAGCACTTCTTCGGGATCAAACTTACCCGTTACCGTCAGCACAGCGTTGTCTGGCTGATAGTAGCGATGGTAGAAAGCCTGAAGGTTCGCGATTTCAACGTTTTCGATGTCGCTACGCGCACCGATCGTGCTTCTACCATAGCTATGCCAGTCAAAGAGGACGGATTGCATGCGCTTCATCAACACGCTCACAGGGCGGTTTTCGCCCATTTCGTATTCGTTACGCACGACGGTCATTTCGGTATCGAGGTCCTTTTGCGCAATGAACGAATTGATCATCGCGTCAGCCTGCCAACCGAGCGCCCACTTCATGTTGTCATCACTTGCCGTAAAAGACACGTAATAGTTCGTACGGTCTAACCACGTGCTACCGTTCATACGGAAGCCGCGCTTCGTGAATTCAGCGGTCGGGTTCGGATAGTTTTTAGAGCCCTTGAACATCAAGTGTTCAAGCAAATGGGCCATCCCTGTTTCGCCATAGTTTTCGTGACGACTACCCACTAAATAGGTCATGTTGACCGTAGCCGTCGGTTTACTCATATCCGGATAAAGCACCACGCGTAAGCCGTTAGGCAGACGATATTCGGTCATACCTTCAACGGTTACGACTGGAACGGGTGTTACAGCGTTCGTCAAATTAGTCTCCTTGGCTGCTAAGCCCCCGCTAGAGGCAGTCATCAGCGCAATCGCTGAGAGCAGCACGATTTTTCGAGCAATAAACATAAATCATCCGTTGTTCATAATTGGCTTCGGTCGCTTTTCACATATGTAAAGAGCTTCAACCCGAGCTAAACAACAATACAGAAGTCACGTGAAAAGAACGTTACTAAATCACGAAACAATGCTCGAAATGTTACCAAGGCGCAAGAGTTTTTGCGGTCTTAAGATACATTCAATGTCAATTTAGTTATCATTTGGGATCAAACCTTCGTCTGTCAGACGTTAAATCTAATTCAACGCATGAAACTTCTTTTCGACCTTTTCCCCGTTATTCTCTTTTTTGCGACCTTTAAGTTCGCCGAACATTCGCCCGATATGGCGATGGATTTAGCCTCTCGCGTGATTGGTGATGGACTAACTACCATGACGGTACCAGTCTTTTTAGCCACGATCGTGGTCATCTTAGCGACCTTCTGTCAAGTCGGTTGGTTGCTTCTTCGTGGTNNACGCAAAGTCGAACCCATGCTTTGGATCAGTTTGGCTGTTATTGTAGTCTTTGGCGGCTTGACGATCTATTTACGCAACGAGATGTTCATCAAGTGGAAGCCCACGATTCTCTACTGGGTCTTCGCTGGTATCTTGCTCTACGGGAATATGGTTCGTAAAAACTTTATTCGCCTTTTGCTCTCCAAAGCAGAAATCGAAATGCCCGAACACGCTTGGAGCAAATTACAGAATATGTGGATCGGCTTTTTTGCCGTTGTAGGCGTCATCAATCTTGCTGTTGCTTATACGTGCTCAACCGATACCTGGGTTAACTTTAAGCTTTTTGGTCTCATGGCGCTGACATTAGTGTTTACAATTGGTGTCGGTGTCTTCATGACAAAATACGCCGTAAATCGGCAAAATTAATATATCCAGTGCATCACCCACCCCTGGGCGCGTGCACTTTTCTTTCACTTCTCACCGGTACGAGATTTTTGTTCGTGCCGTAGGCAGAAACAGGACAATTCAAAATGCAGAAGAAATTTTTGGTTCTTGGTATTGCAGCCATGATGACCGCCGGCGTAGCCAACGCTGAACTTCAGGTCTTCAAGGTGAACNNGTACCAGACCGTTTCCGTGGCTCAGCAAAAGGAACTGTACGACGCAGCCGTTGCTCAGGGTCAGCCTGCAGGTCCTGAACTTGAACGCCAGATTAAGAGCATGCTCACCCAGCAGACCGTTCTGCTCCATACCGCTAAGAATGCCAAGATCGAAAAGGATCCTCTTGTTAAGAAGAACCTCGAACACGCTCGCGACCAGGTGCTCGTCAACGCCTATGCTCGTCATTGGGTCCAGAAGAACCCCGTGAAAGATGCTGACGTCAAGGCCGCTTACGATGCCGAAAAGGCTAACTATGGCGACACCGAATACGAAGTGCGTCACATCCTCGTGAAGACCGAAGATCAGNNGTCCAAGAACATCCTCAAGCGCCTCGAAAAGGGCACGGACTTTGATAAGCTCGCCAAGGAATTCAGCGAAGACCAGAGCAGCAAGGATCAGGGCGGCAAGCTCGGTTGGGTGGTTCCCCGTCAGTTCGTTGCTTCCTTCGGCACGTCTTTTGCCGCTTTGAAGGAAGGTGAAGTGGCTAAGACCCCGGTTCGCACGCAGTCTGGCTTCCACGTTGTGAAGCTCGAAAAGAAGCGCCCGGCTCAGCTCTTCCCGGATTTCGAATCCCAGAAGCCGCGTATCGCCAACGCTTTGGCTAACCAGCGCTTGAACCAGCATCTCGCTCAACTCTTGAAGGATGCCAAGATCCAGTAATGGCGATGTTCGTCTAACGAACCGCTAATCGAAGGTGTTACATAACGCTCGCTCACGTGCGAGTCGAATGTAGCACCTTTTTTTTCGTCTAGCGTTTTAGAAAAGTGTCACCTACAATTAACATGTCAATGGCTTTGGAGGGGACTAACGAACTATGAGAAATTTTGAATTTTTTAATCCGACACGCCTTATTTTTGGACGCGGTCAAATCGCTCGACTTGCTGATCATATTCCTGCGGGTTCCCAGGTGCTCGTGACCTTTGGCGGCGGCTCCGTCAAGCGTAACGGTGTTTATGACCAAGTGACGGCAGCGCTTAAAGATGTGGCGCACGTCGAGTTTTGGGGCATCGAAGCCAACCCCAAGATCGAAACACTCCGCAAAGCCATTGCATTANNATACCGCGAAAAGCACGTGAATTTTGTTTTAGCTGTGGGCGGCGGTTCTGTGCTTGATGGCTCCAAACTCATTGCGTGCGCCCTTGCTGACGACCCAGCACGCGACCCGTGGGACATCGTGTTGACGCGTCAACCTGTTGGGTGCATTCCGTACGCGAGCGTGATGACGCTTCCCGCAACGGGCTCCGAAATGAACGCCAATAGCGTGATCTCTTGCATTGCCACGCAAGAAAAGTTTGCTTTCCAGGCGCCCCACTTCCCGACCTTCTCGATTTTGGATCCAGACTGCTGCTATTCGTTGAGCGCCGCGCAGGTCGCTGCATCGCTAGCTGACATCACTACNCATACGCTCGAACAATACATGACGNNTGGTACTGGGCAAAGCCGTCCGATGGATCGTTGGGCTGAAGGCCTTCTTTTGACGCTCAAAGACATTGCACCACTCCTTCGTGAGCCTAAGCCCGACTACGACACAATGGCGGACTATATGTTGACAGCGACCTTAGGTCTCAACGAAATGATCGCAATGGGTGTCTCTCAAGACTGGGCAACGCACGCCATTGGTCACGAAATCACGGCGCTCACTGGGATTGCCCATGGCGCGACGCTTGCGATTGTGTTCCCAGCACTCTTACGCGTCATGATTGACGACAAGGAAGCGAAACTTGTGCAGATGGGTGAACGCGTTTTTGGTGTGACTGAAGGCACGCCTCGCGAACGCGCGCTAAAGACCATTGAGTACCTGGAAGCCTTTTTCGCGTCCTTAGGGTTAGCAACGCGCCTTGAAGAAGCGAAGGTCAACATGAGCGTTGATCAGACGATCGTTGAACGCTTTAAGGCCCGTAAAGCCGCGATCGGTGAACGCGGCCATGTGACCTGGGTTGAAGTGGAAAAGATCTTGGCAACAGCACGACCAGCGAAGTAATCTCTCTACATTCGACAGACAGCAAAATGCCCAGCTCGTTTGAACTGAGCATTTTGCGTTAAGCCTTGGTCGCTTCTTGCTCTTCAGGTTTTTCGACCTTCTCATCGTCCTCGTCGACCGCGAAGACCGTGGCTAAAGGTTGCGCCAACATGTCGGTGTGGCTAAGTTCTCGATGCCAATTAAAGAGCATCCCTTCGTCACGACGACGCGAGAATTGACGTGGTTGCACCAAGTGATTTGAATCGTCAACCAAAAGAACAGAGAAAGCTTCCTTAAGTGACATTGCCTTTGGATCACAAAGAAGCGCCCATTCGCTGTCATTAGCATGTTTACCATTGGTAATCTCACCACAATAATCCTTTTCGGATAGCTTTTCGAGAATGCGACGTGCGGTACNTTGTGGGTAGCTATCGACTTCATCACAAAGCTGAGACATCGAGACCGATGTCTCAGCCTTTTCACGGTGTTCCCAAAGCACCTTGAGTAAAGCAACACCCGTCAAGAAGTCATTCCCCTCTTTGTAGCTATCAGAAAAACGACCTGACGTTAAGAGCGGGATCGTCGCGGCAATGGCTGCACCACCAAAGATGATGAGCCAAGAAATATAAAACCAAAGGAGCAAAACAGGGAACGCTACAAAAGCGCCGTAAATCGACGTCAAGGTTCCAGCCGACACATAGTGCCCAAAAATTTCTCGAACAACTAAGCCCGCTAACGCCGCAGAAGCGCCTCCAATTGCCGCGTGGGAAACGGGCACATGACAATTGGGGACAAATTTATAGAGGAAGGTATAAGCACAGATCTGCATTAGAAGCTGAATTATGGGCATCAGCCAAGACATTGCGCCAGGGTCCATCCCTTCCGAAGCCGAACGAAAAGCTTGCGTAGTCATCGTTAAAGAAAACGCAATAAACAGTAGTANCAAAGTAATCAACGCCCAATAGAGCAACGCTCGTTGCGCTANAGAACGCATACGCTTCACCATAAAAATACGATTGACAGTCACAAAGAACTTGTCAATCAAAAGGAGCGCCGTCACAGCCAAACCAGCCAAACCAAAGATCCCTAAGCCAGACGCATGCTCGGTAAAGCTACGCAAATAACCAACGACCATCTCACTATATTGCTGAGGCAAGACGCCCGAGAACAACAAGTGTTCTAGCGACTGACGCGCATCAGCAAAACTTGGGAACAACGCAAACGCAGCCAAGGACACCGCGATGATAGGCACCAAGGACGTCAGTGTCGTTAGTGTCATCGAAGAAGCCACTTCCTGGAGTTGCGTTTCAGCCATACGATCCACGGCAAAACGACAAATCGTTCGTACGCGGGTGGCTAATTGAGTCGTGTCACGGCTAAACATAAGCGGGCTCTAGGCAAGAAAAACTGTAAACGATTGCAAACATTTTACCTTTCTCGCGCTCTAAAACGAACCACCGCCAACATTGGACTCATCGAGAAGCATTCTTTCGTTATTGGTCGACAAATAAAGAAACCCTACAAGACTAGCGAAACGACGTCTTTTGTTACCATATTTTATTAATAAATTGACTATCATCAAATTAATTGCCGACAAATAGCAAAAATTACTCGACAAGTAGAAAAAAGTCGTGTATGATTCAATCCGTTCCGCAAACTGACCTCTAAGCAGTTCTGCGGTTTTCGGGCTTAGTACTGACACTGTGTCAAACAGTGAGGTGAGTCTTTTGACAGTAAGGCGTTAAAAGATTCCCAATGGGGGAAAGGGTGGTAGGTTTTTCGACGAAGCCACTCTCTTTATATCTAGCCCCTTGCCTATCGACTTTCTTGGTTGTGCCGTAATTGTGTCCTTGCCTCCTAACGTGCGCCAAGGACTTTTTTGTGCCCGAAAAAACGGTACCGTCCATATGAACGTGGTGTTCAAACGGTCGGTACGTCATGAGCCTCAACGAGGCGATTTAAAATATTAATAATGCGAACAGGATCGCTTTATGCCTGCGGTTCGTGAACGTCTGGGCTCGACAAAGCGCGGCGTGCAGCCATCATATAGACGTACATCGAGTAGATGGTGAGTACTGCAGCGACGATGATCAAAACGTGACCCAACATCGCAACGCTCACTTCACCCGTAAAGATCGACGTATCGACCATCACCGGATCCCACCAGAGCAACATCGGGATTGCAACCATCTGCGCAATGGTCTTGATCTTGCCAAACCAATTCACCTTGACAGTACCAGAAGCACCCACCTTAGCCATCCATTCACGGAGGGCAGACACCGTAATTTCGCGACCAATAATGATCATGGCAGCGAGCATATCGCAACGATCTAAACCCACTAACGCTACGAGCGCAGCGCTCACAAGGAGCTTATCTACCACGGGGTCTAAGAAGGCGCCCATAGGCGTTGCCCAACCCTGATAGCGACGCGCTAAATAGCCGTCGAGCGCATCGGTCACAGCAGCAATAATAAAGATCACCGTGGCAAGCATATTCTTGCAAGTCATACTCAACCAGGTCTCTGGCAAGTAGAAGATCCCGATCACTAACGGAATCATGGCGATGCGCATCCAGGTGAGAAGCATCGGCACGTTGAGCTTAAATGGGGGCTTAAGTTTAGCCATGGTACTTTTTCCTGTTATTTATTCTTTAATTGCTCCCATGGAGCTGTGCGTAGATTTTAGCCGCGAGAGAGGCAGAAATGCCGTCCACTTTAGCAATATCTTCAGCTGATGCATTAGAAATCTGCTTTAATCCACCGAAATGACTAAGCAATTTGGCTCGTCGTTTGGGNNTACTAATGCCCTCTAAATCTTCAAGTCGACTCGTTTGACGCGTCTTCGCACGCTTAGCTCGCATACCCGTGATTGCAAAGCGGTGAGCTTCATCTCGAATTTCAGCAATGAGCATCAACGCTTGACTCATGGTGCCGAGCACCAAGGGTTCACGACGTTCGCCATCGATCACCGGAAAGATCAAAGTCTCTAACCCCGTCTTACGACCTTCGCCCTTGGCGACACCCACAATAACCGACAGATCGAGCCCCAATTCTTCAAAGACCTGACGTGCCATTTCGACTTGACCTTTACCCCCGTCGACCAACACAACGCTCGGTAGTTTGGTNNACTCACCACGGGTCACAGGACGGTAGCGGCGCTCAAGCACTTGACGCATGGCGGCATAGTCGTCGCCAGGTTCCACGCCCGTGATATTGAATCGACGATATAGTGACGACTGCATGCGGTANNCTTCGGCAAACACCACGCATGATGCTTGTGTCGCTTCGCCCGCCGTGTGCGAAATGTCAAAGCACTCCACACGGAAATTCAATGGGTCACCGTCATCAGGCTCAAACTCAAGAATGCCAATGAGTTCTTTGAGGCGAGCCATCTGACTCCCCTCTTCTTGCAAATGGCGTGCCAACGCAATTTCAGCGCCCTTAACACACATCTCCAACCAACGACGACGCGTTTCACGAGGCTCAGTGACCACCGTCACGCGGCGCCCTGCCACAACCGAAAGTGCATCGGTCACGGTTTCAACGGCGTCGTCACGCTCTTCTGGCGTCATCGCGCCGCCATCCAAAATCAAGACACTTGGGATCGGCATTCCGTCTGCGTAGTGCTGACGCACAAANNGTACCACCAAGATATCTACTTTAGATGGCATCAAGGCTTCACTACGTACTCCTAATTTAGGAAAGCACGGGCGATCCCCCAAATGTCTACCGCCACGTACCATAGCCAAATTGACGCACGCAATTGCCCCGTGAACGGCGACAGCCACGATGTCAGCGTCCGTATCGCCCCCAGTGGTTTCGATGGCTTGTTGGTGTTGCACGGTGGTAAGCGCTGCAATACGGTCTCGATAAAATGCGGCTTTTTCAAAAGCCCACGCTTCAGAAGCTTCCCACATGCGCTTTTCGTAGTCAGACACAATGTCACGCGTACGGTANNCCTCTAAAAAGCTCGCGGCACGTTCAATGTCTTTGGCGTAATCTTCTTCGCTAATAGCACCCACGCAAGGCGCTGAACAACGCCCAATCTGCCCCAAAAGACACGCGCGTTCGCGATTGGCAAAAACCGAGTTTTCGCAGGTTCTCAGCCCAAAGACCTTTTGCATGATCTGAATGGCTTCACGCACAGCCGTGCCATTGGGATACGGTCCAAAAAAGCGCGACTTACGGTCAACGCCCCCACGATAGTAGGAAAGGCGTGGGAATTTTTCTAGTCNCAAACGCACATACGGATAGCTCTTATCGTCTCTAAAGAGAATGTTGTACTTGGGGTTGAGGGTTTTGATGAGGTTATTTTCAAGAAGCAGTGCTTCAGCTTCAGAACGCGTCACCGTGGTTTCTAGGCGCGCAATCTGGCTCACCATGATGGCAATACGTGGCGAAAGCCCGTGCTTTTGAAAGTATGACGACACACGCTTTTTAAGGTCGCGCGCTTTACCCACATAAAGGCAGTGGTATTCGGCGTCAAAATAGCGATAGCACCCTGGCAAATTCGGTAGGGTCTTTAACTCTTTAGTAGGATCAAAAGGTCCCTGTTCCTCTGAACCTTCGGTTAGCGTCAGGACGTCTTGGGTTTCTTCGTTCGTCATAGATGGCTCGCAATGGGTGTTGGCAGATTGTACCGCGACAATTAATAGTAGAATGCCGCTTCCAACCACGGAAATACTTAGAGATGTCTCAAACGAACCTTGCGCCCAAAGGGGCAGTGATCTTTTGTCGAGTGATTGATAATTTTGGTGACGCGGGTGTCACCTGGCGTTTAGCTAAGCGCTTACGCGACCTTGCGTTCCCAGTGACGCTCGTCATTGATGACTTTAAAACCTTAGGCGCGCTCGTTCATGACCTCGACACCACGAAGACCTGTTGTGACGTTCGCGGTATTCGTGTCGTTGATTGGGATACATTTGAAAATGAAGTAAGCGCCGGTAACCTTAATACCATTGGCGGCACGNNTAGTACTAACCTCGTGCTTGAAACTTTTGGCTGCCGACTGCCTGACGCTGTCGAAAAAGTACTTTGCGATGGATTAGAACGCCTCTATATGAATCTAGACTACCTTTCAGTAGAAGATTGGGTGGAAGGGTCACACAAGATTTGGGGATTGCACCCGTCGCTTCCCATCAAAAAGCTTTGGTACTTCCCAGGGTTTACTGATAAGACCGGGGGCGTTCTCATTGAGGATGCACTTGACGAAGCGCGTCAGCAGTTTGACCGCGCAGCATGGCTCACGCACTATGGCGCGAAGCTTGACCGCAAGACCCTCTTTTTCTTTGCGTACCCCGTGAACGCCATCGACCAGTTNACCGCAGGCTTACGCGCAATCGACGAACCCATTAACTTGCTTNNTTTGGCACCAGGGGCCGCCGGGGACCTTCTCGCCCAAGCGCTCGACGGGACTGAACACATTCACTTGGTTCGTTTGCCCTTTGTGCCTCAAGAATCGTTTGACGACATTCTTCGTGCAGCTGATGCCGTCATCATTCGTGGTGAAGATAGTTTTGTGCGTGCGCAGTTGGCGGGCACCCCTCTTTTATGGGCGATCTATCCGACTGAAGACAAAGCGCATGAAATTAAGTTAGATGCTTGGCTTGCGCGCTTTGAAACGGCTTATGATGCGACCCAACACGTCCAACGCGACGCTTTTGACGTCGCGGCACGCCATTGGGTGACAGGTCACCTCACGCCCGACGACTTCAAGGCCTGGTGGGCAGCGCTCCCCGTTCAACGCGAAGCGGCTTCTCGTTGGCGCGACAGTTTACTCACGCGGGGCGACTTAGCTCGACACATTGTGGATGAAATACCCGCTCGCTAAGCGTCGTTTTATGCTTTCAACGCACCGACATCACCCACTTTGAATACTACGAAAACGCGAAGTGGACAAAAGACAATCAAAGCCACAAAAAATTTGTTAGAATGTTGGGCTACTGATTTTTGCTTCTTGCGCCCTCTTGCAAACGGGCGCGAGAAAGAATTCTCGCAACACTGCAATTAGGGAATAGATAAATGAAAACCGCTCAGGAACTTCGCCTCGGCAACGTCTTCATGGTCGGCAAGGACCCCATGGTCGTCGTTAAGTCCGAATACTCGAAGGGTGGTAGTGGTGCCTCCACGGTCAAGATGAAGATGAAGAACCTTCTCACGAACGCCATGACGGAAACCGTTTTCCGCGCTGACGACAAGTTTGAAGACCTCATCCTCGAACGCAAGGAAGTTACGTACTCCTACTTCGCCGATCCGCACTATGTCTGGATGGACGAAGAATACAACCAGTACGAAGTTGAAGCTGACGTTATGGTTGAAGCGCTCAAGTACCTCGAAGACGGCATGGCTGCTGAAGCCGTGTTCTATGAAGGCCGCGCTATCTCCATCGAACTCCCGACGATCCTCGTTCGCGAAGTCACCTACACGGAACCGGTANNCGTCAAGGGCGACACCTCTGGTAAGGTCATGAAGCCTGCCAAGATCGCCACTGGCTACGAACTCTCCGTTCCGGCCTTCGTTGAATCCGGCGACAAGATCGAAATCGACACCCGTACGGGCGAATACCGTAACCGAGTGAAGTAATTCACGACGCATGTCGATTCACAAAAAACCCGATGCCCAATTTGGCATCGGGTTTTTTGTTACCCTCATTTTTCGATCGATTTTCAGCCCACAACGAATTGCGGTAAACTTTTTAGATTGTTGATCCCATTTTTGGTGCGCTCATCATGGATATTCAGAAAGACAACCAAATGTACATGCAGATCGCCTTACTCACGTCGCAGCGTAGTTACGCCAAGCGACTCAAGGTGGGTTGCGTCATTGTCAAAAACCATTCCATCATTTCTTTTGGTTGGAACGGGATGCCAACGGGCTATGACAACTGCTGTGAAATGGAAGTCGACGGCAAATTAGTAACGCGCCCTGAAGTGCAACACGCCGAATTAAACGCCATTGCTAAGCTCGCCGAAAACGGGTACTCCAGTAAAGGCGCTGCTATCTTTATTACGCACAGTCCCTGCATTCACTGTGCCCTTTTGATTCAGAAGTGTGGGATCACCGAGGTCTACTACCATACGCTCTACCGTAGTTCCGAAGGGCTGGAATTCTTGAAGCGCGCAGGCATTCGCGTGACGCAATTGACGGACGTTAATTTCCCGTATGCCGTGACGCCTGATCAGTGCGAAGAGCCGCATTGCGACGGTCATTGCTGTTAAGCAAACTGACGTTTGAACGGGTTGACCTTTCGAAAGCGCCAACCCGTTTTGTTTAGGCACCTCGAGGATTGATGCTCCCCTCCCAATCTAATCATTATGATTGGAAGGGGATTCTGGGGTCGTAACCCCCATTCTAGTCACTACCCAATTTGGACAGTGACGGGCTGCATCAAACAGCCCTCATCGGTTTCGACTAGCTTTTTGAGCCAGTCATCACCGAGTTCTTTCCTACCGATGTTGAGGCAAGCATTCACATCGGCGTTTATTTTTGAACATTCGAACGAATGAACAAACCTCGAATTCGCTTGCCAGAACTCTGAACTTGATCCGCATTTTTATCCCCATAATTAGGAAGCAGATCAAAATCGAGCGCTGACTGACGAGAAGTGTAGCTTTCCTCACGAACAATCACCTTAATCCCGTATGCCTCCGCCTTGTAGCGAATCATCTGAATAAGGCGATTGAAAGGAACGTACACGAAGTTTTGGTTGTTGACCTTGCCAAGATTGATGTTCTGTTTCCAACCTTCGTTATGACCAATGATGATAGTTCCAAGATCATTACGAAGACAGGACTGCACAACGTAATGAGAAACTTTGTGCATGACGTCATTGATACGGCAAGTACGCTTCATGATCTTGGTTAGACGATGAGCCTTCTTGTCATGAGACTGCAAACTGGCAACATCCTTGTTGTACATGGCATTGATACTTTTCAATTTGCCCCCTTTGACAACCACAGGACGAATCCCGCTGGCCGTCGACGCAAAAGTAACAATATTACGCAGCCCAATATCAACAAGGCAAGCACGGCTACCGTCCAACAAAACGGTAGTCGAACAGTTAACTTTATAGGTCAGTTCAATGAAAAATGCGTTCCCGTGCGGAACAATACGTACATCTCCTATGACTGTTTCGTTCGTTTTAGCGTTGAAAGGTTGATTGTCGCAAGAACGAATCTTCAGGGCAGGAAAACCGACCTTATTCTTGTCGGTAAGAATGAGTTCGCCGTCAACGATCTTATAGCCATTGCGCCCAACCACAAATGTGCGGTACTTCTTGCTATAACCAGGCAATCGAGGCATCGCCTTGAATTTGCTCGGATCGGNTAAAAATGCTTTCTTAGCTTCATGCCAAGACACGAACTGCTCGTGGATTATCTGAGTCTGACGTTGAGCCGAGGCCGCAGACGGCATACTCTTATACAACTCAGCGCTTGTAAGTCGAACGGCTTGATCCAGTTTGACACGGTTGAGCCAAGGCTCTTTAGCGAAAATTTTTTGACGTTGGATGTAGACAGCCTGATTGCCCAATTTGCGAGCAACTGAGCAAAGCCTATGACACGCGTCATAATGCGTGTGCCCAGGTTTGACAACAATTCTTTCAACTCGCTGAGGCATTTTAAGACTAATCTTCGTTACGGTGCTCACTGCGCCTACAATATCAACATCCATTTGGTGCTGGTTGTAGCCTACCGAAGAAAGGCTATCACCCAAACCATACTTGATACTATACAGGAGGTTTTGCATCGTATCCTGGATAGACTCGAAATTCGGATTTTTGAATTTTCTGGAGAAGCCGACCATATCCACATTTTGATTTCAATACCTCCACGGTTTGCTGTCTCTGATCTCGTTAATCGCATCAAAACGGCAACAAGCAAAGCTATTAGCAAAAAACATGCAAACGCCATTGCGCCATTTCTTTGGGGAAGTCGCTTTTGGTCGAACAGCTACTGTGCAATCTCTGTAGGTGACGGTCGATCTATAGAATCTATAAAGAAATATATCGAAGGTCAAAAATTGCCGAGCTAAAGCTCGGCTCGCTATCCATCCCCACCCAACGCTTCGCATTGGATGGGGAATTCCGCGATATATTGTTAAAACTCAAAGTACGCGGCGACCGCTAAGAGCGCAAAAACACCCGCAGCAATACGACGCATCCAAGTCATCGAGAGGTGCTCCGAAAGGCGGTTACCCACATAGACCGCAGGCGCATCCGCAATCATCATGCCTAAGGTCGTGCCCGCGACCACCCAGAAGACTTCACTCGAAAATTTCGCGTACATAGCGATCGTCGCGATCTGCGTTTTGTCGCCCATTTCTGCCAAGAAGAAAAGCACAACCGTGGTGCCAAAGACACCCAAACGGCGAATCTTCGCTGTCATCCCATTATCGTCATCGAGTTTATCTGGGATAAGCATCCACACTACCATGGCGGCAAACGAAAGAATCAAGATCCAACGCAACACATCTGCGCTAATCAAATACGCCAAGGTTGCACCAATGCCACCCGCTAAACCGTGGTTAAGGAGTGTAGNTACCAAAATGCCCCAAATGATCGGTGCCGTACGACGAAAGCGTGCTGCCAAACAAATGGTCATCAACATGGTTTTGTCGCCGATCTCAGACGCAGCAACAACGCCCGTCGACAAAAAGAGAGTCTGTAAAGAATCAAACATGGGATTGGGAGTNNCAGGACGACGTGACGAGCAGTGACAAACGAACCAACGAACAGCATGCTCCCTGCTCGAACGTCGTCCAACACCGATTAAAGCGTCACTTACGTATCGCAAAGCATCCGTCCACAGGTCTTGCCAAGGTGTCTCTAAATTAGAGCCTACCCTTTCGTGCCATGAAAGCAGAACATTTCAAGGATGTTGACACGAAATTAACGCTACGCTATGTAGCGCCACAGGCTACTCCCCTGAAGAAATAGGGGACGAATTTTAGCACTTTTAGTCAAAGTTTGCTCAATTACTGTAACGACTCACAATCAAACACAAAACAGCGACACGTGTTTCGGCGTAAGATTGCGAGAAAAACAACTTCCAACCATACGCACAGTCATCATGATTCTCGAGTACTTTTTACTTTCGCTCAATTGCGTGGTCATTTTGTTAATCCTTGGAGGCGCTGGTTATATCACCGCCGCCAAAGGATGGTACGACGCCGCATCTCGAGCCTTGATGGCGCGATTAGTGACTTTTCTTTCGTTACCCGCGTACCTCTTTTCGAGCGTCATGCAAACGTTGACGCATGACGAACTCTTGATGCTTGCGGGCGCCATGATCACGCCTTTTGTGTCGATCTGGACGTGCTTTTTTATTAGTCGCTTGATCGCTCGCTTTTGCCACATTGACACCGTTCACTCAGGCATCTTTTCTAGTGCCTTTACAGCCACAAACAATATGTTTATTGGGGTGCCTGTTTCGCTTGCCCTCTTTGGTGAAGAAGCCATGGTGCCGACACTACTTTACTTCTTCGCGAACACCACATTCTTTTGGACGGTGGGCAATTACTTAGAAGCAGTGGATGGGCTCACTGCCGCCAAAAAGCAAACGCCCAAGATTTTCTCTTTAGCGACCTTACGCCGCGTCTTTGCGCCTCCTTTGATTGGCTTTTTGACGGCTATCGTCTTTATTCTGATTGACTTCACGCCGCCCTCTACCATCATGGATGCCGCGCGCTACATGGGTGGCATCACCACGCCGTTGGCTTTGGTGTTCGTGGGTTGCATGCTCTATAACATCGGCATACGCAATATTCGCGTCACTAAAGACATGTGGTGGGTCTATATCGGACGCTTCGTGATTTGTCCTTTGGTGTGCTTAGGACTTACCTACGTGTTGCCCATTCCGCCTCTTTTTGCCAAGGTCTACGTGATTCAGTACGCCTTGCCTTGCATTACGCAAATTGCTGTGCTCGCAGAATATCACCACGCGGACGTGAAGTTTGCCACGACAGCGGTCGCTTCAACGACACTTTTTTCACTTGGAATCCTGCCGATTTGGATGATTCTCGTGACGATCCTGATTCAATAAGTGAGTACACACTCGCTTATTCTTCCATCTGGCGCTTGAGCAGATCTTCAAAGGCCTCTTTACGAGCAATGACATCAGCGATGTCTTGATCAATCGTAGTCAAGTCTGCGGTCAACTCATTGATGTCCGCTTCGTCCGCTTCGATTTCTTCTAAAAATTCGATTTCGCCCTCGATGTTATTACGGCGTAAAGCCATGATCTCAAGGGTGCGTTCAAAGTCTTCAGCCGTAAGTGCGTCTAAGGGCGCATCAAGCACGCGAATACCGCGCACGGTGGGAAGTGCCTCTGGATCCATCGGATCTTCGGGCGACAAAAAGGGGTCGCCTTCGTTAGGACCAAACCCCGGCGGCAACGCCGCGCGAATCGTGTCATAGGGGTTAGAAAACTGTAACCCTTCGGGTGACGGGACGGGGTGAGTCAAAGGCGCAACGCCCGGCGCCTCGGGCTTACGTTCAANAGCTACCGAATCAGGGAGCACGGGTTCGGAAGGTTGCTTGTCGATCGGCTCAGCTACGTCCGGTGCATTCACCGGCAAAGCACTTTCAGATGCCAAGGGCTTAGAAATTCAGGTCATCGTCATTTCGATTTCGCCCAATACCAAAGTACNAGAATCAGCCGACAAGCGAAGGGTTTCCCCCGTTGCTTCGTTTTTAAGTAGAACCGTGCCTTCGGGCAAAATGACAGTAAAGCGAGCCATAACGTTTGAATCTTGATTAATAACGATGCGCCTCAAAAACAAAATGAAGCGCCAAGAGGCATATCGACATGCGCGCTATAAGATACCATTAAGTCGAGCGTCTTACCATTAAGACTGAATAGACTCCTGTGTGAGAAACACCAGGTAACGAACAAAGGATTTTCGAGAATGTACACGTTTTTTTCCTTGGTTTTCGGCGTGATTTGNGTAGTCGCCTCTTTCCTCCTTCTCTTCAAGGTTTGGGATGTGTTGGGTCCCATCGTGTTGAATCTCTCGAAGAATCACCTCGTTCAGTCTGCGATCATGATTCTTACTTATCTCCTGATCTTTGGTATCCCCGCTTGGTGTTGGGTTAAGCTTTTTGGTTAACCTATTCACCCAAACATCGGAAAAATTTAATGCCCGCTGTCAGTAGTGACGCGGGCATTTTTCTGCCTGTTGATTGGGCTAAAAGCGCTTTAACCCTTTACGCACAGGAACTGTTTGAAGACTACCACAGGCTTTACCAAATCCGTTTGCTGAGCCATCACGTCGTCAATCGACTTGTAGGTNNACGATGGAATTTCGTCCAACACACCCGCGTCCTGACGACAGACGACACCCTCAGTTTCGCGCTTGAGGTCTGCCACCATATAGGTTTGCTTAGCGGTNNACGTACGGCTCATGCGACGCCCTGCACCGTGCGCGGACGACATAAAGCTGTCGGGTTCAGCCAAGCCTTCCACAAGGTAAGACTGTGCACCCATGCTGCCAGGAATAATCCCAAATTCGCCCTTGCCCGCTCTCACGGCACCCTTTCGGGTTACCCAAACATCCCGACCAAAGTGCGTTTCGCGCGCGACATAGTTGTGGTGACAATCTACGAGTGGCTCGTCGGTCGCCCAAGCGGCGCCAGGCAACACAGATTGAATAGCGGTCATCACGTCTTCACGCATAATGGCGCGATTCACCTTGGCGTAGTGTTGCGCCCAATGCACGGCATCCATATAGTCGATAAAGAGCTCGGTCCCTTCTTCAAGGTACGCGAGCGCTGGATCAGGCAAACGAATCGCCTTTTCTGCGGCAACCTTTTTAGCGGTCTTAATAAACCAATCTACCATGACGTTACCTGCGCCGCGAGACCCTGAATGGAGCATCACGCGAACAACGCCCGCCTCGTCTGCCGTGAGCTCAATAAAGTGGTTGCCACCACCCAAAGTGCCCAACTGACCGCGCCACGTCATGCGAGTCATGCGAGAGAGTAAGTGCGGTCGACGCTCAAGCAACGACGCGATGCCGTCTTCAAATGCTTGTGTTTGATCTTCGCGAACCAACTCAGGCTGACGCTCGGTAAGACCCACAGGAATGCGCGCAAGAATCGCATTATAGATCGCACGAACGGCACGCCCATCCAAGTCATCGCGCTTTAAGTTCGTTTTGGCGAGACACATGCCACAACCGATATCGACACCCACTGCACTTGGGATCACGGCGCCATCGGTCGCAATCACGCTACCGATCGTCGCGCCAAGCCCAGCGTGAACATCGGGCATTGCGGCAACATGCTTAAAAACAAAAGGAAGTGAAGCTACGTTTTTAAGCTGCGAAAGAGACTTCTCATCGANGCTTTTCTACCACACATGAATAGGAACACCATACTTGTGTTCAACGATTGAAAAAGCTGCCATGGCGGCAACCTCCTGATGACAAAAAAAAGTTAAACCAATTTTTGTCGTGAGCGAAAAGAAGTCTACGCTCGAGCCTTATCGATAGCCATGAGGATTAACCACGATATTGATTCGATATCATAAGCAAGCACTCACTCGCACTGTATCGTCTCTCTAACAATAGCAAAAATTCTAATCATTCAACTCCTCAGGGCTTAATGATTGTCAAATTATCGATCCCTGGCTAATAACACCTTCCTCAAACGGCATCATTTTGAACGCACAAAAGAAAACCGCCGTCAGCGTACGGCGGTTTTGATTAGCAAAGCGTTAACGAGCGTTATCGCTGTCGATTGACCACAACGTCAAGTGCTTCGGCACCGACCTTGACTGGCTTTTCGAGTTCGCCTTCAAGGTCGCCATCCTGCGGCATGAAGTTACCAGAGTGGGAAATACGAGCACCCACAATGACTTCTTCCATGTCAGCAAGCGTCGTCGCACCCATAGNTATCGTCATCTGGGACGTGAGCTTAAACTGGAGCGGCAGTTCCTTAGCCGTGACGCGAAGGAANNGAGCCACTGGCATCTTGGAGCCCGACGTCGGACGAGCGTAGATGAAGACCGTGTCTTCGGGCTTCACCTTGTCAGCCAGCGACTTGTCGATACTCACGGTACCCGAAACAGACACCACAGGGGCCGCCTGAACGGTCGGGACAGCTTCGCCACCCTTAAAGTCCTCAGCACCTTGCTTAGCTTCGCCCATTTCGCCAGCGGCACGGCGAGCCTGTTCAATATTCTTGCGAATCTGATTGGCGTCACCAAAGTCTTCCGGCAAGACAACGAGGAGCTTTTCCCAGTAGTCGGTNNACGCGTCGTTAAAGCGCTTGTTTTCCCAAGAATCAATCGCAAGGAGCGCAAGCGCCTTCCACTGACCCGGGTCGATTTCAAGGGCACGAAGAAGCATGTTGCGCGCTTCCGTCGTGATGACCTTGTTGTTGACAGCGGNTACCGTCATGTCAGCCATGTCAGCGATCACGTCGGCGTTATTGGGCACAATGCGATCCACTTCACGGAAGGCTTCAAGGGCTTCAGCATAGCGACCCACCTGAGAGAGGACGTTCGCGAGCATGTACCACGACTGAGCGTCATCAGGATCATCCTTGACGCGCTGACGTAAGCGGTCGATCGACTTCATCATATCAGCTTCGCTGTGGTACCTCAACGCTCGGAGCGTNNTTTGGTCCTGGCGAGCTTCCATGCGTTCAAGGAACGCCGGATCCATCGCGTTATAGCGACCCAAAGCGAGGTAACCAAAGACAGCTGAAGCAGGAATCACAACGGCGAGCACCACAGCGAGAATCTTCGGAAGCTTGCTTTCCTGAGCCACAGCGGCATCAGAATCCTTAGCGGTTTCTTCAAGCACGCGGCGTTCAAGTTCAAGACGCGCTTCTTCGTATTCGTCGTTATCAATGCGACCTGCTTCACGATCCTTTTCAAGGTCATCAGCCTGCTGACGCAAAATGCCAAGAATCGTTTCGTGACGATCAGTCGTATCGTCCTTATTGCGACCACCAAACCACAAGGGGACAGCCACCGAAGCGACCGCAATGATGCAGAAAACGAAGCAGAGAATTACGAAAAATGTCAGCATCGTTTACTCCTTCTTGCGGTACAGCGGCGAGCATCGCTTCAGCACGAGCCTTTTCTTCGGTAGTGAGCGGACGCACCGTTTTAGCGACCGTCGACTTGCGACGACGCAGGTTCAAGAAGAAGTACAAGAGACCCACGGCAAAGAGCGCAACGGGACCTAACCAAAGGATGATGGTATNTGACTGGAAACGCGGCTTATAAAGCACGAAGTCACCATAGCGTTCAACCATGTAGTCCACAATCTGTTCGTTCGTCTTACCGGTACNTTTAACCTGTTCGATCACCTGGTTACGAAGGTCCACAGCGAGTTCAGCGTTCGAGTCAGCAATCGACTGGTTCTGACAAACCAAGCAACGGAGCTGTTCAGACACTTCAACCACGCGCTGGTGCGCCACGGGGTCAANAGCCGTCGGGGCAGCTTCACGCGGGGCGCTCGCTTCAACAGAACCCATCATCATGAGCGTGGCGGCAGCCGTCACACCCATCAACTTGAGGTACTTCAGCATTATTCAGCCTCCAATTTGTCGAGCAAGGGCTTGATCTGTTCCTTCCAGAGGTACGGTTCAAGGGGATAGCTCACCTTGGCGCGGATCACACCCTTCTTGTCGATCACGAAGGTTTCAGGCACCCCCGTCACACCGAGGTCGATACCGACCTTGTTCTTCAATTCGAAGACCACGGTGTCGTAGGGGTTCCCAGCCTGGCGAAGCATGTTGAGCGCAGCACCCGGGTTGTCCTTATAGACAAAGCCAACGATCGGGGTCTTGAGGCCTTCACGCTTTAACTGAACCATGTACGGATGTTCCTGCTTGCAGGGCACGCACCACGTAGCCCACACGTTCAACATCCAAACCTTGCCCTTCATGTCTTCGGTGCTGAGTTCTTTGGAGCTATCAAAGAGCGTCGGCAACGACCACTGCGGCATGGGCTTATTAATCAACACGGACGGCAACGCACGCGGATCCATATAAAGACCCTTGAAGAGGAAGCCTACCAAAGCGATGAAAATCGCAAACGGAATTAAAAACTTGGCTTTCATTTCTTATTCTCCGATCTTGCCTTCTTCGCCCTTCTTCGTCTTGCGGCGACGATAACGACGGTCAGAAGCAGCCCACAAGCCACCGATAGACATGATGATGGTACCCCACCAAATCCAGGTGACATAAGGCTTCGAGTAAGCACGTACAACCCAACCACCATCAGCCGTCGGGGTACCGAGGCTCACGTAAACGTCACCCGTCAGGGAGTGGCGAATCGCAGCTTCAGTCATCGGCATGGAGTTTGCGCTACTAAAGTACTTACGCTTTTCGGGATAGAGATGCTGGAGTTCACGACCTTCGTAGGTCAACGTGAAGTCACCGCGGTCAGCCGTGTAGTTGGGACCAGGCACCGTCTGCACGCCATTAAACGTGAAGGTGTAACCCGCGACCGTCACCGTTTCGCCCGGATACATACGGACGTCACGTTCAGCCTGATAACCCTTCACAAGGGCAACACCAATGATGAAGACGGCAACACCGATATGGGCGAGCTGCATACCCCAGAAGGCGCGCGGCAGCTTGAAGAGGCGCGCCAGGACATTACCCTGACCATTACGAATCTGCTGACGGAAGGTTTCAATGACAGCAAAGAACACAAACGTCGCAGAGGCGCAACCCAAGAAGACCCAGTGACCGAATTCACCCATCAAAAGCGGGATGCCAGCGCCAGCCACGATGGCGGCAATAAAGCACCAAGCCACGCGCTTCATCAGGTCAACCAGGTCCGTGTCCTTCCAACGTGCCAAGGGACCCACGCCCATCAAAAGCACACACGGGAGCATCAAGGGACCAAAGACTGCATCAAAGTACGGATNACCAACAGAAATCTTGCCAGCGTTCAAGGCGTCGAGGAAGAGCGGATAGAGCGTGCCAAGAAGCACAGCACCCATCGCGACCACGAGCAAGACGTTGTTAACAAGAAGCATCGATTCACGAGAGATGAGCGAGAAGTTGCCACCCAAGCCCACGGTCGGCGCACGCCAAGCAAAAAGCAAGAACGAAGTACCGATCACGATGATCAAGAACGCCAAAATAAAGAGACCACGTTCAGGGTCAGTCGCGAACGCGTGCACGGACGTCAAAACGCCGGAACGCACAAGGAACGTACCCAAAAGCGAGAGCGAGAACGTAAGGATCGCAAGGAGCACCGTCCAAACACGGAAGCAACCACGCTTTTCAGTGACAGCCAACGAGTGGATCAAAGCGGTACCGGTTAACCACGGCATAAAGGACGAGTTTTCAACCGGGTCCCAGAACCACCAGCCGCCCCAACCGAGTTCGTAGTAGGACCAGTAAGAACCGAGCGAAATACCCAAGGTCAAGAGCACCCAAGCGGNTACCGTCGTCCAAGGACGCATCCAACGAGCCCAAGCCGCGTCAAGACTACCAGAGATCAAAGCGGCGATCGCAAAAGCGAACGGCACAGCAAAACCCACATAACCTAAATAAAGGAGTGGCGGATGGAACACCATGCCCGGGTCCTGCAAAAGCGGATTCAAGTCACCGCCTTCAAGGGGAGCCGGGAAAAGACGCACAAAGGGGTTAGACGTCAAGAGCATGAAAAGGAGGAAACCCATGCCAACAAAACCAAGCACNNCTACCGTCACACGAGCCACCATTTCAGCAGGCAAACGACGTGCGCAACAAGCGACCGCAGCGCCCCACCAAGATAAAGTCACCGCCCAAAAGAGGATGGAGCCTTCATGGCTACCCCAAGTTGCCGCAACCTTGTAGAACCAAGGGAGCAACGTGTTCGAGTTGTTCGCCACATTCAGAACCGTAAAGTCTGAAATGTAGAACGAATAGGCAAGGCTACCAATGGCAACCGTGCCAAAGAAAGCGTTGGCAATCGCAGCAGGACGAGCAACAGCCATCAACGCGCGATTACCTTTCGCAGCGCCAACAAGCGGGAGCACGCCCTGTACGATGCTTAACGCAAGGCACAGGATAAGTGCAAAGTGACCAATTTCAGGAATCACTTGGATTCTCCAGTTAGGGTTGAGTGCGGATCCATTCCGCCTTCTTTTTACAAAACACACGAAGCGAGGTAGCTTTTTGGGGGTACCGCGCTTCTGGTGTTAGGCATCACGTTCGTCAAAGAGGGATCACGAACGGTTGGCGTTAGCAGCAGTATCAGCCTTCTTTTGTGCTACGCCAGCATTATGTGCATCTTCAAGTACTTTAGCCGCTTCAGGCGGCATGTAGTTTTCGTCGTGCTTGGCTAAAACTTCAGAAGCACAGAAAACGCCCTTTTCGTCCAACTTACCCTGGGCGACAACGCCCTGACCTTCAGCAAAGAGGTCAGGCAAAATGCCCGTGTATTGAACCGGCACGATCTTACNCGTGTCCGTGATACCGAAGGTCACCGTCACGCCATCTTCTGAACGCTTCACGCTACCCGGTTCAACCACACCGCCCAAGCGGAAGGTACGCCCCATGGGGGCTTCCTGAGCCGCAACCTGTGTGGGCGAGAAGAAGAACACGAGGTTATCGTTAAAGGCCTGAAGGGCAAGCGTCACACCAGCACCGACAGCGACAACGGNTACCGCGCCGATCAAAGCCAGTTTCTTGGTCTTCGCATCCATGTTTACATCTCCAGTGTCGATTTGGCAGCTCGAGCTTCACGAGCCAAGCGAGCGCAGATTTTGGCGCGACGAGCGCGCAGGGAAAAGATTTCATAAACCACACCAGCCAAGAGTGCACCGTAAGCACACCACACGTAATAGCCGTGGTAGTTCATGAAAATGAATTCAGAGAAACTATTCCAGTTCATAGCTTGCCCTCCAACGCCGCCGTCTGCGTCCAGCTTTCGCGACGTTCACGTTCAAGGATGATAGAGCGAGTGCGAGCGAGCACAGTACCCGCGCCGTAGAACATGCCTGCAACCACCATGATCAAGAGCGTGTACAGCATGATTGGGGCAATGGAAGAGCCGCGAGACGTAATCGAGGCACCCTGATGAAGGGTGTTCCACCACTGCACAGAGAAATAAATGATCGGCACATTAATCACGCCCACGATACTGATCACGCTCGCGGCGCGGTCAGCACGGCGCTTATCATCGATCGCAGAATGTAAAGCGATAAAGCCGAGGTACAAGAAGAAAAGGATCAGTTCAGACGTCAAACGAGCGTCCCAAACCCAATACGTGCCCCACGTCGGACNACTCCAGAAGGCGCCAGAGAAAAGCGCGATAAAAGCCATCAAAGCCCCCGTCGGCGCCATAGCCTGAGCGAGCATGAAGCAGATCTTGTTGTTTTTCCAAAGNNTACCAATGGCACTAAACACAGCCATCAACACGTATAGGAGCATCGAAAGCCATGCCGCCGATACGTGAATAAAGATGATACGGTAAGAGTTACCTTGCTTGGCATCAATCGGGCAAACGAAAAAGCCCATATAAAAACCGACAACGAAAAGCACGAGTGCGATGCCCATTAACCAGGGCACGACCTTGCCAGCCATGCGGTAGAAGCTTTGCGGATCGGATAAGCTCATCTGATTCTTTCTCCGGGGAATTTCAAAAGCGTTTAGTAAAAATCTTAGCTTTCAGCGATACGAAGGGCTGCTGACACTGCCATCGGCGCTAANNGTACCGTACTTAAGAGCGTCAAACCACCTACGATCATGAAGTGCGGCGTCGGGCTCAACGCCACTACCACTANCCGGCTTGCACCCGCACCAAAAATCAACACAGGAATATAAAGCGGCAACACAAGTAAGCTCGTCAGCACGCCGCCCGCGCGTAACCCCAACGTGAGTGCAGCACCCACAGCGCCCACTAAAGAGAGCACCGGGGTCCCCAAGAAGAGGCTCGCAACCATGACGAGCGTGACGTCCAACGACAAGTCAAAAAGAATGCCAAAAACTACCGCAAAAATCGTCATCGGAACGCCAGTCACCAACCAGTGAGCAAACACCTTGACCATCACAACGACGGGCAAGGGTTCAGCAGTGACCAACATCTGTTCGAGCGTACCGTCAGCGTGGTCGGCTTCAAACATACGCGGTAGCGACAGCAACGCAGCCAACAAAGCAGNTACCCACACAACGCCCGGCGCAATCGCACGGAGGATATTGGTTTCGGCACCCACGCCCAACGGCACGAGCGTCACAACAACAGCAAAGAAGAAGATGACCTGAGCCAAGTCAGACTTACGGCGAAACGCCAACATCAGGTCGCGACGAAGAATAATCGTAAAAAGCTTAAACATGGGGCGACCTCCTTAGTGCTGCTGAGCGCTTTCTTGAGCGCTTTCATCATCAAGGGCGCGTTCCACGGTNNACGTACGACGGCGCGGTGCCCAATGTTCGGGTTCAATCACCAAGTGCTTAACACCTTCAACAGGCACTTCTTGGTGGGTCACAAGCATGACAATGCCGCCTTCTTGAACGTGTTCACCAATTAACTTCGCTAAGCGTGCAACACCACGCACGTCCAAAGCCGTAAAGGGTTCGTCAAGCACCCAAAGCTTCACCGAGCGAGATAACCAAAGGCGAGCCAAAGNTACACGGCGACGCTGACCCTGAGAGAGTTGACCTGCGGGCACTTCAACAAAGTCGGTGAGCCCCACAGCATCCAATGCGTCCAGTGCAGCGTTTTCCGTCACGGGTACTGCAGCCACATTGGCATTAATCAACACATTTTCTAAAACCGATAGATCGTCCTTAACGCCATTTCGATGGTAGATATAGCAAAGCTCACGCCAAAAATCCTGAGCCGCCTTTTGAACTGCCACGCCACGCCAACGCACTTCCCCTTCAGCCGGACGCATCAAGCCCGTCATCAAACGCAAAAGCGTCGTCTTCCCTGCGCCATTAGAACCCGCGATACGCACGAGCGTACCAGGCTCAACCTGAAAGGAGAGGTGCTGAAAAAGTGTTCTCTCCCCGCGTTCGCAGGTCAGGTCACAGACTTCGAGAATAGCTTCAGACATGAGAAAAAGACGTTCCTGATGACGTTGATTGCTGATCCGGAAAAGGGCGGATCGATCCTATGCTCCCGAAGTGTAGGGAGGTCGTATTAAGGATTGCTTACAAACGTTAAGGTTGCCAGGTCGGATTAACCCGAGTGATTTATCCCCCATAAAACCCTATCATTCCCTCTGAGAGTTGGCTTTAGCTATCTTTAAGAGGGCGTTTTTAACGTTCATCAAGACTGATCCTTGGGTTTAAGATTTTGCCAGTATTCGACGAATCCATGTATTCTTTACTATTCTCATTGATTGGCTCTATTGAATCTTGCCACGCAAGCCGCTCTTTGAGCGCTTCGCTTCACGACGCTAAAATTCTCGCTACAATGTGCCGACACACTGTTGGCTTTGCTCTCAGCAAAATCTTTGATCAATTTTGAAGCACTATGAAACGTATTCTGATTCTTGGCACGGCGCTCGCTGCTGTCGCACTTACGGGTTGCCAAACCATCAAGGACGAACATCAAAAGATTCTTAACCGCGATGAAACCATGACCAACGTCGTGGGTAACGTTTGGCGTATTGATGCCAAGTGGCACTAGGGTGCANNTCAATCGAATCGTTTGGTTGAACACTTAGCTGAAAAAGCGCGTCAGCATTGTGCCAAGGACGGTAAGGGTATGTTGCCGTTACGTGGTGCGAGCACCAATGGCACCCAAGACGGCAAAAAGCCTGCGACAGTANNCTGGCTCGAATTCCGTTGCCAGAACCCGCTTGACTACCGCCCCGAATATAAGGGCATCATGGGTAGCTTCGAGGTTGAAGAACTCACTGACCTTGATAGCTACGGCAAGAATTAATTAGGGCAACCCTAAAAAGACCAAAAGCGCGGTAAAGATGTCGCGCTTTTCTTTTGGGCTTTACCCAATTGCGGCGTAAAGCTCCGTCCTTTTCAGAGAGGACTTGAAGATCAAAAACATGACGGCATCGGCGAAGGGAACTGTTGAGGAGCCAGGTAGTCGCGTAGCACAAAAGAGCGGTCTCAACCGTTCCATTCTCGATCAAGGTTGGGGGATTTTCTTCTCCAAACTTGATTGGAAATCGTTGAGACTGGACGGACACGTATATAAGGTGCCACCGCAAAATACAAGTCGCACATGCCCGAAATGCGGCAGTGTTTCCAAAGACAATCGCAAGACACAAGCATCGTTCCAATGCGTCTCCTGCGGATATCAGGGAAACGCGGACGTGATAGCTGCGATCAACGTTAAAGAGCGCGGACGACGCTCGTTAGCCTGTNNGGGGGAGTCTGAGAAGAATGCTCAGGCTCAAGTGAATTCTGGTCGGTCTAAAAAGCTGACGTCGAATCAGCAGCAGGAATCCACCGAAGTGATCAGTAGCGCAAGCTACTTTTTCTTTGCCCAAGCTTTACAACTTCTTACAATCCCCTTTTGTTCTAGCATTTCAAAGCAGAACTTCACCACTTTCTGATTTAACGCAAAGCTTTTGACGAAAATTTGACGCATCCTTCACAGGGCTTTGACAAGCCACTGATGCGGTTTTGACAGGTCGCCCACGATACTAAACACACCCTCGATATAACAATTTTGGTGTGTTATGAAACCATCTTGTCATCTCACTTTGACACGCGACTTTTTGACGGGGCTCGTTATTCCGGTCGCCCTTTTAATCATCTTGATCATCGTGCCGCCGCACGCTTTTGATCTCTCGATTTCGTTCGCTTTTTTCGATAACGGGTGNCTTTGGCACCAAAATGAGGTTTTCTCTTGGGTCTTCTATAAGTTACCCAAAGTGGTCCCCTTCTTGATTGCGCTCCCACTCGTGATTTATATGATCAAGCTAGTGACCCGTGGGGAACGTCTCCTTCAACATGACTTAGGGCGCCGTGCGCTCTACGTGGTCGTGGCTATGGCGCTCTCAGCCATCACCGTTTGGTGGCTCAAAGACACAACGGGCGTTCCCTGCCCTTGGGACGTTGTGCATTTTGGTGGCAAGGCTAACGTGACGGATCCGACCTTTAGCCTCACGCACCAACACGGAAGTTGCTGGCCTTCTGGTNNACATGCGGGAACGGGGTTCGTCCTATTTGCGCTTTATTTTGCGCTCAAAGACNNCGTTAGTACTCGCGTAGCGATCGCTACTGACCTTTTTGCCTTCATTTTTGGTTCTGTCTGCGGCTTTGCTCGAGTGATGGAAGGTGCGCATTTTGTGTCGCACGTGGTTGCCACGGGACTTATTGACTGGATCATTTGTGCGGCGCTTTCTGCCCTCTTTTTCCCTCAAAAACTTCAAACACCGTCGTCTTCTCAACTCTCTGTCAAGGGTCTGATTCTCTTCACCACCCTTTGGTGGACGCTCGTTTTAAATGCGCCCTTTTTTGTGCGCATCATGGGTATCCATAAGCCCGAATTCGTGTGGATGCCGCATGACCTCGTGGTCTTGGGTACGCTCGTGGGCGGCCTCTTTGCGATCGCGTTGGCACTCATCACCCTGTTGACCGCCTTGCCGCGCCCAGTGGCGCGAACGCTGTTACTTCTCTTGGGGCTTTGCGGCAGTGTGGTCTTTACGGGCGAATGCCTCTACGGGATCACGTTTAACCCCGACATGGCACGCAATATTTTGGCAACGGACCCGCACGAAGCGTCGACCTATTTGTCACTACGCACTTTGGTTTTGACCAGTGTGACGTTTTTGCCAATCCTTGTCGCGACACTCGGCGCGGACCTTAGGCCCCTTCGCATGACGCACGTGGCGTGGCGTATGGGAACGACCTTAGGTGCCCTCGTACTCGGTTTCGGAGTGATGTTCACACAAATGAATTCGCTCTCAAGTCTATTTAGAGCTGACCGCTCGGCGCGCTACTTGATTGCGCCCGTGAACGTGCCCTATAGCATGATCGCAACACTCACCAAAGACACGTCGCCCGACCTTACAATGCGCCGTATCGTCGATCCAACACCGACTCTTGTTACGCAGGTGAAGCGCCCCGCTGTGCTGTTAGTCGTCATTGGTGAAACAACACGTTCTACTAACTGGGAATTGGCGGGCTACAACCGTCCGACAAACCCAGCCTTACGTCAGATATCACTCATTAATCATCCTGAAGTCGTGGCTTGCGGAACGAGTACCGATGTGTCGCTCCCTTGCATGATGAGTCGCATTGGTCGAAGTGACTACGATCGTCAACGCATCATCTCTGAAGAAGCGCTTCCAGGTCTATTGCAGCGCGCAGGTGTCAACGTCCTTTGGGTCGACAATCAATCGGGTTGCAAAGGCGCTTGCCAAGGGGTGCCCACACGAACGCCCACGCCCAATAGCAAAGACTGTCCTAACGGGCGTTGCTTTGATGGCGTGCTCGTTGAAGAACTCCAAAAGGACTTAGCGGCTTTGCCAACGGACCGTCCAACGGTTCTCTTTTATCACCTCTATGGTGAGCATGGCCCGCGCTACCACCAGGATTCGCCTGACGGCATGAAGCCCTGGCAACCTGAATGTATGGACGCGGACCTTGGGGCTTGCCCACGCGACACCGTTGTAAATGCCTACGACAATGCTGTGCGCTATACGGATAGCGTCTTGGCAGATCTCATCAAAACGCTCGACGCCCAATCCAACAACATCGATAGTGGCTTCATTTTTGTCTCTGACCACGGTGAAAGCTTGGGTGAAAACGGACTCTTTTTGCATGGCGCGCCTTACTTTATAGTACCCGACGAACAAACCCGCGTTCCGATGGTGATGTGGTTTTCAAAAGATTGGGCAAAGNNTGGCTTTGGCACACACGTAGCAGAGCTCACTCGTCAGCCCAAGTCTGGCGTCACGCATGAACACCTCTACTCAACGGTCTTAGGACTACTTAACGTCAAGTCGAGCACCTATCGTGCGCAATGGGACTTGAGCGCGAGAAACAAATCGGCACAATTCGGTGACTGACCTTGATGGGCGTAAAGCGTACTATGACAACCAAAGTATGATTCTTGGACAACACATTCATGAGCATAAGAATTCTCGTCGTTGACGACAATCCTGACATTTTGGCGAACGTCAAAGACTTTTTAACGTTCCATGACGGGTGGATCGCCGAAACGTGCCTCACGGGGTGTGACGCTCTAGAGCGTCTTAACCATGCCCAGTACGATTTACTCATTTTGGACGTGGGGTTACCCGATATTGATGGTCTCACGATCACGCGTCGCCTTCGTGAGAGCGGGCATCAGTTGCCGATTCTGATTCTCACGGCACGCGATACGATTGACGATCGTGTTGAAGGGCTTCGTAGTGGTGCGGACGACTATTTAGTCAAACCCTTCTCACTACGCGAGCTCGCTGCCCGCGTGGAAGCGCTTTTACGCCGTAGTGGCACGGGGTCAGTAGATCGTTTGACTGTCGGTACCTTAACGCTTGACCTAAAAACCCTTCGCGTGACGCGCAACAGCCAGGACATTCGTTTAAATCCCACGTGCCTCCAGCTATTACGCGAACTCATGCAGCGTAGCCCCGGTGTTGTGGGTCGTAATCGTCTTGAAGCGATCTTGTGGCAAGGTGAGGCACCTGCGAGCGATAGTCTTCGCTCAAACCTCTACCTGTTACGCCAGGCGGTTGATAAACCGTTTGACCGACCATTAATTCACACGCACCCGGGCTTGGGGTGGTCTGTCTCTGACGAATAGCTTCAGCAACCCTCCAAGGATAATTTTTATGCGTGAGACGCAATCACCACCGAGAAGTCTCGTTCAGCGCATCATGCTGAGCTTTGCGCTGCTTGTGACCTTTATAGCCACGATCTATGCGACCGCGTTACATCAGTCGATGGAATTTACCGAGTCGCATTTGATCGCCGGGGTCCTTGAAGACGAAGTTGCCCGTGTGACGCATCACTTAGATGTGGGTGAACGCCCAATCTTATCGAGCGAAACCAGTATCTATGGTGCACCACCCTTAAAGCCCATCCCTAAACACTTTCAAAACCTGAAGCCAGGCTTTTCTGAACTCACGGATGAAGGCGACTACTTTGTCTACACTACTACCTGGAAAAATCAGCCTTTTGTGTTGGTGCGTGACCAGGAAGGCTTTGAAGACACGGAGCGCCTCTTTAAAAAGATTATCTTTATTTCGGTGTTGATTGTCTTTTTCATTGGATTACTTGCGGGTTGGTGGCTTTCTCGCAATATCATGCAGCCCGTACGTGCGCTATCGAGTGCCGTGCGTGAAGCGAGCCTTGCGCCTGTCTATCGACCACTCTCGGTCACCGTCACCAATGACGAAGTTGGGGAACTTGCTCATATTTGCGACACGGCTTTACGACGTCTTCACGATGCCCTTGAGCGCGAAAAAGCGTTCACGGGTGACGTGAGCCACGAGTTGCGTACTCCTTTAACTGTCATCGAAACAAGCGTGGAACTCCTTTCTTTGACGCCGCTCACAGCTCAACAGCAGCAACAAGTCGACCGTATTGCCCGGTCAGCTAATGACATGCGTGAGCTCGTGCAACTCTTTTTATCTTTTGCGCGACTCTCGCAACGCCATGGCGCAGCAGAACCAGACACGGTGCAAGGGATTTTGCAAACCGCGATTGAAACGTGGATGCCTTTTGCCAACGAAAAAGGGCTTAATTTGGTCTATGTACGTGAAGCGCCTTGCTTAGGGACCTATTCCCCTGTGATGCTTGGCACGATTGCCAATAACTTACTTAAAAACGCGGTGAGCTATACGACGCAAGGCACAATCACGGTTAAAGAAACGTACCAAGGGTTTATCGTGACTGATACNGGTACAGGGCTCAAGTCCGACGAAGTCCAACGTATTTTTAGNCACGGTATTCGAGGAAGTGCTGGCGCTGACGATCGCTTAGGCACTGGACTTGGTCTATCTATTGTGTCACGCATTTGCCACCGTATGGATTGGCAGATTGATGTGTTGCCCTCAGAAACAGGCGCCGCATTTTTAGTGACCGTGAGTCAAGGAACCGCCGAACGATTTGACCGTCGACACGACTAGTAGTCCATCAAAGGACCCACCAAAACACCCATGAAAAAGACCTCGCCACATCTGCCGTGAGCGAGGTCTTTTGATTTTTTTGCAAAGTGCTTAGGACTTATTCTTCAAAAGCGCCCTTCACAATCACTTCACCCTGACGCATGCACTGNNGCGGTACGCCCATGAAGACATCCGTCAATTCAAGGTCTTCGGTGAAAAACAAGAAGTCAGCATCAGCGCCTACCTTGATTTCGCCCTTACCCTGAAGGTTCAAAGCCTGAGCGATGGTCTTCGTGAAGGGACGAAGCGCCGTTTCAAGGTCGTAGAGCTTAGCGACGTCACGAAGGGCTTCGAGGTCACACATGATGGAACCCACACCGAGACCCACCATTTCGCCCTTTTCGTCAAAGCGAGGCATAGAGCCGTGGTAGTCAGAACTCATCGTGATACGGTCGAGCGGCACTTCGCTATCCAAAGCGAGCTTGAAGGCATCAGCGGTNNACGTACCGAGGTAGCTACCGCCACCCGTCGTAATGTCGATCATGCCGCCCTTCTTCGCAAAGGCGATGGCACGCTTAAAGACTTCCGGATGACGACCCACGTGCGTCGGACGGATGTGCTTAATCGGCAGACCCGATTCAACGATCTGGTCAAAGATATCAAAGGACGACGGATAGTCACCCAAATGCACGTGCAAGAAACCCACCTTGCCCGTCAACATACCAGCCACGCGCACGTCAGCGACGATGCTACGGACTTCTTCCATCGACGGGAAGGAGCAACGATGGTCACCCAAGGTACCAANCTTCACACCCAAGACTTCCGGAATCGCGAAGAGTTCGGTCTTGACAGAATCCGTGATCGTCGTGACAGGATAAGAATAGTTGCTCGTCCACATCCACCCCGAAGCACCTTCTTCCTTAANGGTACGCACCTTGGCTAAGAGGTTTTCGATAGAGCGAGACATGGAATCCGTACCTGACACACCCATGAAGCTCGTCACGCCAGCCTTCACCAATTCAGAGAAGACGAGTTCAGGGCAACGGCTCTTCCAACCGCCTTCGCCGCCACCGCCAGTGACGTGAATATGCTGGTCAATCAAACCTGGCGTCAAATAAGCCCCCTTGGCATCGATCACTTCAAGGTCAGGCACATTGATGTCGAGCGTTTCGTCCATGGCAAGGATCTTGCCGCCAGCAATAAAGAGGTCACGACGACCGAGCTTTTCGGGCGCAAAGACGATGGCATTCTTAATCAGAATGGGATGAGTCATAGCAAACTTCCTTTAATTCGAATAAATTCGCGAGTTGGTCAAAGGTCGCGAAGAGAAGGATGCGCAAATTGTACTAGATTGGATTATTTCACCTACGAGGGTTTTACCTATAGAGGTCTGCTCAACCGTACGTGTGGCGCGCTCTTGATACCATCAGAAGGTAGACTGTCACGAGTAACGCCGCGACCGTAAGCACTACGCATCGCCCTGTGTCCCCAGCCCCTACAGCGAGCCACCAACCTTCGGCAACGGAAAATTCGAGACCAAACACCCGAAGCTCGCTTCCCATCGGACTCGAGGTGTACGTCCTGAAAGTAAGCGCAAAAGAGCCCAAATAAGCCCCACCCAACTTAAGACCCCTGGCACGATCGCGCTCATCCAAAGGTTCGCACTCAAGGCGCCCGACCCTTTGAAGTACGCAATCATCAAGCCAAAGCCCGTTGCATTAAAAACGAGTAACGCCACAAGTCCCGCGACAATCCAAAGTAACCCACCTTCAACGCCAGCAGGCGCTTCGCGCGTTGCTGGCGGAAAATGTCGCCCCCATTGCCAGAGCGAATGAAGCACCAACAAAAAGAAAAAGAGAAGCATCAAGCTGCCGATCACGCTCTGCATCTTTGGGTCGCTCTAGAGGTTAAAAACACCGCGCTGCTCAGCCAAATGGCGCCCTGATTCGGTGCCATACGTTAAAGCGGGACGATTTGAAAAAAGAAGATAGAGGGTCATGACGATCGTCAAGAAAAAGAGCCCCGTGGGTTCGCCAGCGACTTCAATCGGAAGCCCCAAATAGAGGTAACGTAAGAACGCCACCAGTGGACCACCCAACCACGACATCACAATTCCAAGGCGAAGGGCAAAAGGCGTGCGACCAAAAACCAGTGCACCAATGGCTGTCAACAGACACACCACTGACACCAAATCCGGAATCAAGGTTTGCGCAGCCGCCCACCAAAAAGAGGAATCCATAGCAATGACGCGTTGCACTTCGCCCGCTGCACGACCAAAGTGATATAGCGCACTTACGGCTTGGGCGACCAAGATCCCGACGACCATCAAAAGAAGGCCACCGACACCACTCGGGATCCCGTTCACTTTGTAGACCGGCGGCACAATTTGCGCAAAACGCTTCAAGATCCACAAGGGACCCAACACCGCGATCAAAAATAAACCGGTGAGCAGTAGCATTTGCATGCCCGTGAAATGAATCACCGTACTAGAGACTTCGACCATAACAGTCCTTTATTGTTGAATGGATGCATTCTACAGAACGCACCGCCAAACGCTATGTCTTTGTTACTCACCGTCGGGATGCTTTAACTTTTGTAGCAATCCACAGGTTTCGCCTTCTTCATGGTGATGGACGCCGCAGACGCCTGCGAGTTCACAGAGCTGGTGACGTAAGTGCTCTAACTCGTANNCCATGCGTGCTTCCACTGCTTCTAAGTGCTGATGAATAAGGGAATGCGCACGGTTGGCACCCTCAGGATTTTCGTCATCAATACTTGTTAACAGCAAACGAATTTCATCAAGACTAATGTCAAGCGTGCGGCAATGACGAATAAATGTGAGGCGTCTTACATGCACCTCACGATAGACGCGGTAGTTATTGGCTAAACGATCCGTAGCGGGCAAAAGTACCAACTTTTCGTAATAACGAATCGTCTCAGAGGTATGTCCCGTTCGAGCGGCGAGTTCCCCGATTCTCATAAAAAGTCCTTTATGGCTTGGTTAGCACAAGTATTTTGAAATTATCGCAAAAAGGGCTTGACCTTGAAGTTACTTCAAGGTGTGTAATGGCAAATATCAATTAAAAATGTTTCTTCCGCACATTGCGGACACTCGCTATGTCTAAACTGATTCTCTCCATACCTGCCATGTGCTGCCCGGCTGAAGGTGGACCGGTTGAACGCGCCTTACTTGCCATGGATCGTGTATCACACGTGCTATTNGACTATGGCACCCGTACGGTACAGATTACGCACACGCTTGACGACACGTCAGTTGTCACCGACGCCCTTTTAAAGTTAGGGCTCTCGGCTGAAGTCATCTCGTCAGGGTCTCGTCGCATTGTGTTGAGTGTCCCTGAGATGGACTGTCCTGTTGAAGCAGGTGAAATTCAAAAAGCCTTTAGTGAAGATGGCATTTTAGGGGCTGACCTCAACGTCATGAATCGCACGGTCACCTTGACGGGAGATGACGCACTTGAAATTCGTGCCATTGCTGCGATTGAACGTTGTGGCTACAGCGCGCGTCCCGTGGCAGCCGCACCCAAAGCTATTGAAAACGCACCAATTCCTTGGTTACTTTATGTTGGTGCTTTGATCACTGCACTTCTATCTGAAGCTCTCGAACTCTATTCGGAATACAAACCCGACAGTTTACCTTTCGGTCACGACGTTGCAGATATGGTGACTTTAGGACTTGCGATCCTCGCCATTCTCATGACGGGGATTTCAACCTTTAAAAATGGGATCATTGCACTCCTACATCGAAACCTTAATATGAATGCCCTAATGGCAGTCGCTGTAACTGGAGGCGTGCTTATTGGCGCCTGACCAGAAGCCGCTATGGTCATGGTGCTATTTCAGATATCCGAAGCCATTGAGCAACTCTCAATGACGAAAGCACGTCGTTCGATTCGTGATTTGATGAGTGTGGCTCCCGAGACCGCTGACGTACGTAACGGCAACACGTTTACGGCAGTGCCTGCTTCAGAGGTCGGCGTTGGTGCCATCGTGCGCGTNGGCTCTGGCGATCGCGTCCCGCTTGACTACCGTATTGTGCGAGGTCACACAGCACTCGACCAATCGATGGTGACTGGTGAAAGTATGCCCGCCGAAAAAGGCGAAGGCGACACCGTTTGGTCTGGGACGGTGAATCTCACCTCAACCATTGAACTGATTGTGACAGCGCCCGCCTCCGAAAGCCTCACGGCACGCATTATTGATGCGGTTGAAAATGCGCAAGCCACGAAGTCCCCAGTGCAACGCTTTGTCGACCGTTTTGCCCAAATCTATACGCCGATCGTCTTTGCGGTTGCACTCGCCACCGCCGTGATTCCTGCGCTCATCACCGGGGACTGGAGTACGTGGATTTATCGTGCACTTTGTCTACTCGTGATTGCGTGTCCGTGCGCACTGGTGATTTCGACGCCCGTCACGATCGTTTCGGCGTTAGCTACCGCCACGCGTTGCGGGCTCTTAATTAAAGGAGGACTCTACCTAGAGCAAGCCCGTCACTTGAAGCACATTGGGTTAGATAAGACAGGGACACTCACGCGCGGTGAACCCGCAGTGGCTGGCGTCACCTATTTGATGACCTTTGACGAAAAGCTCACGAGTGCACTTACCACAAGCCTTGCTACCATGAGTCGCCATCCGCTCTCGCAAGCGATTGCCCGTTGGGGGCAAGCCCAGCATCTGCCTACCTACTCGGTTGAAGGGTTTACTGCAATCCCTGGTGCTGGCGTTGAAGGACGTATCGACAAAGGCATGGTGCGTCTAGTGAACCTTCGTTGGCTTGAAGCCCATGGGTTAGCAGACGACGAGGTACGCCACGCCTTTGAAACCTACACACAAAAAGGCATGTCGACCGTGGCGCTAGCAGACACCTTTGGTGTGCAAGCCATCTTTGGGCTCGAAGACGTCATCAAAGACGACACCATTGAAGGTTTACGTCACCTTGAAGCCGTGGGGCTCACCCCTTGGCTCTTGACGGGCGACCATCATGCGGTANNCGCTCAAACGCTAGCGACTAAAGTGGGCTTAACACACGTTGCTGCTGACCTTTTGCCTGACGACAAGCTCGCCAAGATTGAAGGTCTACAAAAAGACGGTCCCACTACCATGGTGGGTGACGGCATTAACGATGCCCCCGCTTTGGCTCGTAGTGACATTGGCATTGCCATGGGGGTGCGTGGTACCGATAGCGCCATTGAAGCCGCACACGTCGCCGTCATGGATGACAAGATTTCGTCGATTGCCACACTCGTTCGTCTCTCGCACATGACACACAACGTGCTCGTACAAAACATCGTGTTTGCGATTGGCATCAAGATTGTCTTTGCGATCCTTGCCCTCTCGGGGCTTGCGACCATGTGGATGGTAGTTTTTGCTGACACGGGAACATGCCTGATTGTGGTGGCAAACGCCATGCGCATGCTTCGCGCCAAGCCTAAGCTCGACAAGATGGCGGCTGAGGTTCGCGTGGCTTAAGGACTATCCAAAGTCCCTTCTCAAGGCGCCTACTCTCTTATGAGAGACGGCGCCTTTTTATTTGTCCTTTGCTTTTCTTTAAGGACGACGTAGCCTCTAGATACAGTTGAGGTCCGCAAAACTTTTGCGCTCGCGTTATGCTTAGGTTATTCCTTGACTTTTGACTCCCTTTTTTAGAATGACTGATCCGAACCGCCTTGAACCCAAAAATGGGGACTTCGTTGCCTATCTTGATCGTCTTCAAGAGGATTCGTTGGAAGCTTTGCGTCAAGCCAATCAAGAGTCAATCACGCACCCCGTGAGCATGCCAGATAGCGCCCAGGGTGACGTTGACCTCAAGAAAATTGCCGATGAATTACGTCAACGTATCGAAGCGGACCGTCAAGCGCAAGGCGTACCCATGCCTGACATGACGNNCCGCCTGACACGACCACTTTGAATGTCCCACCCGTGAGGCTATAGTCAACCAGCCAAGGACGTGTCGGTCGCCGAATCCTTTCGTCGTAATGACCATTGGGGCTCACGCGCCCCAACGCCAGCGGCGCCAACGGAAATCCCGTCCACACCCACAAGACGCCGTCGCTCGAACAAATCCTTTTTGATGTTCATCGGCAATAGCCTCTTGATGTTTGGCATCTTTTTGTCGATTGTCTTCACCAATGAAGGTATGGACGAATGGGTGGCTCCCGCGATCATACTCNNGATCATTGGGTTCATCATCGTGAAAATTGGCTCGGCACGCCATTGAGGTCACTGACGCAGACGTCACCCACAAGCTAAAACGGGATCGAACGCACGAACGCCGATCCCGTTTTTGTTGTTTTTTCTGCCTACTCGTCGCTTAACGCACAAAGCGCTTCGTAGCTTGGTTGGGTTCTAATGGCGCCTTGACGATCGTACGAATGCCTTTGGCTTTGAGTGCCTTTTCGCCACGTTCGTCACAAATAATCGTGGTGCCGCGCCCGAGGAGCTTCCCTTCTTCCATCACGACGTTGCCACCCACAATCGTGGTAGTTGCACGGCGCGCAGTTTCGTCAATGATCGTAACGTCCGCGTCCGCACCGACACTCAAGTGGTCTTTGTTGGGTAGAGTACTAANGGCACGCGCCCCGTTGAGGCTAGCCTTCACCACAAAGTCGGTGAGACTCAATGCGCCAAAGCNTACCGTCAAAAGAAGACCGTTTTCAACGATGACGTTACGTGGGTAGCAGCCACCATCTGTCGAAAAACTATCAACCACAAAGCTACCGTCGTCACGCTTTGCTTGCGCCAAAAGAAAGCGACTCACCGCAGGATTCACGGCAAAAGAGCCTGACGTCACCGTGTCGTTGGCTTCCCAGTAGTCAACGCCCGCGGCGCCATAGAGGAGTTTTCCAATCACGCCGTCGTCATAAAGAACACCACATTTGCCATCATGAATGGTACGCTGNNACATGCCGGCATAGTTAGGCGTATAACCCAATTTCTTGAGGCACGTGACAGTCACGGCGCTCAAGGGGCGGTCTTCTTTGATCGTTAGACGCGTCCCGTTTAAGGGCGACAGATAGGATTCCGAAAAGAGGTTTGGGTGCGCTTTTAATAACGCAATCGCCTCTTCGGCTTCTACGAGTTCATTGGAAACTTGAGCGCGGCAATAACTATTGACGTGAGCCACATGCAAGAAGTGGTCACCCGCCACTTCAACCGCATCACGTAAGCCTTCAATATTCGATCCGTGTTGGGTGTTACCCACGTGCCACGCGACCCAGGTACTTCGTCGCCGCACAATNNCTTCAATAAAGGCTTGGCAGATATCAAGGTCCATCGGGAAGTNAGTACCCATCAACTTAATCCCGATGCCACCACGCGCCAACGTGCGTTCAATCAACGCTTCGCGCTCCACTTTGAGCGGACGGTTGGACTGCAAGCTGTAGCCCTCACGCGCCGCTTCAAGGATCGCAATATTGATCCCGGCGCCACTTTCTGGAATCGAATCCAGGATGTTGTCTAAGGGACCTACCATATCCAAGGTCGTACAGACACCCGCAAGCGCCACCATGCGTTGCGCGTGCGGATGACCCAACAATGTGCGCATGTGGGTATGCATGTCGATGATGCCAGGCATCACAATACGACCCGAGGCTTCGATCGTTTTTCGTGCAGCGAGTTCAATCGTTTCAGCCACATCAACCACGCGTCCGTCTTTGATGGCAACATCACGAATTACGTCTAGACGATTGATGGGATCAATAACGCGACCGCCGCGGATCAAAAGGTCCAACATATCCAAGTCCTAAAAGAGCATCCAAAGAACAACAAAGATCGTCTTAGTTTAGAAGACTTCGCTTTGCTTCGCTATCCACCATGGTTAGGAGGCACTTCAAGAAAAATTTAACGATCTAGCACCATCAGGCGCGTTAATGCGCGTTCAATAAGGCTAGATTTGACCGCACGTTCAAAGCGCCCTGTTGTGGCTCGCGCTTCACGTACGATCACGGTTAAAAGAGCCACAATCCCACGCGCGTCTAAGCGCGATACATCCACGTCGTCCGTGACTTGCAAAATACCTGAGCGCGCCAATGTAAGAACCGCTTGCGGATCTTCGACGAGCGACACCGCTTGCCAAAAAGCGGTAGTCGCACGCGAATTCACCAAAAAGCGTTCGCCGTCAGCACGCGTATACCATTCACCCACATTCGCATCAGGCTTAAATTCAGGCAAAAAGCGCGTCAGCACCGTCCACTGTGGCGTTTTAGGGATCGGCGGCGCAATCGTGGACGTTAGGTCCTCTGATTCAACCTTCGCGTTTGCATCAAGTTTGAGTTCAGCGTCTTTGAAGCGCCCCTCAGCCTTGAGTCGTTCATAGTCGCCCGTAAGNNGTGCTTTGACTTTGTCGACGGGATAGCGACTATTATTTTTGTCGAGCTTAGCGTTCACAATCTCGTCCATCGAGAGACCCAGGCGGTCACTTAGGAGCGCCGCATAGATCAGGACGTCCGCCAACTCTTCAGCCATGGCTTCGCGCTTATGTGCGACCTCAGTGTCGTGCCCAGACCATTGAAAGACTTCTAGCAGTTCACTTGCTTCAAGCGACAACGAAATCGCTAAATCCTTTGGGTTATGAAAAGGCGCCCAATCGCGATCATCACGAAAACGGCGAATGCGTGCCAACGTCTCTTCAGAAAGTCCCAAGCGTTGTGTTGCGTTAGCCATATTGCTCTTCCTCAGATAGAACAAAGCCCATGAAACACCGCGATCTCACAGTACCAATGTTGAAGGTTGGTTAATGCTCAAGCACCATCAGGGCTTCGACCGTATTGTCGTCACGCATGCGCACGGCATAGCGACGTGGACGGCCTTGCAAAATCAAATAATGGTCAATTGCCGTCTGCAGGCGTTCAACGTCCGTCTTAAGGCGTGCCACCGATTCATCGTGCGCCTGACCCAAAAGGTCAGCGTCACGCTTGACTTGACCTACCATATCCATGGTCGGCGCATTCATCGCACTACCTTGCACTTCCATGGCGTCATAGACAATGTGACGTGCCTTATCAAGAAGCGAATGCACATCAGGGAACTTTTCGACGTTACGCGCGATATGGGTCGAGCAATGCATCCCGTGCAAGTAGTTGTCACCGCTTACCACACGAATAACCGCCAACGTACGTAAATAAAGGACCGCGAGTTCGCGCTCTAACATATAGGGGATACAGGTCGTGAGCGCTACGTCCGCTTCTTCTGGCGTCGTCATGTTCTTTTCTAGGGTCGTCAAGCTTTCGTCAATACGACGATTAACGGCGTACATCGCTTGCGCAAGCTTATCCGTGCGTTCACTACGCTCTTGTGCCTGACCTTCGCCCGCGCCCAAACGACGCACGTCACGCACCAAATCAAATAACGCGTCCCAACGCTGATCCCAGTACAAGCCTTCGACGGTACCGGNCACGAGAAGTTTGACGCGCGGCAGGAGCTTACGTACGCCATTTAATTCTTCTTCAAGCAAGCCGTCGAGCTCATGCTTTTTGTCCGTCGGGTCGCACATCATCCAAAGTTGTGTCACGTGCGGATAAGCGCCATATTCATGGTCTTCAACAGCCATCGGGCGACCCAAGGGTTGGGCATTCTCACCTAACGCAATGACCTGAAGGTCGTTGGTNNACGTGGCGTTAGAGTGCGGAACAAAGCCAGAACGCAACGCGTCTCCGATCATCTTTGAAAAGTTAAGTGAATAAACATTGCGGCTTAGCCCGTCTCCTGGTTCATTTTCAAGCGTACAGTTGCGCGCAAAAAGACCATTGAGGCTCTTGAGCTCCTCGTCGTCGACGGGTAGCGTGCGATAGTACTCTTCATCAATATCGAGCGAACGCTGCACAAAAAGGTCAGCGGNTACCGTCACACTGCCTTCGAGCGTCGTAAACGCCAACATCGAAGGGCGCTTCACGCCCACCACGGGACCACGGGGCTCGGGGCTTGGCTCGGGTTTAACTTCAGCTTGAGGGATCTTAGGCGACGTCGGACGCGCACCTACACGATCGACCACGTGGCGTTTAGCGGGCGTCGAACGACGACGCAAAGCCTGCCAAGCGGCGCCACCACCAAAACCAGCTGCACACGCCGCAATCAGCAACCAGGTCAGAATTTCGTTATCCATATAGGTTCACCAAATCAATTATTGCGACTTCTTTAAAACGAAGCCAATTCAGGGCACAAGGCATCCTGAGGAGTTATCGGATATTTTATCGATTCTTGGGCGTTTTTAGGTATCGGTTCAGCGTTTTGAGGAGGCTTTTTTTGGGCGATTTCGACTTTTATCAATACATTTTTTTGAGCGCTCCTCTACAATACTTCGGATAAGGTTTATTAGCGTTTGATGATCATGCTTGATCATCAACATCACAGGAGACGTTCCGTGTTCTCGTCCTTTGACGACAAGCTCGAACTTTCAAATGGTGTTCAGATGCCCTGCTTGGGCTTTGGCACTTGGCAAGTTCCCAACGATACGACCCTCGAAAGCGCAGTATCTACTTCTTTACAGCTCGGTTACCGCCTCTTTGACACGGCTCAAATCTATGCCAACGCAGGTGCGATTGGACGTGCAGTGCATGCCAGTGGTTTGTCGCGTGAACAAGTTTTTATTACGAGTAAAGTCTGGGGCTCTCACCGTAGTTATGACGGCGTGATGTCAGCCTTTAAAGACATGCTCGACCAGCTTAAGACCAATTACCTTGACCTTCTCCTTATTCATTGGTCAGCCGCCCAAGGTGAACCGATGATTTGGCAGAGTCAAAATGCTGGGACCTGGCGTGCGCTTGAAGACTTATATAAGCAGCGTGCCGTACGTGCCATTGGGGTCTCGAACTTTTTACCCCACCACTTGGTGCCACTTTTAGCGCGTGCTCGCGTCAAGCCCATGGTGAACCAGTTAGAAATCCACCCGGGTCACCCGCAGTTTGCTGCGATCAACTTCTGCTTTAAGCATCGCATCGCCGTGCAAGCGTGGAGTCCGTTAGTACGAGGCACACTGATTCACAATACGATTATTCGTGACATTGCGGACGCGCATGGTGTTTCGCCCGCCCTGGTTGCAATTCGTTGGAGTCTTCAGCATGGCTTTATGCCTGTTGTGAAGTCCTTAAGTCTTGAGCATCTCAAAGAAAACAAGAAGTACTTTGACTTTACGTTGACGCAAGCCGAAATGACGCGCTTAGACAATATGCCTACCATGAGTTTCTCTGGATTACACCCAGACACGGTGACCTTCTAAAGCGTTCGCTAACAGACCAAAGTGGGTGTTGCAGTCATTGCAACACCCACTTTTTATGTGCGTAAAGTCTAAAGTTGGTTTTTCTTAGGCGGCTTTCGTCTCGACTTCGCCACCTTCGACAAAGGGTTCAGAACCCAAGTCACCTTCAAGCTTAGAAACGGTCAAGGTGGCAGCCACGTCACCCACAACATTGATCGACGTACGAATCATGTCAAGGATACGGTCAACGCCAGCGATGAGCGCAACGGCTTCAAGCGGAATACCCACCTGCGTGAAGATGATGGTCGTCATGATCAAACCTGCACCTGGCACACCCGCGGTACCCACAGCAGCAAGCACACCCATCAGAACGATCGTCAACTGATCACCGATCGTCAAAGGCANAGTATAGACTTCAGCCGCAAAAATCGCGCAGACACCCATATAGATGGNTACCGTACCATTCATGTTGATCGTGTTGCCAAGCGGAATGGAGAAAGAGGCAATGGTACTNNTCGTGGCACCGAGACGGCGAGCGGCGTTCAGGTTCGCCGGCAGAGCCGCAGCAGAAGAGCACGTCGTAAATGCGACGAGCCACGGTTCAAAGATGCCCTTCAAGAAGGTCATGATGGGAATACCCGTCATCCAACGAACCATCGGCAAGAGGATCAAACCCACAAACACAACGGTCGCNNGATAAAGTACCGTGAAGATCAGTGCGCCTAGCGGCAGCAAAACGGACAAACCGTGACGGCTCACCGTGAAGGAGATCAAGCCGAAAACGCCGATCGGCGCATAAAGCATGACCATATGGGTCACACGAATCATGACTTCGCCGACGACTTCAAAGAAGTGAAGAACAGGCTTACCACGTTCACCCAGACCAGAAAGTGCGAAACCAAAGATCACAGCAAAGAAAATGATCTGAAGCATCGAGCCCTTAGACATGGCTTCCATCGGATTGATAGGCACAATCGCCAGCAAGGTCTGAACGAGCGGCGGTGCGACCACTTCCTTAACCGTCAAACCTTCCGTTGAAAGGTCAAGACCAAGTCCAGGCTGAACGAGTCCAGCAAAGAATAGACCCATTGCCACAGCAATGGCCGTCGTGACGCCGTAGACCGCCAGGACCTTCACGGCAACACGCCCAAGCTTGGACGTATCCGAGATGCCCGCTGCGCCCGCGATGATCGTTGCCAGGACCAATGGCACAACCACCAAACGGATCAGACGAATGAAAAGATCACCGAGGGGCTTCAGCCAAGTCTGAGCAAATGCAGAATCAACGATTGCGCCGACAATAATACCGAACGCAAGGCCAATCATCATCTGCCAGTACCAGGTTAATCTTTAGTTTTGAAGACATAATCTTCACTCCTAACGTATTATTAATGACTTATATCACAAGCGTAAATTTAAAACGACGCAAGCGACTCGGCAAGAATCGTTTCCCACCGCTGTTCGATTGTATTTTGAAGCCGAACCCAGGATCTCAGGTTAATTACTTATCTAACCTGATTCATGAACAAAAACTTTAACTTCAACGAGAAAATAATATTTCTTACTTACGGCATATTGAGTAAAACGAAATTAAAAAAGGCTACTTTTTACAGCAAAAAGTAGCCTTCTAAAGAAATGCCTGTGATTCAAGCGTTATTCAACGTCGATCCCGGTCACCTTAAAACCAGCCCCAGCAACAACCGCCGAGAGCATCACGTCAGACACCGTATCTACCACCTTGACGCGCGCCTGGTTCTTTTCAAGACTCATTTCAACCGCTTCAACGCCAGGTAGCGNCCTTAAGGCCTTTTCGACCGCAGCGGTGCAATGACCACAATGCATCCCTTCGATATGAATGACTTTATCCATGATGGACCTCCTTTCAATAATGGATTCGCGAGCCTCGGGTTCCTCAACCTTCGGAGGTTCAAAGAAACGTAACCGAAGCGCGTTCGAGACAACGCTCACAGAACTCATACTCATAGNCGCTGCCGCGATCATGGGATTAAGCAACCACCCAAACACCGGATAAAAGACCCCGGNTACCGCAATGGGGATACCCACGACGTTATAGGCAAACGCCCAAAAGAGATTTTGCTTGATGTTTCGCATCACAGCACGTGATAAATCATACGCACAAAGAACGCCATCAGGGGCGCTACGCATCAACACCACATCTGCGCTTGCGCGTGCAACATCGGTGCCGCCGCCCATCGCTAAGCCCACATCGGCTTGTGCGAGTGCTGGCGCATCGTTGACGCCGTCCCCCACCATGGCGCANNAAGTACCATCATCTTGAAGGCGTTGCACATGCTTGGCTTTTTCGTCGGGCTTTACGCCAGCGACTACATCACGCTCGTCAATCCCTAATTGACGAGCCACTACTAACGCGGTTTGTGGGTGGTCTCCCGTGAGAAGCACCACACGCAAGTCGCGCGCTTGAAGGGCTTTCACCGTCCCCAAGGATTCAGGTCGCACCGCGTCCGCCACAGCAATGACACCCATCACCTGACCCGCAGAGGCTACATAAAGGGCGGTTGCACCTTCTTTTGCTTCAGACTCTACCACTGCTTGGAGTGAGTCTGGAATGGCGAGTCCTAAGGTCGCCATCAAACGTTCATTGCCTGCTACGCACATCGATCCTGACATCGTGGTAGTCAAACCACCGCCCGCAATCTGCTGAAAGTCTTCGACGGGTTGCGTCGGTAACCCACGTCGATTGGCTTCTTCAAGAATGGCTTGTGCTAACGGATGCTCAGAAGGCTTTTCTAGTGACGCCGCAATGAGCATCACCACTGTTTCTAACCCAGGAACTACCGAAACGACTTTCTTCACCACGGGTGCCCCTTGGGTGAGCGTTCCCGTCTTATCAAAGATAATCGTCTTTAAGCCTGAAAAGCGCTCAAGCGCTTCGGCGTTCTTAAAGAGCACCCCAGCCTTGGCACCACGACCCATGCCCACCATGATGGTAGTGGGCGTAGCTAGCCCCAAAGCGCACGGGCACGAAATCACGAGGACGCTGACGGTNNACGCGCTCAACGCAAACTCAGCGTCACCGCTCACCACATACCAAACGACGCCCGTCACCAACGCAATCGTCATGACCACTGGCACAAAAACGCCACTTACCTTGTCTACCAAACGAGCAACGGGGGCTTTCGAAGCCGTGGCTTCATCCACTAAACGAATAATTTGAGCTAATACCGTGTCGTCCCCCACACGCGTGGCTCGCATCTGAATGGCGCCAGCCACAAGGAGCGTTGCGCCTGTGAGCGTGTCACCCACGCCCTTATTGACTGGCAAACTTTCGCCCGTAATAGCAGACTCATTCAGGAGACCCATCCCGTCGAGCACTACGCCATCCACTGGGACCGTTTCGCCCGTTTTCAAGATCACGGTTTCACCTGAACGCACGTCTGCGGTCGGCACCCGACACTCGTGTCCATCACGAATCACCANGGTAGTGGCTGGCGCCAATGCCATCAAGGCTGTCACAGCTTCGGTCGTCTTTTGTTTGGCGCGGGCTTCAAAAAACTTCCCCAAAGAAATGAGCGTCACGATCGTTGCCGCCCCTTCAAAGTAAAGGCTATGCGCAAAGTGCGCGAGGCTCACCGTGTCGCCTACGCTTTGAGCCCCCATCAAGCGATAGATGACATAGATACCAAAGAGAAACGCCGTGCCAGTCCCCACCGCGATCAAGCTATCCATATTGGGTGCACGAAGCCATAACGCACGAATGCCCCCGATAAAGTATTTGCGATTGAGTAACAAAATGGGGAGCGTCAGCAAAAACTGCGTAAAGGCTATCGCAGGCGCATGCGTAACCCCATCGAGTAAAGCAGGAATGGGTAAGCCCATCATGCCGCCCATAGAGAGCCACATTAGGGGCACCAAAAGAAGAAAGGATGCGATAAGGCGAGCCTTCGTTTGGGCGAGTCCAGTGTCTTTTGTTGTTTGTACGGCAGGGCTACTTGCGCTCACTCGTGCATTCTTGAGGCTTACGCCATACCCCGCGTCAGTCACAGCGCGTTCAATCGCTTCAACACTCATGACCCTTTCGTCAAAAGTGGCTTTCAGCGTGTTCTTAAGGAGATTCACTTCGGCGACTTCAACGCCTTGAAGACAACTGACCGCTTTTTCTACGCGACTCGAACAGTACGCGCAGCTCATCCCAGTCACGTCAAATTGCTTGGTTTGCATACTTCGTCAAATGAGAATGTTTGTCGTCCGAAGAGTGTATGCTTATAGGAACACTTTCGCAAGAATGCACTATTTCGGTAGATAGTACCCAAAAAGATACTAAGGATCATAACGATGACGGATCAATACGACGGCACGCACTGCCCCGTGGCACTCACCCTGGGACTCATTGGCGGCAAACACAAGTCACTCATTCTTTGGAATTTGCTCGAAGGCACAATGCGCTATTCAGACTTACGTCGCGCGGTTCCGGAAGCCACGCCCAAAATGCTCACCCAACAGTTGCGTGAATTGGAGCGTGACGGTTTAGTGCATCGTACGGTCTATGCTGTGGTCCCGCCCAAGGTCGAATACCAACTCACACCCATGGGCGAAAGCATTAAGCCCATTCTCACAGCCATGTATCGGTGGGGGTCTACCTATTTAGAAGCGCAGCACCATCAAAAGCCCTGTTGCTCGATGAAGCCACCCAAAGAAGAACCATAAAGAAGAGCAAAAAGCCAACCAAGGCTCAATGGTCGTAAGCGCTAGTAACGAAAAAGCCCGCATTTCGTAATGAAACACGGGCTTTATGCTTTAAAGGGTGAGCTTCTAAATTAGAAGAGTACGGGACCACAGCACCCTTATATTCGGTTTCGATGAACTTCTTCACTTCAGCAGACGTCAAAGCGGTNNACTTCAACTTTTGAAGTTCAGGACGGGCATCGTCACCCACGCGGATAGCCACGATGTTGGCGTATGGAGAATCCTTGGCTTCAATCGCGATCGCATCCTTCAACGGATTGAGGTTAGCACCCAAGGCGTAGTTGGAGTTAATCACAGCGAGTGCAACGTCGTCGAGCGCACGCGGCAACTGGGCGGCTTCGACTTCAACGAACTGCACCTTCTTGGGATTGTCAACCACATCACCCACCGTAGCCATCACGCCTGCTTCCGGACGGACCTTAATTAAACCAGCCGTTTCAAGCACCTTAAGGGCACGACCACCATTCGTCGGGTCATTCGGAATTGCAACCTTAGCGCCTTCGGCGACATCAGCCACGTTCTTTACCTTGTTGGAGTAAACGCCCATCGGTTCGATGTGCACAGCCACCAAGCTCGTCAACTTCAGACCACGGTCCTTAGCAAAAGCGTCAAGGTACGGTTGGTGTTGGAAGAAGTTGGCATCAATTTCCTTATCAGCCAAAGAAAGGTTCGGCTTGATGTAGTCGGAGAATTCGATCACTTTGAGCGTAATACCGTCTTTTTTCAACTGCGGTGCGACCAAATTCAAAAGGTCAGCATGGGGCACCGGGCTAGCACCAACGGTCAACGTTTTACCTGCATCAGCCTTCGGGGCATCAGCCTTATCACCACAACCAGCAAGACCCACAGCGAGGCCAGCAGCAAGACAAACAGACGCAAAAAGCTTGAGTTTCATAATATTTCACCTTAGATTTCGAGAGATTTTGGACGAAGACTTCCGTTGCGATCAGAACTTTGACGAGAAAGATGACTTACTGGAGAGGATCCAGTGTTCGATCTGCAAACTTGTTTGGAAGTCCTAGCCGGTTCCCGCGGATCCGGCGATGTTGTTTTTTTTTGCCTCGCTAGTTCCCACGGTTCTAGCGACGGTTTTGTCATTCTACCTTATTCGTCTGACTTTTTGACTAATGCAAATTGCTTATAAGGGACAACTTTTGCTTATTTTGAGCCTTTATACCAATTTTGAATCATTCAATGATCCAGTCAATTAAGCACCCGGAAGCCCCTCAATCAAGCACTCTTAAAGCGTTTTTGATGTTTTACAACAGTCGCTTTACTGGATCACGACTCGCGAATTTTTCTTCACTTTTATTCCTAATCAGGAAAACATCGAATATTTTTGCAAACTCTAATTTAGTCATGCATACTCAGCCCAAGGTCGAGCTTCGCGTCTTAGCGCGCCTCGACTTCGATTGAATAAACGTATTGCTTAGATTGAGTTTTGTCATGTCCCATTTCACGCAACCACTCGAGAACATCTTGCGTGTTCTCTTGCCCAACCAAACCGAAAAGCTAGTCACACAGTTACGTTACCTTGAACGGTCCTTTCTGCCTCAAACGCTCTCTGGTATCAAAAGCATGGCGTTAGCGCCGAGACAATCGAAGAACTACGACGCGTTCGCGTGGCAAGCCAAGTGTCGGAATGCGTCTTCACGACGATTGTGGTGGATGAGATTTTTGAGGTGTTAAACCTTGACTACTACGCCCAAGACAGTGTCTATCACTACCTTGAACGTAAGTTACGCAACATACAGATTGAACTCATTCGAGATGCGATCGAGGGGATTCTCAAGCGCGAACTGCGCGCGATTTCAGCCAATCATCCCGCTTCGCGCGTTTCTTTTGGCATAAGCCGCGTGATTCGTTATCCTGAGCCCGAACCTGAGGCGGCTTAAGTTATTGAGCGATAGAGGTAGGACGGTCGTCAGGTTGAACTGCGTTACTTTCCGTTTTATTAGCGACTTGTGCTCTTTACCAAGTCGCTTTTGGTTTTGAGCTAAAAGCTGCTGAGTGTAAGCAGCAACATTATCAAAGGTGAGTGCGCCCCCTTGCGCAGCACGTCCCGAAGCCTGAATACCTGGGATGCTATTTTCAAAAGTCTGATAGCGAATGGTCGTCATGACGCGGTCGTCGTGATCAACGCGATAGTCCACTACATATGAGCACGCCTGAGGCTTTCGCCAGGCTCAAGCATACGAGGAAGGCTACCAAAACGCGTAACCCCCGTCACGAGTGAATTCACGAGAGCGTCACTTTTAATTTCGTCATTATGAATAAAGCAAACCACGGACATATCCACGGGACGCGTCATAGCATCCGCTGGAATCGCTTCAGCAAATCCTTGCGGTTTTGTGATTTGGCACCCCGTGAGCACCAACGCAGCCAATCCACTCACCAAGCATGGCGCGGCACGCATCAAGCGACGGGAATATAGATATGTAGTCATTGAATCGATGTCAAAAGTAGGAACTGACCATACTATCAGACAACACCACAACGAGCGGGCTTTTTATGCACAAATGAGACACAAAGATCGTCTTCATTGAGGCTTTTTGCTTCACTTTTGTGCCTGAGAGTCCTTTTGAGGCAGTTTTTCTTAAATTAGAACCATTCTCCCCTTTCTCATAGAACAGCAACAGGCTAAAATAAAACGATCAATCGAGTGAAAGCTGTGTCAATGCATCGTTTCGATGACATGACACATTGCTAATCTCCTCATCATTCGTATATAAACTCATAGGATTCCACCGTGATCGATCCCGCAAAGCAAGCTAAGCCGTTGATCCGTGTCATCGATGATGATGACGCCATGCGTAATTCCTGGNNTACTTTCCTTATTGAAGGTGAAGGCTGGGACGTCAAGACCTACCCTGACGCCATTACGTATCTTTCTTCTAACGACTTCATTCGCCCGGGCTGCCTCTTGTTAGACGTTCGTATGCCGCACATGTCTGTACTTNNTGAACTCCAGTTGAAGCTGCGCGAAGTAGGTTGCGACTTGCCGATTATTTTCATTTCTGGTCACGGCGACATTGACATGGCTGTCAACACGCTCAAGGCTGGTGCCATGGACTTCCTCCAGAAGCCGGTTGACGATCAGCGTCTCTTGCGNAGTATCGAAAACGCTGTGTCTAGCAACCTCGCAGTGCGTCGCAACTTCGCTGAAGTCGCTGATTTCCGTAGCCGCCTTGAACAGCTCACCCAGCGTGAACGTGAAGTGATCCGTATGGTGGCGCAGGGTTATTCCAATAAGGAAGTCGCTCGCGAATTTGGCATTTCCGAAAAAACGGTTCAGGTGCATCGTGGCTCCGCATACCGTAAGCTCGATTTGCATAACGCCGCTGAAATTGCTCGCCTCTTACTGCTTTCTGGCGACCCCCTCTAATCCGAAAGAATTAGATTTCGTAAACCCGTTTGGTACGCCCAAACGGGTTTTGCATTTTGTGACGTTACGCGAGGAAATTTTTGCGCTTTTTACCTGACCTCGTGCAACGTTTTGAGGCATACTTGCCACACTTGCCATTCGGGATGGACGCGGATGACTGGGTTGAGCTCCCGACAAAAGAGGTTTGAGTCCCCACGCCGACGTTAGCATCCCACAGGTACCATCGGTTTTCAGTTTTTTGGTAATTAACTTTTATCTTTGGGAGAACCCATGCTCAGCGATATCGAAATTGCTCAGGCAACCAAACTCATTCCGATTGACCAACTCGCTCATGAAGCCGGTCTGACCGACGCTGAATTCGAGCCCTATAGNCGCGACAAGGCCAAGGTGACCCTTGACCCGGCTCGTCAGGACCAGGTCAAGCTCATCCTCGTGACGGCTACCTCCGGCATGCCTGCTGGTTCTGGTAAGACCACGACGTCTATCGCGCTTGCTCAGGGTCTCAAGCAGCTCGGCAAGCGTGCCGTGCTCGCCCTTCGTGAACCGTCCCTNACGGCGGTCTTCGGTATGAAGGGTGGTGCTGCTGGCGGTGGCTACTCTCAGGTTCTTCCGATGGAAGCCATCAACCTGCACTTCACGGGTGACTTCCACGCCATCACGTCTGCTAACAACCTTTTNACTGCTTTGATCGACAACGCTCGTCATCAGGGTCAGGTTGAACTCAAGGAAATCTTCTGGCGCCGCGTCATGGACGTGAACGACCGTATGCTCCGTAACATCGTGACGGGTCTTGGTGGTTCCGCCAACGGTATCCCGACCGAAGCGGGCTTTGACATCACGNNTACCGCTTCTGAATTGATGGCTGTTCTCTGCCTTGCTAACGACATCGACGACCTTCGCGTTCGTATCGACCGTATCGTGGTCGGCACCCGTCGTGACGGTTCCGCTGTGACCGTTAAGGATCTCGGCGTGGGTGGTGCGCTCGTTGCACTTCTCAAGGACGCCATAAAGCCGAACCTCGTTCAGTCCATCGAAGGTAACCTCGCTTTCGTTCACGGTGGTCCGTTCGCCAACATCGCTCACGGTTGCAACTCCGTGGTCGCCACGCGCGCTGCCATGAAGCTCGGCGAATACGCCATCACGGAAGCTGGCTTCGGCTCTGACCTTGGCGCAGAAAAGTTCTACAACATCAAGTGCCGTGCCGCTGGTCTCAACCCTGCTGCGGTCGTCCTCGTGACCTCCACCAAGGCNCTCAAGTGGCACGGTGGTGTGGCGCTTCCTGAAATCGGTAAGCCCAACGTTGAAGCGCTCAAGAAGGGTNNACTTTGCAACCTCGACGCTCATATCGAAAACTTGAAGCGTTTCGGTCCGAACATCGTTGTGTCCATCAACCACTTCCACACCGACGTGGACGAAGAACTCGACATCATCCGCAATCGTTGCACCGAACTCGGTGTTCGCTTTGCCTTGTCCGATGGCTTTGCTCTCGGTGGTAAGGGTGCGGTTGAAGTCGCTAAGGCTGTTATCGAAGCCGCTGAAGACGTCAAGCCTCTCAACTTCACGTACGAAGCTGACGCAACGGTGGTTGAAAAGATTGAAACGATCGCCAAGACGATCTACGGTGCTGCCAACGTTGAACTCGCCCCAGCCGCGCTTAAGGATCTCAAGCGTCTCCAGGAACTCGGCTTTGACCGTCTCCCGGTTTGTATCGCTAAGACGCCGTTCTCCTTCTCTCATGACCCGAAGGCCTTTGGTGCCCCGAAGGGCTTCACGCTCCCGGTTCAGCGCCTCATCCTCAATGCGGGTGCTGGCTTCGTTGTCGTGACGACGGGTTCCATCATGCGTATGCCTGGCCTCCCGAAGGTGCCGGCAGCGATGTCCATCGACGTTAAGGACGGCATGATCACGGGCCTCGCCTAATTGATCGTACAGTCTCCATCGAGAAAAGGCGTTAGTCTCATTACGAGGCTAGCGCCTTTTTTATCCGTCTTCACGTCCACGTCTATTGGATGGCTGTTGCGCGAAAATAAGGTGACCAGTCATGGAGACAGTTTGACGCGTCTAGCTAAAGTGAACGACTACTTGAAAGCATCCAATTTTGACGAATAGATGCCGCTCAATAGCAAAAACCCCCAGCTTCTTTCGAAACCGGGGGTTTTCAATTTTGAAGCCTGACGATGTCCTACTTTCACTGGAAATACAACCAACTATCATCGGCGATAAGGTGTTTCACTGTCCTGTTCGGAATGGGAAGGAGTGGGACCACCTCTCTATGGTCATCAGGCAAAGGCTTTGTCCACTAAGGGACGAATTCTTTACTTTGGTCAGAAATGAAGCAAGAGTTATGTGCCTCTTGACTCATGAAATTCTCTTTTTCGACATTCAGCCAAAAAAGCTTCACGGTTATAGGATCAAGCTGCACGAGCAATTAGTATTGGTTAGCTTAGTGTCTCACAACACTTACACACCCAACCTATCAACGTCCTGGTCTCGAACGACTCTTTAGGGAGGTCTAGCCTCCAGGAAGACTTATCTTCAGGCAAGTTTCCCGCTTAGATGCTTTCAGCGGTTATCTCTTCCCCACATAGCTACCCAGCGATGCCACTGGCGTGACAACTGGTACACCAGAGGTGAGTTCACTCCGGTCCTCTCGTACTAGGAGCAACCCCCGTCAATCTTCCAACGCCCACGGCAGATAGGGACAAAACTGTCTCACGACGTTTTAAACCCAGCTCACGTACCTCTTTAAATGGCGAACAGCCATACCCTTGGGACCGGCTACAGCCCCAGGATGAGATGAGCCGACATCGAGGTGCCAAACACCGCCGTCGATATGAACTCTTGGGCGGTATCAGCCTGTTATCCCCAGAGTACCTTTTATCCGTTGAGCGATGGTACTTCCATACAGAGCCACCGGATCACTATGACCTACTTTCGTATCTGCTCGACTTGTGGGTCTCGCAGTCAAGCACGCTTTTGCCATTGCACTATCAGTACGATTTCCGACCGTACCTAGCGTACCTTCGCACTCCTCCGTTACCCTTTAGGAGGAGACCGCCCCAGTCAAACTGCCTACCATGCACGGTCCCCGGACAGGATAACTGTCCTAGGTTAGAACCTCAAACAAATCAGGGTGGTATTTCAAGGACGCCTCCGCTGTGACTAGCGTCACAGTTTCACAGGCTCCCACCTATCCTACACAGATCGGTTCAAAGTCCAATGCAAAGCTACAGTAAAGGTTCATGGGGTCTTTCCGTCTAGCCGCGGGGAGATTGCATCATCACAAACACTTCAACTTCACTGAGTCTCAGGAGGAGACAGTGTGGTAATCGTTATGCCATTCGTGCAGGTCGGAACTTGCCCGACAAGGAATTTCGCTACCTTAGGACCGTTATAGTTACGGCCGCCGTTTACTGGGACTTCGATCAGGAGCTTTCACCCCATCAATTAATCTTCCAGCACCGGGCAGGCATCACACCCTATACGTCGACTTTCGTCTTTGCAGAGTGCTGTGTTTTTAGTAAACAGTCGCAGCCACCAATTATCTGAGACCTCTTCACGCTAGGGGTGTTTCTCCCTTCACGCTACAAAGGCACACCTTATCCCGAAGTTACGGTGTCAATTTGCCGAGTTCCTTCTCCTGAGTTCTCTCAAGCGCCTGAGCATATTCAGCTCGCCCACCAGTGTCGGTNTTGCGGTACGGTCCCGCTGAACTGGAGCTTAGAGGCTTTTCCTGGAAGCACATCCAATCACTTCGCTCAAAAGAGAGCTCGATGCTTTGTCTCGGAGATCCGTTGACGGATTTGCCTGTCAACCTCCTACACGCACAAACCGGGACATCCAACACCCGGATGNNATCTTCAATACTCCGTCCCCCCTTCGCATTCAGCGGCGGTCAAGGAATATTAACCTTGTTCCCATCAGTTACGCTTCTCAGCCTCACCTTAGGGGTAGACTCACCCTGCTCCGATGAACGTAGAGCAGGAAACCTTGGGCTTTCGGCGAGCGGGCTTTTCACCNNCGCTTTAACGTTACTCATGTCAGCATTCGCACTTCTGATACCTCCAGCAACCCTTACGAGTCACCTTCGCAGGCTTACANNGAACGCTCCCCTACCACTCACACATACGTGTGAATCCGCGGCTTCGGTTATTGACTTAGCCCCGTTACATCTTCCGCGCAGGAAGACTCGATCAGTGAGCTATTACGCTTTCTTTGAAGGATGGCTGCTTCTAAGCCAACTTCCTGACTGTCTTAGCCTTCCCACTTCGTTTTCCACTTAGTCAATATTAGGGACCTTAGCCGGCGGTCTGGGTTGTTTCCCTCTTGAGTCCGGACGTTAGCACCCGGTGCTCTGTCTCCCGTGCTCAAACTTCCAAATATTCGGAGTTTGCCATGGTTTGGTAAGACGCCATGTCCCCCTAGCCATAACAGTGCTCTACCCCCTGGAGTCATACACGAGGCACTACCTCAATAGTTTTCGGGGAGAACCAGCTATCTCCAGATTTGTTTAGCCTTTCACCCCTATCCACAGCTCATCCGCTAATTTTGCAACACTAGTCGGTTCGGTCCTCCAGTGTGTGTTACCACACCTTCAACCTGGTCATGGATAGATCATCTGGTTTCGGGTCTACGCCTAACGACTTAATCGCTCTATTCGAACTCGCTTTCGCTACGCCTCCCCTATACGGTTAAGCTTGCCATTAAACGTAAGTCGCTGACCCATTATGCAAAAGGTACGCAGTCACCCCTTACGAGGCTCCTACTGTTTGTATGTATGCGGTTTCAGGATCTATTTCACTCCCCTCCCGGGGTTCTTTTAACCTTTCCTTCACAGTACTGGTACGCTATCGGTCGATCACGAGTATTTAGCCTTGGAGGATGGTCCCCCATCTTCAAACAGGATGTCACGTGTCCCGCTCTACTTATCGCACACTTAGTACCACAGCCAAATTTTCTTGTAAGGGGCTATCACCCTCTATGGTAGGACTNNTTCCAGACCGTTCCAATAATCGTGCTGCTATCGAGTGCTAGGCTGTTCCGATTTCGCTCGCCGCTACTTTCGGAATCTCGGTTGATTTCTTTTCCTGAAGTTACTTAGATGTTTCAGTTCACTTCGNTTCGCCTTCCAACCCTATATATTCAGNATTGGAATACCTACAAAGTAGGTGAGTTTCCTCATTCGGAGACCTGTGGATCAAAGCTTATTTGCCAGCTCCCCACAGCTTTTCGCAGGCTGTCACGTCCTTCATCGCCTGTGATCGCCAAGGCATCCACCACATACACTTAGTCACTTGATCCTATAACCCTGAGGCCTTTTGCCCTCAAAGNNTCACAAGCAACCTATAACGTATACGCTGATTTCTCTGATTATGTCGGTTCTTGAGAACTTCAATGAATCAATGAATGCAATCACAACCCTCAGTTCATTCATTCGTCATCATCTCATCACGACAACGTTTCATGAACTGAACGCTTCATTTCTTTCCAAATTGTTAAAGAGCTAATCAAGTTCAACGACCTGATAAGTGTGAACACCGTGTCAACTTCGAGTGCTTTAATTGCATCTCTCTGTAAAGGAGGTGATCCAGCCGCACCTTCCGGTACGGCTACCTTGTTACGACTTCACCCCAGTCATGAAACCCACCGTGGACGCCGTCCTCCTTACGGTTAGACAAACGTCTTCTGGTGAACCCCACTCCCATGGTGTGACGGGCGGTGTGTACAAGACCCGGGAACGTATTCACCGCGGCATNGCTGATCCGCGATTACTAGCGATTCCGACTTCATGCAGTCGAGTTGCAGACTGCAATCCGGACTACGATCGGTTTTCTGGGATTTGCTCCACCTCGCGGCTTCGCTGCCCTCTGTTCCGACCATTGTATGACGTGTGAGACTTCTAGCCATAAGGGCTATGAGGACTTGACGTCATCCCCACCTTCCTCCGGTTTGTCACCGGCAGTCTCATTAGAGTGCTCTTGCGTAGCAACTAATGACAAGGGTTGCGCTCGTTGCGGGACTTAACCCAACATCTCACGACACGAGCTGACGACAGCCATGCAGCACCTGTGTCCAGATTCCCTTGCGGGCACTCCCAAATCTCTTCAGGATTCCTGGCATGTCAAGGCTAGGTAAGGTTTTTCGCGTTGCATCGAATTAATCCACATCATCCACCGCTTGTGCGGGTCCCCGTCAATTCCTTTGAGTTTTAATCTTGCGACCGTACTCCCCAGGCGGTCTACTTCACGCGTTAGCTTCGTTACCAAGGATATTANNATCCCCAACAACCAGTAGACATCGTTTAGGGCGTGGACTACCAGGGTATCTAATCCTGTTTGCTCCCCACGCTTTCGTGCATGAGCGTCAGTCGCATCCCAGGGGGCTGCCTTCGCCATTGGTGTTCTTCCAAATATCTACGCATTTCACTGCTACACTTGGAATTCCACCCCCCTCTGATGAACTCTAGTCCTGCAGTCACAAATGCAATTCCNNCAGGTTGAGCCCGGGGATTTCACATCTGTCTTACAGAACCGCCTGCGCACGCTTTACGCCCAGTAATTCCGATTAACGCTTGCACCCTACGTATTACCGCGGCTGCTGGCACGTAGTTAGCCGGTGCTTATTCTTCAGGTACCGTCAGCAGATCATGGTATTAGCACAATCCTTTTCGTCCCTGACAAAAGCAGTTTACAATCCGAAGACCTTCATCCTGCACGCGGCATGGCTGGATCAGGGTTGCCCCCATTGTCCAAAATTCCCCACTGCTGCCTCCCGTAGGAGTCTGGGCCGTGTCTCAGTCCCAGTGTGGCTGGTCGTCCTCTCAGACCAGCTACCGATCGTCGCCTTGGTAGGCTATTACCCCACCAACTAGCTAATCGGGCATCGACTGCTCCAATTGCGCGAGGTCTTGCGATCCCCCGCTTTCACCCTCAGGTCTTATGCGGTATTAGCCACCCTTTCGAGCAGTTATCCCCCACAATAGGACACGTTCCGATGTATTACTCACCCGTGCGCCACTCGCCACCCAGGAGCAAGCTCCCTGTGCTGCCGTTCGACTTGCATGTGTAAAGCATGCCGCCAGCGTTCAATCTGAGCCAGGATCAAACTCTTTAGTTCAATCTCTGTTTTGTCGCTCTTCGCCGGAATTGAAAGAGAAAGAATTAACTTTCGTCTTTCGGCTTTCCTTCAAAGTGCGAACATTCGTAAGTTTTTTTGAGTGCTTACTAAGCTCTCGAAACTGCCGATGTTCACACTTATCGGTTCGTTGAATTCTGATTTTTAAAGAACAGCGCTCGAAAAGCGCAGAATGTTAATTATATCAAATCAAACACTCTTTGTCAAAATAAATTCGCTAACGACTCAACGTCGCAGCGAAGGATTGGTATTAAATACTTCTTTTCGGTACGTTGTCAAATTTTTCTTGAAAAAAGTCTAAAAATACGTATTTATACTGTATTTAATTTCGTTTTCAATCACTTTTGAAGGTCATCCACCACATAGTTAGCGCTTTCCTCAGCTGCCAAGATCGCGTTAACCCGTAATTAAACCTACACATCCTAGGAAAATCCCTTTTTGCGCATTCTATTCGTTGGGTTTATCTTAACGTTGACCATTTACATAGTGTCGACTACCCTTTCTAGTTTCGACACTTTCTGATACTGAGGAGAATTCGTCATACTAATATTCTGAAGGTCGGGCTTGCTGCTGGCATCAACCCGGTTGTTGCCCCGTTTGTTAAGGCCGCCCTTTTCCGTGCAGCTGCTGAAGCTGGTCGCACGATTGAACTTATCGAAGACGAAACCGAACTCCGCAAAGACGCTCCGACTGAACGCCTTGCGCTTGGCGATGCCAAGATTACGGCGCTTGAAAGCGTTTGGCGCCTCCAGGAAAAGGGTTGCGACGTTGCTTTGATCGCCAACCTCCGTTGCGAAGCCTATCTTGCTGAAGTCCAGACTGAAGTCCAGATGCCCATCGTTTCGCTCTACGCTGGCTTAACCGAAGCTGTTCAGGCTTCTGGCGCTAAGAAGGTCGGTCTCGTGGGTTGCGCTCTTCCGGTTGAAGTGCTTCGCCGTCATCTTCCTGACGTTGAATTCGTTGAAGGCGAAAAGCTCGACTGCCTCAACACGACGGACGAAGCTGTCGTTCGTGAAGAAGCTCAGAAGTTACTCGCCGCTGGCGCTGAAGTGCTCGTTCCGGTCTGCGGTCGCGTCGCTGGTGCTGCTGTAAACCTCAAGGCTGAAGGTCTTCCCTTCGTTGACATTCTTTCGCTCGCAGCTAAGAAGTCNGTTGCCGAAACCCCGGCTCGCTTGCCGAAGCCCTTCAAGGTAGGTTTGATTGGTGGTCTNTATCCAGCCGCTACGGTTGACCTTTATGACAAGATCGTGAAGGCTACCCCGGCTAAGAACGACCAGGAACACTTCAAGCTCGTCGTTGAACAGAATCCGCAGATTCCTGACCGTACCGCTTGCCTCCTTAAGGGCGGTGACGATCCCACGCTCGCCATGTATGGCTGCGCTCGTCGTCTCCAGGCTGACGGTTGCGACGCCGTGATCATCCCTTGCAACACGGCTCACGCCTTCATTCCGTATCTTGAACGTCATCTCGGCATCCCGTTCATCAACATGCAGATTGCCACGATTGAAGAAATCAAAGCTAAGTTTGGTGATGCCGCTCGCATCGGCTTGTTGGCTACCTCTGGTACGGTCCAGACGGGCATCTATGCTGAAAAGGCTAAGGCTCTTGGTCTTCCGATGTTTGTGCCTGATGAAGAACACCAGGAACGCGTTATGGCCGCCATTTATGGTCCGGTCGGCGCCAAGGCTGGTTTCACCACGGGCCAGTGCCGCGATGATCTCGTGAGCGCTGCTGAATACCTCGTCAAGACCTATGACTGCAACTGCTTGATCTTGGGTTGCACGGAACTTCCGCTCATCCTTGATGAATGTGATGACTTCCCGTGTGGCGGCAAGACCGTCTCCTTGATCGACCCGACGTCCGCCCTTGCTCGCAAGGTTGCTCGCGTTGCTCAGGAAACGAACGCTGAACGCGGTACGCGATAAACCACACCGCACCTGAGGCACGCCGTTGCCTCGGCTACTAAAAAGGCTGTCAGTTTTTGCTGGCAGCCTTTTTGGTTTTTAGCGTTGATCAGTCTTCAGGATCTCCGCGCAACACCTGTCGTGCATAGGTCCCTGGCGTCATACCAAAGACTTCTTTAAAGACCTTGATATAAGCTGACGTATTGCGGTACCCTACCAACGAGGCAACTTCATCGACACTCATCTTTTCGGNTACCAAATGTTCGATCGACCGTAAGAAGAGGTGCTGCAAACGCCAGTTATAAAAAGTCATCCCTGTTTCGCGTAATGCGTTTCGCCCAAGCGTACGCTCACTCATGCCAACGTGCGCAGCCCATTCNNGTACCATCGTCCACCCAGCCTTATCAGCGTCATGCATTTCACGCAAAATCTTCAATAAAAATGGCGACTTGGGTAAGGGCGCAAAGTTACTTGGCAACTGCTTTGNCGTTACCACGTCATCAATCAACACTTGAGAAAAGTGGTTGCGATATTCAGTCGAACGCTTTTTCCAAGCGGGGGTAGCCGAAGCGATGATCATTTCAATGGTCAACGGCTTCATCATCATTAAGGTCGATTGCGTTGGCANAAGTACCACCCAAGCGAATTTCACGTGCATACTCACACTTTTACCGCCTAGACCCAAAACTCCTTGGTGAGGAATATCGGGCGGCACCCAAACACCGCATCGAGCCGGAATTGCCCAGTAACTATCCTCGAATTCGATACCGACAATCCCTTCAGTTGCCACCATAAGTTGCCCCGTAGGATGCTTATGTAAGGGCTTAGACCCTTCATCACTCCCTGAAACACCTTCATCAATAATNNGTACCGATACCGTCACAACGTCGGGATTATCGGGATTAAACCCGCGATACCATTTCGTCACAAATGATTTTCTTCTTGGCATAGTTCGCTTTTTTGTTTGTGTTCACACGCACAAGCGTCAAAGTGTAAGTTTAGCGCCTGCGCCCGCCCAGTCGACATCGTCAAAGTATCTCGAGAGCATGGCTGCCGCTTCAAATCCCGTGCAATGATTCACACGCCAACGGCGAATCGGCATCGATGTCTTCAATGTCTCCATCCACATCGGCAAGTCTTCAGGCTTGGCACCACTCAAATGTGTGCCGCCTGTCACCGTATCCAACGCGTCAACGCCGAGTTCTTCTTTAACGAACTTCAATATATTAGGTAAGCCCGCATGCGCACAACCCAAGATTAACGAGTAGCCTCGGTCGCCTTTTACTAATAAAGACATATCGTCCGCAAACGTATCGGGCACTCGCTCACCCGCCTTGTCACTTTCAAACATATGGGTGGCTGTGACAAATCGAGGATCTCGGTAGTACCTNNGAGGCACAGTAAACGCAGTGACTTCAGGGAGAATGGTAGTAGGCGCATTCACCACATGCATGGGTAAAGACGCAAAAAGAGTACNGCCGCCACTAGCGCGTCTGGCATCCGCGTCGCCCCAACGTACGCGCACAATTTCGGGCGCAGCCCAAAGTTGAGCATCGGGCGCCATGCGGAGCATATCGATGAGTCCTGCCGTATGGTCAAAGTGCCCGTGCGAAAAAGCGATGTTTTGGACGCTTGCAGGGTCAATCCTCAACGTGCGTAAGTTATGTTCCAACACATGCAAAATGCCACCGGTATCCCATAAGAGATTGCCTGACAGGGTATCAATAAAAACCGAAAAGCCCCATTCTGCATATAGACCTTGCTTTTGGCAGTGATTATCGATCACGATCGTCGCATTGACCATGACAGACTCCTTCGTGGACATAACTAATCTATGCTAGCACGACAACCTGTTATGCTGTGATTGTGTCCTATTCACTTCACCACCTTAGAGAGTACCATTTTGCCCGACTTCTTTAAAATTCTGCTCGGTTTACTAGGCGCCGTGGCTGTTGCTTTCGCTATTCCTGCGCTTGCGAGCTTTGGCGACCGCGGGCTTGCGTTAGGCATTGCATCATTCTCGCTTGTGATGCTTGGCATTGGGCTACGTGAACGCGCCAAAGACGAAGAAGGTCGTGCGGGCACCTTGCCCATCGCCTTAGGCACGATCGGCATCTTTTTATTGATCGCCGTACTCGCATAAAACCCACCATCAGACTCCGCTAACAATGCCTTGCTATAGTCGGCATACTCATCCAACCTTCAATTGGGAGAATATATGAAGAAAATTTTGGTANNCGCTGCTACGCTCGTTGCCCTTCTTGGTGGTTGCACGACTGCTCAGCAAATGGCATGGAACGGTGAAGAATATTTCCGTGTTTTTGAGGTCATGCCTGACAACCAGGGCACGCTTTTACGTCGTTGCACCAAGATGACCCAAGCAGGGCTCTGCGTTGGTGAACCCGTTTTAGTGCCCGCTGACACGATTCCCAACCCGACCGAAGATCAGGTTGTTCATTTAGATAATCCTGCGCAGGACGGCTTCCATACGTTACAGCTTGATAACGGTCAGAAGAAAACGGTGCGTAAGATGAAGGGAACCTTTATTCCTACGAATTAATCCACATTCAGATTATCAAGGCCTCCAGAACACAGGAAGTATTTTTTGTTTCTGGCGAAAAAACTCGAAAAAAAAGCGGTCTGTCGCTTGTGAGACAGACCGCTTTTCTTCCAACCAAGAATGCTTCAGCGGACCAAGGTACCGAAACATCATTTTGAGGATACATCCGAGACCTGACCAGGTAGTCGAATAACGACATAAGCTACAGGGGACCAGCCTGCCTTCCAGGGAAAGACGCTTATATCCAATGTTTCTTGTCCGGGGGACTTGAAACCTCGAAAGCCATCGGGAGGAGAGAGAAACCGATGCTTTCTTTGTGAGTATCTACCAAAGGAGTAAATGCCGATACTTCGTGGAACTCGATGGTGAACCCTTAAGGGTTACCCCGTTGCTCAACACAGGACGAAGTATATACGGTTAATCCTTAGATGAAAACCCCTAAACCCAAATTTTTATTAAAACAAATGTAACAAAACGTTTCCGTCAAGACCTTTTTTATTGGTACTTTCACTAATCATTTTCGGTTAAGCCACCCAATATGTTCTGTGCCACAGTCTTTTTCTCGTGTTTTTTATGGCACGGTCCCGCTTTTTGACCTTTCTTTAAGCATTTCCTATGCGTATCAAGACGCATCTATTTCACCTCAACGCCAAGCGATTTTCTGCGTGATTGTGTCAGTCACCCATCGAAAAACAGCCCGCATCACCATCGACACGGGCTGTTCTTTATTGATAAACGAGGAGGCTGCTAACGCTCTAGCTCACTCGTCATCGGGCTTAACGTGCTGCCTTGGGTGACGGAATAATCACCAACGCGGGCTTCGTCTTCGCAGGATCAGGAAGTGGTGCCGTCTGGGCACACTCACCATAGGTTTTGCGAAGTTCGGCAATATCACCGAAGTGAATCGCGCGTTCGGTGCAAGCTTCCACACAAATCGGCTGACCGCCTTTTTCAAGACGATCCAAGCAACCGTCGCACTTTACCATCTTGTGGGCTTTCTGATCAAGTTGCGGTGCACCGTAGGGACATGCGTTAGCACACATGCCGCAACCAATGCACTTTTCGCGATCAATCACAACGAGACCGTCTTCGGTACGCTTATAGTGCGCTTTGGTCGGGCAGACCTTCACGCAAGCGGGATCTTCGCAATGGTTGCACGAAATCGAAACATACCAAGCGTGGACGTCCTGATGCCATGCGCCAGTCATGCGATCCTGACGCCAACCGCCACCCACTTCTTCAAGTACGCGACGGAAATTCATACCCACGGGAAGGTTATGTGCGTCTTTACAAGCCACCACACAGGTCTTGCAGCCCGTGCAGCGTGAGACGTCGACGACGAAACCGTATTGCTTTGTCATGTTCTCTTCTCCTTATGCTCAGGCTTTAACAAGTTCAACGAGGTTGGTATGCTGAGGATTGCCCTTAGCGAGCGGACTCGGGCATAGCGACGTCAACGTATTGATGTTTGCGCCCTTGTCGACCTTATGACCATCCTTCGTGACTGGCGTATACCATGCACCCTGCGGGATAGAGACCACACCTGGGATAATGCGAGGCGTCACCTTGGNTACCGTCAATTCAACTGCACCGCGGTCATTAAAGACTCGGACCTTGTCACCAGAATGAATGCCACGGCTTTCAGCATCGAGCACGTTGACAAGCACTTCGTCCGGGAACTGCTCTCGCAACGAAGGCAAGTTGTGGAAGGTCGAGTGAATTCGACCGTGACCGTGGTAGCCATAGCACTGAAGCGGATACTTCTTCTGAAGTGGATCGCCCGGCATTTCCCAAGTACGAACGAACATCGGAATGGGCGAAATCACATCACCCTTCGGAAGCACCCAATGCTTAGCAATATTGGCAAGGCGTTCGGAGTAGATTTCAATCTTGCCCGACGGCGTCTTCAACGGATGGGCTTTAGGATCCTTACGGAAGGCTTCAAGCGCGATACCAGCATTAGGCAAGTCGTGGATATGTGCGGTACCCGTCTTCCAGAAAGTTTCAAAGTCTGGTAACGACGGCACCTTGCGGCGCGTTTCGTTGTAGCACCATTCGATCCACTGAAGCTGCGTCTTCCCTTCGGTGAATTCTTGTTCCTTACCGAGGTACTTCGCAATACCGCGGCAGATTTCCCAACTCGGACGCTGTTCCCACTGCGGCTCAACAGCCTTATGAAGCGGCAGGATCGCCGCGGAGTCACCGTTCGAACCGCCAGAGGCAGTCACGTCATCCGTTTCTGGACCAAGCGTATCAGGAAGAAGAATATCGGCATAACGCGCCGTCGGCGTCATCATGTTGTCGCACACGACGATAAATTCACACTTTGTCGTGTCACGCAAGATTTCATCAGTGCGGTTCGAGTCACTATGCTGATTAATGAGCGTATTGCCACCCGAATTGACGATCATCTTGATGTCGTGACCTAACTTCTGTACGCCACGCAACCCGTCGTGAATGTCGTCCATTTCCTTGCCGCGAAGAATCGCATCGGTCCAAAGGAAGCATGGAATAGTCGCCTTGACGGGGTTCTTGCCAGTTGGCAAATAAACGGCAGGCACAGGCGTATTGCCTTCTTGCTGACCCGTACTCGTACCCGCAACACCCACGTTACCCGTCAAAATCGGCAGCATGGCAATGGCACGGCTCGTTTGTTCGCCGTTGGTACNTGACGCTGCAGTACAACCCTGAGAGAAGAAAACGGGCTTAGTGGTACCGATTTCTTNTGCCAACTTCACAATCGTGTCAACAGGAATCCNCGTGATGCGAGAAGCCCATTCAGGCGTTTTTTCTACGCCATCGGCGCCACGACCCAAAATATGGGACTTGTAGTCAGACCCCTTAGGTGCCGTTTGCGGCAAGGTCTTTTCGTCGTACCCCACGCAATATTCGTCAAGGAACTTCTGGTCCACCCAGTTGTTGACAATGAGTTCATGCGCAATGGCTTCAATCAATGCAGCGTCAGTCCCTGGGCGAATCGGAATCCATTCGTCAGCATGTGCCACNNGTACCGTATCGGTATAGATCGGATCGATGACGATCATCTTGGGCTTTTTGACACCATCGCGTTCACGCGCGCACGTCATCTGCCAAGACTTACCATAGCCAGAACCACGGGTCACGGCTGGGTTATGTCCGAAAGTCACATAAAGTTGTGCGTTAGCAATTTGCGAAATATCGGACGACGGGCTTGCGCCATAGGTCATCGGGAACGCCGCAGAAATCTGCGCGGTCGAATAAGAACCGTAGTACTTCAGGTAGCCCCCCATGAGGTTTAACAAACGCCACCAAGCGCGGCGAGAGTTCACCAAGGACTGCTGACCCGAGCAATACTGCCAATAAAGCGATTCGTTGCCATACTTTTCGACGGTTTCTTTGAGCTTATCAGCGACGGTCTTCAACGCTTCATCCCAAGAAATACGTTCAAACTTTCCTTCGCCACGTTCACCAACGCGCTTCATCGGGTACTTCAAGCGATCCGGGCTATAGAGGCGTTCACGCATGGCGCGACTTTGAGGCAGGCACGAAGCTGACGAACGCTACAACCGTCGACCATTCTTGGTGTAGGCGCGAAGCGGGCAACGCTGCCCACAATTAATCACACAGGCAGTCCACTGATAGACACCAAAGTCTTCAACAGCCTTGGCAACCGCAGCTGCGAGCGGCGTAGAAGCAAAACCTGCAACTGCAAGCAAGCCCGAAGCGGTCAACATACGGCGACGCGAAACGGGATGCTCGAAAACAGTTTGTTCTCTCATTTGATTTCTCACTTTAGAGCACTAACTACGATGATTAGTACGAGTTGTCGAGGGTCCTGTAAAACCAATTGACGGTTTCACGTATCAAAGCCTAACGCTGAAACGCTATTTTGAGAATACCGTTATTCCAAGGATGAACAGCGCTTTTGTCATTTTTGGACACTGTCTTGATAGCTATCAAGCGCGGCTCCATACCTTTACCCAACGCCCCAAAGTGAAGTCTTTGCATGAGTGCCTTCACCTCAAAAACGAAAGAGATCGGTGCTTAATGTCACTCTTTGGGTTCGGTCACAGAACCCGTAACACACCCGATAACACGATTAACGGATCACATATCATGTAGAGGAATCGGGAAACATCTAGTGGTTTTAAAGACACCCATCGTCGATAATGAGATGTTTAAAGTTCATTCATCTCTCTCTATTAACCTTGAGTTTCATGTCCTGGCTCACTTCGCTCTTTACTGACGCCCAAGCCGTCTCGCACATTATCTTGGTGTACGCCCTCATTATTGCAGTGGGTACTTTGCTCGGACGCATTCGTATTGCTGGCATTTCTTTAGGCGTCACGTTTATTTTGTTTGCTNNGGTACTGGCTGCAGGGCATTTCGGGCTGACCGTCCCTGAACCAGTGCTTTATTTTGTGCGTGATTTTAGTCTCACCCTCTTTGTGTACTTTATTGGGTTGCAAGTTGGNCCCTCGTTCTTTTCGTCCTTTAAGAGTGGTGGGATGCTACTGAACCTCCTGACCCTTTTATTAGTGGTGCTTGGGCTTCTGCTCACGATCGGGCTTTACTTTCTTTTTTCGGACCAGATGTCGCTCGCCCAAATGTTGGGCGTTCACTATGGTGCCGTCACCAATACCCCAGGGTTGGGTGCTACGCAAGAAGCGTTGGACATGTTGAATTACCAGGGCGAAAACATTGCCGTAGCCTACGCTTGCGCCTATCCGTTGGGGGTTGTCGGGACGATCTTATGCGCTGTGATCCTGCGTAAGCTCTTCAAAATCAAGCTCTCTGAAGAAGACGCGATGTGGGACTACGAAGAAAAGACCCTACACCACGAACCGATTTTCTTTCACGTTGAAGTCACCAACGCTGCGATCGATGGGCGAAGCATCGGTCAAATCCGTGACTTTATTGCGCGCCCTTTTATTTGTAGTCGAATCTTGAGTGAAGGCTACATTGAGTCCCCAACGAGCCGTACGTTCACACGGATGGGTGACGTGATTCGCATTGTGTGTGCGCCTGAAGACAAAAACGCGATCGTGGCTTTCTTTGGTAGCGAACGCACAAATATTGACTTAGCGTGCGAAAAGTCGCCCGTCACCACGCGTACGATTTTGATTACCCGTAGTGCTGTGAACGGAATGACCGTTCGTGACCTTTCGCTTAACCTCATGGATGGCGTCAACATCACTCGAGTGTTCCGTGCGGGGATGACGCTATTTCCTCACCCCGGGATGCACTTACAGGTCGGTGACCAAGTCTATTGCGTGGGTNNACCTGAGCATGCCGTGCATCGCCTTGAAGACTATCTTGGCAACAAGGTGAAAAAGCTCGACAACCCCAATATCCTCACGATCTTTGTGGGCTTAGCGCTTGGGATCATTTTGGGTAGCATGCCGATCGTGTTGCCTGGACTCCCCGTGCCCATCAAATTGGGTTTAGCGGGTACTCCNTTGATCGTGGCGATTCTGATTGGGCGCTTTGGTAGCTTTATGAAACTTGTGAGTTTCACAACACCGTCCGCCAACATGATGATGCGTGAAACGGGGATTGCCCTCTTTTTAGCAAGCGTCGGTTTGGCGGCAGGCGAAGGGTTTGTCAATGCCCTCACCCAAGGGAACGGCTACCTATACGTTTTACTTGGTNNACTCATCATTACGATGATTCCGCTCCTCATCGTGGGCTTTATCGCACGTCGATTCTTTAACGTGAATTACCACAGTATCGTGGGTCTGATGGCGGGCGCCACCACCGATCCACCAGCACTCGCTTACGCGGCAACACTGTCGGAGCGCAACTCTTCTGCGGTTGCCTATTCGACTGTTTATCCCCTGGCGATGTTCCTTCGCATTTTGTCAGGACAATTGGTTCTCGTACTCCTTTGGTACCATTCATCAGTTAACACGTGTCGGCATGATACCTATGCGTTAACGCAAAGGTTGATCAAAAAAAATCGCTTTCAAATGGCTTTTAGGTACTACAATGGAATTGGGCGTAGGGGGTGTTGACTCCAACAAAATCATGGGATGCGTCCCATTAGCCCGACTTTTTCGCGTCATGCCGACGCCCACATGACGACGTTGATAGCGGCTAACAAGCTTTCGGTCTATGGTTACGTATCCCGCAATAAGCAGGAGGTTTGCCATGACAACCACGACATGCGCTAGCGGATGGAAATCCTATCGTGTTGCCCTTCGTAAAGAAGAAGGTAGAGGCATGATTAGTCTCTTTTTGAAGCCCTCCGACGACAGCTTCCCACCCAACTTTACTGCTGGTCAATACGTCAATCTGCGTCTGCCAGATATGACCTCCCGCGCCTATTTCTTGACGGGTACTAACGAAGATCGACTCCTTCGCATCACCGTTGAAATTGGTGACGAACCCTACTTTGGAACGCTGGGCTACCTTGGTAAACTTCGTATTGACGATGAGGTTTTCCTCTCAGCGCCCTTTGGCGACTTTACGTTGGAACCCGGCGAAACGCCTATCGTCCTCATCACCGAAGGGATCGGTAGCATTGCCGCGGCAGCCTTCATGAGCGAAATGGCTGTTGCTTCGCCGCTACGCAAAGTGAGTGTCTTGTGTCAGGTCCTTAACGGGAAACGCTTTGCACTCGCAGATGAAATTCGTAAACTTGTCAACTTGATGCCTAACGTTGGGTTAGCCACCTTCTTTACGCGCCCAATGATGAGCGAAACGGCTGGCACGGACTACGATGTTGCGGGTCCCATCACGGTTGAAAACGTTCGTTCTGTGTGCCTTGCGCCTGACGCGGACTTCTACATCACGGGTAGCAAGACGTTTATCGAAAGTCTCAAAAAAGACCTTGAAGCCCTTGGTTTAATCCATTCGCGTATCCATACACAGATCGTAATCGCAGACAAACCCTAAAGGCCCATTATTAAATTGATGACAAAGTCACTCAGAGCGAATACAATTGCGCCAACTGAGTGACCAGAACGCCGTCATAGACAATGGTCTTGACGGCGTTATAATCCTCTACAGAACAAAAACGATTCTAGGGCAGTAAATCCTTCTTTTTTACGCCCTGGTTTACCCCTCAAACCTAGGACGCACTTTTATGCACCTCACCCGATTCACCGACTTAAGCCTTCGTGTGCTGATGTACCTGACGTATTCACCTCGTTCTGCGTTGGTGACCGTGACGGAACTTTCTGACCGTTTTGAATGGTCTCGCAACCACATGGTTAAAGTGGTTCACTTCTTGAGTCTCAAGGGCTGGATCTCGACGCAACGCGGTCGCTCGGGCGGGATCACGTTAGCCAAACCCGCTAACGAATATCGTATCGGCGACTTGGTTCGCACGCTTGAAGCTCAGACCCCGTTGATCGACTGCTTTGAACCCAAGTGCCCGTTGTCTCCTACTTGCAGTCTTCGCATCACGCTCAATGAAGCACTTGAAGCGTTTTACGAAAAGCTCAACGAAAAAACGCTCGAAGATTTGACCACGCATCATGGCACACGCACGTTAATCACGAGTCTCAATGAAGTCCCCGTTCTCGACGCTCGTAACCTCAACCATCGCTCGGGCATGACGAGTAGCGCACTCATTCGCCAAATGCAGGAACGTGTGACGCGCGAAACAGAAAAAGAAGAACAAAACGCCAATGTACATATGCGTGGCATCCGTAGCCGCCGCAACTAATCATACTTTGCTATCAAAACGCACCTCGACCTAAAAATCGAGGTGTTTTTTTTGTTTTTATACGTCATTTCTATCCTAACGCCTGAACTCCCGGTTAGCTGATCCTTATCAGCTACCGGAGTACTCGCGGGGGCATTTTCAAACCAAGCAGCGTGAGCATATCGCGCTGCTTTTTTGATGCCAGCTTCGTCACCCAAGCATTCGCATCCTTGCGTTTNNCTACCTTGATCATTCGGATTTTTCCAAACAGGACATCCATTGAATTATTGGGAATTTTCAATCCTGTGTCGTCTTGAGAGTTGTGTTTTGCACGATTCATCATCATGAGTCGCAATGACGTCGCCAACGTGCAAACAAACAACTTACCGATATATGAGGATTGAGTGCATCGCAAACGATCACCATCTACCCAATTTTTGAATTGATTGAAGTCTTGCTCAACGGTTCCTCTGAGGCGATAAACGCGCAGAGCCTCAAACGGATCATCGATGCTATTCGTGCGAATCACGAATGTGCCAGCGTATTTCACGGCGTTTTTAATAGCCTCGTTATCCCGAACCCAGGTCGCTTCACCGTTAGCATTCTTAATCTGTTTAACAAAGCGCTTATACGACTGCCAGAGCTCTGGCGGGACTTCTTTGCTGTTAGCCTTATGCTTCAATATTTGGTCAGCTTTTTTGACCAAAGAAGCCATTTCTGCTTCGTCCACCCCAGGGAAACGGTAGAGATGCACATAAACGGTTCGGTTTAATGTCCCGTTTGAAATATTTTGCAACCACGGTTCTTTTGTGGTTCTAGCAAAAACGCCAGTTTCTGAGTCATAGAAATTTACATCGCGAAGCGAATCGTGATAGGTATCAAATTTCGATTTGATGGCGTCTTCGGTTAAACGTACACCCTGCACAAATTTCATCTCAAGATCAATCATTTTTTGAATATTCATCAAAGAGGAATAACCTCGATCCGAGACTAATGTCACGTTCTCCAACTCGAACTCTGCACGACGCATACGGTAGATAATCTCTTGCAATGCAACCACATCGCTAATAGAGCCTTGATAGGTGTGCGCAAAGATAATTTCACCATCCTCTTGATCGCACACAAAGGTGTAGTTGATTTGTTTTAAGTGCGGATCACGTTTTGCGTAGCCAAATTCAGCGTCCTCAATCGTCTCGGAATATGTAGAAATAGACGTATTATCGAGGGCATAACTTAGCTTGCGATCCTCTTGAAGTTTCGCCTTGTGACGATTAAGGAAAAACTTTTCAAAATCTTGAACACTTACTTTGGCAAGAATTTTACTGATTCGTTGATCGGTAAGTAGTTTAGAGTTTTTCAGGTAAACGCCTGAGCACCAATCTTCAAAAGCAGCCATGCTCGAGCCTGTATCAAGCTTGTAAATAGCGAGATGCAAAAGATCTCTGGCAATTTCTTTACCAAATACATCAACCAAGCTCTCGAGTACTTTACTTTCTTCGGCGATCGTTTCGGCAGCCCAAGTCAAACCAACATTCAAAGTATCGTCTTTCGAAGCATGCTCTTCAGGATCAGGTGTAGNAGTAGGGGATGCTGGAAACGCTTGGCGATACGTCTGCTCGTCTACCAAAGTCTTATCTGNGTAGAAAAATACTGTTTTGCCAGCATATTGAGGGAAGCTTTCTAAAAAGGCTTTACTCGGCGCAACGTGTCCGTCATCAAACAGGCGCCCAACATATCGTTTAGCACTGCGTTTTGTCGTTTTCGCGACGGGATCCCACTTCGTTTGGTAAGNTACCTGAATGTATGTATAGCCCTTGGCATTTGTGTCAGCTGTGAAGTACCAACGGTTGGTTTGTTTCATGATAAACGATCCCTCCAATATTGATATGGATCAGTTTATAACAAAAATTAAAACGCCTGATTTTTTGGTCAATAAAATCAGGCGTTTTGAAACACAAGTGAAGATCTTTTGAGTTATATCAACCCGTATATAGATCAGCTATCTGGGAGTTCAGGCTAACGACAGTACGTCTCGTTTATACTTCACATAAAAGACATAAAATAACAACGCTTGTTCATTTTCGGAAAAAAATCGATGATTACCTCCCTACAATCCCAATGCATGATTCGAGTCGTTGACGACGACCCAGATGTTTGTCGTTCATGGCAGTTCGTGATTGAGGGTGAAGGCTGGCATGTCATCACGTACACAAGTCCCCTGAACTTCTTAGAAAAAGATAGTCCGTTCACCCCTGGGTGTTTGGTGCTTGACGTTCGTATGCCCGAGATGAGTGGGTTGGAATTGCAGCGTGAAATGAAGCGTCGAGGCAATTCCCTGCCGATCATTTTTATTTCGGCGCATGGCGACATCGACATGGCGGTTAAAACCGTCAAAGATGGGGCACACGATTTTCTCTCCAAACCCGTGACGGCTGAGCGCCTACTTGATGCAATCGAAAAAGCGGTTCAAAAAGACAGTGAAGCAAGAAATAGCGCCGTGACGATCGATCGCGCCAAAGCGGTANNCTATCGTCGACTATCAACCCGCGAACAAGAAGTCGCGCTTTGGGTCGCCCGCGGTTTACTCAATAAAGAAATCGCAACGAATCTCGACATCACCGAAAAAACGGTCATCGCTCACCGTGGGTCTTTGTCGAAAAAACTCAATGCCCGTACGNNTACCGCCGACATCACGCGCTTTATGATGCTGATCGATCCAGAGGCTGTGACAAATTTCACTAAAGCAGGTTAATCCCAAAAAGACGAAGGCTCTCTTGCATCACACAAGAGAGCCTTCTTATTTGGGCGTCATAGACGTGGACCATTGGAAACTTTGGATCTAAACAGCCGCTTCGAGTACTGTCACTCGAAGCGGCTGTTCCTTCATGGGCTACCAGGCTGTAGACTGCGAGATCCTAACAGCCTGGTTTTGAACCACTGCTCCCGGGGGATTTAGAGAAGGACCGGTTCATAGTAGCCCGCGAAGAGCACCGAGGCACGAAGGAGAAGCGCGCCAGTGATGCCGAGGACAGCACTCACAACCAACGCTTTGTGGTTGCGGGTCACGAGGTTGATGGAGAGCGGGATGATCGAACCGAGGATGATCACACCGAGCCAGAACATCATGGACTGCGGACCACTCGTCAAGGCTTCAGCACCAGCACGAGCTGCGGCAGACGTGGACGTCGTAGCGACGTGAACGAAAGCGAAGATCGTGAAGAGTTCAGCCACTTCGACCCAGAGGTACGTACGACGGCTCCAGAACACCTTTTCGTGCGAGAGGTAACCGAAAACCATGAGGATTTCGATCACACCGATCGAGCAAGCCATACCGGACATGATCCAAAGGAGCGGAATCAAAGCCGTGTTCCAAAGGGTCACACCAACAGCCTGGGTGAGAAGGAAGCCAGAGTAAATCGTGGCAGCCACGCCAATCGCAGCGCAAATACGATTGAACCAGTCATTCGCAATGATCTGCTTGAACGTTTCGCCCTTAAAGATCACGCCAGCGAAAGTGAGCGAATAAAAGAGCGTAATGCAGCACTGCAACACGAGGAGGCAGATACCGATGAACATCCAACTGCCGAAATTGAAGCTCATTTCAAGAAGAGCATTAATCGCAGCGAACGGGAGGTTGAGAATACGCGTCAAGTGACTGATCACAAGGAGCGTACCCACGATACCAGCGAAGGTACACACATAGACCAACGCCTTTTCGCGAACCCAGTTATTCAAGAACATCCCCATGCCCGACAAACCGACGAACCAGAGGAAGAATGCAATCGTCCAACCCCAATGAGCNNGTACCTGGACCTGCGCGGTGAAATCAGAAAGATCGATCATTTGTGCACCACTACGTAGAAGTTCGGTTTGGTCCCATGGCTTTCGAGAAGCATCTGGGTTCTAGAGGCAGCAATCTTCTTGGAGATGGTAGACGTCGGATCAAGCGTGTCACCGAAGAGACGAGCGCTAGCCGGGCAAGCGGTCACGCAAGCCGGGAGGCTACCGTTTTCGATCAACTTCAAGCAACCTTCACCCATACACTTGGAGGGCAAGCCCGTCACCGGGTTCGACCAACGAGCGTCGTACGGGCAAGAAGCCACGCAGTAGTTACAACCGATGCAACGATCCGGATCGTTACGAACGAGACCATTGTCGTCATAGTAGTTCGCACCGAACGGGCAGGTCGTCACGCAAGGCGCTTCCGAGCACTGCTGACACTGAATCAACAGCTGCATGGGTCGATTCTTTTCGACCTTGACCTGACGGATGTTGTTGCAGATCGTATTCCAAGCCGGAATATACTCATTGAGCAAATCCGGATAGTTCGTCTGGGCGCAAGCAGTGATACAGGCACCACAGTTAATGCACTGAGTGGCATCAAAAAGATGTGCCAACTGTTTTTTAACTTTTTTCATGACTTATCCCTTGATGCGTTTGACACGGATGCAGCTGTTGTTAGCAAGGTTGCCAACGACGGGCTGAGCGTAACCCGTGGCGAACCAGTGCGAGTTGATGCCTTCCTTCACAAAGTCAAAGCGAGGATCGTTGACGAGTTCCTTCGTGCGAACGCCACCCGAGAAACCGAAGGCAAAGACAGCACCAGCCACAACCTTCTTCGTCACCGTCACAGTTACCTTGGNACTACGGTATTCACGGTCAACACCTTCGACAAGCACTTCTTCCTTATTCTGAATACCTAAACGCTGAGCGTCATACGGATTCATCCAAAGCGTACGATCACCCGTAAAGCGGGTCGTACCTGCGAAGAGGTTCAGACCAGAACTCGACGTGCAGTTCTTACCGGAGACAAGCACAAATTCGTTGCTATTAGACTTCGGAGCACTATAGGCTGGCGCAGGAACGTAGTCACTAATCGGTTTAATGACATCGTAACCCTTCTTAGCAAAGGACTTAAAGCCATAGATTTCAATCTTGCCAGTAGGCGTTCCAAACGGCTTCTTGTACGGATATTCACCATACTTCTTCTTCTTGACCGTAGTCCAACCCTTGGTTTTCAGATCATTGAGAATCTTTTCGCCAGCACCAGGATTTTTCGCATCCTGAGCTGCAGCAAATTTGGCAACAGCCTTATCCTCAAGCTTGTTGTACCAAGCATCAAATTCGTCAGCGGTCTTTAACTCAGCCGTGTAACCCACACGAGCAGCACGTTCTGGATAAGCGCGACGGAGAACTTCAAGAAGAATCCAAATGTCGTGGCGAGCTTCAACACCTTCAGGCGGACGAATACCAGCACTGTTACGATGCACGGAACCATCCAAAGCCCATTTAACGCCAGCGTTTTCGTAGCGTTCAAGGAAGTAGGTAGCAGGAAGCACATAGTCCGCATAGTCGCACACTTCATGGGGCAACAAATCCTGAACCACACAAAGATCGAGCGACTTCAAAGCCTTTTCCAAGCGAGTAGAATCGGACTCACGGTGGAAGAGCGTCGTCCCCACAACAAAGAGCGCGCGGATAGGATAGGGCTTACCAGACAACATCGCATCAAGCGCGGTCCACAAATTACCCTGACTTTCGCCACAAACAAGCTTATCAATGCGCTTAGCNNCTTGTACTTTTTCCCACTTTTCGCCATTCGGTCCTTTGCCATCACTAACACCGGGTCCCTTGAAGCCGGCACCAGCCGTCACAACAATACCACCTTCGCGATCGACATTACCGTTGAGCGAATTGAGAACACCAATCATTTGGTAAAGCTCAATATCATTACCATTCTTGGACGAGTACCAACCATCATCAACAACACCCTTGTTGTTGGCAAAATTACGAGCCAATTCAACGAGCGTATCTGCAGGAATACCCGTGATCTTCTGAGAAGCCTGCGGAGTATGCTTAGCAGCAATTTCAGCAAGGATATCAAAAGACGTACGCACTTCAGTCGTAGTGCCATCGAGCAATGTCACTGTATCTGCATAATGAAGATTCTGTTCGGTTGCTGGATCTTCAATGAACGACTTTGCTGCGCCCTTTTCGTCAAGTTCAACACCTTGGAAGACAATCTTATTCGTCTTCAGGTCATGGACAGCATAAAGATCAGCACGACCACCCTTCTTCATATCGGCTTCGGTCAAAGGACGACCATCTGCCTTGATGAGATAGGCTGCATTGGTATGTTTAGCAAGGAACTTAAGATCCGCAAGGCCTTCGGTCAACATGACGTTGATCATGGAGAGCACGAAAGACTGATCAGTACCCGGACGAATCGGCACCCACTTGGCATCGCCATAAGCAATATCCGGCATACGTGGGTCAACGCTCACCACCTGACAACCCTTTTCACGAGCTTGATTCAATGTGTGCAAACAACCCATCGCACTTCCCATCGAACGACCGATGAGAATCAAATAGCGAAGATGAGCGTAATCAGGTTCGATCTTACCTGCGCCAGAGAAACCCTTACCGTAGACCCAATCACGACCAGCAATAGAAGCAGAGTTACAGGTACTAGAGTGACCAATATGATTAGGGCTACCAAGCGGGAATGTGAGCCACTTAGCCATGCCGCTAAATGAGTGACTCGTCGTCACCACAGACTCTTCACCGTGAGCCTCCACGACCTTCTTAAGACGCGTGGCAATGTCATTCAACGCTTCGTCCCAAGACACTTCGACGAACTTGCCTTCACCGCGTTCACCAACGCGCTTCAACGGCTTCTTAATACGAAGCGGGTGATTCCAGATCCACATCGTCGCAGCGGCACGACCACAGTAACCGCGCTGGGGATGATCAGGATTCGGGAAAATGCGAACCGTCTTTTCAGACGTCGGTTCGCCAATCTTCTTCATACNTACAAGACCACAGAAAGCACCGCACATACAGCAGGCGAGCGGATGACGACTCCAACCCTGATGTTCGAGTTCTTTTAACTGCGCTTCAACAGGCTAAAGCGCACCTACCGCACCGGTAGAGGCAACAGCAGCCACACCACCGAGCTTAAGAAGCTTACGGCGCGAAATCTGAAGGTCGACAATTTTGTCTTCCATTCGTTTTTCTCCTTGAATAAATTCGAGCAGACTTCCAAAGGGGGCGGAAGTCCACTGTGACAAATTTTGTCAACTTCACTTAATGTGCGCGAGGGAGCAATAGTAAAACCACTATTGGATATTTATCCATACTCCCCTATACCGCTATCCCAAAAGGTAATAGCGGCAACCGTAGTTACCCTAATAACATTTTTTACATAACATACAAAACAACCTGTTTTCATCTACATTTTCAGTGTTTACCCTAGCAAAGATTGATAAATCGTGTTTTTCTATCATTGCATTAGTTTATTTTTATCTATCTAGATCTTTAGTAGTATTCACCAAACCCTAAACCTAGCCTATAGGACTAAAAAACGGTTCATAACGTCAAATTTCAATGAGCTTTTAGGTCAATGCTAGAATCTGAAAGACTGAAGATGACGGTCCTTTTTTCACGGTTTTTGCTTTATTTTTGCCCGCCATGTCAAATTTCTCCTTTCGCCTAGCCGCTTTTTGCTTGCTTGCGCCCCTAGGTACGTGTTGGAGTGCAGATCCCGATGATTTGCCCCCGTCCCCCACCGAATTGCGGCTTGCGATCGTGAATTCTTACGGGCACGACATCATGAAGGAGTATTTCAGCGAGTCGATCCACGCAATGCAGCTAAAGATCTCACCTGTCAAACTTACCGTGACAGAGTATGGGCCAGATAGTTTCTTGCGCGCCGCCCATGATGGTGCTTTTGATATCTCAATCGCATCAAGCGGTNNACTCACGAGCCTCATGATTGAACACACAGGTGGGCTACCATTGATGGCAGTCACTACGCGTGAAGCACCCGATCCTAACCACGCCAATGGAGCAACCATCATCGTTAGGGCGGATAGACAAGACCTCAAAACCATTAAAGATCTTCATGGTAAAAAACTCGCCATAATGAGCCGTAATGCATTTGCAGGATGGCAGATTCCAGCATCAGAACTCATTCACCAAGGAATTGATCCTGAACGATTCTTTGGAAGTATCCGTGTCGTGGGTTACCCCATGACCAAGATTGTGGATTTAGTTCAAAGCGGTGTTGTTGACGTGGGATTTGTGGTANNCAGTTGCCTATTGGAGCGTCATGCAGCAGCAGGTGAAATTCAATTATCGGACTTTCGTGTAATTAATGAACATAAAGATCGAGCACTTGCTTGTAAGCATTCAACAGAACTCTATCCGAGTTGGTTTTTCTCAGTAAAACCCACAGTACCCACGTCGATCGCAAAAAACCTCACTGCTACGTTACTTAACCTCCCCGTCGGCAACGATGGTAGTCAATGGACAATTCCGACGGACCATCGACGTCTCTATAACGTCTTTAAGATCATGCAAGTCCCCTATGGGGATCCGCATGATATTTGGTGGCATATGCGTGAGTTGCGCCCCTATTTGTTGGGCGTATCGCTCTTTATTTTGTTAGCACTCTTAAATACGGTGCTGCTTGTGCGTCTAGCTCGCCGTCGAACGCGTCAGCTTGAAGAAACCATGCAAGCCAAGATGGAAGTGGAACTCAAAGCACGTCATAACGCTCTGCAAGTTGAACACTTAACGCGTGCGAGTGCCGTGGGGCTCCTTTCAAGCATGGTCGCGCACGAACTTAAGCAACCCTTGACCGTCATCACGAATTATTGTGGGAGCTTACGCCGACGACTCAACCGTGGTGACGTNGCTAAAGAAACGCTTTTAAGTTCAATCACCGAGATTGAAGACTCAGGAACCCGTGCAGCCGAAATTATTGACCGCGTCCGTAATTACGGTACCATTTANCGTCAACGCCAATTTGAACCCATTCATTTTTCGGGCTTAATTCATAAGGTTGTTGCCCACTGGCGGCGTCATAGCAGTACGCTTGTCCCTTTACGCTTAGCGATCAAGCCCGCTGTCTATATTGAGTACGATCCCCTTGAAATGGAACTCGTGGTTCAAAACCTCATTAAAAATGCGACNGCTGCGGTAGCCAAAGAAAACTATCCGCACATTGACCTGACACTACATACGGACGGGGGATACGCCTACTTGCGCGTTGAAGATAATGGTACCGCCCTCTCGGACGAAGCCTTTGAGCGAATTGACCAAATTGGTTATACGACCAAGCAGTCGGGGCTCGGGTTAGGGCTTCCGATCGTTCATTCGCTTGTGGAAGCGCACGGCGGGTCGCTCACGATTAAGCGTCGCACGGACCTTGACAGTACNCGCGGCTTATTGTGTACGGTGAAACTCCCCACCATCGTGAAACCAGACAACATGCCTGAGGACGAGTCGCAGGACGACACGGGTGAGGACGCATCACTTGAACGCTAGACCAGAAAATACTTGACTGAGACCCCAAACACCTCGGTAGCCATTTTCATACTAATCTCTGGCGGAATCGATCGTACCCCCTGCTCCATATCGGAGACACGCACCTGATTGGTACCGAGTTTTTCTGCCAACGCTTTTTGCGAGAGNNTACCGTTCTCTTTACGTAAGCGCTTGAGCATGGNGGTAGGAGGCACATCGGGCTCCATATCGTCGAGCGTCACCGTCATCGACACTTGCCCCATCAAGACCATCATGCTTTCGAGCATTTTGCGTACCGCAGGCGCCTTGTCATTAGGGACCGTTATACGAAAAGCGGTTTCCGCGCCAACGCGCTCTTCAGTGATCGCTCTCATTTTTTTTGTAAATCCTTTTACCAACGTTGGAGATTCTTGGTCATTGTAATAGAAGACTAGCTATCCTTAGAGATGTGCGCACGGTGACCGTTCTCAGTACCATCACGCGACACGTCAGGAGGAAAAAACATGTCCAAAAAATCCTTTGAGTCTTTGGGTCGTAGTGTCGCCAACCTCACGGACGAACTTCGTCAAGAACTCTCTGAACAAGTCACCGAACTGCGTGAGTCGTTTGATAAGCATGTCTCACGCATTCGCACCGAATTTGAAGAAGTCAAAGAAGAACTTGAAACGCGCTTTGGGTCTGACGATAAGCACGTCATTTTTCGCCAGTTGCCGCCCCCAGAACCCTTGGCGATGGGGCTCACCGAGGTCTTTGCCAACCGTCAGTCTCACCGTACGTTTAGCGATGAGCCGATCTCTGACCAAGACCTCTCGACCCTCTTGTGGGCAGCTGACGGGATTAACCGTCCCAATGGGCGACGCACAACGCCTTCGNNTACTCTTGACTGGCGCGAGATCGATATCTACGTCCTCAAAGCCAATGGCATTTGGCGCTGGATTCCCGAAAAGCAAGGCTTGATTTTTTGCGAACTCTCGGACGTGCGTCACGAAACGTTCTTTGCGGTANNCCCCCATTTGAGCGTGGCGCCTGTGCACCTCGTTTATGTTGCCAACCGTACACGTACCGAGACGTTTTTGGCGCGCTTAGGGGAGCGCGTCATTGAAAAACTCCAACACGAAAGTTGGACCCCAGCCAAAGTTGAAGAAATGCGTACGCGAAGCATGATCATTGACGTGGGCGTCAAGATTCAAGCGGTCTATATGACNGCCGCAGCGATGAAACTCGCGTGCTTAGCGCGCACGGGGTTTGACCGCGACCGTGTGGAGCGCGTATTGCGTCTTCAAAAGGGAGAATCCGTGATTGCGATTCAGACCTTAGGCTATCGACTCGAATCCATTTTGGATACGATTCGTTAAAGGGGCGCTCCTTCTAAAAGCCCCAAGCTCTTGGCTTCAGTACGCGCTGCATCAGCAATCAACCCACGAACCCACTGTAAGAAGGGGTCCGTGTGCGTACTGTGGTGCCACACAATACGCGGCGCAAATAGACTATGCGACTCGGGCATCGGCAAAATACGGAACTTAAACTGCGTATCCGTCGTAAAGCGCCGTAACGTAATAAGGGGTGCCGAGAACGTAAAGTCGGTTTGCGATACCACATAGGGGACCGACAAAATATAGGGAACGGTCATCCCCGTGGGCTGCTCAAGCCCGGTGGACCCAACGGGGTTAGCGAGCTGCCCACCAAACTCCAGTTTCACGGCACGCCAGGGCTTCAAGTCTTCGGCTGTAATGCGACCATTCTTATCGTACACGGCGGTCAACGGGTGACCGTTACGTACCATAATCCCACGACGCGTGCGATAGAGAATCAATTCGTGAAAGTCGGCTGGAATCCCGGACAAAGGGAAAAACGCCATATCCGCTTCTCCGTCACGCATACGGTCATAGAGATGCGTATCTAATGGCAAGATCGTCAAGCGGCATAAGGGCGCGGTATCATAAAAGCGCCCAATCGCCCCATTAATAAAGGTCGCCACTGCGTTATCTACCGCAATAATACGCACGTTACGGGTACTTGACTTCAGATCAAAGCGATTCGCACNTAAAAGAGTATGCGTACGGTTAATGAGGTCAATCAACTGAGGACGTAATTCCCTCATGCGGTTGGTCGGCAACATCGTTAAGCCTGAACGCACAAAGAGTTCGTCACCAAAAACTTCACGCACATGCGCTAAGCGTCGCGATGCAGCCCCCATGCTGAACCCAAAGGCTTGCGCTGTGAGCGTCAAGCTCTGCGTTTCGAAGAGCTTCAACGCAAACTGCACATCTTCGTAACACAAGTCGATATGTTTTTTGCCGACGACGTTGTTCATGGTGAACCTAGAGTCCCGTAATAATCCTTCACGGAAACTATCTTACAGAATTGGCGTTCAACGAGTAGGAAAAGTCGTACTGTGTCTCAACTGCAACAAGTCGCGAAAAGCTCCGCTTGGAGTGACCCTTTACCTAGGACAAACCACATAGAAATTAGCACTAATACGGTCTAAAATTAAAGGGTATTCTGCGAAAAACGCAATTTCTTTGACCAAAAGGAGAAATGTTTATGTGGGATCGTCTTCTCAAGAATGCCCGTGTCGTTGACCCAGTGAACGGTCGTGATGCGGTGATGGATGTGGCTATTGAAAACGGTCACATCGCCGCCGTCGGCACGGATTTAAAGGGAGAAGCCGCTAAAGTTGAAGACCTGACGGGTCTTTGCTTGATGCCTGGTCTCATTGACCCGCATCTTCACTTAGGTAGCATGTTCGGTTCGAGCTACGGCACGCGCATGGCTGCCGCCGCCGGGGTGACCACCTGCTTGGATATGGCAGGTCCCTGCGATGAAATCCTCGAAACGNNGGCCCATACCTGTGGCGCTGGGATTAACGTTGCCATGCTCGAAGGCTTTGACCCGATGAAGCATTGCGGCACGATGACACCGACGCGTGAACAGCTCGAAAAGTTTGTGAACGACAGCTTGGCTAAGGGCGCTTTGGGCGTCAAGATCATNGGAAGNTACTGGTCGCTGCCGCTTGAAACGAGTGCTGAGCTCGTGCGTACCGCCAACGACCTGAATGCTTATGTCGCTTGGCACGCGGGTTCCCATACGGCTGGCTCCAACATTTTGGGTGTGCGTGAAGTCTTTGAAGCCGCTAAGGGTCAGCGCTTACACTTAGCCCACATCAATGCCTACTGCCGTGGTCGCGTCAATGCTGTGGCTGACGAAGCCGAGGAAGCGATTGAACTCTTGCGCGCCAACCCCAACTTCTGGTGCGAAGCCTATGTGAGCCCCAATAACGGTACCGTGCTTGATGCGGACGAAAACGGTCAGATCATCGACCACGTGACGCGCACCTGCCTTGAAACGTTTGGTNNACTGACGCCTGACGTTGAAGGCATGAAGACCGCGTTCTTGACGCACCGTTGCTTTGCGATTGCCGATACGGGCTTTATGTCTGAATTGGTCGAAGGTGAAGAAGCCCTCGAACTCTGGGAAAAGCANGGTAGTAAGGGCGCAGGTAGCTTCCCCGTCAATCCTGCCCTCTCTCGCTTCATGGTCGCAACAGCTAAGCGTGAAGACGGTAGCTTCGTGGTGGACGCCATTTCGACGGACGGCGGCTGCATCCCGCGTAACGTTGCCATTTCGGTCGGTCTTTCGCTCGTGAAGTTTGGCGCTTTGACGCTCCCTGAATTTGTCGTGAAGACGAGTGTGAACCCCGCTCGCCACCTTCGCTTGATGGATCGCGGTCATTTGACCGAAGGCGCCGTCGCTGACATCACGATCTTTGACTTTGACCATCAGGTCGCCAAGGAAACGATCGTGGCANNCGGTAACACCATCATGAAGAACGGCGAAATCCTCGGTAAGGGCATGACGCTCGTGACGACGAAGGCAGGCGTTGCCGCTGCCGAACGTGCGGGCTACGACCATATCCTCACCGACTTTACGGATCCGGAACCCGCTCGCTTCATTCCGTAACGAAGTTTTAATTCGTTAGCTTTACGTAACGCCGTGCGACCCAACGTCTGCACGGCGTTTTTTGTGCCTAGAATGGTAAGAACTAACGTCGTTGAGGAGGTTTCGTTGATGCAATTAACTCGTTTGCAACGTTTAGGCTTTGCTGCGCTATTGGTCGCTGGGCTTACGGGGTGCACCACCTATATTGATGTGAGTAGCGACCCTGAGGGGGCTCTGATCACGGACCCGACTGGCGCTGTGGTCTATGGCTATGCGCCGGTGTCAGTGCCTTTTGACCAAGATGTGCTTAAAGCCAACGCGATCCCTGGGCGCTGTCCTGAGGTGCCTGGCTTTATGGCGAAGTGNGTAAGCGGCGCCACAGCGTTAACGGCATCTCCTTTACCTGTGTGCGACCTGACGCATGGCCTTCACGTCATGCTCACGCGCCCTAAAGACGCGCCTGGGCTCGATCAAGACCTCACCTGGGCACTAAAGCGCGCCCAAGAACGCGCGCGTATCGCTGAAGCTGAGCGCGACCGGATGCAACTCTATTTGGATAACCCATGGAAATCCTATTGGATGCGCCCGTGCACTAAGTCCCGCGTGGGTCATGATGCCGTACTAAAATACCTTTCACCTCCCTTTAATGACTTTTTTGAGGATTTAGACGCATGCTTCGCGGTATTCAAGCAGTGATTTTCGACCTAGATGGCACATTGATCGACTCACTTGGTATTTGGAATGCCGTGGACCTTGCGTTAGCGCGCTTTTTGGGGCACCCCGAATATGCGGGTGCGATGCTTGCCAAATTCCGTGACGAGGCGCTCGCACGTCATAGTCTTGAGCCCAATCCGTACGTCGGCTTTTGTGCGGACTTTGGGGCGCTTTGCGGCAGCACCATGACGGGTGAAGCGATTCACAAAGAGCGTTATCGCATTTCGCGCGAAATGATCCGTACGGATGTTTATCTGAAGTCCGGCGCTGACCTCTTTGTGAAGNNTACTCTTAAAGCCCAAGGCTATAAGCTCGCCATTGGCACCACCACGAAGCGCGCCAACATCGATGTCTATGGGAGCACGAACCCACACATTGCGCCCAAACTCGATTTTGATCATGTCTTCGACGTCATTTTGACGCGAGAAAACGTGAGCAAAATTAAGCCCGATCCTGAAGTCTATTTGATGGTAGCTGAGCGCCTTGGCGTTTCACCAGAAGCATGTCTCGTCTTTGAAGATTCTCGTCAAGGGGTGCTCGCCGCGAAAGCCGCAGGCATGCGTGTGGTAGTCATTCAAGACGATTGGTCAAACGACGATCGAGCCTATTTAAAGAGCGCCACGCCATACCACTTTGACTCGTGGTCAGAAGCGATAAATTTCCTCTAAGAGAAGCATTAACAAAAGAGAAGACAAACACCTAAAAGCGCATTACAATGGTCTTAGGAACCCAAAGAAAAGCTTGATTTTCGTCAAGCGTTGTTACCTATAGAACACAACACAAATCTTTGGATTCGAGGAGGTTTTATGCGCATTCTTCTCCCTGTTGACGGTAGTGAACATAGCCGTCATGCTATCCGCTTTATCGCCGAGCGCGTTGATCGTGGCACCGTTGAACTTTTGAATGTTCAGCACATAGTGCCGGAGGCTCTGATTGAATTACTTGGTNNACTTGAATCCGTACGTAATGCCTACCAAGACGAAGGTCATAAAATCTTTGAAAGTCTCAAGGATGTCACAGAGCCCTTGAACGCCAAAGAAGTCACGTTGGGCGGCGATCTTGGCTCCACTATTGCTCGTGAAGCCGATCGTATGGACGCAGACCTTATTGTGATGGGCTCGCGCGGTACNATTTCTGCCGTGGGCGGCCTCTTCTTGGGTAGCGTGTCCGCTCAAGTCTTAAGCCGCACCGAACGCCCGCTCCTACTTATTCGCGACAAGGTACCCACAGGTCCCTTGCGTGTTGGTACNCTTTGCGTAGACAAATCGGACTACGCGCGTGCCGCTGCGGAGCTCGTTGTGAACAACAAAGAATTCTTTGGAGAAGGGACGACCTTTGAAGTCATAAACGTAGCCAAAACCGAACAAGATTGGCACGAAGCCGCGGAACCCATTTTGACGCTTTTTGCTGAAGCCGGGATTCCGTGCGGAGAAACGCACCTCAAGGGTCACGTCGGTGACGCGATCTGCGAATATGCCCAAACACATCTTGACCTCATTGTCATGGGCTCTCACGGGTATGGAAACTTCCGCGCCGCCTTCTTAGGCTCAACTGCCATGCGTATTGCCGCGGGTAGCGAAGTGCCTTTGCTCATTTCGAAAGCCCATTAACCCAATGCAAAGCCACCCAAAGTACCACTCACCTTAGGTGGTAGACATAAGCGAAACGCCGATGCACAACTTCGTGAATCGGCGTTCGTTTTTGGGTTTTAACTAGACCTCAGGTCTTAGATTTTGCGACCCCAGAAGAAGTAGCAACCCCAACCTTCGTCCGTGGTGCGCCCCGTCATGAGGTAGATGGGACCAATCAAACTATCAATCCCAATGTAGCCCCCGAACGCGCGATGCCAACGATCGTCGCCGGCTTCAGTGTCGTCATTACGGTTCCATGCACGGCCCGACTCAAAGGACGCACCCACCCAAATGGGTTGAGAGCTGTTACCGAGAATATCGGAAACATTGCGCGAAACACGCACTGTCGCCAACTGCACATCAGACCCCGTCCAACGGTAGTAGGGGCTCCCCGTCAATTCAAAGGCACCACCCAAAGAGAAGACCCCCGGCAAAGCGGCTTTACCCACCTTACCCGTAAAGAGTGTCGTCCAACGACCGTAACTCACTGGCACCATAAAGCCCGCCTGATAGATGTTGCGGTACCCCGTCCCTTCGGNTACTTTATCAAAGAGGCGCTGTGCTTCAACATTCACTCTAAAGCCCGACGTTGGGAAGTTGACGCTATCGAGCGTATCAAGTAAGAGTTCAGCACTCAAGAACGGAGACTCAACATCCGCGACTTCAGGAATCGACTTACCAATTTCAAGGTTCGACTTTTGCCAAGCGTAACCCGCAGCACCACGCACAAAGCCTAAGCGCCCAATGGTGTACCCCATTCCCAGGTGACCTGTCAGAGTTTCGTTACGGAAGCGTGCCACGGCGTTGCCGCCCTCATAGAGATTGAAGGGCTGCACCTGATAGTCAATCTTCGGATTCACAAACCACTTGGAACCTGGTCCCAGAGGCTGATAGAACTCAGACGACACACGACGATTTTCGCCAGCCTGAATTTCGGTCGTGAGTTCGCCACCCCACGGATTTAACCACCCCCAAGTGTGCGAGAGAAGCACATTAAACGCGTGTTCGTCACGGAAGTCCGTTTCAAGCGACCCACCAATACGAATCGAGGAGTAGCCAGGCTTCTTTTCTTTGGGTTCAAAGACCAAGACTTCCATGCCGTCGGGACCCGGTTCAAAGCGATAGCGCACCGAACTATAGTCGCCGTCAGCCCAAACCATGCGGCTCGCGTTATCGATCTCGTCGTTACTCACCGGTCGGCTCGTATCTAGGTCGATTTCGTTCAAAATCGCTTCAGGGTTCGCAACCTGCAAGCCCTCTACACGAATATCAGACAAATGGTGTTCCGTGCGACGAGTTTCTGGCATCACAGCGCGCTTACGGGTCTTATCCCACGCTTCCCAATCCGCGCGCGAAACAGCAAAACGCGCCAAATCGTCACGCGCCTTATCGGCAGCAGCTCGACCAATCGCAATGATTTCTTTACTGTGCTTTAAGTCTGCGCTCGAAAAGTTCGAAAGGTCTGGCGTAATCAGAATGTCTTCGGANNAATTTAAGTCTTTAAGGGACACACGAACGTTTTGTTCGGTGAGCAAATTCACCATCTGAGCCATCACGGTCACAACGTTACCGAGTTGCTCGCGTTTGAGAAGAGGCGTCCCAACGTTCACCGCAATGATGACGTCTGCCCCCATGTCACGTGCGAGCTTCACAGGTAAGTTGTCCAAGAGTCCACCGTCCACCAACAAACGGTCGTGAATCACCACAGGCGCAAAGACCCCAGGCAAAGACATTGAAGCGCGCATTGCACGCCCCAAGTTCACATCCTTTTGAAGAACCACGCGTTCGCCCGTCACCAAATCCGTCCCGATCGCGCCATAGGGAATAGCAAGCTCCGTCAGATCGTTGACGTAGTTCACGGTACCCGTCTTATCGTTTAAGAAGAGATCTAATTCTTCAGAAGGCACAACGCTATCGGGTAACTTCACCTGACCTTCTTTAGTGAATTCGATACCGTTAGCAGACAGATTCTTATAGTCATCAACCTTAAGTCGCCACGGCAGATCACGACGGTCTGCGCGCGGCGCCATCATGCGATCCCAATCAACGCCAAGCACAATGTCACGGATTTGGGCTGCGGAGTATCCTGCCGCATACGCGCCCCCAACCATAGTCCCCATCGAGGTCCCGGTCACCACGTCAACTTTCACACCAAGCTCTTCGAGAACCTCAAGGACACCTGTATGGGCAAAACCTCTCGCACCACCTCCCGAAAGCACGAGCCCCACACAGGGACGACCTTCAGCACGGCACTGAGCACGGACTTCTTCGGGGGATTTAGCTTCGGTAAAGGTCGAAGCCCCTAACGCCACAGCTAAAAGTGCCGCAGCAAAACGTCGAAATTTCATTTTTTATCGAATTTAAAACTGTCGGAAAGGTAGAAAAGAATATAAAAAACGGTTGTTCACCCGCGCATGGACTGAACAACCGTTCTCTGTTAACTAGCCTTTTTCAATGGGTTTAGAGATCATAACTCTAATAAAACCCTATTCGTCAAGGCATAAAGCCATTTTTTAGCGTTGTAGTAACCCCGCTTCAATCATCGCGGGATTGGGACGTGGCGCCTCAATCATATGTAAACGATTCGTATCCGTATGTTCAAAGTCTCCTTTAACACCTGGAATCTCTAATTTCGTCACTTGTTCATAACTAAACGTACCATCATCATGGAATCGAAAAACAATATCCCATGACTTCGTGAGAAATGCTTCTTCGAGGAACGGATTCGAACAAATACCATTCACCATTTGACCTCGTTTGGCATGCAAGCGAATTTCTTTGTCACCTGGCATTGCCGTTCCTTCTGCCATCGCAANTTTAGCGCGGGGTATCGCAAGCGTCATATAGATGCGATGCGTTTCGGGTTCATAAAGGAGGTAACCCACCTGATCATGAAANNGTACCGTGAGTTCGCCAGGCTTTGTGATATGCACGTGGTAACGAAAGCTATAGAGCACCTGCGGACCATTATTTTGAGGATCCATCACCTCAAAATCCCAATGCTCCACATAAGGTTCAGTTTCGGGACCACCCACCTGCGGATGAGTGTCTACACCATCGTCACCAAACCAGTGACCAGCCAACGACGCGATAGAATTNNCCAACATGCTTAATGTGTCTGGATTAGCGGGCGCTTCGGTATAAATGTCCTTGTATTTCATGCAAAACTCCACAAAAACAAGACTCACAACGCTAACTTTACCTAAGTTAACGCTGTCCTCTTTGCATTATGACCATAGTAGCACAGTCGTTTCAAGGGTGTATAGTAGGCTTTTTATTCCAATAACAAAACCATCAAAAACTATAGAAAAGGGAACAGTTACCCGCTCTACTTCATTTTCTTACTTGAGAGCTGTTACAAAACAGCTCGTCCCTGTATCATCTCTTTGTCTTAACCTATTATCTATTTGATTACTTCGTTTTTTGAACCATGTTTCGTTTAAATACTCTTTGTGCTTTTGCCCTTTGCGCACTCACAACGATGAGTGTTGAGGCAACGACCTCGGGCACAGCACCGCTAGGCTTTGCAGAAGCGCGCACGTTCTTACATGAACGTGCCGATATCATGCAAGTCGACCGCGCCGAGATTGCTCGCGCTGAATCTGAAGCCGAAGCCGCTAAGTCCCTTTCCAGTACCAAGGTTGAGATCGATGTGAAACAGGTGTGGGGAACGAAAACGGTCGATATGGGATTAGACACGGGGATCAGCTCTAAAGTCGGTCCTGCGTTAGGTCAACTCGGGCAGATTCCTGGGATCGGTCAATCTTTACCAATGGTNCTAGGTGGTGCCCTCAAAGGTATGGACCATTTGCACGTGCACTTTAAGCAGGACATCAGTGGTCCGCGTGCAGCGTTAACGGCGTCGTTGCCGATTTATACGGGTGGGCTGATTACGGCGCAGCAACAGGTCTTGAACCACAAAGTAAGCGAAACCCGAGCCGATCGCGACATGCGAGAAAATAGTCTCGACGCAGAGCTTGCAGCTCGCTATTGGGGTGTACAGTTGGCGCGTAGCGTTGAAAAGCTTCACGAAAATGTGCTCAAAGACCAAAACGAAGAAGTTCGTCGCGCCAAGCAATTTGAAAAGCGCGGATTGATTTCAAAGGTTGAACGTTTGGTANNCGTTGAAGTCTCTCGTGACCACGCGCGTCGTACATTGGTCAACGCTGTNACTGACGTTCAGGTCGCCGAAACCGAACTCATGAAAGCATTACGTGAACCCACGTTGCCTGATCTTTCGTCCCCACTATTTGTGTTGACAGGAGACTTAGGCACGTTGTCTGAGTGGCAAGAACGCGCCCGTATTCAGTCGCCAATTCTTCAAAAGATGAATGCGCTCCGCGCACAAGCGGGCGAAGGCGTACGCGCAGCGGAAGCAAGCTTTAAACCTAAGGTCTATGCCTTTGGCACCAAAAACCTCATCAAACACTATTTGACGTTACCGGAACCTGACTGGATGGCTGGGGTTGGCGTGACGTTTACGCTTTGGGATAACCACGACCGATTTGACAAACTGAATGCCGCGCATAGCGTGGTCACGAAGGCAGACGCAGCACGAAGCGAAGCCGCCAACGAAATTTCGACCCAGGTTGAAGTGGCTTTTTTACGCGTGATGCAAGCGCGTGAAGACTATGAACTCACGGGGTCAACCGTAGAACTGGCTCGCGAAAACTTGAAACTCCGTGAAGCAAGTTTTGCCGAAGGTTTGTCGACCGCCACAGACGTGGATACGGCACGCACCAAACTCACAGGCGCAGAACTCGCGCGTCGCGCTGCAGTANNCTATAAATTCGTTGTGAGTTGNGCNATGCTTCACGCCACGGCTGGCGCCATGCCTGACTTTGTCAATTCCCTTACTCGTAACGACCTCGTGGTCGTTGACTGACCCTCATTCAAAAATACAGACTCATCATGACTGACAATCAAAAACAACCGTCTTCGCTTCCGCTTCTGATTGGTGGCGCTTTCTTTGTAGGTATTGCTGGTTTTCTCGGTTGGGGTATTTGGGAAGCTACGCANCCNTTACCCGTCCCCTTGCAGGGTATGGTCGACGCACGCACCATTTCGGTCTCCGCCAAGATTCCAGGGCGTTTGAGCGCGGTGAACGTAAAAGAAGGCGATCTCGTCAAGGTGGGCGACAGTGTAGCGACCATTGCGATTCCCGAAATCGAAGCCAAGTTGCAGCAGGTTGAAGCCCAAAAGGCTGCCGCCCAAGCCCGTGAAGACCTCGCGATGACGGGCGCGCGTATCCAAGAAAAAGAAGCCGCTCGTGCTGACTGGGAACGTGCTCGTGCCGCATTGACACTTGCTCAGAAAACCTATGACCGCGTCAATGCCCTTTATAAAGAAGGCTTGATTGCCGCACAGCGCCACGACGAAGCCTTTGCACAATTGACTACCGCAAAGAAGTTGACGNNGTACGCCGCCGCTGCCAAGATGTCCGCGATTGACGAAGGCGCTCGCGTTGAAGATAAAAACGCCGCCAAGGCGCTCGTTGCTCAAGCCCAGGGTGGCGTCAACGAAGTGACAAGCCTCGTGGGCGAAAGCGACGTAAAGAGCCCCGTCAACGGTGAAGTCACGCGCATCGTGATGGAAGAAGGCGAAGTGGCGCCCGCAGGGTTCCCGCTCGTACTAGTGACCGACTTGTCGGACCGCTGGGTTGTCTTCAATATTCGTGAAGACGAATTGCCTGGCATTGAAGTGGGCACCGAAATGAAGTACTATATCCCGGTAGTTGATCGCCCAGTGACCCTTAAAGTCAATTGGATCAATCCGCGCGGCGAATATGCCGTCTGGCGCGCCACGCGTCAGTCGACGGGGTACGACCTTCGTACGTTTGAAGTGCGCGCTCGTCCGACTGAAGACATCCCCGCGCTTCGCCCAGGCATGACCGTGATTGTTGAACGTTAAAGGTTTTCTATGAAACGTTGGTTCAACGGTCTATGGTACGCAGTAAACTTGAGTGGCTCTATACGCGCCACCATCCGCAACAGTGGGTAATTTGCGCGTTGATGCCCGTCATTTGGCTGATTGTCGTGGTGCAGACCTTTGGCACAGGCTTAATGACGAAGCTCCCCGTTGGGATCGTCAACGAAGACGGCGCACAGTATTCGCGCGAAGTCGTGATGATGCTCGATAGCGTACCGAGCATGGGACTCAAGGGCTACACAAACGTGCGTGAAGCCCAAGCGGCTCTTGCGCGCGCCGAAACCTACGCCACGATTGTGATTCCGCAGCACTTTACGCGAGATAGCTTAAATGGCATGGGAAGCACGATCGAATTCATCGTCAATAAGAGCTATTACGCCATTGGCACCATTCTCGAAGTCGACCTTAAGCAAGCGCTTGCCGCCTATCAAAAGGAAGCGGGCGCCTTGAAGATGACGATTGCCCGCGGGGGCACCTTGAGTCACGCTGAAGACAATTTGCGCCTTGAAGTCCCCGAAGTCTACTTTATGGGAAACCAGGGGTTTAACTTCGTGGCTTACCTTTTGCCTACCTTGATTCCTGGGCTGATTGCCCTNACTGCAGGGATAACCTTTGCCGGGGTCTTGGTGCGCGAGTGGCGCGACGGGGGCACGTATACGCTCCTTAGTCACGCGAACGGCTTTGCGTCCGCTGCGATCCTAGGGAAACTGTTCCCATGGTTTATCTTTTATTGCGTCCTAGGTTTTGCTTGGGTGGGCGGAATCGCTGGGTGGCTCGGTTGGGCACCCGCGGGATCGTTAGCTTTGTGGCTTATCGCCACGGTCTGCCTTGTTGCCGCCATGGCTTCGATTGCCGTGATGCTCACGTCCACGTCGATTAGTTAGTCTATTGGCGTTTCNGGTACCGTCATTTGTGTGAGTGCACCGTCATTTCCCTTTACAGGCTTTTCGTATCCGCTCGAATCGATGACGCCAGGGGCTTCGTTTTTTGGGGACTTATTACCCTTGACGCACTACCTCGCCATTCAAGGGCAGTGTTGGGTTTTAAATTCGCCCTTAGACCATACGGCAGCATCGTTCTTGCCGCTCATCCTGTTNGATTGCGCTCCCCATACCGCAGGGTTACCCATTTTGTCCACACGCTTACGCGTTTGGGCTCGTCATGACGCTGAGAAAGCACGCATTGTCAACCTCTTGGCTGACGAAGGCGCCATTGATGCCGAAGCCAAACAACCCGTAAAGGAGGCAAGCTAAATGTCAATACCTAGCTTTTGGCGCACTTTCTTTGCGACCTTGCGTGCTGCCGTGTTGTCGCGCGACACCTTCATCATTTTTGTGGGTGCCGTCGCTTTTTATTTGGTGTTTTATGCTTGGTANCCTTACGGCAACCAGCAGATTGAACACATCCCAACTGCGATCCTTGACTTAGACCAGTCGTCTGCGTCGCGCCGTCTCGCGATCACGATCGATGCGACGCCCGCCGCGAACGTCGTTGTCGTGACACCTAACGAAAGCGAGGCGATGGACGGGTTTAAGCGTGAGACGTACCCGATTCTCATCACGATTCCCGAGGGCTTTGAAGAGGCGCTCACGCGTGGCGAAAATATGCCCATTCATATTTTGGGTAATGGCGCCTTCCCCGTGAAGGCCCGTGCCATTCAAGCCGCCATGGCTGGCGTCGTGCAAGACAAGGCTAAGTTACTTGACCAGTACGCCGTCTACGCCACAGGGTTACCTGGCACGACGGTCGCGGGATCCTATCAGACGCCTCCAGGGTTACGCGTTCAATATATGTGGAACGAAATCGGAGGTTATGGGAACTACACGGTGCCAGTTGTCGGTCCCGTGATTCTCCAGTACCGTCATGCTCATACCATCACGATGGCGATGGGTGGGTGGCTTGTCGCCGCACGCCGCGCAGCCTTTGTAAAGGCCGCATTGGCTTATCCGGGTCGCCGAGGACTCGCCGTCTTTTTGGCGTTTTTTGTGATCACATACCTGTGGTTTATCTATATGCAAGGATTTGACTTTTGGATCCATCAATATGGTTCCATACTNAATCCTTGGGGCGTGCTACTCACTGGGGCTTTACTCTCAGCGGCTATTTGTGCGTTTGGAATAGCCATCACGTTGTTATTGGGTTCAAATCGGTGGTCTAGCCAAGCCGTCGTCATGATTTCAGCTCCAGCCGTCNNTTTTTTGTCGGGTGGCATTTTACTGATTGACAACCTCTTAAACCCCGTGGTCTATGCGTTCTCGCTTTTGATTCCGACAACGCCAGGGATTCCCGCCCTTTTNACCGCGAGTCAAGACGGAGCCTTGACAACGAGTTTGATGCCCCACTTAGGGATACTCTTTGCCCAAACTGGGGGCTACTTATTACTCTCTCTTTGGCTCGCACGTCGCTTACGCTATCGCGAAAACGAAGCACAACGTCAAACTCCCTCTGATCGGGCATAATGACCACAATCAGGTATGACGGTATCGCGCTGTCGTACTCATTCTTTTGGGACGCACATGTATTTCATCGATTCACATAGTCACCTCAATAGCGACGCCTTTGATGAAGATCGTGATGAGGTTATTGCCCGCATGAAAGCGGCTGGTATGGTCGCNGTTATGGTCGTTGGTTGTGAAATGGACGACTTACCCAAAGTCGAATCCTTGTTGGCGAGCCACCCAGGCTTTCTTTTTGGTGCTTGGGCACTGCACCCTGAGTACCCGGATCACCCTGAACCCTCTTTAGAGACCATCGTTGAAATTTGCTCACGCCCAGGCTTTGTGGCTGTCGGCGAAACAGGGCTTGATTTTTATTGGTGTAAAGAACCCTTAGATTGGCAACGCGCTCGCTTTCGCCGCCATATCGAAGTAGCGCGTGCGCTCAACAAACCGCTCATCATTCATGCGCGAGATAGTGAACGCGAAGCGCTTGAGATTTTGCGTGAGATGCACGCGGGTGACATGGGCTTTGTGATGCATTGCTTCTGTGGCGACACCGAAACCGCTCAAGGCGTTGTTGACGCTGGGGGCTATGTGAGCTTTACGGGTAACCTCACGTTTAAACGTAACGATGCGCTACGAGAAACCGCAGCACAGATTCCGCTCGATCGCCTTTTGCTTGAAACGGACTGCCCCTATATGGCGCCCGTCCCTAAACGCGGTAAGCGGTGTGAGCCGCAATACGTCGAATATGTCGCAGAATGTCTCGCATCGCTTCATGGCGTTGACAAAGCGCGCGTAGCCGACCAAACTACCGCCAACGCGATCTCGTTTTTTAAGTTACCCATCAAGCTCCCTACCTTAGTAGAATAAGGAATTGTCATGATCAAGAAACTTGTTGTTGCCTCTCTTTTAGCTAGTTGCGTCGCCATGACGACCCCCGTGTTGGCTGAAACCACAATGGGTGCGCCCTACGTCATGAGTGACGCCGAGCTTGAAACGATNGCTAAGAATCAACAAGCTTTTCAGATTGCGCTTCGTAACGGTAACGCGTCTGAAGTGGAGCGCCTCATTAGCCAAGGCATTACGCCCAATATCATTCTTGATAATGGCGATACGCCGCTCACCTTCGCCTTTCGTAGTGACAGTTGGTCGGTCGTCAAGGTTCTCTTAAAGACCCAAGGGATCAACGTCAATATGGAAAACCGTCACGGTGAAACGCCTTTGATGATGGCGGTCTTTAAGGGGCGTACGGACGAATTTGAAGCGCTCCTCAAAGCAGGTGCCAAGGTCAATAAAGCCAAAGGTTGGACGCCTTTACACTATGCCGCCACCGAAGCGCGTATTGACCTCATGAAGCGCCTCATTGAATTGGGCGCCAACGTTAACGCTCAAACGAAGGCTGGCGTCACACCCTTAGACATGGTAGCTCGTCGCCCCAACCGTGAAGCCGTGATGGTCCTTTTGCGCGCAGGCGCCTATCGTGACTATTGCACAGATGGTGGCTTGTCGCCCGCCGACTTTGCGCGTAAAGCGGGGGACGAAGAATTGGCTAAATTCTTACCATTGAANACTTGCGCCGTGCGTGGTCCCGCCGATCCGTCCGTGTACGGTACTGCACCCAAGATTTCGCTCTTTAAGTAAGGAGACGCGCTCGTGACGTTTAGCCTCTTACCTTTGACTGCACTTGAACTTTTAGCCCCTGCGCGTGACGCTGAAACGGGGATTGCCGCGATTGACCACGGGGCTGATGCCGTCTATATTGGCGGTACCGCCTTCGGTGCCCGTCAGTCCGCGGGCAACACGTTGGATGACATTGCAAAGCTTTGCGACTATGCGCATCGCTATCACGCGCGTGTCTTTATGGCGCTTAACACGCTTTTCACCAACGAAGAGTTGCCCAAGGCACGCTCTTTAGCGTTTGATGCCGCTAAAGCAGGGATTGACGTTCTCATTGTGCAAGACATGGGTTTGATGGCTGGACCCTTACCCAATATCGAACTTCATGCGTCAACCCAGTGCGATATTCGTACGCCCGAAAAAGCCGCTTTTTTAGAAAAAGTGGGCTTTAGTCAGATGGTCTTGGCGCGCGAATTGTCGCTTGACGAAATTGCCGCCTGCCGCCGTGCGCTCACCCACGCCCGTATCGAATACTTCATTCATGGGGCACTCTGTGTGAGCTACTCTGGGCAGTGCTACATGAGTGAAGCCATGGTGGGACGTAGCGCAAACCGTGGAGCGTGTGCGCAACTTTGCCGCTTGCCGTACGACGTCTATACCGAGAGTGGCGTTCAGATCGCTAAGCGTAGTCACGTACTTTCACTCAAAGACAATAACCAGACCGATAACCTCGAAGCGCTGATTGACGCAGGCGTGTCATCCTTTAAGATCGAAGGGCGCCTCAAAGACCTTGTCTACGTCAAAAACATCACGGCTTGGTATCGTCAGAAGTTAGACGCCATTATTGCGCGTCGCCCTGAACTCTCTCGCACGTCAGATGGGCTCTCAATCTTTCACTTTACGCCAGACCCCGCAAAGAGCTTTCAACGCGGTCGCACGGACTACTTTGTGCACGGTNNACGACAGTTTGATGCGCCTTATGAACTCGCTCAACTCGAAAGCCCCAAGAACACTGGCAAACCCGTTGCCCGCACCGAACGCGTCGAGCCCGGCATGATTTTTGTGCGTCCCAATAAGGGGATTGAACTCGCCAATGGCGACGGCTTGACGTACCTCGGTGACGACGAAGAAATCCACGGCTTGTCAATTAATCGCGCAGACCCCGATAAGAACGGTATCGTCAAACTCACCCTTCGCAATCGCCATGAAGTCCCCGAAGGCTTACGCCGTGGGATGCTTTTGATGCGTAACCTTGACCGCGCTTTTGTGCGCGAACTCTCGGGCGACTCTGCCGAACGTCGCATTCCGTTGGTCCTCACCTTTACGGTCGAAGACGATACGCTCACGCTGTTAGTGAGCGACGGCAAGGTCTGCGCACAGTCGCACGTGGCGATGGACCTTGAAAAACCCTCGAACCCCGAACGTAATCGCGAAACGCTCATCAAGAATTTGGGGCGCTTGGGTGACACGCACTATTGCGTTGACGAGATTTATGTCTCAGATGACCTCGACGTTTTTGTGCCCGCCTCGACCGTGAACATGCTGCGTCGCGATGCGATCGAACAGTTGACCGACCTTCGTGAAGCCGTGCGTGTGCGTCCTGGTCGTGCGCCAGTAGACGACACCGCACCCTACCCTGAACGCTTCTTGGGGTTCAAAGGGAACGTGGCGAACGACGCCGCGCGCGCCTTCTATACGCAGCATGGCACGCAAGTCACTGCACCCGCTTTTGAAATTAAGCCTGTTGCGAACGCTGACCTCATGACCTGCCGCCACTGCATTCGCGCGACACTCAAACGCTGCCCCAAGATGCTCAAAGCCTTCCCGCAGCTACTTGAAAAAGCTGATCGTGAAGCCTTTAGACCTGAACCTCTGATACTTGTGAATTCAGCAGGTGAACGCTTTGAAGCGGTCTTTCATTGCAAGGCAACGCCATGCCAGATGACGTTACACAAAGCTGAGCAATGAGTTAAAGAACAAAAGCCTTTATAATTGCCTTTTAGAGTCTTGTTTTTAGGAATCCTTGTACCCGTATGTCAAGCGACGACGACGCCTTAGATATCCTTACCCCTTCTGCGACGATGCTCCCAGTACTGACTGGGTTGCGCGCTTCTTTGTCGCGCCTAGGTGACATTAAAACAAAATCTGCCCCCCGTGTTTGGGACAACATTGATTTTGAGGGTACGGCGTGCGCGATGGCTCGTTTTGCGCTCTGTGAAGACGGTTGAGCCAACGGGGAGATTCCCCCCGACGACGTTGACGCCAATAATGACCTTCGTCATTACCTCTCGACAGATCTTGAGATCATGTCGCCCGACGACCTGTTTGAACGCTTTCGTGCGATTGTCGACGGTGCTCCGCTTACGCGTGAATATCGACGTATCTTCAAACTCCTGACNGTAGGTAGTTTGCTCAAAGACCATATGGCTTTGGGTTGGGGTGGGTTTGATGTCGTACAAGGCAACCCCGCCCAACAAGAACTCATTCGTCGCCGTCGTATGTTTGTCGATTACTTCCGTAACGACTTCGACTGGGCGCGGCTCCGTGCCCTTGAACTCTCGCGTGCAGCTGCGTTACTTGAAAAAGCGATTTACGTCGAAATGGTGACACCCGCTGATATCTTCACGCACCGCCAACGTATCGCCAGTGAAGCACTTGCTCGCTTTGCTAGTTGGAACGCCTACGCACGTGCAACCCTTTGTGCGCGAACCTTCGAAGGGATCGAAGAAGGCGTCACGTGCGCGCGTCAACGCATCAATAGTAACGAAGCCATCCTGCAAGGCTTATTGGGTACTCCTGGAAGTACCATTAACTGGNNTACGCGTGTAGCACCCTAAACCTTCGTTTCTAAAAGATCTCTTTTTAATATCAACCGCTATTCCTTTTGGTCATAGGGTTTCGCCCAAAGTTTATTCCGAAAGGATCTCAGCAACACTTGATTTTGTGGAAAAAACGATCGACCGCTCGAACTCCTCGGGCGGTCTTTTTTCGTTCGCACTTTTCGCGAGCCATACATAAGTATTAGTTAGTCCTTGAGGAAAGTGGAGCCCGCCTCTGTGAGCGGAATGCCAGCCGCTTCAATACTCCCCGCGATCTCAGCAATACACTGACGAATTTCAGNCCACAGACTCTCGGCACTCACAGCTANAAACACATAAAAAGGAATCGTCAAGGGGTTCTCTAGCGGCAACGCGACGCAGTCACCCGAAACACTCATACNCGCGAGTTCATCGGTGATATGTACGCCAATGCCGCGCTTCACAAAGCGTAGCGCCACCTGCGTGGACGACAGCTCAGCCACGATACGGTCAGGCGACAACGGTGGATGCAAATTCGTGATGTAGTCGCGCTCCAACTTATCGGNTACCGAGAGCACAATAAAGTTTTCGTTAGCGTAGTCCTTGAGAGATACCTTGTCTTTGTGTGCTAACGGATGATTCTTTGGCACCACCAATCTAAACGGCAAATGGGCAATCGCAACCTTTTGCAGGTCATCATGGTTACTCAACAGCGTCCCAAAGCCCACATCAAAAGGGTGCGAAAACTTCGAATAGTAAATATCTCGACTCTGATGAACGTCCATCGTGACGCGTAGCGTTTTTTCGTGCGCTTTCAAAATCTTCGCCACCGCCGGAATAATCACGTTACTACAGTGGCGTGCCAACACCGCAATACGTAGTTGGCGCTTGAGCGAAGCGCGCTGCTTTGGGAAGTCTTCAAGCATATGCCATGCACGCATCGACTCCTTAGCCACACGATAAAAGGCTTTACCATCTTCAGTGAGCGTGAGATTCTTGGTCGAGCGATCAAAAAGTCGACAATGGAGTCGATCTTCAAGTTGACTGATCGAACGACTCGCCGCAGGCGCCGAAAGCGCATTTTGGTTCGCGGTACNTGACAACAGTGACCCTGTTTCTACCACTGCACAAAAGAGCTTGATTGATTTTGCTTTTAGTTCCATTTTTTGCAATCCACCATGCAATATTTGCATTTTACAAAATTCTTTCGCAATGGCACAATATCTCTAAACAAACGGGGCGGTATTGAGACACCCACCCGTTTATCTCTCCGAAACACAAGTAAAACGGTACGATTCAGCGAACCTGAACGGTACCGTTTTACTTTGTATTTTTCTTTTGTACTTACTTCATCCCCCGAGATCTAACATGGCGATTTATGACCCCAAATCCCGCGTTGCGGAAGAGTTCATTAACGATCAGGAAATCCAGGACACGCTCGCTTACGCTCAAGAACATAAAGCTGATATTCCCCTTCTGACGAGCTTCTTAGAAAAGNNTACCGCAGCGTTTAAAGGTCTGACGCACCGTGAAGCCGCTTGCCTGCTCGCTTGCGATGTCAAAGAAATCAACGACAAGATTTTTGAAACAGCCATTAAGGTTAAAGAACACATTTACGGTACTCGTATTGTGCTCTTTGCCCCGCTTTACTTGTCTAACTACTGCGTGAACACCTGTACGTACTGCCCTTATCACGCCAAGAATAAGAGCATCGTTCGTAAGAAACTCACGCAGGAAGAAATCGAACGCGAAGTGATCGCCCTTCAAGACTTGGGTCACAAGCGTCTTCTTCTGGAGGCTGGTGAACATCCGAAGCACAACCCGATCGAATACATCCTTGAATCCATCAAGACCATCTACTCGATCAAGCATAAAAANCAGGTAATTCGTCGCCTCAATGTGAACATTGCCGCGACCACGGTCGAAAATTACCGTAAGCTTCACGAAGCTGAAATTGGTACGTATCAGCTCTTCCAGGAAACCTATCACAAGTCCACCTATCAGGAACTTCATCCGAAGGGACCGAAGTCTGACTACGCCTACCACACCGAAGCCCATGACCGCGCCATGGAAGGCGGCATTGACGACATCGGTTTGGGGGTGCTCTTTGACCTTGAACTTTGCCACTACGACTTCGTGGTACTCTTGATGCACGCCGAGCACTTGGAAGCTGTTTGGGGTGTGGGTCCGCACACGATTTCTGTGCCGCGTATTTGCCCGGCTGATGACATCGACCCGGCGACCTTCTCGAATGCTGTGCCTGATGACCTCTTCCTCAAGATCGTTGCTTTAATTCGTATGGTANNCGTGCCCTACACCGGCATGATCATGTCGACCCGCGAAGGTGAACGCATCCGTACGCATACTTTGAAGCTTGGTATTTCTCAGATTTCTGGTGGCTCTCGTACGTCTGTGGGCGGCTACGCCATCCGTTCCGTTCAGGAAATGGAAGAAAAGACCGAACAGTTCGAAACGAGCGACCGTCGTACGCTTGACGAAATCGTTCACTGGCTCCTTGACAACCACTATCTCCCGTCCTTCTGCACGGCTTGTTACCGCGCTGGTCGTACGGGTGACCGCTTCATGGAATGGGCTAAGGACGGTAGCATTGCCACGTACTGCCAGNNTACCAATGCCATCATGACGATGAAGGAATACATGTGCGACTACGCTTCTAAGGAAACGCGTGAAGCTGGTGAAAAGGTTATACAGCGTGAACTGCCGAAGATCCCGCACGAAAAGATCCGTATTGCTAGCGAAAAGCGTCTTGTCCGGATTGCAGACGGGGAACGTGATTTCCGCTTCTAAATAAGCAGCACTTTTTCAACACTCAATGAGTCTTTAACCTACGTAAGCCCGCTTTTCGCGGGCTTACGCATTTTTAGTTCATCAATGAATGCTCAGTAAACCAAATCTTCATTAAGTCGTTTGGCGTTACGACCTGAATCGGTGCATCTGGATAAGCGGTTGTAAATTTTCCGGGTCTTGTTTTCGCATTAGAAGACAGTTTGCATTCGAACGCTCTGATTTTTTCATTTTTAACTTCTAAGAAATCGAGCTCATGCGGATTGTTGCTAGTCGTTCTCCAGAAGTACATGTCAGNGAAGTCATTGCGGATGCTGTGCAACTTGACGCGTTCCATAAAGAAGAAGTTTTCCCATAAAGCACCAGCATCGTGCCCTCGTCTTGCGGACATCGGGCTGANATCTCCAACAATTGCGCTTCTGATGCCATTGTCGCAAAAGTACACCTTCTTTCCTTTTTTGAGTTCACTGCTCAAATTTCTAGAAAAAGACGGGCAAATTTTGATGATGAAGCATTGCTCCAACAGTTGGAGATAGTCAGCTACCGTTGTTTTATTTAGGCCCGTTTCTCTCGCGAGGTTGTCATAGCTCACTTCTGAGCCGATGTTATAGGCAAGAAGCTTGACGAGGTGCATGAACTTATCGTTGTGACGAATATCAGCGAGGGCGAACAAGTCCTTGTACAAAATTCCGTCACAGTAATTCCTAAGCGTCAATTCAGCATGGTCTGAATCCGTAACGACAGCGGGATATGTGCCATAGACCATCAATCGTTCAATATTCTGGCAAACCTCTCCCCAACCTTTGTCGGCGGCAATTTCTGTAATTGAAAGTACTANCATTTGTCGATGAATGAGTCGTCCAACAGCGTTTTCTTTCACGCCCTTTGCTAGTTCAAGCGAAGAGGATTCTGTGGCAAAGATCTTTTTTCCCAAATTAAGACGAATGTTCTCGTCTACGAGCTGCTTGAGAATTAATCCAATATCTTTGATGCGTTGTGCTTCATCAATGACGATAACATCAGCTTGACGAAGCGTTAGTTCGACGTCGGTGATGGAGTTGAACTTGAGTTGGTTTTGTGATTCCAACGAATCGCCATTAAACCAACGAACAGAAGATTCTGTTTTAGCCAGTTCTGTTAATAGGGTCGTTTTCCCGATTTGACGAGCCCCAAAAATGACGATTGCTTTGGGTGGTGTCTCGCTAAGAATTTGCGGTTGCAATTCGCGTTGGATATAAGCCATCTATAAAATCCTCCATCATACTGGCGAATTTTATAATTTCCTATGAAATCGAGCCATTGGATGGCTATGCGGTCTAGTGTGTAAACAACTCTCGACTAAAGTCGAAAGCTTTATTGTCACCTGCCAAGGCAGGTTCAACATAGGGCTTGTTTACACCAGCCCCTGGGCTATCAGCAGATAACCCAGACGTTGCAGATTTCGACCTCCATTGAGGTCACTGTGCGCTCTGTAACCACAGTTCTTGCAAACAAATCGGTGCTTTTGCCGTGTTCCAATGGCATTGCAATGTGGACAGGTTTTCGACGTATAACGAGGATCCACAAAGATCACTTCGATCCCAACTCGGGTAGCTTTATCCACGATCTTCTGCTGAAGCTCTCTGAATGTNNACCAACGGTGCAAACGTGCACGGACTTTCTGACCTGCTTTGATACGCTTACGAATATCCGTAAGATCTTCCAAAACGATCAGACGCACATTGCGTTTCATGGCATCTTCAATAATGGATTTGCTGATTTCGTCGTTGATATGTTCCACATGTCGTCTCTCTCTACCAGAAGCCTTTCGCAGTGCTTGTTTGGCACTCCTTGAGCCATTGCGCTGGAGACGAGCCCGATTGCTTAGGTATTTGTCACGGTCATCCTTCATCTTTCCAGCCTTGAAAATTCGACCAGTAGATAATGCTGCTGCGTTGTTTTCGCCAACATCGACGCCCATGACTTCTTCTAAAGTTAAGTTGTCTAAGGATACTCCCTTGAGTTTCTTTTCAACGGCAATATGCAACTCCCATCGGGACGGCGTACCTTTCACGCCGCACTTCCAAACAAGATTGCATTCGCCGAGTTTATAGATCCGATTTTCCTTCGATGTACTAACTTGGACTTATTTGACCAAAAGTCACCATGTTCGGCTAATAATGACTACACAAGTCGGTCCTATACCCTGGTTCATCGTGCCTATGTTTACCCATTACTTAATAGATAGTGATTATCGTTCTCATTAACAATCGTATCCAAAGCTTTGTTAGAAAGTTCGACCTAGCACAAGCGAAACAGCCAAAAGCCAACTGGTCAAGAGCATACCTAATATCGTCAAGTGCATTACCCCAGAGTCAAATACACATTTCACCCTGAGCACCACACGCGCCCTCTACCTAGCCCTGGCGCAGGCTATACACAAAACCCTATCGTTTACCCTCAAGGCAGGGTTACTACCAAGGCATAAGCAGTAAGAATGGTTCTCAATATCATTTTGCAAGTCCAACCTTTTTGTCATTTACAGAAGAACCATGACTCATCACTACCACTACACGCATTCTTCCCTGCGCCTTAAAGGCGTCCTCAAACCCATTGCCTACTCCCTTGCCTGTGCGTTTCCGAGCCTGACATGGAGTGCACCAGCGACGCCGACCGCTGACGTTGAAGCACAAACGGTCGTCGTTACCGCCACTCGAACCGACAAACCGCTTCAAGAAGCCTCTGGGTCTCTCGCCGTAATCCCGTCTGAGCGACTTGCCGCCGAATCACCAGCCACGCTCTTCGAAGCCCTGGGCACGATTCCTAATGTCAACGTCGAATCGGTACCGACAGTGCCNATCTACGGCAAAGTGTCGATCCGTGGTGGTGACTTCAATCAGAACATCTATCTGACCGACGGTTTGCGTCAGGACAACTACACCATGTCGGGGAACCATCCCGTCGGACTCTTCGTGGATCCGGAACTAGTCAAACAGATTGAAGTAAAGCGCGGTGGCGGCTCGGTTCTCTACGGTAACGGTGGCATTGCCGGCGTGATCGCCACCACAACGAAATCTGCCGCTGATTTTCTAGATCCAAACGAAAACGCTGGAATCACCGTCAAATCAGGCTATGATACCTCCGCCCACGAATGGAGCAAAAGTGCCTACATCTACGGTCGTACTGAAAGCCTCGACGCCCTCGTTGCCATCACCCGTCGAGACGGCGGAGATCTAAAACTCTCGGCGCCGACGACCGCCACCAACCGCCAGTACCGAACAAACGGGATTCATGGTAAGGTGAGTCTCGCACCCACCGATGAATCCACCGTGAGCCTCAGCTATCACTATGACGATGCCGACGACCATTGGGTCGATGACAAACTGCCGCTCGGCTACGGATACAAGCAACATCGCGTGACTGGCTCGTACATCGTGGAGGACAGTNNACCCCTCCTCAATCTTAAGNNGTACTCTGTCCAGTGGAGTCGCAGCAACTACGATTACCAAACGGCGTATCAAAATCCTATGGGCGCAGGGACCATTCGCAATGGCGACACGTTTGAATCTCTCGTACTCACGGTACAGAACACGTCCGACTTTACGTTCGGCATTGCTCACAACCTCACGGTCGGCGTGGATGCCTATCGCTCCACGCAGGACTCGTTTGCCGTGAATCCGCTTCTCAACGGCGGCTCAAGCGTGAGCAACGAAGATTCGCAGCGCCCTAACGCCGAAGCCCTTGACTTCGGTNNACTCTTCGTCACCGACGCACTTGGGCTGACGGATCGCATCACGCTCACCCCTNNGGTACTGCGCTTCAACTACTACAAGCGAACGGTACCGACGATTCCACCCTTGACNTCCAACCAAGACCACGAAATCACGCCAAGCCTCATGCTCGAAGTGAAACCCATCGACGGTCTCACGTTCTGGGCATCGGGTGCGCTCGGATATCGCCCGCCAAGTATGGACGAACTTTTTTACAACATGCCGGTCTTCCGCATGGGCGACATGACGGTTCCACTGTACGGCACGGTGCTAGCCAATCCAGCTCTCAAGGCTGAAAAGTCCCGAAACTACGAAGTCGGCATGACCGCGGACTTCGGCTCGTTGCTTACCGACACGGACCGACTAAGCACTCGTACCGCGCTCTTTTATAGTGATCTTCGGGACGGCTTTCATGTCAATGAGTGGGAAGAGAAGGGCAACCAGTACTACCAGGTCGTGAATCTCAACCGCATTGTTCGTAAGGGTATCGAACTGAGCGCGAATTACCGCATCGGTAACGCGACGTTTGACTTCGGGTACGGCTACCTGCATGCGACCAACAAAGAAACTGGGAAACGCGAAGAAGGGGTTTCGCCTCAGAACGTCTCCTTGCGCGCGGGCTACACCATCCCGAGCGCAGCCCTGCAGTCCTGGTATCGACTCCAGTGGAGCGAAAAGGCTCCCACACAATCGGACAATCCACTCTACAAGGATGTCACCACACATGCCGTCGGTTTGACATGGTCACCTCGACCAGCGAATTTCTGGGAATTTACCGCCAACATTGCGGTAGAGAATCTGACAAACGAACGCTATCTTCGTAGCGTCTCCACCTCGAGCAGCGGCACGACCGGCTTTGGACGTGCAGTGCGTGTTTGGGTCTCGGGTAAGTTCTAACGCATTATGGTCTCTAAGATCCCACGCGACGGCAGAGCTCTCAAAGCCTTCGTGCTTGAGTATCTGACGTCGCGCGACGCCCCGATCGCCTTTCTCCTGTTGGTACCNGTCGTTCTGGTCGGCAATGTCACCGGCGTACGTCTGGCGCTCCTTCTGAACGAATGGAACGGCCGCTTTTTCGACGCACTGACTGCCGTCGATCAAACGCTCATTCTCAAAGAACTCCTTCACTTCGCGGGACTGGCATCGGCGATCATTCTGGTGCTCGTCATGACCGACTATCTGAAATCGCGACTCATCCTCACGGTCAGACGTGCGCTCACGCTTCAACTCCTTGAGAAATGGCTCTCCGACGACAGTGGACACTATCGTCTTAGGGAATCGGGACAAGAACCCGACAACCCTGACCAGCGTCTGCTCGAAGACACCCGTGCTCTAGCCTCGCTCTCGATCGGACTCTTTCTGAGCTTCGTCGAATCCGTCCTGACGATCGGTACCTTCACGGCCATCCTTTGGTCGCTCTCCATGCCGCTCATCCTCGGCAACGTCGAACTACCGGGCTACATGTTTTGNGTATGCCTTCTCTATACTACTCTTGGCACGCTGATCACGCACCTTATCGGGCGTCCTCTCAAGACGCTCAATATTGAGGCACAACACCGCGAGGCGGACCTTCGCTACAAGCTTATCGAAAAGCGACGCCATGCCGACGCCATCGCAGGCGCGCACGGCGAATCAGCGGAACGCTCTGGACTTGCCCTGCAGCTCAACGATTTGATCGACCTTCTCGTCAAGCGATTGCGCAAAACGCGCGACCTTGCCTTCTTCACCGTCGGTATCGGACAGGTGACACACATGACGCCGATGGTGCTCGGACTGCCTGGTNNACTTTTTGCGGGCACCTATGCGCTCGGCGGTCTCATGCAGTTGCGAAGCGCCTTTGTCGACGTCACACGTTCGCTCTCCTGGTTCATCGTGCTATATGACGATCTCGCCCGACTCGCAGCCGTCGCCACACGTCTCGACGAACTGCTCCAAGGCCTGAAACAGAGCAACTCAAACGAAACAGCTTCTGACAACCAGCCTACCCTCAGCGTCGACATTCGAATGACGCTGCCAGATNNAGGTCCCGTGAGTACCGCATTGCACCTCAACGTCTGCCCTGGCGAACTGGTTCTGCTCACTGGACCGTCAGGTACAGGAAAAAGCACCGTGCTTAAGACGATCGCCGGCTTCTACGATGAATTCAAAGGACGCATCCTGAAACCCGCTCGATGCCTATGGCTACCTCAAACGTACTACCTCATGAAAGACACCCTTCGTGCCAATCTCTGCTACCCACAGAAGGCTTCAAGCATCGACGATAAACAACTCGCTGACTGGCTACAAGCCCTCAACCTTGCTCATTTGACGGCTCGCCTCGACGAGACGGTAGACTGGCATCGGGTGCTCTCGGGCGGCGAAGCCCAACGCCTCATGCTCGTGCGTGCCCTGGTAGCCACTCCAGACCTTCTCCTTCTTGACGAGAGCACGTCTGCTGTCGACGAACCAACTACCATATCGCTCCTCAAGGAGTTGCGACAACGCCTGCCCCATACCTGCATTCTGATGGTCACTCATCAGGATCTATCGTCCCTTGCCCAACGCACGCTGCGTCTGGCATCGACGAACGGCAATACCTCTTCCTCCACTTCCTAAAGGTTCTACCATGCTGAATCTCTACACACCTTTTCCTCGTTACGAAAACGCCATCATCGTCGGTGATACCGCAGCCGAAGCCCTGGCTCAGCTACGCATCTATGCGCGCGGTTTGATCGGCGGCGATATTCCCGCCATGGAAACGCTCCATCCCACGGAAAAATTCCTCGAATGCACGCATTGCGCACTCAAACACCGCCCACAAATTCTTGATGCGGCGTTCAAACGCATCCATAGTGACTACATTCTTCTCGAAGACAACTACCACCCTGGACTCAATCCTGTCACCATGGCGAACGCGCTTATTGCCGAAGGCTTCAACGTACGCATCCTCGACGTTCGTGGCACCCCCGCAGAGATTCTCAGACGTGCAGGCGCGATGTTCGGCGAAGAAAAGCAAGCCGAACGCATCATACGGGATATGGAAACTCGCATGGCCCGACGACTCGCGCAACCACCGTTGCCGCCGCGTCGAGTGCTACCGATTCTCGGCATTCGGCATCCCATCGAGAATGTGGTCTACGCCTTTGCCGCAACCGATGCCTCATCGCTTGCCAAGGCTGTATTGAAGCCACTGGGACTGGCGTGCGCGCTTGCATCCAAGGGAGACGAAACGCTGCCAGGCGTTATGGATCCAACGNNCTCGAAACTAATTGGTACTACGTTACTCACCAAAACCAGTCCGGATCTGATTGTTCTGTGTGGCGACGCAGCTGCCGCGCAAACCGTCCTTTTCGAAGCCCACGAGGCTCGCATGCCAAACATTCCCTGCATCGCCCTTCCCTGGTACTGCGAGAGCATGGGGTGCCGACTCGCACGCACGCTTGAAATTTGGGACGGCACACTGCGAGCAATGAGTCTCTTCTACACGTCGGAAGTTTCCAACGCCTAAACCATCATCCATCGCCTTTTTTCACAGGGAGTTCCCCTCATGTCCTTTTCCTGGAGTCAATCTCTAGAGATCGTTCACTTGTTCGGTCCTGTCGGCATCGTACTTTTGTTCGTCGCTCTTCTCGCGCTTTATCTTATTGTGCAGCAACTCATCTACATGAGCCTCGTGTGGCGAAGCTTCAAACGCGACTTTCTTGATCTCGAACGCGGCGAAGACCGTTGTCTTCGAAACATCGATCCAACGCAGGCCAATCCGCTCATCCGAATTATCTATGACATTGTCAGCACGCACAGCGCACACTCCGACGACATACGCGCCGAAGTGAGCTACCTGTTTTACCGAAACTTCAAATCCGTATCGAACAGTCTCTGCTGGCTGAAGCTTATCTCTGTCATCTCACCGCTTCTCGGTCTGCTCGGCACCGTCTGGGGAATGGTTGCAGTTTTTCGGTCTATGGGCGACATGTCCGCCGCCAACGCCACACTGCTTGCCTCTGGCATCTGGTCCGCACTTCTCACCACCGTGCTGGGTCTTACAGTCGCCATTCCAACCCTGATGGTANNCTATTACTATCTGATGCTCAAATTCCGCGGCTTTCATATTGAAGCCGTCGAGCACAGCTATCGTGCGCTCGAAGTCTGCCGTCGTCCACATGGCGTTCATACTCAACACCCTCACACGGCAACGGGCAAACCTCAGGAGGATGCCGCATGAATCAGGATCTTTTCGGCGGTTTTGATGAAGAACCTCAGATCGACCTGACGCCCCTCATCGACTGCCTCTTCATGCTGATCATATTCTTCGTGCTCACGATGAGCTTTTCCAAGCCCGTCCTCGAAGTCGTTCTTCCTCAGGCGGAATCCGGTATCAAAACCAACGACCGCACAGAAATTCTTCTATCGGTCAAAGCTGACGGAACCTTCTGGCTCGATCAAAAACCAGTCACACTGACAGCCCTCGAACAAGTGCTCGACNNGATCGGTACGGAAGCGATTCTCAACATTTATATGGACGGTAGCGCGCCATTCGACCGATTCGTCAACGTTCTCGATCTGGCAAAGCAAAAGCGCAACTACCGTTTTGTCATTAGCACGGATCCCAAGGAGAAGACACCATGACCGCCTCCGAGCACCGTCATCTCAATGATCGCCTGCTCTCGCAACGCGTGGCGACAGGCGTCGTTGCCTCAGTGGCGGCTGCTGTCCTTTTCTCGGTTGGTTTGAAGTGGCAACTGCCCGTCCTCACGATGCCATCTCTCAAAGAGAATCAACCGAATGCTGCCGTTGTGACGTTCGTCAAACACCTCTCTCCCATCGCCTCATCTGGTTCCAAGATGACCAGACACCTCGCTCAAGAGAGCCCAGTAACTGTTCCAATCCCAGACAGCACGCCCGTGCCTGAACCGCCGATACCAAACGAACAGCCGCCCCGCATGCACACGCCTACACACACGACATCGACACCAACCAAGGCATCGCAAAAACAAGCTAAATTAGCGCGCCTTAAGCCAGCGACAAGTCCAGTAACTGCAACCCGACCGACACCTACATCAAGCCCTCTCAAGGAAGAATCAGATAGGCAGACTAACGACAAGGGACTCACCCAACCAAATGCCGGCGGCACGCCGTCGGGTGCCTCCAATGCCTCATCGGTCTCCGCCCTTGCCGACACACTCGCTAAATTAACGCAGGTCGTCAATCAACACAAACGCTATCCGCGTCGTGCAAGAGAAATAGGCGCAGAAGGTACCGTCACGCTTGGCATCAGCATCGATACAAAGGGTATCGTCACACACATCGTCATCCTCCACTCGAGCAATGTCGGATCACTCGATCGTGCTGCCCTTAAAGCAGTAAANTCCCTTCTTGGGTTGCAGACATCGATCAGGGATGCAATGACGATCCAACTACCAATGCAATTTGCTTTGGAGAACTGATGAGCCGAACGTACCGAGTGATTCGCTAACATCATTTCTTTCAAGAGTCGTACTGAAGTGGTCTTTAACAGGTGACGAGTGATTTCTTATGCCACAGTTGGTTTGGCTTTTTTAAAATTGTGATTGCCACTAACAGTTGCCGTCCGCTCCGACGTAAACGACGGTGCTTTATGACGCAATGAAGAAAAAAGGCGCTCAGAAAAGAGCGCCTTGGACTTTGGTCTGGAAAAGTGACAGATATTGTGCCCAGCGATCAGGGCTGATTCGCCACCGTGATCCCACACAAAGCGCTGCAAGTCAGCAATGCGTGACGAGTGAAACGTAGCGCCATCGGTCGAAATGGCACCCAAGTCGACAATGGCTTTGTGCGCATTCGTTTCGCAGTCAAAAAAGATAATGGGGAAATCAGGCATAGCGTGCAGCGTCGACGCGTCGTGCTTATCGCAAAAAGGTTGAATGCTGATAGTGTACCTGACTCACCTCACACGACCCAAAACCAATATTTTTCGAAAAAAAGCGCCGAGCAGATAGTTCACCCACTCGGCGCTTCAACTTGACTACGGTTTAAACCTGATTACTGCGCAAAAGCCTTGTCAACAGAAATCGGCAGAGCACGGTAACCCATGGTCGACTTCAACTGAATTTCAACAGCGGGTTCGGTGGAACCCCACTTGAATTCGTTGATGATCGGGTTCGGGCTCACGGTATTGAACTGCTTCATGTTGAGAGAAGCCGTAGCCGAATAGACAAAGACCGAATTCTTGTCCTTTTGGTACTCAGTCACAGAAGTGATCGGGCTATACCAATCAAAGCCACGTTCCTTACCATATTCCCAAATCTGTTGGATCGTCATCTTCTTCTGGTCGATCTTGTAGATCACAGCACGGGAGTACTTCATATCAGGCAACGCCGGCTGTTCCATACCACGGGCATCACCGTTATCGAAGACGGAGAGGTAGAAGATATCCTTATTGGACTTCGAGTCAACACGCCAACCCGTATGCTGCGTCCACGTCCAGTCAAAGTCACCTTCGCACTTGGAACTTTCGCACTTGATAGGCTTGCCGTTCTTATCGATCGGAGTAAGAAGCTTATCCTGGAATTCCTTCTTCCAACCTTCATGGGAACCCACAATCCACTTCACCTTCTTGTCGCGACCGATCTTGATCAAAGCAGACTGATGGCGAGAAGAGATAATAATGGAGTCATCAGACGGGTCATAGTCAACCGAGTTGACGTGTGCCCAGTTNNACAGTACTGCGCCCACACCAGCAATGTCACCGAAGTTATCGGTCGTGTCCATCTTGACCAAGTCTTCCTGGGTCAAGGTCTTGCCAGACTGCGTGGAGTCAACGTTCAAACAGACAGCACCCTGGTCCATGGTNNACTTAATTACGTTGTCGCGATACGGGTCAAGGATTTCAAAGAGACGGAAGTCGTCAACCACATTACCGTTTTGGTCGATTTCAGCAATGACGTCACGAACGGTGTGAACGCGCTTGCCATCAGGACGGCGGTAGTCAGAGGAAGACACACGAAGGAAGTAGTGGTAGTTCTGAGCCGGGTCCATGGCGTGGGAGAAGTCAGCATAGCCAGCCGGCAAGCGACGGTTAAAGACTTCACGACCCATCAAGTCATACTTGGCATAACGCTGACTATAACCAAAGGTCAAGAAGCCGTCGTCCGTCTGGTGGAAGCCCATCATGATGCCAGACTTGTAGATGTTTTCCGGGTCATAGATCGGTTCAACGAACATGTACCAACGCACGTCACCCGCAGCGTCGATCACAGCGTTTTGCGGATAGTAAACCCATTCCAAGGCGCCACCCATCGGGTTATTCCACGTCACGCGAGCAACCTTACCACCAGAAGGCAAGAAGTTGTTGATGAAGTAGAGACGATCCTTAAATTCAGGGGCAACCTTCTTCACTTCCGTTTCGAACATGGCATGGTGCTGAGCCATCGTGCCGTTCGTTTCGGTGTGGATACCCGGCGTGTAGATCTGATAGATTTCCTTTTCGACGCGAACTTCCTTGTTGCCGTGAACGCGCGTATAGGAGACTTCAACCTTGTTGTTGTAGTCCGGATAAAGACCGAAGACTGGAATACCTGCGTGAGTACGCAACATCGTGTTGCTCACGTTGTACTTAATTTCAGCACCACCCTTCTTCGGGACGATACGAACGGTCGCGTCCTTCAACACATAACCACCGTTACGAATCACGGCGGTCAACGGGGCGATCTTATAAGGGTTGGTGATCACTTCACCAATCTGACCCTGCACCGGGTATCTCACGTTCGGACCGCTACCACCGCCAGCAGCATTAGCCAATCCCGGCAGCATGCAAGACGCGGTGATCGCAACGGCAATCATCTTCAACTGAAACTTGGTCATTTTTAAAAACTCCTTTGGTCATTCGCAGGCGCGAATCAATGCCTGTAAGATTAGACAAAGACGCAAATGCCCGCTATTGAGACAATTTGCAACGCTTATCTCACCTTTGAGCAGGAGAATTAATCACCAATGAGAAATAACAAAAACACCAATCTCGATTGGGAGAGCCTCTGTTTATTCCAAGCGCTCTGCGAAAGCCACAATCTTGGCAAAGCGGCACTGAAGCTCGGTATTCCTCAAGCAACGGTTTCACGTATGCTTTCAAGGCTTCGTAAAATTTTTGATGATGAACTTTTTACGCGTTGTGCTGGTGGTNNACTCTCACCAACAGCCAAAGCCTTAGCTTTAGAGAGCAAGGTCAATCGTTTACTTGCCGAGTACGAATCGCTCTTTGAAGAAGAGACCTTTGACCCCGTTTCACTTGTCCGAGAATTTCGTATTGCCTGTGCTGACCATGCGCTCTTTTTTGTTGAACCCGCTGTTTCTGCCATCTCCAAAGAGTGTCCTGGTGTCACTTTTAAGCTTGTCGCAAATGACGAAGANCTGACCAAAAAGCTTCACTCGGGCGATCTCGACTTTGTAATTTTCCCGTTTCCACAAACACCTGACGGTTGTCGTAGTCTTCCGCTATCCCATTGCGATACGGTCATGTTGGTACGCAAAAACCATCCACTCGAAATCCTCGCGAAAAATCACCGATTAACGTTAGACGAGTGTCTCGATTGGAAATACATCCTTATCAGAGCACAACCTGAAAGTGGTATTAAACCCCTTGAAATTGGACTACCTGAAGCATGGCAAAACCGCATGATCACGGTAAAGACACCATACTTCTTTAGTGCAGCACAGATGGTCAAAAATTCTGATTTAGTCTTTACGTGTTCTCGTACGCTTGCAGAAGAAGTCTCTAACGACAAAGAATTTTCGATTCTTGAGTTACCGATCGAATGCATGCACGGCTTTACGCCACGACTCATTTGGCATGAACGCAGCCACACCGACCCTGCGTTACAGTGGTTGCGAAGTATGATCGTNGGCGCATGGTCACATATAAAGACGCCCATTGGATTTAGTAATGCCTTGATGATGAACCAACATCAAGGCACTTTTCTTTTGCAATCTAGAAAAAACCCGACCTTACATCAGAAAACGACAGAAGTGTTTTGCAGTTTTTGCTTTAAATACACAGTTTAATCCGTCTATCGACACATCACGCAGGTCGTTATCCTTTATTCGACCTCAGTTGTTTCGCTTGACCACGAACAACAGAGCTATCCAATAAAAAAAGGAGTTCTACAATGCACGCTTTTAAGTGCTCCGCCATTGCACTTGCCCTGCTTGGCATCGGATTTAGTGCTTCCGCCGCCGAAGTTAATATGTACGGTACATATTCTGTTGGCGCTGTTTACCAAGATTTTCGTCATCAAGACGGCGGAAACTTCACGATGAGTAATGGACCGACAAGCCTTGACCAAAGTCTTTATGGTTTACAAGGTAAAGAAGATCTAGGTAACTACTTTTACGCTGGCTTTCAACTTGAAGGGGGCTTCAATCCCGACGACGGCACATTGAATGCAGCCAACACAATTTTTGACCGTAAGGCTCGTCTCTTTATCGGTAACGAAGACTTCGAAATGACCTTTGGTCGCTTTGGTAATTTCGTGCAGGCAGGCACACCTTATACCGTTTACGGCAAACTTCGTGCCAACATGACCATGACATCGATGCCCGGCTTCGCCCCTGCTTCGATCACCTACAACCCCACCTTCCTTTCGAACGTTATTGCAGTTCGCACAAACGCTAAAACGGGTTTCTTTGCGCAAGCGCTCTACTCTAATGGCAGTAGCAATGACGAACAAAATTTAGACTGGTCAGACCGCGGTAAAGTAGCGCAAGTTTCAACGGGGTGGGTTGGTCAGCAATTACGTTTAGGTACAGTGATTTCCTATGAAACACAACGCCATGAACCAGGCAAAACACCTAAACATGACGATACGTTGGGCGTTCACTTGATCGCTAGCTATGACTTTGGCGGTCCCGCCATTTCGGCTGTCTATTACCATGGCGAAAATGATTGGCGTATTGGAGCTGCTCCCGATCTCAATAAATTCGTCCCTAAAGAAGCAAGTGACCCAAGCGANAAAAGCCTAAAGAGTGATGCTCTTTTCTTGTCAGCAGCCTATCCCATGGGACAACACCATTGGAGTGCGTCGTTAGGAGCTCTCAAAGTCACTTGGGAAGGTGACATGACGGGCATGAAGCATGATGACGGCAACGTCTATATGGGTGGCGTAGTGTACCGCTACAAACTCTCGAAGCGTACGACGCTCTATGGCGCAGCTTCCTATACTCGCGGTAGCGACTTGCTAGCTGATCTACCGCGACTCAACCAGACATTTACAACCGTCGGCATCTCACACAACTTTTAAGAGCTAGGACATTTGAGATGTTTTTTTGATCCGTTACTTGCTCCTCAGTTCAAACGCAGAACTAGCTTTGGAGCAATCCTCGGTTCGCTTAGCTAAAGTTAGCTGACCGCGTGAAGTTATCTATTTCAAATCTCTCGCGCGGTCGGATTAAACCTTCAAATTAGGCGTAGTCCACACCTTTGGCTACGCCTAATTTACGCTTATCATGCCAATCAAAGAGCATTGCGAAGCATTTCTGCCACTTCATCCGAAGTTTTAACACCTAGCTTACGAAGCATCGAAGCGCGATGTACTTCCACGGTACGCACCGCAATCGAAAGACGCTCTGCAATCAGTCGGTTGGTGAGACCTTGGGCGACGAGTTCTGCAATATCGCGTTCCCGGTTGGTGAGACTTTCTAAACGCTTTTGAACCGTATCACGGTCTGGCAAACCGCCAGAGGAAACCATGCTTTCATAGGCGGACGACGCAATGACTGCCAAGAGGCGTTCGTTATCGACGGGCTTTTGAATAAAGTCGACCGCACCTTCATGAAGCGCCATCACAGCCATGTCAACGTCGCCGTGGTATGTCAAAAAGATGATCGGGAGCGTCATACCTCGATCGTTCATAAGGCTTTGTGCTTCAATCCCAGTGAGCCCTGGCATACGCACGTCAAGCAACACACACCCTGGCACACTCGGTGCATCAGCTCTCAAAAAATCCATGGCTAAGCCATAGTCCGCAACACGCCAACCTTCGGTTTCTAACATAAAGCGTAGAGCATGGCGAAGCGACTCATCATCGTCCACAATTCGAATGAGAACTTCTTTCTGTACGCGCGCTAATTCTGTTGGCGTCAAAATACGAATTAGTCTACGGCTCATCAGACGTTCTCCTTTTGTTCAATAGGCTTAGGTTCTTCTTCGTTATGATTTAATGGCAAAGTCACGCGAGCAATGAGTCCCCCTTGGCGTCTGACGGCGTAAGTTAAGCGCCCACCATAAGCTTCCAAAATACCACGCACAATCGAAATGCCAAGTCCAAGTCCTTCTGCTTTCATGCTCTCTAACCCAGCCATCAAACGGTCCACCGTTACCTTCGTACCATCGCCTTCGTCCGACACAGACAAAATCGCACGATCATTTTCAGCTGATAAAGTCACCATGACGCTGCCGCCTGGATGATGGGCATCCGTCGCTTCAAGCGCATTTTTCATGAGATTCAAGGCTACCAATTCCATTTCAAGCGGATCAGCCATCACCACAGGATTATCAAGCACCATGACTTCCAGTCGAGACTCATAGCGCCCTGTCGTTTTTAATTCTGCTGCGGCATGTTCAATTTGCTGAGCTAACAATACCGATTCTCGTTTAACCGTTTCAGACTTAGCATAGCTTCTCACACGGGTCACGATGTCGTTGGCACGTGTTGTCTGTTCATCGAGCTTATCGAGAACCCCCAACATCTTATCGACGTCCTTTGAACCTTGCCCCAATAAGCGACGTAAGCCAAAACTATATAACGAAATAGCGCCCAAAGGCTGACGCATTTCATGCGCAAAAATAACGGAAAGTTGAGCCACCACACCTGCGCATTCAAGTCGTTCTAAGCGCTGTGAGGCGACCTTAGCTTCTTCTTGTAACTGTCTTTGCTCTGCTAATGACTTCGTGAGCGCTTCAGTGCGGCGCTTGACTAATTCAGTAACACGTACGCTATGAAGCGACAACCCAAGAATCAAAACGCCTGCGAGCATGAGCCACTACCAATATTCTTCTACAAATCGATTAAGGGTCCAAGTGTTGAGGTACGCATAGAATTCCGTGCGCGTTTCTCGAAACAGACGATCCACACCACTATAGTCCGTTGCAACGCCCCAATGAAGCCCACGATGGCCACTCTTGGNCATATCAATGAGTGCGTGCGTCACAAGTCGAGACACTTCTGGATTGGTGAACTTTGTGTACGCAACGGTCCAAGTTGGATAGAGGTCAGTTGAGCGTACACAAGCTTCGCCAGGCAGATCCTTACGATTTATAACCTTCAATTTGCCGCGGTGCTCAGGGTGACGCAAAAACCATTCTTCTAAAAAGCAAAGACGCAAAANAGTCACATCTGCTTCACCGCGAATGAGCTTATATGGCGCCTCTTCCATGCCATTGTCGTCACCCAAATAGTTGATCTCGCTAAAGAGACCGTCAATCTTGAAGCCTAAATGCATGAGTTCGCCATAAGGGACCAAAAGCCCTGTGAAGGCACTTGGCGTACTCGTAATCAAACGACGCCCTTTAAAGTCTTTAGGAGTTTCGATGTCGGCACGATTTGCCGCCGTCACAAACGCAGCGCCATCGCCGTGATTAGGATCTGGATAGTTTTTAGAAACTGCCGTCACCAAGTCAATCACGCCTTCATTTGACATACGGCGATAAAACCCAGCGCTCGACAAAAACACATCAACGTCGCCCTGACGAATGGTACCAACGTCAANGTCTGAAATAGACAAATGAGAAATTTTTACGCGATCTTCTCCGAAATGCTTTTTGAGTGACTCGATCGACGCATCCACAATTTCTTCATTTGGCGCAGGACGAACATACTTCACGATCGCAACATGGACCGGTTCATCAATCTCAGTCGTCAACGGTTGAGCCAAGGCGCATGCGCACATCCATACCGTGAGCGTCAAAGACGACAACAGCTGGCGAGAAAGATTTGAAAAAAGGGATGACATAGGCGAAGGATCAGTTGGCATTTCAACTGCATTCATCATACGGGCTTTTATGAGGGGGAACCTGGAATTAAGCCATTTCTTGATTTTATGCGGTACTACGTAGTGGTACGTCGGCGGGACAATGACCACGCTCCTCGGAAAAGCGCAAGGGACGGCGTGATACGCACACAAACGTCGTCCCTTGCGAGATCTATTCGAATCTCTTTTATAGACCACCTAATATAAAGACCCCACTCTAGGAGAACAGCATGTCACATTGTGATATGAGCCGCCGCGGTCTTCTCAAGACCTCTTTCCTCGGTGCCGCTGCTGGCGCCACGGGCTTAGGCATGATGAACCAAGCTCAGGTCAAGACTGCTTCAGATGAAAACTATGATGCTGTCATTCTTGGCGCTGGTNNACCCGCAGGACTCATTGCCGCCATTACAGCGCACGACCTCGGTGTTCGCACCGTTGTGCTTGAAAAGCGTGACCGCCCGGACGGCAACGCTATTTTTGCTATTGGTTCCATTTGTGGCTGGGGTACCCGCCATCAAAAGGAACAGGGCATTACGGACGACTCCGCTGACGCCTTCTACGCCATGATGATGGATATTTCCAAGCAGATGGGCGACAAGGCGCTGAACCGCACCTATACCGACAACATTACCGATGGTATCGACTGGCTCGAAAAGGACATCGGTGTCAAGTTTAAGAAGATTCGTCCCATGCCTTACCCACGCCTTGGTAGTACGTGCCGCGTTGATGGCGAAGGCATCACGGGTGGTGCTCAGCTCGTTCAGAAGCTTCTTAAGGCTNNATGCGCTAAGCGTGGTATCGAAGTGAAGTACCAGCATAAGGCTGTTGAATTAGTTCACGACGATCACTATGCCGTCAAAGGCGTCAAGGTTTCTACGCCGTCTGGTTTCAAGACCATCATGGCTAAGGGTGGTGTTTGTATCGCCACGGGTGGCTTCTCTGCTAACCCCGAAATGGTTGACCGCTACATTGGTGGTTGGGCTACGCGTATGGTGCTTCGTGGTTCCAAGTCCACAACGGGTGAAAACGTTTCGCTCACAATGTCGCTCTTTACGAAGTTCGTCAACATGGACCAGTTCCACTCTGANCCAATCATTGGCGCGACCCACGTTAATCCTGCTGACGTTCTTAATTCCGGCTATGGCGTTCAGGTGAACACCTCTGGCGAACGTTTCATGGACGAAAACAACACCTACGTGATTAAGGCTCGTACGACGGGTCTCAAGACGCTCGACAACATGGCTTGGGTGATTGTGGATAGCACCTGCCCTGTGCTTGACCGTGTGATTCCGAAGTTCGACAACCTCAATAGCCCGTATGGTAAGGCTGACACGATCGAAGAACTCTGCAAGCAGGTGAACCTCCCTGCTGAACGCGTGACCAAGGTCGTCAAGGCTTATAACGACGCTCTTGAAGCTGGCAAGCTCTCCGAAATGAATCCGCCGTGCACCTACAAGAAACCCCATCCGGTTGCCAAGGCGCCGTTTTACGCCGTGCCCTTCCAGGGCGGTATGACGGCTACCTTCGGTGGTCCGCTCATCAACGTTAAGGCTGAAATTCAGAACCTCGATGGCGCGAGCATCCCGGGTCTTTACGCTGCCGGCAATGCCGCTGGCGGTATCTTCTTCCATAACTACGCCGGTGGCGCTCAGCTCGGCGCCGCTACGGTCTTTGGTACNCGTATCGCTGGTCGTGAAATGGTCGCCCGCGCCAAGGCTGCTAAGCACTAATTACGGAGTAAGTCAAAATGATGAAACTTTCCCATACTGCGCTGGTCGCTGCCCTGGGTCTGATGCTTTCTGTGTCTGCCGGCGCTGCTGAAAAGACACTCGCAGAAGTTCATAATGGTGCCTTCCCAGCCGAAGACGGATGGACTGTCAAGACGAAGTGTTTGCAGTGCCACGTGAGCTACGAAAAGCTCGCCGAAGCGACGAAGGACATCAAACCCAATCCTCATAAGTCCCATTTGGGCGCTGTGAACTGCACGGAATGCCATAAAGCTGACAAGCCCTCGCGTCAGCCTGAACTTATGTGTAATACGTGCCACAATTTCACGCTAAAGCATTGACATTAGTGAAACACTTCTCCCAAGGTCAATTGCTCATCGATTGCTGATCGGCGTGACGATCAGCATCACGTGTCATACGACGTTCGAAATTCAACTCCTGTTCTACTGAGTTCGAACGTTCGACACGTGTTTTAGACCTCGCTGTCCATGACAGCGAGGTTCTTTTTTCGTCTTCACGACCGCCCAAGAGAGGCGCTTTTGAGAAATCTGTCTCAAGATTCACACTTTACGCCAAACCCAACCAATGAAACGTGATGCCCGCCAAAGACAACGCCCGCCAACTTGCATTGACGGGCGTCCTTATTTGGATTATCTAACGAGCGCAATTAGCACTGTTCAATTTCCTCATCCTTATGGCGAGGCCAACAGACCACACCATGCTGAGACGGAAGCACCTTCGGATCAAATTCTGGATTGATAATGCCACTCTTCTTTTGCGAGATATAGTCATCAAGTGCAGCAAAGGCATACTTAGCCAATAGGGAAATAGCAACCAAGTTGACGATACNTATCAAAGCCATGAAGAGGTCAGCGAGATTCCAAACGAGACCCAAGGAAGCCACAGAACCCAAGTAGACCATCGCAACCACGAAGAAGCGGAAGATCCACAAGGCTGCCGGATGGCGGCTAATGAAGTCCATGTTGATTTCGCCATAGAAGTAGTTACCAATGATGGAACTAAAGGCGAAGAAGAGCACCGTGACACTCATGAAGGTATTGGTCCAACCACCCAACTGACCCGTCAAGGTCTGCTGAATGAGTTCAATACCCGTCTTACCAGAGTCAGCCCAGCCGGGGGTCAAAAGGACGAGCATCGCAGAAGCGGTACAAACAAAGAGCGTGTCAAAGTAAACACCGAGCGCCTGCACGAGACCCTGCTTCGCCGGGTGAGTGGCGTCAGCAGTAGCAGCGGCGTTAGGCACGGCACCCATACCAGCTTCGTTCGAGAAGAGACCGCGCTTGATACCCGTCATCAACGCCACACCAAAGCCAGCGCCCAACACGGCGTCAAAGTCAAAGGCGCAACGAACGATCGTAGCGAGAACTTCTGGCACCATGGAGATATTCATCACGGTCACAACCAAGGCAACCAAGATGTAGGCACCAGCCATGATCGGCACCATGAACCCCACCACACGAGCAATACGTGTCAAGCCACCAAAGATGACAAGCGCCGTCAAAGCAGCAATCACCATACCCGTGACATTGGTGTCAACACCGAAAGAGGTCTGAATAGAAAGGCTGATGGTGTTAGCCTGAACAGAATTGAATATCAAGCCGTAGGTCACAGAAATCAACACGGCGAAAACGCTCGCAAAGAACGGGGACTTCAGCACGTTGCCGATATAGTAAGCCGGACCACCGATAAAGCCGCCACCCTTACGCGGGACCTTATAGATCTGAGCCAAGGTCGACTCAACGAAGCCAGAAGCCGCACCAATCGTTGCGATGACCCACATCCAGAAAACGGCACCCGNAGTACCCGTTGCGACAGCAATGGCGATACCCGCGATATTACCCACGCCCACGCGGCTAGCCGTGGAAACGCAGAAAGCTTGGAAAGTCGAAATGTGACCGCTACGAGGCTTAGCGCCAGCCCCTTCCGTCATGAGACGGAACATTTCAGGGAGGCAACGAATCTGCACAAACTTCGTTCTAAGGGTGAACCAGAGACCGAGGCCGAGCAACATGATGATCAAAACGTACGACCAAAGAAAATCATTGATCACGCCGACAATGTCATTGAGCCAATTCACTTTGTTTTATTCCTTTTGTTGGTTACTTGGAGTGGACTACATAGATATCGGATGATTGGCACAACCCTTTTTATTTTTGGCTCGACATAATGAGTCAAGTGTGTGCTCTATGTGTTCTATAAAAAACATCCAATCATAGGTTGCTATGCAATTCACTCTTAGGCTGGCAACAGCGTGAAACATTGTAACAAAGCATGTGCATTTATAAGTGGCGAAAACATTGTTTTTTACGTTTTTCGCCTCTCTAACGGTCAAATATAAGACGTATTACCTAGGCTAGTTGCTTATTAAGACGACGCTTACCACCATGACGACCACAAGTCACTACGCGCACGTCCCCCTGACTCAAGGCACGCGCTTTACGAACGAGCTTCGGGTCACAAATCAAAGCGTCTGCAACTTCAAGACGATCGGTTGCGGTTAAACGTGTATCTAGCGACACTCGACGACCGTGAATTGCTAACCCAGTCTCGGGCATCACCATAAGTCCCAAACTGTCGATCACGCACTGAACCGTCGCGCCTTCAGGCACATTGGCTTCAGACACCATTGCCCCAGTTTGGGTTACCTTCACCACTTCAATCAACATACTGATATTTCCGCAAAATCAAGGGCACTGAAAAGTGCATCGATACAAAAAAGCCTTAGAATAGTAGATTACTGTGCAAATTGCACGAATTGCCGCTCCCAAATAGACAAACAATAAGAACTCACTAGAGAGATATTCATGGCACTCATTCAAAATAAGCGCGCCCGTCACGACTATGCAATCGAAGAAAAATTCGAAGCTGGGATCGTGTTACAAGGTTGGGAAGTCAAAAGTGTGCGCGCCGCTCGCGCACAGATCAACCTGGCGCATATCTATGTTCGCGATGGCGAACTCTTTCTGTGTAATGCGCACATGACACCCGCAGACCAGGTCTGCACCCATGTGACGCTTGAGACGAATCGCACACGCAAACTTTTAATGCATCGTCGCGAAATCATGAAGCTCATCGGCAAATCTGAACGCGCGGGCTATACGCTCGTGCCGCTTGATTTGCACTTTACGCGTACTGGNGTCAAGGTCACGGTAGCTTTGGCTCGCGGGATGCGTGAATTTGAAAAGCGTGCTGACGAAAGCAAAAAGCAATGGAAACGCGAACAAGAACGCATCATGAAAAAGGATGCGCGTGGTCGCCACATCCTTGAGTAGCTCGTCGCCACTCGCATCTATAACGAAAAGCGCCCGACCGGTTGGTACCGGTGCATACGGGCGCTTTTTTATGCCTACACCTGACAATAACGAAAACCATAAGTCTATGCCTACAGCAGACTCCCCAACGCTAGAGACGGTCTTTTTTGATTACGACCGTAAGCCGCTTTCTCGTCATCCGATGACCTGCTTTGCTATTTATGGTAAAGGCGGGATCGGTAAATCAACCACCGCTGCCAACGTCGCTTTGGCGCTCGCACAAAGCGGCAAACGCGTTATGCTCATTGGTTGCGACCCAAAGGCGGACTCCACTGCTTTGCTTCGCGGTGACGCGAAGATCGACACCGTGCTGTCGCTTCTTCGTACGCGACACAAGTCTCAGTTAAAGCTCGAAGAAATGGTCACCGAAGGTAAAGGGGGCGTTCTTTGTGTTGAAGCGGGTAGNCCGCGCCCAGGTGTCGGTTGCGCTGGTCGAGGCATTATCGCCGCCTTTGAAGCCCTCAAAGCACAAGACGCTTTTAACGTCTATCGTCCTGACGTCGTGATTTTTGACGTGTTGGGTGACGTCGTTTGTGGTGGCTTTGCGATGCCGATTCGTGACGGTTGGGCTAAGAACGTCTTTATTGTGACATCTGGCGAAAACATGGTANNCATTCATGCCGCGACTAACATTGCGATGGCGGTCGATACCTATGCCGAACGAGGCTATGCGCGACTCGGTGGCTTGATTCTTAACTGCCGCGATGTGCCGCGTGAAGTCGAAAAAGTCGAAGAGCTCGCGGACGACCTCAAGACCAAGATCGTTGGTCGTTTGCCGCGCTCCGAAGTGGTTCAGACGGCAGATGAACTAGGGCTCACAGTCCTTGAACATGCCCCAGAAAGCGAAATGGCTCAGCACTACCGTACACTCGCACAAAGTCTTCTTGATGCGTGCGCCGAGCCCGCCGCCAAACCCCAAGGCAACACCTTTACGTTCTGAGGGTTCTGATGCAACGTCTTTTTCCACATACGCCAGAAAAAACGATACCTGCGCCCACGTTACGTTTAGCCGATGCACACTGGNNTACTGTCCCATTTAAGCAGGGGCTTGAATATTCGCCACCTGCGCGTACNTCTTGGACGATTGTGCACGTCGGGATGCTTGTGCCTGAGTGCCACGAAATCTTTGTGTGCGCACAAGGGTGCTTGCGTGGCGTCGTGCTTTCGGTNACCGCCGAAATGGGTTTGCAGCGCCGCTTTTCGACCATCACCGTGACCGAAGAACATTTACGTGACGGTCAGTTGGAGTCGACGATCATCGAGGGCGTAAGCCACATCCTTGAGCGACTCCCAAAGCGCCCACCCGCAGTCCTCATTTATTCGAGTTGCTTACATCATTTCTCTGGCGCAGACCTCGGTTGNGCCTTCCGTAAGCTCTCCGCCATGTACCCAGACATCGTCTTTACCGATGCCTATATGACGCCTACCTTACGTAAGAGCGAAATGCCGCCCGACAACAAGATGCGTCGTCAGCTCTACCATGGTCTTCGTCCACTTGATGATCCTAAGGGTGGCTTATTGCTCGCTGGGACTCTTGAAGTCTTTGGTTCCGAATCTGACTTTGCGCACGCCGCGCAAGAAGCAGGCGTTCCGTTTTATGAAATTGCAGCCCTCAAAACTTATGAGGACTACAANAGACATACTAACGCGCGTCATGTGGTGACAATTAATCCAGCCGCCAAGCAAGCGGGCGAACTCTTAGCTAGCCACCACGGCATGNNGTACAATAAGACGTTGCTTCTTGACTATGACGAAGCCCGTATTGACGCGTCGATTGCTGATTTGTGTGAATTCTTGAGTATTCCAATGTGGGATACGACCGCACAAAAAGCGGCTGCGCGTGCAGCACTCGCGCAAGCAGCGGATACGCTCAATGGACGCCCTGTTGCGATTTGTCAGACTGCGACCACGCGTCCGATTGCGCTCGCACTTCGATTAGTGAACGCAGCCATCAACGTGACAGACCTTTATTGCGATGCCTTTTTGCCCGCTGACAAGGATGACTTTGAAGCGCTCAAGACACAAGCGCCTGAGATTCGTGTGCATCCAACGATTGTCCCGGAAATGCGCTTTGCAGTACCNGCCCAAAAGCGGGATGACATCGTTGCTATTGGTNNAAAAGCCGCCTTCTTTACAGGTGCCACCCATATGGTGAACCTAATTGAAGGGGGTGCCTATTGGGGTCACGTTGGGATGCGTCAACTAGCTTTGGATTTAGCCAAAGCGGTAGAGATGCCGATTGACGTCGATCGTCTTATTAGTGTTAAGGGTTACGGGTGCAACGGATGCTGCTAGATTACACACAAAGTTCGATGTCGACCTATACGNNTACTGACTGCTCTGGGGTTGCGAGTGCCCTCTATGAATTGGGGGGCATGACCGTGATTCATGATGCATCGGGGTGCAATTCGACCTATTCGACGCACGACGAACCCCGTTGGACGACGATGCCTTCGGTNACCGTCTTTATTTCGGCACTGACCGAAATGGACGCAGTGCTCGGTAACGACCAACGCGTGATTGACGACATGGTCGATACAGTACGNTCTTTGACGCCCGCCTTTATCGCGATTGCGGGAACCCCCATCCCCATGATGACGGGCGCAGACCTCAAGGGCATTGCGCGCCTTGTGGAACAGCGTACACGTATTCCGAGTTTTGCCGTTGAAACGAACTCCATGCGCGCTTATAGCGTTGGGGCTGCCAAAGCTTGGATTGAACTAGCCCGCCGTTTTGTGTTGCCCGCCGAACCTCGCGCTGGATCCTTTGGGATCAATCTTTTGGGCGTGACGCCACTCGACTTTTCGATTGGTCCTATGCTCGAATCGCTTCGCCAAGCCGCTAAGCGCGCTGGCTACACCGTGAACGCCTGTTGGGCTATGGGTGACAAACTCGAAAACCTCGCTGGCACCGCATCCGCTCGCGTCAACGTCGTTGTGAGTGCGTCGGGGCTCCCTTTAGCGCAAAGCCTAGAACGTGCCTTTGGCATGCCCTATGTGTGTGGGTTGCCAGTGGGAGACTTGGCTCCCCGTTGGCATGCCGCAATTGAGTGGTCCGCACGCAACCGTCGAAGTGTTACNGGTACCGAACAATTCTTTGGAACAGAAACGGGTGGCACCGAAGTCGCGATCTTGGGGGAACCCCTTCAAGCCGCAGCGATCGCTGCCGCGATGAACCTCGCGCACCCAGGGACCGCGCGCGCCTTATCTCCCTTACCCTCCTTAGGGATTGACGCGCCGATTCTCTCAACGAACCTCTCTGAAGACATGATTCGCGAAACCCTGCGTGGCACGCGTGTGCTCGCAGCGGACCCCCTCTTTGATTTAATTGCCGAAGAAGCCAACGTGCAACGCACGGTTCCCTTCCCCCACGAAGCGTGTTCAGGTCGCATGTATCGCCATTTGATGGTAAACCCCTTTGATCAGCGTGACCTCACGGGCTTTTTTGACAAAATTTTTGCGGAGTAAAAGCAAAATGAAAATCTTGGGTAAATTGACGGCGATAAGCTGTGCTTTGGCAATGATGACCGCGGCGTCGGGTTTGGTACGCTCGCACCGTGGTTGATGACAATGGCACCGAAGTCGAGATTCCCGAAAAAGTGAACCGCGTTGTGGTCACCAATATTTTGCCGCTCGCCTCGGCAGTGACCGTCTTTTTAAATGACGGTAAAACTGTGGTCGGGATGCACCCAGCGTCCTACTCCGCCGCAAAGACGGGGCTCTTAGGCAAACTCTACCCTGACGTCCTCAAAGCTGACACCTCCTTTATGCAGGGCGCCGCTTTAAATGTCGAAGCCTTGATGGCTCTCAAGCCCGATCTCGTTTTAGTGAACGCCCCGGACCGTCGTACGATGGACACCATTCGTAATGCCGGTATTCCTGCGTTTGGCATTAGTCCTAGCAAGTGGAATTACGACATCATTGAAACGCACGCGCAGTGGATGAAGAGTCTTGCTGAAATTTTACCNGAACATGTGGGTAAGGGTGCGTTGATTGATAGCCGCTCGAACGCCATCGCGAAGTTGGTGACTGATCGTACGGCTGACCTCAAAGATAGCGAACGCCGTCGCGTGTTGTTCCTTTTCCGCTATGACGCTCGTCAGATCGTCACATCGGGTAAGCACTTCTTTGGTCAGTACTGGTGTGACGCATCGGGCGCCAAGAATGTCGCTGAAAGCGTGACCGCTGAAAACGCCAATGCCATCATTTCGATGGAACAGATCTATGCCTGGAACCCGGACGTGATCTTCATTACGAATTTCACGAAGGCCATGCCTAACGACCTTTACACAAACGCCATTGCGGCGCACGACTGGTCTGAAGTCAAGGTNACCGTCAAGGATCAGCAAGTCTACAAGATGCCGCTTGGCATTTATCGTAGTTACACGCCCTCGGCTGACACGCCGTTGACGCTTCTTTGGATGGTCAAGAAGATCTACCCCGAACGCTTTGCTGACATTGACCTCAATAAAGAAGTCAAGGCTTGGTATAAGGACGTCTTTGGGGTTGATATTACCGACGCCGACGTTGAAGGCATGTTTAACCCGACCGTCAAAGGTAGTGCCAACGCCACCGTTGAAACGCGAGCTCGTTAATAGACTATGACCAACACGACGACGCATTCTCGTCCGCGAAGTGCGCTTGCCGAAGCGGCAGCCGTTAAGCACTTTCGTTTGATTCTCTGTTCGCTCACCGCGGTGCTTTTAGCCGTGGCAATCGCNGCTCTTTGTATGGGACGCTTTGAACTGACAGTCATGCAAGTTTTTGCGGTGCTGATGCCTGATGGGTGGACTTCCATTGAGCCCACTCGCATGATGGATAACATTGTGCTTAACGTCCGACTGCCGCGTGTGTGCCTTGCGATCATCGCGGGTGCGGGGCTCGCGATGTCGGGTGCTGCCTTCCAAGCGCTCTTTGCCAACCCCTTAGCGGCGCCCGACACCTTAGGCGTTGCCACAGGGGCTTCCTTTGGNGTAGTTCTTGGCATCCTTTGGGGTTGGAGCGGCATGGGCATTCAAGTCATGTCTTTGATCACGGGGCTTTCGGCTGTCTTTTTTGTGATCATGATTAGCCGCGTGCGTAACGTAAGTTCGATCCTCATGATCATTCTCTCAGGGATGGTCGTGNNGGGGGCTCTCTTTTCGGCTTTGGTTTCGCTTGTGAAGTACGCCGCCGACCCACAGGACGTGTTGCCTTCGATCACCTTTTGGATGATGGGGGCTCTTACGGGAGCAACCAAGCAGTCCGTCTTAGCGGGCACCCCGATGGTTCTTTTAGGCATGATCGTTTTGTGGCTCCTTCGTTGGCGACTCAACGTCACGACGCTTCCCACCGACGAAGCCGCGAGCCTTGGGATCCCCGTGAAGCGCATTCGCGCGGGTGTCATTGTGAAANNCGCCACGATGATCACCGCTTCTGTGGTCTCGATGTGTGGGCTTATCGGCTGGGTGGGACTACTTGTCCCTCACGCCGCACGTATGGTCTTTGGTGCCAATAACCGCTATGTGTTACCCGCTTCGATGGTCATGGGCGCGCTCTTTATGCTCGTCATTGACACAGTGGCGCGTACGGCAACGCAAAGCGAAATTCCAGTGTCGATCTTGACCGCAGTGGTGGGTGCACCCTTCTTTATTTATCTTCTTCGCCGCACAGGCGGGATAGCGGGGTAAGACCATGGCACTTGAAGTGATCAAAGGGGGCTTTAGTTGGNNTACCGGGCGCGAACCCGTTCTCACGAACGTCAATTTTTTGTTTGACGGTAAAGGCGTAATGAGTATTTTGGGACCCAATGGAGCAGGCAAAACCACCCTTTTGCGCTGCATCTTGGGGCTACTCAAATTCACAGAAGGCGAAGCACGCCTTGACGGCAAAGCGGTCTCTCAATGGAAGCCCCGCGACTTTTGGCGAACCATTGGCTACGTCCCGCAAGCGAAGCTCCCAGGCTTTGCATCGATGACACTCGCTGACATGGTACTNTTGGGGCGTAGTGCCCATATGAANCCCTTTAGTCTGCCGAGCGACAGCGATTGGGCGATTGTTGACCGCGTCATGGAAGAAGTGGGGATCGCTCACTTGGCTGGGCGCCTTTGTAGCGAAGTCTCGGGCGCTAANTTTCAGCTCGCGCTCATTGCGCGTGCACTGGCAACCGAACCCAAGATTTTGGTCCTTGACGAACCTGAATCAAATCTCGACTTTCGTAACCAGATGGTCGTCTTGCAAGTGATCGAACGCCTCACCGATCAGGGCTTGGGTGCCATTATCAATACGCACTTTCCAGCTCACGCATTAGAAATTTCGAATAAGACTTTGCTCGTGCCACGCCACCGTGCGCCGATCTTTGGCAACACGCGTGACATCATGACCGAAGAAGTCTTGACCGAAGTATTTGACGTGCAAGTGCGTATTCGTGAGCTGGATTTGCCTGAACGCCCCTACACGTGCGTGGCGGCAGTGACCCCACGACGTCCAACGCCTTAAAGCGCATCACCAACGCATAACGAAAAGTCCTGCAACGCATTCAAACTTGCAGGACTTTCGTTTATCTGCGAGTGAATACTCACTTCACTAGAGTGAGGACTCACGCACCAAGGCTTCAAAGAGCGCCAAATGGCGGGTCGACAAGTGAGTGAGCATCTCAGGATGCCACTGTACGGCGAGCATCCAACGGTGTTCGGGCGCTTCAATCGATTCTATCACTTGGTCTGTTGGGCTCATCGCCCCCACGATAAAGCCTGGCGCCAGCTCACGCACCGCTTGATGGTGACGACTATTGACTGCGAGCGGCTCGGTGCCCACCACGCGACTTAAGCGCGATCCTAAGGTGATCGTCACCGCGTGCTTAGTGACCACGTAGTCTTCAGGCTGATTATGGCGATTAGGATCGGTCCCACATTGGCTCGGCAGGTCTTGCCACAAAGTGCCACCCAGGGCGACGTTCAAGAGTTGCATCCCACGACAAATCGCCAAGGTTGGGCACTGTGTACGCCACGCCCAACGAGCAACGTAACTCTCAAGTGCATCACGATCATGGTCGACACGACCCAACTTCGGGTGTGGTGCTTCGCCAAACATGCGCGGGTCGCAATCGTTGCCGCCCGTCAACAAGAGCCCGTCAGCACGCGTGAGATAAGCCTCAATTTCGCTTGGCACCACAGTGAGCGGCATTAAGAGCGGTATACCACCAGCTCTCAACACCGCATCCAAGTACTGACGACGAATCCCAACGAGGTGAGTCACAGGGTCACGCGCAGGCGTCACGAGAATGATCGGTTTCATGGCTACACAACAAAAAAGAAGACCGCCTCGAGAGAATTCAAAACGGTCTCCATTGGATTAATTGAACTACTTAGCTAGAGTCACCTCTTCAGACGAATCAGACTGCTGCTGTTCAAGTACCAGCGTCTAACTCAGCCTGTAAGAGCTTCACCATCATATAGCGGTTAAGCACCTCCCTAGCAAAGAGGAGGTATCCAAGATAGAGCTCACTCTTACGAAGTGAAATCTTTTCTTCTCCAATTTGCACCATGAAGTCGCGTTGAGCTTCTTCGATAAATTCGAGCGTCTGCGTGCAACGTACGGGCACGAAATTTTCGCGAATTTCATCGAGCTTCGTGGCAAGGATCTTGATGTTTTCTCGCATACGACCCGTAAAGGGCGAGTGCGAATTATCGACGTAGTTCTGTGCCACACCCATCTGGTCACGCAATGCGTGGCTCACTTCCTTCATGCTCGTAAAGGCACGATAGTAGAAGTTACGAGCGTCTCGGTCAGACTTCGAGCCACCGCCTTCGAGCGCCATGTTGTAGTACTCACCACGGCGGACGGTAATGGCATCAAAGAACTGTGCGGCGTCACCCTTCAATTCACGAAGCTTCGAAGCGTCTTCGTCCAAGAAGGCATACAGACCATTGGCATAGAGCGAGAGCGTCGTATTGAGGTTCTGATTCACCGATTCGGTGAGAAGTTCGCCAATACTGACTTTGTCGCCCTTGTCGATACGACCCACGTCCGGGTTTTCTTCTTTTTCGTCCTTCGCAAAGAAGTTCGTACGAATAACGACACACAACGCCAAGACCATCAACAACAACTGAAGCGGTTCGCCCCAAGAGATAAAGAGCATGCAGATCGTACCGCANNGTACCGTAAAGGCCGTGAAAGCCGTCATGAACCAGCCAGAGATCACGGTCAACACACCTGAAATACGATAAACAGCCGATTCACGATCCCAAGCGCCGTCAGCTAACGACGAACCCATACNCACCATGAAGGTCACGTACGTCGTAGAAAGCGGCAACTTCAAGCTCGTGGCNNATGAGGCAATCAACGCAGCAGCCAATACCAAGTTGACGCTTGCACGAACTTCGTCAAACGGAAGTTCGATTTCGCCCGGTGCCAACTTCTTCTTTTCAAAGCGAAGAGCAAGGCTCTTCAAAATCGACACAGGAACGATTTGATGAACGAGTTCGTTCATGCGAATCGCACCACGCACAGCCACGCGAGCCGGAAGCGAAGAACCGAACTGTTCTTTACCGCCACGAGCGGACGAAGCCAAGCTAATCGACGTACGAATCACGCGATGNNGTACTTTCTTTGAGAACCAAAGCGTCAAGACCATCACGATACCCGCACCAAAGAGGAAGAAGGTCGGCGTACCGTCGTTATTGCGTAAGCCTTCCATCGTGAAGGTCATCGGGTCAGCCCCTTCAACCGCACTAAAGATCTGATAGGAGTCAAGCGCAGCGAGCGGCACACCAATAAAGTTCACCAAGTCATTACCCGCAAAGGCAAAGGCTAAGGAGAACGTACCCGCCAAAATGATCACGGGGAAGATGTTGAGACGCAAAAGGAGAATCAAGAGTTGAAAGAGAACCGTGAGACCCACAAAGCAACCCAACAAGAGTTCACTCGTATTAGCCTGAATCCAATCGAGCCACTCTGGCTGCATAAAGGAAGCGCCCTTTGCACCTTTAATAACGAGGAAGTAGAACACAGCCGTGAGCGACACGCCCCCGTAAATTCCACCGAACCAACGGTAATAGCGTTCGTAGTGGAAGGAGAAGAGGAGTCGCAAGAGGTACTGTACAAGGAGCCCCGAGAAGAACGCGATCACAACCGACATCAAAATGGCTATGATCATCGCCAACGCTTTACCCGAATTTAAGTAAAGNNCTACCAAGTCAGCAATCGGCGCCCCGCTAGACCAAACCTTCCAACAAGCCAACGCCGTCGCGCCACCCAACAATTCAAAGACGATCGACACCGTGGTCGAGGTGGGTAGCCCTAACGAATTAAAGGTATTGAGAAGTAAGACGTCGCAGACCATCACCGCAGTAAATACGATGATCACCTCGTGGAAAGTGAAGTGCTCTGGTACAAGGACCCCAGTACGAGCCACTTCCATCATGCCTGATGAGAAGGTACTNNCTAAAAGCACCCCAAAGCTCGCAACGGTCATAATGACCCAGAAGGGCGCAGTACGAGAGCCAACAGNTACCGAGTTAAGGAAGTTCACAGCGTCATTAGAGACGCCGACGAAAAGGTCAATAATCGCTAAAGCCCCAAGGAGAGCTAGCGCGGCAAGTATGAATGTATCCATTCGGTCTATTTCCGTCAGTTTATTCTTTTACTTTTCATATCAAATATTGGTTGGCTACGATCAGTGACAGTTCCTGGCAGTCTGCAATCAGTCATAATGGTTGGATTGTATCGAACCTAAGCCATAATAGGGGGTCTTGTTAGGACAAATCACCGATTTATAACGCTTTTTTGGGCTTTTGATAGAATTTCCTTGACAGCCATAAAAAAATCCGTATCGATTATTCCAAGGTAGCTGGACTACCACTTGAGTTTTCCTCGTTTTTGGGACGCATCGCCCACAAAAAAANTGGTACCAACGGCAAAAGAATGAAACCACCCAAGAAGATCACCGATTTAAGCGGGAAATACATCGCCATACCGCCACCAATCAACGGACCAATCACACTGCCGACTTGCTGAGCAGCGTACGAAAGNNTACCAAAGATACGACCACGGTCCTCAGGTACCGTACTCATCGTGAGTACCGCATTAATGGCTGGGAAAATCCCCGCAAACGTCAAACCACCAATAAAACGCCAAGTCGCAAACGGCACCAACGTATCAGGAAGGGCTTGGATCATCCCAAAAATCGCCGTCCCAATGAGCGTCGTATATAGCGTCGGACGATAGCCCCACTTTTGACCAATGATCCCCCACAAAGGTGACGCAATTACCCCCGAAATCCCGACAATTGAAAACACAATCCCCGTCACAAAGACGATGCGATCCATGCTCCCCTGTAGTTCACCGATATACATCGGCATGATGGGTTGCTGCAAAAGAATCGTCATTTGAACGACACCCGCGCAAAGGAGCATGCGCTGAATCACGGGGATCTTTAATAAATTGGTCTTTTCGCGCTTTGCGCCATTCGCATCTTGCGCCTTACGCGGTGGCTCATGAATAAAGAAGAAAATCAGCGCCGTGATGATAAAAAGCGCACCACCCCCAATAAAGAAGGTCATGCGCATCGAGAACATTTCGGCGAGCGCCCCACCACAAAATGNGTTCAAAACGCCGCCCGCTGTCATCGCTCCCTGCATGATGCCTAACGAAAAACCCACTTTATCGCGCGGCACTGAGCACGCCAAAATGGCTAAACAGGCGGCCTAAAGNNTACCAGAAGCGAACCCTTGGAAGCAACGCATGGCAAGTAGTTGCCACTCGTTTTGAACGATGCCCCCCAAGGAGTAGGAAATCGCTAAGAGAATCGCGGCTCGCAAAGCCATGAGTTTACGCGAGCGCTTATCAGCCATGGCACCCCAAATCGGACNTATGACCCCAGAAATCAGAAACGAAACAGAGAAAACCAACCCACTCCAAAAGTTGGCACGCGACTGATCCACCCCAAGTTCTTCGATAAGGTACATCGGAAGAAAGGGTATCAACATGGTGTAGCTGAGGGACATCAGGATCGAACTCAGCGACAAAATGACCAATGTGACCTTCCATTGACTTTGAATTCGTTCGCTGTTAGGCACGGGGGAACTCCTAAAACGTCTGCAAATCAGACATTACTTTCGCGTCTATGAGAATAATATGATAACGCTGTGCCGCTCACAAAACCAATAGGATAAAAAAAGGAGCGAGTCACCTCGCTCCTGTAAAAAAACGGCATTCCTGCTGTAGACTTTCTGCCCTACCGGTTTGATGAATTAACACCAAAACATCAAACCACAGAAATACGAAGTTGCTTATGACACCAAACAACTCCGCGCGCTAAGCAGTCACGGTCTGCCGTGAGACGGTATCTGGTCCTTGACGCCCAAAGAACATCCCCCGATGTAAGCGTCGATACCGTCAGTTGGACACATTTCCTGACTAATGCAGTCCAACTCGGCTGAACGAAAAGTGTTCCGTTCAACTGAACAATTATTCTAGTAACTTTCCGAAAAATTTCTAGTTCTTTTGGGTAACAAACTCAAAAAAGTTAAGCAAGTTTTTGATTTTGATCATATAAAAAGCCCTTTTTTCATCTTTTCAAGGGTTTTCCCTTAAATCGAAACTATACCTCGTTAGGGGTATAAAGCACCGTTCAGTTTTTCTGAACGGTTAATGACTGTCGATGCGCTCAGGAAAAAGTCGATCAACAAGCTGACGAATGGTTTCCTCGGGATCTTCAAAGGGGCACTTAGCTAATAGTGCACCCGCGTTAGAAACCCCTTGACGAGAAGCGACTACGTGGTAGGTTTCGCCTGTGAAGGTGTCTAAAAAGGTCAAAGCTATCGTGGTCGGCGCTTCGAGGGCTTGCGCATGACCCCGAGCCGAAAAAGTCACCACCGTTCGACACTGATTGAATGTGGGCTCATCGTTCCCTTCAAGAAGGATAGGCTTAAAGCCACGATCACGAAGCATATTGAGTAAGGTGAGGTCGAACGTTGCATGATGCACTTCAGCGGGCATCACGCAGACTTCTTTGATTTGCTGATAGGGGCTCACATAGTTTGCCTGGTTCTCTTGGGGTGTCTGAGTCGAACAACCGCCCACCACAAGCGCGAGTCCCGCAACGAGTCCCAGTTGGCAAGCGCACAAAAATTTTGAAGTCAAGCTTCAACTCCTTAGAGAAGGTCAATTGTTTTAGATTACACCTTTTTGAATGAGATTTTCCGCGTACAATCTCATGATTCATGGCTTCGACAAAGTGAAGCCTCTCTTTAGATTCTAAGTAACGCATTACACATGGCTAAAAAACCCGTACACACTCAGCGCCCCGTCCTTTATAACCCGATCGTGACTGCCGTCCTTGCGCTTTTATTTACGCCGATTTTTGGCGCACAGCTTCAGGCACTCAATTGGGATGCCCTGGGCGAACGTGGTAACGCGCGTGCCTCTCGTTTGTGGGTCCGTATGACGCTCTGGTTACTCGGTGTCTTTGTCATCATGCAGGGACTCTTTCGTAACGAACCCCTGATGCAGTATGGCGGTTTCTATTTCCTCGTTGTCACCTGGTTAGGTTGGTTGATGACGACGGGCTGGAAGCAGATCGTCTATGTGCGTGACCTCTATGGTAACGACTACCCAAAGCAGCGCTTAGGGCGCGTTTTGATGTTGGGCGGTGGCGGCTGGGTCATCTATTCGATGGTGTCGCTCTCCGTGGTNACTTTGGGGCTCACCCTTGCTGGCTTTGATGGCGTGACCGCGCCAGACCCTCAAAGTGAAGGCGTTGTGATTCGCGTGCCAGAGGGTAGCGACAAAGCGATTGTCGAACCCATCCCTGTGCCCACAAAACCCGCTGCGCAGTAATTCACATGCCTAAACAGCCGGACAACCGTTTTTCTATCCCCGCCTCTGATCGGTCTGACAACTATGTGTTAGACCTCTTAGGCGGGATTGTCCGGCGTCGTCCCCTCACAGGCGAAGAAGCACTCGCCCAACTCAATCGTCTTGAAGAAGACGCCAAACGCGGTAACCCCACAGCGCAAACTGAATTTGCGCGTCACCTCCTCACCGATGCCCCTGACAGCCGTAAGAACCGTCGCGCTTTAGCCCTTCTTAAACGCGCCGCTAAGCGTGAACTCCCTGAAGCTCTTTATTTACTTGGCATTGTGCTCTTGCGTGGTCAAGGGCTTAAAGCCGACCCAATTGAAGGCGCTAAGTACCTTCATCAAGCAGCACTCTTAGGGAACGCGGGCGCCGCAGAAGACTACGCCAAACTTTGCCACTTAGGCTACGGGCGCGAGCCAAGCGACAAAGATGCACTCTATTGGTTTCGTATTGCCGGCGCACACGGGCACGTCTACGCGCAACGTGAAGCGGGGCTCGCTTTGCGTGACGGTCGTGGGTGTCTCAAAAACCTCGACGAAGCCAGTAAATGGCTTCGCCAGGCGACTTTAGGGCGTGATCCGGTCGCACAATTTGAACTCGCACGCCTTTATCAACGCCGTGACTGGGCTCAAGCAGACCCCGTTGAAGCACAGCGTTGGCTCAACGACGCAGCGATCTCTGGGATCGTCGAAGCGCAGTACCGCCTGGGGGTCTATTACTGGGCTGGGCGCGGTGGACGCGTTGACTTACGTGAAGCCGTCCGTTGGACTTGTCGCGCTGCAGAAAACGGGAGCACCCAAGCGCTTACCACACTCGCAGACTTTTTCTTGACCGGTAACGCCCTTCCTTTAAACCGCTTTAATGCCTATACGCTTTTAAAGTGTGCCGCACGCCGTCACGACATGAATGCCCTCATGACCCTTAAGGCGCTCGATCGAATGCTAAGCCACAGTGAAAAGGCCAAAGCAACGCGGCTAGTGATGACCACGAAGCACCCCAAGGTACTCGTTGAAACCTTGATTCCACGTCAAACGCGATAAACTCACACGCAAAAAACGCGCGAAAAAAAAGGTCAGCATCACAAAAGCCCATGATGCTGACCCAAACAACCAAAGGATGCGGATACTTGTATTAAACGCGCGTCCGAATCACGTCAAACTTTCGTCTGACGCTTACCATTGTGCCATCTCGCCCTTGTCCGAGAAGGCGACTTGAGCGCTAAAGTTCCCTTCTTTTGACACTTTAAGACCCGAGATCAAAGAAAATACCTGCCTTAACACTTAAAATTACCACCAAAGTAATATAGTAGTTTCCATTATTCTAAATCAAATCCCCAACCGTGAAGCTCAAGAGGGTTTTCCCGTATTTGTGTAAAAACAACAGATCGTTTTCACTAAGTCATTTTCGGACAATTCCTACATCGCTCATCGCCTCCCCCATGGGCGTTACGAGCAGAACGCATTAAAATTTCCATAAAATTCAATTGCTTGCGCATTTCATGTATCTCTCGCAAAGCTTTTAATCTCCCTGAAAAGCGCTGTTTTATCTGCCCTGCAGGGTTTTTTCAAGGGTTTACCTTTTCGCAAGACATCGCTACAATGCAATTCGATCGGATACATCAGTCACGTATTGACTGCAGGATGCGGCTTTCGAAGCATTGACCGTTTCCACAGCGATTTGATGATCTGTTCATTACCCTCGTTTCTTTTCTGATGTTGGTAGAGGGCACTCTTTACCCCTCCCGACGGCAGAGTTACACATCTCAGGAGTTTTCAATGAACCGTCTTGAACTCGTCGACCGCGTTGCCGAACGTAATGGCATCTCCAAGGCTGAAGCCGACCGCATCGTCGTTAGCGTCTTCGAAGAAATCATGTCCGCCGTGACTGCTGGCGAATCCGTGACCTTGATCGGTTTTGGTACCTTCCGCGCTGTTGAAAGCGCTCCGCGTACGGGTCGTAACCCCTCTACCGACTAGGTCATTAAGATCCCCGCCGTCCGTAAGCCGAAGTTCATCGCTGGTACGTACTTCAAGGACATCGTTAACGACTGGAAGGGTGAAGAATAATTTCTTCCTAGCGTCACGCTGATACCAAAAAAGGGAGTTAGATCACTGATCTCACTCCCTTTTTATTTGCTTCTTTTCTTTGACTTTTTTTTCAAAGCCCTATTCGCGACGCACTTTAAAGTGCTCAAAAAGCCCTTTTAATGTCTCAAGCGTCTCGGCGCTTTACCACGACTCTAAGACCGAACCAAAACGCGAAAAAAGTTGCCCTGGCGGTCGACGGCAAATCTGCAAAACGTAGGTCGATACGCCACGCTTAGCCAACGCCTTGCCAGTGGCTAAAATCTGCGCCTCAGAAAAGTAATCTGGGTGTACGGTCGACCGGCATTCAAAAGGAACACCAGACGCTAAGAGGGCGTCCAGGCTCTCAGACCACTTGTACTGAGCCCCAGGTACACGCACAACATTCATCCAATGCGTCTCGTCCTCAGGCATCGCCTTTACATCAAGCCCCACCCAGTTGACCATCGGCAACACCGCTTTAAGGCGTGCTGGGTACGAGCCCCCGGTGTGAAGGCCCACCTCAAACCCCAAAGCGCGCACTGCTTCAATCGCCGCAGGTAACGCAGGATCTAAACAAGGTTCGCCCCCAGAAAAAACGACCGCATCGAGTAACCCCTGACGACGCTTCAACAGGGCTTCAAGTGCTTCCCAAGACGAATGCTCGAGCGTCGGGTCAAGCTACCGCGACTGCATCCAGGCGTTTTGGCAATAAACACACTGCCAAGGGCACCCCTGAACGAAGGCAACGGTNNACGAGAGTTTCCCGGGGAAATCAATGGTCGTAAAGGGCGTTAAACCCGCAATGCGTAAAGCACTTGCGGGCACAGATTGGGCATCAGTCATGCGTTAGTGGCTTTCAACAGGCTTATCTTCATGTTGCGCTGCACGCTTTTCGGTAAAGCAAACGCGTTCAGCAAACTCACCCTTTTTACCCGTATTGAAAGACTGCACCGGACGGTGGTAACCCATGACGCGGGTCCAAACTTCACAGGGTTGACGTTCTTCGTCCTTGAGAACGACGTCTTGTTCTTTGGTGACTTCAGTCATGATGTGTCTCCGTGCGCGCCCACGATGAATGAGGGCGCGCGTCAAAGTGGTGAATAGAAATTAGGCTTCCTTAGCGGCAGCGGCACGCTTTTTACNCATGAGCTCAGCGTCACACTTCGGGCAGAAATCATGTCGACCCGAGAGGTAGCCGTGCTTAGGACAAATCGAGAACGTGGGCGTGACCGTAATGTAGGGTAAGCGGAAGCGCGTCAACGTACGACGAACCAAATCGCGGCAAGCTTCTGCTGACGACACGGCTTCATTCATATAGAGATGCAACACCGTGCCACCCGTGTACTTACGCTGCAAGTCATCCTGGCGTTCAAGGGCATCAAAGGGGTCGTCCGTGAAGTTTACGGGCAACTGAGACGAATTGGTGTAATAGGGGTGCGAGTCCGTGCCAGCCTGCAGGATGCCAGGGAAGCGCTTACGGTCTTCCTTCGCAAAGCGATAGGTCGTACCTTCAGCAGGCGTTGCTTCGAGGTTATACATATGGTCCGTATCTTCCTGGAAGCGAACGAGCTGTTCACGAATATGGTCAAGGAAACGCAGCGCAAAAGCGTGACCCCAATTCGTCGTGATGTCATCACGATCACCCGTGAAGTTGCGAATCATTTCATTGATGCCGTTGACACCAATCGTCGAGAAGTGGTTGCGTAGCGTACCAAGGTAGCGCTTGGTATAGGGGAAGAGCCCCTGATCAATATGGCGCTGAATCACCTTACGCTTGATTTCAAGACTTGTTTTAGCCAATTCAAGGAGATAGTCAAGACGTCGGAAGAGCCCTTCTTCGTCATCCTTAAAGAGGTAACCCAAGCGAGCGCAGTTAATCGTCACAACACCCAAACTCCCCGTCTGTTCGGCAGAGCCAAAAAGGCCATTTCCGCGCTTCAGTAATTCGCGCAAATCGAGCTGCAAGCGGCAGCACATCGAGCGAATCATATTGGGCTTCAATTCAGAATTAACGAAATTCTGGAAGTACGGCAACCCGTAGCGCGCCGTCATATCAAAGAGGCGTAAAGCGTTGGGGCTATCCCAGACGAAGTCCGGCGTGATGTTATAGGTCGGAATCGGGAACGTGAAAACGCGCCCCTTAGCGTCACCTTTCATCATCACTTCGATATAGTACTGGTTGATCATATCCATTTCGTGCTGGAGTTCACCATACGTAAAGGGCATGGTTTCGCCACCGATAATGGGGTGTTCACCGCGCAAGTCTTCGGGGCACGTCCAGTCAAACGTGAGATTCGTAAAGGGGGTCTGCGTCCCCCAACGGCTCGGCACGTTCAAGTTGTAGATCAATTCCTGAATGGACTGCAGTACTTCTTCATAAGGAAGGTTGTCCTTACGAATAAAGGGCGCCAAGTACGTGTCAAAGCTCGAGAAAGCTTGCGCGCCTTACCATTCGTTTTGCATCGTGCCTAAGAAATTCACGATCTGCCCCGTCGCGGACGAGAGGTGCTTCGGGGCGCCAGCCTCAACCTTCCCCGAAACGCCATTCAAGCCTTCGGTTAAGAGCGTACGCAAAGACCACCCAGCGCAATAGCCCGAGAGCATATCGAGGTCATGAATATGAATATCAGCTTCACGATGTGCACTACNCACTTCAGGCGGATAAATGTGATTGAGCCAATAGTTGGTAGTCACCTTACCCGACACATTGAGAATCAAACCGCCCAGGGAGTAGCCCTGGTTGGCGTTCGCGTTCACGCGCCAGTCGAGCTGATCAAGATACTCATTCATGGACGACTCAACGTTCACCCAGCTCTGCTTAGCGTCGCGCGCCTTGGTACGATTTTCGCGATAAACAATATAGGCACGTAAAGTCGTAAAACACCCTGCTTCAAACAGCGCGTGTTCAACAGTATCCTGAACCTGTTCGATATGGAAAGTCGGCAGGTTCATCTTTTCGAGGCGGGGCAACACCAACGTCGTCACCAATTCAAGGGCACGCTTTTCGCCAAACTCACCCGTGGTNNACTTCCCTGCGCGCGTCACTGCACTCACAATCTTGCCCGCATCAAAGGGTTTTACGGTACCGTCACGCTTGAGAACGTGACACGTTGCCAACTTTTCATTCAAACTCATTACAAATCCTGCCATGATGGGTTGAGGGACCCGAACAAACAATATCTTGTATTTTTCTACATTGTTTAACACGATACGTGGTAGTTAACGACGTAGCGTGTTTAATGACTATATCAAACAAGCCCTCAATTCGCCTCCCACTTTTAGGTAAGGTCTACCCCTCAAAGCTAATCAGGAATCTTCCCAAACGCAGCCACAGCACGCGCTCTAACGATCTGAAATCACCTCTTTAAAATATTTACTAAGCGTTTCCCCTAATGAACAATAGATTGCCACTCAGTACAATGACTGTCAGTCTGTTGTACTTGTATCACTGGTCTCTCATTTGTGCGTAGGGAGAATCATCAATGTTCAACAGATCCCTGTCGTTCGCATCCGAGGGGCTGCATCGGCAAAAGCCCACGAGGGCGCTTTTTCCCATGCAAGCAAGTATGCAACGATAGTTTTCGCCCGCAACAGATTTGTTGCGGCTTTTTTGCCTTGATTTGGGTGATTCCTGAAAGGGACTCGAAATCAAATCCTCTTTAGAAAGCCTTCATCTAAGTACGTATTTATACGTAAATCAAAGCCCCCATCGTCATTTTTTACTCTTTCTCTCACTTTCCGTCTTTCGCTTCACAAAAGCGACAACAACCCCTTAAAAACGCCCACTTTAATGAAACAAAAGATTGATTCGTATCATTCTCTTTACAAGTCTTTACATTTCCAATACCCCTCACCTTGCCTAACAGCAGCCTTTTATACTGCTTGGAACGCTTTAATGGAGCACGCTATTGAGTCAGTCACGCCTCTACACCCAGCGCTGTCAAGCTTGGCTAGGTGCCATCAACAAGCCTTGAAAGATGAGTGACCGAGGTGGCTGTGTATCGCTCACCGAGGTACAAAAGGAAGCACTTGGGACAATAGAACCCTGTGTACGTCATCTGGCACGCGTACGCGGTTCAAAAGGAGGGCAAAAATGAATAGAAAGGCACAAATGAAAAAGGGGACTGACTGAGATTCCCTTTCAATCCCAATCAGTCCCCTCTTAATAACGCCAGTAATGACCAATGAGGCAGGACCAACCACATCATTAATCGGGCGCCTGAGGAGCGAGCGATGCTTATCTAGAGCAGAGCTACGAGGATAAAGTTACTCGCATTCCTTTGATTGCGCAAATGTCCTAAAAACCCTCAACTGAGTCGAATTTAACCTAGAAAACAGGGACATTCTAAAAATTTGTAGCACATAGCAAAAAAACTAAAGGTCTTAGAAAATCGCAAATTTCACCGTATAAATACGCAAAACAAAATTAACCCCCTGCCATAGCGTGTTTTTTAATCCAAAAACACGCCCTTAGATCATCCGCACGGATGAGAGGCATCCCGTAAACAAGGTGTTCTTATCATCCTTTTCGGTGGCTTTCGGTGCTTTAGAACCAAGAAGCTAGGTGAATTGCCTACAATGTCCTCACCTAAGCTCAAGCGCGTGACTTTAATAGGGGCATAACGTTGTCCCGGTACTCTCACGCTTTTGACTTTTTATTCGAAACCTACAGGACAATCACAGTGAGTTCACCTTCTCAAAACAAAAAGCCGGCGACCGAACGCATTAAAGCGCTTGACGTGCTGACAACGCTTCCTGAATTGTTGACACACCACCTGACTGTCAGACCCGATGACGTGGCTTACAAGGTGTACGACAACGGCGAAAAGGCGTGGAAAGACCTCACCTTTAAGAATGTATTCGACGAGGTGCATGCCTGGCGTCATGGCTTTGCCCAACGTCAGGACCTAGTGCGCGGTGACCGCGTTGCGATGTTGCTCCCGAACTGTCCCGAAGCCATTTACTTTGACATGGTCGCGCTCTCGAATGCGCTCGTCCCTGTCCCGCTTCACGCGATCGACACACCGAAATCTTCGGTANNCTACATTCTCAATGACTCGGGTGCCAAGGTGCTCGTCACGAATAAGCTCCTTAAGTGGAAGCAGATTCGTGAAGCCGCCGACACGCCTGCGTTGACCCTTGTGGTGATCACGGACGACAAGGACTGTGACGACCTTGAAGCCCCGATTCCTGTGATGAGCATGGCGACCTTCTTAAAGCTCGGCGAAAAGTCTGTGCTGCCTAAGGAAGCCCCAAAGCCCACGGATCTTGCGGTACTCGTTTATACGTCTGGTACGACGGGTAACCCCAAGGGCGTGATGCTCACGCACCGCAATATTCTTTCGAACGTGCGTGGTGTGCTTCAAAACATTACCCCACATGAACATGAAACGTTCTTGTCGTTCTTGCCGCTTTCGCATACGTTTGAACGAACGACCTCGTATTATCTTGCTTTGGGTCTTGGTTATACGGTGACTTTTAACCGTTCAATCGCGAATCTGCAGAGCGACTTCAAGCACNNCATTCGTCCAACCGTCTTGATGTCCGTGCCGCGCGTCTACGAAATGATTTACGCCAAACTTCAGGACGGGCTCGCCAAGAAATCTGGCTTTGTGCGCTATCTTTTTGACTGGGCTGTTGAAGTGGGTTGGCGTCGTTTCTGCCGCAACAATAACCTCCCGGTGGAATCGTCGGGTCGCGCTTGGCTTGATCCGTTGGTCGCAGGGTTCCTCGACAAGAAGGTCGGCAAGCCCCTTCGCGAAGTCTTTGGCGACAATATTCACCTCTTTATTTCTGGAGGCGCAGCGTTAAGTCCTGCCGTTGCACGCACGTTCCTTGCTTTGGGCGTTGAAATTCTTCAGGGTTACGGCATGACCGAAACCTCGCCCATTATCTCGGTGAACCGCGTGGGCAATAACCACCCGAGTACCGTGGGTCCCGCTTTACCTAATATTGAAGTGCGTTTGGGTGACGGCGACGAACTCCAGGTGCGTGGTCCCTCCGTGATGCAGGGCTACTGGCACCGTGAAGAAGCAACGCGTCAGATCTTTACCGACGACGGTTGGCTTCGCACCGGTGACGTTTGCTCTGTCTACCCTGACGGCTGTATCCGTATTACGGGTCGTATCAAGGAAATCATCGTGACGAGCACTGGCGAAAAGGTGCCGCCTGCTGACCTAGAATCCGCCATTACGGCTGATCGCCTCTTTGCGCAGTGCATGGTCGTGGGGGACGATCGTCCGTTCATCGCTGCCGTGGTAGTTGTGAATCCTGAAGAATTTAAGACGGTGTGCGCGAGCCTTGGACTTGATCCCGAGTCGCCTGAAAGCCTCAAGCACCCTGAAGTCAAGAAGTTGGCCATCAAGCGCATCAAGGCCGCCACGTCGGGCTTCCCCAACTACGGTGTGCCGCGTCAGGTCGCGCTCACGCTCGACGCTTGGACCATTGAAAATGGTCTCTTGACGCCGACCCTGAAGATGAAGCGTAAGCTCATCCACGATCGTTACATCGACGAAATCAACGCGCTCTACGATACGCTCACCAAGCGTTAATCCTCTTGCGCTCAAGCCGCCCGTACATTTTCAGACTGATGTCGGGCGGCATTTTTAACTCGCGTAACGTAATGACTTAAGGGTTTATCCCTATTTCCACACTTGTCAACTGGGTGATTAATTAGAGACAATTTCACCGCTATTCATCTTGCCTAAGAGACACACGTGACAACTACTGCCCGTTCCTTTGTAGACGATTTTCGTACCATTCCTGACATGCTTCGCCATAGCGTAGTANNCGTACTTGAACGCGAAGCCTTCCGTCAATACGATTACACTGAAAAGCGCTGGATCTCCCTTACCTGGAAAGCCTACAACGAAGCCGTTCTTCGTTGGCGACGTGCTTTACTACCATGGTATCAAAAAGGCGACCGTGTAGTCATGTTGCTCACGAACTGTATTGATGCAGTGACGTTTGACGCAGCGGCTTTGGGGTGCGCTTTGGTGCCTGTACCCTTGCACGCGATCGACACGGCTGGATCTTCGGTANNCTATATTCTTCGTGACTCCAATGCGCAGTTCTTGGTGACGACCTCTCGCGCCCGTTGGAACGCGATTGCTGAAGCGTCCTCTGAAGAAGGGTTACCCGACATGCGTTGCGTGGTCTTCACAAACGAAGACATGGACGCAGGCACGGTCTCTACCTTAGCGGGTCGCGACATTGAACTTTTGGGTGTGGACGCGTGGCTCGCACGTGGTGAAGCGATTGCGGACGAAGCACTACTTCCTGAACCTGAAGCCGATGACCTCGCGGGCTTTATCTATACCTCTGGGACGACGGGCCGCCCCAAGGGGGTGATGATCTCGCACCGCAACATTGTCTCTAACGTTCAGCAGATCAATCAGTGTTTTGAATTTAACGAAGAAGACGTTTTCCTCTCCTTCTTACCCTTCTCGCACACCTTTGAACGTACGGTTGCGCACTACAACTCGTTGGCGCACGGCTCTGCTATGGTCTTTGCTCGCAATGCCGCGTTGATCGAAAACGATCTTCGTGACGTGAAGCCTACGTTGATGTGCTCTGTACCGCGTATCTACGAAAAGATTCATCAGCGATTCTTGCATGACCTCGCAATGGGCACCGAAGAAAAGCGCCACCAGACCGCTTGGGCGCTTGAAGCTGGGTGGCGCCGTTTTGCGGAAGCCAATCACCTCCCGATTGAAACCTCGCCTCGTGCGCAGCTCGACGAAACCGTNGTAGCGCGCTTAGATAGCGAAATTGGCGCTGAAGTGCGTGCAACCTTTGGCGGGCGCTTACGTGCCACGTTTGCCGGGGGCGCAAGCCTCAATTACGCCGTTGCGCGCTTTTTCTGTGCGTTAGGCATCAACATTTTGCAGGTCTACGGTTTGACGGAAACGTCGCCCATCGTGTCTTTCACGCGTATGAAAAACAATCACCCGGACTGCGTGGGTCACCCCGTACCAGGTTGCGAAGTGAAGTTAGGCACCAACGACGAACTTCTCGTGCGTGGTCCCCAAGTGATGTTGGGCTACTGGAATCGACCCCATGACACCGAAGCCGCTTTTGAAGACGGGTGGTTCCGTACGGGCGACCAGGCTGACCTCTCTGACGGCGGTCGCGTACGCATCAAGNNGTACCGTATCAAAGAAATTCTCGTGACAAGTACGGGCGAAAAGATTGCGCCCGTTGACGTTGAATTTGCGATCCAAGAAGACCGACTCTTTGAGCAAGTCATTGTGCTCGGTGATAATCTCCCCTTTGTGACCGCCATGGTTGTCTTGAATGACTACTTGTGGCGCGAATTCTGCGCAGAACTCAATCTCGACCCAGACGACGACGCGACTCTCACCTCTCGCGACGTTCAGCGTCAGATTCTTCGTCGTGTGCGTCAGGTANNCTGCAAAGCCTTCCCGCAATATGGCGTACCGCGCGCGATTGCGCTCACGCGCGAGCCTTGGACGGTTGAAAACGGCATGCTCACGCCGACCATGAAGTTACGCCGTCCGCAGATTTTGACGGCACACGCGAAAAACATTGAACAGCTTTACGCCGGTCATACGGGTCGATAAGCTAGCCTCACGGGCGATTTGCGAATTTTAAGCAAGTCGCCCTTTCTTTTTTTGAATTTTTTTTAACTTTTTTTTCATCGTTTCCCCCAAAAACTGAAAAAAAGCGTTACACTACGTCCGCAATCAATCTCCCAATTGTAGAAACGGTCGAGATTACTCCCTTTCTACAGAAGAGCAGGTCAGCGGAAAGCCGTTTTCCCGCCTGTACTGCGGGCGTTCATGTTTCTATTTATGCGAGTTGCTTTGTCATCAATTAGATGCTGAAGTGCAACACGTGTATTTTTTTTGTGCTTAGAGGTTGTTATGCGAATCCTTCAGAAGGCTCTCACCTTCGACGACGTTCTTCTCGTCCCCGCCTATTCCGAAGTCCTTCCCCGTGATACTCAGCTTTCCACTCAGCTGACTCGTAATCTCCGTATCAATATTCCGATGGTTTCTGCCGTGATGGACACGGTGACGGAAGCCCGTCTTGCCATCGCCATCGCTCAGGAAGGCGGTATCGGTTTCATCCACAAGAACATGTCTGCCGACCAACAGTACCGCNNTGAAGTGCTCAAGGTCAAGCGCCATGAAGCTGGTGTGGTTGCCGAACCGATCACCATTGANCCGGACATGCTCGTTGGCGACGTGATTGCTCTCGCTCGCGAAAAGCATATTTCTGGTCTCCCTGTTGTGGACGGCAAGAAGGTTCTCGGTATGGTGACCAACCGTGACCTCCGCTTTGAAACCCGCATGGGCGTTCCTGTTTCTGAAGTGATGACCCCGCGTGAACGTCTCGTAACGGTTCATGAAGGTGCTTCTCTTGACGAAGCCAAGGCTTTGATGCACACGCATCGTCTTGAACGTGTTCTCGTTGTCGACGACGACTTCAACCTCGCGGTACTCATGACCGTTAAGGACATCACCAAGGCGACGGATCATCCGTTTGCAGCTAAGGATGCTTCTGGCAAGCTCCTCGTTGGCGCAGGCGTTTCTGTCGGTGGCGGCACGGAAGAACGTATTGAAAAATTGGTTGACGCTGGCGTTGACGTCATCGTTGTTGACACGGCTCACTACCACTCCCAGGGCGTGCTTAACCGCGTCAAGTGGGTCAAGCAGCACTATCCCAACCTCCAGGTTATCGGTGGTAACATCGCGACCGCCGCTGCCGCCCTCGCTCTCGTGGACGCTGGCGCTGACTGCGTGAAGGTCGGTATCGANCCGGGCTCCATCTGTACGACCCGTATCGTGGCTGGTGTTGGTGTTCCCCAGGTCTCCGCTATTTCCAACGTTGCTGAAGCCCTCCGCGACACCGGCGTGCCTTGCATCGCCGACGGTGGTATCCGCTTCTCTGGCGACATTGCCAANAGTATCGCTGCTGGCGCTAACGCCGTCATGATGGGTGGTATGTTCGCTGGTACCGAAGAAGCGCCGGGCGAAGTCATCCTCTACCAGGCTAGTTCCTACAAGTCCTATCGTGGCATGGGCTCCTTGGGCGCCATGGGCAAGGGTTCTGCCGACCGCTACTTCCAGGACAACAACCAGGGCAACATCGACAAGTTCGTTCCGGAAGGCATCGAAGGTATGGTTCCGTACAAGGTACCGGTCGCTCAGATCATCTATCAGATGATTGGCGGTCTGCGCTCCTCCATGGGCTACTGCGGTTGCCGCACGATCGACGAAATGCGCACCCGTGCTCAGTTCGTCCAGATCACGGCTGGCGGCTTGCGTGAATCCCACGTCCATGACGTGAAGATCACGAAGGAAGCTCCGAACTATCGTCAGGAACACTAATTCTGAGATAGTAATATTTTGAAACGAAGGCGCTGTCGGGATTTCCCTACCGCGCCTTTGTTTTTTTCGCTAAAATGCTTCTCCTCATTTTTTTTTGANTTGGATCCTACATCCATGTCTCACGACCGCATCCTCATTCTCGACTTCGGTAGTCAGGTCACTCAGTTGATCGCTCGTCGCGTACGCGAAGCCCACGTTTACTGCGAAGTCCATCCTAATGACGTTTCCGCTGAATTCATTCGCGAATACAACCCCAAAGGCATCATTCTTTCTGGCTCTCATATGAGCGCCTACGAAGAAAGCAATGACCAGGCTAGCCAGGCTGTCTTTGAAGCGGGCGTCCCGGTTTTGGGCATCTGCTACGGTATGCAGACCATGGCNCAGCAGCTCGGTGGTAGTGTTGAAAGTGGTGCCAAGCGTGAATTCGGTTACGCCGAAGTCCGTGCCCATACNTACACCAAGCTTCTCGAAGGCATTGAAGACTTCCGTACCGAAGAGGGTCACGGCATGCTCAAGGTTTGGATGAGCCATGGCGACAAGGTGACTGAACTTCCGCCGGGCTTCAAGGTGATGTGCTCCACGCCGTCTTGCCCGATTGCCGGCATGTTCAACGAAGAAAAGAATTTCTACGCCGTTCAGTTCCACCCCGAAGTGACACACACCCTCAAGGGTCGTGAAATGCTCGAACGCTTCGTCCTTAACATCTGTGAATGCCAGCCTGACTGGGTCATGGGTGACTACATCGCAGAAGCGGTTGCTCAGATTCGTGAACAGGTGGGCGACGAAGAAGTCATTCTCGGTCTCTCGGGTGGCGTTGACAGCTCCGTCGCTGCCGCGCTCATTCACCGCGCCATCGGTAAGCAGCTCACCTGCGTTTTCGTTGACAACGGTCTTCTTCGCAAGAACGAACGCGAACAGGTTCGTGAAACCTTCGAAAAGAACATGGGTATCAAGCTCATCGTGGTTGACGCTGTTGACCGCTTCATGAATGAACTCGCTGGCGTCAACGATCCTGAAGCCAAGCGTAAGATCATCGGTCGCGTGTTCGTTGAAATCTTCCAAGAAGAAGCCTCTAAGCTCACCGCTGCCAAGTGGCTTGCTCAGGGCACGATCTATCCGGACGTAATTGAATCCGCTGGTGCCAAGACCAAGAAGGCGAAGACCATTAAGTCTCACCACAACGTGGGTGGCTTGCCTGAAACGCTTCACCTTCAGCTTCTTGAACCACTTCGCTCCCTCTTCAAGGACGAAGTGCGTGAACTCGGTGTTGAACTCGTACTGCCGCACGACATGGTCTACCGTCACCCATTCCCGGGTCCAGGCTTAGGCGTTCGTATCCTTGGCGAAGTAAAGCGCGAATACGCTGACCTTCTCCGTGAAGCCGATGCGATCTTCATCGAAGAACTCCGTGCCGCTAACCTCTACGACAAGGTGAGCCAGGCTTTCGTGGTCTTCCTCCCCGTGAAGTCCGTTGGCGTGATGGGCGACTACCGCACCTATGAATGGGTTGTGAGCTTGCGCTGCGTCGAAACGACCGACTTTATGACGGTACGTNNTTGGAGCCAGCTCCCCTATGACCTTTTGGGTAAGGTTTCTAACCGCATCATCAACGAAGTTCGCGGTATTAACCGTGTCGTTTATGACGTCAGCGGTAAGCCGCCTGCCACGATCGAATGGGAATAATCAGTCCCTAAAGTTCTGGCTTCGTTAGAACACAAAACCCCGTCAGCAATCCTGTTGGCGGGGTTTTCTTTTACAACAACACGCTATAGATTGGTAAAATATTAGGATCAATGCGTAGAGATGATTTTGAATCGTCTTTATGCCAATTATTTCTATTTCATCCCAAGGAGAATTCCGATGGCTACCATCGTCCGCCCCGAAAGCATGAAGCGTATCGACAACGAAGCGCTTGCACAGACTNNCTTCATTGAAGAACAGGTGAAGGCAATCCGTGAACAAGTCGGCGACAAGAAGGTGCTTCTTGCGCTTTCTGGCGGTGTTGACTCCTCCGTTGTGGCTGCCCTTTTGATTAAGGCTATCGGTAGTCAGCTCGTTTGCGTGCACGTTAACCACGGTCTCCTTCGCAAGGGCGAACCGGAACAGGTGGTTGAAGTGTTCCGCAACCAGATGAACGCCAACCTCGTCTATGTTGACGCGGTTGATCGCTTCCTCGAAAAACTCGCTGGCGTGGCTGATCCAGAACAGAAGCGCAAGATCATTGGTGCTGAATTCATCCGAGTTTTCGAAGAAGAAGCTCGCAAGCAGGAAGGCATTGAATTCCTGGCGCAGGGTACGATTTATCCAGACATTCTCGAAAGCCATGGCGTGAAGGCTCACCACAACGTNGGGGGGCTCCCCGACGACCTTCAGTTCNNGGTACTCGTCGAACCGGTTCAGCTCCTTTTCAAGGACGAAGTCCGTATGGTCGGTAAGACCCTGGGGCTCCCTGACAGCATGGTCTATCGTCAGCCGTTCCCTGGTCCTGGTCTTGGTGTTCGTTGCCTCGGCGCCATCACCCGTGACCGTCTTGAAGCAGTTCGTGAATCCGACGCGATCCTTCGTGAAGAATTTGCGAAGAACGGTCTCGAAGGTAAAGTTTGGCAGTACTTCACGNNTACCATCCCTGACTTCAAGTCCGTGGGTGTCAAGGACGGCAAGCGCACTGACGCCTGGNNTACTGTCATCATTCGCGCCGTGAACACGGTCGATGCGATGACCGCCACCGTTGAAGACGTTCCGTTTGCGCTCTTGCAGCACATCACGCAGCGTATCACCAACGAAGTGGAAGGCGTAAATCGCGTTGTCTTCGACTTGACGCCGAAGCCCACTGGCACGATCGAATGGGAATAATCTCAGCGTCGCTATCGTTCGCTTAAAGCTTGGTAAAGCCTCTCTTTTTGGGAGGCTTTATTTTTTTGGTTTTCATTTTCTGTTGCCTTTATACCACATCTGTCAGCGAGAGAACCCATTTAGATCTTTACAGCGTTATGATTATTTGATCGCTTTTGGGACACTCTTTTATGCAGAACTTTCACGAACTCATTCAAGGCTTTCACAACTTCAAAGAAGACTACTTTTTGCGCGAGCGTGAGTTTTTCGATCAACTCGTTCATGGGCAAAGACCCAAAACGCTCGTGATTGCGTGTTGCGACTCTCGTGTTGACCCAGCCATTTTGTTAGGCTGTCGACCGGGCGACCTCTTTGTGGTTCGTAGTATTGCGGCGATCGTACCTGACATCGAGAAAGCAGGCGAACACGACGCCGTCGTTTCAGCCGTTGAGTATGGTGTAAAACACCTTCATATTGAGAATATTGTCGTGATGGGACACTCTAATTGCGGCGGCATTCATGGATTGCTACACCCTGCTACAGTCGCTAATGAACGCTATATCTCACGTTGGTTGTGTCTCGCCCACCCCGTGCTTGAAGAACTTGAACACGAAGATCCCAATGAACCCGCAACTATACGCGCACGTCGTTGTGAAGAAGGCTCAGTCTTGATGTCAATTGATAACCTCTTGTCGTACGACTGGGTCAAAACGCGCGTTGATGCTGGCACCCTTGAACTTCACGCGCTCTATTACGATATNACTAACGGCACGATGAACGTTTGGAACGCCGAAAAAGAAGACTTTGAACCTGCTGCCATCAAGTAATCAACGCAAACGTTAACGCTAAAAAGACAACAGGACGACCGTCATGCATGAGGATCGTCCTGTTGTGGCGTGTGATTAAATGACAGCTTATCGCTTAGACATCGCGTCTAAGAACCAGAGTTGTTTAGCGTACCACTCAAGGTATCCTTCAAATTGCGCCGCAAGAAGATGGTCACCCATCTTGTCGGCACCGTCGCGAATCCCTTGCGCCAAGGCGTTCATCTTTTCCATATCAGCCTTGAGTAAGGTGACCACCTCAGTAGCTTGACGCTCAGTACTATCGACTTCTTCAAGCGTTGCCATTTCAAGGTATTCTCCCATACGCACAGGTGGTAACTTGCCACGCATACGAATAGCTTCACCCAAGGCATCAAACTGATCCATCACTTCCTCATAGACCTTCTCGGTATATTCGTGCATCTGCACAAAGGAACCACCCACCACATTCCAGTGAAGGTTATGAAGCTTCGCATTCCAAACAGCCAAATTGGCAAGATAGATCATCACGGGACAGCCCGTACGATTATTGTTTTCGCAATGCATCTTTACATTCCTTATTAGATTAGGATCCTCGATCCAATTGCCTTTATCATAACCAATTTTTATTGAAATGTATAAGTCTATTTGTCTTATTTATTTTCAAATTCTTGCCGAATGTAAAAGTAGCTTTTAGCGGAACGCCTTATTTGCAATCATTCATCATACCCATGCACATGAACAGGGTTCCCCAATGCATAAAAATGACCGCCTGCGACATAGTGTAGAGTGCGAAGATTTTCGGGTGCACATTCTAAGCACCAACGGTANNCGTCCTTAAAGACACGCTCATCCGCCCAAGCAGCCACCGCTTCACCAATAAAGAGGTCGTACTGCGCTTCATTATGCGCTTCGGGCACCACACGGAAGACAACCCAAGCCGCACACCCGTCAACGAGCGGCATCTCAAAGCCAGGCATCTTGAAGAGGTTCGCGCCACTATGGGCGAGCTTTTCGGCGTCATCGTTTTTGCTCACAGCCCCCAAGTTCATCACGACGGGCGCTGCATCCACCATTGGAAGGCCTAACGCAAAGTACCCGCTCTTTTCAATTAACCCACGCGTGTAATGGGATTTATCAACGACAACCGTCACTTTTGCGGGCGTCAAATCCAAAGCACAGGTTCAAGCTACCGCCATGATGTCTTCATCACCCTCATGAGCAGCACTGACCAACGTCGTGGCACCGATATTAAAAAGACGATACACACGGTCAAGAGAAACAGGGTTCAGCACAATTACACTCCATAAATGATCCTCTCTAATGCTTGAAAAACGGGCGAACCGTTTGTTTACGATCCGCCCGAGCGACGAACGATCCCTATTTCGTTCTTGATTTGGACGCGAATCACGCGAGGATAAGACGTGAAAGAGCGTTGCATCCAAGGGAGTTGCCTAGTCGCCATTAGCAACTTACTAGACTATATTAATGAGAATTGCTCTCACTTGCAATAGTAGCTTTCGTCTTATCGCTAGATGTAAAAAGCCGCAGAACTCACGACCGAGTCCTGCGGCTAAGCGCTGATTCAATTCACAGCCAAGCTTTATGCCTACTCTCGCTTAGCGGCTTTTCGGGAAGAAAAGCGAGAGCGCTTCAGCGGGTGCCTTGGGTGTGAGTTTAGAGACTGCCACAAAAAGCACCATGGTAGTGATCATGCCCGGCACAATGGCGTGGTAACCACCCACTGGGATCTTGAGGATACTCACCGTCAAATAGACGGCAATACTCCCGAGCACACTCGCGAGTGCCCCAACCGCGGTCGCACCGCGCCAGAAAATTCCNNCAATTAACGGCAACAAGAACGCTAACTCTAAGCCCCCAAAGGCAAACATATTGATCCACGCAATGACGTCTAAGGGCTTCAAAGCAAGAATCAAAGCGAGTACCCCTAAGCTGCCCGTCAAAAGGCGCGTCTTGATACGTAACTTTGCTTCGTTTGTGCCCGCTTGCGGATAGTGAAACAGAATCAAGTCTTTCACGATGGCTGAGGCGGCTGCCAAAAGGAGTGAACTCACGGTCGACATGGTCGCGCTAAAAGGTCCAATCAAGGTCACACCCGCGGTCACGGGATCCATATAGTGTGCAATCAAATAGGGAATCACAGCGTCGGTCGTTCCGCCCATTTCAGCGAGCGGCACATTGAGCATCCCGCGCGCAAAAACGCCCAACGTGGTCATCCCGATCATCAAAGCGCCACACACAATGGTCGACACAATCATCGCTTGATGAAGGTCGCCACTACGGCGGTAGCTCATGCAGCGTACAGCCGACTGCGGCAACCCTAAGGTACCAAAGCCCACCAAGACCCAGGCAGAAAGTAACAGTGGAATTCCCAAGGCGCCCCCCGACGTAGGCGTCAAAAGAGTCCCTTCAGATCCTGGACCCCTGGGAACCACCGTGGCAACATTCGCCATGACGCTAGCGAGCCCTCCCCCTCNTTCGAGGATTTCCATCCCCAAGGCGCCCATACCTACTACCATCAAGATGGCGCAAACGGTGTCCGTGATCGCTACCGCTCTAAAGCCTCCAAAAGCCGTATACAGGACGGTGACAGCACCAAACATCACGAGTCCCCAGGCGTAACTCACGTCGGCAGCCTTAGAGAAAATTTGTGCGCCTCCAATAAACTGGTAGACCATCATGGTCGTAAAAAAGACGAGCATCAATAGCGCCAAAAGAGCTGCCAAAAGACGCCCCGCTTGGTAGTTACCAAAGCGCGCACGAATGAGGTCAATCACGGTGATGGCACCTACAGCACGCGAGACGATGGNTACCATCTTTTTGCCAGCTACCCCTAAAATCAAAAAGCCTGCGATGATTTGTGGGGCAGCAAAGACCACCCAACCGAGCCCCAACTGCCACGNCAACCCCTGACTCGAGACAAAGGAACTTACGGACCCATAGGTCGCAACCAAGGTCATCGCTAACACAAAGCCTTTGAGGCTACGGTCACCCAAAAAATATTCACCAGCGAACTGCTTTTGGCGGTANNCAGCGCGCTCAACCCAAAGCGAAAGTCCAATCAAAAAGACAAGAAAAAGGACGATCGGAACAAAAATGAGGAGGGACTCCATAGATAGACCGCGAGGGAACATCCGACTTTAGTCGGGTGGTGAATCGCGAGTTACTCCTTTCTGATTTCAGTTAAATAAGTTGTGCGTTTTTCGACTAGTTTCAAGAGTTTGCAATTGATATCAGTACCGATAACAGTACCGTCTAATTTACGTACCTTGAAATATCCTCGAAGACGCCGACCTACGACGAAACCCACTTGCCCAAGACACTTCACCTTGTCAAAAAGTCTGAATCCCTTGACGAGATAAGGACTTTGGTTGAGCTTACGAACACCACCTTTCAAAATCGAACACTTGTGAATTTGGCGATTGTGTTTACGTGTCTGCTTCTGATAGAGGTAGACACCTGTCCGTTGCGCTTTTAAATTACCAGCGATACAGAAAGCGTCAGCACAATGCGTCTTGGGTAAGCCCAAGGCGATGCGCTTATGCTTCGTCAAATAGCCAAATGTGTTCTCGACAGGGAGATGTGGATGTGTTAGACGCACTCTTTCAAGCAACGTCCAACGCATGATGCCCATGAAGGTTTCTACTTTGAAGGACTTTCCACGCTTCACCTTCAACTTAATCTTTCCTGAATGAAGTGCCTTGTGACACGTCTCGCAGAGCGTGATCAAATTGTTGGGTGCATCACCGCCCGTCTTACGACTTTCAAGATGGTGAACATTGAGGATCTTGTCCTTAGATCGACCGCGACAGTGTTGGCAAACATGACCGTCTCGCCAAAGAACATACTCACGCACGTTCCAAAAGCCAAGCTGATCACCTTGCTGATAGCCTTTGCCTTCAACACCAGGATTCTTAATCTTCTGAATGTCAAAGGAAGCGGTCTCAATCACAATCTTATTCACAGGCAAGAGCTTACAAACCGCATCTATGCGCGATATATGCGCTTGAATACGATTCTCTATGCTTGGCGCAAGCCAACCTTTGTGCTTTGAATGGACGCGGTTATTAAAGCGGGGCGCACGGTAGCGCGTCTTGCGATGACGACGACCACTGCGCAACGCTAAACGGTCAGCCAACAGTACAGAGATGTCTTGGCGTAGTTCCACTTCAGATGCAAACACTTCGGCTTTTTCCGTTGTGGCGGAAAGACCGATATGTTTAGACCCTGAGTCTACGCCCAAAGTCACGTCCTGCTTCGTTTCGCCTGTGGCGATACTCAACTGGATCGTAAAAGGCGTTCTGCGCTTAACCGTCGCTTTGTTAGCCTTGAGCAAGTGTCTCGCTTTTGCAGGAGAACACGGCATCAAAGGCTGACCGCGCATATTTAAAACAAAAACTTTCAAAAGTTTCTCCTTAACGGATACCCACAGGTTCCGTTTCAACAACATCAGATAAACCGATGTTGAGTTAACATCCTTCGCCAATGTTGGACTGGGTTTCTTGTCTGCAACACCGCTCCTACCTCTTGGAGCTTTTAATCACAGACCGCAGAGCGTGGGACTAGGATGAACATCCCACGGTGCCTATATATTCCAATCCAACGTAGTTCACCTTCCGAAGAAGGATCACTGAGGCTAGTCAATCAAGGCTCTTTCAAGCCTCCGTCTTTAGACGGGGGTTATTGACTATTTACTCCACATCTTGGCGGTACGCATCAGCGACTTCGTCAAGGTCAATGTCAGCGAACCAACGCTTCACTAACCACAAAACCGCGATCACAGAAAAAAGGTACCCACCCACGCACGAAGCCATAAACCAAAGCGGCATATGAAGTACCGTTTCGGGAGACTTTTCAAAGATGAGAATAGCAGCCCAGAAATAGACCATCGTAAACACAGCCGCAATGAGTGTCGCGACTGCTTCACGATGGGANNGTACCATCAACGCTCTGTCGTAGAGCGCGCGTCCTTTGAGAGACGACTTAGCGTTTGAAGAAGAATTGGTTGACATTTTGTTAAAAAATGACCTTAAGCCAATACGGACAGCAAACTCGCTCAAACGCCGTCCGACAATTAGTGAGTAATCTTTTCAAGCGTAATGCCCGCATCGGCGAGAGCATGCTTAAAAAGAACGAGATCTTCCCAAGCCTTGGCTTTCGCGTCGGGCGAACGGAGAAGATAAGAAGGATGGTAAGTGACGATAGCTTTGGCATGCATGTCACCCACGGTCACATCATGCACACGACCTCGGCACGACCCAATGGTGACTTNCATACCCACTTGCAAGAGACTTTGCACGGCAAAGCGACCCATGATCAAAATCACATCGGGGCGCACAAGCGCCAACTGTCGGCGTAAGAAGCCCGCACAGCAATTCACTTCAGCAGGCGCCGGGTTACGGTTGCCTGGCGGACGGCACTTCAACACGTTCATGATGGCAATATCACGTTCGCGTTGAACGCCAACGCTCTCGAGCATTTGCGTCAAGAGTTGACCTGACTTCCCTACAAAAGGAATTCCCTGCAGGTCTTCTTCGCTACCAGGCGCTTCGCCTACGAGCGCAATGCGCATCCCAGGACCACCCTCAGCAAAGACCACATGCTGACGACTCTTAGACATCGAGCAGCACGTACACGCCTTTGCCATCTGTTCTAATGTGCCCCAATCTGCACTCGGAATGGCTTTTGCCAAAGCCGGATCCATTTCGAGTTGCGTTGTTGTGGGCTTCGTCGGGTCAATCGGCGTCGTGGCGCGTGGCGTAGCGGGCACACGATCAAAAGGTGCGTTAGGCGTTGGTGTCGTCCCTAAACTCGGTCTAGCCGTGCTCGCTCCCGTAGAGACCGAAGGGCGCACTGGGGCGGCATTGGTTACCACGGTGGGTTCACGGTGACGTAACGCGGTCTCTGCCAACGTCACATCTTCCGTTTCTCGCAGAATCCACTGTGGACCAATTTCCAAAGCATCCCAAACTTGGCTTTCACTAACGCTTAGCATGCTTTGCCTCCGAATTCACGGGTCATTAGTACCGCATGTTCTCGACCTTCGTACGGTGCGGTAATAGTTCTTGCGAAGTCCCACACGCACAAAGTCACTCGACTCATAAAGACGAATGGCGCGTACGTTAGATTCACGGACTTCTAAGTGACAACGCGTGCGGTTTTCGTTTTGCATGCGTGTGAGTATGTGGTTGAGCATCGCGCGACCATAGCCTTTGCCTTGAACATCAGGGCGCACCCCAATCGTCAAGAGTTCGGCTTCATCAAGGACGGGCATCACGACCGCCCAAGCTTGAATCAATCCTTCGTCATCCACCATGACTTCACAAGACCAACCGTTTTTAGGGACGTCAAGAAAATCCCCCGCCGTCCAAGGCGTGGGTTCGACTAAGGCTTCAAGGCGAGCAAGTTCAATCTCGTCGCCCGCACGGTAGGCTCGAAAAGTCTGAGCGTGGGTCACAAACGCTCTCCTCGGGCACGTTCTTGCATGGTCAAAGCCACGCGGTCTCGCACATAAAGGGGCGAGGCTAAGGAGGGCATGACGGTACGACCTTCTGCATCCGCCACAAATACCAATTTACNCACCGACTTAATCATGTCGGCGGGCACCGTATAAAGCGGTAATGTTTCAGGTAACTGCATGTCAGCGGCGTATACCATCTGCGCAGACCCGCAAAGGGCGTCAGCTTTGGCATCAGTNNACAACCACTTGGCGGCATCTTCGGGCTTCACTAACTGCGGGGGCAAAAAGTTCTTTGATACGCGCGCGTCATCGGTCACTTCGTAGAGCGCACTATAGGTNNACTCGTGCATACGCGCGTCATTCATTACAGCTAAGCGCGTACCCACCCCGAGGTTTTGCGCTCGAGCGGTCGCAAACGCATCGGCTTCTAGGTTACAGATACAAGCGACTTCCGTCTGCAGTGCCCATGCAATCCCTTGCGCCACGCCACAAGCGACACGCAACCCCGTAAAGCTGCCGGTACCCGACCCAAAGGCCGTCAACGTGACGTCCGCTTTGGTGGCACCACACTCTGCCAACAATTCATCAATCATGGCGAGAATGCGCTCAGCATGGCGATTACCCACGGTNNACTCGGACTTCCAAGCACACACTTTTTCGTCACGGCTAAGAAGGGCAGCGCTGCACTGCTGATGTGCGGTATCGATAGCAAGAATAAAGGAAGGCATTTTGTGTTTCTTTTGACGCACTTGGGCGACGCAAATATAGTGCGGCTCATTATAGCATTAGGGGTTTTAGTCCCTTCGATTGGCACCGCTCAACGCGTCAGCCAAAACGAACCTCAATGGGCGTTCATACCCCTTGTAGGTTGTGATCACGAAGGTGACGGTCAGCCTTAAACAAGAAAAAAATGACGAACACCCCAAAGATGCTCGCCATCACGATGTCATTCACATCGCCTCGCTTATTGAAGCGGCACACTCCTAACGGTATGCGACCCGCCCACATGCGGGCGACGCCCTAAGCGCTGCACATGAAATTCTTTAATTTGTTTACGTAGTAGCATGCGTTCTTCACGACGCAACTTACGCGTTTCGTGTGTTGCGGTACTTTTGAATCTGTTGACTACAAAAGCGCTGACGTAAACGTTCACGCTCGTTAACAGACAAGTGTTCGCGCATCTCATTACGTTCGCCTTGCCCCATGCTACGCCAATGCATCGCACGTGAAACGTCATCAAGGTAGAGCCTAAATTTTTGCGCGGTCTTCGGCAGACATGTTATTCCACGTTTTCACACAGGGTAAGGTACCTTTGTCAACACAAACGTTCTCCCCGGGAGCTTCAAAGGGGAATCCCCTGGCACCATGGCACTGACCGAACCGCACCCTAAACACAATAGCAAGATAAAAGCGCTGTGACGCATATACGTTTCCAGTCAAGAATCTCTGCAAGGACTATAGCAGTTTTTCGTGCCTAGTCTCCTCACAGCGTCTCCATGTTGATCAATGAAAGACCCATATTTGGTACGGGTTTTTACCAACCGTACTCCACTCTAAGCGAAGCCTTTTGGTTAAGAGCCCAGATGCCTTTCTTACTTAACTTCAATACTACATTCCCCTGAAAATAAAGAGCGAAACGAGATTCAGCGAGCTGTTAACAACACCGAAAATTTGTAACATGATTTTGTTTTTCTCCCACAACCAATTTGTAACAAGCGAAAATAGCTTCAACAAACAAAGCGTACGCAGTACGCAACAGGTCTTCCTTAGGCAATAAAGCACTGGGCTTTAAACCTCAAGGACAGCCTTTAAATCTTCTTTATGGAGAAATTAAAGTGGAACGTACTCCCAAGATCCTCGTTGTTGATGACGACTCTCGCCTTCGTGACCTTCTTCGTCGCTACCTTGGCGAAAACGGCTTCCAGGTTTTCGTGAGCGAAAACNNAGGTACCGCTATGAACCGCCTCTGGGTGCGCGAACGCTTTGATGCTCTGATTCTGGACTTGATGATGCCAGGCGAAGACGGTCTGCAGATTTTGCGCCGCTTGCGTGCTGCTAAGGACACGACGCCTGTCATTATGTTGACGGCTCGTGGTGAAGAAGTGGACCGCATTGTGGGTCTTGAACTTGGTGCTGACGACTATATCGGTAAGCCCTTCAATCCGCGTGAACTCTTGGCTCGCCTTCATGCCGTACTTCGTCGCCGTCCGGCGGGCGACGCGCCAGGCGCACCGTCTCTTGAAACCGAAACCGTTCGCTTTGGCGAATTTGAACTTGACCTGAGTACTCGCGTACTTAAGAAGAACGGCGAACCGCAACCCCTTACCACGGGTGAATTTGCTGTCTTAAAGGCCTTTGCTCGCCATCCGCGCCAGCCGCTTTCTCGTGACAAGTTGATGGAAATGGCGCGTGGTCGTGAATACGAAGCCTTTGACCGTTCGCTTGACGTTCAGGTCTCTCGCCTTCGTAAGTTGATCGAACCCGATCCCTCTAAGCCACGCTACCTGCAGACGGTTTGGGACTTTGGTTACGTCTTTATTCCGGACGGTCATAACTAATTAGACTCGTCACATTCGTCTACAAATTGGGGCTCTTCCTCGTCATGGGGAGAGCCCTTTTGCGTGAGAAGTCGGTAAACTCTAAACTATTAAGCGCACCTCTTTATTACGTTGGAATTCTTCCATGCTTTCGCTAAGCCGCAATCATCGCCCTAGTCTTTTCTGGCGAACGTTTATTCTTTTGTGCGGTACNCTGATTTTTTTCAGTGTCGTCGGTTGGCTTCAAAGTTTTCGAGTGTTGTCTGAGCTTCCCTATTCTCAAGGGGTCGCCCAGCACATCGTCTCCACCGCTAACCTCACAAAGTATGCGCTCGTCACCGCAGACCCACTCTTTCGTGTGGACCTCTTAAAGTTACTCGCCGCACGTGAAGGGTTACTGCTGTCGCCACGCGAACCGACAGACCGCGTGCAGGTGTTGTCGGGCGACGGGTTCAATGGGCTTATTGAACAGTTGGTGAAGCACTCACTAGGGACCGACACGGTGTTGGCATCTAGCGTCAACGATGTCTCGGTANNGCTTTGGGTTTCGGTAGATATTGACGGGGACGCCTATTGGTTGCAGACCGATAGCGGCATTTTGGATCCGCCATTAGGTACCGCGTGGCTTTGGTGGGCTTTAGCGNNTACTCGCTTAGCGAGCCTCTTTGGGGCGACGCTCTTAACGCGTCACGTGATTGACCCCTTAGCGAAACTTTCGCTTGTTGCCACGCAGCTCGGTCAAGGTAAAGTGCCTGACCCCTTACCTGAAGACGCAGGTACCGCAGAAATTCAGGCTGTCAATATGAGCTTTAACCATATGGTGCAAGACTTACGCCGTATGGAAGCGGACCGCGAACTTCTCTTAGCAGGGGTGAGCCACGACTTACGTACACCGATCACGCGTTTGCGCCTTGAAGTCGAACTTGCTGACCTCCCCGAAGACTCGCGTAACGCTATGGTGAGCGACTTGGAGCAGATGGAAAACATCGTGAACCAGTTCCTCTCCTACGCCCGCCATAGTCACGAAGAGCAAGAGCTTGTGAATTTAGGTGAAGCCGTTGAAGCCGCAATGTCAAACGCGCGTTTGTCGAGCGACACGTCGATCAAAATCACGAGTACCATTGCACCCAATGTCTTTGTGATGGCGCACCCCTTGGAACTCTCTCGTGCAATACAAAACCTCTTCACCAACGCCATGCGTTATGGTAGTAGTGAGGATGGAATACTCCGCTTACATGTGAACGCTGGACTCGCTCGTGACGGCAAAAATGCTGTACTCTCCGTCGGTGACGAAGGAGCTGGGTTACCTGCTGCTGAGCGAGAACGCGTGATGCGTCCCTTTGAACGCGGCGAAAGCGCACGTAGTGGAGTCACAGGAACAGGGCTTGGTCTTGCAATCGTTGAACGTATTGTTCGTCGCTCGGGCGGTAGCGTACAGCTTGACGACATGACGCCCCACGGGTTACTGGTTCGTGTGAGCTTCCCGGTCACCGACCCTGAAGCCCATAAGTCTCGTGAACAAAAACTTGCTCGAGAGCAAGAAAAACTCGAAAAGAAGGTGTTGAAAGGTCAACAAAAGAACTGATCTCTCAACCCAAGCCAAATGAAGAAGGGTTGCCAAATTAAACGGGCAACCCTTTTCTTTTCTCGGTTTGTTTGGCGATTAGTTGGTGAGTCGACTCATCAACACCACAGCCTGAGCCATCATGCCTTCCATACGACCGACGGCATCCATCTTTTCGTTGGTTTTGGCTTTAACGTTAATTACCTCCTCAGAAACCCCCAGGGTGTCTGCGACCGACTTGCGAATTGCGGACATATGAGGACCAATCTTCGGGCGTTCTGCCACGATCGTTGCGTCGCAATTCACAACGGTCCAACCTTTGTCTTTGGCTAAAGCCACAACAGCCTTCAAAAGCACTCTACTATCAGCCCCCTTCCACTTTGGGTCTGACGGCGGAAAATGCTGACCAATATCACCCAAGGTNNACGCTGCACCCAAAACGGCATCGGTGATGGCATGCAACAACACATCAGCGTCCGAATNGGTACCATCAAGCCCCAAATCAAACGGAATCTCTACGCCACCCAAAATCAGCGGACGACCTTCAACCAGGCGATGGGAATCGTACCCTTGACCCACACGGAATGGAACCACAGAACTATCTCCTAAGATAAGACTTGCGAGCACTGCATCAGAGGGCTCAGTGACTTTGATGTTGGTTGAGCGCCCAGGCACTACTTTGACAGGACGACCTAAGCGCTCCATGGCGCTTGCTTCATCGGTAATGCCCGTAAGATCCCCAGAGAGCGCCTTGATGAGTTCGTGCACCTTGAACATTTGGGGTGTTGCGGCACGCCAAAGGTCTGACCTTGGCACCGTTTCAAGAATATGGTGCGTTGCGTCAGTGCGCTTAATGGTGTCAGCCACAGGCACGGNTAAAATGCCGCCCGCGACGCCATTATCACTTAACACTTCGTCAATCAAGCGGGCGGCTTCGGATGGCTTTAAGCAGGGTCTTGCCGCATCGTGCACCAACACCCAAGCATCACGGTCAAACCCCGAATTAATCAAACCATTCACAACCGATTCGGCGCGCTCACGACCTCCACAACGCAAAACGCGAACGTGACTCGGAAAGTTTTTAGNTACTTCGTCAATATAGGGGTCTGTTGGGCTCACCACTACAACGATTTCTTCGACACGCGACACATCACGTAAAGCACGAACCGTATGCGTCAACATGGCATCCATACCGAACTTCATGTACTGCTTTGGTGTGCCTAACCCCATACGGCTTCCGACACCCGCAGCGCAAATTAAACCGACCACTTTAGGCGCTTGCGTCATGATTTTTCCTTCAAATATTCAGGATGACGATGAATTCACTCATTTTAACCTGCGCACTGAATAAGGTTTTCCCTCACCAAAATGGTAAATGTCGAAATATCCGTTAAGATCGATTGAAATACTCCTCATTTTCAACGGATTTATCCATCATGCAGTCGCTAATTCACCTCGCAGGCGGAATCGCTCTGCTTCTTTGGGGCGCCTACATGGTTAAGACCGGGATGCTTCGAGCTTTTGGCGTCGCACTCCGGGATTTTCTTTCGGCTCACCTAAATAATCGCGTCGTTGCTTTAGTCTCTGGAACGACCCTTGCGTCGCTCCTTCAAAGTTCAACAGCAGGTACCCTAATCATTGCCAGTATTCAAGCGGAAGGCTTCCTCACGACAAGCATGGCTTTTGCAGCCATCCTTGGGGCAGACTTCGGTAGCGCTTTGATGACGCGTATCTTGACCTTTGACTTGTCGTTCTTGTCACCCCTCATGATTTTTGTGGGGACGTGCTTCTTCTTTATTCGCCGTGCGGATACGCGACAGGGTCAATTTGGTCGTATTTTGATTGGTCTAGGCATCATCATGTTGGTNACTTTGAGTTTGATCGTGGGCGCGACGCAGCCTGTGCGTACGAGTACTGAACTCGCACCTATCTTTCAACAGATTTCAAATTCGCCCATTCTCGCCATTGGCTTGGGGCTTCTGTTGGGCTTTGGCTGCTTCTCGAGTCTTGCCGCCGTGATTATTGCTTCGGTACTTGTGACCGCTGGTGTGATTCCGGTTTCAACCGGTCTTTGGGTTGCCTTGGGCGCCGACATTGAAAGCACCATTTTGGCTTTGCTCACCACGATGACGGCAAGCCGTATCGGGCGTCGTGGTCCTGTTGCGAACACCATTTGGCGCTTCTCGATGCTGAGTTTGACGGGCATTGTCTTGGCGACAGTCCCCTTCGTGACGAACTTCTTTGAGTCGATTCCTGATAGCGTGATTTACTTCCACGTTGCCTTGAACCTCATGTTCGGTATCTTGGGGCTGTTCTTTATCAAGCCTTTGTCTACCATCGCTGAACGCATCATTCCATCTGAAGACGTTGAAGACAAAAAACGTAAGGCGGGTCGCGAACTCTTCGCGAAAGAAAACCTCATTTCGTCGGGTATGTCTCTCAAGGTAGCTCACTCTGAACTTCAGAAGATCATCACCGACCTTCGTAGCTTCTGGGTTGAACTTGATCTCCTCTTAAGACTCAATCCTGCCGAAGGCGAAATTCTTGTGATGCACGACCGTGCGAACTACCTGACACAGCGTAGTAGCACCGTCACGCGTTACTTGAACCTCGTGATGCACGGGCAGCTCACCAACGAAGAAGCCGTTGAGTGGCAGTACCTCAAGAACGTGAATGGCTCTGTCAAATTCGCCATCAAGACGATTGACCGCATCATCACCGTAACAACGACACAAAAGGTTCGCAAGAACTTCGCTTTTACTGACGAGGGACTTCATGAACTTCAATTGCTTCATGGACGCGTCTTAGCCTGTATCGACCAACTCAATGTTATCTTGTCAGAACCCGACCAAGAAAAACGTCGGGCATTGTCTGATACGCTCAATGAAGAACGTGAAGCCATTCTTCGTGAAAGCTATGACCTGACGCTACGCCACATGGAACGCGTCTCCAAGGGGATGTCTGGCGCCATTGAAACGAGTGCCCTGCATCTTGAACTTCAATCCCTCTTTAATCGTTTCTGCGGTTTGATTGGGTCGGCAGCGAGTATCGAATATGGGATACCTAACGAACCGACGTCACATGACTAAGCACTAAAGTTCACCCTTAGTTTGTCAGTTTCACAGCAATCCGAACGTCAATTTCGGCTCGATTTTGGACTTCTTTGGAAGCTATTTCGAAGGTTTGACGTTCGGATTTTGCTTTTTTTGAAGTTTTTTCGGATTACCATCCTTATATTTTTCACCCCTCCACGAGCCTCATCCCAATTCACATCACCATCACTAAGAGAGGCGTTTCTTTCTTAAATCGAGACGTTTTATCTCATCATCCTCACGGATTAAGCCACCCATCCCATAGGGTTTACCTGAACGAAAAATCGATTTTTTACTCCCTTCCATTCGTCAAAATTGCCCACAACTTTTTTAATGTGTGCACCTCGCACACGAACCATTTTCAAAACTATCCAAGTATCCACAGGAGAATTCCGTTGAAGAACGCGTCCTTCAAGATTGCCGCCAGCGCTATGCTCGTGGTATCCGTTTTCGCTNNCTCTCAGGCTTATGCTGCTGGTTTCCAGCTTTCTGAACAGTCTTCCATCCAGATGGGTAGTGCTATGGCTGGTGCTGGCGTCATGGGTGACGACCTTTCCGCCGTCCACTACAACCCCGCTGGTATGACGCTCCTTGAAGGCACGCGTATCCAGGCGACGGGCACGTGGGTTGCCGTGAACGCTGAATATAAGGGCGACAAGACGGGCGCTACCGAAAACGGTCGTAAGAAGNNTAGCCAGTTGGTTCCGGCTGGTTACATCACGCACCAGGTGAACGACCAGGTTTGGTTGGGTCTCGGTCTCACCGTGCCGTACGGTATGGGTACTGACTTTAACCGCACTTGGGAAGGTGCTGAACGTGGTAACAAGTCCATGATCCTCACGTTCGACATCAACCCGAACGTTGCTTGGAAGGTCAACGAAAAGTTCAGCGTCGGTGCTGGTCTCTCTCTTCAGTACGCCAAGGCTAAGTTAGGTATGGGTAAAGAACTTGCTCCTGGTATGTCTGGCAATGCCACTGTTGAAGGTGACAGCTGGTACTGGGGTTGGAACGTGGGCATGATGTACCGTCCGGTCGAAACGGTTCGTCTCGGTCTCGCCTATCGCTCTCACATCGCCCACAATGCTGAAGGCGAAACAACCTTAGATGCTATGGGCATGTCTTTAGTTTCTGACATGAAGGTTCGTATCAAGACACCTGACACACTCACCTTCTCCGCCGCTTGGGATGCCACGCAAGATTTGACCTTGTCTGCTACTGCCCGTTGGTCTAAGTGGTCCAACTTCGACACCTTATCGATTGAAAATAGTGGCTTTACGAAAACTGGTAACCAAAAAATTGATGGTCTCGTTCAGATGAAGGGGGCTTCTGTTCAAGTTGAAAATCACTGGGACGACACCTGGTTCTTCTCTCTCGGTGCTGACTACCGCTTGAACGACCAGTGGACGGTGCGTGGTGGCGTANNCTACGACCAGGGTCCTGTTGACAACGCCTATCGTATGGCTGTGATTCCTGACACCGACCGTGTTTGGGTCGCTGGTGGCGCCTCCTACAAGTTCAACAAGAACATGACGTTCGACTTCGGTGCCACGTACATCACGGGGATTGGCGACACGGATCTCTACACGAACAAGGTCGCTGGTACTAATGAACGTCGTGGCGAATTCGAGTCCCTCGACTCCTACATCGTCTCCGCTCAGATGCAGTACCGTTTCTAAGCTAATCTCTTAGGATGATCAGAAGCGTCAGAAACCCAGTTACTACCTGGGTTTTTGGCGCTTTTTTGCATTTATACCATCCCTCATACTGACGGATTAACGCCCTTTCCTTTTCTCTTATCCATGTGATAGGGTTGCGCTCCTGTGAAATCGGGAAAAACACGAATAAGACCCCGAAGCGGCTCTGCCGCACTCAGCCATAACTCAGGAGAGCATTTTGCTTCAGAATTTCATCCGCTCTGCCGCTGCCACTGCAGTGTTTGCAGCCTTCGCTTCCGCCGCTAACGCAGGTGGTTTCCAGCTTACCGAACAGTCTGCTTTGGCGCTTGGTCGCGCCTATGCTGGTGTCGGCGTTGACGGTTCGGACGTCTCTGGCGTTTACTACAACCCCGCTACGATGACCCTTCATCCAGGCACCCAGATGCAGTTGGGTATTGTCGGTGTAGGTCTCAACCTTGACTATGCTGGCAACAATGGTAGCCGTGAAAACGGTCGTAAGAAGCCTGAAATCGTTCCGCACGCTTTTGTCTCTCATCAGTTAACCGATGATGCTTGGGTCGGTTTTGCTTTGACAGTGCCGTTTGGTCTTTCGACCGACTACAGCAACGACTGGGAACAGTCTGGCGATGGTACGAGCGCCATGATCAAGGTGATCGACTTCAACCCGAACTTTGCCTATAAGCTTTCTGACAAGGTAAGCCTTGGTGCTGGTTTTTCGTACCAGTACGTTNNGGAGGCTAAACTTGGCTTTAACTGGAGTAATCATCCGCAACTAGGGTATACAACACCATGGGGGCAGAACGTACCAGGTATGAGTCACCTTAAGGTCGACGGACATGCCTGGGGTTGGAACATTGGCATGATGTGGACACCTATTGACACAGTTCGCATCGGTGTTTCTTATCGTTCCAAGGTCGAACATACGGTTTACGGCACGTTAAAAACCCAAAGCAACATTATGCTTCCTACGGTNACCCTTCCTACCTCTATGGATGCGTCCGTCACGATGGACGCGCCGGCNTTAGTCATGCTCTCTGCTGCTTGGGATGTCAATGACTGGTTAAGCCTTTATGGCACGTTCCGTTGGGCTGACTGGTCTAGCTTCCAGCGCTTAACAATCGACACTTCTAAGATATCTTTACCTTCCGAAAAGAAGTGGAAAGACACGTACCTCATGACCTTGGGTTATGACGCCAAGATGAGCGACTTCTGGACGTTGCGTGGCGGCGTGGGTTATGAAACCTCCACGATTTCTGATCCGACGCTCCGTACTGGCACGATCCCTGACGCTGATCGTTATTGGCTTGCCATCGGTTCTTCTTTCCATTGGACGAAGAACTTCCAGACGGACGTCGCCTTTGCTCACTTACGCGGCGTACATGAACGTAGTGTCTACACCCACGAACGCACGGCAGCAGGTATCACGACCAAAGAGNNTACCGGTAAATTCCGTAAGCTCGACGCCTATTTGATCGGCGTTCAGGCACAGTACCGCTTCTAATCGATTCGTTTAGAAAAAGTCTACTCTAGCAAGACCTCGACAAATCTTTGGGTTTGTCGAGGTCTTGTATTTGTTATTCACCAAAGACAAACCGCACGATCAAGTCGCCTAACGAAGCGCCTTGAGGTAAGACTTCACGCTCTAAATGGGAGGGTTCTGCGAGGGCAGAAAGCCCAGCGCTACGGCATAGGGTCGCTGTATAAAGCGCCAACCCAATTTCCATATTGGGGCGAACATTGAAGTGGTCTAAGAGGATCATGAGTAGCGCCGCATCTTCTTCCCAAAGGGTCTTGGGCGCAGGTTGAAGTTGAGAGAATAAGCAGACCGTTGCGCGCTCTTTTTGAATGAGGCATTCGGCGGGGGTCGGGCACGTGGTATCGGCATAACGTGACGCCAAAGAAGCCACTTCTCCCTCTGTGACGAGAAGCGGATCCACTGGCGTACAGCGAACGAGTTCCTTGAGTCTCGTGGCGTAACGTCTGCATCGATACTCTCTCAGCATGTCACCCTCCTAATCGTGCCGTAACCACACTACCACTCTTAATCCTACGGGATCTGTCGCTATTTTGAAGGCTTTAGCACGTAAATCTACGAAGCTTTGCGACAAAACTCTTTATTTAGATCATGAAGCATTCGGAGAGTTTCATGGTCACGCTTGAGACACGGTATGCTTATAGATCGGACTTCACACATAATGTGCTATCGTGCTTTCGACCGATGTTTTTTTTGCGGAGTTGTGTGATGAAACCGAGTGCTGTGCCTGCACTGATTAAAGAGAACCTCTTTCGTTTTGGTCCTGGGGACAAATTTGTTTTACCGATCGGGTTACTCACGTCCGACGCGCTTGTCCTCTCTCAATTAGCCCAAACATGTCGCGAAAAAGGCGAACGCTTACTCGTCATTTGTGCGGATCCTTTGGATGCCGTGCGTCTCACACAAGAACTGCCTTGGTTTAATTCCAATTTGGGTGTGCGTAGCCTTCCCGACTGGGAAACGCTCCCCTATGACGTTTTGTCTCCGCAAGAAGATATTGTTTCGGACCGCCTTGAAACGCTCTACCGTATGACCTCAGGCACAGGTCAGGTGGATGTGATCGTCGCGTCCGCAGTGACAGCTGCGCAGCGTATNACTCCCGTTGCCTATATTGGCGCCAACACGTTCTTCTTTAAGACGGGCGACACGTTGTCGCTCGATACCCTCAAAGCGAACCTCGTGACGGTANNCGGCTACGCACACGTGAAGCAAGTNCTTACCGCAGGGGAATTTGCGGTGCGCGGCGGCATTATTGACGTCTTCCCCATGGGGTCCGACAACCCCTTCCGACTTGATATGTTCGATAACGAAATCGAGTCGATTCGTTGGTTTGATGTGGAGACCCAACGCTCCATGGAAGCCGTCAAAGACATTCGCTTGTTGCCAGGACACGAATTCCCAGTAACCCCTGAAGCCATCACAGGCTTTAGACAGCGTTGGCGTACGCGCTTTGTAGGGGACCCTAGTAAGAGTCTTGTCTACCGAGACCTTGGTAACAGCGTTTTGCCCCCAGGGATTGAATACTATCTACCGCTCTTTTTTGAAGAGACCGCAACGCTAGCCGACTACCTCGGTGAAGGCACCAAGGTGGTGTTGATTGGTGACGTACGTCAGGCGCTTGAAAGCTTCATGAAAGATACGACGTCTCGTGCTCGTATGCTTGAAGCCGACAAAGATCGCCCTGCGATGCGACCTGACGAATTGTGGTTAACGCCCGACGGGTTCTTTACGAGCCTACAAAAGTTCGCACGCTTTAGTTTTAAACGTGAAGGTAACCCTGACGAAGCTCAGTTACTCCAGGGCGTTGGTGTTGACCGTAAGAGTCAAAACCCGATCGCTAAGCTCATCAACTTCACAACAACCGCCAAAGCGCGCGGTATGCGTACGCTCATTGCCGCAACGTCCGTTGGTCGTATGGGTACGATGGGAGAACTCTTTAGAGCGTCAGTACTCACTTTCACCGAATTTAATTCGTGGGACGACTTCCTCACGAGTACCGACCCCGTGGGTTTAGTCGCGCTACCNTTATATCAGGGGAGCGTACTCACAGAACCTAAGATTGCCGTTCTCACTGAAACCGAACTCTATGCGGCAAGTCCCACGCGGTCACGCTTACGTCGTCAGAGAGCCAGCAGCAACATCGAAATGATCGTGCGCGACGTTTCTGAACTTAAGGTCGGAGACGCCGTGGTGCATCTTGAACACGGGATTGGTCGCTATCAAGGTTTGGTACATATGGATACGCCCGAAGGCGAAGCAGAATTCTTGCGTCTTGACTACAAGAATGATGCGAAGCTCTTCGTGCCGATCGCTAACTTACACCTGATTTCTCGCTACTCTGGCGCTGATCCTGAAAACGCACCTTTACATACCTTAGGTCGCGGAGACTGGGAAAAGGCTCGCAAAAAGNNTACCGCACAGCAAGTGCGTGATACTACCGCTGAACTCTTGCACCTCTACGCTTTACGTGAAACGCGTCAAGGCTTTGTGTTCCCGATTGACATCAGTGACTACGAAGCTTTCTGTGAAGGGTTTGCCTTTGAAGAAACGCCTGACCAGGCGACNGCCATTGGCGCCGTGTTGAAAGACATGACAAGCGGCAAATCCATGGATCGTTTGGTCTGTGGGGATGTGGGCTTTGGTAAAACTGAAGTCGCACTGCGTGCGGCGTTTGTCGCTGTGTCCGCAGGTAAACAGGTCGCTGTCCTTTGCCCCACAACGCTCCTTGCCGAACAACACGCGCAAACCTTCCGCGATCGTTTTGCACCATACTCNATCAATGTCGCTGAACTTTCTCGCTTTAGAACAGGGCGTGAAACAACCAAAGCGATTGCCGGCATTGAAGACGGTACTGTCGACATTGTGATTGGGACGCATAAACTGCTCACAGGCAAGGTGAACTTCAAGCGCTTAGGGCTTGTCATCATCGACGAAGAACATCGCTTTGGCGTACGCCAAAAAGAAGCCTTGCGTAAGCTACGCGCCGAAGTGGACGTATTGACGCTCACCGCAACGCCGATTCCACGCACGCTCTCGATGAGTCTCGAGGGCATTCGCGACTTCTCAGTGATTGCCACCGCGCCAGAACGTCGCTTGTCAGTAAAGACCTTCGTACACGCTGAAGAATCTAGCCTCATTCGTGAAGCCGTGATTCGTGAATTAAAGCGTGGCGGTCAGGTGTACTTCCTTCATAACGAAGTAGAGACCATCGAAAACCGTCGTGAACAGTTAGCGACCTTGATTCCTGAAGCGCGTATTGCTGTTGCACACGGTCAGATGAGCGAACGAGAACTCGAACACATCATGCGTGAGTTCTATCAGCAGCGCTACAACTTGCTCCTTTGCACGACGATTATCGAAACGGGGATTGACGTGCCGACCGCAAACACAATCATCATGCAGCGTGCTGACAAGTTGGGGCTCGCGCAGCTTCATCAGTTGCGCGGTCGTGTGGGTCGAAGCCACCATCAGGCTTATGCGTACCTCTTGACGCCGCCTTCGGGGGCGACCACCAAGCAAGCCAAACAACGCCTTGAAGCCATTCAGTCGCTTGAAGAATTGGGGAGCGGGTTCTACCTTGCTATGCACGACTTAGAAATCCGTGGCGCGGGTGAAGTCTTGGGTGAACACCAGTCGGGCGAAATCGCTGAAGTGGGGTTTGATCTTTATAGCCGCATGCTCGCCAATGCCGTGAAGAGCTTGAAGCGCGGAGAAACGCCAGACTTTGATGGTCCGTTGGTACCNACCACTGAAATTTCACTTCATGCGCCTGCACTCCTGCCAAGTGACTATGTCTCTGACGTGTCGCAACGACTGGGGTTCTATAAAGAACTCTCGTCTGCCACGACGGTCGACGACATCATTCACACGACGGAGTCGCTCGCTGACCGCTACGGGAAGTTGCCCGATGCCGCGCAGCGTTTGACGCAGATCCACCGTTTGCGCTTACGTTGTGAAGCCTTAGGGATTCGCAAGATTGACTGCGCCGATACTNNTACCACGGTCATCACGTTTACATCAAACCCCAACATTGAACCCATNACTTTGATTCGATTCTTGCAGTCACGTAAGGACGCTCGTATGCTCGGTCCCGACAAACTACGCATCGACGCGGGTGGCGCAACGCCCGAAAACCGATTGATGTTGGTTCAAACGGTGATTTCGGCGTTAGAGAAAAATTAAACCACACTCAACAACCGGTGACCCAAATTAGGCGTGGCGACGATTCTTCGTGAATGGTCGCCTTGCTTTTAATAGTACTCTTGCTACAACGCCATAGGTGTGCGACCCCAAAACTAGCATTTACCCTCAAATCTCAGAGCGTTCAACTAAACCTAAGATTTGCACGGCATACTTTCTAAACACAGAAAAAACTCCTTTTTAGGATGAGCCATGCAGAACGAAAACACCACGGCGACCGCCCCGATGACGGTACGATTCCCTCAAAGCTGCTTACGACGCTTTGCCCGACCAGCTTCGACCCTTCTATGCCTATCTTCATACGGCAACGACTACTCTTTGAACGCCATTTATAGTGGTGACGCCGCACAGGCGATTCGCGCCATGGCTGCTGACGGTCAGCATAGCCGTGAATTATCTGATTCCATCATGTTGGCTGAATCGTTTGCCGCACAGTTGGCTGAAGATGCCGCCGAATTTGATCGCGCGAGCTTAACGGACGAAGGTACTTCAGACGTTGGTTCAAGGCTTTGTGGACCACTGTAACGCTGAACCGGCTAAAGTCCCTTGACAGTCGCGCTTGACGCCCTCTTCGGTGGCTTGATGTCTAACGACGACTTCACGAACCACCCGTCGCCCGACGAAGCCGTGGCTTCGGTCTTGGTCAACCACCCTGCTAAAGTATATATCACGCTCGCCTTTAATGACCTCAACGTCTTACTTGATCGCCTCTTTGACTACGATCCGTCTACTAATGATTTCCCAGGGAGCTTTATTGAACTCCCTGACGAAGCCGCTGATGTGCGTAGCATGACGCAGGCCGCTCAGCGCCTTTCCGCTCAGACCCGTGGTTTCTTTGCTTGGATTCATGGTGCGGTCTTTACGTTGGTAGATGGGTTTGCGGCTGGCGACGCCGAAGAACTGCAGCGCCGTCTTTTGGGTGTTGGTCTTGAACCCTTGTTCGTTCGTGCCATCCTTGACCAGATGGCTTCGTCCGCCACGGCACGCGACGTTTTTGCCGCTGACGAAGAAGCGTTCGCGCCCTTTAGCTATAGCCTTGCGAACCTCGAAATGCACTTGACGCGTTTGCGTGAAACCTTTGCGCAGTCGCCTGAGATGCATCCCTTGGATCGTACGATGCGTTTACTCGTGCATGCTTTGGCGGGTGTCACGGGCTGCCGTCCTGAAGACCTTGATAGCACGTTGGATGCGCCGCTTAAGAAGTTGTCTGACCAGGAAGCTGCGTCTTTTGGTTTAGCCGTCACGTTTGCCGCTGAAATGGCAGGCGTTGAATTGGTGAAGACCATGAACAGCGCCTCGACCCTTTGGGATAACTTCTCGAAGGCTTGCAACCGCGTTGCCCAGTGCCGCCTCTGTGGCACGCTCTCCTTTGCGCTTCGCCCTGCGATGACCTTCTTGGCACACAAGGACCTCTTACTCCCCGCACTTGAACAAGCCCAAATGAAGCCCGACGAATTCGAAGAAATTTTGGGTTCTTTGGATCAGTTGAGCGACTTTTTGTTGAGTTTCCAACCCAACTGGGTAGACCAAGAAATGGTCAACAAGTTAGTGAACGAAGCAGGGGGCACGCAAGAAGAAGCGTTAGCCAAAGCGGTGAGCTTCCAAGAACTCTTGCTCGATACGCTCTCGCACATGGATCCGCATAACCGCGAACTCCTCTCTAACTACATCTTGCACTTAGCCTTCCTCTTGGGCGGCATGCACTCCTTGCCGCCCGAAACGACGGCGTCACTCTATCGTGAAGCCTATCCTGACCTCCCCAACGCTCCGGTCTGTGGCTTCCTCTCTTGCGAAGTTCTCTTTGCTGCCCAAGCCTTAGCTGAAAGCCAAGCAGGCTTTCAGAGCGCAAAAGCCTAAAGCATGGATAAATCGCACATGATTGGACTCATGGCGCTTGCCTTAGCAAGCGTCTTGAGTCCTGCGACCATCGCCGCCGAGGTGCGTGATATCACCTCTACTAACGTCTACTTTTCGCCTGAAGAAAGTGGGCTCCAGGTGCTTTGTAGCCAAATTGATGCAGCCCAAACGCACATTCGTGTGGCGGTACTTTCANNCTTTTCAGAGACGCCGATGCTTGACGCACTCATTCGTGCGCATCAACGCGGCGTCAAGGTCGAAGTGGTGCTTGATNNCACGAGCACATTGAATACCGCCCAAAGAAAGCGGCACCTAACGTCAAAGATGTACTCTAGTCCCGTCTTGGCGCGCCTCATGAAGGTAGGGATTCCCGCCTACGTCGACACGCAGCACAAAACCATGCACAACAAGTACATGGTGATTGACAGCAAGATCGTGACGACAGGAAGCTACAACTTCAACAAAAAAGCTGAAAGCAAGAACGCTGAAAACCTTTTGGTGCTTCACTCAGTGGCGCTTGCCAAAGCGTACGACGACAACTGGGCGCTACATAAGTCGCATAGCGTACGCTACTAAACATCAAAACACATCGAGCACCGCGATCCAACAGATTCGGTGCTCGTTTGCTTTTATCTCTCGCCATCAATAGCATTTCGAACATACCCTTTCGATCTTTCAAAAGTTGGGATAGTGAATCCCACTTTTTGAAACCGCAATCAGGCTTGTTGTTTGAAGGTATGGACAAAGAGCGCCCTGATCCATTGCATCAAAGGATCGTCATCATCTCTCTCATGCCAAATAAGGTGAGGACGATGCACCGTTTCACCAAATACTGGGCACAGCGGAACGATCGGTAACGTTTGTCTTTGCGATTGCCAAATTAAATTTTCAGGCAATGCGCCCACCAAGTCGGTTCCTGAAATCAAAATCGGCATCGACGTAATGTAGGGCGTAGAAATTTTAGCTACTCCTGACTGATTGATGCGGCTCGTATCGCCTAAATACGAAAGATCCACACCTGCGCCAGGCGGCACCGCACCGCTCACAAAACCATACGCATGAAGATCTTCTGGTGTTAGATAGCCCTGCGTAGCATAGATCGCCTCTAACGGATGACCTTTGCGAACCACGTATCGATATCGGGATTCATAGATGACACAAGAAGACAAACCCGGCACATCATTTTCAGTGGGAAAAATGCCGAACTCAGCGTCACCGCTTTTGAGTTTACCCACCAAGTCGTTCTCAATCGGTTGAATTTCAAAATCCAACAAAGGCGCCTTTTCTAAAATGCGAGGAATCACTCGTCCCAAAATAAAGGTCGCACCAAAATCTGCGCATAACACACGAATGCGCCGTTTTGCTGTCTTTGGATCAAAGACTAATGGATGAAAAAGCTCATCATAGTCATGGAGCAATTTGACAATTTTAGGATAAAGCTCTCGAGCTTCTGCCGTCGGTATAANGGTACCGTCTCGATTACGCTGAAATAAGGTATTGCCAAAAACTTCTCTGAGATGAGACAGTGTACGACTAGCACCCGAAATACTCAGCCCCAATTTCTGGGCACAAACACTCAAAGACTGACATCGATAAAGCGAAATAAAAAACGCCAGGTCATCCTGGCTTAAGGACGAATTTTTCATGAGTTGTCCTGGTATATTTGGCGATCAATTATTCAAGGATCACGTTAGCTTACCATTACATTTATCACGGAAACACCACTAAAAAAGGAGGCTATGGATAATCCTTACACCTTTTCGTAGTTTATTCCACAGTACCGAAAATCAGTTTTCTCAAATAGTGAAAATTCCTTCAGGAAGCCGCCTATGGTTCATCTTATGAGCGCCCTTTAGCATTAAATCCGTCCGCAACAAAAGCGTAAAACTTTGCTTCGGTTGCATTGTTAAGATCAAGCTCAAAGGGTTTTAAAAATGAAAAGACGAACCTTCCTTAGCGGTGCTGTTGCCGCCACCTTTGCAGGAACCACAGGTCATGTGATGACTATGGGTACGGCTTCAGGCTATAACGTCACGGGCTTTCCGAGCCTTTATGGTCCGCTTGGTGAAGTTCATGTCAATCCTTATGGGATTGCTCCTCTCACGGCATTAATCAAAAATGGCGGCTATGAATTGTTGTCTGCTCATGTCCGTGTAGTACCTAAGGCTACCAATGGTCAAGAAATTGCTTATGACGTTTCTCGTACGCAGTTGTTGACCCATGGTGGCGTACCTGTCTTTGGTCTTTATCCTGACTATCAGAATAAGGTTGAAGTGACGACCAAGAAGCGTTTCCAGGGCAAGATCTCTACGGATAAGTTCACGTACACCATTTACGCTGGTCCCATCACGGGTTTTGCCTCTGGTATGCCTCGTGAAAACGGGCTTATGTTCAAGGCGACCGTCAAGAAGATGAGCCCGAAATTTAAGGACCGTCTCTATTTCGTTAATAACCTCGGTACACCCTCTCCTGCTGCTATGCGCACGGTTTGGAATAACCCGATGGGTGGCGCTTTGACTTGGGCATTTCCGCCTAAGACCGCCATTATCGATACGACAGGTGAAATCCGTTGGTTCCTTGACTACCGTACGCTCTGGAATCCCGAAGATCCGTATTCCAACGGCGTCTTCATGGGCTTCCATCAAAATGCTGATGGTGCCATGAGCTTTGGTTATAGTCAGCATTATGCCAAGTACGACCTTATGGGTNNACGAATGGTTTTCAACCGTCGCCTGCCTAATGCCTATAACGACTTTAGTCACGACATGGATCCGGCTGCCAACGGTCACTTCTTCCTGCGTGTTGCCTCATCAGACCTTCGCCGTCCCGATAACCAGCGCGTTCGCACGGTTCGCGACATCATCATTGAAGTTGACATGAATGGTTGCGTGGTTGATGAATGGCGTCTCTTTGACATTCTTGACCCGTATCGTTCTGACGTGATCAAGGCGCTTGACCAGGGTGCTGTTTGCCTTAACATCGACCCGTCTAAGGCTGGTCAGACGCTCTCTGCAGAAGAACTTGCTAAGCAAGAACAGTCTGGTGAATTCGGTGACATTGCAGGCGTTGGTGCTGGCCGCAACTGGGCTCACGTTAACTCTGTTGACTACGACCCGACCGATGACTCCATCATTATTTCGTCTCGCCATCAGTCCGCCTGTATCAAGATTGGGCGTGACAAAAAGGTTAAGTGGATTCTTGGCGCTCCGAAGGGCTGGCGTTCACCCTGGAAAGAAGCCCTTCTCAAACCCGTTGACGGCAAGGGTAAGCCCCTCACCTGCACCGAAACGGAATGCACGGATACGGACTTTGACTGGACGTACACGCAACATACGGCTTTCCGTATTGACGAAAAGTCCGATAAGCGCTTCTGCTATCTAGCGGTCTTTGATAATGGGGACGCTCGTAACATGGAACAACCAGCACTTGCTGACATGAAGTACAGTCGAGCCGTGATCTATAAGATCGACCAACAAAAGCATACAGTCGAACAGGTTTGGGAATATGGCAAAGAACGAGGCCACGATTGGTACAGCCCTGTCACCTCGCTCACCCAATATCAGNNTACTGACAAAGATTCCATCATGGTTTATTCCGCAACCGCTGGCATGGACTTCAGTCTTTCTGGTGGTCGATCTGTTAAACCAGCGTGTCCAATTATCAACGAATTTGAATGGGGTGCCAAGGAACCTGCTGTTGAAATTCAGATGAGTCCTGGCAGTGGCTATCGTGCCTTCCCGATCAGTGTCAAGAAGGCCTTCTCTCAGAATTAATCTGAGTCCCGCTTTCTAACGCAACCGTTAAGGGCGTGACTAGATACTAATCGCATCTAGCACGCCCTTAGCAACTGAGATTTTTTTGGTTTTATCCTTACAGATACAATTTGAGCACCGTAATCATTTCGATTAGGTGCTCTTTTTTGCCTGTTTTAAGCAAAGTCCGGATCGATTAATTCTTCTTCAAAGCCGCCAAAGCCGCAAAGGGATTGGGCTTTTCGCTCATTACGACTTCTTCTGGATCGGGCTCAAAGTCCATTTCGCAATCTTCATGAACAGGCATCGCAGGTAGCGACAAAATCGCTTCTTCTTGCACCCAGTCAGCGACCGACAAAGTGCGGCTTCCAACGATCACTTCTTCGTCATCGCCTTCTTCGTCAAGCGGCAAAGCGTTGATCTCTGCTTCGGTTTTGGTGAATCGGAACGTCAATTCACGCTCAATCGAATAAACCACGGGTTCATTACAGCGCGCACACTGCATCACCACATCCACCGCAAAGCGTAAGCTCGCTGCAGGCAAACGTTCGATCACACCTAAACCCGTCACGCTAAAGGTGAGNNCGGTACCTTCGAGCGACTCAACAAAGGCAGCGAGTTCAGGCATTTCTTCAAGCTGCAATTCCCCTTCAACTGTCTGACGAGTGCGAGCAATTTCAAAGATATCAAGCGTAAGCGACATGGTTTCCTCTAAAAAAATGGCCACATGAGACCGCACTCAAAGGATACATGGTTCACACAAAAAACGGAAAGGATGACGAAAATTTCTTCACGCCAAACGACTTCAATGCACGCTTTTGCCCTAAAGCACATTACAATCAAGGCATCATGACTAAAGAACTTATCCTTGCTTCGAGCTCCCGCTATCGCCGCGAGCTCCTCGACCGTCTTGGCATCGCTTATACCTGCGAAAGCCCTGACATTGATGAATCTAGCCTCCCAGGCGAAACGCCTCAGGATACCGCGATGCGTTTGGCTGAAATGAAGTACCGTGCCATTTGGGTTAAGCACCCTGGCGCCGTGGTCATCGGTTCAGACCAAGTCGCTGACCTTGCGGGCGAAAAGCTTGGCAAGCCCCATACGCGCGAAAACGCGATCAAGCAGCTTCAGCGTATGCAGGGTAACGAAGTGGTCTTCACGACAGCTNNACTTTGCGTGATTGACGCTGAAGGCAAAGCCAAAACCGTCAAGAGCCAGACCACGATTCGTATGCGCGCGCTTTCTGACGAAACGATTGCTGACTACGTGGATCGCGAAAAGCCCTTTGACTGCGCAGGTGCCGCCAAGATCGAACGTTTAGGCATTGCGCTCATGGAAAGCGTGACGTCTGACGATCCGACGTCGTTGATTGGGCTCCCGCTCATGAAGCTTACGACCCTGTTGACGCACGCCAACGTCACGGTTTTAGCTGGTATCAAAGCCTAACTTTTGAAGGACATTCATCATGGTAGGCACGATTTATTGCCTTCCTAACCTCATCGCTGACGAGACGCTTGAAGCAGCGATTCCGCCCTTGGTGCGTACCCGTGCAGCGGGCATTCGCTACTTCTTGGTGGAAGCCGCGAAGACCGCTCGCGCCTATCTCAAGCTTTTGGGGCATCCGGATCCNATTGCAGACCTCACGATCGAGGAAATTGGGCATGATCCTGATCCTACTAAGATTGATCGTTGGCTTGAACCCGTGTTGAATGGCACCGACGTTGCCATTTTGAGTGAGTCGGGGTGCCCGGGTATTGCGGACCCTGGCGCACAAATCGTTGCGCGCGCCCAAGANAAAAGTATCAAAGTCGTTCCTTGGGTAGGTCCCTCTTCTATTTTGATGACCTTGATGGCAAGTGGTCTTGATGGGCAACGCTTCCGATTCTTGGGCTACTTACCTGTGCACGCAGACGAACGGGCCGGTACTATTCGAGATATTGAGGCGCAGAGCCGACGCTCAGAAACTCAACTCTTTATTGAAACGCCGTACCGCAATACGGCGATGCTCGAAGGGCTATTAGCAACCCTTCAACCCTCCACGCGTTTAACAGTAGCAACCGACATTACAGGCGCATCGGAATGCATTCGTACGTTGACAGTGGTCGCTTGGAAGGCGTTACCCGACGACACACGGCAACTCCCGAAACTCCCCACCGTTTTTGCGCTCTTAGCCGCTCCCTCGGGCGTTGCCCCACGCTACGCACCGACCGCCGCCAAGCGTAAGGGTGAAGCGAACAAATTCACCAAGGTCGTTTCTAAAAATACGAAGCCCCACACTGGGTCTCACGCCCGTCGTACGCCCACAAAGCGCCCCGCGCGAGGGAAAGATCGATGACCATTGAACGCGTGCTCGCCCAACTTCAAGCTTTGCCACTAGACCGCCTACTTACTTGGGCGGGCTTAGCCTTGGCATTGCTCGTCGTGCTTGCGTTCATACTTCACCGTCGTCGTCAACAGACTAAACGTAATATCGGGATCGCACGATTAGGGGACACGCTCTCGCTCGAAAACTACCCGATGGCGCCCATCACACCATCCATCGATGAAGATCGTCATGATCCTTTGGTTGAGGACGACATCGAAACCATTCAAAAGACCGTGCTCATCGAAAAGCGGATCGATCCGACACACCCTGACGATGAGCTCACGGACGTGCTTGATCCGATAGACGACGAACCTAAAGCGGCAGCGTCACCCGTTCGCTCAACGGCGCCCGAATCCCCACGCATGGACGAGCCTATCGACGAGCCACCCTTTTCGGTCACGGAAGCACCCAAGCCTAAGGTGCCTCTCTTTCCTCCCTTTGAGTGCCTCAAGACCTTGCCTTTTGTGCATCGCGAAGGCTTGATCACGCGCCATATTGACCTTTTGGGCATTAGTGTTGAAGCGGTCTTTTTCCCGGCAGAAAGCGTTAACGCCATTGGGAACACGGTATTACGCCTAGTGCCCTTTTTGCCAGAAGACGCGGGCACCCTCATTTGTCGTGAGCAAGACCGACGCACCTTTGCAGCAGGGCCTTTGTTCGCGCAACCCGATGCCGTCATTGCACTCAGTAACGGGTTATTAAGCGTTGAGTATAAGTCCCGCGGAGGGCGCTTTGATAACCCCGACGATTTGCTCGCGAGCCTTCGACCCAAAGACCTGCTTCAAACGGTGATCGAAGCCATGGTCTTGTCGGCAAGCGAACGGCGTCCTGTTGCCCCGATTTTGCGTACCCACAATGCGGTCTACNNTTTTTTGAGACCCACGCCTGCGATCCTTGCCCTTCTCACCGAACGCCTTGACGCCGCGGTGGCTTTTATTAGTCCCTATGCTGAACGTAGTGGCATTAGTGCTTCGGACTACGCGTCACTCTGCTTAGTGCCCGCCCAAATGCTCAATAAGGCGCTCCCCGGGCAACAAAACGCCGCGGGCGAAAAAGCGCACCGCGAGATGCTTCGCTAAAACATCTCAAAAAGTTGCGAAACTACCTTGAGTACTCATTCCTCGCTATATTGGACTTAGATGCAAGTCCATTGTGACGCTTGGAGTACCTTTATGCACGCGGTCCGTTTACTTACGCTCTCCACACTCACGCTCGCAACGCTTGAAGCGTTAGCTGGCATTCAAACGACGTTGCCTCAGAGTTGGCTCAAAGCTGACCTATCGGTCCCTAGCGAAAGTCAAACGCCTCTATACGTGACGATCACGCCTGACCAAACGACCTGTCAAGCGAAGTACGGGCGCGAGGCTTATGAAAAGTGCGCGCGCCCCTTTGGGATCTATGGTCGACGTGTGACGGGCGTACGCCTTGAACCCGCCATGCCTGGCACCTGGCGTTGGCTGGGTTCAGACACCTTGAGTTTTACGCCTAGCGAGTACTAGCCNGAAAAGACAACTTTTAAAGTGGCACTCAATGATTTGCGACTCCCCTCTGCCACAACGCTCGTGAACCCTGAAGTCACGTTTTCGACACCCCCTCTGACGATGACGTCGGGCGACATGACCTTTTGGCTTGATCCTGCGGTGGATGGCGCACGCGCGCTAAGCGTTGACGCGACCTTTAGTACTGTTGTGCGTGATACTTCCGCCTTTGAAAAATCAACTCAAATCGAGGTGCCGCCCAATAGTGATTTGCGTCTCAAAGCCCCCACTTTTATTTGGAACCACGATAAAACGCGCGTCTATGTGCGACTCCCCATTGAAAAACTTGGCACAAAAGCCACCGAAGTTACAGTGCGTTTCCCGATGGCGATTGGTAGTTGGGAAGCTAAAAAAGACCACCGTCCTACGGTAAAGCCTGGCTTTGAAGTCGCTCAATGTCGTCGCATTGTGCCTGCGAGCCACGGGCTTTACGTCATGAAAGACGTGCAGTTGACACCCACGCGTACCGATACGCTTGAAAGCGTCTACGAACTCACACTGAAACCTAGCCTACTCACGAAACCCTCAGACCTTCTCAAAGCGCTTCGTGTCACGGAGTTGCCCGAAAAACTCAATGACGAGGCGGTTACGCCCACGAATTGGCAACGCGCCCCCGCGGTGACAGACGACGTGCTTGCACGCGGCACCCCCGTTCAGGTTGAACTGAAGACCGACCCAGAGATTCCGACGGATCGCATCACGCTGCGCCTTCGTGCACCTCAAGGGCACTTCTTACACGTGGCGCTCCCGCAAGGCTTTGGTCCACAAACCGACACGGGACTCACACAGCCGTGGCACACCGTCATGGCGCTACATGACCCAGGCGCTGAAGTAGGCTTTTAGTACGAGTACATGATGACGCTCTCTGGCAAACGCACGCTCACCCTTTTAGCGGACGGCGTTGATCGCATTCGTTGGCGTATTGAACGCGTGCGTGATCCCTTCTTGGCGCTTGTTGCCGCACAATACCGTGCGCACGCCAATACGCAACACGCTGATGCACTCGCTGACGCCCAAACGGGCGACATTCCGTTACCTGCGGGTCACCGCTTTGCGTCGTTGCCGCTTGACGCGGCACAGTTGCCCTACCACAAATCGGGGCTCTTCCAAGTGACCTTGGTGGGTGAAAAGCAAACCAAGGACGGTTGGAAAGAAGTCGCCCAAGCCCAAAAACGCGTCCTTGTAACCGACACAGGGTTGATTGCTAAAACCTCGCGCGAAGGGTTGACGACGGTCTTTACGACGAACCTCGTGACAGGTGCCACGACCGCAGGGATTGACGTACTNCTCTTGGGCGCTAATGGCGTGCCACTACAAACCGTTAAAACCGATGCGCAAGGGATTGCACGATTTAGTTCCACCAAAGGCTTGGCGCGCGAAAAAGTGCCGACCGCGATTGTGGCGACCCACCCCGAAACGGGCGATTTGGCGTGGCTCTCGTTGTCAGACGCCTCTAACGTTGACCACATGATTGACCTTGATGCATCAGGTCGTCAAGTNGGTGACGACGGGCTCACCGGGCTCGTCTTTGCCGATCGTGGGCTCTACCGTCAAGGAGACACCGTTCACACGGGGTTGATTGTTAAGACGGTANNCGATTGGCACGCGCTCCCGCAAGGCTTACCCTTGACGTTACGCGCAACCGACAGCGCAGGACGCACGCTCTACGAAAACCCTGTGACGCTCACCCAAGAAGGGACCGCTGAAGCCACATGGACCCTACCCAAGGACGCGCTCCCTGGGAACTTACGGCTTGACCTACTTGTGGGCGACACGGTGCTTTCAACCCACAATGCGCTCGTTGGCGACTTTACGCCCGAATCGATGCGACTTTCNAGTACACTACAAAACACAGCTCCAGGTTGGATGCTCCCGGGTGACCTAACGATTAACAGTCACCTCACGATGAATTTTGGTGCATCCGCAGGAAGCCGCCCGGTCTCGGGTCGTGTCGCTTTTTCGTCGGTANNGTACCGCCTGGAATTCCCAGGGTGGTCAGGCTGGACCTTTGTTGACCCAACGCCCTTTGAAGGGCATAAAGAGTCGATCACACTCAAAGCGCAAAGAACAGACAACGAAGGGCACACGACACTCACGTTACCGATCAAGACCGAAGGAACGTTACGTACCCGCGTGTTGCTTGAGGGCTTTGAAGTGGCTGGCACCCGCGCTGCTACAGAAAACCTTGACTTCATCGTGTCGCCCGCCACGGAGATGCTCGGTTGGAAGACGCTGGACGCTTCTAAAACGCTCCACTGGAATGAAGCCGGGAACCCTCGCACCGTGGTACTTTGCCTCATTGATCGCTTCTTAAAGCCGCGTGCGAACACGGAACTCATTGTCACCACGGCACGCAGTCAAACGGTCACGGAACTCTCCACCGATAGTCAAGGGATGCTTCGCTACGACGACCGCTCGGTTGAAACACCCGTCTCGACCACCACGTTAACGACAGACGCCAATGGCGAAGTGCCTTTTGAACTCGATACGCAACAGCCTGGCGACTTCGTCTTGTTGGTCACGAACGTCCAAGGACAACGCTTGGCGCGTTTGCCCTACCATGTCGCAGGCGACGACTTACGCTCTGTGTTAGCGGGCGATGTGCCTGACGCTTCGTTACGGCTCGTTATTGACAAAGATACGCTTGAGGCAAACGACACAGCCACCCTACAGCTCACCTCGCCCTTTGACGGGATGGCGCTCGTGACCCTTGAAACCGATCGCGTCCTTACGTCCCAATGGGTCAAAGTTAAGCGCGGCGACAACACGGCGCACCTTACGGTGCCAGAAGACGTGAGTGGTCGCGCGTGGATCTATGCGTCGCTCATTCGCTCGTCCACCGAATCGCACCGCTACCTCAAGGCTACNTATGCGCGTACGGCGCAGCCCGTGATGCTGAACCTCAAAAAGCGCGCATTAAATGTGACACTTGACGCCCCTCAAAGCGTCTCGGACACGCAACAACTACGTGTGACCGTGAAGTCTGACACCCCAAGTCGCGTCTTTTTATGGGCGGTCGACGATGGGATCTTGTCGCTCACAGGTTACCGTACGCCCTCGCCCGTTGACGCGCTCCTTAAAGACCGTGCACTTCAAGTGGAAACGCGTCAAACGTTAGATAGCTTGATCCCCGAAGGCATTAAGTTGCCTAGCGACATCTCCTATGGTGGCGGCATNGTTGATGACCAAGGATATAGTAACGCCATGGCGAACCCCTTTAGACGTACCGCACAAAAAGCCGCCGTTTGGTGGACTGGGAGCGTTGAAACGGATGCCAAGGGGCGCACCTTGGTCGTGAACCTTCCAGCCATCTTTAATGGTACGTGTGCGTCTCATACTACAGGNGTATCGGTCGATCAGATTGGTCACACGTCAACTAACGTCGACATTCGTTCGCCCAAGATTCTCACGCCGTTGATGCCTCTATTTGCAGCGCCTGGCGACACGTTCCGCGCGATNACCACGTTGCGTAGTGACACGCCTTGGACGGGAACCGTGACGATTGAGCCGCCTGTGGGCTTTACGACGGGCGAGCGTGCGAGCTCGATTGACTTGACGCAAGCGGGCGAAGGTCGCGCGTGGGCAGATTTGACGGTTGGTCTCACCTCAGGCAATACGCCCATCACAGTGACCGCTACAGACCCAACGGGCGCTGCCCTCGTTCGCACTGAAACCATGACGGTGCGTTCAGCAGCCCCGCAGATACATGACATTCATTGGGCGCCCTTAGGTGTTGAAGCCGTGAAGACGCTACCTCGCATGATGGCGCTTCTCCCCACANNGGCGAAACGATCGACCGCCACGATTAGCGCCACACCGATGCCCTTGGTCTATGGTNNACTCATGCAAGGATTACCTAAGCCCTATTGGNNTACGAGTGCCGAGGCAGCTATGGGAGCTGCACACGTGTGGGCGCTCCTGAGAAACACGACCCATGTGCCGTTCACTCAAACAGCGGAAAGCTTTAAGGCTGACGCCGATCAACGAATTGACCTTGCGCTTAAAAATATTCGTGAGAGCTTAATGTGGAACGGTCTTCCGCCATGGCGTGGCGACGAGGCGTCGTTATTCACTTCAGCCTGGGCGTTGGACTTCTTACTCACCTTACGCGAAAAGCACATTGGGTTTGATCCGCAATTGTTGACCCAAGTGACGCAAGCGCTATCGAACCAGCTTGACGGCTTTATGCCAAATTCCCTCGCCGAAGCCCGAACGGTANNCGCTTGGGGGCTTGCCTTGATGACGCGTGAAGGCACGCTTGAAGCAGAACGCATGGAGTCGCTACGACGTCGCATGGACGAACGAGGCTTTGATTGGCGCCATGACGTCACGGTACTANNCTATTTGGCTTACGCCTATCGCTTGATGCGATTAACGAGCGAAGCTGAGACCCTCGAAAAGTACGCGATGAGACTTTCGACCACCAAGACCGATGGCGCCTATGCGGACACCTTGGGTGGGTTACCTGCGCTCGCGGCTGCGGTACGTTTGACGCCTTCAGCCGAACTCATGGACACGTTGCTTGCTGCCATGAACGCACGCGATGTTTCGAGCTTGAGCCTACGTGAACGCGCATTTGTGGCTACGGCTTTAGCGTCTGCGCCAAAAACTTCAGCTCGCACGTTAGACGCTGTGACCCTCACCTGTGTGAAGCCTGACGCCACGCGCGGCACCGAAACCACGACCCGCACCGACACGAGTCTCACACTCACGTCACCCGGCTGCCCGCAATTCCGGGTTGAGAGTACTGCGTCACTCAAAGGCNNACTCTATTGGCAAACGATCGCCGCGGGGTANCTTAGTCACACGCCAACCGCTGCCGTGGACGCAGGGATCGAGGTCACAAAGCGCCTTCTTAATGCCGATGGGGTCGTCGTGACCGACACGACGCTCGTGAAACCAGGCGACATTCTCACCGTTGAAATTCGCGCGCGACGCCACGTGGGCAGCATGGAAACGCCCGTGATCATCACGGACCTCTTCCCCACAGGGTTTGCGCTCCTTAATGCCGAAACGCAACTCGAAGGGATGGACGTGATGAGTACGCACACAAGCGAAGACCGTTTGGTGGGCATCGTTCGCCTCAACACCCAAGAATCGGTCTTTACGTATGACGTGCGCGCACAGGTACGTNNCGGGACCTTCGCCATCCCCCCTGTGGTGGCTGAAGACGGGGCTGACCCCGCCTTGCACGGACGAGACAAAGGAGGTACGCTCAAAGTACATCCATAAAAATAACTGGAGTACTGAATGCGTTGGTTCGTTCGCCTCGCTCTTGGTGTGACCGTGCTAGCTGCGGCTGGCACGGGCGGTACCTCTTTTTAAATTCACCAGCAACCCAAGCCCGAATTGATTTCACCCTCAATCCAATGGTCTCAAGTCACCCTAGATCGTGAAGGGCGACTCTTACACCTTGCGCTTACTAAGGACGGCTTTTATCGCCTGCCCGTCAAAACTGAAGCGCTGTCACGTGAAGCGATCGATGCAACGCTTCGGTACGAAGACAAGTACTTTTACGACCATCCTGGGATCAATCCGTTTTCTGTTGTAAGAGCGGCTTGGGCAACCGCCATGACCNNACGCAAAATTGGCGCATCGACCCTCACGATGCAGGTCGCACGACGCTTACAAAAGCTCGACACACGCACGTGGCGCGGTAAAATCAGCCAAATGCTTTGGGCACTCCGCTATGACGCGCATTACAGCAAAGATGAGATTCTGAGCGCCTATTTGAGCCTTGCACCCTATGGCGGCAACATCGAAGGCATTGAAGCGGCGAGCCTTATTTATTTCGGTAAACACGCTTCACAACTCAGTACTGCCGAAGCAGTTGCGCTCTCAGTGATTCCACAAAATCCAGTGAAACGCCATCCACACACTGGTAAAGACTTTGATAAAGCACGTATTGCCGCAGGGGAACGTGCGCTCAAAGCGGGCTTTATTCATCCGCGTTTAAGCCCCGTGATCACAGGCNNTTTAGAAGTCAAAAGTCGCTCAGAGTTACCCTTTTTTGCACCTCACTTTGTGCGTTACGTCGAAATGACGACGCCCGATCAGACGCTCAAAACGACGTTAAGTCTGTCACTCAATCAGTCGCTAGAGAAACTTCTCAAGTCGACCGTTGCACGACTCAAGCCCTATGGCGTTCCCAACGGTGCCTTGATGGTCGTGGATACGCGCGACATGTCCGTGTTGGCACACGTGGGTAGCGCCGACTTTTTTGATAGTAAGATCGCGGGCGAAGTGAACGGCACTTTGGCGCCGCGGAGTCCGGGCTCCACCCTCAAACCCTTTATCTATGGTCTAGCACTTGACCAAGGACTCATTCACTCACAAACCCTTTTGATGGATGAACCACGAGACTTTCATGGGTATCAGCCAGGGAACTCCGATAAACGCTATCGTGGACCATTGCATGCCACTGATGCTTTAAACGAAAGTCGCAATGTCCCGGCGGTCACGTTGGCGGGTGAACTAAAACCTGACCTCTACGCCTTTTTAAATCAAGCGGGCGTTCAGCTTACGCATAGCCGTGAACACTATGGGCTTTCGATCGTCTTGGGTGGCGCCGAAGTCACGATGACGAATTTGGCTGAACTCTATTCGATGCTCGCGGGGCAAGGCCTCTGGCGCCCTGTGGTGCGTAGTGAAGCAGACGTTGCGATGGCAACGCGCCCGTTACTCTCACCCGAAGCCGCATGGATCGTGCGTCGCATGTTAGCGGACGGCGGCGAAACCATCAGAGTGAATGACCTAGAAGTGCCGCTCCTATGGAAGACTGGGACCTCTAATGGCTACCGTGACGCATGGACAGCCGGGTTAGCCGGGCACTATGCGATCGTGGTGTGGTTAGGGAACTTTAACGGGCGCCCTGANCCNTGGTTACAGGGTTCGCTCGTTGCGCAGCCCCTCTTTAAGAGTATTGCGACGCGCGTTTTGACAGATCGTCAATTCGCGATGACCAACGACGACCTTAAGGCTNNCTTCTGGGCGCGACCTGCGCTCGTGAGTGAAGAGGATGTTTGCCGCTCCACTGGGGACCTTGCTACCGACCATGANGGTAGTACGCGTTGCACGGACACCATGAAGGCTTGGTTTATTCCAGGGCGTAGCCCCATCAGAGAAACGGGCTTTTTAAAGCCCACCTTGATTGACAAAAAAACGGGGTTACGTGCGTGCATTGANGGTCCCAACACTGAAGTGAAGTACCTCGAACAATGTACCACGGAATACCAACAGCGCTTTTTACAGGCTGGTGTAGTAAAGCCTAAGCTCCCAGCTTGGGATCCGACCTGCAAAAAGCCCACCCAGGTCGCAGGCAACGCCCCCAAAATTTTGAGTCCGCGCGCCAATACGCGGTACTTCACAACGGGAAGCGACACGCCTCACGCGCAGATTTTGCTTCGCGCAAGTACGCCGCCCGACGCCACGCTCGTTTATTGGTTTGCGGACGACCGCTTTATTGACGTCACGCCTTCAGGCAAAAGCCTCGTATGGCGTGCCGCACCAGGCACCCACCACTTGGCTGCAGTTGATGATTTAGGGCGTCGCACGCAACGCTCCATTGAGGTAAAGCAACCGTAAACGAACGCCAACCCAAAAACAGTAAGGCCGCCTGAAGTCCATCAGATGACCAACTTTTTTATCGAACGAGTTCAAAGTACCACTGAATAACGCCCAAGAAATTGCGCACATCATGGTAACCACTTTGCGCCATGATGCGACCCGAGATGTCACTACGACGACCCGAGCGGCAATAGACCAACACGGTCTTTTTAANGTCGGGCGCCTGAGGCAACACACGCCCCAAAGTAATCTCACCCATCGGGACATTGATCGCGCCAGGCACGTNACCATNCGCGAATTCATGCGGTTCACGAACGTCAAGAATCACCACATCCTGGGTGTCCATCAATGCTTTAGCTTCTTCAGGGGTTATCGTAGAAAACCCTTCTGGTGTTTCGCCGAACACGCTCTTACTCCAAGTCTTTCAATAAAGAAACCGCGATCATAACAAATTTTGACCGCGCCAAAGAGACCCTTTTTGAGGCATCTTTGGCGTTTTTGACACCATTAAGACGAAAAAGAGGCGTTTGCTGATTTAGCTCAAACGCCTCTTTTCTATTCTGCTCTTCTTGAATCACAAGCCCTGGATTTTCTGACCACGCAAAGCCTGAATCCAATCGGGCATATAGGGCATCGACCAATCGATCACGGTCTGCGNCGGACCAATCATGACGGACTGCTGCCACATATTGCTTGAGCTCAACTTGTCTGAGAGCCCAAATAAGAAAACACAGGCAGCGACCACGATGATGCCGCGCACAAACCCAAACACAGCGCCCAGTACGCGGTCTTCAAAGGAGAGCGCAGCAACTTCCATCATCTTACGCAAAATAAACCCGAAGAGCCCCACCGCAAACAAGCAGGCGACCAAAATCAAAACCGATGCGATGATGACTTTCGGCAGATACCCCAAGCTCTCCAACGGAATGCGGTCTGCAATTTCTCCCGCAAAACTCATGCTGAGCATAATGCCAGCGACCCAACCCACGATTGCAAGCACTTCTCGAACGACGCCGCGCATCACGCCGACAATGGTCGAGAGCAAGAGAACAGCGCAAATGATCCAGTCAATTTCAGTCATGGGAGCGTAGGAGCAAAAAGGAAATTAAGCCAAAATAAAGCGCAGATCCCAAAAGAACCTGCGCTTTGGATGTTGATGCGTATTCTATCTGAAAACGCTTCTTATTGGTTACCCACGATGAGTTTACCCGTGTGGTAGTTGAGCGTTAACGTGCCCTGCACGCCGCGCGCCTCGTCTTGGGTTTTATAGAGCCCCACGCGCACACGCCAAATGACCCCGGCTTTTTGTTCGAGTGGCAACTTATAGGCCGGTAACCCCTGGTTCGTGAGTTCACGCACCACGCGATCAGCATTACGTTCGCTGCTTGTTGCCAAAACCTGCACGTAGTAGCCCTTGCCCGTGGGGGTAGTTAAACCCACCTTCGGTTTGGGTTGCTCTTTCTTAGCAACTTCCTTCTTGGGTTCGGGCTTAGGCTCAGCCTTGGTGTCCTTTTTGACGGGCTGACGCGCTTCGTTTTGTAAGTTCGCCTTAGCGGTGGACGTTTCTTTATCCACGGAGCTTGGCATCACATCGACGTCCCCAGAACTCCCTTGGTCGGGCTTCGGGTCGTACTTGGTTTCTAGCGCAGCGGACGCTTTTTCGATCACGGCTGGAATATCCGTCGAAAGATTCGACGTTGGCAACTCGTCTTCTTTATCAAGTAAGAAGGGCGCCACCACAATCAAAGCCACCATCAAAGCCGCTGCCCCCACTAAACGATAACGCGTACGTTGACGCTGCTCGTAAAGTTCTTCGTTGACCGGATCATCAGGATCTTCAACTTCGGGTTGACGCTTTTTAAAGCCAAAGGAGAAGCCTTCCTTCTTGGGCGCTTCTTCCTCAGTTGGAACCACAGGTTCGGGTTCAATGGGCTTCGGCTTTTTAGGGTACGAAGGCGCAGGAGCACTCCCTGAATCCCCTAACACTGGCGCATCGTTCGGGTCATAGGCGGGCGCCACCGTCGGTTTAGCTGACGACATCACGGGTTCTACGCGCGCGGGTTCCACCACGGGCTTCGTGACCGCAGGCTGAACGGGTTGCGTCGCTTGCACGGGTTGAGCTGGTTGCACGGATTGGGTCGGTTGCACCGAAGGCGTCGCCTGTGCCATGGGGTTCCCAGGCATCCCTTTAGCGCGCTCATCACCCACCACCGCAAAAGCAGGCGGCTCTTCCTCATTTGGAGTCGATTGAACGTCCCATGGGGCTTGCGACTCGTTCCCCATTTGAGGTTCGATACGCAAGTCGCCCGTTGTCTCTTCGGGCTTATCTTTTTTGAAGGGATTAGGAAACTGCATGGCGACAACCCTCTATCGGAATTCAGACACGATCCACATTAACGGCGAATGCCTTCGCGAGCAAAGACTTCGAGCGCAGCCGTCACCGTCACAAACGAACCGAATACAACGATTCTAACAGTCGGTTTCTGGTCAGACCCCGTTTGGAAACTATTTTTTGCTAACTCGGTACTNNCATGGCGTGCCCCCGCTAAAGCGCTCGCCACGTCGTCATAGGTCGTGATAAGGCTTTCGGAGATCCCTGCTTCGAGCATGGCGTGCTTTAATTGTTGAGCGGTCGCTGCACGCGGCCNCGTTAGCGACGCCACATGCCACGCGTCAAAAGCGTCAGCCAAAATGTGCATCACGCCCGTCATATCTTTGTCTACCAACATCCCGACCACAGCGATCGTACGTTCGTGAGGTTGACGGCTCTTCACGACGTTCGTGAAAAGCACTTCAGCAGTNNACTGCGGATTGTGNNCAGCCACGTCAATGATCGTGGGCACCGGGTGATCGGTGATATGTTCAAAGCGCGCCGTCAAACGTACGGTTTTAAGCCCCGTCGCAATATCGTCTTGCGTCACAGGCACGCGCCCCATCAAAGAAGCGACCACCGCCAAGACACCACCCGCATTGCTGTACTGATTCACGCCAGCCAACGCGGGTTCAGGTAACCCTTCAAAAAGCGTTGCGCCCATCGAGAACGTAAAGGTGCCATCGGGCTTTACATTGACGCGCCAATCTTCGTTCGCAAAGCGGCGCAGAGCCCCTACTTTTTCAACGTACTCACGCACCGTCACGGGCACGTTTTGATCTGCGCAGACCGCAGGGCACCCTGGGCGATAGATATGGGCTTTTTCTATACTAATGGCTTCACGGGTGTTACCCAAGAAAGCAACGTGATCAACCCCGATCGTCGAAATCACGGCAGCGTGACTGTCAATACAGTTGATGGCGTCCAATCGACCGCCTAAACCAATCTCCAGAATCACGACGTCGAGCTTCGCGTCCAAGAAAATCTTGAGAATCGCCAAGTACGTATATTCAAAGTACGAGAGCGTCATGTCGCCACGCGCCGTTTCGACCTCGCGAAACGCCTTGATCAAGCATTCGTCACTCACTTCACTACTATTGACCACACAACGTTCGTTGAGGCGAATCAAGTGCGGTGACGTATGCATCCCCGTCGTATAGCCTGCGGCACGATAAATGCTTTCGAGCATGGCACAGGTCGAGCCCTTCCCATTGGTACCACCCACGGTAATCACGGTTTGCGACGAAAAATCCAACCCCAAACGTTGAATCATCGTCTGCATACGTTCGAGCCCCATATCAATAGGTTTCGAGTGAAGCACTTCAATGTGATGGAGCCAGGCATCAAGATTCGTAGCGTCAAACATGACGATTTATCTCCAGTGCGGCGTGCCTACAAAGTACCAACGCCAAAATAAAAGAGCCGCTCGGTATAGGCTTGCTGCCCACCTTGGCGGCTCTCAAAACCATTGGGTTTAAATTGTATCCGACATGAGGTGTCGAATGTTTATACCGACTTAAGCACCCACAACCGGCGGCTTACGCAGTAAGTGTTGCGTCACGGTNNACGAGATACGAGAACGCATTTCACGGCGGTCAACAATCATGTCGATCTGCCCCTTGGCAAGCAAGAATTCAGCACGTTGGAAGCCTTCAGGCAACTTTTCACGCACGGTCTGTTCAATCACACGCGGACCAGCAAAGCCAATCAAAGCACGGGGTTCAGCAATCACCACGTCCCCCATAAAGGCAAAAGACGCGGACACACCACCCATCGTCGGGTCAGTAAGCACTGAGATAAACGGTAACCCCGCCTTATGTAAGCGCGTAATCGCAGCCGTGGTCTTGGTCATCTGCATGAGCGACAGAAGGCCTTCTTGCATACGCGCGCCGCCCGAAGCAGAGAAGCAAACAAACGGGGCACGACGAGCAATAGCTTCGTCCACAGCGCGAGAGAAACGTTCGCCAACCACACTACCCATCGAGCCCGCCTGGAAGCGGAATTCAAAGGCCCGCGCTANCACGATCGGTTGACGACGAAGCGTACCCGCCATCGCGATCAAACCGTCCGTTTCGCCCGACGCGGTNNACTGCGCAGCAGCCAAGCGCTTGGGATAAGGTTTACTGTCCACAAAGCCCAGCGGGTCCACGCTACGCACGTTCGCAGCAATTTCCACAGCGCTATCTGCATCGAGGAAAGCCAACAAGCGAGCACGCGCACCAATACGATGATGGTGACCGCACTTGGGGCAGACCTGCAGACTCGAACGCAATTCTTCCGTATAAAGGGGCTGTTCGCAGCCAGGACACTTGGTCCAAACGCCTTCAGGAATCGGGCTCGTCTTACGTTCAGGTGCGTCTTCACGCTTAATCTTCGGAAGAATGTGGGTAATCCAACTCATGACTTTGTGTGTGTTTTGGCTCGCTTCAAATAAAACGAGCATTGATCGTTTAACTGCGGCAATTATATCGCGTGAAGCGGGCTAAAAAGCCCGCCAAACCATCGACCTTACAGATTAGCCTATGGGCTCAAACTTGGCATCGACCCAGCCAAAAGGACTCGGACCCGANNGTACCGGTAGATTGGGATCTTCGTAATTGACGCCCATTAAATAAAGNNTACCATTAGGGCTAAAGGNTGGAAACGCCACCGCACGACTTTTCGCGCGTAGCACCTCGCCAATCCACTCAGGGCGTTCTCGTCCCGTGCCCACAAAGATCAACGACCCAACGATATTTCTCACCATATGCTGCAAAAACGCATTGGCTTCAATACGAACGCCCACCAAGCGACCCATACGCGTTAATTCCAAACGATGGATGGTGCGTACTGGCGTGGCGTACTGGCATTCGGACGCACGAAAACTCGTGAAATCGTGTTCACCCAAGAGGTGCTGTGCGCCCTCACGCATTTTGTCAACATCGAGCGTNNACCTAAAGACCCAGCCCGTTAAATCACTTAATACGGGCGAACGGATCGGATCGTTATAAATCCAATATTCGTACGTACGAGATCTCGCCGAAAAGCGCGCATTAAAGTCGTCTGGCACTCGACGCGCCCAACGTACCGCTACGCCTTCGGGCAAAAAGGCATTGAGCCCACGCACCCAATTGCGTTCGGGTAGGTCGGTNNACTCCGTGTCGATACTCACAACCTGTTGCATGGCGTGCACCCCTGTGTCGGTACGNNTACCTGCACAAAACGTGGGAGTCGGCACACAAAGAAACGCTTCAAGCGCCTCTTCAATCGTCTTTTGTACGGACGGGCACGAAGGCTGAATTTGCCAACCGTTAAAGCCCGTCCCTTTATATTCAATTCCTAGGGCGATTTTCACTTCTCTGTGTCCGTACGGCTTTTGATGCGATTTTCAAGGAACTGCGCACGTTCACGCTGATCCGGATTACCTCGACGTTTCACTTCGTCAAGGAGTTCAAGGGCTTCTTTGAGCGCACCCAAACCCACAAAGCTCGAAGCGAGCTTGAGTTTGGCGTCAAGCGCCTGCCAAAGGGCGCGTTCCTTATCGGATTCAGGCATCGCCTGCGGCGCATCCTTCGTTTCGGCGTCCTGAGTGTCAGCCTTCGTGTCAGCAGCCTTCGGCTCAGCCTCATCATCGAGGTCTAACGTCACCGAATCGATCACGGCGGTNNACGTTTGCTTGGCGTACTTTGCGGTTTCCTCTGGCGAACGCGTATCTTCCGCGTCTAAAGGCGGCAATTCGTCGTCGGGCGCCAACCAGGGCTGTTCGTTGGTGAGCTTTTCAACTGCATCGGGGTTGGCGTCAGTCGCCTTCGCTTCAACGTCAACCAACGGTTTTTCTTCAGCCGCCTTCGCGCGCTCTTCTTCTTGCTTAGCCATGGCATANNGTACCATGCTACCCGCGCCCATGGCACCTGCGGTGGTTCCGTTTTTCACGGCTTCATCCACGGTCTTTTCTAAGGCCGTCAACTGCGCCTTTGACGTGGGTTCCACTTTCTTTTGAATCGAAACCGTCATCGGCTTTTTAGTATCAGGTTCCTTTTCTTCAGACTTACGAGAACGTAACCCAAAGAAGGCGAGCAAGGCCAAAATCAAAGCGCCGCCACCCCAAAGCGCCCCTTTAGGCAATCCCTTAGCATCGTCTGTCGACGTTGTATCCTNTGGCGCTACGGAGTCAGTCTTAGCGGCAGTGTCTTCAGCCTTCGGTTCGGTGGCAGGCGTTGCAGAGGCTTCAGCCTTAGAGTCAACCTTGTCTTCAGGCTTTACTTCGGGCTTGGCTTCGGGCTGATTCTCAGTGGAGGTCGTCGTTGCACCGTCCGTCGCATGTGCCGTATCAGTCGTGCTCTCCACGTTACGCGGGTCTGCTGGGCGCGGCTCACCAATCGGCGCACCACCCTCAGGAGACATCAGCTGACGTGCTTGAGAAATGTCGGCTTTTTGGATTTCTAGCGAATGGCGTCCCGCTTCAGCGACAGCCTGAGNGCCTTGCCCTGCGGCACGTTCACGGTCTTGGGCGTCAGCGACTTTGCCCGCCACTTCGATTGAAATGAGCTGTGCATCAATCAAATTTTGGGTACTAANCGGAATGACTTCATTGTCGCCACGCACTTCGCGGAAGGCGACCACGGGGTCAATTGCAAACACGGCTTCAGGGCTTGGCGGATTTAAAACCGCACCCGCTTCAAGGCGGCTCGGATCCTCATTTAAGAAGGTACTNNGCTTATTGTTGTTTCTAAAGGCGATCAACATCTGTTCCATCGTGGAACCACGATAGGTCTACTAATAAAGTTTCGCGACAGACCAAAGCGTCATGTCTTCTTGGACTTTAAAGGGCTCAGACGCGTCAAAGCCATTCAAAGCCACATATTCTTTAACGACGTTAGGCGCATAGCGACCCTTACGCACGTGCGTGGTCTTCGTGGGCTTGGCGTCAGACTTAACCGTCGGCTTAGCGTCAGTCACCGTTTCGGTTTTGGCGACCACAGGCTTCGTTTCAGCCTTCACGGAAGCCTTTACTTCGGACTTCACCTCAGCTTTTTCAGCGACGTTGACCTGAGCCGCGACTGGAGCTGCGGCTTTTCTTCTACNTTTAGGCACGACCAAAGGTTCAGGGACCTCACGCTTAGGNNTACTACCTTCAACCGTGGTCTTCACTGCCGACGGGGTCACCACAAAGTTGCCGCCCTTAGCCGCAATTTCATAGCTACGCACCGTAACCGTGCCGCCCGCATTCATTTCAATCAAAAGAGGAAACGCTTCACCCGTCATCGGCTGCGCACTATAGACGCGCAAACGCACAGTTTGGGACGCATTATCGCGCGCCATTTTCAGGTCCTGTACCTGAGTCTACCAATTGACACCTTCACGCAAATAGGTCGCTGGCGGCGCGACACGCACGAGTAACGGCGAAATCGTGAGATCGAGGTCTTCGATTTCTAAAACCGCATCAAGAGGTTCGCCCGGTTGACTTTCAACAGTCAGATTGCCGAGTTGAACGGCTTGTGCCGACCCAGCAAGGCCTAAGAGAGCAAGCGCCATGGCGCCTGACAACATGCGTTTGGTGAACATTAGTCTTTCCGTATTAGCCCTTGAGGCTCTCTCAGACGAGGCACATCAAGTCATGATTTAGTCTGTTGATAATAACGCATCACAGCCTTTGAGAGGAAATCCCTTTTTTTGTTCCCGTTATGTTTGTCTAGATGTTCAGCACTTTGTTTGTAACGCTTAATGCGAAAAGCCCCGCTTTTTGTGTAGCGAGGCTTTCTGTAGTGATTTTTATAGCAATCACTTAGTTGCGCTTTTTGTATACCAGAAGTACATCATGACAAGCACAGCACCTGCGATCGTGTTGCCAACCGTGGCTGCCGACAAATTCTTCGCGATGTTTTCAAGCGTGATCACATCGAGCGGCACACCCGCCGGGGCATAGCCCGCGAGTTTTAACACATAGGCTAACGGCAAGAAATACATATTAGNTACACAGTGCTCAAACCCCAAAGCCACGAAGGCTGAAACAGGAAGCACCACACCCAGCGCCTTATCAACAACCGTACGCCCAGCGTAACCCACCCAAACGCCTAAGCATACGAGCAAATTACAAAGAATCCCCTTGACCATGATCGTGAACCAGTCTACCGAAAGTTTACCGACAGCAACCGACATCATGCCCTTACNTATCGTGCCCATATCTACCACATGGGCAAAGAACACCAGGACAACAAGCGCCAACGCACCAATGGCGTTACCCAACCACACACGAACGAGGTTTGTGCCCACTTGACCCCAGCGAATGCGACCGTCCACGGCGCCCGCCACAATCATGGTGTTACCCGTATAGAGTTCAGCGCCCGCCACGAGCACCAAGAAAAGCCCGAGTGAGAAGACCGCGCCGCCCATAAATTTTTGAATAGCAAAGGGAAGCGTTGCATCACTCATAAAGAGCGTGCAAAAAATTTCGAGGCCAATATAAAACCCTGCGAGAATCGTCAAGGGTAACTGCGTCTTCCAAGACATGGCGGTCTTGGTGACAGAAAGNNTACCAAGCACCTTAGCGGTGATTTCTTGAGGCGTGAGTGCGTCAGGACGCACAGCGCTGATGTCGGTCATAAAAAACTCCAAATTTCAAATAACTTCGGGCAAGCCCGTTTGGAAAAATTCAACCTCGTGGACCTTTCCAAACACGCCTTACCGACCGCTTTATGACCGGCGAGGGGTTCATTTTAGGGGAGAATTAACACTACATTTGGTATCTACACCGTTTTTTCTACCAAAGAGTTAGTTACGAATTGTTTGCCTATAAAAAAGCAGGAGAACGCTCAAAAAACGCCTCCTGCTTCTTTATTGTTGACCGTTGATAGGGTTTTAAGCCTTCAGTTCGTCTTCGGGCGTACCCACCAAGTCGTACTCCTCGCTATTGGTGATACGTACCTTCACGATGTCGCCAGGCTGATAAGGGGTCAACGTTTCTACGTAGCACTTACCATCGATCTCTGGCGAATCGGTNNACTTCGTGCGACCAATCGCTAGCCCGGCTTCGTCGTCATACTCGTCGACCATGACGTCCATCGTGGTCCCGATCTTGGCGCGCAGTTTTTCGGCTGAGATTTCAGCCTGCACTTCCATAAAGCGATTACGACGTTCTTGACGGACTTCGTCGGGCAGGGCGCCAGGCAACAAGTTCGCTTGTGCGCCGTCCACGGGCGAATACGCAAAGCATCCCACACGATCGAGCTTGGCTTCACGCAAGAAGTCCAACAAGTATTCGAACTCTTCTTCGGTTTCGCCAGGGAACCCCGCGATAAAGGTCGAGCGAATCGTAATATCGGGGCATACCGCACGCCACGCGGCAATACGGTCAAGGTTCTTTTCAGCGCTTGCTGGACGCTTCATCGCCTTCAAAACACGCGGATGGGCGTGCTGGAAGGGGACGTCCAAGTACGGGAGAATCAAGCCCTCTGCCATCAAGGGGACAATGTCGTCCACAGACGGGTACGGATACATATAGTGAAGTCGCGTCCAAAGACCCAATTCACCCAAGCCCTTACAGAGGTCTAGTAAATGCGTTCTCAGAGGACGCCCACTTTGTAAGTCGAGCGCATAGCGTCGATCCACCCCGTAAGCNNGTACCGTATCTTGACTAATGACGAGCAACTCTTTGACACCCGCCTTCTTGAGGTTTTCGGCTTCGCGAAGCACTTCACCCACAGGGCGGCTATGTAAGCCCCCGCGCAGATTCGGGATCACGCAGAAGGTGCAATGATGGTTACACCCTTCACTAATCTTGAGGTACGCGTAGTGCTTTGGCGTTAAACGTACGCCCGCCGCAGGCACCAAGTCGCCCCAGGGTTCATGCGGACGCGGCAAGTGCGTTTCGACCATGGCGATCACGTCGTCCACAGAGTCTGACCNCGTCACACCCAAAACCTTTGGGCAATGGTTCATCACGTAGTTGGAGCCATCGTCTTCTTTACGTANCCCTAAGCACCCACAAACGATCACGCGACCGTTTTCAGCAAGCGCTTCCGTGATCGCGTCCAAACTTTCTTTGACCGCTTCGTTCACAAAGCCACACGTATTGACAATGACGAGGTCCGCATCACGGTAGCTACTTCCAATACGATAGCCACGGGCACGTAATTCGGTGACGATGCGTTCCGTGTCAACAAGGGCTTTAGGGCAACCCAACGACACAAAACCGACAACAGGAATATTAGTATACGTTTTTCCTTATTCGGTAGGCTTAATCCAAATCATCGCAGCATGACGGTANNCTGACTTTTCACCGTCACGGCGATAGCTATAAAAGCGTCGCGGATGGGCATAGGTCGAAAGATCGCAGTCAACGATCTGGTCGTCCTTTACGCCCTCTGCGGTCANCGCTACCATACGCGCGAGCTGAGCGAGGTCACCCATCCAACGATCCCCTTTGCCAGGCGTAAAGGCGTCCTTGGCGTTAGGCAAATGCTGAAGCATCGCGTCCAACACGTCTTGACCCACTTCAAAGCTTTCGGGACCAATGCGCGGCGCCAACCAAGCAATAAAGCCCGTGGACTCAGGCGCGCGTTCACGCATCACACGAATCGTCTTTTGAATAATGCCGTCAGCCAAGCTCTTCCACCCGGCGTGCACAGCAGCCACCACAGTGCCTTCAACGTTCGTGATTAAGACAGGCAAGCAGTCAGCCGTCATGACGGTACACACGACGCCAGGCTTTGTTGACACGGCAGCGTCCGCTTCGGGTTCGCCTTCGACCGTATCCGCATCGACCACCGTGGTGCCATGCACCTGCTTCATCCAAACGGGGTCGGTGGGCACCAACTGCGCCACGATATTACGGTTCATATTGACGCAAGCACCAAAGTCACCCGTGTACGGCGCCACATTCAGCCCCATGATGCCATCGGCATTCCCATAAGCACCGCTCGAGACACCACCGTCACGGCACGTAAAAAGGGCGTCCACGCTCGCAGGCACCACGTCCTTCCAAGCAGGCTGCAAAATATCCAAACCAGGTTTGGTAAGTTCCATGAGTAATCCTTGATACTAAAAATTAAAGACGTTCGTTTTCAAAAACCTTCACAGGCTGATTCCAGGNGCTAAAGCCCAACTCGTCCATCAAGCCGATCATGTCGTCTTCGGGCGGCACAAACCATTCCATATATTCGCCCGTCGTCGGGTGATCCAACCCTAAGCGCGACGCATGAAGGGTNNACTGACGATGGAAATCCAACTCGTTTTCGAGTTTGACGCAAAGCCCCGGCGCACGACCGCGATAGACCTGATCCCCAATGAGCGGCAGGTCTTCACTCGTTAAATGCACACGAATCTGATGGGTGCGACCCGTATCGAGGCGGCAAGCCACCCAAGAGACAGGCAACCCTTCGATGCTACTCCAACCCACGCAACGCGCACGCGTGCGAGCGGGCTTAGCACGAACCCCCGTACTCCCCGGGAAGCACTTAAAGCGAATACGGCTACGCGGATCGCGACCAATCGGCGTATCCACCGTAAAATCCGTCGCTGCAGAACCCAAGGTGAAAGCCCAGTATTCGCGCTTCACCGTACGCTCTTGAAGCTGACGCACCAAGTTAGTTTGTGCGGCTAACGTACGTGCCACGACCATTAACCCAGTGGTATCACGGTCAAGGCGATGTACGATCCCGGCGCGGGGCACTTCGCGCAATTCGGGAAAACGCCATAGGAGCCCATTTAACAAAGTTCCGCAGGGATTTCCTGCGCCAGGATGCACCACAAGACCAGCGGGCTTATTGACGACAATGATCGTTTCGTCTTCGTAGACCACATCGAATTCGATGCCCTCTTCCGCCGTAAACGCTAGTGCTTCATCGAGATGCGGCTCTTCAAGAAGTGCAATCTCGTCACCTTCGGACACCTTCTGACGGACTTTTTGAACCACTTCGCCGTTGACTTCGACGCTACCGTCTTCAATCAATTTCTGAAGACGCGCACGCGAAACATCGGGCATTAAGGTCGCTAAAACCTTATCTAAACGCTCGCCCCAAAAACCTTCAACCGTGAAAGTTGGTAAAGTGTCATCATCAGCGGCATTCCCTTCGTCGGGGAGGTCGTTATAATTCGAAAGATCTTTTTCGCAACTGCTAGTCATGAATTTCCAGTTTCCTAATAAGCGAACCGTCGTACGACTCCTTGCCGTGACGACGATCACGCTGGCAACCGCCTCCTGCTCTTGGCTCGAATCGATGGATGTTGACCCAACGGCAGAATGGACGNNTACCGACAAATTGTATACAGAAGCCCGCGTCGCGCTCGATGAAAGCAATTGGACGCAGACCAAAGACTATTACACCAAGCTCGAAGCTCGCTACCCCTTCGGTCGCTATGCCCAGCAAGCTCAGATCGAATTGATCTATGCGAACTGGAAAGATGGCGATGCCGCTCAGGCTGTTCAGGGTACCGATCGTTTCTTGAAGGCGTATCCCAATCATGCCAACAGTGACTATGTCATGTATCTGAAGGCTTTGGCAACGCTCAATGAAAACGACGGTTGGTTTGCTCAGCTTTCGACNCAAGACTTGGGCGAACGTGACGCGAACGCTGCGCAGGAAGCTTTTGATATTCTGAAGGAATTGACCCTTCGCTTCCCGGAAAGCCGTTACGCGCCTGAAGCTCGTCGCCGCATGCACCAGTTAGTGCTTGCTCAGGCTAAACACGAACTTCGGACAGCAGAATACTACTACGTTCGACACGCTTATGTCGCGGCAATTGAACGTGCACAACGCGTGGTGCGTGAATTCCAGAACACGCCGATGCGTGACGATGCGCTCCTTTTGATCGCTAAGTCCTACGAAGCGCTCGAAATGCACGACTTAGCCAACGACGCTCGTCGCGTGTATGAACTCAATAAGGGTAAGGACGTGAAGGTTCGTCGCGAACTCCATCGTTAATCCTGGCACCCCAAAAAACGTGGGAGGTTTCTTTTTTTGAGAAGCCTCCCATTTTTTATTCGCTTTGGTGTCTTTCGCTTTGCGCACTCGCTTTCTCTGCAGCCTCTGCGCCTCGCTTCATATTGACGGGCATCAAAGCCAAAATCGAAGCCACAAAGAAGAGCCCCGTAAAGAGAATCGCGGTGCGATGGTCGTTCCCGGTCACCCACGTGATGGCGCCATAAGAGAGTGGTCCCACAATGGCTGCAAGCCACAAGGCCATATTCCAGAAGCTATAAAACTCCGCTAAGCGTGACGAGGGCGCAAAGACCGCGACCATGGCGCGCCCTGCGCTTTGCGACGACCCCATCGCAAGCCCTACCAAGTTAGCCGCGACCCAAAATTCCCAACGTTCTGTAGAAAAAGCTACCACCGCAATCATCGCGACCCAAATCAAAAGCGTGCCACCCAAGGCGCGTTTGTGCCCAATACGGTCCTGAATATAGCCAAAGCCAAAGTACCTAATCGCCGCAGTGATATTCACCAAAAAGACCATCAAGAGGGTGTCTTGCGTTTCAAAGCCCATGACGGCTGCCGCATAGACGGTNNACGACAACGTAATGACGACCGAGACGCCACATTGATAAAAGAACCCGCAAACCGATAACCAGGCGAAGTCTCTAAAGGTACCCAAGCTCCCCAAAGTACGACGGATTTCACCAAAGCTTTCTAAAGCCACATTCTTGACAGCGACTTTATCAGTCACCTTAAGGCGCGGTACGCTTCGTTCTTTGAGGAACATAAAAATCGGCATTGCGGCAAGCGCAAAGACTGTTGCGGTCACGGCTATCGTGCCCGCTACGGTCTGGTCCATCCCGTAGCCCAACTGTTCACCACCGATCACCACGGCTAAACAAAGCCCCAGGGTCAAAATCCCACCGCAGTAGCCAAAGCTCCACCCCCAGCCAGAAACCTTACCCACGGCTTCTTCGCGCGCGATTTCAGGCAAAAANNGTACCGAATTGAGCGATTCGCCCACGTTATAAGCAACGTTGCTCATGATGATCATGANGGTCGCCCAAAGGATGGTGCCTGGTCCCGTGAACATGAGCCCCAAAGTGCCCCCCACAGCCATCACAGTGGCTACCGCTAACCAACGCTTTTTGTGTGCGGTTGCATCAGCCACTANCCCGATGATGGGCATCAAAAGAAGACTCACCGCATTACTAATCGCAATGACAACCGTCCACAAAAAGGTGGCGGACGTGCTCCCTTCTACCACGACGCTCACAAAGTACGCATTAAAGACGGTAGTGAGTACCACGGTCGTATAGCCAGAATTAGCAAAGTCAAAGCTACCGCCCATNNACCACACTTCGCGCATCGCTACGCCGTCCCTCAGGTACTGACTGAGAAAATAAAGTACCATTTTGAGTGTCCTTTATCGTTATTGGATCGCTTGAGTTCTCTTCGTAGGGTGGGTCGCCACGCTAGAACGCACGATGCGTACGCATCACGAGCATATTGAGGTGACTCATCACGCTTCGCGCCAAGCTGCGTACGGCGTACCNCCCTTCTAAGACGCTCACAAGACGCCCTTCGCAAAGCGCATCCGCCGCGTCCAACAAGCGTCGCGTGATACGGGCGTAATCCATTTCGGTCATTTTGAGTTGCGCCATGGGTTCTTCTGTGTGCGCATCAAACCCCGCGGACACCATAATGAGGTCGGGCTTAAATTTTTCTAGACTGGGTAACCACACCGTTTCAAGCACATCCGCAAGCGCAATACCGTCGGCGCCCGCTTCTAAGGGGCTCATCACCACGTTATTGGGCGTTGGTGTCATCAGGCGGTTCGGATACAGCGACTACTGAAACATCGAATGAAAGCGAATCGCGGGGTTCCCTGCCACGATTTCTTCGGTACCGTCGCCATGGTGCACGTCAAAGTCGACGATCGCTACGCGCTTCGCAAACCCTCGGTGAATCGCCCACAAGGCACCAATCGCCACATTATTGAGGTAACAAAAGCCGCGCGCTTCGTGGCGTCCTGCGTGGTGTCCCGGGGGACGTACACCACAAAAGGCATTGCGAATTTGACCCGCAAAAAGCGCTTCAATCGCCTCAACCACAGCGCCCGCACTTTTCATGGTAGAATCAAAGGTGTCTTTGCCGACGCGCGTATCGGGTGCCGTAAAGGTCGCGAGCGCCGCTTTGTCGCCCGCTGAGGCGGCTTCGAGTCGATGAATGTACTCTTCGTCATGCGCAAGGCACACAGCTTCCATCGGCGCACGCTCCGCTTCGACGCGCCACACACGATCATCAATCCCTAAAGCGATCATATTGTTTTCAATACGATCCATGCGTTCAGGTCGTTCGGGTGCTTCAGACAATGGGTTAGGCACCAAAATACAATCGTGAGTGAAGTAACCAGTTGACGCGTCAGTACGGAGTCTTTTGCATATTTTTCCTTTATTTTGTTCGGCGTGCCAGGGAGCGTCGGATTCGCTATCCCTGCGTTTTTATCCATTTTAGCCTACACAACGCGTGCTTAGACTTCCCTAAAAAAGCCTTGTGATTGGACGTTACGAAGGTCGTCTTACGTCTAAGACGTTGCTACAATGCGTTGAAGACCTATTTTTTGCCGCCTTTTTGATTCATGACACCAACGCCAAATGCCCGTCTTTCGAGCCTCACTTTCGCCATCGCCGCGATGCTTGCCTTTCCCGTAAGTACTGCCCGCGTACGCTGACGTGTCTCCAAGTCAGGTCGCGGCGTTGGATATGGGCGATAAGCCCTTAAAGTCCCCTTCCGCCTCGGACTATTTAGAGCGTGCCGACGTACAAGCCTTTTTGGCTGAGGTACATAAGACCTATAAGATCCCGATGGCGTGGCTCGAAGACGAAGTCGCGGTTGCCCGTTACTCCGAAACAGTAGAGCGCTTAATGACGCCCAAAGCGCGCGATCCGATCGTTCGTAAAAACACCCCCAAAGACAAAAAGGTGCCTAAGCGCGACTTTTCGCAATACGCCAAACCCTTTTTGAGTGCAGAACGCATTGCTCGCGGTCAAGAATTCATGGCGCGCAACAAAGCCGTTTTTGACGAGATCGATAAAACGCACGGGGTACCGCGCCACGTGATCACGNNTACCGTGATTGGCGTTGAAACCATGTACGGGCGCAATATGGGGCGCTACCGCGTGTTGGACTCTTTGATGACCTTGAGTTTTGACTACACGCGTCGCGCGACTTTCTTTAAAAAGGAGCTTGCTACCTTTTTAGACTTTTGTTGGCGTCAAGAGATTTCTCCTGTGACCGTTTTAGGAAGCTTTGCGGGCGCCATTGGCTACGGACAATTTATGCCGAGTTCCGTTGACCGTTGGGGGCTCGATGGTGACAAGGACGGCAAGATTGACTTGATCGGTAACGAAGCCGATGCCATTGCGTCCGTTGCAAACTTTCTCGTGGCGCACGGCTGGACGCCTGGGCGCGGCGTTCTTTATACCGTGACGGCGACAGAAGACATTTTTGAGGCGACTGGGTCTGGTGGCATTGAAGCGCACACCACGGTGGGCGACTTAGCTAACGCGGGGGTCAAGCTTTATGACCACTTTCCGTTGCCAGAAGACGAACCCGTGTTACTCGTGGACCTACCTCAACGAAACGCCAAAGGTCACCTCTATACCAAGTGGTATTTAGGGACTCGTAATTTCTCAGCCATTCTTCGCTATAACCGCAGTTACTTCTACGCAGCCGCGGTAACTCTCTTAGCTGACCGCATCGCTAAAGCCCCGAAATAAACGTGCGGTGTAAACTATAGGCGTTTTTTCTTTCTCCACGCGGAGTCTTTCTCATGCCATTTGTTTTTGCCCCGCCGCAACAACCAGTCGTTCCGATTCAGGATGAGCGCTATACCTTCTTTCCGATTCACCGTGTCTACGGGGTCGCCAAGAACTATGCCGAACCGGGTACGCAAGTGAAGGATGTTCCGTTTTTCTTCATGAAACCCGCCGACACGGTGGCACCCGTCGCTGAAGGCGAGTGCCTCACGGTACCGATGCCCTCGCACACCAATGACTTGAAGCACGAAATCGAACTCGTCGCAGCGCTCGGCAAAGGCGGTCGCAACATGACGCTCGAAGAAGCCGCTGAGTACGTTTGGGGTTGGTGCGTGGGCATTGACTTCACGTTGGGCGACCAAAAGATGCCGTCAGGCGCCAACGACATTACGCGCGCCAAGAGTTTTGAGCGTGCTGCGCCCGTGGGGTACATTCGTCCGGTANNCTATCGCTGCCCGATGCCCGCGCCCGCTGACCTCTGGCTTTATGTCAACAACCGTAAGCGCCAGGGTGGGTCGACGGAGCATTTGATCTTAAGCCCCTTAGAAACCATCGTTGAACTCTCTAAATATTGGGAGTTGCGCCCCGGTGACTTGATCTTCACAGGCACCCCAGGTGGCGCCGCTTCTGTGCAACCCGGCGACCTCCTTAAGGGCGGCGTCAATGGCGTGGGTTCCATTGAAGTCAAGATCGTCTGATCACGTTCAACGTGATAAATCCGTTGTCTAGCAGGTCGGCAGTTTGAGTTTTTGTCGGGTTAAGTCCACACATCAACGTCGACTCTAGACAACTTCACCAATGGTCTAGCGCGTTAAAACTTGCTAAGATCATGGATTGTTTTGCTTAAAAACGCTAAAAATAGGCGTTTTTAATTTGAGTAGATGGCGATTAAACCCTCCATCTCGGGTTGCCGATCCCCTATCGGTCTCACTGCAAGGGGTCTACTTGCCGCTTGCGACATAAGGTTTGAATTAACAAAGATGAGCAATCCCAACGCACCTCAGCGCGAAAGTTTGGTATCCATCGGTCAGCGTCGCCTCAATACGGTTAAATGCAAGAGCATTTACGTTCTTCCGAACGCTTTTACGGCTGCCGCTCTCTTCTCTGCTTTCTACGGCATCATCTCCGCGATGAACGGCGACTTTATTGCCGCTGCGATCGCTGTATTCTTCTCCATGCTTTTTGACGGCATGGACGGTCGTGTGGCTCGCCTCACGCACACCCAGTCTGAATTCGGCGTTCAGATGGACTCCTTGGCTGACGCCGTGAGTTTCGGCGTAGCTCCTACNTTCATCGTCTACGAATACACCCTCAAGGGGCTTGGTAAGTTGGGTTGGNNTACCATTGCGTTCATCTACTGCCTCTGCGCCATTCTTCGTCTCGCTCGCTTTAACTGTAATGTGGGTGTTGTGAGCAAGAACTACTTCCAGGGTCTGCCCTCTCCCGCCGCTGCCGCTTTGGTTTGCGGGTTTGTGTGGTTGGGTTGCGAAGGCAAGTTGCCCGAATGGCTTCTTCCCTATCAGAGCGAAATCGCTGCCGTGGTGACCCTCTACGCTGGACTCACGATGGTCTCGAACGCTCCCTTCTTCTCGGGTAAGAGCTACGCCGTTGTGCGCACGATCCCCTTCTGGTTCATCGTGGTGTTCTCGCTTCTCTTTATCGTGATTTCGAGTAACACCTCGCTCTCGATCTTCGTCCTCTTCTGCCTCTATGCGCTCTCGGGCTTTGCCTATGGCTTCTACTGTTGGTGGACGGGTCGTCCGAACCCCATTCAGGCTGACATTGCCGCTGCCATGAACGCGGCTGAAGAAGCCGAAAAAGAAGAAGCTCAGCAGCACTAATTGTTGACGCTTGAGTCTCTTCACTAAACGCCGCGATACGCTTAGGATCGCGGCGTTTCTCTCACGGGCATCCTCATCGCTCCGTGTCTTTTTCGCATCATTTTTAAAGCATCCTTTGCGTCACTCGCTTACAATATTGGGCTTCGGCTAAACAAAAACGCTAGTCCGACTCGCGACCTGTCCTTCCCTATAAAGCTCCATGGTCCAACTTCATAAGAAGCCACACGCAAGGACAGGGATCGTTAAAAAAACCAAGGAAAACCGATGACTCCAACCACTCAACAGCCAACGGGAGCCCTCAATCGCTTTCTTAATGTGATTGAAGCCGCTGGTAACAAACTGCCGCACATTACGATGCTCTTTATTTGAGCNCTCGTCATTACGTGTGTACTTTCTTTTGCGTTATCTTTCTTCACGTTTGACTACCGTCACCCGACCACGGGTCAACTTATTCAGGTGGTCAACATCTTAGATCCGAAGAACCTGCTTGATCTTGTGATCAGTTCGGTGCGTAACTTCATGAACTTCCCTCCGCTTGGCATCACGCTCGTGNNCACTACGTTGGGTATCGGTATCGCCGAAGGTTCGGGCTTTATTCGTACGCTCTTGCGTAAGCTCATGAGCTACATTCCGCGCTCCGCTTTGACGCCCGCTGTGATCGTCGTCTCCATCATCTGCCACTTGGCGAGTGACTCCGTTTACGTCATCTTGATGCCGTTNACTGCTTTGATGTTCTATACCGCTGGTCGCCATCCGCTCGCGGGGGTTGCGTGTTCGTTTGCTGGTCTCTCGGGCGGCTTTACGGTATCTTATACGCCCTCGGTGATCGACCCGATCATGCAGAGCTTCACGCAGTCTGCTGCTCAGTCCATCGATCCTACCTACACGGTGAACGTCCTTTGTAACTACTTCTATGCCTTGGGCGGCACGTTCTTCGTGATCGCCGCTTGTTGGTATGTGACCGACAAAATCGTTGAACCTCGTCTTTGTTGCACGATGCCACTTGACAAGGGACTCGACAAAGATCCTGACTTGCAGATCACTCCGATTACTGATCTGGAAAACAAAGCTTACCGTCGTGCGGGGCTCGTCTTCTTGGGTCTTGGCGTCTTGCTTTTTGCGCTTTGCTTCCCGGAAAACTCCATGCTCCGTGCCCCTGACGGCTCTTTGACAAGCCCGAAGGCACCGGTTATGCAGGCTATCGTGCCTCTTCTTTTCATCTTCTTTGCACTCCCTGGTATCGTCTACGGCTATACCGCGGGTACGTTTAAGTCTTCGACCGACGTCATTCGTTCGATGGAAGAAATCATGAAGATGTTGCTTGGCTTTATGGTCTTTGCCTTCTTCGCCGCCCAGTTCCTCTATGTCTTTGGTAAGTCCAACATTGGTACTTTGATGGTANNCATTTCGGGCGCTCAATTCTTAAAAGACCTTGGCATGCCCTCGACCATTTCGCTCTTAGGCATCATCATCTTCACGGGCTTCTTAAATCTTTTGATCACGTCCGCCACGTCGAAGTGGTACATTCTTTCGACGATTTTTGTCCCGATGCTCATGCTCCTAGGTATCTCGCCAGAGCTCACACANGCCGCCTTCCGCGTCTCAGACTCTGCTGTGAACGTCTGTACGCCAATGTTCCCCTTCTATCCGCTCTTAATCATGTACTGCCAGAAGTACTGCCAAAAGGCGGGGGTGGGTACGTTAAGTTCCATGATGCTGCCCTACACGCTTGCATTGCTCATCGTCTTGACGGCTGTGCTCTACGCTTTCTGGGGTCTTGGTCTTCCGATCGGCTTCGATTCGGGTTACGTCTATCCCCCCGTTAAATAATTCGCTTCTTTAATATTCCCCGTTAATGGCAACCCATTTGTCGTTAACGGGGTTTCGTTTTTTTGTTTAAGGACACGATCAAATGACTATGCCTTACGTGAAAGAATTGCAGGAGCGCTTCCTGCGCTATATCGCTGTTAGTTCTGAAAGTGACCCTAAAGTGGGCGTTGTACCGAGTTCTGAAGGTCAACGTGACCTCGCTAAGCTTCTTCAAGAAGAATTGCACGAAATGGGATTAGTTGATATTGAACTCAACGAACATGCCATCCTCACAGCGCGTTTGCCTGGCAACGTCGCTAACGTCCCGACAATTGGCTTTGTGTGCCACTTGGATACAGTGCCCGTGAACCTTTCCCCTGACCTCAAAAGTNNCCAAGTCCTTCACTATGAAGGAGGCGACGTTTGCCTGAATGCTGACAAAGACATTTGGATCCGTTTGAGCGAACACCCGGAACTCGCTGCCTACGCAGGTCAAGACATCGTCTTTACGGATGGAACCAGCGTTTTGGGCGCTGACAACAAGGCTGCTATTGCCAACGTCATGACGATGCTTTCCATCATGACGCGCGAAGCCCGTGCACACGGTGATATTCGCGTGGCTTTTGTGCCTGACGAAGAAATCGGACTATGTGGCTCCAAACTCATGGACCTTGAAAAATTCAAGGTGGACTTCGCTTATACGATCGACTGTTGCGCCTTGGGCGAAGTCGTCTATGAAACGTTTAACGCGGGTTCTGTCTTTATCGACATCAAAGGGGTCACGGCTCATCCGATGAGTGCCAAGGGCGTATTGGTGAACCCGTTACTCGTTGCGACCGACTTGATCAATCGCTTTGACCGTCAGCAGACCCCGGAATGCACCGAAGGTAAAGAAGGCTACTGGTGGTTCACGGACTGCGAAGCGAACGCTTCGGCTTGCCACCTCAAGATGAACATTCGTGACTTCGACCGTAAAAATTACGAAGCCCGTAAGGTANNCTATGTCCTTGAAGCTGTTGAAGCCATTCGTACTCAATATCCACGCGCCAAGATTGACGTGAAATTGGTTGACGTCTACAACAACATCATTGATAGCTTAGGGGACGATCGTTGGTAGATTGACCTGATTTATCAGNNTACTGCTGATCTCATTGGCGTAAAGCCCAACACCATCGCCATGCGTGGCGGTACTGACGGCTCTGCTCTGTCGGTGAAGGGGCTTGTGACACCCAACTACTTCACAGGTGCGCATAACTTTCACAGCTATGCCGAATTCTTGCCGCTTCCGAGCCTACATAAGAGCCTAGAAATGACGCTCACGATTTTGGATCTCGTGGTAAAGGGCAAGTAATCCAACATCGCATTAAGCAATACCTGGTCGCTCGCGTTTTGTGCGTGGGCGACCTTTTTTATGCCTCAAGATTTGCGAAAATAAGAAAGTGGTCATAAAAACACATCAAAACACTTATCCCCAAAAAAAGGACGCCTTCATGGCTAAGGAAATCGAACGCAAATTTCTGGTCGTGGGTTCTGCCTGGCGAGATCTCGCCACAGGCACCCGCTACCGTCAAGGCTATTTAAATAGCGATAAAGCGCGTACTGTGCGTATTCGTACCGTGGGCAACGAAGCTTTTCTCACGATCAAAGCTNNACCAACCGTGGGGCTAACGCGCACCGAGTATGAGTACCAGATTCCCTATGACGACTGCGTTGCGATGCTCGATGAACTTGCAGACAAACCCATCATTGACAAAGTCCGCTACAAGATCCCCATGGGCGACCTCGTTTGGGAGGTCGATGAATTCTTTGGCGTAAACGCCNNTTACCTCATTGTGGTAGAAGTCGAATTAACGAGCGAAAATCAACCTTTTGAAAAGCCCGATTGGATTGGCGAAGAAGTCTCTGGCGACCCTCGTTACTACAATTCGTCCCTGATTAAGCACCCCTATTCGACTTGGAAGAAAGCCTAAATGACACGCATGAGACCGCCACGCGCAGAGTTTCGTGTGTTTCAGCCGGGGCTTCTTAAACACCTCAAAGCGCATCTCCCTGAGGCTGTTTTTCTTCAAAATACGCAGCACGAAACAACGCACGATCTCTATATTCTCTCCGCGAGAGACCAGGTGCATAACGTCAAGATTCGCCACGGCTACCTTAAAGTGAAACGCTGGCTTGACAAAACGCCCGAAGGGTTTGATATCTATCAGTCTCAAGGGAAGTTTGCATTTCCCATCACAGGCGAAACCGTTCGCGAAGTTTTTTCGACCTTAGGGCTTACGTTTCCCAAGAAAGCCAAAACGTACGATCATGCCGCGTTTTTGGCGCTCCTCAATGCGCACCCTTCGGTCACCACGCGGGTAGTTCGCAAAAAGCGTCATAAATTTATGTTGAACGACACGATCTGCGAATTGGCTACCGTGCAGATAGATAAGCACAAAGTGGAGAGCTTTTGCTGCGAAAGCACGGACCCACAAGCCGTCGACCAAGTCGTTCAAGCCGTGGGGCTCACGCTCGCCATGAACACCACCTATGTGGACGCTTTGAAAGCGCGTTAAGCCTAACGCACACCAATCAAAAGCCCGCGAACGTTTTTGCTCGCGGGCTTTTTGCTTTGAGTAGTCTAAAGAGGCTTACCCCCATTAACCACGTTTAACCACCATTAACCACCGTAGGGCTTCCATTCGCCGCCATTCATGCGGACGTACTGGCGATCCTTATATTTGAGGACCTGTGCCTGACCGTTTTCAGAGACGGGGTTCGTCTGCGGCAAGTCTTTCACCAGGTCTTCAAGCGGTACCGAGCCGCCTTGCTTACCGAAGTAATCCGTTTCCAGCGTCTTACCGATTAAGCTCGTCANAGCTAAGTAACTCGTGTTACCCGTCACGTGGATGGCTTCAGTCGGGAGTCCCTTCAAGCCAAAGAACTTCACCATCACAGGCACCTGCGTGATACGAAGGTTCGGAATATCGCGCAAGCGCGGAGCCTGAATCTTGTCACCACGCACCGCAGCACCGTGCTCGGGCACGATCACCAACATGACCTTACGCCCCGAACGTTCGAGTTCGTTCATGAAGGTGTTGAGGTCATCAAACATGCGCTTTGCACGCGGCTTAAAGGGTTCACTACGACCGCGACCCGGTAAACGATTACCGTCGTGAAGCGCAATGAAGTTCATCAAGGTCACCGTACGACGATCCTTCGAGCGCGCCTGCGTACGCTGCCAATGGCGAAGCACGGTACCAANGCTATCCGAAATTTCTTCGTCGTCAAAGCCCATATAACGAAGCGGGAACTTGGTGTTATCTAACGGTGCCGTCACCCCTGCTTTATCGCGTAACGACTGCAAGAAGTTGTCGTACTCACCACTATGGTCCATCAAGAGGCGCTGCGTATAACCCAACGTCCCCAAGCGCGTCATAACTTCACATTCGGTACGGCGTTCACCATAGAGATCGTTGTGTGAAGGCTGACCGCAAGCACCGTTTAACAAACGTAAGAGCGCAGNGCCTGAATAGCCCGTGGTAGAATTAAATTCGTCAAAGCGGATATTGAAGCGGTTAAAGACCGGATGCGTATCCAATTGGGACGCCGCCAAGTCGTCGTTTGAGAGCGAACAAATACTCAGGAGCAAGATATCAAAGGGCGTATCTTTTTCAGAAAGGCCTGNTGGCATCGTCGCACGACGTTCGCGTTCATAGTCAATAAACGCAGAATACCATTCACCCACAGCCTTCAAGTCATCGCTCTTGGCCTTACCTGTCGTAGGCGCCTGTGTGCTCGTTGCGGTACCCGCCACCTGCACAGGAGCGTCTTCAGGCAACAACGACTGCACAAACGGGAACGTCACTGCCCCCAAGAAGTAGACGATCGTAAAAAACGTCAAACGTAAGTAGTTGCGAAGCAAGAAGTAGAGTAAGAGCGCCAAGAGACCCCAACCCACCATTTGCGGATTAATAAAGTCAATAGCGAGCTCCGTGACATATAAGAGCGAGAACCCTGTGATCCCCGCCTTATTAGNTATGATACTTTCAATGCCTGGTAACCAGCTTTCTGAATAAATGAGGACAACGGTNNACGCCACAAAACCCAAGCCCCCACGCAGAATGCGTAACGCACGGCGATCAATCGGCAACAATAGCCACGCCATGAGTAAGGCATTACCTAAGAAGTCCAAATTAATGTAGCCAAANNGTACTGCAAGCGCAAACTTCAATACGAAGTAAACGTTCCAAATACCTAAGCCCTTCCAAGAACGGTTATTCACACCGCCATGTTGATTGGTTTGCATAGATGGTTACCAACCCTTCGGGAAAATCAAACGACCATCACGGTCAAACGCAAAGCGCCCCGTGTCCCAACCACGACCATACATCGCTAGCACGCTCGAATAGTAGCTGTCGCCCGTCAGAGGCTCTGACACAACCACAGAGCGAATTAGCCCTGCCGTACGATCGTTCTCCAACATCGGCATCAAGCACGCACCAAAGCCAAAAGGTCCCGTATCGTTCACCTTGAGGTTCACCGTATGGATCTTTTCGGGGGGCATATTGAGTGCCTTAGTTGCCTCAACCATCGGTTCAAAGTGCTTTAACAAGCGACGACGATTGGGATCGTCAGGCGACATCATGCCTGCCCACAAGTACGTACGAATGGCGTTATAGCTACCAATTTCGTAATCATCCCCGTTAGGTGGCACTAAGCGACCGTTCTTATCAAAAAGAGCCCAATCAGGTGCGATGCCAGCAGGCGCCGAACGCAACAACATGCGTAGCGACCCATCGTAGACATCATTCCAATACGGATCTTCAAGTGCAAAACGCTTAAAGATAAAGAGTGGATAGTAACTCGGGTTGAGTTTCACAACACCATTATCTTCAAAGCCCACACGACCAGGAAGTACTACAGCTCCAAGGTTATCGACAACGCGAACTTCTTTTTTGAGAAGTTCCATCATCGCCAAACCCTTCTTGGTGTATTCAGGATCCTTCCAAAGACGCCCTGCTTCTAAAAAGCACCACGCAATCCACATATCGGAGTCAGTGGCGTTATTAGTATCCAAAATACCCCACTTGTCACCACGCTCTTGACCCCAAAGCCAAGCGGGCAATGTTTTGGTGAGGTCTCCGGCTGACAAATTATCGGCTGTCCACGTCACCAAACCATCAAAAGATGCACGATCGTTTGCGACCAAAGCAAAGAACATCGCATAGGACTGTACTTCACTTGTCGTTACTTTACGGGCATCGCTACGGTCAATCACTCGACCATTTTCAACCGCATTTGCACGGAACTCATCCCAAAGATGCCAAGCAGCCATTGTTGGAACCATGACTGTAGCAAGCACAGCCGTAACTAATATTTTTTTGATCATGCACGTCTCCTCACCCAAAGGCGCATGAAGGTAAAGATGCCAAAGCCGACAAAGAGTGCACTCAAAAGCGCACAAACCACGAGTACCACTGGACGATCAATAACGCTCATCCAAACCTTGTGGTACCACGGCAAATTGCCAACCGTATATTTTTCACCGACCTGAAAACCAGTCACACCTGCGTCGTTCAAAATCGCAACGGCGCCCGTTACCGTACCGAGTCCAGCAGGGTTCACAAGTTCCGCATTCAACTTAGCCGCCCCACGACCGCCCTCAGACAATAGAGCAACGACCGTACGACCGTTAGATAACGGAGACTCTGCCGACACTACAGCCGACACGCCGTTATCGCGGTTACCAGCTAAAGCTANCTCAGTAAAGCTCCCTGCCTTCTTCGTAGCAAAATCATCAACCATCTGCTTTTGCAACTTCGTAGCGTTGGCTTCATCGATATTTGTCATTTCAACTGGAAAGCGCCCCACAGCCAAAATGTCGCGATCAGCCAATACAGACGACTTCATGTCTCCCGTCACACGCACATGTAGCGCAGGCGCCCCTGTCATCGCAGCCATACTACNCACCGTATTGAGCATCGTTGTCATTTCGGTTTCAGAGGCTTTATCAGACATCAAAATCGCCGTTTGCGAGAGATCGGCGTACTTTGTGAAAGGGAAACCACTACGCGCAAAAAGCTTCAAGTCGGGCAACTCAGCATGGTGATAGAGCCCCTTAATCGTCAACGTCGACGTGGGTTCAATTTCCATCTGGTGAGCGATCAACATGACTGAGCGGCAGTTGTCCTTAGAGCCACCCTGAATCGTACGTTCGTAGTCAACCGAGAAACTCAAGTCGTTGAGATGAGTCAAGACAGGACCCACGGGGTCGTTCACGGCTAAAGAACCATAGAACGACGGCAAATGTACTTGACGCGTACCACTACCATCTTTACCCGCGAGCGTATCGCTATCGGCTAAGAATCCATTAATAAACGTACGGAACTGAGCGGTTTCTTCGGGCATAGGCTTCGCGTAGCGGTAGTTCACCTGCATCCCCAAGACCGCATCACCCACCATATAGAGGTCTGGCACCAACTTCACAGGCAAGTGCACTTGCGGCATTGTGTAACCACGAGCGCTCAACTGACCTGGGTACTGAATGAGCTTCGAGAACGGAATTTCAACGTCCGTATTAATCCAACGCGGCGCATCATAGGCTTCACGTACGGGCGGCACCTCGACCTTCTTCACCTTGAAGCGTTCACCAACCATCACGGGGCGATCCACTGCTAAAGCACGCACTGCAGCGAGCAGGTCTTCATCATTTCGTCCCGAAATTACCAACACTTTGCTGTAAAGTGAGCCTGGTGCATCGGTAATACTCACCATNNCACTTTCGGCACGCGGCAAATCTTGCAAAAATTCAGGACGCTTTTCGTTTGTAGCAAAGACCACGTAGTNACTTGCAGCCGGCGTCCCCTGATAAAAAACGGGGAAGTCCGCACCACGCCATTCAGTCATGCGACCAACGACGCTCGACAAAATCGCAGCAGCTTCCTTTTGGGTATCCGTCGGATGACCAGCAAAGACCATTGGAAGTACCGTTGGCGCTCCTGTGACCGTGTCGACAAAGGGAGATGGGAAGCTCGCCAAATCGTTTGCCAATCGAATGCGTTGCTTCACCAAGGTCAACTTACTCTCGGCACCAATATCAAGCCAAATCGCCGCATCAGCTGGGTTTTCACAGACTGACGACGTGTGACCAATGAATTCAACAGTAAGTTGATTGACTGTTTCAACGACCTTAGGGGACAACTTCAAAGACATGTGAGCGGGTTTACCGACCATGTCAGCTGTCAATGGAATCGAACGCTGCAAACNGGTACCATTCAAATAGAAGTTCAACTGAGAAGTAGTNNACGCAATCGAGGGTGACGGCGTGAAATGCAAATCTAAACTTGCTTCAGACACCACATCGTCAGGACGCACACCAAAATCAAAAGCTTGTACGCGAGATAGCCCAGTCAACTTCACTGAAGTACTATACCNCCCTGGCACCAACTTCATCAAAGGATGCACTTCCGTGCGTGTACCAGTGACGTCGGTACGCCAAACAGGTTGAATGTCAGATACTGACTTCAAGTTCGCTGCCGACACTGTCGTAGTGTAAGTGCCGATTGTCAAAGCGACCATTACAGCCGTGATTGTTGTTATTAGCGTTGTCTTTTTCATCATTATTAGCGGCTCCATCGGCGCTTTTCACTAACTGGACGATAGGGCAGTAAAGAACGAATACCGTCTCTAATAGCTGGCAAAATGCGGTAAGGTAAAAATTCAATCATGGATCGATAGCCATAGAGTGCAAGCTCGCCGAGCTTCAAAAAGCCCGTCAAGAAGCGATCATCCACCGTGCCTTCAGGCTTAATTANCCACATACCTTCTCTAGAGAAGGTCACGCTGTTCCAAACACGCTCAACGGTGGTATTGGGTAAATCAATGGCTAAGTCGATGCCACAACCTTCAATTGTCTTGATCGTAGTACNTTTAAAGCGCTGCAGGTTATCGCCGTCCGCTATTTCAACATGAACAACTTCACCGTCAGCAAGACCATCGAACTTCGTATCCACTGCACGGATACGGAGTTCCTTTTGAGAATATTCAACTGTACGTACATCAAGGCGCGTACCATCAGCCTTTTCGAGCACGATCGGCAAATTAAGTGCAATACGCGGGAAACGATGCTCTTCTTTTTCTTCAACGGCAACTGCCATTGAAGCACCTAACACCATCAAGTTATAGACAATCCACCCCAAATTGATCACCAGAGTCAAATACTCAGGTGTGGGATCAAAGACAGCCTTTTTTATGCCGATCGCTAACCCAATCATATTGAGTCCCATCAACACTAAATAGAGTCACGAAATGTGCCAGTCGAGGTATTTTTCACCAATCGTGCCCCCCTTTACCGTCACGTTAAATTTGCCTACGTGCGGGAAAAACAAAGCCACTGTCGTCGGAATTAAGATGTACCAAGACAAAATGGTTTCATATACTCCCGACAAGAAGGGATAGCGATAACCACGTTGCAAAATCTGGTTTGTCATGGTAGTATGCACCATGTGCGGCACCACATACGCAAACACAGCGGCGGTAGTAGCGTAAATGATGTAAATGTCCGCAAACATATAGGGTAACGGAGCCAACAAGAAGATAATGCGAGGCGCCCCATGCAAAAAGTGAAGCATGGCATTAAAAAAGCATAGGCGCTGCGGAAGGGTGATACTCTTACCAAATAACGGATTATCAACGCGGAAAATCTGAATCATCCCACGCGCCCAACGGATGCGCTGNNTACCAATATGAGCAGAGAGCGTTTCGGTCGAAAGNNTACCTGANNGTACCAACGGGCGATCAATAAACGCAGACGACCAACCACGGCGGTTGAGTTTCAGCGACGTATGCGCGTCTTCGGTCACCGTTTCAACTGCAATCCCACCGATTTCTTCGAGAGCGCATCGACGCATCACGGCACTAGACCCACAGAACATCGTCGCGTTCCACGTGTCATTACCCTTTTGAATAAAGTCATGGAAAAGCGAATTTTCAATAGGCACTGCGCGATCTAAGTGCAGATTCTTTTCAAAAGGATCGGGACTGTAAAAATGGTGCGGCGTCTGCACAAGCGCAATGTTCTTATCCTTGACAAGCCAACCCACGGTCGACGTTAAGAAGTCGTTCGAGGGCACATGGTCGCAGTCAAAGATCACAATATATTCACCGTTAGTGACCGTCATTGCGTGATTGATGTTCCCAGCCTTTGCGTGATTATGTTCCTCACGCATGATGTATCCCGCACCGACTTCGTCAGCAAAAGCAGCGATGTAATCTCGACTACCATCGTCAAGCACATAGACATGCAGTTTGTCTTTGGACCAATCCATATTGAGGGCGGCATAGACCGTCGGTTTAATAACATCAATGGATTCGTTATAGGTCGGAATAAAGATGTCAACGTGCGNGTAAGTGGCACGATCCTTGGGTAACGGCACAGGTTTACGATCTAACACCCAACAAACCTGGAAGTACCCCAAAACCATCACAGCGAATGCATAGATTTCTGCGAGAAGCAAAAGAACACCAAAGAAAAGGTCAAGCCCCGACCCCGAACTCACGGTCGACGTACAACGCCACCAAAGATAGCGCCCAGATACCACAAACGAAATGACAAAAAGGAGCATCAATGTGATACGTGCACGAATACGCGTCATGACGATCATGGAACAGAACATAAACGTCAAAAAGACAATCTGACCGTGCAGGTTAAAGGGCTGTGTAATACAAAGGGCTGCGAGTGCAATACCAGGCAACAAAAAGAGCCAAGTTACCCATGAAGGCACTTTGCCATCAGACTTCAGTGGATAACGCTGAGAATCGCCTGCCAATGGGCGAACGAGCTTTAGTGCATACACACCAAAAGCATCCCCCATTCGATTGATCATCGCACCAATAGTGCGCAAAAAGCCCAAGGTATGGTGTACTAAACGCGGTATGCATACTCGCGGCGGACACACCATCATTAAAAAGAGGGTTTGGATCAGTATGCGAAACGGATCCAAGACTTTCGGTGCATCAAAGTCAATTTGAGGATAGAAAAAGTACTTTTCGCGACGTAACGAAGCAAGGGGATCACGTTCCAAAGGTACGATCAGCCACAATAGACCTAGCAAAGCCAGGTTTACCGCGACACTCAGTCGGCTCACACCTCGACATCGCCACTGACGGTACCAAATCGACCGTTTGGCAAGTTACGCGTTTAATGAATGAGAAACACATTCGAAATTGACTTAAGAAAAAATCCCAAAAATACTTGAGGAAACGACCGTTTTTTTGACAACTGACACTAAACGACTTTTTTGGGGCATAACGCTGATGAAATTAAACCTTCGTTTGCACGCAAAGAGGCGTATTCTACCGACAAAAATGCCTCTCCATGAGAAAAGTCCACCATCCTGATACGCTATTTTACGAATAGCAAAACACCAAAACTTTGTAAATCAAGATAATTCTCTATGGCACAGGAATCTTTAGATTCGCATTTTAATTAAGCAAGTCCACATCCTGTCTTATTCAGGCATATTTTTACATTTTTGACCGAAGGAACACGCTCTTTGAAGGTCTTCCTCTTACACAAAAAGCCCGCACAAGGCAGGCTTTTATGATCTATTTATCTAACTGACTTAGAGACGAGCAATCGTGGTCATCACGCCTGTGACCTTATCACCAATGGTAACCGTGATCTCTGCATCCAAAGGCAAATAAACGTCAGCACGTGAACCGAAACGAATGAAACCATAGCGTTCACCCTTTTCGAGACGGTCGCCCACCTTGGCGTAGCAAATAATGCGGCGAGCGATCAAACCAGCAACCTGAACAAACGTGATGCTACGACCTTCGTCGGTCACAACGCGCACAGCGTTACGTTCGTTGTCGGTCGAGGCTTTATCGAGGTCAGCGTTTAAGAAGAGCCCCGGCGTATAAACAATTTCTTCGACGCGGCCAGCGACGGGAGACTTCTGAGAATGCACATTGAAGACATTCATGAAGATAGACACCATCGTGCATTCTTCGCCCGTCAAAGGATCCGTCGCCTTTTGCACCTTGCAAACACGACCGTCCACGGGACTCAACACAGCACGTGGGTCCGTCGGAATTTCGCGCGCAGGGTCACGGAAAAACTGAGCACAGAAAATAAAGAGAATCAGTGCGAGGAAAGCCAAAAATTCCCAGTCGAGGAGCCAAAAAATGGCAGCCATGGCGAACGTCCCGATAATAAACGGGCGACCTTCACGAGCAAAGAAAGGATGCGGATAGATTCGCGAGTTCAATTCGTTCTCCGGAGAACTTTACAAAGTCACGTCATTGTAATGAAAAATGAACCTTCATGAGTGAGTTTTGTCGCCGTTCTCCCTTAATTCATGTCAAAAAAGGCACTCTGCCGCACGGAAACGCCTTAAGTGCCTCTTTTTTGAACGTCTAGCGAAGAATCATTTTGACAGAAAAGTACGCTGCAAGCCTTCCACTAATGATATGGACCACCCACCCGATGCCTAGACAATCGATTCCCGAAGATCGATGATGGGGTATCAGAACCCTTTATGGAGTCAATATCATGGCTAGAAAGCGCACCCTGTCTACACTCGACACATCGATCTCATACGAAGCTGTCTACTCGACCTTGCCAAGGAAGATGTAGTCTTGCCGCATTTGATCCTGATCACAAGGAACCCTACCTCATTGACCGGATATCCTACGATAAGCTCTATGCGCTTCTGGTCGACATGGCTCCGACATTGGTCGCCATGGAGCCATGCAGCGGTGCTCATCAGATTGCCGAGCAGATTGAGGCACTCGGACATGAAGTCATGATGATCAGCGGGCGGCATGTTCAGGCGTGGGTCAAGGATCATTGCAATGGCCAAAAGACCGACCTCAATGACGCGTTCGCGATCCTGAATCTAGCCTATGATCGCTGGCTGACGCCTATTCGAGGGAAGACTCGTGAGGAATGCCGTTTGCTCGCCTTGCAAGCCGCCTATCGCCAATTGNNAAAGTACCAACGAACGAAGACTATGGTGCACGTCAAGGCTACGCTCCACGCATGGGGGTTCCCTATTCGCACGGGGTCCTTCAATCAGAAGGTTCTGCATGAGTTGATCGATGCCAACCAAGAGACTTTCGGTGATGAAGTAGCTGAGGCTCTTCACCTCATGATCAATCGGGTACATGATCTCGACCATGACATTGCAGCAGTGCTGAAGCTTCTGACAGAGGCTACCAAGCGTGATCCTCGGGCTTCCTTGCTTCGATCCATACCCGGATTCGGTGTGATGACGACGAGCCGTTGGTGTTCAGTGATGGGGGATGTGGCACGGTTTGAGAGTCCCAAACAAGCCATGGCATTTGTATACCTTGTACCTAACAACAAGATCACAGGGCATCACACGGAGACGTCTTCTGGTCGTGAAGCACGAGGGCAAGGAAAGATGTCCAAGCGAGGAGACAAGATGCTCCGATCTCTATGCATCCTAGGCGCAGGCTCTTTGTGCTTAATGGTGCGCAATGGTAGTTTGCCTGACTGCCCGTTCGTAGCCTGCATCAAGGAGCGCCTGGCGTCGCCTCGACCTTGGTTCAAAGTACTTGTTTATGTCGCAGCCAAGCTGGTGCGCATAGCTACAGCTCTCCTCAAATATGGAGAGACGGTCAGCTTCGAGAAAGCTGGCATATCAAAGGCGGTACTGAAGCAGTGGGAGCTTGAACAAGCTAAAACCGCATAAGCCTTCCTCCCCTACCTAAAAGCGAAAACTCCGACCTCAAGCAAGATTGATTTCATGAGATGCCTTAACGGCGCCGTCAAACAGCCATTCCTGGTTGATTGCAGATACTTGTATTTGGTTTTGTGTGGCACTGACGGTTTCCTGTAGTTCATGGTGGGCATGGAGTTCCGAATGGGATCCCGACAGCCCTAAGAGATTGGTGGATGGGTCTCTCGCGTGAAAGTAATCTGCTTGTTGAGAATCCGCTTGTCCTCTGTAAGTAATGGAGGGCAAAGGGTGGTATATTGCCTTCGTTTTACCGAGTGTCAGTCGCTATCTCAATTAGGTTGATGAGCAACTACTGTGCGCAAATCAGTCAAGTTATGCGAGCATTTCGTAAACGCGCTTTTACATCAAGATGGATGTATTCAATAATACTGCATTAGACAGCGTCATACACATGCCAGGGTCTTTTTGTCTTTGAGCGTTTTGACTTTATCTCTTAGTAATGGTGCGCGGCTTTACCGCGCTGATGGGTAAACGGCGCTCAGGGGTGAGCGCCTGGGGCTTGCGCCCAGAAAATTACTTGCTACCCCTTGACAAGAGTGGGTGGTCCAGAGATCACCAGGGGAGCTTCAATTATCGTGGTAACTCCGCCTGTAGCGTGACGCTAAGGGACATTTCTGCCGTCCCTGCGCTCACTTGAGGCACCGCACGACGTACCGAGCTCTCTGCAGCCATCATGGGTGCGGCGTAATAGCGGCGACCACCGTCAGACACGCTCCCAACTCTAATATTGGTGACTTCGAGTTCGCTTGCTTTGCGGTCAATCGACTGCGTCACGACCTGGGCTTGGCGCATCGCGTCCGCAACCGCACGACGAATCAACTCATCTTGTTGTGCGTCTTGTGCACGATCTGACACCCTAAATTGAATCCCGTCATAGGTCATGTCGCTCCCCGCGGCACTCAGTACCTTAGAGACGAGTTGCACATCGCGCACCGTCACGCGTAAGGTTTGACGCGCTTGCCAAGCGCCAACTTCAGAGACTTCGCCTTCTTTGGCTCGCGTATAAACGGGTTGAGTACTGAGCCCCGTCGTTTCCACGACCACATTGGGACCCAACGCCTTGAGAGCTTTCATGACAGCATCACCACAGCGAACCACATCGTCCGTTGCCGCATTGACGTCTTTTTCTTGACGCTGAGCACTCAAAACCACAATCGCTTCGTCGTTTGGCACCGTCATACGGGCTTCACCTTCCATGGTCATTTGAATGGTTTTTTGGGGCGTTGTTGTGTCACCAGCAGCCCATGCAGTCATCGGCATCAAAGACGCGGCAACCAAACACGTTACGATGCTTTTTTTCATACTTCCCTCCACAGGCTGATGTTTTTTTCATTATGAGACTCTCAATAAGGTAGTGCGCAAGCCTTTCGTCACGCATTGCAACGAAATGTACAAAACACCCATAAAAAACTAAATCAAAGAAACTGAACATATGTTCATATGTCCAAACACGCTTTAAGCCCGAGTTTCATGCAAAAAAACCAAAAAACAATGCACAGATATTGATGTGATCGACCGCATATCCTAGGAAATGCTTAGGCGTAATTTCGTCACACCTGTTACGATTCTTAAAGTGATGCAAAGTTTGTCCCGATTTCTGACGCTTTTAGACCGCCCTCGCTAGTTAAGGGCGATATGACGCACGAAAAACTCAAATCGGGACTTTTTTTGTGCAAAGTTTTTAAAGTCGTGACCGACTCCGATCGGTCACTGAACATCCGCCTTAGATCGAACAATAATCAATAGGCGGTTGAGGAGTCATCATTATGTCAGGAGCTCAGAGAAAGACCTGGACGAGCCGAATAGGCTTCGTACTAGCCAGTGCTGGTGCAGCGGTTGGGCTGGGTGCCATCTGGAAGTTCCCCTACATGGCAGGAACAAACGGCGGTAGCGCCTTCCTCTTTCCCTACATTCTCATGACCCTTACGGTCGGAGCCGCTTTGCTGATTGCTGAAGTGACTTTGGGTCGTGCGGGTCGTGGTGGGATTGTAACCGCCTATCGTAACCTCGCAGGTCGCGCTTGGGTACCCGCAGGCTACCTCGGCGTACTTACAGGCTTTTTGGTGCTCTGCTTTTATTCTGCTATTGGCGGTTGGACCCTTGCCTACTTTGCCGAAGCAGTGACGGGTTCTTANCTCATTGCTGATCAAAAGGAACTCGGTGCACACTTTGGCGCTTTTGTGTCTGACCCCGTGCTCGCTTTAGGTTTTCAATGGCTCTTTTTGCTCATCAATGGGCTCATCGTTGCGCTCGATGTCACCAAAGGGATTGAACGCATCTCCAAAGTGTTAATGCCGCTTCTTTTTGTGATGATGCTTGTTTTGATTGGGCGTGGGCTTATGTTACCTGGTGCCACGGCAGGGCTTGAATTCCTCTTTAGATTTGATCCGAGTGCCTTTACGTGGAGCGCCCTCTTACAGNNTATGGGCTTTACGTTCTTTTCGCTTTGTGTGGGTTGCGGTTGCATGCTCACCTACGGGTCTTATCTTGATAAGGGCTCAAACCTTGTTGGCGGCTGTCTATGGATCACGTTCCTTGCTGTCGTTTCGTCTATTTTAGGTGGTNNACTCATGATCATGCCGAGCGTCTTTGCGTTTGGACTTGACCCGACTGCGGTACCTGGGCTCACCTTCATCACGATGCCTGCCGTTTTTGCACAGTTACCCTTTGGTCAATTCTTTGCCGTGATTTTCTATCTCTGCATTGTCGTGGTCGCAGTCACATCTTCGGTGTCGATGATCGAAATCGTGGTTGCATTCCTTGTTGACGAACATCGCCTCTCCCGTAGCGCTGCGATCATGCTCGCAACGCTTGCACTCGCCATTGTCGGTGCATTGCCCTGTCTATCTTTCGGGAAGCTCTCCGACATCACTTTCTTTGGTGGCAAGACGATTTTCGATATGTTCGACTTCTTTACGAGCAATATCTCGCTTCCGATTGGCGGATTGATCATTTTGTGGCTTGCTGGGCAGAAATGCTGNGTACTGATGATCCGTGACGATATTTCTCAAAACGGTAATCTCTCTGTGGGTACGCTGAAGTTCCTTCGTATCATGATGATTGGCTTCTCGCCGATTCTTGTGACGATTGTGCTGATTTCGGGTCTTCTCTAAGAGATTCCATATCTATAAGCCCTTAGGTCATCCCTAAGGGCTTACAATTTGATCAACTTTTAAAGTCCACTCCACATCTCCAACCAAAACAATAAAACGGATAAAACTCATGGCAGAACGCTCCCTATGGGGGTCTCGCATTGGCTTTATTTTGGCTAGTGCAGGCTCAGCCGTCGGTCTCGGCGCGATTTGGAAATTTCCATACATGGCAGGTACAAATGGTGGTTCCATTTTTATGCTGCCTTATATCTTNTTTACGATCACGATCGGGCTTACGCTCTTGATCGGTGAAATGTGTATGGGTCGTGCAGTGCGTGCAGGCGCTGCGACGGTACTTTCGCAAGTTAGGTACTCTTTTGGGGCGGTNATCGGCTTTCTCTCTGTGTTAACGGGCTTTTTGGTGCTCGCTTTCTATTCGGTAGTGGGTGGTTGGTGCGTCTACTACATGGTGCAAGCCTTCCTTGGTAACGGCATCATCAATGATCCGTCTATGATGCGTGGTATNTTTGAGAGCTTTGCATCTGCTGACGTAGCCCCCGTCCTTTCTCACCTTGCCTTCTTGGGAGCCACGGCTTTTGTGGTCTACTTTGGCGTTGAAAAAGGGATTGAACGCGTCGCCAAAGTCTTGATGCCGTTACTCTTTGTCATGATGCTCGTTTTGATCGTGCGTGGTCTAATGCTCCCCAACGCTTGGGAAGGTGTGAAGTTCCTCTTTAAACCTGACTGGTCTGCCTTTACGGGTGAATCGCTTCTTAATGCCATGGGCTTTGCGTTCTTCTCGCTCTCTGTGGGTTCAGGTTCTCAGATGAACTACGGTAGCTACTTGAGTGATAAGGTGCATTTGCCAACATCCGTTTCTTGGATTGTTTTCTTAGCCATCATGTCGGCGATTCTTGGCGGTATCATGATCATGCCAGCTGTGTTTGCCTTTGGTNNACTTTCGCCTGACGCGGGTCCAGTACTCACGTTTGCGACGATGCCTGCCGTTTTTGCACAGTTACCATTTGGTCACTTCTTTGCCATCACGTTCTATGTGTGCTTATTTGTCGCTGCACTCACTTCGAGCATTTCGATTCTTGAAATGTCGGTTCAATACCTGCGTGACGAATGGAACTTTAGCCGTCCAGCTGCGACCACATTGACGAGCTTGATCCTTGCTGTATTGGGTACCCTTTGCGCTTTAAGTTTCGGTCCGCTTTCACACATCAAACTCTTTGGTAAGAGCTTCTTTGACTTCTTTGACTACTTGACGAGTAACATCGGGATGCCGATTGGCGTCTTAGGTATTGCCATTGTCACGGCTTGGATGGTANNCTGGTCGACCACAAAAGCGCAGATCTCTTTGGTTCGCCCCTGTACTCCGTGGTTCCTCACAACCTATCGTGTGGTCGCTGGTATCTTTGCCCCAATTCTTATCACGATCGTGACCCTCAAGGGCATTGGTCTCTTTTAACTTTATACCCCTTAGTCTCGGCAGTCTCTCCCTCAAATTACACTGCCGAGGACTCACAACTCTAAGACAACAATCGGAGTATCCCTTTATGTCTGAAACACATAGCGTAAGCTGGGGGTCACGCCTTGGCTTCATCCTGGCTAGCGCTGGCTCAGCCGTAGGACTCGGCGCAATTTGGAAGTTCCCTTACATGGCGGGTACCAACGGTGGTTCCGTTTTCATGCTCCCCTATATTTTCTTTACGCTCACGGTCGGCATTTCGCTTCTTGTGGCTGAATTCGCAATGGGTCGCGCTGGGCGCGCGGGTCCCATGGAAAGTCTCACGCGCGTTTGCGGTCGTGGTTGGGGCTTCTTTGGGGGCGTTGGCGTATTCACTGTCTTCTTGATTCTTTCCTTCTACTCGTGCGTAGGTGGTTGGTGCTTGAAGTACACGTTTGATGCCATGATCTACTATACNTTCATCAGTGACCCTGAACTTTTAGGTGCCCACTTTGGGGGCTTTGTGTCTGACAGTACTTGAGCTTCTTTTTATTTGATGCTCTTTTTAGCTGTTACCGCGATCGTGGTGTTGCGTGGCATCCAGGATGGCATTGAACGCGTCGCCAAGGTTCTCATGCCAGCCCTCTTTATTTTGATGATCATCCTCATCATTCGCGGCTTGACGTTGCCGGGCGGCATGGCGGGGCTTGAATACCTCTTTGCCCCGCGTTGGGAAGACTTTAATGCGTCAGCCCTTTTTAACGCCATGGGCTTTTGCTTCTTCTCGCTCTCTTTGGGCGCAGGCACCATGATCACCTATGGCTCGTACTTGAGCCCCAAGGCTGACCTCCCAGGCGCTGTGGGTTGGGTCGCTGTGCTTGCCATTATGTCCTCCGTCTTAGGTGGCTTAATGGTGTTGCCCGCGGTGTTCGCGTTTGGTNNACTTGACCCGACGGCAGGTCCCGGTCTCACGTTCGTCACGATGCCCGCGATCTTCTCTAAGATGCCTTTGGGTCAGCTTTTTGCGGTCTTCTTCTACCTCTGCTTATGTGTCGCTGCGCTCACGTCGTCCGTCTCCATGCTTGAAGCGTGCACGACCTTGTTGACGCGTCGCTTTAACATTAAGCGTAGTACCGCCATTGCCGTGACGATCTTGGGTTGCACCTTGGTGGGTCTTGCGTCGACCCTGTCCTTTGGGGCTTGGAGTGACGTGAAGCTCTTTAATAAGACGATCTTCGACTTACTTGACTACGTGACGAGTAACGTCGGTATGCCGCTTTCGACCTTCGGGATCGCGATTGCCGCGGCTTGGGTTGCTTGTACTGCTACGCGCAACGAACTCTGCGCTTCGCACCCGATGTCTCAGGCGCGCCTTAACTTCATCCGCATCATGATCGGTGTGGTGAGCCCGCTCTTTGTGCTCGTCGTGGCGGGTGGCAGCCTCTAATGCAAGACCCTCATCAGCATGGTCGACAACTTGTGTTCACGGTGCTCCTCACGGAATACCGTGCACACAAGTCACTATGGTTGGGTAGTCTCGCCTTTGTGGTCGTGGCTGCCCTTTGTGCGCCCAGTTTCTTAGAAGGCGCACACCCCGTGACACTGCTCGCGGGCGCTTTTACGCTCATCGCGCTTCTCTATTTGCAGGTCTTGGTGCTTTTGCGTCGTGCGATCAAAAGTCGTCAGCATGACTTAGCGGACACCGACCAAGCCGCCTTTGAAGCGGGCACGGCTTCAGTACTCTTTTTTGCCGCACTGCCCGCGCTCTTCATTATCATTGTCTGCAGTACGACGCTTTTTCTTTGCTAAGAGCGTCTTTCTCACCCCACTTTTTGCGTGACACTTTATGACCCCCTCACGTATTCTTTTGGTGCGTTTTTCGCCCACTGGGCACACGCGCCGTGTGATGCGCTTTTTAGCGACTGGCTTTGCGGGTAGCGGTTTACTCGTGAATGAACTCGATGTCACTGATCGCTACGATCGTGAAGAAGCACGATCCTTTAACCCTGATGACCTCGTCTTTGTGGGCGTACCTGTCTACGCAGGTAGGNNTGTGCCGCGCCCCATGCAAGACCTCTCTCAGTGGCAAGGGAACGGCGCAATTGCGATTCCGGTCGTGACCTACGGCAGTCGTGCGCATGAAGACGCGTTACGTGAACTTGCTGCACTTTTACGTACCTCGGGCTTTAAGGTGCCCGCAGGTGCCGCCTTCCCAGTTGAACATAGCCTCTTTCCTGAATTCGGTCAAGGTCGCCCCAATGACGACGACCGCTATCAGATCGAACACTTCGCGAAAGACGTGCTCACGCGCCTCACCGAAGGGCGCTTGACGGGTGAAGCGACGTTCCCGGGTGAAGGGGACTTGCGTCCCTATNNCCCGCGCAGTACTGCTGTGCCTATGCCGGACACCATTTGTCGTCAGTGTGGACGCTGTACCGAAGTGTGCCCCGTTGACATCATTGATCCCTTTACGATGCGAGTGACAGACCCAACGCAATGTATCGGGTGTGGTGCTTGTATTCATGCGTGCCCTGACGGCATGCGTCACTATCCTGAAGCGGTTCAGGCGCACCTTAATCTTGTGCGAGATCGTATTGCGCCCGTTTGTACGCAACTCAAGACGCCCGAATATTTTTTCTAAACCATGGCTCAACAAGTTCTCAAAGTAACCGACATGGCGCCTAGCGGCGCTGGTGTCGCGTTTGATGGTGGCTTACGCATTTTTGTGCCAGGCGCATTGCCTGGCGACAGGGTGCGCGCTGACGTGACGCCGCCCGCGCGAGGGGCGCACTCTGGTATTGCCCAACCCATTGAATGGCTCGAAGAAAGCGCTTGGCGCGAAAAAAGNCCGTGCGCGGTATACAAGGCGACGCCCGCATGCGGCGGCTGCCCCTTGGCTGCCCTTTCGCCCATCGGTCAAGCAGCCATTAAAACGCGCCTATTGACGGACGCCTTAGCGAGTGCCAAGGTCGATGCACCAACGCCCCTGTCCCTCATTGAAGCGGCAACGCTTGAGGGCACTTTTACGACAGGGTTTCGAAATAAAGCGGTGCTCTATGCGTCGATGAGTGATACCCACACTTGGCAGTTTGCGCTTTATTCGCAAGGCTCGCACACGCCGGTCCCCGCGTCCGTTCACTGTCCTCAAACGCCACGTTGGATGGCAGACGTCGCTTTAGCGACCGCCAAGGCGCTTGACGACACGCCCGTAACCCCGTGGAATGAAACGCTCTTAACTGGAGACATTCGCTCTCTTTTGATGCGAGAAGGCGCGAGTGAGCACTCACTTCAACGTTTAGTGTGTCTTGTGGTGCGCGATTGGACGCCTGAGGTCCTCGAGTTTGCNTCGTGTTTGGTAGAAGCCCTCAAAGCGCACCACATCACGAGTCTTTACCTCTGTCGACATCCTACCGCAGGGAACGCGGTTTTAGGGCACGACTATCGGCTTATCGATGGCGTCGACGCGATCACGACGACAATCGGTGGGCTCACCTTTGATGTGCGTCCCGAAACCTTCTTACAGGTGAACCCTGAGCAAACCGAAAAACTCTACGCGCAGGCGCTCGCTTGNGTAGACATTAAGTCTGACGACATCTTTTTAGATCTCTATTGCGGGATTGGTACCATGACCCTGATGGGAGCTCAGTGCGCCAAAGAAGCGATTGGGATTGAATGGGTGGAAGCGTCGATTGAACGTGCGCGCCATAATGCGCAGAAAAACTACCTCACCAACACCAACTTTTATGCGGGCGCCGTTGAAGATGTGCTCCCCAAACTCATCGCGCAGGGGCTTAATCCCACCACGGCAATTTTGGATCCAGCCTTCAAGGGACTCGACGAAACCGTTCCCGCGATGCTCACAGGACTTGCCCTCAAGCGCTTTGTCTATGTGTCTTGTAACCCCAAGACCTTTGCGCGTGATGCGGCGCGCTTTGTAAAGCTCGGTTGGCGTATCGAGCAGATTGTGCCCGTCGACTTGTTCCCTGGTGCTCTGCACGTTGAAACGGTCGCGAAATTCGTACGCGATTAACCGTCGTACGACATTTCGCCATCCGTTCTTATTATCGATAGAGTCNCTCGGCAAAGCGTTCTGGACGCAAGAAAAATTCGANGGCTTTGTCTTCTCGTCTTGTGCGATAAAAGTCAGGCAAGCTATCAAGCACCAATTTACCGTAACCCTTTTGCACGAGACGCGTATCACAAATCACAAGCATCCCACGATCTTCTTCACTGCGAATCAGGCGCCCTGCCCCTTGCTTTAACGCGATGATGGCTTCAGGGAGCGCTAACGCAAAGAAGGGACTTCCGCCAGACTCTTTGACCGCTCGGCTGCGTGCCTGAATCACAGGGTCGTTAGGGGGCGCAAAGGGTAGTTTGTCGATCACCACGAGACTCAAGGCTTCGCCCTTGACGTCCACGCCTTCCCAAAAGCTCATCGAGCCCACCAAAATAGCGTTTCCGTGCTCACGGAAGGATTCAATCAACCGCATCTTGGGGCGATCCCCTTGCACCAATAAGGGATACGGATGGTANNCGTTAGCCTCTAGTAACGCCGAGAGGCGCTTCGCGGCTTCGTCAACAGCTGCTAATGACGTACACAAAATAAAGGCACGACCCTCTGACGCATTAATGANGGNGTACACCTTGTCGATCATATTGGTAGTGTGATCAGCCGTATTGTTGGCGGGTGGCGGCATCACCGGCAGATAAAAGCACCCTTGTTCCCAATACTGAAAGGGGCTCTCCCAACTGCGTTCTACACAGTCCCCAATCCCAAGGCTCGCCTTAAAGTGCTTAAAGTCGCCCCCTGCACTCAAGGTCGCTGAGGTAAAGACCCAGGCGCCGCCTTCACGCTCACGCATCTCGGCAAACTCTTGGGCAAAACTCAAGGGCGTCTGATTAAATCGTAAACCGTGCTGCGACACTTCAACCCAACGTACCAAGTGGCGATTGAGCTTTTTATTGTCATTTGCTTCGCCCTCTGCGGGGGTGTCCTCGTCATCGGTCTTGATCAGGGTCACTTCCTCGGGTGGCACGCCATCGCGACTCTGCGTCAAGACTTCCATCCAAAGGGTCATTTCGTCTAACACGGTGGCGTGACGTTCTGCAAGCGTATCAAGCTCATCGTCACGCCCCTTGTTCGTCTTCATGGCTTCGCCTAATGCAACGAAGGTATCTCGCAGGCGAATAAAACTCGGCGACAGTTCCCCAAAACGTTCAATTTCTTCGACCGCAAAACGATCCCCTTCTTTGAGCCCAATCGTTTGAGCTGTTAAACGCAATTCGCGTAGTGCCTTTGTGACGCGATCAAAAATGATTTCCCAATCCGCGCCGTCACGGCACTTGGTACGCCCAATCATACGAGCTTCAACCGACACATCCTCGACGTCATAAGTGGAAAAGCTCGAGCCAAAGAAGTTCGACGCAATGCCAGGCAACTGGTGCGCTTCGTCAATCACGGTGAGCCCTGCTTGAGGGAGCATCCCGTCAATGGCTTCACTTTCGCGCTTCAAAGCCATGGAACTCAAATAGAGATGGTGGTTCACCACCACGACCTGGCTCTCCATGGCTTCATCACGAGCCTTTTTGACAAAACACTCTTCGTAGTGCGGACAGCGGTCCTTGCCTAAGCAGTTTTCACGGGTACTCGTGACCANTGGCCAGAGGCGATCGTCTTCTGGGACATCCGGGAGTTCAGAACGGTCGCCCGTTGACGAGACCGCCGCAAAGCGTTCAATGCGGCGAAGTTTTTCGTAGGAGTTTTGCTCAGGCAAGCTGTTACCTGACCTCGCCAACTCCAAGCGATAGAGACAAATGTAGTTGGCTCGCCCTTTCAGGAGCGAAATTTTGAGCGGAATCCCCAAGGNCTACTCACGTAGCGCAGGCAAGTCCTTGGTGTAGAGTTGATCTTGGAGCGATTTACCCGCGGTCGAAATCACACAGGTTTCGTGAGCTAATAGCGCGGGCGTCAAATAGGCAAAGGTTTTACCCGTACCCGTCCCCGCTTCAGCCACGAGCACGCTTTTTTCGTTGACCGCTCGACAGACTTCAAGCGCAAATTCTTTTTGACCTTCGCGTACGCGAAAGCCTTTCACTGCGCGTGAAAGTGNGCCATTTGTTTCAANAGCCACACTGACGCGTTCAGCTAACGGAATCAATGGATCAAATAAACGAGGATCGCGTCTCTCTGTCGCCATGCTTAAGTTCCTAACCACTCGCGATTTAGAAGAATCGTTCAAGACCCGATTCGCGATCACCCTTTGTGGATTCATAGCGCTCTTGCGCCGCACGACGTTCCTTTAACGTTTGGTTAAAGTCACTTTTGACGGGCTTCACGTTCAGCGCGACGCTTGGCGTACCGCTTCTTCGGCTTTACCATACGCTCAGCGGCTTCGGCTTGCTTTTGGTTAAAAGCCTCGGTGTTCGCGACTTCTTGCGCACGACGCGCTTCCATCAACCCCTCTTCGTCATTTATCGGGATTGCCTTCGAAGCCCCTTGCGGCAGCGAGGGCCCTGCGGCTCGCGAGTCTTCATGCGCACAGGATCATGCTTTTCGTTGGCGCGCTCAGCAGCCTTACGTTGCTTCTCTTCATAAGCACGTAAATTGGCTTCTTCTTTTTGACGACGCTCTTCGGCTTTACTGAGATTTTTTTTGCACGTCTTCAGCGCTTTGCCCAATATGAGGCACGGGTTTAGGCGCCGCCCCTTTAGGACTCACGCCTACAGGTAGCGCGTTGCGCCTCTTCGCGCGCTTTTTGGCGGTTCTGATTACGTAACGTACGGTCAGTGCGAATCACATCGTCCGCTTTGAGATGAATCTCACGAATTTCACGCTTACGTTGGTGTTGAAGCTCACGCGCCTCATCGATACAGGCGTTCACAAAAAAGCGCGAATTGCACCACGATTTCATTTGCCCAAACGCTTCGTCGACGCGCTGCGTTTCGAGCTTCGCGTCACTTTGTGCGCGCTTTGCTTCTTCAACTGTATCAATAGCACCTGCCTTAGACCACGTTTCATAAAACCCATGGTCGTCAAGCACGTACTGCGCTTTATCTCTCATCAATTCAAGCTGGCTCGATTCTCCCGCTTGACAGACGAGCGGCATCATCATGGCAACAAAAAGGGTTAAGAGACGTGTTTTCATTCGATTACCTACCAAACGACAAAATGAGATGACCACGAGGCGCATCACTTAAGTGGTGACAGTCTAGCAAACTCAACGAAAAAACTACCTCTTTCATCGAGAGAAGACCGTTTCATTTCGCTTCAAAGTGGCAAAAATGTGCGTCACCCAGGTAGCTTAGAGGACCGTCACGACTTCGTCTAACGGTAAACGAGATTTAGGACGCGTGGCGTTACTGTCGTTCGCTGAGCGGTAGCCAAGACTCAAAGCCACAACTGTGCGTAACCCCTTGGCTTCGAGCCCCAGGATCTCATCCATCTTAGTCATGTCGATCCCTTCTAAGCAGGTCGAATCGATCCCGCGTTCNNGTACCGCAGCTAACATCAAAAAGCCCATGGCGATATAGGCTTGGCGCGTTTCCCAGCTCACCAATTCTTCTTCACAGACGCTATGTAAGCCCACAAAATGGCGGCGTCCCGCGTCAATCCCTTTGTCAACGTCTTCGGGTGCCACACGACCATCCGCGACTTCATTTTGAAGAAGGTGATCCAGATAATCATTGTCAATCGACTTCTTCACTGCAAAAACCACCAAATGGCTCGCATCAGCCACGCGAGGCTGATTAAAGTCCAAAATCGCTGGCATTAAACGGGCTTTCGCTTCAGCCGAGCCCGCTACAAAGAAGTGCCACGGCTGGGCGTTGACGCTAGAGGGCGACAGTCGTAAGACTTCCATCAAATCCGCCATATCTTCGTCACTGACGCGACGCGTGGCATCGTAGTGCTTCGTGGTATAGCGTTCACGAATGAGTTTAAGCATGTCCATGGGCAATTCTCCTTGAGACGCGTTCAATGGGTCTATCACTTCAATCACTATAGCGATTCGCTTCACGCTTTGCCTACGCTAAACGCCTGAGAGGCCTTAGATCAAACGGCTAAAAAACCGTCCATACACCGGCGCTTTGTGCGATGTATGGACGGTCAAAGTGTCGCAAATGAGAGGTGCTTCTTACTGGTCGTACTGTTTGCAAAGCCTTCAAAACGCGAAGGATTTCAGCGACGTTGGGACCTGCTTCTTGCGGATAAAAGAGCATCAAGCGAAGCACCCCCTTCGGGTCAACGATAAAGACCGCACGTACGGTGTTCGTACCTTTCGCTGAGTGGAGCATCCCCAATTTGGACGAGAGGCGACCGAGTTCATCCGCGACCACGGGGAAGGGCACCTTGACGTCAAGGTTCTCTTCAATCCATTCGACCCACTTGATGTGGCTAAAGACCTGGTCAACCGAGAGACCGATGAGTTCGCATTCAGCGCGGCGAAATCCTCTGCGCGCTTAGAGAACTCCACGAATTCGGTCGTACAGACGGGCGTAAAGTCACTCCAGTTTGTTTATTTTATCAAAAGGCTTCTTTTACAGAAATTCCTCTTTACATATATTTTTTATAAATCATTAGATCTCCTCTGCCCGTTTAGAATCATCGACTCTGTCACTTATAGATCTTACAATATTAGGGTTATTTCTAGTGATATTTTTCATATCATTTTTGATTTCATTCTCAATTTATTTTGAATATTTACTAGATCACTCAAAGGCATCCCTTTTGCTTGATGCCGTTAGCCAAAAAAGCGGTTAAAAAAAGGCGGTCTCCTCAGAGACCGCCTGTGCGGAATGTGTCACTGGTTCAAGCGACCTTTCGGTCCGTCACCTGTTTTGTGACGTATGAGCCTTCGTCAGTTTGCATTAGCCCTCGTTGGCGTTCGGTACCTTTGAAATCTTGACGCGTTCAATACGATTGCGTGAGACAGCCGTCACTTCAAAAATGAGCCCGGCTTCTTCATAACGTTCACCCTTTTGCGGTAACCGTCCCAAACGATCCAGGAGTAACCCAGCCAACGTCACGTAGTCACCATCGTCGCGCTTAAGGTCATCCACGCCACACGTTTGTTCAACCAAGAAGAGTTCAACGCTCCCCTCGGCGCTCCACCCGCCTTCGACCTTCTCGATCGACAAGCGATCCCCTTCGTCAGGAAAGTCGCCCGCAATGGCTTCAAGAATGTCGTGCGCGGTCGCGAGCCCCTGGATCACCCCAAATTCGTCAGCGACCAAAACTAACGAGCTTTGTGAACTCTTGATGTCTTGCATCAAGCGAATCACGTTGATGGTTTCAGGCACCGTGAGGGGTTGACGTTCGCTTGCCGCTTGNNGTAAAGCCTGAGAGTCTGGCGTCATGCCAATCAAGTCTTTACNCTTAATCACGCCAATCACGTTTTCAAGCGTCCCATCGCACACAGGAAAACTGCTGTGCGGCATATCCTGCACGCGGCTCATATTTTCTTCAAAGCTACGGCGCACATTGAGCCAAGCGATTTCACTTCGCGGCGTCATAATGGTTTTGATGCTGCGCTCTGCGAGCGTCAACACGCCTTCGACCATATGGCGTTCTTCTTGGGCGAAACTTTCGGTCGCTTCAGAGAGCGTTTGCGCAATCGCTTCGTGTTTAACTTGTGGCGCACGGGACATCAAACGCACAATCGCGGATGTCGTACGTTCACGAAATGGCACACGCGCGAGGTTTTTAGACGCATTACGCGCAGCCAACTGATTAAAGAACTCAATAAGAATCGAGAACGCGATCGCGGCGTAGAGGTAGCCCTTCGGTAAATGAAAGCCTAAGCCCTCGGCAATGAGGCTACAGCCAATCATCAACAAGAACGAAAGACACAACACCACAACGGTCGGATGGGCGTTCACAAAGGCCGTGAGCGGACGGCTTGCGACAATCATCACGATCATGGCAACCACCACAGCGGTCATCATGACGTAGAGGTTATCGACCATACCGACAGCCGTAATGATGGAGTCAATCGAGAAAACGGCATCGAGCACAAGAATCTGTGCAATCACAAACCAAAAGCCCGCTTTACCTTGAGAGGTACTTTCGGTGTGAGGCAATGCTTCAAGACGTTCGTGGAGTTCAGTTGTGGCTTTATAGAGCAGGAAAATACCACCGCCCAACAAAATCAAGTCTCTCAAAGAGAAGGGATGCTCCCAAATGGAGAACACTGGGTCGGTGANGGTCACGAGCCAACTCATAATGGAGAGTAGCCCCAAACGCATCACGAGCGCGAGACCCAACCCCATATAAAGCGCCTTATCTTGCTGAGAAGCAGGCAACTTTTTGGCAATAATGGCAATGAAAACGAGATTATCAATCCCGAGAACAATTTCAAGAACGATTAGGGTAATCAGACCCACCCAAATGGTCGGATCAAGTAAAAATTCCATTGTGGTACAAGAAGAAAGCACCCGACCCGCGGATGCTCGGAGCGCGATTCAGCGAGTCCATTTGAATGAGCTGCACGAAAACGAATCGCGTTCGATAAAATTAGCACATTTCAGAGACTTTGCTCCTCGTTCAAAGAAGGAATTTTTTTGGTCTACGTATGAGTCTCACCGAAAACTTGCGTCAGGGCGTTGTTGCTCACGCTCTCACGGTGCCTAGCGCCCCCACAGTAGGCACCCCCGTGGTGCTTGACACCAATGTGATCCTAGATCTGATTTTTTGGAACGACCCCCAGGTCGCCCCCATTCGTGAGGCCCTTGCCGCTCGACGCATCACGGTGCTGCGTGACGATGAAACCATGATTGAACTCGCTGAAGTCCTCTCTCGCCCTCACTTTTTAGGCGACGAACCCCAAGCCCTAGAAGCCGTTCGCGCCTGGTGTGCGCAGACCGCCCACATTGATCGCGACTTGATTGAGGCCGCCAACGACCATATTTCTGTACGCTGTCGCGACCCCTTAGACCAAAAGTTTTTGGTGTTAACGCTCGCAGGCAAAGCGCCCCTTTTGGTCACCAAAGATAAGTTAGTGCTTAAAGCCGGCAAAAAGATGACGCGCTATGGCACCCTCACCGTTAAGCCCGACGGCGTCACCGAGGCTTTTAGACAGCTTGGGATCTGCGCTAATTAAATCAGGTATCAAGCCCATTAACTGATCGCGTAACGCACCATCCCGATGACGTTTACCAAAATCCAAAGTACCACCATCGCAAAGGCCACATAAATCGCACCGCGCATGAATTTGCGAAGCATGGTTTTTACTCCCAAAATTTAAGCCAAAAGAAATGAAAAGAAAGTACCGACCATTGTAATGGATCTGTGAGCGCCGCTCTTTTTGTCGTGCACGAAAGTTTGATGGTTTCTTCTTTTGATGTATATCAACATGAATTTTCACCCTCTTAGAGAGTCCTTTTTAAGGATTTAACCCAAAAATCAAGGCATTTTCCCTAAGCAATCCACTATCCCTTCTTTACGTTAGTTGCGTGACGCAAAACCCTGAAATGCGCGCGTACAATGGCATTTCGGGTTCCTCCTGAGGTCTCGAGACCGGGCTTTTTTTCTTGATACACATCACTGCAGGGTCGTTTCCTAGTGTCCGCATCCTGCCGCCCTACCAAAACAATAACAACGAATCAAACCAACGTCCCGGACGTTGGATGCTATTTCAGCAACATCGGGAGTTTTATTGTGGAACAAGCCACTCAAATTGTGCAGAGCATTAATAGCCTGCTTTGGGGCATTTACTGCCTCATTCCCCTCTTAGTCGGAACGGGGATTTACTTCACGTGGAAGCTTCGCTTCATTCAGGTTCGCCGCTTTACCCAAGCGATGAAACAAGTCTTTGGTGGCATCAGCCTCTTTGGTAAAAAGNNTACCGACAAGGACGGGATGTCTTCCTTCCAGTCGCTCGCCACTACCATTGCTGCCCAGGTAGGGACGGGTAACCTCGCTGGGGTTGCTACCGCCATTGCCATGGGTACTAGTACCATCTTCTGGATGTGGATTGCGTACTTCTTTGGGATANNGTGCACGATCTTTGCTGAAGCGGTCCTCGCTCAGCTCTATCGTACGCGTGACCCACATACNCACATCACCGGGGGTCCTGCTTATTACATTAGCCAAGGGTTAGGTAACAAGACGCTCGCCGCTTGCTTCTCGGTAGCGATCATCATTGCGTTGGGCTTTGTAGGCAACATGGTGCAAGCCAATTCCATTGCCGACGCGTTCCAGACGGTANNCTTTGGTGTGCCGACCTGGCTCTCTGGCATTCTCATCTTCATGCTCGCAGGCTTCATCTTCATTGGTGGCATTCGTCGTATTGCGTCCTTTGCTGAAAAGATGGTGCCGATCATGGCGCTCGTTTACATCATCGGTTCGATCACCATCATCTTCACGAACTGGGAAGGGGTCTTTAAGGCTACCATCGAAATGATCATCATCGGTGCCTTTGACCCGGTANNCGCCACGGGTGGTGTGATCGGTGCGGGTATCAAGGAAGCCATTCGTTATGGTGTGGCTCGCGGGCTCTTCTCGAACGAAGCCGGTATGGGTTCGACCCCGCACGCGCACGCTGTGGCTCGTGTGAAGCACCCCGCTGAACAGGGTCTCGCTGCGATTATTGGTCTTTTCTTTGACACTTTCATCGTTGTGACGATGACCGCATTTGTGATCCTTTGCACGGGTGCACTCGATGGCACGACGACTGGCATTTCGCTCACACAAAAGGCCTTTACGTTGGGGCTCGGTTCGATCGGTAACGGGTTCGTTGCGACGTGCCTCCTTTTCTTTGCCTTTACGACCATCATCGGTTGGTACTTCTTTGCAGAACAAAACGTCAAGTACCTCTTTGGCGTACGTTGGGTCTCGATCTACCGCGTGCTCGTCTTGGGCTTCATCATGCTTGGCTCCTTCTTGCACGTCACCCTCGTGTGGGAACTCGCTGACCTCTTTAACGGCTTGATGGTCATTCCGAACGTCATTGCGTTAATAGTACTCTCGAAGCTTGTGGGTCGTGCGCTTGAAGACTACGACACCAAGTTCACCCAGGGGCAGACGCCTGAATTTGGTGAATTGGCACCAAAGCCCGCGCTTGAAACGGCTGCCGCTACCCCCGAAGCCACGGACGAGCGTCGCACGTCGAACCGCCGTCGCATGGGGTCGCTACGCAACCGCTTCCGCCGTCGTCCGCATAATCCGCCTAAAAATGACTAATGGTCCTCTGGCGCGTTAACTCACAAAGACCCTGCCTTCACACACGAACGCAGGGTCTTTCGTTTAATCATCACCTATGAAAAAGGCAGTGACTCTCAATCGAAATCACTGCCTTATTCTCAAGATTTACTTCGCCTGGTTTTGCGAGGGCGCTACGCTATTACCCGCTCGTTCAAGCGCCGAACCCACGTGTTCAGCACCCTTTTTGAGGTCCGTACCCAACCCAGCCACGGTGTTGCAGCCAGAGAGCACAATAGCACCACTCATCAAAATCGCAGCAAGCACGATTTTCTTCATAATTAGTCTCCTAAATGTGCCTCAATAGGCATTGCATTAGTTTAGTCCTTGCGTCGTGATCTCGGTGTCTGACGCGACTGTTTTATCGACCATAGGTAGCGTTTGAGTTGTATCCGTGAGTAAACCCACGGTCTCAATCGCACTCATTTTCTTTTGCATCACGTTTTGGCGTGTCTTCATCGCGTCGAGGCTTGACTGCGCTTCGCTAAATTTCTTTTGCACCTTCGCAAAACCCTCTGCAAACGCCAAGAATTCACCCTTCACTTCGCCCAACACCTTCCACACTTCGCTACTACGCTCTTGAAGTGCGAGGGTCACAAAGCCCATCTGTAAGCTATTAATCAAGGCACTCACCACGGTGGGTACCGCGGGCGTAATCCGATAGTCGCGTTGCAAGCGTTCAAAAAGCCCTGGGATACGAATCACTTCGGCGTAGAGCCCTTCGCTCGGCAAATACATCACCGCAAACTCGGTGGTGTAAGGGGGCTTCACGTATTTGTCGTGAATTGACTTTGCTTGCACAAGCACCGCTTTTTCGAGCCCACTACGAGCCTGTGCAGCTTTTTGTGCGTCCGCCGCCTCTTCGGCTTCGAGGAGTCGCCCATAGTCTTCTACGGGGAACTTCGAGTCAATCGGCAACCAGCAAGGCGCATCCGTGCCTGCGCCCGGCATTCTCACCGCGAAGTCAACGACCTGGTTACTCCCTGGGATCACTCGGACTTGGCTAGCAAACTGATTCGACGTGAGGATATTACTTAAAATCGTTTCAAGTTGCGTTTCACCAAAGGTGCCACGCGTTTTCACGTTAGTGAGCACGCCCTTGAGGTCTCGTACGCTTGCAGCCATCTGGCGCATTTCGCCCAACCCCGTTTGCACGAGTCCCAACTTTTCGTCCACGGTCTTAAAGCTCGCCGTCAAACGGTCTACCAACGTGCGATCCAACTTTTCTTGCACGGTCGCGCGCATTTCTTCGAGTTTGGCTTCGTTGGCGGTACGAACCTTATCCAGGTTAGCGTCAACAGTCGATCGGATTTCGTTAAATTTCCCTTCTAAGCGACTCCCCAAATGCTCGCTCGCATGAGCATTAGCTTCAATAATGCGCGCAAAGCGCTGATCGACTAAGGTCTGCAATTCCATCAGCTGTCGATGCATGACTTCACGCGTTTCAGCGAGCGACTGACGTGCGGTCTCATTGAGGCTACGCACTTCAGAGGCACTCTTTTGCTGCTGATCCATCACAAAGCTTGTGAGGTTCGCCATGGCTTGACTCAAGTTACGCTCGACGCTTGCCAAGGCCATTTGCCCTTCTTGGCGTTCACCGCGCACCCCCGTCAAAATCGCTTCAATGATTTCGTCTTGCTCGTCGCGCCGCGCCCGCTCGTCGTGCATGAGGTTCAGTAAGCGCACCTGCACAATGAGCCAAGCAACCGCCCCAATCAATCCCACCAAAAGGACGGTNNACATTAGCATTAAGAGTGTCTCTGTTGTCATGACTTATTGTCCTTCGCGACCGTCCTTCGTTTGAGCTTGCACTTCAGGCTTCGTTTCAGTCTGAGGTTCAACCGCCGCTTGCGCCTCAATGACAGGCTTCACGTCAGAAGGCGTCACTTCGTCAACCGTCGGCCTTTCAATGGGCTTTTCCACCTGCGGTTCAACCTTAGGCGTCGTTACATCCTTAGGTACGTCCTTGGTATCAGCCTTGGGTTCATCATCCTTCTTCTTAAAGCGAATCGAGACTTCAGGCAAAGAGATCTTCGGCATATGCCACTTGGGCATCTTGACCTTGGGCAAATTAATGTCAGGCATCTTGACGCTGGGCATATGCACGTCAGGCAACTTCACGTGATGAAGTTTTGCGCGAATGGCTTCAGCCAAATCGGGTTCGTGCTTGGCGTCTTCAATAGCACGCTGCTCTTCGGGCGTCAATTCATCGTCTTCAACGTCACTCTTCACAGCGGCGGGCGGCAAGCCGTACGCTTCGTTAATCATGTTCGAAAGGGTCGTTGACGCAATCGAGACGTCACAAATGACGGTCACGTGCTTATCGTTTTGATAGTGTTCGGCATCTTCAGGATGCACAGCACGCACAATCACTGGGACATCCTCTTTGAGACCACGCACCGCAGTCAAAATATGCTGATTCACCATCGGGTCAGCAGACGGCAACACCACCAAGGACGCAGACATCACGTGCGCCTTCACCATCAAAATGGGGTCTGACGGATCACCCACAATGAGGGAGCAGTGCTTCAGTTCGTTCATCCCTTCGGGGATCGACTCTTCGTTAGGCACAAAGCAGACGGTATTGATGCTACTCGCCTCTAACTTAGGCAACACGTTTGCAATCACTTCGCCAACTTCGGCAATCACGACGTGCCCCTTGACGCTCACAGGCGCCGAGACTTTAGACGTTAACGGCGAATCGCGCATCGCGGTCTTACGGAAGAACTTACCGCGCCCCACTAAGAAGTGGCGCACGCGCGGAATCGTGGCAAACATCAATGGATTAAGCGCAATCGTCAAAATCGAGTACCGCAACGATCAAACTCATCGTGCTCTCAGACGCAATCCCAAGCGCAATACCCTGGGCACACAAAATAAACGAGAATTCCCCCAACTGCGAGACGCACGCCCCAAGCACCAAGAGGTAGTATCAAGAGGCTACCCCAAGTACCATCACTAAAAAAGCCGACACCGTGCTCGTGATCACCATGATGATTAACACCACACTAATCACGGTACCAAGGGTTCTTCGACGAACACCTTGAGGTCAAGCATTAAGCCTACCGACACAAAGAACAACACGGCAAAGGCGTCTTGCAGGGGTAAACAGTTTTTAACGCACGGTGCGCAAAACTCGATTCACGCATCACCATGCCCGCAAAGAACGCCCCCAAGGCAAAGCTCACGTTAAAGATCGCGCCCGCGCCATACGCAATCCCAATGGCGATCGCTAACACACATAACGTAAAGAGTTCTCGCGACCCAGCAATCGCAACGCGTTGCAAGATCCACGGAAAAACGCGACGCCCCACGATCAACATACCAGCGACAAAAATCACTAAGCCCAGCATCGTCTTGGAGAGCGACACCACAATGGCGCGTGGATCCATCACCCCATCGCCTTGCGTGACTTGAGCGACAATCGGCAAACACACCATGATGAAGACCGTCACCAAGTCTTGCACCACAAGCCAACCAATCGCGACCTGGTAGCAGGTACTCGTCAAACGGCGTAATTCAAGGTACCTTCATCACCACCACGGTCGAGGCGCACGACAGCGTCATCCCAAAGACGATCGCCAATGGCAAAGACCAACTCCAGGCTAAAAGCGCGACCGCAGTCCCCGCGGACGCCGAAATCGTCATCTGAAGAAGTGCCCCCGTGACGGCAACGCCCTTCACCTTAACAAGGTCCGCCACCGAAAAATGAAGCCCCACGCCAAACATCAGGAGAATCACACCGATTTCAGCAAACTGCTGCGTCACCCCCTGGTCAACATTCGGAAGTAACGGAAATAAGCTCACTGCCACACCCGCAATGATGTAGCCCACCAATGCCGGGGTCTTTAAAAATCGTTCTACCAACCACCCGAATACTAACGCCAAGCCAAAGCCGGTCACCAAGGTGGTAATGATGGAAAATTGGTCGTGCACGCGATCCTCCAAGAAATCAACTTTGACGCACGTTGGTCATAAAGCGTATGAGAATGATATTACTTTAGCAGTCCGTTTTCATTCTTAGTGATTGCATTTGGCTACACAAATCCCAAGAAAAAGCCTCCCCTCTAAAATTAGAAAGGAGGCTTCATGTCAAGTGCGACGCGACGCCGCACTTGAGTCGATGAAGGTCGGCGAATTACTTCTGCGTCGGCACCTTGTTAGCCACGCCTTCGACGAAGTACATCATGTTCTGAAGTTCAGCGTCGGTCGCGGTCTTGCCAGCAGGAATCATTTCCTTACCTTCGTTAGAAACAACTGGACCCGTGAATGGGTGGAATTCACCCTTTTCAAGGCTCTGATAGGTCTTAACAATCTTGTCAGCCACGTCCTTCGGGGCATTCTTCGTCATATCAGCAAGTTCAATCATGTGAACATTAGCCCCACCCCAAACCGGCGTGTTATCCCACTTGCCATCCAAGACGGACTGGATTTCGTTGGTGTAATACTCTTCCCAACGATGAACAACACCAGCCTGAAGCATTGTCGGCGCAGCCTTATGCATCGCAGAGTTGTAAGAAATGACTGGCACCTTCGCTTCTTCGCAGGTTGCAGCCACTGCCGTGGAGTTGGTGTGATGAGTAATCACATCAGCCTTCTGACCGATCAAAGACTTTGTTGCATCAGCTTCCTTGCCCGGATCGTACCAAGAAGACGTCCAAACAACGCGCACTTCAACATTCGGATTCACAGAGCGTGCACCCAACGTATAGGCGTTAATACCCTGGAAAACTTCAGGAATCGGTAGCGCTGCGACGTACCCCAAAATATTGGTCTTCGTGGTTGCAGCCGCAAGCATCCCAGCAAGATAACGACCTTCATAGAAGCGAGCGGTATAGTTCTTCACATTCTTATCGGTCTTATACCCCGTCGCGTGTTCGAAGTACACATTCGGGAATTCCTTGGCGACCTTAAGCACAGAATTCATGTAGCCAAAGGACGTCGCGAAAATCATCTTGTTGCCCTGCTGAGCAAGGTCGCGAATCACGCGTTCAGCGTCAGCATTTTCGGGGATGTTTTCAATCCACGTGACCTTGATCTTGTCGCCAAACTTCTTTTCGACGAACTGACGAGCGATATCGTGCTGAGAAGACCAACCTTCTTCATTAGTAGGACTCACATAAACAAAGGCAACCTTCATCGGTTCGGTACCTTGGCTTGGGCAGCGGTNCTTGGCTTCAGGCGCAACTGGTGCAGTCTTCGGTTCCTCTTTACCGCAGGCGGTAAGCATAAGCGCGGTAGCGCCAGCGATGCAGAGCTTGAAAGCAGTACGTTTTTGCATAAAAGTAGGTCTCCGAGAAAAACGTCAAAAAGAAAAAGATATTTTCTTAGTTTAGTCAAGTGGGCTGAACTTGCCTACCCACAAGACCAATCAAATAGTTTTCAAAATTAGCTTTTATTTAGCTTCTTACCGAACGGTTTACCCAAGGATGCCGGAACATTAAGGCGAATCCAAGCTGGATTACGGCTAATCAACACCAAGACCAAAATCGTCGCTAAATAGGGAGTCATCGCCATAAACTGCGGCGGTATCGCAATCCCCATGCCTTGAACAGCAAATTGAAGCATCGTGACGCCCCCAAAGAGGTAAGCGCCCACCAAGACGCGAGCAGGACGCCACGTGGCAAAGGTCACAAGCGCCAACGCGATCCAACCGCGCCCTGCCACCATGCCTTCCACCCAAAGGGGCGTATAAACGAGCGACAAGTAGATTCCAGCGAGTCCCGCCATCGTCGCTCCAAACGCGACCGCATAAAGACGAATCTTGCGTACGGGATACCCCAACGCAAANNGTACCGACTCCGGCGACTCACCCACCGCGCGCAAAATCAACCCCGCACGAGACTTAAAGAGGAAGTACCAGACGCCCACGAGCATCAAGAGGCTCCCATAGACCAACCAATGCTGAGAAAAGAACGCTTCACCCAAAAAAGGCATGTCTTCAAAATTTGGAATCCCCAACGGGGCGCGAGAAGGCAAGGCCGCCCCTTGCAAAGGCTGCCCCATAAAGTACGATAAGCCCGTCCCAAAAAGCGTCAAGGCTAAGCCCGCCGCGTACTGGTTAGCTCGAAGCCCAATCGTAAAGAACGCAAACAAAAGTACTAACAAAAGCCCCACGCCCATCCCTGCCAAAAAGCCGAGCGCAAAACTCCCTGTGGCGTGCGTGACCGCAAACCCAGTCACAGTACCNNCCATCAACATGATCCCCTCGATCCCGAGGTTCAAGACGCCAGACTTTTCGTGAATCATGATGCCTACAGCGGCAATCAAAAGCGGGGTCCCCGCATTGAGCGTAGACGCAATAATCGAAGCAGCGAGACTCATCAGGCAGCCTCCTTCTTAAAGCCAACCCACTTAAAGTGATAGAAAATCATCGTGTCGCAGGCAAGAATGAAAAAGAGCAAAAGCCCCTGATAAACCCCCGTAATCGAAGACGGAAGCCCCAAGCGGCTCTGGTAAATTCGCCCCCCTAAATAAAAGAGCGCCATTATAAAGGCAGCCGGAATGCATCCCAACGGCGTCAAGCGACCCACAAAGTACACGATAATGGTNNACGCAAAGCCATACCCCGGCGAGATCGTAGGCGTCAACTGACCCAAAGGACCTGCGGCTTCAATGCCCCCCGCCAACCCCGCGAGCGCGCCGCAAATCAACATCGAGCGCCAGATCAAGTGACCAGGACGGTAGCCCGCGTAGCGTGCAGNTAAAGGAGCCATCCCAGAAATCTTGAATTCCATCCCGATTTCCATCTTGTCCATCAAGACCCAAATGCCTAACGCCGCAATCACGGCTAAGAGTGCGCCCGCATGTAAGCGCGTCCCTTCTAAGAGAATCGGCAAAAGGGCACCACTCTCAAACATGGCGGTCTGAGGGAAACCAAACCCCATCGGGTCACGCATCGGTCCCTGCACAGCCCACGACAAGAAGAACTGCGCGACGTAGACGAGCATCAACGAGACCAAAATTTCGTTAGCGTGAAATTTGTGACGTAGTAGCGCTGTGATCGCGCCCCAAAGCGCGCCACCCAAAGCGGACGCCAACATGACCAAAACCACGAACCAGGGACCCATGGAACTGTCGCACGTGAGGGCGACCGCGCCCCCGGCAATCGCCCCAGCCACTAACTGCCCTTCAGCCCCAATATTCCAGACGTTGGCTCTAAAGCAGACCACCAAACCCACGGCGCAAAGCAGAAGCGGTGTCATCTTGACCCCGACTTCTACCANACCACGAAGGCTATCAAGGGGTGCCACAAAAAAGGTTTTTAGCGCCACAAACGGGTCCTGTCCCAAGGCTGCAAAAATGATGCCTCCCGTCAGCACCGTCAAAATAAGTGCTAAGAGAGGCGAAAACCAACGCAGATAACGCGAAGCTTCTTGGCGCGGCGTCATCACAATCGGGAACGTCATGCTCATGCCTTTTCTCCTTCTTGACTTACGGGTATTNNAGGTAAAGCTACCAGACATCCAACGACCAACGATTTCAATATTCATTTCGGACTTCGGCATCGCAGGCGACAAGTGAACGCGATACATCACTGCAATACGGTCACAAATTTCAAAGAGTTCATCGACTTCTTCAGAAACCACCAAGACGGCAGCTCCATCATCACGCAGACGCATCAATGCATTGCGAATCGTGGCAGCAGCCCCNNCCACGTCCACACCCCAGGTCGGCTGATTAACGATCAAAACGCCTGGTTTTTGTAAAATTTCGCGACCCATGATGAACTTTTGCAAGTTACCGCCCGACAAACTTCCCGCGTTCTTTTGCGAAGACGGCGTCTTCACGTGAAAGCGTTCAATAATCTTTTCGGTAAAAGCACGTGCTTTGTCTTCCAAAATGAAGCCGTGCTTCACAAGATCATCACCCGTCAAATAGGTATTGGTCTGAAGTGAAATATCAGGCACTGCCGCATGGTAAAGTCGCTGTTCTGGCACATAACGAAGTCCCAAGCGACGGCGTTCGCGTGTTCCCAATTCGCCCACGGGTTTACCATAAAGCTTCACACTTTCTGAAGCCACATTGGCTTCGCCCGCCGCAACCGACATTAAGCGCGCCTGACCATTACCCGAGATCCCAGCGATTCCAACGATTTCGCCCGCGCGCACCGACAAGGACACATCTTCAATGCCACACACACGAAGTGTCCCTTCGTAACTCACATGATTTAATTCAAAGACCGTGTCGCCCGGCGTCCCGCTGGCTTCACGAATCACCGGGGGCTCTGCCCCAATCATGAGGCGAGCTAACGACGCTTCAGTTTCTTTTTTCGGATCCACAGACGAAACGATGCGCCCCGCGCGCAACACGACACAACGGTCGGCAAGCTCACGAATTTCGTCAAGCTTATGCGAGATAAAAAGAATCGAAACACCTTCTTCGGTAAAGCGGTGTAGCGTCACAAAGAGCTTACGCACGGTATGCGGCACCAAGACTGACGTCGGTTCATCCAAAATCAAAAGCTTCGGATTCGTCATCAAGGCGCGAATAATTTCCACACGCTGACGTTCACCCATCGAAAGCTCATAGACCACGGCAGACGGGTCCACTTCGAGCCCGTACTTTTTGCCTAACGCTTCGACTTCCGCTGAAATCTCAGCCGTACTACGTCCGCCACTCAGCCCCAATGCCACATTCTCGGCAACGGTGAGCGTATCGAACAACGCAAAGTGTTGGTGAACCATGGCAATCCCGCACGCGCGAGCTTGGGCAGGACTATCAATAACGAGCGGCTGACCGTCGAACTCCAAATGCCCCTCATCAGGTCGCACAGACCCGTAAATAATTTTCATGAGGGTGGACTTACCGGCACCGTTTTCGCCTAAAACGGCAAGGACTTCACCGGGCGCAATATCCATGTTGATGCCGTCATTGGCAACAATCCCAGGGTATCGCTTGGTGATATTTTTCAGGCTGAGTCGTGGATGCATGCTGAGGCTGGACCTAGGGTCTCTTTCCTTTGCAAGGTGTGGAGGGCTATCGGTTGTCTTTTTAAAGGTAAACAACTCGACGATAAACTCTAGATTTTACCAATTGTGCCCAAACCTGTGTGAGTCAAACGCTTATTGAATCTAGTTAATCTCGAATTTCGATGAACAATCCAAAGACAATAGTTACACTTTGTTACATCACAAAACTTTCCTTTTTTAGGGAAAGTATGTAATATTCAAATCCTCGAGTGCGGATGTAGCTCAGTTGGATAGAGTATCTGGCTACGAACCAGAGGGTCGTGGGTTCGAATCCTGCCATCCGCACCACCCATTCAGAAACCGTCGATGATTCATCGGCGGTTTCGCTTTTCCGGGAACAACCAAACGTCTAGCATGACTTTTTAAAAAGTTTTTTGCTTTTTTCATCAGTTCATGCTATGCTTCGTTTCCCTGATACTTGAAGGACGAAGGTAACCTTGATCCGATACCAAGTCCATTTGACAAGTATCCCAATGTGCGCTGCTTCGACCGCGGCAAAACATCGGTAGGATCCCTGCGGAGAAGTGGCAGAGAGGTCGAATGCACACCCCTGCTAAGGGTGCAGGTCTGAATAAGTACTCGGGGGTTCGAATCCCCCCTTCTCCGCCAGCATTAAAAAAGGGAGAAAGCGGTTAACGTTTTCTCCCTTTTTCGAAAGCGGGTGTCGTATAACGGCTATTACCCTAGCCTTCCAAGCTAGAGACGAGGGTTCGACTCCCTTCACCCGCTCCAGATTAAAAAAGGCGCTTCAGTTTTGAAGCGCCTTTTTGTTTTTTGTGCTTCTCTTTGGCGTTGAGGAACGTTTTTTTGCCGCACATAGCGCCCAACGTTGGTCTCAAAAACGCAATCGTTTGGGAGTTTCAATTCCCAAAAACGTCAAGATTTCCCTAGAAGCTCAAGCCATTCGCCTCAATCCGAATTTTTATATTGAAAAGAGGGACACCTTACTTTGCCGCACGCCCTGCCAAATGGCGCTCCAACCAAAAGAGCGCCACAATGGTCTTCACGTCCGTGATACGACCGTCGGCACACATAGCTAAGGCTTCATCGAGCTTGACGCGCACAACTTCAAGGTGCTCCCCATCGTCTAACTGTTGTTCACCCCAGGTGAGATCTTCAGCAAGATAAACAACAATACGTTCGCTCGAATAACCAATGGCGTTATTGAGTTCACCTAAGCGCGTCCAACGCTTGGCGCTCACCCCACACTCTTCAACGAGTTCACGTTGTGCGCAAGTCAACTCCGCTTCGCCCGGATCCAATTTACCCGCCGGAATTTCCCAAAACGCTCGACGTAAGGGATGGCGCCACTGACGCTCTAACAAAATCGTGTTGTCGTCACCCAACGCTACCATGCCCGCGGCACCGCCGTGACGCAAACAAAAGCGTTTACTCGCGCGTCCACCAGGAATCACGACGTCTTCTTCGACAATCTTTATAAATTTGCAATCAATTAAGACCTTTTCGTTCACTGTGGTTTCGGTGAGCGGATCGTTGTCACGTGCCGCAAAAGGGACGGGTGACGCTAAAAGCGGATAAGGACAAGCATTCATCATGGACCTCGTTAATGTAAGTCTCTCAAGTATAAAACCTCAGTCAAAACGAAGCATGTTCGGCAAAAACGAACAGGCTACAATAACGGATCAATGTTTTTTTTCGATTTCAAGGTGACCCCGAGCATTGAGGGATTTTGATTCATGCATGTTTTAGTTGTCGGCGCAGGTCTCACAGGTCTTCAGACAGCCTTTGCCTTATTAAATAAAGGGGCTGAGGTTACGCTCATCGAAGCCCAACGCGCACCTTGCCAAGGGGCTAGCTATTGCGCCACGGCGTGTGCGGGGGCTAAGCACCCCACGCAAATTGCCTCATCAGCGACTTTTATGGCGCGCCTCAAAGCGATGGTATCGAACACCTCGAACCTCAAGTATGGGTCTAATACCGCCGTGCGTTATGCGAGCTTTATTTCGGCGATGACGTCCGCGCGTGCGCCCGAAAAGTTCGACTTACGTACAGCCACGCTTGAAGCTTTAGCTGAAAAAAGTGCCACGCTACTACGAACCGACGCCCAAACTTATGGCTTTGAATTGCAAGAAAGTGCGGGCACTTTGGTCGTGCATGACACGGCGTCGACCACTGACACGATGCCTACGCTACAAGCGATCACCGCCATTGAACCGAGTCTTTATGACGCACGAAACGTCGAAGGCGTCACGATTGAACGCACGACGACTTGGTCGTCAAGCTTTTACGCTAAGCAGCTGCGTGAATATTTGGTTTCGCGTAACGTTCGTATTCTCTGTAACCATCGTGTGACGGGGTTGATCAGCCAAAACGGGCAAGTGAAAGGCATCGATTGCACGACGCCCTTAGAAGCCGATGCCGTCGTTGTCACCGCAGGGCTTTCGTCCCCTGACATACTCCCCAACGAGTGCTACGGAAACGTGCCTTTGGCGCCACTTACGCGTGCCGTTTATAACGTTGACCTCATTGCGGACCATCGGCGCGTACGTCACGCCGTTCAAAGTGACGACTACCGCATGATTGTGCCCTTAGATAATTTCTTGCGTCTCATTAGTACNTGGTATTTGGGGTCCCCCGAACAGTGCGACATGGACGCGGAGTACCAAGCCTTGTGGGCGATGGGCGTCAAACTGCTTCCGCAAGCCGCTAACTGGTCTCAGGGGCGCTACCTCAATGGCTCTGTGCTCTCGAGCCCCGACGGTCTCCCGATCGTCGGCGCCTCCACGCGTCCGGGGCTTTACCTCAATATCGCGGGCGGCATTCATGGCGGCGACTTTGTGTGCGCCTATGCGGATGCCACAGCCGACGCGGTGTTGGGGCACGAGAATCCGTTATTGCAGCCCTTAAGTTGGTCTCGATTTACTACCTAAGGGAGGCGTTAAACGTCCCAAAAGTACACCGATCAGGCGCACCCACCCTGTGGCGCGCCTAGTGCCTCAAGCCTCATTCAGCCTTAAAAGTCGAAAAAAAACGTCTTAGGACGGTAGAATACATCTCACTATTTTCCTTTTGGACCTAAGGAAGCCCATTATGAGTCTCACAATCCTCCATCCAGACGAACTGGAGAACCTTGAAAAGCGTATGTCCAACTTGCTTGGCGCCGATACGCTGATGCGTCGCGCAGGTGCTGCGGTANNCGCGAACCTGATTTTGTCTCGCCTTGAAGCGAGCGGTGTTGAATACCGTCGTGTGACGGTACTCGTTACNCCAGGCAATAACGGCGGCGATGCTCTCGCATGTGCTTGTGAACTTCGCGAAAAGGGTGCCGCGGTTAATGTCGTTTTGCCGGGCGGTCGTCGTCCGACCTCTGCTTTNACTCTTGCCCAGCTCGAACGTTGNGCATACCTGGGCGGCACGACCGAAGACGACCCCTATATGACCGAAAAAGCGGATTGTGTGGTCGATGGTCTCTTTGGCATTGGCTTGGCTAAGCCCATCACAGGTGACTATTTGGATGCCGTGCTTTGGTTTAACGAACGTCGTGCGCTCAAGGTATCCCTTGACATTCCGTCTTACCTTAACTATCAGACGGGACATTGGGTAGGCACGTATCCCGGGTGCTCGGCTGACATCACGATCACGTACCTCTGCACCAAGATTGGTCTTTATATGTGTGAAGGCGTGGATGCCGCCGGTGAAGTCGTGCTCGACGAACTCGATGTGTCGGTACCCTTGTCGCCGATGTCCGTCACGGGGCTTGATGAACTCAGCCACGTTTTGCGTCCGCGCTCAAAGAATTCCCATAAGGGTGACTACGGTCGCCTCGCCGTCATTGGCGGGACGGACGGCATGATTGGCGCCTCGATGTTGGTCGCTCGCGCAGCCTTAATTGGCGGTGCAGGTCTTGTGACCCTCGAATGCCGCGCCGAACACGCGCCGCACGTTGACATGCTCTACCCCGAAATCATGTTCGCCACAAAGCCCGTCAACCTGGACGACTTTGACGTGATCGTGCTCGGCTGCGGTATGGGTACGTCCCCTGAAGCCAAGGCTCGCGTGATTGAAGTCTTGAAGTGCAATAAGCCCGTCATCATTGACGCCGATGCGCTCAATATCATCGCAGCTGACATCAAGCTTCAAGACATGGTGCTCGCTCGCCAGTACCCGACCGTCTTGACCCCGCACCTGGGTGAAGCGGCTCGACTATTACGTCGCGACACCGCCGGCGTCACCGTGGACCGCGTGTCTGCTTGTCGCGAACTGGCTGTGCAGACGGGTACCNNTATCGTGGTCTTGAAGGGCGCGGGTACCGTGATTTCGCTTCGTAGCTCTCGCACGTGGATTAACCCGACGGGCNNGTCTTCCGCACTCGCCACCGCAGGTAGCGGCGACGTGCTTGCCTANCTCATTGGTGCCATGTTTGCCCAAGGCTACGACATGGTCGAAAGCGTGCTTGCTGCTGTCTATTTCCATGGGTTAAGCGCTGAAGGCTACACCGCTGGCTTTACCGCTGGCGACATTGCCCCCAACGCCATGGCTTTGATTGCTGACGCTCGCGCTGAATACGAAGCCTAAAATCTCACTCTCACTAACCAAATAAGCCCGTGATGTTTCGCTCATTGAAAAATCACGGGCTTTCTCTATTTCAACTCCAACTCTCTCTACTCTGCACCCCTACTTTTGCCATACCTTTTAGTTCACAAGTGTTTACAAGCGAGTAATCACCCACTCTCTCCTTCGCACATCTTGGCAACACCTTGCTCTCCACGTTGAACCTCGCACTCGTACATGCAAAAAAACACCTTCCAATCCCAAGACTAGAAGGTGTTTCCCGGAGTTATTAGTCGACTCTTTAGGTCTAATCTTCTTTAAAAGCTGTTTCTCGTCCAGATCTGATGGCGGGTGCCAATACTAATAAGAGTAGCCCCAAAGCCAACATCAAGAACCCGCACGAAATTGGACTCGTCACAAAGACACTCATGTCGCCTCTAGAGAGGAGCAACGCGCGTCGCAAATTTTCTTCCATCATCGAGCCCAAAATAAAGCCCAAAATGAGAGGCGCACATTCGCAATCGAGCTTCATAAAGAGATAGCCCAAGAGCCCAAAGCCAATCGTCATCCAAACGTCAAACACGTTATTGTTGATCGAATAGACCCCGATACAGCAGAAAGCCAAAATCGCAGGATAAAGCCAACGGTACGGCACCTTTAGTAACTGCACCCAAACGCCAATCAAAGGCAAATTGAGCACAATCAAAATAAAGTTCCCGACCCACATCGAGACGATCAACCCCCAAAAGAGTGCAGGATCGGTGTTCATGACCTGAAATTCCGGCGTAATGTCATGAATCATCATGGCGCCAATCATCAAAGCCATCACGGCGTTTGACGGAATCCCCAAGGTCAACATCGGAATAAAGCTCGTTTGGGCGCCAGCGTTGTTCGCTGACTCGGTACTTGCCACCCCGCGGATATTGCCTTCACCAAAGGGAGGGTGGGCTTTAGAACCCGCTAACTTTTTCTCAAGCGTATAGGACGCAAAGGACGAGAGTAACGCGCCACCTCCAGGCAGGATCCCCAAAAAGGATCCCAGTAACGTGCCGCGGGCAATGGGCCCCGCCGACACCTTGAGGTCGTCTTTCGTGGGAAGGACGCCCTCGACCTTGAGGCTTGCCACACTACGCGTAGACGTGAGTTCAAGGTTTTTCATGATTTCGGCAAAACCATAAATCCCCATTGAGAGCGCCACAAAGTCGATCCCGTCCATGAGTTCGTCAACGCCAAACGTAAAGCGAAGGGCGCCCGAATTAATGTCAGCCCCCACGATCCCCAACAGTAACCCCACAAAGATCATGGCAATGGCTTTTAGGAGCGCCCCGTTCGCGAGCACCACAGCCCCCACAAGCCCCAAAACCATCAAACTAAAGTATTCAGCGGGACCAAACTTAAAGGCGAGGTCTGTGAGCGGCGGCGCAAAAGCCGCGATCAAAAGGGTGGCAAAGGTCCCCGCGATAAAGCTCCCAATGGCTGCAATCCCAAGCGCCGCGCCCGCGCGCCCTTTGCGTGCCATTCGGTGACCATCCAGGCACGTCACCACAGCGGTACCTTCCCCTGGGATATTGACGAGCACAGCGGTCGTTGACCCACCATACTGCGCACCATAATAAATCCCCGCGAGCATAATCAACGCGGACGCAGGGTCTAGCGCATATGTAATCGGCAGAAGCATCGCGACTGTGTACACAGGTCNCATGCCAGGCAACACGCCAATCAGGGTGCCCACCGTCACGCCAACAAAGCAATAGAGAAGATTCTGCAGCGTGACCGCGCTTTCAATCCCAAGCATCAAATTGGCAACTAAGTCCATCGCTCACGCCTCAAAGAAAAGTGGTACACGGGCACTTGTAACCCAATGCCGTAGCCAAAGACCGCCCAACAAAGCGCCGCCAAAAAAACCGTTAACACGGCTACTTCTTTCCAACGGACGCCGATCTTTCCCGCTGCCAAAGAGGAGGTCACCACCAAAATCGTGATCGATCCTAAAAGCCCAACCGTCAATAAACTCAGGGCAAAAAGAGCAACACTTCCTAAAATAAAAAATAACACGCCCCACTGAACGGGTGAAATTTGGTAGTCCGTTTCGTTGGCAACTGGCTCCACCAACGCACGCACACTGATCACAGCACCAAGTAATGCCAAAATAAGCCCCAACGCTGTCGGAAAAAAGCCTGGNNAATCCATTCGTGAGAGAGTTCCTAATTCATTTTCTTGAGCAACCACAGCTGCGCCAATCCCGAAGAGCATAAAAAGCGCGCCTGCCCAAAAGTCTTTATTGTTTTTAATTGTCATTATTCGATTCCGTCGCTGATAGCCACCTATCTCTAAGGGCTCATCGTGATGGTAGCACGGTCGAAAATTATGCATCAAAAAAGTATAACTACCCTCAAAGCACCCTTTGAGGGTCAGTAAGACCTTTCTTCGGTTCTAATTAGTCAACACGTGCGCCTGAGGTTTTCACGAGGGTGGCATATTTTTCACTTTCATGCGCCACCAATTGAGCGAACGCTTCCGGGGTTGTGGGTGACGCCACACCACCCAACTTTTCAAGACGCTTCACGACGGCTGGATCGCGTAGCGCTGCGGTGAGCGCCTCGTTCAGGTACTTCACCACGTCGTCTGGCGTAGCGGNTACCGGCACAAAGAGCCCGTACCAGGTCGAAATATCAAATTCTGGGACCCCTGCTTCTTGCATCGTCGGTACGTCAGGCAAGGCCTTGGCGCGAACGTTCGTGGTCACAGTTAAGGGCACCAACTTACCCGCCTGAATATTCGCAGTGGCGCTCGCCAAATTGTCGAAAATCAAGTCCGTTTGCCCCGCCAAAACTGAGAGTTGCGCGGGCGCTGCCCCTGCAAACGGCACATGCACTATGTCAACCTTGGTTAGTCGCTTCAACCATTCGCCAGCCATGTNACTAGCCGACCCATTGCCGCCTGAGGCGTAATTGAGTTTCCCGGGGTTCGCTTTAGCGTAGTANNCTACAAGATCCTTGACGGACTTCACCCCCGTCTTCTTCACAAATTCAGGCGTCACCACCAACACATTAGGCACGTGCGCAATCAAGGTCACAGGCTTAAAATCTTTTTGGGCGTCGTACGGCAGACGCTTATAGAGATGCGGGTTAATGGCGTGCGTTGCCACAGCCCCCACAACGAGCGTACGACCGTCACCCTTTTGGCGCTTGACATAGCCCATCCCAACGCCACCGCCAGCGCCCGGGCGATTGTCCACAATCACATTACCCAAGGCACCAGTTACGGCTTCGGCAATGGTGCGAGCCGACACATCCAAAGGACCTCCCGGCGGATAGGGCACCACAATACGAATCGGGTCGGCGCCTTCACCGCGAGGCATAGCCGCACCAGCGGTCATCGGAAAATAAGCGGCACTAGCCAGTGCCACCAATCCGATGGCACTCATTAAAGTGCGACGTTGCATCATGAGAAAAACTCCTTTAGAGGGATGACTGTCGCGAAGAATAAATCTTCGCTCTAACACGCGTTTCTAGCAGTAAGCTCGAGCGCGATAACATTCATTAGATCACCCTCAGAAACGCTTGTCAAAAATAAGACATTTTCTTTATTAAGACACGCAATTAACTGTGGCATAGCGAAGAATCCGTCTTTTAGGGTTTACACCTTAGGGATTAGCGATAACAAAATACGTCACAGAGGCATAGAATGACAAAATGCCTAATGCATCTGGTCGCGTTAGGTTTCCCTAAGGAGGAAAACATGCAACCCCTTCGTCCCTAGCTTTATGCCCGAGTAAGCGCCCACCGAGGCGCCGGTACAATGGCACCAGAAAACACCCTTGAAGGGTTTCGCGCGGGTCTTCACTTTGGCTTTCATGCCTTTGAAACCGATGCGATGCTCGCCAAAGACGGTGTGCCTGTTCTGATGCATGACGAACACTTTGGTCGTACCATTCACGACACGCGCTCGGTTCCTGAACTCACGAGCCAAGAAATTCGCTGCCTTGACGCAGGCAGCTGGTTTGCCCCGCAATACACAGGCGTGCCGCCTGCGGGTTTCGAGCAAGCCGTACGTTGGTGCCGCGCCAACCATGTGTGGCTCAATATTGAATTGAAACCCGCTAAAGGCGCTGAACTTGAAACGGGTCGCACCGTCGGTCGCCTCACCCAAAGCCTTTACGCTGACCTCATTAAACCCGAAGGTGGCACGCAAGTTGGCATTGTCCCCGATGTGCCCCTATTTTCGTCTTTTAAGCCCGAGGCATTGCGTGGTGCCCTTGAAGTCGCCCCTGATATTCCGCGCGGCTTTCTGATTGACCCGATTCCAGAAAATTGGCGTGAGGTCCTCACCGAGATGAAGTGCGTGTCGCTTCACTGCAACCACAAACGTATTGACGAAGCTTTTGTCCGTGAAGTGAAGTCGCTGGGTTACTGGGTGTTCTGTTACACCGTCAACGACCCACACCGTGCGCTTGAACTCTTTAGTTGGGGTGTAGACGGCTTTTGCACCGATCGACTTGACCTCATTCACTCGTCGATCTAACGCGATGCGTTGCCTATTGACTCGCGATGAACGCCATAGGGCTCCCATCGTGAGTCAATATTGAAACACTATTGAAGCCATGTTAAGTCAACATCGACTCACAACCCCAATGCAAAAAGGGCTGTGCTCAACGTCAAACAGCATTTGACACTGAGCACAGCCCTTTTTCTCTACGCTTTGTCGTCTTATTCGATTGGACGGATCACGTGTTGGTTAAGCATCTGAATCGTGCTCGACGGTGAATGGTCTAGTTCAACGGTNNACGACACAATCGCACGCAACCCTTCGGGATCAAAAATGCGTACGTGCTTTTGGTTCACTTCAATCAAACCGTCGTGCGAGAAGCGACTTAAGACGCGACTCACGGTTTCTAATTTCAGCCCCAAATAAGACCCGATTTCTGCGCGCGTCATGCGAAGCACAAATTCGCTACGAGAGTACCCGCGGTTTTCAAAGCGCTGAGAGAGCGACAAGATAAAGTACGCCAAACGTTCTTCAGCATGCATTGAGCCAAGGAGCAACATCACCCCATGCTGGCGCACGATTTCGCGAGAGAGTAACTTTTGGAAGTGAACCCCCATCGTACGGATGCTCGTCGTTGCGTCTTCCATACGCGAAAACGGGATGATACACACTTCGGTATCCTCAAGCGCGATGACGTCACAAGAATAAACGCCACTCGAAATACCGTCCAAACCGATCATTTCGCCAGCCATAAAGAAGTTCGTCACTTGTTCACTACCATCACTACTCATCACAGTGCTTTTAAGAAACCCCAAACGAACGGCGTACAAATTATCAAAGTAGTCGCCCGCGCGATAAAGCGGTTCTCCTCGGCGAATGCGGCGGCGGTACGTGACCAACTCTTCAACGCTCTCCATTTCTTTGAGCGTCAACCCGAGCGGCATACAGACTTCCCTCAGATTGCAGTTTGAGCAACCTATCCGCAATGTCGTAATGTTCATTGTGCCTCCTGAATGGGAAAGGACTTTGGTCTCAATCCTTTCCTGGAATGCTAATTTTTTTATTACCCTCAGGTAAACGAGAACTCAAGTCGACGCGGCAATAATATAGAAATAATCTGCCTTCGTTAGAATGCTGTCATACATCCTGAAAACGGTACTTACGTTCGAAATGCGCCAAGCACCTTCGGCGTGAACGCTTGTTGATAAATATCAACAAAACGCGATCTATGGCTTCAATAATATCAGGAAGTTTAACCTAAGTCACAGACCAAGGAAAAAACCTCAGATGACGAACCCTGCAACTAGCGGCGTTGAGCTGCCCGAAATGGATCTTCTTCGTAAGTTCGACGTCCCTGCTCCCCGCTACACGTCCTACCCGACGGTANNCGACCGCTTCAATGCCTCTTTCGGTGTTGAGGATTATCGCAAAGCNCTCGCTGGCCGTGCCGAGGCTAAAGACCCCGCCGACCTTTCTCTTTATGTTCACGTTCCGTTCTGTAACGACGTTTGCTTCTATTGCGGTTGCAATAAGATCGTCACGCGTGACCATTCCCATAGTGCTGAATACATCGAGATGATTGGTCGTGAAGCCGACCTCGTCAAAGAAAACATCACGGGCTCGACCGAATTGCAGCAGTTGCACTTCGGTGGCGGTACGCCGACCTTCTTAACGAACGACGAACTCACCCACATGATGGAAACGCTCACCTCGCGCTTCCCGCTCGCTCAGGGTGGTGAATTCTCGATCGAAGTTGACCCCCGTACGTGCGACGCCGACAAGGTGGCTCACCTCCATAAGCTCGGTCTTAACCGTATGTCTTTGGGTGTTCAGGACTTCAATCCTGACGTTCAGAAGGTANNCGTCAACCGTATTCAGCCCTTTGAAATGACCAAGGTCACCATCGAAGCCGCGCGCGACAATGGCTTTGAGTCCATCAACATGGACTTGATTTACGGTTTACCTAAGCAAACGCGTGCCACCTTTGAACACACGATCGATCAGGTACTTGAACTCTCGCCCGACCGTATTGCGCTTTACCACTACGCTCACCTCCCGAACCACTTCAAGGCTCAGCGTCGCATTCTCCCCGCTGATCTTCCGGACACGGTTGAAAAGGTCAACATCATGTTTGATGCCATCACCCGCTTGACGGTCAATGGCTATCGCTACATCGGCATGGACCACTTCGCCAAGGAAACGGACGAACTCTCCATCGCTCAGAAGGAAGGTTCTCTGCAGCGTAACTTCCAGGGCTACTCCACCAAGGTNACCGAATGCGACATGGTCGCCCTCGGTGTCTCGAGTATTTCCAAGATTGGTAACGCCTACGCTTGCAACCCGCGTGAACTCGAAGACTACTACGCCGCCATTCGCGAAGGTCGTCTTGCTACCAACCGTGGCTACCTCTTGAATGACGACGACGCCCTTCGTCGCTACGTCATCATGACGATCATGTGCAACTTCGAACTCAAGAAGCGCGACGTTGAAGAACGCTTTGGCATCAACTTTGACGAAACCTTTGCCTATGAACTTGGCAAGATGAAGCCCTATGTCAAGCACGACCTCGTCGAACTCTACGACGATCGTTTGGTCGTCTCTGCCAAGGGCAAGATCTTCGTTCGTGCCGTTGCCATGCACTTTGACCGCTACTTGCGCGAATCGACCCGCGCTGGCGGCTACTCTCGCATTGCCTAATTTGCGTTAAGTGCTCAAAATCACGCCCGAGTCCACGTCTACGATGGATTCGGGCGTTTTTTATTTTCTAAAAGCCTCTCAACAAAAAAGGCATAGAGGTAAAATGAACGTTTTCGTGAGTTTTTCCTTAGAGCTATTGCTTCTTTGGAATGCTCCCTATGACAGAACACATGCGCGAGACGCCGAGCGTTTGCGTACGACCCGAGTGGCACAATCCACTCATATTGGTCACGTTGAATAAAGGTGTGTGCATCTGCCGCACCAACTCTTTACTTATATATAAATAGGAGATGGGTCTCCTGCGGACGCGTCCGTTAAAGGAACCCCCAAAACTTATGAAAGTTGCTGATATCCGTCGAACTTTTTTGAAGTTCTACGAAAGCAANGGCTATACGATCGTCTCCTCGAGCCCGGTCATTCCGGCTCAGGATCCGACGTTGCTCTTTACTAACGCTGGGATGAACCAGTTTAAGGATGTTTTCCTTGGTTTTGACAAGCGTCCCTACTCCCGTGCCACCACGAGCCAGAAGTGCATTCGCGCTGGCGGTAAGCATAACGACCTTGATAACGTCGGTTACACCGCTCGCCACCACACCTTCTTCGAAATGCTCGGGAACTTCTCCTTCGGCGACTACTTTAAGCGTGATGCGATCCACTTTGCTTGGGAACTTTTGACAAAGCACTTCATGCTTCCTGCCGAAAAGCTGACCGTCACGGTCTATGCCGAAGACGACGAAGCCTATGACATCTGGAAAAACGAAATTGGCGTGCCCGCTGAACGCATCATTCGTATCGGCGACAACAAGGGCGCTCGCTACCTGTCCGACAACTTCTGGATGATGGGCGACACGGGTCCCTGCGGTCCTTGCTCCGAAATCTTCTACGACCATGGCGACAAGATCCAGGGTGACTCTCCGGGAAGTCCCGACGAAGACGGTGACCGATTCATCGAAATCTGGAACCTCGTCTTCATGCAGTTTAACCGTGACGAACGCGGCGTCATGCATAAGCTTCCGAAGCCCTCTGTTGACACGGGTATGGGGCTCGAACGTATTGCCGCTGTTCTTCAGGGTGTGCACAACAACTACGACATCGACCTCTTCCGCAACCTTCTCGCTAATGTGAAGCGCGTGATCGAAGAAACGAGCGGCGCTGAAGTGGATCCCGAATCCCCGTCCTTGAAGGTGATTGCTGACCACATCCGTGCTTGCAGCTTCTCTATCGCTGACGGTATCGTCCCGGGTAACGAAGGTCGTGCCTACGTGCTTCGCCGCATCTGTCGTCGTGCTATTCGCCACGGCTACAAGCTTGGTGCTCGTAAGCCCTTCTTCTATAAGCTCGTTGACGCTGTTCGTGCCGAAATGGTANNCGAAGCCTATCCCGAACTCAACAACCCGCGTATCGAAAAGGTCATCGAAGAAGAAGAACGTCGTTTCTTCCTCACGCTCGCCAAGGGTATGGACATCCTTGACGCCGCTGTTGCTGACACCAAGAATGGTCAGTTGGACGGTGAAGTCGTCTTCAAGCTCCACGACACCTATGGCTTCCCTGCCGACTTGACGGCTGACGTTTGCCGCGAACGTGATCTCACGATCGACCTCGACGGCTTTGACGCCGCCATGAACCGTCAACGCGAAGCTGCTCGCGCCAACGCCAAGTTCAAGATGGCTTTGGGTCTCGAATACACGGGCGCTGACACCGAATTCACGGGTTACGAAACGCTCGTCGAAGATAACGCCAAGGTGCTCGCCGTTTACCGCGACGGTCAGGCTGTTGAAGCCGCTGAAGCGGGCGACGACTGCGTGGTCGTTTTTGACCGTACGCCTTTCTACGCCGAACAAGGTGGTCAGGTGGGTGACCGTGGTCAGTGCCGCAATGACTCCTCCATGCTCGCCGTCCTCGACACGTTCCGCATCAAGGGTAAGGTGACAGGTCAGTCCTGCCACGTTCAAGAANNGAGCCGCGTTGCCGTGGGAGACACATTCCGTCTCGCCGTTGACGAAGATCGTCGTCACGCCACCGAACGTAACCACTCCGCGACCCACCTTCTCCAGAAGGCGCTTCGTAAGGTGCTTGGCACCCACGTTGAACAGAAGGGTTCCCTCGTTTCTCCGACCGAACTTCGCTTTGACTTCTCTCACAGCCAGGCGATGACCGCTGAAGAAATCGCTCAGGTTGAAGATCTTGTCAACACTCAGATTCTTGGCAACACCGCCACGAAGGCTGAAGTGCTCCCGCTCGAAGAAGCGCGTAAGACGGGCGCTACCATGCTCTTTGGTGAAAAGTATGGCGACGTCGTTCGCGTTGAAACGATCGGCAACTCGATCGAGCTCTGCGGTGGTACGCACGTTGCTCGCACGGGTGACATTGGCTCCTTCAAGATTCTTGGTGAAGCCGGTGTAGCGGCAGGCATCCGTCGTATCGAAGCCGTGACTGGCTTAAATGCCCTTCACGAAGCTCAGAAGAACGCCTCTCTCCTTAGTAAGNNTACTGCTTTGCGCTTTAACGCCAAGACCTGCGAACTGCCGTCCAAGATCGACGACATGATGGCTAACGTCAAGGCCTGAAAAGTCCTCGAACAGCTTAAGAGCCAGATGGCTAGCCGCGTGGGCGATACGCTCACCGAACAGGCTGTCGACGTTAAGGGTGTGAAGGTCCTTGTTGCTCGTATCGACGGCGCTGATGCCAAGGCTCTTCGCGAAACGATGGACAAGGTCAAGGATAAGCTCGGCACGNNTACCGTTGCTGTCTTGGCTAGTGTCAATGCCGAANNGTACCGCGTCCAGCTCGCCGCTGGTGTGACCCGCAACCTTACCGACCGCATCAAGGCTACCGGCGAACTTGTTAACAGCGTTGCCGTCAAGCTTGGCGGTAAGGGTGGCGGTAAGCCCGATATAGTATGGTACGGTGCTCAGAACGCTGACGGTCTTGATGCTGCGCTCGCTGATGTCACTGCTTGGGTCGAAGCTAAGCTCTAAGCCACTATGACTGAGACGCTTAAAGTCACCGACCTTTGTCTGCCTGGGCTTAATTGCCCGATGCCAGTGCTGCGTGCCAAGAAGGCGCTTGCCAAACTCGATGCTGGCGCCCTCTTGCGAGTCGTCAGTACCGATAAGCATAGTCTTGCTGACCTCGCTGAATTCTGCCGTCAGACAGGGCACACGCTCATTGAGCAGACCACCGACGAAGCCAACGGTGAGTACATCACCCTGATTCGTCGTCGTGAAGACTAATCTTTGATTAGCTCACCCATAAAAGTCCAAGTTTAAACGCTTGGGCTTTTATTTCGCCTTTCGAAATTTACAAATTTGCAGACGTTTTGCTTATATAACTTTTCTGTAGTACCGTATTTACGGTATTTTTAAGGTTTTATTTGCTAAATCGAACAAAAGAGCGTAATATTTCGATTCTACAGTTTTGACGCGGATGTAGCTCAGTTGGATAGAGTATCTGGCTACGAACCAGAGGGTCGTGGGTTCGAATCCTGCCATCCGCACCATCAAAATCTAGTAGCACAAAGTGTGCGGATGTAGCTCAGTTGGATAGAGTATCTGGCTACGAACCAGAGGGTCGTGGGTTCGAATCCTGCCATCCGCACCAGCCATTCTAAACCGCTGTTTTCATAAGAAAACAGCGGTTTTTTTCGTTAAATAGGACTGTCACTTTGTCCACAGATTTCTGCGTGTTGATTCAACCACAAAGAAAACGACTTGCTTAAAAATTGTGCAAAACTGTATTTCACTGAAAAATAGGGAATTCTAGGTAGTTGCAACAAGAATTTAAACGCTTATTCACAAAATCTGTGGATAACTTGAATAACCGCCTGTGCACAAAACGCCCGTTTTTTATTGATCGCCACCTCAAATGATTAGTCACACAAACCAAAAGGCGAAAAAAACTCCATTGCCTAAATTTTAAGCAATGGAGTTTCTTGTTACATTTCGTGTTTTTTAACGACGTTTGGCTAAGCAAAAATCCACCTTAAAAGTNNACCGCTTCTCAGTAGGCGTCAACGTGGACAAAATGGTGGTGTCCCACGTGTCTTCCGAAAGTTCCGGGAAGGTCGTATCGCCTTCAAAAACCTGGTCAATTTTCGTGATCCAGACTTCATCAGCCTTAGGCAAGTACTGACGATAAATTTCGCCACCACCAATCACAAAGACTTTTTCCACATCTGCGAGCATTTCATAAGCTGCTTCAAGGGACGGCACCACGTCAGCCCCCTTGGCTTCGTAGTTCGTTTGGCGAGTGACGACGACGTTTTTGCGCCCTGGCAACGGACGTCCAATGCTTTCCCAGGTTTTACGACCCATGATGATCGGGTGACCCATGGTCGTCTTTTTGAAGTGGGCAAAGTCTTCAGGAACGTGCCACAGCATCTTATTGTCGCCACCAATAACACCGTTCGCAGCCGTCGCCACGATCATAGCGATTTTCATAAGCACCTCTTACACAGCGACCGGTGCCTTGATATGAGACCACGGATCATAGTCAACGATTTCAAAGTCTTCAAAGCGGTAGTCAAAGATCGACTCGGGCTTACGCTTGATGACTAACTTCGGATAAGCACGCGGCTCACGCGAAAGCTGCAACTCGGTCTGTTCCATATGGTTGTCATACAAATGGCAGTCACCACCCGTCCAAACAAAGTCACCCACTTCAAGCCCTGCCTGCTGAGCAACCATGTGCGTCAGCAAGGCATAGCTCGCAATATTGAAAGGTACACCCAAGAAGATGTCGCAACTACGCTGATATAGTTGGCAGGACAATTTACCGTCAGCCACATAGAACTGGAATAAGCAGTGACAGGGCGGCAAAGCCATCTGATCCACTTCACCCGGATTCCAAGCGCACACGATCATGCGGCGGCTATCGGGATTTTTCTTAAGCTGTTCCATTAAATTGCTGATCTGATCCACGTGACGACCATCGGGCGTCTACCAGCTGCGCCACTGCACGCCATAGACCGGACCCAAGTCCCCGTTTTCGTCAGCCCATTCGTCCCAAATCGTCACGCCATTGTCGTGGAGATATTTAATATTGGAACTACCCTGGAGGAACCACAACAATTCATGAATGATCGAACGCAGATGAAGCTTCTTCGTTGTGACGAGCGGAAAACCTTCCTGCAAATTGAATCGCATCTGGTAGCCGAAGACGGAACGCGTGCCGGTACCCGTACGGTCCGACTTGTGCGTGCCATGTTCGTATACGTGACGCATGAGGGTTTCGTATTGATTACTTGGCACAGTCATCCCCTTTGCGAAAATTAAACTTTGAAAAAAGCCCGCTTATGCGGGCTATTGATCTATCCTCATTAGCGGCGCTGAGAGCCTTTATAAATTAGGAAGCCCATCGGAAGATCAAGCGTCGTCTTTTTGCCGCTGAAAACACCGCTCCAACCAATCATGAAATCGATGTATTCCTTCGGTTCAATCTTACGACCCATCATTTTTTCATGCGTGTCGCGCGCTGTCATCAACTCAAGATCCTTGAGATAGCAATTAAGCGCAAGTACTACAGTGTCTTCATCGGACAGCATTTCAACCGCATCCGTACGACCAAGCGTTTCAAGCTCAGCCTTTAATTCCATCGCGATAGCCTGACGAAGGTGTGTAGCAAGCGCAACCCCAGCCCAACCATTCTGAACAACACGAGACTCATCACTCCTGTCGTCAAAATCATCTTCATGTCAGCCAAAAACTCTTCGTACTGTTCATGAACAGCTTTCGCGTCCTTATGCGTCGGTTCGTTGGCACGAATCCACGTATCTTGCATATAAGCAATACCAAGTTCTTCAAGACCAAGAACATACTATTCTGATCATGTAAATCAATAGCTTCATGCGGCGCGAATTCAGGATCGCGTTCATGCAGGGACATAGAGTATCCGAGAAAAAATTTGAGTGGTATGCCATTGTACAACGTGCGTCAACTTAAAGGCTTGAGAACCGCATCAGGCAAAGGAACCACTGGAATGCCATCCTCTCGTAGGGCTTCTGCTTCTTCAAAAGAACACTGTCCCCTCACAAGCCTTGGCGGCTTTCTTCCTTCGTGCGAAGCTCTCACTTCTTCTGGAAAGCGTTCACCCACATCCTCAGCCTTTTCTGCGACTTCTCTTAATACAGTCATTGCTCGCGCTTGAAGGTCTTTTGCCTTCATCAGATCGCGCTGCTTCACGTCTTTTGCGACTTCTTCTCGAGTAGTGCCTTTGACCTGGGAAATACGAGAGGCACTCGGTCGCTTTTGAATCCGCTTATCGCCACACACTGGACAAACGAATCGTCCTTCTCGGCACTCTGTTTGCCAAGCCTCATCAGATTTGAACCAACCTTCAAAAAGATGGTACATTCGCACAGCAGAAATCGAAAATCTTGATGCCCATCGTTAAAACTCATTCGACTGTCAAAAAATTTCACACAACTAAGAATTTTCATGTATACTTCGTTTTCTGACTGACACGCCACGTCAGAAAACACCATGGAAGGATGGCTGAGTGGTTGAAAGTACCGCCCTGGAAAGGCGGCATACGGGTTCTCCGTATCGAGGGTTCGAATCCCTCTCCTTCCGCCAGAATTTAAAAGGCAGAAAGCGATAGTTTTCTGCCTTTTTTCATTTTACATTAGCCCTCTAGAAACTCTTCCCCTCACATTTATCACGCGTCATATACGCACGCCTGACTATTCCTGTTTACCAAGTTTCAATTCATTAAAGTTTGCTTCCCTACTTTGGGCTGGTTTACTCATCTTTTGCTTCAGAACATAACCGAGCATCTGTCATTTTGATTTAATATCTAGATCACGCTATGAAGCAAAAATGTTGATAGTATCATAGAAGAAAAAATATTGACTTTTAAAAAAAAATCATGCATAATTCGAAGTCTCACTTCTAGGCAATGCCTAGACATCATGGAAGGATGGCTGAGTGGTTGAAAGTACCGCCCTGGAAAGGCGGCATACGGGTTCTCCGTATCGAGGGTTCGAATCCCTCTCCTTCCGCCAAGATTCAAGAGGCAGAAAACGATGAGTTTTCTGCCTCTTTTGCTTTGGAGTTTGACCATGTCTCTTTTTCGTCCATTGCCTACGACTGGAACGCTTCCGAAGGTGGTCGCATTCGACCTTGACAAGACTTTAATTGGTGGCGATGCAACGATTCTGTGGACTGAATTTCTCTATGAAACTGGCATCGTTACCGATCCTATCTATAGAGAAATCAATCGCAAGATGGTCGAACGATATCACGCGGGTACGCTTGACATTGCCGCCTGGCTTAAAGAAGCAGTACCAGCCTATGCTTCGCTCGATGCGGAAGCGCGCGACCAATTGGTTGACCGTTTTGTAGACGAGAAAATTGCGCCACTTGTTTATCCTGAAGGCGTGAAACGCATCCAAGCCGCCAAAGCAGAAGGTCGCTTAACGGTCATCATCTCGGCTTCGAACGCATTCTTTGTTAACCCACTTGCCGCAAAGCTCTTTGGTGTTGATATCGCTTTAGGATGCGACTTGGTCATGAAGGACGGACGCGTCACACCTATATTAGAAGGGGCACCTACTTTTAAAGAAGGCAAAATCACCCGCTTACGTGAAGCCCTGAGTGCGAGANNGTACCTGACTTTAGAAGAGACGGTGTTTTTTACGGACAGTCGTAATGACTTGCCGCTTGCGCTCGCCACTGGCGACTGCGAAGTCGTGAACCCAGATCCCAAACTTAAAGCCACGGCACTCGAAAAAGGATGGCGGATTCACACGTGGAAAGCTAATTGTTGACAAAAAGTCGCCATTAGTTCGAAAACTTTTACGATTGGGACTTTTAACTTAGATGGGCTGAGTCTAGTCCAACTTTTGTTAATTCGTTCTGCACAGTGCCCTCATTTTGGTTATAGTGCATCCATGGATCAAGCGCACTCCCCTTGCGCCCGAGTCCGGATTTATAACTCATGACTGTTTTAGAGGACCGCCTTACCATGACGTTCAAGAAAGTTTTCGTTACCGCATCCGCTGCTCTCGCCATTGCTGCTTCCTTTGCTGGCAATGCTATGGCTCGCGACCTTTTGCATGTCGGTACGGAACCTACCTTTGCCCCGTTTGAATTCCTCGACACCAAGACCCGCGAATTCTCCGGCTTTGACATCGATCTCATCAAGGCCGTTGCCGACAAGGCTGGTTACGACGTCAAGATCATGAACATGGGGTTCGATGCCCTTATCCCGGCTTTGAGCTCTGGCACGATCGACGTGATCGCCTCTGGTATCTCCATCACCGAAGAACGCCAGAAAAAGGTTGACTTCACGACGCCGTACTATCAGTCTGGTCTTTCTTACTTGATCCGCAAGGATAGCGTCGATCAGATCAAGACCTTCGCTGACCTCAAGGGCAAGCGTCTTGCTGTTCAGATTGGTACGACTGGTGCTGAATACGCCAAGAATGTTGAAGGCGCCAAGGTGGCTTCCTTTAACACCACGAGCGAAGCCTTCATGGACTTGAACGCTCGCAATGCTGACGCCGTTGTGCTTGACCGCCCAGTTCTCGCTTACTTCTTGAAGACCAAGCCGCGCGTTGCTAAGCAGCTCCAGCTCTCCGCTGACGTGGTAGACGCTGAATACTTCGGTTTCGCCGTTAAGAAGGGCAACACCGAACTCCAACAGAAACTCAACGCCGCTTTCGATGAACTCAAGAAGTCCGGCGAATTCGACAAGATCCAGGACAAGTGGTTTGCTAAGTAATCTAGGTCACTGACCTAAGACTTTGAGACCCGATGGTTGAACGCTGTCGGGTCTTTTCTTTTGTCGATTTATTCGCTATAGAAAAATTTAAATTCTTCCATGCACCCATTGGGAAAGTTCTATCACTATTGTTATTTAAGAGCGTTTATAAGAGAGTGAATACCTACTCTCAATAACCAAATCCCGTTTTTACTCTCAATGTTCTTTGAGTTGGCTCAAGAAACAGTCAAAGCCATTAGACAGATTGGTAAGAGATCTGTAAAATTCAGCAAATTTTGCCTTACACTTTTAACTATGCGTTTCAAAGTAGCCCCCAACCTGACGCACCCCCGCGTCTTCTACCTTGAAACGACAGACAATCTGCTTAGAGGTTTACCGTCATGGAATTTGATTTTTCCCTGATCGTCAACAGCTTTCCTTTGCTCTTAAAGGGTGCTGGTNNACTGACGCTTGAAATTACGGCACTCGCTGTGGGTCTTGGCCTTATCATCGTACTTTTCCTCGGTCTTGCCCAACTCTCCAAGAGTGTTTTCCTGCGNTTAGCCGCCAAGATCTACGTGGACATCATCCGCGGTACGCCGCTTCTGATTCAGATCTTCATCATCTACTTTGCGTTGCCCAATATCTTGGGTGAACGTATCGACCCGTATGTCGCCGCCGTTGCTGCTTGCTCGCTCAACTCTGGTGCTTACATCGCTGAAATTTTCCGTGCTGGTATCCAGTCGATTTCTAAGGGTCAGCTTCGTGCCGGTCTTTCTTTAGGTATGACCTACGCCCAAACGATGCGTTACATCATTTTGCCGCATACNGTGAAGCGCATCATCCCGCCGTTGGGTAATGAATTCATCGCCATGTTGAAGGACTCCTCGCTCGTGTCTGTGATCGGCTTTGAAGAATTGACTCGTTCTGGTCAGTTGGTAATTGCTGAAACGTACGGCACGATGGAAATCTGGACCTGCGTGGCTATCCTCTACCTTGTCATGACGCTCACGATTTCTCAGCTCGTAGGCTACCTCGAAAAGCGCTACCGTCTCTCTGACGAACGCTAAGTCGAACCAATCCCATAAAGTACGAATTCGCACGATTTCGGGGCTCTTTTTTATACGTCACTCCCCTGAAAAATAAGGGACTGGACGACTGAATCAAAGTCGCTCAATGGGTTTTCTACCTAATAACCCAAACAAACGAAAATTTCCCACAATTTCACTTGCACTGTCCGTGACCTATCGGTACAATCACGGCTTTCACGGCTCGAGTCTCAACGCTCGTGTCCGCAAGTTTTAATACCATTTTCGTTATTCAGGAAATCAAATGTCCGTTGAAATGAACAAGTCTGAGATCGTTGCCAAGTTCCAGCGCGCTGAAGGCGACACCGGTTCTCCCGAAGTGCAGGTTGCTCTTCTTACCGCCCGCATCAACCACCTTACGGATCACTTCAAGGTCCACGCCAAGGATCACCACTCCCGTCGCGGTCTTCTCCGTATGGTCTCCCGCCGCCGCAAGCTGCTTGACTACCTCAAGCGCACCGACCTCAATGCTTACCGCGCTTTGATTGACGCTCTCAATCTCCGTAAGTAAGACGGAACATTTCTCCCTGACAACGGCTTGCCGAATGACGACAGTACCGTCGTCGCATCTAAAAATGTCGTTCGTTGACGAGAACTTTCGTTCCGCGTGAGGCAACCGCGTTGCGACATGAGTTTTCCACGGAAGCAGAAAACTGATGCCGCAGCGTGCCGAAAACAGCGCTTTTAAACGCTGTCTTACGCTCGGAAAGTTGAGGATGAACGTCAGCGACGACCCCACAAACACAGAGGATTACATCATGACGATGTTTAACAAAGTGTCCAAGTCTTTCCGTTTCGGCGACCACGACGTGACGCTCACCACGGGTGAAATCGCTCGTCAGNNTACCACCGGCGCCTGCCTCTGCCAGATGGACGATACCGTCGTTCTGGCTACGGTTGTTGCTAAGAAGGAAACGAAGCCTGGTCAGGACTTCTTCCCGCTTACCGTCGACTACATCGAAAAGACCTATGCTGCCGGTAAGATCCCCGGCGGCTTCTTCAAGCGCGAAGGTCGTCCGTCCGAAAAGGAAACGTTGACCTCCCGTTTGATCGACCGTCCGATCCGTCCGCTCTTCCCGGATGGTTTCTTCAACGAAGTTCAGGTCATCATTCACGTTCTCTCCGCTGATCCTGCTGTGGATCCGGACATCCCCGCCATGATCGGCGCTTCTGCTGCGCTCGCTATCTCTGGCATCCCGTTCCGTGGNCCGATTGGTGCCTGCCGCGTCGGTTACATCAACGACCAGTTCGTGATCAACCCGACTAACGCCGAACTCAAGAATTCCCGTCTCGACCTCGTGGTTGCTGGTACCGAACGTGCCGTGCTCATGGTCGAATCTGAAGCTGACGTTCTCCCTGAAAAGACGATGCTCGAAGCCGTGATGACCTACCATCGTGCTATGCAGGTTTGCATCCAGGCGATCAACGACCTCGTCGCTGAAGCTGGCAAGCCGGTANNCTGGGATTGGCAGCCTGCTCCGAAGAACGAAGCGCTCGTTGCTCGTATCGTTGAACTCTCTGACGCTGGTNNACTCAAGGAAGCCTATAGCATCCGCTCCAAGCAGGCTCGTACGGAAAAGCTCCGCGAAGTTTATGCCGCTGTTGAAGCTCAGCTCGCTGCCGACGCTGAAGCCGCTGGTACGGAACCTACCGACATGAACGAAGTTCACGGCATTCTCTTCGAACTCGAAGCCAAGCTCGTTCGCTCCAACATTCTTAATGGTGAACCGCGTATCGACGGTCGTGACACCCGTACGGTTCGTCCGATCGAAATCCGTCAGAGCGTTCTTCCGCGCACCCACGGTTCTGCCCTCTTCACGCGTGGCGAAACCCAGGCGCTCGTTCTTACGACGCTCGGCACGAAGCAGGACGAACAGATCATCGACGGTCTTTGCGAAGAAACGCACGACCGCTTCATGCTCCACTACAACATGCCTCCGTTCGCCACGGGCGAAACGGGTCGCGTGGGTAGTCCGAAGCGCCGCGAAATCGGTCACTACCGCCTTGCTAAGCGCGCCCTTAAGGCTGTGCTTCCGACGGCTGAAGAATTCCAGTACACGATCCGCGTTGTGTCTGAAATCACCGAATCCAACGGTTCCTCTTCCATGGCTTCCGTTTGCGGTGGTTGCCTCTCCATGCTCGACGCTGGCGTTCCGTTGAAGGACTACGTCGCTGGTGTGGCGATGGGCCTCATCAAGGAAGGCAACAAGTTTGCTGTGCTCACCGACATTCTCGGTGACGAAGACCACCTCGGCGACATGGACTTCAAGGTGGCAGGTACCGCTGAAGGCGTGACCGCTCTCCAGATGGACATCAAGATCGAAGGTATCACGGCTGAAATCATGCAGNNTACCGCTTTGGCTCAGGCTCACGAAGGCCGTCAGCACATCCTCGGCAAGATGCATGAAATGGTANNAGGTGGCGGCGCTAAGGAACTTTCCGACTTCGCCCCGCGTATGATCTCCTTCAAGATCGACCAGGACAAGATCCGTGACGTGATCGGTAAGGGCGGCGCTACGATCCGTGCGCTCACCGAAGAAACTGGCACGAACATCAGCATCGAAGACGACGGTACGGTGACGATTGCTAGCCCGGATACGGCTCGCGTTGAAGAAGCTCGCCGCCGCATTGAAATCATCACTACCAAGATCGAAGTCTACCAGATCTACGAAGGTACGGTCCAGCGCTTGCTCGACTTTGGTGCCATCGTGCAGCTCTTGCCGGGTAAGGATGGTCTCCTTCACATCAGCCAGATCGCTAACGAACGCGTCAACCAGGTTTCTGACTACCTCAAGGAANNGAGCCAGAAGGTTCGCGTCAAGGTCATCGAAGCTGACGAAAAGGGTCGCGTGCGTCTCTCCATGAAGGCTCTTCTCAAGGAAGAAGCTGCCCAGAGCCTAATCACAGGGTCCTGGTCAGTGCCTTCTAAGGCCTGAATCAAGCCCGGTCCTCCCGGCGAGCGACCGGGCTTCTTTTTCCGATCGTTTTTCCCAGGTTTCTTTGATGACTTGAGAAAAACCGTATAAAATGCGAGGGTTATGCATTGTCCGTGTCACACTACCATATCGTATTCTTCGCCTGAATTGTTGGAGATCAGAAGCGTGCGTGAACAGATTGTTATCGCCAACTGGAAAATGAACGGCTCTACCGAAGCCAATCGTCTTTGGGTAGAAAAATTCCTTGCCCTCTGTGGTGATCTCACCTGCCGGACCGCCGTCTGCGCCCCGTTCGTTTACCTGCCTCAAATGACTGCCTTACTTAAGGGCAGTGGTATTGAAGTCGGTGCCGAAACGGTTTCAACCCGTGCAGAAGGTGCTTTTACGGGTGAAGTATCTGCCACCATGCTCGCCGACATTGGCGTCACGTTGGCGCTTGTGGGTCACTCTGAACGTCGCACCCTTTGGGGTGAAGACGACGAAGCGGTTGCGCTTCAAGCTGAACGTCTCGTAGCTACTGGCATTAAGCCTGTGGTTTGCGTAGGCGAAACGCTTGAAGAGCGTCAAGCCAACCAGACGGAAGCTGTCGTCTTGCGTCAGCTTCGTGCTGTGCTTGAACGCGTGCCAGCAGATAAGCTCGGCGCTGTAGCATACGAACCGGTATGNGCTATTGGGACGGGGCACACAGCAACCCCTGAACAAGCTCAGGCTGTTCATGCTGCGTTGCGTGCTGCGTTAGCCGATGTGGATGCTGATGTTGCTGCCCGTATGCCTTTACTCTATGGCGGTAGCGTCAAGCCTACCAATGCTTCTGACTTATTCTCCCAGCCCGATATTGACGGCGTACTGATTGGTGGCGCCGCACTGAAGGCTGAAGATTTCCATCTCGTCTGCTCGGCTGCCCGTGCGGATTGATTTTTCACTCTAAGGTTTAACAGCCATGCATTTTCTTCTTAGCATCGCTCTCGTTCTGCAGATCATCTCTGCCGTTGTCGTGATCGTGCTCGTGCTCATGCAGCACGGCAAGGGTGCCGACCTCGGTGCCGCTTTCGGTTCCGGTGCCTCCGGTTCTGTCTTCGGCGCAACGGGCAGCGCGAACTTCCTTTCTCGTTCGACGGCTATCGCAGCAACGGTGTTTTTCTGCTCCACGATCGCTTTGACCTTGGCTTCTGGTGCTTTCAACAAGCGCGCCGCTCAGCCAGCTGGTGGCGTTTTGTCCACTGTTGAACAGCCCGCATCCCAGGAAAGCGGTACAAGCGTTAGTAATAACCCTAAACAAGCCCCCACAAACGAAATTCCGCGCTAAAATACGTTTTCTCTGCTTCTGACGGTATCAACCCTTAAGTTAATAGCAGAGAAAAACTGAGCCGCGGTCGTGGCGAAATTGGTAGACGCGCAGCGTTGAGGTCGCTGTGGTGAGAACCATGAGAGTTCGAGTCTCTCCGACCGCACCATTTGANCTGGGGTATCGCCAAGTCCGGTTAAGGCATCGGATTCTGAATCCGACATTCGTAGGTTCGAATCCTACTACCCCTGCCAGTCAAAAAAACGGAGTGACTGCTCCGTTAAATAACAGTCAAGATTTTCGCGGTCGTGGCGAAATTGGTAGACGCGCAGCGTTGAGGTCGCTGTGGTGAGAACCATGAGAGTTCGAGTCTCTCCGACCGCACNNCAGGTTGACTGGGGTATCGCCAAGTCCGGTTAAGGCATCGGATTCTGAATCCGACATTCGTAGGTTCGAATCCTACTACCCCTGCCAGTCAAAAAAACGGAGTGACTGCTCCGTTAAATAACAGTCAAGATTTTCGCGGTCGTGGCGAAATTGGTAGACGCGCAGCGTTGAGGTCGCTGTGGTGAGAATCATGAGAGTTCGAGTCTCTCCGACCGCACCAGGTTGACTGGGGTATCGCCAAGTCCGGTTAAGGCATCGGATTCTGAATCCGACATTCGTAGGTTCGAATCCTACTACCCCTGCCAGTCAATCAAAAAAGATCGTTTCTTATTGGGAAGCGATCTTTTTTTTCGTCCTTACCCTGCATCTCCTCCGCCTCATTCCCCCTACCGCACGCCCCCTTTTTTAAGGCGCTTTTGCGCGCACTCAGAACTGCTTCTCTCTAGACGACCTCGTCTACTTACGGTCCCCATCTCCCACAAAATTCTTCTTCCAACTCACACAATTAGCTCGAATCGTCGTCCACCCTATTACCGTCTTTTCGCCTCTCGGATTTGCCAATTGCTCCCACAACGCACACTTACGTTAAGCATCGTGAGTCCCTGTAACAAAGTATTTCTAAAACCTAAAACACACTTCTCAACGCGTCTCACAGCGCGTAATCTGTAAGAAAAATACTTACGTTCTTCATATGTCCTCCGCTATTCTCTTTCGTTGTGCGCGCCTACATGATGGGTGCGCCTTTTTGCTGTCCACTGTTAACGCATTCGTTGTGCGTGATGGTACCGTATTGTTTGGATGGGTAATGCCGACGACGCCCCTAAGGACGTCGCCAAGACCGTGGATTTAAAGTACCACACGGTGACTCCAGCGCTCTGTGACGTGCATACGCACCCGAGTTGGATCGCCAACCAAGTGCATGCGGTGCCGTGTGTGGCGCCTGTCGTCAATAACATTGAAGAACTCCTAGATGCGCTTCGTCGCCACCCCAATTTTGGTCAAGACGCTACACACTGGCTCACGGGCTTTGGGTACGACGAAGGAAAGTTAGCTGAACATCGTACGCCTACAAGGCATGATCTCGATCGGGTGTCAACCACGCAACCCATCTTTGTAAAGCGCTCCGACTGCCATTCAGCCATCTGTAATACGGTGACNCTCAAGGTCGCGGGGATTTATGCAACGACCCCTGACCCTCAAGGGGGGCGCTTCGGGCGTGACGCAGATGGTACACCTAACGGCATCTTGACCGAGTTTGCCGCGGTCTCTCTTGTTGAACGCTGCATGGGCGAACCCACGTTTGAGCGTGATGTTGAGACACTGTTGGCGAGCGCCCCACATTTTTTAGCTCGCGGGATCCTCAGCATGACCGAAATGATAGTCTCACGCCGTCAGCTTGACGTTTATCGTGAAGCCGCACGACGGGGGTTCCCGATTCGTTGTGGGCTTTATTTAGTGTGGCGGGGTGGCACGAACCCTCAAGGGATGCCGCCCCTCACGGACGACGAACGCACGGGGGACCACTTTATCGCCGGGGTCAAAGTCTTTGCGGACGGTAGTGTCTCAGGCGCCACGGCAGCCGTTCATACGCCCTATCGTGATGGATCTCAAGGAATGATGACCCTCACCCTGGCAGAACTTGAAGCCGCCACTGCGTACGCGCGAGCTAATCAGGTGCAAATGAGCGTCCATGTAATGGGCGATCGCGCCATTGATGCCATGCTTGACTTCTTTGACGGGCAAGACCCTTGGTTAACGGATCGCCCGTCCGTGCGTCTTGAGCACGTCACGTTCTTAAGTGAAGCGCAAGCCGTGCGTATGGCACGCTCGTCGATGAGTTTTGGTGTAACGACCCAGGTGATCTTTGCCTATGCAGAGATTGAAGGCTATCGCGCAGTCCTCACTGATGACGCGATGCGCCGTATTTACCCCGTACGCACCCTCATGGATATTCTCCCTGCGCTCGCCCTGTCGTCAGACGCCCCGGCGACTGCGTGGGCGGATCCTGATGACCCGTTTGTGTCGATGNNACGTACCGCGGTCACGCGTCAAGCGTGGGACGGAACTGACTTTGTCACCCAAGAAGCCGTGACCCCTGAAGAAGCGATCGCACTTTATACGTCACGCGCCATGGCGGTGTTGCCTTTTGAANNGGGAGCGTACCGCCTCACGGTAGGCTCGCGTGCCGACTTTATTGAACTTGAAAATGCTTTCCCTCATGATGCCTCCGCGCTAGCGAGCGTTTGGCATCAAGGACATTGTGTTTGGTCCTCCACACAAGCGTCCGACACTTCTCACTAAAACGCCAACCTTAAAGAGCAATAAAAATGCAACGTTTTACGATATCAATCGATGACGATCTCGCCCAATTGTTTGATGACTACCTCGAACGCTATGGCTACAGCAACCGATCCGAAGCCTTTCGCGATTTGATCCGCAANTCTTTTACCGGGCTTGAAGTTCAAAATAACCCTGACGCGCAGTGTATTGGCATTCTGAGCTATGCCTATAACCACCATGAACGTCAGTTGGCAATGCGTATGACCGAGCATCAGCACGCCCACACCGAGGCCGTGATTTCGACCATGCACGTGCATGCTACGCACGACGAATGTGTGGAGAGCGTGGTGCTTCGTGGAACCGCGACCGAAGTGCAAGCCATTAGCCAAAAGCTCGCTGTGGAGTCTGGCATTCGTCATGGGTTCTTGAATCTGATTCCGTTACCTGAGTCTAAGGGTGAGAGCCCCTATGCGCACGTCAACGGCACGCATAGCCACGCGAACGACCAACCCCACCATCATCACGACTAAAAGTACCGTCTGAGGCTTCTGAGGCGCGTCTAGCCCACTTGCGACCTGAGAGCCCTTTAGACTCACAAAACCCAAAGTTAAAACGCCCCACTTGAAAGTCTCAAGCGAGGCGTTTTTTTTGAGCAAATCAACCTTTAGACAAGGAAGATCAAATCCATCAAGAAGAAGGTCGGGAAGAGGATCGCGACCGACCAGAGGATGTAACCGAAGAAGCTCGGCATGTTGATGCCACGTTCGTTACAGATCGCCACGGTCATGAAGTTCGGGGCGTTACCGATGTAACTCACAGCCCCCATGAACACAGAACCCATGGAGANTGCTATCAAGGTCTTAGCACCTTCACCCATCAAGATCGTGGGATCGCCACCCGCCAAATTGAAGAANNGTACCAGGTAGGTCGGAGCGTTATCCAAGAAGGCAGAGAGAAGCCCCGTCAACCAGAAGAAGAACGTGTTGTTAAAGGACCCGTCGGCATTGGTGACCAAAGCGACCACCGGGGCAAAGGCACCGTCCATACCAGCGCGAAGCATACNTAGGACCGGCACGATGCAGATGAAGATACCGAAGAAGAGCTTACCCACTTCAAGGATCGGATCCCAGCTAAAGTGGTTGGCTTCACGGGTTTCACGCTTCGTTAAGAGTAAGGAGGCGCCAGCGAGCGTCAAGAAGAACACGTCACGCAAGATGCCTTCGAGCGAGAAGTGAATGCCAAGGAAGTGGAGTTCCACGCCAGAGCGCCAGAAGCCAGACATCAAGACGCTACCGATAATGCCAGCGAGCAACAAGATGTTGATGCCGCCATCGATACCGAAGGCCTTCTTTTCTTCAGGAGCCTTGAAGCCATCCTTGACGTCACGAGCAAACATAAAGCTATCAAGCAAGAAGTAGACCGTGAGCAAGATGCCGCAGGTCACAAGCCACGGCAGGAGCAAGTGTTCAGCCGTCCAGAAGAAGGACACGCCCTTCAAGAAGCCAAGGAAAAGGGGTGGGTCACCCAACGGCGTCAAGGAGCCACCGACGTTGGCGACAAGGAAAATAAAGAAGATAAACGTGTGAACCTTGCGGGTACGGTTTTCGTTCGCGCCAATCAACGGACGAATAAGGAGCATGGCTGCGCCCGTCGTCCCCATGAAGTTAGCTAGCACTGCGCCCAAAGNTACCAACATCGCCGTATTGACGATCGGACGACCGACAAAGCTACCACGCACGTGAATGCCACCCGCCACAATAAAGAGCGAACCCACAAAGATAATGAAGGGCACGTAGTCAACGAGGAGAATATGCGCCACAGCATCAAAAGCAGTCCCCATGCCATAGACCACGCCCAAAGGCACGGCACAGCACAAAGCCCAGAAGACGGCAATCTTACCGAAGTGGTGATGCCAAATATGCGGAGCAAATAAGGGGAAAAGTGCGATGGAAAGAAGAATGCCGGCAAAGGGAACAGCCCAGGCAACGCCAAGCTGTGCGCCGTCAATATCACCAGCCATAGCGACGGCTGGCAGGAGCGAGGCAGCGGCAATTACCACGCTTCGAACTATCGACAAAGTCACGATCGAGACTCCCATAGAGCGGTCAAATCCAATCAACCGCCAGATTAAATAATGGCGTACGTTGGAAGGTTCGGTCAGTTGCTCGACTTTGTTTAGCACCACCTTGGATCAGAAGATCCGGGGCAACGCGAAGCTTGAAAGTCGTCTGTGAGCGCGAAACTGAACTTTCCAATGTGCACCGTGAAAACTTCAGACACAATTTGTCTAAGAGTGCAAACATACACGGAATTCCTGATCCTTGCAGGAAATTCATAGCAATCTTTACATTCCTCGCATCGAAAAGTGATAAATCGCGACGGCATAGGCTAAAAACCCAAGCCGTCGCTTTTGATGTCTTAATCTAACGGCTTTAAGCCAAATACCTGACGCAGATAGCGAAGGTACCCTTCGTCCTCACACATACCTTTTTCTGGAGCATCCGAAATCTTCGCAACGGGCTGTCCGTNTGACTTGACCATCTTCATGACGACATTTAAGGGTTGTGGTCCACGGTCATTCATGAGGTTGGTGCCAATCCCAAAGTCCACTTTGACGCGCCCATGGAAGCGTCGATAGAGTTCAATCGCACGTGGCACCGTCAACGCATCGCTAAAGATCAGGGACTTGGTCTTCGGGTCACAACGGTTTTCGCGCCAGTGTTCGATCATGCGTTCGCCCCAAATGAAGGGGTCGCCCGAGTCGTGGCGTGCGCCATCAAAGAGCTTACAGAAGAACATGTCGAAGTCGCGTAAAAAGGGCTCCATCCCGTAGACGTCCGAGAGCGCAATGCCGAGGTCACCACGATATTCTTTCGCCCACTTCTCAAAGGCAAAGACTTGGCTATCACGTAAGCGNNCAGTACCTAAGGCTTGGCAAGCCTGCAAGAATTCGTGTGCCATGGTGCCGTGAGGCGTGATACCTAACTCTTTGGCGTACATCACGTTCGAAGTGCCCGTAAAAACTCCCCCAANGCGCGCCTGCATGGTGGTGAGGACCACACGTTGCCACGCTTTAGAAAAGCGTCGTCGCGTCCCGTAGTCCGAAATGTGAAGGCCTTCGGCATTGGGTTCAGCAAGTAGCAACGCAATCTTGTCGTTGAGGCGCTTCAAGCCTTCCGTTTCATCTAAGTCTGGATACTGATTACGGAAGTAGACTTCGTTGACGATCGCAAGCACCGGGATTTCAAAGAGAATCGTATGTAACCNAGGAACTTTAACCGTGATATCAATCCCGCACGGATAGTCCGCACTACGCGTCACGGTGATGTACTTACGCTTTAAGTGAAAGAGACTCAAAAACTCAATGAAGTCCGACTTCATAAAGCGTAGGTTACCCAAATAGACGAGCTCCTCTTCGGTGAAATAGAGGCTACAGAGGTGGTCGAGCTCCGCGTTAATCTCATCGATATACGGCGTGAGATCCACGTTGGGGGTTCGACACTTAAAGCGATACTCTGCATCCGACCAGGGGAATTGATGCAACACGCACTGCTGCATCGTGAATTTATAAAGGTCGGTGTCAAGTAAAGATTCGATAATCAAAATAGCCGTCCTTATGGAGTCGATGGGGTTTCAGGGACGTTGTTAGTGTTATGCAATCAAGGCGCGTGCGGTACGCAAGCGCGTCCTCTGTGGGCGGGTCGCNNTCGGACGCATGCCTTCAAAACGCTGATCAAAGCGCTTGGGACGGGTCCACTTGAGGTTTGCTAAGAGTTCGTCACAAAGTTCAGGATGGTTACAGACGAGCACCATATCGCACCCGGCAGCGAGGGCGCGTTCGGCTTGTGTGGTGATCGAACCGCCTGCGGNCCCTTTCATACTCAAGTCATCAGAAAAGACGAGCCCCTTAAAGCCTAAACGCTCACGGAGTTCTCCCTTGAGGAGCGCCGAACTAAAGGTCGCAATCTCGCCCTCAAACGCATCATAAGCGACGTGCGCCGTCATGATGGAGGCAAGGTCCGTGAGTTGCCCGTAGGGCGTCATGTCACCCGTCACCAGGTCGTACGGTCGGTCGTCTTCTGGAAGCGCCGTATGGCTATCGGCTTCAGCCCAACCGTGCCCCGGGAAGTGTTTGCCGCAAGANNGTACCATGCCGCCACGACGTAAACCACGAATGAGGCACTCAGCGTGCTCCGCCACTTCGCTTGGCGTACGCCCTAAGCTACGGTTACCAATGACACCAGAGCGCCCATAGTCAACGTCCAACACAGGCGCAAACGTAAAGTCCACGCCACAAGCACGTAGTTCAGCCGCAAGCACCACGCCTGCCGCTTCATAGGCAACGTCTGCGTCCGCGCGGTCCGCTAAATCGCGCATCGCTGGGACCGCCGTGAACGCGTCACGAAAGCGTTGTACGCGACCACCTTCATGGTCGACGCTAATCAAAATGCCAAGACGCGTCGCATGAATATCGGCACACAGAGCCGTGAGCTGCTCACGGCTAACATAGTTACGCGAAAACAAAATCACCATACCTGTGAGCGGGTGACGTAAACGCGCGCGTTCGTCGTCCGTGAGCGTAAGCCCAGCCACATCTACACAGACGGGACCGAGTTTTGGGGTGAGCTCAGTCATCTCGATATTTCCTTCTTTTGGGGTCTTTCTTAGAGTTCAACAGCCGTACGATCCAAAATCGCTTCGTAGCGACGCACGGTTTCGGCGAGCCCAAACTGTAACGCTTCGGCAATCAACGCGTGACCAATCGACACTTCGCTAATCCCTGGGCACGCCTTCAAGAAGGTTTCAAGATTTTCGAGGGACAAATCGTGCCCGGCGTTCACTTCAAGCCCAGCCTCACGCGCCGCACGCACGCTCGCGGCGTATTGGGCGAGCACTGCGGGCTCTTCGGTACNCGTCCCATAAGCCTGCGCCCAACCTTCGGTATAGAGTTCCACGCGATCCGCTCCCAAAGCCTTGGCTTTACNTATGAGTTCGGGGACGGGGTCCATAAAGAGGCTCACACGACACCCCCACCCTTGGGCGGCTTCAATCAACGGGCGAACACTCTCGCACACCGCTTCGTCCGCCAAATCAAACCCGTGGTCAGACGTCTTTTGATCGGTGCTATCGGGCACAAAGGTCGCCTGATCGGGGCGCACGGCTTCGAGGTGCGTCATCAAATTATGAAAGGGGTTTCCTTCGATGTTGTATTCGCGCCCCGGGTACGTTTTAACCAATGCCGACAGGGCAGGCACATCGGTCGCGCGAATATGACGTTCATCTGGACGCGGATGCACGGTCAACCCTGCGGTACNAGCCTCAAGCGCAATGCGACCAAAGAAAACGGGGTCAGGCTAATTGCCGTCACGCGAATTGCGAAGCAAAGCGACCTTATTGAGGTTGACTGAGAGTTGCGTACGAAACACTTCAAAACTCCTTAAGTGTATGGGTCACGGGACCTTATGCAAACGATTCAATTCTGCCAAGATGCGACGAGAATGAATGTGTCTACCGTCCAAATGATATTCGATGAGCGCGCGAAGCATATCGCGAGCAACGCGCTGCGTGGTGGGTTTAGCCATATCGCCAGAGAGCCATGCATGAACATACTTGGGCTCCCAAGCGGATTCACCCGTTTGAAGTTGATCTTTGTGTTGAAGTCCCACGATTTCGCCATGGCGCACGACAAAGCACGCGTAGTCCCCCTCTTCACTCACAGTGGAAAGTCCAACCTGCGGCTTTGAGTATCGCCATTTCAAATCGGCGTAGAGTATGGTTCATCTTGTCACGCTCTCCAAGTACCAAATCATGAATGACTACCACATAGGCTTCAAAGAGCCCCGGGTGACGCTCTTCACGCGCAGTGAGCTTTAAGACGAGTTCGTTTACGTAAAAGCCCGAAAGGAGTGCTTCACCCGTGAGGGGAACCATCGTCCCCTGCCACTCGGCTCGGGTGAGCATTTTGGCTTCTTTGGCGCCAGACCACGAAAAACGTAAGGGACAAAAGTACGTGAGTAGACCACGATATTGACTAGAGGCGCGACGCGCACCGCGCGCCACGAGAAAGACGCGTCCATAGCGGACGGTAAGAACATCAAGCAATAAACTGGTTTCGCTCCAATCCCAAGCATGGAGAATGAAGCCCAGTTCGCCCGAGACGCGCGCGGGTATCACGTCAACTGGCTCGGGCAACCCAAGAAAAACCTCAGCCATTTGGGCTTCGACCGCACGACGGCGCTCAAGGACGCCGCCCAAACTCGATGGGCGATCGAGTGAAGATCTTGGCGAGGGACCTTGCTGAGCGCTCGCTCTTCGTGACGAAGAGCGAATTACGCGCTCAGGGACACCTGCCTCGACGGCGTCGTTATTCATAACCCAGGGTCTTCAACGCTTTGACGTCATCAGACCAGCCGCGACGCACGCGCACCCAGACTTCAAGGTGAACGCGCTTAGCGAGCATGTCAGCAACGTCAATACGGGCCAAACGACCGATTTCACGAAGCTTGGCACCACCCTCACCAATGACGATCGGCTTATGGCTTTCGCGCTCAACAATGAGGGTTGCCACAATGTCGGCACTTTCTTCGTCTTCTTGCCAACGATCAATCGTCACGGCAATACCGTAGGGCAATTCGTCACCCAAAAGACGGAAGGCCTTTTCGCGAATCGTTTCGGCGACCAAAAAGCGGGGCGAACGGTCCGTATACATGTCGGGATCAAAAAAGGGCACACTCTCAGGCAAGAACTGCTTGATTTCACCCAACAGGTCGTCAAGCTGACGGTTCTTTTCAGCTGAGACCGGCACAATCGCAGCAAACGGGAACTTGGTCATCGAGTCTACCATCAAGGGCAAAAGCGAATCCTTCGACTTATTGAGGTCCGTCTTATTGATCGCCAAAATGACGTTTTTGGCGTCCTTGGGAAGTAGCTTCAAGACTTCAAGGTCAGCCGGGCGCCAGCCAAGCGACTCAATCACAAATACGACGGCGTCCACTTCGCCTAAGGTCGATCGCACCGTGCGGTTCATACGGCGAATGAGCTGATTGCCAACCTTCGTCTGAAAGCCCGGGGTATCCATAAACACAAACTGAGCGTCGGGCTGTGTTACCACACCCAACACGCGATCGCGCGTCGTCTGGGGCTTCTTGGACGTAATCGACACCTTTTCACCAATCAAATGGTTAATGAGGGTCGACTTACCCACATTCGGGCGACCAATCACAGCCACATAACCACAGCGAAAGCCTTCAGGCACCTGAATGCTACTCGCACCCGCCTGACTCAACATGGCTTCAAGTTCAGCGTCCGACAAGGGAGCGGTCGTCTTTTCTTCAGTCATTAATGCTAGTCTCCTAGTGGGGTTTATTCGCGGTTTTTGAGGACTTCAAGCGCCATGGTTGCCGCGTTTTGTTCGGCGGCACGACGGCTTGCGGCATGACCCACGGTCACGATATCGAGCATCGCAATACGGCACTCACAGTCAAACTGCTGTTCGTGCGCAGCGCCCGTCACATTCACCACGGCGTACTGCGGGAGCGGCAAATGACGACCCTGCAAATATTCTTGCAAACGGGTCTTGGCGTCTTTACTTAATTGTTCGGGACTAAGCGACGACAAAATCGGATCAAAGAGCCCCAAAATGACCTTCTGCGCGGCTTCAAAACCACTCTCGGCAAAGACCGCACCAAAGATCGCTTCCATGGCGTCACTATGATCGAAGGACGATGCGCGCCCCCCGTTTTCATTTCGCCTTCGCCCATGCGAAGAAACGACGACACATCGATCTTACCGCAATAATCGCTAGGGTCTTTTCGCAAACGAGGTTGGCTCGTACGCGAGAGAGTTCACCTTCGGTGAAGTGCTTGTCACGCAAAAAGAGCGCGTTACCGACCACGCAATTGAGTACCGAGTCCCCTAAGAACTCAAGGCGTTCGTTATGCTGCGCAGCAAAGCTACGATGCGTCACCGCGCGTTCAAGCAATTTGCGATCGGTAAAGGTATAACCGATACGCGCTTCAAGAATCTCTAAATTTTCCATGTCAATAATCTATTCAACGCCTTAGCGGAAAGAGCCAATGCGAGACATATCACCAAAGTTACTTCAAATCAAGGTCGCACGACCCACTAAGTTGTCTTCGTCCACAAAGCCCCAATAGCGGCTGTCTTCGGAATTATCTCGGTTGTCGCCCATCATGAAGTAGCGCCCTTCGGGGACCTTACAAATAAAGCCCGTGTCCGTGTAGAGGCACTCTGGCGTAGGCTTCAAAATGGCTTGCGCGGGCACCCAAGAGGGGCGACGAGCGTCGGTCGCAATCATGTGGGTCACGTCACCCAAGGCTTCGTCACGCTGATCCAAAGTGACTAACGAATGGTTATCCACGAAGTCCGTATGCCCCGACTGCTTTTGTTCAACGCCATTGATGTAGAGCACCTTGTTACGGTATTCGACGGTGTCGCCCGGGACCCCAATCACACGCTTAATGTAGTCAACGGATTCGTCCATCGGGTACTTAAAGACCACGACGTCACCGCGCTTAGGTTCACCCAAAGAGAGGATCTTGGTGTTGGTGACTGGGAGACGCAGGTACGTACTCATACTTATTGACGAGAATAAAGTCCCCTACGTGCAGGGTCGGCAACATGGAGCCCGACGGAATACGGAAGGGCTCAAACATGAAGCTACGCACAATAAAGACGATCGCGATCACGGGGAACAGTCCCGCCGTATATTCGAGCCACCAGGGCTGACGCAAAATGCGCGCATGAAGGTCGTTACGCGCATCGATCACAGTCTTATCACCACGATCAATGGCTTCACGGTTATCGGCTTCAAAGCGGCGAACGGCTTCATCGGCACGGGCCTGACGTTCAGGCAAAAAGCGACGACGCTCCAACACCCAAAAAACACCCGTGACGACTGTCAACAAAAGAAGAATCAAAGGGAAGTTCATGATAAAACCCTGATACGTTAAATGTGGCAAAAGCGGAAACCCACCTCAAGGGGATTCCGCCTTCACGGGTTACTGTTCGTCCTGCTGCAAGATGGCGAGGAAGGCTTCCTGCGGAATCTCCACAGAACCCACCTGTTTCATACGCTTCTTACCCGCCTTCTGCTTTTCCAAAAGTTTACGCTTACGCGTAATGTCACCACCGTAACATTTTGCAAGCACGTTCTTACGAAGGTACTTGACGTTTTCACGCGCAATGATGTTGGCGCCAATGGCAGCCTGAATCGACACTTCGTACATCTGACGCGGAATAAGGGAACGCAAGCGCTGCGCAATTTCGCGACCACGGAAAACAGCATTGCTACGGTGCAAAATCGAACTCAGCGCGTCCACACGGTCGCCGTTAATGAGCATATCAACGCGCACCACGTCGGACGCACGATATTCCTTAAACTCATAGTCCATCGACGCATACCCACGCGTCATCGACTTCATGCGGTCAAAGAAGTCAAGCACGATTTCAGCAAGGGGCAATTCGTACGTCAAATGCACCTNGGCACTATGGTACGCAAGGTTCGTCTGAATCCCGCGCTTTTCTTGGCAGAGCTTCATGACAGCGCCCACATATTCATCAGGCACAAAGATGGTGACCGTATCGATCGGTTCACGGATTTCGGCAATCTTGTCTACAGGCGGCAACTTGGACGGATTTTCAACGTGCACCACGGTGCCGTCCGTCATCAAGACTTCATAAACCACGGACGGGTACGTCGTGATGAGGTCCATGTTGTATTCGCGCTCCAGGCGTTCCTGCACGATGTCCATGTGCAAAAGCCCCAAGAACCCCGCGCGGAACCCAAACCCTAAAGCNNCCTGAGACACTTCGGGTTCAAACTGCAAGGCGGCGTCATTTAACTGTAACTTCGTGAGCGCATCGCGAAGCGCATCGTACTGGTTCGATTCAACCGGATAAAGACCCGCAAACACCTGGGGTTTGACTTCTTTGAAGCCCGGAACGGGTTCTTCAGCGGGCGCCTGCGCGTGCGTAATCGTGTCACCCACGCGCGCGTCCTTGAGTTCCTTAATGCCCGCAATCACAAAGCCCACTTCGCCCGCAGAAAGGCTCGTGCGGCTCTGAGACTTCGGCGTAAAGACACCCAACTGTTCAACGAGGTGGTTAGCCCCCGTCGCCATCAAGCGAATCTTATCTTTGGGACGCAAGGTGCCGTTGACAACACGCACGAGCATCACCACGCCCACATAGTTATCAAACCAGGAGTCAATCACCAAAGCCTGAAGCTTGCCGTCAGGGTCACCTGCGGGCGCGGGCACGTCACGCACAACGCGCTCAAGAATGTCTTCAATCCCCATGCCAGTCTTCGCTGAGCACGGAATGGCATCGGTCGCATCAATCCCGATCACGTCTTCGATTTCTTCGGNTACCGCGGCATCAGGGTTGGCGCTCTGAAGGTCCATCTTGTTAAGAACGGGGATCACCGTCACGCCTAAGTCAATGGCGGTATAGCAGTTAGCCACCGTCTGCGCTTCCACGCCCTGCGTCGCGTCAACGACGAGTAGCGCCCCTTCGCAAGCGGACAACGAGCGACTCACTTCGTACGAAAAGTCGACGTGCCCCGGGGTGTCAATAAGATTGAGTTCGTAAATTTCGCCGTCACGGGCTTTATATTTGAGCGAGTAGTCTGGTACTTTGATCGTAATGCCGCGTTCACGCTCGAGATCCATGCTGTCGAGCACCTGCGCACTCATTTCACGGTCAGAGAGACCGCCACAACGATGAATCAGACGGTCGGCGAGCGTGGACTTGCCGTGGTCAATATGAGCGATGATGGAAAAATTGCGGATTTTCTGCATTGAAAGACTATTCTTTATCGATGAAATGGTAGTTAGCCAAAAAGTAGCCGACTGACTACCGTATCAGAACCCGTTATTGTAGCATTGAGCCTCGTTAAAGATGACGATTTCACGATAAAACGCGACGCAAGTAAAGCGTCAAATAAAAAGGCGCCTACGCGTGACGTGAGTCCTTGCGTAAGCGCCTTGCGGTTGAGCTTTTCTGAGTGACTTCTTTGGTGGCGTTCCCCTCCGCCTTTTGAAGCCCCCTACTTAGAAACACATGATCTGCCCGTCGGTACGCTTTTCGGTCGCGCCACAAAGGACGCCCTCCTTATCGCGCACAATCACCTGACCTCGACCCATGTGGTAGGGATCTGGTTGCACAATGATATTGTGACCGCGGCGCTGTAAGAGTCGCACGATGTGGTTCGGGGTCTCTTGTTCGACTTCGACATTCTTGCCGCCCACCCACTGCCAACGCGGGGCGTCCAGGGCTTGCTGCGGGTTCAAATGCCAATCGATCATGTTCTGCACGACCTGCACATGAGCCAGCGGCTGCATCCAGCCACCCATGATGCCAAAGGGACCCACTGGGACACCGTCCTTCGTCAAGAACCCCGGAATGATCGTGTGGTACGGGCGATTACCGCCCAAAAGTGCATTTTCGTGGTTTTCGTCAAACTTGAAGTTTCTTGACCGCTAGCTGTTCCAGCAATCGAAGGGTCGAGTAAAACTCTTTCGCAGGGGGGACGTTTGGTATTTGGCGGCAATAAAGATGAAAGATGGCAGGAATAAAACTCCTGCTTGTTTAAGCTGGACTCTGCATAGGCTGTATAGATTCCAAGCCAATCGAGGGAGAGAGTGGTCGTGATCATGCTTGTTCACAGTGAATGGAAGGATAACCTCCCCATTCTCTCCCACCTCTGGCGGTTGCCGTCCTAAGCGATAGGATGCTTACGAATGAAAAGCGCCTTAGATAGCAAAAACCCGACCTTCGAGGAAAGGTCGGGTTTAAAGCATTTCAGCGCTTAATTAAAGGATTAGGCCTTCCAGCGACGATAGATCACGGTGGAGTTCGTACCGCCAAAGCCGAACGAATTCTTCATGGCGTATTCAATCGTCATCGGGCGAGCCTGATTGGCGCAGCAATCGATGTCGCACTCAGGATCCTGTTCAAAGACATTGATGGTCGGGGGCGAAATCTGTTCTTCGATGACCTTGACCGTGAAGCAGCTTTCAACGCCACCCGCGCCACCCAAGAGGTGACCCGTCATAGACTTCGTGGAATTGACCACAAGGGTCTTGGCGTGTTCACCGAAGACTTCCTTAATTACCTTCACTTCGTTGGCGTCACCCACATTGGTGGACGTGCCGTGGGCATTCAAGTACTGAATGTCTTCGGGCTTTAAGCCTGCATTACGAAGAGCCATGCGCATGCAGCGTGCCGGACCATCCGTCGACGGCGTCGTGATGTGGTAAGCGTCGCCCGAAAGCCCATAACCCACGATTTCGGCGTAGATATGTGCGCCACGCGCCAACGCGTGTTCAAGTTCTTCAAGGACGAGCACCCCCGCGCCTTCACCCATCACAAAGCCGTCACGGTCCTTATCAAAGGGACGCGAGGCCAGTAGCGGGTCGTCGTTACGACGAGAAAGCGCGTGCATCGAGTCAAAGCCACCCAAGCCAATCGGGTGCACCGTGGCTTCGCAACCCCCAGCCACCATGGTAGTGGCATCACCACGACGGATGATGTGCATGGCTTCACCGATGGCGTGCAGCCCCGTGGAGCAAGCCGTCACGTGGGCGATATTGGGACCCTGGAGGTTCTTCATGATGACTAACTGACNTGCGGAAGCTATATTGATAATGCAGCCCGGGATCATGAAGGGCGAAATACGGCGCGGCTCACGTTCGTGGTAAGTACTNNGGTCATTGGCGCAAATGACCGGCAAACCACCGATCCCAGCACCAATGGCGCAACCGATTTCGGGCGCAAAGTCGTCCGTGATTTCAANGGTACCAGAGTCTTCGAGCGCCATGATACCGGNCAGTACACCGAAGTGAACAAAGCGGTCAAAACGACGCACTTCCTTCACGCCGAGATACTTGGAGGGATCAAAGTCCTTCACTTCGCCAGCGATCTGGCTACCGAAGGCGGAGGCATCGAAAGACTGAATACGATCAATACCGCTCTTACCTTCAAGCGCGGACTTCCAACTCGTGGCAACGTCATTGCCGATCGGCGTAATCATACCGAGACCGGTAACGACAACACGACGGTTCATCATGGTGGTNNGTTCCTTGTGTAGAGATACTGAAACGTTCTGATATGACTTTCAGTATTAAAGACTAACGGGATTAGGGGATTCAATCACCCTAAAAACGACAGTGGGATCCGTTTTAGGGATCCCACAGGCTGAGCCTCACGCGTTAGTGGGCTCGATTCGACTGACTCACGTCAGAAGCGAACATTACTTGTTGACGGCAGACTTAACGTAGTCGATGGTACTNNGCTGAACCGTACGGAGGTTTTCCTGTTCGGTGTCAGGGATTTCGATGCCGAAAGCATCTTCAAGGGCGAGAGACATTTCAACCGTCGTGAGGCTGTCAGCGCCGAGGTCTTCAATGAAGGAAGATTCGTTCTTGATGTCTTCTTCCTTGATACCGAGCTGTTCAGCAACGATCTTCTTAACCTTCTGTTCGATTTCGTCCATTTTCTTTAACTCCGCAATGGGGTAGATCCCCCGCGTACTGCGGGGGAAAAAGGAGAAGGGAACCATTCCCTTCGGGGTNNTATAGTTAATTGCTTATTTTACCAAGGTGAACGCACTTTGTGTGTGCGATTAGCCCATGAACATGCCGCCATTGACATGCAGGGTCGTCCCTGACACATAAGCACCAGCGTCACTTGCCAAATAAAGGCAAGCATCTACCACTTCCTGAGCGCTGCCGAGTCGGTACAANNGCGGGATCTGCGCCAACAAGTGCGCCTTATGTTCTTCAGGAAGACCAGCCGTCATGTCTGTGTCAATAAAGCCCGANNGTACGCAGTTGACCGTGATACCACGAGAACCAATTTCGCGAGCAAGCGACTTGGTCATACCCATGAGACCTGCCTTCGCTGCGCCATAGTTCACCTGACCTGCGTTACCCATCGCACCGACCACAGACGTAATCGAAATGATGCGACCAGAACGCTGCTTCATCATCGGACGCACACAAGCGCGTGCAAGACGGAAAGCCGCCGTCAAGTCCGTTTCAATCACATCGTCCCAAGCATCATCCTTCATGCGCATCACCAACGTGTCACGCGTGATACCGGCGTTGTTCACAAGAATGTCGATACGACCAAATTCAGCCACCACGTCAGCCACAGCCTTAGCAGACGCTTCACCGTCACAGACATTCAAAACAATACCGCGACCCTGACCGCCCAATTCTGCGATTCGAGCCGTAATACGTTCGGCACCCGATTCAGAGGTAGCCGTACCGATCACCGTTGCACCCGCCTTGATAAAGGTTTCAAGGATCGCAGCACCAATCCCGCGGCTCGTGCCAGTCACTAAAGCCACGCGACCAGCCAGGGCGCTCGCGGCAAACGTATTCTGAGTCATGTTGTTCTCCGTCACTTTTTACTTGAGCTTTTCAAGGACTGCAGCAAGCGATGCCGCATCAAAAATGTTGTGCTATTGATTTCAGGCGCCGTACGACGCAGTAACCCCGTCAACACCTTACCCGGACCACATTCAACGATATCGGTAATGCCAGCAGCTTTCATGCGTTCGATCGTACGAACCCACTGCACAGCCCCCGCGGTACTGACGCGCGAGTGCTTCACGAATGGCGTCGGGCGTTTCGTGCACTTCAACGTCAATATTGGCAATCACAGGGGTCGCAGGCACCTTGATATCCGTGGCAGCCAAACGTTCGTACCAACTTGTCGTACCGCAGGTTGCATCAAACTCGAATGGAAGGGTACCTGACACCGGCAACACGATCGCACGACGGCAACCACGCGCCTTGGCGCACTCGATCGCACGAGCGACCGCTTCCTTTTCACCTGCGATCACAACTTTACCGGAGCATTGAAGTTCACGGCTTCAACGCGACCCACAGCGCGAGCTTCTTCGCAAGCCGCTTCAACGTCAGCGTCCGCCAACCCCATCACCGCGTTTCATGCCACCCACACCCACAGGGACAGCACTTTGCATGGCTTCAGCACGGAAGCGTACCAAACGAACCGCCGTTTCAAGGTCCATGGCACCCGCAGCACACAAGGTACCGAATATTCGCCAAGCGAATGGTACTGCCATCATTTCAGGCGCGCGACCGCCCGCGGCAAGCCAAGCTTCATAAAAGGCCACCGAGGACGCCAACATCGCGGGCTGCGTGTTGACCGTGAGCGAAAGCGTTTCAGCCGGTCCTTCGGCAATGATGCCCGTCAGCGAAAAGCCAAGTGCTTCATCGGCACGTGCCATGACGCGCTGAACAGTTTCATTTTCCGCAAAGCCGCCAAGCATACCAACGCTCTGGCTGCCCTGACCGGGAAAAACAAATGCAATACGCATGAGAAAGGATCCTTCGTTCAAAAAAATTCAGTGGTGAGAGTGTATCAGGTAGTGGATCGTCCAAAAAACTGAGGATTGACTACCCTGTTTATGGTATCTCGCTTTTGGACGGGCGACTAGCCTCAAAATGCTGTGTTGACGTCTTGCGCTGGTCACTTTACCAACGAATGAGTGCCGAACCCCAGTGCCATGNCCTACCCACACCCTGCAAAAGGACGAGTTCGCCAGGCTTCACCATCCCCGCGCGTACCGCACGGTCGAGCGCCAAAGGAACCGACGCCGCCGACGTGTTGCCGTGCTCCGCGACCGTTTTGACCATGCGGTCTTCTGGGATTCCGAGTTTATGCGCGACCATTGTCATAATGCGTAAGTTTGCTTGGTGGGGCACAAAAAGCGCCACGTCTTCAGTGCGTACACAAGCTAAATTAGCCACTTCGCGTGCGCTCTCCACTAACCCGTCGACCGCCAAACGAAAGACCTGACGACCGTCCATACGTAAAAACGGATCCCCTTCGATCTTGCCATGGTTAAATGAGGCGGTGAGTCCCAAGACCTTTTCGTCGTACTGGTAGTCCGCATACATGCGAGCGGCGAGAATCCCAGGGTCACTACTCGACTTTAAAACCACGGTACCCGCGCCATCGCCAAAAAGCACACAGGTTGATCGGTCCGTCATGTCTAAAACGCGTGACATCACTTCAGTACCAATCACAACCGCACAACGGTAGAATTTCGCGCGCAACATCGCGTCCGCCGCGTTCAACGCATAAATAAACCCGGCGCACACGGCTTGCACATCAAAGGCCGCGCAACCTTTCGCGCCTGNAGCTACCGCCTGCACGTGACACGCAACCGACGGAAACACCATGTCTGGCGTGGTTGTGGCGACGATGATGAGGTCAATCTCAGAGGGGGAGACGCCCGCCGCTAAGACGGCTTGTCGTGCAGCCTCTGTGGCTAACGATGTCGTGGTTTCGCCCTGGCTGGCATCCGCGAAATAACGATTTTCGATCCCCGTTCTTGTTCTAATCCATTCGTCACTCGTTTCGACACCAGCTTTAGCCAACTGTTTGGCAAATGCGTCATTCGTGAGCGCCGTTGAGGGTAACGCCGAGCCCGTTCCGATCACACGTGAATACATACTTATTCTCCAAATCATGATTTTGTAGACGCATCATATCGATAAAGGGACAAAACGCCATCACGTTTTGTCCCTCGAAATGTATATAGTCGTTACGAAACGACGCCCTTAAAGCCACTTTTTGCGGATCTTCTGGTTTGACGTTTAGCGCACCAAGCCGTAAGGCTACCACTGCGTCACACCCACAAAGTTGTAGACATACTTATAGGTCTTCGCCAACATCGCGCCCACTTCGTTGGCGCGTCGACCCGTACGGCAATAAATCAACAAAGGCTTATTGACGTCGGGCGCGCCTTGAACCACGCCCGGACGGATTTGGTCAAACGGAATATTGACGACTCCTGCAATATACTTTCGGCAAACTCTTCAGGCGTACGCACGTCCAAAATCTGCACACCACCCGCGTCGATCAAGACCTTGGCGTCTCGTGGCGCCATCATGTGGTAGCCCGTAGGCAAACCATACTCTTCAATTAACTGCATGGCATTGGGACCCGCGGCTGTGGCGGTCTGCCCAAAAAGTAACCCTGCGCCCAACAGAAGCCCTAAGAGCCCCTGGCGCCATGAATTCATACCCATCTTTGCTTCCTTTATCTTGGGTGACCGATGGACTTACACATTCAACTAAAAATCGGTCAAAAATCTAAGTTATTTTAGAATAACCGAGCGCGCAACAAAAATGGGACGCCCTAAACCAAAAGACGTCCCATCGTTTGTGTGCAGTCGTTACAACTGACGGTTAAGCATCAAACTAGATTACTTCACCAATTCGTACTACCACTGCTTCGTGCCGAGGAAGTTGTAGACGTGCTTGTAGCCGAGTTCAGCGAGCTTACGACCAGCAAAGCCAGCGCGCTTGCCCGTACCGCAGTAAACCAAGACCGTGGCGTTCGTGTCAGGCACGGCGTTCAGCACAGCGCCCGGAGTCATGCCAAGAATACGGGTGTGAGGAACGTTGATGGCACCAGCCACGTACTCGTCACNAAATTCGTCATGACGACGAACGTCAAGAATCGTGACGTTACCCGCTTCCATCATCTTGCGAGCTTCCTGCGGGGTGATTTCGGTGTAACCCGGCACAACGGTACCGGGCTTCCTGAGCAGCAGGCTGAGCGACCTGAACAGCCATCGGGGCGACAGCGATCAACGCGGCGCCGCAAGCGGACAAGATAAGCTGATGAAGCTTAGACATAGTTAATCTCCTAATGATCGGGGGAGTGTTTTTGGTTTAGGAGCTCAATCTTACACAGCGTTCCCTTATGTAAGGATTAACTATTTTGTTGATCTAAATAACCTAATGAGAATTGTGCATGACGCATAACGCTTAATTGATAGCACATTTTCATCAATGGTGTAGACCGTACAACCGCAGCCAATATCACACCGTTGTTTTGGCTTTAGGATTCACTTCTACCGTTAGAGGCATGACAAACACCGCACCCAACAGACGAAAAAAAGGGACCCGATTGTACGGATCCCTTTTTTGATGACTTTGACGATCACACCAACATCTTCCGATGCAGACTGCAGTGGAGCCTAATCCTTGAAACCTTCACGCGAGTCAATCATCTGTCACTCACCGTGGGGTTCGCGCGTTGCATCTTGCGCGCAAAGACTTGCCGGACGGCATGGCGCTGCGAGGCGACAAACGGAAGGAAGCTTCTATTGTCGATGTGACCAGCAGACGCGAATTATTCGTCAGCCTTCGTCGCAATCACCTTCTTGCCGCGGTAGAAACCGGTCGGGCTGATGTGGTGACGACGATGCACTTCACCGGTCGTAGCTTCGATCGCGGTGGGCGGGTTGGTCAAAAAGTCGTGAGCACGGTGATTACCGCGCTTATTGGTGGATTTCTTGTTCTGCTGAACAGCCATGGCAAACCCCACGTATACAAAACGAGTGACATTACGAGTGGTATCGCAGTAACGGCACTCGATAACTAACCTGCAGACTTCCGGAAAATTACTTCCTTTTGGGACGTATCCGATCTTTCTTTTTGTCCAATCGGAGAGGTAGGTCAACCAAACCACCCGTGGCGGCAGTTCAGAATAAACCGTATCCCAACGTGGAAAGTGGCGAATTTTACCAAATTCGTAGAGACTTGGCATTAGAGAAGTGGACTTTTTTTTAATCCATTCTCTTTAGGCATGAAAAAAGGGGAGGCATCACGCTTCCCCTTTCCTCTGAAACCTGGAGCGGGAGACGAGTCTCGAACTCGCGACCTCAACCTTGGCAAGGTTGCGCTCTACCAACTGAGCTACTCCCGCATTTTGTACAGGACAGAGCATTTGGAGCGGGAGACGAGTCTCGAACTCGCGACCTCAACCTTGGCAAGGTTGCGCTCTACCAACTGAGCTACTCCCGCATGCGTCCTGCGAAGGATTTGAATTTTACACAACTTTTCGAGAAAAGCAAAATATTTTTGACCAAAACTCCAAAAATACCATAAACACGGTATGCACTCAATCATTTTTCAGGCGTTTCCAAGCCAAAGAGATTTTGCAACTCGTCTGTCGACAGTTCACCAATCCAGTGTTCACCCGTCGTAACTGTCAGATCAGCGAGCTCACGCTTGGCGTCGAGCATGTCGTTGATGCGTTCTTCAAAGGTCCCTGCGCACAAGAATCGATAGACCAACACGTCACGGCGCTGCCCAATACGGAAAGCGCGGTCCGTGGCTTGATTTTCAACGGTNNACGGGTTCCACCAGAGGTCGTAGTGAATGACGACCGACGCTGCGGTGAGGTTTAGCCCCGTGCCGCCCGCCTTTAACGAAATGATGAGGATGTCGTTATCGGGGTTCGCCTGAAAGTCGTCAACCATCTTGGCGCGCGCTTTAACAGTGACCCCGCCATGCAAAAAGTCGGGGCGTCGTCCTGTGGCTTTAGCAAGCCACGCCTGCAGCTTTTCGCCCATCTCTGCGTACTGCGTAAAGATCAAGGCCTTGCGCCCGGCNNACTCTCGGCACTCGTCAATGAGTTCAAGGAGCGCATTGCCTTTACCGCTATCGGGTAACGAAGCTTGAGACTTGACGTAGAGCGACGGAGAATTACAAATTTGCTTCAGTGCCGTAATAAGTCGCAACACCAAAGCCGTTTTCTTTTGTCGNNGTACTTCTTCGTTCGTTAACGCCTTGATCTTATCCATGATCGACTGCAAGGTCTTCCCATAAAGCGCTGCTTGCTCTGGGGTCAAGTCAACATAACGGTTACAGACAATCTTGTCAGGCAAATCCGAGATGATCGACTTGTCGGTCTTTAAGCGCCTCAACATAAAAGGCGCCGTCACGCGTCTAAAGGCTTCTAACGCTTTTTGATCGCGATTTGATTCAATAGGTTGCGCGTAGACCTCCTTAAATTCATCGGGCGTCCCCAAGAGCCCAGGTTGCACAATCGAGAGAATCGACCAGTATTCACTCAAACGGTTTTCAACGGGCGTCCCACTCATAGCAATCACTTGACGGGCATGCAGGTCGCGAACGGTACCTTNGGTTACCCCGGTCGTAATATTCTTAACGGNTACCTGTGCTTCGTCGAGCACCAAAAGGCGCCACGGTTCCTTTTTCAGGATCTCTTGGTCTTGCCGGTAGGTGCCGTAAGTCGTAAGGATCACGTCGGCGCGATCAGTGATTGGTTTGAGACGGCGATTGACCCCGTGATAGATCTCAACCGAGAGGGCTGGCGCAAAGCGTGCGATTTCGCGCACCCAGTTTGTGAGGAGCGTCGCAGGGACCAACGCCAAGACCTTTTCGTTTTTGAGCTCGCCCGCGTTCTTAAGCGCCANAAGAGTAGTGATCACCTGCAAGGTCTTCCCTAACCCCATATCGTCCGCAATGAGGGACCCGAGCCCCAAGCGCAAATTCTTCATGAGCCACGCGTAACCACGTGCCTGATAGGGGCGTAACGAAGCGTGTAGCCCTGCGGGCATCTCAACGTCCGTCACATTCATGAGTTCATCTACACGCGCCAAGAGGTCGTANNCCGGCACTGCAACCGGCGTATCCCCTAATTCCCCTGTCATGACGGTNNACTTCATCATCTCAAGGTACCCTGCCCCTTCTAGCGCTTCCATTTGGGTTTTTAGGTACTGCAAGCGTTCTGGATCGAGATAAATAAAGTCATCTTCGTACTGAATGACTTCACCCGCGTGAGCTAAAAGGTCATTAAATTCTTCTTCGGTGAGTTCACGGTCTCCAATTGCCACCTTCCAATTGAATTGTCCCATGGATTCAGTAGTGAGCATACCGCTGCCACTTGCGCCAGTGATCGAAATGTTGAGCGTGGGTTTTAAGAGGTTTTGTAGGCGCTTAGGCAGCATCACGCGTACACCCAAAAGGTCAAGCATGGGGACCGCCTCAAATAAAAAATCTTTGAGGCGGTCTTTTTCTAGCGAAACGGGCTTCCCGTGACTCTCAAGGATGTCGTGAAGCGGTGTGCAATAGTCGCATAGATGTTCAAAAAGGCGAATGAGCGCAAAGCGATCCGTATTGAAACGCTCCTCTTTGAGAATGTCACGATAAAGCGTAGGACGCGCTGTTGGTATGGCATCTATGGGCAACACACCCAAATTCATGGTGACACGCCCTTCTTTCCCTGTGCGTACCGTCAAAACGGGCACCCAAGAGAGCGACATGAGCCCAATCATAAAGTATAAAAANNACTGTCTTAAAGCTTGAATCTCGGTCTGATCCATCCCATAAGCAAAGGTCAACGTGGGTGTCGTTAACACTTGTGCCAAGGGCTGGTCACGTAGCGACGCGGGCGTATAGTCGTTAAAACTCACAAACCCTGTGATGAGCGTCATCAAAAGGGTCACGGTCTTGCCTAGCGTCGTCGCCCCTTCTAAAGACACATCAACTTTAGCGAACGGATCAAACGGGTCGTCGGCTAAACGTTGCGCAGAGCGTTTCACGAAAGCCGCCACAGCGGTNNACGACTGCATCGTTGGCATCCACACAAGATGCGCGTGCGGCGTGCCATCAAACGTACTACGCACCAGGACAGGTGTGATAGCCGCACTTTCGATCAACGTCAACGCGTCTTGCGCCAAGGTGGACCAATAGCGCAAGGCGTCAGAATGGGTTTCGGCGCCAACGGGGTTCGTCGTAAAAAGGGACAAATAAAGGCGCCGTTCGTCGAGCGCAGACAACCCAATGGCGCGCCCGCGGCTGTTCGTGATCCCTAGGGTCAACCCAACATCATGTTTGGTTAAAACAGGGACCCCTTCACCTCCTCTAAAGTTCGACTCAAACTTGGTCCAAACGTCTGTGTAGGGTTTGGTCTCTTTAGCGAGCGACTTCGCAGCATTTTGTAGTACTTTGAGTGTACGCGTAAAGCGCCCACGGTTAAGCACCTTGGTCGTGCCTTTTTCAGACGCCAAAAGGGTCATACGCTTAAATAAGGTCGTCGACTCGGTTTTGAGGTTAAGCAGGATTTGTTCGTCAGACGGTAGTGACTCATTCGCGTCCTCTACCANCGTTAACCAGTCATAGGGGAACGGCTCTTCTAAGGTGTCGGCTTCTGAGAGATCAATCCCACGGTCACGTAACAGGGCGGGGAGATCAACCCCACGACAATAGAAGACCCACATAGGGTCGGTGTCTATGGTGCGCACCATACCGTAGTAGACCGCAGCGAGGTGTTTGCAAGGCACNNGTACCGAGTCAGGGCACGAACAATGCATCTTAAATTCGCGCCACGACTGCGGAAAAAGTTGAATACCCAAGGACGACGCAATCTCCCCTACTTCGGGGTCAAGAATCCCTTCAAGGAGTTTAGCGACCAACGTAGGNNTACGCTCAGCAATGGCGTCCACTAAGCGATCAATAGCCACTTTGGCTAAGGGCTTTAATTGAATCGTGACTTCGTACGGAAAGTACGCGGATCCCGAGACCACAGCCTCGACCTTTAAGGTCTCCGGGTTAAAGGACATGCTATCGATCTTCCCGGTGTTGTAGTACGNTGCAGTACGCGGCAAACGATTCGCGTAATCGAGATTAGAGAGCGCTGTTAACCACTGATTGCCCCACCAGGTCGTACCAAATTTTGTTCTCGGAGCCATAGCCCATCCTTTGATGAAAGAAGTCGATTAAGTCTAGCAAGGTCACTTTGGAAGTGCATGTTTGGCGTTTGAAGGAAAAATTTGGATTTTTTTTGCAAAAGTCTTGACTTTTCTAAAAACCTATGTAAAATACGTCTTCTCAGATGCGGGAGTAGCTCAGTTGGTAGAGCGCAACCTTGCCAAGGTTGAGGTCGCGAGTTCGAGACTCGTCTCCCGCTCCAGAGATGGCGCGATAGCAAAGTGGCTATGCACCGGATTGCAAATCCGTTTACGGCGGTTCGATTCCGCCTCGCGCCTCCAAACGCGGGAGTAGCTCAGTTGGTAGAGCGCAACCTTGCCAAGGTTGAGGTCGCGAGTTCGAGACTCGTCTCCCGCTCCAGAATTTAAGAAGAAAGGGAAGCAGGTGCCTCCCTTTTTTTTTCGAATCTCCTCTGCGATTCGTTTCAACCGATCATGAGGAGCCAGAGTGACGGAACTGGTAGACGTAGCGGACTTAAAATCCGCCGCTGCGAAATCAGCGTACGGGTTCGATTCCCGTCTCTGGCACCAATGAAAGAGCCGGGCTACTTAGGAAAACCTAAGTAGCCCGTTTCCTTTTCAGCTTTTGGCTTCTCGTTTGCTCTTCTCTATTACCCTTATCTTCCTTATTCTCTTCAAGGATACATTGCGTTTCTGTGTTATGGAACGCTCCCTCACCTAAAGGTCATAACCTCGGACTGTCCCTTCAGGATCGATCCAATCGGTCTGATACTTGCTCTAGCATCTACTCCCATTTCTCTCCTTAATTTAGTCCAAACCGTAAGCACAAAAAAATCAGTACCTCACCCGAAGGAGAGAGCCTGACTGAATCAACTATTCAAATTTGAATAAGTGATCTATCCCAGGATTAGAAGAGTACCGCAAGCGAGGAAGCCGAGGGCAACGCTGATCACAATGGCGAGAACACCAGGGATAAAGAAGGAGTGGTTGAAGACCCACTTACCGATGCGGGTGGAACCCGTGTAGTCCATCTGAACGGCACCGAGAAGCGTCGGGTACGTCGGAAGAACGAACAAGGCGCTTACAGCAGCGAAGGAAGCCACGAGCATGTAGGAGTCACCTGGGTTAGCAGCGGTGATACCAAGAGCAGCTACGATAGCCGGCGTGATAGCCTTAGCCGTAGCAGCCTGGGAGTACAGGAGCATAGCAGCAACGAAGAACACGACAGCAAGAAGAGCCGGAGTTTCAGAAACCGTACCAGCAGCGAGTTCCTTAATTTCGGTAGCGTGACCAGACACAAACGTGTCGCCAAGCCAAGCCACACCGAACACGCAGATGCAAGCGATCATGCCAGACTGGAACACGGAAGAAGAACCAATCTTGTTCACATCAACCTTGCAGCAAACGCTGATCAAGGAAGCGATGATGAACATGAAGCACCAAATAGCGGCATCACGTGGCACAACGACCGGATTGATCAAACCAACGGCGGGAGAAATAGCGGAGGCATAGCAAACCACGCAGAGCACGCCGAGGAGGAAGATAAGAACGGAGGTCTTGGCGCCAGCCGGGAGTTCCTTCTGATCACCCTTGACCGGAGCCTTGATAAGGCCCTTGGCAAGACGTTCCTGGTAGACCGGGTCAGAGCTCAGATCCATGTTGGAGATGAGCGTCATGATGAAGACCGTGATCATGCAGCCAGCGAAGGTCGTCACGATCCAAATACCGAGGAGAAGCGGATAGCTCCAGCCGAACTTTTCAAGCACGCCAGACATGTAGATCACAGCGGCAGAAACCGGGGAAGCGGTAATGGCGATCTGAGAAGCCACCACAGCGATGGAAAGCGGAACGGACGGCTTGATGTTCTGTTCCTTAGCCACTTCAACGATCACAGGGATCATGGAGAAGTAGTGTGGTACCGTACCAGCGAAGAGGGTAAGAACATAGGTCACGATCGGAGCGAGATAGTTAATCTGCTTCGGGTTGCGACGAAGAACGCGTTCAGCAATACGAACGAGGTAGTCGAGACCACCAGCGAGCTGCATAGCAGCAATAGCGGCGATCACAGAAGCGATGATGAGGATCACGTCCCAAGGCACGTTACCTGGCTTCATCCCGAAGCCAAGACCAAGGACGAGGACGCCGGCACCACCGACGTAGCCGATACCGATGCCGCCAATGCGAACACCGAGGAAGATCGCTGCCAAAACGACAACGAACTGGAGAATAGTAATGAAGTCCATAGTAGCTTCGAAAAGACGTGTCCCTGTCCTTCCGAATCCTCTCTTTTCTTTGGTTGGTCAATGGAATTGTTCCAGCCCGATGACTCGGACTGGAACAATCTTTTTACCGGCAGTCGCTCCGGTTCAATGAACAGTAGCGACTGTTCCGATAATTTTTCTTATCTTACTTTTCGAACTTCGGGTTGATAAGGTTGTCGTACGTGAAGACCTTATCCCACTGTTCCTGAGTAAGCATGCCCTTTTCTTCAACGATGAGCTGGTGGAGGGACTTGCCGGTGAGGAAGCCTTCACGAGCGATGTTGGCGCAGGGCTTGTAGCCGAAGTGCGGCTTAAGGATGGTGATGATGCCGAGAGAGTTCATCACGAGGTCCTTGCAGTGGTCGGCGTTAACGACGATGCCGTCAACACACTTTTCACGCATCGCGACGCAGGCGTTGGTCATGACCTTCATCTGCATGTAGAGAGCGAACGTGATAACCGGTTCCATAACGTTCAGTTCGAGCTGACCGGCGGAAGCAGCGAGCATAACCGTCGTGTCGAGACCGATCGCGAGGAAGGAAGCCTGGTTCGTGACTTCCGGGATAACGGGGTTAACCTTACCCGGCATGATGGAGGAACCCGGCTGGAGCTGCGGAAGGATGAGTTCGGACAGACCCGTACGCGGACCGGAAGCGAGGAGACGCAAGTCGTTGCAAACCTTCGTCATCTTGATGGCGAGGCTCTTAACGGCGGAAGACAGAGCAACGTAGGAACCGCAGTCGCTGGTAGCAGCGATGAGGTCTTCGTTGTTGCGGAAGTCGATACCGGTGATTTCGGCGAGGTTCTTGACGGCGAGAGCCGGGAAGTCCGGGTGCGTCGTCACGGTCGTGCCGATAGCGGTAGCGCCGAGGTTAACAACCTTGAGGTGTTCCTGAGCTTCCTTGATCGTCTTGATTTCGTCTTCAATCGTGGAACCCCAGCCGTGGAATTCCTGACCGAAGGACATCGGAACAGCGTCCTGAAGGTGGGTACGACCCATCTTGAGAACACCCTTCGTTTCTTCAGCCTTCTTGTAGAAGCTCTGAACGAGTTCTTCAACAGCCTTCAAGAGAACGTTGGAACGGAGAAGGAGGGAGATGTGAAGAGCGGTCGGATAGGCGTCGTTCGTGGACTGACCAAAGTTAGCGTGGTCGTTCGGAGAAACCTTCTTGTCACCCTTAGCAAGACCGAGGTGTTCGCAAGCGAGGTTGGAAATCACTTCGTTCATGTTCATGTTCGTGGACGTACCAGCACCACCCTGGAGCCAGTCGGTAACGAACTGATCATTGTACTTGCCAGCGATGATCTGATCGCAAGCCCAAATGAGAGCGTCAGCGACGTCAGCCGGAATGCAACCGAGTTCCTTGTTAGNCATGATAGAAGCCTTCTTCACATAGCCGAAGCCAATGGCGAAGAACGGTTCCTGAGACATCGGCATTTCCGTGATGTTGAAGTTGTGCTTACCACGCATGGTCTGCACGCCATAGTAGGCTTCATCAGGGATCTCGAGTTCGCCAAGGAAGTCGCTTTCAATACGAGACATTTTATTTGCTCCTCAAATATAAGAGGTATGAACCAGACATGGAGACGTTCCGTGCCAGTGGCTCTAACCTTGTCTCTATCCAGTTGTCATTGGTCCTGGACAACAGGATAGAAGAATCGTATCTGTGAGAGGCGATTGGAATATCGCCTCCCTACAGACTACATTTTACTGCCTAGCCGGCTTAATGGGAATAGCCTTTTTCTGGGTCGGCAGAACCTTGTCGTAGCCACGCATACCCTGTTCAGCCATCTTGCGACGGATGAAGGCGATCTGCGTCTTAAGGGGCAGTTCCTTCGGGCAGAAGTCGTGGCAGGCAAGGAGAGACATACAACCGAACACGCCGGATTCATCACCGACGATATCGTAGTAGTCAGCATCATTACGCGTGTCGCGCGGGTCAAGACGGAAGCGGGCGATCTTGTTGATGCCAACGCCGCCGACGAAGTCCGGACGGATACGGACCGTACCGCAACCAGCGATACAGCAACCGCATTCAACGCAACGGTCGAGAACGTAGATGTCTTCGGCGAGCTGCGGATCCATCGGTTCTTCCTTCTTGCGAAGGTCGACTTCTTCTTCCTTCATGTGAACCCACGTTTCCATGCGTTCGGACATGTTGCGCATCCACTTACCGGTGTTCACAGAGAGGTCACCGATGAGTTCGAAAGCGGGCAACGGAGCCAACGTGAATTCCGTCGGAAGGTCACGCGTAAGCGTACGGCAGGCAAGACCCGGCTTACCGTTGATCATCATGGCGCAGGAACCGCAAATACCGGCACGGCAAACGAAGTCGAACTGGAGCGTCGGATCCTGGTGATCACGAAGTTCATTAAGGGCAATGAACAGCGTCATCGAGTCGGATTCTTCCAGCTCGTAGGTCTGCATGTGCGGCACGCTTTCAGGATCCTGCGGGTTGAAACGCAGGATGCTGATCTTCAGCATGCGGTGCTGCTTCTTGGTGGTCTGTTGAATATCAGCCATTTTGACGTCAATCTCCAAAATTAATCTTTCAGCGGTTCATCAACGCGTTCGTTAACACCCTTCAGGCGCTTCGGCAGAAGATCCTGGTACGGCATCAGAGCGTTCTGAATAGCGAAGCGGTCGGCACCTTCAGCTTCCATCTTCGCGCGGATGGCGTCGACTTCAGCCTGGCGCTTGGTACNTGATTCCGGATTTTCGATGTAGTTCTTCACACCGTAGCCACGGAAGCCCGGCGGAAGTTCCATCTTGCTGATATCAAGGTTTTCGTAGTTAAGGGTCGGCAACGTGTCGCCTTCCTTCCACGTAACGAGCGTACGGTTGAGCCATTCAACGTCGTTACGAACCGGGTAGTCTTCACGGTAGTGAGCACCGCGAGATTCCTTACGGTTGAGAGCGCCGCAAGCCACGGAAAGGGCAACGCGGAGCATCTTCTGGGTACGGTAAGCGTAGATGAGTTCGGGGTTCGGACCGACAACATCCTTAACGGAGATCTTGAAGGAACGCTTGTAGAGGTCTTCAAGTTCAGCAACAGCGGCTTCCATATCGGCACCCTTACGGAAAATACCGATCTTGGTCGTCATGATTTCCTGCATACGCGTACGCAAAGCGACAGCGTCTTCAGTACCACCGTTGTTGATGAAGCTCTTCAGACGAGCTTCTTCCTTGGCGAGAGCGCCGTAGATGATGGACGTCGGAATATCGATACCGTTTTCAGCCTTGTCGCAGAAGTCAGCGATGAATTCGCCAACGATCATACCGGCAACGACGGTTTCAGCCACGGAGTTACCGCCCAAGCGGTTAAAGCCGTGCATGTCCCAACAGGCGGCTTCGCCAGCAGCGAAGAGACCCTTGAGCGTCGGGCTTTCACCGGTCGGCTTCGTACGCACACCACCCATGGTGTAGTGCTGAGCCGGACGGACAGGCACCCATTCCTTCGTCGGGTCAACGCCGAGGAAGTAATGGCAGATTTCATAAACTTCACGAAGCTTGTGCTTGATGTGGTGTTCGCCAAGGAGCGTAATGTCAAGCCAGATGTGTTCGCCGAAGCGGCTCTTCACACCCTTGCCCATGGCAATACGTTCTTCCATACGACGGGAAACCACGTCACGGGAAGCGAGTTCCTTCTTTTCCGGTTCGACGTCCGGCATGAAGCGGTGACCGTCGACGTCACGGAGCAAGCCACCGTCACCACGGCAACCTTCCGTCACGAGAATACCAGCCGGGAAAATACCGGTCGGGTGGAACTGGATAGCTTCCATGTTGCTGAGGGTAGCAACGCCCGTTTCGAGAGCGAGGTCATAGCCCGTACCGTCGCAAATGACAGCGTTCGTCGTCACGCGATAGATACGACCAGCACCGCCCGTGGCGATAGCCGTAGCCTTAGAGACATAGAGTATGAGTTCGCCAGTGATCAAGCAACGAACGATAGCGCCGTAGCAACGCTTGCCGTCGTGAATCAAAGAGAGGGCTTCAACGCGTTCGATAACCGGAACCTGTTCAGCAATGATGCGGTCAGACACAGCATTGAGCATGGAGTGGCCGGTACAGTCGGACACGTAGCACGTACGCCACTTCTTCGTACCACCGAAGTCACGCTGAGCGATCAAGCCAGCAGCTTCCTTACGTTCGGTAATGGTGACCTTTTCACCATTGATAATGACCTGGCGATCACCCGGGGTGATACGGCTCCAAGGCACACCCCAGGCAGCGAGTTCACGCACAGCCTTCGGGGAGGTGTTAACGAACATACGGACGACTTCCTGGTCGGCACCCCAGTCGGAACCGCGCACCGTGTCGCCAAAGTGGACGTCTTCGTTGTCGCCAACGCCTTTAATAACGTTACCGAGCGAGTACTGCATACCACCCTGAGCAGCCTTAGAGTGACTGCGCTTCGGCGGAACCAGTGACAGGACGATCGAGTCATGCCCACGGCGCTTGGCAGCAACTACCATACGCAGACCGGCAAGACCGCCACCGATCACGAGCACGTCGGTGTAGATAATTTTCATTTCCAATGGTCTCCTAGATCCAAAGACGATGTGCCGGGCACTCAAAGAAACTCTGAACGCACGCGACACGGGGTCAACTTCCATCAATTCATCTGAATCGCCGTTCTCCTGATGCGAGTTAGATGAACTGGTCTCAATCAACTTTGCGACAGACAATTGAGACGGACTTTGATGTAAGAAAGAAGATCAGCTTCTTCCCACCAAACCTTATATCAGCTTTGCCTGAAATAGGGGCTAGAAGAAATAGGGGTATACCTGCCTAAATCAAATAAAACCCAATCTTTACGATCCACCTTCTCGAAAAGTTCCGTATTTTTACGGTGTCTTGTTTTTCACCCGTCAAAATCAACTAGGCAATTTACCCAAGCCCACTTTTCTAAAGTCACGCGCAGTTTATCCCCACTACCCTCTTTGAAACAATCGGGATTACCCGAACTCGCTTGGGTTTTCGTTCCGATTTCATCAATAAATAGTCAATCCCCTGCCTCTTCAATTCCATTGATACGCTTTCCATTCGAATGAAAACGCCTAGAAAGCAGAGCGACTAATCCTTTAACCTCCCTCTCTTTCAACCTAGCCGAAGGTATTATTCCTTTTAGGGTAGGAAGTAACCCTTAAAACTGGAAAATTGTAATTTCCTCTCTCTATCAGGGCTTTTACTACGTTCTTAAGTATTTTTACTTAAAATTGCCATCTCATAGACTTTATAGCTCTTTTTCATTTTCACGATAGTTGCTTACACTATCGAGCTATTTTTTTAGATAGAATGTCGTTATCTCGTTATCTAGATAAAGGCTTGAATCATGAGTAAGCGCGTCATTCATACCAATAAAGCACCTGCCGCGATTGGTGCCTATAGCCAAGGCATTGTGAGCGAAGGTCATCTCTTTACGTCTGGTCAAATTGGCTTGATCCCAGAGACGGGCGAATTGGTACGCTGGGCTCGAAGCACAAACCGAACAGGTCTTTGCTAACCTCGAAGCGATTTGTGAGGCCGCGGGCACCTCCCTCAAAGCGGTACCGTCAAGATGACGATCTTCTTAAAGGACATCAATGACTTTGCCGTCGTGAATGACGCTATGCTTCGTCACGTCCCCGAGCCCTTCCCAGCGCGCTCCTGCTTTGCTGTGGTCGCGTTACCCAAGGGTGCGCTCGTTGAAATCGAAGCCGTGGTCGAGCTTTCCTAACACTATTTAAGAGTGTCACGACCATGACCACCCCAAACACCCAACGCGTGACGACACCCACGGGTGTGATTAAGCAACCCAAACTCGAGCCACTCAAAGTGCGTCTTGAGAAGTTGGGGCTTGTTCGCGACTGGGATTTTGTGTTGCACCTGCCGCTTCGCTATGAAGACGAAACGCGTATCACGCCCATTGGTACGTTGACAACCGGGGCACCCGTGCAAATCGAAGGGACGGTCACGGATCAACGCTTTGTGCGTACGCGTACCGGTCAACAGTTCACGGCGACCATTGCGGACAACACGGGCGACATTAGTGCGCGATTCATTCACTACTATCCGTCGGTGCAAAAGCAGTTGGCGGTCGGGAGTCGCGTGCGCCTTTATGGTGAACCCCGTGAAGGGTTTTATGGTGGACTTGAATTCGTTCACCCGCGCGTCAAAACGGGTAAAGCGCTTGACGAAGCGTTACCTCAAGCCTTGACCCCAGTCTACCCAGCGGGAGAAGGGGTGCAACAACGTTGGTTACGTAAGCGTATTGATCGGGCGCTCCTTGACCTTGACATCGTGGACCCGGTCCCTAAACAGATCCTCGAGCAGTATGGGTTCCCGGGGCTACGCGAAGCGATCACGTATTTACATACCCCACCCTCAGATGCTGATGTGGAGGGGTTACAAAACCATACGTGCCCCGCTTGGCGTCGTTTGATTTTTGATGAACTTCTTGCGCAGCAGATCACGTTACGTGAAATGCGAGCGGTCGCAAGTAACCGTCATGCACCCATACTGGATGCCACCGCTAAGCCCTTAACTGAACAATTCTTAAAGGCACTCCCCTTTGCCCTCACGCGCGCCCAGGTGCGAGTGACGGACGAAATCCGTGCGGACCTTGTGACCGACCGACCCATGCATCGTTTGGTGCAAGGGGACGTAGGGAGCGGCAAAACCGTGGTTGCGGTAGCNTTAGCGGCGCTTCAAGCCATTGAATCGGGCTACCAAGCGTCGTTGATGGTANNCCCCACAGAAATTTTAGTAGAGCAGCACTTTAAAAAGATTGCAACGTGGCTCGAACCCTTGGGGGTACGTGTAACGTGGCTCACGGGGCGCCTTAAGGCAAGCGACAAAGCTAAGGCGCTTGACGACATTACGTCGGGACACGCTCAGTTGGTGATTGGAACGCATGCACTCATTCAAGAGAAGGTTCACTTTGCGAACTTGGGGCTTGCGATCGTTGACGAACAGCACCGCTTTGGCGTTGCCCAACGTCTGGCGCTACGCACTCAAAATAAGACAGAAGCCGTACCCCACTTATTGATGCTCTCCGCAACCCCAATTCCTCGTACGCTCGCGATGAGCTATTTAGCGGACTTGGATGTCTCGGTGATTGACGAGTTGCCGCCAGGGCGCACGCCGATTGTCACGAAGACCGTGCGTCTTGAACGCAAGGACGATGTGCTCTCGGTGGTGCTTGGTGCCGTTAATCAAGGTCATCAGGTCTATTGGGTGTGTCCTTTGATTGAGGAGAGCGACAAACTCGATTTGACGCCAGCGACCACGTGTCGCGATGACCTTCAAAAGCGCTTACCTAACCTCACGGTGGGGCTTGTGCACGGCGCGATGCCGCCAGCCGAAAAAGAAGCGGTGATGTCTGACTTTGTGACAGGGCTCACACAGGTGTTGGTCGCCACCACCGTGATTGAGGTCGGGGTCGATGTGCCTAATGCCACCATGATGGTGATAGAGCACGCCGAGCGCTTTGGGCTCGCGCAACTCCACCAATTGCGCGGGCGCGTCGGGCGCGGTGCCTCGAAGAGCGCTTGCATTTTGCTTTTTGGTGAAGACATTACGCCCAACGGTTGGGAACGCCTCAAAATCCTTCGTGACAACACCGATGGCTTTGAGATTGCCCGACGAGACTTACAGATGCGAGGACCAGGGGAATTTTTGGGCGAACGCCAGTCTGGGATGCCGCTACTTAAATTTGCTGACCTCGATCGAGATGAAACCTTATTAGCGAGTGCTCAACGCGTTGCGAACGACTGGTTACGCTCGGATCGCGAACGCGCACTCACCCATGCCAAGCGATGGTTTAACACCACGAGTGAATTCCTCGCTGCTTAATTATTTTGTTTTTTAGTTTTTAACCTACTAGCCATTTCAACAAGGATCACTGCCATGACGCTTACCGAACTGAAGTATGTCATCGCCGTTGCACGTGAAAGACACTTTGGTAGTGCGGTAGAATCCTGCTTCGTGAGCCAGCCCTCGCTCTCCGTCGCGATTAAAAAGCTCGAAGAAGAGTTGGGCGTTGCGATTTTCGAACGTCGCTCACCCGATATTTCAGTGACGCCGATTGGCGCTCAGATTATTGAACAGGCTCAGAAGGTCTTAGAAGAAAGCCGCTTGATTTCTGAAATCGCTAAGCGCGGTCAGGATCCGCTCTCGGGCGTTNNACGCTTAGGCATGATCTACACAATCGCTCCGTACTTGATGCCTGAGCTTATGGTTCAGATGTCGTCCCTTGCGCCCAAAATGCCGCTTTACTTAGAAGAAACCTACACGACGGAATTAATTTCTCAGTTGCGCACCGGCTTCATCGACGTCGCGATCATGGTAGACACAATTACCGACACGGGCTTTATGACGCAAGCCCTCTATCAGGAAAGCTTTGTCGTGGTAGTACCGTCACACCATCCGTGGGTGAATCGTAACTACATTGGTCCTCAGGAATTGCGTGACCAAACGATGCTCCTTTTGGGTGCTGGTCACTGCTTCCGTGATCAGATCATTGGCATTTGCCCTGACCTTGTGCGCGCCAATATTGGTGTAGCTGAAATGCAGCGTACCGTTGAAGGGTCGAGCCTTCAGACCATTTGCCACATGGTTGCCCAGGAGCTTGGCATCACGGTCTTGCCCGCTTCTTGCGTTCCGTACCTACGCACCAATATCAATAGCATCAAGACGATTCCGTTTAAGAGCCCATCGCCAAGCCGCCGCGTCATCATGGTCTGGCGTAAGAGCTTTACACGTATGTCTGCCATTGAAACCCTGGCGAAGGCAGTTCGTAGTACGACCCTCAACGGGTGCTTCTACTTGCAGGAAGACCCAGTGGCGGACTAACCCTTCGCTTGAGACTGGCACCAACCCACTTTTGACACCACGAATACCGTCATATGACTACTGACGAAACCCCTCACCGTGAAGCGTCGTCTATTGAGACCTCTGACCGTAAGCCAAACAGCTTCAAAACCATGCTCTCCTTTAGTGAGCGCATTGACGTGCTGATTCGCGTTGTGCTTGCGGTCGCGGTCTCGATTGGTTGCTACTTCATTATTGAGCCCTTCTTAACAGCTATTGTGATTGCGGTANNCATTTTGGCGGTCGTCACGTGNGTGCTTTTTATGCGTGCCCGCGTCTCGATGGGCGGCAACACCACGTTCCCTACCATCTTGATGGTCTTTCTCATCATCGTTGGCGTTTTGATTCCGACAAGCTTCTTACTTGTGGTANNCATTGCTCAACAAATTCCTAAGGCAGTGGAGATTGTTCGCGAATGGATTGCAAGTGGCTTTACAATCCCGCCCGCGATTGCTGAAATTCCACGTATTAGCCCGTGGTTACATGACCAGTTACTCTTTGCGATTGACCCGGCGTCCCTTTCGAGCACGCTACAAAAGTTGCTCGAACCCATGTCCGCTTGGATTCTCAACGCCGCGGTGAACGTGAGCCAAGGACTCTTGCAGTTGGCGCTTGTGACCTTCATCGTCTTTTTCTTTTATCGAGACGGTGCTTGGTTTGCTGATCGCATCAAAACCCTCATGCGACGTGTGAGTGGTGAACTCTCTAACGAACTCACCAATATCCTTGTTAATACGACGCGCTCGGTGGTCTTTGGTTTATTAGGGACGGTANNCTTAGGGCAAGCCATTGTGGCTGGGATCGGCTTTTGGATCGCCGGGGTGCCTGGCGTCTTGATGCTGAGCTTTATGGTCTTCGTGCTTTCGATCGTGCCTGTGGGTCCCCCTCTGATTTGAAATCCNGCTGCCATTTGGCTTTACTCGAATGGCGACCCAGGCATTGCCGCGTTCCTTGTCCTTTGGGGCACGTTAGCCGTTTCGAGTGTCGACAACTTCTTAAAGCCCGTCCTAATTGCAAGAGGGTCGTCGCTACCCTTGGCACTTATTTTCCTTGGGGTCTTTGGTGGCGTTATTGCCTTCGGGTTCTTGGGGTTGATTTTGGGTACGATTCTCTTAGCGGTAGGTNNACTTTCGATGTTGCAGGCTTGGTTACGTAACCCGAACCTTGTCAGAAAGTTCCAAGTGCGTACTAAACGTAGCAAAACCCCATTTCGCCACAAAACTAAGGGAAATTCCTTAGCTGAAAAAGAAATTACCACCAATAAGGTTGAAAATACAAAATAATCCTTATTTATCAAGAGGTTGAGGTCACTCAACCTCTTTTTTTATGCTGCTTTGTAACAAGGTGTCACGCCAATGGCTTACGTAAAAACCAAGAGGCGTGCTTGAAATTCGTGAGGCATACTAGGTGTATCGAGAATTTTGGGTATGGTGTTGTATATACATCACTCATCCCTCATAAATACAAAAGTATCCAACCGATGGATTTGGGAGATTCCTATGACCATTCTTAGCTGGGTCGCCATTGCTGTGATTATTGCCACGGTNGTGGTACTTATTAAACGTTACGAAACGCGACTGGTGCTGATTGCTGCCGGTCTTTTCCTTTGCTGCCTTAGCTTGACGCCGATGGCTGGTCTTAATGCCTTTGGCAAGTCCATGACCAACAGCTCGCTCATCATGGTANNCATTTGCGGCTCGATGGGTTTTGCTTTTACGGCTAAGTACACGCAGTGCGACCGTTCGCTCGTTCACTATCTCGCCACCCCGATTCGTGGTCTTGGCGTCTTCCTGATCCCGGTTTGCACGGTANNCGTGACGTTCTTTGTGAACATCGCCATTCCGTCCGCCGCTGGTTGTTCCGCTGCTGTCGGTTCCACGTTGATCCCTGTGATGCTCCGCGCTGGTATCAAGCCCGCCGCTGCCGCTGCCGCTATTCTCGGTGGTACGATCGGTTCCTACCTCAGCCCGGGTACGTCCCACAACCCGTACGTCGCTAAGATGGTNACCGGTATGGACGTCATGGACTTCATCGGCTTCCATATGCCCTTCTCCCTGATGTGCGGTGCCATCCTCGTCGTTGGTATCTTGATCGTTGCCTTCCTTATGGGCGACCACAAGGGTGATGCGAACGCTCAGGTTGACCAGTCCAAGCTCCAGGCTCAGGACGACTTCACGCCGACCCCGCTCAAGGCCTANCTTATCCCGCTCGTTCCGATCGTTATCCTCGTTGCAGGTAACCTTTGGATCCCGTACCTCAAGATGGGCGTTGCTCAGGCTATGTTGATCGGTGCTATCTGCGCTTTGGCTGTTTCTCGCACGAACCCGCAGACTTTCACGAAGGAATTCTTCAACGGTATGGGTAGTGGCTACGCTAACGTGATGGGTATCATCATCGCCGCTGGTGTGTTCGCTGCTGGTCTTCGTTCCTCTGGTCTTATCGACTGCGCAATTGCTGCCCTTAAGGAATCCAACGAATTCGCTCGTTGGGGTGCTTCTATCTACCCGTGGATGATGGGCGTGATCACTGGTTCTGGCGACGCTGCTACGTTGGTANNCTTTAACGAAACGGTTACCCCGCATGCTCAGGAATTCGGTATGTCTATCCATGGCTTGGGTGGTCTTGCCTTCCTTTGCGGTGCTCTCGGTCGTACGATGTCCCCGCTCGCTGGCGCCTGCATCTTGGTGTCCGGTATTGCGATGGTCAGCCCGATCGAAGTCATCAAGCGTACGGCTCTCCCCTGCTTCGTCGCTGTGATTGCTTGCGCATTCTTGATGGTCTAATGACTCGTTAAGACAAAAGTGAAGCCATTCTCCTATCGATCCAGATTCGAGAATGGCTCTATAAAAAAGGTCGACTTCCAAAAAAGCCGACCTTTTTGTTTCTACGTGCCTTAAATCTTCATGATCGTTTCACGGTAGTACTGCAATTCTTCAATGCTGTCTTCAATATCAGAGAGCGCCTGATGCTTCGTGGCATTTTGGATATTACGCATGTGCTCAGAAATTTAACGACGCGTGAGTTCTTTCAAGGTTGACACATCGAGATAACGATAGTGGAAATACTTCTCGAGGTTTGGCAACCAACGGGCNNCTATAAAGCGACGGTCCTGACCGATGGTGTTGCCACACATCGGGCTCTTGCCTTCAGGGACAAAACGACGGAACGTTTCGATAAAGAGCTTTTCGCACTCGGTTTCGTCGATCGTACTTTCTTTGACTCGACGCACAANGGTACCAGATCGCGTATGCGTATCGGTATTCCATTCGTCCATGCTGTTCAGAATGTCGTCCGACTGATGAATNNGTACCACCACGAAGCCCTTATGGAGAATATTGAGGTTCTTGTCGGTAATGATCGCCGCGACTTCAATCACACGATTTACTTCGGGTTGTAGCCCCGTCATTTCCATATCAATCCAAATCAGATTGTCGTCCGAGTAGGACGGATCTCGTTCAATAGTGTTCGTCATGCGTTCTATTCAATAAAGTTCGTTCATTGGGCACGTGTCCATAGCGTTCGGGACTTTCCGACTCTAAAGGGGATCTACCATAATATAAAGATTATCGTCTTTTTCTCTCTGATTCGACCACTCCCACATGATCTCCATCACCGCGAGTCTGATTGAACACACATTTTTAAGCATCCTCGCTCTTTATGTGGCGCTTGAGTGTGCGCTCACCATCATGCAAACCCACGCCGCCGAAAGGACTTGCATGTCAGTGCCGCGTGGATTCGAATCGAAGCTTTCGTTAGCGGCTGTGCGTAAGNNTACCGCGGACTACACGGGCGACCTCGCCCAAGCAAATCTCTTGCTCACCGTCATGGGCGCCGCCTTTGCGCTCTTTATGACCTATAGNTATGGGCTAGACCTTCTCACAATTTTCACGCAAACGCTTTTAAATNNTTCAAGTATCCTGGAGCAGTGGGTGCTACTAAGCACCATTGTCCTTTTGATGATGTTGATTGAACTCCCCTTTGGTTGGTGGGCGCGCTTTCGCGTGAAAGAGCGTTATGGCTATATGCGTGAGCCTCGTAGCCATTGGCTTAAACGGACGCTTGCTGAAGCCCTCTGGGGTTGGGCGATTTTTATGCCCGTCACTACNTTTTTCTTAGTACTCTTTGAATATGCGGGCGTACGTTGGTGGCTCGTTGCTTGGGGACTTTGGTGCGTGTACCTCATTTGGCGTTGGCTTTTTGCGCGCGTTGAAGGCATCTTTTGGGCTCGCCGCTCACGCCCCTTTGAAAATGCAGACACTACCAACAAAGTACGCAACCTCCTCGCTAAGCATGGTCTCATCATGACCGACATGATCGTCATGACACGTCCTGCCTCATGGGACCACAGTAATGTCGTGCTTGCTGGTTGGGGTCGTAAGCGCCGCGTCGTGGTGTTTGCACATGTTGCGAAACTCTTGGCTGAAGACGAACTCCTTGCGATCGTTGCGCACGAAATTGGGCATCTGCGTCACGGGCACGCTTTTGTGCGTCTACTCATTCATATGGTCCTCTCCTTTGCGTGCTGTGCCTTTGCGGGTTGGGGTGCAACGCAAGACGTCTTTTTTGAAGGGTTCCATTATTCGCCGTTAATCACCTCGCACCACACTGGAACCCATGCGGGTTATGTGTTGGCGTTAGCCTTGGTGACCTTCCCTGTGTTGCTTTACCCATTGAGCCCCTTCGTGAACTTTTTCTCGCGACTTTTGCAATATGACGCCGACCGTTATGCGGCTCGTGCGGTGGGGCGCGATGCGATGATGCGCGCTTTAGTGAGATTACATCGCGACTACTCGACGTCACTCACACCATCGCGCCTATATTCGCTCTTTCACTATCGTCGTCCGCACGCAGGGATGCGCGTTGCGAGCCTCCTTAAATACAAAGTACCACGCCCGATGACGTACAATCCTCCAACACGGTGACTTCTTCATAAAACCACGGAACACACATGGCTTCTAAAAAACCAACGCGTAAAGCGGGCAAATTCGATCGTCAAATAGCTACGGTACTCTTTTAACAGGGCGCGTCACAGCTGGACACGGTCGACATTACTTTGTGACCTTAGAGGACGGGACCGTTCTTGAAGCCCATCGCCGTGGCAAAAAGGGAGACGTCGTGGTGGGCGACATGGTGCATTGCACCGAACCCGTCTCTGGCGTCTCGGCGATTGAAGGCATTGAAGAGCGACGTAACCTCCTCTACCGTTCTGACGAATGGCGTATCAAGTCGTTGGCGTCGAACATCGACCTCGTCTGTATTGTCTTTGCATCTCGCCCCACCTTTAATCCTTGGTTTATTTGGAAAGCCTTGTTGGCGGCNCACCAAGCAGGGATCCCAGCACTTGTCATTCGCAATAAAGACGAACTCGAAGAAGGCGCTGAAGACGCCGACATTGCGTGCATGCTCCTTGAACACATTGGGCACGATGTGATCAGCGTGTCGGCGCAAGCGCGTCCCGAAGAAACACGCGCACGCTTGATTGAAAAGCTCTCGGGTCGTGCAAGCCTCCTTGTGGGACAGTCTGGCATGGGAAAGTCCACGATTTTGAATCTTTTGGTGCCACACGCCCAGGCTACTACGCGCGAATTTTCTGAAGCGCTCAACCTCGGTAAACAAACGACCACCGCAGCACGTTGGTATAGCGCCGCGGACGACGATTGGCAAGGCGCCGTGATCGACACCCCGGGCTTTCAGGAGTTTGGTCTTGCTCACTTGTCGCTAAACGACATCTTGCGCGCGATGCCTGACATTGCTGAGCACGTCAATGGTTGCCGATTCTTTAATTGCCGCCATCTTGAGGAACCTGGGTGCTCGGTGAAGNNTACCGCTGTTGAAGATGGCTATATCTCTGAAGCGCGTTACGAGTTTTACCGATCGCTCGCCATGCACGCTGATACGCTACCTCTTTAGACCTAGTGAGTGTTGCTCTCGATTCCTATAGAATGATTTCTCGGTCTTTCTTTTTTAGTCCAGAAGTCTCATGAGCAACAACGAACGCGTCATCCCTATTACGACCAATCCGATTCGGAGTCTACCAATTCCGCAGACGGGGTCTATTCGACGTCAAAACGATCATTGNGTAGACATACGTCAACGTCCGCTCAGAGACTTGCGTATTTCAGTGACAGACCACTGTAACTTTCGGTGCCGCTACTGTATGCCCAAGGAAAAGTTTAAGGACGCGCGAGCCTTTTTAGCGCACACTGAACTCTTAACCTTTGACGAAATCACACGTGTGGCGCGCCTTTTTGTCGCCAACGGCGTTGAAAAACTCCGTCTCACTGGGGGTGAACCCCTTTTACGTAAAGGGATCGACCACCTGATTGCTGAACTTCGTCAACTCACGACCCCAGACGGGCGTCCCATTGATATTGCGCTCACCACGAACGGTACCCTTTTAAAGAAAAAAGCACAAGCCCTGATGGACGCTGGGCTCGATCGTGTGACAGTGTCCCTTGACGCGATTGACGAAACGATCTTTCAGGGGTTTAATGACGTGGGCTTTCCGGCNGGTAAGGTGCTTGAGAGCATCGACTACGCTCGAAGCATTGGCTTCAAGGTCAAAGTCAACACGGTCGTAAAGCGCGGCATCAACGAAGGCGAAGTCCTGAAGATTTGTGAACACTTTCGACACACAGGCATCATCCCGCGCTTCATCGAATATATGGACGTAGGCACCTCCAACGGGTGGCGTATGACTGATGTTGTCCCCTCCGCTGAACTCGTGGACCTTATTCGCTCTCGTTGGGACGTCGAACCCATTGGNACTAATTACCCCGGCGAAACCGCTTCGCGTTGGCGCTATGTTGACGGCGGAGGCGAATTTGGCTGCATTTCGTCCGTCACCCAAGCTTTTTGTGGTGGGTGCTCTCGCGCACGTCTCAGTATGGATGGTAGACTATACCTCTGCCTATTTGCGACTGAAGGCTATGACATTCGCACAATGCTTCGCGGCGGTGCGACTGATTGGGAAATTGAAGAAGCGCTAGGTCGCATTTGGACTCAACGTGACGACCACTATTCTGAATTACGTAGCCTGGGACTCGCACCCGAACGCGCCAAGATCGAGATGAGTTATATCGGCGGCTAATAGGCAGGATGTCTTAGATGTGACGCTTTTTACTCGTCCATTGGGACAGATACCTAATGCAATCCGTATACTTAGGAGTCACGCCTCTAAAAACATCCCTCGACGCTTACCACCCCTAATCTAAAGCCCGCCGAGGACGGCATCCTATGTCTGCTTTGTGCATAGGATGCCCTAACAAAAAGAAATGAAGAGTCCTTATGTTTAGTAATCCAACTGCCATTACCTTTATTGGTTACCTGCTCGTCATGGTGGGTGTTGGCTTTTTTGCCTACTACCATACGCGTAGCTATGGCGACTATATTCTTGGNCGTAGTAGTCTTGGTGGTATCGTGACTGCCCTTTCGGTCGGTGCATCCGACATGAGTGGGTGGTTGCTAATGGGGTTACCTGGTGCCGTCTTTTTAAGCGGGATCTCTCAGTCCTGGATTGGGATTGGGTTAACGATAGGCGCCTATACCAACTGGTGTATTGTTGCTGCTCGATTGCGCGTCTACACCGAAAAAACGCATAACGCTCTCACGCTCCCCGACTATTTTTCACACCGCTTTGAAGATAAGCAAAATCTACTCCGTATCATTGCAGCCTTTGTGATTCTGCTTTTCTTCACGATCTACTGCGCCTCAGGCGTCGTGGCTGGTGCACGCCTCTTTGAAAACACCTTTGGTATGCCCTACGAACAAGCACTTATCTTTGGTGCTGCAGCCACGATTCTCTATGTCTTTATCGGCGGCTTCTTGGCAGTGAGTTGGACCGATACCATTCAGGCTACGCTCATGTGTATTGCCTTGATCTTGACGCCCTTTGCCGTGATGATGGACCTCGGGGGCTTTACAGCCGCCACGGAACGCGTTGCAAGCATTGACCCCAAGATGCTCAACATTCTTGAAAGNTACACAGCCTTGGGGATCGTGAGTCTTTTGGCTTGGGGCTTGGGTTACTTTGGTCAGCCGCACATTTTGGTGCGCTTTATNAGTACGCGCTCCATTAGCGTGATCCCCAACGCCCGTCGTGTGGGTACGCTTTGGATGATGTTCTGCTTGGCGGGTGCCGTAGGCGTCGGTTTCTTTGGTGCCGCGTTCTTTGCGGAACATAAGGACGTCGCTGGGCTCGTTCAAGAAAACCACGAACGCGTCTTTATTGTGCTTTCAGGTATTCTTTTTAACCCGTGGATTGCCGGTATTTTGATGTCCGCGATTTTGGCGGTCGTCATGTCGACGCTCTCTTGCCAGTTGCTCGTTTGTTCATCCACCTTGACTGAAGACTTCTATCGCACCTTCATTCGTCGTAACGCCAGCCAGCGTGAACTCGTTTGGGTGGGTCGCAGCATGGTGCTCGCCGTCTCGGCCGTCGCCGTTTGGCTCGCACGAGACCCCAATAGCTTGGTGCTCTCGCTCGTGTCGTATGCTTGGGCGGGCTTTGGGGCGGTAGCNTTTGGTCCCGTTATCATCATGTCCCTTTGGTGGCGTCGCATGACGCGAAACGGTGCCTTGGCTGGCATGATCACGGGGGCTGTGACAGTCCTCGTTTGGAACCACTATGCGTGGTTTGGTNNACTTTACGAAATTCTCCCAGGCTTTGTCTTTGCCATTATCGCGATTGTTGTGGTGAGCTTACTTGATAAGACGCCGAGCGAGCGTATCTCGAAGACCTTTGATGAAGTGACGAAGATTGTCAAAGCCCCGAAAACCGCGGCTTAACAGAACTCTCCTTCAGTGAGATCACACTACCACGTCGAACCGCTCGGCGTGGTAGTTCGCATTTCTATTACAATGCTCAGCATTCTTTTCCTTTTTAAAAAGACGTTTATCTATTCATGACACGTTCTGCATCTCTCGCCGCTCAGCGTCGCGAACTCTCTTACATCATGCATCGCTTGACGAGCTACACGTCGCTTGCCGATCGTGAAGTGCTTGACCGTCGTCTGCGTAAATTGCTCGACCATGAACTTAATGACGACTTTTATGCCATGGCAGACGATGTCTTTGAAAAGCTTCGTGAAACGCANCCCACCGTTGGTACCGACGAAGCCCGTGGTTTTTTCTACGGCATGCTCTCCGAAGTGAAGTACGAATACCGTACGCCCACACACACGACCACGATGTTGACCGTCGGCGTCTTTTTAGATACGGTCTTTAAGTCTGCGGCGCCCGAATCCGTGCTCTCAGAGGCAACGGCTCAAAACATGGTTGCGCTTCTTAAAAAGCATTACATCAACCCCAAAGCCAAGATCACGATCTTTCACGAGATGCTCCGTAGTAATCANGGACTCGCGAACAACACTGAGCTTGCGGCTCAACTATTGCGTCGCATGGCGAAGCACGAAAGCGTTCTTTATAGCGCAGAACATTTGGACGTTCCAGAGTCCATGGATGACCCGATCATGGCACTTGAGGACGAGCGCGCTTATGGGCTTTATTTACGTCATTTGGTGATTGCCGTGACGGTTCCGAACGACGAACTAGCGATCGTACACCCCTACCACTGGTGCGAAGTCTCGTCCGACCCCAAGATGCGCGAAGAAGGGACGTTTGACCCCAACCGCATTACGCAAAATGCGTGGGCACTTGAAGCTGAAGAAGCGCTCTGCGCCAATATTCAAGGCTTTCACACGATCGTCACGGAACCCTTCCCCATCATTCGAGGGCTCGATTTCTTAGAGCAAGTGATGGCGCCCTTTCGCATTTCGCCCCTCGTGATGAACGCGATGCATACCGCGAACTGTCAGGCGGATGAACTCTGCGCCTCGATCGCCTTTTTCTGCTCNAGGGTACCAGATGCCGCCAAGATGTACGCAAGCGAAATCCGTATTGCGATTGGGCTTCGCTCTGAGCGCGACACGCCCTTTAGTGGGGACTGTATTGCGGTCCAAGACGCAGGAGCCGACACGCANAGCCGTACTACCAACCTTGAGCGCTTCTTAAACATGCTCGGCGTCACCGACATCATCTTTCACGATAACGCCCGCTACTTTGAAACCGAAGACGAAGGGGGACGTATTTACGTCAATATGAATGGCATCTCGACACCCCTTTCTCGCCCGGGACTCAATGGTGCTCCGGTGGTGCCGCCGCACCTTTTGAATTAGTGCGTTAAAACGCCTAATCAACGCCACGTTCCAAGCAAAATACCTTGCAAAAAAAAGTACCCGTGATTCATCAACCACGGACTAAAGATTTAGCTTATTGCTTTAGCGATTGCCGTTAAATCAGCCTTCAGCCTTTTCAACGTCAAACGTAAACTTGCCGTTCGGGGCATTGACGTGAATCGTGTCACCAGGACCCGCACGACCTTCGAGCATGACCATCGCAAGCGGATTTTCAACATACTCTTGGATGGCACGCTTCAAGGGACGAGCACCGTAGTGCGGATCGAACCCAACTTTAGCAAGCTCATCAAGCGCCGAATCAGTGACATCCAACTTGATGTCTTGCGCAGCCACGCGAGCCTGCAAGAGCTTCAACTGGATCTTCGCAATACGGCGGATGGCTTCGTTGCCTAACGAGTTGAAGATCACGATTTCGTCAATACGGTTGATGAATTCAGGGCGGAAATGGTCCTTCACTTCACTCATGACGGCAGCCTTCACGCTTTCGCGAGACTCTCCAATCATTTCCTGAATTTCACTCGACCCTAAGTTCGAAGTCATCACGATGACTGTGTTCTTAAAGTCGACCGTACGCCCCTGACCGTCCGTCATACGACCGTCGTCCAAGACTTGCAGCAACACATTGAAAACGTCCGGATGGGCTTTTTCAACTTCGTCGAGCAAAATCACGGCATACGGATGGCGACGTACGGCTTCGGTAAGGTAACCGCCTTCTTCATAGCCCACATAGCCCGGAGGCGCCCCAATGAGACGAGCGACGCTATGCTTTTCCATGAATTCACTCATGTCAATACGCACCATGGCGTCCTCAGTATCAAAGAGGAACTGNNGTAAAGCCTTCGTGAGTTCAGTCTTACCAACCCCCGTAATTCCAANGAAGAGGAAGCTACCATAGGGACGGTTCGGATCTGCGAGCCCCGCGCGGCTACGCAAAATCGTTTCAGCCACACGACGCACAGCTTCGTCCTGACCGATCACGCGTTCACCCAAAGCGTCCTTCATATGAAGAAGCTTCTGGCGTTCGCCTTCCATCATCTTAGAGACTGGAATCCCCGTCGCGCGGCTCACGACCTCAGCGATTTCTTCTGCGCCCACACTGGTACGCAAAAGTTTGGGCTTTTCAGCGGCTTCTTGAGACTCGGTNNACTTTTCAGCCTTTTTGAGGCGTTCCTCAAGTTTAGGCAACACCGCGTACTGAAGCTCAGCGAGCTTTTCGTACTNGGCCGTGCGGCGATACTCTTCCATCTGATGGCGCGTGCGATCGATTTCGTCACGGACGCTCTTTGCACCCAAAGCTTCGCTCTTTTCCTTTTTCCAGACTTCTTCAAGGTCGGCGTATTCGCGAGACAACTTCGTGATTTCGTCTTCGATCGCCTGAAGGCGCTTCTTAGACGCATCGTCCGTTTCTTTTTTCATCGCTTCACGTTCGATCTTCAACTGAATCAGTCGACGGTCAAGCTTGTCGAGTGCTTCGGGCTTACTGTCAATTTCCATCTTGACGCGAGCGGCGGCTTCGTCGATCAAGTCAATGACTTTATCGGGTAAGAAGCGATCCGTGATATAGCGGTGCGAGAGTTCTGCTGCAGCCACAATCGCAGGGTCCGTAATTTCAACCCCATGATGCGCTTCATAGCGTTCCTGCAAACCACGCAAAATTGCGATCGTATCTTCTACGCTCGGCTCATCAATCAAGACCTTTTGGAAGCGGCGTTCAAGTGCAGCATCCTTTTCGACGTACTTGCGGTATTCATCCAACGTCGTCGCACCAATCACGTGGAGTTCACCACGCGAAAGGGCGGGCTTTAACATATTGCCTGCGTCCATCGAGCCTTCGGTTTTACCTGCGCCCACCACCGTATGGAGTTCGTCGATAAAGAGGATGATGTTGCCAGACTCCGCGGTGACTTCTTTGAGGAGCTTCTTGAGACGCTCTTCAAATTCACCACGATACTTGGCGCCTGCGATAAGCCCCGCCATATCGAGCGACAACACGCGTTTGCCGCGCAAACTATCGGGCACTTCGTTATTGACGATACGCTGAGCCAGACCTTCGACCACAGCCGTCTTACCGACACCCGGTTCACCGATCAGCACAGGGTTATTTTTGCTACGGCGCTGCAAAATCTGCATCGTACGGCGAATTTCGTCGTCACGACCGATCACAGGGTCAAGCTTCCCTTGGCGCGCACGCTCGGTTAAATCGACCGTGTACTTCTTCAGGGCTTCACGCTGGTTTTCGGCGTCGGGGTTGTCCGCTTTGTCGCCTCCACGAACCGTCGTGATCGCAGCTTCAATCGCGCTACGCGTGAGACCCGCTTGTTTAGCTAAGCGCCCCGCTTCACTACGGTCTTCGGTTAAAGCCAAAAGAAGCATTTCGGTCGAAATATATTCGTCGCCACGCTTCATGGCTTCTTTTTCGGTGAGGTTCAATAGGCTAATGAGTTCGCGCGAAACCTGCACGTCGCCGCCCGTCCCGGAGACCTTAGGGAGACGTTCGACGGCGGCATTGACTTCGCGCGTTAACGTTTGCACATTGACGCCGGCGCGTTCAAGCAGACTACGGCTAGCCCCTTCGCCATCAGCGAGGACTGCGGCGAGTAAATGCACTGGCTCAATGTATTGATTGTCATGAGCAAGCGCTTGAGACTGAGCTTCGCCCAGTGCTTCTTGGAATTTTGTTGTTAACTTGTCTTGACGCATTGTGTTGTTCCTTCTTACGGATGACTTGGCATCCGTTCGTTGATGTCTCTTCGTATATGGGGATCAACACAGGGTTTTCAACATTGCAAAAGTTTGAAGTTGCTACAGAGTTTTACAGAGCTCCAATACGTCTTTAGGCGTGGTGTATTAGAGAGAAAATTCAGAAAAGCCAAGCTTTTATTAAGCGCCATCCTAACCACGTTCCCGTCAAAGAACATGTCACATGCGTTAGGATATGGCTCGCTGNCCTGCAAAAAGCGGTACCAGTCTCGATAAAGGTAAAGGCTTCTGCGGAGAAGGTCGAAAAGGTCGTGAGACTACCCAAAAAGCCTGTCACGATAAAAAGCCGAACGACGGGCGGAATATCAGGTGTCGCCGCGGTCCACGCGAGCACTCCACCAATCAAAAAGCCGCCCAAGACGTTAGCAACGAGCGTCCCTAACGGCATCCAGGCGGTCAAAGGATTGAGCGCATAAGAGAGCGCCCAACGGCAAATGGCACCGAGGGCTGCCCCAGTGCCAACAGCTAAAAGTACGAGCCAAATCGGGTCGTCCTTGGTCATACCTCACCCAGCTTAGCCCCAGCGGGCTTTGGCTTTTTCGTCGCTTTCGCGCGCGTCAACCCAATGCTCACCTTCTGGCGTACGTTCTTTTTTCCAAAATGGCGCTTCGGTTTTGAGCCAATCCATAATGAATTCGCACGCTTCAAAGGCTTCTTTACGGTGGGCGGACGTAACGACCACAAGCACAATATGTTCGCCCACTACCATCGGTATACGCGATGAATCACGGTCACCCCACACACGTCCCAACGAGCGCGCGCACGATCGACAATCCCCGCCAACGCTTTTTCGGTCATGGCGGGGTAGTGTTCGAGCGTCAAATGCGTGACGTTACTCCCATCATTATGGTTACGCACGACACCCACAAAGCTCGCGACACCCCCTGCTTCAGGGCTCGCTTTAATCAACGCGTCGATCTCAATCCCCGGATCAAAGTCATCTTCGCTCACGCGAATCTTCGTGATGCCCATCATTAACCTCCCGTCACAGGCGGGAAAAAGGCGACTTCGTCCCCATCCTTAATGGGATCTTCGGGATCAGCCATTTCTTGGTTCACAGCAGCACGAATGCGACGCTGGTTAGCCAAAGTACCGTTGCCCAAGGTTCGCCTCGCGTACGAAGCCAATCACGTAATTCACCCGTCGTCTTGACGGTCTCAGGGACTTCAGGCGTTTCCTCAGCCATGCCCATCGCATCGCGTAGGAGCGCGAAATATAACACTCGAATCTTCATAACTTTTTTATTAGGCAAAGAACTGACAGAAGGGATAGTAGTTGACCATATCGCCGCGAGCGATCGTACTGCCCACCGGAATATCAACTAAACCATCTCCCCAAGCACACGACGAAAGCACTTGAGAGTTTTGCGTGGGATAAATATCTAGCCCGCCCGCGTCATTACGACGAACGCGCACAAATTCCTGGCGTTCACCAGGTTTTGTCCACTCAAAGTCCGCGCGTACCGCCATGGGTTTCACGTCGATGTCAGTGAGCCCCATCGTACGTAAGAGGTACGGACGTGCCATCATCAAAAAGACCACAAAACCTACCACGGGGTTCCCAGGGCACCCAATAAACGGCACACCACGAACTTCACCAAAGGCTAACGGTTTACCAGGCTTCAAGCGAACGCGCCAAACATTGAGGGACCCCAACGCTTCAACGGCAGGCTTAATGTGATCTTCTTCACCCACACTCATGCCACCCGTGGTGAGAATCACGTCAGCAGACTCTGCCGCACGTTCAAAGGCGTCGATCGTGGCTTCTAACGTGTCGGGCACATTACCCAAATCCAACGCTTCGCAACCCAATTCTTGCAACAAGCTACGAATCATGAAGCGGTTGGAGTTATAGATTCCGCCCGGCGGCAGCGGTTCGCCTGGCTGCACCAGTTCGTCGCCCGCAAAGAAAATCCCCACGCGTAGACGGCGATAGACCTTCACATAAGCGCGACCAATCGAAGCGACCATACCGATGGCGGCAGGCGTCAAACGGTCGCCCTTTTTCATGACGACGCTACCTTGCTTCACGTCCGAGCCGCGGCGACGCACCCAGGCGCCCTCACGCACAGGTTCAGTAAAACGAATCCCTTCGGGCGTCACTTCCACATTTTCTTGGGGCACGATCGTATCAGCCCCTTCGGGCATGGGTGCCCCCGTAAAGATGCGAGCGACAGACCCGACCTCTAAAGCGCCCCCTACTTCGCCCGCAGCAATACGTGCCGAAACGGGTAACGTCACAGGCGTCTCTTTTGACGCCCCCGCGAGCTCTGCCGCCCGAACGGCATACCCATCCATCTGAGAATTGTCCCAGCCAGGCACCGCAATCGGGCTCACGATATCTTCGGCAAGCACACGATGCGTGGAATAAAGAAGAGGAACCGTTTCCAGTCCCTCCACGGGTGTCGCCTTTTCAAGAAGGCGGCTCAGCGCTTCAGCGTAAGTGATCATAAAGACTCAATAAAATCTGCTACAGCTTCAATATCGTTGATGTCGAGTCGAGGCACCGTGAGACCAGGTTCATCCCAATCCGACGCAACAGCAATCACATCGTCATGGGTAGCAGCCAGCACGGGCTGCGTCGTCGAACACGACAGTCGTCGAACCTCAATTTTAGGGAATGCGCCTTCGTTTTTAAAGCCTTCCACCAAAATGATGTCAACCCCTTCAAACTTTTGCAAAAGCGCATCAACCGATGCTTGTTGCGGTGTTTCGACCAACATCGCCCAACGCGCATCGGTGCGAACAATGACTTGGCTTGCGCCAGCCTCTCGGTAGCGCCAGCTGTCTTTGCCTGGCTTATCCATATCAAAGCCATGATGCGCATCTTTGAGCGCAGCCACACGGTGAACGCGACGCGTTAAGGTCGCCGCGACCTGTGTAGCCAGGGTGGTTTTTCCGCTACCAGAAAAACCAATAAACCCCACGGTTTTAGACATTGCTTACCCCAGTCATGCGATCGATCTCTTCACGGACCGCGGCACCACAAGCGGGCAACTGGACCTTACGCAGCGGACGATCAAAGACGTCTTCAAAGTCGGCGGGCGGCGGCACCACGTGCCCCGTGGCTTGCTTCACCATACGCGGGAACTTGACGGGTTGCACCGTTTCGACACAAATGGTCTTGACACCAACCGGGTGAAGATAAATTCCCGAGAAGAGCGCATCAGCCGTGTGCGGATCCACATACGTATCGTATTCAAGATGCATCTGTTCGATGACCTCAAGACGATTCGGATGGTTTGACGACCCAGAGACCACGCCACTCATACGAACCTTACGGAATTCGTCAGGCGTTAACGTAAATTCGCCCTTCGTTTCAAGCTCATGAGCAAGCTGCTTCACGCGTTCCCCATCACGTCCCAAGACGTCAAAGAGGAAGCGCTCAAAGCTAGCAGCACGCGAAATGTCGGTCGAAGGCGACGACGTCGCGATCGTTTCGTTCGAGGGTTTCGGTGCATAGCGCCCCGTACGCAAGAATTCGTCCATTGCGTCATTTTCGTTTGTGCAAACAATGAGACGCATCACAGGTAAACCCATTTGCTTCGCGACCCAGCACGCATAGGCGTTACCAAAGTTGCCGCCCGGCACCGCAAAGACGACATCTTCACCCACGTGTTCCACAGCCTTCAAGTAGCCATAGAAGTAGTAGACGATCTGCGCCACGATACGCGCCCAAAGCACCGAATTAATGGCACCTAAGCCACGCGACTGCGCATATTCACGGTCTTCTAAAATCGAGCGAACGATGTCCTGGCATTCGTCAAACGTGCCATTGATTTCAATATTCTCAACATTCGCATCTTGATTGGAATAAAGTTGCGCCGCCTGGAACTGACTCATGCGATCCTTGGGCGAAAGCATGATCACGCGAATATTCTTGTAGTACCCNNCGAACGCGGCTTCAGCAGACGCACCCATATCCCCCGTCGTAGCGCCCAAAAGCGTACGAGGACGACCAGATGCAAACTTCGCATCAAAGAGGCGTGCCAAGAACTGCATTGCAATGTCGTCAAAAGCCAAAGACGGACCATTAGACAATTCCAAAAGACCCACCTGATCATGTAACCACTTGAGGGTCACAACTTCGTCGTTGTCAAACAAATGACGCGTATGTTCGAAATTATCTGACTGGTACGTATCAGCACAAATGCGCCACAGTTCGGTCTTATCGATTTCTTCCGCGAAAAGGCGAATCACCTCAAAAGCCAATGAAGCATACGAAAGACCGCGCCAGGTCTGAAGCGTATGCGTATCGACCTTTGGGAACTGCGCCGGGACATAAAGTCCGCCGTCAGCCGCATAGCCTTCGAACAGAATGTCACTGAACGAAAGACTCGTTCCCTGACCACGGGTAGAAATATATTTCATGCAACCTCCTTCAACAAAAAAGGGGGAAATTAGTGGTGTCACTCCAATTGAATGACGATAAAGCCATACTACCCGAAAATCATTCTCAATAAGCTTCATCTAGCAAAAAATAACAGGTAACTAGACTTTTAGTCTATAACGAAATGATGACACTTTTCACAAAAGAGCGCTAACCGTTCTCGCCTTATGCCCAAAACGTCATCACGCGTGTCATACGCGTTCCATCGTCAGCCTCTACAATAAAGTCACACACATAACAAAGAGGTGAGCCATGCCGCTACCCAAACAACCTACAAAACGTGGTGACTTATTGTCTGACTACGGTCCCGAAGTCACTGANCGTGCCCGCAGCGCCCAAAAAGTAGTTGCCACCAAGAAAAAGACACTCAAGTCTCAAACATCTGAAGGCGTTACAACCGCTACGACTATTCTGACGAGTGCCGGAACAAACACTGCCGAACCCGTAGAGATCATAGAAGCAGCGACAACGAAAAAAACGACCAAGACGACTAAAAGAGCAACGCGTAAAACGTCTTCAACGAAAACTGACGCCAAGGTTGCCAAACCTCAGCGCACGCGAAAGACTGTCCCAAGTGAAGCGACCGCTAACGTATCTGTTGAAACGCCTAATAAAGCCGCTGTGGAAGTGTCGACAATTGCAAACGAAGTTGTCACGCATAAAGAAGACACCAAGACGACACTCCGTCGTGGTCGCGCCGCTACGCCAAGCAACAAGCGCAAATTATTCGTGCTTGATACCAATGTCTTGATTCATGATCCCTTAAGTATCTTCCGATTTGCAGAACACGACGTCTTCTTACCGATGACCGTGCTCGAAGAGCTCGACAATCATAAGAAAGGCACGAGCGACGTTGCCCGTAATGCGCGTAGCGTGAGCCGTAACCTTGATCAGCTCATGGAATTGCATGGTGCGGATCTCAGTGCGGGCGTGCCACTCCATTTATTAGGGAATAAAGAAGCCACGGGTCACCTCTTCTTTGAAACGCGTACGATCACTGCTCCGATTCCCGATGCTTTGCCAACCTTCAAGGGTGACAATCGCATCCTGGCGGTTGTCAAGGGGGTAGAAGCTGCATTTCCCAATCTCGCCGTCGTGTTGGTGAGTAAAGACATCAACATGCGCATCAAGGCGACGACCCTCGGGATTCCTGCCGAAGACTATCTCTCCGACAAGGTGCTCGATGACACCGACATGCTCTACACAGGTCGCATGGTGCTTCCCAAGGACTTTTGGACACAGTGCGGTGAGTCACTCAAGTCTTGGCAAGATGACGGCACGACCCACTACCGCTTTGAGGCTGACGACGCCCATCGCTATATCGTGAACATGTGTCTCACCATTGAAGGTGATCCCGACTTTATGGCGATGGTCACAAGTGTCGAACATCACACCGTCACGATTCGCCTACTGCGAGACTATCGCTCTCGCCTGAAGGTTTGGGGCATTCACGCACGTAACGCCGAACAAAATATGGCGCTCAACCTTTTGACTGATCCTGAGATCGACTTTGTCACGCTCTTGGGGCAAGCGGGCACAGGCAAAACGCTGATGACGCTCGCCGCTGCGCTCACGCAAACGATTGATGAAAGACGCTTTTCTGAAATCATTGTCACGCGTGCCACCGTAAGTGTCGGTGACGATATCGGTTTCTTACCAGGTACCGAAGAAGAAAAGATGGCACCCTGGATGGGGGCACTTGAAGATAACCTAGAAGTGCTTCATCGCTCAGAAGGAAGTGCGGGTGGCGAATGGGGTCGTCAAGCAACTTTAGACCTCATCAAAGCACGCATTCGCATTAAGTCAATGAGCTTTATGCGTGGTCGCACCTTCTTAAAGAAGTTTGTGATCATCGACGAAGCACAGAACTTAAGTCCCAAGCAAATGAAGACACTCATTACGCGCGCAGGTCCAGGCACCAAGATCGTTTGCTTAGGCAACATCGCGCAGATTGATACGCCTTACTTGACTGAAGGGAGTTCTGGTCTCACGTACGTCGTTGAACGCTTCCAGGGTTGGNNTACTCACGCTGCGACGATTACGCTCACCCGTGGTGAACGTTCTCGCTTAGCTGACTTTGCGACGGAAGTGTTGTAAATCACTTTTTTTTCGACAAATTGGGGCTCAATCTTGAGCCCCAATTTGTTTTTTGCGCATCTCGAAGGACAACAAAAAGCATTATTTCGTGACGATCTATTGTCGAACAAGCACAGACGCGACTTAGACGCTAAGATATCAACTCAACAACAAATTTCACGAGTTCAGCAGAGCAATGACAGACATGACTGACGATCCTGCAGCACAAGCTGTACGACGTCCTCCACAGAGCATCAATAGCGAACAGTCCATTTTGGGTGGCTTGATGATCGACAACAATGCACTCGATAGCATTGTCGACATCATTCTTCCTGAGGACTTTTATCGACGTGACCATCGCCTGATTTATGAACACATCACGGCGATGATTCAACGCGGTCGTCCTGCCGACTCGCTCACTGTTGCTGAGTCGTTGCGGGATGCAGGTCTTGAAAACGAAACGGGCGGCTTTCCGTACCTCGCTGAACTCGTTAACAATACGCCGTCAGCAGCTAACATTCGTCGCTACGCTGAAATTGTTCACGATAAGTCGGTGTTACGTCAGCTGATTTCTGCTGGCGACCACATGGTGACTTGCGCTCTGCAACCTGAAGGTCGTGAAACGGCTCAGATTCTCGACGAAGCTGAACGCACGGTTTTAGCGATTAATGAACGAAATTCGCGTGGTCAACGCGGCTTTCAGCCCATGGCGACCTTGGTTCGTGAAGTGTCTGAAAAGATCATTGACATCTATCAGAACCAACAGGGCTCTGAAGTCACTGGCGTGCCGACAGGCTACCCCAACCTTGACCGTGAATTAGCAGGCTTGCAGCGTGGTGACTTGATCATCATCGCTGGACGCCCCTCAATGGGTAAAACGTCTTTTGCTATCAACATTGCAGAAAACGTGGGAGTTCGACAAGAGTTACCTGTCGCCGTTTTTTCTTTGGAAATGGGTGGCGATCAGCTCGCACAACGCTTGATTAGTTCTGTGGCAGACATCGATGCTCAGAAGTTGAGAAAAGCTCAGTTGGAAGATGAAGAATGGAATCGCTTCTCTAAAGCAGTTCATCGTCTTGAAAATAAGCCTATCTACATCGACGACACGCCAGCCCTGATGATTTCAGAACTCTCTAGTCGCGCTCGTCGTTTAACGAATCAAACTGGNCCGCTTGGTCTCATCGTCGTCGACTACATTCAGTTGATGACGGGGCGCGCCGGCGTAGACAATCGATCGACTGAACTTTCTGAAATTTCACGTGACCTGAAGGCTTTAGCTAAAGAACTGCATTGTCCTGTGATCGTTTTGTCACAGCTTAATCGTTCGCTTGAACAACGTGCTGACAAACGTCCAATCATGTCTGACCTGCGTGAATCAGGTGCTATCGAACAGGACGCTGACGTGATCATGTTCATCTATCGTGAAGTTGTTTATAACAAAGACACACCTGAAAAAAATCTCGCTGAAATTATTATCGCGAAGCAACGTAATGGNCCGATCGGCACGCTGCGTATGGTGTTCCGCGGCGGCAATACTCGCTTCGAGCCGTGGGCAGGCGATGCGGGCTATTGGGAAGGTGCTCAATAAAAATCGAGGAAAAAATGTTCGACTGGATTTCACAAATCGACTGGTTTGCTATCGCTTGTTGGCTTGGCGCGATTTCGCTCATCATCGCTGGTCTAGCTGGCACAGTGATTCCCGCCATTCCTGGACTTCCTTTGATTGCCATTGGTGGTGGTTTAATTGGCTGGGCTGGTCATTTTGAACTCATCGGCTGGGGCACCATTATCACGCTCGCAGTTTTAGCGATTATTGGCGTGATCGTTGATACAGTTGCGCAAACTGCAGAAATTTAAAAAGCGGGCGCCAGTAGCTACGGCATTTGGGGTTCAGTTATCGGCACGGTGGTCGGTGTCTTTATGGGTGGTCTAGTTGGCATTTTTGTCATGCCGCTTGTTGGTGCCTTCATAGGCGAATTTTGGGCAAAACGCGACTACCTGCACGCTGGGCGTGTTGGCATGGCGACCTGGATTGGCATGGTGGTTGGCACTGCTGTCAAAGTCGCACTTGCCTTCACAATGCTTGGTTTGATGATCATCATGTATTTTGTTTGATGATCTAGCTCCACTAGAAAAAGTTGTCTACTGAACAAAACAGGTGCTCAAACGAGCACCTGTTTTGTTTGTAGGTACACGATTTTTACTAGTTCATCACTAGGGTTGCTTAACGTCATAGAAGCTTTGTTCTACGACGTTATCTTCCTGACAGAGCATCCACCTGTTTTAGAAGGTCTTCGATTTTATCAACAATACGTTTTTGCTCTTCTATTGGTGGAATAGGTATCAATGCCGAACGAGCATCTTTCGTCCCTAATCGAGGCATTTTTACGCCATACGATGCTTGATTAGCGTGATTCAGAAACAATGGTGACATCAAATAGCATTGCAAGTATCTNNAGCCAACAATGGAACCTTGGCACTGTACCACATCGATAGGAACAATTTCAGTCGTACAAACACCAGACTCATCCGCAATTACGACCTTATTCAAATAGGGACGCAATTTGCTATACAAGACAAACCCTTCCTCGAATTTGTTCTTATTACTTGTCGTCGAAACCCCTCGTTTCTTGTCAAGAATGCGACCTGTATTTTTTTCAATATCTTCAAGGTCTAAAACCCAAGTTTCAGACGATATCTCGTTACCAGCTAATTGATTGCATTTTCCATACTCGATCACTGAACCTAACGTAAACCACTTCCACTTTTCAGGAATAGCAAACGGCACATCTTCTGGCGCATCACCAATCTGCTGTACCTCTTCTTCAGAATCCAACTGCGGAACCAGTTTGCCTTGAATAGCTTCTTGAAGAATCTGTCCTCTGAGAACACATGAAAGCGTCTGAAGTTCCTGATAGTACTTCTCTGCGCGATCAATTTCGGCAAAAGCTTCATCAAGCTTCGCGACAATTCGAGTTTGTTCTTCAAATGACGGAACAGGAATTAAACAATCCTTAATATCCTGAGCTCCAACACGTTGTTGACCAACGGTTCCATTGAAATGATTAACTCCGTACCGAATGAAGTACTCCGACTTAAAAAAGTACAAAAGAAACTTCGTGTCAACGTCCTTTACGCATCTCATGACATGAAATTCCGTTGAGCCAGCCCCAATCCCATGTGTTAGATTCTTCGCTACGCAAGACTTTCTATTCTGAAAACATGGAGTGATTTTCGCGACTAGGAGATCTCCTTCTTGGAATCTAGAGAACCCTTTCTTAACCTTTGCCCACGGCTTTGTCTGCTTCGTTGAACATTGATCCACAAAACCTGGCTCAACGTCAGCCATAGGGATAAATGACACTTCTACAGTGTCGTCCGCGACCACTTTTGGATTGAATTGAACGCAGTCGGCTACACACTTCCATTGCCAAGTATTAGGAATAGGAAATGGGATTGTTTTCTGTTCATTGAGTGATTTTTCTACTGATGTAACCGATTTCGAATTAGAAAACAACTCTCCCCGCAATGCTCGATCAATAAGCAAAAATCTCATTCGATCAAAGTTCATGACGAAGCTCCTTCTTCAACTTGTCGAAGGCTTCCTGAATGATCTTCACGCGTTCTTCCATACGCTCGAACACTTCATCCATCGTCAGAGTTTCTTCTTCACTCTTGGCTTCAGTCATCCACGTAACGTCAAGATTGACCAAATCACGCTTCAAAAGCTCTTCAACCGGATACTTTCGCCAGCGACCATTCGGATTCGAATCCTTGTCGTAGGTCTCCTTTCGCTTCGTCATATCATCCGAGCAATAGCATGATACGAAGTCGTCGAGGTGCTTGCGCGTAAGAGGATTGGCAACCAACGTATGCTTGACGTCGGTGCGATAGTCGTAGTACCAAACATCCTTTGTCTGTTCGCCCTTCGTGAAGAAAAGCACATTCGTCTGAACACTCTGAGCGTAGAAAATTCCGGTCGGAAGGCGCAGGATCGTATGAAGGTTAAAGTTCTTCAGCAGTTGCTCACGAATAGGCGCACCTTCACGTTCAAAGAGGACATTGTCCGGAAGCACAACGCCTGCACTACCACCGCGTTCAAGCAGTGCCATGATGTGCTGCACGAAGTTCAGCTGGTTGTTCTTCGTTTCTGTAATGAAATCTGGACGGTTGATTTCAACGGATCCAGAAGGACGAGCACCGAACGGCGGATTGGCTAACACAACCTTGGCTAGATCCTGCGGCTCTTTCAACAACGAGTCTTCACACTTGATGGGGCTACTGTTCATCCCCACACCGTGCAAATACATGTTCATTGAACCCATCGTGACCACAAGCGGCGTGATGTCGTAGCCATGAAGCGCATCGTTTCGCAGGAAACGCTGTAACTTCTCATCCATCGACTGTTCCTTCATGTGTGCGAAGGCAGAAAGCAAAAAGCCCCCCGTACCGCACGCCGGGTCAGTAACCGTTTCACCAATCTTAGGATTCACAACGTCAACAATGGCATCAACCAAGGGACGCGGCGTGAAGTACTGTACTGCACCACTCTTCTTATCCTGACCATTCTTCTGAAGGATGCTTTCATACAAAGCCCCCTTCACATCGCCATCCATTAACAACCACTGTTGCTGGTCAATAAAAGAAATCAACTTCTCAAGATAGACAGGACTTTCAATACGATTGGCAGCCTTGGTGAAAATCGTACCGACAAGACCAGACTGACGACTCAGAACATCAAGCGTTTGCTCATATTGGTTAAGCAGATCTTCCCCGGTTTCCTTGAGAAGGTCTTCCCAACGGTAGCCTTCTGGAACTGCTGAAGCTTCCAAGAAGAAATCAACACGTTCACGATCCATCTTCAAAAAGAGAAGATAAGTGAGCTGTGTCAGATAGTCGGTAAAGCCTACGCCAGCACCAGCCATGATGTCACNTAACTGCCAAACTTTTTTCGTAATGGACGCTTCTTTTGCTTGAGTTTCAGTCATTTTTCTTATGCTGCCTTGAGAATGAATTCGTTAAGAGTAAAGAGTTCCTTATTCGCCGCATCCGCAGACTTGCAGAAGCGTATCAAGTTTCCGGCGACTTCTGGCATGGTCTGTATCAAACCACGAATATCGCAACTTCCGTTTTGCGCAATGTAAACCGCGATCTTCTGGAATAGCTCACGCTGATCTAGCGTAATGGAACGTTGAACTTGACCACACCACAACGCGAAACGCTGTGCAGCCAATGAGGTCAGCGTGTAAAGCGAGTCTATCTGTTTGAAGACGTAGCGAACCAACTGAATCAAGTTCGTCACGGTNNACTGTTGATCACTCTTTAATGGTTTGATCTTGTCAGGATTGAGCAACGCATAGTCATTCCACAAGCGTCCGACATGGAACCCTGGAATCGACATTTCAAGCTTCTTTTCCAGATCATCAATCGCTGCACGAGTTAGCTTTCCTGATTCATGGTTGTAGATCAGGCGCAAAGGCTACTCAACATCGTCACGATGTTGCTTGACGTAAGTTTCAAAAGCCTGAGTTGAAGTCTGTGCATCTTCAGTTGAGAAACCAGCGGAAATAACCGTGTCAGTCTTTCCTACGATCTCTTTCACGTAGCCCTTCGCGATTTCAACAAGTTTCTTTCGTGCCGGGATGTTCGTGAGCAAATCACGCACAACCGCCATGCGTTCATGGTTGTCATCCGACGCAGATGTGAAAGGCGGAAGTTTTCCTTCCTCCAACACATCCATGAGGGTCTTTGCCCAAGCAAGAGGAGAAATCGAGGAATACTCTTCGTATTCCTGCAAATCTTCTGGATCTGCTCGATGTCCAAGACAACTCAACTTCGAGGCAAGCAACTGGAAATAGTCGTCTGGCAAATACCCCAAAGCTATCTTTTCAAACAACGCTTCCAACGTTGGATTTAGCGTTCGTTCATCTTTTTCGTCCAAGCTGGGGACGAATTTCTCGCTTTCCGTGACCCCAACCGCATCGATGAGATAAAAGAGTTCCTTTGTTGCGGCGTTAGGCGTAACGCTCTGAAGCTGCGTCGATGAAATCGTTCGGCAACCGCGCCCCTTCATCTGGGCGTAGAGCGTCTCTGAATGCACGTCATTGAGGAAAATCAGCACCTCCAATGGACGCACGTCCGTACCAGTCGCGACTAGCGTCACCGTCACGGCAATGCGAAAGTCAACGTCGTAACGGAACGACTTGATGAGTTCATTGGTATTGCCACACGAATAGGTGATCTTCTGCACAAAATGATCATCAGTTCGTCCAAAGACTTCCTTGGCAATTTCAACAATCAGTTGCGCATGCGCTTCGGAGACGGCAAAAATTAGCGTCTTCGGAAGATAGTCAAAGTTTGGCTCACGTTCGGGGTACAGCTTTGTGTAAACCGCGTCCTTATATTCCTCAATGATTTTTCGGATCTGATCCCGCACAACAATGCTACGGTTCAACTTGTTTTTGTCGAACTCACGTTCGGTCACTGCAATCTGCTCACGCTTCTTTGCGTCAACACGATTCGTAACTGCCAACACATCACCGGTGTCGATCTTTCCGCCTTCTTCCGTTAATTCAGTTTTGATGCGATAGATTCGATACCCAACATTCACGTCGTCCAAAACGGACTGCTCATAGGTGTAGTTCGCCACTCGATTGTTATCAAAGAAAGCTAGCGTTTCTGGAATCGGCGTGCTAGTCATACCGACCATTCGTGCCGTCTTGAAGTACGTCAACACCTTCTGCCAATCGCTGTAGATGGAACGGTGGCACTCATCAATGATGATGAGATCAAAGAAATCAGACGGAAGCGCAGGGTTTTCCGGCAATTCGACCTCAGTCCCTTCTTGATGCCCGAGACTAGCATCTTCGTCCTCTTCCGAGTAAGCATCCATATTCCCTGTCAACTGAGAATAAAGACGCTGAATCGTACTGACGACAACACGTGTTCTTGGCTCTACCGGACGATTAGTCAGCTGTTCCACCCAAAAAATTTCCGAGAGAGGCTTTCCACTTTCTGTCAGCTTAAACGTTTGTAAGGCAGTAGTAGCAGCAGTTCCAAGATTGTTACGGTCGACAAGGAACAACACGCGCTTCATCGGCGTGTAAGCCAACATTCTGTACGCCATCATGCAAGCCGTGAAGGTCTTCCCGGATCCCGNTGCACCTAAGACCATCACCGCACGACGTTTTCCTTCCTTGAAAGACTGTTCAAGGTTAGTCAAAGCTTCAAACTGACAAGCACGAAGTCCCTTCGGAGAAAGATAAGGCAATCCATCAAACTCACCAAGATTGAGTTGACGAGCCAAATCCCACGGACGCATGAATTTTTGAACAGTGATGTACTTTGCATCTGCCTGACGGCAATCCTTGAGAGCGATTTCCTTACCATTTGAAAGGTAAACAAACGGCAAAGGAAGCTCCCATGTGGGATACCAAGGTTGCACCTGCTTTGTGTAATTCTCGGNTACCTGAGCAATGAGATGAGGATTGTCGAGCGCAATCTCTTCACGCTTCGCTTCCAGAACAGCCGCCGCTTTCCCATTAATCAACAACAAGTAGTCAGCCTCAAGACCACCTCGCATTCCTGCTTCACGGATGGCTACAGCTGTCATTCCCGGGGCATATTCATCACGGTTAATGACTTGCCAACCTGCGTCTTCTAGCTTTCGGTCGATCCACTGTCGTGCTTGTTCTTCCGGCTTAAGTTGAGTCATTTCTTCTGTCCTCACTCTTGTCCTTGATGAACATTCAAATACTTATAGGCAGTCGTACGACTGATTCCGACCTTCTGAGCAGCGACGGTCATAGGAACCCCCAAGTCAATCAGGGAACGCACCTTATCAATCTGCTCATCTGTTACGGAGCGCTTGCGTCCCTTGTAGGCACCGCGCTCTTTACNCAATGCAATCCCTTCCGCTTGCCGACGACGGATCATCGAACGTTCAAATTCAGCAAAAGCTCCAATCATTGAGAGCATCAGCTTCGAAGTTGGAGAAGCATCCTTACCGGCATCGAAATCAAGCTTTTCACCAAGGAAATGCACACTAACACCACGCCCGGTCAAATCCTGCACAAGCATCAACAGATCAGCAAGATTTCTGGCTAATCGATCAAGGCTGTGAACATACAGCGCATCCCCTTCTCGAACGAAAGAAAGCATCTTCTGCAACTCCGCTCGATCAACGTCCTTACCGGACACTTGATCGATGAACAGTTTTTCAACGCCTTGGGATTTCAGATCTTCAATTTGCCGATCAGGGTTTTGATCGAGTGAACTGACTCGAACATATCCGACTCGCATGATGTCCTCTTGAGGTCATTCGCTAACATATTTGTTAACTTTATCAAAATGGACTTTAAATGAACACTTAAAAAGAGCCTTTTAGATGTTCGCGAGAGGTGTACTCTTTCTTTGCATAGTAAAAAAAACAGATGCTCTTTCGAACATCTGTCTTCTTCTCCGTCTATCGCAAGGAGTCTTAAGCATAACGTACTTCTTCAAGCACTGAAACGCTTCACAGCATAACGCACTTTTCAAGCATCGTAATACTCATAAGCATACTGCTAAGCCAAGTACTAAAAAATATTACTCCTATTTTCTTCAATGCGCACGCTTCACTTACACTTCTTGATAAACAAAAAGCTTGTCTTTCGACAAGCCTTTTTGAGTTTTTTTGCGACGTCAGTCGTGCTTTAGCAATTAGGCTTCAGCAACAACGTGAACGGTAACGTCAGCCGTGATGTCGGTGAGAAGACCGATCGTGATGACGTAGTCGCCGACAGCCTTGATGGCGCCGAGCGGGGTGCGAACCTGAGACTTCTTGATCTGGAGGTCGAACTTGGCGTCGACAGCAGCAGCGATGTCAGCGTTCGTGACGGAACCGAAGAGACGNNTACCGTCAACACCGCACTTGGACGTGATTTCGATTTCACCGCCGTTGAGCTTATCAGCGATAGCCTGAGCAGCAGCGATACGTTCGGNTACCTGAGCCTTTTCGAGTTCGGCACGGCGAGCTTCGAATTCAGCAACAGCAGCCTTCGTGGCACGCTTGGCGCGACCAGTCGGGATCAAGAAGTTACGGTANNCGTAGCCATCCTTAACCTTGACGATGTCACCGAGGTCGCCGAGGTGGGTAATCTTTTCGAGCAGAATAACTTGCATTTGATTATCTCCTAGCGATTACTGGTTGTCCGTGTACGGCAACAAAGCGAGGAAGCGAGCACGCTTGATAGCCGTGTCGAGCTGACGCTGATAGTGAGCCTTCGTGCCCGTCAAACGAGCCGGCATGATCTTGCCGTTTTCCTGGATGAAGTCGCGAAGCGTTTCAACATCCTTGTAGTCGATCTGTTCGACGTTTTCCACCGTGAAACGGCAGAACTTCTTGCGCTTGAAAAGCGAATTTTGCTGGTTACCGCGGCGGGGCTTGCCCTTACCCTTACCAAAAGCCATGATAGCTCCTTAAATATATTCCGTTATATGTACGATCAGGCGTGTACTCTTCATTGATCGAGGAGCAAGAAAACCTTTGATATTCAATGCTGTTCCGAGAGACATCTTATTGAGTGCCTCAGCGACTGCGCCAAACGCGATCGCAGGAAAGTCATATTCAAGTTTTCTAACTCTGCCGGCTTCTGTCAGTTCAGTTCGATGGTGAAAGACACCTTCAAAAACCTGTATACCAGCGGGGGTATACCTGACATCATCACGAGAAGTGAGCGTGCCGTTAATCTGTATGAGATTCACTCAGAGCCTGGTCGTACAGAAAATTCTGTTTCAGTCGAGACTGTTGAAATTATTCAGCAGCAACGTTAGCGGCTTCGGCAGCCACCTTCTTGGCTTCTTCCTTCTCGACGACCTTCATCATCGGGGAGGCAGCCGTTTCGGCATGCTTCGTCTTGACCGTGAGGTGACGCAAAACAGCGTCATTGAAACGGAAACCGTTCTCGATTTCGGCGATCGTTTCGTGACCGCATTCGATGTTCAAGAGAACGTAGTGAGCCTTGACAAGCTTCTGAATGGGGTAAGCGAGCTGACGACNACTCCAGTCTTCGATACGATGGATCTTACCACCCTGTTCGGCGACGAGGGTCTTGTAGCGTTCGATCATAGCGGGAACCTGTTCGCTCTGATCGGGGTGCACAATAATGCAAAGTTCGTAGTGACGCATTTAGCCTCCTTGCGGAAAAAACTGCCCAGAGCGTCTATTCTGGATGCAGCAAGGACAGAAAGAACGCGATTGTACTCGTTATTTTTGAAGTTTGCCACTCAAATGACGAAAAAAATCGCGTTCCACAAAAAAGTTTTTAGAGCTTACCGCCGGTACGCTGACGAACCGTCTCAAATAAGCAAATGCCAGACGCCACGGAGACGTTCAAGCTTTCAACCGCACCAGCCATCGGGATGGCGGCGAGGTCGTCACAACGACGACGCGTCAACTGGCGTAGACCATCGCCTTCGGCGCCAAGCACCCAGGCAAAGGCTTTCTTCTGGTCAAATTCATAGATCGACTTCGTGGCAATTTCACCCGCTGTACCGACAACCGTCACACCCGCATCACGAAGTTCAACAATCGAAGCGGCTAGATTGGTCACAGTGACGACGGGCACCGATTCAGCTGCCCCTGCGGCAGCCTTAAGGGCAGCGGGCGACATATGTGCAGAACGATCTCGCGGCACCAACACGCACTGCGCGCCCGCGGCATCAGCCACACGCAAGCAAGCGCCAAAGTTACGAGGATCGGTCACGCCGTCAAGAATAAGAATCAACGTTTCGTCAGTGATCAAATCGAGCAGTTCGTCAAATTCCAACTGAGCCTGCTTGTCTTCAGCCATGGCAACGATACCCTGATGCGGCACATCAGGCGCCATCCCGTCGAGACGACGAGCGTCAGCCGTCATGACACGCACGCCCGCGGCAATCAGCTTTTCGCGCATTTCGCGCATACGCTTGTCGCGACGTTCAGGATCAAGGTAAACAGCAGAAATCGACTTCGGGTCCATGCGCAAGCGCGCACCCACGGCATGAAAGCCGGCTAAAACAATATTCTTCACTTCGTATGACACACGTCAGAAAACGCGATCTTCACGTGAATGAACATCGCGTTGTTAGATTAATTTCGGCGCTCATTGTAACCAAAGTGCGTTACAAGCGTCACCCCAATCGGACGATTAAAACCAATCCTCGTCGAGATCGTCACCGTCGTCATCGTCTTCCCATGTTGACGTCAGAAAGTCGTGATCAAGAAAGTCGTCATCTCGGTACGGACGCCACCCTTGCCGCGAACCACGACGCCTACTCGAACGCCCACCTTTTTTTGCGCCTTTAATCACATGGCGCTCGAGGTTGGTATCAAGCACAAACGACATACGACGATTTTCTAGGTCTACGTCTTCAAGTCGAACAATGACACGGTCACCCACACGCACCTGAGCCATCTCTTCTCGCGACGTCATCGTGAGTGCTTTTTCATCAAACTCGTAGTAGCCCCAACCAAGGTTCGAGATATGAATAAAGCCTTCAATGGCTGTGTCTTTAAGGGACACAAAGACGCCCGCGGCGATCATACCCGTGACAATCGCTTCGTGACGCCCCTTACCGTGACGAATCATGTAGTCACACTTAAGGTAGTTCATCACGTCGCGTGTTGCGTCATCAGCTCGTCGCTCTGCTGCCGAGCAAAGAATGCCTAAGCGCTCCCACACACGACGACGTGATTCGTTACGCGTCTCACCTTCAGTCGGAGACTTCGTTTCCGGACGACTGCCTAAACCTCGTGCCTGACGGCTCACCATTACAGACGAATCATCAAAGACAACCTGAGGCACATAGACACGACGCGACAAAATTCCTTTGATCGTGCGATGCAACAATAGGTCTGGATAGCGACGAATCGGCGACGTAAAGTGCGCATAAGCTTTGTACTGAAGACCGTAGTGACCAATATTCACAGGGTCATAGCACGCGCGAGACATCGAACGCAAAATCGCAGTCTGCAAGAATTCGTTTTCTTTAGTGCGCTCAATGAGTTCAGCAAAGCCTTGAGGGGTCGCTTCGGTGAGCTTTTCGTTAAAGCTCTTTAAAACAGTGCGCAAAGTCTCAAGTCGATCGGGACTTGGCTCATCGTGCACACGAAAGAGCGAATCACGCTTTTTCTGAATCACGAAGTCAGCTGCGCACACGTTCGCGACCAACATACATTCCTCAATCAGTCGATGTGCGTCGTTGTGGTCACGGACCTTAAAGTCGCAAATCGTCCCTTTATCGTCAAAGACCGCCATCGTTTCTTGTGTTTCAAGGTCTAACGTATGGCGCGCGTTACGTGCGGCGCGAAGTACTTTAAAAAGTGCATAGAGGTGCTTAATATCATCAAGACGTTCGCCAACGGCAGCTAGTCCTCCCTCTTCACCCTGCAACGCACCCCACACTTGCGTATAGGTGAGACGTGCATGCGAATGAATGACGGCAGGATAAAACTGATAGGCTTCTGTTTGCCCCTCGGCATTCACCACCGCGTCACACACCATCGTGAGTCGGTCAACCCCGGGATTGAGTGAACAGAGTCCGTTAGAGAGCTTTTCAGGTAGCATCGGGACGACGCTTGACGGAAAGTACACACTCGTCGCACGCTTTTGGGCGTCCACGTCAAGGGCACTTCCTGGCTTCACATAGTGGCTCACGTCAGCAATCGCAACGAGTAACCGCGTCTTATTGTCGTCAAGCGGCATACACCATACCGCGTCGTCAAAGTCGCGCGCATCTTCGCCGTCAATCGTCACAAACGGAATGTCGCGTAAGTCAACACGCCGACNCATAGTGCGGCGATCCACCTCATCAGGGAGTGCCGCTGCTTCTTCTAACGTCGCATCACTAAATTCGACAGGGAGATCATATTCAGCAGACGCAATCGCAATTTCGCCTAAGGGATCAAAACGATTACCGATTTCTTTAACAAACTTCGCAAAGACGTCGACATAGGGCTCAGGCTTTTGGGATTCAGGGAGAAGTTCAACTTCAAAAGCCGCCTTTGAGAGGTCAACATTTTCGGGCACATCTGCCAAGTCCATCATCATGACGACAGGAGCAAACGTGTTAACAGGAATGACTTCAACGACCCCTGTATGACGACGTCGACGTGTCGGATTCAATAGGCGACAGACCCACCGCGTTTGATGACGCGCAACAAAATTCGAGAGATGCCAGTCGCCCGTTGCCTGGCGCCGCATCATGAAGACGTCGCCAGGGAGACACTTCAACGTGAAGGGCACAGGCATCGAGACATCTGGATCGCTTTGCAACATCACAGTAAAGTTGGCAAGTTCACGCGCACCACGCACGACACCAGGTTCCTGAGCGGCGTCAGGGTGACAGAACCAGTTTTTGTCACCCGCCATAAAGCCTTCTTGATGCAATGCAACAACCGCAGCATTACCTTTAGCACGCTCCCACCCGCAAGCCTGCGCAATCTGGCGCTTCGCTTGAGAATAAGAAACGTCCCCTTTGAGGACTTCAAGATAGGCACGCGCCTGAGCGAGTTCGTCGTTCGTCAGGACAATCGGTTCGACCTTTGCGGTCACAGTCTTTTTTTTCTTAGCCATATTGATACGAAATATGATGTTTTTGACAGTCTACACGCAAGTCAATTTATTTATAGGGTTCTCTTGACAAAGACTTTCATCGTCTGCATAATATCCATCCTCAGCAGTGCCCGGATGGCGAAATTGGTAGACGCACCAGCTTCAGGTGCTGGCGCCTTCACGGGCGTGGAGGTTCGAGTCCTCTTCCGGGCACCACTGACCACATTCTAGAAGGTCTGCGAAAGTTCGCAGTACTTTTTTGTTATCCAGATTTCCGTGTTATTCTGACGGCAATACGATATCGAGAGAGCTGTCATGCCAACCTCTGCCCCTTCGCGCACCGCCTTTCCTTATTGGATTGAACGCCGTCCCGACGGCTACCAAGCGCATTTTCCAAATTTTCCAGAGTTTCAACCCTTGGCACCAAGCATTAAGGTGCTCACGGACGAATTGCAAGAAGTACTTTTAAAGGTTTTAGAAGCCAAACTCAAAAATGATGATTTGCCTGATCCAATTGCCCCGTGTGCAGGCGAAAACGTCTTGCAACTCTCGCCTACATACGCGACCAAATTGCAGCTCATTTTGGCTATCAAATCACAGCGCTACTCTCCCGCGGAACTTGCCAAACATCTTGGTTGCCTTCCGCAAGAAGCGACCCGTATTATGAAACTCACCCATCCCACTAAAATCGACACGCTCGCGGCTGCCATCACAATATTGGGGGGCAAGCTTGATTGTAAGATCAACTTTTAAGCTAAAAAAGGCACGTCTTCCAAACAGAACGTGCCTTTTTTTGATGATTAAGCGCCCATCTTCACACGAACCGGCACTTCGCCAACATCACACTTACGAAGATTAATTTCGAGCTGATTAAAGGGCACTTCAATGCCTTCTTCTTTAAATCGCTTGAGAATCGCAAGTGCAATTTGGGTTTTGATCCCAGCGGTACCGTTCACGGGGTCTTTAACCCAAAAACCGAGACGCAAGTTAATCCCTGAATCGGCAAAGGTGTCCAAATAAGACCAACCGCGGCGTTCTGTATCAATACGCGGGCGAGGACGCATCCCTTCTTCTAGCATGATGGCAAGCGCACGTTCCACATCCGCATCATAAGCGACCGAAATATCCACATATTGAACAGCCGCATGCTCGCTATAGGAATGATTGAGTACAGAACTCGTCACAAAACTTTCATTAGGCACAATACTTTCGATACCATCCGCATTACGCACAACGGTAAAACGTGTATTGATTTCAGTGACGCGCCCACGGAATCCAGCCACTGTCACAAGGTCCCCGATTTTGATCGACTTATCGAGCAAAATGATGAAGCCTGAGATGTAGTTCGAAGCAATTTTTTGCAAACCAAAACCAAGCCCCACACCTAAGGCACCACCAAAGACTGAGAGGATCGTGAGGTCGATGCCAACAGTACCTAAAGCAATGATCACCGCAAGAATCATGAAGGTGACAGTAATCACGCGCTTCAAGACGACTTTGATATTGTCTGAAAGTGTATCGAGCCCATCAATCAGTTGATTGATCAACGAAGCGAGCCAATTAGCAATCCCCAAAGTAAGCAAGACTGACACGATCGCCACAAAAAGTGTCCAAATCGTCATACTCCCGCCACCAATCGGAATGACAGTTGAGTCTAAATAGTCAACAACATCTGTGAGAATACCAAAGAACTGCAGGATCGCTAAAACCCAGAACGTGATCGTGACAACGCGACGTACACCAGGTGTAATCACGCGTAACCCCATGCCACCATGCAAAAACGCCATGAGCAAAGAAAGCAAAGCATAGGCATAGAAGATGTTGTAGGCAACACGGGCAATGACCATCGATTGCCCAGAATAGTCTGTTGTTTTAACAATAATGTAGACAATCAGGGCAAGGATTGAGCCAGCCAACAAACTAAACGACACATTGTGCGTAAAGCCCACTACAAAGCGACGACAATACGCAGCCATGCCTCGTTCTGTCGGTTCTGGCGACCACTTATCGATCAAACGATTCACTCGACGTGAAAGCCAAAACCCAAGCCCAACACTCACAAAGACAGCTAATAACTGCAAAAGCACATTTTCCCAAGACAGATGAGTAAGCAATTGCTGAATCACATCAGTAAAACGATCAGCAGTCGCCGTAATCACTTCTGCAGCATTGTCGGTGAGTTTCGAAACATCGAGTCCCCCTGGGACCAATTCGGGATTCTCTGGTGTTGCCATGACTACCTCAAACCAAAATCACTAAAAAAGCCGCCCCCCGTTATCGGTGAAGCGGCTTGGTGTCTGTCAGTATAGCCCGACTTGAAGCGCGATGGTGCTTAGGCCTTCATCTTCGCTTCGACTCTCTCAATGAGCTTTTCAGGTCNCATGTCATCATAGCATTCGAACGGCTGATGAATCCACGGATTGTCTTCAAGGTATTCAACGTGCCAATCAGGAACAAGCACAGAATGAGCCTTGTACCAAAGCACAGCCACGCGGATTTCGGTGATACCTGGATAGCGCTGTTTCAAGTGAGCAATCACTTCGCGGATCGTCTTACCCGAATCAACCATGTCATCAACGAGAAGCACACGTCCCTTCAATTCGGAGACACCCGTGATGCAATCAGCGATATCAAGTTCACTCTGAACCGTACCCTTAGCTTCACGATAGGAACTCGTGGCTAACACAGCGAGCGGCATATCGTACACGCGGCTAAAGAAGTCGCCCGGACGCATACCACCACGCGAAAGACACAGAATGCTGTCAAACTGCCAGCCGCTCTTAGCGACCTTATAAACCAGCTTTTCATTAAGGTCGATGTACTCTTCCCAGGTGTAAGAAATGTCCGACATGAGTGTTTCTCTGAACTGTGACAAATAAAGGGGAAATTGTGCAATAAAGCACAGATTCAAAATAAAGACAGGATTTTAGACGAAAACCCCGAGAATCACAATGATAGAACGCAAAAGAACAACAAAAAAAGAAAGCGGTCGGATGCGACACTGGCATTCGACCGCTTTAGGTTCCCTTACTTGGTTCAGGCTAAAAATTAGCCTTCAAACGGATTCGTGTGAAGAATCGTCTGGGCGCGATCCGGACCCGTCGAAACGAGCGCGATCGGCGCACCAGCCACTTCAGCCAAGCGCGTCAAGTACTGACGAGCGGTTTCAGGCAAATCATCCCAGTTGGTCACACCAAAGGTGCTTTCCTTCCAACCCGGGAATTCTTCATAAATGACTTCGCATTCAGCAACGGCATCAGCGCCCGCAGGCATGATGTCAACGCGCTGACCGCGATACATGTAACCCACACCAAGCTTCACGGTGTCCATACCGTCAAGGACGTCGAGCTTCATAATGGCAAGACCGGTCAAGCCGTTAATCTGCACAGCGCGGCGTAACGCAGCACCGTCAAACCAACCGCAACGACGCGGACGACCCGTCACAGCACCGAATTCGTTACCCTTTTCGCGGAGCATCTGACCAACGTCGTCAAAGAGTTCCGTCGGGAAGGGACCTTCACCCACGCGGGTGCAATAGGCCTTCGTGATACCGAGAACGTAATTAAGCTTATCGGGACCGACACCCGCGCCAGCGCAAGCAGCGCCCGCCACGGTGTTGGAGCTCGTCACGAACGGATAGGTACCGTGGTCGATGTCGAGCATGGAGCCCTGAGCGCCTTCAAAGAGGAACTGCTTGCCAGTGGTAATTTCCTTATGGAGTTCAGCAGAAACGTCGCAGACCATCGGGCGGAGACGTTCGGCGTAAGAAAGCCCCTGAGCGATCACTTCTTCCGGATCCAAGGGCTTGGCACCGAGATAGTTTTCGAGAATGAAGTTGTGGTACTTCAGGACGGAGCGCACCTGTTCAGCAAAGCGTTCCGGTTCAAAGAGGTCAGCCACGCGCACCGTACGGCGAGCAATCTTATCTTCGTAAGCGGGACCAATACCACNGGTACCAGTCGTACCAATCTTCTTGTCGCCAGCGGCAGCTTCGCGAGCATGGTCGAGCGCGACGTGGTACGGCATGATCAAAGCGGCATTCGCAGAAACGCGCAGGCGCTTTTCGACGTTGGGAACGCCGATGGCATTGAGTTCGTCGACTTCACGGAAGAAGGCTTCGGGAGAAAGCACAACACCGTTACCGAGGTAGCAGACGGAGGTGGCGTGCATGATGCCAGACGGGATCAGACGAAGAATCGTCTTCTTGCCGTTGATCACGAGCGTGTGACCGGCATTGTGAAANNCGCCATTGAAGCGGACGACGCCGGCGACCTGTTCGGTCAGCCAGTCAACGATCTTGCCCTTGCCTTCGTCGCCCCACTGAGCGCCGACAACAACTACATTCTTAGCCATGAGATTACCCTTAACTTTAGGAATAGCGGCGGACTTAGACCCACCGATAAAGCGACCCGTGCGCATGCCGCGTACGAGTGAGTTAAAAGATTGGAGAGACCGGCATCGGTGTAAAAAGAGCGTTCAAACCGAGGTTATTAAGCATGACGAGCATGCGAAAAGCCGACTATATCGATTCGACACAATCGGCACACACCGGGGGTCTTCATCCACACGATCCCTAAGTTTAGCAAACTGCGACCGAGAATCCCGTGAAACACCCCCTAAAAACCACGAATATTCTTTGTCGAAACTCAAAAAAAATCGCGCAGAATCTCTTCTACGCGATCTTTTCAGGTGTTTAGCGTGTCTAACCAACCACCATCCAAACAATGGTCATGCCAAGCGCCACCATCATGGTACCCGTGATGCGCAATTGTTGGTCTGGGGATTCGGCAAGGCGGCTCACCGTCTTTTTCCAGGCGCCCGGGGCAATCATCGGCAATAAGCCTTCGATTGTTAACACCCAACCGAGCGCCAATATCAAGACGTCCATCTTGCTCATTGACGATCTTCCGACTTGAAGTAGCGGAAGAAGTCCGCAGACGGATCAACGACCATCACATCACTCTTATCGGCAAAGCTCTGACGGTACGCGTCAAGGCTACGATAAAAGCGTGCGAACTCAGGATCGCGCCCAAAGGCCTTGGCGTAGATGTCAGCGGCTTCAGCGTCGCCTTCACCCTTGATGCGCTGTGCATCACGATAAGTNNACTGAGCAAGGATCACTTCGCTTTCGCGGTCAGCTGCGGCACGAATACGTTCGACCTGAGCGGCACCCTTGGAGCGTTCTTCGCTCGCCACACGCTTACGTTCAGCTTCCATACGGCGATAGACCGATTCCGAAATTTCGGGCGTAAAGTCAACGCGCTTCATACGAACGTCCACAATGGCGATACCCACGTCACGGACACGTTCCTGCAACAGCTGCGCGATTTCGACCATAGCCTTTTCGCGTTCAGAACTCGTGATCTGATTGACGGTGCGCTTATTGACGACCACGTTCAAGACGTCACGCAAAAGTGCACTCACGCGGTTGGCGGCTGCGGGTTCGCTCCCCTGGAAAGACACCCAATAAAGGCGCGGATCTTCGATACGCCACTTCACAAAGGTATCAATCAAGAGGTTCTTCTTTTCACTCGTCTGAACGAGGTCAGCGCCAGCGCCATCCAAATTCAAAATGCGCTTATCTAAATAAACGACATTCTGTAATGGAGGCGGAAGCTTCACGTGAATCCCCGGCTCATCAATGACGGTCTTTAATTCACCCAACGCGAAAACCAACGCATATTCACGTTCATTGACCGTGTAGACGCACATACGCATCAAACCGGCAACGACGAGGGCGGCAATCAAAAGATTAGAAAGTTTTTTCATGTCAACTCCTCATCGACGATCGCGCATCAAACGCTGATAGTCGATCGTGCTCTGGGCGGGCGTCGTCTTAGCGGGCATGGTGTCAGCGGCCGTCTGAGGGGCAGACACCGTATCGCTCACCAAAGCGGCGTCTTTTTGCGCCTGCGTAAGCGCATCGCTCTTCGTGTGGTTCACGATCTTGTCAAGCGGCAGATAAAGGAGGTTGTTGCCCCCCTTTGCGTCAACATAGACCTTGGTCACGTTTTGCATGACGTCACGTACGGTATCAACATAAAGTCGGTCACGCGTGACTTCAGGGACTTTACTGTACTGCGCTTGCATCGCGGAGAAGCGGTCTGCGTCACCGCGCGCCGTTTCAACAATGCGAGCCTGATAACCCAAAGCTTCTTCCTTTAAGCGTGCGGTAGTCCCTTCAGCCTTCGGGATCACCGCATTGCGATAGGCTTCACCGAGGTTAATGGAGCGTTCACGGTCTTGACCGACCTTGACGGCGTCGTTAAAGGCTGCCTGCACCTGCTGAGGCGGCTGAGCGTTCTGAATAGCCACGCTCATCACTTCAATACCCGACTGATAGCGATCCAACATGGACTGCATGGACTTCTTGACGGCGTCCGCAATTTCGGCCTTGCTTTCAAAAAGCACGCTGTCCATCGTCTTACGACCCACGACTTCACGCATGGCGGATTCGGCGGTATGCGTCACCGTCAAATCGGGCTGACGAATACGGAAGACGTAGTCACGTGCCCCCTCGCCCGGCTTAATGCGGTACTGCACCGTGAACTGCACGTCCACGATGTTTTCGTCGTCGGTGAGCATCAACGCTTCACGAAGACGGTCAGAGCGTCCTGCAAAACCGATTTCAGCTGTACGGACGCTACTCACGTCCACGATCTGCACATCTTGAATGGGCATTGGCAAATGCCAACGAAAGCCNNCGGTAGCCGTCGTTTCGCTATANNGCAGTACGAAGGTCGTTACGATACCGCTTTGACCTTCAGGAACAATATAAAAGCCCGTCGCCGCCCAACCAATGGCAGCGAGCGCCAACATGACTGAAAAACCAATGCCCGCGCCCTTACCAGCGTTGACCTTAGGCGAACGCGGAATACCGCTCATGCCACCCAAGCCACCAAAGATGCCACGGGCACCGCTAGGCTGGCGACCACGACGCGAGGCTTCATCTTGACGGTCATCCTCCCCATAACGATGGGGCTCAGCACGAACGGGTTCCTCTTCGTCATCACGGGTATAGTCGTCGCGGCTCTTTAATTCATCATAAGAATGCGACTTCTTTTTGTTGTCATGACGCATCTTGTCTGCCTTGTCGACAGCGCCCTGAAACATATCTGTGAATTCTTTCCACAGACGATCAATATCATCACCCTCATCACGACGGCGGTTTTTGTCCTCGCGGCGATCGTCGCGATCATCGCGGTCATCTCGGTGATCACGATGATCTTCGTCATCGGGACGGCGAGGTGGCTCTTCTTCGGCAGGACGTTCGTCCTTGCGCGGTTCCTCGTCGGAGGAACNGGTACAGCGGGGGTCATTGAGCGACATAAGCGAAGCTCCCATTAGCGTTAGTAGTGAATAGCGTCTTCGCCTTTTAGAGCAAGAAAGGCTTGCGAGCAGCAAGGCGTTGGAGACGGCTCTTCTAAAAATTAGCCCCTTATTTTAATGAATTTTGAAGGAATTCCCTGACTCAAACGCGAGTCATTTTCACCAATCTTCACGTTTTTACGTCCTCTACTAGACCGATGTCAGGAAAAACGATAGGAAAACAAATAGAGCACGCTCAATTAAAATGTTTCAATGTGTTGTACGTTGACCGACCCACGAGAGCTCATCGCGCCGAGAAGCCTCTCTGACGCAAGGTTTAACAACAATCCAATGTGCCTAAACTCATACCCTTTTGATTGACCCCTAAAAAAAGGAATTGACATGACCTCAGCTCAGGTTCCCAGCGAAGAAAAGGTTGGCATTGGTGCCTATCTCTCTCTTGCCTTCGCTATCGTCTTCTTCTCAGGTGTATTAGCCAGCTCGCAGTGGTATGGCATTTTCGACTTCACGACCGTAAACGGTGGTTTCGGTAAGGTAGTCGCTAGCGTTGCCGACACGGGCGAAACCATCAAAACGACCATACTTAACTTCCGTGGTAAGGGTGGTTCGGGTGCTATCGACGGCTTCATGTTTGCCTTGAGCCTTGTGCCGACGATTATGTTCGCGCTTGCCATGATCACGGTCTTTGAATACTACGGCGCCCTTAAGGCTACCGCTCGTAAGCTCTTGACCCCGATCCTTCGTCCGGTCGTTGGTATCCCGGGTACCGCTGCGCTTGCTTTGATCGCTTCGCTTCAGTCCACCGACGGTGGTGCTGCACTGACCCGTCAGTTGAAGGACGCTGGTGAATTAACCGAAACCGAAGTCAACACCTTTGCTGCCTTCCAGATGACGGTANNCGACGCCGGTATTACGAACTTCTTTAGTTCTGGCGCTGTGCTCTTTACGTTGCTCGCTGCTGACGGTACCAGNCCTGCTGTGCCCGTGACCTTGGGTCTTTGCCTTGGCGTGATCCTTCTCGGTAAGGTCTTCGCCGCTAACGTGATGCGTCTCTTCCANGATTCGCCGCGCTCGCAAGTACCTAATTCATACGCACTTGAATAGTTAAAGAACACAAAAGCAAAGGAATTCAAAATGTCCGGACACAATAATCCTAATCCGATGGTTACCGACGTCTTCGTCAAAGGTGCCGTCCAGGGCTGGAACATCGCTGTTACCTCCACCATTCCTAACGTGTTGATGGTCTTCGTGATCATCAAGGTCCTTCAGCACTCTGGTACTNNTCTCGAATTGATCGGTCAGGTCTTCGGTCCCGTCATGGTCATCTTCGGTNNACTGCCTGGTGAAGCCGCCACGGTGCTTCTCGGTGGTTGGATGTCCATGGGTGGTGGCGTGGGCGTCGCTGTGGCTCTCTTTACNCAGGGCGTCCTTAACGGCGACCACGTTGCCATTCTAGCCCCGTCCATCTTCTTGATGGGCTCCCAGGTTCAGTACATGGGCCGCTGCCTTGGCGTGATCGGCATCAAGGGTAAGGACCTTCTCCTTATCATGTCTGTGCCTATCATCACGGCTTTCGTTTCGCTCTTTGTGATGAAGCTCATCGTGCTCGCTAGCTAATCATTAGCTTTGCAAAGCATCTAAGGCGCTTGACCTCTACGGAGTCAGGCGCCTTTTGTTTTGTTTTGTTTTGTTTTGGTCGCTTTCTGATGCGCTTACTTTGCCTCACGCTTTCGTTGGAGCACGCTTAGCACGCTGGGCACTATGCTATTCTCATTAGCAACGTCACCTTTTTGTGGGGAGTCTGGAGCGTGAAGAATATTCTTGTGATTGGAATGCTTACTAANATTGGTAGCGAACTCGTCCCAGAGTTACGTCGGCGTGGCTATATGACGGTGGCAGCTGGGAGTGGTCGCACACCGTTACCCGCGCACCTGACCGATGGTCCTACTGCCACGGTCAACCTGCTCGATCGTGATGCCTTAGACGCCACGATCAAACACTTCAATATCGACACGGTCTTTAACCTCGCCGCCATTTTGTCGGTAGTGGGTGAGTCGAAACCCATGGTANNCGCTTGGGACCTTGGAGTTAACGGTGTGATTGGGCTTCTTGAACTCGCACGAGACCGTCAGCTCTCCGTCTTTACGCCGAGTTCCATTGGTGTCTTTGGTCCCGAAACCCCACACAACCCAACGCCCCAAGACACGGTCTGCCGACCGCGCACGATGTACGGGATTACTAAGGTCGCGGGCGAACTCCTTTCCGACTACTATCGCGCGAAGTATGGCGTTGATGCGCGCAGCGTCCGTTACCCGGGGCTCATTTCGTATGTGACGCCACCAGGCGGCGGTACGACTGACTACGCGGTCGATATCTATTGGAAGGCGGTCGAGTCAGGGGTCTACCGTTGTCCCCTCAAGGCAGGCACTTACCTCCCCATGATGTTTATGCCTGACGCCCTGCGTGCCGCCATTGACCTCATGGAAGCCGATGCGTCGCGCCTAAAGCACTTTAATAGCTTTAACGTGGGCGCCCTCTCTTTTGCCCCTGAAGACGTCGCCGCGAGTATTCAAAAACGCCTTCCTGACTTTAAGCTTGAGTACGACATCAACCCGTTGCTTCAGGGCATTGCTGAGAGCTGGCCNGATGCCCTTGACGACACGGTNACCGCGCGTGAAGAATGGGATTGGGAGTCCGAATATAGCCTTGATGCGATGACCGACGTGATGCTCACAGCGATCAGTGAGCGACTTGGTAAAGCGCTCTAAAGCTAAGGCTAAAGTAAAACCCAATAGCCAAATTGCACAAAAGGCTCGACATCCAACCTCAGGATTCGAGCCTTTTGTTTTGCCCTCAAAAGTTACTTCTTGCGACGTACAAGAAAGTCTTCGATATTGTCGTGGGTGAGATCGGGCTCATCACGACGCAAATCTTCTTCCCAGGGTTCCAAGGGACGCGGTTCGTTCGGATTTTCGTCACGCCAGTTGGCGGCAAATTCTCCGATTGCTTGACGTAGAAGGTCTAACCCGTCTCCCGTCAACGCTGAAACCAACACGACTTTAGGTTTACCGTCGTTATGACGAATGATTTCGGGCTTAAGGTCCGTGTTGTCGATCTTGTTATAAACCAGGATCGCAGGCACGTCGTCAGCCTTAATTTCTTCGAGCACAGCGTTCACTTCTTGGATCTGGTCTTCACGCACTGAGGACGATGCGTCCACGACGTGTAAGAGCAAATCCGCGTGTACGGTTTCATCTAAGGTCGACTTAAAGGCTTCAACAAGTTGATGCGGCAACCCACGAATAAAACCCACCGTGTCGCTAGCGACAACGGTTTCTTTGTCACTAATCCAACAACGGCGTGCGGTCGTATCGAGCGTTGCAAACAACTGGTCAGCCGCATAGCTCTTAGCACGCGTAAGACGATTAAAGAGCGTCGACTTACCCGCGTTCGTGTAACCCACGAGTGACACACTCAGAGTGTCAGAGCGGGAACGAGAACGGCGTTGCGTATCGCGCTGACGCGCTAAGCGCTTCAATTGGTCACGCAACTGCTTCATGCGGACACCAATCATGCGGCGGTCCAATTCGATCTGCTTTTCGCCCGGTACCCCAGTCTTACCTAAGCCCCCACGTTGGCGCTCCAAGTGAGTCCAACCGCGAACAAGGCGCGTAGAGAGGTGTTCAAGCTGAGCGAGTTCGACCTGGACTCGACCTTCACGACTTTTAGCACGTGCACGGAAAATATCGAGAATGAGCTGCGTACGGTCTAAAACGGGCAAGTTAATGGCTCGTTCGATGTTACGTTGTTGTGCCGCAGAGAGCGGAACATCAAAGACAATCACGTCAGCGCTTAATTCATGCGCAAGATCAGCAAGCTCATCGACCTTACCCGAACCAATAAAGAAGGCAGGATCGGGCTTATCTCGCTTGGCTTCAAGAAGACCAATAGGCTCGAGCCCATCAGACTTCACAAGCAAAGAAAGCTCCTCACNTGAGTCTTGATAAACAACACGACCGACGACGACAGAAACGAGAAAGGCGCGCGTAGCCTTCACTGCGCGCGTCTCATCAATTTGAAAATTACTGATCTCAGTTCTCCGGCGTGGAGGGCATGTTAACCGCACGGGTCGGAACGACCGTGCTAATGGCATGCTTGTAAACCATCTGCGTCACTGTATTGCGCAGAAGCACCACATACTGGTCAAAAGATTCGATCTGGTACCTGAAGCTTGATGCCGTTAACGAGGTAAATAGAGACAGGAATATGTTCCTTACGAAGGATATTGAGGAACGGATCCTGAAGCAACTGACCTTTCTGAGTCATATTTTTATTCTCCGACTATTAAGACGCTGGCTGCGTCCTTTAGTCTTCTTAGTTGTTATTAAAACGAGGACTGGCTGTATCGAAACCAGTGTCATCGTGGTGATGCGATCGCAAGCGTTTGCGATTTACTCCATAATCTTAACACTGGTTAGACCTAAAAACGTAAGCGATATATGAAAAAAAGACGCCTTGCTAAGCAAAAACGTCTTTTTTATAAGGTTATAAGGATTATTCCTCAAGGATTAACGCTTATCTTCCTTCACAAACGGGTTTTCCTTGGTGCGGAATTCGATGCGAAGCGGGGTACCTACCAAGTCAAACTTTTCGCGGAAGAACCCTTCGAGATAGCGGCGATACGATTCGCCAATATCTTCAAGGGCGTTACCGTGAATCACGATCACAGGCGGATTAGAGCCCCCCTGGTGAGCAAAGCGAGGCTTCGGACGACCACCACGCGCGCGCGGCGGCTGCTGACGTTCGACGGCTTCAAAGAGCGCACGGGTTAACTTCGGCGTCGGGATCTTACGGTAGTACGCAGCATGCGCTTCGTCAACCGCCTTCATCAAATGGTTAAGCCCATTACGCTTCAGGGCAGAAATGCGAATCATACGAGCCCAACGTAAGAAGTGAAGCTTACGTTCGAGTTCGAGATTAAACATTTCACGGTCGTAACTTGAGAGCAAGTCCCACTTATTGACAGCGACCACCAAGGCGCGCCCCGAATCCAACACATAGCCCGCGATATGAGCGTCATGGTCGGCGATGCCATTCTTAGCATCAATAACGAGAATCACCACATTGGCGCTTTCAATCGCCTGAAGGGTCTTGACAACGGAGAACTTTTCGATCGCTTCAAAGACCTTGCCCTTCTTACGAAGCCCCGCCGTGTCGACGAGTTCGTAGGGGCGATCGTTATATTCGAAGTCCACACGAATGGCATCACGCGTTGTGCCAGGCATGTCGTAAGCAATCAAACGTTCTTCACCAATGAGCGCATTGATAAGCGTCGACTTACCCGCGTTGGGGCGACCCGCCAAGGTCACCTTGAGGCGTTTCGGAGCTTCTGGATCCTCGTCTTCCTCTTCTTCGGGTTCTTCTTCGAAGCCTTCAAGGGCGAGTTCCATGAGGGCGTTCACCCCCTGACCGTGCGCCGCAGAAATGAGCCACGGTTCACCGAAGCCGAGTTCATAGAATTCAGCCGCNNGTTGCACAGCCGAGAGACCTTCAGCCTTATTGACGACGAGAATGATCTTGCGACCCGATTCGCGCAGGCGAACAGCAATACGCTGATCGTGCGGCGTGAGACCCGAACGGGCATCACACACAAAAATCACAACGTCGGCTTCGTCAATGGCTAATTCAGCCTGGCTGGTNNACCATACTTTGACGATGCCTTCGGACTTCACGGGTTCAAAACCACCCGTGTCGACCACGATATAGGGCATGCGACCGACGCGACCCTGACCGTACTGACGGTCACGAGTCAACCCAGGAAAGTCTGCGACAATGGCGTCGCGGCTACGGGTCAGTCGGTTGAAAAGCGTGGACTTACCCACATTCGGGCGTACCACTAAAGCAATGACAGGAAGCATGTTGTTTAATCAAATGGTGTCGGTACGGAAGTCCTCCGACCGACGGGTTTTTGGTTGTTAATAGACGATTAGTCTTCCAAGGGTTCCTGAAGGACATAAGCGACTTCGCCTTCGACCGTCTGGAAGACGGCGCCATAGCCAAACTGAGCGGTAGGGGCACGCACAGCGCCATCGACGCGCGTACGAGCGATGACGGCACCGTTATGCGGATTCATCATCGTGATGTAGCCTTCAAAGTCAGCCACGGCAACGGTCGCACCAATACGAATTGGCGCAGAGACCGTTCGGTATTCAAGGTCACGATTGACCCAAGCTTCACGACCATTCAAACGGTTAAAGGCGTGAACGTAGCTCTGGTCGTCAACGATATAAACGAGCTGGCTATCGGACACGGGACCCGTCACGGCATCTACCTTGGCGGTCCAGGCGAGCTGCCCATTCATCGAATTCATGCAGACGAGCTGACCCTGGAAGGCAGCAGCACACATCAACTGCTGATCAACCCACGGACGACCCACGACGTCAATCAAGCGTTCCACTTCGGTGATGCCCTTGACCTAGTCAATCACAGCATCAAAGACAGGCTTACCATCGAGCCCCAAGGTACCAACAAACGACCGTTAGCTTGCCCCACGAGAATCCCCGCGGGCGACCAGGTCAACTGGCTATAAGCCTGAAGCGTCAACGCAGGAGCCTGACCCTGATAGTGCCAACGACGTTCCCCCGTGATCAAGTCAAAGTAGTGATACGCGTATCAGCGGTCTTAACGACCACCAAACCCTGACCACCAAGGGGGCGACCTGGGTTTCAGCCGACAACGGCGCACGCCACGCAAAGCGCCCTTCGTCGTTATAGACCTCGACTTCGCCCTTATCGGTCACAAGCGCCACGTGCATCCCGTCGGTACCTACGCCCGCCGTCACACTACCACCCGCTTCGACTTCCCAGACCTTTTCACCATTGGTGCGGTCAAGGCGATAAAGACGATTTTCGCCAGCGGCGTAGACCGCATTTTCGGTCACAACGGGGACCAAATAGCCGCTATTTTCGCCCACATCAGCCGTCCAAGAGACCTTGGCAGCAACCAGTTCCTTGAAGTCCTGCAGTTCAGCAGGTTCATGGGTGTCTGGCGTAGAGAAAAAACTGCAACCCGCCATCGGCAAAACCATGAGCGCAGCTACAGCACCCGTCAAGATTTTCTTAGCAAACATCGTGTTCATCTCGGTCGATAAAGAATCACGCAATCGTGAGCCTATGATTTTATTAGCATTAAGCAAGAGAGTCCATCGTTGGCGGGGTTTTTCAGCCCTTTTCTCTCTTGCCGTTCTAGTTCGATGAGGATCAACTGACTCGGTTGACCGTGTGCCCCTTATTCCTTGGGCGGAAGGGACCCCAACTTATACTGAAGGACGCCGCGAATGGGGCTATCTTGACCCGCCGCGGCAACAGCCTTTTCCCAAGCCGTGCGCGCTAACGCAAAGTCACCCATCGCGTAGTACACGTCACCAAAGCGGTCCTGCAAGAGGCATCTTGATCCTTCACGGGCTTAGCGGTACTGAAGGATAGAGAGCGCACCCGTCGTATTCTTTTCGGAGAGTTCAATCCCCGCCAAACGAATACGTGCCAGGGTGTCGTATTCAGGGTGACCTGACTTGTCGATCACCCACTGAAGACGCGTACGAGCGGCCTTCAGGTCACCCGCTTCGACTTCAGCGGCAGCGACCTGCAATGCCCCCAAAGGCGCATAGACTGTCGTGGAATATTCTTCCATCAAACCCGTCGAAATCGAACTCACATTCTTCATGTCGTTGGTGTAGACGGCATTTTGGAGTTGCACATACGCAGCCGAGGCGTGCGCCGCCTGGTTACGCTGATACCACTGCCAGCCATTCCAACCAGCAAAACCCAAACAGCAGACACAGATGGCGGCAGTCACAGGGGTACCCCATTGCTCCCACCAGTACCCTTCATTTGGTCAATACTCTCTTGTTCTTCTAAGTCGTAAGCCATCGCTTGCGCTCCTTTATTAAAGTTTTAGTACTTTCAGAGCCGTCGCAACGGCTTGGGCAGCGTCGCTTGAAACCACCGTCGTCTGTTCGGCATAGGTCGTTGCCCCTTCGCGAAGGTACTTCACGGAAACCGTGCCAGACGCCAATTCGTCTTCGGTCGCAAAGACGGCGTACTGTGCGCCACTTGCGTCAGCCTTTTTCATTTGGCTCTTGAGGCTACCCTTGTTGGGATGCACCATCACGCGCACACCCATGTCGCGCATGGCTTCAGCCAAGAGCATGACTTTGACTTGCGTTTCACCCCCGTGGTGAAGGACGTACACATCGGTCTGCGCCTTCTGCGGCACGTTGCCACATTCGCGCATGAGTTCGATAACGCGTTCCATCCCCATTGCAAAACCCACGCCAGGGGCTGGACGACCACCCAACATTTCGATCAGCGGGTCATAGCGACCACCGCCACAGATCGTGCCCTGAGCACCCAACTTATCCGTGATCCATTCAAAGACCGTGTGGTTGTAGTAGTCCAAACCACGCACCAAACGCGGGTTGATCACATAGTTAATACCAGCGGCACTCACGATCGATTCCATACGATCGAGGAAGTGACGGCTTTCTTCACCAAGGAAGTCAAGCAAACGCGGGGCGGCGTTCACCAGGTCCTGCATCTCGGGGTTCTTGGTGTCGAGAATACGCAAAGGATTCGTATAGAGACGGCGCTTCGCGTCTTCGTCAAGGATGTCCTGATGGTCTTCAAAATAGCGAATCAACGCTTCGCGGTGTGCCTGACGTTCGGTCAAAGCACCCAACGTATTCAATTCAAGACGCACATCACCCACGCCCAATTCCTTCCAAATGCGGGCGAGCATGATGATCATTTCAGCGTCAATTTCGGGTACTTTCCATGCCAAGCGCTTCAGCGCCCAACTGATGGAACTGACGGTAGCGACCACGCTGAGGACGTTCGTGACGGAACATCGCCCATGTACCACAAGCGCTGCGTGGCTCCGTAAAGGAGGTTATGTTCGTTCACGGCACGCACCACAGCCGACGTGCATTCGGGACGCAACGTCAACTGGTCACCATTCATGCTGTCGGTAAAGGAATACATTTCCTTTTCGACGATATCGGTCACTTCACCCACACCACGGGTAAAGACCTTGGTGTTTTCAAGAATCGGGGTACGAATTTCTTGATAGCCATAGCGTTCAAGAACGCCCACGGTACGTCTGTTGTACCGTCTGCCAAATCGCAGCATCGGCAGGGAGCATGTCATTCATGCCCTTGACGCCGGCAAATTTTTCTTTACTCATTCTCTTTATCTATTCTGAGAGTTCATTCCCCACGGCTTGCTTGCCCGTAGGTTGTTTGGACGAATTCTTCAATCATAGCGTGAAAGCGTGCCTGCATGTCTTCACCCTTAAGACTACAGACCTTTTCGCCACGCACATAAACGGGCGCCACGGGACTTTCTCCTGCCCCCGGGAGGCTAATGCCAATGTCCGCCTGACGGCTTTCACCTGGTACCATTAACGACACAGCCCATCACGGCGACAGTCATGTTTTCGACACCCGGCGCACTCACACGCCACTCAGGCATTCTTTCGCGCAAATAGGTTTGCGTGCCTGCCGCCAAACGCTGGAACAAATCAGACGTCGTGCGACCGCACCCCGGACAACTCGTCACCAAGGGCGTAAAGCTACGTAACCCCATGCACTGAAGGATTTCTTGAATCACGACCACTTCTTCGGTGCGTGGTGCCCCGGGACTTGGTGTCAACGACACGCGAATCGTGTCACCAATGCCTTCTTGCAAAAGGACCGAGAGCGCAGCGGTCGACGCCACAATACCTTTTGAGCCAATCCCGGCTTCAGTAAGCCCCAAATGAAGGGCATAGTTGCAGCGGCGCGCAAGCATACGGTAGACCGCAATAAGCCCCTGCACTTCAGAGACCTTCGCGCTCAAAACAATACGATCGGCGGGAAGCCCCAAACGTACGGCCTCATCGGCACTTTGAACGGCACTTTCGACCAACGCGTGACGCAACACGGCGTCAGGGGTCAGCGGGTTACCCGCGTACTGATTTTCGTCCATCATGCGAGCCAAAAGCGCTTGGTCAAGCGACCCCCAATTGACCCCGATACGAACGGCGGCGCCATACTTTTTGGCGCACTCAATCATCATGGCGAAGTTTTCTTCACCCTTGGTACCTTACCCACGTTGCCCGGATTAATGCGGTACTTCGACAAGGCTGCGGCGCACTCTGGATAGTCCGTGAGGAGTTTATGCCCGTTATAGTGGAAGTCACCCACGAGCGGCACATCGCACCCCGCTTCATCGAGCTTTTTGCGAATGGCGAGTACACCGCGTGCGGCTTCAGGCGTGTTCACCGTCAAGCGAACCAGTTCACTCCCGGCGCGCCAAAGCGCCAAAATCTGCGCAACGCTTCCTTCAACATCAGCCGTCGACGTATTAGTCATCGACTGCACAACAATCGGATTCATGCCGCCAATAACGACTTTACGCTGTCCCCAAGAGACAGTCACGGCATGCGTTTTACGGCGAAATACGACATTATTTTCCGACACGGCGGATCTCCAGTTGTATTCGGTTGATCTCTACCTATTAAGCAGAGAAAAGCGGTACTTTAAAGCCGCCTTTAGCAGAAGACGACCCTATTTAAAAGGATCGTTTTACTTCACGTCGAAGCGACAAATGCCGTTTCGCATGACTTTTTTGAGTTCAAAGGGCTGACCGTCCACGGTGAGCATCAGCACATTGGCGTTGCCCACGGTGACCTTTGAGCCGACGGGCACCTGAAGGCGTTCCACGTCATTGGCACGCATCTCTTTAGCAAAGAGATTCTTGCCGTTAGGTAACTTAATCTGCACCCAACAGGCGTCAGAGGTCTGTAACTTGAACTGACGCTGATTGCTTTTTTCGACCGGCGTCTGAACAGGCTTTTGAACTTCCTTGGCCGCTTCAATAACCTTGACGGGTTCCGTGGTTGGCTTCGTGAGTTCAGGCTCCGTCACGTTCACTGGCGCGGGCTTGGTCGCTTCGGGCTTAGCCACGTCCGTGGACTCGGCCTCAGCCTTTTGTTCCTTTTGGTCGGCGGGCTTCGCGGCTTCAGGATTTTAGTTTCTTCAGCGGGCTTCGCGGTCGAGACGGTGTCAACAGGCGGCACAGGCTGATTGGGTTCATCATTCAAATACGCCCAAACACCAGCACCCAACGCAACCAAAACCAAAGCCACAAGACCCAAATTGAGTCCTATGCGGCGTTGCCTAGAGTGCACCACGATTTCAGTGGTAGGGTCATGGTCGGGGAGAACCCCCACTTCAGCCGAACCAAAGCGTTGCGCATAGTCAGCAATCAGTGGCTCGTAATCCACATCTAACACTTGCGCAATACCACGAATAAATGCACGTACATAAACAGGTTCTGGCAACTCGTTCATACGCTCTTCTTCGATGGCGCGCAACTGCTGCACCGAGAGTCGAGAGCGAGCAGCCATGTCGCCGAGCGAAATCCCCTGCGCTTCTCGCGCGCGCTTTAAAACAGCACCAAACCCTTCGGTCGGTGCGCTCTGAAGAATTGGTTCATTCATCTCGGTTTGCTGATCAGCCATAGCTACTCCTCGTTTGCGTCCCCAAGCAGACGATTATTTTTGACGGGCTGCAAATAGCAGCGGTGCCGCTTCAGCTTTTTGCTGAGCCAAGCGTTCGGCGCGGCGCGTACGATCACGCACTTCGCCCGCGAGCTGACCACAAGCGGCATCAATATCATCCCCTCGCGTCTTACGCACAGTCGTCACAATACCAGCTTCATTCAGGCGACGGCAGAAAGCGAGCACCTGGTCGCGCTCAGGCTTGACGAGGTCAGACTGCGTGAAGGGATTAAACGGAATCAAATTAAATTTGCAAGGCACTTGTTCGCGACGAACCAATTCAATGAGTTCGTCAGCCTGTTCAAGACGGTCATTAATACCGCCCAACATGACGTACTCAAAGGTAATAAAGTCGCGAGGCGCTACCTTGAGGTAACGACGGCAAGCGTACCATCAAATCTACCAACGGATGCTTACGGTTCACCGGCATCAACTTGTCACGCAAAGCGTCGTTACCCGCATGTAAACTCACGGTCAATGCCACCGGGGCATCGTCAGCGAGCTTATCCATCTGACGCACAAGACCCGAAGTCGACACCGTCACACGACGGCGAGACAACCCGTAGCCATTGTCGTCCAAGAAAATGTGCAACGCGCGAAGCACGTTGTCGAGGTTCTGAAGCGGCTCACCCATCCCCATCAACACCACGTTGGAGATGATGCGATCGTTCGGATCCGTCACCCCGGCATCCTGACGCAATTCGCGTTCGGCATACCAGAGCTGACCCACGATTTCAGCCGTCGTCAGATTACGGTTAAAGCCCTGCTTACCCGTCGAGCAGAAGAGACACCCCATGGCGCAACCTGCCTGCGTACTAATGCAGAGCGTGCCGCGGTCATCCTCGGGAATAAACACCGATTCGACCGCGTTACCGTTACCGACGTCAAAGAGCCACTTGCGCGTACCATCAGCCGATTTTTTCTCGGTAATAGGTACGGGAGGACGCACTTCTACCATGTCTTTCAACTTGGCACGGAAGGCCTTCGCAAGGTTGGTCATATTGTCGAAGTCACCTTCAACATGACGATGAAGCCAACGCGAAAGCTGTGTGGCACGGAAAGCCTTTTCACCGATACTGGCACACCAAGCCGTTAATCCCGCATGATCAAAATCAAGCAGGTTCACCTTCGGGGTGCTAGCAGACTCTTTGACGATGTCGGTCACTGATCTATCCTCGCTTTTTCCCGATTAGCGGCTGTGAATGTTGAGAGCCGGGAAGAAGTAGGCGATTTCAACGGCAGCCGTTTCCGGAGCGTCGGAACCGTGAACAGCGTTGGCGTCGATGCTTTCAGCGAAGTCAGCGCGGATCGTGCCCGGTTCAGCCTTCTTCGGATCGGTAGCGCCCATGAGTTCACGATTCTTGAGGATGGCACCTTCGCCTTCGAGAACCTGGATCATGACGGGACCGGAGGTCATGAAAGCAACGAGGTCCTTGAAGAAGGGACGTTCCTTGTGAACGGCGTAGAAACCTTCGGCTTCAGCCTGGGAGAGGTGACGCATCTGAGCGGCAACAATCTTGAGTACCGTTCGTTTCGAAACGGGAATAGATCTTGCCGATCACGTTCTTGGCAACGGCGTCCGGCTTGATAATGGAGAGGGTGCGTTCAATAGCCATTTTGTTCTCTCTAGAGTAAATGGATGTAGATAACAATCAACAGCTTGCATTTTGTAGAACAACCTGCAAGCCGTGGGAAAATCGAGAAAAGGAAGCACAGGCTTCCTTGTCCATTCGAACATATGATTTTAGCACGAGGCTAGCAATTCCCCCTTTTTAGCGTCTGCTTTTTTCGTTTAGCAACATCGCTTTCGGGTTTTCTTGCTCTTTGTTCTCGGTTCAAGTCGTGGCAGAATTGCAACTGACCTAAAATAAATTCATGTTTTTTGGCGCTCTCGACCGAGTGACTGACGGGTGTTTGACCAAACTTGCCCCTCATAAAAAACTCGCGCGCTCATAGGACCGATTAACCCATGTCTGAATCCACTACACATCGCCCCGTTGACAAAATTTTTGCCGAAAATCTTGGTAAGTCTTATGGTGGGTGCGTACGAGATCTCGCCAACACACTCTTTAACCGCGAGGTCGCTNNGAAGTACGCTGGTATCAAGCTTTGCCCGATTCCGTTGTTAGGGGGCTATGAAAAGCGCCGTATGCGTGCCTTTTGGTACGCAAACCTGCANAGTACCATTGCACTGTGGATCACGCTAGAACGCATGCCGGAGTTTGGGGACGAAAAACTCCTTCGCAAGACCTTATTCAATATGCAAGGATTCGTGGATCAAGCCTTGGGGCGTCCGATCTTTTCCAAACTGAAGCCCGAAGACCTTGAGCGCTATAGCCAGTTGCGTAGCCACATGACGCGCGTGGCACTCCAGCACGGTGCAGACAAAGACACCATTGCTCGCGCATTTCTTGCTGAACTCCATCAGCAGCCTCTTGAGAGCGTCCCTGACTCACGCGTCGCTGCCACGGTTACCCACGTCGGCATGGTAGCTGGGCTCTTTATTAAGCTTCTTAATATTTCGCTCAATTCTCCCAATTCGTGGGAACGCGCGAAGCTCTAAAACGAGCACTGCAACACAGCAAAAAAGGGGGTGTTGCAAAAGTCAGGTTCTCCTGATCGCTGCAAAACTCCTTTTTTTGTCCAAAATCGCCTATAAAACAGTCAGTATTAACGTCAGGGCGTTGATAACTCGGTAAATTTAACCTAGTTTTCTGTCAAATGTTTCAGTTGCTTCACTATGTATGAGGAGCAATTCTGCTAAAAACCAGAATTTTGATGTAACCAGAGTCATTCATAAATGACAGAGATGCTTGTCGATTACACTCAAGCGATTGAATAACAGGCGATTATTCGGAAATAAATAAAGGGAATGTGCGTTTAGCCGAAGAGCAACTTTTGCAACACCCCCTTTTGTTTTGGGTTGAGTCTTAGGTTAGGCGACGTCGTCTGTGCCTTCAGGCTGATCAGCTAAAGGCATCTGGGCGAGGATCGTATTGAGGATCGCAACCACGCGTTTACGACGCCCCTTCTTGATTTCTTTGATGAGGTCGTGACACGACTCAACGAGCGATTTGCAGGTTTCAAGCGACACCGCGTCACCACGCTCATAACGGGCGCGGAGCACCGAGAAATAGATCTGCAAAATCGGGTTCTCAACGCGTTCAACCAACTGACCCAAAAAGTCCATCACCATGCTGCGAGCATAGGACAGCGACACTTCTTCGGTACCATTTCGTCTAAACGGGTGTCAAGTTTTGCAAGGTCGTCGGTACCTTGAGGACTTCAAGCCACAAGGGGACGATCCCCGTCAATAAGCAGTCGGTTGTCTGCGCGTAAGTGGCGGTAGAAAAGTGTGCCACGCGAAACTGCATATCAAGGCGCTGTGCAAAGTCGGTGGGCGTCACCTGCGTCACGGTCGTGCCGCCGTGTTTGACGCGCTGCAAAACCCCCGCCTGATTTAAGCGCTCCATTTCTTTACGCACCTTGTAGCGCGTGACACCAAATTTTTCAGCTAAGGCGTTTTCGGTTGGCAGTTTCTGCCCCTTTTGTTGAAGGCACTCAAACATGTACGCATCAAAGGCTTCGCGAAACTTTTCGTCCGCCTCACGCCGTAAGCGTGCCTGCGTTTTACTGGTTGCTGTGGTATAAGCCTCTCCTCATTTGTTTTGATCCATTGTAACCAAGGCACATGCTTAAGTCGACTTGAGAAAAGCGCAAAAACCCGCACTCTCCGAGGAAAGTACGGGTTTTCTGACGTTTTGACCGGCTTTTTTGTTGACTTATTGGGTTAATTCCATCAACGAAACACGATCGACCTCTAGGTCACGCGACGATTACTGCGGCAAATTCATCTTCACATCGTCGTCGCCCTGCGCGGCAATACGACGTTCGATGGCATCAGCTTCTTCGGTCTTCTTTTCGGGACGGGGACCAGGTTCCAACACCGCGATCGACTCAACGTGGCCCGTGTGCGGGAACATATTCATGATGCCAGCGGCTCGGATATGCCAGCCGCCTTCGTGGTGAAGGATCGCGCAGTCGCGAGCAAGCGTCGCAGGGTTACAAGAAACGTAGACCACACGCGCCGGACGACGATCGGTGGTNNACGCCAACACGCGAGACAAAGCCAAAGCACCTTCGCGCGGCGGGTCAATCAACACGCGGTCAATTCCGCCCATACGCTTCCAAAGGGCATCCCAGTCTTCTTCGCACCACGTAAAGAGGTTACGAGCGACAAAGTCGGTCTTTTCTGCGACGCCATTATCGATAGCACCTTGACGAGCGCGAGCGACAAGCCCTTCAGAACCTTCGATACCGATCACACGGCTAGCACGTGTCGCAAGCGGCAATGTGAAGTTACCCAAACCGCAGAAGAAGTCCGCCACCTTGTGTTCGGGCTCGACCCCCAAAAGACGCACCGCACNGGCCACCATCGTTTCGTTCAACTCGTGGTTCACCTGCGTAAAATCGGTCGGCTTAAACGTGATGCGAACACCAAACTCGGACAATTCAAGACCCAAAGCCGTTTCGTTAGCCGGGTCCACCGGGTGCGCCGTTTCTGGTACTTTAGGCTGAAGCCAGATATCGGCATTGTGTTCACGACCAAAGGCATTCAAAAGGTCCATATCCGCTTCGGTCGGCGTTTCCAAAACGCGGAAAACCAATGCCGTACGGTAGTTGCCACCCACGGCGACTTCGATCTGCGGCATACGCTGACGAATGGAGAGCTTAGAAACCAATTCTCGCATTGGCATCAGCATGTCGGAAACATTCTTCGTGAGGATGCGGCACTTTTGCATATCAGNTACATACGAAGAACTCTTTTCGTGGAAGCCCACCAAAACGCCACCCTTTTTAGCGACATCACGCACGGTCAAACGGGCGCGATGACGATAGTGCCAGAAGGGACCATAGATCGGCGTAATGATCTGTTCGGGGCGCACACGACCGATATGCCACAACGTGTCGATCAAGGTGCGTTCCTTGAAGGTCACCTGAGCTCGAGGTTCAAGGTGCTGCATCGCGCAGCCGCCGCAGCTCCCTGTTACCATGGTAAAGTACGGGCAAGCGGGCTTCGTGCGCAACACGCTTTCACGATGAATCGTGGTCACGCGACCGATTTCAAAACTCGTCTTATTGCGAAGACGTTCGTACGTCACCAATTCGCCCGGAAGCGCACCCTGAATGAAGACCACCTTGCCGTCATGATGACCGACACCGCGGTCTTCCTGATCAAGACGTTCGACCTCCACGGTAAAGTACTCGGGGGTCTTCTCTTTACGTCGTGCCATTTTGTTCTCTCACGAAAAAATATTGAATTCCCTGGACCATTGACTTAACCCAATGACCCCGTGTTTTGTCACACCATGTTCGGTGTTGATTCGGACGCAGACTTTACCAAAAAATTCGGGCGTCGGCTATTCCAAAAGCCAACGCCCGTCATTTGGTCCCACTCTTCGTTGAGTGAATCCGTCGGTTCGACCGTTAACGCTTATTGAGGTAGAGCATCGGGTCAACTGGCTTACCCTTGTCGCGCACTTCAAAGCGAAGCTTGCTGACACCCTCGGCGTCAGCACCCACTTCAGCGATCTTCTGACCCGACTTCACCTTGGTGCCCTGCGGAGCCACCACACGTTCCAAATGAGCGTAGGCGGTCACCATCGTGGGACTGTGCTTCACGATCATGAGGTTACCGTAGTCCTTGAGTTTACCGACCCAAATAACTTCCCCTTGCATCGCAGAGACCACAACGTCCCCCTTGACGGACGCAATATCGATCCCCTTACGGTTTTGGGCAAAGGTCGAGAGCACCTTGCCGCGTACCGACCAAAGCATACGTTGCCCCGGCGTCACAGCGGGTAACGTGGTCTTCTGCGTACTCGTGGTGCGGGTTCCGTCGACTTCGCGTTCGTCTGNCGCATTGGTCGTCGCCGTCGGATTTACAGGCTGCGCCTGAGGAACAGGAGCCGCAAGCGGCATGCCAACGAGATCTTCATCGTCACTCAAGCGGCTCACGCGCACAGAAGGATTTGGCACATATTCACGGGGCGCCGTCACACTTTCGGGCAAACGCAACACCTGACCCACGCTCAACTGCGTCGGATCCGTGATCATATTGAGTTGCGCCAAATGTTCAGGGTTTAAGCCATGACGCACAGAAATGTTGTAGAGCGTATCGCCCTTTTGAACCGTATGGGTGCGACCTGAATCTTTGACGCCACCAGGCAAAATCGTGGCATTAGGCGACTCCACAGGAGCCGTCATCGGATCCTGATAGCTCGAACGGTCCACAATCTTGGCGGGACCCAAATCCACGCTCGAACAACCTGCCATAAAGAGGGTCGCCGTGGCACTTACCACCAACGACAAAACGCGTACGGTTTTCTTCATTTGCTTATTCTCAACCTTAATGCTCGCCAACCACTGGACCATCCATCCAGCCCTTCACTGTCGGCACCTGCTTATAGTTCGTCAAATCGATCTGAAGCGGCGTCACAGACACAAAGCCGTGCGACGTTGCCCAGAAGTCCGTGCCTTCTTCAGCGTCAGCGGGTTTACCTGCTGCACCGAGCCAATAAATCGGAAAACCTCTGGGGCTCATTTCACGAATCACTGATTCTGCACTACTACGCTTACCTAAGCGCGTGCCACGAATCCCCTGCAAGGCGTTAAGGGGCATATTCGGAATATTAACGTTGAGAAGCATGGCGCGATCGTCTTCACGGCTATCAAGATAGCGCTGAACGATGCGTTGAGCGACGTCAGCAGCAGTGTCTAACTCTGCCCAACCCTTATCGATCTGAGAAAAAGCAATCGACGGAATGCCAAACAAATACCCTTCAATCGCGTACGCAACTGTGCCCGAATACATGGTGTCGTCACCCATATTGGCGCCGCAGTTAATCCCTGAAACGACCAAATCGGGCTTCTCGAGTAACCCCGTTAAGGCAACATGGACGCAGTCTGAGGGCGTTCCCGAGAGCACATAAAGGCGATCACCTTCGGTGTGTTCAACGGTGAGCGGACGATTGAGCGTCAACGAATTCGATGCACCGGAATGATTATGGTCCGGCGCGACAACCGTTACGCGACCAAACTTTTCCATACTTTGNNCCAAAGCCTGAATCCCTGGTGCGCGATAACCGTCGTCGTTGGAGACAAGAATATGCATAGTGGTGTGCGTGTGATGTGATTTACGCAGGTTGCGTAAATTTCGCTCATAATCGTTTGATTGTAGCCTATCAGCGCTCGATGAGACGCACTTCACATGTTGCGATCAGTAATATCGTACCGCCAAAAAGGCGCTCTTCAGGAAAATGCAAAGTAAAGGTCGACCCTTGCCCCAAGGTCGATTCAATCAAGAGTTCGCCCCCACTACGGCGCATGACGTGCTTCACAATCGCAAGTCCAAGCCCCGTACCGCCTGTGGCACGAGACCTCCCTCGATCTACGCGATAAAAGCGTTCCGTAATGCGCGGAATGTGTTCTGCGGCAATTCCAATCCCCGTATCCGAGACCGAGAGTACAGCGCCCGTCCCTTGTCGCTTCCACACCACTTTGATGCGCCCGCCTTCAGGGGTATAGCGCACGGCATTCGTGATGAGATTAATGACTGCACTACGAATTTCTTCGGGGTAGCCTAATAGTGAAAGATCTTCATGTGCCACTTCAAAGGTGTGGCGCGATTGAGATAGCGCCATGCCTTCACGCACCGCGTCGTCCACCAATTTACTCATGGCGATGAGTTCAGGGGCATCGGCTTGACGCTCGTCACGGTTTTCTAATTGCGCGAGCATCAATAAGTCGTCCGTCAAGCGCTTCATACGTAAGGTCTGATCTCGCATCAACGCCAAATGCTTAGCGCGTACTTCGGGTGGCATCTCGGTATCAGNCAAATCCAAGAACCCGGCAATGACGGTGAGCGGAGTACGTAATTCGTGCGAGACGTTGGCAACAAAGTCGCGACGCATATCGTCGAGGCGACGGCGCTCAGTTACATCGTGGGTCACGATCAAGGTGTGGCGCTCGTCAGGCGCAATCACGACCGTATCTAAAATTAAACGTCCACCCCCGACTTCAATCGTATAGTGGCGACTAAAATCACGCGCATGAAGCCACGCCTTAAAATCGTCGCTAATTTTGGTGTCAAAGACTTGCCCCACATCGTCTTGCGTGAGTCCTAAATGCACTTTGGCGGTNNACGTATTAACCCATTCGATCGTGCCGTCCCCTTTGAGAATAATCACGCCTTCGGGCAACACTTCCAAGGTCTGACGATAGCGTGCGTCACGCGCGTCGAGCCTCGCTTGCATGTGACGCTCTTCGTCAACCACAAGTTTTCCGGCATAGATCGCTAGCATCGAAAATATCCCGATCCCAGCACAAAAGAAGATCGCCGCGCGCCCAGCTCCCACGGTTAACCAAAGAACGATCGAAACAAGCACCACACAAATGAGTCCCGCGACAATCAAAATGCCAAGGATTTGTGTGTGCTGTGTGGAATGGTGAGTACGATCTGTGCTTTTGTCGTTCATGCCCTGTCCTTAACCAAACCACCAAGGCTCAGTCCGCTGGTCGGCAACGGTACCCGACGCCACGTACCGTTTCAATGAGCTGTTCAGCCGCGGTCCCTGCCAGCGCCTTACGTAAGCGAAGCATGTGTACGTCCACTGTGCGTTCGTCGACATAAGCATTCCCCCAAACTGCGTCCAATAGTTGCGAACGGCTAAAGACGCGCCCAGGGCGTGACGCAAAGAGCAAAAGAAGACGGAATTCTTTGACGCTTAACTTGAGGGGGACCCCTTCGACCTCCGCCTCAAAGCGGGTTTCATTCATGACCAAAGTACCGCAGGTGACAATCTTTTCGCGTTCAGGCAAAGGGCACTCCGTGCGGCTAACCTCGGTTGGCGCACGACGTAACACCGCGCGAATGCGTGCCGTGAGTTCTCGCGGCATAAAAGGCTTCACAATATAGTCGTCAGCCCCCGCATCAAGGCTATTAACGCGATCCGTTTCGTCGCCACGCGCCGTGATCATCATGANCGGACACGTGGTAGTCGCATCCATGGCGCGCACTTCACGCAAAAAATCAAACCCAGAGCCATCAGGCAGCATGACGTCAAGCAAAATCACGTCGGGCGTTTCGTCAGCCAAAACCGCACGGGCTTCTGCTAACGACGCGGTCTTCAATACTTCATGACCATCGGTTTCGCAAATAAATGCAAGTAACTCGCGAATCGCAGTCTCGTCTTCTACGGTTAATACTCTTGCCATGGATCGTTGGTTTTCCGTCTTTATTTAGTGAGTTGCGGTTCGACAAACGTGTCGCCTTCCGTCATAGGAGTATAGAACTCATGACGCACGTCCGCACCTTCGATAATGTAAATGACCGCTTCAGCAAGGTTTTTCACGTGGTCTCCTACGCGCTCTAAGGCGCGTCCCATCCACATCAGGCACTGGGCGTCTTCGATGGTTTTGGGGTCTTGCATCATGTGCAGCATCAACGCGTGACAGGTCGATTTGTACACCTCATCCACCGTCTTGTCGTCTTCAATCACCTGACGCGCGATTGACGTATCTCGCCTCGTCAAACTCACCAACGTGTCGTTCATCATATCGACAATCGTAGGCACCATCTTAAGAAGCATTGCGCGATTAGCAAGTAATACTAGATCCAACGCATGTAACTTTTCAATGCTTGCCGCAATATTACGAATTTCATCCCCCATACGTTCATAATCCACAGACATACGTCCCATGCCAATTAACATGCGTAGATCACAAGCCGCAGGTTGACGACGCGCAAACACACTTTCAATCAGTGCATCGACCAAAACTTCATAACCATTTACTTCGGCATCACGCTTCATTACCCGCGATGCTGTTTCAAGATCAAGCGACTCCAAAGCACCAGTGACATCAATCAACTGCGTACGCACCAACTTAGCCATGGTCGTCAGTTCACTCAACACCGTCTCTAAATCGCGATCGAAACTCTTCACAATGTGTTCCATGATGCTTCTTCCTTCTTTTACTTTAGCCAAAACGTCCAGTGATGTAGTCCTCAGTCGCTTTTTCCTTAGGGCGAGTAAAGATATCCTTAGTCAGACCTGCTTCAATCAATTCGCCAAGATAGAGAAAGGCTGTGTAGTCCGAGACACGCGCAGCCTGTTGCATGCTATGAGTCACAATTACAACGGTGTAATCTTCTTTAAGTTCTTCAATCAACGATTCAATACGAGCCGTTGATATTGGATCCAAAGCTGAACAGGGTTCATCTAACAACAAAACCTCTGGTCGAACCGCAATTCCACGGGCAATACAAAGACGTTGCTGTTGACCACCAGAAAGGCTAGTCCCAGGTTGATGCAATTTATCCTTCACATCATCCCAAAGCGCAGCCTTTTTAATCGCCCAAACAACACGCTCTTCTAGTTCAGACGACGAAAGCTTTTCTCTCAAACGAATGCCATAGGCGACATTGTCAAAAATGCTCATCGGAAACGGCGTTGGTCGTTGGAAAACCATCCCGACTCGACTACGCAACGTACAATCATCAACTGTCGTTGAGAGAATATTTTCCCCATCAAGCATCACTTCACCCTCTGCACGCTGACCAGGATAAAGCGCATACATCCGATTGAGCGTACGTAACAACGTAGACTTACCGCAACCAGNACTACCAATAAAAGCCGTTACACGACCAGTTGGGATTGTGAGTGAAATATCTTTAAGCGCATGAAAGGCGCCATACCATACATTAAGGTGTCGAATATCAATTTTGATGTTGTCGTTCATCTTGAAAAAACCTATTCCAATTACTTGCGACGACGTTCTCTGAGCCAAATNCGCCCCTAAACTCATTACAAAGACCAAAGCCACCAGGACGAGTGATGTTCCGTATTGCAAAGGTCGCGTCGCTTCAATATTGGTGCCCGATGTTGCCATGACATAAACGTGATAAGGCAAAGCCATCACAGGCTCCCAAAGCGAAACGCCATCTTTTTGTGTAAAAAAGACCGTACCGGTGTACATCACNNGTACCGCTGTTTCGCCTGCAGCACGAGCGAGTGCCAAAATAGCGCCCGTTAAAATACCAGGGAGAGCATTAGGCAAAATAACCTTAAAGATCGTTTCAAAACGCGTGGCTCCCAAAGCAAGGCTTGCTTCACGCCAGTCTTGCGGCACCTGCTTCAAAGCCGTTTCAGTCGTATTGATAATGATGGGAAGACTTAAAACAGCGAGCGTCAAAATGCCCGAGAGTAAGCTCACCCCAAAGTCACAAAAGACCACAAAAAAGGTAAGTCCAAACAAGCCGAAAATAATCGACGGTACCCCAGCCAAATTCGCAACAGACAATCGAATAATTGTCATTAAAGGGCTATCAAGGTTGTACTCATTGAGATAAACCGCACTGACAACCCCTAACGGTAACGCGATCACCAAAGCGCCAGCAGCTAACAAAAAAGTACCAACTAAACATGGTAAAATACCGCCTTCGCTCATCATGTTGCGTGGTGCTTCGGTTAAAAAGTCCCAAGAGAGTGCTGGTACNNAGGCATGAAAAAAAATCATCCCAAGCATGCCAACCAAAGCGAGGATTGAAAGCCCCATCGCTACTCTCATCACCGAAAAACCGATGAGCCCACACAACTCACGNNCCAACGAAGTGACTTCATCATGCACTCCTTAACGAAAGGCGACGCGTCATAACCCAAGCTCCACCCAGTTAAACAAAAAAGTAATGCCAAAAAGCAAGAGACCTGCAGCGTAAAGCGCGTGATAGTGTTCGCCCCCTACAGCCGCTTCAGCCATTTCAGCTGCAATTCCAGCGGTCATTGGACGAACGGGATCAAAAAGGCTTTCGGGCAAAATGCCAGCACCACCAGCGACCATCAAGACCACCATGGTTTCACCAATGGCGCGAGAGAGCCCAAGCATCACTGAGGTTCCTATCCCTCCCATTGCCCAACGCAATTCGACGCGACATAACGTTTCCCAGCGTGTTGCGCCTAAGGCTAACGAAGCCTCGCGTAAAGCCACTGGCACATTACGTAAAGCATCTTCAGAGATGGATGCAATCGTAGGAATACACATAAATGCCAACATCAGCCCAGCATTAAGTAAATTGAGCCCTGTAGGCAAATTGAAAGTCTCTTGTAACCACGGGGCAACAACGACCATACCAACGAACCCAATCACAACAGAAGGCAATGCCGCCATAAGCTCGATGACAGGTTTTAAGTAACGGGCTAACCACTGTGGAACTGCACAATGAAGTGCGGCTGCTGTCAGTACGCCAATAGGTACTGCAATCAATGCGGTTAAAAGAGCAACCGAAAAAGAACCAATAATCATGGCGCCTAGGTAAAAACTGGCGGCTCATCTGTTGGATANCCATTCGGTTGAAAAGAGAAAGTCGGTTAATGACACCGACTTAAAAATGGGTAGCGCTTGCGTCACAAGAAAGAGAACAATCGCGCAGAGCGCTAAGACGCTCACGACAGCAACTCCCCCTGCAGAACGCCGAAAGAACGCGTCAGTCGTTTGATAATGAAGCATGGCGTTTTTTTCCAAACTATTGTTCTGGGCTAGGTGCGTTTTTTACGTTAGCGTGCCCTTAGGAACTTATTACGCCTTTGAATTACACCTTCCGTTTGACAATAAAGCGACCTTATCCCCAAACGCGCTTTAAGTCATTGAAACGCCCTAGCCCATGAACAATTACTTCGTCAAAGCCACAAAACCAGACTTTGTGACCAAGGATTGGTANNCTTCAGCACTCAAAGTAAAATCAATGAGCTTCTTAACATCGGACTTCATAGCACCTTGAGCGTCAGCCGAAGTAAAGAGATAAAGCTCACGGCTAATAGGCCAGGTACGATCCTTCGCAGTTTCAGCACCAGGCTTCACACCATTCACAGTCAACCCCTTGATCTGACTGTCAAGGTAACCTACACCGATATAGCCAATGGCGTTTGGATTCGTCGAAACAGCTTGAACGACACCACCGCTAGAGCTTTGTAAAAGTGCACGCGGAGACACACGGACTTTACCCATTACGAGCTCTTGCCAGCATTCAAATGTGCCAGAGGAAGAATCTCGACCAACAACGACCACTGGTGCATCAGCACCACCAACTTCCTTCCAATTCTTAATCTTGCCCGCAAAAAGATCACGCAACTGCTCCATCGTCAGAGCGCCAACTCCATTTTTGGGACTGACAACTGGAATAATTGCGTCAAGCGCAACAGCCACTTTAACCGGCTTCATGCCAAGCTTTTCAAAATCCGTGACTTCCTTAGCCTTAAGATCACGACTAGACATACGCACATCAGTCATGTTATCGCGAAGGGCCTTGATGCCATTGCCAGACCCCGTACCACTGATCGTGACCGTTATATCCTTATTCTGAGCCATAAAAGCTTCAGAGACCTGTTGCATCACAGGCAACACAGTGGTCGATCCATTAACATTGACCGAACCAGCAGCCATGGCACTCATACTCGCGCCAAACACACATGCCGAAACAGCAAAACCCACAAATTGACGACGAGAAAAACGTCCATTAAGCATCATGAAATTCACCTTTTCACAGTATTCAAAAGTATCTATAAGTGCTCTTCTCCTATAGACATGGCGAAGTATGAGCCTCTCGATTGACGGTCTCGTGACGCCTAGATGACAATTCTGTGACAGTCGCTTACAGTCCCTTACGACTCCCTTAAAAATTCGTCACTTATTCAAGACACATAGCTTAACTTTCCCTTAGGTACAAGGTAATTATTTGCGTTTAATCAACATTCACGCACATTACTCGGTATCTTAGATGTACCTTAAACACTCTCTTAAAGTTGCGCTGTAATATTGATCTCAAGGAAAGGGAAGCCCCGTGGTAACCCCACTCAGATCTAGCCAGAGTACCGGCAAGATTGAAAAGTAACCCTCTTCCAAATTTTTTAGTGGGAACTGGTAGTCCCACGAATTTATACAACGCTCGATTCGTTTTGGATCGAGCGCTTTTTTTGCGAGTTAAGTTGAAAACTCGTTCTTATTGACAAAAACTCCTATTGTGACTTCACCATCTCCTCATGTATATTGAGGAGCATTTTGATGACCAGCATACGAGTCTTGAGGTTGAATTCATGCGCCAGATGTTTACAGTGAACTTCTATATTCCTCCGCCAGACCCTCAGTCGATCATTGATGTTCTCAAAGCGCACGGTACGCCTAGACGCGTCCGACGTGGTGACTTACTCAAAGCTGCCGAAGAATCGGGAAGACTCTTTCTCGTAGAAGAAGGGCTTTGTTGTTACCTCTCCACATGTACGCCGCATCCATATATCCCGTTTTTGATGACACCAGGCTGCACCATGGGCGACATTACTACGCTCGGTCACCGTAACTACGCCATTGAGTGGCGTGCCCTTTCAGACAGCACCATCATCGTTGTTCCTTCTCGAGTTCTTGAAGACGTACTTGCTGACCCAACACTGCGAGCCCTCAAGATTCAACACCTCATCTCTAAGGAAGAATCGTCATTAGAAGGCATGTCTGCCAATTTCACGCTTGAACCAGCCATTCGGCTTCGAGTACTTTTTCAACGACTGATTGAGGCTACTGGAACGTTATCCGATAGTTGGATGCCTATTCCCTACCGACTCACCGCCGAATGTCTTGGCATGGTCGTTAACCTTACTAGAGCCAATGTCTCAAGACTGATTAGTGAGTGGGGGCATCAAGAGCTTGTACACCGCATGGGGCAAGACCTAGAAGTACATGCTGATCTCTTTAAGAATCTTCCCGATTGGCAATCTAAATCTTGGCGAGAACAAGCTCCAACTCGTTTCTCGTAGAACCATCACAATCTCTTCTTCCACTCTAAAAGTACTTCATTTCGAAGTTTTTGCCTGACAACACCACATCGATCGTTTATCAGAGCAAACCCCAAAAATGTGCTGAATAGCACAGTTTTCAAGATACAACTTTTTTAAAGTTCTCCCCTAGTGGCGCTCTGTACTGCCATCAAGACCACAGGAGAACTCTTATGAAGCCCCTCACTACTCTTGCCACCCTGATGTTGACGACGTTTATCGCCATCGGGTCTGCGCAAGCTGCCGACCAAAAGTTCGGCGCCGATCGTCACGTCGCCATGGGTATGACATGCGAATCCTGCCACGTACCCGATAAAGCCAATCCTCAGGAAGTGACGATCAAGACCTGTACCCAGTGCCACAACACGAAAGATTTGGTTGAAAAAACCAAGAACGTGAAGCCGCAAAATCCGCACATGTCTCCACACTATCAGGATCAGCTCGAATGTACCAACTGCCACTTCATGCATAGCGAATCGGAAGATTTCTGTGCACAGTGCCACCAGTTCGGCTTCAAGGTGCCTTAATCCAAAGCATTTTTAGATTTCAAAATCGGCTACCTCGGAGCCGATACCCTTCTCGAAGTTTTTCTTGACCAAGAGCTTTGTGAATTTAATCAAAGGAGTAATCATCATGACAAATCAGTCTCGTCGTGCATTCCTTGGTAGTAGCGCCCTCTTTAGCGCTGTCGCTGCCGCGTCTGCCGTCGCTACGCCGGCCTTCTCCGCCGAAGCCCCGCAGAAGTGGGATGAAACGACTGGTNNACTGCTCATCATCGGCACGGGTTTTGCTGGCTTGGCTGCCGCGCTTGAAGCCCACTATCTCGGCGCTAAGAACGACGAAATCATGATCGTTGAAAAGATGCCGACCCCGGGTGGCAACTCCATCATTAACGGTGGCGCTGTGGCTGCCGCCGGTACCGACATGCAGAAAAAGGACGGCATTAAGGACTCTGCTGACCTTCTCTATAGCGACATTCTTAAGGCGGGTGGTGGTCTTTGCCATCCAGAACTTGCCCGTCGTATTGCTGACGAATCGGTTGCCAACTACGAATGGCTTCGTGACAAGGTCGGTGTTAAGTTCAAGGCTGTGACGTACCATGGTGGTCACTCTGTTAAGCGTAGCCACGCTGTGACAAACAACTCTGGTTCTGGCTTCGTTCTCCCGATGCTTGAACGCTTGAAGGAATTTGGTATTGAACCGCGCCTTCGCGTCATCGTTGACCAGATCATCGTGAACGACAAGAAGGAAGTCTTGGGTGTTAAGGCTCGTACGGGCTATCGCTTCGGCAAGGAAAACACTGGTAAGGTGACCTACATCCGTGCCACGAAGGGTGTCCTTATCGCCGCTGGCGGTTTTGCTCAGAACGTCAAGTATCGTATGAGCCAGGACCCGCGTTTGAACGAAAAGTTCACCTCCACGAACCATCGTGGTGCCACGGGCGAAATGATCATGGAAGCCCAGGAAATTGGCGCCAACACCGTTCAGATGGACTGGATTCAGTTGGGTCCGTGGACGTCTCCTGACGAACAGGGCTTCGGTGTTGCACCGCTCTTCGTTGAATCTTGCGTTGGCTACGGNCCGATGATCGACCCTACCACGGGTAAGCGCTTCATCAAGGAAACTGGTAACCGTAAGGTTCGTGCTGATGCTATCGTCGCCATCGGTCACCCCTGCCTCATCTACACGTGCGAAGCCAATGTGATGAAAGAAATCGTTACTGCNAACATGACGCAGAAGCTCTTTGAACATGCCATGAACACCAAAGTGCTTCGTAAGTTCGCCACGTTGAAGGAAATGGCTGACTTCTACAAGATCCCGTACGCCGAACTCGAAAAGACGAACACCACATTCAACGGCTACATGAAGGCTAAGAAGGATCCAGAATTCGATTGCCAGTTCTTTGACGACGCTTCGCTCAACGACAAGGGTCCCTTCTACGCTGTGCGTCTGTGTACGCGCGTCCACCACTGCATGGGCGGTCTCGAAATCAACGACAACGCTCAGGTGATGAGCGTTCGTAGCACCCCGATCAAGGGTCTCTATGCCGCTGGTGAAGCCACGGGTGGTGTGCACGGCATGGTTCGCCTCGGTACCGTTGCTGTAGCAGACTGCATGATCTTCGGTCGTATTGCCGCACGTCATGCGTTCGGTAAGACGAAGTAACGCTTAAATAAAAAACTAGCGCGCCCGACAAACACTCCTCTGCCGCGGCGCGCCTTGCCATATTCATGACGGCTGACTTAAGTTCCCTGGTTAGCTGCCATTCCCTCCTAAGGAATACCATCATGAAAAAAAATGCCCTCGCGATTGTTCTCTCTGGTGTTTTTGCAGCCATGACCACTGGCGTTCAAGCCGCTAATGTTCAGGTCTATGGTCTTATCGATACGAGTATTGTTTACGAACATTCTGATCCCGATGTGGCTGGTAAAAGNTCCACCAATAAGCTGACCATGGAAAATGCTCAGCAGTTCGGTTCGCGCTTCGGTCTTCGTGGTAGCGAAGATTTGGGTAACTANCTGAAACTTGGCTTTACGCTTGAATCTGGTTTTAAGTCTGATACGGGCGAACTTGACCANACAGGTAGTCTCTTCGGTCGTGAAGCCAACATCTCGATTTCTGACCAATACGGTACGGTTTGGGCGGGTCTTCTGCCGATCTTTGGTAGCACGCTCGGTGCTAACGGTNNACTGTTCCGCGCCATTGACCCTGTGACTGCTAACTACACGACCGCCTTTGGTACGGGCGCTGCCACCGCTGGTATCATGACCCGCGTTGACAATGCCATCGCTTACCGTTCACCGACGGTTGCGGGCTTCACGGGCTACGCAATGTATTCCTTCAAGATGGATAACCCCACCAATAAGACCCAAGTCGAAGGGGATTCGTCTGCTAACCGTTACGCTTCTTTGGCTATCCGCTATCAGGCTGGCGCTCTTGAAAGCGTACTCGTTGCCGATACGACCGACTGGGGCAACACCGCTGGCACGAATCAGAACGACGGCTGGACGGTCACCTTCGGTGGCAACTACACGCTTGATAACGGTNNACTGAAGCTCCTTGCCTTCTATCAGCAGTTTGAAAACCAGTCTCTCTTCACAAAGGCTCGCGCTGGTGTCGGTTTAGCTGGTATTGAAGCCGTTGCTGGTAGCAAGGGTTACAGCTACGTGACGGGTTGGGGCGCTGGCATTGGTGCTAACTACCCGGTTGCGGGCGGCGTTGCTCGCCTTGGCATCAACCATCGTGAAATGGATAACGAAGACAACGTCGACTTCACGCGTACCACGGTGGGTACCGCCTTTGACTATCCGCTCTCGAAGCGCACGGCGCTTTACACCATGGCGGGTTGGTCTCAGGAAAAGGTCGAAAAACAGGGTCAAGAAGCCACGCCGAATGGTTGGGAAGCCATGGTCGGCATGGTTCACCGCTTCTAACTTCATGAACGCTTGATACCGAGCCCACCTTCGTATCCTCTAGGGTCTCGGGCGAGCTTCAAATCGGAACATTGATCGATCCCCAGTTTGTCTTAGACAAACCGGGGATTTTCTTTTTGGGTTTCATCATGCGACCACAAAAAGGGGTACCCCGTCCAAGGGCACCCCTCTAAGTTTGTCGACAAAGATCGTTATGAATTAACGAGCAAAAGCCTTCTGTGCGTCAATTGGCAGAGCACGATAGCCTAAGCCACCCTTGATGTGCATTTCAAAGGTAGGCTGATTTTCGCCCCAACGGAATTCCGTCAAAACAGGCGAAGGACCTTCTTTACTACCAACCCCGATACTCGCCCAATAAACAACGACTGAGTTCTTATCGGTNNACTGGTATTCGACTGAAGACGTAATCGGCGAATACATTTCATGACCACGCTTCTTGCCGTAACTCCAAACCTGCTGAACCGTCATGGTNNACTTTTGGTCAATCTTGTAGACCACGGCGCGACTATATTTTTCTTTCTGGTCGTCAGGCTGTACAAACGCACGACCGTCACCATTATCGAAGACGGATACATAGATAATATCGCCCTTACTGAACTGATCGATCTTCCAACCCGTGTGTTGCGTCCAGGTCCAGTCAAAGTCCCCTTCGCACTTACCGATGCGGCACTTCAAGGGTTAGTACTTGTCGTCCACAGGTGTAAGTACCTTAGCTTTCAAATCATCACGCCAACCATTAGGAGCAGCCAAAATCCACTTTACTTCTTTGTCACGACCAATCTTCACAACCGCAGACTGGTGACGCGATGACAAAATAATGGAGTCATCAGCCCCGTCATAGTCGACCGAATTGACATGTGCCCAGTTGCGACCTGCGCCAGTTCCCGTAATGTCCCCAAAAGACTGTTGAGCTTCAAGTTTAGCAATCTGTTCAGCCGATAAAGTTTGACCACTCTTCGTAACGTCCACATTTAAGCAGACCGCACCCTGGTCAATCGACTTCAAGACAATATTGCGATTGGGATCAAGAATATCAAAGAGACGCCATTCGTCAACGACGTTACCGTCATGGTCCACTTCAATGATGACGTCGCGCACCGTATGAACGCGGGTATTGTCGGCGCGGCGTAAGTCTACCGAAGCGACACGTAAGAAATAATTGCCGTTTTCACCCGGCATCATCGCGTGACTAAAGTCGGCATAGTTAACAGGCAAACGACGATTGAAGATTTCACGCCCCAAAAGATCATACTTGCCGTAGCGTTGACCATAACCCCACGTGAGCGCACCATCATCATTTTGATGGAACCCCATCATGATGCCTGCCTGATAGATCGTTTCGCTATCGTAAATCTTGTCGGGCTTCATATACCAACGGATCTCACCCTTGGTATCCAAAATGGCGTTACGCGGCGAATTATTCCATTGAAGGGCACCACCCAACGGGTTATTCCAAACCGCTTGGCTGCCTTTAGAGTCCACAGCGCCCAAGTTATTAATGAAATAAAGACGATCAGCGAATTCCTTCGGGGCTTCTTTGGTAATCTTAGCCTTCATAAAGGCTTGTGGAATTGCAGGGTTACCCGTCACATCCAACCAAACAGGTGCCGTCCAAATATCGTACGTTTCCTTGAATTCTTTTTCTTCACCCAAGAAAACACGCGTATAGGTCACTTCAACCTTATTTTTATAGTCGGCATATAAGCCAAACACAGGGATACCGCCATGCGTACGTAGGGTTTGAGGTCCCACTTCATAGCGAATTTCTTGACCACCCTTTTTGGGTACGATGCGTACCGTCGCCTTCTTTAAGACATAACCACCATTACGAATCACAGCGGTTAATGGCGCAAGACCATACGGATTCACAACGGTCTGGCCTAACTGCCCTTGAGTGGCATACGTGACAGCGGTACCACTGGGTCCGCCCACAGCAAATGAAACGGACGGCATAGCTAAACACGCCGCAATAAGGTAGGCAGCCACCGGCATCAGTCGAAAGTCAGTACGCACTCTTTACCCTCCACTTAAAGAAATTGGGGTGAGCATTTGACACCCCCACCCCTCGATCTTATCAGGCAAACCCAACTTTTATCTTAAGCCCGTGCAGACTCACATTAGACGTACTTTTAATTGACGGTCGGTTCCGGATCACGCAAAGCGGCTAACGTTTCCAAAAGGCGGATCTGACCCGGGCAATTGTCTTGACCGAAGCGTCCGAGGTCAAGCTTTGCGAGCGAACGCACGATTTCAAAGCTCGTAGCATGTAAAGCGTACGGGCAACCACGGTCTTTGACATGTTCCACGGTACTNNCACGAACGGAGGAATAAATCCCGTCAGCCAAAATCGCGCGAGCCTGCGCGACGCGCTGGAAGTTGTCACCTTCATAGTCAGGGATCACCTTATCTTCGGAGAGTACATTTTGAGCCATCTGACGTACTTCAGCGGAGAACTCAAACTTGTGGGCGCAAAGACCTTCGACATCCATCGTCGAAAAGCGTTCTTCAAAATCCTGCAACCAAGCCTGCACACGCGCCCCCGCTTCATCACGGGCTTCAGCCCCCATGTCTTCCCAACGGTCGATCATTTCGTCCAACGCCATCACGAGTACGTACTGGGAATACATCAGGGCGGACTGATCTGTTTCACTCTTCATGGTCTGGAAATAAGCGGTGACTGCTTCTTGAGGCGTCATCTTGGCTCTCCTTCAATCAGGTAGACCGCCACAAAGGCGGCAAAAATCACTCAAGATTTTCGCACGAGAACGCCCTTTAGAGGGTAGGACTAACGGGAAAATCCTCACGTCCCAGGCTAGGTACCACTTGCTCAAAACGCCCGAAATAGACGTAAAAAAGAGGTAGTTCTGAGTGAACTACCTCTTTTCCTGGATTTGGTCGGGGCGGCGGGATTCGAACTCGCGACCCCTTGCACCCCATGCAAGTGCGCTACCAGGCTGCGCTACGCCCCGAAGGATTTGAAGTATATCCTAAGCTTAAAAAAAAGCAAGAGTACACATCAAAATACCAAAAATACGGTATTTAAACAAACCGCTTTTTCTTTGGTGCCCTACCTGCTCGTTGATCAGACACACGGCGATTCAGTGTGCCTGACGGGCGGAAGTTCACCACGCGACGCTCTTCAATAACCACCAACGAACCCGTTTTGAGGTTACGACCAGGACGCGCAGTTTTGTCTCGGACCGAAAAGTTACCGAGCCCAGCCAACTTAACCGTATGACCTTCCTTGAGATGATTAATGATGAGTTCAAAAATCTGAGACGCAAGGCGCTTACCATTGCCACGATCGATTTTGTACTTTTCATAAAGCACATCAGCAATCGCCGCCTTGTTTAAGCACCCAGCACAAACGTCAGGCGCCTCATTGGACTCATCTAGATCAACGTCTCGGTCGTCAAACGCATCGAACTGGTCCGGCGCATCGAAATGATTGATCATAGGCTTTCAACTACCGACACTCTCACAAGTATCGGTACCGTAAGTGTCAGTCAAAAATTAAGCACGCAAACGAGCGCCAGCACGTTCAAGCACTTCAACGAGCGCACGCATCGCACCATCCGCGTCAAGGTCGCTCAACGGTTCTTCACCGAAGCTGTTGAGTTCAACCGAGAAAGCCAAGGACTTTTCGTTAGCACCGTCTTCAGTCTTCGGACGATAAAGGTCAAAGAGTTCAAAGCTCGTGATTGCACCCAAGCGAGCGTCAGCCAAATGACCTTCGTTGACAGCGTCAAAGAGCTTCTGCACTTCGAAGTCAGCCGGCACCACCACAGCGATGTCGCGACGCATCGGCTGGAACTTGCTGACCGGTGTGTACTTCGGTAACGTCAACGCCAAGAGCGGATCCACTTCGACTTCAAAGACGATCGGCGCATGCGGCAGGTCGTAGTCATGCACAACCTTCGGATGCAATTCGCCCATAAAGCCAACGCGCTTTTCGCCAACGTAGATCGCAGCAGAGCGCCCCGGATGCAAACCAGGGAATGTTTCCTTCACAAAGCGCGCTTTCAAGGGCGCAACGAGGCGTTCCACGTCACCCTTAACGTCATAGAAGTCAACGCGGCGAGCTTCCACACCCCACTGAGCGTCGTTTGCCGTACCGTAGGCAAGACCTGCGATATGAGATGGCTGACGAACACCCTTGACAGACCAAGNAGTATCGAGCACGGCAGGATCTGGGAAGAAGACGCGACCCAATTCAAAGACACGAACGCGTTCGGTACCTTTACGGTTCAAGTTGTACTTGAGGATGTCAACCAAGCCACCGATCAACTGCGTGCGCATCACAGAAAGCTGAGAAGCGATCGGGTTCAAGAGGCGGATCGGTTCTTCGTTACCCGCGAAGTCCTTTTCCCAGGCTTCTGGCACGAACGAGAAGTTGATCAATTCCTGGTAGCCGAGCACAGCCATTTCGCGACGAAGGGCGTGCGCATTACGCGTGGCTTCCTTCGGGCTCTTCATGGCGATGCGAGCAAGCGGCGGACGATCGGGCAACTTTTCATAGCCATAAAGACGAGCCACTTCTTCGATCAAATCTTCTTCGATTTCGATGTCAAAGCGGTTGGTCGGAGCCTGAACCGTGAACGTTTCACCGTCGAACGTATATTCAAAGCCCAAACGCGTAAAGGTGTTATGCATGGCTTCAACAGGAATATCCATGCCAACAACCTTCAAGCAACGAGCCACACGCATCGTGACGGGCTTACGTTCCGGCAGATTCACGATCTGGTCGTCAACGGGACCCACGCGCGTCGCGTCCGTGCCGCAAATGTCGAGCACGAGACGCGTGATGTATTCCATGTGTTCAGCGTTGGTGCCAAAGTCCACACCACGCTCGAAGCGGTACGCAGCATCCGTCGAGAAGTTAAGACGACGGCAGCGACCCTGAATAGCCGTCTGATGCCAGAAAGCCGCCTCAATAAAGAGGTCCGTCGTTTCAAGCGAAATCGAGCTATCTTCGCCACCCATGATGCCAGCGATGCAGGACGGACGATCGCCGTCACACACAACGCCGTAGTAAGGATCAAGATCCACCGTGGTTTCGTTAAGGAGCGTCAGCTTTTCGCCTTCGCGAGCCCAACGAATCGTCAAGTGGTCAGACGTCAACTTACCCATGTCAAAGAAGTGCGTCGGACGACCCAATTCAAGCATGACGTAGTTGGAGATGTCGACCAAAGCAGAAATATGACGCATACCAGCGCGTTCCAAACGATCACGCATCCACTGCGGCGTTTCAGCCTTGGCGTTCAAACCACGAATCACACGACCCGTAAAGCGCCCGCAGAGGTCAGGGGCTTCAACCTTCACAGGGAGACGGCATTCGCACGTCGGNNGTACCACAGCATCCATGGCAGGCAACGTCAACGGAGCACCCGTCACAGCATGCAAGTCGCGCGCCACGCCCACGACAGAGAGCGCATCACCGCGGTTAGGCGTCAACTTGATTTCGATACGCGCGTCATCAAGGTGAGCATATTCACGGATAGACATGCCGACAGGAGCGTCGTCGGGGAGAATCCAAATCCCGTTATGGTCTTCGCTCGTACCCAATTCGCGAGCCGAGCAAAGCATACCCATCGACACCACGCCACGGAGCTTAGACTTCTTAATCTTGAAGTCGCCTGGCAACACAGCGCCAATCGTGGCACACGGCACCTTAATGCCAGCACGCACGTTCGGAGCGCCACACACGATCTGAAGCACTTCACCCGTGCCAGCATTCACTTCGCAGACATGGAGGTGATCAGAATTCTCATGGTCACGGCAGGTCAACACTTCAGCGACCACCACACCCGTAAAGGTNNACGGTGCCACGGACGTGACTTCTTCAACTTCAANGGTACCAGCCATCGTCAACGTTTCGGCGAGCTCATCGGTGCTCAGCTGCGGATTGACGTATTGACGCAGCCACTCTTCAGTAAACAGCATTTCAGTATTCCTTCTTCGTTGAGCTCAGAATTAGTTGAACTGGCGCAAGAAGCGCAAGTCACCTTCGAAGAACAAGCGAAGGTCATCGATACCATAGCGAAGCATCGTCAGACGTTCGAGACCAGAACCAAAGGCAAAGCCAATGTTCTTTTCAGGATCGAGACCATAGTTGCGAACCACATTCGGGTGAACTTCACCAGCGCCCGAAATTTCAAGCCACTTGCCCTTACGCGGACCGCTCGTGAACATCATGTCCACTTCCACAGACGGTTCCGTGAACGGGAAGTAACTCGGACGGAAACGCACAACGAGGTCGTCCGTTTCAAAGAATCGACGTAAGAAGTCGCTATAAACACCCTTCAAGTCCGTGAAGCTCACGTCGTCACCAATCCACAAGCCTTCGACCTGATGGAACATCGGGGAGTGCGTGGCGTCAGAGTCCACACGATACGTACGTCCCGGAGCGATCACCTTGATCGGCGCCTGGTGCGTACGGGCATAACGAACCTGCATCGGAGAGGTGTGCGGACGCAAAGGCAACGGACGACCTTCGTCGTCGTTACGGTCCACATAGAATGTATCCTGCATAGAACGCGCCGGATGGTTAGGCGGATTATTGAGCGCGGTAAAGCTAAACCAGTCGCTTTCGATTTCCGGACCATCAGCCACTTCAAAGCCAATCGAACGGAAGATTTCTTCGATACGCATCCACGTACGCATCACGGGGTGAATACCGCCTTCGGTGCGAATGCGCCCCGGCAGGGTGACGTCAATCGCTTCGCTTTCAAGCTTGGCTTGCATGGCGTCCTGAGCGAGCTGTTCGCGGCGGGCGTTGAGCGCGGCTTCAATGGCACCCTTAGCCTTATTGATTTCCTGACCGCGAGCGCGGCGTTCTTCGGGTGCGAGCGCACCGAGCTGCTTCATGAGCATGGTCACAGCACCGGTCTTGCCAATGTACTTCGCCTTGGCGTCTTCCAAGGCGGCAGGCTGTTCAGCCTGGGCAAAGTCCTGACGTGCGCACTCGATCAGTTCGGAAAGATCCTGCATATTCTCTATTCTCGACTTCTGCTTGATATGTTTCCCATTAACGCATCAGCACTTATCAGGTGTCTGATGCGCCGTACCTGTAACTGGTGTACTTCTGTCTCAGTGCGATACGTCGCACCAAGGTACCTATTACGCAAAACGTTCGTTCTCAACAAACGCTTTGCCTAAGAGGCACGCTAGAGACCATTGAAAAAGGCATAAAGTCTTTATTTTACAGCGGTTTGCGAATTTCTTGGGTACGTCAATCGGCACTAAACCGTGGGCTTTAAGGGCTAACCCCCTAAAAATAACAGCCGACGGCAAAAACCATCGGCTGCTACTTGAGTCAAAACTCAGCTTTGAGCGATCAATTAGGCAAAGAAGCGCATGATCGTCATAGCGANTACAGGTATGAAGACGCTGTTAAACATCAACACGGTACAGTACTTCTTAGGCACGTTAGCCACGCCGAGCAAACGACCCATGTACTGAATCTGGGAAGCCATCAAAATNNGAAGGTACGGGGACAAAATGGTGATTTNCGTGAGGTAGAGGACGCCGCTAGCAGCCAAAGAGGCAGCCACACCAACGCCAGCACCGCAAGAAAGCCACGTAGCCATCAAGACGGTGATTGCTTCACCCGGAAGGTCAAAAAGACCCATCACGCCACCGCAGGTGCGACCAAGAAAGTCCATCACACCAAAGAGCTGAAGCATGTAGGTGAGCACGAAAGNTATGAGCACGTTCGGCAAAAGGCTATAAAGACCAATGTCCAAACCCTTACGCAGACCAATAATGAAAATGTCAAACGGGTTCTTGGTCTCAGGCGCCGCATTCTTATGATTATTCATTTGCAAAGTCCTTCTTGTAAACGGTGTTGAGCAACGTGCGAATGAAAGCACCGCCCACAAACTTCATGACCATAATCACGACCATCGGCACCCAAACCGGGCACAGATAGAAGGAGAACATGGCGGAAACGGTCGAGTAGTAGTTACTAATACAACCAGCACCGGAATACTGCCAGGCAGCAATCGTTATCAAATTCTGCGTCGTAATGCGCTTTTCGTCATAGAGGGCACGCGTCAAAGCGGCACCACCGTCCGTACTCTGAAGGTCGGTGATCAAAGCCAAACCGGTGTAACCCGGCACGCCAAGAATCGGCTTCAAGAGCGGGGTAAGAAGCACCTGAGCGGCACGAAGTGCACCATAGTGAGAAAGCACTTCGATGAGACCCATGGCGAGCATCACGCCCGGAATAAGGGAGAGTGAGAAGAGGAAGCCAGCACGAGCACTGACACCACCAGCACCCTGGAAGTTGTTGGCAGAACCAGCAATCGTGCCGAACTTACCAATCAACGTCGTGTAGTCAAACGCACCGAGCCACTTGTAGGCATCAGGCATCTTGTAGAAAACACCCGAGAAAAGCACGATGGCCATCGCCAAAGCGATATAAGCGCCAATACCAACCTTCGGCGTTTCCTCGGCATTCGTCTGAGGTTTAGGATCTGACATAAATCTTTACCTGTAAGATTGAGGAGGGATAAAGGGGGACTCGTATCTCTGTTTTTGTCGTGAGAAATCAAAGAGATATGACTAGACAAGAACGCCCGTCAATGAGTTAGACCTAAGTATAGCTAACCCTCTCTAGTGCCATGAGACGCCTCATAGAGACGCTTCTCCGACTGATACACCTTTTTCAAGAGTCTTTTGATCTTAAATAGACTGTTAAACAGTAATTTACAAGATCAACGTCAAAACACGAGAAAGAGAAATTTCGCCAACTAGGTGATTAAGATTAGGGGAAATTTCTAGTTACAAATACGCGTCAGTTGAAAAAAAGAGACCCTGTTAAATGAACAGAGTCTCTCTTTTCTTTTCAAAGCTTTCGGATAAAAGCCAATCGATTAAAAGTCAACCGATCGTCCGAACAGTGCTTTGATTAGGCACCCTTGACCTGGGAAACGAGGGAGGCGAAGCCTTCCTTGTCGAACACTACCATGTCGGCGAGAACCTTACGGTCAAGACCGATACTAGCCTTCTTGAGTACGTTCATGAACACGGAGTAGGTCATGCCATTGGCACGGGCACCAGCATTGATACGGGCGATCCACAGACGGCGGAACGTACCCTTCTTATCGCGACGGTCACGGTAAGCATACTGACCGGCACGCATAACAGCCTGCTTGGCAACGCGGTAAACGTTGTTGCGGCGGAGGCTAAAACCCTTGGAAAGGGCGAAAATCTTCTTATGACGGGCACGAGCCGTCACACCACGCTTAACTCGGGGCATCTTATAACTCTCCTTTAATTAGGCGTAAGGCAGCATGCGACGCACGGATGCGATATCCGATTCATGGATATCAACCATACCGCGGAGGTGACGCTTGTTCTTCGTCGTACGCTTCGTAAGGATATGACGCTTCGTAGCGTGGGCACGCTTGATCGAGCCACTGGCGCGCGGCTTGAAACGCTTAGCAGCGGCGCGCTTTGTCTTCATCTTCGGCATTTGCCGTTACCTCTTTATTGTATGAACCCTAGGCGCTCCGTCCGATGCGGCGGAAACTTTCTCTAGCCCAGGCTCACTTGTTATTCAAAAGCGGACCGGTTTTTCAACCAGTCCGTTTTTGGGAAAGACGTGATTCTACCTCAAATTTGAGGCTGTGTGTGAAAAAATCACTTTTTCTTTTTAGGAGCCAGCACCATGATCATCTGGCGGTCTTCGAGCTTAGGCTGATGTTCAACCTGAGCCACGTCGGCAAGTTCCGTACGGATGCGATCCATCAGTTCCATACCGAACTGCTGATGAGCCATTTCGCGACCACGATAACGGAGGGTCACCTTGACCTTGTCCCCATCAGTCAGGAATCGCACCAAACTACGGAGCTTCGTCTGGAAGTCGTTTTCGTCCGTCACTGGGCGGAACTTCACTTCCTTGACCTGAATCACCTTCTGCTTTACCTTGGCTTCCTGAGCCTTCTTCTGTTCCTGGTAGCGGAACTTGCCGTAGTCCATTAAGCGGCAGACCGGCGGCTGAGCATTCGGCGCAACCTCAACGAGGTCAACGTCGTTATCTTCAGCCATGCGAAGAGCCTCCGCGGTGCGGACAATACCGATCTGAACGCCATCGACGCCGGTCAGTCGGACCTCAGGAACTCGGATCTCACCATTGATCCGATGCTTGCGATCTTGTGCTATGACAATCTCCTAAAAAGTTAAAAGTTCCAGTTAGTGCTTAAAAGGCGAACGGGTCTGGTCTTCTTCGGTGATCATGGCGATGAAATCGTCCAACTTGATCGTACCGAGATCCTTACCGCCGCGAGCACGAACAGCTACGCAACCAGTCTGCTTTTCCTTCTCGCCAACAACGAGGATGTACGGAATCTTTTGCAGACTCAATTCGCGGATTTTATAGTTAATCTTTTCGCTACGCAAATCAGATTGGACACGAATGCGTGCTTCATGCAACTTGCGAGCAACTTCTTCGGCGTAATCCTTCTGAGCATCCGTAATGCAAGCCACGGCAGCCTGCACCGGCGCGAGCCACGTCGGGAAAGCACCAGCGTATTCTTCGATCAACATACCGATCCAACGTTCGAGAGAGCCGAGGATGGCACGGTGAAGCATCACGGGAACCTTACGTGAGTTGTCTTCGGCGACGTATTCGGCACCGAGACGACCCGGCATCTGGAAGTCAACCTGGATCGTACCGCACTGCCAGGAGCGACCCAAGCAGTCCTTCAAATGATATTCGATCTTGGGACCGTAGAAGGCGCCTTCGCCTTCAAGAATTTCGTACTTGATGCCAAGNNGTACGTCAAGGCTCTGCATCAAAGCGGTTTCAGCCTTATCCCAAGCAGCATCTTCACCAATACGCATTTCCGGACGCGTAGCGACCTTATAGGCGATTTCGTTAAAGCCAAAGTCCTTATAGACCTGCTGAACGAGACGCGTATAGGCTTCGCATTCGCTAAGAATCTGGTCTTCGGTACAGAAGATGTGACCGTCGTCCTGCGTAAAACCACGAACGCGCATCATGCCGTGCAAAGAGCCAGACGGTTCGTTACGGTGGCACTGACCGAATTCACCCAAGCGGAAGGGCAGATCACGGTAGCTACGCAAAGCGTAGTTAAAGAGCTGGATGTGGCCGGNGCAGTTCATCGGCTTCAAGGCGTAGTAGCGGTTTTCAGATTCCGTCGTGAACATGTTTTCACGATACTTAGCCCAGTNGGCAGAACGTTCCCAAAGCGAACGGTCAAGCAACTGCGGAGCCTTCACTTCGCCATAGCCGTTATCCTGGTAGACGCGACGCATGTACTGTTCGACAACCTGCCACAAAGTNNACCAGCCCTTGGCGTGCCAGAAGATCATGCCCGGGGCTTCGTCCTGGAGGTGGAAAAGATCAAGCTCACTACCCAAGCGACGGTGGTCGCGCTTTTCAGCTTCTTCGAGCATCGTGAGATATACTTTGAGTTCATCCTTCGTAGTCCAAGCCGTACCGTAGATACGCTGCAACATTTCGTTCTTGCTGTCGCCGCGCCAGTAGGCACCTGCCACCTTCATCAAGCGATGAACCTTCAAGCGACCCGTGGACGGGACGTGAGGACCACGGCAAAGGTCGGTGAATTCACCCTGACGATAAAGCGAAATCGTTTCGCCCTGCGGAATGGCTTCGATCAATTCAGCCTTGTACTTTTCGCCAAGACCCAAGAAGAAAGCCACAGCGTCGTCACGAGACATTTCAAGGCGTTCAACCTTGAGGTCGCGCTTGACGATTTCGTCCATGCGGTCTTCGATCGCCTTCAAGTCTTCAGGCGTAAAGGGACGGGTGTAAGAGAAGTCGTAGTAGAAGCCGTTTTCGATAGNCTTACCAATCGTCACCTGAGCTTCAGGGAAGAGTTCCTTCACAGCCTGAGCCATCAAGTGAGCGGTGGAGTGACGAATGATTTCAACCCCTTCAGGATCGCGTACCGTGATGATGACTACTGTCGCATCGTGATCAACAACATGAGACAGATCAACGAGTTCGCCGTCAACACGACCAGCGAGGGCAGCCTTGGCAANGCCAGCACCAATATCAGCAGCGACATCGGCAACAGTAACAGCGCCAGAGAACTCGCGCTTGGAGCCATCAGGAAGGGTAATTGCAACCATGTTTAACCTCGATTTATATAGGCGAAAAAAAAGTGCGGACATGAGCCGCACTTTCTTTGCCTTGGTTAACTGGACAACGTTTCGCTCACGCCCTCTGTTTTAAAGAGAGGGTGTTGTTGTGCGAAAATTTAGTATAAAGCACATTGTCAACAGTTCCCAATTAAAATTCTGGTAGGCACGATTGGACTCGAACCAACGACCCCCACCATGTCAAGGTGATGCTCTAACCAACTGAGCTACGTGCCTGTCAAGGTTTTTATTATGCCTGAAGTTTGATGCATTTGCAAACAACAAGCGAAGCGATCCTTGAACCGCTTTCACAGGAACCTACCGAAGAAGATTCTGGTAGGCACGATTGGACTCGAACCAACGACCCCCACCATGTCAAGGTGATGCTCTAACCAACTGAGCTACGTGCCTGTGTGAGGCAAGAATTATGCCTGAGTTTTCAGAAAAATCAATAGGGTCAAAAGATATTTTTCACCTCCATCCCTTCATTTTTACAGTAACCCTTTGATTTATAAATAAAAAGTAGGTGATGAAAATTTTCATCACCTACCATGTTTACGGTACTAAATTTGTAACATCATTAGCTGCGTCGTGCCGAGAGTACCCCTGGCAACTCACGAATCGCGTTGAGCGACGCCCGTAAACTCTGAGCCGAACTAATTTCAACCGTGAATCGCATATGGGCGTCGGTACGCACTTTTTGCGAATTCATGCCGATGATGCTCTGCTTGGCTTTCATAAAGACTTCAGAGATATCTCTCAGTAACCCAGGACGATCCGTAGNTACCACAAAGACTTCTGCCGGGAAGACGCTTTCGCCGCTTTGTCCCCAGCTCACTTCAATCAAGCGACCGTGGTCTTGTTCAGACATATTGCGAATATTGGGACAATCGGCACGATGAATCGTGACTCCACGGTAGCGCGTCACATAGCCCACAATCTCGTCAGGGGGCACCGGGTGGCAGCAACGCGCCAACTGGGTTAAAAGCGAATCCACGCCGACCACCAAAACGTCGCTCTTACCCGTTGGCTTACGCTGTGCGCGCACCTGGAATTCGGGTTCTGGCGCGACGGGTTTAGGTGGCTGAACAGCCGTTGCAATCGCAGTTTGCGTGATTTCTTCTTTGGCGTAGACCAANNAACACAGTTCATCAACCCCTTCGCAACCTAAGCGCTTAGCAAGGTCTTCAAGTTTGACGGTAGTCTTACCTAAGCGCGCCAATTCCTTATCGACCTTTTCGCGACCTAACGAAATGAGTTCAGCCGTGTGCTGCGCATTGAACCACTGACGCACCTTATTGCGCGTACGCGGGCTCATGGCATAGCCAAATTCGGGCGAGAGCCAATCGCGAGAGGGTTGTCCCACCTTACCCGCAATAATTTCGACCGTTTGCCCCGTTTCAAGCTTTGTGTTGAGTGGCACCAACGTACCATCCACACGCGCTCCCTTGGTACGGTGACCTAACTGGGTATGAACGGCATAAGCAAAGTCAACCGGCGTAGCGCCTCTCGGTAATTCGACCACACGGTANNCTTGCGGCGTCAACGCATAGACATGGTCATCAAGCACCACTTCCCCTTCGGGCTGATGCTGATGCTGCATGTCGCTACCCCAAGCCAACAGCTGACGTAACCACGCCACGCGTTGCTCTTCGGCGCTCGTGGCGCCATTGGAGTTACCCGCTTCTTTGTAGCGCCAGTGTGCCGCCACACCGAGTTCAGCAAACTCGTGCATGGCACGGGTACGAATTTGAATTTCAATGGGGCGCCCCGCTTGGTCAGTGACGACGGTATGCAAAGACTGATAGCCGTTAGGCTTAGGCTTTGCAATATAGTCGTCGTACTCTTTACTCAGTACAGGGAAATTTTCGTGAACGATGGAGAGCACCTGATAACAGTGTTCAACCGTATCCACGATGATGCGAAGCGCGCGCACGTCAAAGAGCTGGTCAAAGCGCAGATGCTTACGTTGCATCTTCTTCCAGATCGAATAGATGTGCTTAGGACGCCCCGAGACTTCGCTTGAAATACCGTTTGCTTTGAGAAGCTCGCGAATACGAATCACGGCACCTTGCATAAATTCGATACGGGCTTCACGCGATTCGTCAAGCTGCCTAGCGATGTCGTGGTATTCGTCGGGACGCGTAAAGCGTAGGGACAGGTCTTCAAGTTCCCACTTCAACTGCCAAATCCCAAGACGATTGGCTAGCGGCGCATAAAGGTCGAGCGTTTCAGCGCCAAAGCGATCAGCACCTTCGCGCTTAGAGGATGCGAACCAACGTAAGGTCTGTAGGCGGCTCGCCAATTTCAACAACACCACACGCAAATCTTGGCACATCGCCAAGAACATACGACGCATCGCTTCAACCTGATGCTGGGTATTCGCCTCTTCATTTTCCGAGCGTGCACGGCGAGAGAGTTCATTAACTTTTCCAAGCTCCTGAACCAATCCGTTCACAGCCGNGCTAAAACTTTTCTCAATCCATTCACTAGAGTTTTGAATCACCGCGGGCACGCAAAACAAATAAGCNNGTACCGCGATCAAATCGGGGTCATCTCGTACTTCTCTGAGAATACTTGCCAAACCGTCTGCGTGGGTGAGTACATTTTCACCTGTCGGAAGCGTGAGATCCCGATAAAGCGGTTCAACCATGCTTCTCGCTAACGCAACATCGACAACTTGAGACGTATCAGACATTAATTGCTTCTCCTCCGAGCGTTCCGACCGTCGGTTCCTATACGGTGAAACGTTTTGTCCGTCATAGGGCGTGAGCATTGATCTACTCACGCCCATAACTCTCATTGTAGAGGATTACGCAAAATGGACAATCATTCCAAATCAAAGGTCACATGGAATTCAGCCGATGTATGCTTCACGCCGTCTGGCTCCATCGCCTGCGTCACACCCGCACCAAAGCGACCATCACGCAGTTTGCCGTCAAAACGTAACGATGCGTAAGCTTCACCACGCGCTAAGTCTTCTGTCGTCTCGGAAGACTCCACACCACCCATCGACATCGTCTGCGTCACGTCAGTGTCGCCCGCACGCATGCGAACGCCCCCTTCAAGATAGACTTTCAAGAAGCTCTTTGGGGTCGGGTGCCAGAGTTTCGATACATCTGCCCCAACGTGACCTGTCCAAACTAAACGCTTACTTTCTTTGAGTTGCCATGCATCCTGACCATTGATCGCTACGGTGTAGTCCACAGGCAAAAAGTAGGTCATATAACCCCCTACCGTCAGCCCAGCATCCAACCACTCACCTTCTTTAACAAAGGTCGACGCAACCCCTAAGGACAGCGCACGGCGACTAATTTCTTCAGCGCCAACGACCGTCTCTGACATGCCTAGAATGCGCGTTTTATCTTCCGCACCCGCGTAGCTCAAGTGCCCTGTCAGATAACCCCAGTCGTACTTGGTACCCGCATAGGCAGAGGCCGTCAAAATGGTGGAACTCGCTTCAATCATGTTGTTCATTCTGAACGTACGATTTTCTAGCTTCACATCCGCATCGTCATAAGCGATGCGCATACCCGCATAGTGATTCAAGTAGCGGTAATTAACGCTAATTGCGAACCCGTCACTTTCGCGTTCGTAACCAAGCCCTACGAGGTTATTAGAAATATCGAGCCCAACAGCCTCACCTTCAGACTGACCTTTCAAAAATTCCACATCAACAGGCAATAGCGTTTCGTAACGACGTGTCGCGTGGATCCCGTTGAGTGCGCCGTCCATCACTTGTCGATCCATGGTAGTCGTTGTGCCAAGCTGCTTTTGCATGAAATTGAGTGTCGTCACATGCTGAGCAAAGTCATCAAGCACAATCCATTGCTTGTAATACGACTCTAAAACAGAGGGAGCTGTGCCATTAGAGATCTGATTAAACATTGCACTCACGCTCGGCGCAAAATACCCTTGAACCGTCCAAACCTTTTCTGAGGTTTTCCAACCACCCTCCACTTTTTGAAACCCGACTTCGTATACCTGACCATTTTTAAACACCATGGTCACGCAGTTTTCTAACCCTTCAATGGTAGAGCCTGGTGCTGCTTCAATAAAGTGTTGCCCGTCGTCAAGCTTTCGAACTTTAATTCCACCATGGTTATCGTCCGAACCACCTTCGGGTTGCGGATGCAAAATCACCATCGTTGACCCCTTGGCAAAAAAGGCTTTAGCCCCCTCCTCGATATCAATACCGCCAACTGTTTCATTGCTCTCCTGATTTTTCATCCCATCAAAAAGCAACGAGGCGTCAGCCCCTAAATAGAGATTCCAACCGTCTTTTTGTGCGTCTTCTAAGTTGCCGTCAGCCACAATATAGGCATCATTTTTAACTTCCAAACGTACTTTGACATAAATCACGTTATTTTTAAAGCGATTCACTTCGCTCAAAATTCTCGTATGAAACCCAATGGCTTCGTCAGCGTTTTGTGTTTCTCTGATTAATTCGTCATATTCTTCTGATAAATTTGGAGTTCGATTAAACAGGTAGGCAATTGACCCGCCGTTCAAGGTTACATTGACACGACGATCGTCGCCCTGATCATTCTTGGTAAACATCGTCACACCAGCCCCGTAGCGCCACTTAGAGCCCTCTTCCCCCTTGGATCCATGGAGATGCATCGTCAATGGAGCCTCTAGAGTTTCGATGGCAGTCACATAAAGCACATTACGAGCAAACCTGTTTTCTACCCAGCTTGGATCTCTTGTTAATTGTCCCTTGACATCTATCACCCCGCCATCAACCTCTATGCCCTCGACCAGACCTGCACCGCCCTTTAAATCGATCTCCCAACGTGATTCAGCTACGCATCACTTGGGTCAAATATTTGAATCTCATCATCGCTATAAGGGGGCTCTATATCCCCTAAATCAGCCATAGCAACACCGCTTTGCGTCAGGAAAAGCGCAATAACTGCCTTGGAAATTTGTTTCTTCGAATGTGTAAGAAGCATTGTTACTCCATGTGGTTTAGACATGGGGTGTCATCCTAAAATCTCACAGATTAAATTTCGCTTACAATCTTTTTATTTTCAGAATCACCTCGACAACAGATGTTTTACGCAACAACATCACTTTCAAATCCTATACAATTCTTGTTTTTTGTTCAAAAAAAACGCCAAGAGGCACTACTCCCCTTGGCGTTCTTTTTGGATCTCTAAAAGAGTCTAGACTTAGTTCTTCAACGAATGAATCGGCGCAGGAATGCGACCACCGAGCTTCACAAAGTTCGTTGCGTCGCCACCAGGCACACGAATAATGGCGGCTTCACCTAAGAGCCCACCAAAGACAGCCTTGTCACCCACGCCCTTACCAGGCACCGGAATAATACGCACCGCCGTCGTCTTCGCATTGATCATGCCAATGGNTACCATTTCGTCAGCGATCATGCCCGAAATCGTCGAGGCAGACGTGTCACCCGGAATCGCGATCATGTCGAGACCCACAGAGCAAACGCTCGTCATGGCTTCAAGTTTTTCGAGCGTCAAAGCACCACTTCGCGCAGCGGCTTCAATCGCGCTATCTTCAGAGACTGGAATAAANNGACTACCCGACAAGCTACCCACGTGCGAAGAAGCAAACACACCACCCTTTTTAACAGCGTCATTGAGCATCGCCAAAATCGCGGTCGTTCCAGGCGCGCCAATCGACGAAAGCCCCATCGTCTGGAAGATTTCACCCACGCTATCGCCCACAGCCGGGGTCGGTGCCAACGAAAGGTCAGCCACACCAAAGGGAAGGTCTAGACGCTTAGCGACTTCGTTACCGATGATTTCGCCGACGCGTGTCACCTTATATACCGTGTGTTTAATGACTTCAGCGGCGTCCGTAATCGTGAGGTAGTCGCCCTTAGCGTCAAACGCACGATCCAAAGCCTTCTTCACAACGCCAGTACNCGAAACACCGACATTGATCACCACGTCAGGTTCACCCACACCCAAGTAGGCACCTGCCATAAAGGGAACGTCCTGCGGAATGTTGCAGAAGATCACGAGTTTGGCGCAACCAATGGCATCGCGTTCAGCAGTCGCATTCGCCACGTCGATAATGCGTTCACCCATGAGCTTGACGGCATCCATATTGATACCCGCCTTGGTAGAACCCACGTTGATGGACGAACAAATGCGATCGGTCACAGCCAAGGCTTCTGGCAACGCATCAATCAGGTTACGTTCACCTGGCGTCATGCCCTTTTCAACCAAGGCACCAAAGCCACCAATAAAGTCAACGCCCACGTCTTTCGCGCACTCATCGAGCACTCGGCAGGCTTCGACCATCTGATCACGGTTAAAGCCAGCGCACACCGTGCCGATGGGGCTCACCGAAATACGCTTATTCACCACAGGAATCCCGTAGCGATCTCCCACGATGTCGCAGGTTTCAACAAGTTTTTCAGCGTTACGCAAAATCTTGCTACGCACCTTGTAGGCAAACGTGTCAAAGTCGTGACTTGCGCAATCAAACAAATTGATCCCCATCGTCACCGTACGCACGTCCAGGTGCTCGCTACGCAACATATTCAGGGTAGAGAGTACTTCACGATCAGTCAGCATGATCTAGATTCCTTAGGTTATTAGTCCACGCGCACGCGGTGAATCGCTTCGAAAATGGCGGCATGTTGCATATTCATGCGTAACCCCATCGCCTTGGCGCGTTCGCCCATCACACGATGCAACGCGCGAGTGTCCACCGTGACGGGGACAACGACTTCAAAGACCTGCAGACTTTGATCATTTTCAATACGGAAAGCCTTCAAACTTTCGACATTGATGCTTTGTTCAGCACAAATGCGGGCAAAGGTCCCGATGATGTCATTGCGGTCAGTACTCCACACACTAATCACAAAGGGTTCCCCTTCAATGACCTGCGAAGCCTTGGGTTCTTCGTAGTCACGAATAGAGACACTTAAGTGGAATTTCTTACTTGAAANTGCCGTACGAAGCTCTAAGACAATGTTGTCGTTATCGAGTCCTTCAGGCTTATTGACGAGATAGATGGAGGTGAACTGATGGCGTAATGTCGTTTGCGTCATCTGCTCAATATTGCAGTCAAGACGCGTCAAGGTTTCTGCGGTTGCAGCAACGACACCCGGCTGGTCTAAACCGATCACTACCACCAGAATGTCTTTTGTCGTCATAGTGAATGCCTCAAAAAAAGCGTTTGAAGGCGTCTTCAAGGTTGAAGACCTATCCTTTCAGTGTACCTTAGGCACACACGCTCTGAGACGAGGGAAAGCCTCTAAGGCATTTTTTGTGGACGTCTGACGCGCAGCCTCAAGCGAGATCCCTCGAAGCGAGATGCACAACGTCGANNGTGTTTTAACGATATCTTGGGGTTCGGTGCGAAGTTCGCCCGCGTCACGACGTTCGCTCGAGGGCATGTCTGGCGCATCGGTTTCAAGTACCCACGCGTCATCTGGCACTTCAGTGGCATGACGGCGAATGCGTAAGCTCCCGTCATAGGTCACCGCGCCGCCAAAGCCCAATTTAAACCCAAGCTTTAAAAACGCATCACGCTCGACATTTGACCCATTAAACGCATGAATCACGCCACGCACTGGGTAGCGACGCAAATAGTAGAGAAGCCTTGACGCACTCTTTCTCACGTGTACCGATACGGGAAGTTCATACTGACGAGCGAGTTTGAGTTGCTCACGAAAGAACCACTCTTGACGCTCATCGATCGTCATCGTGAGACCTTCAAGCCCAATTTCGCCAATCCCAATCAAGTAGGGATCGTCTATTGCGCGTTCGATCGCTTGGGCTAACGTCAGGAGGTCACTCTCTTGGGACTGAGGCACAAGCAAAGGATGAATCCCGAGCATATAAGCGAGCCCGTACTGATGAGCAACCTCCTGGCAACGCGCCCAATCGGCAACCGACCCAGCACACACAACGATCGATGCGACACCCGCTTCTTTTGCCTTCGCGACGCACACATCTAAGTCCGCCAAAAAAGCGTTTGACTGTAGATGGGCGTGCGTATCAATCAGTCCCACACACACAACAACTATCCTTCGCGAATCTGCCCTGCGTCCAAACGTAATGTCCGGTCGCACCGCGCCGCAAGTGACTCGTCATGCGTCACGATCACAATGGCNNTAGTCCCTTCGCTACGCGCCAAACTCAAAAAGAGTTCAAAGACGCCGTCAGCTGTTTTACGGTCCAAGTTACCCGTCGGTTCGTCCGCCAAAATGCAGGCTGGGCGCGTCACGATGGCGCGTGCGATCGCCACGCGTTGACGTTCACCGCCCGAAAGTTGCGAAGGGAGATGCGTTGCACGGTGTTCTAGTCCAACCGCTTTGAGCATCGTCATGGCGCGCTCACGACTTTCTTCTTTATCTTCGCGACGAATCCAAAGCGGCATCGCCACATTATCTAAAGCCGAAAATTCGGGCAACAGATGATGAAACTGGTACACAAATCCCAACGAGCGATTGCGTAGTTGGTANNCTAGCGCCTTATCGTTCATGCCCGCCAAACTTTGACCTACCACACGAATGGTGCCCCTGTTAATCGAATCAAGTCCGCCCACGGTATGTAGGAGCGTGGACTTCCCGGAGCCCGAAGACCCTAAAATTGCGACCGTTTCACCGCGTGCGACCGTAAAACTCACGTCCTTTAAGACGTCCACAGGTTCATCACCATCGTGATAGACCTTCACGAGGTGTTCCACTTCAATGACGTTATCGACGACATTATTCATAGCGAAGTGCCTCCGCAGGTTGCGTACGCGCGGCGCGCCAACTCGGGTAGAGGGTCGCAGCTAGACTTAATAAGAAAGAGAAAACCGCAATCGGAATCACGTCAGACATGCGTGGATCGGACGGCATATCAGAGATGAAATAGATGGACTTTGGCAAGAATTCAACGTTAAAGAGCTGTTCGATGCTACTCACAATCGCGCCCACGTTTTCACNCACTAAGAGCCCTGCGCCCACGCCGACTGCCACGCCAATCAAGCCCACAATCGTGCCTTGGATCACAAAGATGCGCATAATCGCGCCTTCGCTTGCGCCAAGGGTACGCAAAATCGCAATATCAGCCTGCTTTTCTTTGACCGTCATCACAAGAGCAGACACCAAGCCAAAGGCGCCCACCAAAACGATCAAGAAAAGAATAATGCCCATCATGCGCTTTTCAACCTGCACAGCAGCAAACCACGTACGGTTCTGACGAGACCAGTCAGTGGCATAGGTGCCGTAGGGTAATTCATTCACTAAAGTGCGAGCAATCACGGGCGCACGATCCATATNCACCACACGTAAACGTAACCCTTGAGNGTCGCCCGTTCTAAAGAGCGCCGCTGCGTCCTTCAGGTTCANCAATGGTACCATGGAGCTATCGTACTCATAGTGACCCGACGACAAATAGCCGCGCACGGTGAATTGCTTCATACGAGGCACCAAACCCGCGGGCGTCACATTCCCTTGCGGGACCATCATCGCAACACGGTCCCCTGGACGAACACGTAACGCGTGCGCCAAATCGCGACCTAACAAAATGCCAAATTCACCGGGCTTAAGCACATCGAGCGACGGCACCCCTTGGAGGTGCTCTGCAATATCACTCACCCCGGGTTCTGTTTCGGGGTCAATCCCTTTAATGAGCGCCCCTCGCACGACCGTGCCCGAATTCAAAAGACCCTGCCCTTGAACATAGGGAGCTACCGCAAGGACTTCAGGATTTTCAGTCACTTTGGCTGCAACACTTTGCCAATCGGGCATCGTGCCCGTCATACTCGCGACTTCTATATGCGCAATAACGCCCAACATACGGTCACGAACTTCCTTTTGGAAGCCATTCATAACCGAGAGCACAATAATCAAAGNTACCGCAACGCCCAAGGCAATCGACGTTACCGACATGCCAGAGATAAAAGACATAAAGCGGTCTTTACGACGACCGCGACGGTANNCTGCGCGCGTATAAGTAAGACCAATGGTCAGTTCAAAGGGAATCTTCACGGGAGAATCTTCGATGAAGTTGGGAAGCTTCTCATTCTAGCCTGCTCTGCTACCGTTACAATGCTGAAACTATGTCAAAAACTTTTAACGCGCCCTTTCTAATCTAGAAACGCTGTGCTCTAGAAATCGGTCGTTCAAAGGTCTTCGCGTGGGTCAGTCTCTTTTGCGCGCTCGCTGAGCGCCCTTGGCGTGTCCGTTGGGACACGTGAGACCAATGAACTCAACGCCCAAGCTACACAAAAAATTCTTATGAGTGACAACAAAGCTTTTCTTCTTATTCCTGGTGCCCGCTTACCTGTTGATGAGGTAGATCGCATTGTCGAGAGCCTTTCTCCAGAGAGCCGCCAAGCGCTCGAAGCCATTGGCGAAGGCGCTGGTCAAGCGGTCCCCCAAGTGTTTGACCATGGGTGCTACCGCCGTGCGCCCCATCTTGTTTGGCTTTGGAAAGTCATCACCCGTCGTGAAACGCTCCCACACGAAGCCCCCTGGCGTTGGCTTGCTTTGGGTGGTGANGAGCAAGCACCTGAACTTTGGTGCTTGACCCCTTATACCTTAAAAGACGGTCGTATTACGCAAACCCGTCCTCCATTGGACGACTCGACCTTTATGCAGCTCACCTTTGCGATCGAACCGGTCTTTCTCAAGGCGGGGTTACGTCTTCAGATTTGGGATTGTCACTGGTTCTTAACGCGCCGCGAAGATTGGGCGTTAACCGCCACGCCAGCGATGGCACTCTCGGGGCTTACGCCCGACGAAGCGCTGCTTGAAGGGGATGCTGCGCTAGACGTGCGTCAAATGCTCAAAGAAGTCGAAACCATTTTGGTAGCTCACCCTATCAACGCTGAGCGTCGCGCCAAAGGCGAACCCACGATTGATGGCGTCTGGATTTCTGGGGGCAGNTATGAAGAACTCTTTTTCCCGCCTACGCTCATTCGTAGCGTTGCCGCCGATGACGATGCGGTGCGCGGNTTGACCAATGCCGCTGGGATTTTGATTGAGCGCTTAGGGCGCGATCAGGGGCACTGGNNTACTGACGCGCCGCACGGCGACATCATTGCGGTGATTGAAGACCTTTATGCCCCTTGGTTAGCCAAAGATTGGGACGCTTGGGGTAAAGCCTTGCCTCAAGTCGCGCAAAAACTCAAACAATATCGAGAAGACGCTGAGCGCTTTGAAGCCAACATTATTTTGACCGTGGTATTTGGTGAAACAGGGTCGTCNACGCTCGCACCCGCCGAAAGTACNTTCATGGATCGCCTTTTTAGACGTAAGTCTCAATTAGCACCCGCAGCTTGGTGCCCTGATCGCTATCAAGAAGGAGCCCACTAAATGACTCGAATCTTGATGCGTGACTACGATGTTGCCAGTGCTCGTCGACTCACTGACGCGGGTTACTGTGCGCCGATTGCTCGAGCTTTAGCTGCTCGCGGCATTCATGATGCGTCTGAACTCGACCAAGAATGGAAGGCCATGCTACCGCCGACGCTCTTAGAAGGGACGCGCGCCGCAGCCGAACGTTTAGCCCTTGCTCGAGAGCGCGGCGAACACGTCACGATCGTTGCGGACTATGACTGCGACGGCGCCACGGCTTGTGCCGTGGTAATGCGTGGGCTTGCGATGATGGGCATTCGCTCGACCTTTTTTGTCCCACATCGCGTCCTTCATGGCTATGGACTTTCGACGACGGTCATTGATTTACTCGCCCAACAGTCCCCTAAGCCTGACCTTTTGGTGACGGTTGACAACGGGGTGTCGTCTGTTGAAGCCGTGCGTCATGCGAACGCATTGGGGATCGATGTCATTGTGACGGACCACCATTTGCCAGGCAACGAGCTGCCTCCCGCCGTTTGCATTGTGAACCCCAATTTGGTCGACTCGACCTTCCCCTCTAAAACGCTCGCTGGCGTCGGGGTCATGTATTACGTCCTGTTGGCATTACGTGCGCTGTTACGTGAACGAGGCGTTTACACTCAGCAAACACAACCCCGCCTAGATACACTTGTGGATCTAGTGGCTTTGGGAACGGTCGCAGACGTCGTGAAACTTGACAAAAATAACCGCGTCTTGGTCTCTCAAGGCTTACGTCGCATTCGTATGGGACGTACTCACGCGGGGATCTCAGCCCTTTTTGCGGTTGCAAGTAAAAAGCCCGAAGTCGCTAGTGTGCGTGACTTTGGCTTTGCGCTTAGTCCACGCATCAATGCCGCAGGTCGCTTAGACACGATGGAAAACGGGATTCACTGCCTTTTAACGGATGACCCCGTTGAAGCACTTGACCTCGCACGAAGCCTCAACGACTTCAATGTAGCGCGCCAAGAGCTTGAAACCGAAATGCAGCATACTGCAGAAATTGCGCTCTCGCGCTTCGACGTCGAAAAGCGAGCCACACTTTCACTATTTGACGAGTGTTTTAATGAGGGCGTCGTGGGCTTAGTTGCCTCTCGCCTCAAAGAAAAAACCAATCGCCCGACGATTGTCTTTGCGCCTTCTGACGACGGCTTATTAAAGGGCTCAGGTCGCTCGATCCCAGGGATCCACCTTCGTGACGCGCTTGACCTTGTGAGTAAACGGTTGCCTAACGCCATTGTGCGCTTTGGTGGGCACGCCATGACTGCGGGACTTACACTACGCGCCGAAGCGTTGACGGACTTTGAGCAAACCTTTGAAGAAACGGTACGCGGCATGACGGATCCATCGGTCTTTGAACGCGTCATTTATACCGATGGCGGTTTAGCGCCAGACGAAATTTCTGAAGGGCTTGTCTACGCCATTGAAAACCAAATTTGGGGACAAGGCTTTGATGCGCCGATCTTTGCCAACGAATTCAAAGTCATTCGTCAGACGCTTCTCAAAGACGCGCACCTTAAGCTCATTCTTGAGCTAGGCAACCAACGTTTTGACGCGATTTTCTTTCGCTTCAAAGACACGCTACCGAGTCATGTGCGTCTTGCCTATCGTCCCAATATCAATGAATTTATGGGACGACGCTCGATTCAACTCGTTATTGAAGCCGCCGAATTCTAGTTTTTGGCTCTGTCCATCACGCCCAAGCGCCTTCTCGGTCGAAACGGGAGGCGCTTTCGCTTTATAATCTGTCTATTTTCGTAGCCCTGTCGCTTTCTTGATTGTGTTGGTACTTTTTGCAGCACACGACAGTGGCTTTTTCAATTTCATACGTACCAAAAGAGTGACATGATGGAAGTCGAACGCATCAATCAGATTCAGAACCTTACAGACGACCTCACCCGCCGTCTGACCGAACTTCGGGGGTATCTTTGACGTCGATCGCAAAGCGCGCCGTCTAGAAGAAGTCAACCGCGAGGTTGAAAACCCGGATCTCTGGAATGATCCGAAGCATGCCCAGGAAATCAGCAAAGAAAAGAAGATGCTTGACGATATCGTCGGCAGCTTTAACAGCTTGACCTCGGGCATCAATGATGCAGCAGAGCTTTTTGAGCTCTCCATNACTGAAGAAGACTGGGAAACGGTTGAAGCCGTTGGCCAGGACGTCGAAGCCATTGAAACTGAAGTCGCCAAGCTTGAATTCAAGCGCATGTTCAATCAGCCGATGGACCCCTCCAACTGCTACCTGGAAATCCAGGCTGGTGCTGGTGGTACCGAAGCCCAAGACTGGGCAAGCATGCTTGAACGTATGTACATGCGTTATGCCGAACGTAAGGGCTTCAAGGTCACTCTTGAAGAAGAAAGCCCGGGCGAAGTGGCTGGCATTAAGTCCTGCACGCTTTATATCGAAGGCGAATGGGCTTATGGCACCTTGCGTACCGAAACGGGTATTCACCGTCTCGTGCGTAAGAGTCCCTTTGACTCCAACGCTCGTCGTCATACGTCCTTTACGTCCGTTTACGTCTATCCTGAAGTCGACGATTCGATCGAAATCGAAATCAATCCAGCAGACCTCTCGATTGACGTGTTCCGTGCGTCCGGCGCAGGTGGTCAGCATATTCAGAAGACCGAATCCGCCGTTCGTATTCACCATATTCCGACGGGTATCGTCACGATTTGTCAGGACGACCGCTCGCAGCATCGCAACCGCGAAAAAGCCATGCAACAGCTCAAAGCGAAGCTCTATGAACACGAAATGCGTAAGCGCATGGAAGAANNCAGGTACAAGCTTGAAGAGTCGAAGTCCGACATCGGCTGGGGTCATCAGATCCGTAGCTACGTGCTTGACCAGTCCCGTGTGAAGGACCTTCGCACGAACGTTGAAACGGGTAACACGGGCGCCGTGCTTGATGGCGACCTTGACCAGTTCGTCGAAGCTTCGCTTAAGAATGGTATTGGCGGTTAATTCACGCCCCGTATAGACAAGAACAGCGCTTGGCGTTGACTAAGCGCTGATTCTTCTGATTACGACAGGAAAGAAAATGGCTGAACAGATTCAGTCCGCCACGCAGATGGCGGAAGAAGAAAACCACATNNTATTGCTGAACGTCGCGCCAAGTTGGTCGCCCTGCGCGCTGCTGGCGTTGCTTATCCCAACGACTTTGAACGTACTGACCTCTTTGGCGACATCCGTGCCAAGTATCAGGACGTCTCTGCCGAAGAACTCGAAACCCTCAAGCCGCAGGTGGCTTGCTCTGGTNNACGTATGATGCTCAAGCGCATCATGGGTAAGGCTAGCTTTGCCACCGTGCGTGACTTCACGGGCGACATGCAGTACTTCATCACCAAGGGTGACATCGGCGAAGAGGCTTATGCCGCTTGGAAGACGTTTGACCTCGGTGACATTGTCGCTGTAAAGGGCACGCTCTTCCGTACGAAGACGGGCGAACTCTCTATTCGCGCCTCCGAATTACGTTTGATGACGAAAAACATTCGTCCGTTGCCTGATAAGCACAAGGGTCTTTGCGACACCGAAATGTGCTATCGCCAGCGTTATGTCGACCTCATCATGAACGAAGAATCCCGCAATCGTTTCCTCGTTCGCTCGAAGGTCATCGCCGCGATCCGCAACTTCATGCTTTCGAACCGCTTCCTCGAAGTCGAAACCCCGATGTTGCATCCGATCCCGGGTGGCGCCAACGCCAAGCCCTTCATCACGCACCACAATGCGCTCGACATGGATATGTACCTGCGTATTGCGCCGGAACTTTATCTGAAGCGTCTCGTGGTCGGTGGTTTTGAACGCGTCTTCGAAATCAACCGTAACTTCCGTAACGAAGGCGTGTCCGTTCGTCACAACCCTGAATTCACGATGATGGAATTCTATGCGACCTACTGGACCTATCGCGATCAGATGGCTTTTACGGAATCGCTCCTTCGCACCGTTGCTCAGGAAGCCACAGGTAGTGCCGTGCTTCAGTACCAGGGTCAGGAAATCAATCTTGAAAAGCCCTTCGATCGTCTTACCCCGATTGAAGCCATCAAGAAGTACGCCCCGGGTTACACGGACGAACAGTTGAACGATGCCGAATTCTTGCGCGCTGAATTGGCACGCTTAGGCGAACCGCAGCCCGACTACGTCGGTCTTGGTGCCCTTCAGATGGCGCTCTTTGAAGAAACGGTANNCGAAGCCAAGCTCATTCAGCCGACCTTCATCATTGACTACCCGACGGAAATCTCTCCGCTCGCTCGTGCCTCTGACGCTGACCACGACATCACGGAACGTTTCGAACTCTTCATCGGTGANCGCGAATTGGGTAACGGCTTCTCCGAATTGAATGACCCGGACGACCAGGCTGCTCGCTTTAAGGCTCAGGCTGATGCCAAGAGCCACGGTGACGACGAAGCCATGTATTACGACGCCGACTACATCCGTGCGTTGGAATATGGTCTCCCGCCGACCGCGGGTTGCGGTGTGGGTATCGACCGCTTCATCATGCTCCTCACCGACGCCCCGACGATTCGCGACGTGTTGCTCTTCCCGCATATGCGTCCCGAAGCTGGTCTGATCGGCTAATGAGAGAGACCTTCATGGATCGAGTCCGAGTGCTTCAAACAGAACTTCGGACTCGAACATGTCTAGAGAGCCCCGAACCCCTCGGGGCTTTTGTCATTGGCGGTCACGCTGTGGGTCGTTTAACGACTAAAGTGATGGCTGTCATGCGTCACGATCCCATCCTGACGCAGTGGGTTGACGCGGGGGATTCGCAAACCTTTACGCTCCTTGCCGAACCTCACTTTGAGACACTCAACCTCGCCTTAGATCAAATCACCCTANNCGCCTTGAGTGCCTTAGGGCTCACACAACGCCGTCGTCACGAAAAGCTCGATATCTTTAACGACGAGGGACAGGTGCTCGCCCAAGCTGAACGCTCAGTCTTTCGGACCCTCGGGCTCACCACACACGTCGTTCGTTTATTGGCTCTCACGCCTCATGGTCACTTTTGGCTTCAACGACGTAGCCCCAATAAACCGATTGGCGCAGANCTTTGGGACAACTTAGCCGCCGGCATGATGGCAGCCAGTGAAACGCCCCAGACCGCCATGCTGCGTGAGCTTCATGAAGAAGCGGGGCTCAACGTAGGGGCAGACACGCTCGTTCCCTTGCCGACCCTCTCTTTTGACTATCAATGCCCCGTCCCTGAAGGCTGGTTGCAAGAAAGGACGGCAAGCTACTTACTGACCGTCCCTTCTGAAATAACACCCACAAACCTTGATGGAGAAGCAGACGCCTTTGCGTCTTTTAGTCCACGTCAAGCAGTGGATCTGATTGAGGCAGATCGCCTCATGCCTGAAGCCGCACGATTACTGCTCGAATGGATCGTCGCTCGCTAACTCTGAATTCAAATCAGGGTCAAAATCAGGCGCCGAACTCGTGTGCGTGATGTTGCCACTCAAGCGTTCAAGCCCTTCGACGATATGACGCTTTTCCTGAGAAGTGAGGACGTCAGTGCCCAACAAATGATGGAAAAAGAGCGCGTCATAAGCCAAGGTCACGATGAGCGCAGTTGTCGGTCCACACGGCTCACGCTTCACACGGTTAAAGTACTCACGGTACCAGCAACGCACTGGAGTCATGAGCTGACGATTTTCGGGCGAAGCCACAGCCAACGCAGCAAAAGGCGAAATCCCTCGGTCGATGCGACCTTCACTAAATTCACGATACCAGTCACCGTACGCACGCAAGAGACGACTAGGGACCTTCGATGTCATACGCGCCTTATGTTCGAGCTCACGCTGCACTTCGTCCAAGTGCTGTGCGTACGAATCCACCAAGGCTTCGATCAAGGCGCTACGAGAAGGATAGTGGTGAATAAAGGATCCTTTACTCACTTTGGCTTCTTCAAGCACGCGGTCAATCGAAAGCTTATCCGTCCCCTGCTCAATCAAAATACGACGAGCTGCTTCAATAATTCTGTTTCGCGTCGCACGACCACGCGAATTGGTCTTGGGCACACGATCAAGCCCCAATACCATATCAACACGTTCATGAGCGCGACCCATCTGATCATCACCCGTTGCTTCGGGTTCCGTACGATTCGCCTTTGACGGTGTACGGCGCTTACATTCAGTATCAACACTCACTTTTAAAACCTCTGTCGTAACCTGAGTGGGCTCAGCACTATACTAACGTCGTCAGCCTTTGGTGCTTGCACGGGAGCGGTTACGTTTAAGTCATCTCCCTCTTGACGAACAACGTCCGTAGACCTCTGTGGCACCAAGCGCGCATAAGCCTGCGTGGAATCTTTCAAGGGTGCCTTGCCGTCGCCGAACATGCCGTTGACTTCAGTCTTCCCTTTGTCCGTCAAAAACTGCATGTCTTCTGGCGTTCCCGTCACTTCTTTAAAAGTCTTGGGAACCGTGAGACCACCCGTCATCTTTTTCATGCGACGCTGACTCAAACGTTCAGCCGCACGACTCAACTCTTCGGGGGACATCTTGTTTTTGACTTCCTTGACGGGTTTGGCTTTAAGCGCCAGACGCGTCGCACGACGAACCGACGAAGCCAAAGTAGGGTGAGCGGCTTCCTCTGACTGAGTAGAGGTCGAAACGGTCGACACGGATTGATTTGGAGCTAATGACGACACTTTGTCGTCTGACGTTTTCTTGGAACCCACGATGTTGTCCAATATAAATAACTGCCTTACAGGCATTAACAGTCAATACGTCGCACTACACTCATCTATGAAATTAGGGGGAATCTTTGAGAGGTAGGCGCTCTTAAAGGGATGAATCACCCCCATCATCGATGGTTTGCGGAATCATCACACTTTTTAGAACCTATAGACAGTATAAGTCGTATCAGTCTTTATGCCTACTCTTTCTTGACTTTTTACGTTTTGATGTAGTGCTACGAGAACCTAATACGCGTCACTCATACAACGCTCTTACTCAACATGAACCAAAAGAGCATCCTATCAATATCAATTGATTAACTGTCGTTTTAATCGACTTTATTTCAACCTAACATGAACTAAATGAGATCATAGGAAAAGCATATTTAACCATTTCAAGATCTTTTTAGTTATTGTTATTGATTTTTGAAGGAAGCAAAAATTCAGTATTAAACCCTGAAAATTATAAACTACTTCACGAAAATCCTTAGACATTCCCGACATATTAGTACTAAATCTACCAACACTCACCACCTAGCACTACCAAACAGGTTCACTTGACAGTACGCATCGATTTTATTATGCTCATTTGAGATTTACTAACAAGGTCGCCATGAGTCGTCCCGTTATTACCCGTATTGTTGACATCCCCATGCGTACGGTTTACTTCAAGCCGTGCGGAAAACTTCCTGATGATACCGAATGCGTCACGATTAAATTTGAAGAGCTCGAAGCCCTTCGTCTTTCGGATCTCGAAGGTATTAACCAAAGCGAAGCCTCTAAAAACATGGGTATTTCGCGTCATACCTTTGGGCGCATTTTGGCTGCAGCGCGAAAAAAGGTCGCTCGTAGTCTCGTTGAAAGTCTTCCCATCGTTGTGACGGGTGGCACCAACGCTCGACGCTTAAGCTCTACTGAATTATTGAAAGACTATCCCGCCATGAAAATTGCTATTTCTGCTGAAGGTCCTACCACTCAGGATATCGTTGACCCACGCTTTGGTCGTGCCGCTGGTTTCGTGATTTATGACACCGAAACAAAGACCCTTGAATATATTGACAATGGTGCTGCGCAAGCTACCACTCAGGGGGCTGGTTTGATGGCTGTTGAAACAGTGGTTGAAGCGGGTACTAAGGTGGTCTTGAGTGGCTACATCGGTCCCAAGGCGCTGGAAGCCCTGCAAGCCGTGGGCTTAGGTACCGTTCAAGACATGGATAACCGCACAGTGGGCAACGTGATTGCCGACTTTGAAGCGGGCAACCTGACTGTTCTTTACCCCGAAGGAAAATAAGCGTGAACATCCTTTTCGCTAGTGGCAAAGGGGGTGCAGGCAAAACCACGGTAACTGCCGGGCTCTCCGCTTTCTTACCGCGTCCCTTTGTGCTCGCAGACGCTGACGTCGAGGCGCCTGACCTTGGACTTTATTTGCCTCATCACTTCACAAGTCACGAGTCCGTGGAACTTGAAGTCCCCAAGGCGATTACTGACCGATGTGACCTGTGTGGCGAATGCGTTGCCATTTGTCAGTTCAACGCCATTAAAAAGCTCGCTGTACCGCATCATGCCGTTCTCTGATATGTGCCACGGTTGCGGGGGCTGTAGTGCTGTTTGCGCCCCCAATGCGATTGTCACGGGGACGCGTGAACTGGGTCAACTAGCGATTGGCGAAACGGATGACCATCATCCCTTTATTGAAGGACGATCCCGTATTGGCGAAGCGATGACGCCACCTGTCATTCGTTCGCTTTTGCGTCGTGCGCGTCAAGAAGCTGACCATTTAGGTGCCGACCTTTTGATTGACGCACCACCGGGCGTCAGTTGTCCCGTCATGACTGCCGCGGCGCACGCCGACATCGTTGTCCTCGTTGTGGATCCAACGCCCTTTGGTGTCCACGACTTTAAGTTAGCCCTTCTAGCCTTTACGGAAGCACATAAACCTGTCGCCGTCGTGATTAACCGTAGTGGTCAAAGTGAGATCGCACAAAGCGAAGCTGACCTAGTCGCCTTCTGTGAAGGTCGTCAAGTCCCAGTGTTAGCTCGCATTCCCTTTGATCGTGAAGCAGCAGCGCACGCCGCAGGTGGCAAACACCCGTTGACCCTCTCACCCGCGTGGCGTGAACGCTTTGAAAAAGCCGCTCACGATGTCGCCAAACATATCGTTGGAGAGCACCATGCATGAAATCGTTGTCTTAAGTGGCAAAGGCGGTGCAGGTAAGACGAGTGTTACCGCGGCTTTAGCGCGAGCCATGAGTGCCGCTGAACCGATCGTCCTTTGTGACTATGACGTTGATGCGCCTGACCTTCATATCCTTTTGCAGCCCAAGGTTGTTAAGCAAAGTGACTTTATTAGTGGTCACCTTGCGCGCTTTAACCCTGACGAATGCATTGGGTGCGATCAGTGTCTTGGCTTTTGTAATTTCGATGCCATTACATCGACCGATGACGGCGAATATCCCGTTAACGAAACGCTCTGCGAAGGTTGTGCTGTTTGCGTCAAACTGTGNCCCAGCCGGTACTTTGATTGGCTCCCTCGCCACTGTGGTGAAAACTACCAAAGTGAAACCCGCTTTGGTCCTTTGATTCATGCGCAGTTGGCGCCTGGCGCCGAAAACTCCGGGCGCCTCATTGTACTTTTAAAAAAGGAAGCTCGCGCGCTTGCCCAAAGCATCAAGGCTGAGATCATTCTCTCAGACGGCACCCCGGGCATCGGTTGCCCGGTCATTAGTTCGCTCTCGGGCGCCTCGCTCGTTTGCGCCGTTGTCGAAGCGGGGGCTTCTGGCATTGCCGACTTTAAGCGTTTAGCAGAACTCGCTAAACACTTCCGGTTGCCGATGGTANNCGTCATTATTAATAAAGCCGACTTAAACCCCGAACAAACCGAAGAAGCGCGTCAAGTTGCCCTGAGTGCTGGCGCCACGGTGCTCGGCACACTGCCCTTTACATCTGCATTCACAGCCGCGATGGCGCGTGGTGAAGCCATTGGCGAAACGCCCTCTCAGCTCGATGCAACCTTTGAACAATTTGCTAGTCGTCTACGCGAAATGGTTCACGCTAGACAACGTAACCGTACAATCATTCCCATTAAGGAGATTTAAATCATGATTCGTATTGCCATTCCTTCTGTTCAGCCTGGTGACTTTGACGCAGAAGTGGGTGCCCACTTTACNCACTGCGACCTTTACACCTTAGTTGATGTTGATGACAACAATCAGGTCGTTGAAACGCAGGTCATTCCTTCTTGCGCTCACGAACATGGCGGCTGCCTCGCCCCTGTCAACTACCTCGCCGAACGTGGTGTCAACGTGTTGCTCGCTGGCGGTATGGGTATGCGTCCCCTCATGGGCTTCTTGCAGGCTGGCATCGAAGTTTTCTACGCCGGCAACGTTGAAACCGTGGGTAAGGCTGTGGAAGCTCAGATCGCTGGTCAGCTCCCGCGCTTTACGCCCAACCACTCCTGCGGTGGCGGTCGTCACTAAGGTTGAGGCATATCATGACTTTTCTCATCGTGACTCAAACGCCTGATGCCTGGGCAACCTTTGCCGCAAGCCTCACCGAGGCTCAGCAAGCTGTGCGCTATGTCGACACTGCCACTCTCGCGCTTGACGCCTGCCGTGCTGACAACAAACCGCTCCTTATTTTGTGGGATGACGCCTTTTCAGGCATGACCCTTCGTCTGCATGCCATTGACGTCATGATGATTGACGCACGCATTCATCAGACAGCATGTTCCGCTGAAGCAGAGGACGTCTTTCATGAAGTCACTGAGGGTTTAGGCTTTTTGCCCGCCGTCCCCACGACGCGCTCGGCGCATGATGCCGTCACCCTTTTGGACGCCCTCAAAAAAATCGGCGTCGCGCTCTAAAGCGTCAACGCTCAAAAAAAGGCAGCCACTTCGAAAATGGCTGCCCTTTTTGTTTGCTTAGATGAGTGAGCGCAACCCTTAGTCGCGTTCGTCTAACCAACACGTGAGAATCCCTTCAAGAATGCGTTCGTTAGACGCTTCGGGATCGTCATCAAAGTCTTCAAGCGCACAGATCATCTCGTGCATTTTCACAAAACTCAAAGTCAGCGGATCTAAATCAGGATCCAGATCGTAGAGCGCTTCAGCAATGGCTTGTGCATCCGTCCACTTGAGCTTCATAGCGTTACTCCTCACGAGCGTGATTGCGAGAGTACTTGGNNGAATTTCAACCGTGATATCGGCTTCGCCCACCGTCGTCTGGCAAGATAAGCGCGAGAGCACACCTGCTCCCCATGCGGCGTCGATATGATCAAGCTCATCATCATCAGGTTCGTTAAGCGTATCAAAGCCTTCACGAATAATGACGTGACAGGTCGAGCAAGCGCACGAGAATTCGCAAGCGTGTTCAATCTTCACGCCATTCTTTAAGAGCGCACGAGCAAGGTTGTCACCTGGCTGAGCTTCAAATTCGAGACCCTCAGGACAAAGCGTCGGATGAGGAAGTACAGTGACTTTTGGCATAGTTACCACCCTAAAAAAAGTGCTGAGGTTTATTCGTCGGCTTTCACGTCAAAACGTTCATCGTCGATGCTCATCCCAGAGAGCGCTTCACGAATCGAACGATCCATACGACGTTCAGCTAAGGTTTCTGTGCCCTTGGTTAAGGCTTCAATCCCCGCCTTCACAGCTTCCACATCGTTGGATGCGACCAAGGCTGTCAAGCGTTCAACCAAAGCATCCACTTCAGCGCGTTCATTTGCATCGAGCAAATCACCATCCGCATTCAAAGCAGAATGCGTGGATTCCAACAAGCGACGCGCTTCAACCTGCTGTTCACGCAGTTCACGCGCACGCATATCTTCTTCTGCTCGACCATTACCATCTTGAAGCATACGCACGATATCTTCGTCAGACAATCCGTAGCTTGGCTTAACCTGAATGGAGTACTCAACACCCGTCGTCATTTCACGAGCAGACACTGACAATAAGCCGTCAGCGTCAACCTGGAACGTGACACGAATGCGCGCAGCACCCGCGGCTATCGGCGGAATGCCGCGCAACTCAAAGCGAGCGAGCGAACGGCAAGCGTCTACGAGTTCGCGCTCACCCTGCACCACATGCACCGCCATCGCTGTCTGACCGTCACGGAAGGTTGTAAAGTCTTGAGCACGAGCAACCGGAATTGCACTATTACGCGGGATCACCTTTTCAACAAGGCCACCCATCGTTTCAAGACCCAAAGAAAGCGGTGTCACGTCAAGGAGCAACCAATCGTCGTCGCCCGACGTGTTACCAGCGAGCTTATTCGCCTGCATGGCTGCGCCAATGGCGACCACCTGATCCGGGTCAATATCGTCAAGCGGGCTAAAGCCAAAATACTTTTCAACGGCATCACGAACACACGGCATACGCGTGGCACCACCCACGAGCACCACACCACGCACGTCAGAAATGTCAGCCTTTGCGTCTGCCAAGACAGCTTTGACGGTATCCATCGTCTTCTTAACCAAATGGCACGTCATCGCATCAAATGCGACTCGTGTGAGGTTTATTGAGATTTCATCACCGTTATCAAACGTAAAGTGTAATGGTGTCGCTTCATCATGCGTCAACGCTTCTTTAGCCGCACGAGAAATAGCCATCAAACGGCGCTTTTCAGCGGGCGTCAAGAAGTGTACTGGCAAAGCGTCAACCACTTCACCCTTAGACTTCAGGACGGCATTGGGGTTACCGCCACGGCAACTTTCGGTCACATAGCAAAAGACACGTTGGTCAAAGTCGTCACCACCCAAAGCGGAATTGCCGCCCGTCGCTAACACTTCGAACACACCACGCGTCAACTTTAAGAGCGAAACGTCAAACGTACCACCCCCAAGGTCGTACACCAAGTAGGTCCCTTCGGCGCCATTATCTAACCCATAAGCAAGGGCTGCCGCCGTCGGTTCATTTAACAAACGCAGAACAGTCAAATTAGCTAAACGCGCTGCATCCTTTGTCGCCTGACGTTGCGCGTCATCAAAGTAGGCGGGCACCGTGATCACAGCGCCCGTGATGTCGCCACCCAAACGTTCCTGAGCACGTTCAGAGAGCGAACGAAGAATTTCGCTACTCACTTCAACGGGCGACTTGATGCCAGCCGACGTCGCAATACGCACCATCGACGGATCATCCACCAGGTCGTAGGGCAGGTTATGGACGTCATCTAAATCCTTCATCGTGCGCCCGATCAAACGCTTCGCAGACGAAATCGTATTCTTAGCGTCGTTACTAGCGTCACGCAAGGCTTTGGCACCAACCGTCACCGTACCATCCGCAGCATAGTGAACGACGGAGGGCAAAATCGCCGCACCTTCTTCGTCACGAATCACTTCAGCCGAACCACTAATGACGCTCGCCACAAGTGAGTTCGTCGTACCAAGGTCAATACCAACTGCTAAACGATGTTCATGAGGGGCAGCCGACAAACCCGGTTCTGCAATTTGAAATAGAGCCATGAGGCACTTCCCTAAAATTCTTATTCGTTAGCCGCTTCTTCAAGGAAACGGTCAATAAACATCAACTTACGCGTGAGGTCAACGGCACGCTCCCAAGCGGCATCTCCGTCAATGGCTTGAGTAATTTCTTTGAGTACCTCTTCACGAAGCGCCATCGCTTCAGCGCGTACTGCATCGATCGCCTCCGAGTTACCCTGCGCACTCTCAAGCGCTTCACGCCAAGCAATCTGGGTCAATAAAAATTCCATGGGCATCGACGTATTGGTCTCAGCTTCCAAAGGATGACCCGCAGTCTCACAAAGCCAGTANNCCGCACGCTTCACAGGGGACTTCAACAACTGGTACGACTCATTGATACGCGTACTCCATTGTCCGGCAACACGACGTTCGGCTGCGGTNNACCGCCCAGCAAAGCGATCCGGATGCACCTTCATCATTGCCGCCTGATAAGCCGCTTCCAATCGATCAAGGTCGATCGTAAAAGTGGGTTTCATACCAAAAAGCTGAAAAGGACTCATTTGCGCCATGACTAAATATCCAAAAAGGGGACCAACAGGTCCCCGAGTTGATTAGACGTGGAAGGATTCGCCGCATCCACAGCGGCTCTTTTCATTCGGGTTATGGAACTTAAACCCTTCCTGAAGACCTTCGCGTGTGTAGTCAAGTTCCGTGCCATCAAGGTAAGGAAGACTCTTTTCGTCCACGATCACCTTCACACCAAAACTTTCCCACACTTGATCGTCGTCATTGAGCGTGTCAGCAAATTCAAGCTTATAAGCCATGCCGGAGCAACCAGAGGTCTTAACGCCAAGACGTAAACCCAAACCCTTACCGCGACGGGTCAGAAACTTCTGAACGTGGTTAGCCGCAGCTTCTGTCAATGTCACTGCCATGATGGATTACTCCTTAGCCTGCTTCTTACGATAATCGTTGATCGCTGCCTTAATGGCGTCTTCAGCGAGAATCGAGCAGTGAATCTTCACGGGCGGCAAAGCCAATTCTTCAGCGATAGCGGCGTTCGTCAATTCGCCAGCTTCGTCAAGCGTCTTACCCTTAACCCATTCGGTCACTAAAGACGAAGACGCAATGGCAGAACCACAGCCATAGGTCTTAAATTTTGCGTCTTCGATTACGCCTTCAGGCGTTACCTTAATCTGCAAACGCATCACGTCGCCGCAAGCCGGCGCACCGACCATACCCGTACCGACCGTGTCGTCCTTTGTATCCAACGTCCCCACATTGCGAGGGTTTTCATAATGGTCGATAAGTTTTTCACTGTAACCCATGTTTTTTCTCCGTCGGGAAGGTGTCTTGCGCACTTTCCCGATTGTCAAATAGCGAATTCGTTTGATTAGTGTTCCGTCCACTGCACCTGAGAGATATCAATCCCTTCCTGATGCATTTCCCACAACGGACTCATTTCACGCAGACGATTCACACCTGCGACCAAGGTCTTGATCACAAAGTCAATTTCTTCTTCAGTCGTAAAGCGACCCAACGTAAAGCGAATAGAGCTGTGAGCCAATTCGTCGTCACGCCCCAAGGCACGAAGCACATAAGATGGTTCAAGAGAAGCCGACGTGCAAGCTGAACCCGACGACACAGCGATGTCCTTCATCGCCATCATCAAGCTTTCGCCTTCAATGAACGCAAAGCTCACGTTCAAATTGTGGCAAGATCGGTGTTCCCAGCTACCGTTCAAATAGACTTCCGGAATGTTTTCACGGATACCGTCCCAAAGGCGATCGCGAAGACGCTGAAGACGCGGCACTTCGGTTTCCATTTCTTCCTTAGCGAGACGATATGCTTCACCCATACCCACGATCTGGTGAGAAGCGAGCGTACCAGAACGCATACCGCGTTCATGACCACCACCATGAATTTGGCATTCGATACGCACACGTGGCTTACGGCGAACATAGAGCGCACCGATACCCTTCGNGCTATAGACCTTATGACCCGAGAGGCTCATTAAGTCGACCTTCAAACGGTCCACATTCAGATCCATCTTGCCAGCTGCCTGCGTAGCGTCACAGTGGAACAAAATGCCGTGTTCGTGGCAAATGGCGCTAATCGTTTCTAGGTCCTGAATCACACCAATTTCATTATTGATGTACATTACAGACACAAGAATCGTATCGGGACGAATGGCAGCACGGAAAGCATCCATATCGATGAGACCATCTTCCTTCACATCGAGGTAGGTCACTTCGTAGCCTTCGCTTTCAAGGTGACGCATGGAGTCGAGCACCGCCTTATGTTCCGTTTTTACGGTAATCAAATGGCGCCCCTTGTCCTTATAGAAATGGGCTGCACCCTTGATGGTAANGTTATCGCTCTCTGTCGCGCCAGACGTCCAAACTATTTCGCGAGGATCGGCACCGATCAAAGCAGNTACATGACCGCGAGCTTCTTCAACGTACTTTTCGCCTTCCCAACCATAAGCATGACTATGAGACGCGGGATTACCGAATTTTTCGTAGAGGTACGGGACCATTTTGTCGACAACTCGGGGGTCACAAGGCGTCGTCGCGGAATAGTCGAGATAAACAGGCAACTTCATCATTAGTCCTTTATTGATGAAAATGAATCGTCGATACTGGCGAAACGTTATTAATGAGAGTCTTTAGCCTGACGTCCAGCTTTCGCTTTTCGCACAGGAATGACAGCGGATACGACCTGCTTGCCATGGCGCTTTTGATGGCTTTCAACCATGCTTGCGAGCGTCACACCGTCAAGAAATTTTTGCGTTGTACGATTGAGTTCTTCCCAAAGATGATGCGTTAAACAAGCGGCACCACCCAGACAGGTTCCGTCTCCACGGCACTGCGTTGCATCAATATCTTCATCCATCGCTGCAATAATGGCACCGACCGTAATTTCGGACACCGGCTTACCTAAGCGATAACCACCGCCAGGACCACGCACACTGACCACTAACCCTGCACGACGCAACTTGCAGAAAAGTTGCTCCAAATATACCACTGAAATCTGTTGGCGTTCCGAAATTAACGTCAACGAAATAGGAGCTTCAACCTCATGGAGCGCCATGTCAACCATGGTAGTCACAGCAAATCTTCCTTTGGTCGTCAGCTTCAAGGTCAGCTCCAAAATTCGCGAAGTGGTAAAGAAAAAAAATAGGGGCTCAATCCCTACTGAAACAGTCGGATATTAACTGAGAAATACCCGACTAATCAAGTCAATTATTGTCCACGCGCAAAAGGGTCTACAAATCTTACACAGATACACCTTTAGGTATAATGAAAAAGCCCGCAATATACGGGCTTTCGATAATTAAAACGGTCTATTTTTTCGTTATTCAGACTCATGCGCAGGTGCGGTATTTAGCGGCTTCAGCGGCGCGAGCGGCCTCTAACGACTTCTGCATCTGACGGGCTTTACGTTCGAGCGTTTCCAACAAACCGCCACACGCATCCGTGCAATAATCGAGGACCTGATTAAAGCCTTCATTGAGACTATAGTAAGGATCTGGCACCACAGCAGCGTCATAGTCATTGGCATAACGCATCAGCAAATGAATCTTATGCTTAAACTGCGGCGGAGAACGGTGCTGAAGATCGGTCAGATTTTCCCAATCCATCACCAAAATCAGATCAAACTTTTCAAAGTCTTCTGACGAAATTTCACGGGCACGGTGTTCTTTAATATCAAAGTACGCTTTCGGCAAGCGAGCTGAGCTCTCACATCGGGCGTTTCCCCAACGTGATGACTACTTGTCGCCGCGCTATCAGAACCAATCACATCACCGAGCTTAGCTTCATTGACTTTTTTACGAAAGATAGCTTCAGCTGTGGGGCTGCGGCAAATATTGCCCGTGCATACAAACAGTACGTTAATCACTTTTATTATTCCGTTTCACTGATGGAGTCACGCATTCCGTCACGTGGGTTGAGTGACTGCGGCAAAACCATAACGCATATATCCTACTGCACTCAAACGTTTCTGCCTAGTACAATTTTTGTAGCTTTATGGGCTCACAGCCTCAAAACGCCTGAGGGATATGATTTTACACAATTGTCACAAAATCGCCAAAACATCAGTCCACAGACGCACCAAACACTTCTCTACGTAATTGATGGATTTGTTCTCGCACTTTTGCCGCTTTTTCGAAATCCAAATTGCGCGCAAATTCCATCATGCGCGCTTCCAATTCGCGAAGTTTTTCAGAAACCGCCTTTTCATCCATTGCCTGGTAGTCTGTCGACGTATCGGGCGTAGCTGGTGTACTCACATCAGGACCGCGATAAACACCATCGATAATGTCGCGAATTTCCTTTTTCACGCCTCTAGGCGTAATGCCATGTTCCTTGTTATAAGCGAGCTGTTTTTCGCGACGACGTTCAGTTTCGGTGAGTGCCCTTTTCATACTGTCGGTCATACGATCAGCGTAGAGAATGGCTCGCCCATTCAAATTTCGAGCAGCTCGTCCAATGGTCTGAATTAAAGAGCGTTCACTACGCAGAAACCCTTCTTTATCAGCGTCCAAAATCGCAACCAAAGACACTTCAGGAATGTCTAACCCCTCACGCAAAAGGTTAATCCCCACCAAGACATCAAAGTGGTATGCACGTAAATCGCGAATAATCTCGACACGCTCCACCGTATCAATATCAGAGTGAAGGTAACGCACACGCACGCCATGCTCAGACAAGAAGTCCGTCAAGTCTTCAGCCATGCGCTTCGTTAACGTCGTCACCAAGACGCGTTCACCCTTGGCGACCGTGATCGTGATTTCTGAGAGCAAATCATCAACCTGCGTGGTCGCAGGACGCACTTCGACCTGTGGGTCAACGAGTCCTGTTGGGCGCACGACCTGTTCAACCACTTCGCCACCACTTTTTTCGAGTTCGTAGTCGGCTGGCGTAGCTGAAACAAAGACACTGCGGCGCATCTTACGTTCAAATTCGTCAAAGCGTAGTGGGCGGTTATCCAACGCTGACGGCAGTCGGAAACCGTAATTCACCAACGTTTCTTTTCGTGCGCGGTCGCCACGATACATGCCGCCCAACTGTCCCATCATCACGTGGCTTTCATCAAAGAACATGATGCTATCAGTGGGCAAATAGTCAATGAGACAAGGAGGCGCTTCGCCTGGTGCCAATCCCGTCAAATGGCGGGAGTAGTTTTCAATCCCTTTACAAAAACCCACTTGATCGAGCATTTCGAGGTCAAAAAGCGTACGTTGTTGTAGGCGTTGCGCCTCAGCAATACGACCTTCGTCATAGAGTTCCGCGGTTCGAAGCTTTAGCTCTTCTTTGATTGACACCATGGCACGCATGACCTCTTCACGCGGCGTAACGTAATGGCTTGCTGGATAGACCACAAAACGAGGGACGCGTTGTTGCACACGCCCCGTAAGCGGATCAAAAAGAAGGACTGATTCGACTTCGTCATCAAAAAGTTCAATACGAACGGCGCTTTCAGCGTGTTCAGCAGGGAACACGTCGATCGTATCTCCACGCACACGGAAAGTGCCACGCACAAAGTCCGTATCGGTACGGCGATACTGCATCTTGACGAGTTGCGTAATGAGCTTACGTTGATCTTTACGGTCACCCTCACGCAAAATCATACGCATCTCGGTGTAGCTTTCAGGCTTACCGATACCGTAAATCGCGGAGACCGTCGCCACAATAATGGTGTCTCGACGTTCAAGAATCGACTTCGTGGCAGCCAATCGCATCTGCTCAATATGCTCATTAACCGCAGCGTCCTTTTCAATAAATAGGTCACGCGCGGGCACGTAGGCTTCTGGCTGATAAAAGTCGTAATAAGAGACGAAGTATTCAACCGCATTTTCGGGGAAAAAGTCTCTCATTTCCGCATAGGTCTGTGCTGCCAAGGTTTTATTGGGCGCCATGATGATGGCGGGCACACCTAAACGTGCGATCACATTCGCCATGGTGTACGTCTTCCCCGACCCAGTCACCCCCAAGAGGGTTTGATATAAGAGCCCCGAAGACAACCCATCCACTAAAGCTTCAATCGCTTTAGGCTGATCACCAGCAGGCGGAAACGGTTGGTGCAACACAAAAGGGGAATCCGGAAAACGGACGATATCAGCCACTGACTTGGTACTCCTGTTAGTCATACTTCAGAGGATTTTATGCTCATTCTAATGACGAAAAAGATAGCAGTTTTTCCCTATCTATTCTGACTTGCCTCGAACTTGCATCGAACAATTGAATGAGAAATTCAAACGCTTAACCACAAGCCTTCACACTTGGTTATAGTGGAAAGAATCAATCTTTTCTAAAGGAATTTAGAATGGCACGCCAATATTTTGCCTCCCTGGAAGCGCATCCTGACGATCCTATCTTGGGACTGAACGAACTATACAAGAACGATACACGTGACACTAAAGTAAACCTCGGCGTCGGCGTCTTTCTCGATGAAGAAGGTCGTTTACCGTTGATGAACGCTGTTGGTCAAGCTGAAGCTCGACTCGTTGAACGCGGCGCGCCTCATGGCTATATTCCCATGTCCGGGCTTCCTGCTTATTGCCAAGCGATTCAGAAATTGGTCTTTGGTGCCGATAATGAAGCCGTGCTCACAGGTCGTATTTCCACAGTTCAATCGATGGGTGGCACGGGTGCCCTTCATTTAGGTGCCATGCTTGCGCATCTCTACCTTAATCTCAATAAAGCTGTGGTCTCTAATCCCACCTGGGGCAACCACATCACGCTTTTTGAACACGCCGGTTTCACCACAGGCAAGTATCCCTATTTCGATCCTACAACCAGTGCTGTGAATTTCGAAGGTCTGTTGGATACACTCAAGACCCTGGAAGCAGGCACAGTGGTTCTTCTTCACGCTTGCTGCCACAACCCCACGGGCGTTGACCTCACGTACGACCAGTGGACACAGGTTATTGAAGTACTCCAGGAACGTGACCTCTTCCCGTTCCTTGATATTGCCTACCAGGGTTTTGGTAGCGGTTTGGACGAAGACGCGACCGCCGTTCGTCGTCTCGTCGCCGCAGGCATGACCTTCATGGTTGCCTCTTCTTGCTCCAAGAACTTTGGTCTTTATGGTGAACGCGCAGGTGCCTTGCACGTGGTGACGCCCAATGCCAAGGAAGCCGCTGTCGTCACTTCGATTCTCAAGTCGCTTGTCCGTGCTGAATACTCCAACCCGCCCACGCACGGGGCTGCCGTTGTTGCAGAAATCCTGACGGATGATGCTCTTCGTCAGGCTTGGGTCGATGAAGTCACCATGATGCGTACGCGTATTCTTGCAATGCGTCAACGCCTCAAGGAAGAAGGTGACAAACTTGGCGCCGATCTTTCGTTTGCTACGCGCCAAACTGGCATGTTCTCCTTCACTGGACTCAACAAAGACCAGATGCTAGCGTTGCGTGAAACCTTTGGCGTGTACGGCGTGACCAACGGTCGTATCTGCATTGCTGGTCTCAATGAAAAGAATGTGGGCTACGTTGCCAAAGCATTGGCTGGAGTTCGCTGAAAAAGTGTAACAAAAGTGTAATCAGTACCGCATTCACGGTATTTTGCAAAATTACTCTTGCCAATATCGTGAAGGACTATATATACTTTGTGTCCTTGATTCCCCGATAGCTCAGTCGGTAGAGCGACGGACTGTTAATCCGCAGGTCGCTGGTTCGAGCCCAGCTCGGGGAGCCAAGTTCTCAAGTAAGATTAGCACCGACAATTAGCCAATCTGAAGTACTCCCCGATAGCTCAGTCGGTAGAGCGACGGACTGTTAATCCGCAGGTCGCTGGTTCGAGCCCAGCTCGGGGAGCCAGAAATTCGAAAAAAGGTACTTTCGCAAGAAAGTACCTTTTTTTATTTCATCGCCATCAGTTCTCTCCCTACTTTTTATTTTTTTCCGTAGCTCCTCTAAAATCATTTCTAACGTCACAAGGGAGTTAGTCATACTACAGCTACGGCACTTCTTCAACTTAAATTTAAAGAATTTACCCAGTAAGGTAGGACGTATATTCGTGCTTATCGCAAGCGCTGGGCTCGTGCAACACCAAAAGAAGCACGAGCTGGCAAGCGAGGACATTTCATTCAGAAGTCAACATCACAGTGGAAGAACGCCTAGCGAATGACGAAGTCGCGCTATCGCCTGAATTTTTGGATCAATATCCGGACTTTGCAGGCACAGCGTGGTACTACTTCGATCAAGACCTCCTGGACGAAGCCATCTACTTGGGTCAAGAAATTAACTCCGATAACGACCCTGCCTAAGTGACAGCATTCAATTCAGAACAGAGCCAATGCTTGAAGAAGTGTGAGAGGCGAAAGCTCCCTTAAATTACAAATTCTTCTTGTCGACTTATGCCCTTCGGGAACTCGCTAGCGATTGCGGTACTTAAGCGTAGCTTGGCTGAAGTCTTTGGCAGTCAGATGGCTGAACAGTGGCTCTGTTATACCATCTACCAAATGGTTAACGGTGGCTCTGAAGACCTCTATAAAGATTGAGTATATCATCAGATCCTTCCTACGAATGCTCAAAAGCTCTCTGGACAGGCACTACGGCAACAATTATTACAAGAGTGCCGATCTAGCTCGTGGGAAGAACTTTCGTCTAAACGCACGGATGATCTGAAGCGTAAATCTCGCGATGCAAGTATCGATATACCGCTTCGTTATGGCGTCTTCTTAACCTCAGTTGACGATGACCATCTCACCACGGTTATCGATTTGTGGCACGGCTCTATCGCGTCCGCCTTTGTCGATCACGGCATGCTCACCGAAGAAGCGACGTATCGCTATGCCCTCGAACGCATCAAGGAAGCCAGTTTTCCGCTTGATCAAATCATGCTTGTACCCAAACATGGCGACATCAGCACACTGCGTAAACTCAATACCCACTTTTTAACTGATTGTCAGGTGACAGAGAATAGCGCCGAAGACACCTGGATTCAAAAGGAAGGGCAGGACATTAGTTGGGATTTTAATTGCCAAGATACCCGTCACCATGTATTTAGCCAAAGTAATGTCATCGAACTCGAATCTGACCATGGAACCACACAGACACTCCAGAGCCACTTCAGCTTCGACACGGCTCAAGAGAGCATGGTACGCGCGACTCTCCATTCTGTGGTGATGTCAACATTCGATGCGCTTAAAGTTGGTCGGGCGACCAACCCATACCAACAACAGGCAGCATCGCCCTATCTCAAGCAATATCACTCAGGTTGGACCGTGGATAATGGCGCAGTCTCAGCGGTCGCCAATCGTTGTGGCTGGCTTAGCCTAGCCTAAAGAGTGATGTCATTAGCGACCGTATTCAAGCGTTAAACCTATATCAGTGTCATTCACCCGTCTCTTTAGAACCGTCGTTCACCAATCCTTCGCAAGCACAACAAGAGCGCGAGGCGCACTTCTCACGGCACTATTGGTACTAAGACCTTGAGCTTAAAATCGAATATAACCGCATGAGTGCTCAAACGCACAAATACTACCAAGGTGAGAGTTCAGACTACTCCGTGCAAAAGATGTTGTCGATCATGGATCGATATACAGTAGAGCGTAAAAGTTCTGAAGAACCATGGCATTTAGATCCCTGCCTAAGCAAATCAGAGATTGGCTGACATGGGTCTTTAAAGCAGATTTGCCACCTTCGAGCTTCAATAGTTGGCTCTATGACGATGCTGTCTTCGTCTTTGATTAAGGAAGTCGGACGTTCACGTCTAAAGAGGCACGTCACATTCACACTAACAGGGAAACGAGCCTCATCACAGACAAAGCGTTAACTGTGACGAGGACAATGACGCAGTGCACGACTAGCAACGAAAAAACCTCTGGTACCCGTTTGATACCAGAGGTTTTTGATTTTGAAGCCTGACAATGTCCTACTTTCACTGGAAATACAACCAACTATCATCGGCGATAAGGTGTTTCACTGTCCTGTTCGGAATGGGAAGGAGTGGAGCCACCTCTCTATGGTCATCAGGCAAAGACGGTTCCTCAAAGGAGGAGAATCTTTGACAACTGGTGCTGTTAAAAACAACACGCAAGAATTTGGTCGACGTTTATTTTAGCGAAAGCGTCGAAAAACGCTATGGAGGTGAAAAACCCCTAGCATCATTTGATACCAGGGGTTTTCAATTTTGAAGCCTGACGATGTCCTACTTTCACTGGAAATACAACCAACTATCATCGGCGATAAGGTGTTTCACTGTCCTGTTCGGAATGGGAAGGAGTGGGACCACCTCTCTATGGTCATCAGGCAAAGGCTTTGTCCACTAAGGGACGAATTCTTTACTTTGGTCAGAAATGAAGCAAGAGTTATGTGCCTCTTGACTCATGAAATTCTCTTTTTCGACATTCAGCCAAAAAAGCTTCACGGTTATAGGATCAAGCTGCACGAGCAATTAGTATTGGTTAGCTTAGTGTCTCACAACACTTACACACCCAACCTATCAACGTCCTGGTCTCGAACGACTCTTTAGGGAGGTCTAGCCTCCAGGAAGACTTATCTTCAGGCAAGTTTCCCGCTTAGATGCTNNTTCAGCGGTTATCTCTTCCCCACATAGCTACCCAGCGATGCCACTGGCGTGACAACTGGTACACCAGAGGTGAGTTCACTCCGGTCCTCTCGTACTAGGAGCAACCCCCGTCAATCTTCCAACGCCCACGGCAGATAGGGACAAAACTGTCTCACGACGTTTTAAACCCAGCTCACGTACCTCTTTAAATGGCGAACAGCCATACCCTTGGGACCGGCTACAGCCCCAGGATGAGATGAGCCGACATCGAGGTGCCAAACACCGCCGTCGATATGAACTCTTGGGCGGTATCAGCCTGTTATCCCCAGAGTACCTTTTATCCGTTGAGCGATGGTCCTTCCATACAGAGCCACCGGATCACTATGACCTACTTTCGTATCTGCTCGACTTGTGGGTCTCGCAGTCAAGCACGCTTTTGCCATTGCACTATCAGTACGATTTCCGACCGTACCTAGCGTACCTTCGCACTCCTCCGTTACCCTTTAGGAGGAGACCGCCCCAGTCAAACTGCCTACCATGCACGGTCCCCGGACAGGATAACTGTCCTAGGTTAGAACCTCAAACAAATCAGGGTGGTATTTCAAGGACGCCTCCGCTGTGACTAGCGTCACAGGTTCACAGGCTCCCACCTATCCTACACAGATCGGTTCAAAGTCCAATGCAAAGCTACAGTAAAGGTTCATGGGGTCTTTCCGTCTAGCCGCGGGGAGATTGCATCATCACAAACACTTCAACTTCACTGAGTCTCAGGAGGAGACAGTGTGCTATCGTTATGCCATTCGTGCAGGTCGGAACTTGCCCGACAAGGAATTTCGCTACCTTAGGACCGTTATAGTTACGGTCGCCGTTTACTGGGACTTCGATCAGGAGCTTTCACCCCATCAATTAATCTTCCAGCACCGGGCAGGCATCACACCCTATACGTCGACTTTCGTCTTTGCAGAGTGCTGTGTTTTTAGTAAACAGTCGCAGCCACCAATTATCTGAGACCTCTTCACGCTAGGGGTGTTTCTCCCTTCACGCTACAAAGGCACACCTTATCCCGAAGTTACGGTGTCAATTTGCCGAGTTCCTTCTCCTGAGTTCTCTCAAGCGCCTGAGCATATTCAGCTCGCCCACCAGTGTCGGTTTGCGGTACGGTCCCGCTGAACTGGAGCTTAGAGGCNTTTTCCTGGAAGCACATCCAATCACTTCGCTCAAAAGAGAGCTCGATGCTTTGTCTCGGAGATCCGTTGACGGATTTGCCTGTCAACCTCCTACACGCACAAACCGGGACATCCAACACCCGGATGNNATCTTCAATACTCCGTCCCCCCTTCGCATTCAGCGGCGGTCAAGGAATATTAACCTTGTTCCCATCAGTTACGCTTCTCAGCCTCACCTTAGGGACCGACTCACCCTGCTCCGATGAACGTAGAGCAGGAAACCTTGGGCTTTCGGCGAGCGGGCTTTTCACCNNCGCTTTAACGTTACTCATGTCAGCATTCGCACTTCTGATACCTCCAGCAACCCTTACGAGTCACCTTCGCAGGCTTACANNGAACGCTCCCCTACCACTCACACATATGTGTGAATCCGCGGCTTCGGTTATTGACTTAGCCCCGTTACATCTTCCGCGCAGGAAGACTCGATCAGTGAGCTATTACGCTTTCTTTGAAGGATGGCTGCTTCTAAGCCAACTTCCTGACTGTCTTAGCCTTCCCACTTCGTTTTCCACTTAGTCAATATTAGGGACCTTAGCCGGCGGTCTGGGTTGTTTCCCTCTTGAGTCCGGACGTTAGCACCCGGTGCTCTGTCTCCCGTGCTCAAACTTCCAAGTATTCGGAGTTTGCCATGGTTTGGTAAGACGCCATGTCCCCCTAGCCATAACAGTGCTCTACCCCCTGGAGTCATACACGAGGCACTACCTCAATAGTTTTCGGGGAGAACCAGCTATCTCCAGATTTGTTTAGCCTTTCACCCCTATCCACAGCTCATCCGCTAATTTTGCAACACTAGTCGGTTCGGTCCTCCAGTGTGTGTTACCACACCTTCAACCTGGTAATGGATAGATCATCTGGTTTCGGGTCTACGCCTAACGACTNNTAATCGCTCTATTCGAACTCGCTTTCGCTACGCCTCCCCCTATACGGTTAAGCTTGCCATTAAACGTAAGTCGCTGACCCATTATGCAAAAGGTACGCAGTCACCCCTTACGAGNGCTCCTACTGTTTGTATGTATGCGGTTTCAGGATCTATTTCACTCCCCCTCCCGGGGTTCTTTTAACCTTTCCTTCACAGTACTGGTACGCTATCGGTCGATCACGAGTATTTAGCCTTGGAGGATGGTCCCCCCATCTTCAAACAGGATGTCACGTGTCCCGCTCTACTTATCGCACACTTAGTACCACANGCCAGATTTTCTTGTAAGGGGCTATCACCCTCTATGGTAGGACTTTCCAGACTGTTCCAATAATCGTGCTGCTATCGAGTGCTANNGGCTGTTCCGATTTCGCTCGCCGCTACTTTCGGAATCTCGGTTGATTTCTTTTCCTGAAGTTACTTAGATGTTTCAGTTCACTTCGTTCGCCTTCCAACCCTATATATTCAGATTGGAATACCTACTAAAGTAGGTGAGTTTCCTNNCATTCGGAGACCTGTGGATCAAAGCTTANNTTTGCCAGCTCCCCACAGCTTTTCGCAGGCTGTCACGTCCTTCATCGCCTGTGATCGCCAAGGCATCCACCACATACACTTAGTCACTTGATCCTATAACCCTGAGGGCTTTTGCCCTCAAAGTCACAAGTAACCTATAACGTATACGCTGATTTCTCTGATTATGTCGGTTCTTGAGAACTTCAATGAATCAATGAATGCAATCACAACCCTCAGTTCATTCATTCGTCATCATCTCATCACGACAACGTTTCATGAACTGAACGCTTCATTTCTTTCCAAATTGTTAAAGAGCTAATCAAGTTCAACGACCTGATAAGTGTGAACACCAAGTCAACTTCGAGTGCTTTAGTTGCATCTCTCTGTAAAGGAGGTGATCCAGCCGCACCTTCCGGTACGGCTACCTTGTTACGACTTCACCCCAGTCATGAAACCCACCGTGGACGCCGTCCTCCTTACGGTTAGACAAACGTCTTCTGGTGAACCCCACTCCCATGGTGTGACGGGCGGTGTGTACAAGACCCGGGAACGTATTCACCGCGGCATGCTGATCCGCGATTACTAGCGATTCCGACTTCATGCAGTCGAGTTGCAGACTGCAATCCGGACTACGATCGGTTTTCTGGGATTTGCTCCACCTCGCGGCTTCGCTGCCCTCTGTTCCGACCATTGTATGACGTGTGAGAATTCTAGCCATAAGAGTATGAGGACTTGACGTCATCCCCACCTTCCTCCGGTTTGTCACCGGCAGTCTCATTAGAGTGCTCTTGCGTAGCAACTAATGACAAGGGTTGCGCTCGTTGCGGGACTTAACCCAACATCTCACGACACGAGCTGACGACAGCCATGCAGCACCTGTGTCCAGATTCCCTTGCGGGCACTCCCAAATCTCTTCAGGATTCCTGGCATGTCAAGGCTAGGTAAGGTTTTTCGCGTTGCATCGAATTAATCCACATCATCCACCGCTTGTGCGGGTCCCCGTCAATTCCTTTGAGTTTTAATCTTGCGACCGTACTCCCCAGGCGGTCTACTTCACGCGTTAGCTTCGTTACCAAGGATATTAATCCCCAACAACCAGTAGACATCGTTTAGGGCGTGGACTACCAGGGTATCTAATCCTGTTTGCTCCCCACGCTTTCGTGCATGAGCGTCAGTCGCATCCCAGGGGGCTGCCTTCGCCATTGGTGTTCTTCCAAATATCTACGCATTTCACTGCTACACTTGGAATTCCACCCCCCTCTGATGAACTCTAGTCCTGCAGTCACAAATGCAATTCCCAGGTTGAGCCCGGGGATTTCACATCTGTCTTACAGAACCGCCTGCGCACGCTTTACGCCCAGTAATTCCGATTAACGCTTGCACCCTACGTATTACCGCGGCTGCTGGCACGTAGTTAGCCGGTGCTTATTCTTCAGGTACCGTCAGCAGATCATGGTATTAACACAATCCTTTTCGTCCCTGACAAAAGCAGTTTACAATCCGAAGACCTTCATCCTGCACGCGGCATGGCTGGATCAGGGTTGCCCCCATTGTCCAAAATTCCCCACTGCTGCCTCCCGTAGGAGTCTGGTAGTGTCTCAGTCCCAGTGTGGCTGGTCGTCCTCTCAGACCAGCTACCGATCGTCGCCTTGGTAAGCTATTACCCCACCAACTAGCTAATCGGGCATCGGTAGCTCCAATTGCGCGAGGTCTTGCGATCCCCCGCTTTCACCCTCAGGTCTTATGCGGTATTAGCCACCCTTTCGAGCAGTTATCCCCCACAATAGGACACGTTCCGATGTATTACTCACCCGTGCGCCACTCGCCACCCAGGAGCAAGCTCCCTGTGCTGCCGTTCGACTTGCATGTGTAAAGCATGCCGCCAGCGTTCAATCTGAGCCAGGATCAAACTCTTTAGTTCAATCTCTGTTTTGTCGCTCTTCGCCGGAATTGAAAGAGAAAGAATTAACTTTCGTCTTTCGGCTTTCCTTCAAAGCGCGAACATTCGTAAGTTTTTTGAGTGCTTATTAAGCTCTCGAAACTGCCGATGTTCACACTTATCGGTTCGTTGAATTCTGATTTTTAAAGAACAGTGCTTCGTAAAGCACAGAATATTAATCTTATCAGATCAAACATTCTTTGTCAAAATAACTTCGTTGTCAACATGGCGTCGAAACGAAGTTTGGGTATTACATACCTTTTTGAAAGATTTGTCAAGAAATCTACGAAAAATACCATAAACACGGTATTTTTCCTTAGCACCCTCTTCAAAACGCTTGTAAATGCTCAATATCCTCTAACGAATTGAGATTTTCAAAGCAGTTCGCCTTTTCGTCCCATGGCACAACCACTGGCTTTTGCTCTGCAAACCATAGACCGACCTTACGATCTCCTCTTAAGAGGAAGGCTCGAACCGTACTTAAAACCGAACGATGAATGAGTGCAATCGTATTGTGTTGGCGTCCGTTAGCACTCACGATGTAGGCTCGACCTGNGTTGTTACTATAAGCCTCTTGAAAGTGCTCCAACAAATCCGTAGGGACTAACGGCACATCGCAAGGTACCATCAGTACCCATGCAAAAGTGTCTGGCAAACTCGCTTCATTCAGACTATCTAAGGCAGCCAAAGNGCCTGGAAAATCCTTCAACACGTCTCGAATGACACGACTACCACCGAGCGCCATAAAAGCCTCTTCATCTCGATTGGCTGATACCCAAATCGTTGAAGTCTGTTGAGACAACGCCTCAATGACCCAAGCCGCCATGGGTTTATCTTTAAAAGGCACTAACCCTTTATTCACACCGCCCATACGAGTTGCCCTGCCACCAGCAAGAACCAAACCGAGCGTATTGTCTTTTGACGGTGCATCTAAACGCATTGACTGCATTATTTTGTTTCCTTTAATCCTAGGAATTAGGTCGTTGTGCGAACGCGTATTTTTGAGCGCTTGGCTACAATCCAAAGGTCGTCTACTTTTTCTTCAGCAGACTTTTAGGATTCTTACATGTCTAATGCCATTCGTGCTGATTTTGATCAGGTTATCGATCATCTTCGTCAAGCCATTCAACCGCTTGCACTGGCTCCGATTGCTACACCGCTCTTAGAAGCCGAAGGTTGCATTTTGGCTCAAGATATTTGTGCGCAATTTGACTTCCCGCTGTTTGACAATTCCGCCATGGATGGTTTTGCGATTCGCTCGAGTGATTTCGCCTCAACCGACCCATCGGTACTGACTATGCCCATCTGTGGGATTGCGACAGCAGGACATCCTTTCGAAGAAGAAGTGCCTCACGGTGCTGCGTTACGCATCATGACTGGAGCTCCGATTCCGCCCGGGCTAGACGCCGTCATTCCTATTGAGCAAACAGAAGTCATCGATCAAACGGTTCGCTTTGCACCTGGTCTTTTAACCCCAGGTTCTAATGTCCGTCATCAAGGTGAAATCTTCCATAGTAGTGAGTGCTTACTCTCTTCTCATCGCCGATTAACACGAGGTGACCTGGGGCTTGCTGCCAGTTTGGGTTATGCCACTCTACCGTGCCAACCACGACTTCGTGTCGCTGTCTTTTCTAGTGGCGATGAACTCATTGAACCGCAAGACAGTAGAGCACTCACGGACGGCAAAATCTATAACGCCAACGGTGTCTTTGTCACGTTAGCCGCTCGTGCCATTGGGGCTGATGCAACATATCTTGGCATCCTGCCTGATGATGCCGCGATCATTGAAGAAAAATTCAAATCTGCCGCTCAAACGTACGACCTTGTGATCTGTTCGGGTGGCGTAGGTCCAGGCGACTGCGACTTCACGGCAAGTGTCCTAAATCGTATGGTAGACCTGCATCACTATCATGTCGCCATGCGTCCTGGGAAACCCTTCTCTTTTGGTACGTTTAGAAGTGGGCGAGCACTCATTCTAGGACTCCCAGGGAACCCCGTTGCAACTACCACGAGTGCTGAATTCTTTTTACGCTACGCGATGNNGTACTGCCTCGAGGGTGTCCCTTATGAAGAACTCACCTTGACAGCTAAACTGGTTGGCAAAATCAAAACCCCCGCAGGACGCCGTGACTTTATTCGTGGGCAACTCAGTTTCGATGAAACGGAAGGCTTGGTCTTTAGACCGGTCAATCAACAAAGTTCGGTANNCTCATTACTGAGCGTCTCTCAAAGTAACGCGATTGCTGAGATTCCAGAAAGCATGGTCGGCACCTTAACCGAAGGACAACTCAAAGTTCATCTCCGCTAAGTGCATCAAGTTGAAAAAAATGGCACGGACATGATCCGTGCCATTTTTATTTCTGCGCCCTAGGATACAGGGTGCTGTTTCTTTTGGCGTCGACGTCGATCACGGAAAATCCTTGATCGAGACGAGCGATGCTGTCGCTTATTGTCCTTACCTACCTTCGCATCAGACTCTTTGGTCTCTTTGGACGTAGGTTCAGACACAGGCTGTGGTGTCGGCTCATTGTTCACTACAGGCTCATCACCCTTCGTGGGCAGCTTCACCATCACAGGCAAAATCGCTGGCGTGCCCGTCATGCCTGGCGGCAACAACGAAATGTGACCATCTTCGTCACGAACGATGATGGGATCTGTCATTTCCCGGCGCTTCCATTCATCCGTCGCATGCAAAGCGGTNNACTCTTCTCGAGGATCCAACTTTGCCGAAATCACAACTTCACCCTGCAAATTGACAATGCCCTGATACCCCACTGCGCGCGTGAACACCGCCCCCTGTAAACCATAGGCTCGATCTTCATGCTGATGTCCATGGAAGAACCAGCGGACACCGAGCGAGCAACTCAAGCGATCTAATGCCGCAAACCCCTTCTTATGACAAGATGGTGCTTCATGTGTCACCAAAATATCGGCTTTTTGTCGAAGCATATTGCTATAGACCGAAGGGAAAATCGTTGAACGATGTCGACGAGGTACCCCTCCGCGCCAGATATTGCTCAGTCCAACCCTACGCATAAAAGTCGAAGGACTGTAGTAATTGGGATTGCCATCTGGCATCCACACTTGACCACGGAACACGCCGCCGAGCCCACCAATTCGTAGGTANNCAGCAATGCATGCAACGCGTCCATGTAGATTGTGTCCAGCTAACTCACTACGCCACAAATAGTCATAAAACTCATCCGTGTCAGTATCGTGGTTCCCTGGAATCCACCAGATATCTGTATGTGCAAGCGCTTCCGCAAGCACATCCTGTAATGGAGCGGGCGGTTGTAAATCCCCCAGGATCACCATGGCATCAGGTTCGTAAAGACGCGCGGCTTCATTAATTTGATCGAANNTCAGTACGTGCGGATCTCCACAGAAAAAGATGTCCGGTAAATCTCGGGATCGGGACGGGCGACGACGACGTCTACCGCGGTGACGCCTAGTCCTGACCTGCTCTTCCGTCATGTTGAAATTCCTTTAAAGGGGCTGACGTTCCCCTCAGACCCTCTACGGTTTCTGAGTGGCATACAACCCTAATGTCTTCTGGAGATGCTCTTGCACCTCACGACGAAGTTCTTCAGGACCTTCAACCTCAACATGCAGTTNCCACTTCATGATCTCGCCGATCAATTCAGTGGGATTGGTATAGGGCACCGTAAGTCTTACTGCGCCACCACTCATCGTGACGAGCTTCTGGTTTGGATGCCAGACTTCACGACGAATATAGGGGGTCGCCTCGTCATCAAAGACCAAATTCGCTACTTTAGGTTCTCCGCTTCGGAAGATACCGTAGCTCTGGTCCAATTGCGCTTCTACGTCGCGCAAAGAGACTCGCTTAGCAGCACGAGGCAACACCACGCAACGACGAATATTTTCCACAGTGAACGTACGGAAGTCGTTCGACATATGGCAATAAGCGTCGAGATACCAATGATTGCGATAGTGGACAAGGCGTAACGGAGAAATTTCTCGATACGTATCAAGCTTACGCGTACGGTTGTGATACGCGATATGGAGTCGTTTGTGTTCGCAAATGGCGACACCCACCGTCAAAAAAGAGGCAGGCTCTTCATGAACAGCTGAGTAATCCAAAACCTTCACACGCCCAAGCAATTCCTTGGGGGCAACACCATTGAGACCTAACAAAGACGTCACGCGAGAACGTAACGGTTCGATCTCTTTGATAATGGTAGAAGTTTCGTCTTTAGAAAGCTGCTCAAGTAAGTCAATGGTCTTGACGAGCACATAGAGTTCCTGCGCGCTAAACCAGCCCTTCTTACGCAAGGCAAAGACACGTTTAGATTCCGTGCCACCATGCCCAGGCGTTTCATACACATACCCGCCTTTACTGCGGGAATACGTAATAGGCGCTTTAAGTTCTTCGCGCATGTAGCGAATATCGCGCTTGATCGTAGGAGAACTCACACGCAAGACATTCTGTAACTCCTGAAAAGTCACGACACCCTTTTCGGTCAATAGTCGGTCAATCACCAGGTGTCGCATATGTCCTGACATATTTCTTTTCCCCTAGCCTTTTATGATGAAAATGCAGACTGAAAAACTTTATCGGGAGGAAATGCTGAAGCATTCTCCACTTATGCAATGCATTGTATCAGTTCGTCTACTAAGCTAAGTTGACGAAAAGCCTTCTGAGACCACTTTTTTTACAAAGCCGCCTCAATCACATCGGTGCCTTCAGGAATCTGCAATTTAAACGTATCAGCTTGGAGTGTTTTGCGCTCTAACCCCTTGATGACCAACGTCGTTGTCTGCCCAAACGTGTCAAGAAGCTCCATCTGTTGTAATTCACCCTTTTCGGTGAACGTAATGCGCACAAGCTCAAATGAGCCTTCGGCTTTTTTGGGGGTCGCTTCGAGTTCGAGAGCTGAACGATTCACGACTGTCCAATCGTCATCAAACTGACGGTCTCCAAAGAGAATGGTACGCTGGGGTACTCGGCAATGCGCCCGACAGCTTTTTGACCGTGACTTGATAGAGTTCTGGATCATGAATCCACAGGGTTTCACCGTCACTCATAATTTCTTGGCGATAAGGGGTCACATAGGTCCATTCAAATTTGCCTGGACGCATAAAACGGAAGTACCCCGTCGACTTTGGCGCAGCTTCACGCCCTGTACGATCAACCACGGTTTGCGTAAATTCACCCACAGCCATCGAGGTCGACTTCAAAAAGGCATTTAGTTTATCGGTCGCCTGATTGGACGCAGGCGTTCCTGCCCAGGCGGCGCTCATCAGGGGCACTAAACACAACCCTGCACAAAAGATGCGTCGTGACGTTTTCATCATTTTTTTAGTTTTCCTGTACCAGAATTTCGCGACGACCTGCGCTATTGGCTTTACTCACCACGCGGGCTTCCTCCATCGCTTCTAACAAATTGGCTGCTCGGTTGTACCCAATCCCTAAGTGACGCTGAACAAACGAAATCGTGGCGCGACGTTCACGAAGCACCAAATCCACTACCTTGTCGTAAAGCGGATCAGACTCGCCCGATCGACGCCCCACACTCGCGGTTTCGCCTTCATCATCGTCTTCAGCTTCTGTCACTGCATTGATGTAATCGGGTTCGCCCATCTTGCGTAACTCAGCCACCACACGAAGGACTTCATCGTCAGCCACAAAGCACCCCTGAATACGGGTTGCCTGCGGTACGCCCGGACGACGCAACAGCATATCGCCCCAACCAAGCAACGACTCAGCACCACTTTCGCCCAAAATCACTCGACTATCAACACCTGAAGCAACTTGGAACGAAATTCTTGTCGGGACGTTTGCCTTAATCAAGCTCGTCACCACGTCAACCGACGGACGCTGCGTAGCAATTACAAGATGAATACCCGCTGCACGCGCTTTTTGGGTCAAACGCGTAATTTCACCCTCGACTTCCTTACGATTGGTGAGCATCAAGTCAGCCAATTCGTCGATGATGCAAACCACAAAGGTNNACCAGGTTTCAAGTGCCTTGGGCGCGGGATCGTCTGGAANCGCCATCGGATCGGGAATCACTTCACCCTGAGCGGTGGCTTTACGAATCTTGTCGTTGTAGTTATTGAAGTGACGCACACCCACGTGACTCATCACGGCATAGCGGCGATCCATTTCTTTGGTTAACCACTTCAAGGCTGAAGCCGCCTTATTCATGTCGGTAACCACAGGACACAAGAGATGCGGGATGCCGTTATAGAGCGAAAATTCCAACATCTTCGGGTCGATCAATACGAGACGTAAATCGGCTGGCGTATTGCGGTAGAGCATCGAGAGAATCATGGCATTAATGCCCACAGACTTCCCTGAGCCCGTGGTCCCACNCACCAGGAGATGCGGCATCTTGACCAAGTCAATGGCAAAAGGCTTACCTGCAATATCTTTACCCAAAGCCAAGGTTAGTGGTGCCGAACTTTGACGGAACGCCTTGCTATCCAAAATTTCTTTGAGACGCACGGTTTCGCGCACAGGATTAGGCACTTCTAAACCAATATAACTCGTTCCCGGAATACTTGGCACCACACGCACAGCCTGTACCCCTAACGTACGGCGAAGGTCATCACGTACGCCTTCAATTTGGGAGCCTTTGACGCCAGAGTACCNCGGTTCAAGCCAGAACTGTGTAATCACTGGTACTGTCTGTGCACCCGTGACTTCTGCTTCAATGCCGTAACTCTTTAATTTCGAGACAATCAAGCGCCCTGTCATCGCTAACGACTCTTCGCTACTCTTTTCAGCCTCTAAATCAGGTTCATCGAGAAGCGTCATGCTGAGCGTACTTGCGGGCGGCGTAGTTGGTTTAGCCACCACAGGTTTCACACTTGGTGTACGACGTTGCGACATAGACCCGCTAACTGGCGCGCTCACAGCAGGCGCGTCATCGTCAACGAGCTCTTCAGGCAAGGAACTCTCGTTGACGATCGGCTCGTCACTAGGACGAAGAATGCGTAGCGAAGACGTTGTCGGCAACGGCTCGTCGTTGATGGACGGCACTTCGGGTAACGCATCAGGCTCAGCCTCTTTTTTCTTCGTAAAGAGTCGCCAAATTGGATCAATCAACCAACGGCAAATCGGACGACCGACACGCTCGGCAACGATGCTCCACTGAAAATCCATCAGAAGCGACAACCCAATCGCTATCAACGCAAAGAAGAACGTGGTCGAAAGACCGACACCAATATAGTGACGAATCCCCCAAGCCAAACTATCCCCAACGATGCCACCAGGCTCGCCAGGCAAAATCATTTCAAAGCGGCGTAAGCGCAAAGCTTCTAAACAAGTCGACCCAACCAAAAGCGCAATAAAACCAACAGCCGCCGTGAGTTTGGGTGGATTAATTCTCAAGGGATCCGTTTCCCCGTTCATACGTCGCCATGCCGTACGAATCGCAAAGAACCCAATCATTGCGCTACCGAGCACAAACCACCAGGTAGAAAAACCAAAAGCGGACAGCATAAAATCGGTAGTCCATGCCCCTAGTGCGCCACAGAAATTATCGGGCGTACNAGTACTCGCGACCGAAAAAGCCGGGTCATTAAGAGAGTAGCTCCCGAGCATCAACGCGAGCACCACCGCAACGAATACTGACAGCAACCAACTCCAAGCCCATAGCGTACGGACCGTACCCATGAACCAGGTCGACAACAAAGTCTTTAAATCTCTACCTCGAGTCGCTCCCGATTCTTGAGTCACCTCAGGGGCTAGCGTCTTTTTTTTACGCGTACTCTTTTTTGTTTCTTTTGCCATAGTCCGTGTGATTCTTCTTGCGCTTTTTCGCGTTGTCAAGTCATCTACTCATTTTAGAAAGATCTGACTGGTTCGTTCCGCTTTTTGCAGACGAGAACCCCTTTTCTCTCTGTCTCGAATTGGTTACAACATATTGCGCTAAGCCAGTACAATCTCAACAATTAAACCATTTCTATCATAATTAGCGATAGAATCAAAAATACCTATTCTCTTTATGAGATTCGATCTTGATTATTCCCGATTCTGTTCTTCATTGTGAACAGAATCCCCCCGAATGAGGAACACATCATGGAAACCAAGCATAGCCAGGTCATCATTCTCGGTTCCGGTCCTGCCGGCTTTACGGCTGCCGTCTATGCCGCTCGTGCCAACTTGAAGCCCGTTCTGATTACTGGTATGGATCATGGTGGACAGTTAATGACCACCTCTGAAGTGGACAACTGGTAGTCCGCTGCCGATGGCATTCAGGGACCTGAACTCATGGAACGTTTGCAAAAGCAGGCTGAGCGCTTTGGCACCGAAATCGTGTTTGACATGATTAATAAGGCTGACCTTTCTGCTCGTCCCTTTACGCTCCAGGGTGACATGGGTACCACGTACACGTGTGACACCTTGATTATTGCGACGGGTGCTTCGGTACCATGTATCTCGACTTTGAAAGCGAAACGGTACTATCGTGGTAGTGGCGTCTCGGGTTGCGCAACCTGTGACGGGTTCTTCTATCGCGGCAAACCTGTGGCTGTCGTGGGCGGCGGCAACGCTGCGGTTGAAGAAGCGCTTTATTTGAGTAATATCGCGAGCCACGTCACCTTGGTTCACCGTCGTGACACGTTCCGTGCTGAACCGATCCTTGTTGATCATCTCATGGAAGCCGTCAAAGAAGGTCGCATTACGCTCGAACTCAATCGCACGGTCAACGAAGTCTTGGGTGACGAAAATGGCGTCACGGGTCTTCGTTTAGACAGCATGGTGGGTGAAGCACCAAAGACGGTTGACGTTTCTGGCGTTTTCATCGCCATCTACCATCGTCCGAACACGGCTCTTTTTGAANNGTACCAGTTAGAGCTCCAAAACGGCTATATTGTTACGGCTGGTTCTCGAGCCCCCGCTGCAACTGCTACGTCTGTCCCCGGTGTCTTTGCCGCAGGTGACGTGCAAGATCAGATCTATCGTCAGNNTACTGTAACGTCCGCCGCAACGGGTTGCATGGCTGCGTTAGATGCTCAGCGTTTCTTAGAGTACCAGCAATAATTCTTGTCGATACTTTGATAAATAAAGCTGTCACTCTTTATGCACACGATCAACAACTTTGCTGACCTCAAAAAGGTCAGCAAGGTACCTCAAAGAAGAAGCCAAGGCGCGCGAAGAAGAAGCTCGTAAAGCGCGTGAAGATGCCGCTCGACGCCATCATGAAGCCAATCAATTTGCGGTACGCGATGGCGGAGTTTGGCGTCAAACGGATGCCGCAGAAGAACCTGGTACTGATACCAAGGCACCTAAGCCCCGACCCGTCGCTCGAAGCGTCGCTGCTGAACGCGAAGAAATTCTTCAAGCCAGTATGTCCGATCAACACGATCCGACGATTTTTCTTGAAAGCGAAGACGGGCGTCTTTATCGCCGTCAAGGTGTTTCGCCCGACATTCCTCGCAAGCTCTATCGTGGGGAATGGACGATTGAAGCCCATATTGACCTACACGGTCTTCGCGTTGAAGAGGCCGCGAAGCGGTTGCTCGTTTTATTCAAGAGAGCCAACTGCGTGGCTACCGTTGCTTACGCATCGTCCATGGCAAGGGCTATGGCAGCGAAGGTGGTCAAAGCGTTCTCAAGGAAATGGTTCGTCGTTGGCTCAAACAATGTATCGAAGTCATAGCTTTGTGCAGACGCCACCCAAGGATGGTGACTCGGGTGCAGTGCGCGTTTTAATCTCTCAGAAGAAAAATCCGCTTCACCCATAAGCTAAGCCCAAAACCAAAAAGCGGGTTGATAAAGTCAGAGTTTTCTGATCTTATCAACCCGCTTTTTGTTGGACGGTGTTTTACAAAGCGCCTTCGCCCGTTTCGCCCGTACGAATACGAATGGCTTGTTCAACTTCGTAGACGAAGATCTTGCCATCGCCAATCTTGCCCGTATACGCAGCCTTACGAATGGCTTCAATCCCTTGCTCAACGATATCGTCCGAGACAACGGCTTCGATCTTGAGCTTAGGCAAAAAGTCCACCACATACTCAGCGCCACGATAGAGCTCGGTATGCCCCTTCTGACGACCAAAGCCCTTGACTTCAGTCACAGTGAGCCCATTGACCCCAGCATCTGCAAGTGCTTCTCGAACTTCGTCGAGCTTAAAAGGTTTGATTACGGCAACAATCAGCTTCATGACACAACTTTACCGGCATGCACCGGACGTAAACCACACAATGCACAAAAGTCTAGCAAATACCCAAGCACCTGCATACCGTTTGTGACACAAATTCAAAATAAAAAACCGAACTGCTTCACATTAAAGCAGTCCTACTAAACGTGATGGGTTTGTTTAGGCTTCTGCAGCTGGCTGTTCTGCCGGCGCTACATCCTTGTTGAGTTCTTCCGGATTCTTCGGCTGACCAACATGGTATTCGTAGAGCGAAACGTCCTTGACGCGAACGCCAAAACGCGGATCGTTGTTCGGACTATGCCAGACATCCTTCTTTTCGCGCCAAGCATTGATAAATGCCACAACGTTGCGCGGGATCTCCGGAGAATCCGTTACTTCATTGAGCGTAAACTGCTGCCCCCCAACCAAATAGAGACGAAGGGAATGGACAAACTACCCTTCTGAAGTTGAGGAGCAGCGTCTTTGTTGGTTTGAGCATCGGTCATCGGAAATATCCTTTTTTAAATTGGTCAAAAGCGACTCATGACCTAAAAGAGTCGATGTTTACAGTTTACCAGGAAGTTGTACGTCTGAGGTAGCGTGATTCCACCTCAGACGCAAAGACTTACATAACTTCAATAGATAAGCTATCAGCCATACGCTGAGCCAGATCCTGAGCCAACTGCTTATCGTCCGCTTCCACCATGATACGAAGCAGGGGTTCAGTGCCCGACGGACGAATCAAAACGCGTCCGCGGTATTCGACTTCGGTTCGGCAAGCCTCAACCGTGCGAGAGAATTCACGATCGTTTTGCCAGTCGTAACCCGCCGGAATACGCTTGTTGACCAAAACCTGCGGCAAGAGTTCAAGATCGGTNNACGTGAGTTCAGCCAAGCTTTTACCCGTACGACGCATCGCGGAGAGCACCTGCAGGGCGCTCACAATCCCGTCACCCGTCGTTTGACGGTCCAGTGCCAACAAGTGGGTACTGACGTNTTCACCGCCATAAAGCCAAGCATGTTCCTTGAGCTGCTCAAGAACATAACGGTCACCGACCTTCGCACGGACAAAGCCCACATTCATTTCATGGAAACGACGTTCAAGGGCATAGTTCGTCATGAGCGTGCCCACAACACCATCCACACGACCCGTACTCATGCGATCACAAACGATCACGTAGAGCAATTCGTCACCGTTATAGACGTGCCCCTTCGCATCTACTATGATCAAGCGGTCTGCGTCACCGTCTAAACTCACCGCAACGTCACACTGATGTTCGGTNNACGCCAACTGAGAGAGGTTTTCGGTGTGTGTAGCCCCCACGCCATCATTGATATTCAAACCATCGGGATGGTTACCCACAGCCACGACTTCTGCGCCGAGTTCATGGAACACATCGGGCGCAATATGGTAAGCAGNCCCATTGGCGCAGTCGACCAAAATGCGAAGCCCCTTCAGATCGGTACTAAAGTCAATGGTCGACTTACAGAATTCGATGTAGCGACCCGCGGCATCATCAAGACGCTGAGCCTTACCCAATTCTGCGGACGGCACGCATTCGTAACCACGATCGAGCTCATCTTCGATTTCAAGTTCAACGGCATCTGGGAACTTCGTCCCTTCACCCGAGAAGAACTTAATCCCGTTATCGTCATAGGGATTATGGCTCGCCGAAATCACGACACCTGCGTCAAGACGCAAAGCGCGCGTCAGGTACGCAACCGCTGGCGTCGGGATCGGACCGCAAAGAACGACATCTACGCCAGCAGAAGAGAACCCTGCCTGAAGCGCGGCTTCGAGCATATAGCCCGACACACGCGTATCCTTGCCAATCAACACGGTGGCATGGTACTNTTTATCGCTCTTACGACGCAACACGCGACCTGCGGCTTGACCCAAACGGAGGACAAAGTCAGGCGTAATCGGTGCCTTACCCACGCGACCACGCACACCATCGGTTCCGAAATAACGACGAGTCATTGATTGTTTTCTCCTTTAATCAGTGGCGTCCACAGGCTTCTTCTGTTGCGCGCCAAACCGCAANNTGGCATCTGCCGTTTCACGACAATCATGCACGCGGACCACTTGCGCCCCTTCCTGCACAGCAATGAGTGCACCTGCCACGCTACCTGCGACTCGATCCATCGGCTTGGTCTGCCCTGTTGCAGCACCAATCGAAGACTTGCGAGATAGCCCCATCAAATAGGGCTGTCCGCTCGCCACAAAACGAGCCGTTGCGCCTAATAGCATGTAATTTTGTTCAACCGTCTTACCAAAGCCAAAACCCGGATCCCAACAAATGCGATCTTTAGAGACACCCAATGCTTCAAGCGTACGCTGACGATCTTGGAGATAGGCTTCGACTTCAGCCACTACATCATGATAATCCGTTGACATTCCTCGGTGCATCACGACCAACCCGCAACCCGTACGTGCGGCGGTNNACTCTAAGGCGCCTGGCATCTCAAACCCACGAATATCATTGAGAATGTGCGCACCCAAAGCAGNTACTTCGGTCATCATTTCGGGCTTAGATGTGTCAACGCTCACAATAAAGCCTTCTTTCACTAAGCGTTCAACAACGGGCAACACACGGCGACGTTCTTCTTCGAGCGTCACGCCTGTTTCGTTAAAGCCCGGGCGCGTCGACTCGCCACCCACGTCAATGATGTGTGCCCCTTCGTCACGCATCCGTTGAGCCCAAGCCACGGCATCTTCTAAACCATTGTGTGTGCCACCATCGGAAAAAGAGTCTGGCGTCACATTCAAAATCCCCATCACCAACGGATGAAGACGATCAACGTTAAAGAGATGTTTTGCGCAACGCCACACATTGGCTCGAGCTTTGGTTTCAGTCATGTTGTCTCTAATCATTTAAGCGAAAAAAGGCTGCAGAGCCATTAAAACCCTGCAGCCCGTTTGTATAGATGACGTTAGTCGTTTCGGCGATCAGACTCGTGGGGCTGATCAGCTTCGTCGCGCTTATCTTCCTTTTCTACCTCAGCCGCGTCAGACGTCGTCTGAGTCTGGGATTGGGCTTCGGTTTCAGAAGGCATCGGCTTAGCTTCCTGAGGCTTCACNTTCAGGAGCCTTTTCAGTCGACTTCATCGACTTGGGCGGACGCGGTTCACGACCTTCCATAATGTCGTCAATCTGATCGGCGTCGATCGTTTCCCATTCAAGAAGCGCCTTCGTCATGGCTTCCATCTTGTCACGATTTTCTTCGATCAAGCGACGAGCAAGTGCGTACTGCTCATCGATAATGCGGCGCACTTCAGCGTCGACTTCCTGCATCGTCTTTTCAGAGATGTTGGTCGTCTTCGTCACCGAGCGACCCAAGAAGACTTCGCCTTCGTTTTCGGCGTAGACCATGGGGCTAAGCTTTTCGCTCATGCCATAACGCATCACCATGTCACGAGCCATCTGCGTCGCACGTTCAAAGTCATTCGAAGCACCCGTCGTCATCTGGTTCATGAAGACTTCTTCAGCGATACGACCACCAAAGAGGATGGTAAAACGCGTCAACAAGTACTGACGGTCATAGGCATAACGATCTTCCTTGGGTAACTGCATCGTCAAGCCCAAAGCACGACCACGCGGCACAATCGTCACCTTGTGAACAGGATCAGATTTCGGCAACAAGCGAGCAACCAAAGCGTGACCCGATTCGTGATAGGNTACCGTATTGCGACGTTCGTCTTCGCTCATGACCATGGCGCGGCGTTCAGCACCCATCATGATCTTGTCCTTAGCATTTTCAAAGTCGCACATTTCAACAACACGTGCATTACGACGTGCAGCAAAGAGCGCAGCTTCGTTCACCAAGTTAGCGAGGTCAGCCCCCGAAAAGCCCGGCGTACCACGCGCAATCACCATACTGTCGATATCCTTGCCGACCGGAATCTTACGCATGTGAACGTTAAGAATATGGTCACGACCACGGATATCAGGCAACGGCACCACCACCTGACGGTCAAAGCGACCAGGACGAAGCAAGGCNNTAGGGTCCAACACGTCCGGACGGTTCGTCGCGGCAATCACGATCACGTTCGCCCCCGAATCAAAGCCGTCCATTTCGACGAGCATCTGGTTCAAGGTCTGTTCGCGTTCGTCGTTACCACCGCCAAAGCCAGCGCCACGCTGACGACCGACCGCATCAATTTCGTCAATGAAGATGATGCAAGGTTCGTTTTTCTTAGCCGTTTCAAACATGTCGCGAACGCGAGCAGCACCCACACCCACGAACATTTCAACGAAGTCAGAGCCCGAGATCGTAAAGAACGGCACGCCCGCTTCACCAGCAATAGCCTTTGCGAGCAAGGTCTTACCCGTCCCCGGAGTACCCACCAAAAGGAGACCACGAGGAATACGACCACCGAGACGCTGGAAGCGCTTCGGTTCGCGCAAGAAGTCAACCACTTCCTGAACGTCTTCCTTGGCTTCATCGCAACCAGCCACGTCACGGAAACGGACCTTGTTGCTTTCTTCGTCGAGCATGCGGTACTTCGACTTACCAAAGCTAAAGGCACCACCGCCGCCACCGCCACCCTGCATACGACGCATGAAGAAAATCCACACGCCAATGAGCAGAATCATCGGGAACCAAGAAATGAAGATCGACGTCAGAAGGGAAGGCTCCTCTTCAGCCTTACCGTAGATCTGAACATTGTTCTTACGGAGCTCATCGACCATCCACAAGTCGCCTGGATTCGTGAGCTTGAACTCTTCACCAGTCTGAGGCGTAATGACCAACGTGCGGCNCTGGATATCAACGCGACGGATCTTACCCTCCTTCGCGTCCTCCATGAACTGCGTGTAGCTCATCACATCCTGCTTGGGCTGATAAGCGTCTTCGTACTGTCGGAAAATCGTAAACAGTACCAAGCCCACTAAAGCCCAAATGGCAATGCGACCAAAAATTTTATTATCCAAAGCTGTTTCTCCGGATGAGATCAAAGTGCCTAACGACCCCTTGGCTCATCATTCATTGTTATTGCTATAAGAGAGCAGTTCGTCACCCCTGACCTAATCTCAGTTTGACGAACAACAATGGTATATTTTAGCCGTTATCTATCGTCAGTTTGACATAGTCAGCACCCTTTTATCGGACTTCTTTTTCTTTAGCCCCGACAAAATGGTGAATGTTTATTTCGGTGCCTTCAATTCGCGAGCCACCAAGTACACTTCAGCGGACGAATCACGCGAAGCGGCAGGCTTACGGGAGTAGACCTTCTTGAAGGTCTTCTTGAGGGCTTCAACAAACTGCGAGAACCCAGACCCCTGGAACGCCTTGGTCACGAAAACGCCATTAGGCTTCAAATGTTCAAGACAGAATTCGTGCGCCAGCTCATTTAAAAGGAGCGAACGTGCCGCATCAGCCGCTGCAATACCAGAAAGATTTGGTGCCATATCACTTAAAACCAAATCCACCTTGTTTCCGTCAAGAATTTCTGATAACTTGTCGGCGATTTCCTGTTCACGGAAGTCTCCCTGCAGGAAGGTAACGCCGTCGATGGGATCCATCGGCAAAATATCCATGGCGACGATGCGGTATTGGACTTTGCCCTCACGATCCGAAAGACGTTCGCGGACAATCTGAGTCCAGCTTCCCGGCGCAGCACCGAGTTCAACCACGGTCATGCCGCGGCGAAGCAGATGTTCACGATCATCGAGTTCAGTCAGTTTGTACACCGAACGGGCTCGATACCCTTCGAGCCTGGAACGCTTCACGAACGGATCATTAATGTGACGTTCGATCCAGGCGCGGTTTGACCGCAATTTTTTTGTTGCTACCGGCATAGTTCCCCAGACAACTGTTTATGCCTTTGCGTCTCGCAATTCACAGTGAATCGCCGCAAAGGCTCAAAGAATTATTATGAAAGAAATTATTCTCGCGCGCGACGCGCGCTTGGCACTTCGTTCTCAGATTCACCACATTGACCCCGTCGTTCTACTCGGCGCCAATGGTCTTACCGATGCAGTCATGCACGAAATCGACCGTGCCTTGACCGCTCATGAACTCATTAAGGTTCGCGTTCCGACGGATGACCGTGAAGAACGTGAAGCCATCTACGCTGAAGTCGCCGAAAAGTTGGGCGCTGCTCGCGTTCAGATGATCGGCAAGCTTTTGATCTTCTGGCGTCCGGTAGACGAAAGCGACCGTCAGAATGCTGACGAAGCCGCTCGCGTTGCTATTCTCTCCATGCAGACCGCTTCTGTGGTCGGCAAGAAGGAACCGACTAAAACCACGACCAAGCGCGCCCCGATGAAGGCTAGCGCTCCCGCTAAGAAGGTTGCTTCTAAGAAGCCTGGTGAGAAAAAGAAGAAGGCTGAACCCGCTCCGCGTCGTGCTCGCCCGAAGTCTAAGCGCGTCACGAAGAAGAGCGCAGGCGCTCGTTCTTAACGTAAGCGTCTAGACTTGTTTAAAACAAGTCTGGAAAAAAGAGCGCAACCCTTATTAAAAGAGTTGCGCTTTTTTTATATCTCTTACGTCGACCAGGCGATTAGATATATTCAACCGATTCAATTTCGTAGGATACCAAACCCTTGAAGTATGAACTGAACGCTATCGCCTTCGTACTTACCGATCAAAGCGCGAGCGATCGGAGAAGAGACGGAAATACGGTTTTCCTTGATATCGGTACTCATCATCACCCACGATCTGGTAGGTCACGCTGATATCGTCGTCTTCGTCATAAAGACCCACAGTCGCGCCGAACACAATACGTTCACCCGCGTCAACGCTCTTCGGGTCAATGATCTGAAGCGCAGGAATCTTACCTTCGAGTTCAGCGATACGGTACTTCAATGTGGCTCTGTTCTTCACGAGCGGCATCGTATTCAGCGTTTTCAGAGAGGTCGCCCTTTTCACGGGCTTCAGCAATCGCGTTCACCACATTCGGGCGAGCCGTCTTCTTCAAATAATCAAGTTCGGTAGCTTTTGAGCTTTTCGGCGCCTCGGGTCGTAATAGGAATGCGGGTCGACATCATTTTTTTGTACTCTAAATGAATGGAAACGTCCGGTCAGACGATGCTCACCGGACGTTTTTTTGAGAATTCGGGCATCAATGAATCGTCATTGATGAATGTCCCGTTAGTTTAGCAAACCCACAGGGCTCTGTGCCGCTTAAGCCGGGCAAAAAGCGCGCGCTTTAGGCGTAATTTTGTGGGTCAAGCTCTCTTTCAATGAGCTCAATCAAGATGTGGATGCACTTTATGTGTAATTCCTGAACACGATCGGTACAGTGGTATGCTGGCGTCACAATGACCACATCAGCGAGTTCCGTAATCAGCGTCTGATCGCGCCCCGTCAACGCCACAACCTTGACACCCTTTTCACGAGCCACTTTGACCGCCTTCACGATATTTTTACTCGTGCCCGAGGTCGTAATCGCCAACAAAACATCATTCTTATGTCCGTGAGCTTGCACATAGCGCGAAAACACCTCTTCATAGCCATAGTCATTACCGACACAAGCCATATGTGAAACATCAGAAATCGCTAAAGCCGCATAAGGACGACGGTCGCTACGATAGCGCCCCGTCATTTCTTCAGCAAAGTGCATGGCATCACAGAGACTCCCGCCATTACCGCAACTCATCACCTTGCCGTCATTTTTTACTGCATCAGCCATCAAACGAGCGGCTTCAACAATGGCATCGAGCGTCTTGTCATTTTGCATCAGAGCTTCAAGTGCAGCATGTGCGTCACGAAGTGCTGTCTTGACATGTGCTTTATCCATGATGTTCCTTTTGTCTAAATCAAAGTCTTTCTATTTTCTTAGAAACCGTGTCCATTCGTCCACACGTGTTTCAATACCCACTGACCCAAAGTCCGTCTTATGCGTCGCGCCGAGAATAAACCGCATTGGCAATCGTGCTTAAGTCGGTATATTCAATTTCAATGCCCGCAGGTAACCCACGCGCTAAGCGCGTCACGCGTAACTGAGGCCAACGCTTTTTAAAGGCCTCAATCAAGTAGTACGCCGTGGCATCCCCTTCAGGGGTATAGCTCATCGCAATGACCACTTCGCGCAAAATTCCTTCTTCGACCGCAACGCCCACGCGCTTCATCAATTGGTTCACCCCAATATCACTCGTACCAATGCCAGTCACTGGGCTTAATCGTCCCATTAACACGAAGTAAAACCCTTACTACGCCAAAGACGAATCTAAAGCCATTTGGTCAGCCGCACTCTCCACAACGCAAAGAAGTCCTGGATCACGAGATTCGTCAAGACAAACGGGACAAATATCCCCTTCGGTAAAGGTATTGCAGAGTTTGCATCGCGTCACGCCACCACGCACTCTAGAGAGCGCTTCACCCAACACATCGAGCGACCCATCACGATTTTGCAAAAGATGAAAGGCCGCCCGTTGCGCCGAACGCGGTCCAAAGCCTGGCAACTTTTTTAACGCCTCAATGAGATCCAAAATGGCAGGAGAGAGCCGAATACTCATAGCCTTACCCACGTGTAAATTGCATCTTGATGTCGGCGGGCTTGCCAAAATAAAGCCACGACGTCACCAAAACGTCAACGCCTGCTTGCGCATAGACCGCCGCATTATCGACGTTAACCCCGCCAGCGGCATTAATGATGGTGCCAGGCGCCATCTCTCGGAGTTTGAGCGCAAAAGCCTTCATGACTTCAGGCGTAAAGCGTTCGCACTGAATGATATGCACACCCATTTGTGCCCACTTTAATCCGTCTTCAGGCGAATCCACTTCAACCGCGATCTTGCGTTCTGGCTCCATCTGAATCAGGCGCTGAACAGCGGTCTCGGGATCATCGGTTAAATCGCGGTGCTGATCAAAGACCAAAATAGAGTCTGATAACCCTGCACGATGCACAATGCCGCCCCCAGCCATCAAGCCACAAAGCGAAATCACCTTAGCACCAGGGAAATGTTTACGCGTCCCGGCAACCTGCACCTTGGGGTTCACCGCTTGTGCCGCATCACAGATCTGACGCGTACGTCGTGCGATGCCACTTGCGTACTCCATCACACACTGTGCTTCTTTATAGACAGCATGTAGAGCTTCTGCGCGACCTGCCACACGAAGAATCGGCGTTCCCATCATGACGATATCGCCATCACGGGTAAAGCGTTCGGGTTTGAGACCCACGGTACCAAATAATCGCGCCGCGATTTCAACCCCGGCTACCACACCGTCAGCTTTAGGTAAAGCCGTCAAAAGAGCGGGTTCGTCCCCGATACCCATGCCTTCTGTCGTCGGGTCATGCAGTTGCCAATCGCTCTCGAGCAGACTATCAATAAAGGCTTGCGAAGTACGAATCATCATAGACTCCCATAAGGACAAAGCCGCCGATCCTTTCGGCATCGACGGCTTCAAGAAGCAATCCCTCGAATTAGAACGGGAGCTTCATGCCCGGAGGAAGCGGCACTTCCTTACGCATACGGGCTTCAGATTCAGCATCCAGACGCTGAGCAGCATCGTTAAAAGCAAGCTGCACCAAGTCTTCGAGCATTTCCACATCATCAGGCGTCACCACGGACGGATCGATCGTGACACGAACGCACTTGTGCTTACCGTTAATACGCACTTTGACAGCACCGTTGGCAGCTTCGCCATCCATTTCCATGGCAGCAATTTCTTCTTGAACCTTGGCAAGTTTAGTNNACTGCATCTTTTGAGCCTGGGCCATCAAACCGCCCATATTACCGCCGAATCCGCGCATTGTATTTTCCTTTAGTTAAATGGTTTTCTAGCCGTTAATCGTCTTCGCGAGGCTTAACGGACATTTCATCAATCGTACCATGAAAAAGAGCTTGTACCTGACGAACAAAAGGATCGTTACGGAAACCTTCGATCAGCTGTCGCCGAGCTTCTTGACGTTCCTCTTCTTCGGCATCTGCAACGGTGTTCCCCGTCACATTGCCCACTTCAAATTCGACCATACAGTGGTGACCGAAATAAGCCGACAAAGCTTCCGTCAGCAATTGACGACTGCTTTCTGTGGCAAATACCGCCACACTTAAACGTAGTTTCACGTGTCGCTTCGTGAGTTCAATCACTTGAGCGGTAGCTGCAAGATTACGTAAAGAGTACTGTGAGTTTTGCTCCTGCGATAATCGACCGCCAGTCGAGAGAGCGTTCCTCAAGCCAAGGCTCTACGGGAAGCTCCGGAGCGTACTCAACTGGCGGAGGGTTCTCCCCAGGGCGGCGTATCGTCGTCAAGTGTCTGCAGAGGCGCTAAGCCGGGTGGCGGCTGCACCGGCGTAGGCAATGGCGGCATGCCAGAGCTACGCCCCACGGCACGAGTACCTTCGGTCGTTACAGGAGCCACCGCTTGCGGCATCGATGGTGTCGGCACTGGTGGCGCTTGTGTGCGATCCGCGTCACGCGCAGGCACACGAGACGCAGCACGCATGCCCGCGGGCTTAAAGGCCAGCATACGTAATAGCGCCATCGTAAAGCCCGCATATTCGTCTGGCGCCAAATTCAAGTCATTTCGCCCATGTAATGCAACCTGATAGTAAAGCTGCACCTCTTCGGTACCAAACGTTTGCGCAAATTCTTGGATTGCTTCACAGTCCGGGTCTTCTGGGCTCACAGCCGTGGTNNACACACGCTGCACTAAGGNTACCGTACGATGCAATAACCCAGCCAGGTCACGTAACGCCTGTGCAAAAGAGAGCCCCTGCGTTTGCATCGTGTCGGCAATCTCGAGCATCTTCGCGCCGTCACCCGCTGCCAAAGCACGCAAAATGCCCGTGAGCATTTCGCTACCACTCATACCAAGCATGCGGCGTACACCATCCTGCGTCACCGTATTGCCGCAATAAGCAATGGCTTGGTCTAGAAGCGACAACCCGTCACGCATAGAGCCGCGTGCCCCTGTAGCAAGCACACGCAAAGCCCCTTCTTCAAAAGGAATCCCTTCGACCTGAAGAATATGGCTCATATGACCCACGATGCCTTGCGGCGTCATATTGCGTAAATTAAATTGCAAGCAACGCGACAGCACTGTAATCGGCACCTTTTGCGGGTCAGTCGTCGCCAAAATAAATTTCACATATTCGGGCGGCTCTTCCAAAGTCTTCAACATGGCATTGANAGTAGTGGAACTCAACATATGGACTTCGTCGATCATGTAGACCTTGAAGCGACCATGCGTGGGCGCATACATGGCTCGTTCAAGCAACGCCGTCATGTCTTCAACAGAACGGTTACTTGCCGCGTCCATTTCGATGTAGTCAGGGTAGCGACCTTCATCAATTGCACGACAAGCCGGGCACACGCCACAAGGATGTGCCGTCATATCACCCTGACCATCAGCCCCCTGGCAATTGANGGTCTTAGCGAAAATACGCGAAATCGTCGTCTTACCCACACCACGCGTACCCGTAAAGAGATAAGCATGATGCAAGCGCTTTTCAGTCAAAGCACGGGTCAATGCGGTCACGACATGGTCCTGACCGACAATGGTTTCAAAGTCATGAGGTCGCCATTTTCTAGCGAGTACCTGATAACTACTGCTCATCCTTATTCCTTTAGCTTGTGTGATCCATCACTGACGTCTAGCGTACGACGCGTGTGAGAAGATTCATTGTATTGCGCTTTAGTCTTGCGCGGCTTTCTTAAGTGCGTCACCCGCCAAGCGGCAAAGGCGCCAATCGGGCATCACGACGTACCCCATACGTTCATAGAAGTCAATCGCAGGCTGATTCCAGTCAAGTACCGACCAGTCAAAGCGACCGCACCCTTCTTTGATCGCCGTGTTCGCCAAATAGCGAATCAACGCACTACCATACCCCTTACGGCGAGCATCTTCAACCACGTACAAATCTTCGAGATAAAGACCGCGACGCGTTAAGAACGTGGAGAAATTAAAGAAGTAGAGTGCAAAGCCCACAGGACGCTCAACGTTTGTGACCTCATCACGCTCCCAAGCGATCACGCAACGAATCACAGCGCGAGGACCAAACAGTTCTTCATGAAGCCCTTCGACCGTGGCGTGGCATTGATCTTCTAAGCGTTCATAACGGGCCCAAATCAAAAATCAACTGACGAACAATTTCGCAGTCATCTTCACGAACGGGACGAATTTCGAGGGTCATAGTTCTCACTAATCTTTTAGATAGAAAATCAACACCCTGTGTGTGGGCACAGATTGTATATTTTAAATGAACCCGTTCGCTGATAACAAAAAAGGCGCAATCCATCATCGAATCACGCCAAAAACACCACTGCTAAAAGAAAAATATAAATGGCGAGCCTTATCCTCGGCACTGCTGCAAACCCAGTATGGCTGCTTCGTTCCCGACCTGACCAGGTTCCTGGGGACAGCATGCGAGGGGACCCGCCAAGCTCGATAGTTTATAGAAAGTCGCAGATTTTTGCAAAATTTATTCTTTGTCACCGCTTTTAGACCAAACACAATTGTCTGCTTGGTGTTACTATTACCTCACCTTTGAGAAGAACCACACCGTTCTTTCTCGTTCTTAACGGCACGGATTCTTTCTAGTCCTTCGGGTGCCTTTTTCCAAATACCTTTACTCTGTTCTAATTCCTGCCATGTGCACCTTGTGTGCCTGAGATATAGAACAAAGACACTTTTTCATCTGGAGTAGCCATGAGCGAAATCATCCACGTGAATGACGACAACTTCGAAAACGTCGTTTCCCAGTCCAACGCCACGGTTTTCGTTGACTTCTGGAACTCCCCTGGTGCGGTCCTTGCCGTATGCTCGCCCCGCGTCTTGAACAAGTACCGCTCAGACGTTCGACGGTCGTGCCGTGATCGCTAAGTACAACTGCGACGAAGCCAACCGCTTTGCTGGTGAATACAACGTTCGCGGTATCCCGACGATCATCGCCTTCAAGAATGGCGAAGCCGTTGCTCAGCGCACGGGTATGTGCGACCAGGCTACGCTCGACGCCTTCATCGAAGCGAACCTCTAATTTTTGACTTTTCAGCCGCCACCCATCTTGGTGGCGGTTCTTTTGGAAAAAGGGAGTCTGTTCATTGACTTCCATTTTTCGACCCCTCACTTAAACGCCCTCCGACGCCCTATTCAATCGTGGCGTCACTCATTTCTATGCATCTTTCAGATCTCAAATCCCTTCACATTTCTCAGCTTCTCGACATCGCCTACGCGCTTGATATCGACAACGCTCAGCGTATGCGTAAGCAGGAACTGATGTTCGCCATTCTCAAAAAGAAAGCTAAGCAAGGCGAACAGATCTTTGGCGACGGCACCTTGGAAGTGCTGCCCGATGGTTTCGGTTTCTTGCGTAGTCCTGACACGTCTTACCTTGCTAGCACGGACGACATTTATATTTCGCCCTCTCAGATTCGCCGCTTCAACCTTCATACTGGCGACTCGATTGAAGGTGAAGTCCGTACGCCGAAGGATGGCGAACGCTATTTCGCCTTGGTTCGCGTTGAGTCTGTGAACGGTCTCCCGCCCGAAAGCGTCAAGCACCGCATGCTCTTTGAAAACTTGACGCCGCTTTTCCCGAACGAACACCTCGTCCTTGAACGTGATATGCGCGGGGACGAAAACTTAACGGGTCGTATCATCGACATGATCGCCCCGATCGGTAAGGGTCAGCGTGCCTTGATCGTCGCACCGCCAAAGTCTGGCAAGACGGTCCTTATGCAGCACATCGCTCATGCCATTACGGCTAACCATCCTGACTGCGCTTTGTTTGTGCTTCTCATTGACGAACGTCCTGAAGAAGTGACCGAAATGCAGCGCTCTGTGAAGGCTGAAGTGGTTGCCTCGACCTTTGACGAACCCGCATCGCGCCACGTTCAGGTNGGTGAAATGGTGATCGAAAAGGCTAAGCGCCTCGCCGAAAGTAAGCGTGACGTGGTGATTTTGTTGGACTCCATTACCCGCTTGGCACGTGCCTACAACACAGTGATCCCGTCGTCTGGCAAGGTGCTCACGGGTGGTGTGGACGCCAACGCCCTGCAGCGTCCGAAGCGCATCTTCGGTGCCGCGCGTAACCTCGAAGAAGGTGGCTCTTTGACGATCATTGGTACGGCGCTCGTTGACACGGGCTCTCGTATGGACGACGTGATCTACGAAGAATTTAAGGGTACGGGTAATAACGAAATCCACCTTGAACGCCGCATGGCTGAAAAGCGTGTCTACCCTACCATCAACCTCAATCGCTCTGGTACCCGCCGTGAAGAACTCTTGCTTAAACCTGATGTTCTTCAGAAGGTTTGGATCCTTCGTAAGTTCCTTTACGACATGGATGAACTTGATACCATGGAATTCCTTCTCGACAAGATGAAGGCAACAAAGACCAATGTCGAATTCTTCGACTTGATGAAGCGATAATCGGTTCAGTCACAAAAATGGGGCAGATCAAACGATCTGCCCCATTTTGTCTAACCGAACTTATTGACGATTAGGTCAAGTTTGCACGGATGTGCGCAACGACTGCTTCATCGTCCGTCGATGTGACTTCGATATGCGTGAAGCCCGCTTCCTTCAGACGATCCACAATGCGCGGATGCAACGTGATCGCCGTACCCTTCGTCAGCCATTCGCGCACTTCAGAGATCGGACGAATGGCATGAAAGAGCGCATCCACCGCATCCGTACTCGTGATGTACACGATGGGCGAAGAGCCATGCATCGCCAACAAAATATCATTACGTTGGTCTGGCGTCAGTTCAATCGGCACACGCATATAAGCACACATCGTAACGACGTCCGAGCCAATGCTTCTAAATTGTGTCGGCAACCACTCACGCCCCGTTTGACCACGCAAAAAGAGGACACGTGAAGGTGCACCGCGACTCTTCAAGATCTCCCACAGGGCTTCGCTACCCGAGCTTTCCGCATCACCCTCTGGATAGATCAAGCGAACGTCATCCCCCCAAGCCGCGCGAATGACTTTCGCTGTCCCTTCGCCGACGGTCGCCAACGTAATGTGTTTAGTNNGCCACTCACGCACCCAATGCGCAACAGCCGCCACGGCTGCTGGACTAGGCAGAATAACCATCTCAACGTCGTCGAGATCCGAGAGGCGCTCCTGCACCAGTTCGCACCCTACCTGTGTCGGCAACTCAATACGAAATGCTGGNNTAAAGCGCCAACTTGTAATACCTTCCTTTTGAAGCTTGTTGGCAAGACGATTGTTTGCCTCGCCTGGGCGCATCAAAATGACNNGAGTACGTTGTAAAGCCATAAAAGCCTCTTGATTGAACGAAATTTAACCGAGTACTGCCTTCAGTATAGCGTCAGCACCCTGACGACGAAGTTCTTCGACAGCCTTCGCAGCGATCGTTTCAGGATCCTTCCAGTCACCACGGACTTCTGCACGGATCGCTTCGCCCGTCTTGTGGTTGCCCACCAAAGCGCGTAACCACAGCTCTTCGCCTTCCACAATAGCGTAAGCAGCCAACGGCACCTGGCAAGAACCACCCAAAGCGCGAGACACCGCACGTTCAGCCGTGCAGCAAGCACGCGTATGCGGATCGTTAATGAAAGCCAAAGCTTCATGCATCACAGCATTGTCGGCACGGATTTCGATACCAAGGGCACCCTGACCCGGGGACGGCAAACTGACTTCGGTNNACGGAATGATCGAACGAATGCGATCATGCAATTCAAGGCGCTTAAGACCAGCAGAAGCCATCACGAGGGCATCAAATTCGCCTGCGTCGAGCTTACGAAGACGCGTACCCACGTTGCCGCGGATCGGAAGAACTTCAAGGTGCGGGTAGTTCATGCGGATCATGAGTTCGCGACGAAGGCTAGCCGTACCGACGCGAGCACCCGCCGGCATATCGTCAAGACTTTCGTACTTCGGAGAAACAAAGGCGTCGCGCGGGTCTTCACGTTCGCTCACAGCAACGAGTTCAAAGCCTTCGAGCAACTCCATCGGCACGTCCTTCAAGGAATGCACAGCCAAATCGGTNNACTCGCCTTCCATCATGGCGACTTCAAGTTCCTTCGTGAAAAGACCCTTACCGCCCACCTTGGAAAGCGTACGGTCAAGAATCTGGTCACCACGCGTCGTCATACCGAGGAGGTCAACCGTCGCAGACGGATAACGTTCACGAAGAACCGCTTGGATATGCANGGTATGCCACATGGTAAGGGGACTTTCTCGGGTGGCAATGACGCAACGTTCAAAATTAGACATGATGCTCAATCTAAGGATTTGGGTCCCACAGTGGGACAACAATAAAAAGGAAAGCCTACTCAAGGCTCCAGCATTTTTAGGGCATTTTATCAACAGAACTTTGTTTCTCCCTTAACGATTTACTCACCGAGTACCGTTATTTTTAAGTCCCACAAAAAATGGGCGGTATTTTTCGCGCTTTCACTTGCACTTAGTCTTTCAATCTGACATAATCATGCGCTTCCCAGTTGGCACGTGGGTAGGCATGCCTGTTGTAAGACCCGACAGTTCGGGCAAACTCGTAAAGCTACCAGGGCGACCGACAACAAAACTAGGAATTATTTAAAAATGAAGAAAGGCATTCATCCCGAATATCGCGAAGTCGCTTTCATCGACCTCTCCATCAACCAGACGTTCATCATCCGTTCTTCCGTTCAGACGCGTGAAACGGTTGAAATCGACGGCGTGACCTACCCGATGTTCAAGCTCGATACGTCCTCTGCTAGCCACCCGTTCTACACGGGCGCTCAGACCCGTATCGTTGAAGCCGTACCGCGTTGAAAAGTTCCGTGCCAAGTTCGCTGCCAAGCAGCAGTATGAACGCCGCCGCCGAAGCCGCCAAGGCCGCCAAGTAATCTTGTGCGACTGGTAAATGCGGCAACAAACCGCATGACGCTTCTCCGCAAAGGGCAGTTTCCGATTTATCGGACTGCCCTTTTCATTTGTCCTAGAAAAATGGACAATGTCTAAAATTCTTCTTTAAAGGAGCCCGCCGTGCTCAGTCAGCGATCCACTCCCGTCAAGATGACTCAGGAAGCTGCAAATAAACTCCCTCGCTGGAGTCTTCTTGCGTTGCTTACCCTTTTTGCATTCTGCGGTTTTTGGGCTACAGGTNNACTTTGGACGTTGCGCGATGCCTTAAGTTTTGGCACTGCGATGAGCATGCTTGACGGTTCTTTTTCGTCTTGGCTTATGCCTGTCATTGCTGACGCGCCTGTGACGGACGCGGGTCCTATGACGGGTTGGCTCACTACCAGTTTGATCGCCATTTCTCGTTGGACGGGCATCATGGGTGACATTGCCGCCACCCGATTTGCGGCTTGCCTTCTTTTTGCACTCACGACCGCTGGACTTTGGTACGGTACTTGGCACTTGGCGCGTCGACCTGAAGCGCAACCCATCGCCTTTGCGTTTGGTGGTGAGGCGAGCCCCCGTGACTACGGTCGCGTGGTAGCTGATAGCGCCGTCCTTCTTTTTGTGTCGACCTTTGGGATTCTCACGCGTCAGCACGAAGCACTCCCCGACACGGTANNCCTTCTCACAATGGGTGCTTTGGTTTTTNNATACTTCACCTTTGGGTTACGTCGTCCGTTATTGGGCGCCTTTATCGCTGGGGTTGCCGCCGGTACTGCCATTATTTCGACCACGCTGTTTGCGGGTTGCTGGCTTTTAGTGCTTGCGCTTGTGACTATTCAATTGTTGCGTGGCTTTAAAGTTCATCGTCGTCAGCGTTTGATGGTCGCGTGCCTTGGCGCATTGGTCGGCTTTTTGCCTTGGNNTACTCTTCTTTCATTTATTTGCTACCCACAAGAAGCATCCGTTTGGTTTGGCGAATGGCTCCCTGCGCAGTTAAGTCACTTTAGCCTTGCTGGGTTAGATACCTATGTGTGGTTTGCGAAGAACGCCGTTTGGTACCTCTGCCCGATTTGGTACTTTGTGATTTGGGCGATTTACACGTGGCGCCATCAGATTCGTCAGACCCATATTCTTTTGCCCTTTGGCGCTTTGTTGGTAGGGATTCCCGCAGTGATTTTCTCGTCCTTTCAAGCCTATGACACGGTGTTTTTGGTGTTCTTACCGACGCTCGCCGTGCTTGCCGCCTTTGGCTTAGTCACGATTCGTCGTGGTTACGAAAACATTTTGGACTGGTTCTCGCTCAACATCTTTACGCTTGGTACCGTTGTGCTTTGGGCTTATTGGTTTGCCTGGCTCACGAACTTTGCCCCGAAGATGGCTGAATCTCTGCAACGCCTGGTACCAGGCACAAGCCCCGTCTTTGATGGAGGCTTTACGTTAGCGCTCATTTCTTCACTTCTGTGGCTCACGTTTGTTGGCTGGCGTTTAACGCACCGTCCCGTTGTCATTTGGCGCGGTTCCTGGTTGTCNACTGCAGGCATCACTACCTTCTCTGCCACGTTGATTGGGCTTTATCACACAGCGATTGACCTTAATCGTTCGTACGCCCCCGTCGTTGAAGCGGTCGCAGCTGACCTTCAGGTGAAGGGCTATACGACCGAGGACTGCGTCGCTGGCGTAGGTTTTAATCACGGTCTGCAGGCACTTTTTAAGCATTACGCAGGGCTTCAAGTGCTGACCCGTGAAGGGAGCGACCGTTGTCGCTTTGAAATTGTTCGTTCTCGTGGCGGTCACGACGGCTTTAGCCGCCCACATACCGACGAAACCTTTACCGTCAATAAGCGCTAAACATGTCGCACCTTACACCCCCAAAAACCTCTCTCAAAGCCCTGGCACGTCTCGCGGAGTCTATCTTTGTTGCCAACATCAGCATTATTGGTAGCGGGACGATCGATACGATCATGGCTGGTCAATTGGGTAAAGACCATTTTACCGCCATTGCGTTAAGCCTTGCTGCCACCGTGAGTGTTGTGATGGGCTTAGTCGGGATTTTGCAAAGTCTCTCCCCTATCGCTGGTCACCACTATGGGGCACGTCGCTATCGTGCGATCGGGGAAGAACTGCAGCAAAACATTTGGCTCGGGATTTTTCTCTCCTTTATTGGCGTACCGTTACTCCTTTACTCAGACCTTTGGATATCCATGGGTCAAGTGACGGGAGACGTTGCCGAGATACCGCGACCTTTCNNTCTTTTTCACGGTACTTTGAGTCTTCCTGCAAACCTCTTTGCACGTACCTTTGTATCGGTCAACGCCGCGCTCTCTCGTCCTCGCATCACAATGTGGGTGTCACTAGGGTTACTTGTCTTTAAAGTCCCCTTAAACGGCATCTTTATGTACGGTTGGTTAGGCTTTCCCGCCATGGGTGGCGGTGGCGCCGGGCTCTCGTACTGCATCTTGAANCATCTTGACTTTGCGTGCTATCTCACCATTTGGCTCAAAGATCCCTTTTATAAGCAGATGCATGCCGCGTCCTTTTCTGGTCCCCGTTGGACACTCATGAAAGAGCAATTGCATGTTGGTATTCCCATTGGGTTAAGCACCTTTTTTGAAGTCTCGAGCTTTACGCTTATNACTATTTTTGTAGCGCGCTTTGGGGCTGAAGCTGTCTCAGCGCACCAAATCGTGAGTAATATCACTGCCATGTGCTACATGCTTCCCCTCTCGATTGGGATCGCGTCCTCAGTACTCATTGCACAGTGCTTAGGCGCACGATGGNNTACTTCTGTCGCACTTACAGTTTTGACTCGCACACTGAAGCTTTCTACGCTACTAGCCGTCATCATTGTGACGGTGCTCTTTTTCAGTAGAAGCTTCTTTGTGTCGCTCTACACCCAAGACCCAGGCGTTCTTGCCATGGCAGCTTCGCTTTTAATCTTTGGTTGCATGTATCACGTCTTTGACGCCATGCAATGCGTGAGTTCTTTTGCCTTACGAAGCTATCGCGTCACGCGTGTGCCCATGATTATTTATGGTGTCATGCTCTGGGCGGTGGGCTTAGGAGGCGGCTATTTACTCGCCTTTGGCTGTGAGNNAGTTTTGGGGGTCCCTATGNNAGGTACCTATGGTTTCTGGGGTGCAACTAGTGCAGGCTTAACCCTCACGGGGATTAGTTTGGCGTGTATGGTNACCATTTGGGTTGCCAGGCAGTTTGCACGTGACGATGGTCACACAAGCGAAGAAATTGCTGAAGCCATTCGCGTTTCTCAGTCCTAATATTTGAACAGTGCGTTGCTCTTCGTTGAGCAACGCATTGTTGTTTTAACTGTCGTCATTCCTACGCAGAGACTCGTTTCAGGTTTATGATTGCCCAATACCATTTTTCTTTATTGGGCAAACTTCATGTCAACGATTCTCTTTCCGAGCCCCATCTTTGGTCCCATCCATAGCCGTCGTCTAGGGATTTCTTTAGGCGTTAACTTACTGCCGCCTGACGGTAAGTTATGTAGCTTTGACTGCATCTATTGTGAATGTGGTCTTAATGGCAACCATCGACCTGAAGCAAAGATGCCCACACGCGAAGCCGTTAAAACTGCCCTTGAAGCCAAACTTCAATCCATGGAAGCTGAAGGCAAGCTACCCGATACGATTACCTTTTCGGGTAACGGCGAACCCACGTCACACCCTGACTTTGAAGGCATCATTGATGACACGTTAGCGCTACGCGACCGTTATGCCCCAAAGAGCCAGGTGAGCGTACTCACGAACGCCACGCATATTTTGAAGGACGGCGTTTTCCGTGCACTGATGCGTATCGAAAATCCACTATTAAAGTTGGACACGGTGAACCTTGACTACATTCACCTCGTGGACCGTCCTACGAGTCGCTATGACCTCCCTGCGCTTATTGAACGCATGAAAGCCTTTGAAGGTCGTTGCATCATTCAAACCATGTTTATGGGTGGCACATGGCAAGGCTAAAGTGTTGACAACACATCGGACGACTTTGTGTTGCCGTGGTTAGAAACGGTTATGGCGATCGCTCCCAAACTTGTCACGATCTACACCATTGATCGAGAAACACCCGCTAAAGGTCTTTTAAAAGCCCCCAAAGCACGACTCGACAAGATCGCTCGACTGATTGAAGCAGCAGGCATCCCTACGACGGTGAGCTATTAACCGAGGAACCATTGCCTCGCTTTAAGGACAAGCGCCTAAGCAAAAAGCCCATCCCAGTTTGCATCAAAGCATACTTTGTCGCTTCTCTCTAAAGAAAACGCGAGTCAGTGTTCCATAAATGTTTGGCGCATGCCATACTGTTTTTAACGAAACGCGACTCAGTCGCTAACTTAACGAAACAAATTCCCTATTGGAGTAAGTCCATGCGCTTTAATTTCCTTCGCCATCACCATCACCATCGATAGGTCATCCCTCGGGCGTTAACGCTGTTCGGGAGGATGTACGCATACTTCCGATGGCGAGGAGATTCACTCCAAAAGCACAAATCAAGCGATACTCGGAAGTTGTCTTCCGAGGGCTTTTTGCATCTCGAAGACGTCATGGTGGCGAAGCCATTAATCGTCAGGCATTACCCCTAAAGCTTTTTAGTACAAAAAGGAAGCACATGACTGATACCAACCGTCTGAGAATTGCCATGCAGAAGTCGGGCCGCCTCTCTGACGACTCGCAGGATCTCTTAGAACGTTGCGGTATCAAGGTTCGTTTTCACTCTCAACGCCTTTTAGCCGTCGCCGAAAACATGCCAGTTGAAATTCTTCGCGTTCGCGATGACGACATTCCTACTTTNGTGATGGACGGCGTTGTGGATCTTGGCATCATTGGCGAAAACGTCCTTGAAGAAACGGTGCTTGCTCGAAAGAACCAAGGTGAAGAACCTGACTACCGACTTTTACGTCGTTTTGACTTTGGCGATTGCCGACTCTCGATTGCCATCCCGACCGATGAATCTTGGCAAGGTCTTGAAAGCCTCAACGGTCGTCGCATTGCGACGAGCTACCCGAACCTCTTAAAGCGTTGCTTTGATGAACGTGGTCTTCACTTTCTCCCCTGCTTATTGACGGGTTCCGTGGAAGTCGCGCCGCGCGCAGGTTTAGCTGACGCCATTTGCGACCTCGTGAGTACGGGCGCCACGCTCGAAGCCAACGGTCTCAAAGAAGTGGACGTGATCTATCGATCCAAAGCGTGCCTTATTGCCAAACCCGAACCGCTTTGCCCAGCTAAAGAAGCCCTGGTTAAAAAGTTACTGGTCCGTATGCAGGGGGTTTCTCAAGCTCGCGAATGTAAGTACATCATGCTACACGCCCCGAAAGACAAGTTAGACCAAGTGGTTGAACTCTTACCGGGCGCCGAACATCCCACCATTTTGCCGCTCGCAGGGTCTAGTGACCACGTCGCCCTACACATGGTGAGTCGCGAAAGTCTTTTCTGGGAAACGATGGAACAACTCAAGGCTTTGGGCGCAAGCTCGATTCTGGTCCTACCGATTGAAAAAATGATGGAGTAATTAATCATGACGGAACTCAAATTCAACGACATCATCGAATGGAATGCTCTCAACGAAACAGAGCGCACTGACATTCTTCGTCGTCCGGCCGTGTTGGCTGGTGACAAAATCACCGCTGTGGTTTCTGGCATCATCAAAGAAGTCGAAACGCGTGGTGACGATGCCCTTCGGGAATTTAGCGCTCGCTTTGACCGTACTGAAGTCAAGAATTTCCGCGTGACGCCCGAAGAAGTCGATGCGGCTGTGGCTCGCCTGCCTGAAGACTTCATGAAAGCCCTTCGCACCGCAGCGGACAACATCAAAAAATTCCACACCGCTCAAGTCCTTAACCCCGTGACCGTCGAAACGATGCCAGGTGTCCTTTGCCAACAGGTCACGCGTCCGATTGATGCTGTGGGTCTTTATATTCCGGGCGGCACGGCTCCTTTATTCTCCACCGTCTTGATGTTAGGGATTCCGGCGAAGATCGCGGGTTGCGGTCGTGTGATTCTTTGCTCGCCGCCTCCGATTGCTGATCCGATTTTNACCGCCGCCAAGCTTTGTGGTATCGATCAGATTTATCAGGTGGGTGGTGCCCAAGCCGTTGCCGCCATGGCTTTTGGGACCGAAACCATTCCGTCTGTATCCAAGATCTTTNNACCGGGTAACGCCTACGTGACCGAAGCCAAGCGCCAGGTAAGCNNGTACCGTCCTGATGGTGCCGCGATTGATATGCCGGCTGGTCCCTCCGAAGTGCTCGTCATCGCCGACGCCGAAGCTAATCCCGATTTTGTAGCCGCTGACCTTCTCTCGCAAGTANNCGAACACGGTCCCGATAGCCAGGTCGTCTTGGTGACGCCGTCAAAGGAATTAGCTAAAGCCGTGGTAGAAGCCGCCGACCGTCAACTAGCTGAATTGCCGCGTAAAGAGATTGCTGTTAAGGCTNNACTCTCTGCGAGCCGCTTGATTGTCGTTGACAACCTCGACGAATGTGTCGCTGTGTCTAACCGCTACGCGCCCGAACACTTGATTATTCAAACGCGCAACGCTCGCGAATTGGTGACTAAGGTACAGAACGCGGGTTCCGTCTTTGTGGGTGACTGGTCTCCTGAGTCGGGTGGTGACTATGCAACGGGCACGAACCACGTCCTTCCGACCTATGGTTACGCTGCGACCTACTCGAGCTTAGTGCTTNNTGCCGACTTCACGAAGCGCATGACCGTTCAGGAAATGACGCCTCAGGGCTTTGCTGCGCTTTACCCGCCATTGCGCTTTTGGCTCACGCCGAAGAGCTTGATGCACACCAACGTGCTGTTCTTGTTCGTCTCGCCCAATTGAAGCGCTGAGCAGAGTATCGTCATGACCGAATTCAACGACCTTTACCAAACGGATCCCGCGCGCCTTGCTCGCCCGGACGTGCAGTACCTGACGCCCTACCAAAGTGCACGTCGCATTGCAGCCGCCGCAGGCATTCACGGGGACGTTTGGCTTAATGCCAATGAGTCATCAGATGCTGATGCGATGGCACCCCTTGAAAGCTTTTTTAACCGTTACCCCGAACCCCAGCCCGAAGCTGTCGTTAAAGCCTATGCGNNGTACTACGCATACTTTAACGAAGATCAGGTTTTGGTTACGCGTGGCGGTGACGAAGGGATTGAACTCTTTGTGCGTACGTTCTGCCGTCCTGGCGAAGACGCAGTTTTGCAATTTCCTCCGACCTACGGCATGTATAGCGTCTCCGCGCAAACCAACGGCGCCGAAGTCATCAACCTCGTGACGCGTCCCGAGGACAACTGGACGCCAAACGCTGAAGCGACTCGTGAGATGCTCGAAAAGCGTCCCGACATTAAGGTCGTCTTTGCTTGTTCACCTGGTAACCCCACGGGTAGTCTCATTCCGAGTGACGTGCTTGAAGCGCTCGCCAAGGCGACGCTTGGTCGTGCCATTCTCGTCATTGACGAAGCGTACATTGAGTTTGCGCCCGAAACGACAGCCGTGGGGCTTCTTGCCAAGTACCCACACGTTGCCCTCATTCGTACCCTCTCCAAGGCTTTTGCTTTAGCGGGCTTACGTTGTGGGTTTGTGTTGTCGTCGCCTGACGTCATCAATGTCCTCAAGAAGGTCATTGTGCCCTATCCGATTCCTACGCCAACGGCAGATATTGCTGCGCAAGCTTTGTCGCCCGCAGGGATCGAACGTATGCGTCGTCGTGCCACCGATTGTGTCGCTCGTCGTGACGTGTTGCGCGCTGCCCTGGCGCAATTGCCTGGCGTTCAAAACGTGGTGGCTAGCAACTCTAACTTCTTGTTAGTCAAGTTTCACGAAGCGGATCGCATCTTTACTACNCTTCGCGCTCAAGGGATTATTCTTCGCGACCAAAGCCGTCAACCTACCCTTGAAAACTGTATTCGCGTCACGATCGGTACCGAACCCGAAAACGAACGCCTACTCGCTACGCTCAACGCCCTATTAACGGAGACTCGCTAATGGAACGCATTCTTTTTGTCGATCGTGACGGCACGATTTTGGAAGAACCCGAAGACTATCAAGTCGACCAGTTCACCAAGATGCGTTTTGTCGAAGGGGTACTGCCAGCATTGAAGCGACTTCGAGAAGCGGGTTGGAAGCTTGTCATGGTCTCTAACCAAGACGGTCTTGGGACAGACTCATTCCCAACGGAAACGTTTACGGGTCCGCACGAACTCATGATGCAAATCTTGGTAAGCCAAGGTGCACCCTTTGACGAAGTGCTGATATGTCCACATATGCCTAGCGACAACTGTGACTGTCGTAAGCCTAAGACGGGACTCGTTGAAAAGTATCTTGTGCCTGGTACCTANCTCGACACCGCGCACTCCTATGTGATTGGGGACCGTGAAACGGACTTGACGCTCGCCCGCAACATGGGGCTTCAAGGCCTTCGTGTGGGTCCTGAAGGGGAATCGTGGAAAACGATTACGCATAAGATTTTGGGTGCAGCCTCCAATCGTCACGCAGTGGTCGAGCGCGCCACCAAAGAAACGCAGATCAAGGTCGAAGTGTGGCTTGATCAGTCAGGCGACAATCGCATCAACACGGGTGTCGGCTTTTTTGACCACATGCTGGATCAAATTGCTGTGCACGGCGGCATTCGCCTACATATCGACACGAGGGGCGACCTTCACATCGATGACCACCACACAGTCGAAGATGTGGGCTTAGCGCTCGGCGAAGCCCTTCGCAAAGCGTTGGGTGATAAGCGTGGTATTCGTCGCTTTGGGTTCTTGCTTCCAATGGACGAAGCGCTCGCCCGTTGCGCACTCGACATTTCTGGTCGTCCCTATCTCACCTATCGCGCCAAGTTTAAGTACCGCAAGGTGGGCGATCTTTCGACCGAAATGATCGAACACTTCTTCCGTTCCCTTTCTCAGACCATGGGCATTACGCTTAACCTCAAAGCCAAGGGGCAGAATGACCATCACGTCGCTGAAGGGTTATTTAAAGCCTTTGGTCGCACGTTACGTGATGCCGTACGTGTTGAAGGGGTTGAACTTCCATCCTCCAAAGGAGTGCTTTGATGCGTGTTGTCATTCTTGATACAGGATGCGCCAACCTGTCGTCTTTAGCGTTTGCTGTGAAGNCGTTTGGGTGTTGAACCACTTATTACCTATAACCCCACCGACATTAAGGCTGCGGATCGCATCTTTTTGCCAGGCGTCGGTACTGCGCGCGCTGCGATGAATTCTTTGGCTGAACGTGGTACTTTNATAGACTTGGTACGCGAGGCTACACAACCGCTCTTAGGCATTTGCTTAGGTGAACAGTTGCTCGGGGGTACCAGTGAAGAAACTGGTGGTGTACCGCTTTTAGGTTTAATTGACGCCGATGTGCATTACCTAAAAGCCGATGACCTTCCGCTACCTCACATGGGTTGGAATCGCGTAATGCCTGGTGACGCGCCGCAGGCTAAGATGCTCTTTAAGGGGATTGAACCCGGTGAATGGTTCTACTTTGTGCATAGCTTTGTAATGACGACGACCGACGCGACCATCGCTACGTCGACTTATGGCGAAACGTTCACCGCAGCGGTTGCTCGCGACAACTTTATGGGCGTGCAATTCCACCCCGAACGCTCGGGTCGCGCGGGTGCCCGTCTTTTGGCTAACTTTCTTGGAGTCGCCTCATGATCATTCCTGCCATCGACTTAATTGATGGACGTGTCGTCCGACTTCACCAAGGGGACTATGGCGCAGAGCGTAGCTATGGTGACNGATCCGTTAGCACGCTTACAAGCCTACGAAAAAGTGGGCGCCAAGCTCTTACACATCGTTGACCTCACAGGCGCCAAAGATCCCAAGGCACGCCAAATACCCTTATTAAAAGAACTCTTGCGTGGGCTCAACACTCCCGTTCAAACGGGAGGCGGCGTACGCACCGAAGGGGACGTGCGAGCCCTTTTAGACGCAGGCGCAAGCCGCGTGGTTGTTGGTTCGACCGCCGTCAAATCCCCTAACGAAGTCTTTCAGTGGATGAAGACTTTTGGCGCTGACCGTATAGTTTTAGCGCTCGACATTCGTATCGATCCTCTTGGGACTCGCCGTATTGCGGTGAACGGTTGGCAAGAAGACTCTGGTGTGACGATTGAAGACTTGATGCGTGCCTATGAACCCGTGGGCTTACGTCATGTCCTCACGACGGACATTTCGCGTGACGGCACGCTAGCTGGTACNAACTGTGAACTCTACGCTGACCTTGCCAAAGAGTTCCCGAACATTCAATTCCAAGCATCAGGTGGCATCGGTGCTTTNGAAGACATTCGTGCCGTTGCTCAAACGGGTGCTGTCGGCGTGATTGTCTACCGCGCTTTACTTGAGGGACGTTTTACTGCAGAGGAGGCAATGGCATGCTGGTAAAACGCATCATTCCGTGTTTAGACGTCAAAGATGGCGTTGTCGTCAAGGGCGTGCGCTTTCGTACACTATGAAGTCATGGGCGACATTGTGCCGCTTGCTAAGCGTTACGCTGCCGAAGGCGCTGATGAACTCGTCTTTTATGACATCACGGCGTCTGCCGACGGTCGCGTTGTCGATAAGAGTTGGATTAGCCGCGTCGCTGAAGCGATCGATATCCCGTTTTGTGTCGCGGGTGGCATTCGCTCCCTTGAGGACGCTGGTACGTTTGCTGACCTTTAGGTAGACAAGATTTCGGTCAATTCACCAGCCCTTACGGACCCCACCCTCATCTCACGTTTAGCAGACCGCTTTGGTATGCAATGTGTGGTTGTTGGGATTGACTCCTATCACGATGAAGTCACGGGCGAATACTGGGTGAACCAGTTTACGGGGGACGAAAAAAGNACGCGCACCACGCAGTGGCGTACGCTTGATTGGGTCAAAGAAGTCCAAAGTCGCGGTGCTGGCGAAATCGTACTCAACATGATGAATCAGGATGGCGTTCGCCAAGGCTATGACCTTACGCAACTCGCCGCTGTGCGTGACATCTGTCGCGTGCCGCTGATCGCAAGTGGTGGTGCAGGTGCCATGGAACACTTCCGTGATGCCTTTATCAAAACCAATGTCGACGGCGCACTCGCTGCGTCCGTCTTTCACAAGAAAGTGATTGATATCGGAGAACTTAAACGTTATCTCCAAACCAATGGGATTGAGGTAAGAACATGCTAACCAAAGAAGATATTCCCGCGNCTCGACTGGCCCAAGACCGATGGCCTCATTCCAGCCATTGTTCAGGATGCCACCTCTGGTCAAGTCCTCATGCTCGGATGCATGAATGAAGAAGCGCTCGCCAAGACCCTTGAGACGGGCAAGGTCACCTTCTTTTCTCGCTCCAAGGGACGTCTATGGACCAAGGGCGAAACGAGCAACAATTGGCTCCATCTCGTTGACATCGCTACGGACTGCGATAGTGACGCGCTGCTCGTTTTAGCGCGCCCCGATGGGCCCACGTGCCACCGTGGTACGGTGAGCTGCTTCTCGCCCCTTGAACACAAGTGGAATTTCTTGCGTAGCCTTGAAGTGTTGATTGAAGGTCGTCGTAATGCTGACCCAAGCACCTCTTACACCGCACAGCTCTTTGCACGCGGCACCAAGCGTATTGCCCAGAAAGTTGGCGAAGAAGGGGTTGAAACAGTACTGNNTAGTACCACGGTCAAAGATAAGGAAGAACTGAAAAACGAAGCCGCTGACCTCGTCTACCACCTCCTTGTTTTGCTTGCTGACGCAGACCTAGAACTCGCTGACGTGATCGATATCTTGCGTGCTCGTCACAAGTAACCTTGAACTCGCACCCAACAAAAAACTCCGCTTCAAAGCGGAGTTTTTTGTTGTCTAAAGCTGAAGACGAATTAGTAGCGCTTGCTTTCCAAAGCGGCAATACGATCTTCAATGGACGGGTGAGTTGCAAAGAGCGAACCGATACCACCAGAGATACCAAAGCCCTTCACAGCGCCCGGAAGTTCATTGGGCTCCATGCTACCCAAGCGACGCAAGGCGTTGATCATCGGCTGGTTGCTACCCATGATTTCAGTCGCACCCGCATCAGCGTGGTATTCGCGCCAACGAGAGAAGTAAGCCACCACGATACCAGCAAGGAAGCCCAAGCAGATATCGAGCACCAAAGAGGTCACATAGTAGCCAATGCCCGGAGCATCGTCTTCGTTACGAAGAATCTGACGGTCGACCACCCAACCAATCACGCGAGAGAAGAAGACCACGAACGTGTTCATCACACCCTGAAGAAGGGTCTGGGTCACCATGTCGCCATTCTTGACGTGAGAGATTTCGTGAGCCAACACGGCTTCGACTTCGTCACGGTTCATCATACTAAGCAAGCCCGTGGACACAGCCACAAGGGAGCTCGACTTAGAAGCACCCGTCGCGAAAGCATTGGGTTCACCTTCATAGATACCCACTTCAGGCATCGGGATACCGGTNNACTTTTCGGATTCACAACGAACCACGTCAACCAAATAAGCTTCGAGACCCGGCTGAGGATTGTTGGTATCAATCATCTGAAGTACCATGCTCATCTTACNCATCTGCTTACTCATGAGAAGCGAGATGAAAGAACCACTAAAGCCGACCACCATCGAGAAGATGAAGAGCGTACCGAAGTTCAGGGAGGATCCTGCCATCGTGCCGAAGTTCACGCCAAAGACCATCTGCACCACGGTGAGAATGATCGAGAGCATGATAAAGACCGCCAGGTTGGCAAGTACTAACAAACCGATGCGCTTAAACATACTGTTCTACTTTCCTTTTTTTTCTGATAGGACAGAGTGAGCGATGAGTGATGAAAAACGGCAGACGTTCCATCGCTCATGCATCTGCCGTTCTTTTTCAAACATTGTAGGGATCTCAAACTTTAAATTCGCTTAGGAAGCCTACACTAATTGTAACAATCCATAGGAATTGTCAGTGGTTTATCCACGGGGCTTGGTATCTTCCAAACGACGCGGAGGGAAACTATCCCATGCGCCACACCCCAAGCAATGCCACGAAAAGCTCGAAGCCAAGAAGCCACAGCGCGTGCACTGGTACTTCGCAAAGCGACGCGAGTGACGTTGTAAAAGGGTACTTAATAACTTCGTCTGCTCGTCAGCTGGATTTTCTTTTTGACGTAACGTCATCAGGGTCGAGAAGGCAGACAAACTCGGGTGGCTCGCCAACAAGGTCACCATACTGGCTTTAGCAGCATCCATCCCTTCCCAATTAGCAATACGGTTAATCGCTTCTTCCATCACATCAATCCCGCCGTTATCGGCTAAGGCTTGATGTAAAAGCGCTAACGCTTCTTGTTGCTGACCCTGTGCATTAAGGGCATCAGCCATACGACCAATGACCAACGGCGTGTACTGCGGCGTGCGCGTCATCACTTCGTTCCAAAGACGAAGCGCGCGCTCGCCGTTACTCAAAGCTAGTGCCACGGCGCCCGCCGTAATCCCAGCACGCGCTGAGGTCGGACACTTCTCTAACGCATGACGCACATGGTCATCGGCTAATTCAAAATCTTTACGACGAACCGCTTCTTCAGCGAGTTCACAATAGTAGTGCGCAATTTCAGAGGCACGATCTTCGCCCGCCTGCACTTCTAACTGACGCGAAACGTCAATCGCCGAGGTCCATTCGTGCTCAATGCAATAAATCTTTAAAAGTGCGCGTAAAGCATCCAAGTGTTCAGTGGGATTACGCAACAAACGACGATAGGTTTCTTCAGCGCGGTCAAATAACCCAGCCGTCATATAGTCTTCGCCCAAAGCCTTTAATGCCTTCACACGGTCAACCTCAGGAATATCGGCGCGGTTAACCAAATGATTATGTAACTTAATGGCGCGTTCAAATTCGCCACGGCGGCGGAATAACGAGCCAAGGACGTGATGAAGTTCAATCAGCTCCGGATCAAGTCGAACGACTTCAATAAACGGATCAATGGCTTTTTCCGGATGTTCGCTCATCAACATAGCGACGCCACGTGAATAAGCTTCGGGCAATTTGCGAGAGTTCTCTTCACGTTCTCTGGCATCGAGCCCACGGGCCCACCAACCTGCTGCAAACAGTACGGGAATTAATACCAAAAACCAGAGTTCGGATTCCATAACTCGCCTTTATTAAATAAATCACTTCTGCGGTGACATTGTTACACGCCAGATTTCTTTTGACCACAAAGAAGCGTCTTCTAGCATGCCATCGATTTACGAAAAAAGGCTACGGCATTTACCATGCCGCAGCCTTTAATTTTTTTCCTCGAAGACCTTCATTTTGACATGAAGGTCTTCGGGCTTTAGCGGGTCACAGAATTACTTCTGTTCGAGCTTGACTTTGAGGAGAGCGCCGAGGTTCGTCGTGCCAGTGGCAGCGGTAGCGTCGGCGTTGAGACGGTCGAGAGCGTCACGAGCTTCGGCAGCGTCCTTAGCACGGATGGAGAGCTGGATGCTGCGGTTCTTACGATCGATGTTCGTGATGAGGGCTTCGACTTCGTCGCCAGCGTTGAGACGCGTCGTGGCATCTTCAATGCGGTCGGCGGAGATTTCGCTAACGCGGAGGTAGCCTTCGACATCGTTGCCGAGATCGATAACGGCGCCCTTGGCGTCAACAGCCTTCACCGTACCCTTGACGAGCGTGTTCTTGTCGTGGGTGCTGACGAAGTTGGAGAACGGATCGCCGCCCATCTGCTTGATGCCGAGGGAGATACGTTCACGTTCGGTGTCGATAGCGAGAACGACAGCTTCGAGTTCGTCACCCTTCTTGTACTTGCGGACAGCTTCTTCGCCCGGTTCGTTCCAGGAGAGGTCGGAGAGGTGAACGAGNNTACCGTCGATACCACCAGGAAGACCGATGAAGACACCGAAGTCGGTGATGGACTTGATCTGACCGGAAACCTTGTCGCCCTTCTTGTGGGACTGAGCGAAGTCTTCCCACGGATTCGGCTTGCACTGCTTCATGCCGAGGGAGATACGACGACGTTCTTCGTCGATATCGAGAACCATGACTTCAACTTCGTCACCGAGCGTGACAACCTTGCGCGGATCAACGTTCTTGTTCGTCCAATCCATTTCGGAAACGTGGACGAGACCTTCGATACCAGCTTCGACTTCAACGAAGGCACCGTAGTCGGTGATGTTCGTGACCTTGCCGAAGAGACGGGTACCCTGCGGGTAGCGGCGGGAAATGCCAACCCACGGATCTTCGCCGAGCTGCTTGAGGCCGAGGCTAACGCGGTTCTTGTCCTGGTCGAACTTGAGAACCTTGGCTTCGAGTTCCTGACCAACCTGAACGACTTCGCTCGGGTGACGGACACGGCGCCAGGTNNACAAGTCGGTGATGTGGAGAAAGTCGTCGATACCGCCGAGGTCAACGAAGGCACCGTAGTCGGTGATGTTCTTGACGATACCCTTAACGATGGCGCCTTCCTTGAGCGTTTCGAGGAGCTTGGCGCGTTCTTCGCCCATGTTGGCTTCAACAACAGCGCGGCGGGAAACCACGACGTTGTTGCGCTTGCGATCGAGCTTGATAACCTTGAATTCGAAGGTCTTGCCTTCGTACGGCGTCGTGTCCTTGACCGGACGGGTGTCGACGAGGGAACCCGGGAGGAAGGCGCGGATGCCGTTGGTCATGACGGTAAGACCGCCCTTGACCTTGCCCGTAACCGTACCGGTAACGAGTTCACCGGTTTCGAGAGCCTGTTCGAGGTTCATCCAGGCAGCGAGGCGCTTGACCTTGTCGCGGCTGAGGATGGTGTCGCCGTAGCCGTTTTCAACGGATTCGATAGCAACAGAGATGAAGTCGCCCGGCTGGACGGAAACTTCACCACGGTCGTCCTTGAATTCGTCGATAGGCACATAGGCTTCGCTCTTGAGNNTACCGGCGTTAACGACGACAAAGTTGTAGTCAACACGAACGACTTCAGCGGTGATAACTTCACCCTGACGCATTTCCTGGTGAGCGAGGCTTTCGGCAAAAAGCTCAGCGAAGGATTCGGGCTTGTTGGTTTCGTTGGTCATGTTTAAAAAGAGAATACACACCCGCGGGAGATCCCTTGGGCGGAGTTGAACAAAAAACGAACCGCCCTCAAAGGCGGCTCGATGAAAAAAAGGAACGCTTATTCTACGACAACTTATCGTGCCTCGTCCCACCACGAGAGGACTTTTTTTACAACTTCTTCGATTCCCATCTCAGAAGTGTCGAGAACACGCGCATCGTCAGCGGGTTTCAGAGGCGCCGTCGCACGTTTGCTGTCACGACGGTCACGTTCTTCAAGGTCAGCCGTAAGTGCCGCCAAGTCTGCTTCTTCACCGCGCTCAAGAAGTTGACGATAACGGCGTTCAGCACGCACACGCGCCGTCGCCGTCATAAAGACCTTCAAAGGGGCATCTGGAAAAACAACGGTGCCCATGTCACGACCGTCGGCAACAAGGCTATTACCACTGAGCCGCATCCTTTTGAAGTTGAAAGAGCGCAGCACGAACCCCGGGCACCACCGCTACGCGACTCGTTGCAGCACTCACTTCTTCGGCACGAATAGCCGTTGTCACATCTTGACCTTCTAAATAGATGCAACCGTCTTTAAAGAAAGGAGCGATCTTTTGAGTGGTCTCGGTCAAAGCTTCCGCGTCATCGAGACAAATGCCCTTTTGTAAAGCATTAAGGGTCGCAATACGATAGAGGGCACCACTATCTAAATAATGAAAGCCGAGCGCATCAGCAACGCGCGCAGCAATCGTCCCTTTACCACTCGCGGCTGGCCATCAATCGCAATGACTGGAATGCTATCTGTCATATTTCTCATCTCTCTATAAATCGATGACGACCTAAGCCGTCATCTTTTGTCGTCCTTTATGCCTCGAAAACAGGGTACATCCCTAACACACGCCAATGTTGTGCCTCAGCGCGCATCGCATCTAACGCTTTCACAACGTTAGGATCACGATCGCTACCTTCTAGGTCAATAAAGAAGTTGTACTCCCATTGGTCATTGCGCGCAGGTCGACTTTCGATGCGTACCATTTGGACACCGTTTTCGGCTAGCGGTATAAGCATACGATAGAGTGCGCCTGGTCGGTTAGCTACACTAAAAACAATACTCGTTTTGTAGGGTAAGTCGCAGGCTTGCCACGCATGCGGTTGGGTACTCATGACGAGAAAGCGTGTTTTATTACCCTCGCCATCTTGAATACCTGCCGCGACTGTTTTGAGACTATAAAGGTCAGTACTTCTTGAGCTGCAATGCCAGCTGCATCCGGTTCAACAGAAGCGCGTCTAGCGCCTTCGGCATTGGATGAAACCGCCACAAGTTCCGCGTCTGGTACATGGCTTTGAAGCCAATGACGGCATTGACCTAAGGCTTGCGCGTGCGCATAGACTTTATGCACCCCTGTCATCTCACCCGACTGAGTCAGAAAGTGATGAATCACGGGGACAGTCACTTCGCCCGCAATAAATAACTGCCGCTCTAGAAGTAAATCAAGCGCATGGGTGACCGTACCGTTCGTATTATTTTCGATCGCAATGACACCAAACTCGACATCCTTACGTTCGACCGCATCTAGCACAGCATCAAACCCCGTCTTGGGCATTGCACAAACTGTTTTTCCGAAAAAGGCTTTGACTGCCCGTTCAGAAAAAAGTACCCGCATACTCAAGATAGGCAACGCGATGGTTAGTGTCCTTTACCATAACGACCCGCAAAGTCACGCATGAAGGCGGTGAGCTTTTCAACCCCTTCGATAGGCATCACGTTGTAGAGCGAAGCACGCAAACCACCGACAGAGCGGTGACCCGCTAAGTTCGTCATCCCTTGAGCCGCTGCTTCAGCGACAAAGGTCGGAATCAAAGATTCATCAGCCAAATTAAAGACAACGTTCATACGACTACGAACGCTCGGCGCCAACTTGCAAATATAGAAGTCAGACATGTCATCAATCGCGCCATAAAGCATGTCTGATCTTTCTTTGGCACGACGATCCATTTCTTCAACGCCACCCTGCTCTTCAACCCAACGCGCCATCAGCATGGTNNACGTGTAGAACTGGAGTACGGGCGGGGTATTTTGAAGACTATTATTTTTAGCGTAGACCGCCCAATCTAACATCGAGGGCACCGTTTCGGCAGCGCAACCCAACATATCGCGGCGTACGATCACGCAAGCCAGCCCAGCCGTACCGAAGTTCTTCTGGACACCCGCCCAAATCGCGGCATAACGCGTGAAATCAACCGGACGGCTCATGAAGTTACTGGACATATCCGACACAAATCGGACTTCATCGTTATCCACCATCGGTAGCCCCGTGAACTCCGTCCCGTCGACCGTTTCGTTATCACAGAAGTAGACATAGTCCACATCACTAGGCACACGAATCACATTGGTCGGCAGTTGGCAACCGTCACCCGCCCAAAGCGTGACTTCACGAGCAACGCGACGGGCTTCTTCAGAAGCCATACGAGACCACGTCCCCGTGACAACATAACCGCCACGGCAACCCTGGGTCACAAGGTTAAGCGGCACCATCGCAAACTGCATCTTGCCGCCGCCCGGGCAAAAGAAGATTTCAAAGTCATCAGGCACTTTCAAGAGCGACTTCACGCGACTCCTGAGTTCAAGCAACACTGCTTCAAAAGCAGGTTTACGGTGCATCATTTCAAGAATCGAATAGCCCTGACCTTCGTAGTCAGCGACTGCGCTCTGTACCTGCTGAATGACCGTTTCCGGCAACATGCTCGGACCCGCTGCAAAGTTGTAGCCTCGTGCCATGTACACTTCCCCCATCAACAACTCAGTGAGCTGTATCTATATAAAAAAACAGATGCGCCGAATATCGTACGCATCTGTTTATCTTATGCGATCTCAATCACAAATGAGAGAGGACAAAAGTCACATCATTCTTGATCGAGGTCAGTGGTTGTGTCTTCTGTATCCTCATCATCGAGCACTTCGGGCTCATCAACAGGATCGGCTTCCATACACATCAGGTCTTCTTCGGACGCTTCGATCTGCAAGCTTTCGAGTTCATCCTCATCGCTAGTCACAGCGACTCGACGTACCGAAGCCAAAAGATCTTCACCCGGATTAATTAAGCGAACACCCTGAGCACCACGACTCAACACGCTCACTTCACCAGCACGCGTACGAACTACCTTGCCGCCCGTCGTGAGCAACATGATTTCGTCTTCAGTCTGCGTCAGCACNNCGGCCGAAACCAAGCGACCGTTACGAGCCGACGTCGAAATCGCAATCACACCCTTACCACCACGACCATGACGCGGATATTCCTTCACAGGCGTACGCTTACCGTAACCATTTTCGGTTGCCGTCAACACATACTTTGTATCGTCATTGATGACAATCAACGCAATCAAGGACTGGTCACCTTCAAGACGCATCCCTCGCACACCGTGCGCCATGCGGCTCATGGATCGCACAATGGATTCGTCAAAGCGAACACACTTACCCGCATCACTAAAGATCATGATGTCGCTGTGCACATCAGTGATACCAACCCCCACTAAGGTTTCACCTTCGTCAAGGATCGTCGCGATAATGCCGCGCAAGCGAGCATTCTTAAAGGCAGAAAGCGGCGTCTTCTTGATCGTAGCGCGATTGGTTGCCATCACAACGTACTTATCATCGTCAAAGCCTTGGATCGGAAGAATGAAGGAAATCTGTTCCCCGTCTTCGAGCGGCAACAAGTTGACTATCGGACTACCACGCGTATTGGACTTCCCTTCGGGGAGTTCAAAGACATCAATCGGATACACCTTACCCGTCGTCGAGAAGCACATGATAATGTCATGCGAATTAGCAATGAAGAGTTCTGCCACTTCATCGTCCTTCGTCATTTCTTGAACCTTGCGCTACTTACCACCACGCGTCTGAGCATCGTAGTCTGCCAAAGCCTGGCTCTTGATATAGCCGCCACGCGTCAAGGTCACAACCATGTCACGGCGCGGGATCAAGTCACGCTTATCAAAGTTAGGATCGCCCATCAGGTCAATGGTCGAGCGACGTTCGTCACCGTACTGATCACGAATATTTTCGAGTTCAGAACCGATAATCGCGTTCACACGTTCCGGACGAGCAAGGATATCCAAGCAGTCCGCAATGTTTTCCATCATCGCGGCGTAGTCTGCACGAACTTTATCCTGTTCAAGTCCCGTCAAACGACGTAAGCTCATCGCCAAAATATTGTCGATCTGAACACGCGTCAGATAGTACAAGCCATCGGGCTGAATACCGCGAGACGGATCCATGTCTTCCGGATAGTAGCGATGCATGTCTTCGATGCTACGGCTAGCCAACTCTTCGGTACGNNGTACTGCCTACCAACCACGACCATAGAGTTCTTCAGCAGCTTCTGCCGGCGTCTTGGCACCACGAATAATTCGGATGAATTCATCCAAATTCGACAAAGCCACCGTCTGACCTTCGAGCAAATGGCCTTGAGCGCGGTACTTGCCCAAACGGAAGACTGTACGACGCGTCACCACTTCGCGACGATGCGACAAGAAGTAGTGAATCATCTGCTGCAAATTGAGAAGCGTCGGCTGACCATCTACAAGGGCAACCATGTTCATACCGAAGCTTTCCTGCATCTGCGTCATCTTGAAGAGGTTATTGAGTACCACTTCAGGCATGACACCTTGCTTCAAGTCGATACAAATGCGGATGTCCTTCGAAGACTCATCACGCATTTCGGCAATGCCTTCGATCTTCTTTTCACGCATCAATTCGTGCATCTTTTCGTACATGACGCGCTTATTGACCATGTACGGAATTTCATCCACAACGATACGCGTACGATCGCGACCGAATTCTTCGAGGTGGGTACGAGCGCGCATCACAACGCGACCACGCCCCGTACGGTACCCCTGATGAACGTCAGAAATACCAAAGATGATGCCACCCGTCGGGAAGTCTGGCGCAGGCATCAAGCGAATCAAATCTTCAATCGAGCAATCCGGGTTATTGAGCTGATATAAGCAGGCTTCCACCGTTTCACGCAAATTGTGCGGCGGAATATTCGNTGCAGTCATACCCACAGCAATACCCGAAGAGCCGTTAATCAACAACTGCGGCAAACGCGTCGGCAAAACGACGGGTTCCTTTTCCGAGTTATCGAAGTTAGGCACAAAGTCGACCGTATCTTCATTAATGTCTACCAACATTTCGCTCGCAATCTTTTCAAGGCGAACTTCGGTATAACGCATAGCGGCGGGACTATCGCCGTCAATGGAACCAAAGTTACCCTGACCATAAATCAACGGATAGCGAAGCGAGAACGGCTGAGCCATACGAACGATCGTCATGTACGCAGCAGAGTCACCATGCGGATGGTACTTACCGAGCACTTCACCCACCACACGCGCGGCCTTCTTGGTCGGGTTATTGTGAGTGTTCTTGATCTCGTTCATGGCATGGAGCACACGGCGATGTACGGGCTTTAAACCATCACGTACATCGGGAAGCGCACGCCCCACGATGACGCTCATTGCGTAATCGAGATACGAACGCTTCATTTCCGACTCAAGCGAAATCGGAAGGAGCTCCTNGGCCACCGATAACGCAGACCCTTGCAACGGGGTCTCGTCATCACCCTCAGTGACAACGTCAGTCTCGGTCACCTGCGGCTCTTCCTTGTTATCCTTTTCGTCCATGCCGTTTATTCCTTTGGGTCGAGGAGAGTCGCTACCCTTAGCCACTCTACCTTTCACAATTCAGTTCACATAGGATCGCCTTGAGGCACACGATGCACTACCAACCTCTCGTTGTCAGGCATCGCAGTTCCCATCTATTCAACGCGATCTAAACCCTTAATTCTACCAGTTCTTGGCTGAAAGAAAGGCGGCTACAATACTTTGAGCGTAACGGGAATTTCCCCGTCGTTATGCCTAATTGCGTGTTTTAGCGCGCCCCTTTCTCTTTTTTCGTGGATACCTCCCATGACAGTCGACACTATCATTGAAGCCCGTTGGCTTATTCCCATCATGCCTAAACGCGTGATTCTCGAAAATCACTCGCTTGTCATTGTCAATGGTNNACGTATCCACGACATCCTGCCCACTCAATTCGCCAAAGAAAAGTACCCATACGCCAAAGAGGTCGTTCAACTTCCCCAAAGCGTCTTGATGCCTGGCTTCGTCAATTTACATTCTCACGCGGCAATGAACCTCCTTCGCGGCTTAGGGGCTGACCTTCCTCTCATGGATTGGCTCACCACTAAAATTTAGTATGCTGAAAGTAAATTCATGAGTGACGCCTTTGTGCATGACGGCTCGCGCCTTGCTGTACCACGAAATGGTACTTTGAGTGGCGTAACGTGCACATCCGACCAATATTTCTTCCCAGATGCAACAGCTCGAGGACTCCGTGAAGCAGGGCTTCGTTGCGCGGTTTCTGGGCTCGTCATTGGCTTTCCTTCTGCTTGGGCGCAAAACGATGATGAGTATTTGGTTAAAGCTGAAGCACTTATCAAACGCTATCGAGATGACCCGTTTGTCAAACCAACGATCGCACCTCACGCACCTTATACCGTGAATGATCAAGCGTTAAAGCGTTGTGCCGAGATTAGCCAAGCCTATAACGTACCTATTCATATTCACGTCAATGAAACAGCTGGCGAAGTAAGTGACTCGCTTGCCAACTATCAAATGCGTCCCATGGAACGTTTGGCTCGTCTAGGGCTAGTGAATGATCGATTGATTTCGGTTCATAGCGTTCACTCGAACGACGAAGACATTGCGCGTCTCGCTGACGCGGGTAGCTCGGTTTGCCACTGTCCCTGCTCCAACCTTAAATTGGCATCGGGCTTTGCGCCGATCGCTAAATTCATGAAAGCGGGGGTCAATATCGGGATTGGCACGGACGGTGCCGCTAGTAACGATAAGCTCGATCTGCTTGAAGAAACGCGTATTGCAGCCATGCTATCGAAGGCCGTTGCCAACGACACTACGACCGCGCAAGTCCACGACATGTTAGAAGCAGCCACCTTGGGTGGCGCAAGAGCCCTAGACTGGGATCATGAAATTGGTTCGCTAGAAGTCGGCAAGGCTGCCGACATGATTGCTATTGATCTTTCGCACGTCGCCTGTCAACCGACTCTTGATCCAGCTACGCAAGTTCTTTATTCCGCAGGACGCGAGAATGTGACGCACACTTGGGTTGCTGGTGAACTTATTGCATCCAGGAAAAATTCAGCAACGTTTATTAACACCCTAGAACCAAATGAACTCATTAATATCGCCTCAAGGTGGCAAAATAGAACATAAGGAGGCTACGCTATTGGGCTAGTAGCATTCCGTCAAAAAATCTGACAGAATACTTTTGAGATGACCCTATTGTTGCTGTAAGTACGTATTCACCGTGGGTTTTTTCCCTTTTTAAAATCTTTCGGTGTATCCTGTTTGCGGTAACGGGTCTCGTATTTGGGTGATCTGTTTGTAAGCCAGCCATGTCGTTGGTAACAAATCGTCCATCCCGTTTAAGCTTCCTGAATTTTTTGAGGATAAAAACAATGAAGACTTCTCTGAAGGTCAGCGGTCTCGTTGCCGCTATGATGCTGGCGGTGTCGGGCGCTTCTTTCGCTGCCGATCAGGTCAGCCCCTATGTCCACTCTTCCGACGCTAAGGTCGTTAAGTCTGGTTATGGTCTTTGCTGGCGTACGGGTTTCTGGACCCCGGCTCTTGCTGAAGCTCAGGGCGTTGGTGGCGAAGGCTGCCAGTGCGACGCTGACATCCTCAGCGCCGCTGCTTGCACGGCTAAGCAGGCTGCCGCTCCGGTTGCTAAGGCTGCTGAAAAGGTCACGTTCTCTGCTGACATGCTCTTCAACTTCGACAAGTCCACGCTCAAAGCTGAAGGCAAGGTAGTTCTCGACGACCTCGTTTCCCGTCTCGCTGGTGTTGACGTTGAAGTGATTCTCTCCACGGGTTACGCTGACCGTCTCNNGTACCGCGAAGCCTACAACGAAAAGCTCTCCGCTGCTCGTGCTGAAGCTGTTAAGGCTTACCTCGTCTCCAAGGGCGTCGATGCCAACTTGATTCAGACCGAAGGTAGTGGCGAACTTGACCCGGTCGTTGACTGCCCGGATCCCTCCAAGAAGGGTCAGGTCAAGAACTTCCGCGAACTCGTTCAGTGCCTCGCTCCGAACCGCCGCGCTGTGGTTGAAGTTGTCGGTACCCGTCAGTAATCTCTGACTCTGAGTTCCGAATAGGGGACACCTAAAGTCCCCTCGACAAGCCCTCGAATGCTTTGTTATTCGAGGGTTTTGTTTTATCGATGAGTTGCTATGCGCTATCAGACTTTTCTTTTCGACCTTGACGGTACATTAGTTGACACTGCGCCAGACCTTGCGTACGCCGTAAATCTTGTTCGGACAGTGCGCGGTTTGCCGCCACTACCCGAAAACGAACTTCTAGCTNNTTATGCGAGTCGAGGTGCACCTGGGCTACTTGGCAAAGCCATGAACGTGAATAAAACAGACACAGACTTTCCTGAGTTACGTGCTGAATTTTTAGCGAATTACCAGTCTGCCATGACCGTTCATTCGTGCACTTTCGAAGGAGTACTTGAACTCTTAGACACGTTACGCGCTCATGGCATCAAAACGGGCGTCGTCACCAATAAATACGCACATCTTGCTCAACCTCTTGTTGAGGATCTCGGTTTAACCGATCGACTCGACATCGTACTGGGTAGCGATAGCGACGGTTGCGCCATGAAACCCGCACCTGACTCATTACTGACGGTNACCGCCAAACAATTGAATGTAGCCCCCGAAACCATCCTCTACGCTGGCGACGACCCTCGCGACATTCAGGCTGCGCACAATGCAGGCATACTCGCCGCGAGTGTTCAATGGGGTTATGGACTCACCGATCCCAACACTTGGGGCGCAGACTTTGTGGCTCAAACGCCGCTTGATCTTTACCGCTGGCTCTTGCAACTCAATGAAGTTGATATATAATCACTTCTCTACATACATCGGGGGCGCCTTGGCTTCGACGGGGACGCGGACGCTGTATGGGGCATGTCGAGGTGCAGTCACCTCGTAAACAACTGCAAAAAATTAAACGCCAACAACAAGCGTTTCGCTCTCGCTGCTTAATAGCGGGATGCTACACCGGTTTGTCTCTGGGTACCGGGTCAGGTAACTGACAGTAGCATCATTTGACAGAGTCTAGGGTGTTCGGATGTTGCCGACGGATATCCGAAACTTAGGTGACTGGCTGGAGGCTGAGCCGCTGCTCGGCAGGGCTTTCAGCGAGATTCAAATGTTGTAGCTAAGCATGTAGAACCAACAGAAAAAGGTTTCCGGACGCGGGTTCAACTCCCGCCGCCTCCACCAAATTCAAAGCTCTGAGTGATCAATCCATTACTCAGAGCTTTTTCATTTCTCCCTTCATTAATCGAATCTACTTCCATTTCCTTTATTGGGTTAATAGCCCCAATAATCCAATGCCGGATATTATTCTCGCTTTATCAAGCAAAACGTTCGCGTTCTCGAATAATCTTTCAGGCAGTCAAGAAATTGCAACCAATTTCGAGGCTTTGCCACTTTCGCCGCCAAAAAAGCTATCCTCTCCGACACACGTTGCAAATAAGAACGATAATGTTTCTTGAGCACCATAATTAGCAAGGAGGGATGTCGTATGGTACCAGTTTCTTCAAAATTACTGCCGGCGCAGGCATTGTTGCCGTCGCCCTTTATGCTGCCGCAGGTTACGTTGGTGTACCAACACTTGTTAAACACACACTGGTCGACACGCTCAGCAAAGAACTTAACCGTGAGATTACCGTCGGAAAAGTCGACTTTAACCCGTGGACCTGGGAATTTGAACTTCATCAGTTAGCCATCCAAGGCAAAAACAATAACCCTCCACTGGCTGAACTTGCTCTACTACGTCTAGATGCCTCTGCGCAATCCATCACCACTTTTGCACCGGTGTTGGATGAAATTACCGTGGACGGTCTTCATGCTTGTCTCACTTTAGATGATGAAGACATTCGTCGTTATCTAGGGTTAGATCAAAGCGCTCAATCTTCATCTAAATCTGCTGCCACAGAGAAGAAATCCGATACCGACAGCGGTATACCGCAATTTGCGCTCTATAACATCAGTGTCAAGAATTCGTCTTTACAGGTGCTTGACCGAGCACGTGCTATCGATCAGTCCATCACGGACTTTGAGCTTCAGCTCCCCTTTGTGAGTACGTTACCTAACGCTAAAGAAAGTCTTGTGACGCCTGCGTTATCGATGAAGCTAAACGGCACGCCTATTATTGCAACGGGTTCAACAAAACCCTTTGGTACCACGCTTGAAGCGCAGCTAAGCACCAAGATTTCTCAGTTAGATCTAGTGCCGATCTTTAAGCTCGTTCCATCGGTGAATACCCCTGCATTGACATTAGAAAGTGGACGTTTGACGACGGAATTAAATTTCATTTTCCGCAACCCCACAGGTGGTCAACCTGGCAAGATGCTTCTCTCTGGGACGGTANNCTCCGTAGCTAATTTAGTCGCAAGCCAGCACATCAACCATCGTCATCAGCCACTTGCGTCTGTCGCCAAAACCACGGTACAGCTCACTGAACTTGACCTGATTGAACGCCAAGCTAAAGTCCATAGCGTGATCGTTCAAGACCCCAAGGTCACGCTTTTGAATAGCAGTAGTGGACTCAACGCTACCAAAGTGTCTAACGCTTTTGCGAGCGAAGGCTCGTCAAGCGCACAACCATCAAGCAATGCGACCTCAAGCGACACACCTCAGTGGCACTGGAATGTTGACACGATTCAAGTGCGTAACGGGACACTGCTGTGGCAAGACACCACGGTGAAACCCAACGCCAAACTGAATGCCACCGCATTAAACGCGACGTTGACGGGGTTAAGTAGTGACGCGACCAAGCCCGCCACGGCTGAGGCTTCGGTCAGGATGCTCGGCGGCAGTGCCAATCTCACCGCTCATGTGGTGGCGCAACCGCTTTCTGTGCAAGCCAACCTTAAGACGAGCCAACTGAAAGCAGGTCAACTCAATAGTTATATCCAAGCCGCCACAGGGCTCAACTACCAAGGGATGCTCACGCTTGATCTGCATGCCAACCTTAAGGGTGATGCACTCACAGCCAACGGTTCAGCGAACCTCACTCACTTCCAGTTGCGTGAAGGGAAGTCCACTTTGGTTTCAGCTCAGCAAGCCGCTGTCACCTTGGGTGAACTTGACCTCAACCGTCAAAAGATTCGTGTTGACAAGGCGCTTTTGAAGGGTGCCGTCCTTAACGTTGTGAAAAACAAACCAACGAAGGCCGAGCCCGAATCTGCGTCGACAGACACTGACACCAAACCTAATACCCAAGTCCCTGCATGGCAGTGGGAGGTGGCGTCCGCGCAAATTCAAGACGCTCGCCTTCATTTCAAAGACAACACGCATAAGCCTGCTGTCGCTTTGAATATCAGCAACATTGATGCGTCGGTGAAGCATCTGACTTCTAAACCCAATACCCAGGGCGACGTGTCACTCTCAGCACATCTCGCTGGCGGCTCCACTACCGTTGCTGGCAAGTTGGGCGTTGCACCGCTCACAGCCAATATGACCACGTCGATTAAGCAAATTGCGCTCAAGGATTTGCACTCGGTTTTGGTTGCTTATACGGGGATCGGTGCACGAAGCGGCGCTTTAAATAGCGAAGGGAAACTACAAATCACTCAGGTCAAAGAGGCGCCCGTCTACGCGTGGTTAGGTAATATCGATTTGACTAACTTCAACATGACCAACTCTCGCAATCGTAGTCTGATGATGTGGAAGGACGCGAGTCTCACGGGACTTGATGTCAAGACAACTGACCCTTTGCATTTACGCATTGCTGAAGCCGTGATCGATCAGCCAGGGACGCGCGAAACGAAAAAAGTTAAAGAAATCGCTGGTTTAGCTAGCGCTTTAGCCGCATTGAGTGGCAAGGATCGCTTGACCCAAAAGATTGAAAAGGTTGAAAGCCGACTCGATGGGAAGATCGTACTCAAGGATATTCGCTACGAAAACGGTTCGTTCTCTGCTAATGGCGTTAGCGCAAATTCGTTGGCTGGCGCGATTTTAGCTAAGCTCTCTAAAGAAATGAGCGCCAAACTTGATGCCGCGTCCACGACGACACAGGCTAAACCCGCCACCGCGAAACCCACGCAACCGTAATGGCATAACCGAAGCCCAGACCTTAAAATCTGGGCTTTGTCTTTTGTTTGCACATAGCAAAAAGCCCATGCAATCACTTGCATGGGCTTTTTTCCTGGAATCCTTGTGGTGCCGGAGAAGAGATTCGAACTCCCGACCTTCGCATTACGAATGCGCTGCTCTACCAGCTGAGCTACACCTACTACCATCGCAAGAACACAACAGCGTTGCGTTCAGCAGAGGATTTGAATTATGACTAATCCATTTCTTTTTAGCAAGAGGTCTTTACAATTTGTTACATCTTTCTAAACGCATCGTTTGGAGATTGTCTTGTCTTCGTCACCATGGGACTTTTTCGAGCCTGTCTAGAAGGCTACTTATCTGATGTAAAATTAAAGATTCGAGTATTCAACAAGACGCACGAAACATGGCTTTTCTTACTCTGGCAATCGACCTTCCCCACCCCGATGACACGGATCTTCTCGGGGCACGTTTAGCTGATGCAATGGTNACAAGTGAAACGGCTTTAATTAAGTCGCACGGTCTCACGCTCCGCCTTGAAGGGGATTTAGGCGCAGGCAAAACTAGCCTCACTCGTGCACTCTTACGCCGATTAGGTCACACGGGCNNTCCCGTCAAGAGCCCGACCTTTTCGCTTGTTGAAAGCTACCCTGTGTTAGGCGTCATGCTCAACCACTTCGACTTTTATCGTTTTGAAGAGCCTGAAGAATTTGAAGACGCTGGTTTTAGAGACCTTTTTGGTAGNGGCTTTATTACNAGTACTGAGTGGACCGAAAAAGCAGCGCCCTACGTGCCAGACGCAGACCTTCGTATCCAATTGAGTCACGTTGGTCTGGGACGCGCCGCTCAACTTGAAGCACTCACCGAAGAAGGTCACCAAGTGCTTAGCCACCTCCGTAAGGAGTACGCACCCCATGCTTAATCGTCGTCGCTTGATGCTTGGCGCATCGAGTACGCTTTTGTTAAGTCTCGCACCTTGGCAAATCGCCAAAGGGGCGAGGATGGTTGACGTACGTATGTGGTAAGTAGAAGAGTACACACGCGTCACGCTTGAGTACGACACACCGCTCAACTTCAAATACTTTTTTGTGCGTTCGTCAACGCCCCTGCGGCTCGTGGTCGACATTAAAGGCTTTGAACTCACTGCACAATTACAAAAGCAAATTGCGGCAGTGAAGCCTGACGATCCTTACATTGCCGCAATGCGTATTGGGCAATACCAGCCCGATACCGTGCGTTTGGTGATGGACCTCAAAACAGACGTAAAACCTGAAGTTTTCCAGCTTCAGCCCTTTGCCAACTACAAATACCGCCTGGTGTTTGACATCTATCCTGTCAACCCCACGGACGAAATCAGTAAGTTGCTCGCAGGTCGCGAAGAAGGATCTGAGTCGGACGACGACCAGGACGACCCATTGGGATCGTTACTTGCAGGGCTCGGCAAAGAACCTAACATCCCTGATGACCCCGAAACGCCTACGATTGCACAAACGAAACCAAGCACCAAACCGAAGGTCGCTCCCCAAAAGCCAAAGAAATCAAAACACCGCTTGATTGTTGTGGTGGATCCATACCACGGTGGCGAAGACCCGGGCGCCATTGGGCGCGGTCGTAATCGAGAAAAAACGGTTGTTTTGCAAATCNNGGTACGTCGACTTGCCGCGCTCATCAATGCCGACCCCAACATGAAGGCCATCATGACGCGTAACTCAGACCACTTTGTGAGTTTGGGTGGTCGTGTTGCGATTGCTCGCCGAGCCAAGGCACACCTACTTGTGAGTATTCACGCTGATGCATGGATTAAACCGTCTGCGCGTGGGTCTAGCGTTTTTTGTCTCTCGGAGCGTGGTGCAACGTCTGCCGCTGCACGATGGCTCGCCAAAAATCAGAACGAATCTGACTTGATTGGCGGGGTGAATATCGCCTCAGTAGACCGTCAAGTGGCAAGCGTCCTTGTTGATATGACTGCAAGTTGGACCATTAATTACAGCTTGGGGCTAGGAGCGTCAGTGTTGAACGAAATGAAATCAGTGAATCGTTTGCACAAGCGCCACGTCGAACAAGCGGGCTTTGCGGTTCTCAAAGGACAAGGCATTCCGTCCATTTTGGTTGAGACTGCCTTTATCTCGAACCCGACCGAAGAACGCTTGCTCATTAATGGACGCCATCAGCAAAAAATTGCCCAGGCGATCTATAACGGCATTAAAAAGCAGGTTGCTTCTAATAAGAGCATCCTTAACAGTTAATTTTTCGCATTTATTGACACTCAGATGGCAAAAGGGCTTTCCCTCTGAGCGTCATAACTATACAATTCGATTGACTATACAGTGAGCAAAAAGAAGTAGATGACTTTCCTTTTGCTCGTTCCTCTTTTTCACTATCAGATTCGGAGTTCATCGTCATGGCACTTGTCTCCATGCGTCAGTTGCTAGATCACGCCGCCGAAAACGGTTATGGCGTTCCTGCCTTCAATGTCAACAACCTCGAACAAGTTCAGTATCATCGCTACGCCGCTAGCGAAGTAGGCGCCNNCCCCGTGATCATGCAGGCTTCTGCTGGCGCTCGTAAATACGCTGGCGAACAGTTCCTTCGTCATCTGATCTCTGCCGCCGTTGAAGCTTATCCTGACATTCCTGTGTGTATGCACCAGGACCATGGTCAGAGCCCGGCTGTCTGCCAGGGTGCCATTCGCATGGGCTTCACGTCCGTGATGATGGACGGCTCCTTGATGGCTGATGGCAAAACGATCTCTACGTTTGATTACAACGTTGACGTGACCCGCCGTGTGGTTGAAATGTCTCATTGCCTCGGCGTGTCCGTTGAAGGCGAACTCGGTTGCTTGGGTTCCCTTGAAACGATGCGTGGCGACAAAGAAGACGGTCACGGTACCGACGCCGTGATGACTCGTGATCAGCTCTTGACGGATCCGGACCAGGCTGCTGAATTCGTGAAAGCTACCCAGCTTGACGCTTTGGCTATCGCCATTGGTACGTCTCACGGTGCTTACAAGTTTACGCGTAAGCCCACCGGTGACACGCTCTCCATTCAGCGCGTCAAGGAAATTCACGAACGTCTCCCGAACACCCACCTCGTCATGCACGGTTCTTCTTCCGTTCCGCAGGAATACCTCGCAACCATTCGTCAGTTTGGTGGCGATATGCGTGAAACGTATGGCGTGCCTGTTGAAGAAATCCAGGAAGCCATCAAGCACGGTGTTCGCAAGGTCAATATTGACACCGACATCCGTCTTGCCATGACCGCTGCCGTTCGTCAGTACCTCTTTGAAAATCCGTCCAAGTTCGACCCGCGTGACTTCCTCAAGGTTGCTCGCAAAGCCGCGACGGAACTTTGCAAGCAGCGCTACCTCGAATTTGGTTGCGAAGGCCAGGTANNCGCTCGTATCAAGGCTATGCCGCTTGATCAGGTTGCCGCTCGCTACGCTGACGGCACGCTTCGTCAGAACGTCCTCTAATTTCAGGTTGACTCAATAGGCTGATCTACCGCGCCCGCCCACCAAAAGGGGTGGGCGCGTTTTATATGATGAACCAAGAATCCACCCCCAAAAAGGATGCTCAGGCACTCAAGGGCAAAACGGGACTACGTCGCTTGCTTAACGCAACAGGCTATTCCCTCAAAGGCTTTAAAGCCGCCTATGCCAATGAAGCAGCCTTCCGAGAAGAAATCTTATTAGTACTGTGTATTGATCCCAGTTGCCTTATTCCTAGACTTGCCTGCGCTTGAAACCGTGCTTTTGATCGGTTCCATTTTGGGCTTAATGCTCACCGAGATTCTCAACTCTGCCGTTGAAGCCGTCGTGGATCGTATTGGACCTGAAATCCATGAATTAAGCGGGCGCGCAAAAGATTTAGGCAGCGCAGCTGTATTCATCGCCATGGTCATTGCCGCACTCGTTTGGATTGGTATTGCGGGTCCCGCAATTTGGCAGCTCTTTACTCATTAAATTTTTGTCGATCCTCAGACCAAATGAGCACATTCGCGTACCCAATTTAACAACGCTATCGCTCAATCGGTTTTACAATGTCGACACACCATTTCAGTTAACCATGTCTCAAACGGAGATTTAAACATGGCTGGTCTTTCCAAGATCAATATCACGTCTTTGCCGAAGCTCTACTCTGGTAAGGTTCGTGATACGTTCGCTGTGGGTGATGACAAGTTGCTCATCGTCGCTAGTGACCGCATTTCCGCCTTTGACGTCATTCTTGACGACCCGATTCCGGGCAAGGGCAAGGTGCTTACCTCTATCACGGATTTCTGGTTCAAGGAATTGGACGGTGTGATGCCGAACCATCTGACGGGTATCGATCCTGAATCCGTCGTNGCAATTCCTGAAGAAGTTCCGCTCGTACGTGGTCGTTCCGTGGTTGCTATGCGCCTCAAGCCGATTTTGGTTGAATGCGTTGCCCGCGGTTACATTATCGGCGGTGGTTGGAAAGACTACTGCGAAACGGGTTGCGTTTGCGGCATCAAGTTGCCTGAAGGTCTCAAGATGGGGCAGAAGTTGCCCGAACCGATCTTCACGCCGNNTACCGCTAAAGCTGAAGTCGGTACCCACGACGAAAACGTGTCCTTTGAACGTGTCGTTGAAATGTACGGTGAAGATATCGCCGTGAAGTTGCGCGATGCGACGCTTGAACTCTATCGTCGTGCATCTGAATACGCAGCCACGAAGGGCATCATCATTGCTGACACGAAGTTCGAATTCGGTTTGGACGCTGAAGGCAATATCCGCCTCATGGACGAAGTCTGCACGCCTGACTCCAGCCGCTTCTGGNNTACGGCTGACCAGTACACCGTGGGTGTTTCGCCTCCGAGCTTTGACAAGCAGTTCATCCGCGACTGGCTCGAAGCTCAGNNCCGTGGGACAAGACGCCTCCTGCGCCGAAGGTGCCTGACGACATCGTCGAAAAGACGTCCGACAAGTACCGTGAAGCGCTTCGCCGCTTGACTGATACGGACATCGAACTGTAATTCGCGCATCCTTTGCGAAAAAAGAGGACCGACGGGGTATAGGTACTGCCGGTCCTTTTTGCCTATACTGATACCACGTAAAGGGACGAGAGGAAAACGAGATTTTCCTGTCGTTCTTTTCTGTTTTTTTATTTATTTCAAACTAGAGGTATTTCCAATGACTGACGCCGTCAAGCCGATCGTTGGCATCGTAATGGGTAGCAATTCCGACTGGGACGTGATGAAAAACGCCGCTGACATGCTCNNAAGGCACTTTGACATTCCGTTTGAAGCCCGCGTTGTGAGCGCACACCGCATGCCCGACGAAATGTTCGACTATGCAGAAACCGCTCGTGATCGTGGTATTCGCGTCATCATCGCTGGCGCTGGCGGCGCCGCTCATCTCCCGGGCATGATCGCTGCCAAGTGCACGCTCCCGGTTTGTGGCGTGCCTGTCCCGTCCAAGTACCTTCGCGGTCAGGATAGCCTCTACTCCATCGTCCAGATGCCTAAGGGTGTTCCTGTTGCCACGTTTGCCATCGGTGAAGCGGGGGCTGCTAACGCCGCGCTTTATGCCGCGCAGATTCTCTCCGTGACGGACGCAGGCTTGGCTGACAAGTTNGGTACTGAATTCCGCAAGACTCAGAATGCCAAGGCTCGTGCCATGGAACTTCCCCTCTAAGGATCAGTAGCATGATGACTAAGGAAGATGTGCTTCTGCCTGGTGAAACGCTGGGTCTGATGGGTGGTGGTCAGCTCGGTCGCATGTTTGCGCAAGCCGCTGCAACCATGGGCTACCACGTCGCCGTCATCGAACCGGGCACGACGAGTCCCGCGGGTGAAGTGTCTCGCGAGCAGATCAACGCAAAATATAACGACGAATCGGGTCTTGCTCAGTTAGCAAGCAAAGTGAAGGCTGTGACGACGGAATTTGAAAACGTGCCAGCGCCTTCTCTCGAATACCTCGAAAAGCAGGGTCTTCGCGTTTGCCCGCCCGCGTCTGCTGTTGCTGTGACGCAGGATCGTAACGTTGAAAAGCACTACATTAGTGAGGTCGCTGGTGTCCCCGTTGCTCCGAACGCCGCAGTGCATTCGATGGCTGACATTGACGCCTTAGATCCCACGCTCTTACCTGGCATTCTCAAGACGGCTCGCCTGGGTTACGACGGTAAGGGTCAGGCACGCGTGCAGACCCTTGACGACGTTCGCGAAGCCTTTAAGGCCTTCGGTGAAGTGGACTGCGTGCTTGAAAAGCGCATGAACCTCAAGCTCGAAGTCTCGGTGATCGTGGCTCGTAACTTGCAGGGTGAAACGGCGACCTTCCCTGTTTCTGAAAACTTCCATCGTAACGGCATTTTGGCGGTCTCCGTGTTGCCCGCTCGCATTGACGAAGACACGGTANNCAATCGCGCTCGCGCTTACGCCGCCAAGATCGCAACGGTACTCAACTATGTGGGCGTTCTTTGCGTTGAACTCTTTGTGCTCGAAGATGGTTCGCTCTTAGTGAACGAACTCGCACCGCGTCCGCACAACTCTGGTCACGCCACGATCGATGCCTGTGTCACGAGCCAGTACGAACAGCAAGTTCGTACGATGGCAGATTTGCCGCTTGGGTCCACTGAGCAGCATTCTTACGCCGTCATGCTCAACATTCTCGGCGACGAATGGTTTGACGAAGAAGGTACGATGCGTGACCCTGACTGGGCTGGCGTCACAGCTATCCCTGGTGTGAAGTTGCACATCTATGGCAAGGCTGAAGCTCGTCGCGCCCGTAAGATGGGTCACGTGACGGTGCTTGGCACCACGGCTGATGAAGCCATGGCTCGCGCTCGCGAAGCTGCTCGTATTCTTCACTTACCGGAGCCTCTCTAACAATGACCACGCCACCCGTTGATGCTGGCCAAATTGCCCAAGCCGTTCAAATTCTTGAAGCAGGCGGTTTAGTGGCTATGCCCACTGAAACCGTCTACGGTCTTGCAGCAGATGCCGACAATGAATCGGTANNCGTTCTTTCGACTTATAAAGCCAAAGGGCGCCCTGCTGATCATCCTTTGATCGTCCATGTCGCTGGCATTGACGCGATTGCCCATTGGGCGGAAGACATTCCGCCCGAGGCGTGGCTTTTGGCGAAAACCTACTGGCTTGGTCCTCTGACCCTTGTCCTCAAGAAAAAGAGTCGTTGCGGTNNACTGTGGGTCACTGGAAGTAANGATACCGTTGCCCTTCGTTGCCCGTCTCACCCATGGGCACATGCGCTCATTTCGGTNACTTTTAGTGGTCCGACGTGGCGCGGGTTAACGGCTCCTTCAGCCAACACCTTTGGTCGCATTAGTCCTTCGTCTGCGCGACATGTCGCTGAAGACTTGGGCACCAAGCCTGAAGGCAAACTCGACATGATTCTTGATGGAGGCAGTTGCGAATTCGGGATTGAATCGACCATGATCAATCTCTCGCAGGGTCAACCGACGCTACTTCGTCACGGGGTCATTACGCGCGAAATGCTCGAAGAAACCTTGGGCTTTGCCGTGCCTGACGCTGGGCGTGATGCGCCGCGCGCCTCTGGTCGCTTAAAGAGTCACTATGCGCCGAAAACCAAGCTTGAGCTGGTTGAAGCGCACGACTTTGCCGCTCGCTTTGCCGCTTTAGGTGACCAAGCCGTTGCTGTCATGGCTTCTCGAGTCGTGCTCGACGAGTTAGTGGGCAAACCTACCATGGTTATTGAGTCGCCCAGCGACCTTCATCAATATGGACGTGATCTTTATGAAAACCTCCATCGATTAGACCGCGCGGGTGCGCAACGCATTTTGATCGAACTGCCTCCACAATTTCCCGCTTGGGCTGCGATTAACGATCGTTTAGGTNNACGTGCTGCCGCTTAAATTCCTAGGAGTCTCTTATGATCACGCTCTATGGCATTCCCAATTGCGGCTCTGTTCGCAAAGGCTTGGATTGGTTTAAAGCGCATGGTGTTGAAGTCGTCTTTCACAACTTCCGTAAAGACAGTACTGACGCCTGAAATGCTTGACACGTGGTTAAAGACGGTCAGTGCTGACACGCTTCTTAACCGCAAGGGGCAAATTTGGCGAAAGCTCCCTGAAGAGGTTCGTGCGAGCATGCAAGATAATCCCACGCAAATGCGTGCGCTGATGCTCGACAATCCAGGCATCATTAAGCGTCCTGTGGTTGTCTTTCCCAACGGTACCATCACGGTCTACTCTCGGAAGACCTTTGGACCACCCTGATTGGTTAATCAGATTGTCCAACCGAAGCCGCCCAAACTTGGGCGGTTTTTTATATGAGTAAAAATGATTAAGTCGACATTAGAAAAGCACCAATCCACCCTGCCTGTTTTAGCGCTTGTTCTAGCGACCTTCTTTTGGGGAAGCTCCTTTATTACGGTGTCTTCAGCCTTGGCGTACACCAACCCGCTCACGTTAGTGATGTTTCGCTTTCTTGTGGGGGCTTTCTTTGTTTTCTTTTTACTCAAGGGTCGTATTCATGAGATCCCGGCACACACGTGGAAAGCGGGTGCCATCTGTGGCTTTGTGATTTATTTGGTTTACGCCACGAATGCGATTGGGTTAATGACCCTGCAAAGCTCAGCATCCGGTTTTTTGACTGCGCTTTATGTGCCTATTACCCCTTTGATGATTTGGGTTGTGTACGGTAAGGCGCCCTATTTTGGTGCCTTCTTGGGTGCCATACTTGCCTTTATCTACCTCATTTTTCTCGCCAATCCCTTTACGCTCAGTTTTTCGAACCATTGGGGCGAATGGGTCACGATTCTCTCTACNTTTCTGTCTGCCATTGAGATCATGGTCGTGGGGCGCTTTGCGCCTCACTCGCAAGCACGTCAACTTGCCTTTACGCAATTATTATTTACGGGGCTCTTTGGGGCACTCGGCTTAATGATTGCCATGCTCTTTGGCGTACCACTCAAAGACACGGTCTTTAACCAAGCAGTATGCTTAAGCATCGTATGGCTCGCCATCATTGTGCACTTTGTGCAAGTACTCCTCTCTTGGGCGCAGCGTTATGTGCCCGCAGGTCGCGCCGCCGTGATCTTTGCGATGGAAAGTGTGTTTGCCGCCATTATTGGTTGGTTCGCTGGCGAAAACTTAGGTGTCATGGGTTTAGTTGGCGGTGCCCTCATCGTGGCAGGTATTTTGTGCGGAGAACTTCGTTTACCTAAACGACGCTCTCGCTAAAGGAAGATTGTTGTGACTGACCCTCGTCCTATCGGCATCCTTGACTCGGGCTTTGGGGGACTTTCTGTCTCTCGCGCCATCCGTCAAGCGCTCCCTCACGAACATCTGATCTATACCGCCGACTGTGGTTTTGCGCCTTGGGGTGACCGACCCGACGACTTTATTCACGCGCGTATCGATGTGCTCGTGAAGTTTTTGCTTCACCGAAACATCAAAGCCTTAGTCATTGCGTGTAATACCGCGACCGCAGTGTGTGCTAAACGTTTGCGTAGCGAACTTTCTCTACCCATCATTGGGATTGAGCCCGCCGTTTTGCCTGCCGCGCGAGAAACAAAAAGTCAGACCATCGGTGTTTTAGCGACCACCAAAACGCTCACTAGTCCCAAGTACCAGCACCTCAAGACCTTGGTGCCGTCAGGTATTCGTGTCTTAGATTGCCCGTGTCCANNGTACCTCATGGACTGCGTCGAAGCGGGGCACTTTGATACACCCGAAACCATGGCGTTACTTGCCACCTATGTGAAGCCCCTGGTGAATGAAGGCGCCGACACGCTCGTTCTCGGTTGCACACACTACCCGTTTTTAGCTGATGCGATACAAAAAACGGCANNGAGCTCGAGTGTCCATTTATTGGATCCAGCACCTGCCGTTGCCAAGCAACTGTGTCGTCGTCTAGAGGCGCTTCAATTGCTTAATACGTTGTCTACTTTGGGGGTTAGTGAGTTCTATACCACTGACGCAACCCCAAAGCGCGAAAACATATTGCAACTACTGACCTCTCGTGCGACAACCCTACACCTGTTGCCGACTTAATTTATGCGCGCAATTCGAGCTTTGGCATATCGTCCGTCTTGAGATAGGCTTCAAGGCGGGCGCGGATGTCAGCGGGAATCTCACACTTTTCAATACCGCCATTNNAGGAGCTGCGGTACGCGCACACTGCCGTTTCAATACAAGCAACACGGCATTCGTCACCCGCAAAGATCGTCATCGCAAAACGCACCGACGTATTGCCTATCGATTCAATCCAAAGCTTCACCACACACTCGTCACCACAACGGCTCGGGGCACAAAAGTCGCACTTGATGCCAACGATCGGAAAACCCATCTTCTTTACCAAGCTATCTTCGTAGCTTAACCCTGTGCAATCACGGAAGAACTCTTCCATGACGTTATTGAGAATCACGAAGTACTGCGGATGGTAAACAATACCTGCTGGGTCACAGTGGTTCCAACGAATACGCATCTTTTTTTCATAAACAAGTGACGACACGATGTGTTCCTTTTCGTTTTTTAATGATGGGGAAGTGGGCGAAGAATGGCTCTAACAGGACTTGCCTCGACGCCCTCTAACTTGAGCGGCAAAGCAATGAGTTCATATTCACCTGCTTCCACTTCGGTAAGATCCAAATTTTCTATGAGGGAAATGCCTGCTTGCAGGGCTACACGATGTGACGGCAAAAGAACGCTATCAGCTGGATCGATGCTTGGCGTATCAAGCCCAATCAAGACCACACCCGACTCACGCAACATACGCACAGCCGCTGGGTCAATAGGTCGAAAAACATTCGTCCACTTCTTAGGCAACGCTTTTCTCGTCTTCACTAGCACACGCTCGGCGTAGCACCCTGAAGCGAGTTCTTCTTCAGTCATCGGATCGGTACGGTCACTGTCGCTCAAGTCAATCACACGGCATCGACCGATAAAGCGTTCGAGTCGCAAAACCGATACGTCAACCGCACCACTATCCAAATGCATTGGTGCATCAACATGCGCCCCCACATGAGCCGACATATGAATGGTCGAAATATTGGCAACGCCACCATCATTGATGCGTTCATTCCATAACACCTGAAATGGCGTATCCCCAGGAAAGACGGGTGAATGAACACTAACCTTTGGCGAAATGTCCCATAAGCGACGCATACGATGCCTCCTCAATCTATAAGACGAAACGCTAGCATACAATTAGCATTCATGGAAAGGTAAAAAATCCTCATTTGCCTTCATGTCAATTTTTTTCCGAGAGGTTTGCTGTGAACGAAAGTTTTTTCAGAATGATCCTATCCCGCCACTCCCTCGGCGCGAAGCATCTCACTATTCCCGCACCTGACGTGGGTGCCTTACGTCTTGCCGTCACCGCAGCGCTTCGCGTGCCTTGCCATGACGAAGGCTTGCCGTTTCGCTGGGTAGAAGTCGCCTCTCGAGACCGTTTAGCTGATCTTTTTGAATCGGTTTTACCGGATGACGCCGATGAAGAAACGCGCGCCAAGGCACGGGGCAAAGCCCACAAGGCTCCGCTTTGCATAGCTTTAATTGGGATTGGTATGACGGATCAGGGTCGTGACCGCGCGTCCGATGAAAAGCTTTTAAGCGCTGGCGCCTCGCTTATGAATTTCTTGGGGGCTATGCACGCTCAGGGTTTTGCTGCCAAAACGGTGTCAGGCAAAGACTTCCCTGCACCCGACGGCCTTTATGATCCGTCCTACGAACGTCTTTTGGCGTTTGTGTTAGTTGGCACCCCTGATACGCCGATCAACTATCGCGACATCGGTCAGGGTAACGACGAACGTCAGCCTCTTTCGCGTTGGTAAGCGCCACGGCGAATACTCTCAATCGAGGTCAGAATGGCTCGGAGCGTCTCTGGCGCCGAGCCTTCTGCATCTTCGCCCACCACCACATAAGTGGGTTGTTGACTGCGTACCGCTCGAACAATCAAAGAAGCAATCGCCGCGCGTGTCACAGGGTCTGTAGCGCGCAGTTCGCTTTGACGTCTGACTTGACGTAATGCAGCGCCTTGTTGCCAGCGAATCACCAAGGGACCCTGAAGTTGCCACTGCGTATCGCCGTCCGTCTTTGCATCACAAAACTGTAACGCTCGCATTTGTCTGAGAACTCCAGGCATGTCGCCATTGAGCCCCACCACAAGACGCACACCCAATTTTGAAATGACTCGCATCAAACGCGGGGTCAATAGCGTGGGATTTCTGACTTCTAACGCTACTGGGATGCTGCTAGCCAATCGATCCACCATGGGCATCACCGATGTGAAATACGCTTCTAAAGCCTCAATCGCAGCCTGTCGTCCTTCGATACCTTTCATTTGGTTCACAGGAAAAGTCCCACCTCAAAGAGGAGCACCCCCAACTTTGACCCTAAACCGTTGGTGACCTCTTCTACCCAAGCTTCGGTTAAAGGCAAACTCAAAAACTGATCGTTACGCGTCATTCGTCCCAAATGCTCTTTTTCAAAGTAGACGTAAAGACCTTGGGTGCTCGCACCAAAAAACGAAAGTCTTCAGACACCACTTCTGCGTAAGCTGATAATTCTTTAACTGAATAAGGATGCTGATAGCCACGCTCAAGTGAGACACACCGCACCAAGGGCGATTGGGCAAGTACTTTTAAGCCCTCAGGACTACGTAACGATCTCGTGCCGCTTGCTTTACCGTAAAACACCCCACGCCAACTTGCGTACCCCCATCCACAGGTACCCAAATAAACAAGGGGCGACTGCTTTTTGACCATTTGAAGAATGGCATCATCAACGATCGCAGGGCACACAGGCGCATAGGTACGATGGCGCATCATCAAAAAGCGGTGTCGAAATGTCCGACGGTTCGACGGACATCGCCTTAACTTTTGAGAGGTCATTCTGTGGCATAAATTCAATAATTTCAGAATCAACGGGCTCAATTTTGGTAGGATAGAGCGTTATAGCTAGCAAACGCTCCTAATCCCCCAAGAACTGCAAAAGACTGCTTCAAACGATAGTAGTGTAAATATGATGCTTAATCAAAGTTCTGATGCACATGATGATTTACCGGTTTGGATCGTCGACGATGACGATGTTCGGTACTCCATTCGATTTGCATTAGCTACCCATAACTTCAGTGCGCATACGTTTTCTTCGGGCGAAGAATTCTTCCAGAATGTCTTACCTGAACAGCCTGGTTGCCTCGTGGTTGACTTAACCATGCAGGGCATGAGTGGGATTGACGTCCAAAAGCGCCTTCGCGAACAAGATAGCCCGATTAAAGTCATCATTTTGTCTGGTCATGGTACGGTGCGTACTNNTACCGTTGAAGCGATGGAAAACGGCGCGATTTCCTTTATGGAAAAGCCCGTTGACCCTGAAGAATTAATTGTCAAGGTGCGTCTAGCCCTTGAAGCCTCTCGCCTTGAGTCGCAAAAAAGCAAGATTCGCCATCTTTTGCGACAGTTCTCTAAACGCGAAGCGCAGATCTTTGACTTAGTTTGTCGCGGCATGAAAAATGGCGAAATCGCGTCCGAACTCTTCCTCTCTCAGCGTACTGTGGAATCACACCGCGCCAACATGGTTAAGCGTTTAGGGGCACTCTCGCCGATTACAGTGCTGTATGAGCTTGCTCGCCAAAAGTTAGGGCATAGCCCCGTGCAAGTGCCTAAACTGCCTCAAGTCGGCAAAAAGCGTACGCCAAAACCCAAAAAGGCTGAATAAGGACACACCAAAATTTTCGGGTCATCCATCGATTGATGAATGACCCGATTCTTTTAGTCCCTAGCGCTCGTTAGGACTGCGACTCCTTAAAGAGTTCATGCGCAAGTTTCATCGGGCAGAACTTCGGACCACACATACTGCAAAAATGCGCCTTCTGTGCAGCGGTACCCGGCAACGTTTCGTCATGGAACTGACGAGCTCGAGCGGGATCAATCGCCAACGCAAACTGATCCGTCCAACGAAATTCAAAACGCGCCAAACTCATCAAGTGGTCACGTAAGATGGCGCCCGGCACACCGCGCGCAATGTCAGCGGCGTGTGCGGCAATACGAAATGCCGCCATCCCTTCACGCACGTCTTCTGCGTCAGGCAAACCCAAATGTTCTTTAGGAGTCACATAACACAGCATAGCCGTCCCAGCACCCGCAATCATGGCGCCACCAATGACTGCCGTGATGTGGTCATACCCCGCACCAATGTCGCTCACCAGTGNGCTAAGGGTATAAAAGGGCGCATCGTCACACCAATCACGTTCATGAATTTGATTGAGTTCAACGCCAGGCATCGGAATATGTCCCGACCNCTCAATCATGACCTGCACATCACGTTCGCCAGCACGACGGTTGAGTTCACCCAAGGTCTTGAGTTCGGCAAACTGCGCCGCGTCATTCCCGTCCCAAAGACTCCCCGAACGTAATCCGTCCCCCAGGGAGAGCGTCACGTCGTAGTAAGCAGCAATATCGAGCACTTCGTCAAAGTGTTCATAAAGGAAGTTTTCTCGGTTAAAGGCCTTCATCCAACGAGCCATCATGCCGCCGCCACGAGAGACGATCCCCGTTAAACGGTGGCGCGTGAGTTCAACATGCGGCAAAAGTAACCCTGCATGGATGGTCATGTAGTCCACGCCCGCTTTAGCCTGATCTTCCATCACATCGCGGAAGATTTCCCAAGAAAGCGCTAACGGGTCCCCGCCCACACGTTCAAGCGTTTCATAAAGCGGCACCGTACCCACTGGCACGGGGGACCCGCGAAGAATCATCTCACGCGTTTCGCGAATACACTGCCCCGTCGACAGATCCATCACGGTATCGGCGCCACGCGCCAAAGCCTCTTGCAATTTGTGGTANNCTTCAACACGCCAATCCTTAGAAGAGGTCGAAGTACCAATATTGGCATTGACCTTCGTCGAGAAATGGCGACCAATAATCGTGGGCTCTAATTCAACGTGAGCAAAAGCCGCAGGAATCACCGCCTGGCGCGCAGCCACGCGAGCACGCACACGTTCGCCAGTCCACGGCTGAACGGCATCTAACATTGGAAACAGACGTGCCTTAACACGTTCGCAACCCGGCGCTTCGAGCGACGCTTTAAACCCCTCTAAATTGGCATTTTCTCGCGTCGCAACATAACTCATCTCGGGAGTCACAATCCCCGCGCGAGCCGCTGCCAACTGCGTCATGCTACCTGGTGCCGGACGTTCACGCTTAGGCAACGTCACCTCAGCAGGTGCATTTTCGACCCCGTAAGCCCCTGTTAAATCAGGAATAAAGAAGTCGGGATTTTTGCCGCCACCAAAGCACGATGGGGTATCAGTCAAAGTAATCCGACGAAAAGGGACATCCTCACCAGCTTCGCTTTTCACGACATAGCGTTCACCAACGGGACGCAATTCTGGGTGGGACAAAAAATAGTTATGCATCATCGCGCTCCACAGCAATTTTTAAACAAAGGGCGCGACCAGCGAAGAGAACGATGCTTTGAACAGTATTCCCGTCTTGACGAAACGAGTCCGCAGCGTTTCCCGACGCAGGTCTGAACCTGATCCGGTGCGAAGGGTCTTTCTCAATCGTCAAAAAACGATACCCCCAACGCTCAGCCCTCATTTTAAAGCGAAAAAGGCCGAGGAGCGCCTCAGCCTTTTATCAGATACTGTGTGTTCGCCGTTAGAACATCAATTAATACATGCAATAGCCATGCACTTCATGGAAGCGGCTACCGGCACGGCGGCCGTCATGCTGCATTTCATGCATTTCGAGCACATACTTCTGATCAGGACGCAAAACCTTCAGAAGGTCGGCACGGGTTGAAGCCAGCGTCTTCACCATATCCGCCGTCTTCTGAGCATGCTTAGCAAGTCGGTCAAGACGATCCTGAATATCAATCACGGGTACTTTCAGCATTCACATCAGCCAAAACCGCGGCGTGACGAGCGTTCACATAGTACTGCCAAGCCGGGCGCTGGTCAGCGCTCAGCGAAAGAATGCGAGCGAGCGCTTCGTAGCGACGTTCGGACGGCGTCATTTCGGTACCGTCGACTTCGTTTCAACAGTCGGCTCAACGGGCTTTTCATTGGTAGTCGCGGCATAAACGCCACCGGCGATCATTACAGAACCCAAAGCAGCAACGACTGCAATACGCTTGAACGAGGTCATGATTTTTCCTTTTTTTCTGGGGCGTCGCTTCATTCACCATCGGGCGAAAAACACGCCAATAAATTCATTTGTGGACACTGTTGTCCTCTGGTGAAATCACAATAACAGTTCTATCCACGTTATTACCGATCGCCCGTAACAAAATGTGAATAATTCTCATTTAACAAATCCTCAAATGCCGTGTCTGCCGCGAAAGAACCACAAAACAGCAGGACTTTGTAACCATAGATTTTTACAATCTTTCAGCCAACCTTAAGAGATAACCTCTCTCACACAAATTCGCTTCAACGTCGGACAGCGTGGGTGATGGCTGTTAAAATATAAGGATTGCCTTTCGTCTGCTCCGCCGCCGACCCAGCGTCAGGCTTGAGCGCAGTAGGCATCGTTTTTTCTTTTTTTATTCACCGAGGTTTTCCGACATGGAACTGAATCCCCTTACCGCTCTCTCTCCGATCGACGGTCGTTATGCCCGCCAGACCGATGCGCTTCGTGACATCTTCTCCGAATGCGCCTTCATGAACGCTCGCGTTCGTGTTGAAGTCGAGTGGCTCATCAGCCTTTCCGAAGCTGGCTTTGCTGAGCTTCCGCATCTGAGCGATCACGGCAAGGCTNNCTTCCTCCGTGGTNNACTCGCTGACAACTTCTCTCTTGCTGACTGCGAAGCCATCAAGGAAATCGAAAAGACGACCAATCACGACGTCAAGGCTGTCGAATACTGGATCAAGAGTCAGGTTGCTCACGACGAAGAATTGAAGACGGCTGCTGAATTCGTTCACTTTGCTTGCACGTCTGAAGATATCAACAACACGAGCCACGCCATCATGCTGAAGCGTGGTCGCGAAGAACTCGCCCAGTACCTCGAAAAGATTCACGCCACGATCGTTGACTTTGCTCACCAGTGGGCTGCTATTCCGATGCTCTCCCGTACCCATGGTCAGACGGCTTCCCCGACGACCGTTGGTAAGGAATTTGCTAACGTCGCCGTGCGTCTTGCTCGCGTGATCGAAGCCATTCGCAACGTCAAGATTTACGCCAAGATGAATGGCGCCGTGGGTAACTACAACGCTCACCTCATTGCCTATCCGGACTACGACTGGGAAGCTCATTCCCGTAAGGTTGTTGAAGAACGTCTCGGTGTGACCTTCAACACCCACACGATCCAGATCGAACCGCATGACTACATGGTANNCGAACTCTTCCATCAGATCGAACGTGCCAACACGATCTTGATCGACTTCGACCGTGACGTTTGGGGTTACATCTCCATGCACTTCTTTAAGCAGAAGTTGCGTGAAGGCGAAGTGGGCTCTTCCACGATGCCGCATAAGGTCAACCCAATCGACTTCGAAAACTCCGAAGGCAACCTCGGCTTGGCTAACGCTGTGCTCGGTCATCTCGCTGGCAAGCTCCCGATCTCCCGTTGGCAGCGCGACCTCACGGACTCCACCGTGCTTCGTAACCTCGGCGTGGTANNCTTTGGCTACTGCTTCATTGGCTACAACGCTTTGACGCGCGGTNNACTCGGCAAGCTTCAGGTTAACGAACAGGTGATCGCCGCTGACCTCGACAACGCTTGGGAAGTGCTCGCTGAAGCCGTTCAGACCGTGATGCGCCGCTATGGTGTGCCGCACCCGTACGAACAGTTGAAAGCCTTGACCCGCGGCAAGGATGGCATTACGCCTGAAACGATGCGTGCCTTCATCGCTAACCTCGACATCCCAGCTGATGCCAAGGAAAGCTTGATGGCTCTCACGCCTACCACCTACATTGGTAAGGCTGTTGAACTCGCTAGCCGTTGCTAACGCTGAGCGATAACTAACAAAAAGGGCGTCGCGGAAGTTGAATGACTTCTACGACGCCCTTTCTTTATGGGTCATGACAACGCTTGTGTTTGCCTTGCGACTACACAATCAAAGCCACGGCTTTGACTTGAGCAAAAACGGGCATCCCCACCTTCAGCGCGAGTTCGTGCACCGAGTGTTTCGTCACATGTGCCAAAAGGCGAACTGTGCCCGCTGTGAGCGTCAACATCACGTGGCTCACCCCTGTTTCACGCATGTCGGTAATAGTCGCAGGAACGATATTGCGCATCGAGGTTTGTTGAGGTGCAACGAGCGCCAAGCTCACGTCTTTAGCCAAAATACGCACACGCACAGNCGTCACCAACGGCACGCCCCGAATCCGTGACTTCAAAAGACACGCCGTCAACACCCACCATAGCCATCCCCCATTGAGACGAGCGGCTTTCAATCATGCCAGACAACACGACCGACGCCCCGTCGATCCCTGCGCCAGTACCAACGNCTCAACCAAGACCTCTTCAAGCGGTACTTGTGCCGTAATTCGCCCATTATCAAAGCAAATCAACTGATCAGCCAAACGAGCCATTTCATCAGTNNACGAATGAGTGACATACAACATCGGAACCGATAGTTCGTCACGCAAACGCTCTAACCACGGCAAGATTTCTTGCTTACGCTGCCAGTCCAATGCCGCGAGTGGTTCGTCCATCAAAATAAGGTCTGGCGTCATTAAAAGCGCTCTTGCAATCGCAACACGTTGACGTTCACCCCCAGAGAGCGCCTGCACACGGCGTTGAAGAAGGTGTCCAATCCCTAAAAGCTCAACCGCTTCCGTAAAACGCTTTTCGTTTTTTAGTCCACCTGAGCGCTTTAATCCAAAGCGCAGATTCTCCACCACGTTGAGATGCTCAAATAGACTCGCCTCCTGAAAGACGTACCCTAATCGACGCTGCCAAGGCGGCACAAAGATTTGTTTAGCGTCGTCCTGCCAAACCTGGTCCGACACGATCACACGTACNNCATGAGCGCGTTCAAGTCCTGCGGTACAACGTAAAACCGTGGTTTTGCCGCAACCCGACGACCCAAATAAGACCGTAATGCCTTGATCTGGAATCTGAAAGGAGACATCTAGCGAAAAGTCTCGTCCACGGCTTAACTGAAGTTCAACACAACCACTCATCGTTGAGCGTCCATTTTCGGTCGNATTAAGTAAATTGAGCGCAAGCAGCACAAAGAAACTAAAGATCAGCATGCCCAATGCCAAGAAGTGTGCTTTGTCATATTCCATGGCTTCAACATGGGTATAAATCTCTGTTGAAATGACCTGCGTGGCACCAGGGATATTGCCCCCGATCATCAAGACCACACCAAATTCGCCAATCGTATGGGCAAAGGTCATCAAAGTGCCCGTAATGATGCCCGACTTAGCTAAAGGCAAGATGACGCTAAAAAATGCATCAATCGGGCGGCACTGCAAGGTCGATGCGACCTCCATGGGTCTTGGTCCAATCGCCTCAAAAGCCGTCATCACGGGCTGCACCATGAAGGGCAAAGAATAAAAGACCGAACCAATCACGAGCCCCGTGAACGTAAAGTTCAGGGTACCAATCCCCAAGGCTTCGGTGATTTGACCAATAGNGCCTTGCGGTCCCAGGGCGACCAAGATATAAAAGCCCAACACCGAAGGCGGCAACACCAACGGTAAAGTCACCATCGCACCAATGGGTGCACACAAAGCGCTTTTGCCCTTAGCTAACCACCAAGCCAAGGGCAAACCAATCAACAGCAAGATGAATGTGGTTACACCCGCTAGCTTTAAACTTAGCCATACGGGTACCAGTCAACAGCTGACCACATTATTGAGCAGTACCGTAACCGTAAGCTTCACGCACAGCAGCAGTATCAGGGCTCTTCTTTAAGAATTCAAGGAAGCGCTTAGCCCCTTCATTCTTTTCGCCAGCCTTGAGTAACACTGCATCCTGGCGAATGGTGTTATAGAGCGACTGCGGCACAACCCACCCCGAACCCGAAGTAAAGGCACCATTCTTGTAGCACTGAGAGAGCGCCACAAAACCTGCCTGAGCGTTTTCACTCTTTACAAACTGGAAGGTCTTACCAATATTGCCGCCCACAACAAACTTGGGCTCCAGCTTATCTCTAAGTTTCAAGGTACCGTCAGCGTTTCCATAGTGCTTCACCATAAGGCGCAAGACGCGGGTCAGCCACAGCGAGCTTATTGAGTGCCGGATTTTCAAGCGACTTTTCGTCCTTTATAAAGGACGCATCAGCAGACCAAACCACCAACTTACCAATCGCATATGTAAAGGTCGAACCTTCAACCCCCAAGCCTTCCTTCACGACCTTAGCTGGGGTCTTGGCATCTGCAGCCAACAAAACGTCAAAGGGCGCACCATTTTTGATTTGCGCATAAAAGGCACCCGTCGCCCCAAAGGAGAGAACCAACTTATCACCTGTGGCACTTTTCATAGACAGGTGCCAACTCTTTAACGGGTGCCGTGAAATTCGCAGCCACTACCACGCGAACATCTTCCGCTAACACAGAAGCGGACACACCTGTCAAAAGCAACATCAAAGCGATTTTTTTCATCATGATCTCCTAGGTCTAACGAACGGACCTTTTAGCGAGAGAAGATAGAGTAGGATATGTTGGATACGAAGGATCTCTCTTTCGTTATTCTGAAAAAGAATAACGAAACTTTGTCCTTTTTTCAACCCCACCATTAGGAGTAACTCATATGGAAAAAACCATTGCCGACCCGACGATTCTGACCGCACATATGTCTGAACTTGCTGATAAGCGTATCGACATATTGCGTCGCGTGGGCGACGTGGGTTCCATCTCCGAAGCAGCACGTCGTGCAGGGGTGAGTTACAAAGCTGCTTGGCAAGCTATTGAGACACTGAGCAATATTGCTGGTGGGTCGCTCGTTGAAAAAGTGGTGGGTGGCAGTCACGGTGGTGGCACACGTCTCACGGCAACAGGCGAAGAAGTCCTTCAAATTGCTGACGAACTAACGCGCGCCCGCGCCGAAGTTTTATCGCGCTTTCGTCTTCGCGACAATCCTGGTCTTCAAAATATTGGTACGAGTTCTCTTCGCACCTCCATGCGTAACCAATTCCCAGCTGTCATTAAGACCATGAAAATTGGCTCTGCGCTCGTCCGTTTGATTTTGGCCATTGACCAGACGCATTTAATACGCGCGTCTTGCACGATGGAGTCGTCTCAATTACTCGGCTTACGTGAAGGGATGTCCGTTTTGGCGCTGACCAAAGCGACTGCCGTCAACATTACCGCCGATAACCCTACCGACGCTCGTCACCGCGACAATGAAATCGTTGGGATTGTGCTTCGTACCGAACGCGATGATAAAGGCGGCGAATGTACGATTCAATTACCCTCTGGGCTCACCATCGTGGGCTTTGTAAAAGCTAGTATGGATTGCGCCCAGGTATGCGCGCTGTTGCCACGATTGCGCCTGAATCGATCGTGATTGCCCTCGTCTCTTAATCAGTCAAAAAGTCGTATTCACACGAAATTTCCTTCAAAGTGTCACGCAATTTGACTGTGCACAACAGGTACGCTCGGATTTGTCTACAATCGCTAGAAACCCATTGCTTTGAAAGTACCTATGCGTTGCCGCGCCAACATTAAGCGAGCACAAATGGCAGAAACAATCTTCCGCAATGATTACCGTGAACCTTCTCATCTGATTAAAACGGTTCACTTGGAATTTGATCTTGATGCTGACAGCACCAGTGTCATCAACACCATGCATGTTTGCCCGAATCCTGAAGCGATTTCTAGCAACTACGATTTAAAGCTCAATGGTGTCACTTTAACCCTAGTTAGCGTCGCGCTCGACGGCGTGCCGCTTGACGAGTCTCGCTACACGTTGACTGCAGACCACCTCACCATTCACAACGTCAATCGTGAGTGTGACATTTGCATTGTCAACCGCTTTAGCCCTTCCGCCAACAAGGCACTCTCAGGGATCTACGCCTCTGACTAAAACCTCATGAGCCAATGCGAAGCCGAAGGTTTTCGCCGCATCACTTATTTCTTAGACCGCCCGGACGTTTTGTCGACTTATAGTGTCGTCATCCGAGCCTCTAAAGAGCAGTACCCGATTCTTCTCTCGAACGGCAATCGAATTGAAGAAAAGGACCTTGACGACGGTCGCCACGAAGCGCGTTGGGACGACCCGTTCCCCAAGCCCTGCTACCTCTTTGCTTTGGTCGCAGGTCGCCTTGCCGCCTTAAGCGACACGATTACGTTGAAAGACGGTCGCACTGCTCAGCTTGAAATTTGGGTTGAACCGCAAGACCTCGACAAAACCCAGCACACGATGGATAGCCTCAAGAAGTCCATTCGTTGGGACGAAGACCGTTGGGGACTCGAGCTTGACTTAGACGGCTTCCGTATCGTCGCCACCAATGACTTCAACTTTGGCGCTATGGAAAATAAGGGGTTGAATATCTTCAATACCCGTTACGCCTTGGCTAATCCCAAGGTCGCTACCGACCAGGACTACGCCAACATTGAAGCCGTTGTGGGTCATGAATATTTCCACAACTGGACAGGCGACCGTGTCACGCTTCGCGATTGGTTCCAGCTGACGCTCAAAGAAGGTTTAACGGTCTTCCGTGACCAAGAATTCTCGGCAGATATGCTCGGCGAAGAAACCGCCCGAGCCGTTGAACGCATTCGTAACGTTCGCACCTTGCGACAAGCTCAGTTTGCCGAAGACGCAGTACCNATGGCGCATCCGATTCGCCCAGAGAGCTATCAGCAAATTGATAACTTCTACACCATGACCGTCTACGAAAAGGGTGCTGAAGTTATTCGTATGTTGCAGACGCTTTTGGGTCGCGAAACTTTCCGTAAGGGGTTTGACCTCTACATAGCAAAGAACGACGGCAAGGCCGTGACCTGTGAAGCCTTCCTCGAAGCCATGGAAGAAGCATCGGGTCGTAACCTTGAACAGTTCCGTCATTGGTATAGCCAAGCCGGTACCCCGCGTGTCACGGTGACGACACAGTGGAATGAAGCCGATCACACGTACCGCTTAACCGCTGAACAATCGACGCCGCCTACCCCAGGTCAGTACGTTAAACCTGCCTTCTTGATGCCTTTCCCGGTTGCCCTGCTCGATAGCGAAGGTCAGGAAATGCCCCTTACCCTTGAAGGCGAAACGACCGAGGGTCCTGGTACGCGTATGTTCGAATTAAGTGAAGCAAGCCACACTTGGACCTTTGTCGGTNNACTCAAGGAAAAACCTGTTCCGAGTCTCAACCGTGGCTTTGCTGCACCGATCGTTTTAGATCTGACTTACAGCACCGATGAATTGGCGTTACTGGCTCGCACGGATAGCGATCCCTTTAACCGTTGGGAAGCGATGAATCGCCTGATGATGAAGGCATTACTTGATCAAGTGCGTGCCAACCTTCAGGGCGAACAAGCTGATGTCAGTCCAGTACTCATCAATGCCTTTGGTACGGTCTTAGATGACCAGACCCTCTCGCCTGCCCTTCGTAGCGTTCTGATGGAACTGCCGTCAGAACGTACGATCAGCGATGCCATGCCAATCATTGATCCGGTTGCCGTTCATCGTGCTCGTGAAAAGGTGCGCGAAACCTTGGGTTTACGTTGGCAGACGAAGCTCGAACATATAATCGACGCTTGTAAGCTTGAAGGTGAATATTCGCCTGATGCAACGAGTGCTGGTATTCGCGCGCTCAAAAACACGTGCCACTACTACACGATCGCGACGGGTAACAAGATCACTATCTTGCGCATTCGTGATCAATTCCTCACTACCAACAATTTGACCGATCGCTTAGCGNNTACCCTTCAGTTATTGGCTTCCTCGAGCGCCCCTGCCAAGACCGAATTGGTGGTGCAAGCGCTCAAGGAATGGATCAACGAACCGCTTCTTATCAACAAGTGGCTCACGATTCAGTTCACGGCGCCCTGCTACGTTGGCGAGTCGCCTGTGGTTGAACGCGTGGCTGAACTGGTTCGTTGCAACTTCTTCTCGATGTCGAATCCTAATAATGTTTATGCATTGTTAGTTGCATTCTTCATGAACAATCCGTCAGAATTCCACCGTGCGGATGGTGCTGGTTATAAGTTCTGGNNTACTGAAATGGTTCTGACCCTTGACCGCCTGAATCCACAGGTTGCTTCGCGCGTTGCTCGCAGTCTCGAAAACTGGCGACGTTACACCCCACAATTAGCTAACTTGATGTATCAAGCATTGAAGCACCTTGACAGTCGCTCTGAAGAGCTTTCTGACAGTGTTCGTGAGATCATTGAAAAAGCATTGAATAATCCCGTTTAAGAGGAAACATATCGTGTCCACCCTTTCTCTCAGCCAATACCTGTGTCGTGAACAGGCACTGCATGACTTAGATCCGGTTTTGTCTCGTCTCATCGTGAGCGTTTCTGAAGCTTGCAAGACGATCAGCTTTAAGGTCCGTAACGGTGCGCTCGCTGGCGTGCTTGGTCTTGCTGGGTCTGAAAATGTCCAGGGCGAAGACCAGAAGAAGCTCGACATCATCAGTAACGACATCTTTGTTGAAGCAGTGGCGCTCTCTGGTTCCGTTTGCGGCATGGTGAGCGAAGAAGTGCCTGAAGTGATCGCAGTTCCGGAACATCTTCCGATTGGTCCGTACCTCATCTGCTTTGACCCGTTAGACGGTTCGTCCAACATCGACATTAATGTGTCGATCGGTTCGATTTTCTCTGTCTTGCCAGCTGCTCGTCCAAAGCGCGAACCCGTTGCTGAAGACTTCTTGATGCCAGGCACCCAGCAAGTTGCCGCTGGCTACTGCATGTATGGTCCTCAGACGCAGTTGGTGTTGACGTTTACNCGCGGCGTAGTGATGTTTACGCTGGATCCAACCACGGGTACCTTCATGCTTACGGCTGAAGATGTTCGCGTGCCGCGTGAAGCCAAGGAATTTGCGATCAACTGCTCCAACATGCGTCATTGGGAAGCTCCCGTGAAGCGCTATGTGGCTGAATTGCTCGAAGGCAAGACGGGTGTTCGCAACAAGGACTTCAACATGCGTTGGATTGCCGCCATGGTGGCTGAAGTGCATCGCATCCTTCAGCGCGGCGGTATCTTCATGTACCCGCGTGATCATCGCGACCTTTCTAAGCCTGGCAAGTTGCGCTTGATGTACGAAGCCAACCCGATTACCATGTTGATGGAGAACGCTGGCGCCGAGGCAACGAACTACCATCAGCGTATTCTCGAAGTGGTGCCTGAAAAGATTCACCAGCGTGTAGCTGTGTTCTTGGGTGCTGCTGAAGAAGTGGAACTCGTCACGTCTTACCACGCTCAATAAGCGTCACTCTGCTTCAAGCATAAAGAAAGGGTGTTGAGAAATGGGCTAAACCATTTCCATCAACACCCTTTGAGTTTATAGAGCACTAAAAAAAGGGATGACCGTCAAAAGTCATCCCTTTCTTTATCTCTTCAGTTAATTACTGCTTGAAGAGTTGCGAGAACATGTTCTTCTTGTTACCCGTCTCTTCGGCATCAGCCTTTTCTTCAGCTTCTTCAGCGGTCACGGTAGCAGGAGCCGTCACAAGCGCAGGCAAACCTACTAACACACGCTTTTCAAGATCAACCAACTGCTTATTGACCTGCGCAGCGCTTTCTTCTTGAACCTTCTTCTGGGTTTCACCAAAGGTCTTCAGGCGCTCTTCCACACGGGTCGTTTCCTGACGAACAGCACTCAACGTTTCATCGGAACGAGCCGTCATCAAAGCTTCGAGCTTTTCAATACGTTCGAGCAAAATACGATTGCTTTCAGCGAAGCGGCTCTTTTCAGCATCGTCAGCTGCAGCGCGAGCACTACGAGATTCTTTATAAGCAGCGCGCAATTCCATCGCTACGCTTGCCTGTTGCCAAAGCATGTACATCAAGAGCACGATGACCAAAGCACCTAAACCACTCACCACGATGAGACCAAGCGGCGCCTGAATTTCAGTGTAAATCAAATTCACCGTCATTTCGGTCGCGAGCGCATTCCAGTTGATCACCAGGAAGACGCCCATCAAAATCAGGACAAGCAACAGAAAAATATTACGAATCTTCATAAAAAAGGCTCCGGATAAACTCTCTCCTCGAGAGCAATAGTCCGCAATCACCATGGGGATTAGCGTTCTGACCTAAACTTCGCACATCTATCCAACATCGGGTAGCCATTTTTTATCTGACAATACCAGTGCGACGTTCGCGTGGTTTCATCATAGCAAATCATGCTATTGAAGGTAATCAAACACCTTTGACGGATGGCGTTTCACCTACTATAGTGTCGGATGACTTGAGTATTCTTTACTCAGCTAAATATCAAACTCGCGCTATATATAGATAGACGAGCGATTTCTTTAAAAAGGCAACACCAACATGCGTACCGATACCCGTTTCCCTAAGCTACATATCGTCGACCATCCGCTGATTGAGCATAAGCTGAGCTTGATGCGCGATAAAAATACCGGCACGCAAGACTTCCGTACCCTGCTCCATGAAATTGCTTTGCTCATGGGCTATGAAGTCACTCGCAACTTCCCGACCAAGCTCGAAGACATCGAAACCCCGATCTGCCCAACGCAAGCGCCGATGTTGGTCGAAAAGGATCCCGTCATCGTTCCCGTCCTTCGCGCTGGGCTCGGTATGACGGATGGTNNACTCTTGGCTTTGCTTCCTACGGCTCGAGTGGGTCACATTGGTGTCTACCGTAACGAAAAGCACGAACCCGTTGAATATTTGGTTCGCCTCCCTGACGCTCCTCACAGCAACTACATCGTGGTTGACCCAATGATTGCTACGGGGCACTCTGCGGCTTATGCGATCGAAATCCTGAAGCGCCGTGGCGTTAAGGGTGAGCAAATCCACTTTATGGCACTTGTTGCCGCCCCTGAAGGCGTTCGCGTTTTGAGTGAAAAGCATCCTGATATCGATATTTTCGTTGCTGCACTTGACGAACGTTTAAATGAGCGCGCCTACATCGTTCCGGGCTTAGGTGACGCAGGTGACCGTATTTTCGGCACTTTGTAATCAGTCAAAACACTGACCTGGGCATTGAAAAGTTAGACCAGCCTAATTTTTTCAATGCCCTTCTTTTTTACCCTACTTTTTCTATATTTTTTTGACCACTCTTTTAAAGGGTTACTACTTATTTTTGTCTAAATGCATCTTTTTGTACGCAATTTTATTCAGTATAACTACGCAATATCGTGCTTTGATACCATTTTCTACAAACAACTACCTACAAAACCTTTGATAAAAATCAAACTTAACTTTCCGTTAAGGGCGCATTATACGGTCTGACAAGATACGCCGAGTTTTTTTCGTACTCTATACATTCTGACCTCGGTACAGGACCTGTCAAAACTCATACCGAAGTCACTTATTGCATTTCTTAAAGGAAAAGACAAATGTCGACCCCTGATTCCGTTAAGTATTCCAACACGCCGACCGCTACCGAAAATGTTTGGGGTGTTGGTACTTTNAAGGATGCCAAGCGCCAGAGCCGTTCTACCGCTATGGCTGACGTTGCCCAGTCCGTGACTGGTGTTCTCCTCGGTATCTTCCTCTTCTGCCACATGGCTTTCACGAGCTCTGTGCAGATCAGCAAGGACCTCTTTGCTAACTTGATCAACACCTCTGGTGGTATGTTCCTCGGCGGTGAAGACCTTCCGATCCTCCACGTGATCTTCGTTGGCTTCATCACGTTGCTCGTTGTTGTTCACGCTTTCTGCGCTCTTCGTCGTTTCCCGACGTCCTATCGTCAGTTCCGTGACATCAAGGCTCACTACCAGATGCTCCGTCACGAAGACACGACCCTTTGGTTCGTTCAGCTCACGACGGCTTTCCTTCTCTTCATCTTCGTGTTCCCGCACTTGATGTCCATGCTCACGAACCCGCATGGCTTTGACGTGAACCTCATCGGTGTTCATACCTATCACATGGGCATGCTCTACACCTTCGTGTTCCTCGTCATCACCGAACTTCACGGCATGATCGGTCTCTATCGTCTCGCCGTTAAGTGGGACATCTTCACGAAGAACCCGGATCGCAACGTTATCGACCAGGCTGGTGGCGACGACCGTGCTGGTCTTCGTAAGACCTTCCTCTTCATCGCTCTCGCCATGATCGTTTGCGGTACGCTCACCGCTTGGAAGAACTACTCCATCGGTCAGGAACAGGTTGAAGCTGGTCAGGAAGCTACCCGCTACGTGATCACTGAAGGCAACAACTGGTACAAATAATCAGTATTGAGGCTGATAGTGTTAGTTCTCCTTCAGCCACAATAACCTACTGATTGACCATAAAACTCCCGTCGGATATGATTCGACGGGAGTTTTTTATTTGCTATGCCACACAGTCCCTCTGCACGCACACCCCTTTGGCGCCACATTGCACAAACGTTAGCTAACGATATTGTGTCTGTACTCTATCCTATTGGCAGTCACTTGCCAACCGAAATGGAATTAATGGCGCAATACGATGTCAGTCGTCATACGGTTCGAGAAGCACTCGATGAGCTCGTGACCTTAGGGCTTATTGTGCGTAAACCTCGTCAAGGCACCCGCGTTGTCTCCACAGGGCACGAAACAACCTGGGAACTGAAAGACAATCCCTTCTTTTTACCCAATCAAGCACGACGTCTAATTGAGATTTCACGCCACATTTGTGACGAATCGATCAGCAAACAAACGGGCTTTGCTGTTCGCACTCCGCTTCTCACGCTCGCTTATGTCACGCTTGAGACGGATGACACACTGATTAGCTTTACCCAAAGTTGGATTCGTGATACAGCGCGAGATATTGTCCCTGTACTCACACAAAACACCGATCTTTCGGTCATCGAACTCCTTGAGCGTCATGCGGACATCCGTTGTAGCCGCATCGAACAAACGTTTCATATCGTGTTAGCCAACAGCACCGTGGTCCAACATCTCAACATCTCAGTTGCAACACCGATCATGCTGAGTTGCGAGACTTTCTATGATCGTCGTTCCATCCCATTGGTCGTTGCGCACCGCTTTTTTAATCCGCAGGCAAACAACATCAAGATGACCTACGCCCAACAGCGTGCTAACTAATCAAAATATCGTACTTTTGAACTAGGCTATTTCATCTTTTGACTAATTACATCGCAGAAGCATATTCCCTATCATGGCTGACACTTAATTCAACCCTCCTCANGCCATCATGCTTCAACTGCGCCTATCTAACTTCAACGTTGCTTACCACGGTATCCCAGCCATCATTGACCTTTCAGTCACACTGACCGCTGCCACTGTTAATTTGCTCACCGGGGTCATCGGCGCAGGCAAAACGAGTTTGATTCAAGCTATCTCTGGTGCCATTGGACATTCTGGCGGTATGGAACTCACCGAAGGCCAGCACGCTTGCGACCAAAAGAGCATCCTTCAGCCTTTACCACGCACTTTTGTCACACCCTATATGACTGTCATTCAGTTTGTGCAATTTGGTCTCATGCATAATGCGTGGAAACTACCGCGTGACGCGAAAGATCGTATTTCCGAAGCCCTCGAACGAAGCCATTTGACCGACCTTGCTCACTCGCCCATTTCATCTCTGACACCATCTCAAATGCGCATGGCTGAACTTGCACAGCTTTTTGTTCAGCAACCTCGCGTGATTTTATTAGACGAACCGAGTACCCAACTCTCAAGCCAATCCCAAAAATCAGTGTTAACGTGTATCTCCAAGTGGGTACATGATACTCGAAACATAGCCCTTGTAGCCTCGGAGTCTCCTCGCGTTTTTGATGCCGCCGATCGTGTTTTAACCTTAGAACACGTACTGACTCTTGAATGCTTAACTTCCCTAGAACCTCAAAGAAACGTTAAGACAGGGGTGAATGCCCTTTTCTCATCAAAAAAATGGGAATTCTTACAGCCTTTACGGCATTTCCCCCTTTTACATCCGCTAGAAGGGGTAGATAATTGGTGATAGTTGATGCTCATCAGGACCTGTGGCAATCATTTGCCATAAAAGAGCACGCCAATTAGCGACATCTGTTTATACGTCGCTCCAACCAAATAAAAGGCTTAACTATCATGGCTCAGACTCCCGCATTTAAATATGCACCCATGTTCCAAACTGGCGAAGATAAGACCGAGTACTACCTGTTGACCAAAGAATACGTTAGCGTGAGCGAATTCGAAGGTCACCCCATTTTGAAGGTTGAGGCTGAAGGCCTTACGAAGTTGATGAACCGCGCTTTCCGTGACGTTAACTTCATGCTTCGTCGTGAACACAACGAACAGGTTGCCAAGATTCTCACTGACCCTGAAGCTTCTGAAAACGACAAGTATGTCGCTTTGACCTTCTTGCGCAACGCCGAAACGGCTGCCAAGGGTGTGCTTCCGTTCTGCCAGGATACGGGTACGNNTACCATTATTCACGGTGAAAAGTAGCAGGGCGTTTGGACCGGTTTCTGTGATGAAGAAGCGCTCTCCAAGGGTGTCTACAAGACCTACACCGAAGAAGCTCTTCGTCAGTCCCAAAATGCCCCGTTGACGATGTATGACGAAGTCAACACGAAGTGCAACCTCCCAGCTCAGATTGACATCGAAGCCACTGAAGGCAACGAATACAAGTTCCTTTGCGTTGTTAAGGGCGGTGGTTCTGCTAACAAGTCCTATCTCTATCAGGAAACCAAGGCTGTTCTGAATCCTGCCAAGTTAGTCCCCTTCCTCATCGAAAAGATGAAGAGCCTCGGCACCGCAGCTTGCCCGCCGTACCATATCGCTTTCGTGATCGGTGGTACGTCTGCTGAACGCACGATGTTGACTGTTAAGTTGGCTTCCTGCCACTACTATGACGGTCTTCCCACGACGGGCGACGAAACGGGTCGTGCTTTCCGTGACGTTGAACTCGAACAGCAGCTCCTCGAAGAAGCTTGGAAGATTGGTCTCGGCGCTCAGTTCGGTGGCAAGTACATGGCTCACGACATTCGCGTCATCCGTCTGCCGCGTCACGGTGCTAGCTGCCCGATCGGCATGGGTGTGAGCTGCTCTGCTGACCGTAACGTCAAGTGCAAGATCAATAGCGAAGGTCTCTGGATTGAAAAGCTCGACGACAATCCTGCTCGTTTGATCCCTGAAGAACTCCGTAAGCCGGGTGAAGCTGGTGGCATCACCATCGACCTCAACCGTCCAACGAAGGAAGTCTTAGTCGACTTGACCAAGTATCCGGTTTCTACGCGCTTACTCTTGAACGGCACGATCATCGTAGCACGCGACATCGCTCATGCTCGTATCAAGGAACGTCTTGACCGCGGTGAAGGTCTCCCTGACTACATCAAGAACCATCCAGTTCTCTATGCAGGTCCGGCTAAGACCCCTGAAGGCTATCCGTGCGGCTCCATGGGTCCGACGACCGCTGCTCGTATGGACCCGTACGTTGAACCGTTCCAGGCTAACGGTGGTTCCCTCGTCATGATCGCCAAGGGTAACCGCACCCAGGCTGTGACGGATGCTTGCCAGAAGCATGGTGGTTTCTACCTCGGCACGATCGGTGGCGTAGCCGCTGTTCTCTCGAGCGACTCCATCAAGAGCATCGAATGCATCGAATATCCGGAACTTGGTATGGAAGCCGTCTATAAGATCGAAGTTGAAAACTTCCCAGCCTTCATCCTCGTTGACGATAAGGGCAATGACTTCTTCAAGCAGCTTAAGCCCGTCACGATCGCCTGCAAAAAGGCCTGATTAGTTAATCACTGCTAATCACACTGTAGGGTGTCTTCTCTCAACCAGAGAAGGCACCCTATTTTGTCTAATAACTACCCTTTTAGGGATAGATATTTTCCCTTCTGTTTATCTATTTCGTATTAGTAGCCAAACAGCACTTGCCCCTATCCGAGAATTCTACTTTTTCTGTACATATCCACTCAGTTACATACTCGGGTTTTCATTAATGGAACAGAACTTAGCAATTTCCCTCTTAGAGAGCGCCCTTACGGGTTATTACCAAACGTAACAAGACTTTTCTGTAAAGAAAACAACTTTCTTTACCTATTTGTAGCTATAGATCAAAAGATTATTAAAAATACCCCCAATGGGGGACAAGAAACAGACACAATTAACATTGTCCTCACAACTTGACTGCGAGAATTAAAAATGCTCGGTTTAGACTTTTGGTTGCAACTAGTTATCGTTCTGGTTGCCCTCTTCTATGGCGCCCGTAAGGGTGGTATGGCTCTCGGCCTCATTGGCGGTATCGGCCTCATTATTTTGGTTTTTGGTTTCCACCTCAAACCAGGCAAACCACCAGTTGATGTTATCCTTACCATTCTTTCTGTGATCTGTGCCTCCGCCGCTCTTCAGGCTGCAGGTGGTCTTGATTGCCTTTTACAGATCGCTGAAAAACTCCTTCGTAAACACCCACGTGCGGTCTGCTTCCTCGCTCCGTACCTTTGCTGGTTCCTTGCTCTTCTCTGCGGTACAGATTACGTTGTGTATACGATGCTCCCCATTATTTACGACGTTGCTATCAAGAACGGTATTCGTCCCGAACGTCCGATGGCTGCTTCCACCATTGCTTCCCAGATGTCCGTGATCTGCTCCCCGGCTGCTGTCGCTGCTGTGTCCATGATCTCCTTGTTGGACGGCTATCAGGTTGGCGGCGAAGCTTTCGGTTTCGTTCAGCTCTTCAGCATCGTCATCCCTGGTGCTATCGTTGGTCTTCTCGCTGTGTCCATCTTCTCCGTCTTCCGCGGTAAGGACCTCGATAAGGACGAAGAATTCCAGAAACTTATTGCTGATCCGGAACAGCGCAAGTATGTTTATGGCGAAACGACCACCCTTATCGGTGTGAAATTCCGTCCAGAACAGTGGGCTTCTCTCTACCTCTTCCTCGCTACCGTTGCTGTCGTAGCCATTTTCGGTATGTTCCCCGAACTTCGTCCGATCATTGGCAAGAAAGCCCTCTCCATGACCCTGATCATTCAGATGTTCATGTTGGTATGCGGTGCTCTCATCGTGATCTTCTGCAAGACTCGCGCTTCCTCCATCTCCAAGACACCTGTCTTCTCTGCTGGTTGCGTTGCTATTACCGCTGTGTTCGGTGTAGCTTGGATGGCTGACACGATGTTCGCTGCCCACCTTAGCGACCTTAAGGCTGTTCTTACCGAACTCGTTCGTACGTATCCTTGAGTTNNCTATGCTTTAGTCATGATCCTCACGTCTAAGCTCGTGAACTCTCAGTACGCTGCCGTTGCCACAATCGTGCCGGTTGCTCTCGCCATCGGTGTTCCNCCGGGTCTCGTGGTTTCCTGCGCCGCCGCCTGCTACGGTTACTACATCCTTCCGACCTATCCGTCCGACTTGACTGCTATTCAGTTCGACCGCTCTGGTACGACGCACATCGGCCGCTTCGTGATCAACCACTCCTTCATCCTTCCTGGTTTGATCGGTGTGTTGACCGCTACGGTGACGGGTTACTTCCTCGGCTTGATCTACGGCTACATCTAACATAACGACATTGAGGACAATAGATGTCGTAGACGGAATCAGCTGACCCCATGATTCCAAAACGCACAAAGAAGGGATGGTGTTGCAAAACACCATCCCTTTGATGTTTTTATCGTTTGAAAATCAACATCAACTAGCACCATCAAGCAAGAAAAAATCCCCGAAGGCTTCGATACCTTTGGGGATTTTTCGTCAATTCAAATTAACTTAGCATTTAGCTAGGCTTCATCTTCACTTTAAAGCCATGCTCAGCTGCCCAAACTGCCAACTCAACACGAGAGCGGAAATTAAGCTTCTTTAGCGTATGCTTAACGTGAACTTTGACCGTACCTTCAGAGATGCCCAGGCGCTTGGCAATTTCTTGATTAGAAATACCAGACGCGACATAGCCTAAAACATCCTGTTCTCGACTCGTCAAGGCACTCACCTTGCGAACCTCTTCAATGGCGTACGTGTCACCACGCAACTTTTCAGCCAAAGCTGTCGTAACTTTTTCGCTTGCCGCCATACCGCCGTTTGCGGTCTTCTTCATCTGTTCAATAAAGTCGGTAGGCGAAATCGTGCGAAGCAAATAGCCATTAGCATCTAAACGGATTGCACGCATGAGCTGACCCGAGCTATTCGCTGAACTCATGACCATCACAACACGTGTATTGCGTTGGCGATATTTGATTTCCTTGAGGAGCTCAAGCGCAGAGTATTCCTCAGCTTCGAGACTCATAACGACGATATCGGACCCCAGGGACGCTAACCCCAAAGTNNACGTATCGCCCTCACTTGTCTGACCAAGCACTTGGAACTCGCCAGTCGAAACTAGCAAGTCCGCCATTGCTTTTCGAAAGAGAGGGTACTCATCAACAAGAACAACCGAAACCGGTCTGTTTCTTTCCATCATGAGCCTCAATCAAACGTACGAACCGTCTGCCACAAGAGATCAACCCCCGTCATGAAGTCCTTCATTTGCATTTCTTCATGCGGATTGTGCGAACCATTCTGGTTAGCCACAAAGATCATACNTACGGGTACACCCGCAGCTCCAATCACGGCTGCGTCATGGTNGGCACCAGAGGGCAGACGCATACACGGAATATGGTTAGCTTCAGCCGCTGCGTAGAGACGATCAGAAAGCGCCTGGTCAACAGCACCTGGTGCCGTATAGAGCGCCTTATCAAAGTCAAAGCGAACACCGCGTTCTTTTTCAATCTTCGCGGCTTCTTCGAGCATGAGTGTATGGAAGCGTTCGCAGGTATCTGCGCTCAAACTGCGCATATCAACCGTAAAGCTCACTTCACCTGGGATCACAGAAATCGCGGTAGTTGCACCCGTGCGGATCACACCCACCGTAAAGACTAAGTCTTCACCCTTATCGAGCCATTCCTGCCAAGCGTTTTCTAAACGATGAATCAAAGCGGTAGTCGCCATCACAGCGTCATGACGGAATTCTTTATTCACAGCACCCGAATGAGCGGTTTCGCCATGGCAAACGACATTCTTGTGACGCACGTTACCGCGAATACCCGTCACAACGCCCACGCGAACCTTTTCATTACTGGTGAGCGTCGGTACCTGTTCAATATGAAGTTCAATAAAGGAACCAAACTTTTCAAGGTCAATGACAGGCTTACCCGTGGTCAGCGCATTGGCATCCAAACCGCAAGAAGAAATCGATTGACCCAAAGTGATGTCCTGAGTACGGTGACGAAGCAAAAGGTCAGCCGTCGTCAAACGACCCATCATGCCCAAGGAACCGACATAGGCTTTACCAAAGAAAGAGCTTTCTTCACAGCGCATCATCAAGACCGTGTAGTCGCGTTCAGGCTGGAACTGATGGCGGCGCATCCACCANNGTGCCACGGTGAGCGCAGCCGTCACACCCGCCAAACCGTCATAGTTGCCACCTTGCGGCACGCTGTCGACGTGGCTTCCCGACACCAAAGCAGGCAACGAACGATCGCGACCAGGCAAAGTCATCCACACGTTGCCCGCGTCATCACTGTGAATTTCCAGATCCAAATCTCGACCCAAGCCCTGCAGATAATGCAACACATCGGTTTCTAATTCGCTATAGCCTTGACGAGTGACGCCGAGCGTATCAGCCGACATGCGACGCACCGTATCTAGAATTGCCTTGGCATACTTCAAGCCTTCAATTTGCAACCCACTGGTTAACGACATTTTGTCTCTCCTTTGTCTAAACCACACCTAAAACACCACCATAGCAAGATGGCATTAGGTACATTCTTTAAATACTACCAAGGTATTACCTCCTACCTCCTTAGTGAGAGAGGCAAAGCGCTCAATCATTGATTCAACCCAAAAGTCGGAGAGGCATTGACGTTTGAACGGGCGTTTTATTTATTAGAGCAAATCACTAGGCGTATTAACGTTTACCCCGAATTCTTTAAAGAACCTACGGTTAATCCTAATGCGTAAGAACGCACGGAGTTCGATAATTTCTGTACTGGACGTCTTCTCTTAATGACACCTCTTTCTTATCCTTCAGAGGTAGAAGACGCATTATTCACTCAATGAGGTATAGACCAATGAATTGCACTAACGCATACCACGACCAATTGATTGAAATTCGCCGCCATCTCCACACGATGCCCGAAGAAGGTTGGAGTGAATTCACGACGACCGCTTTCATCGTTGGCAAGCTCCGTGAATATGGCTATGAAGTCCTTCTCGGTAAGAAGGTGATCAACCCCGACAACTGCCTCGGTACNCGTAGCATGAAGGTGGTTGAAGCAGTACTTCAGTACGCTCGCGAAAACGGTGTTAGCGAAGAGCTCCTCGCAGAAATGGACGGTTTGACGGGTTGCGTTGGTGTGTTGGATACGGGTCGTCCTGGTCCTACGTTGGCTGTTCGCTTTGACATCGACTGCGTGCCTGTTACCGAATCGACTGACGATGATCATATTCCGGCTCACGAAGGCTTTATTTCTACGCGCCCGGGTTTGATGCACGCTTGTGGTCATGACGCTCATACGTCTACGGGTTTGGCTGTTGCTCACTGGTTCGCAGATCACCGTGACGAAATGAACGGTAAGATCAAGATCCTCTTCCAGCCTGCTGAAGAAGGCGTGCGCGGTGCCGCTGGCATGGTCGCTTCTGGTGTGGTGGATGATGCTGACATCTTCTTGAGCTCTCACATCGCCATGATGTGCAAGTCTGGTGAAGTCTCTGTGAACCCGTATGGCTTCCTCTGCACCACCAAGCTTGACGTTACCTACACGGGTCGTCCGGCTCACGCTGGTGTCGAACCAAACGCTGGTCGTAACGCCATGGCTGCCGCTTGTAACGCTTTTGTCCAGCTCATGGGCATCGCACGTCACGGCAGTGGCATGACCCGTATCAACGTCGGTCAGCTCACCGCTGGTGAAGGCCGTAACGTCATTCCGTCTCATGCAACCATGAAAATGGAAGTTCGTGGCGAAACGGGCGAAATCAATCAGTACATGTACGACTCCGCTGTCGCCATCATCAAGGGTTGCGCGATCAGCCAGGACTGCGAATACACCATCGAAAAGATGGGTGAAGCTGTCGACCTGACGAACGACCCGTGCTTGGTTGAAGTCTTGACCGAAGCTGTGAACGCTGTTGACGGCATGACCGCTCGCACTGAACCGATGAACTTCGGTGGTTCTGAAGACGCCACCATCATTGCTCGTCGTGTTCAAGAACACGGTGGTAAGGCTGCCTTCTTCGTTCTCGGCGCTGACCGTCCGTCTGGTCACCACACCGCCAAGTTCGACATCGATGAAAAGGCACTTGACAAGGGACTCGCCGTTTGGTAACGTGATTTCTCGCATTCTCAAGTAATCGCTAGAGATCACTCACTATCGAAGGAGCAGTTCGCTAATCGCGTACTGCTCCTTTTTGCTTTAGAATATTGAGTCTTCTCTGACATAGGTCGCCGCTGTGACGACTTTATGTACAGACCCTCATTCAAAAATTTTTAGCTGCTGTCCCCTGTGAAATACGCATTCGACGCACATCAGAATGCTCGGGCATGCAGCCTTACTATTTATTACTAGCGAAAGGATTATCATGGCAGGTCATTCCAAATGGTCNAACATCCAGCATCGTAAAGGTCGCCAGGACGCCAAGCGCTCCAACCTTTGGACGAAGCTGGTTCGTGAAATCATCGTTGCCGCTCGTATGGGCGGTGGCGATCCTGACACCAATTCTCGTCTCCGTCTTGCGTTGATCAAGGCTCGCGGTGGCAATGTGCCCAAGGACACGATCACCAACGCTATTCTCAAGGGTACGGGTCAGTTGCCTGGCGTTTCTTACGAAGAAGTTCGTTACGAAGGCTACGGTGTCGGCGGCGCTGCCTTGATCATTGACTGCACGACCGATAACCGTGTCCGTACGGTGGCTGACGTTCGTCACGCTTTGACGAAGCACGGTGGCAACCTTGGTACCGAAGGTTCTGTGTCCTTCATGTTCAAGCATGTCGGTGAATTCCTCTTCGCCCCTGGCGTCACGACGGAAGACGCCGTGATGGAAATCGCGCTTGAAGCCGGTGCTGACGACGTTGTGAGCGACGAAGACGGCTCCATCGAAGTGACCTGCGATCCGGAAGCTTTCGATGCCGTCCAGAAGGCCTTCGAAGCCGCAGGCATCACCCCGGAAATTGCTGAAATCACGTACAAGGCNCTCAACGAAACCAAGTTGACGGGCGCTGATGCTGAAAAGATGCAGAAGATGATTGACATGCTCGAAGATCTCGACGACGTTCAGCAGGTCTACACCTCTGCCAGTTTTGATGACGAAGAATAATTTCGTCTGCGCGTCTTGACGCATAAAGCCCGTTCATTTGGACGGGCTTTGCTTTTATCGCCCACAGAAGCATACAAAACCTGCCTGTGGGCGGTACAATAGCGCCAAACCCGATGTGACTTTACCCTAAGGCACATTCGTTTTTTATGGGAGTCCCCTCCCCAACCCCGGCGACCCCGCCGATCAGTTTTTAAGAGACCATAAAATGAATCTTCTCGTTGTTGGCAATGGCGGTAGTGAACATGCGCTCGCCTGGCGTCTTGCTCAGAGCGATCGTGTGACCAAAGTTTTCGTNGCATTCCCAGGCAACGCTGGCACGGCTGTTACGCCGCGTCTTGAAAATCTTCCGATTACGGCGATCGATAAACTGATTGAATTCGTGAAGGCCAACAACATTGCCTTCACGGTTGTTGGTCCTGAAGCTCCACTCGCTGCTGGCATCGTGGATCAGTTCCGCGCCGCTGTNACCCTTCGTATCTTTAGTCCGACTCAGGCTGCTGCTCAGCTCGAAAGCTCTAAGGACTTTGCCAAGGCTTTCATGAAGCGTCACAACATTCCGACGGCTGACTACGAATCCTTCACGGATCCTGAGGCCGCTCACGCCTACGTCCATCGCAAGGGCGCTCCGATCGTCATTAAGGCTGACGGTCTGGTANNCGCTGGTAAGGGCGTTGTCGTTGCCATGAAGGAAGAAGAAGCTCACGAAGCCATCGACATGATGCTCGAAGGTCATCAGTTTGGTAACGCTGGCGCTCGTGTGGTTATCGAAGACTTCCTCGACGGTGAAGAAGCTTCGTTTATCGTCATGGTTGATGGCGAACACATTCTCCCGATGGCTACCTCTCAGGACCACAAGCGTCTTCTCGACGCTGACAAGGGTCCCAACACGGGTGGTATGGGCGCCTATTCTCCGGCTCCGGTTGTGACGCCCGACATTCACGCTCAGGTGATGCGCGAAATCATTCGCCCGACCGTTCAGGGTATGGTANNCGCTGATGGCATCCGCTACACGGGCTTCCTCTATGCTGGTTTCATGATTTCTCACAACGCTGAAGGTAAGCCTGTTGTTCGTACGCTCGAATTCAACTGCCGCATGGGTGACCCAGAAACGCAGCCCATCATGATGCGCGTCAAGAATGACTTCTCCCTCATCATGGAAGCTGCCATCGACGGTAAGCTCGACGAAGTTGAACTCGAATGGGATCGTCGCACGGCGCTCGGCGTTGTTTGCGCTGCGCGTGGCTACCCTACCAATCCGGAAAAGGGCGCTGTCATCGAAGCTCTGCCTGATAACACCTCTGAACAGATGGTCTTCCACGCTGGCACCAAACTTAACGATGAAGGCTTGACGACGGTCTCTGGCGGTCGTGTGCTTTGCGTTGTTGGCTTGGGTGAATCCATTGCCGCCGCTCAAAAGAGCGCCTACGCCGCTGCTCAGCAGGTGAAGTTCGACGGCATGCAGATGCGTTCTGACATCGGCTACCGCGCCTTGAACCGCTAATATGATTTAGGTATTTTTTTGCCTTACAAAGGTCGCCTCTCGTTCACCGAGAGACGACCTTTTTGTTTATGGGCTCAAACATACGTGCGCTCGACACTCAGGCTATACTGCAATAAAACACGTTCCTTTCAAGGAATACTCCTCCACTCTTTTGATACTGCCCATCATATGTTGTCCGTTAGTTTTTATCAGCAGAACATTCGCCAACTCGTTGGCGCACTTTTGCCGTTTACGATGATGGGGAGCCTCTGTGCTCAAGACATCAATGAGCCGTTTTCTTACCCGACGGGACTTCTTGATGCACCCGCAACCTTAGCAACGCCCGTTGGAGACTCCGCGCGCATCGGCAAACCTATCGTTGTGTTAGAAAGCACTAAGCTTGCTGACCTGGCTGAGTTGACAGGTGCCACACGTCTGAGTGAAGGGCGCGATGTCTTTAGACGCGATACCTTGTGCTTAACAGGTACCGAACACGGTAAGCCCGTCATTGCGTGGTTTATTGCCACCGATAGCGAATATGTCACGGAAGCGCAGCTCGAATGGGTTAATGATCGTCATGTGCCCGAATATTGCCGTCGTCTTCCGCCCGAACGTCTTCCTATTCAACTTGGCAAAGTGGGCTTAGGCATGACGCAAAGTGAGGTTCAGGAACTTCTTGGTCCCGCCTCGTCACAAGACGACAATGGATGGCACTACTGGTTTAGCCAACGCTTTTTACGTAATGACCGTGGTTTGCAAGAACTAGAACTTAATTGGCTCGCCGTACGCTTTGATGACCAAGGTCTTGTCAGTCAAGCCTTTATTTCACAGGTGACCAATCTTTAAGTATGAGTACCTCACAAACAATGTTGGCAAATAAGCGTGGATTAGGTTTACTTGGCGGCACCTTTGACCCTGTCCACGCTGGGCACCTCTGTTTAGCTCGAGCTGCGCTCTCTGCAATACCCCTCGTTCGTGTAGAACTCATCCCTGCGGGTGAACCTTGGCAAAAAAGTCGCATTTCACCTGGGATCCATCGCTTGAATATGCTTCGTATTGCAGTAGAATACGAGCCTTTGTTTCGCATCAATACCTCCGAACTCTGTCGCATGGGACCCTCCTATACGATTGAGACGGTCAAAACGTTACGTGAAGAAGTGGGACCAACCATGCCACTCGTGCTCATTTTGGGCATTGATCAATGGCTCAACCTCTCGACATGGAAAAATTGGGCGGAACTCACTGATTATGTTCACATTGCTTACTGCAGTCGTGAGGGAACAGTCGAAAAACCGATTCCTGACGAACAAGCCGCTTGGGCTGCTGACAAGATCACGTCACCCCAACTGCTTACACAAACCGCTGCATACTATATTGCTCGATTCGAGATGGCTCCCCACCGAGCCAGTGCAACGGAAGTTCGACACACGATCAGCAAACTAAGCTATGCGCAAGCAATGAAGACGCTCGATGGTTGGCTTCACCCTGGCGTCGCACAATACATCCGATCGCATGGTCTCTATCAAACCATGCCTCATTAACCACAATACATTCTTTACGACTATGACTATTGAAGAACTCACCCAGCTCGTCGTCAACGCTCTCGAAGACGTTAAGGCTAAAGACATCAAGGTGTTCAACACCGAAGAATTGACCGACCAGTTCGAACGCGTCGTCATCTGCTCTGGTACGTCTAACCGTCAGACGCGCGCACTTGCCTACTCTGTTTCTTCTGAAGTGAAGCAGGCTGGCGGCGATGTCCTTGGCATGGAAGGTCAGGATACGGGCGAATGGGTGCTCGTTGACTTGGGTCCGGTTGTTTGCCACTGCTTGCAGCCTGCCGTTCGCGACTACTACAACCTCGAAGAAATCTGGGGTGGTAAGGAAATCTTCCTCAAGGTACCAACGAAGAATGCGCTTCTCGCTTGATGCCGCATCGTCCTGGTCACTTGCCTGAAGACCTTCAGTAAGTCGACATATGCAAACTCGTATTGTCGCAGTTGGCCAACGCATCACTGACTGGGCTCAAACTGCGGTGACGGATTATCTTTCACGTTTCCCGCGCGACTTTCGCGTGGAATTGCGTGAAATTCGCACCGAACCACGCGCTGGTCAAACACCGGTAAAATTGATGGCTGCCGAAGCTGAACGTATTCTCGCAGCCATTGATCCTGATGACTTTGTCGTAGTGCTTGATGAACACGGCAAAGATCTCACCACGATGGATCTCGCCAAGCAGTTTTCGCGTTGGCGCGCCGATGGTGAGACGCCAGTGTTTGTGATTGGTGGACCTGATGGCTTGTCGCCTGAGGTAAAGGCTAAAGCCAAGATGACCATTCGTCTTTCTTCGATGACATTGCCGCACGCTTTTGCACGCGTCATGTTAGCCGAACAAATTTACCGTGCCTGGTCGATTTTGGCTGGTCACCCCTATCATCGAGCCTAAGATCTTCATGCCGAACCACACTATCTTTTTAGCGAGCAAAAGTCCTCGTCGTCGTGAGTTGCTTACGCGATTGGGTTACGAAGTACGCGTCATTGCTAGTCATACGCACACTTTAGGTGCTTTTGAAGGTGACGAAACCGTCTTACCGAATGAAGCCCCTGAAGCGTACGTGATTCGTACGGCTCGCAACAAGTACTTTGAAGGTCTTACCGTCAAGCAAGCTGGTGAATTTTCGGGCATTCGTCTCCCGATCGTGGCAGCAGATACTGTCGTCAGTCTCGAAAACGAGATCCTGGGTAAACCTAAAGATTTCGATGAAGCGTGCCGCTTCCTTTCGTTACTTTCAGGGCGCACCCACGACGTTCGTACTGCGGTCTTTGTGGGCTTTAACGACTCGACTTTTGACTATCGTTTGAGTCACTCCACTGTCACCTTCCGTACGCTCACAGATCTTGAGATCGAACGCTATGCCAATAGCGGTGAGCCTTATGACAAGGCGGGGGGCTACGGTATTCAAGGTACCGCGAGTATCTTCATTTCTCACATCGCGGGTAGCTATACAGGCATCATGGGTTTACCTGTGTTTGAAACAGCTGAGTTACTCTCTGAAGCAGGGTTCCCTGTGTTGGGTTAATCGGTACAAAAAAGGGCGTTGATAGAGCCTCAATTGCAGACTTTACCAACGCCCTTTTTCTATTTGATTCGATTAGTAGACCTTCACGAGTTCCACTTCGAAAATCAACGTCGCATTGCCCGGAATCACACCCGGTACACCGCGCGGCCTATAACCCAAATGAGCGGGAATCGTCAAACGGCGCTTCTGACCTTCACGCATACCCACAACACCCTGGTCCCACCCCTGGATGACCATGCCAACACCGCACACGAATTCGAGCGGTTCACCACGATCTAAACTCGAGTCGAACTTAGTACCGTCTTCGAGCCAGCCCGTGTAATGCGCAGCGATCGTATCGCCTGCCATCGCCTGACGACCTGTACCTTCAGCCAGTTCTTCAATTTTGAGTTCTTCTGCCATTTCAATTCCCTTAGAAAACCTAAGAACAAAACATAATCTTACCTGCAGAATCCGTTCCGCGATGAACTAAATCTTTGAAAACGCGTCTTTGAAAACATGCAAGCTCATAAATCAGCGTGTACAATGACGTTCACAAAGCGGTCGAACAAGCCTTCGATCCATTAAAAAATTCAACCTGTCCATCATCACTTTCCGTTGGGTTTCGCCGTCTGGTACTGAACACCGAGTTGCAATGGGTGTTCCCCTTGAAACGTGATTTTTATATCTAGCGACAGGACTACCCGCATAGATCGGGCATATATCCAATCAGCACATTCTTCCCTACGAGACGCTATCCAAGCCTTGTCTCGGGGATCAGCATGCATTGCCTAGTTACGATGACAAAAGAAGATAAAATCTCGCCTTTCGAGCGCGTCATGGCATGGCTTCCCGAAGCCTTTAAACCCTGGTACAGTTCCTCAGGATTTTTATCCTTGACGCTCAATGAAGTGTTAAACGAACGCGATACGCGTATTTCTGGTTTGCCCAATGCCTCTCGCTTAAAGACCGCATTGATCTCTGTACTCCAGAAGTTAAAATCTCGCCGCGAAAATAGCGATTCGGTANNCGCTGTTGTCATTGCGCCGAGTAGAGAAGTTGAAGAATTAGCGTTCCACATGGCAACGCAACTCTCCTCTGACAACACGTTACGTATTGCGGCTTCTACTGGTATTCGTGATACCGCTGGTCTGACTCAGCTCTTTGCTAACGGGATTGATTTGCTCATCACGAACCCCAAAATCCTAGAAAAGATTTTCGACAAGGGTTTTGCGTCTCCTGAACAATTTAAGACTGTACTCATTGATGGCGCTGAGTGGCATGACGTTTTAGATGAAACAGCGCGTATTGAGTCACTCTGCGAACGCTTCCCCGCCGCTCGCCAATTGATCGTAACGAGTCCCGTAGGCGCAGAAAATGCCGATGACCCGTACACTGCGCTTCTTCATGCACCGGCTTTTTGTCGTGCGGCTGATGATCAGGCACGAGCAACGCCTCCGGCTGAACGTGTCATTTTGATCCCCGAAGAAGAATGGGAAAACTGTCTTAAAACCGAAGGCGAACGTACGCCTATCCTTTACCCCGTTACCACGGCAACGGATGCCACGCGTTTAGTGTCCCTTCTCAAAGAAAGTGACATCACGGCTAAGCGTGCTGCCTCTACGCAGTCCGATTCTGCGCGTGAAACATTGCTTCTCAAGTTTGCTGCTGTACGCATTGAACATCTTGTGATGCCGCACGCCTTGATGCCTGAACTTGGTGAACAAAAGATTGCTCGATTGGTTCAGACCTCTTTTGATGGCGGTCCTCAGGCTTATCTTGAATATCTCGCCTTGGTTGCTGATGAAAGCGGTGAACTGATTACGATCGTCACGCCAGAGACTTTGCCGCTTTTTGAAAAGTTGCTTTGTGCCGCTGAAAAGCGTTTGACCCTTGAAAATCCGTACGGTCTTAAAGAACCACGCTCCGTCATTGGTCAGTTAATCCGTCGAGAAAAACTCACGATCCGTACCAATTTCACGCGCGATACACANACCGACCGAAGTCGAAGCGACAGCACCTGAAACGGAAGAACGTCAGGAGAGCGACGAAGACAATCGTTTCAACCGTCGTTATGACCGTAAGAGCCTTTCGACAAGAAGTTTAATCGCTACAAAAAGTCGAATCGCCGCGTTGTTAAAGATGGCGACACCCCGAAGTCTGATGACGAAGGCAACGAGATGCCTAAGAAAAAGCACTTCAAGGAACGTCGTTTCACGAAGAAGCGCCCCTATCGCGGTCGTCAACGTGAAGAAGCCACTGAAACGACGTCAAGTGAAGTTGCCGAAACAGCACCAAACGTGACGACTGAAGTGGCTNNCCAACGCCTGTCGACACCAATGAAGTGCCAGCGACGGTCACCACGCCGACGACGGCAGAAACGAAGGAGCCCAACACGGATAAGCCCTATCGTCGTAAGCCGCGTAAGTTTGTCCCTCGCNAAAAAAGCGAAGGCTACGTCTGACGCTCCTGCTACTAATGAAAGTGCTAGTGATGAACAGCCGAAGGCTTTTGAAAAGAAGCCTTACGACAAAAAGCGGTATCAGAAAAAGCGTCCTAATCCCAAAGCACGTCGCGAAAAGCAGTGGGATGACGACAATTTTGGTAACTCGATTCACTATCAACCCAAGCGTCAGAATCATCGCGATTTACGTAATGATCAACCGCTTTATTGGGAACCAACGGATCCTTACCACCCGTCCTCTCAAGCGCTTAGCTTGCCGCAGATGATGCCAGACGAATTCCGTCGTGCCCCTAAGGGTAACTTCAATCGAAATCGTCGAAACAATTTCCGTCGTAAGCGAGACGGCGAACGTTAATTGGTAACATCCATGCACAAACAGCCCACCCTTCTCACAAGGCGTGGGCTGTTTCTTTAGAATGAACAGTTGCTTTTAGTCGTTCTTTTAATTGAAATTGACATGACTTTTATTTCTGTCCTTCGTCCGCTTGTGTTGGCTAGCGTAGCCGCACTTAGTTTGACTGCCTGTACGACCACACACTACACAGGCGACAACATCAGTGGTCCTACGCCATCGCATCAGCGAGACTCGTCTGATCCCACGCACGACCCGTTGATTGACGCCCCTGCTCGTGCCTTAATGACCTGTACTTCTGAAGCGCCCGTTACCGTGTTGCAGCGTGTTAACGAAATCCCGTTTGCGTGCCACGACCTCGGCGTATCAGCCACACTCAACGAACTTCGTGACGCGGGTTGGCGAATCCTACGACTTGATATCGGTGAAGACATCGAAAGCGATTCTCACGTCGGCTTTCCTGTGACCGTCCAGGTTCGAAAATTATTCTAATTTTCTACTCCAACTTCACTTTGGCAATGAGAGCAACTCGATCTATGTCCCACTTTGATCCGTCTCGTTTAGAAAAAGTACGTCGCGTCCTCAAAGAAGAACGCTTAGACGCTTGGATCATGTCGATCACTGATCCTTATTTATCTGAATATGTTGCCCCTCATTGGCAAAGCGTGCACTGGTTAACGGGCTTTAGCGGTAGTGCCGCCGTTGTATGCATCACTNNCCAACAGAGTACCGCTCTTTTTACCGATAGTCGTTATTGGATTCAAGCTGAAAAGGAACTTCAAGGTACGCCCTTCGAGGTTGTTCGTAGCGGTTCCCCACAAGCCCCGACACCTATGGAGTGGTTANNAAGTCTAAAAAGACGTACCATCGATCGCATCGGTTATGCCAAGCATTTATGGAGTTTGGATCAGATTGATCAATTTCGTCTTTCGTTAGGTAGCGAGCAGCGCCTTTTTGCGCACGATGACGTGATCGATCTCGCTTGGACGGTTGATCGTCCTTGTCAACCGATCAATCCGATCGAACCGCTTTCCTTGCCACTCATTCAAGTCCCCACCAAACTGGCGAATTTACGTAATGCACTCAAATCCGACCGCTTGTCGGCTATGTGTGTCACTGCGCTCGACGAGATTGCTTGGTTGATTGACTGTCGTGGTAACGACATCCCCTATAACCCCGTATTTCTTGCGCGGATGATCGTGACGCTCTCTGAAGCGCGTCTATATACAGAGGTTGAGCGATTGAGTCCACAACTCGTGGGCGCGTTAAAAAACGTGGGGGTCACCCTCCATTCGCCACAGATTTTCGTAGACGACCTTAAAGTCTTAGCAAAGGAACACAAGTTCCTTTTGGANCTGGAAGCATCAAACAATAGTATAAAAGAGTACCTCGGGGACAACTTTGGTCGAAGGGAGTCTCCGATACTCAATCTGAAGCGCCTGAAATCTAGTGAAGAATACGAAGGCATTCAAAAGTCCATGCTGTCTGACGGTGTTGCCCTGGTTGAGTTTTACGCTGAGCTTGATGAACGACTAGCGAAGCATGAAACACTCACAGAGCTCGACCTCGTCAAGATGATCGATCGTCAACGCGCTAAAGGTCACAACTGTTGTGGCAATAGTTTTGGCACGATTGTGGCTTTTGGTCCTAACGCTGCTTTACCACACTACAGTCCAAAAGAAGAGAGTAATGCCACTTTGACGAACGGTCTTTTATTGATCGATTCAGGTGGTCAGTACCTCACAGGCACAACGGACATCACGCGTATGACTGGTATTGGTCAGGTTAGCGAGGCTNNCATGAAAAACGATGTCACGCATGTCCTTAAAAGCATGATCGCCTTGGCTGCTTGTAAGGTCCCTGTAGGAACCTCCGGCGCGCAACTAGATGCCATTGCTCGTCAACCGCTATGGATTTTNGTACTGGATTTCTACCACGGTACTGGGCACGGCGTGGGTTACCGCTTAAACGTTCACGAAGTACCCTTCCATATTTCACCCCGAGCGATAGCCTCAGGCGAAAATGGGTTACAGGCTGGACAACTCGTTTCGGATGAACCTGGTATTTATCGTCCTGGGCAATGGGGTGTGCGCATCGAAAATTTGATCTTTGCCAAGCGCTCAACGGACAAGACACCCTTTGGTGAATTCCTTGGGTTTGATGTCATGACACTTTGCCCGATCGATACACGAATACTCAATACCGAACACATGACAGCGCGTGAGTTAGCTTGGCTTAATGATTACCACGCCGATGTCTACACAAAACTCAGCCAATGCGCGTTGTCGCCTCGCGCACATCATTGGCTTACAGAACGCACTAAACGCATTTGATATGTACATTTAGTTACATAGCTTTGCGCATCTTTGGTGAAACTACTTGTTCGAATGCCTGCTTCAGTGAATACTTATCGAAGCTAGACCAACCTTAAGACCAACAATAAACTATGAAACCCCTCTTTAAACTTGTTTGTACAAGTGTGACCGCCCTCGTTTTACTGACTGGATGTAAAGAAACAACTTCGCAAAAATCGGTCTCTGCACCCATCGCGGTTCAAACGATACAGGTGACCGAGGCTGATCATCCGTTATGGATTTCGTTGTTAGGTCAAGCCGAAGGGAGTCGAGAGGTTGACATTAAGGCTCAGGTGAACGGTAGCTTGAAGCACATTCGTTTCAAGGACGGCACAGCCGTCAAAACGGGCGACATTCTCTATGAAATTGACCCTGCGCCTTTTGAAGCACAACTTAATCTCGCTCGTGCCAACACACAAAGTGCCCGAGCTGAACTTCAGAATGCCACCAAAACGTTTGAACGTTCAAAGCAGTTGATTAAGACGGGAGCCATCAGCCAACAAACTTTTGATGCTGATAAGCGCGCATTAGATGTTGCCAAAGCCAAGCACTTAGCAGCGCAAGCCTCTGAACGTGACGCAAGCATTGATCTAGGTTGGACAAAGGTTCGAGCACCCGTTGATGGTCGCATTGAAAAATCCCTGGTGAATCCTGGCACCCTCATTAGTGCCCAATCCACGCTACTTACCCAAATTACACAACACGATGATGTTCGCGTGAACTTTGCCCCTTCGAGCCGAGCTCTTGACGGTGCGACGATCACGACTGAGAACTTGGTGCGCATTTTGGATGAACAAGGCCATCTCACACCAGCCACATTGGACTATGTCGCTCAATCTATTAATCCTCAAACGAGTACTCGCACGATGCGCGCCCGTCTTCCTCAAGGCTCGCAAATTCTTCCCGGGGACTTTGTTCGTGTTCAATTGATGATTGGCACCCGAAAGAACGCGGTTTTGGTTCCTCAAAAAGCCGTTCGTCAATTGCCTGATGGCACATACAGTGTCTTCGTCTTTAAGGATGGCAAAGCCGTTCAACAGCCCATCAAAGTGGACCGTTGGACTGGACCAGACTGGATTGCTACTGAAGGCCTCAAGACGGGCGACCGCGTCATTACCAACCAACAGCTCAAACTTCGTAACGGGCTCAAGGTTCGTTTAGATAAGCAAGCTTCCTAAAGGACGACGGTCATGCTGAGTCAGTTTTGCATTCGTCGTCCGATCTTTGCGACGGTTTTATCGATTCTGATTGTGTTAGCCGGGTTGCTCTGCTTACGCATCCTGCCCTTATCGCAATATCCCGACATCTCGCCACCCATGGTTCGTATTTCGACGACCTATGACGGCGCTGATGCCAATACGCTTGCACGTACCGTTGCGGCACCCATTGAAGACCAGCTCTCTGGGATTGCAGGGCTTCTCTACTACACCACGAACATTCGCAGTAATGGCGAAATGTCCATTGGTTGCGTGTTTGAAGTGGGTACCGACCCGAATGATGCGATGTTGGAAATCAACAATCGCGTGCGTACGGCTGAGCGTCGACTACCAGAAGTCGTTAGAAATCAAGGGGTTAATGTTAGAAAGCGTTCTGAAGAAAACCTTCTCATGATGGCGCTTTTCTCACCCGACAAAAGCCTCTCAGCCACACAGCTTGCCGACTACGCCCACTTAAATATCGTTGATGAACTCAAGCGTCTTCCTGGCATTGGTGACGTCAGCGTCTTTGGGAATGCGCAATCGGCAATGCGTATTTGGGTTGACCCCGAAAAAATGGGGCTTCTTGGTGTCACCATGGAAGACATCGAAGATGCCATCAAAGCGCAAAACGTCCAACGTAGCGCTGGTCGCATTGGGACCGCGCCAACGATTGCTGACCAACAGCTCTATTACACGATTACGACTCAGTACCAACTCTTAACGCCTGAGCAATTCGCCGACATCATTGTCAAAGCTGATGGTNNACCAGAAAAGATCGTTCGCATCAAAGATTTAGCCACGACCGAAGTGGGTAAGCGTTCCTACGAATTCCGTGTCGACATCAATGGCGAACCTGGGGTCAACGTTGGTGTCTATCTGCAAACGGGGGCTAACGCCATGGCGGCTGCAGAAGGCGTCAAGGAACGTATCGTTGCACTTGCCAAAGAATTCCCTGAAAACAAGATCGATTACCTCATCACCGATGACATGACGGTCTTTGTGGGCGAATCTCTTAACGAGGTTTATCAGACTCTACTAGAAGCCAGTATCTTGGTGCTCATTGTGGTGTTTGTCTTCCTTCAGAATTGGCGAGCCACTTTGATTCCGATGCTAGCCGTACCAGTTTCATTGATCGGTACCATGGCAGGGCTTTGGCTCTTTGGTTTCTCGCTCAATACGCTCACGCTCTTTGCCATGACCCTATCGATTGGGATTGTGGTGGACGATGCCATTGTCGTCTTGGAAAACATCGAACGCATTATGCGTACCGAAGGACTACCTCCCTTTGAAGCCGCCCAAAAAGCAATGAAGGAAGTGTCTGGCGCATTGGTTGCCATTGTGCTTGTGTTGTCGTCCGTCTTTATTCCTGTGGCTTTCCTTGGTGGGATTGCAGGGGAACTCTATCGACAATTCGCCATTACTGTAGCGCTCTCGGTCATTCTCTCGGGCTTTGTGGCGCTCACGTTGACACCAGCGCTTTGCGCGGTCTTACTTAAGCCTCAACACGAAACCGAAGAACAAAAACCACGCTTTTTCCGTGCCTTCAATGCGTCCTTGGCTCGCTTTACGCTTCGCTTCTTACAACTCGTTAAAGCGACTCTACGCCATCGCATCATCACGGCTGGTTTCTTGTTGCTCGTGACAGTGGGTTGTTGGCAGATGCTCGAACATACACCCACTTCCTTTGTGCCTCGAGAAGACCAAGGGATCGTGCGTATCGCTGTGCAGTTACCTGAAGGCGCGGTCTTCCCTCGCACTGAAGCCGTCTCCTCAGAGATTTTGCATAAGATCAGTCAACACGAAGGCGTTCAGAGTGTTGTGACCATGATGGGCTACGACAGCATGAGTGGTGACGTGCGTAGTAACGCAGCGACCTTCATCATGAAGCTCAAGCACTGGAACGACCGTCCGATGACGGCTGAAGCCATTCAAAAAGAATTCCAACAGTATCTGCGCACGCATAGTGACGTGCGTGGGGTGGCTGTGCTACCTGCACCGATTCGCGGTTTAGGTTCAACGAGTGGCTTCTCAGGTTACGTTCTCTCGCACGGTAACGACAATCCGTTAATTCTTCAGGGGGTTGTGGAATCCTTCCTTGAAACGTTGGAGCAAAATCCCAACCTCACTGGGTTACGTAGTTACTTGTCTGCCGACACACCTCAGTTGCAACTCACGGTTGATGAAACCAAAGCGTTAGCGCTTGGGGTTCCTGTTGAAGATATCTACGACACAATTTCGCACCTTTTAGGCAGTAAGTACGTCAATGACTTCACAAGAAACGGTAAAACGTATCGTGTGGTCATCCAAGCGGCTCCCGAATTCCGCTCAACGCCTGAAGACATTGGGGCGGGCTATGTGCGTTCTAAGACCACTGGTCAAATGGTACCGATTTCTTCTTTGATCGAGACCAAGCGCACCTCTGGCGCAGCGTCACTCAGTCGTATGAATGGCTATTTAGCGGGTCAATTTAGCGGCTCAGCAGTGCAAGGAGTTTCTTCTGGTGATGCAATTCGTATCGTTGAAGAGCTTGCTCAAGAAGCCTTGCCTGATGGTTACACCATTGAATGGGTCAGTAAGTACTATCATGAAAAGCGTATTGGCGCTTCGTCTGCCACTGCATTTGGCTTTGGCATTCTCATGATGTTCCTGATCCTGGCGGTACTTTACGAACGTTGGTCCTTGCCAATCGCTGTCGTTTTGGTAGTGCCTTACGCATTCTTAGGCGCTATGGTTGCCATTTGGATACGCGGTATGCCTAACGATATTTACTTCCAAATCGGGCTACTTGTACTGATTGGTCTCACNGGTAAAAACGCCATTTTGATCGTGGAATTTGCAGCACAAAAAATGGAAGAAGGTCTTGGCACNTTTGACGCGGTAATTGAAGCTGCGGGCTTACGCCTACGTCCCATTTTGATGACATCCTTTGCCTTTGTGCTTGGTGTTGTACCGCTCGTTTTTGCGACGGGCGCTGGTGCAACGGCACGTCAATCCATGGGAACCGGGGTCTTTGGCGGGATGTTGGCAGCCACCTTCATCTCGACCATCTTTGTGCCAGTCTTCTTTACTTGGTTTGCAAGAAAGTCTAAGCATAAGCGTTAAATAAATGGCGCTCACCACCGGTGAGCGCCATACACAAAGCAAAAAATCGACACGCTACGCAAAAGTAGGTGTCGATTTTTTGTTACTTGAAGAAGTTCTTCATGCGGTCAAAGAACGACTGTGTCTTGGGATTATGCTTGTTGCCGCCATCCTTTAAGGAGGCTTCAAACTCACGAAGCATAGTCTTCTGCTTAGACGAGAGGTTCACCGGCGTTTCAACAGAGACATGCATAAACAAGTCGCCATATTCACCCGTGCGAAGGTTCTTCACACCCTTACCACGCAAGCGGAAGGTCTTACCCGTCTGAGTACCTTCAGGGATCGCAATGCGCATTTCGCCCGTCAGCGTCGGCACCAAAACTTCACCACCCAAAGCGGTAGTCACAAAGGAGATCGGCAGTTCGGTATGTAAGTCGTCCCCATCACGCGAGAAGATGTCATGGGGCTTAATGAACACTTCGACGTACAAGTCACCAGGTTCACCACCATTGGGGCTCGGTTCACCACGGTACGCTGACACGAATACGCTGGTACATTATTGATGCCCGCTGGGATCTTGATTTCGAGAACCTTTGTCGTACGAATCTGGTAGACGCCCTGGCAGTTGGGACATGGATCGGAAATAATCTGTCCCGTGCCATGGCAATGCGGACACGTCTGCTGAACCTGGAAGAGACCATTAGACATACGGACGACACCATGACCGTGACAGGTCGGGCAGGTCTTCTTAGAAGTACCCGGCTTGCACCCCGTACCATGACAGTTGGTACATTCGTCCCAACCCGGCACGCGGATTTCCATCGTCTTGCCAGCAGCTGCATCTTCGAGCGAAATTTCGAGTTCAAAGCGAACGTCGTTACCGCGCTCACGATGATCATGCTGAGAACGACCACTTGCTCGACCGCCACCAAAGAGGTCACTGAAAATGTCGCCAAAGGCGCTCTGGAAGTCGCCAGCACCCATATTGCCAAAGCCACCGAAGCCACCAGGACCACCCGCAGCATTTGGATCAACGCCAGCCTTACCGAAACGGTCATAAGCCGCACGCTTTTGCTCGTCAGAAAGCACAGCGTAAGCTTCACCGATTTCCTTGAACTTATCTTCAGCAGCCTTATCACCCGGATTACGGTCAGGGTGATACTTCATACCATGCGACGATAAGCCTTCTTGATTTCATCGGCTGATGCGCCTTTGCTGACGCCCAATACTTCGTAATAATCCCGATCAGACATTACCTAGTCCCTACTTGGAGTTTTCACTCCATCGTTTCTTCAGTTAATCAATTCGAAAAGGGTCGGTGCAACGTGAGCGTACCGACCCTTCTTTGACAATGGATGCAAGGATGATCCCAGGTCGGGACATGCCCGACCCTTTGTCGCTCTCAAATTACTTCTTCACTTCCGTGAAGTCAGCATCAACGACATCATCGTCCTGCTTAGCACCAGCCTGCTGAGCGCCAGTATCAGCGGCACCCTGCTGCTGAGCAGCCTTGTTCATCTTTTCGCCGATCTTCTGAGCAGCAGTCATGAGGGCTTCAACAGCCTTATCAATGGCTTCCTTGTCTTCGCCCTTCACTTTTTCTTCGACGGTACGGATAGCGTCTTCGCAGGCAGCACGGTCAGCACCGTCAACCTTGTCGCCAAATTCCTTCAAGGTCTTCTGAACCTGGCTGATAGCGGCGTCTANCCGGTTACGGCGCTGAGCCAATTCAGCACGACGGTGGTCTTCTTCCTTGTTGGCTTCAGCGTCCTGCACCATACGTTCGATTTCGTCTTCGCTCAAACCGGAGCTAGCCTTAATCGTGATGGTGTTTTCCTTGCCCGTAGCCTTATCCTTGGCAGCCACGTGAAGAATACCGTTGGCGTCAATGTCAAAGGTCACTTCAATCTGCGGCAGACCACGCGGAGACGGCGGAATACCTTCGAGGTTGAATTCGCCGAGCAACTTGTTAGAAGCGGNTACCATTTCACGTTCGCCCTGGTAGACCTTAATCGTCACAGCAGGCTGATTGTCTTCAGCAGTCGAGAAGACCTGGCTGTGCTTGGTCGGGATCGTCGTATTGCGCTTGATCATCGGGGTCATCACGCCACCCAAGGTTTCAATACCAAGGGTCAACGGGGTCACGTCGAGAAGGAGCACGTCACGGCGTTCGCCAGTCAACACAGAACCCTGAATAGCGGCACCGATAGCCACAGCTTCGTCCGGGTTCACGTCCTTACGCGGATCCTTGCCGAAGAATTCCTTCACAACAGCCTGAACACGCGGCATACGGGACTNGGTACCCACCAAAATCACATCGGTGATATCAGAGACAGACGTACCAGCATCGCGAAGCGCCTTACGAACCGGTTCAATCGTACGCTGGACCAAGTCTTCAACCAAAGCTTCGAACTTAGCGCGGGTAACCTTCACATTAAGATGCTTCGGACCCGTAGCGTCAGCCGTGATGTACGGCAAGTTGATTTCGGTTTCCTGACGGCTAGAGAGTTCAATCTTGGTNNACTTTTCAGCAGCGTCCTTCAAGCGCTGAAGAGCCAACACATCCTTGGAGAGGTCAGCACCCGTGTCCTTACGGAATTCGGTGATCAAGTAGTCAACCAAACGCTGGTCAAAGTCTTCACCGCCCAAGAACGTGTCGCCATTGGTGGAGAGCACTTCGAACTGCTTGTCGCCGTCGATGTTAGCCAAGTCAATGATGGAGATATCGAACGTACCACCGCCCAAGTCATACACGGCGATCTTACGGTCAGCGTTGCCACCCTTGTCCAAACCAAAAGCCAAAGCAGCGGCGGTCGGTTCGTTGATGATGCGCTTCACTTCGAGACCAGCAATACGGTANNCAGCATCCTTCGTAGCCTGACGCTGAGAGTCGTTAAAGTAGGTNNACGGCACCGTAATCACAGCTTCCGTCACCGGTTCGCCGAGATAATCTTCAGCAGTCTGCTTCATCTTACGGAGGATTTCAGCGCTAACCTGCTGCGGAGCGAGCTTCTTGCCCTGAGCTTCAACCCAGGCGTCACCGTTATCAGCACGAGAAATCGTGAACGGCATCAAGTCGATGTCCTTCTGGACTTCGGCGTCATCGAAACGACGACCAATCAAACGCTTCACAGCAAAGAGCGTGTTCTTCGGATTCGTAACCGCCTGACGCTTGGTAGGTGCGCCAACGAGCACTTCACCGTTGTCCATGTAAGCAACGATAGAAGGAGTCGTACGAGCGCCTTCGCTGTTTTCGATAACCTTAATATTGTCACCTTCCATCACAGCAACAGCCGAGTTGGTAGTACCAAGGTCAATACCAATGATCTTCGCCATAGTAGGTTAATCCTTTAAAAAATTCTTTCTTTTCAGAAGTTTACACTTCGTCGCCGTGATGAATCATCAGGCTGGGCACATCTGAACAAAACTGAAACTTTCTGTTCGCGCTTGATGTTTAACACCATTTGCGAACGACCTTAATCCCTATATGGGGATGCCCCTATTTTTTTCAAGCCCCCATTTCAAATTCAGTCAAAAATAATTACATTTGCATCATTTTTGTCTTATTTATCATAGAGTTACGGAATCGGGTAGAGGGTTCCCTCACGGGTTCCCCCTCCCACACCGCAACCTACCAGTGAAGTAGGCTTTCGGACATGCCGTTCGGCATCCGGCGGTTTCTAAATTGTAAAAGTAACTCGGGTCAGTACTGCAATTCTAGGCTGTACAGACCGAGTCGACGGAAGCAGTTATTGTTGTACGCATGGCTCATGTGGAGTGCACCTGCATTCCACCATGTGCCGCGTCCATTGACAGAGGACTTCCACGCTCTTTCGGAATCGAGTCCGCGCCTGATAAGGGCGGTTTCCCTAGTTTTAGGTTTCTTCCAGGCTATCCAGATCAATTTACGCAGGTGTCGCCTGATATGAATATCGAGCTCCCTGTATATCTCAACCCTGGCATCCATCGCGAAGTATGCTCGCCACCCCCTCAGAAGTTGACTAACCCTCGAAATAGTGAATTTCAAAGAAGTACCGCGCGATCTTCGGAAGATTACTTTTAGTTTATCCTTCAAGCGTGTCAGGCTCGTCTTGTGTGCCCTGGGGGCTCCTGTCGTTCCCACGAAGGTGTAACCGAGGAATTTCGTTTTCGAAGGTCGAAAGACGCCGCTCTTGCTACGATTTACTCGTAACTTGAGCGTCTCCTCGATAAATCTGGTGGTGTTTTCAAACGCGCGTTCGCCCGCTTTCTGTGATTTCATATACAGATTACAGTCGTCGGCGTATCGACAGAAGGCGATTCCCCTCTTTTCGAGATATTTGTCAAGCTCGTCCAAGACGATCAAGGACAATATCGGGCTAAGAGGTGAACCTTGAGGTGTCCCTTCAGTTCGAGCAGAGATTAGTCCATTTTCAAGGATTCCTGTCCGCAAATACCGTCGGATTAGCCTCAAAAGCATACGGTCTTTGATATCCCTTTCCAGTCGGCTCATGAGTCGGTCATGATTAACCGTGTCGAAGAACTTTTCCAAGTCCATCTCGACAATCCAGTTACGCCCCTCTTTGATGTATGCGGAGGTTTGCGCTATGGCATCCCGAGCACCACGTCCCTCTCTGAACCCATAACTGAACTCAGAAAAGGTTGGATCATAGTGCCGCATCAACACTTGAGCGATGGCTTGCTGAATGACTCTATCCTGCACTGTCGGTATTCCCAACATGCGGGTTCCGCCGTTTGGTTTCGGGATGTCGACCCTGCGAACTGGACTCGGGATGTATCTCCCCTGTCTGATGTGGTCGCAGATGCTTTCCCCATGTTTTCGGAAGTGCTCGGGTAATTCGTCAACAGTCATCCTGTCGACGCCAGGCGCTCCCTTATTCATAGTCACCTTGTCCATAGCTCTAAGCATGTTTTCAGGTGACAATACTTCTTCCAGTGTTATCACTGTTACTCCTGTTTTCGTCCAGTGTATGTACCCCTCGCTCACCTTATTCGGTCTTTGGACCGTGCACCGTCCGACGGAAATTCCGTTTCCATCCTTCGGTAGGCTTTACTTCTAACTTTCAACTTACGCTACTACCGTCAGCGCAAGGAGATACACACTCTCTACTCACACAATTTAGATTCAGCCCTTCGGCTTACGCCTACTATAGTATCGGCTGACTTCCTCCGTGGCATCTCTCCACCTTGCGATTTCGATAGCCTCTCGGCACCACGCAGGATCTCCCCAGGTACCACACATGCGCTTCCCGTCCTACCTGCCAGATTTACGTAACGACTTTCCGTATTGGTATTGGGTTAACTGAAGTTTGCCAGCTCTCCCAGTCGTTACGCCTCGTATCTGATTCCTGTTCGTCAGGCTGACGTTTCGCTATCGGCTTCCTTCATCAGGTCGTTACCTTCCTAACTCTGCCGAGTCGCTAGACCTTCCCCCAATCGGGCGGTCAGTGGACTTTCACCACATAAACACACGTGCGCCGCTGGGCGCACAAATAAAAAAAGGGCACCCGCTTTCGAGTACCCTTCTTTGAGTTGGCTTTCTTATTAGCCCTGAGCGACGCTCACCATGGTAGGACGAAGCACACGGTCAGCAATTAACCAACCGCGCTGGAAGACTTCAACCACCATCCCAGCAGCAACACCTTCAGGAGCCGGCACCATAGCGATGGTACTGATGCTTATGCGGATCGAAGACTTCACCCTTCGGATCGATCGGCTTCATTTCAGAGACATCAAGCGCGTGCATGAACTGACGGTAGGTTGCCAACATCCCTTCGCGAACGGGATCATCTTCCATATCCTTGGTGACTTCCAAAGCCTTTTCAAGACTATCGACCACGGGCAACAGGTTTTCGGCAAACTTTTCGATACCAAACTTGCGAGCCTTCTGAACTTCTTCAGAAGAACGACGACGCGTATTTTCAAGTTCAGCCATCGCACGAACATAGAGGTCGTAATGTTCCATGACCTTCGCCTCAGACAACTTCAGAGCCGTCTGCAACATTTCAATCTTCTGTTCTGGCGTTTCTTCTGTGGTCAGCTGGGCATCCCCTTCAGGCGCCTGAGTGTCCTGATTGCACTCACACTGGTCTTCGCAACAGGCGGTCTGTTCCTTTACTTCCTGTTCCTGAGTCTTTTCAGTCATAAATTGCTCCGTAGACTCGTCCTTTTTAGACGAGAGGCTAATGACGGGACGCGAAGTCCCGTCTAAATACTGTTCTTATTTATATGGGGACAATGATGACAATTTCAAGCGAGCGATTTATAACCAACCCGCCAATTCACGACGAGCAATCATTTCGTAGGCTTCAATCGCGAAATCCGACTCGTTGAGCGCGGGGATGTAGTGGAATTCTCCCGTCGGGAAGGTATCACTCCTAAAAGCACCCATATAGGTTCGACGCAACTCATCGTCAATTTCTTCGATGGTCTCTAAGCAGTCAGCGGCAAACCCCGGACAAATCACGTCCACGCGAGGGGTTCCTTCTTCAGCTAACGCTTTCACGCTTGCCAACGTATAGGGCTGCAACCACTCATCACGACCAAAGCGCGATTGAAAGCACACAGTCCAGTCACGCGCATCCAACCCAAGCTCATTTGCAATCAAAGATGCGGTCTTGTGGCATTGCGCCTCATAGACGTCACCCAATTCGCTACTTTTTTGCGGAATCCCGTGAAAACTCATGACCAAACNAGTACCCACACTCATCGGCGCACCATTTTTATCCCAATAGTGACGTAGTTGCTTGACGATCGCCTGAATATAGGCTGGTTCATCGTGATAGTCGTGAATCGTTCGAATCGCAGGAGAATCTCGATGCGTCATGACGTGACGAGCGACCGCATCAAAGCACGCAGCCGTCGTCTGCGACGCATATTGAGCAAACATTGGCATCACCAAGACGCGCTTGACACCATCTACCATCATCTGATCCATCACCTCAGTCACAGATGGATGCCCATAACGCATGCCCCAATAAACAGGGATACCCAAATGCTCCGTCAACTTTTCTGCCGTGTGCTTCGTGTGTACGATCAGTGGCGAACCTTCATCAGTCCAAACGCCGTTATAGCGCGCAGCAGATTTCTTGGGACGCGTTCTCAAAATGATGCCGTGCAAAATCTACCACCACTTCCAACGAGGCAATTCGACAATGCGCTGATCGCCTAAAAATTCAGTAAAATAGCTACGAACCGCCGTTTCCGTCGGTTGATCAGGGCTACCTGTATTAATCAGAAGTAAGGCTGTTTTTTTTGACGTTTCCATGGATAGGGACCAGCGAGTGAACTTACTGAGACAACGCCTCATTTTGCCTGCTCTTTCTTAAGAAAGGCTTTTAAGACTGACACGAAAAACGGGAACATGCTGACAGACGACGCACCCAAACTAAGCACTTCAACACATCACATTTCCGAATTATTCGGTATGTTTTCACTCCTTGAGTTCATTGCGAAGCTTTCTTGCGACAAAGCAATCAAAGAACATTAATCGCAGAGTCTTTAGCGTCTCAATGAACTCAGGATTAAAAAACTAAAAGCATAATTTTTGCCGACAGAGTAACTTTTGACCTCATATGACAAACAAAAAATATCTTGAACAGAAACGTAATTTGATTACGTTGGATTGGGAACGCATCGATAGCAACCGAGAACAATACACAAAAATTAACATCCAATACGAGCTCAATTGCCGAAGGAATAAGTATTACGAACACAACCAAGACCAACAACCTACGAATGCTTGGCGTCTACAGATCAATGGCATTGAAGTGGTTCCTCAGATTCGCAATTCCCAACCAGAATCTGATAACAAATGTCCTATGACCTTTGATGTTCAGCCCAAATACGGACGTTTGCTCAAAGACATTAAACCACGAGGTTTTGTTGCTGTAGCGAATAATGACTTTGCTTTTACCACATTTGCCAACACCTCTGCGCTTTTGCAGTCCTAGGAGAGTTCGGAGTTTAGCCAAACGGTAAAAGAGTGTCATTTGCCTATTTTTTATGGTTTTGCCAAGCTCAATACCAACAAGAAAAATTGGCACTATCTAAGTGCCATAGCGATTTCACTTCAAGAAATTCACAAGTGGACAAGAGAAGTGTGTGCTTGGGCGAATCAAAATCTACCTATAAACTTGACTTTTAGTAATTCAACAATAGCCACCATTAACAGCAAAGATGTGACTTTCCCTATCTTCATCTCTATCTAAACGCACTCTGCTCTTCACGCCATGCCATCTGCTTCGATCTAAGTCTTTTTTGATTGACTGATCAAGTCCACGACAAAAACAAAAAGGGTGTTGCAAAGTTCAGGAATGACTGACCTTTGCAACACCCTCTTTTTTGCCTTTCACAAGCTCTGTTAGAGGCGAACCGTCGAACGTTGACGATAATGCCACATGAGCAACATGGCGCCCGCTAACAAACTCATCCAGAATTTCCCAATCACCTGAGTNNAGACGACAAAGTCCAAAGATCCAANAGCTACCAAAGAGAGGAAGATAATCGAGTCGACAATCGAACCAACCAACCCCGAGAGAATAATGACTAAAGACAAATGGCGCTCTCTCAACGGAGTATAGACCGCGAAGTCAGCCAATTCTGAAAACAAAAACGCACAGGTCGAACCAAGAATAATGGAGGGTTCAGAGAGAACCCCAGATAACAATGCACCAACGGCGATTGCAACCAAAGTCCAACGCTTACCCAAGAGGCTTTGTACTGCATCACGCAAAATCAACGCCAAGCCTGCAAACAAAACGGNTACCGACGGGGACATGATGCCAGTACTNNAAACGGGAATCAGGCATGGTCCGCCAGGCGGGCAAACCGTGCCCACATTCATCACGACCCAATTGCCTGCTGGGATCGTCAAAATAAATAAGAAAAGACTAAAGAGTCCAATCGAACAATCAGAAAAGTGCTTCTGCATTTAATGGTTCTCCTGGCGCAACCGAACGAGAGTCGGCGCATACCTAAAGAAAGACATGGGATGTACCCAGCAGACGATTTAGCTGCCGGTATCAAAAAAACGCATGACGCGTTGAGGTAAGTAGAGGATATTACCAGGTGCGCGCCCTTGAGGGAAGCCAATATGCCCACCTTCTTTAGGAAAATCAGCCACAACCGACGAACTAATCTCTGATTCCGTAGGTAAGCCCCAAGCAGGGAAAAATGGATCGTTTTGTGCGTTCAAAAGTAAGAGCGGCACACGAACGTTTTTGAGCACAGGCTTAGCCGAACACTTCTGCCAATAATCCATCGCTGACGCGAACCCATGTATGGGTGCGGTATAGACATTGTCAAAATCGAACATCGTCTTACAGGCTCGAACCGCGTCCATATCGATCACACCAGGAAACATCTTGGTNNACTTTTGTTCGAGCTTCGGCTTCAAGGTCGACAAGAACATCTCAGCATAGAGCGTATTAACACCCTTACTAATACGTTCACTCCCTGCGACCAGATCTAACGGTGCCCCAATGGCAGCCGCCGCTTTGAGAAAACTCGCATCTTCTCCACGATCCCCCAAAAATTTCGAGAGTTGATTCGCACCAAGGCTCACCCCAACCGCACGCAAATCCGCTTGTGGATAGCGATTATGTACCGTTTTTAGCACCCATTCACAGTCCGCGCTATCCCCAGCAAAGTAGGCACGCGGCAAACGGTTCATCTCACCGCCACAGCTACGAAAGTGCGCCACAACACCGCGCCAACCGCGCTCTACACAACTAGNTATCAAAGCTTCAGCATAGTGGCTACGACTTGACCCTTCTATACTATGAAAGTGAACAAGCACTGGAGTCTTAGGGTCAAGCGGCTCTGGTTCCACCCAGTCCCACAACACGAAGTCGCCATCGGGCATTTCAACCTTTTCACGACGATAAGACACCTTAGGTCTTGGCATTAGCTTCGCCGGAAGAACTGTTTGGAGGTGTCCCCCNNCTGGACACCAGGTAGGTGCCTTGTAATCGGAAACCACGATGGGCATGACTTGACTCCCAAAATTCAAAAGTATTGAAGAGTCTAACTCTCTTTAGAGAACCATGCCATTTAAGCCACCGCTTCTCGCGTCGTACCCTTCGGTGCCAAAAACCGCTTTCCAGAGTGCCAAAACCGCCGCTTTTTCGTCCTCAACCATTTTCATAGGTACCCGTACAGGAACGCCTTCACCGCAGTTCAATCGAATTTCATGCTGTAGTGCACGGTAACGACGATAGGCTTTCACTGCGGGCTTGACGAGCTGCTCATCAACTAACCCCAAACGCGCCGCTGTTTCTAGTAAAAGAATATTTCCAAAGTTATTGACGAGCTCAGGATGCGTACTTGACGATGTCAGTACCAGCAATTGCACAATAAATTCGACATCGACCATGCCACCACGATCATGCTTAATATCGAAATACACTGTACGATTTGCGTGTCCTTCCAACATACGTAGGCGCATATCAAGAACATCTTGACGCGCTGATTCAAGGGTTCGAGGCAACATCAAAATATTTCGACGCTCCTCTTCAAAGCGCCGACCCAAATCACGATTCCTACGCACAAAACGCGCGCGCGTTAATGCCTGATGTTCCCAGAACCAAGCGCCATGACCGTCAGCATTACGCTGATAGCGACTAAACATTTCAAAGGGCGACACAATCAACCCGCTGTCGCCATTTGGACGCAAACGCAAATCGACGTCAAACAGTTTCCCTGACGAGGTTTGGAGCGTGAGCCAACTCATCATGCGGCGAACAAGTCGGCTATAGACAAGGTCTGCTTCTTGGTCGGGATCGTCATAAATAAAGACAAGGTCAAGGTCACTGTCGTAGCCCAGTTCTTTGCCACCCAACTTGCCGTAGCCAATCACAGCAAACTTAGGTCGATCGCAATGCTTCTTGGGCATGCTTTCCCAAGCCAACTCAAGCACTTCATCCAAGACCGCATCCGCCAAAGCCGACAAATGGTCTGCCAAACGCTCAACCGTAAAGCGACCATCTAAGTCAGCAATCAACAAACGAAAGACTGCCGAATGATGCGCATCTCGCAAAGCATTCATCTGACGCTCTTGGTCACCTGTTGCTTCAGCAAGGGCACGATGCAACTTATCGGTCCACTCACGCCAATCCACTGGCGTAAAGTCATCCATTTCATGAATACGGTANNCGTCCACCAATTCGTCAAGAATAATGGGGTGGCGCACAATGTAATCCGCACTCCAGCGACTTGCCGCCAAGACGCGTCCCACTCGATCTGCTGCCTTAGGGTATTGACTCAGCAACGCAATATAGGTTGAGCGCCCAGCGATCGCTTCTAATAGTTTCAAATATCGAGAAAACACCTCTTCAATGGGCACCACGCGAGGACCATCCTTGGACTGCCAAGTCGGACACCGTTCAGCGATCACGGGGATCAAATTCTGCAGACGTTTGCGTGCGTCACCCGAGAGGCTTCGTCCAGTCCGCGTAGAAGCCAAACGCATAATGCGAGACACCAATTCGTCAACGTCTTGCGCATAGCCCAGGCTTTCGAGCTTACGACTGAGCGCTTCGCACGCAGTTGACGTGCCTGTTTCCCAACCCGTCTACCATTCTCCACAATCAACCTCCGGCTCTTTCACCTGAAAGACGCTATCAAAAGCATTGGCGACATATTCACGAACTTCGCTCACAGACTCCCAAAGCGCCTCAGGTTCCATGCCTAATAGTCCTGCGACAGCCACCAAACCTTCGCCTTCTCGTGGAAGTCGTTGGGTTTGTTCATCGTTTACGTATTGAATGGCATGCTCAACATTACGTAAGAAGACGTAGTAGTCCGACAACTTGACCGCCATTTCGGGCGAGATACCACCTTCTTTACNCAACATCGATAACATAGCAAGGGTTTCTTTACCGCGGAGCGCGGGATCGCGTCCCCCACGAATCACCTGAAGGGTTTGCGTCAAAAATTCAATTTCTCGAATCCCGCCACGACCTAACTTCACGTTGACGCAAGTGCCGCCACGCGCTAACTCACGACGCGCCGTTTCTGCACGAATCATTTCATGCAACCGCGTAAGCGACGAAATCGCCCCAAAATCTAAATACTTTCTAAAGACGAAAGGACGAACCAACGAAGTAATATTGCGCGTTTGCTGCTCAAACACCTCGTTGCTAGCAAAGACTGCTTGGTTAATCACTCGCCCTTTGAGCCAAGCAAAGCGTTCCCAATCACTACCCTGCGTATAGAGATACTCTTCGAGCATGTCGCTCGAACAGACAATCGGNNTACCCGATTCCCCATTAGGACGCAAGCGCATATCGACGCGAAAAACAAAACCCGGTCCCTCAATATCATTGAGCGCAGGAATCACTCGGCGTGCTAACCGTTCATAAAACTCTTGTACCGTGAGCGTACGACGCGCATTAGGAAATTCGGGCGTAGCCTGGGTCTCACCGTCTTCGTCATATAAAAAAATGAGGTCAATATCAGACGACACATTGAGTTCACGACCGCCAAGCTTACCCATCCCAACAACGAGCAAATCCTGTGGTTGCCCCGAATACCCCATCGGCACGCCACATCGTTGAGCAAGCTCTCGCGCATTGAGTGACACCGTCGACGTCACAGCTAATTCTGCAAAATCACTCATCGTGCGAACGACTTCAAAGTAATCAATGCGACCCAAGGCATTCCGGTCAATGATGTTCACAATGAGACGTCGACGCATTTCTCGCAAAGTGACTCTCAACTGTTGCGATGTCGAACAAGCCCCAATCTCAGCCTGCATCGCTTCACGAGAAAAAGTTTCTGCTAGGACTTCTTCATATAAAGACAAATCTTTCTCAGGCGAAAAACCCGTAAACATCGCCTGCAGGGATCGTGCCGTAAACGGCGAATAACGAATAACATCGTTTAGAGAAAGCTGAGCCATAAAAACTCCGTTTTGTGTCGGCACAACATGAAGAGAGACACCAAAATACTCTTCACTCATTCTAGCTAAAAGCCCCGACGCGTTCTTTTTCGCGTTTTCTTAGTGAAGTTCACCTCTAGGAGTGCCTGCAGTACAATTCATTCAAACTGCTATTGCGCTTGACCTAGTCCCTTCATGAAAAATTACTACCGCCGTCGATCACTTCACTACAGGGGGCGCGCTACTCGCCCATCAAAGTACGCCCTATTTACGCGCAAAGTGTTTTATTGGCTTGTTGACTTTTATTTCATTTTGGGTTTTGTGATTATTGGCGCTCGCTGGTTCTTCACAACCCAGNNTACTGACAACTTTCGTGATGAAATCAGCCAAGCCGTTTCTGCAGCAACGGGCGTGACGATACACGCCTCTCAATTCTCGGCAGGATTTGACAAATTTTANCCCGTCATTAATTTAAAGAACGTTGAGATTGCTCGCCCAAACGGAGAAATCGCTTTAACCCTACCTCAAGTCTCCGCTCGCTTTTCGTGGTCCTCACTTTGGCATCTCACACCTCGCTTTGAGAAACTTGTGATCGTTGATCCGTCACTGACGGTTCGACGACTCAATGCGGACACTTTTGAGATTGCAGGGCTCACGATCAACCTTAATCAGTCCGAAAAGTCTTCACCATCAAACAATCAGTTAGGCGACTGGCTTTTAGACCAACGAAAACTTGAACTCATCAACGGCACAGTGACCTATATTGATGAGCAACAGGACCATGCAAGCGTCATTCAACTTAACCAAACGCATTTTATTTTTGAGGAACGTCTGCTCGAATGGCGCGCAGCGTTGAGTGGTCAAATCAAACTTGCCCCTCATGAAACAGCGCCTGAAGCCTTTAAAGCGATCGTTCACATTAATAAGCACTTCTTTACGGATGAGGCCAATCCTCATACGTGGGATGGACGCGCATATTTCCAATCGAATAACTCCAACCTTGCGGAGCTTCTCACCCGCATGGATCAACCATTCCTTCGCTCTGGTCAAGGCCAAGTCGAAGCCTGGTTAGATTTTTCGGATGGTCACATCACGTCTGCNCTTACTGACCTCAAACTCAATCATATTGAAGCGCAACTTGCCCCTGAACTTGACCCACTCAAAGTGCGTCGGCTCTCAAGTCGCGTCCAATACAAAGCACAATACGACGACCTCGAAACACAAACAGTTGAGATCACTCACCTCGACTTTGCAACCCCCACTCACCTGACAACAAAGCCCATGCAGGCTTCACTGTCGGTTCGTCGTGATGCTGCAGATCGTCTGCTAGGTGCCACGTTCAAGACGCAATATTCAGATATTGGGGCACTGACGAGCTTTATTCCTCAATTGCCTTTAGAGGCTAATATTCGTCAGTTTGTTAAAACGCAAGTACCCTCTGGATTACTGCGTGACGTTTCTGTANNGACATCACAGTACTTAGACGATCCAAATAGTTGGCATCCGTCGGGGTACTTTGAGAACCTAACGCTTAAAGCATACGATCAGATCCCTGGCTTTAGTCAGTTGTCTGACTGCTTTGCGCCCAAAAATAATGGGGACGGTTTTACGGTGACGCTTAACAGCCAGAATGCGTCGCTCACCTTCTTGGGTGTTTTCCGTCGTCCGACGATGCCTTTTGACGCATTGCAAGCTGATGTTGAGGTGAGTTTTCATCCTCAACTCCAGATCAACCTCCCGAAATTCTCCGCTTCCAATAGCGAAGCCGCACTATCGGGACGCGGCAGTTGGACTACCACAGGGGGCGTCGGCACGATTGATCTTTCGGGGACGATTAGTCGCGCCAAAGCTGAAGCTGTCCCACACTACATTCCCTGTGTCGTTGGCGAAGGCATCTTGGATTGGCTCGAAGCGGGTATTTTGGGTGGCAAAGGGAGTAACGGTACCTTTATCGTCAAAGGACCTTTAGCTAAATTCCCGTGGGATGGTCCAGACAAGTCAACGGGACGTTTTGTCATTGAAGCTGATCTTAAAGATGGGCTCTTTGACTTTTTGCCCTCTCACCAAAAAAATGCCAAGGGGCAATGGCTAACCGCTCAACAGTAGCTGCTACTCAAAAATATTGAAGCCCATTTGCGCTTTGAAGGTAGCGGCATGTTTATCACGGCCTAAAGTGCGCGTTCGGTCTACCTTCGTGCCTCTAACGTCCAGGTTGACCTGCCTTCTTATAGTGACGCCATTTTAAGTGTCAAAGGTCGTGCCACGGGTGACCTCGGTAACGTCCTACGCTATCTCAACGAAGGAGTCATGCTCAAAAACCTACTTTCCTCTGCGTTTGCTGAAAGTAAAGGTAANAGTACTGCCGACGTTCGCCTAGATCTTTCGATTCCGCTCGCGGGCGACATTGTCAAAGGTCTTAAAGTCAATATTGATGCCAAATTTAAAGACGCTGACTTTTATTACGGAATCAATTTACCCACGGTCAAGAAAGCCACGGGTGAACTTTTTATTACTCAGTCAAGTGTCACGACCAAAACGCCGATTACCGGCGTATCAGAATCCGGGCACCCCGTCACGGTGTCAGCCAATACCACTGATGGCGTTTTACGCCTTGGGATCGATGCAACACCCACGACAGAAGAACTTGATACGTTCCTCAATTTGGATGAAGCGAAACCCTTTTTCAAGCACCTAACGGGTACAGCCCCCATTCATGTGGATGCTGACATTGGCTTAACGCGTTCTCTCATTGAAGTAACAGGACACACCAACCTTAAAGAAGTGGTCAGTACTTTGCCCGCACCTTTTGAAAAGGGTGCTCATCAATCGTCATTCACAACCTTTAAAGTACATGTCCTTCCAAATGCAGGGATGCGTATTGACGTAGAGTCTCCCAAACGTGCGGATGTCCATTTAGTCTTTAATAAACACCAAGGACATCTTGCACTCACCGATGGTGTCGTCAACTTGGGCACTGCCCAAACTTCGCAAGAGCCCAAAGGACTGAGTATCGCGGTTGTCACGCCCTACATTAATGCTGACAAGTGGTTGCCACTCATTTGGCAACCTGAGTCCGACAAACCCAAGCGACCTGACTCAGCGGTTGATCGCATTTCTGTCGTCTCGATTGAAGCCAACAAAGTGGATTGGCTTGAAAAGTCTTTGACCAATTTAGGGGTGACGGCACGACGCTTTGGTCGTAATGACTGGCACTTTCGACTTGCAGGCGACGATGCGGCATACCAAGTCGAATATCGTCAAGGCACAGCGAAGTTGCCTTCCAGCCTGAAGGTTGCCCTCACTCGACTTCACTTACCTGATAGTTCCGTTGACAAATTCTCTTCTGAACCCTCAAACCAAAAAGCCCCAGAACAGTTGCCTGATGTCAACGTGGTCATTGACGACCTGCGTTTAGGTCAGCACCACGTCGGCAAAGTCGAAGTTCAGGTCAAGAATCGTCAAGATCAAGGCTTTCATATTTGGGACATTTCTCAAATTGTCATTCGTAATGTCGGTGGCACGTTACAGGGTCACGGTCAATGGAAGCGTTTGCCTAAAGAAACTGGAGAAACCACGTTGTCGGTTAATGCACGTATTGCAGACACTGGCAAAATGCTGACGAGCCTCGCAGTACCTGACGCGGTTCACGGTGCCCCTGCAACACTCAGCACGGATCTAAAGTGGCATAACGCTCCCCACATATTTGACTTTGAAACACTCAATGGGCGCTTTTCGAGTGAACTCGGTGCAGGGCAATTCTTACAGGTTGAACCTGGTGCAGGTCGACTTCTGAGTTTGCTTTCGATGCAACACCTATTACGGCGTTTGACGTTAGATTTCCGTGATGTCATCAATCGCGGCTTTACGTTTGACTCTGCTCACATCACAGGGACGATTCAAAACGGTAACGTCAACATTCCTAAAGCGTCAGTTTTAGGGTCTACCGCAACAGTGGTTTTAGGTGGTCAAGTGAATCTCAATCGAGAAACGCTCGACCTCAAAGCCATCATTTTGCCTGCGATCAATGTCGGCATACCATCTTTAGCGTTAGTCCTCGTGAACCCTGCAGTCGGGATTGGTACTTTTGTGACGCAATGGCTCTTTAAAGATCAGCTTTCGCAGATCTTCCGAATGGAATACGCCATTGAGGGCTCGTTTGATAACCCGCAAGTTCAAAAGTTGCAGCGTCCTGACCTCAATACCTTGCCGAGCGTAACGCCTTAGGCTCCTCTAGAGCACGTTCCGCTACAATGATTTGACCTTAATTGATTTTTTATTTATAGCTTCATGCGTATTTCTGCCTGTCAAATGATTTCGGGGACCGACCCCGAACAGAATGTTTTAGAAGCGACGAACCTCATTGCTGCCTCTGCTGAGTCTGGTGCAGAGCTTGTCGTCCTGCCTGAACACTTCGCGCTTTTAGATACCCCTGAAAAGCAACTTGCGATTGCTGAAACATTCGAAGATGGTCCCATTCAGGAAACGATTCGTGTTGCCGCAGCACGCCACCACTTGTGGATCGTTGCAGGTTCGATTCCTTTGAAAACTGAAGATAAGCGCCTTTGCACTAATAGTTCAATCGTTTTTGACCCGTCTGGCGATATCGTTGCGCGTTACGACCGTATTCACCTTTTCCGCTTTCAGAACCAAAACGAATGCTACGACGAGCGTTTCTATGTGCAACCAGGTCAGGCACCAGTCAACTTCAAAATCACAGGTTGGGACGGTGAAACACTGACTGTTGGTCTCTCCTTAGGGTACGACTTACGCTTCCCAGAACTCTTCCGTCAACTCAATCAGCCTGACTTGATTGTTTTGCCTGCTACATTTACAGCCATGACGGGGCGAGCTCATTGGGCTACGCTCCTTGCCGCTCGCGCGATTGAAAATCAGTGCTTTGTCGTTGCATCTGCGCAAGGCGGTAGNCACGAATGCGGTCGTACGACCTGGGGACATTCCAAGATCATCGACCCGTGGGGTAGCACGCTGAGCGAATTGGCTTTAGGTAAGGGCATCGTGATTGGTAACGTTGACCTCGCACAACTTCGCGCCATTCGCAACACCTTACCTGCATTGACGTCTCGCACACTCTACTAAGCATGAGTCATTCAACACCTTCGCTTGAGCGTCTTCAGGACGCTCAAGCGCTNTTTTTTAATTCGTCCGACCTCGATCCTGATCGTTTGAGACGCATCCTTGAGCGTATGTGTCACGTCAATACCGATTGGGCTGACATCTACTTCCAGCAAACGATCTCTCGTTCGTGGATCTTTGACGAAGGCAAGATCAAAACGGGTAGCTTCTCGATTGATCGGGGTGCAGGCTTACGAACGGTCTGTGGCGAAACATCGACTTTAGCCTATACAGACATTTTGTCTAACGCGTCATTACTTGAAGCCGCGCAGACTGTCGCTAAACACGGACGACCCCTTCAGGGCGCAAACGACGTCATTATTCCGTTGTCGTCGCATCATCAGCCCTACGTCCCTGTGTACGGCACTCATGATCCAGCCAACAATGCTAATACCGCAAAAGCACTTGCTTTGATTCAAGAAGCCGATGCCTTAGCGCGCGCCATGGATCCGCGTGTTGTCGATGTCACAGTGACATTGCAGTGCGAAACTGATTGCATGATGCTTTATCGACTTGATGGGTTACTCACCGGGGACTTGAAGCCCATGGTCTACCTGTCGATCAATGTCCTCACTATCGACAATNNGTACCGCAAAGAACGTGCAACGGCTGGGGGCGGCTCACGGCAAGGGCTCGAATTCTTTACCCACGACCGACTCCGTCAATGGGCATCCGATGCCGTAAGCGAAGCTTTGCATAACCTTTATGCGGATCCAGCCCCTGCCGGCGTGATGCCCGTCGTTTTAGGACACGGTTGACCAGGTATTCTTCTTCATGAAGCCATTGGTCACTACCTTGAAAGTGACTTTATTCGTAAGGGCACATCAGCTTTTACCGATAAGTTAGGTGAACGTATCGCATCGCCAGGCGTCACTGTGGTTGACGACGGTACGATTGCGAACGCACGTGGTTCGATCTCCATTGACGACGAAGGCACACCCACTTCTCGCACCACACTTATTGAAGACGGCATTTTGACGGGATTCATGCACGATTTAACCAATGCACGACTCCTTCAAGAAACCCCTACAGGGAACGGAAGGCGAGAAAGTTTTGCAACGCTACCGCTACCTCGCATGACAAATACCTTTATGCTTGCGGGCACTCATCAGCCTGAAGACATCATTGAGTCAGTCAAGTATGGAATTTATGCGAGCAACTTTAGTGGGGGGCAAGTTGACATTACGAATGGGAAATTTGTCTTTGCCATGAGCAAAGCGTTCCTTATTGATAATGGCAAACTGACGCGCCCCGTGCGTGGTGCCATGCTGTCGGGGTCTGGTACCGAAGCCCTCAAACACATCCCCATGATTGGTAATGATCCCGCGCTAGACGACGGGACTGGACAATGCGGCAAAGAAGGGCAACAAATCCCTGTCGGGGTTGGAATGCCGACCTTACGCATTGATGCCTTGACCGTAGGCGGGACGAACCACGCTTACGCGTGATACCGTCAAGTCCTGCGGTTTATAATAAATAGATTCATCTACACAGGAACGCACCGTGTTCAAATCGTTCAAACTAATGACGCCCATTGTGTGGCTCACTAGACTGCTTGTTGGCGCCTACCCACATTGGCAGGGTTGCGCCCCTTCGTCCAAGCAACGCATTTATTTTGCTAATCATACGAGCCACCTTGACACCATTGTCATATGGGTCTCTTTGCCGCCGCAGTTGCGCCCCTTTGTTCGTCCTGTTGCAGCCAAGGATTATTGGGAAAAAGGCGTTCTTCGTCGTCGAATCGCTTTGGAAGAACTCAATGTTGTGCTCGTTGACCGTCGTCGTACCGAACACAGCAATCCGCTTGATCCGTTACGTCAAGCGCTTCAGGAAGGTTCCTCGCTGATCATTTTCCCTGAAGGTACACGTCGTCCCCAACCGTTGCCGAGCGACTTCAAGTCTGGCATTTGGCGTTTGATGAAAGAGTTTCCGCAGGTCGAGTTGATCCCTGTGTACATTGAAAATCTTCATCGTGCAATGCCCAAAGGGGTTCTGCTCCCTGTGCCCACCGTTTGCTCGATTCGCTTCGGTGCTCCCCTTGAACATTCTCCGGACGATTTGAAGGAAGACTTCCTCGAGCGCGCCCGTAACGCAATCATTTCGATGGCCAACCATGAGACTCGGTTTTACTATCCAAGAAGCCTATGTCATTTTGCTCGTAGGTCTCTTACTTTTAGCCGCAATCGGTACTTTCTATTCAGCATGGTCGCTTCAGCGTAGTGACTCAGCCGAACATCGTGCTCGTTTACTCGCCGTGAACGCACGTGTGCGTATGTCTTGGTGGCTGATTGCTGTCTTTGCGATTGCCTTTGCCCTTGGTCAAGCGGCACTCTTGGTGTTCTTTGCGTTGATCAGCTTCTTCTTGCTAAGAGAATTCATTGCAATCACCCCCACCAAACCCACAGACCACCACGCGCTCGTTGTAGCGTTTTACATCGCTATTCCTGTTCAATATGCGTTGATTGGGTTTGATCTCTCGTACTTCATGACCCTGTTTATTCCGACCTATTTGTTCTTAGCNTTGCCAGTCATCATAGTCATTTCCAAGGACACGGAACGTTACCTTGAACGCGTCGCGAAGGTTCAGTGGGGCATCATGCTTTGCGTTTTCTGCGTGAGTCACGCCCCTGCCATCGCAATGTTGGACTACACGCGTTACAGCTCTTCGGGTCCGTTGATGCTCTTGTTCTACTTACTCGTGGTCTTTGTCTGCGACTTAGCGTCTAGCATTGCTAGTTCGTTCTTTGGCGGCAAGAGCTTGAGCTTCAACACGAACCGTACAGTGAAGGGTACGTTGATTGGTTCCCTTTGCGGGATTCTTGCTGGCGCAGCCATGTTCTGGATTACGCCCTTCCGCGCTTGGCAGGTAGTATTAATNGGTATCGCGATTGCCATTTCTTGCGTTTTGGGTGACATGGTTATTAACGCCGTTCGCCGTAGCATGGGGGCAACCCGACTCGCCGGCGAAAGTGACATCTACATCACGCGTGGTACTTTGGCTCGACTCGCGCCCTTGACCTTCTCGGCGCCTGTCTTCTACCACCTCACGATTACGTTCTTTATCCTTTATAAAGATTCGTTCTAAGCCGTTATGAAAAAAGCCCCTCAAAAACGAGGGGCTTTTTTCTTTATATTCGCTTGGCTATCAACGACGACGTGCAGCGGCGGCGGGCGGACGACCTTCAATGTGACGGAAGGTGATGCGGTACTTGGTCAAGTCGTACGGCGAGAGTTCAAGAGAAACCTTATCACCCGCGAGAATGCGGATGTGATGCTTACGCATCTTGCCGTTGGTGTAAGCCACCAATTCATGACCGTTGTCGAGCTTAACGCGATAGCGGGCATCGGGCAGGACTTCAAGCACCTGGCCCGACATCTCAATGAGATCTTCCTTTGCCATATTCTTCCATAGTTGTCTGCTGCCCTCAAAAACGCTATCTGAACGTAAAAAGCGAGGTACAGCTAATCATCAATCTTCAACAGCCCTCTTCGGCTGTCATAAGTGCGAGATTGTACCACTGATTGTTAAGAATTTATCAGGTTTTACCCGTAAACTTCACTTCATACCCCATAACGTTTAAGCTAATCGCAATATAGCCTCAGTTAAAATACTCGGCAGAGTGGGAAGGACCTGTCAAATCCCGCTCATCAATCACATTTTTTCAAGCCGTGCCATGCACGTGCTGACAGACCCTTTTGGAGAATAAACATGAAGACGGTGCTCGTCGTTTACGATAGCCGCTCCGCNCATACCGCCCGTATTGCCCGCCGTATTTGGGAAACCATCATTGCTGAAGGCAATCAGGCTGACATGATGCACGTGCTCGAAGCCGACCGTGAAGGGATTGATTGGAACAAGTATGACCTGGTCATTGCTGGCGCACCTGTTCTTTATGGCAAGTTCCGTAAGGACTTCCTCGCTTTCGTGAACAAGTGGAAGGCTGTGCTTGATGCCAAGCCCAACAGCTTCTTTAACGTCACCGTGATTGCCCGTAACCCGGCTAAGGCTACGCCGGAAGGTAACGTCTACTGCCGCAAATTCTTGGAAAACAATCCCTGGCATCCGAAGGATGTGAAGTGCTTCGCTGGTAAGGTTGACTACCCGAATTGGAACTGGATCGATGCCAAGCTCATTCAGATGATCATGAAGATGACGAAGAGCCCGACGGAAATGACCGCCGTGATCGACTACACGGACTGGGACGCCGTTGAAGAATACGCTCGTCATTGCTTGACGCTTGAAGCCTAATTCGCTCAAGACGCAAAAGAAAGCCTCCAACCTGGAGGCTTTTCTTTTTTCTGAGTATTAATACTCATTTTGCGTCTCGTTTTGAACCGTTTATCTCGCTAAACTTAATAGTTGGCGTCTGACACTCTGCATGCAACTCTTGAGGTTCTCCCTCTTACCGTCGTCGCCAGCAATGTATTCGTACGAAATTCATCATCCACATAGCTATGACACAAACGTTCCCCTGGTTTGACTCTTATCCTGCCGGTTGTCCTCACGAAATCGATCCGGATCGCTACGCAAGCATCCCTGCTGTTCTCGATGAAATTGCTGCTCGCTATCCCAACAACGTTGGTTACACCAATATGGGATGTGACCTGACGTATAGTCGCGCAGCTGCCTTGACGAAGGACTTCGCAGCCTATCTTCAGAGTCTTGGTCTTCAGCCTGGTGACCGTGTCGCCATCATGATGCCGAACCTGTTGCAGTATGTGGTTGCTATGTTCGCCTGCCTTCGTGCTGGCTTGATTGTTGTTAACATCAATCCGCTTTATACGTCTCGTGAAGTGAACGCGACGTTGCGTGACTCTGAAGCGAAAGCGATCATCATCATTGAAAACTTCGCCAAGACCTTACAAAGCGCATTGGATGGCACGAAGTGTGAACACATCGTGACGACGGCTGTTGGCGACTTGTTCCCCTTCTTTAAGCGTACATTGGTTAATTTTGTTGTTCGCCACGTCAAGAAGATGGTGCCCGCCTACAACCTTCCGCAGGCTGTGAACTTTAACGATGCCCTTGCCAAGGGTCGTCAACATGGTTTCCAACCTCATGACATCAAGACCACTGACATTGCTTTCTTGCAGTACACCGGTGGTACGACAGGGGTTGCCAAGGGTGCCATTTTGACGCACCGCAATTTGCTCGCCAATATGCAGCAGGTCGGTTGCTGGCTTGCGAATAGCTTTAAGGAAGGCGAAGAAGTCGCGATGACGACCTTGCCGCTCTACCACATCTTCTCACTTTGCGCGACTTTAGCCTTTACTCAGTTCGCTGCCACGATGGTTTTGATTACCAATCCGCGTGACATCGATGGTCTTGCTAAAGAATGTATTAAGTGGGACTTCTCCATCGTCGTAGGCGTCAATACGCTTTTCGCTGCCTTGCTTAACAACAAGATCTTCTGCTCGCATAAGTTCACCCGCTTGAAGGTGACGGCTGGTGGTGGCTCTCAGGTTCAGCGTGCGATTGCCGAACGTTGGAAGGCTCAGACGGGTTGCAACATTATGGAAGCCTACGGCTTGACCGAATGCTCGCCCGGTGTGTGCGGTAATATTCCGAACGCCCCGTGGGACGGTTCTGTGGGTGTGCCTATTCCGTCGACTGAAGTCACGATTCGTGGTGAAGGCTTCAAGGATCTTAGTAGTTGCCCGTCGCCTGACCTTATCCCTGAATACACGGGCGAAATCTGTGTTCGTGGTCCTCAGGTCATGCAGGGTTACTGGAATAAGCCCGAAGAAACGTACGCTGTCTTGCGCGATGGTTGGCTCCGTACGGGTGACGTTAGTCACATGGATACGCGTGGTTGCATCACCATTACTGACCGTAAGAAGGACATGATTCTCGTCTCTGGCTTCAACGTCTATCCCAACGAAGTCGAAAACGTCATTGCCTCCATGCCTGGTGTCCTTGAAGTTGGTGTGGTTGGTGTACCGAGCGCTAAGTCGGGTGAAACCGTTAAGGCTGTGATCGTCCGTAAGGATCCGAGCCTCACGGCTGACGACGTCAAGAAGTATTGCCGTACGCAATTGACGGGCTACAAGATGCCTCGCGAAATCATCTTCGTGGACTCGCTTCCGAAGACTGCTGTCGGTAAGATTCTTCGTCGTGAGCTGAAAGACATCAAGTAATCTAACGACTCAAATTAAGCAAAAGGGACTGTCTTCACAGTCCCTTTTTTCATTTTGCTTACTGAGCAAACGTAGGATCAGGCTTCACAGAAATCTGATCGCCATCGAGTTCGACCACTTCACCACCGCGAAGTTTACGCGTCTTACGAAGTTCGACTTCACCATCAACCTTCACAAGCCCGTCAGCAATCATGGTATTTGCCTGCGCACCGGAATCTGCAATACCCAACGCCTTTAAAAGCGCATCGAGGGTAATTAATTCGCCTCTAATTTGAAATTCTTGTGTCATTTCTTCTATTTTCCTAACCTAGGTCAAACCCTAATGCCCCCACAAGTGCCTTCATGGTGACAAAATCAACAACTCAACTTTTGCAAATTCGCTAACGAAGAATTTGTTCTGAACATTCTACGGCAGGTTTTCCATGCTTTCAGCCATTTCACTCATCCTTGCTTTTCAGGTTATCGGTGAACTCATTAGTCGGTTCACAGGAATTCCTGTGCCTGTACCCGTTATCGGCATGATGCTCATGCTATTTGCTTTTTTCCTGAAAGATGACCTAATTGATCGTATTCGTCCGACCGCTGGTACTCTCCTCTCAAACTTGTCCTTACTCTTCGTACCTGCAGGCGTCGGCATCATACAATATGGCGACTTATTTATTGAAGAGGGACTGGGCATTGCCGCGGTGCTTGTTTTATCAACCTTGATCGCCATGCTTGTAACGTACTACACGATCATTTTTGTTGAAAAACTCATCCACCGCGAAAGGAAATAAGTTATGTACGAAACTCTTCACGAAGCAATCAAACCATTACTAAGCAATCCTGCGCTGTGGCTTTGCTTAACTTTGGTTGCTTATATTTGTGGGCAATACTTATACCGTCTCACTCGATTCAATCCGTTTGCAACACCGATTATTGTTGCAGTGGTGAGTTTGATGGTCTTGCTACTGATCTTTGATATTCCTTACCAACAGTATTTTGCTGGCGCGAGTTTCATTCACTTTTTGTTGGGTACTGCGACCGTAGTTCTCGCAGTACCGCTTTTTGAACAGCGCCAAAAACTCGTTGAACTGTGGTTACCGCTCACAGCAGGCTTATTAGCCGGGAGTTTCACCGCCATTGTGTCCGTCGTGCTCTTGGGGTGGCTTGTTGGCTTGAGTCCTGAAACGATGATTTCGATGATTCCGAAATCTGTGACGACGCCGATTGCCATGGGGGTCTCTGAAGCCATGGGTGGACGCGCAGACTTAACAGCTTGTTTTGTGGTGATCACGGGTATCTTTGGCTCTATCGTGGGACGTCCTCTCTTTAACCTCTGCCGTATTACGTCTGAACCAGTGCGTGGTGTTGCGCTTGGGCTTGCTGCCCACGGCATGGGGACGAGTACTGCATTTCAGATCTCCAACCGTGCGGGTACNTTCTCTGGCTTAGCCATGGGGCTATCTGGGATTATCACAGCGTTTATTGCACCACTCATTGCATTTCCTTTGATGAAAGCCTTAGGCATGTAACGCTTCAAAATAAAAAACCGCAGCTCTGCAAGGAACTGCGGTTTTTTGGTTTAGAAGTCGAGATTCATCAGTACATGATCGAAGCAACGATCGTGATGATAATCACACCCAGGATGTTAAGCCAGAAACCAGCCTTGACCATATCACCGATACGCAGGCGCCCCGTACCGAACACAATCGCGTTGGGCGGCGTAGCCACCGGCATCATAAAGGCGCAGGAAGCAGCCAAAGCCGTTGCAATCAGTAAGCCAGACGCATCAATCTTGAGCGCATCAGCCGCAGCAGCAATCAAAGGCATCATCGTTGCAGCCAAAGCCGTATTCGAAGTCACTTCAGTCGCGAAGGTCACCAACGCAGCCACACCAGCCATCATGGACACTTCACCGAAGCCAGCGAGTACCGAAGCCTGAGCACCCACAAGGGCGGCAGCCCCCGTGCTCTGTAGCGCGGCAGCCATCGTCAAGCCGCCACCGAACAAGAGGAGCACGTCCCAAGCAATGACGTCTTTCGCAGCCGACCAATCCAAGGCGTGGATACCACGACGAGCATCAACCGGGATGATAAAGAGCAAGAGACCAGCGATCATAGCGATGGTTTCGTCCTTCAAAGCCTTGAAGGGCTTTGCGCCATCGATCGTGATATCGCGGATGATCGGACCAAAGATCCAGAGCAAGGCGGCCAACACAAAGACAGCCAAAACAATCTTTTCACCGCGGCTCATTTCACCGAGCTTACGCAATTCATTACGAACCCATTCCTTACCACCAGGAATCCCATCGATACGGCACGGGAAAAGCACCTTCGTAAGGAGAATAAAGGTTGCGGGCAACATCAAAATCGCAACAGGAAGACCCAACATCATCCAGTCCGTGAAGCTCACAGTGGTGTCATAGGTCTGCTGCATAAAGCGAGCATAAATACCATTGGGTGGCGAACCAATCAACGTGACCATACCGCCGATCGAAGCCGCATAGGCAATGCTAAGCAAAACGCTGATCCCAAAGTTACGTTCGTCTTTGCTGATGACTTCGCTCTTCTGGGTCGAACGAACAACGCCAAGCACAGCGATCGCGATGGGCACCATCATAGCGGCGGTTGCCGTATTCGACACCCAAGCCGACAAGAAGGCCGTCGCAAACATCAAGCCCAACACCATTTGAGAGGACTTGGTGCCAAAGAACTTCAAGGTCAACAACGCAATACGACGATCTAAGTGCCAACGGTGAATCCCGGCAGCAATCAAAAAGCCGCCTAAGAACAAGAAGATCGTGCCAGAAGCGTAGTTAGACATCGCCACTTTGGTAGTCGTGATCTGCAACAACGGATAAGCCACCAAAGGCAACATAGCCGTCGCCGCAATGGGAAGTGCCTCAGTAAACCACCAAATTGCCATCCAAACGGTCACACCCAGGCAAGCGCGACCTTCATAGGGAAACGGCACTTCGGCGCCCGTGGAATTGGTATAGCTTTCAGGCAGAAGGAAAAACGTTATAAGCCCCAAGATCGGGTAGGCGATAAGCGCTAATAATTTTCCGCGGTTGGAAACGGCGCCAATTTCAATACTGGATTCGGTCATGGAACCCTCCGTGATAGTTGATCGAACCCCGCCTACCGATCTATAGAACCGTAAACGAGTTCTGTTGAGTTGATGGTAATCAACGCAAAAACCATTTTCAACGAATCTTTTATAAGGGATAGCCCTCTCTATTTTTCAGCCTTTCCCAAATAGTAAAAAGCTATCCCACATTGTAAAAAGACTTCTATCTATATCAGAATAACCACCTAAGCGACATAAACTACTGTTAATTTAGTCCAAATCTATGACTAGGCAAAAATCTCTTTATGGTGTTTTACTCATGCACCGAAAGTGCCTTGAGACATGCCTCAACAGTACGGTAGGCGCTACGTCCAGCCGACTGCCCCAACGGCAACATCGTGAGGTCAAAGCGACCTAAACGAACAGCCTGCTCATGAAGTGGTCCCATCAAAGCCCACTGCGCTGGGAAACCTGCTGTCTTATTTTCATAGTCAGCTAACGCATCCACCAAACCATTACGCAATACTCGGCTCAAACGACCGTTATAGATTCGCGTCATGACGGTATCACATGCCGTACCCGATTCTGCGTAATAGCGATGAACTTCAGTTGCGCCCGACTCTTTGGTCGTTAAAAGTGCCGTACCAATCACGGCGCCTGCCGCGCCCATCGCAAACAACCCCTGCATTTGATCAGCCGTTGCGATTCCACCTGCGACTAACACAGGGAGTCCCGTCGCCTTGACGGTAGCAGGCACCAAAGCCATGAGACCAACCATCGCGTCTTCAGGATCCTCAAACGAAAGGCGAGTACCTGCTGCTTCAGCACCCTGCACAATAATGGTACTNNGGCAACCCGCGGCACGAAGCACCTTTGCTTCTCTTAATGTGGTTGCTGTCCCGATATTTAAAATGCCCTCTTCTTCAAGGCGATCTGCTTCAGGTTCACGGAAACCACCAAAGGACGAAATCATGGCGACTGGTTTCACAGAGAGGGCTGCTTCAAATTGCTTGAAAAAGTCTGGACGACGCTTCCCTTCCATATCGTAGTGCTTGAGCCACTCACCCTCCGTGCCATCAGGAAGCTCTAATTCTGTGAGCAACATCGAAATGGCATCACAAAAATCTAAAAAATTATCCTGACTCATTAATCGCTTATCATCTGGAACGGTAAGATTGATAGCAAATGGACGTTGCGTCAAAGCTTTGACTTGTCGAGCGAAGTCAATAATCTGTTCGGGCATTAAATCTGTGGCAGGAATAACACCAAGCCCACCCGCTTCAGAGACTGCAGCCACCATCGCAGGCGTAGCAATTCCCGACATGGGCGCATTAAGAATGGGGGTTTCAACACCAGTCATTTGAGCAAAACGGATGCGTGATTCCTGTGTCTGGGACATAATTGCGTCGAACTCCTACAAATTTAATTAACAGGCAAGCAGGATTTTATCCTGCCTGCGTTCATATCACAGTACATCTATGTCGAAAAAAACCGTTGTGATTGGTNNACTTTCCGGCGGCGTTGACTCCTCTGTCAGCGCTTGGTTACTTAAAGAGCAAGGCTATAACGTCATTGGTCTCTTTATGAAGAACTGGGAAGATGACGACGACAGCGAATACTGTTCCTCCCGTCAAGATTTCATTGACGCTAGCAGTGTCGCTGACCTTATTGGCATTGATATTGAAGCCGTCAACTTTGCCAAAGAATATCGCGAACGCGTCTTTTCTGACTTCTTGCGTGAATATAGCGCTGGTCGTACGCCTAATCCCGACGTTCTCTGCAATGCCGAAATTAAGTTCAAAGCCTTCCTTGATCACGCCATGGCTATGGGCGCTGACTTGATTGCTACGGGGCATTATGCACGTGTTCGCCATACTGACAACGGTGTGCAACTCCTTCGAGGCGTTGACCCAAGTAAAGATCAGAGTTACTTCTTACACCGTCTGACGCAAGAACAGATCTCTCGTGTAATTTTCCCTGTTGGTGACATTCACAAAACCGAAGTCCGTCGTATTGCAGATCAAATCAAATTGCCTAATGCCAAGAAAAAGGACTCCACGGGGATCTGTTTCATTGGTGAACGTCCTTTCCGTGAATTCTTGAATCGCTATCTGCCGACCCATCCTGGTCCCATCCGCATTCCAGACGGTACGGTTGTTGGCGAACACATCGGGCTTTCTTTTTATACCTTAGGTCAGCGTAAAGGGATTGGTGTCGGCGGTCGTCATGACTCGACAGGGGAACCCTGGTTTGTTGCTAAAAAAGATTTGGCGACCAATACGCTTTGGATCTGCCAGGGGCATGATCATCCCTGGCTCTTAGCTCATGAATTAAAAGCCGTTCATCCGAGCTGGGTTTCGGGTGAAGCACCAGACCTTGATGCACCGCTCACAGTAAAGACTCGCTATCGTCAGCCTGACGATCCTTGTCATTTAGACTATGCCTCTGAAAAGAGCTTCACGCTGAGTTTTGACAAGCCACAATGGGCTGCGACGCCGGGTCAAAGCGCCGTTCTTTATCAAGGCGACGTCTGCCTGGGCGGTGGCTTTATCAATGAAGTGAAGCACTAATTCCCTAACGGGTAACAAAAAAAGCGCAACGAAAGTTGCGCTTTTTTTGTTTAGTCAGCTGAGCAGATTAGTACTCTTTGGCTTTTTCAGCGGTAAAATCTTCTTCAAACGAGCCTTACCCCAGAAGTGACCAATCACGATCACAAGTAAGGCACCGCCTACTACCAACGGATAGTGCATCATGAAAGCCTGTTCAGGTCAACGAGACGTGATAAACACATCGGAAGCCACCATGCCGCCAGCAATCCAACCGAGCAAGCCCGCACCAAAATAGATGATGATCGGGAACTTATCGATAAGCTTCAAGATGATCTGAGAGCCGAAAACAATAAACGGCACAGACACCAATAAACCAAAGATAATCAACAAGGTCTGATGGGCTTCATGCGCCTGCTGAGCAGCGCCAGCAATCGCGATCACGTTGTCAAAACTCATGACAAAGTCTACCACGATAATGGTTTTAATCGCGCCAAAGAGTTTGTCACTCCCTTCTACATTTTCGTGTTCTTCACCTTCAGGCAACAAGAGCTTGGCACCAATCCAAATGAGGAGTACCCCGCCAGCCACCTTGAGGAAAGGCAGGTCTAAAAGAAGCACCGCACAGGTAATCAAAACCACACGAAGGGCGATGGCACCAGCAGTCCCCCAGAAAATACCTTTAGAACGCTGGTTATGCGGCAAATTACGGCAAGCCATGGCAATCACCACGGCATTATCGCCGCCGAGCAGAATGTCGATCATAATGATCTGGCCAACAGCCGCCCAATGCATGTTGGCGAGCAGATCGAAGAGATATTCCAAAATAACCTCCTAGGGAATTCTCAAAAGATAAGTAGCGAGGATTCTAGCAAATTCAAACAAAATTTACTTGAATTCTTAACGAGGATTACATCCCTCTACCACTGAGAGAGACGCTTTTGACTTTATTACCGCGTATCACTCATCAAAAATTTCTACACGTCCTGAAATTACCCTCGAAATCGCTCCCATCGAAAAACCACGGTACATCAAAAAGCGAATTTGACGATCACGCTCTTTTCGATCCTTAGGAAGCTCATCAAAGCGTCGTTTCCAAATGCGATAAGCCCTCACCTCTTCTGGCTCTTCGATTTCTTCCATGGCTGCTTCAACATGCTCAGAAGAGACGCCCGACTGACGTAATTCACGGCGAATCCTCGCGTCACCCAAGGTTCTTGATCGGACTCGCGCGCGAGTTTCGGCAAATCGTTCATCAGATAAGTAGCCTGCAGACTCGAGTCGGTCGAGAACCTCAGTCACCATGTCATACGTTTCACCCTCTTTAAGCGCACGACTTAGTTTGCGGTCAAGTTCCTTACGTGAATAGTCTCGCCTTGCCAAAGCAGCGGTCGCACGAGCAAAGAGACTCGGCTGATTGCGTCGCGTTGGATTGGCTTGACGTTTTGCTTCACGACGACGTTCCCATTCTTCAGGATCATTACAAAATTCTTCGTCAGTACTAAATGTATGGCGTTGTCTTCTCGGCGTTCGTTTGGGACGCTCTCTTTGGATTGTCTCTTCTTCTAAGAAGGCCTCAAGGTTTGCTATCTGCGTCGGTAAGACTTTGGGGGTCTCAACCACAGCATTATCCTCAAGAGACTCCAATCCATCATCACCCCAAATGAACAGTTGGTACCATTTGTATCCTGTTGGCTCATGTTTGGAACCCCTACGCGAAAAAGGGTAGCCGAAGCTACCCCTCTTTTATTTAGTTTGATGGTTTAGAGTTCTTCATCCATCGGGGGAAGATCATCCATCGGCATGTCATCATCACCAACAGAAGAGACGCTCTTAATATGGATACCCTTCATTTCGCGAATCTTTTTCTCGATTTCAGTCGAGAGTTCCTGATGTTGCTTCAAGAATTCGCGAACATTTTCTTTACCCTAGTATAAGCGCTGACCGTTATAGGAGTACCAAGCCCCCGCCTTCTCGATCACTTCTAGTTCAGTCCCAATGTCGATGATTTCACCGTAGTGGGAAACACCTTCACCGTAAAGGATGTCGAAGGTCGCTTGCTTAAAGGGAGGCGCCACTTTGTTCTTGACAACCTTCACCTTGGTTTCGTTACCGATGACTTCATCGCCCTTCTTGATCGCGCCAGCACGACGGATATCAAGACGCACAGAGCTATAGAACTTCAGGGCATTACCACCCGTCGTCGTTTCAGGATTGCCATAGCCACCGATCTTCATACGAATCTGGTTGATGAAAACCACCATGGACTTGGTCTTGGTAATAGAACCTGTTAACTTACGCAAAGCCTGAGACATCAAACGCGCCTGAAGNNGTCCTGGCAATGCATCACCCATTTCGCCTTCAATTTCGCTTCGCGGCGTCAAAGCAGCTACCGAGTCAACGACGATCAAGTCAACAGAACCCGAACGAACCAAGGCATCCGTAATTTCCAAAGCCTGTTCACCCGTATCTGGCTGAGAAAGGAGCAAATCCTTGAGGACCACACCCAAACGCTGCGCATACTGAACATCCAAAGCATGTTCCGCGTCAATAAAAGCACAGGTACCGCCGAGCTTTTGCATCTCAGCAATGACATGCAAAGCCATCGTGGTCTTCCCAGAGGATTCCGGACCGAAAATTTCAATAATNNTCAGTACGCGAGGCAAACCGCCAACACCCAAAGCGAGGTCCAAGCCCAAAGAACCAGTCGACACCGTTTCGATGTCTTCCACTTCGGTGCCCTCAGCCATACGCATAATGGCACCCTTACCAAATTGCTTTTCAATATTGGCAAGTGCAACACTCAACGCCTTTTTGCGTTCCTCACCTTCGCAACGTTCTGGACGAGCAGGAGCTGAAGACTTACTAGCCATGAAAGTACTCCTTTTCAGATATTTCTATATTATTTATTAATCAAAATTCTCTACTAGATCTTTTTGATCTATGACTAGATCATTTTAAAATCTTTGATAGCAAAGGATCAAGAATTTTTGCAATTAAATCATTAACTATGATTTTTATGCATTCGAACCGTTACCCACATAATGCACGAAAAATTTCGGTTTGACTAGGTCTCACTTGTTAGGGGTTACCCTAAACAATGAGACAATTTTCCCCGTATTTCGAAAGGACAAATTTCTTCAAAAAATTCACTTCCTGATTTTTTTCATCACAACTATTGACAACCCAAAAAAAGTCGTGCATAATTTGTTTCCTCAGTTAGTTGAACGCGTCAAGCGCGAGTCACACTACGGCTGACGGGTCGTTAGCTCAGTTGGTAGAGCAGCGGACTTTTAATCCGTTGGTCGTGGGTTCGAGTCCCGCACGACCCACCACAACTAATGAGACAATTTGTTTTGGAGATGGGAACGTAGCTCAGTTGGTAGAGCAGCGGACTCTTAATCCGTCGGTCCAGAGTTCGAGTCTCTGCGTTCCCACCATCTCTCACTAAAAACAAACCTGGGAACGTAGCTCAGTTGGTAGAGCAGCGGACTCTTAATCCGTCGGTCCAGAGTTCGAGTCTCTGCGTTCCCACCAAGATTCCAGGAAAAATCCTACTGAAATTTCAGTAGGATTTTTTTTTGCCTTTTTTCGCCTCGAAAGGTAATACCTCAATGAGACAGGGATTTATCTCCCCTCATCCACCACGCGACGACCAAACTACAGGTAAACTGTGCCGATCAGCCTTACCTGCGACTCACTTTCGCGTATAAGAAATGATCAGACTCGAACACATTACTCAAACCTACAAAACGCCGGAAGGTCGAGAATTCAAAGCCCTTGATGACGTTTCTCTCGACATTAAACCCGGAGAAATATTTGGCATCATTGGTCGTTCTGGTGCCGGTAAAAGTACGCTCGTTCGTTGCATCAACTTACTGAACCGCCCCTCTGAAGGGCGTGTCATCGTTGATGGACGCAACTTGACGGAATTGTCCGAAAACGAACTTCGAGAAAGCCGCCGTTCGATCGGCATGATTTTCCAGCACTTTAACCTGCTGAGTTCTCGCACGGTTTATGACAACGTCGCGCTTCCGCTCGAACTCGTTGGTACGCCCAAAGATGTTATCCGTGAAAAAGTTGAACCGTTATTGAAATTAGTCGGTTTGACTGAACACGCGCACAAGTATCCGACNCAACTTTCTGGTGGTCAGAAGCAGCGCGTTGGTATTGCGCGCGCCTTGACCAACGACCCGAAGGTTCTTCTCTCTGACGAAGCGACATCCGCACTCGACCCTGAAACGACGACGGCAACGCTTGCGCTTTTGAAGCGAATCAATGAAGAACTCGGTCTTACTATCGTTATGATTACGCACGAAATGCAGGTTGTTAAGCAAATCTGCAACCGTGTCGTCGTGATGAATTACGGCAAGATCGTTGAATCGGGTTCGGTGTGCGACATCTTTATNACTCCNCAACACGAAACCACTAAAGCCTTGATTGGCAACGTCATGGCTCGCGACATGCCACCCGCGATTCTTGATCGCTTCCGTGAAGCACGTGCTCGTCACGTCAATAGCGACGCAGTTTACCTGCTTCGCTTAGCTTTCTCGGGGTCTGACGTGACGCGTCCAGTGATCTCTGAATGCTCTCGACGCTTCAACATCGACTTCAACATCTTGCGTGGTACGGTCGATGATGTTCAAGGTCAGACTTTAGGTTCGTTAACCGTGTTGATTGAAGCTAACCGTAATGCGTTCCTTGATGCGGTTACGTTCATGCAGGAAAACGGTGTTGTTGTAGAGGAGATCAACGATGTCAAGTAATCTCATTCAGATGATTTGGGACTCTTTCCTCGAGACAATCATCATGGTGGCCATTTCTGGCGGTATTGGTGCACTCGCTGGCATTCCTTTGGGGATCATTCTTTTTGTGACGGATCGATCTTCTTTCTTGCCAATGCCTAGTCTCAACGCCATTCTTGGCACCATCATCAACGCGATGCGTTCGGTTCCGTTCATCATTTTGTTGGTGGCGATCATTCCGTTTACTCGTCTCGTTGTGGGTTCCTCGATCGGTACGGCTGCTGCCATCGTCCCGTTGACCCTCTCTGTTGCTCCCTTTATTGCTCGTATCGTTGAAACGAGCCTTCGTGAAGTCGACAAGGGTCTCGTCGAAGCCGCTCAATCCATGGGCGCTACGAACTATCAGATCATTTCGAAGGTGCTTTTGCCTGAGGCTATGCCTGGTATCGTGGCTGGTCTCACCATTTCGATCATTAGCTTGATCGGTTACTCCGCCATGGCGGGGTAGTCGGCGGCGGTGGTTTAGGAGACTTAGGTATTCGCTATGGTTACCAGCGCTTCATGCCTGAAGTGATGTGGACGGTCGTCCTGATTTTGATCGTTCTTGTCCAAGGCATTCAGAGCTTTGGGGACTGGGTGGTTCGCCGCATTTCTCACAAGTAACCCCTTTCCGAACACTACTAAAAGGCACGTTTTACGTGCCTTTTTTCGTTAAATGATCTTTATTTCTCGGGTATTTGTCTTATCTCACTCCCACCGCATCAAGCGTCCTTCAGTCTTTCCGACGAACTCCTACCAATCCCAGGCATAATTCGCGAAACGAGTCCATTTCCGTTAGGACTCACTGTACCTGTCAAGGATATTTTCATGAAGCGCCGTTCCTTAATTGCCGCTGTTGGTCTGACGACTTTCCTCAACAGCATTCCTCTTGCTTACGCCGCTCCGCAGACGATTGTCGTGGGTGTTACTGCTGGTCCTCATGCCGAAATCATGGAATTCGTCAAGCCACTCGCCTTGAAGGCTGGTCTTGACCTGCGTATTGTCGAATTCTCTGACTTCGTTCAACCTAATGCTGCCTTGGTCGCTGGTGATTTGGACATCAATTCCTTCCAGCATAAGCCCTACATGGATCAACAAAATGTTGACCGTGGGTATCGACTTGTGTCCGCTGCACCCACGATTACGTTCCCGTTGACGTACTACACGCGTAAGGGCTACAAGTCGCTTGACGATCTGCCTAAGGGCGCCCGTATCGGCATTCCTAACGATCCGACCAACGCCAGTCGTGCCCTCCACATGCTCCAGGAAAAGGGATTAATCCGTCTTGATCCCCAAGCGGGTATTCGTGCGACAGTGCTCGACATTACGGAAAATCCCAAAAAGCTTCGCATTATCGAACTCGACTCCGCTCAACTGCCGCGTAGCCTTGACGACCTGGACGTTGCCGCCATTAACGGTAGCTACGCCGATACCGCAGGTCTAGTCCCGCAACGCGACGGCATTTACATGGAACGTCCTGACGTACCCTACGCCAACATTCTTTGCGTTCGTGAAGAAGACGCTCAGAAGCCCTGGGTACAGACCTTCGTCAAGGTATACCGCTCCCCTGAAGTTAAAGCATTTGTAGAAAATCGCTACAAAGGTGGGATGATTTGTGCTTGGTGATGTAATATCTAATAACTCAATTAGAGTTAGTTTAAATAGAAATTCTCTATTATCATCATGCAACAAAACAACCCTCAACATCACGATCCCGAACACGCTCCGATCCCTGCCGCTGCCGTCAAGTTCAATTCCGTCCTGACGGTAGCGCAAGGGTTTGCATTGATTGCGATCGCCATCGCGGCGCTCGTAGGCATTTGCTCTTCTATTTGGAGCATGATCGAAACCAAGAATGCGGGGCTAGGGGACCTTTTGTTACTGTTCCTCTATATCGAAATTCTGTCCATGGTGAAGGGATCTGCTTTGGGAACGCGTGAAATTCCTATTCGCACACCCGTCGCATTGGTCATCGTTGCGGTTGCTCGTTACATCGTCGTCGATGTTGAGCATATGACCCCGACCTTTATGCTGATGACGGCAGGTGCCATCTTGGTTCTTGTCTGTGCCTTGTGGGTTCTCAGTCACCTAAAGTTCCGTTATTAACGCTTTCCTCACGAATCGAAAGTACCGCGCTTTCGATTCGTGCTAGAATTGTTGAATTATGCGGGTGTAGCTCAATGGCAGAGCAATAGCCTCCCATGCTAAAGACGAGGGTTCGATTCCCTTCACCCGCTCCAAATTTCAAAATCCCGCCATTCTTTGGATCATTGATTTCCTTAGGCGGGTTTTTTCATATCTACACCTATCATCTATTCGGCATCGGTTCCCGAGCGCCCGAACGACCCATCATGGAAAATCAAAGCGACAAGCCTGAATTGACGCCTGAAGAGCTTGAGGCTCTTAAGAAGCGACACATCCGTTCTTTTGTCATGCGTCGTGGNTATATCTCAGCCGCCCAAAAGCGCGCCTTAGAAGAAACGTTGCCGCAGTATCAGGTTGAATATTCGCCCAACCATTTGGACTTCGAAGCTACGTTTGACCGTAAAGCGCCCTTAGTCCTCGAAATCGGATGCGGTATGGGTGAAACCACGNNTACCGCCATCGCCCAGGCTCACCCTGAAGTCAACTTCCTCGGTTGCGAAGTATTCGTTGCTGGCGTGGGTGCTTTGGCTAAGCGCCTTGATGAAATGTCGCTCACGAACGTTCGCATCGTTCGTCACGACGCTGTAGAAATCGTGCGTGACATGATCCCTGAAAACAGCTTAGACGGCGTACATATCTACTTCCCTGATCCCTGGCGCAAGGCTCGTCACCATAAGCGCCGCTTGGTTGCTCAGCCCTTCATTGGTNNACTATTGGCTTCTCGCATTCGTCCGGGCGGCTACATTCACTGTGCAACAGACTGGGAAAACTATTCCGAACAGATGCTCGAAGTTCTCGAAGCAGAACCGCTTCTCACGAACCTTCATGGTGCCGGTCAATTTAGCCCCGTGATGGGTAACCCCTTATGTGACCGTCCCCGCACGAAGTTCCAAGCTCGCGGTGAACGTCTCGGTTACGGCATTTGGGATTTGGTTTACATCCGCAAGTAACAAAAAAGCGCACATTTCGTGCGCTTTTTTTGTTTATAGCCTTCGCTTTTACCAATGAACCACACCCGTGATCCACGTTAAGAGGATCACTCCTCCAAACACAATACGATACCAACCAAAGGCTCTAAAGTCATGACGAGACACAAACCGGATGAGCCAATGCACCACTACGAGCGCCGAGAAGAAAGAAACAATCGTCCCCACTAAAAGACCAGGGATATTCGCCGAAACCAGCACGTCTCGCGCCTGCCAAAGATCCCAAACTGTGGCACCGAAAATGGTCGGAATAGCCAAGAAGAACGAAAATTCGGTCGCAGCCTTACGTGAGAGACCAAACATGAGACCGCCAATAATCGTTGCCCCCGAGCGGCTCGTCCCAGGAATCATGGCAAAACACTGCGCAACCCCAACCTTGAACGCATCTAAATACGTCATATCGTCCATTTCTTTTACACGAGGTTGGATTTGATGACGTTCGTGATAGCCTTCAACCCACAAAATAATGATCCCACCGATCACAAGTACCAACGCAACGGTCACGGGATTAAAGAGATATTCCTTCAAGAAGTCAGACACCAATATCCCAACCACTGCCGCAGGCATAAAGCCAATCAACGTGTTAATGGCTAATCGCTGTTGTATGGGTTCAGAAAAGAGCCCCTTCAAAATTCGATAGATGCGACTCTTGTAGTACCAACACACGGCAAAGATGGCACCTGCCTGAATCGCCACCACAAAGGTATCTGATGTTGCATTGGTAAATTTCACAAGCTCCGCAGCCACAATAAGGTGTCCTGTCGAACTCACGGGCAAAAATTCCGTGAGACCTTCGACGATCCCCAAAAAGGCGGTATGTAAGAGATAAAGCCAATCAGACATCAAAAAACCCTTCGTAGACGATTTAATCAAAGTGCTTCATATTGTCGCAGAAAGCGCCAATTCTTGATCACAATGAAACAAGGCGTTACGGGTCTACAAGCTCTGCAATACTAAAGCTACTTTGTTAAGATAGGTCATCTTTTCTCCCACCTTGGAAAATCTCGATGTCTAACGAAAAACTCATGGATAGCACGCTCGTTGAAGAGCTCCAAGAACGCATTGATGCGCTTGATCTCGATGACGCCATGGACGCTGGTGTTGCCGATGGCTTTTTGACTGCCTTTGCGCTCAATCCTGAACACCCCAGCAAAGCTGATATGTATCCCTACATTTTCAGCGTGGATGGCGACCCTGCCTCCTTGCCAGAAGATGACCGTATCCTCGAGCTTTTAGACATCCGTTTCAATGAAATTCAGNNTACCGCATTAGCCGCTAAGGGTGGATTGGATCCCGTGATCTTCCCGCTCGTTGATGAAAACGACAAGATCATCACCAACGAAGAAGGGATTGAAGCGCTCGAACCCTGGGCTAGCGGTTTCTTCTTTGGGATGCTCCGTTGACCTGAAGAATATCAGCAGTCTGAAGAAGTCTCTGACCTCGCGACGCCGATTCTTCGTAACCTGAGTCCTGATAGCTTTGAAACGCCTGAAAAGGCTCAGGCATTTATCGACGGGTATCGTCAGGGCAAAATGCCCAAGAACCTTGAAGATGCTTTATACGACCTCGTCAAAGCGGTCTTTGACTTGAAGCAGTTGATCGACCCAAATAAGCCCGTCACACGCGAAACGCCGCGCGTAGGCTGTAACGACCCTTGCCCATGCGGTAGCGGCAAGAAATATAAGCAGTGCTGCGGCAAAAAGGCTTAAGGCTTCTTTGCTAATAGCTTCGGCATAAATCGTGCAGGGTCTAACTTAGTCGCCAAACTCGCGACCAAAGGTAAAGGCTCTGCACAAATCTGCGCATGCACAAGCTGTGCGCAACTCAAACCCCATGTCAGACCGCGAGAGCCAAACCCTGCACACATCCATAACCCTTTGGCGCGAGGAATTGCCTTTAATTCGGGCACCCCTTTAAACGATAAATTTTCGAGCTCCCTAACCGTCGTCACTCGACCGGCTAACGGCATACGATCTAAAGGGACAGCACGAACGCCTTCATAGAACCCAGCCGCAAGCACCTCTGGTCGATACCCCATCAATTTATTGAACGTTTGCAGGTTATGTTCGTGTGCTTCAAACGCACTCATCTGAGGTTTGTCACCCGCTTCATACGTTGCACCAACCGCACAAAAGCCCTCCGCTGTTTTGGCGACATAACCGTCCCCAGTCAACGCACACTTGAGGGTCGGTAAATCAGTGTCTCGCAATAAAGAAATCCGACCATATAAAGGATTTAGTCCTAAAAAGTGAGGCGCTAAGCCAATCACTTCAGCGGATCCCATCGCAGAACACACCACACAAGTTGGCGCACCCGCCACTATTTGGGTTTGCTCATTGAGTGCAACCCACGTCCCGTCTCGACGTTCAAGGCGCACCTTCGTATTGGGTAAAACCGTCGCGCGACTTGCTTCGAGCAAGCGCCTTACCAAACGCCCCGCGTGGACTAAGCCCGCTTCTTCATAAAACCAACCGCCCTGAGAAAGCGAGAGCCCTGTCAGACGGGATGCGTTTTCTTTATCAAGAAGCTTGGCGAAATGCTCAGGCATCGCGATGGGTTGCTCTTCCTTCCATGCCTTTTGCCAACGGACATACTCGACTGACGACGAAGCGGCATCCATGACACCCGTCGAAATAAAGACGTCAGGAAAGGCCTTCAAGCACTTCACCATCGCCTCAAATCCCGCTCGTGTTAACTGAAAGAGCGGAGAATCCGAGGCTTGCCAATGGGGATGAATGAGCCCAGCAAAAAGGGCTGATGCACCACTCCCTGGGACACAGCCTGCGTCCACAAGTACAATCTCGCGTCCACGCTGACTTAATTCATACGCCACCATGGCACCCGCTAAACCGCCGCCAATAATCAGAACGCGTTGAGCGCTCGAAGATGTAATGGGCGAAGTTGGCTTCTTTTGGCTAAGCACATAGCCTTCATCAATCTGCGTGAGATAGGGAGGTACAACAACGAGTGGGGTTTGCACATAGAGCGTTGTCCCCTCGCCCATCAAATGGCGCAGCACTTTGACGGGTAGAAGGTCTTGAGCCAAGACCACATCGGGTGTCTGAGTAACTTCACTCAAACTTTTCTCGATTGACGACGACCGAATCAAAAAGAGTGTTACTTCCAGACACTTGATCTGATGCACGCCTGGCATCGACGCAAAGCGCGCCTCACCTTCAATTGGCGTTACTTGCAAATCGGCGCAGATCGTTGTCGCAGACTCTGTGGTGACAGGTACCACGAGATTAATCTCGTTAGCAGTCGACAACGACGAAAGCCTCTGTCGGCATTCATCCAACAGAGGCTTCGATAATGATGTAAGCACCCAAGTCTTCATATGACTCTTTTGTTTGATCGCATGACACGATCAAACGACTTGCGTTTAGTGCTTCAAAGGCTTAAAGCGCAGACGCTTGGGTTGGCAAGCTTCTTCACCGAGGCGACGACGCTTGTCAGCTTCATATTCGTTGTAGTTACCATCAAAGAAGACCACACGAGAGTCACCTTCGAAGGCCAAGATATGCGTAGCAATACGGTCAAGGAACCAACGGTCATGCGAGGTCACCAAAGCGCAACCCGCAAATTCGAGCAACGCTTCTTCCAAAGCACGCAAGGTTTCAACGTCAAGGTCATTAGACGGTTCGTCGAGCAACAACACATTGCCACCTGCGAGCAAGGTCTTAGCTAAGTGCAAACGACCACGTTCACCACCCGACAAGGTACCCACCAACTTCTGCTGATCGCCACCCTTAAAGTTGAAGCGCCCCAAGTAAGCACGGCTAGACATCGTGAACTTGCCGACCTGAAGGATGTCATTCCCTTCAGAAACCGCATCAAAAGCCGTCTTATCGTTCGGCAACGAATCACGCATCTGATCCACAGCCGCCAAACGAACGGTCGAACCGATCTTGATTTCGCCGCTATCAGGCTGCTCACTACCCGTGATCATCTTAAAGAGCGTGGACTTACCCGCGCCATTCGGACCGATCACACCAACAATGGCACCCGGCGGAATACGGAACGACAAGTCATCGATCAACAAGCGGTCACCGAAACCCTTCGAGACGTGATTGAATTCAATGACGTCATTACCCAAGCGTTCAGCCACGGGAATGAAGATTTCGTTCGTTTCATTACGCTGCTGATATTCAACGCTCGACAATTCTTCAAAGCGAGACAAACGCGCCTTGGATTTTGCCTGGCGGTANNCCTTCGGATTCTGGCGAACCCATTCCAATTCGTGCTTAATCGCCTTCATGCGAGCGTCTTCCTGACGCTTTTCAATTTCAAGGCGCTTTTCTTTCTGGTCAAGCCAAGAAGAATAGTTCCCCTTCCAAGGAATCCCTTCGCCGCGGTCCAATTCAAGGATCCATTCAGCCGCATTATCAAGGAAGTAGCGGTCATGGGTTACAGCCACAACAGTCCCTGGGAAACGGTGTAAGAACTGTTCCAACCATTCCACAGACTCAGCGTCCAAGTGGTTGGTCGGTTCGTCCAAGAGCAACATGTCGGGGCGCGACAAAAGCAAACGGCACAACGCCACACGACGCTTTTCACCCCCAGAAAGGTGACCAATCACAGCGTCCCACGGCGGCAAACGCAAAGCATCCGCAGCAATTTCCATCTGCGTTTCAACATTCGTACCTACTGCAGCAATAATGGCTTCAAGACGAGCCTGTTCAGCAGCCAAGGCATCAAAGTCAGCATCAGGTTCCGCGTAGGCGTCATATACCGCATTGAGCTTTTCTTGCGCCTGCATCACTTCGCCCATACCTTCTTCGACCGCCTGACGAACCGTCATATTCGGATCGAGCGCTGGTTCCTGAGGCAGGTAACCGATGTTGATCCCCGGCATCGGGATGGCTTCCCCTTCGATATCCGTATCGACACCCGCCATGATCTTAAGGAGGGTCGACTTACCCGCGCCATTTAAACCCAAAACGCCGATCTTGGCACCAGGGAAAAAGGAGAGCGAAATGTCTTTGAGAATTTGACGCTTCGGCGGGACAATCTTCCCGACACGGTTCATCGTAAAAACGTACTGAGCCATATTGAAATCGTTGCTCCGAATATGACAGCGTCAGTCTTGAGGTCTATTGCCCCCGACCGACACCGTAACTGAAGAAAATGGTCTCTATAGACCAAAGGATTTTGTCGCTATCTTAGCGAAATTGGTATCTTTGCGCGACCAAGTCGAGCGCATTTGCAACTTAAACAGGTTTTAGTCTTTTTTGAGACCAAAATAACCACGGAAGATCCAGAATCGACGCAAACGATTGATGCGTTCCAATTCCTGACGTCTTTCGTCTCCCATAGCCTCGGGTTGATATTTCAACCACTTCTTAAGAGCGCCCGACATGTCAAAGTCTTCCAACAGTCGACGCAACCAGTTAGGCATCCAACCGGTATAAAGCGATGCCTGAAAGTCAATTAACCCTGGCTTCCCGTCAGGTTGCACCATCACATTACCCGCGCCTCGCACATCGAGATGCACAACGCCACGATGATGCATGGTTTGAAGAAGCTTTTCAAAGGCTTCCAAATAGGACGGTGTTACCGTCGCTGGCGGCACTTACCAATATTAGCCCCTTCCATAAAACTCACAGCAATCGCAAATTGGTCAATACGGAACGATTGCTCGGCAATCCCATCTACCCCATGTAAGCGGGCAAGGATCGAAAGTTCGCGACGGAGCAAAAAGGGCGCAACGGTATAGCGCACGTACCACGGACGCGAAGAAAAATCTTTCACCGTCCAAGCCGTGCCATCAAGTTCAACACGAGTCACAACCGCATTAGCAATACTGTACCATCACGCAATAATTTGGTTTTTGCACGTGCCATGTCGGCACGAGTAAACGGAAGTGTCTTTGTCATGAATCCATGGTGAGGCACGCAAGGCACCTCACCTGTCAGCAAACATTACGGCATTACAAGACCGCTACCCTGAGCGGGAGGTGCCTGGAAGCCCGGCATACCCGGCGTCACGATCTGGCTAGCAGCTTCACGACGCATTGCCTGAATCTTTTCGATGGTGTCACGCACACCCTTCTTAGCGGCTTCGCCATAAGCTTCAACAGCCTGAGCAAGCGTCTCGGTACCGGNGATTTCAAAAGAAATCGGCAACGGGCCCATCTGCGTCATGATCTGAGCTTCGCCCATAAAAATCAACGGACGGGCTTCGTCACGTTCACCCGTCGGAAGCACGGGCTTCAAAATACGAATCGTGCCCACCTTACGGTCGGTAACGACTTCGTCCTTGTAGAGATTCGCAGCGTCCATTTCGACGTTCATTGCATCAATGCTGTCCTGTCCAGACATAAATATCTCCCAAGAGGTAGTCATTTAACAGGTGACTAACTCGATTAAAAACATCCTTCAAAATTCACAAACACGCTTTCGCGCGTTGGAAGTAGCGTCAAAATTGTACAGAAATTACCTGCAACAATCCGTTCGCACAGGTTTAAATCGTTGATTAGCGATAAACCATGACAGGGATATGAGAATGCGTCAGAACCTTCTGGGTTTCAGAGCCGAGCAAGACAGCCGTAAAACCTTGACGACCATGGCTAGCCATAAACACCACATCACAGTCTTGCTTTTTCGCCTGTTCAATAATGCACTCTGCAGGCGAAAACCCCTTGACCATCAACGTCGTGGCAGGCACACCAATTTCATCACAGCGACGCTTCGCAGCAATCAAACGATCTCTTGCTTCAGCCGTAACACGTTCGTCATACTGTTCAATCGATTCAGGACGATATTCCGACAAGTTGGTATAGGAGTACGGTTCAACCACCGTAATAACAACCAAAGAAGCACCAAGCGACTTAGCAAAATTCGCGGCACCTTCTACTACCTTATCCGATATCGCAGTACCGTCAGTGGGAACCAAAATTCGTTTGTACATGTCAAAAATCCTTTTTGGTTAATCTTTGGCATCGAGTGATGCCATAGATAAGATTGCCTTTATTTTAAATCACCCTCGCTCACTGAGTACCGCAATATCGTTAATCACAATGGAAGCAAGTCGTAGTCCTGCCGTCCCCGTGACTACCACGANAGCCCCAAAGCCAATGCGATCATCAGGATGAGCGCCAATCGCTAACAAGCTATCGGCACCTGGTTGACGTAACAGTTCATTGCTATAGACCGCAGGAATATTAAAAAGCTTCGACTTACCATCAGTGGATCCAGCAGGAAACCCATAGTCTTTTCTCAGTATCGTGCGCAATTTGCCTAGCAAAGGATCCCCTTTGACGCGCGCCAAGTCCGAGACCTCAATCCGAGACGGATCGATACGCGCACCTGCACCACCCGCACACACTGTTCGGATACCTAACCGTTGGGCTTCAGCGTGTAGAGCAGCCTTCCCTTTTAAGTCGTCAATACAATCCACAATCCAATGCGCATCCTTCGGAAGAACATCACTGACATTCTCTGGCGTCACAAAGATTTTCTTCACTTCAATTTGGCAATCAGGATGAATCGCTTTAGCGCGCTCACAGAGTACATCGGNTACCTTGGCTCGTCCGTAACCACCTTCAATAGCGGGCAGCTGTCGATTGGTATTAGAGAGCGCCACCGTATCCCCATCGATTAACGTTAAACGCCCGACACCACTTCGGACAAGGTCTTCCACAGCCCAACTACCAACGCCACCAAGTCCAATCACAACAATGTGACTATCACGCAATTTTGCCGCTGCCGCCTCTCCAAATAGACGACCAATTCCTCCAAAGCGTCGCTCATCAGTAGTTACACTCATGATTAATTCCTTAATTGTCTGTACATTTGATTTGTAAATTTCACCATTACAAAGGCAACACCGATTTATTTCATTTTTTCTTGCTTTAAAGCAAGAAATTCCACCCTTTCAAAACGCTATTCGATCGACGCATTGACCGATTCAGAGTACATTATTTTCAAGGACGGAACATTTGCACAAATGGCTTTTCCGTAGTCTAAAGCAAAGTTAGACGTCCTCAGAAACACTCACAGGAGGTTATATGAGAATCCTCGTTCCCGTTGACGGTAGTGACAACAGCATGCACGCTGTGGAATTTATCGCTAGTCGTACTACTTTGCTCGGCAGCAATCCTGAAATTGAAATCCTGAACGTTCAGTTGCCGTTACCTGCTCGCGCATGTCGTCTCGTTACNCAGGACTCTCTGACTCGCTATTACGAAGACGAAGCCGAAAAGGTTTTTCAGCCCGTACGTCAGGAACTCAGTAAAGTGGGCTATCAGGCTTCGGAAAGCTTTGTTGTTGGTGAAGCATCGGACGCTATTTCGGCTGAAGCTGAAAAGTTTGGTGCAGACCTCATCGTGATGGGGTCTCGCGGTCAGACTGCTTTGCGTNNACTCTTCTTTGGTTCGGTCTCTAATGGCGTGTTNACCAAATCAAAGTGCCCAGTGTTGATGTTGCGTGACAAGACGGCGCCGCAGAATGACGCCCTCAAGGTCGGTATCGCCATTGACGGTTCCAAGTATGGTAGTGCGGCTGTACGTTACGCTCTCAAACACATTTCGCTCTTTGGTACGGGTGCCCAGTTCTACCTCATTAACGTGGTGAGCGACTATGCGGGCGCTGTGATGCCTGACATGGCAGGTATGGCTCTCCCTGCCCTCTCTGAAGAAGAAGTACTTGAACTTCAGAAGGACGAATTCAACGAAGCGGTTGAACCGTTACGTCCGATGTTTGCCAAGGCTGCCATCAAGACGAAGGAAATCTGCTTAGTGGGTAACGCAGGTGACGAAATCGCTGCCTTTGCCAAGAAGAAGAAACTAGACCTCGTCGTCATGGGCTCTCATGGTTATGGTCGTTTCAAAGCCGCCGTCATGGGGTCGACCGCCACGCGTATTGCCGCCATGGGCGATGTGCCGCTTCTTATCATTCGCCAGGCATAACACTTCTTTTTTCAACGATCGACATTGATACAAAACATCTAAAGCGACGCATCCCAAACCTTAGATGCGTCGCTTTTTCATTGCTATCGTTAGTGCAATTCCTTTTTTGTCGTTCGCAGAAATCCCAAAAATACGGTATAACGTACGCAATGAATCTTCTGAAGACCATTGAGCGTTGTCTTTTTAGAGTTCGCTCAAAAAGCCTAGTGATACCATGACTTCATCTACTGATCCTCTCAATTCAGCCCCTAACCCCATTAGTCAAGCTTTTGACTCGGACGGACGTAGAGTGCTTGCCAAACCTGGTCTTCGACGTGTTGTTTCTTTAAGGAAAACGCCATCAACCCTAGCACCCAAGCAATCGTCTACTCGTAAGCCTGAGCTTCGCACACCCGCGCCACTCACCAAACGTGACAAAACCATCAGCCTCGTTCAGCGTAAGCGTATTGTTGCGCACAGTAATATCCCTGAACCGAGACCGCATCTCATCCATGAAAAGCCTCACACTAAAGCACGCATTCGTGTTTTAGTNACTGCTGCTAATCAAACCACAGCGCGTGCACTGAGCTCCTCTTTGAGTTGTAATGACATGATTGTGGTAGGCACTGCGACGACGAGTAGCGAACTTGAAACGGCATTACATCTTCGCTCAGACATTGACGTTTTGGTGACTGACGTCTTAATTAGCGGCGTTCAAACGAGCTTGATTTACGCACCGATCGTTGCCCAACGCCCTGAACTTAACGTGCTTTGCTATACCTTCCGTAGCGAACCCGCTTATGTCATGACTGCGATTCGTTGCGGCGCTTTGGGCTACGTTTTACGTAACACCAGTGAAGACTTGGCTAATTGCGTGCGCTTGATTAAAGGCGGTGGCTCACCCATGTCTCCCGCGATTACGCGTCATGTTTTGCGCGCCATGCAGCTCAAAAAGCGTGAAGAGCATCCTACGCGTACGCCAGATATTCCAGACCTATCGGATCGCGAACTTGAAATTCTCGAACTGCTTGCGAAGGGGATCTCGTTCTCCGACATTGCAACCATCTTGATTATTTCGCCCCACACCGTGACGGCACACATCAAGAAGATTTACCGCAAGCTCCAGGTCCATTCGCGCGGTGAAGCTGTTTATGAAGCCCGCGCTATGAATCTCATTTCTGATTCATAACGTTCAAAAAAAATGGAGTGTCGATCTGTCACGATCAACACTCCATTTTTGTTCACTTAGACCTCAGCCGTCCAACGCCCCGTCTTGCCGCCGTCCTTTTCTAATAGACGGATATCAGACATGATCATCCCACGGTCGACCGCTTTACACATGTCATAAATCGTCAGCAGACCTACCTGCACAGCAGTCAGTGCTTCCATTTCGACACCCGTCTTACCATAGCACTCACAGGTTGCACGACAAAGAACCGCGTTAGTCTCTTTTTCTAACTCAAATTCCACTACCACGCGTGTCAGAGCAATCGGGTGGCAAAGCGGCACCAAATCAGCCGTACGCTTACTCGCCATAATAGCTGCCACACGGGCGATCCCTAACACATCCCCTTTTTTAGCCGTACCCGAGGCGATCAATTCGAATGTCGCTGGCGCCATACTGATGCGACCGCTAGCCACAGCGACGCGATGGGTCTCAGCCTTAGCGCCAACATTCACCATATGTGCCTGTCCGCACTCGTCAAAATGTGTCAGTTCGCTCATTTTCGTTACCTTTCCTTGTTTTGAGCTATAGAACCATACCAATTATGGGCATCAGCCCTTTATGATAACCATCACGCTTTCAGTTTTGTCGAACGGACTTCAGTCACCACTAGAGAAAGCTGTCAATGAACACCAAGGATCTATTCATGAAAACAAAAGCTTGGGTATTGCTTCTTGCCGCTCTCACTACAGCCGGACTTCCTAACACCGTGCTGTCTGCTGGACCCACGGCACTCGATTTGAATTTACCGAGTCTTGGTACTGTCGCTGGTTCTGAACTCTCCCCTAGCGATGAACGTGCACTAGGCGCCCAAATCATGACTCAAGTGCGCGCGGATCCGACCTATATGACCGACCCAGAAACGAGCGAATACCTCAATCGTCTCGGTTACCAACTCGTTAGCCGCGCTAACACTTATACCTATCAATTCTTTTTCTTTCCGATTCGTGATAGTTCATTAAACGCCTTCGCATTGCCCGGCGGCTATATCGCAGTACACTCAGGCACCATCATTGGTGCCAAAAATGAAAGTGAACTCGCTGGTGTAATGGGGCATGAAATTAGNCACGTCTCACAACGCCATATCGCCCGCATGATTGAAGGTCAAAAAAGCAATATGGCTCTCACGATTGGGTCATTGCTATTAGCGATCCTTGCTGCACGCGCGGGTGGCAGTTCTGGCGGTCACGCTGCAGCCGCCGTCGCAATGGGTTCTCAAGCGNNTACCATGATTCAGTCTCAACTTAACTACTCTCAAGATGCTGAACGCGAGGCGGACCGCATTGGTTTACAGACCCTCTATAACGCTGGGTTTGACCCCAAGGGGATGGAAAGCTTCTTTGAACGCCTCCATTCGAGCAACCGTTTTTATGAATCAGCGGCACCAGCCTACCTATCCACCCATCCGTTAACGGTGGAACGTATNACTGACATGGAAAATCGTACGCGTAAGTTACCTGGTCGTATCCATCGTGACAGTTTGGACTTTCGTCTGATTCAAGTCCGACTTGAAGTTCTCCAAGAAACACGTCATGACGGTTGGTTCAAGATCCAAAAAGAATTTAAGCGGAGGCTTCAAACTACTACTGGCACTGAAGTACCTATCCTTCACTACGGTNNACTTTCTGTCGCCGCTCAACAATTGCATCAACCCGCTGACGCACTCAAGCACGCTCGCCTAGCGATGCAAGCAGGGCAGAGTGCCATCTTGGTTCGGAACCTCACGCGCACCGAATACGATGTTGCAAAGACGAAGGCGGATAAACAAAAAGCCATTGACCGTGCCAAAAAAGCGCTAGATCGTTTCCCGCTTTCCGTCATGATTGCGGAAAACTACGTGGATTTACTTTATGCCGAAAGTCGACATAAAGATTTAATCCACTTTTTGCGTAATAACGAAACCCTAGGTTCAAACAGTGCGAACTACCATGGGCTCTTAGCGCGTTCTTACGAAAAACTCAATCAACGTAGTCTGCAGTACTTCCACACAGGTGAAATGTATGCGCTCTTAGGCTCCACGGAAGCCGCGGTATATCAACTTTCGCTTGCTCAAAAAGTCGCGGACGGCGACTTCTATACCATGAGTCAAATTGATGCCCGACTCCGAGAACTGCGTGAACAACTCTTGATTGAAAAGGAAAAAGCGCGAAACTAATGGTTTTAAGGGCTGTTTTTGCCCTCGAAGCGTGCGAAAATACTGCCACCATCGTCTTCTATTAGAGGACTCCCCTTTTATTACTCGAATTGAATGTAAATATGGCTATCGAAGATTACATGACCGTTGCTGAAGATACGGACGAACTTATTGAAACTGATGCTGTGGTCGTTGGCGCAGGTCCTGTTGGCCTCTTCCAGGTGTTTGAATTGGGTCTGCTTGAAATCAAGTGCCATGTCATTGACTCCCTCAAGAACGTGGGTGGTAAGTGCATGGAACTCTATCCAACCAAGCCCATCTATGACATCCCGGCTGTGCCTGTTTGTTCTTCGTACGAATTAACGGAAAATCTCCTGAAGCAAAACCATCACTTTAGNCCGGTGTTCCACCTTGGTAAGGAAGTGACGCGCGTTGAAAAGCAGGAAGATGGTCGTTTTTACGTTGAAACGAGTACGGGTTCCCGCTTTATNGCTAAAGTGGTCATCATCGCTGGTGGCGTTGGTTCCTTCCAGGCTCGCCCGTTGCGGGTAAAAGGCATTGAAAAGTTTGAAGGCACCCAGTTGCACTACAGCTGCAAGGATCCGTCCATCTTTGAAGGCAAGAATGTCGTGATCTGCGGTGGCGGTGACTCCGCACTTGACTGGACGCTCAACTTGGTTGGTAAGGTAGAAAGTGTTGTGCTCGTTCACCGTCGTGACGGCTTCCGTGCCCAGGCTGCTTCTGTTGCCAAGATGAAAGAACTTTGCGAAAACTGGGAAATGCAGTTTGAAGTGGGTCAGGTCACGGGCTTTAACGAAGCCGATGACAAGCTCACCGAAGTACTCGTCGCTGGTGCCGACGGCGTAACGCGTCGTATTCCGCTTGACCACCTCTTGGTCTTCTTTGGTATACAGCCCAAGCTTGGNCCGATCGAAAACTGNGTACTCACCTTGGAACGTAAGCAAATCGTTGTCGACACGGCTCGCTTTGAAACGAACATCCCGGGTATCTTCGCTGTTGGCGACATCAATACCTATCCGGGCAAGAAGAAGCTCATCTTGTCGGGCTTCCATGAATGTGCGCTCGCTGCCTTTGCCGCTTGCGACTACATCTTCCCGGAAAAGCGTGTGTTCTTGCAGTACACCACGACGTCTCCCAAGCTTCACAAGGTTTTGGGTGTCGAAACGCCGAACATGGACGAAGATTAATGCTTCAGACGCGGTCGTACGCATGACCGCGTAACCAAATAGTAAGGGGTGCCAGAACGATGATTCTGACACCCCTTTTGATTAGCTACACCGACAAGCTTTAGTCGTTGATCACACGAATGCCAGGCATACGTGCGGTGTAATCCTTCGTCAAGCGAGCAAGCGCACCAGCGACCTTCATCGCCATTTCACGGTACATCAAAGCTTCCTTGCTATCAGGTTCAGCTGCCACCGTCGGGCAACCGCTGTCAGCGCGTTCACGAATCGAAGCAGAAAGCGGCAATTCGCCAAGTAGCGGCACGCCATACTGTTCGCTCATACGCTGAGCACCACCTTCGCCGAAGATATGTTCAACTTCGCCACAGTGTGGGCAAATGAAGACAGACATATTTTCAACAATCCCAAGAATCGGCACATTGACCTTCTGGAACATACGAAGACCCTTCTTGGCGTCGATCAAGGCGATGTCCTGAGGCGTCGTCACGACCACGGCACCCGTCACAGGTACCTGCTGAGACAGCGTCAACTGAATGTCGCCCGTACCCGGGGGCATGTCAACGATCAGGTAATCAAGATCGTGCCAGTTGGTCTGAGTGATCAACTGCTGCAAAGCACCAGCAGCCATCGGGCCNNCACGCCAAATCATGGGGTCGTCTTCTTCGACCATAAAGCCGATCGAATTAATCTGAAGACCCAAAGATTCCATTGGTTCAATGGACTTACCGTCAACGCTCACAGGCTGCCCCGAAGCGCCCAACATCTTGGGCTGAGACGGACCATAAATGTCAGCGTCGAGCACACCCACGCGAGCCCCTTCGTGCGCTAAAGCCAGGGCTAAGTTAGCGGACACCGTGGACTTACCCACGCCACCCTTACCAGAACTCACCGCAATGACATTTTTGACGCCAGGCATCACGCGCAACGTGCCCTGAACCTTATGTGCAATGATGTTTTGAGTAACACTAACCTCTACCGAAGTCGCGCCAGCGGCTTTGACTACCGCACCAACCGCTTCACCGACAGACTGAGCACGGAAACGAGCCGGATAACCAAGTTCGATAAAGACCTTGACGTTACCTTCAGCGTCCGTTTCGGCACTCTTAAACATCTTGCCAGACACGTAGTCCGTGCCTGTGACTGGGTCGATCAAAGCAGACAGCGCTGTTTTAATCGCTTCCGTAGAAATCGTCATAAACTTATTCTCCAAATAGACTGCGATTACACGCAGTTGTGGCATCACATGCATTCTATCCTGTGCAAGCACAAAAGATGCGATTTCAGAGCCATTTCGACAGCATGTTCTCGCACTATGAGTAACAGCCTACGGTACAATTAACAATTGCTTCAGTCATTCTGAGTACCTTTTTTATTTAACTTTCGGATCAAACACGACGATGAGTCAGCGAAATCTTTTTGTCACGACAGCATTGCCTTACGCGAACGGCGCTTTCCACATAGGNTATATCATGGAATACATCCAGGCTGATATCTGGGTGCGTCACGAGCGAATGTCCGGCAACAAAGTCCACTTCGTTGGGGCTGATGACGTTCATGGTGCTCCGATCATGATCGCTGCTCAAAAGCGTGGCATCACCCCTCAGGCTTTCGTGGCTGAAATTGCCGCAGGTCGTAAGCAGTATCTCGATGGTTTCCACATCAGCTTCGATCATTGGCATAGCACGGATGCGCCCGAAAACCATGAGTTGAGCCAGGAAATCTATCGCCGCCTCAAGGAGGCTGGTACTTTNATTTACACCAAGGACATCGAACAGTACTACGACACGGTCAAGGGCATGTTCCTTGCTGACCGTTTCATTAAGGGTACCTGCCCGCGTTGCGGCGCCGAAGATCAGTATGGCGACAACTGCGAAAAGTGCTCCGCCGTTTATTCCCCGATGGAAGTCGTCAACCCGTACTCCACGTTATCTGGCTCTCGTCCTGAAATTCGCCGCTCTACGCACTACTTCTTCAAGTTATCTGATCCGCAGTGCGTGAAGTTCTTGCGCGATTGGACCAATGGCGTAGGCAAGGATGGGCTGTCGCGCGTTCAGCAGGAAGTGCTTGCCAAGGACCGTGAATGGTTAGGCGAAGATGGCAACCTCTCTGACTGGGACATCTCGCGTGACGAACCGTACTTCGGTATCGCCATTCCTGATGCGCCGGGCAAGTATTTCTATGTTTGGCTTGACGCGCCTGTCGGCTACTTGGCTTCTCTCAAGGTATACTGCGTCAAGAATGGTTTGGATTTCGAAGGCATTCTTCGCGACGAAAACACGGAACAGATCCACTTCATCGGCAAAGACATCATCTACTTCCATACGCTCTTCTGGTATGCCATGCTTCACTTTGCAGGTAAGCCCTTCCGCGTCCCAGATCACGTGAACGCTCATGGCTTCATGACGGTGAATGGCGAAAAGATGAGTAAGAGCCGTGGCACAGGCATTTCTCCGTTGGAATACCTCGAACTCGGTATGGATGCTGAATGGCTCCGTTACTACTTAGCCGCCAAGATGAATTCTCGCGTTGAAGACGTTGACTTCACGAAGGCAGACTTCGCTCAGCGTGTCAACTCCGACTTGATCGGTAAGTACGTCAACATTGCAAGCCGCGCCGCTGGCTTCATCTTCAAGAAGTTCGAAGGTCGCGTGGATGACAACGCGATGCATGATCCCTTGTTGGAAACCATTCGTAGCCGTGCTGAAGAAATCAAGAACTTCTATGAAATCCGTGAATTTGCTCGTGCAACGCGCGTCGTCATGGAACTCGCCGACAAGATCAACGAATTCGTTGACCAGGAAAAGCCGTGGGAACTCTCCAAGAACCCCGAACGTCAGTCCGACCTTCATCGCGTCTCTTCGATCGCCCTTGAAGGCTTCCGTCTCTTGACGCTCTACCTTAAGCCCGTGTTACCAGCGACGGCTCAGCGCGTAGAAGACTTCCTCTCGATCGAACCGTTGACCTGGGCAAGCGTGAATACGCCTCTGTCCGCTACGAACCCGATTAAGGCCTTTAAACATCTCATGCAGCGTGTTGACATGGAAAAACAATTGAACGCTCTCGTCCCGGAAAAGGCTCCGGAACCCGAACCCGTCCTGCCTGGTGGCGAAGCGATCGCCCCGGAATGCACGATTGACGACTTCTCGAAGATTGACCTTCGTGTTGCCAAGATCGTCAAGTGTGAAACCGTTGAAGGTGCCAACAAACTCCTGCGCCTCACGCTCGATATCGGCGAAGGGCGTACGCGTAATGTCTTCTCTGGCATTCGTAGCGCCTATAAGCCCGAAGAACTCGAAGACCGCCTTACCGTCATGATCGCTAACCTCGCACCTCGCAAGATGCGTTTTGGCGTCTCCGAAGGCATGGTTTTGACCGCCTCTGATGCCAACGATAAGTCCTTGGGCTTGTTCGTTCTTGAGCCGCACGCTGGCGCCATTCCGGGCATGCGCATCCGATAATTTCGATTTATTTGCCAAATAAAGCAATTATTTCAAGATTACTTGCGATTGAACAAAGGCACCCTCTCCTCAAGGAGGGTGCCTTTTCTTACAATTAACTATTTTTACAGACCCCTCACTTTCATTGTCATGAGTTTTAAAGAAGCGACNCGTGAATTCATGCACCATGTTCCACTNGGTAAATTCCACCCCGTCCTTCTCAACAGTCTGAAGGAATATGACTCCCACATGCTTTCCCGCGATATTTCCGCAGGGTTAACGGTGGGTATGGTCGCGCTCCCCCTCGCGATGGCTTTCGGTATTGCCTCTGGCGTTCCGCCCGAGTCTGGTCTTTATACCGCCATCATTGCAGGCTTTATCATTTCTCTGCTCGGCGGTTGCCGCGTTCAGATTGGTAGNCCTGCAGGTGCTTTCGTTGTCATCATCTACGGCATCATTGCTCAATATGGTCTGGGCAACTTGATGCTCGCGACACTCGGTTCTGGTGTGCTCCTATTTTTTATGGGGCTCTTCAAAATCGGGGGCTTTATTAAGTTCATTCCTGTGTCCATCGTGATTGGCTTTACGAATGGTATTGCCGTCATGATTGGCTTACAGCAGGTCAAAGACTTCTTAGGCTTAACAGTCGCCAAAATGCCTGCTGACTTCTTTGGTCAGGTCAACACCATCATCACCCATATCAACACGGTGAACTGGTGGGCTTTAGGCATTGCACTCACTAGTTTTCTCATTATTAAGTTCTGGNNTACCAAGGGCTATCAGATGAGCGGTCCGCAGTGGAAGCGTTGGTTAGCTCACTTGCCTGGAACGGTGGTTGTGCTCGTCCTTTCCACGGTGGTTGTCACGGTCTTCCATTTGCCTGTCGAAACGATTGGCTCTAAATTCGGTGGCATCCCGCAGTCGTTACCGAGCTTACAGATGCCCGACCTTGAATGGGAAACAGCCAAACAAATGATCGGTCCTATGATCACGATCGCCGTGCTTGGTTCCATTGAAAGTCTGCTCTGCGCTCGCGTGGCTGACACGATGACCGACGACCGCCACGATCCCAACCAGGAATTGATGGGTCAAGGGATTGCTAACATGATCGTGCCGTTCTTTGGTGGGATTCCTGCTACGGGTACCATTGCCCGTACGGTGACCAACATCAAGTCGGGCGCCTTCTCCCCTGTCGCTGGCATGGTGCACGCTGTGACGTTGCTCGTGGTCATTTTAGCNGCCGCTCCGTTGGCTAGTAACATCCCGCTTTGCGCACTTGCCGCCATCTTGGTTTTCGTGGCTTGGAACATGGGCAATTGGCGTGAATTCTTACGCTTACGCCAGATGACTCTTTCCTACAAGGCAACGCTCTTGATCACGTTCTTCTTAACTGTGATCTTTGACTTGACTGTGGCTGTTCAGTTTGGCTTGGTAGTTGCCTGCGTGTTCTTCTTGATGCGTATGAATAACCTCACCGTGGTCGAACCCGTCACCTTACCGTTTGACGTGCCCGATACGGTTGAAGCTTGGCACATCAAGGGCGCCCTCTTCTTTGGCTCCGTCTCTAAGCTTGAACATGTGACCGATCCAACGCGCATTACCTCGGCTGCTGCCGCTCGTATTGTCGTTTTGGACTTTACAGACTTGCTCAACATTGACAACTCTGCCATGGACCAGATTGAAGTCTTTGTCCGTGCCTTGCACCGTCACAACCATGAGTTAATCATCGCTGGCGCTTCGGGTCACCCGTTGGCTCAGCTAAAGCGTACGGGTATCGCACAGCACCTTGGTCCCAATTTGGTTCCGAACATGGAATTTGCCATGGTCAGAGCTAAAGTTGTCTTGAAAGAACAAGATGAAAAGGCTGCAGCTAAGCGCGCACTCTTAGGTGAAGCCTAATTAACCAAAAAGGGGATTGAAACTTCAATCCCCTTTTTCTTTAACCAAATAAACCAGAATCAAGCGGGTCAGGACACCGTAACACGGTTTCTTCGTTCCCCTCAGGCAACGTGATATAAATCGGCGCATAGGGCGCTGCCTGCGTCACAATCACCATTTCTTCTTTAGCCAACTCCAACATCGCCAAAAACCACACTGTCTGCGTCTCGCGATCCGGAGCCTCTTCCCATAACTTCGAGAGCGTCACCATAGCGTGTTGACGCAGTTTACGAAGGAGTGCCGACATATGTTCTCTCACTGAGAGTTCTTGTCGACTCACTTTATGTCGATCTCGTAGCCGCAATCGTCTGACCACATCTCCCCAAGCCGACACCAATTCATGTGCCTCAACGTCAGGTAATGGCACCTCTTTAGGCACATTAAGTTCTGCTGTAGCCACTTTGAAATCACGATCAATGCGAGGCAAGGCTTGCATTTGCAGTGCCGCTGCTCGGATTTGCTCGTAGGTNNACTCTAATCGGCGCATGAGTTCCGCGCGTGGGTCTTCAACCTCCTCCCCCTCTTGAGCACGCACTGACGGCAACAACAAACGGCTCTTAATCTGCATTAGCGTGGCAGACATCACGAGATAAGCCGCAGCCAACTCCAAATCATTTTCGCGAACAAGATCGACATAACGCATGTACTGTTCCGTCAATTCAGCCATTGGAATATCCATGATGTCGAACTTTTGCTTTCGAATCAGATACAAAAGAAGGTCTAACGGNNTACCTTCAAAGCTCGTCAAAAAGATTCTTAGCGCTTCAGGTGGGATATACAAACCCTCAGGACACGTCGACAAAGGCTCACCATATAAGCGAGCCAAAATCAATCCTTCAGTGCCCTCATCGACGCCTCTAGCCTTAAGTTGAGATGCGCTATCCATCATGCGAAAAAAATGCCTCCCTTACCGTCCATCTCATGAACGATAACGAAGGCATTCAAAAGATCTCGTTTAAGACGAAAACTTAGTTCGGATCGTACATGAAGGCGCGAACAGCGGCTTCAAGGTCTTCCGGACGTTCGTTATTGGCAAGACCGTTGTCATAAGCGTACTGAGCAACCGTAGCACCAATCTTGACAGAAACTTCACGAACCATAGAAAGCGGCGGATAGAGAGAACCCTGTTCAAGGTCAGATTCGCTCACGAATTCAGCCAAGGCACGAGAAGCAGTAANGAACATACCAGTCGGCATGCAACGAGCCTGCGCAAACACAGCGCCGAGACCCAAGCCCGGGAACACATAGCTGTTGTTACCCTGACGCGGCACAAAGGTCTTGTCACCCAAAGNTACCGGAGCGAACGGAGAGCCAGAGGCAAAGAGCGCACGNNTACCATTCGTTTCACGATAAGCAGTTTCAGCGTTGCATTCAGCACGAGACGTCGGGTTAGAGAGCGCAAACACGATCGGACGTTCGTTGATTTCAGCCATTTCGTGGAGTACTTCAGCATTGAAGGCACCCGGCTGAGCAGCCACACCGATGACACCGGTCGGACGCAAAGCACGAACGGCTTCAATAAACGTCTTGCAGTTAGGCAGATCGTGAGCAAACGGCACCTTGTTGTGAGCGAGCTTGTCGCCACGCGTGGACGTCACAAGACCCTTGGAGTCAAAGAGACAGCAGTGCTTCAAAGCTTCAGCACGATCCATGCCTTCAGCAACCATAGCATCGACCAATAATTCGGCGATACCCGTCGCAGCTTCGCCAGCGCCCAAGAAGAGGAAGCGCTGATCAGCGAGCTTCTGCTTCGTCACACGAAGAGCAGAGTACACACCTGTCACAGCAACGGTAGCCGTACCCTGGATGTCGTCGTTGAAGCAAAGGCACTTATCCTTGTAACGTTCCAACAAGTCGAAAGCGTGGTTGTTACCGAAGTCTTCGAACTGGATCAAAACGTTCGGTCAACGGCGACGCGCTTCCGTCATGAACTCTTCAATGAGTTCGTCATAGGCTTCGCCAGACACACGTTCGTGGCGCAAACCTAGATAAAGCGGATCGTTCAGGTTGTCCTGGTTGTTGGTACCAACGTCAATCGTCACCGGGAGCGTCTTTTCCGGAGCGATACCAGCACAAGCCGTATAGAGAGACAACTTACCGCAAGGAATGCCCATGCCGTTGACGCCAAGGTCACCCAAGCCGAGAATACGCTGACCGTCAGTCACAACGATCACGTCGACTTCTTCGTTCGGCACATTGTCGATGATTTCACCCACACGCCCCTTATCGTTGATCGAGATAAAGGCACCGCGCGGATAGCGGTAGATATGACTGAATTTCTGGCAGACTTCACCCACGGTCGGCGTATAAACCACCGGCATAAAGTCATCAATATGTTCGATCAAAAGCTTAAAGTAGAGATCTTCATCGGTTGTATGAAGACTATCAAGCATCAAGAACTTGTCGAGAGCGGTCGGGCAACGATCAAGCAACGCGAGCATGCGCTGAACCTGAAGTTCCTTGGTCGTCACAGCGGGCGGAAGAAGACCGCGAAGCCCCTTTTCGTCACGTTCTTCCTGAGTAAAGGCATCGGCGCGGTTGAGCTGCGGATTGCGGAGCAGATCAGCACCGCGAACTTGCTTGAAATCAGTCATAAGTCCTTCTTTTGAAAAAACTCCACGGGGTACACAATTGTCCGGGCAGTTATATAAGGTACTGAAGGTGTCAACAAATGCTTGCGACACCTTCCTCGGTCATTGTAACAAGACTTCCCTTTGAAATTTGAGGTTCAGATATTAGAGAAACATCGTAGCTTGTGCCCAATGCTCTAATTTCTGATCTAACTCCTAGCTCTCAGCCTCATACCATAGACTTCGCCTATAGATTGACGAATGCTAGTTGAATCAGCTCTTACTTCAAGGTCTTCAAAAGTTGATTAGCAGATTTAGAAGCTTCTGAATCTGGGAACTGCTTGATCACTTTCTTAAGTGTTGCCGCAGTAGCTTTAACGTTACCCAAAGAAGCCTGCGCTGAGGCTACAGAAATCATGGCATCAGGCACACGGCTATGCTTCGGGTACTGCTTAATCAACTGATTCTGCACATTGATCGTGCTCTTATATTGTTCGAGTGCGAAATGACAAGACCCACGCCAATAGAGTGCATCAGCACGGTAGGGCGAATTTTCCCAGTCAGTGGCAAACTTCGTAAATCGCGTTACAGCCGCCTTATAGTCGCCCGCCTTGAGTAGTTCAAGCGCTGCATCGTATGCGGTACTGTTCCTGAGGCATCACCTTGAACTTTTCACCGTTAACCTCAATCTCTTTAGGCTCAAACTTACCTACGCGCTCATCGATATTGGCATAGAGCTGACGATTGCTACGCTTTTCCGTGTTGAGCGCGTTGGTCAGCTCTTCGACCTTACCCGTCAAAATGCGATTTTGGTTTTGTAAGCTATCCAGGCGGTTCACAAAGGTCATTTGCGTATTTTTAAGTTGTTCTTCTAACGCCTGAACTTGTGCACGTAAATCTAAAATTGCACGTCGAGCATCGTCGTCCGCAAAGTATCGCACCACTTGCGATGCTAGCCAACACGGTCAGAGCCCCAAAACGGGCCATCATCAATCTCATAGTCATACAAAACTCCAGTGAAAGAGCGACTCAGTTCTCACACCCATAAAGACTAGACAAAAAACAGCCGGTACGTGCCTATGTCGGCGACGTCCGGCTGATGTGGCTATCGTAGATAGCGCTTATCCTTACTTAGCGGGCTTATCAGCCGTCACTTCCGTAGGATAAACGATATCGGCACGACGGTTCTGAGCCCAAGCCTCTTCACTGTGACCAAAGCTACCGGCTTTTCACGACCGAAAGAAACGGCTTCAATACGATCAGCTGGCACACCGAGCAACTCTAAACGCTGCTTCACAGCTTCAGAGCGCTTCTGACCCAGAGCCAGATTGTATTCACTACCACCGCGTTCGTCGGTATTACCCTGAATGACGATGTTCACTTTCGGATTGGCAACAAGCCAACGAGCATGCGCTTCAACGTTACGCATGTATTCGGGAGCCACTTCATAGGAGTCAAAAGCGAAGTAAACAGAACGCTGAGAAAGCGGATTGTTCGGATCCGTAAACGGATTCGTCGCCTGCTGACCTTCGACCTGAGTGCCCGCGAGCGTGCCAGACTTAGCGCCTTCGTCCAAAGAGACGGAAGAGCAACCGCTCAACAGAGCAGCAACAGCAGCCGAAGCTGCAAGAACTTTCCAAGAGAACGACATGATGTCTTTCCTATCTTTAGTAAAGATGATTTTTTATAGTGAGTAGGTTAAGGCAGAATCGGACCCCAACTAGGTTCTCTGATATCTCCCTTTCCAGTCAAACGCGTCATAAGACGACCATCTGTCGAGGCNNTAGTTCCTAAAACGCCACGACCACGTTCCTCCGTGGCATAAACCAAGAAGCGACCGTTCGGTGCAAAAGATGGTGATTCGTCACGATCCGTCGTAGAGACTAGTGTCGTTTGTCCCGTCGACAAATCCATTACCGCTGTACGGAATCGACCATTAATGCGTGAAATATAAGCCAAAGTATTGCCGTCTGGGCTGATGCTCGGACTAATGGCATAACTCGACCCAAAGGTGACACGTTCAGCGGGCGCACTACCATCTAACAATTGACGATAGATCTGGGGCGCGCCACCACGATCACTAGTGAAATACAACCAACGACCGTCGTTCGAGAATACGGGTTCGGTATCAATACCGTAGCTTCTCGTAAAGCGACGTAACCCCGTCCCGTTTGCTCGCATCAAATAAACTTGCGTCACGCCATCCCTAGAAAGCGCAACCGCCATCATTTGACCGTCGGCACTAAAGTACGGCGCCGAGTTATTACCACGGAAGGCCGAAATTGCATGACGACCGCCCGTACTCAAATCTTGAATAAAGACAATCGGCTTACGTTGTTCAAAACTCACATAAGCAAGTTTGCGGTANNCATCAGGCGACCATACGGGCGAAATAATCGGTTCATCAGAACGAAGCACTTCAACCGTATTAGCACCATCACTATCTACCACAATCAGACGAAAATCGCGTCAGCCTAATTGAGACACATAGACCAAGCGAGAAGCAAACATGGGGTTTTCACCCGTTAACTTCGTATAGATGCGATCGGCAACGCGATGGGCAGCCATGCGGATCTGCTTTTTGCTCACCACAAACTGTCCAGAATCGAGCATCGTGTTCGACACTGCATCGTGAAGGAAGTACTTCACTTCCCAACGACCATCAGACAACTGTTTGACAGATCCTACGACCAAAGCATTGGCGCCGGCTTGCGCCCAATGAGGCAAACTTTCGGGCTTACTTAGATCTTCAGCCGTATCCTCAGCGCCAGTCGGGATTAGACGAAAAGCACCAGAGCGCTCAAGGTCAGCACCGATCACAGCGCTCAGGTCTTCACCCACTAGGCTCGTACCTTCCAATACCTTGATCGCGATCGGAAGCTGATTAGCCCCTACCCCGGTAATCGACACCTGTAACTCAGCCATCGCAGGCAATGAGGTCATTAAGCCAGCAGCTACACCTGCCCCAACCAACTGGCGTCGGGAAAATTTGAGTGTCGTCACAAATGACTCCCTATTTGAACACGCAACCGCCCTTGAAGAGCGGTTGCGTTCTATCGAAGCCTCATCACTCGCAAAGGCAATGAGGCTAATACTCAAATACCGTCAAAAAATTAGTGACGGAAATGACGTTCGCCCGTGAAGACCATCGTGATGCCGCGTTCATCAGCAGCAGCGATCACTTCGTCATCGCGGATAGAGCCGCCCGGCTGGATCACAGCCGTCGCGCCAGCGTCGACCACAACATCGAGACCATCACGGAACGGGAAGAAAGCGTCGGAAGCAGCAACGGAGCCAACGAGCGACAAGTTAGCTTCTTCAGCCTTGATCATGGCGATGCGAGCAGAGTCAACGCGGCTCATCTGACCAGCGCCAACGCCCAACGTCATACCACCGCGAGCGTAAACGATCGTGTTGGACTTAACGAAACGAGCAACGTTCCAAGCAAACATCATGTCAGCGATCTGAGCAGAGGTCGGCTGACGCTTCGTCACGCAACGCAAAGCGCTTTCGTCACAGAGCTGAATGTCAGGACTCTGAACCAACAAGCCACCGCCGACGCGCTTAAAGTCGAAGTCGTTGTGAGCGCCACCCAAGGCAACAACCAACAAGCGCAAGTTCTTCTTAGCAGCGAACACTTCAAGCGCTTCAGCGCTGAAGGACGGTGCAATGATCACTTCAGCAAACTGCTGAGCAACCTGGCGAGCGCATTCACCCGTCACTTCACGGTTAAAGGCGATGATGCCCCCGAAGGCAGACTTAGAGTCCGTCTGGAAAGCCTTGGCATAGGCTTCAGCCGAGTCAATACCCACAGCGACGCCGCACGGATTGGCGTGCTTGATAATCACACAAGCCGGGGCTTCAAAGGAACGGACGCATTCCCAAGCAGCATCACTGTCAGCGATGTTGTTGTAGGAGAGTTCCTTGCCCTGGAGCTGTTCGTAACCAGCCAACAAGCCCGGAGCCACAGAAGCTTCACGATAGAAAGCGGCGGTNNACTGATGCGGATTTTCGCCGTATCGCATATCCTGCACCTTTTCCCACTGACGCGTCAGCACTTCAGGGAAGCGGGTACGCTGATTGTTTTCGTCAAGGCTCGTGAGGTAGTTCGTGATCATGCCGTCGTAACGAGCGGTATGAGCAAACACCTTCTTAGCCAAAGCCAAACGCGTAGCTGCGGTCACACCACCTTCAGCCTTGATTTCAGCCACAACAGCCGCGTAGTCCGTCGGATCAACGATCACAGCAACAGACTCATGGTTCTTAGCCGCAGCACGAATCATCGTCGGCCTACCAATGTCGATATTTTCGATGGCGTCTTCGAACGTGCAATCAGGCTTAGCAATCGTCTGTTCGAACGGATAAAGGTTCACGCAAATGATGTCGATCGGGTCGATCTTGTGGGCTTCAAGGGCAGCCATGTGTTCACNTACCGGACGGCGAGCCAAAATACCAGCGTGAATCTTCGGATTCAAGGTCTTGACACGACCGTCAAGCATTTCAGGGAAGCCCGTATAGTCAGNTACTTCCTGGCAGGGAACGCCTTCCTGGGTGAGGAGCTTCGCGGTACCGCCAGTACTCAGAATGTGATAGCCCAAAGCCACCAATTCGCGAGCGAAGTCGACCACACCGGTCTTGTCGGACACGCTGATAAGAGCCTGTTTTTTCATTGCTTATTTCCTTTTGAAAATTACCCGTTCACAAGTCGATGCTCGGCGAGCTTCTTGCGTAGGGTATTTCGGTTAATACCAAGTAATTTTGCAGCTTCAGTTTGGTTGTTTCGACACAGTGCCATCACATACAGCAACAACGGACGTTCCGCGGCGGCAATGACAAGTGGATACAAAGGCATTGGATGAGAGCCATCAAGCTGTTTGAAATATTGGCTCAACTGACCAACAACAGCCTTATCCAGTGGGCTCGGATCATCACACCCCATCACAGACCAAACAGTCTCGGAGTCAATGGGACCGTAAGTGACTTCGACCTTTTTGCGAGGACGACCTTGGCGCCTCATCTGAATCGAATCACCATGCTTATTCTGTTCACGCTCGAATGACATGTTATGAAACTCTTTCGAAATAGAGGTTAAGACATTCTGCCAGGTCTTTAGCCCCTTGTTTCGTCATAAGTGCCTTCAGTAGCATTTCGCTACCATCTAGACCCCGAAGATAATGATTCAGATGCTTACGGAATGTCACTACACCTCTTGCTTCGCCATAATAGTCAAAATGTTGCCGCATGTGCAGATTTATGACCCGTTGCTTTTCTTGAAGTGTAGGTTTAGGCAACAAAGCTCCCCATCCCAAGGCGGAAGAGACCTCATTAAAGATCCACGGGTTGCCATAGGAAGCTCNGGTACTGATCATGACACCATCAGTACCNNCCGTTTGCTTCATCACTGCTACCGCTTTTGCCCCAGAATCAATATCCCCATTGGCGATGACTGGAATCTCTACAGCCGCTTTGACACGCCGAATGGTTTCGTATTCAGCTTCACCCCGAAAGCCGTCTGCACGCGTTCGACCATGCACCACAAGCATAGAGATCCCTTCGCTTTGTGCGATACGTGCGATCGTTTCAGCATTTCGATGGTACTGATCCCAACCCGTTCGGATCTTCAATGTCACAGGAATATCGACAGCCCCCACTACCGCCGAGAGTATTTGTGTCACCAGCGTCTCATCCTTCATCAAAGCGCTGCCACAGGTAGTTTGTAGCACCTTTTTAGCAGGGCACCCCATATTGATGTCCACGACCTGTGCGCCAGAGTCTTGAGCGTAACGAGCAGCATCAGCCATCATCTGAGGATCAGCCCCAAGCAGTTGCACAACACGTAACCCCGACTCTTCATCACAAGCCCAACGCGTGGAACTTTTTCGGCTCGAACGAAATTCAGGCTTACTCGTTGTCATTTCACCCACAGCATAGCCTGCCCCAAACATGCGGCATATTTCTCGATAGGGCAAGTCGCTCATCCCTGCCATAGNGGTCAACATCACGGGCACGTTAACGGTATAGGGTCCTAATTTCACGCTCTACTCGCAAATCGGCAAAAGTCTCAACAAAAAGTGTGTCGTATTTTATCGGTTTCGTTATTTTCCCTCTCGGGAATGAATTCATTAACCAAACTGAGATTCAGCAATCTGTAACTCGTTGGCATCCCCTACGTTTAACCAACGCCCTTCATAGCATTCGCCCGACACCCGTCCCTGTTCACAGGCGTCCCACAACCACGGAAAGAGTTTGGCTTTCACGGGTTCCACACCATCAAATAAGCGCGTGTGATAAACCCCCAAGCTCGAAAAAGTATGCGTTTTGGGCATCGGCTTCACCAATCCCTTAGCATTCAACGTCATATCCCCTTGAGCGTGATAAGCGGGATTGGGCACTAATACCAAATGCGCGTCAAGGTCACTGGTCTGTAGCGCCTCACCTCGACGCACTAACGCCGAATAATCAAAATCGGTCACGATATCAGACGCCACCGCGACAAANNGTACCGTGTCTCCATCAGCAGTCAGCAAGGGAAGTGCTTTAGCGATCCCACCTAAGGTTTCTAGGGCATCTTCCGCACAATTACCTTCAACCGAATAATAGAGACGTACACCAAATTGGCGCCCATCCCCTAACGTATCCATGATTTGCGCACTGTGGTAAGCCACATTCAGCACCATATCTCGAATACCTGACGCTTTAAGTGCTTCAATTTGACGAACAACCATTGGCACCCCACCCACCGTCACAAGGGGCTTTGGGGTTGTGAGGGTCAGTGGGCGCATACGGCGACCTTCGCCAGCAGCAAAAATCAATGCACGCATAGGGGATGTCCTTTGACGATAGAACGCAATTAGAAGGTATAACCCACCTGAACGTCAGAGCCTTCCAACTCATTAATCAGATGCGTCAACGGCGACAACTGAATGTAACGGCGAGACGTCTTGCGAACGTAATCGATGAATCGAGGCGTATCTTCAAGATACTTTGGCTTACCATCGCGATAATTCAATCGGGCAAAAATACCCAACACCTTCAAGTGGCGTTGAATACCCATAAATTCCACATCGCGATAGAAAGTGCCGAAATCGTCTGGCACAGGCAAGCCCGCCTTACGAGCCTTTTCCCAATAGCGAATCGTCACGTCGAGCACAAAACTTTCGCCCCAAGAAATAAAGGCATCACGCATCAAAGAGGCAATGTCATAGCTCAACGGGCTATAAAGTGCATCCTGGAAGTCCAAAATGCCAGGCATTGGTTCAGAAACCATCAAATTACGCGGCATGAAATCACGATGGACAAAAACCAAGGCTTCGCGGCAATTGTTGTCCAAAATGGCATCCGTCGCCATCCTCCACCACTTTTGTTGCGTTTCATTCCAAGTCACGCCGCGGTGACGACCCACATACCATTCGGGGAAGAGATCAATTTCACGCTGCAAAACTTCACGACTATAGGGAGGCAACACGCCAGGACGAGAAATCTTCTGCCATGCCACCAGCGCCGTGGTCGCTTTATCCATTAAGGCACCAGCGTTTTCTTCGGTTAAAACATCCAAATAGGTTTCACGCCCCAAGTCCGAGAGCAACATAAAACGATGATCCGTTGCCGAAGCAAAGATTTCGGGCGCATTGAGTCCCGCTTCTTCGCGCATTAAACGATCAACCTTCAGGAATGCATCGAAACTTGCCTGCGTTTCGCCATCAGCATTCATCGCAATATAAGTTTTCCCATCAGCCGCAGTAATTCGGTGATAAGAACGAAAACCCGCGTCTGCACCAGCTCGGCTCATCGTCGAAAGTTCGAGACCATATTGGGGTGCCAACGACTGCAACCATTGATCAAAAAACGTGTTGTCATTTTGAGCGGTCATCGTCATAAATTCCTTNNTTATCCAAGATCCTTTTCGGCATCAGAGATGATTTTCCCTCGACTCAAGTACTCTGCCATGATGAGGGGCTTTATAATCTTTTAATTATTTTGCCGTCATTCTATAAAGTATAGTCTCAGGCTGTCACTTTCCCCGGTTTATTCATGTCATTTCCGCATATTCGACCGATCACAATTAGCGTGAGCTTAGCGGTGACCGCAATGGCTTACAGCGTTCCAGCAACGGCTACTCAATCCAACAACCGTGTGGCATTAGAGTCTGTCATTGCTTTGGATCCTTCTCGCGCCACGCCAGCCACAGACTCCGCCAGTTTTGTCTCTGCGGATCGAATTGAAGGGAATCCTGAAGAACAATTGCATCTCTACGGTCAAGCCGAAATTCGCCGTGCGGGCACCGTTCTTAAAGGGGATCGCATCACCTATACGCATAGTACTGACGAAGTTCAGGCTGAAGGGAACGCCAAGATTTCTCGTCTAGGCGCTACGTTCTCAGGNCCCTCTATGCGCTTCAAGATTACCCCTCGCACTGGNACTATGAACGACGCTGAATATGAATACGCGCCGCGCAACTTGCGTGGTTGTGCCAAAAACATTCGCTTTATGTCTGGCGATACGACCACTTTTGACGAAGCGAAAATCACAACCTGTAAGCGCGATGACGAAGCTTGGTTCATCACAATGAACAAGCTCGAAATCGATGAGTACGACCAAACCGCTAGCGGCACGGGTGCCGTTCTTAACTTTATGGGACTACCCATCATTGGGACGCCCTGGTTTGCGTTCCCGATCAGTCAAGAACGTCGCTCGGGTTTCTTAGTTCCAACCTATGGGATGAGTTCCACGCGCGGTCTCGATCTCACAATTCCGTACTACTTCAACATTGCCCCCAACTACGACTTAACGCTCACGCCGCGCGTGATGAGTAAGCGTGGTGTGATGTTGGATACGCAAGCTCGCTTCCTCTATAACGATTTCTCGACGGTGGTTGACTACAGCTATTTGCCTGATGACCGAATCACCAAAGAAAATCGTTCGAGTGTTCATGTCGACTCGCAATATCGCAAAGACCGCTTAAGCGCTCGTGTTAATTACAACCGAGTGTCTGACGACGATTTCATTACGGACTTTTCGGGCAACATTCGTGAGTCTTCTGAAACCGTATTGCCGCAAGACTACTCCGTTCGTTACGACGAGACCTATTGGAATACAGCCATTAACGTCCAAAAAAATCAGACGTTAGATGTCAACGGCATTCACTCAACCAAGCCGTACGAACGCGTACCTCAGATCGTTTTCAATGGCTATAACGGCAATTGGAATGGGTTTGAACTCAACACCACGCTCGATGCCACACGATTTGAAAGTCCCTATATGGTGAACGGGGATCGCTTTGTCTTTGAACAGAGCGCCGCTTACCCCTTCCGTGGTGCTGGTTGGTTTGTGGTACCCAAAGCGNNCACATTCTTAGGTACGTGGTATCAATTACGTGACATCAAAGATTCTGAGAAAGCGCAGTTTGATGAGAAAGACCCTCACCGCACGTTACCCATGTTTAGTATCGATAGCGGTTTGGTCTTTGAACGCGATACCACTTGGTTTGGTCGTGCGGCTTACCAAACGCTTGAACCACGCATTTACTATGCCTGGGTACCGTACCGTAACCAGGATAATCTCCCGGTCTTTGATACCAGTATTGCCGACCTGAATTTCGCAACACTCTTTAGCGAAAACTTATTCTCGGGTTACGACCGTGTGAGCGAATCAAATCAGCTGACAACCGTGTTGTCGACGCGTTACTTTGATCAAGCTTCTGGTTTGGAACTTTTCCGTGCAAGCGTAGGTCAGCGTCGTTACTTCTCGGATCAGCGAGTAAGTTTCTATGTTCCCGGGAGTAATCAAACCCAATTAGCACGTAATGAAGAAGTTCGTAGCGACTTGCTCGCAAGTGTTGGTGCGCGTTTGACGCGTAGTTTGACTGCTAATGTGAGCGGTACNCAGTACTCGTCTGCACGCCATCGCTTTGAAAAGGTCACCGCGGGTATTCGTTGGCAGCCCAAGCCCATGTCGCTCATCGGCTTGTACTATCGCTACAACTACTCGCACGATCAGGACTTCAACAATTACGACAACGACTACATTAAGCAGGTGGACTTCGCCGTTCAGTGGTAGCTGACTGACCGTCTCTTCGGTATCCTCCGCTACAACTATTCTCTGTTGCAGAAAAAGCCGATCGAAATGATCGCTGGGGTTGAATATCTCCACGACTGCTGGACCTTGCGCTTTGCAACCCAGCGTTACACCACGGTANNCTCCAACAGTGAAGAATCCAACTTCTTCTTACAACTCGAGCTCAACGGCTTAGGTAGTATGGGAACAAGCCCGCTTGCAGAACTAAAGCGCAACATTAAGGGTTATCAGACCACTACCCAAGTACCAGACAAGATTGGACAGTACGATTACTATGAATAAGCTCAAGACTATTGCCGTGTTGACGATGGGCATCGTCGCTTTCGGCACGACATATGCTGAACCCGTTTCTCAGGACGTACAGGCTCAGGTAGGTGCAACCGATGGAACTTGACCGTATCGTCGCCGTTGTTAACAACGACGTTATTACGGAACGTGAATTGCAAGAGCGTACCCACGTGGTGGCACTCAATCTTCGCCGCCAAAACATTCAACTCCCCGCAATGGAGTTGTTGCGCACCCAGGTCTTGGAACGTTTGATCTCTGAGCGTACGATCATGCAGCGCGCTCGCGAAACAGGTATTCGTATTGATGACCAGATGGTCAATGCGTCCATTGAGCAGATCGCCCGCCAAAACAATTTATCCGTTGACCAGTTGCGTCAACGCTTGATCGCTGACGGCGTCTCTTTTAGTGCCTTCCGTGAAGAAATCCGTGACGAAATCACGACGCAACGTTTGCGCGAACGTGAAGTGGATGCCAAGATCGTCATTCCTGAAAGTGAAGTCGATGCCTTCTTAGCTGAAAAAGCTGGCTTTACGGGTTCCGACACGACGGAATACCACATCCAACACATTGTGCTTCCGATCGACCATCCAGATAATACGGAACTGCTTAAAAAGCAGGCTGAAGACATTGCCGCTCGCGCTCGTACTGGTGAAGACTTCGCCATGCTTGCTGCCACCTTCTCTCGCTTGCCTGATGCACTGCAGGGTGGTGACATCGGTTGGCGCACTCTTCAATCTTTGCCTGGCGTCATCAGCGACACGTTGAAGGACGCCGATAAGAAACCTGGCATCTACGTTGTCAAGCATCAAACGTCCTGGGAAGTGGTTCGCGTCGTTGATACGCGTGACGGCGTTCAGCATAAGTTGGTCGGCGGTCCTGTGGAACAGACCCACGCTCGTCACATCCTGATGCTTGTCAGCGACCTCACCCCTGAAGGTGAAGTGGTTCATCGTCTCAATGACATCAAGCGTCGTATCGATGCTGGTGAAGCTGACTTTGCTACGATGGCTCGTCTCCACTCTGTGGACAATACCGCTACCCGTGGTGGTGACTTAGGTTGGTTGCAAACGGGTGACACGGTTCCTGCCTTTGAAAAGTATGAACGCCTTACAACCGGGGCAAGTCTCTGAACCTGTGAAATCTCAGTTCGGTTACCACTTGATTCAGGTGATGGAACGTCGTCTTGAAAAGGATGGCAATCCGCAACGTATGCGTATCCAAGCTCGTCAGCAGCTTCGTGAAAAGAAGCTTGGTGAGGCTACCTACAACTGGCAACGCGAACTGCGTGACCGCGCTTACGTCGAAATCCGTGACAAGGGAGACTTCTAATGATCGAACGCCGGTACTGTTGCCATTACTACGGGTGAACCTGCCGGCATCGGTCCGGAGGTTTCTTTAAAAGCTGCGCTGTCAATTACCGATCCTATTGTCCTAATTGGGAATCAAGCGCTTCTCAAAAAAGAAGCCTCCCGTCTCGGGTTCGAGTGGTCTCTACCCGATCACGTCCGCATTCTTGACATCCCTTTAAACGCCCCTGCTTTAGCGGGACAGCTTGACGTTCGTAACGCTAGCTATGTGCTTGAAACTTTACGTCAAGCGCATCACGGCGCTATGACTGGACAATGGTCTACCATTGTGACAGCCCCTGTTCAAAAAAGCATCATCATCGAGTCAGGCGTCCCATTTACTGGGCACACGGAGTTTTTCCAAGACTTGGCTGGCGTACCTCGTGTCGTCATGATGCTCACGTCTAATGACCGTCCTGACGCGATGAAAGTGGCACTTGCGACCACGCATTTACCGATTTCTGCTTTGTCAGCGGCGATTACTGGACCTCTTTTAGATGAAGTCCTTGAAACACTTCATCATGCGCTCAAAACCGATTATGCTTTCGCTCAACCGCGCATCCTTGTCACGGGGTTAAATCCTCATGCAGGTGAAAACGGACATATTAGCGCGAAGAAGTTGAAACGATTACGCCTGCTCTTCAACGCGCTCAAGCCAAGGGCTTTTTGGTTACGGGTCCAGTCCCCGCGGATACGGCTTTTATTCCTGGGCATTGGAATCGATATGATGCAGTCTTATGCATGTATCATGACCAAGGTCTCCCCGTCTTGAAGCACGTAGGCTTCCAAGATGGCGTGAATGTCACGTTGGGGCTACCTTATATTCGTACGTCCGTTGATCACGGGACGGCGTTAGACATTGCTGGCACTGGCAAAGCTGACGAACGTAGCATGATCTCCGCTCTCAAACTCGCACACTACCTTTCTAAGAATCGTGAAACAAGAATGGCTTGAAGGGCACAGAGCCCGCAAACGTTTTGGTCAAAACTTCTTACATGACCGCCATTGGATTGAACGCATTGTCCGCGGGATTGATCCCAAGCCGGGCGACGCCTTGATTGAAATTAGCCAGGGCAAGCGGCTTTGACGCGTGAAGTCATTGCTGTGGCTCACCATGAAACAGTACCGTTGAAATTGACCGAGATCTCGCTCAGTTCCTTCGTGAGCAATTCTCATCTGAAGAGTTAACGCTGATTGAAGCGGACGCTCTGAAATTAGATTGGTCTACGGTACTTGAAGGCAAGCGCTTGCGTATCATTGGCAACTTGCCCTACAACATCTCTTCGCCGTTACTTTTTGCGCTGATGAACGCCGCTGATCGTGTGATTGACCAACACTTCATGCTTCAACGTGAAGTGGTTGATCGCATGGTGGCTGAACCAGGTAGCAAGATCTATGGTCGCTTGAGCGTGATGCTTCAGTATCGCTACGTCATGCATAAGCTCTTTGACGTTCCGCCGGGCGCCTTTGTACCGCCGCCCAAAGTGACCTCGTCTATCGTGCGCATGGTGCCTCGCCCCGTGGAAAGCTTAGAACCTGTCGATATGGACGTCTTTGCTCAAGTCGTGGCTCTCGCCTTCCAACAGCGTCGTAAGACGTTACGTAACGCGCTCTCGACCATTCTTGACGAAGAAGCCATTCAGCGCGCCAATGTCAATCCAGCAAGCCGCGCCGAAACCCTTGACGTAGCCGCCTACGTTCGCCTTGCCAAGGAAGCAGCCCGTCTGCAACCACAAAAGGACGCTATTTAAAAGCTATTCGTAAGCATATGCAGGTAAGTGTTGTACCGCCTTAAGTCGAGCTCTTTGGGTTTGACAAGGCGGATACATCCGTTCCACCTCCGCCCAAAAAGCCAATGAATGATCCATATGGATCAAATGCGCCAATTCATGCGCAATCACATAACGAATTAAGTCGTCATCCAAGAAAATCAAACGCCAAGAAAAGCGAATCACTCGGCGAGAATTGCACGACCCCCAACGCCTCTTTGCGTTCGACAAATCCCAACTCACAGGTGGACGATAAGCGCGCATCAAGATCGGCGCTATCAACGCCTCAATCACGCGCTTTGCCTCAACTTTCATGAGCGCTTGTAAAGCCGCAACGATGCGCTCAGGCGCACTGTCGATTGGGATTGCTAGTGACAAACAAAAGCCTTCTTCACCCTGACTCACGCACGTCTGAGATGCACCTAATGAGAGTCTCGCCCGCTCTCCTCTAAATAACACCTTTCCGCCGTGATAAAGCTGCTCTACCTGACGACGCGCTTCTTTTTCCTTTTTTATAGCCTCAAGATCCGCTAACGAACGCGCAATCCACGCACTTTTATTGCGAATCAATTGATCTGCTGTCTCAACAGACATCCTGGGCGACAAACGGATTGAAATTTCCAACGAGTTCCCATCGACCTTTAAAGTCATATTGGATTTGATGCGTGACGAATACACCAGTTGGTATCGGATCGAACGTACTTCCCCGTCCTGGACGACTTCAACCGTACGCCACAATTGATCTTCCGACATCACGCATTATCCCAATCGAGCAAGTTCACCTTCGATCCAAGCTTCAACCTCAGCAGTCACCTCATGCGGTTCACGACCTTTGGTTTGAATCACTGGACCAACGCTCACCGTGATCGTGCCAGGATGCTTAGCGATGCTATTTTTCTACCAACAATNGGTACCAGCGTTGTGACAAATCGGCAAAATCGGCGTACCGCTTTGACAAGCAAAGCGCGCACCACCCGTCTTATAGCGAACACGTTCCCCCGGCGGCACACGCGTCCCTTCGGGGAACAAACAAATCCACCAACCTTGCTTAAGCTTCACGGGTACTTTCTTCATAAAGGCTTCAAAAGCCGAACGACCTTTGCTTCGATCAACTACTAACATGTCCATACCNNATACAACCCAACCCAACAAAGGAATCCAATTGATGGATTTTTTATAAATAAAACAAGCTGTACCNNCAGCCAAATAGGCGCCTAACCAAAACGGATCCCAGGCTGACTGATGCTTAGCCAAAACCACCATCGGCTCGGTTGCTGGTGGCATATTTTCCATGCCTTTCATTTCCAAACGGATACCGCAAATCACGCGCAAAAGCGTTAAGACCAAACGAGCCCAAGGACGGCAAAACAGATCGTAACGACGCTGCACACTCAAAAAGGGCGTTGTCACCAAAATACACACCGTCAGACCAATAATGGTCAGACTTAAAGCCAAATAAAAGAGCCAACCACGCAAAATAGACATTGAAGACAAGACCTCAAAAAAAAGGGATCCCAAACGAATCATACCGTTAAGGATCCCTCATAGACGCTGAAAAAACAGCGACTTTATTTAAAGACGATACTTACTTTACCAAACGAGCGATTTCAGCAACCTTGTTCATGACCACGTAAAGTCGCTTGAGCAACGCCTGACGGTTAGCACGCAAAGCCAAGTCTTCCGCATTCACCATGACATTGTCAAAGAAGCTGTCAACCGGACCGCGCAAGGCAGCCAACGTCGCCAACATGGCTTCGTATTCGCCACGTTCGAATTCGTANNCCATCGCCTTCGGTTCAACCGTCACCAAAGCGGCAAACAAGGCNNACTTTTCAGCGTCTTCAGCCAAGAGGGCTTCGTTCACATCGGTAGACACTTCGCCTTCAACCTTCTTGAGGATGTTACCGATACGCTTATTAGCGGTNNACGTCAAAGCATCCGCTTCAGGCATCGCCATGAAGGAGCGAACAGCAGCCAAACGCTTGGGCAATTCATCCAACTTTTCTGGATTCAANNGTACCAACACAGCTTCAACTTCAAGCGTCGTGTAACCCGCGTCGCGCAGCATCACGCGCAAGCGATCCTGGAAGAACTGACGGAGTTCTTCACGATGATCAACCACACACGGAACGTCCTTTTCGGCGTTCCAAGCCGTGTCAATCAACGTATTCAAGCTGACCGGCAAAGCCTTTTCAATCAACATGCGCAACACGCCCAAGGCATGACGACGCAAAGCAAACGGATCCTTTTCACCCGTCGGCATCTGACCGATACCGAACAAGCCAATCAAGGTTTCCAACTTGTCAGCCAAAGCGGTCGCTAAGCTAACCGGCGTAGACGGCAAAGCGTCGCCAGCATAGCGCGGCTGATAATGTTCACGAATAGCCAATGCCACATCACGATCTTCCTTATCGTAAATGGCATAGTATTCACCCATAATGCCCTGCAATTCAGGGAATTCGCCAACCATCAACGTACGAAGGTCAGCCTTAGCCAACGTCGCGGCACGCTCGGTACNTTTAGCCTGATCTGCACCAATCAAGGTTGCAATCTGACCAGCCATCGTCTTCACACGGAGCATACGTTCAGCCTGCGTACCAAGCTTGTTGTGATAAACAACATACTTGAAACTATCAACACGGCTTTCCAACTTTTCAAGTCGGTCCTGGTCATAGAAGAACTTAGCGTCAGCCAAACGAGCACGAACCACGCGGGCATTACCCGAAGAAATAGCAACGCCGCCATCCTTGGCTTCAAGCTGAGAAACCAACAAGAAGCGGTTCATCAAACGACCGTTAGCGTCACGCAAAGCGAAGTACTTCTGGTTAAGTTGCATCGTCAGAATCAAGCACTCTTCCGGAACAGCCAAGAATTCTTCTTCAAATTCGCTTTCATAGATCACCTACCATTCAGTCAAAGCGGTAACTTCGTTCAACAAGTCTTCCGGCATGATGACCGTGCCGCCAATCTTTTCAGCACGTTCCGTCAAGAGCTGACGAATCATTTCACGACGTTCGGCATAGCAAGGCATCACCTTAGCAGCCTTCAGTTCTTCGACATAGCTGTCAGCGTTCGTCAGCAACACAGGCGTCGAAACATGGAAACGATNACCGCGCGTTTCGCGATCAGCATCGAGACCAAACAACTTCACAGGCACAACGGCGTCACCAAAGAGCGCCGTCAAGTGCTTCACTGGACGCACGAAGGCTACGGTCGTTTCACCGTCAGCCAACTGATAGGTCATAACCTTAGGAATCGGCAAAGACTTGATAGAAGCGTCCAAAGCCTGTTGCAAACCTTCAGCGAGTTCAATACCAGGACGAACACCTTCAAACACCAACTGTTCGTTCTTACCATCGTTCACGCGCTTCAAGTCAGCAACGTCGCACGTAATGCCCAACGCCGCCATCTTCTTCGTAAGCGCAGGCGTAGCAGAACCGTCAGCTGCAAGACCCACACGCACAGGAACGAGCTTCTGCGTAAAGGCTTCGTCTGGGCTCTTAGCTAAAACGTTCGTGATATGCACAGCTAAACGGCGGGGAGCGCCATAGGCGGTCGTCACGCTACCTTCAGCCAAGAAACCACGCTGATTCAAATGCTGGGCAACACCCTGAGCAAAAGCCTGAGAAAGCTTTTCAAGAGTNNACTTCGGCGGCAATTCTTCCGTCTGAAGTTCAACGAGCAAATTCGTCATTTTCTTNNTCCTATCCTCCACTCGCCTTATTCCGCAGCCTTTGCTGCCAACATCGGGAAGCCCAAGCGTTCACGAGAATCGTAGTAGCTCTGAGCCACAGCACGAGAAATGTTACGGATACGAGCAATATAGGCTGCGCGTTCCGTGACAGAAATAGCACCGTGCGCATCCAAGAGATTAAACGTGTGACCAGCCTTGAGAACCATTTCATAGACTGGAAGGTACCAAATTCAAGTCCATCAAACGCTTGGCTTCGCTTTCGTAGTAGTCAAACTGACCCAAGAGCTTGGTACAGTCGCTCGCTTCAAAGTTGTAAACCGACTGTTCAACTTCGTTCTGATGGAAAACGTCACCATAGGTAAGGACGCGTTCTTCGCCAGACGGATCCTTCCAGGTCGTGTAAACCAAGTCGAACACGTTGTCGCAATTCTGAAGGTACATGGTCAAGCGTTCGAGACCATACGTGATTTCGCCCGTGATCGGCTTGCATTCCAAGCCACCAACCTGTTGGAAGTAGGTGAACTGCGTCACTTCCATGCCGTTCATCCAGACTTCCCAACCAAGACCCCAAGCGCCAAGCGTCGGGTTTTCCCAGTTATCTTCCACGAAACGGATATCGTTCACTTCAGTATCGATACCCAAAGCACGCAAGCTACCTAAATAAAGGTCAACAATGTTCGTGGGAGCCGGCTTCAAAACCACCTGATACTGATGGTGCTGATGCAAACGGTTGGGATTTTCACCATAACGAGCGTCTTTCGGACGACGAGAAGGCTGAACATAAGCAGCACGCCACGGTTCTGGTACTAAAGCACGCAAAAAGGTCGCTGTATGAGAAGTACCAGCACCGACCTCCAAGTCAATCGGTTGCAGCAAGGCACAGCCCTGACGATTCCAATATTCCTGCAGGCGCAGGATTACTTCCTGAAAGGTAATCATTCTCTATGCCGCCGATTCTTGTCGGCGCCTGTTCTTCAAAAAATTGAGGGGGTTCTCCTTACCGAAAAGATAAAGAGACTAAAAGAGTAATTATAAGCCTTGTTTTTGCTTATCTTTCAGGTTCTCAGGGCGATTGCATGAATTATTCCTTGACTTCATGCAATAAATGTCGTAAGTCCATCACCATTGCTAGCGTTTCTAGTGCTCCAGAAGGTGTCGAACAGAGTCGCTGCAACGTCTTCACCGAGAATGATTGATTCTGAGTGCGGAACACTTTTTGAGCTGTCTTCAGTGTATTCAACGCAATCTTGTTGAGTGTCACTCGATTGGTAAGATAGTTTTCATTGGTTGCCTGAATTCGATCCTGGTTGAACGAAACGTCTAACTGCCAGTGAAGCTTGTTTTCGATTGTCCAGTGTTGCCTGATTGTGGTCAGGGCTTTATCTGCAATATTTTGCGCTTCAAATGCTAAGGAACTTATGAAATATCTTGTCTCTTGAGATCCAAGATCTGATTTGTTCTTTTGTTCAACGGTAATTGTAGCTTTGATGACGCAACCGCCTTCAAGACCAGCCCATTCCTCTAGAAAACGCTTGCTCAATAAATTCGCTGGCAATACGCTCACTGTGCGTTCCTCGATTCGACCGTGATCGCAATCAAAGGAACGAGCCGTCCTAATTCGCGATTCTTCAGCAGCCTTGAACAAATAGCGTACCTCTTTAGACAGTTTAGGATTGTTTTCCTTGAGCACCAGGCAATACAGTGCCTTTCGTTGGTGAAGAAACTCTGTCACTTTGCGTTGAGTATTCATCGCATCAGCTGTCAGAAGATCACCTGGATGCAGATCAAAAGATTTAAGCAAATTGATAACACGAGTGATTTCGTTCTCTTTTTCGTTAATGAGCAAATGCGAAATCACAAGCCCATTAGACGAGCCATACGCGTTGAAAATATATCGTCCTCTAACAGCCTTATCGGTTTTTGAAGCTTGTACTGCCTGTCCATCAATATGAAGCATACGGCTATGCGCTTGTACAACCAATGGTGTGGCTAGATCTTGCAAAACTTTCGTGAATTCTGTGCGATCGATAAGTCGAAGCAATCGATTAATCGTGTCATGCGAAGGTACATCTTTTGGAAAATCTTCAAATAGCTCGGAGAGTTCGGCAAGATGCTGACGCCAATAAACTGCAATGCTAACCGCTCTAGTCTCTCCAGCGAAACAAGCTAATAACGTTACAGCAAGAATGGATTCCAATGGAAATAAAATCTTGCCAGTCTGGCGAGGATCAGGGACTGTTTTGGCTATCTCTTGAATTTTTTGAGCCGCAACCTTTGACTCTTCTTGCGTAGATTGCGTAAGCGTTTGTTTACTCTGCGCTTCGAGTTCGGCGTTCTTTTTAGAAAGCTCGTTGATTTCTTGTTGTTTTAACCAAGACGGACTGTAGGCAAACTCACCATTTCTAATACNTGCAGAGCGCTTGGTTTTCGGATTGTATACATGCGCAAGATCGCGATACACGTAGTAACGACCGCTACGTTCGTTCCAATAGATACCGTAACCACCCTTCTTTATAGGCTCTGGGACAAGGGCGTGAATCTCTTCATGAATTTTTGATGCCATGATTACACTCGACAGACATATGGAGCATATGTCTATTTCAAATAAAAGGCTTGAAAAATCAAGCCTTTTCGATTATTTATTTAGTTTGATGCAATCGCCCTGTCAGGTTCTTCTCGCGCCATTGCAGAAAGAAGCCGTTAAAAGCAAAAAGAAGCGCTAAAAAGAGGAATGGATAAGCTCCAAAGCGAATATATGGCGTCGGAGAGCCTGTTGCCCCCAAGAGGGGCACCGTCATAGCATCCGCAGACGTCTCGCTTAATGCCTTCACGATTTCACCCTTGGAATTGACGACTGCACTGAAGCNCCTACTATTATTCACACTCACCAATGGACGAGCGCTTTCGATCGCTCGAACGCGACTCATTGCAAGGTGTTGCGAAACCACCGATCGACCGAACCATCCCAAATTGGATGTCACGATCAAAAAGTCTGGCGAGTGCGTTTGCCAAAAAGACCGTACGACATTGCCATAAAGATTTTCATAACAAATGAGAATGCCAATGTGCGTTTGTCCTATTTGCAATAACGGCTGCACACCATCCCCTGGCGTCAAGTCCGCCATCGGAATCCCAATTAAGTCGACAAACCATCGAGCACCAGCGGGGACAAATTCCCCAAAGGGCACTAGTTCACGCTTATCCAAGCGATACGCAATATGTCCTTCACCAAGAACAAAAGACGTATTAAAAATCCGACGACCTTCTTGTCTAAACCCATTAAATAAGACAAGCGCTTCGGATTTTTCTTGTAGGCTCATGAGTGCGCTAGCCGCTTGACCAGACAATCGGTTCACTAAACCATTAACTACCCCTTCGGGAGTCAGTAGCAACCTTGGTCGGTCTGAGGGTGCCCACGGTTTTTCCGCTTCAGGCAACATGCTCGCCACTCGAGTAGCCGTATCAGCCTTGGTGTAAGCATCCACAATGGGTAGCGCAGGTTGTAGGACACGAACGTCCAACGTTGACGACGCATGAGACCAGGTATGATCTTTGGTAATTTGCCCAACACCAAAGACCACCACCAAACCTAAAAAAGGCGCCCAAACCCACTTTAATTGGCATGACAAGGCTTGCCACAAGAGTGCTGCTGACACAAACATCATCAGTGTGACAGCATAGACACCTCCCAAAGGTGCCCACCCCATTAACGGCGTATCTAAAGCGGCATACCCTGGTTGAAGCCAGCCAAAGTTTGCTAGCAAATCCCCACGACACCATTCCGTCAAAAGCCAAAAGCCTGTTAATGCAAACACTGCTCGAGAGGGGTGCTCACCGCCCAGTCGACGGGCTAGCGCACACGCGACAGCAAGAAAAATCGAGAGGACACAAGCGAGGAGAAAAAGGCCTAACCCTGCAACGACCCATGGCAAATGACCATGTATAGCTATGGAATTCATCGTCCATGAGAGTCCTGGAATAAACCACCCTAGCCCAAAGACAAAGCCCATCCAGGCATTAGCTTTAACGGTTGAGCGACTACTAAATAAGAAAAAGAAGCCAACCAACGAAGCGAGTGCGAGCCATCGCCATCCCAAAGGATCAAAGCCCGTACTAAACAACAAGCCTAACCCTAAGGACGCCCCTGTGATCGCAAGCTTTGAATGACGTTCAATCCAAGCGACAATTTCGCTCACGTTATTCAGCCCTTTCTACACTCAACAATCGTGCCTGACGATCGTCGCCCAAAAGGATGCGGAAACGGAAACCCTTCTCTTCGATGATTTCACCCGTATGCGGAACATGCTCAAAACGGTCGGTAATTAAGCCGCCAATCGTTTCGCAATAATCGTCACTCAGATCCGAATCGAAATATTCGTTGAATTGCTCAATCGGCGTAATGGCTTTAACACGCCAACGGTANNCTTCACCATCGGTCACGATATTGCTGAGATTGTCATCGTGGTCAAATTCGTCAGAAATTTCACCCACAATTTGCTCAAGCACGTCCTCAATCGTAATCAGACCCGAAATACTCCCAAACTCATCAATGACCAAAGCCAAATGACTTCTCGTCTCTTTGAAATCTCGCAAAAGCACATTGATGGGTTGCGTTTCGGGAATGAAACGCGCAGGGCGCAATAACGTCTTCGGATTCGTTTTGGGATCCACCAAAATCTTGAGCAAATCTTTCGCATGGAGAATACCCAAAACATTATCCATGTCGTCTTCCACAGCAGGCAGACGAGAATGGTANNCTGACTCAATCAGCTTGGGTAACCAAACTTCCCGTGGTTCCGAAAAGTCCACAGCGTTCACTTGAGAGCGCGGAACCATTAAATCCCCAGCACGCGTTTCAGAAACAGCCAACGCACCTTCCATCATGGAGAAGGTTTCGTCATCGAGCACATTTCGACGGCGTGCTTCGGTCAGCATCGCTAAAACAGACTCTCTATCTTGAAGTTCTTCTTCATGAAAAACAGACGCTAAGCGATCAAGAAACGTACGTCCTTTATTCGGACAAGGAGGTTCAGTGGTGTTCGACATAATTTTTATTCAACAAGGCTTCAATCGTGGACCATACCAATACGGTCGCTATACGGATTGGGGAATTTCAGCGAAAGCATCAATTCAGTTTCTCTCGCTTCCATCACCTCTGCCTCTTCCTGATTGAGATGATCATACCCATGCGCATGTAAGATCGCATGGATTAAGAGATGAGCCAAATGCGCACGAAATTCTTTATTTTGCTCCTTCGCTTCGCGAATAAGCACAGGCACGCAAATGGCCACGTCAGCCATCACCGTCGGTTCTAACGCATAGTTAAAGGTCAAAACATTGGTCGCGTAGTCCTTGTGACGATAGGTTTTATTGAGTTCAAGACCTTCTTCAAGGTCTACAAAACGTACCGTCACAACAGTGTCGCGCTCACAAGCTTTTTTCATCCAACGAACCATGACAGAACGGCTCGGAAGTTCTGGAAAAGCCTTGGCATTCTGTAAAGAAACNNTTGCAACTCACACATGGCTTTCTTCCTTCTTAGCTTTCATTTCCTGCTCTTTAGCAGCTTCTTCATACGCTTCGACAATACGAGCCACAAGCGGATGACGAACCACGTCTTTAGACGTAAAGCGCGTAATCGCAATACCGCGCACACCGTCCAAAATCTTAGTGGCATGTTTCAATCCACTCGGCACACCCTTAGGTAAGTCGATCTGCGTAATATCGCCCGTGATCACGGCTTTAGAACCAAACCCAATACGGGTCAAGAACATTTTCATCTGCTCGGGCGTCGTATTTTGGGCTTCGTCGAGAATCACAAAAGCATTGTTTAGCGTTCTACCACGCATATAGGCTAATGGCGCCACTTCAATGGACTGTCGCTCCATCAAACGTTGCGACTTTTCAAAGCCCATCAAATCAAAGAGCGCATCGTAGAGCGGACGCAAATATGGATCGACCTTCTGCGTCAGGTCGCCAGGCAAAAAGCCCAAGCGTTCACCCGCTTCCACTGCGGGACGCGTTAACACAATGCGTTCAACCGTACCGCGTTCAAAAGCATCAACTGCAGCGGCAACTGCCAAAAAGGTTTTACCCGTCCCAGCAGGCCCCACCCCAAAACTAATATCATGCCCCATGATGACTTTGAGATACTGTCTTTGGTTAGGCGTACGACCCTGCAGATCGCGACGGCGCGTTTTGAGGTCGATCGACGTAATATCGCCTTCAGGACTCGAAATAGCCCCACTGCGATACTCATCATCACGCCCAACAAAATGCCACTGAATATCATCAACGTTCAGCGCTTCGCCAGAACGCTTGACGCGTTGCATCAACGTTGCCAAAGCGGTCGTCGCACGTCGCGCCTGTTCACGGTCCCCCGTCACCCGAAACACATCACCACGACGACTGATTCGAACATTCAGAATGTTTTCGATCTGTCGCAAGTTTTCATCGAGCGGACCACACAAAGCGGACAGCTCTGCGTTGCCTGCATCAGCAGAATAGCGAAGGGTTTCGGGAGTGATTTCTTTTTCCATTTTGACGATTTGTCCTTAGGGAAGAAGTTGTCCGCCAAGCGAATGCGGATATACGTCAGTCACTTTAACACGCACCATCGTATTAATGAGGGTCTCAGGCTCTTCAAAGTTCACAATACGATTGTTGTCAGTACGCGCCATCAAGAAACCTTCACCCTTACGTGCTGGTTCCAAAACGAGCACACGCTGTTCGGTGCCTAACATGGTCTGACTGATACGCGTCGCATTTGCATCAATGGTCGCTTGTAACCGTTGCAAACGAGCTAGCTTCACGTCATACGGCGTATCGTCGGGCAAGCGTGCAGCAGGGGTCCCTGGACGCGGGCTATAGACAAACGAGAAGCTCGCGTCAAAGCCAACTANCTCAACCAACTTCATCGTTTCTTCGAAGTCTTCTTCGGTCTCACCTGGGAAGCCCACAATAAAGTCAGTCGCGATCGAAATTTCAGGACGCAAAGCGCGTAACTTACGCACGATCTCTAAATATTCTTCAGCGGTATAACCACGCTTCATAGCTGCCAACACGCGATTAGCCCCTGCCTGCACGGGGAGATGGACATGGTTAACCAATTTGGGCAAACGTGCATAGGTATCAATAATGCGCTGAGAAAATTCGCGTGGATGGCTCGTGGTATAGCGAATGCGTTCAATCCCTTCAATTTCGGACACGTAATCGAGTAACAACGCAAAGTCGGCAATATTGCCGTCAGGCATCGCACCACGATAAGCGTTCACATTCTGGCCAAGCAACGTGACTTCCTTCACCCCCTGGTCTACCAACTGAGCAATTTCAAGCAAAACGTCCACCATTGGGCGTGAAATTTCTTCGCCACGCGTATAGGGCACCACGCAATATGAACAATACTTAGAACAACCTTCCATGATGGACACAAAGGCTACAGCCCCTTGCGCCTTGGGTGCAGGCAAATGGTCGAACTTTTCGATTTCGGGGAAGGTGACATCCACTTGCGGACGCCCCGTCTCCATGCGTTTGTTCAACAATTCTGGCAAACGATGAAGGGTTTGAGGACCAAACACCACGTCCACACAAGGTGCACGGCGAATCACGTTTTCACCTTCCTGACTCGCTACGCAACCGCCCACGGCGATCAACATCCATGGTCTTTCTTTCTTCACTTCACGAATGCGTCCCAAATCAGAGAACGTCTTTTCCTGAGCCTTTTCACGAATCGAACACGTGTTAACGACCACAAGATCGGCTTCCTCTAATTCATTCGTACGTTCATAGCCNNCATTTCAGTACTGAAGAAGATCTGCAATACGACCACTGTCGTAATCATTCATTTGGCAGCCAAAGCTGCGAAGATAAAGTTTTTTCGCTTGCACGGTTTACACCCGGTGACGATCAAAGTTAAAGCATCATCGCCCTTTGACAAAAAATTGAAGAAGGACGATAAAAGAAAAGCCCCGCACTTCAAACTAGAAGACGGGGCTTTTAAAATCTTGGTGGCGCATCACGGACTCGAACCGCGGACACAAGGATTATGATTCCTCTGCTCTAACCGACTGAGCTAATGCGCCGTTGAGGATTGAAAGTATGCACGATAATTTTTATCTCGTCAATCCTCTGTTACATTTTGTTTCATTTATCTTGCCAAAGCTTCCAAAAATGATGCGTTGGTACTGGTACCGTGTCCAACTTCAAGCTCATCAGCATGGGCAATTGCTCCCGTCAGATAGTCTTTGGCGCGACGGCAAGCCGCTGGCACGTCGACCTCTTGAGGCAGATAGTACCGCGATTGCTGCAGACAATGTGCATCCCGTCCCATGCGTATTCTTGGTTTGAATGCGGGGCGAAGAATAAGGTACAGAAACAATGCCATTAAAGAGCAGGTCGTAAGCATCATCACCTGACAAATGACCGCCTTTTAAGAAAATCCAAGCGTCTTTTCGCTTCACATATTCCCACAAAGCGCGTGCAATCTCAGGAAAATCCTCTTCGTCCACGGGTACCCGTTCGTCCTAAGAGACTCATTGCTTCTGGCAGATTCGGCGTTAGCACTGTGAGTAAAGGCAACAAGCGATCACGCAAAGCTTCAACCGCATCGGTTTGAAGTAAACGCCCACCACCCTTAGCAACCATGACGGGGTCTAACACTACATACTTAGGCTTCCAATGGTTCAAAGCGTCAGCCACAGTCTCAATCAGTTCGGTACGTCCCAAGCATCCCAATTTTGACTGCATCGATACGAACATCCGAAAAGAGCGTATCAATTTGATCTCTGAGAAAATCAGGCGACACAGGACTTACGCCAGTGACATCTTTCGTGTTTTGCGCCGTTAAGGCTGCCACCACACCGCAAGCATAAGCGCCACAGGCACTCATTGCCTTCACATCAGCCAAAACTCCTGCGCCACCAGAAGGATCGATCCCTGCAATGGTTACGACGTTAGGGATGCCGTTTTTTGTGCTTTCTGCCACAGTACCTCCAATATCGTCATCATGCGCTCGGTTGCCCCAGCATACTGACGAGAGAATTCCAATGCACATTCAGAAGCCTGAACTCGAGAAGCCGGTGCTTCAAGCCAACGATCAAACTGTTCAAGTGCTTCATCGGGCGTTTGGACTTGCACCATTGCACCCGCCTTTAACCCATCGCGAATGACTTTCGCAAAGTTAAAGACCGANNTACCAATCACAATGGGAGACCCTGCTAACGCCGGTTCAATCACATTTTGAGAACCGTGATTTTCAAAGGACCCACCCATAGCCGTCATGTCCGCCAAGGCGCAATAAAAGCTCATCTCGCCCATGCTGTCACCCAATACGACATCTGTGTCTTCTGGGATATCAGCAGCTTCCATGATGGCAGAGCGACGGCAAACCTTTAAGCCTGCCTCGGTCAAACAACGATAGACCTCGTCAAAGCGCTGCGGATGTCTAGGCACCAACCAAAACTGTGCGCGCTTTAAGAGGTCACGGCGTTCTACCATAGCTTTAGCAAAACGCACTTCTTCACCCTGTCGAGTCGAAGCAATTAAAGCCACAGGGCGATCCATCGTCGCTTTCCAAGCGCNGGTCGCAGCTTCCTGAGACAGATTGGGCTTCAAATCAAATTTCACGCTTCCGCAGACCGTGACATTGCGACCACCCAAACTTTCAAGACGTTCCTTATCTTCTTCGCTTTGCGCCAAAATCGCAGCAAAGCTACTAAAGGCTGGGCGCATCACATCAATAATGCGTGCCGCCTGCGCACGAGACTTTTCGCTTTCTCTAGCGTTAGCCAAAATCATCGGCACACCACAACGTTGGGCTTCGCTCATCAAGTTAAGTANCCAAACTTCGGTCTCCATGATGATCCCGATCGTCGGGACGGTTTGCCTGAAAAACTTTTCGACTGCGTACGGCGCGTCATACGGTAAATAGCACTGATGAATGCGATCGGGCGCGAGTGCAACAAGCTTCGCCCCCGCTTCACGCCCCGTCGGTGTCATATGCGTCAAAAGCACATCACACTCTGGCCAACGCTTCAAAACAGCTTCCAAAAGAGGCTTCGCGGCATTGGTTTCGCCCACGCTCACGGCATGAATCCAAACACGTGGTCGCGGCGTTTTCAGAGGGAAAGTCGTCCATGCAAAACGCTCATCCCAAAACTGTCGATAGGCAGGCTGACGACGAGAACGCCACATCAAATAGAGACTTGCCAAGGGCAACGCAACGACACTTACAGCCCTATACATGGTTGGCGTAATCTTCACGCTTGCTCTCCCGTTACTGACTTATAAGCATCCCAAACCTGATCAACAGAAGGACACTCACCGACCCCCCCTAAACTCAGGACAGNGTAGTCGCCAATCAACTTTAAAATTTCAGTAGGCGTCGACACAAAAATCCCTACGCTCGGGCGACCCAAAGCCGCGCCTAAATGCGCAAGCCCCGTATCAACACCAAACACTGCTTCTGCTTTAGCTAAGCACGCTGCTGTCTGGGCAAGACCCTTACGTGGGGCAACTTCTGCACCAGGAATGACCGCAGCAATACGCTTCACGCGCTCATGCTCGGTGTCGTTACCCCAAAAGAGGACACTACGTAAGCCTTCGCCAGCCAAACGACGACCGATCTGAATCCATGAATCTTCAGNGCTCCAAAGTTTTTCATCTCGGCTCGTATTCACAGCCAAAGCCGAAAAAAGTACCGCTGGAATGAGCGAAGGCTCTGCGGTTGCCTTTAACGCAAACACTGGGCGCCCAGGATCAATCTCATAGCCTAAAGCCTGAGCGGTNNACGCCATACGATAGCGTTTCACCGCGCCCAAGGAGGATGGCAAATCCAACTTATAGGCATAAGCGAGCGAAGCCATCTTTTCACGAACCGTGCCCCAGGTATACCCAAAGGACGGCACACCCGTCCATCGAGCCACCATCGCTGAGCGCATCAAGCCCTGGATATCTAACACAACATCGTAATGTTCAGCACGTAAAGCCTCTTTAACCTGTGCCATTTCTTCGCGCACAGGGGTAGACATCACAGCCTTTCGCCAGCGACGAAAAGCCGTGACATGAACCTTACTCACACCAGGTGCAAGCGTTGGTATTTCTTTGAAGCTCTCCTCCGCAACCCAGTGAATCTCTGCATCTGGCAACGCTTGCTTAATGTCGTTCACCACTGGAAGCGCATGAATGATATCCCCCATGGAGGAGGTTTTAATCACGAGAATCTTCACTTAAACGTTACCTCTTCTGCGACTGCAGTCTTAGGATCGTCGCCACGTTCAGCACGGCGGCTTAACCGTTTACCTAGTTCAACCCCTGGTTGATCGAATGGATTAATGCCAAACAACGTGCCAAGCATTGTGGTCTTATGTTCATACATCGCCATCAATGCTCCAACACGTCTCGGTGTCACAGCGTCAACCACAATCGCAGTCACTGCATTAAAGCAAGGATTATCTGGGTCACGCATAATCAGTGCCTCAGCCTGTGCGCGCGCATTGGCTAACAGCACTCGATAGTGTTCAGCATAACGATGCCCTGGCATTTCCGTCCAAAGCAGATCGATGCTCGAGCGCCCCGTCCCTTCTCTTAACCACTGATAGAAACTATGCTGAGCTTCATTCCCATTGGAGCCCCAGACTGCCTGGTANNCAGTTCGCCCCGGAATACGACGACCATCAGGCGTATGGTTTTTGCCTAACGATTCCATTTCAAGCTGTTGCAACCACGGCACGACCACACGTAAACGCTCGTCATAAGGCAAAACACAATGTGAACTGATATCCAAGCGCGTTGCGTTCCAGAAGACCAACATTGCCAACAACGCAGGCAGATTCTGCTCTAAAGGTGCCGTCAAGGAGTGGCGGTCCATTTCAGCCGCGCCCTGCAAGAATTCCGTAAAGACATCGGGACCCAAAGCAATCGCTAACGGGAGNNAGCCCACAGCGCCCCAAACAGAGAAACGTCCACCGACCCAATCCCAGAACTTAAAGAGATTCTCTTCTGGCACACACATCTGATTAGCTGCTTCAGCATTAGCCGAAACCACCACCATATGTCGCGCACGATCAGCGCCCACAATGCCAGCATCCAACAACCATTGGTCTACTGCTGCCGCATTGACTAAGGTTTCACGTGTACCGAAGCTCTTCGAAGAAACAACAACCAAGGTCGAGCGCGGGTTACACACATCAAGGATACGTTCCAACAACACGCCATCCACCGTCGACAAGAAATGCAGACGGATCGCGGGATTAGAGGGACGCAATGCGTGATAAACCGCATGAGATTCCATTTCAGAGCCACCAATACCGATATTGATGACATCCGTAATACGGTCACCTCGGCAACCCAACCAAACCCCCTCTCGGACCTGGGTAGCGAAATTCAACATACGCTTACGTTCACGAACCACTTCGTCGTACTTGGGCGCTAACGGAGACCAAGCACGTAAGGACGTATGTAGCGCAGCACGCTGTTCGGACACATTGACAATTTCACCACTCACCATGCGCTGATGGGCTTCAGCAACGCCACGCGCACGACAATGTTCAACTAAGCGATTAAGATCTTCGCCCGTCAATCGCTGTCGAGCAATATCTAATCTCAAGCCACAAGCAGTGAATGTCGTTGAGACACCTTCGCTATCTCGAAGGAAAGGCAAGAGTGTCCAATTGGTTTTATCAGTCATAAATTGCTCTACCCATTAGAAAGGTAGTTGTAACGTAGGTTCGACCTGCAACAGTGCCGCGGCAAACGTCTTCTTAATGCGTTCAAGGGCTTCAGGCGTATCACCTTCTAAACGTAAGACAACCACAGGCGTCGTGTTCGATGAGCGAGCCAAGGCAAAACCGTCTTCCCATTCCACGCGAACGCCGTCAATCGTAATGACCTGAGACGCATCATCAAACTTCACTTCCTGCTGAAGTCGTTCGATAAAGCGCTTGTTTTCACCCTCGGANNCCATCTTGATCTGCAATTCAGGCGTATTCACTGAGCTCGGCAAGCCATCCAACACGGTNNACGACGGATCCTTATCGCGAGAAAGGATTTCCAACAAACGAGCCCCAGCATAAACACCATCGTCAAAACCAGGNNTACAACGGTCATCATTAAAGAACAAATGACCAGACATTTCGCCTGCAAAAGGCGCACCCGTTTCACGCAACTTCGCCTTCACTAACGAATGTCCCGTGCGACTAATCGTCGGCACACCGCCATTCGCTTCGATCCACGGAATCAAACGACGCGTACACTTGACGTCATAAACAATTTGAGCGCCAGGATGATGAGCCAAAATATCCTTAGCAAACAACATAATCTGTCGATCTGGAAAAATAACATTCCCTGCATTGGTCACCACACCCAAGCGGTCACCGTCGCCGTCAAAAGCTAAACCTACTTCTAAACCAGCCGCACGGACCGTGGTNNACTTCAAGTCTTCCAAGTTTTCAGGCTTAGACGGATCAGGATGATGGTTCGGGAAGTTGCCATCCACATCGGTATAAAGTTCAGTCACTTCGCAACCCAAAGCCTTAAAGAGCTTCGTTGCAACAGGACCAGCAACGCCATTACCCGCGTCAATCGCAATACGCATCGGACGAGCCAAACGAACATCAGACAAGACATGTTCAAGATAAGCTGGCAAAACGTCTTCTTCGCGAATCACGCCGGGCTGTTCTGCCACGTGCCAATCTTCAAATTCGATACGGCGACGAATATCCTGAATTTGATCAGCAAACAAAGTAATGCCACCGATCATCATCTTTAAGCCGTTGTACTCAGGAGGATTATGTGACCCCGTGACCGCAACACCACTACCATTTTTATAGTGAACGGTCGCGAAATAAAGTACAGGCGTCGGGACCATCCCGATATTGATCACATCAATACCCGTAGAGACAATACCTTCCATTAAAGCATTTGCCAGGCGTTCGCCAGACAAGCGACCGTCACGACCCACGCAAAACGAAGTGCGCCCTGCTTCACGAGCAAGACTGCCTAAAACACGACCCACTTGACGAACAGCCTCTTCTGTCAGTGTTTCATCAACAATGCCACGAATGTCATAAGCCTTAAAAATGGAGGCGTCGGGCGCCATAACTTATCTCCTTAACATGAACCACCAACGACAAATTAAATCTGACGTTTTCGGTGTGTAATTGAGTTATTGTAGCTAAACCACGCAGATAGCCCAAATTTAGAACGCGTCTGCTTGCCTTCATTCAAAAAATCACGACAATTAGAAACAGTTTTATGGGTTGGTACCAGCCTTTCTTGACGAACTTTGAATAACTGATTTACATAGTCACTGACGAAAAGGGTTCACACCCATTACAATCGAGGCACAATCTCATACAACGTAGCCTTGAGGCTACTAACAAGTTTTATGGACAAATCCCTACTTAAGAAAGCACGCGTGCTCGTCACGGGTGATGCCATGTTGGATCGCTATTGGTTTGGCGATGCTGACCGTATTTCTCCCGAAGCTCCCGTTCCTGTGGTTCGCATTAGCCGAACCGAAGAACGACTCGGCGGCGCCGCCAATGTCGCCGTCAATATTGCTAGCGTCGGCGCAAGTTCCTCACTGCTTTGCGTCGTTGGCAATGATGAACCTGGTACNCATACACTCGAACGCTTTGCTCGCGAAGCAGGCATTACGCCTCATTTGCAGTTTGACAACTCCTTGGCAACCACTGTCAAGTTACGTATCGTTGCGCGTCAACAGCAGATGCTTCGCTGCGACTTTGAGNNTACCTTGCCTGCTCAGGAAGTACTCAATCAGCATTTAGATCGCTTCCGTTCTTTGCTTGCTCAACACGATGTTCTCGTGCTTTCCGACTATGGCAAAGGTGGTNNACTTTCTCATATTGTTCGCATGATTGAAATGNNTACCAACGAAGCCGGGATTCCCATCTTGGTCGACCCCAAGGGTGACGACTACGCACGCTACACAGGTGCCACCATTCTTACCCCCAACCGTTCCGAACTGCGACAAGTCGTGGGCGCTTGGAACTCCGAAGAGGAATTGACTACTAAAGCCCAAGGTTTGCGTGAGTCGCTTGGACTTCGCTACTTACTTTTGACGCGTAGCGAAGAAGGCATGACGCTTTATCACGAAGGTGGTCAACTGACTGTCCCCACCCAGGCGCGTGAAGTCTATGACGTCTCGGGGGCTGGTGACACGGTGATCGCCATNCTTACCACCATGCTTGCAACGGGTGCAAATATTGAAGAAGCTGTGCGTACGNNTACCAATCGCGCTGGCGGTATTGTCGTAGGTAAGTTAGGCACTGCCACAGTTTCGTTTGAAGAACTTTTTAAGGATTGATGTCATGAGTATTCTTGTCACTGGTGCCGCTGGCTTTATTGGCTGTAACAATGTTCTCGCTCTCAATGAACGTGGCATTACCGACGTGATTGCCGTCGACAACTTGGAACGTGGTGAAAAATATCAAAACCTCGCCAAGTGCCAAATCTCTGACTACTTTGACAAGCGTGACTTCATCGAACGCGTGCGTCGCGGTACCGCCCCGAAGCCCGAAGCTATTTTCCATCAAGGCGCTTGCTCTGACACGATGGAGCACAACGGTCTCTACATGATGGAGAACAACTACCGCTATACGCTCGACCTTTATCGTTGGGCTCAAGAGCTCCAAATTCCGTTCATTTATGCTTCCTCTGCTGCTACCTATGGTGCGCACCAAGAATTTATTGAAGACATTCGTTACGAAGGTCCGCTCAACGTCTACGGCTATTCCAAGTATTTGTTTGATCAGGTACTTCGTCGCGAAATGCAGTCCCTCAAGGCACCTGTCATTGGTTTGCGCTACTTCAATGTGTACGGTCCGAACGAACAGCATAAGGGTCGTATGGCTAGCGTGACTTTCCATCAATACTTCCAGTACCGTCGTACAGGCAAGGTGAAGTTGTTTGAAGGGTGCTTAGGCTACGGGAATGGTGAACAATCTCGCGACTTCGTTTATGTTGGCGACGTCTGCAAGGTCCTCTTGCACTTCCTCGACAAGCCCGTATCAGGCATCTATAACTGCGGCACGGGTCGCGCTCAGCCCTTTAATGACGTCGCCTTGACAGTCATTAACACCATGCGCGAACAAAACGGCAAACCCACCATGTCGCTTGCCGAAGCTGTTGCCTCTGGTGAATTGGAATACATTGCCTTCCCTGAAGCACTCAAGGGCAAGTATCAAGCCTTTACCCAAGCCAATCTCGACAACCTTCGCAAGGCAGGCTGTGACGTTGAGTTCCGTACTGTTCAAGAAGGTACGCGTGAATATATGCACAACCTTTTGCAGTGCTTCCCGAACGTTGACGAATGAAAAAAGCAGCGTTCCTTGATAGAGACGGCGTGATCAATGTTGATCACGCCTATGTCCACGAAATTGAAGCCTTTGAATGGGTGCCTGGCGTCCTTGAAGCGGCTAAAAGCTTGATTGACGCTGGTTACCTATTGGTTGTCGTCACAAATCAGTCTGGCATTGGTCGCGGTTACTATGACGAAGCAACTTTCGAAAAGTTAACTGCTTGGATGAAAGATCAGTTTAGTCAAGCGGGCGCCCCATTATCAGGCGTCTACTTCTGCCCCCATCACCCAGAAAAAGCGTTGCCTCAATATCGGATGACATGTACCTGTCGAAAGCCGGGACCTGGCATGTTGCTCAAAGCTGCTACTGATCTTGATATCGACCTCAAAGCCTCCATCATGTTTGGTGACAAACCTGGCGACATGACTGCCGGCAAAACAGCAGGTTGCTGTGAACGCATTTTCTTAGGAACCGACGGGAAAGCCGTCCCGCCACTTTGTGAAGATGCGACACAAGCTTTTCGTAGCCTGGTACTGATGCCGTTCAGTCCGACTGGTTTAAACAAATTCATTAAAAGGAAAATGTCGTGAGTACCCGTTTGCCCGCGCCAGACTTTGAAAACAAAATCTGCTTGCTCTCTGAGTTATCCGAACGCGCTAAAGCACTTCCTCATCCCGTCGTGATGACGAATGGGGTTTTCGACATTTTGCACCGAGGTCATGTGACGTATTTGGCTCAGGCACGCAAACTTGGCAATAGTCTCATTGTAGCCATCAATAGTGACGCCTCTGTCAAAAAATTGGGTAAGGGCGACGACCGTCCTATCAATACCGAAGCGGATCGTGCAGCTGTTCTGGCTGCTTTAGAGTCCGTCTCTCTTGTCGTGGTCTTTGATGAAAAAGTGCCGCTCACTGCCGTTGAATTAGGTCACCCTGACATCTACGTCAAAGGGGGCGACTATAAGCTCGAAGACCTGCCCGAAGCTCAATTGGTGTCGACATGGGGTGGCAAAGCCGTCACAGTCCAGTTTGAACATCAACGTTCAACCACTGCGCTACTAAAGAAAGTTCGAGGCACCTAAACACCCAAAATTAAGAGGAGCGTACGTTGGTTTGCTCCTCTCTTTTTTGACGGATTAATTGATTTTGAAACCGCGCTTTCTTGCAAAGTGAATCGTTGCATCAAGAAAGCCTTGTTTGCTACCGCAGTCAAATCTTGTCCCATCAAAGCGATGTGCATAGGTGGGTACCGTATTTAACGCCGTTGCAATCCCATCGGTTAACTGTATTTCACGACCGATACCTGGTTGCACCTCTTCAAGGAAAGCAAACATTTCTGGTTCGAACACGTATCGACCGATCACAGCCATACGAGACGGTGCCACCTTGTGATCAGGCTTTTCAACAATGCCACGCATTTGAGAGGTCTTTTGACTTGTGTCGTCTACGCTCACAATGCCGTACTTATGCGTGGATTCAGGCGCAACATCTTGTACCGCCACGACTGAACCGCCCTTTCGTGCCTCACGCACAGCAATTAGTTGTCCAATACATGATTGAGGTGCGTCTACCAAGTCATCAGCCAACATCACGGCAAACGGTTCGTCACCAACCACGGGCTTAGCACACAACACCGCATGTCCTAGACCCAAAGCCTGCGGCTGACGAATATAAATACACTTCACACCGGAAGGGACGATATTGCGAACCAAATCTAACAGCTCGTCTTTACCTTTTTCTTCAAGCTCCCGTTCCAACTCAGGATAGTAGTCAAAGTGATCTTCAATGGCACGCTTATTGCGCCCCGTCACAAAAATCATCTCTGTAATCCCAGCTGCCGCAGCTTCAGCCACAGCATATTGAATTAAGGGCATATCAACCACTGGCAACATTTCTTTAGGCATTGCTTTAGTGGCAGGAAGAAATCTCGTACCCAACCCATTGACTGGGAAAACAACCTTGCGTACTGGCTTCATCGTTTGATTTCTGACTAAAAAAAGTAAAATAGACTTGGTCCTTCCCTCTTAGAAGGGAGCACGATTAAAAATATGTCGACAAGACTAGCACGTTAGAGTTTTATATGGCAACGCAAACCTACTATGCCATTGGCGATTTGCAGGGCTGTCTGGAAAGCCTTGACGGATTACTAGAACAAATTCCTGAAGATGCCCCGTTGATCTTTTTAGGTGATCTCGTTAATCGAGGACCTGAATCGCTTGCCACCCTGAGACGCATTAAAAACATGGGAGCTCGGGCTCAATGTCTCTTAGGAAACCACGACCTTCATTTACTCGCTGTCGCGGCTGGTGCTAGCAAAGTCCATAAAAAAGACACGATTGGCGAGATTTTTGAAGCCCCCGATGCTGACGAATTGATTGACTGGCTTCGACATCAATCCATCATGATTGAAACTCCTGAAGCGACGTTTGTTCATGCTGGCATTCACCCCTTATGGAGTCTTGAAAAAGCGCGCTCGCTTGCCAAAGAAGCAGAAATCATGTTGCAAGGCAAGTCTTGGAAAAAAATGCTCAAGCAAATGTACGGTAATAACGATTGGGATGAGGCTCTCGAAGGACCGGAACGCCTTCAAGCCATCCTAAATTGCTTTACGCGTATGCGTTTTGTAGACCGTCAAACGGGCGCTCTAGACTTCAAACAAAAAGAGGATATCGGCTCTGCACCTAAGCACCTGATTCCCTGGTTTGAATATGAAGCTCGCCCTACTGCTTCAACAACGATTTGTTTTGGNTATTGGTCAATGTTGGGTTTGATTCGACGCCCCAATATCATTGCCATTGACACTGGGTGCCTATGGGGCGGTAAACTAACGGCTGTTCGATTCCCAGATCGCAAAATCCTTCAGGAACCTTGTCCTTGTTAGGTAGACCCCTTTAAGTTCAAATAGGCGCGATTCGTCTTATAACGACGCTAAACGGGCTCTTCTTTCCGCTTCGCGTTGGGCTGTTGCATCAGGCACACCCAACGCGTTTGCCATCTCGGCAGAAGTCTTAGCGCACACAGCTTGACGCGTTTGATCAGCCGAAGCGATTGGGGCGAGCACCGTGACCTCCACGCCTAAACCAGGCGTAAACAAAATGCGCTTTAACACCTCAAATAAAGAGATATCACCCGCATAGGAAATCAACTCTGTCGTTTCGCCATTCAAGGTATAACGAAGCGTAATCGGTAACACCTCTGCTTTTGAGCGAATTGCAGCTTCAAACAGATTGGCATAAAAAGGTAATAACAATCGACCGCCACCCGTCGTACCTTCGGGGAAAAACAGCACATTGGTGCCGTCCTGAATGGTNNACGAACTCATCATCTCAGCAATTTCAATCACAGCACGCTTGCGACTTCGATCAATAAATAGCGTCCCTACTTTGCGAGAGATAAACCCGAACACTTACCACGAAGCGATCTCTTTTTTAGCCACAAAACGGCAAGGCAACACCACATTCAACACAAAAATATCAACAAATGAAATGTGGTTCGAACACACCATGTAGCCAAGTTCATCAGGGCTAATACCACAGTCCGCCGCCTGTTCTCTTGGGACTTGACCGTGGATAGTCACGCGAATCCCAAAGACACGCATTAACGCACCCGACAATCGCTTTACCCAACGCCCTCTGGTTGCCTGTTGAAAGAATGGAAAGAACACCAAGACACTTAAAATGGCAACAATCAGTAAGTACTCTACACCTAGTAGACGAATACACCCAACCAAATAACGCATCGCGTTTCCTTATGCGACCAAATCCTGTTCTTCAAAGAACTGCTGCAAAATGACAGCAGCCGCTTCATCATCGATCTTATCTGTCCCATGCTCAACCATGACAGACGAAAAACGTTCATCGACCGTGTAAACCTTCTTATGAAAGCGCCCACCTAACTGACGAGCGAAACGCTCACAACGAGGTGTCATGTCGCTTGGAGTACCATCGCCATGACGTGGAACCCCGACGACCAAAAAAACGGGATCCCATTCCTTGATCAGCTTCTCAATCGCTTTCCAACGCTCATCATTCGTTTTCGCGTGAATAATTGCTAATGGATTAGCGGAGCGCGTTACGGTATTGCCAGAAGCAACCCCTGTACGTGCAAGTCCGAAATCAAAACAAAGAACGGTACCTTCTTGCATAGCGCCCTCTAAAAAATGGTGATTATATCAATCTCGTCTTCTCTTCTTCGCATCCGTTATGCCTAGCAAACAGGGCTTATAGGTTTTAACACTTTGAAGTCCTCCATGAATCAGCTAAGATGATGCCACCATCTTCTCCTCTTCCTTTTTGCCCAAGGAGTTCTCTAAATAATGAACATTCTGCTTACTGGCGGTATGGGTTTTATTGGTTCACATACGGTANNCGTTGTTCTTCTTGAAGTTGGACACAACGTTGTTTTGTATGACAACCTTTCCAACTCCGACGCATCCGTTTTAGACCGCCTTGAAACCATTACAGGGCGCCGTCCCACCTTTATTGAAGGCGACATTCGTGATGGTCTTGCCATGCAAAAGGCACTCGCCAATATTGACGTCGTTATTCACTTCGCAGGCTTAAAGGCTGTAGGCGAATCAGTCCATAAGCCTATCGAGTACTACGACAACAACGTCAATGGCACGCTCGTCTTGCTTGATGCCATGATGAAAGCTGGTGTACGTCGTCTGATTTTCAGTTCTTCTTCGACCGTGTACGGTACGCCGACCACACTTCCGTTAACCGAAGAATGCCCCACGGGCGAAGCGACGAATCCTTATGGTCGCTCCAAGTTGCANCATGGCACCCTGCCCTGTCTGAAGGTCTTTGGTCATGACTATCCGACCCCTGACGGCACTGGCGTCCGAGATTTTATCCATGTGATGGACCTGGTAGACGGTCACGCAAAAGCCGTCCCCTATGTCATGGATCACACGGGCTGGACCGCCATCAACCTTGGTTGTGGTCGTGGCTATAGTGTCCTCGAAGTGATTAAAGCCTTTGAAGAAGCCTGTGGTAANAAAGTGCCCTACGAATTCGTTGAACGTCGTGAAGGGGATATTGCCGCAAACTGGTGCGACCCGAGCAAGGCTCAACAGCTTTTAGGTTGGACTGCTACACGCAATATTGACGACATGTGCCGTGATGCATGGAACTTCGAGTCCCATAAGACCTAAACTGCGCCAAAAAGTTATCCACGCGAGATTTACGGTCTCGCGTAGATTATGCATCCTATTGAAATATAATGAATTTTCTATGTAAACATCAATAGTTATTCAACTGTGCATTTTTGACTTAATCACATTTTCCACAGACTTATCCACACCTTTTTTCCAGCAAGGTCCCCCGGAAAATCTCTCTAGATACCTCGTTGCCAATCTGCAATTCGCTGGTCGAATGTCATCAATTTCTTCTGTGATCGTCAATCCTAAACGCGCATCACGAAAAGCTTCTTTCATCGCTTCGAGCCCTTGACGAGCACAAGACGTTTCTGCACTTTGTAAGAGATAGTCTGCAAATTCTGCGCGCGTAACCCAACCTCCAGACTCAACGTAATGAATGACCAAAGTAGAGGTCTGAGCTTCAAATAAAGGCAAGTTTTGCCAAGTCCATCGCGCAAGGCTTTCGGTCTGAGTCGGTGTACCGATCTGTGAAGCTGTGACTTTTAACGGTTTTTTCGCCAATGCTGCCATCAAAATAGCCGCGACAAAATCCCGTTCCCCCGTATGAAGCCAACCCGCACGAATGACCACCCCGCGAACGCCACTTTCTCGAACAGCTTTCTCACCTTCCCATTTACTGAGTCCATAGACACCCGCAACTTTGGGAGCCGTCACACTATCTTCGTACCACGGCGTATGCCCTTCGCCCGAAAACACGTAATCCGTTGAGTAATGCACCAAAGGAATGTTTCTTTGAGCAAGCGTGCTAGCAATCTTCGCAGGAGCCACAGCATTCACACGAAAGACTTCGTCCCGATGTGCTTGAGCGCCGCCCACGTCAGTCCACGCAGCAGCATTAATCACGACATGAGGTTCAAATGTTTGAATCAACGCTTCAAAATCTTTAGATTGCGTGATATCTAAGTANNCCGCACGAGAAACCGCATAGACATTCAGACCCAACGGTTGAGTCGCCAAAAGCGCCCTCGCTAATCGCCCTTGACCACCTAAAATTAAAACCTTCTTCATTTATTATACCGACTTAATAAGACTTTGCAGGTAAGGCGCTGTGATACTCTTCGAAGACTTAGCCACCTTTTCTGGCGTTCCTTCAGCAAGAATATAGCCGCCGGCATCCCCACCATCAGGACCAAGATCCACCACATAATCGGCGCTCTTAATGACATCCAAATTGTGTTCAATCAACACAACGGTATTGCCCACTTTGATTAAACGACGCAAGACATCCAGAAGTTGAACAATATCCTGGAAGTGAAGCCCTGTCGTCGGTTCGTCCAAAATGTAAAGCGTACGACCACTTTCAGGGCGTGCCAATTCTGTCGCCAACTTAATGCGCTGTGCTTCACCCCCAGAGAAAGTCGTCGCACTTTGCCCAAGCCGGATATAACCCAACCCAACATCCACAAGCGCTTGAAGCACTCTTGTGATTTTGGGATAGGACTTAAAAAATGGTAGCGCTTCGTCAACAGTCATTTCTAAAACGTCGGCGATATTTTTTCCTGCATAGCGTACTTCGAGAGTTTCTCGGTTGTAACGCTTCCCTTGACAGACTTCACAAGGAACATAAACATCAGGCAAAAACTGCATTTCCATGCAAACAATACCATCGCCCTGGCATGCCTCACAGCGACCACCTTTGACATTAAAACTAAAGCGACTCGCCGTATACCCACGCTCTCTAGCCATTTGAGTTTGTTCAAAGACTTCACGGATATGCGTAAAGATGCCTGTATAGGTCGCTGGATTCGAGCGAGGCGNTTCACTAATAGGCGTCTGATCCACCATGACCACACCGTCAAAAGCTTCTATGTTATCTAGGCTGTCGTAGGGTAACGGTGCGACATTTCTCACGCGTCTCAAGATACGAGCCATGGCTACATAAAGCGTATCAATCACCAAGGAAGATTTACCCGAGCCCGACACGCCTGTGACCACAGTCAATAGGTANNCTAAGGGTACTTTCAAGGTCACGTTTTTTAGATTGTGACCTTGAGCGCCCGTCAACGTAAGCCAGCCACGATTCGCGCGATGACGACGTGTTGGTACAGGAATCGACAACGCTCCCTTCAAGTACTGCCCTGTGATCGAATTTGGACAAGACATCACTTCTTCAGGTGTCCCCGCCGCAATCACGTAGCCCCCTAAGTCACCTGCCTTGGGTCCCATATCAATGAGAAAGTCAGCTACTCGCATCGCATCTTCGTCATGCTCAACCACAATGACAGTATTACCCAGGTCTCGAAGCGACTTTAAGCTGCCTAAGAGTCGCTCGTTGTCACGTTGATGTAAGCCAATACTCGGCTCATCCAATACGTACATCACCCCTGTGAGTCCAGACCCAATCTGCCCAGCTAACCGAATGCGTTGAACTTCACCACCAGACAAAGTATCCGTTCGACGATTCAATGAGAGATAACCTAATCCGACATTATTGAGAAAGGACAAACGATTCGAAATGGCACCGAGTAATCGTTCTACTACTGGGCGATGTAAGTCAGAAAAAGTCAGTGTCTGAAGCACCTCATGAAGTTCTTTTAGGCTAAGCGCTTCCATGTTGCCATAGGTATAACGAGCTTCGCCATCACCGACATAAACTGAAAGCATTTCTTCTCTGAGGCGCTTACCTTGACAGACTGGACAAACAACATCTGATCGATATACCTCCATGCCCTGACGCATATGATCTGTCGTTTTTTCACTCTTCCAGATTTGCTCTAACTCCGTGACCACACCTGCAAAGGTAGGAACTAACGCACGCGTTGCTTCGTTGCCATACAAAATGACATGACGAATTTCGTCTGGGATTGTTAACCAAGATGCATAAGGGGAAACATCAAACAGCGCCAAAACTGCTTTAATACGTTCGAACTTACGACCGTTACGTGCGTCCCACCCTGGAATTGCCCCAGCTTCAATCGACAATTCGGGATTCTGAACAATCTTCTCAACGTCGAAATCACGTGCCATCCCTGTGCCGTTGCAATGTGTACAGCACCCCTTGGGATTACTTGAAGAAAAATGTGCGGGTTCTAATTTAGGAACAGAAAATTCGCATAATGGGCAAGCGAAACGCGTACTAAATTCGTAATGCATTGCGCCATCCATTTCTTCAATGAACACACGTCCTTTACTTAATTCAGACGCACTTTGACAGCTTTCAGCCATGCGCTCACGGGAGTCTGACGTGACTCTTAATCGATCCACGACGATATCAACATCGTGCGGCTGTCCATCATCTAAAGAAAGCGGTTGCTCTAATACCTGAATCTCGCCATCGATTCGAAAACGCATGTAGCCATCCGCGAGAACTTTCTCAAAAAACGGACGAAAATCGCCTGTTTTACCTCGGGATACAGGTGAGAGAATCATGATTCTCTCTTGATCAGAAAGCCGCAAAATATGCTCCACGATTGAAGCAATCGAAGACATCGTGAGCGGCTTCTCGTGTTTGGGGCAATAGGGCACCCCTACGCGTGCAAAGAGCAATCGCATATGATCCGCAATCTCGGTCACCGTTCCCACAGTTGAGCGAGAACTCCCTACGGATTTTCTTTGATCAATCGCAATCGCTGGCGAAAGTCCTTCAATACTATCTACATCAGGACGAGTACTCAGCTCAAGAAACTGTCTCGCGTAGGCTGAAATACTCTCCACATAGAGTCGTTGCCCTTCTGCGTACAAAGTATCAAAAGCCAATGAGCTTTTCCCACTACCAGAAAGACCAGTAATGACCGTTAAGCGATCCCTAGGAATATCGACATTAACGTTCTTTAGATTATGTGTACGAGCACCACGGACAGAAATGAGCTTCATTTTCAATCAATATTTGTTCTCTTAAGGGGAATGACAGATATTTGACTATAGACTGTCAGACCACCTTGAGTAAAGATATCATTTCATCCCAACACGAGCCTATATCCCATGCAAACCTCCGCTGACGTTACGCCACCTTCAGGGAAAATGACTGCCTTAGAAAAACGTTCCAGTATTTCTTTGGCAGGGATTTTTGCCTTACGCATGCTCGGTACTCTTTTTAATCCTGCCCGTCTTTGCGGTCTATGCCAAGAATTTACCGGGCGGTGAAAGTAGTTTTCTTGTCGGTTTGACTCTCGGCATTTACGGTAGCTTACGCAAAGTATTCTTCAAATTCCCTTTGGCGCAGCAAGTGACCGTTTTGGTCGTAAGCCTGTCATTGTGATTGGGCTGATCCTTTTTGTGATAGGGAGTATCATCGCTGCCCTTGGCACCACGATTTGGACCGTGATGCTTGGACGTGCCATTCAAGGGGCTGGTGCCATCTCAGCTGCCGTGACCGCCTTGATTGCTGACAATGTGCGTGAACACGTGATTACTAAAGCCATGGCACTTGTCGGTGCCTCGATCGGCTTTATGTTTGCACTGAGTCTAGTCATTGCACCTCCGCTCACAGAACTTTGGGGTGTTCCTGGGTTATTTTGGTTGACCGCATTACTCTCTGCACTTTCTATTTGGATTGTCTTGCGTGTGGTACCCAATACCACAGCGCATCATATTCATGCACACACAGAAGCAACTCAGCATCAACCTTGGCAAAAGGTTGCTTTTGATCCTCAGTTGATGCGTCTTAACTTCGGCATCTTCTGCCTGCATGCCGTACAAATGGCGCTTTTTGTTGTTATCCCGACGCGTTTGGTTCAAATGGGATTACCTGTTTTACACCACTGGTATATCTATTTACCTGCCGTTTTGATTGGTTTTGCTGTCATGATGAAACCCATCATTTGGGCTGAGCGTAATCAAAAGACGACCTCTTTGCTACGCATCAATGTGATGATGTTGAGTGTGGTGTTCCTGCTTTTTGCCTTCCTAATGCACTCGGTTTGGGAAATCGCCTTTTTGGTCACCCTCTTTTTCATCGCCTTCAACATCCTTGAAGCCACTTTGCCTGGTTTGATCTCTCGTGTCGCACCGCCAAGCGATAAAGCCTCGCTTTAGGGATCTACAACACGACGCAAAGCCTAGGTTTATTTGTCGGTGGGGCTGTGGGTGGATGGATTGCACAACATTTTTCTGCAGAAGCCGTGTTCTTTACATCCACATTTGCTATGCTTTTGTGGTTCGTGTTTGCTTTGGGTTTAAAAGAACCTAAACCTCGACAGCGACACGAGCAAGGTGAAGCAATTCAGGTTTGATAGATAATTTTTTAGTAGTTAATTATGGCTTCAATCAATAAGGTAATCATCGTCGGCAATCTGGTCGCGATCCTGAAACCCGATACTCCGCAGACGGTGGTACGGCAATGACAACGCTGAACATTGCGACCACGCGCCGTTATCGTAATGCTGAACAGCAAACGGTAAGCGAAACGGAATGGCATCGTATTGTGCTGTTCGGTCGTCTTGCTGAAATTGCCAAGGAATACTTGCGTAAGGGTAGCCGAGTACTACGTTGAGGGTCGCCTCAGAACTCGCCGCTATCAGGGCAAAGACGGCATTGACCGTTTTGCCACCGATATCATCGGCGAAAACCTTCAGTTGCTCGACCGTCGCCAATCTGACCACCAGGGTATGGATGATGGCTTTGAAAGCGCACCGCGCGCCATGGCTCCGCGTTCTGCTCCGCAGCCCGCAGCCTCGCCCGTGTCGACCGCCGCTCCTATTGATCAGCTCGACAACGACGACGTGCCGTTTTAATCTTTTAAAACCCACATAAAGATTCAACCCTTCCTTTTCAACGCGAAAAGGAAGGGTTTTGTTTTTTTATTCGTGTCTTACTGCCTCAATGGGATCTAACTTTGCAGCTCGTCTTGCTGGGAAGTAGCCAAAGATAACCCCAGTCAATGCCGACACTGTGAAGGCGAGTAGATTGATCCCAGGATTAAATAAGAACGGAACCCCCATCATACTCGCTAAGCCTTTTGAGGCAACCACTGCTAAAAGTACCCCTAGCACACCGCCAAGACACCCTAACATCAAAGCCTCAATCAAGAACTGAAGCAATACCTCACGCTCCAAGGCACCGATTGCCAATCGAATACCAATCTCTCGAGTTCTTTCAGTCACCGAGACCAACATGATATTCATGATGCCAATGCCGCCCACCAACAAACTGACGGCAGCCACTGCAGCGAGAAGCGTAGTCATAATTTGCGTTGTGGAAGCCACTTTAGCAGCAATTTCGGTACCGTATCTAAGATCTGGAAATTGTCGTCATCGCCATCAGACAAACTACGCCGCTCGCGCATAAGGCTCTTAACCGCTTCTCTCAAACGATCGCGGTCAGATTGTGGGTTTACCGAAATCAACAACGCGCCCACTCTAGTATTGCCAAGAATACGGCGTTGCACTGTCTGAATCGGCATCACTAACAAGTCATCTTGGTCTCCACCCATCGCAGCGGTGCCCTTGGACTTCATCAGTCCAATCACGCGACAAGAAAAACCACCCGTACGAATCGTTCGACCGATGACTTCAGCCCCTTCGCCGAATAGCTCTTTTTGAATCGTGCCCCCAATCACACAGACGGTACGACCCTGCGAGCATTTCACCTGATTCAAATAACCGTCCTTCAACAATCTCTCGATTATCGATTTTGAAATAGTTGTTATCCGTACCAATAATACTTGTTTGCCAATTACGCCCATTAGCCACAATCGTTCTTGATGCCGATGTTTGAGGTGCCACCGCCAATACCCCAGCAATTTGTTGTTTGAGAGCAATGGCATCACCATTTTGAAGGATGGCGCCCCCACCGTTTGTCCTGGTCCCAAGCGCATCCCTGGGCGGAGCATCAGTTGGTTATTACCAAACGATTCAATTTGCTCACGAATGGCTTGTGACGCACCATTACCAACCGTCACCATCGTAATGACAGCCATGACGCCAATCACAATGCCAAGCACCGTGAGGATGCTTCGCAAAGGATTTCGCCAAATTTGACGAATCGCGAGCAAGAAAGCATTACCAATCATGAGGCATCTCCTTGAAGCTGATCGTCAATCAACAATCCATCTCGGAAAAGCAAATGACGTTTCGCATATGTCGCCATATCAGGATCATGCGTCACCAACACAACAGTAATACCGTCTTCCTCGTTCAACGTTGACAATAAGCTCATAATTTCTCGACTTCGAGCCGTGTCCAAGCTCCCTGTCGGCTCATCAGCCAACAGTAATTTGGGGTTGGTTACCAGAGCGCGTGCAATCGCCACACGTTGCTGTTGCCCACCAGATAGTTCTGCTGGCGTATGCCCTTCCCAAGCAGATAGCCCCACACGATCTAATGCCGCCCGAGCCAACTTACGCCGTTCACTTCCCTTCATCCCTCGGTATAACAACGGCAATTCCACGTTTTCCAAGGCTGTTGTGCGTGCTAACAAATTAAAGCCCTGAAAAACGAAACCAAGGTATTTACGACGTAACAATGCTCTTTGATCTCGTGAGAGACTTTCAACATGAATCCCACCAAAGAGATAGGCGCCACTCGTGGGTCGATCAAGGGCTCCCATAATATTCATCGCGGTTGACTTCCCAGAGCCTGAAGCACCCATAATGGCGACAAACTCACCCTCTTCGATCGAAAGGTTGATGCCTTTTAAAGCCTCAAAAGCAGCTTCGCCGACCCCATAGCGCTTATGAATATCTCTGAATTCAACTAAAGGGATCCCCATGGTTTACCTCCCTTTTTGTTGATCCAAAATCACTTGATCGCCTTCAGCTAATTCACCCGACACAATTTCCGTCTGCATGCCGTCAGTCAAGCCCGTCACGACATTCACGAGGACTGGCTTGCCATCCTTTAGCACATACAAAGTCTTTTGCAACTCACCATGTTGAGCTAGCTCTTTAACCTTTTTAGTGCCGCCATCATGAGGCGAACGCCCTGGCATCATGCCTGGCATCTTTGCACCTGAAGACTTCATAGCAAACTTAGGTTGATAGCGGAAAGCCGAATTAGGCACCAACAACACATCATTTTTATCCGCTGTCGAAATCGTAGCCGACGCAGTCATTCCTGGTCGCAGGAGCATATCCGCATTATCAACATTTAAGTACGTTGTATAGGTCACGACGTTTTCGGTGGTTTTGGCACCGTAAGCGACTTTTCTCAAGGTCGCTGGGAATCGTTTGTTCGGATAGGTGCTCACCGTAAAGAACGCTTTTTGCCCTTCTTTAACCACACCAATATCCGCTTCGTCCACTGCCACCTGAAGTTCCAAAGCACGTAAGTCTGATGCCAACGTCAACAATTCAACCGCTTGCAACGTTGCCGCCACAGCGTAACCAGGCTCAACGCTACGCGTCAAAATAACCCCGTCAATCGGTGCCTTAATTTCTGCCTTTGAGAGATCCGTTTCTGCTGTTTTTAATAACGCTTCCGCGTCCGACACATTAGCCTTAGCTACCGCAACCGATGCCTTTGCTGTCTCGACAGAAGCTGTCTGCGACTCAAGTTCAGTCCTAGAAGGCATGGCACCCTTAGACAACCGGTTCAATTCCTTCATGCGCTTTAACTTGAGTTCTGCTTCTTTAAGTGAAGCAAGACTTTGCGCCTGATTCGCCTTTGCGCTCTGCAACGCGGCTCGATATTGTTGAACCTTTGCGAGCAAATTACGCGTATCCAAGGTCACGAGTGCCTGTCCCTGAGTCACCGTATCATTGACGTCCACATGTACCTCACGGACGATCCCAGATAATTCGGAACCAATCGTGACGGTACGCACAGGCGCCAAGGTGCCATCCGCAGAGACGGTGACATGAATGCCCCCTTTGTCAACCTGCTCGGTGACATACTTCACATCATCATGAACCTGAGACTGCGTCCACAAATACCAACCGCCCCCGGCGACAACTAAAACCGTGCCTGCGACGAGCCACTTCACATAGGCTGGACGCTTTGCTTCTTCTAAGTTAATGCTATTTTTCTTTTGTTCATTAGCATTACTCATGATCTTCCTCCTTGTCCGTCACAACGCCTAATGTCTGACTTTTCCAAGCACCGCCTAGTGCTCGATAGAGCGCCACATGTTGTAAGGACAGTTCTGTCTCATTGGTCATGACTTTTTCTTGAGCCGTCAATAAGCTTCGTTGAGCTTCCAATAACATGGCATAGTCGCCCATCCCAGTTTTATATTCCATCGAAGCCAATTCATAAGCACGCTGAGCGTGTTGCAGTGCTTGATCTAAATATGTCGCCTGATCTTGTGCAGATTTAATGCCATGTAATGCATTATCAGTTTCTTCCAAAGCACCTACAATCACCGACAAGTAGCGCGCTTTAGCTTCATCTAGAGCGCTTTCCGCAAGATCTTCACGCGCCTGCAAACTTCCCCAATTTAAAACTGGCAAAGAGAGCGCCCCAACCAAAGAAGCAATGCCGCTACCACTTGCACCCAAAGCACCCACAGTTGCCGCTTGTGTGCCGATTGATCCTCTTAATGAGAGCGTCGGAAAGAAGTCCGATTTAGCTTTCTCCAAATTAGCACTTGAACTCAACAACATGGCTCTTGCACTTCGAATATCAGGGCGACGCATCAGCGTTTCGGCTGGAATACCAACACTCAAACCCATAGGGGCTGTTGGAATTTCACCGACACCAAGCGTCAAGCTATCTAAGGGTTGAACCGTCAATCGAGCTAATGCGTTACGGTAACTTGTCTGCGTTGCCTCTAAACCTCGTAACTGTGCTTGCGTTGAAGCGACTCGTGAAAGACTATCTTCAAGCTCAGTCTGACTAGCTAACCCCGCCATGACGCGCCACCGAACCAATTCGGCATTCTCTTCGTAATTCTTGAGTGTGCTTCGCGTTATCGACTGCAAAACCTGATTAGATCGCAACTGAATATAGGCTTTCGCGGTTTCCAAAGCCACCGCTTCTTGTGCATCAGAAACGGCTATTTCTTTAGCCAGTACTTCGTAATACTGTGCGTCTCGTTCGGCGTATTCACCGCCAGCCAAATTGAGCGTCCACAATACATCAAAGCCACCTGACCAAGATTCTTGAGTGTGTCCTCCAGTACGTTGGCGTGAACCTTCACCAGAGACGTCAGCGGTTANGTATAGTGATGCGCTAGCCTCTTTTAAATTTGCTCTAGCAGCCTTCAACGTGGCATAAGCCGTTAAAACATCAGTATTAGATTGTTGAGCCTTTTGAATGAGCGACAACAAAACCAGATCGTTCCAAGCTTCCCAAAACTGAGCGACATCGATCGCATGCTCACTGGTTAACGGGTGGCTACTCCATGCTTGAGGGCCTACTTGTTGAATAGGCGTTCCCAAATCAACACTGTGCGTCGCGCAACCAGATAAAAGACCAACGAAAGCCAATAAAATTAATTGTCCATTTCGAGTTTTTTTCATAGACGTTCTTCTCTTCAGGACAGCGAGCCCCTCTTGTCAACATCAAGGCATCAAATCAACTGTCTATGATTAGCATTCTGCAACATTGATAGCATTCATAACCTTACGACTAGCAAAAACTAATGTCTAGAAACGTTTGGCTAACAAACTTTTGCTCTTTAATTTTGTTAACATGAACTTTTTAGTTGTTCCATATCACATTGGCACTGTTTTGTTGCATTAAACATGTTCAAGCACCCTCGCCCTATTCTGATTGTTGATGACGACATCGAACTCGTCACGCTGTTAGTCGATTACTTACAACTGGAAGGATTCGCCCCCGTGCCCGCCCATTGCGGAGTTGAGGCACTCGAACTCATGAGCCGTCAAGAGTTTGAACTGATCGTACTCGACGTCATGATGCCTGGTATGAGTGGTGTCGAAGTACTTAAACAAATTCGTGAAACGAGTCAAATCCCCGTTTTAATGCTGACAGCCAAGGGCGACCCAGTTGATCGAATTATTGGGTTAGAGCTTGGTGCCGACGACTATGTACCGAAACCCTGTCCGCCTCGAGAGTTAGCCGCAAGAATCAATGCTATTTTGCGACGTACGNNTACCGCTATGCCCTCTGCCATCGCGCCTTTCGTCGTTAGTACCTTGATGATCAATCCTAGCCAAAGAATTGCCTTGGCTAATGGTGTCTCCCTTGATCTGACAGGGACTGAACTCACCCTTCTTGAAGTCTTAGCCCGTAAAGCTGGTCACCCCGTTCCTAAAGACGAGATCTACCAAAAGGTTTTAGGTCGTGCCATGCAACGTTACGACCGCGCCATTGACGTTCACGTCTCTGCAATTCGACACAAATTGGTCGCCGTTCTCGACCAACAAGTGGCTATCGAAAGCATTCGAGGTGTGGGCTACCAATTAGTTATTCGTAACCAAGCCAACTAATACTGTCCAATAATCCTGCCGAAAGGGACAAGCTTATGTTTAAACGCTATTTAAATACACTTTTCGGCAGGCTCTTTACAGGCTTTTGTCTCATCATTTTGATGACAGCCGCAGGGGTCTGGATGGTAGCCTATACTACNCAACTTCAACGTAATACGGAATTAGGCATTATTGAGTGGCGTTTTGTTGCACGAAAATCCGTTGACTGCGCTCTGGGTATTTATGACTTTGGGGGACGAGAAGCTTTAATTCATTGGTTAAACAATGCCGAACTCAACAATAGCCCTAGCGTCTATCTTGTCAACAAAGACGGTGTCGAATTTTCTGGTCGTCAGGTACCCCAAAAAGCCATTGAAACCCTCAAGGCGATTCGTCAACACCCATCAGCTCACGAAATAGGCTACCCAGCTGACGCCTACGTCAAAAACATCGAACTTGAAGGCGAAAATTGGGATATTTTCGCAGTACGCACGACACCCTTTCCTGTTCGACTCATTCCGCATAATATCTACCATTTCCCTGTTGGCATCGCTATCTTGATCGCGGGCTTTCTCACACTTTTAGTTTCTTGGGCTCTCGCTCGTCTCTATACGCGCAGTCTCAATCAACTCGATAGCGCGATGAGACAATTTGCCGATGGCAATTTAGATACTAGAAGCCCTCAAGAACTCTCTTCAACGAACACCGAAGTATCGAGCCTCGCCAAAGTTTTTGACGACATGGTAGATCGAATTCAAACACTGATTACTCGACAACGCCGACTCTTTCATGATGTCAGTCATGAAATCCGCAGCCCACTTGCGCGTATCAGCGTAGCGATTGAGTTAGCTAAACGCGAGCCTTCACGCACGACATCGACCTTCGATCGCATTCAAAAAGAAATCAACAACATTGATGATTTGCTTGAATCGATTCTGACGTATGCCCGACTCGAAAATGACATAGCTACACCTAAAAGCGCTGTAGGACTTGCTGATATCGTAGAAAGCGTCGCAGAAGATCTTCGTTTTGAAGGCGAAAGCCGATCAGTCACAGTCAATCTTCATATTGAAGGCGATCCTATCATTAACGCAGATGGTCGCTTTCTCGCGAGAGCGTTTGACAACATTGCCAGAAATGCACTTAGACACAGTCCAAACGGCGCCGTGATCTATTTATCGCTAACCGAAGACGAACAATCGTTTATTTTTACGTGCCGAGATGAAGGAGATGGGTTGCCAGAAAATGAACTACCCCATATTTTTGCCCCCTTTGTACGAGGCAATCATGAAGCGACAGGCACAGGCTATGGATTGGGATTAGCCATCGCAAGACGAAGCATCCAAAATCACGAAGGCTCCATTGATACNCACAACATGCAACCTCATGGATTAGAGATCCTCGTTCGCTTACCGAAATCTCTTGCGATTTCGATGACTTAAGAGAGAAAAGAAGCTGTAGATTGCAGAATTTTCGCAACCACAGCATTATATTTTGACCGATTTTTATAAAAACTACTAGCCCTATTTCCCCGTTTCTCGATTTAAGTCAAGTCTAGCCACCATAACCCTCTACTCGAGGGCAAGACGGCGCAAAATGGAAAGACTAGCGTACTGACCAGCCATTTTCAATTTTGAGGAAGAGGAAATAATATGAGCAACTATGAAACGGAAAATCTTCGTACCGTAGCCTTGGTGGGACATGGTTCCTGCGGTAAGACCTCTCTTATTGAAGCCATGCTCTACCGTACTGGCATGATCTCTGAATTGGGATCGATCGAACGCGGTAATACGATGTGCGACAACGATGCTTTGGAAAAGCAAGTTCAGCACTCCATCCGACTTGCCGTTGCTCATGTGGATACAGCACTTCCTGACCTCACGCCTGTTCGTATTCACGTCTTAGACACCCCGGGGTACCCCGACTACATCGGTCAAGACATGTCCGCTTTGGATGCTGTCAAATCTGTTTGCGCTGTGATTGATGCTACCAAGGGTGTTGAACTCTTGACGCGCCGCATGATGGACATCGCCAAAGAACGTCATCTTTGCCGCATGATCGTCATTAATAAGTTTGATACGCCTGACGTTGACCTTGAACAGTTGCTCAAAGACCTCCAGGAAGTCTGGGGTCCTGGCGTCTTGCCAATCAACCTGCCCGCTAACAATCGCTCTATCGTGATTGACTGCTTCGATCGTGACGAAGGTGAAGCTGACATTTTGAGCGTGGTAGAAGTTCATCGAGCATTCATTGAAAAAATTATTGAACAAGACGATGAAATGCTTGAACACTACCTTGAAGAAGGTAGCGTTGACCCGCGCACACTGCATCCGTTGATTACCAAAGCCTTGCGCGAAGGGACAATTATCCCTGTTTGCTTCGTTTCCGCCAAGAACCTTATTGGTATCCGCGACTTCATGAAGGTCATTATTCGTCACCTTCCGAGTCCTGCTGAAGCCAACGATGCGCTCTTCGTTAATGCCGAAGGCGAACCCTATGTCACGCGTCCAGAAAAGGACTTGCCAGTCATCGCTCAGGTCTTCAAGGTTGTTAATGACCCGTACATTGGCAAGATCGGCATCTTCCGTGTTCACCAAGGCACGATCACCAAAGACACGACGCTTTACGTTGACGACTATAAGAAGGGCTTCAAGGTAGCTCACCCGTTAATCCTTCAGGGTAAGAACACGGCTGAAACGGATCGTTTGAGCCCGGGCGACATTGGTGCATTAGCCAAGATTGATGAACTGACTTACGGCTCGGTGCTTCACTCTGATGCCTCGACCATTGGCGTACACATGCGTCCCATCAACTTCCCGAAACCCATGTTCGGTTTGGCGATTGCTCCTTCTCGCCGTGGCGACGAAGCTCGTATGGGCGAAGTTCTCAACAAGATGCTTGCTGAAGACCCGACCATGGCTGTTGACCATGACGCCGTCCTCAACGAAACGGTTATTCGTGGTTTGACAGAAATGCACGTTCGTTCCATCCTTGACCGTATGAAGGTCAACTTCAAGCTTGAAGTTGTCACGGGCGTGCCTAGCGTTCCGTATCGCGAAACGATTAGCGCACCTGCTGAAGGCCATGCACGTCATAAGAAACAGACGGGTGGCGCTGGTCAGTTCGGTGAAGTGTATCTGCGCGTAGAACCATTGGCTCGTGGCGAAGGCTTCCAGTTTGTCGACGAAGTGAAGGGAGGCGTCATTCCGTTCAACCTTATTCCAGCTGTCGAAAAGGGCGTTCGCGAAGTCTTGGATTCTGGTTACCTCGCTGGCTATCCGTTACAGGACGTCAAGGTCACGGTTTATGATGGCAAGCACCATCCTGTCGACTCGAAGGAAGTGGTCTTCGTTGCCGCTGTACTGNNCAAGGCATTCCTCGACGCCATTTCCAAGCTCTCTCCGAAGATTTTGGAACCGATTGTTCGCATCGAAATCATCGCTCCGGATCAATACATGGGCGACCTGGCTGGTGACTTAGCTAGCCGTCGTGGCNNACAGGTCTCGGGCACCGACACCTTGCCTGGTGGCTTGATGGAAATTACGGGTACCGTCCCGCTTTCTGAACTTGATGGCTATGCAACGCGTCTCCATGCTCTGACTCAGGGTACGGGTAGTTGGTCCATGGAACTTGACAGCTATCAGCCTGTTCCTGCTAACAAGCAGGCTGACCTGGCATCGAAGTTCCAGCGTGAAGAGGAAGAAGATTAATTTTCTTCATTGACTAGATCTAGAGGTCGTTGTCTCGCAACGACCTCTTTTTTTATTGAATTCAACGCCTTATCACTTTTCCTTCCTTATAATCATTGTTCTCAACGTTTTTTCACATGTACTGTTACCATGCCTATCTACGCTTACAAGTGCACCGACTGTGGCTTTGAAAAAGATTTCCTTCAGAAGATGAGTGACAAACCTCTGACGAAGTGCCCAAAGTGCGGCAAAGATACATTGGTCAAAGAGCTTTCTGCTCCTGGTTTTGAATTAAAGGGTTCTGGTTGGGCTGCGACTGACTTTAACGGCGTCTATAAAGCTCTCCCAGCCTCTCGAGCCAATAGCAACAATAAGAACTAGTGCTTTAAACGACGGTTTTATCTTTCGCACAAGGGATTGACCATCGAGAGATAAGCGTTTCTCTTGGAAAAACATTCAAACCATTCCTTGTGCAAGGCTTTTTAAGCCTGATCGCAGTAAACTTACTTATTGTGCGTAAAGGTCAATTTTTCTACTTTATTGTCTCTTTTCGCTACGGTCTTTTGTACCGCACTAATATTATTGCGGCTCTGCAAAACACAAAGCATTGTCGTTGTAACTGTGTACCAACTGGACTGTTGGTCTTTTTTTCGGAGCTTATATGCGAACCGTATACTCTGGCTTGGTTGATGAATCCTTCATCGGTCAGACCGTGACTCTTTTCGGCTGGGCTCATCGTCGCCGTGACCACGGTGGTGTGATCTTTATCGACCTCCGTGACCGTGAAGGTATCGTTCAGGTTGTTTGCGACCCGGATCGTCCTGACGTTTTTGCCACGGCTGACAAGTGCCGTAATGAATTCTGTCTTAAGGTTGTTGGCGTTGTCCGCGCTCGTCCTGAAGGCACCAAGAACGACAAAATGGTTTCTGGTGGGATCGAAGTTCTTTGCCATGAACTCGAAATCCTTAACCCCTCCTTGCCGCCTCCGTTCCACCTTGACGACGAAAACCTGTCCGAAACGACGCGTCTTACCTACCGCGTTCTCGACCTTCGCCGCCAGGTAATGCAGAAGAACTTACGTTTGCGTTATCGCACCACGATGGTANNCTTCCGTAAGTATCTCGACAAGTTGGGCTTTATCGACATCGAAACCCCGATGTTGACGCGCTCCACGCCTGAAGGCGCCCGTGACTACCTCGTCCCGTCTCGTGTTCAGGATGGTTGCTTCTATGCGCTTCCGCAGTCCCCGCAGCTCTTTAAGCAGTTGTTGATGGTTGCTGGCTTTGACCGCTACTATCAGATCGTCAAGTGCTTCCGTGACGAAGACCTTCGCGCTGACCGTCAGCCTGAATTTACCCAGGTCGATATTGAAACGTCCTTCCTCAACATGGACGAAATCCGCGGCATCATGGAAGACCTCATCCGCACGGTTTTCAAGGAAGTCTTAGACGTTGAACTCAAGAACCCGTTCCCGGTCATGCTTTGGGATGAAGCTATNGGTAAGTATGGTTCCGACAAGCCTGACCTTCGTGTTCATCTCGAACTCGTTGAAGTAACGGACGTTGTTGCCAACTCCAACTTCAAGGTCTTCTCTGGCGTTAAGTCTCTCTACAACGGTAAGGTTGTTGCCTTGCGTGTTCCTGGCGCCGTTTCCATGCCGCGTTCCGAAATTGACACCTACACCGAATTCGTTAAGATCTACGGTGCTAAGGGTCTTGCCTACATCAAGATCAACGATCTCTCCAAGGGTCGTGATGGCTTGCAGAGCCCGATCGTCAAGAACCTCTCTGACGAAGAACTCCAGACCATCATCGAACGTACGGGTGCTAAGGACGGCGACGTTATCTTCTTCGGCGCTGACAAAGCCAAGATCGTTTGGGACAGCCTCGGTGCTCTCCGTCTCAAGATCGGTCATTCCGAATTTGGTAAGTCTCACGGTCTCTTCACGCCGGGTTGGCAGCCGCTTTGGATTATCAATTTCCCGATGTTCGAATACTCTGAAGAAGATCAGCGTTGGGTTGCTTGCCACCATCCGTTCACGTGCCCGATGGACGGTCACGAAGACCTCCTCCTTTCCGATCCAGAACATGCTTACGCTAAGGCCTATGACATGGTTCTCAACGGTTGGGAAATCGGTGGCGGTTCTGTCCGTATCCACAAAGAAGAAGTTCAGGAAAAGGTCTTCTCCGCTCTTAAGATCGGTCCGGAAGAAGCTCGCCAGAAGTTCGGCTTCCTCTTGGATGCCCTTCAGTTTGGTGCGCCTCCGCACGGTGGTATCGCCTTCGGTCTCGACCGTATCGTGACGATGATGTGCAATGCTGACTCTATCCGTGACGTGATCGCCTTCCCGAAGACGCAACGTGCTCAGTGCTTGCTCACCCACGCACCTTCTGAAGTGGAAGAAAAGCAGTTGCGCGAACTCCATATTCGTTTGCGTAACGAACACAAGAAGGAATTGGAAATCGCTGGTCAATAACCAGTAATTAGCCTATCAAAAGAGGGGACCATTTGGTCCCCTCTTCCGTTTAGCGGTTATTTTTCTTTGGTTTACGACTGCCTTCACGACGACGCATCCAAACATCATTCCAATCAAAGCCAGTGACCTCTGGAATCTCCACTCGAATGCCTAACTGTGGGAAGTCTCTTCTTAGTCGAGCAGCGAGCGCCCAAGCGCCTGCTTGCCCAACAAAACTCTTATCGTTATCACCAAAAACAATGACCTTCTTGACGCAATCAGGAAGCTCAGTAATTTTTTGAAATCCTCCAACACTAATCGCACTCCAAACAGGGATCTTCCAGATCACCTGAGCAGCCAAAGCCGTTTCAATTCCTTCAGCAAATCCCAAGCATTCACCCGGCGGCATTAATCGAACAAGCCCATGGTCGGCGTGCCCTGCAAAGAGTTTTTTCGGTGCATCAACGGGGGCTTTTTTCCCGTCATCAGATAAGTACGTACGATGAAGACTAACTAAATTCCCTTCATCATCGGTCACTCTAGCGATCATCGCATACAATTGCTGACATTGTTTTTCGCCATCATCAAGCGTTTCCCAATAATCTAGAGACGGATGACTTCTTAGCTCTAAAGACTTTTGCGGTAACCCTCTTGAGCGCAAATATTGCATGACTGGATCTGTTGCATCCAATTGGTCTAACGGCATTGCCTCATCCCATAAATGTTGCAACTTATCCTGTCGGGACTTACTATGACCTTTTTACTGTATGTTTAACTGGCGTTTCTTCAGGCGTTGGTAGGTACNTAATACGTGCTCTAAATAAGCCAAGGTCTCCGTGAAATGTTCTTTTCGCCAAAGCTGTAAAAGCTTCAACCCGTCACCATAGCCACAGCCACGACAAAACCAGTAACCATCAGGCTTTTCCTTGTAGAACGCAAAGCGATCTGTACCTCCACACAACGGACACGGGCGTCCTTTTTTCCTCAAAAAGTCGTCTGAAATCCCTGCGCCTGTCAGAATTTCAGACCATCTCCCCGTAGCACTTGTTTGAATTTTTTGAAGTCTTTCATTGAGTGCTTCAGAATGCATTTTTCTATTCTTTTTTATAAATTTAGGAATAACAAGTTATCCCGGTCTTTCCATGGATCAGTGGTAAAACCAACTTCCGTAACAATGCCTTGCTGATCAAATTGAACCCAGCAAGCCATATCGAAAATACCTTCATCACGGAAGCGATACATCCACGCTGTCTGATCAATCAACGCGAATGTGTACTTTTGAGCACAGGCCCCAAAAAGATTCCATACATCAGCCTGCGTACTGACACCTGGTTTGATCAATGCCATATGCTCACGGTTGAGCACTTCTTCCCTCTGAACCAATCGATGCGCATCATCAAACGTTAACCACCACACCTNCTTACCAAAAGGTTGCATTGAATAAACCCAGCGCTCTCCTCCTGTGGAGAATGTCACACGTGCGTGAGGAGCCCCTAATTCAACTTCAACCGTGTCAGTCTGAACTCCAAAGTCCATCAATTGCGGATGAGAGCAACTCGTTAGACAAAGACACGCAAGACCAATCCCTATACCTTTGGCAAACTTTTTCCACATAGGTCATGTCCTCTCTTAAGAAGCAGACCGCGATTCAATCGGCTGTAACTTTTCCTCGTAGTCACACTGAAGCTCTTTGACCATTCTCGTCAACTCGGTACCTTTAAAAGCTTCCTTGCCACATCCGAGAAGAACGGCATCCTCATACATTTCCTGCAGCAAGTCGTTAGCTTCTTCCCAATTTTCATTGAGCACCTTCACGCTTTCTGTACAAGAAACCACTGAACCATCCACTCGTAACCATTTATCTGGAGCCTTTGACACGTCCATCACTCCTCTTGAGGCACCTGNAGGTTGCTTACCATATGTTCCAAACTTGACAAGCACGTTATCCATTTCCTCATCGGGAATTAATTTAGGCGTTCCCAATGAAAGTACAACCGTATACTGTTTTGCCAAGTTTTCGACTTCAGTCGCTAAGGTGAGTGCACCCTGCAAACTACGCGCGCACGTTAAAACGCCATGATGAGATAGCAAGCAAGCATTTTTGACAGCTAACGCCTTTGCTGCAACAGACGCTAACTCAGAAGTACCAAATGTAGCGTAAGGCGCTACATCAATCGACTTACCGCCTGCCGTTGCCACCATGTAATGAAAAGGCGGTATAGCCATATCCTGACAAGCCAAGGCTGTGGCATAGCATGAATGGGTATGGACTACGGCAGAAACGTCTGAGCGCGCTAAATACACGCGTGCATGCATTTCCCACTCTGATGACGGCGCTCTATGACCCTTCTTCACCTCATTACTCGCACCGTGCATAAGACTGATCCAAACGAGATCCGAAGGTTCTAAATCATCGTATGGAATGCCCGTTGGGGTAATTAAAAAGCCTTTTTCGCCATCTTCAGCTTGTGCCAATACCGAAACATTGCCCGACTTATTGACATTGATGCCACGTCGGTTCATCTCGCGAGCGCATTCAATGAGTGCAACTCGCAAAGCCTTGCTATCTTTTTCCATCACGATTTATGCCTTTGGCAACACATCACTAAACACGGTGGTCAGGTCTACAGGTTTGACAATACCACGCTCCGTAATAATGCCAGTCACAAAACGATTGTGCGTCACATCAAACGCAGGATTAGCGACGGCCTCTTCAGAAGGAGCAATCTGCACAGAACTCACGTGCCCCGTACTATCCACCCCATGAACCACTAATAATTCCGACGCACTACGATCTTCGATATTGATTTCTCGTTTACCGTCCGTGAGCGTCCAATCGATTGTTGACTCAGGAGCCGCAACATAAAACGGCACGTCATTATCTTTAGCAGCAAGCGCCTTCAGATAGGTCCCAATCTTATTTGCTACGTCCCCACGGCGCGTGATGCGATCGGCACCAACAATGACCAAGTCCACTTCGCCTTGTTGCATTAATTGCCCCCCAACATTGTCGGCAATCAATGTGTGAGGAACGCCATGCTGACCTAATTCCCAAGCCGTCAATAGCCCTTGGTTTCTTGGTCGCGTTTCATCAACCCAGACATGTAACGGCGTACCCTGCTCAAAGGCCATGTAAATCGGAGACAACGCCGTACCATAATCCACCGTTGCCAACCAACCTGCGTTGCAATGGGTCAAGATATTGACTGGGCGTCGAAGCTTGGTGTAAAGATCCGAAATCAACGACATCCCAGCTTCACCAATAGCACGACACGTAAGAACGTCTTCTTGCGTCATACTTTCACCATNTTTGATCGCTGTCTCGAGTCGCAAGGAAGGATCTCGCGGCATCAATACGCTCAACATACGACGCACTGCCCAAGACAAATTCACTGCCGTCGGTCGAGCCGATGCAATCACCTCTGCAGCCTTTTTTAAGGCTTCGTTTTCAGAATTTTCTCGTACAGCTAAAGCGACCGCCCAGGCACCCGTAATACCAATCAAAGGTGCTCCACGAACGCGCATTGTACGAATTGCTTCCACACAGTCGCGCCAGTCACTCAAAACACGCTTTTCAAATCGATATGGCAAGAGCGTCTGATCAACAATTTCAACTGCCATTCCACCATTGATGGATCGAATACTACGCGTTGGTTCACCATAAACTTTCATATATAAACCCTAGAGCGATGCTATGGACGATGAGAAGATATGCCTCGATAGATATCTGTCTACAGTGTACCGAATTTCCAATTTGTACCGCTCTTTGCTTTACGAGTAGTTTTCGTAGCACAATCTAAGAAAATCCATTGAGTAACTCACGATCGGGAGTTCACCTTGAATACCACTCGTCCCCCGTTAAACCGTGCGCTTGGTCCTGAAAATATTGCTGTGATTGGGGCTAGTGACCGCCCTCAAAGTCGGGGCTCATTTGTTTGGCGAGCCATTGCACATTCACCATTACTAAAGAATGCCTGGGCAATTAACCCAAAATATAAATACATTGGGGAACGTCCTTGTTTTGCCAAAATCAGTGAAGTTCCAGGCAACATCGACTTAGCCGTTATCTCGTTACGTGCCGATCGCATTTTGAAGTCCTTGATTGACGCCGGAGAACGTGGTGTCGCGTGTGCACTCATCACACCTGATGAGAATGCTTACGCCAGTGACAGAATTTGGCTCGAAAAACTCAAGCTCGTTGCAGATCAATATCAACTGCGACTCATTGGTCCAGACTCTCTTGGACTAATGAACCCAGGATTGGGGGTAAATGCCAGTTATTGGTANCCTAACTTACCTAGGNNCACTGGAAATATTGCGCTGATCACTCAATCTGGGATGATTGGGACAGCCCTACTAGACTACGCACAAGAAGCAGAACTCGGGTTTTCTGGCGTGATTTCAACAGGAGCCGCGATTGACTTAGACATGCCCGAATTGCTCGACTATTACGCGCACGACAAAAATACGCGCGTCATTGCTCTTCATATTGAAGGCATTCGTCATCCTCGAGCTTTTTACAGTGCGCTCAACGCAGCCTGTCAAAATAAACACGTTGTCATTCTCAAAGCTAACACAAGCTCAGGCTATATCGCTGACCGCATTGCGTGCTTCAAGATGGGCACCGATGCGGGTAGTGAAAAAGCGTTCGCTGCTCTCGTTGAGCGAGCAGGCGCGACATTAGTCTCTACGTTTGAAGATTTCACCGCTGCTGTCGCAGCCTTTGCTACCAATAAATTACCTCAAGGTAATAGGCTCGCCGTGATTGCTAATGGTTCTGGTTTTGCTGCACTTACTGCTTCCGCCGCACAAGAACGTGACATTGATCTGCATGGTTTATCAAACCCCTCTATCAAGGCGCTAGCCAACGCATTTCCATCCCAACAAATTGCAGTGAACCCAGTGAACGTCGGCGCAACAGCGCCTGCGGAACGTTATAGAAAAACCTTACAAATCGTCCTTCAAGACCCCATGATTGATGGCGCAGTTGTTGTTGTGGCTCCTAGCCCCGTCACGACCATTGATCCGACTTTACGGTTATTAGCCAAAACTGCTGCTGGCTCCTACAAACCCGTGATCACGGCTTGGGTAAGCGATCGTATTACACGCAGTGTCCGTAAGCAGTTGCGTAGCGTGCCCAATGCCCCGATTTCTGCCATTCAATCGCCCGTCTCTGCCACACATGCATTTAGCTATCTAGCTAGAGAGGCGCAACGCCGTCAAGAACGTCAATCGGCACCTTCAAGTTGGACTCCCGACATTACTCCNAAAGAACTGGAACAAGCTAGAGGCATCATTCAGCGCGTTAGAGATCAAGGTCGTCACACGCTCTCGTACGCTGAAGTTGAAGAACTCTTATAGTATATCGGTATTCAATGCGTTCCTTCTCAAGAATGCCGCACCTTAGCTGAAGCCCAAGAAGCTGCTGAAAAACTAGGGTAGTCTGTGGCAGTCAAAGTGATCTCTCGATCGATTTCACGTAAATCTGATGTCGGAGGTGTCGTACTTGACGTTGCTAACGCGCAAGCGCTTGCCGACGCCTGGCAACATCTCACCGACAACATGAGTCGACAAACACCTTTGGTTAGTATGAATGGCGTCATTATTCAAAAGATGGTGCCACACGAAACCATTCGTGAAGTACGACTGGTANNCGTTACCTACGACAACGTATTATACTCCATTATCGAATTTGGTACGGGCGGATTTGGCGCAGAAATCTACCAAGATCTCACTGCTGAACTGCCACCGTTATCCTTTAACACAGCCCTTCGTCTCGTTAATAAATCTCGAATAGCTAAAGCGTTAGGTCGCTATCGAGGACTCGCACCAACCGATCAAACGGCTTTTGCCGAGACAATGTGTCGCATTTCTCTTTTGGTCAGTATGGTGCCCGCCATTCGAGACATGACCTTGAATCCTCTTTTATGGACGCAAGATGGCATCGCCTGTATTGATGCGAAAGTTCACCTCAATGAGGAAGCCCTGAGCCCAGATCGTTATTTCAGCCACTTAACCATCTGCCCGCCTCCTATTGATAATCAATGCGCCTTCGTTAATAAAGGCGATAACCTCACTTTAAAGNNTACCNNATTACTATCGAGCGACTTTGAAAAAGTCAAAGCTTTTATTTCACGCCTCTCCGATAAAACGTCTTACCTGCGTTTCCATACTGCAGCACATCTTGCCGATGAACGCATTTGTGAAATGTGTGCCGTTGACTACGCTCGAGAATCTGCATGGATTGTGATGGATTTGCATGAAATTCGTGCAATGGCTAGATGGACGCTCACCACTACCCAGGGCACGGCTGAATTTGGCATCGTGGTTGAAGATGCTTGGCATAGACGAGGCTTAGCACGCCTTTTAATGAATCATCTCGAAAAAACAGCGTTAGAACACGGTTTGACTCAGTTAGTTGGACACGTTCTTAAAGGCAATGAAGGCATGCAAGGATTGATGCAACACCTTGGGTTTAGTGTGCTGTCAGCCGAAACAAGAGAAACCGATGCCTGTACTAAACAACTCATACGAAGCGAATAACCTATAATTCGCGGCGTGCTTTTCTTTCTTACATAGGACTCACCTTATGACCATCCTGTCAAAATTTGAATTCGGTGTCCTTCGCCTCAGCATTGATCATCCAATGAAGCGAAATGCCATTAATGCCGATATGTTTGATGCGCTTACAGAAGCTTTAGTACAAGCGTCTCAGGATGAGTCAGTGCGCGTCGTTCTTATGCAAGGTGGTGAACAGATTTTCTCGGCGGGTACTGATCTTGAACAAATGCGTTCAGCGCCAGAAATCCTAGATCAGGCTATGGTACGTTTTTTTGAAGTGATTAAAAATTTCAAAAAGCCTATCGTCGCTCAGGTAAATGGGCATTGTGTTGGTGAAGCCTTTACCATGCTTCTCTATTGCGACCTTGTCTACGCGTCTGATAAGGCGCTCTTCTCTATTCCGAGTGTTGCCCTTGGTAGAACGACTCGTTTCGGTGCCGCACTCTTGATGGCAACCTCCGCAGGGATTGTACGCGCCGCCGAAAAGTTGATGCTCTCCGAACCCATTTCTACCAATGAAGCCTTAGATATGCGCCTGATTACAGGAATCGCTGATGAAGATTCCCTTGACCAATTAGTCGCCTCTAAAGTTGCACGATTAGCTGTTTTGCCGCCTCAAGCGGTTCAGNNTACTAAAACCCTGCTTACCCTGTCAAGAAATCAGCTTTTAAACAAACTGACGGATGACGAAGAGNNCACCATTTGGCACCGCCAAAATCTATCTGAAGAAGCAAAAGAAGCACTCGCCGCTTTCCTTGAAAGTACNCGCAAGCCCTCTTTTAGGTCAGAATAATTCTCTTTTTTAGCCCCACGGCGCACCAAAATGGTGCGCCTTTTGTTTCTCCGCACTTTAAACGTGCGCACTTTTTTACGCACTTTTTCCTCAAGCTCCTAGAATGTTGCGTATATAGATTGATCGACTCTACAACAAGCATTTCCACGCCTTAGATATTTCGCTTAGCTGTTTGGCACGCTCCTTGCTAATAAAAAAGATAACGAGCTGTTGTTTTTGTTGAAACAACTACTTGAAGTTTTTTTGGAGATGCTCATGAAACTTCCCTTCGCCCTCACAGGTTTACTGTGCGCTAGCTTGCTCTTCACTAGTCCCGTTTCTGCTACCGAATTGACTGGGACCCTGAAAAAAATTCAGGACACAGGCAGCATCACCTTGGGCTACCGTGAATCTTCCGTTCCGTTCTCTTATCTGCAGAGCGATGGCACCCCGACGGGCTATGCCTTTGAAGTCTGCAAAGTAGTTAGCGATGCTGTGAAGAAGGAACTGAATATGCCCAACCTCACAGTCAAATATCAGGCTGTGACAAGCGCGAACCGAATTCCGTTGATTCAGAACGGTACCGTCGACATCGAATGCGGTTCCACGACTAACTCCAAGGTTCGCCAGCGTGAAGCAGGCTTTGGTACGAACTACTTCGGCATTCAGGTGACTGCAGCCGTTTGGAAAGATTCTGGCATTAATTCGCTGAAGGATCTCAACGGCAAGAATGTGGCTGTCACATCGGGTACGACGTCCGTTGCTCTTCTCAAAAAGTTTGAAAAAGAAGCTGGCATTAAGGTTCGTCTCCTTATGACTAAGGACTTCGCAGAAGCCATGCAGCTCGTTGCCAATAAGCGCGCCGCCGCCTTTGTCATTGACGACGTTCTGTTAGCAGGTCAGATTGCCAACCTTGCCAATCCTCAGGACTTCAAGATTATTGACGAATCCCTGTCCACCGAACCGTACGCCGCGATGTTCGCCAAGGACGACCCGCAGTTTAAGGCTTTGGTCGACCGCACGGTCACTGGCATGATCGCTGACGGACGACTCCCTGCGCTTTACAAGAAGTGGTTTGAATCTCCGATTCCGCCCAAGGGCATCAACCTCAACTTCCCGATGAATAGCGTGACTAAAGAATTGTTCGCCAATCCTAAGAGTGACGGCATTTAACGTTTTTAAATTACGAACATCCCGGCTAGCAACAGTAATGTTCGGGGACCCTTTTTTCCATATTGAATTCCCAGGCTCCAACCATATAAAAAGAGGAAATCGCCATGGCTCTAAACATATCACTCAACACTCTATGGGAAACTTCATTGCTTAGCGATGACCCATGGTGGCTGTACCTTGTTCACGGAGCAGGTTGGACGGTGAGCCTAGCCGTTTCCTCTTTTTTATTAGCCCTAACACTCGGAACCATCGTAGGTACGTTACGTACCGTGGACAACCGTTGGATTCGAAGGATCTGCGAAGCTTGGATTGAACTCTTCCGAAATATTCCTCTCATCGTTCAGATTTTCATTTGGTATTTCGTCGTTCCGGAACTGATTCCTCCTTACAAAGAATGGATCATCAATACTTCGCCAGAAAATAGTCAATTCCTCTCTGCCTTTATTTGCTTAGGCTTCTTCACGTCCTCTCGTATTGCTGAGCAGGTTCGTGCTGGCATTTCGTCCATCCCAAGCGGTCTGCCCAATGCTGCTAAGGCTTTAGGTTTTAACACGATCGAACGCTATCGCTATGTCATTCTTCCGATGGTANNCTATCGTCTCGTGTTGCCGCCACTCACTAGCGAAGCGATGAACTTGATCAAAAATACCGCTGTCGCCATGACCATCAGTATGCCTGAACTCACTATGCGCGCCAACGAAATGGGCGAATCGACTTTCCAGTTTTTTGCCGCTTACATTTGGTGCACGATTCTCTATATCTTGATCACTCTTATCGTTAACCGTCTGATGGCTTGGATTGAAACGCGTTGCACGATTCCTGGCTTCATTGCTGCCAAATAAGAAGGAGCCACAACATGAATATCGACTTCTCGTCCATCAGCAGTAGTTGGAACTACATTTTGGCTGGGTACCGCTTATACCCTGGAATTGACGACCATCACCGCTGTCGGTGGTTTGTTCCTTGGCACGTTATTAGCGTTGTGTCACATCTCTAACAAACCCTGGCTCTCCGCACCAGCCAAGCTCTACATCAACTTGATGCGTTCAGTTCCTTTGGTGCTTGTGTTGTTCTGGTATTTCCTTTTAATGCCAGAAATTCTGCGACTCATTTTAGGACTTGATCACCCTGTCAAAATCGGCGCAGATATGACCGCGATCATCACGTTTGTTTTATTTGAGGCTGCCTACTTTGCTGAAATCATGCGTGCTGGTATTCAGTCCGTTAAAAAAGGACAGATTCAGGCTGCCTTCGGTCTTGGGTTATCCTATAGACAGACGATGCAGCATGTTGTTCTGCCCTGGTACATTCGTCACATGTTGCCAGTGCTTCTGACACAGACGATTATCCTTTTCCAGGACACCAGCCTCGTTTACGTCATTAGCGGCAATGACTTCATGGGGGCGATTTCTAAGATCGCTCAGCGTGACGGACAGCTCGTTTTGATGTACTCTTTTGCTGCTATCTGCTATCTTACCGTCTCGTTATCCCTCTCTCTGCTTATTCGTCGATTGCAGNNGCGAGAGTGAGTACGGCTCAGGCTCACTAAGCTTTTATTTGACACAGGATACCCCCCTATCATGGCAATGATCGAAATTAAAAACATCAGCAAGTGGTACGGCAACTTTCAGGTGCTGAAAAACTGCTCCGTTGATGTCGAAAAAGGTGAGGTCGTCGTTGTTTGCGGCCCGTCTGGTTCTGGCAAGTCGACTCTTATTAAGACTGTGAATGCATTGGAACCGTTCCAGAAAGGTGAAATTGTGGTTGACGGTATCTCTGTTGGAGATCCGAAGACCAATCTTCCCAAGCTCCGTAGCCGTGTCGGGATGGTTTTCCAGCACTTCGAACTGTTCCCGCACCTTTCCATTCGCGAAAACCTTGTTCTCGCTCAGATGAAGGTATTAGGTCGTGGTCGCGAAGAAGCTACGGAACGCGGTCTGAAGCTTTTGGATCGTGTTGGTCTCTTGAAACACGCTGACAAGTTCCCTGGTCAGCTCTCTGGCGGTCAGCAGCAACGTGTCGCTATTGCCCGAGCCTTGGCAATGGATCCCATCTGCATGCTCTTTGACGAACCAACCTCCGCACTTGACCCTGAAATGATTAATGAAGTATTGGACGTTATGGTTCAGTTGGCACGTGAAGGGATGACCATGATGGTCGTGACCCACGAAATGGGCTTTGCTCGCAAGGTTGCCGACCGAGTGATCTTTATGGATGCTGGTGAAATTATCGAAAACCTGCCTTCTCAGGAATTCTTCAATTCTCCCCATACCGAACGTGCGCAGCAGTTCCTTTCCAAGATTCTTCAGCACTAATTTGTTGACAATCTGAAGTCTCAACCCCGTTATGTCGTGGCATAACGGGGTTTTTCCATTGTTACACACGAAGTTGTTTAGTTCGTGCCAGGCTTTTCGCTATCATTAGAAGATTGACTTCTTTTTTCATATAGGATCTTCACATGGGCAATACCAAAATGTTTGATGCCAGTGCCGCGTTACAACTTGGGCAAGAGGTTCTTAAGCTTGAAGCTGAGTCTCTGACACACATTGCCACCCACTTAGGTGAAGAATTTACCAATGCAGTTGCTCATATTCTGCATTGTCAAGGTCGCCTGATCGTATCAGGGGTTGGCAAATCTGGTCATATTGGTCGCAAACTCGCTGCCACCTTTGCATCGACGGGTACGCCTGCGTACTTTGTTCATGCCGCAGAAGCCGCCCATGGTGACCTTGGAATGATCACCGCCAATGACGTTGTGTTAGCCATTTCTTACTCTGGCGAAACCAACGAATTGCTCACGATCGTTCCCACGTTAAAGCGTGAAGGTGCCACTTTAATCGCCATGACGGGCAATCCCAATTCGAGCTTGGCTCGTTATTCTGATGTGCATCTCAATTGCCATGTCAGTCGCGAAGCTTGTCCGCTTAACTTAGCCCCCACCTCGTCAACAACGGCAACACTCGCATTAGGTGACGCTTTAGCTGTTGCTTGCTTATCGGCTAAAGGCTTTACCAAAGAAGACTTCGCCCGTAGCCACCCGGGTGGTGCTTTGGGTCGCCGACTCTTGATTCACGTTCAGGACATTATGCGTACAGGGGAAGACATCCCATCCGTACGTCAAGACGTGACTGTACTCGATGCTGTTCGAGAAATCACCAAAAAGCACATTGGCATGACCGCCGTCGTCGACAACTTAGGTCGAGTGACGGGCATCTTCACTGAAGGCGATTTACGTCGTCTGATTGAACGTGTCGGCGACATTCGTCAATGCGTCATGGAAGATGTCATGACTCGCACACCCAAAACCATCGCGCCCGAAGAGCTTGCTGCGTCAGCCGTCAAGATGTTGGACACGTACCATTGCAATCAGTTGTTAGTGGTGGACTCTGATAATAAGCTAATTGGTGCCTTGCATCTGCACGACCTGATGACGGCTAAAGTTTTGTGATGATCTCTCCTTTGAAGGCAACCGCTATGCCCACTGTTCAATCTCGCGCAGAAAAGATTCGCTTAGTCGTTTTGGACGTTGATGGCGTTCTGACTGATGGTGCTATTAATATTTCCAGCAACGGGGAACTCTATAAACGCTTTAACGTTCGTGATGGTCTTGGCATAAAAATGCTACAAAAAGCTGGCATTGAGATCGCCATTATCACTGGACGCACATCCGATATCGTCGCTGAACGCGCCAAAGAACTTGCTATCACGCGCGTGGCTCAAGGTCAGCGCTTCAAAACTAAAGCCTTTGAAGCACTACTTCAAGAGACAGGTTTAACGGATGAAAAAGTTGCGTACATGGGGGATGATGTCCCTGATCTTCCGCTCATCATGCGTGTTGGACTTGCGACCACGCCCGCTGATGGCAATCCCATGTTATTGAACTATACTCATTGGCAATCATCCTTCAACGGGGGACATGGCGCCGTCAGAGAATTATCTGAGCTCATACTCAAATCCCAGGGTGTATGGGATAAACTCATTCATGAAACCTACGTCCTTGGTCAATAATGGTACATCGCAGACTTGTTATTCGAGAGCGCATCACCGCCATCATTGGGGTCGCCTTACTCCTACTCTTGGTCGGTGCGAGCTATTACTACTCTATCCAAATTCGCTTTGCTGGACTGAAGTATGTTCCTAGCGAGATGAGCCCCGACTTCACGGCTCGTAACGTGACGCTGACTGACTTCGACGAGCGAGGCATTGCCTCGCAAAGGCTCGCCGCAAGTACGTTGGATCACTATTCTGATGAACGTGTCAACGCGACCGATCCGCGCTACTATTCTTTAGATCCCGAAAAGCCTCAATTAACGTTGTCGGGTGACAAAGCGTGGAGTAGTGATAGCTTAGAAACTATTGAACTCTCAGGAAATGTCACCATTACGCGCGCAGCGTTGAACACTGAACCTGATCTATTTTTCCAAACGACGTATCTAAAAGGTTTTTTGGACACTTATCGTTTTGAAACGCAGGATCCTGTTTTTATGCGTCGAGGCATCGACACTACGCAAGCACAAGGCGGCATGAAATACGACAACGTTGCTCATACCGTCGAACTTCAGGATCAAGTGGTTTCAGTGTTCCAGTCTCAAGTACAAAAATCCGATCGCTCTGACAAAGTCTTTACCAAATGAATAAGTTTCTCATTTTCAGCCTTTTGGCTATCGCCGCGACCCCGTCTTGGGCGCTTAGTACGGACTCCGATCAGCCTATCGAAGTCCACGCTGACAAATTCAATGGTGATGAAGTCAAACAAACCGCCATCTATAGCGGTAACGTGACAGTCGACCAGGGTTCCATCAATCTCACAGGCTCTCGTTTGGAATTACCATCACGCCGCGTGGCTATCGTCACGCCACTTTGAGTGGTACGCCTGCTCGCTTTAAGCAACAACGCGACCCCAAAACACCTGGTGTAGAAGAATGGGTCCACGGCAAAGCTCAACGTATTGTGTACGATGAGGAAACGGACAAAATTACCTTAATTGGTCAAGCTCAACTGTCTCGCACTGAAAATGGCAAACAAAAGGACATGACGAGTGGTGAACGCATTGTGTACGACATGCGTAACGCACGTTCCGAAGTCAATAGTGGCGAAGGCAAGCGTGTGACCACCATCATTGCCCCACGTAACAATGCTCAGCCTCGTCAAGGCACGACTTTGTCCAATTCAACCAAATTGAATCAATAATTTGCCGTACAAAAGGAGCAACTCGTGACGACTAACGAGAAGCAGATTCATACGCTAGAAGCCAGAAACCTCAAAAAGCATTACGGTCCTCGTAGCGTTGTAAAAGGCGTTAACTTATCCGTTAAATCAGGTGAAGTCGTTGGTACTTTTAGGCAAAAACGGTGCAGGCAAAACAACAACGTTCTATATGGTTGTCGGCTTGGTTGTTGCGGACGATGGCGCGATTGAATTGGATGGTCAAACCATTACACACATGCCCATTTATAAGCGTGCGCGTATGGGGCTATCGTATCTTCCTCAAGAAGCAAGTGTCTTCAGAAAACTGTCGGTTGAAGACAATATCCGTTCCATTCTTGAACTTCAAGAAGACGAAAACGGCAAACCGCTTTCTAAGCAAGAAATCGAACAGCGTCTGAATACCCTTTTAGATGAATTGCAAATTCAGCATCTCCGTACGAACCAAGCCATTTCGCTCTCAGGTGGCGAACGCCGTCGTACCGAGATCGCACGTGCCCTCGCAGCTAACCCGCGCTTCATCTTGCTTGATGAACCGTTTGCAGGCGTTGACCCCATCGCTGTGATTGAAATTCAACGCATCGTTCGCTTTTTGAAAGAACGTAATATCGGCGTGTTGATTACTGACCATAACGTCCGAGAAACGCTTTCTATTTGCGACCACGCTTACATCATTAACGAAGGGGAAGTCTTAGCCTCAGGCACACCCAATGAATTAGTGAGCGACCAAGCAGTTCGCAAGATCTATTTGGGTGAAAACTTCCGCATGTAAGTACCTATGGAGAATAGCCTACTCACAACGCTTTCCCAACAACAAACTCTATCGTTGGATCAGCAACAATCGTTACGCATCCTTCAAATGCCAACGATAGAGCTATTGGGAGAGATTGATTGGATGCTTGAAGAAAACCCCTTCCTGGATAAAGAAGATTCTGCTTCCACGGAGGGGCGTGAGCCTTCTTCATCTCAAACCGAAGACCAAGACGAAACCGTCGACACGCCCGTTGAAGCACCTATCGACGTGCCCTATGAAACTTGGCAAAGTGCACCCTCTGACGATTCTCCTTTCGAACATATTGCAGCAGATACGTCTTTCAGAGATGAATTGCACTCTGATTTAGCGTGTCTTGCCATCTCACCACGCCTTCGCGTGTTAGCCGATTGTCTAATTGAGGAATTAGACGATCGAGGCTTTATCAATACACCCATTGAAGAATTAAGTTCGCTATACGCACCTATTCTTCAAGAACACGACTTGTTAGATGTCTCTCTACTGGAATGGGAAAAGGCATTAGCCATTTTGCAAACCATGGATCCGCCTGGCATAGGAACCACTGGTACCATTCAGTCATTGCAACAACAAATTCAGCGCTGTAAAACCGAAGGTGTCATCTCTGAGACAGAAGCCAACATTTTGGATCGAATCGCGACCCAAGGTCTGAGCTATGTCGCAGCAAACAATTTGACAGAGTATCAAAAAACTTCTCAAATGTGATGAAGATGTGTTGAACTTAGCTTTAAATCAGCTAAAACGCCTAAATCCATACCCTATCTCGAGAGAGAGTAAAACGCTCTACATCGTGCCTGACGTTGTTGTCGAAACACGCAATGGTGTGCATCGAACTGTCTTCAACCCAGCCTTAAATCCCCACCTTCGTCTTCGTTCCACGACCGACATTCAGAAATTAAAGCAACAATTTCCATCCTCTTGGCAGAGTTTAAAAAGTGAAGCCAAGAGTTTTATTCAAGGCATTGAAGCTAGACATCAAACACTGCTCCGTTTACCAATAAGCTCCTTGTGCATCAAAAAGCTTTCTTTGATGAGGGTCTGACTGCTATTCGCCCACTTACGATTAGTCAAATTGCTCAAGAACTTGAACTTTCCGTTCCAACAGTCTCTCGTGCGGTTTCAGGCAAATTCATCGCGTGCCGTCATGGCACTATTGAGATGAGAACACTCTTTAGTACGGTTTCGTACGCCACTACCACACAACCAGAACAAAGTGCAACTCAAATCCAAGCCCTGATCGTTCAACTCATTGAAACAGAAAATCCTCGTCAACCTTTATCTGACGACGACCTTTGTCTACAGCTTCAAGCTAAAGGCATTACGATTGCCCGTCGCACGGTTGCTAAATATCGCACGAATGCGGGCATTCCTTCGGCTAGAGCTCGAAAGCATTTTTAGCCACACGCGCGTTAGGTTTTCTGTACACTGATTGCTATTGTTCGTTTCGACGGTTTTTATAGCCGTCAATCACGTCATGAATTTAATTGCTCCTTTATTGACTTTAGAAACCATACGCCTCAATCTTAACGTTGTCAGTCGCAAGCGTTTATATGAAGAAGCTGGCTTAGTATTTGAATCATCCGTTGGAATTTCCCACACAGACGCTTTTGATGCCTTGTTTGCACGAGAAAAGCTTGGATCTACCTGCGTTGGCAGCGGTTGCGCCATCCCTCACGGTCGTGTATCAGGCATTACTGAACCTGCCGCTGTTTTTTTACGCGCTACTACTCCTCTTAGTCTTGACGCGCCTGACGGACGCCCAGTCCAACTGTTTCTGTGTCTGCTGATTCCTGATGACGATAACGAAAGTTATTTAAAGATTTTGAGAGAAACGGCTTCGTTGTTTTCTTGTAAGCCTTTGCGCAATGCTTTGCTTCAAGCAACCTCGGAGGTTGAAGTCTGTGAGCTCATCCATAACTGGACGCCACCGTCAGACTTACATTACGAACCTGACTTCTCTTCTGACGACGCAATGGAATAAAAACGCTTAGTGAGGTTGATGATGCAGTTAATTATTGTGACTGGTATGTCTGGTGGTGGTAAATCCATCGCTATTCGTCAATTAGAAGATTGCGGTTATTACTGCATCGATAACCTTCCAGCGCCTTTTCTTTGTCCTGTTGCCGAAGATCTTAAAAATCGCGGCATTAAGGTNACCGCTGCTGTTTCGATTGATGCGAGAAGTCAATCCACTTTTGATGACTCCCTCAACAACGTGCGACAGTTAGAGAAAGCAGGTTACGACGTTCGGATTCTTTTCCTCACAGCCTCCCAACAGGAATTGGTGAAACGTTTTTCTGAAACGCGTCGTCGACATCCTCTATCCACGAGTGCAGCAAACCAAGATCAGATTGTTACGTTACAGGAAGCAATTAACCGAGAAAGAGAACTCCTTGCTCCTATATCCACAGGCGCATCACTGATGGATACAACAGGCATCCTGCCCTCTCAGCTTCGTGAATGGGTCAAACGCTTTGTGGGGCAACCTCAAGCTGCAATGACTTTGACGTTCGAATCCTTCGGCTTTAAGCATGGTCTCCCCGTGGCTAGCGATTTGGTATTTGACGTTCGTTGTTTACCCAACCCTTACTACTGCCAAGAATTACGCTCCCTGACTGGACAAGATAAACCTGTTGCGGACTACTTGAGACAATATCCCGAAGTCAACAATATGGTTTCTGATATCGCTTCCTTTATCAAGAAGTGGCTGCCTGCTTATATTGCCCAAAATAGGCACTATTTAACCGTTGCGATCGGATGTACGGGTGGACAACATCGTTCTGTCTTTGTCGCTGAAGAACTAGGACGCCTATTTGCTGGGCATGCCGGTGTCGTTGTGCGACACCGGATCATTGAGCAACATAAGCACTTGGCAGGCGAAGTGGTCATTCAAAACGAAAACTAGTCAACAACGGGTACTTATTTTTCTAGCCGCAATTCCTTGCTCTAAAAGGGTTGCAACGGGTGTCGGCAACCCCACTTCGTTCAATTTGTCAACATAGATGGGACTATAGCCTGCCAACGCCTCTTTAACATTCACATCAACCACTACCGCCTGAATAATGAGTCGGTAGTGCGTGAAATCATGGATAAGAGGATTGAGTTTAAACAGTCGCTTAATTTGCTCGGGAAGTAGCTCCAAAAACGGAGCAACTTCAATTGCTTCGCTCTCGTTGTTACGCTCTTCATAGGGCGGCACCCACAAGCCATGCCACACCCCTTTCTCTATCTTTTTGCGTAACCATACTTGCTCACCCGTAAAAACAAACACCATGCTTGCGTACCTCACGGGGCGTTCTTTTTTAGGCTTTTTCTCCGGATATTCAGAAACGCATCCATTTTGCAAAGCTTGGCAAACGCGAGACAAAGGGCACAACTCACATTTTGGCTTTTTAGTACATAACAAGGCTCCAAAATCCATCAACGCTTGGGTGTATTCAGGCATCTCACTAGAAGTCGGTAACAATTCCAACGCTTTTTCTCGGATTTTTTTCACATAGCTCGATTGCCCTGCGTGCCCCTTAATTAGAAAAAGTCTCGACAAAACTCTTTGCGCATTGCCATCTGCCATCACAGCACGTTCTTGGAAAGCAAAAGCAGCAATTGCTCCCGCAGTCGATGGTCCCAAACCGGGCATTTTTTCGAGCTCAGTAGCAGTCCGTGGGCAAACGCCGTTAAACACCTCTTCGATGATTCTGACCGTTTTTAGTAAATTCCTTGCACGAGAGTAATAACCAAGCCCTGCCCAAAGTGCCATCACCTCATCATCAGACGCCTGCGCCAACGCTGTCGGGGTTGGAAATGCTGACATAAAAACTTGGTATTTAGGTAGAACCGTCACAACCTGCGTTTGTTGCAACATGACCTCCGACACTAAGCGGGGATACCATTCATTCACTTGCCATGGCAAGTCATGACTACCATAGGCTTTATGCCAGGTAATTAACGTGGATGTGACAATTTTCTCTACTTTGCTCATAAGCAATCTTCTATGATTCGCTGTAAAGTACACAAACATCTACCTTACTAGCTTCCCTACTCTCTCGCCTGATTTATGTTTGGCAAATTGGTTAATACTTCTGTCGCACTGATGCTTGGTTTCGCTCTCTGTACTGAAGCCAGTGCATTTCCTGATCGTTTATTTTCAAAGCCTCCTTCTCAAGAACGATCCGACTCACTGTACGCCATTATTACTTCAGAAATTGCCACCCATCGTGGGCAACCTGATTACGCACTCGATTTATTAAACCAAACGTTCAAACAAGCCCCCTCGGCAGAGCTTGCTGAGCTGATTTGGCACACCTCGCTTCAGACTAGAGACAATGCCAAAATTGTGGCGAGCGCTAAACAATGGGCAACCATTGCTCCACAGGACGAAACCCCGCATCAGTCTCTTTTGTCTCATGCTCTAGAAAACGGGAACGAAGCCGATTTTGTCAAAGAATTCTCGGTGATGTACCAACTTGCAGAAGATAAAAGCGCCTGGATTGCTCGCATCACTGCGATGCTTGCACAAGCAAGATTAACGTCGCCACAAATCGTCACGGCGATCACACCTTACTGGGAAAAAGAAGCGAAGAGCCCCAAGGTTCAACTCGCCATCGGGCTCTTTCATAAGGCGAACCATAATGTTGCCAATGCCTGTCGAGCTGGCTTGAAAGCAGTGAAGTTAGCCAATCATGATGAGCAAGTCATCACTGCTGCCGCCGATTTATGTTGGGGTAACGATCGCACTCAAGCACTAAATATCCTCACAACTTATTTAGACGAACACCCCAATGCCTATAAAACGCGCTTGGTTTACAGTCGAGCTCTATCTAAAATAGGACAGTTAAAAGAGGCACTCGATGAATTAGATGCCGTTGTACAAGAGACTTCCGATGACCCTGTCGCCTTCGTCAACGCGGGTGACATTGCGAGTAACTGTCAAGCTTTTGAAAAGTACGAAGCCTTTTATTCGCGTTACTTGGACCTCGTTGCAAGTCAAACCCCCGAAGCTGATCTATCCGACAATGATATTTGGCTTCGATTTACCACGGTCTATCATGAAAACGGACATCACGAAGATGAAGTTGAAGCGCTTGCCTCTCTCACAGCTGACCCGCACGCCTTCCAAGCACGCGTCAAACAGGCCGTCGCTTTAGCAGAAATCAAACGGCTTTCTGAAGCCCGTTCGGTTTTGCAAAAGGCACGTCTATATTTTCCGGACAATCTCAATCTGTTGATCACGACTGAAGCGCAACTCCTGATTGAAGCGNNATACTATAACGAAGAAGCATTAAACCTCATGAATGAGGCACGTCAGACATCCCCTGATGACGATAATTTGACGTATGACAGTGCGATCATTGCGCAAAATTTAGGACAGCCTGAATTAACTGAAAAGTTGCTCAAAAGTATTTTGGACAAGGATCCCGATCACATTCAAGCCACGAATGCGCTCGCATATTTGTGGGTTACACAGGACCGACATCTCAGAGACGCCCGACGCTTACTGGAACATGCTTACCGACTGGCACCTCAAGATCCATATGTCTTAGATAGCATGGGATGGCTTTGCTTTAAAGAAAAGCGCTATGACCAAGCTGCGGAATTTACGCTCACATCGTTGAAGAAACAGTTTGATGTTGAAGTGGCTTGCCACCTTATAGAAATTCTTGCCGCATCAGGAAGACAACCTGAAGCCGTGAAACTCTTTCAAGAGCTCTCACAGCGCGTCGGTAATGACCCTCGAGTCTCAAAATTAGCCCAACGCTTAAAGTTAGACACCCCATGAAGCGTCGACATCTTCTCTCATTGGTACTTTATTAAGTAGCACTTTACCCCTCGTTGGATGTGCACTTCAGAAGCCCGTCTATTTGTTTGAAAGATCGGGACGTTTTTCTTTGATGACGCCTAACGAGGAAGGAAAGATGATCGCTATCAATGGTCGTTTTTCTCTTCGTCGTACCCCTGAAGTCATTACGCTTGACTTGATGACACCACTCAATGGGATCTTGGCACGCATAGAAATCACCCCCTCCGAAGCAACATTAACGAGGGATCTCAATACCCCTCCCCTTTTTGCCCCTTCGGGCGAGGAACTTATGCAACAGGTTCTTGGATTCGCTCTACCGATTCCTGTACTTGAAGATTGGCTTTCAACCAAAGACAATCAAGTCAATGCTTATGGTTGGAAAGTTCATATTTTGAAACGTACAGTTCAAGGTATGCCATCAACGATTCGTGCCCAATGCTCTGTCCCGAGCGTCAAGTTAACGCTATCCATCGATAACGAGTGATTCACCCATGACTACATCTGCGCTATTAGGTTTACCTGCCCCAGCCAAACTGAATTTATTCCTGCATGTCACTGGGCGACGAGAAGATGGGAAGCATCTCTTAGAGTCGATTTTCGAACTCATTGATTTGCACGATACGATTGACCTCTATTCGTTAGATCAGGATATTGTTGAGCGAACAGGAGATGTGATTGGTAGCATAGAGGCTGACCTTTGCATGCGCGCAGCTCGCCTCATCAAAGACCTCTATGGCATCCACCAAGGGGTTCGAATCCATGTCACCAAACGGATTCCCGCAGGCGCTGGTATGGGCGGTGGAAGTTCCGATGCGGCAACCACACTCATTGGTCTAAACCGATTGTTTAAGTTGAACCTTTCACGAACTCAACTCATGCAATTAGGAGAACAATTAGGCGCGGATGTTCCTTTTTTTATCTTTGGACAGACTGGTTTTGTTGAGGGAATCGGTGAACAAATCACGCCGATCGAAATCCCATCAGCAAGATATTCGATCATTTAGTACGGCATTGGTATTTCGACGGTANNCCATATTTTTAACGATCCTCACTTGACAAGAAATACTAAATCAATCAAAATACTTGTCTTTTCCGGCGCAGTAAGAAAGGCANNTGATACTGAGTTAATCGGTCATAACGATCTTCAAGCTGTTGCTACTAGGCTTGAGCCTCGGTTAAAAACTAGCCTTGAGATGCTCGCTACATGTAACAGTGCCAGAATGACAGGTTCAGGTAGTGCCGTATTCGGTTTAATTCCTGAATCAACTAAGTATCAACTGCCTGATCTACCAGAGCAGTGGATAGGGTTTACAGTTAAGTCATTGTCTAAGCATCCGCTTTATCAGTGGCTTAAATAAGAGAATCGGTAGGGGTATAGCCAAGCTGGTACTTAAGGCACCGGATTTTGATTCCGGCATTCGAAGGTTCGAATCCTTCTACCCCTGCCAACATAACAAAAATAAGATGGGAGGCAATAAATGCGCTCCCGTTTCTTTTTGAAAGCACGTCTTGTGTTACTCTGACGGCTCCCCTTGATTGTTGTTAACCGCGAGAGCGTAAGCCCCCGCCAACGAAAAGAGCTTAAGTCATGGATCCCATGGTGCCGGAAAGTATGATGGTCTTTACGGGTAATGCCAACCCGAAGCTTGCCCGNGTAGTTACGAAATATCTCAACATTCCTCTTGGCTCAGCCACTGTTAATCGCTTTAGCGATGGTGAAGTCATGGTTCAGTTGCTCGACAATGTGCGCGGCAAGGATGTCTTTATCCTTCAGAGCACGTGCGCTCCGACCAACGACAACCTGATGGAACTCATGATCATGGTCGATGCCCTCAAGCGTGCTTCCGCTCGCCGCATCACCGCTGCTATTCCTTACTATGGATATGCCCGCCAGGATCGTCGCCCGCGCTCTACGCGTGTCGCCATCTCCGCCAAGGTTGTGGCTAACATGCTTCAGGCTGTTGGTGTTGACCGTGTCTTGACGATGGATCTTCATGCTGACCAGATCCAGGGTTTCTTTGATATCCCGGTTGACAATATTTATGCCACGCCCGTCTTGTTGAATGACCTCGTCGAACACAAGTACGAAAACTTGATGGTTGTTTCGCCTGACGTTGGTGGTGTTGTTCGTGCCCGTGCAATGGCCAAGGCTCTCGAAGTTGACCTCGCTATTATTGACAAGCGTCGTCCTCGTGCCAACGTTGCCGAAATCATGAACATCATTGGCGAAGTTAAGGATCGTACGTGCGTTATCACGGACGACATCGTTGACACGGCTGGCACGTTGTGCAATGCCGCTGGCGCTCTTAAGGAACGTGGTGCTAAGCGCGTTATCGCTTACATTACCCACCCGGTTCTTTCTGGTGCCGCTGTCGAACGTATCACCAACTCTGCCCTTGACGAGTTGGTGGTGACCGACACGATTCCGCTTTCGGCAGCTGCCGAAGCATGCCCGAAGATCCGCCAGGTTTCCTGTGCGGTCATCATCGGCGAAACGCTTTCTCGAATTGCTCGAGAAGACTCGGTAAGCAATTTGTTTACTGAATAATTTTTCTCTCTCGTTCCCGTGATTGGTCGCGATTTCGGGAACATTTTTCTCTTTCAGGAGTAATCCAATGAATATCATCGCCACCACGCGTAACGTGCAGGGTACGGGTGCGAGCCGCCGCCTTCGCCGCGCGGACAAGCTGCCGGGTATTGTTTACGGCGGCAAGCTTCCCGCTACGCCGATCGAGCTCGAACACAATCCGATTTTCTACGCTTTGCGTAAGGAAAAGTTCCACGCTTCGATCTTGACGATGGAACTTGATGGCAAGGAAGAACTCGTTGTTCTCCGCGCTTTCCAGATGCACCCGTACAAGCCGCAGGTTATGCACATCGACTTCCAGCGTATCGCCGCTGACGAAAAGGTCACGATGCGCGTTCCGTTGCACTTCCAGGGTGAAGAACAGTCTCCGGCTGTTACGCTCAGCAAGGCCATCATCAGCCACGCTGTGTCCGCTATTGAAGTGACCTGCTTCCCGAAGGAACTTCCGGAATTCATCACGGTTGACCTTTCCACGCTCGAAGCTGGTATGACCTTCCATGCCTCTATGCTCCAGCTCCCGGAAGGCGTTGAAGTCCATAGCAAGGCTGGTGAAGACGTCGTTCTCGCCACGGTTGCTTTGCCGGTTGAAGAAGAAATCGCTTCTGCCGAAGGCGAAGAAGCTGCTGAATAATCTTCTGATTTAATCAGCTAGACTCTCTGAGATCCGCAGGGATGTTTTCCTGCGGATCTTTTTTCATGTGTAGAGACACACTACACACTTCGCAGAACTGTTGAGCTAACACTCTGCACTCATTGCCGCTTGCCCCTTCCTATAGTTCACGTTGTTCGTTATGTGCGGGGTAATTGGCTACCTCTTCTTGTCTAGACCTGTTTTGTCACTGACAAGATCACGCATTTTCTTATTGAAGAACATACTCATGACAACGTTTACTGATTTAGTACTTTCTGAGTCCATTACNAACGGTACTTTGACCGAATTAGGGTTTGAAGAACCTACCCCGATTCAAACAGAAGCCATTCCAGCCCTTCTCACGGGCGCTGACGTCCTTAGTAGTGCTGCAACGGGTACTGGCAAAACCGCTGCTTTCTCTTTGCCGTTACTTGAACGCCATGTCCTCGGTCATCAAGCTGGCTATCCTTTAATTTTGGTTCTCACGCCGACTCGCGAACTCTGCTTGCAGGTTAGTGAATCTTTTCACAACTACGGTNNACGTAAAGCTGGTGTGGTTGTTACACCGATTTATGGTGGTCAGGAATACAGCCGTCAGATCCGTGCTTTAAAGCGAGGCACCCATGTAGTCGTTGCGACCCCTGGACGCGCATTGGATCATATTGGTCGTGGTACGTTAGATCTCAGCAACATTCAGGCTATCGTGCTCGATGAAGCTGACGAAATGCTTGATTTAGGCTTTGCTGATGAATTAGATGCTATCTTCGACGCTCTGCCCTACCACGTTCAAACGGCTCTCTTTTCTGCAACGCTCCCTCCGAAGATCGCTCGTATCGCCGAAGCTCGTTTGCAAGACCCCGTTCGAATCACGATCGCTAAGGAAAAAACGGCTGAAGGCGAAACACCGCGTGTTCCGCAAATCGCTTATGTCGTCTACCACAACTATCGTACGACCGCTTTAGGTNNACGTATCCTCGACTTGGAAGCGCCCGAGCTTGCCATCATCTTCACGCGTACGCGTATGGAAGTGGACGATTTGACCGAGTCTTTACGTGCTCGTGGCTTCAGCGTTGAAGCCCTACATGGCGGCTTTGATCAGCCAACGCGTGACCGCGTGATGAAGCGTGCCCGCTCTGGTCAGATTGATGCCATCGTAGCAACCGACGTTGCCGCTCGAGGCATTGACTTAGAAAACCTTACGCACGTCATTAACTTTGGTATTCCTGCTTCGTACGAAACGTACGTTCACCGTATTGGTCGTACTGGTAGAGCCTACCGCACAGGCACGGCAATCACCATTTTGGAACCGCGTGAACACCGTCATCTGCGTGCGATTGAATCCATCACCAAGGCCCGTATTGAAGTACGTTCAGTACCTTCTGCGACGGACGTTCGTGCTCGTCGCTTAGAAATGATGCGTGGCTCTTTGACCGAAATTCTTGAAGGTGGTGACCTTGATCGTTTCCGTGTCATCGTCGAATCGCTCTGCGAAGAATATGACCCATTTGACGTTGCTGCCGCTGCCATGAAGTTGGCTCAGGAAAATGAAGGTACCAATGATGACGATACCGAAATTCCTGCTTACTCTCCGTTCGAACGTCCTCGTCGCGATCGTTCGGAACGTCCTTCGCGTAACGAACGTTCTCCCCGTAAGGAACGTCGTAATACGCCTGAAGAAGGCATGACGCGCATCTTTATTGGTGCTGGTCGCGATTTAGGTATCCGTCCTTCTGATATCGTTGGTGCCATTGCCAATGAAGCTGGCATTCCTTCGAAGTGCATCGGTGCCATCGACATTTCAGATCGCTTTACGATTGTCGAACTTGAATCTGAACGCGTTGATCAGGTTATTGATTCGATGCAAGGCGTTCGATTCAAGTACCGTGAAGCCACTGTCAAACTGGATCGTCCGCGTCGTGATGGCGACTTCAAGGGCAACTGGCAGAGTCGTGATGAAACTCGCGAATACCGCGGTGCTAAAACTAAGCGTGACTTCCGTCGAGAAGGCGCTTACGAAAAGCGTGGTCCCCGCCGCTAAACAAATGACTCAACCAAAGGTAGAGATGTTGTAAGCTCTACCCTACATGATGTCGATCCTTTTTAGGTCAACGAAAATTTACGTTGGTACTATTTACTTACTTGAAATACCATGACCACTCCAAAAGCCATTCGATTAATTGTTGGATTAGGCAATCCGGGATCCGAATATTCGCGAACCCGACACAATGCAGGATTTTGGTTTGTTGACGCCGTTGCTCGTCATGCAGGAAGCTTTTTCCATGAAGAGCGTAAATTCCAAGGCGAAGTCTGCAAAACGCGTATCGCTGGTAATGACGTTTGGCTTCTCAAGCCATCTACGTACATGAATCGCTCAGGCGACGCAGTTGTCGCACTCGCCCTCTATTACAAGATCACACCCGATGAAATTCTTGTCGTACACGATGAGCTTGATCTCCCCCCTGGATGTATGAAAATTAAACAAGGGGGCGGTAATGCTGGTCATAACGGTCTCAAGGATATTTCAGCAAAGTTGTCTACTCCCAACTTTTGGCGCCTTCGTTTAGGAACCGGGCATCCACGCACATTAGGTTTTGCGCAGCAAGTACTNGACTTTGTTCTTTCCGCACCTTCTTCTGAACATGAATCCGCCATTGAAACTTGTATCGATGCAGCGATCAAAGAAATTGATGGCATTGCTAATGGCGATTTTGCAAGCGTAACACGCAAACTATCCAAATTTAGCAACCCTCCCAAGGCTCGCAAGCCGGAGAATGCNAAAGTGAAAATCCTCATTAGCCGTTGTTTACTCGGTGAACCTTGTCGTTATGATGGGCAGTGCAAAGCTGGCATTCAAAACGAATTACTCCGAGTAGGTATCAAAGAAACCGATTACGTCAGTACTTGTCCCGAATGCGAAGGCGGTATGCCGACGCCCAGATCTCCGTCCGAAATCTCCGAAGGTACAGCACTTGAGGTTTTGGCAAATCAAGGACGTGTTATCGCAAAAAACGGCAATGACAACACAGCCGCCTTTCTCAAAGGAGCCTCCATTGCTCTTGAGCGTTGCTTAGACAACAACATCAAAGTGGCTTTATTAAAGAGCAAAAGTCCTTCTTGTGGATCAGTACTTATTTACGACGGCACATTCTCTGGTCAACTCATTCCAGGAAACGGCGTGACCACTGAATTGCTACGTAAGCACGGCATTCTTGTTTTGAATGAAACACAAATCGAACTTCTGTCGACCTACCTCAAGACAGACAAAAGTTCAGATTGTTAAAATAATCGAATTTTCTAGACATTCTTGTCCTTCACTTTTTGATTTCAGTAGAGATAAATTATGGGTTTGAAGTGTGGCATCGTTGGTCTGCCCAACGTCGGTAAATCAACTATCTTCAATGCGCTTACCAAAGCCGGCATCGCTGCCGAAAACTATCCGTTCTGCACCATCGAACCGAACGTTGGCGTGGTTGAAGTGCCCGATCCTCGATTGAAAGCACTTGCAGAAATTGTCCACCCCGAACGCACTGTGCCTGCAGCTGTTGAGTTCGTTGACATTGCATACCTTGTGGCTGGTGCAAGTAAAGGTGAAGGGTTGGGTAACCAGTTCTTGACCAACATCCGCGAATGCGATGCCATTGCCCACATCGTTCGTTGCTTCAACGATGAAAACATCGTGCACGTCTCTGGTAAGGTCGATCCAATCGATGACATCAACGTCATTAATACTGAACTCGCACTTGCCGATTTGCAGACGGTAGAAAAAGCGCTCAATCGTTACAGTAAGCAGGCTCGCTCTGGTGGCGATAAGGAAGCCCTCAAGCTTGTTCTCGTTTTAGAAAAACTTCTTCCGGCTCTGAATGAAGGTAGCTCCGCTCGTTCTGTTGCCTTAACCGAAGAAGAAGTTGCCACGGTTCGTCCGCTCTTCTTATTGACGATTAAGCCCACGATGTACGTCGCCAATGTGGAAGATCATGGCTTTGAAAATAATCCTTTATTAGATGCTGTGAAGGAATTTGCGGTATCTGAAAATGCACCCGTTGTGGCTGTTTGTGCTAAAACGGAAGCAGACATCGCCGATTTGGACGACGAAGACAAAGAAATGTTCCTTGAAGACATGGGCATGACGGAACCTGGTCTTGACCGTGTGATTCGTGCTGGCTACAACTTGCTTGGTCTTCAGACCTACTTTACGGCAGGGGTTAAGGAAGTGCGTGCTTGGACTATTCACAAGGGCGACACCGCTCCCCAGGCCGCTGGCGTTATCCACACTGACTTTGAACGTGGCTTCATTCGCGCTCAGACCATTGCTTATGATGACTTCATCAAATATAAGGGCGAAAAAGGCGCTCAAGAAGCTGGCAAAATGCGCGCTGAAGGTAAAGACTACATCGTCAATGATGGCGACGTGATGAACTTCCTCTTTAACGTCTAATATGCCTACTTGGGGAGATCTCATCCATCTCCCCACGTGAGACACTGGTACTTATTTTCTTCTTCCTCTTAAAGCGTTATGGCAACGACATCAACCAAAAAGCGTCAAGAGACTGGAGAACGTCTCCGTTTTGAGCGAGAAAGGCTTGGATATACGCCTCAACAAATTGCTCAACTATTAGGAGTCCCTTTGCTAGTCTATGAAAGCTACGAAAGTGGTGAAAGTGATCCTGGCATTTACGCCTTACCTCGTCTATCAGCTTGTGGTTTTGATATTTTGTTCATCATTACCACTGAAAGACATACGCCGATTGAAGAAGAAAACGAACTACTATCTCGCTTCCGTGATCTATCGCAACGCAGTAGAGCATCTATTTTTACAACCATGGACGCTCTCGAACGCCTTGCACCCAATCTCAAGCAAGAATTTAAGCGTCGCTTCAAAAACTAGCACCCAAACAATCCCGCTTCTCGCGGGATTTTTTTACGTCCTTTAATAGATTTTTACTTATCACCTTGACATCGCGATATATTTCGGTTAACATTTAAACATCGCAAATGAGAATACTTCTCACACGGAGCTACAAAATGTCTCTTCTCAATACTGAAATCCTCCCCTTCAAGGCTCAGTACTTTGCCAATGGCGAATTCGTTGAATTGACGGATGCCGATCTCAAAGGACATTGGTCCGTTGTGTTCTTCTATCCTATGACTTCACCTTCGTTTGCCCGACCGAACTCGAGGATCTCGCCGACAACTACGCCGAATTCAAGGCTCTTGGCGTAGAAGTCTACGCTGTCTCCACGGACACCCACTTCACGCATAAGGCTTGGCATGAAAGCTCTGCCGCCGTCGGTAAGGTTCAGTTCCCGATGCTCGGCGACCCGACCGCCACCCTTGCTCGTAATTTCGAAGTGTTGATCGAGTCCGAAGGTCTTGCCGAACGTGGCACCTTCGTCGTCAATCCGGAAGGCAAGATTGTCATTATGGAACATCACGATGGTGGTATTGGTCGTGACGCCTCCGAACTCCTTCGCAAGGTGAAGGCTGCTCAGTACGTCGCCGCTAATCCGGGTCAGGTTTGCCCCGCCAAGTGGCAGCCGGGCGCCGCTACCCTGACGCCTTCGCTTGATCTTGTCGGTAAGATCTAAGCTTAGTTAATCGGCTGTAAAACAGTACCGCAGACTTTCGGTCTGCGGTACTGTTCCTCTTGTTATTCCTCGGTCTTACTGAATATGCTTGACGCCAACATCAAATCCCAATTACAAGGTTATTTCACCAAGTTGCGCCGTCCAATCGTTCTTAAAGTCGCTCTGAACGAGTCTCCAGAATCGGCAGACATGGAACGACTATTAAAAGAAATTGCTGCGCTTTCTGACAAAATTTCCTATGAAATCGAGGACTCCCTCGACGTTCGTCGCCCTAGTTTTTCTATCGGGGTACAAGAAGGACACGCTGGTATTCGTTTTGCATGCCTCCCCATGGGACATGAATTTACGAGTTTTATCCTTGCCCTCCTACAAACGAGTGCNTATCCAGCCAAAATTTCGGATGAAGAACACCAACAAATTGAATCACTTCAAAATGAATTGAATTTTGAAGTCTTCATCTCGCTTTCTTGCCATAACTGTCCCGAAGTCGTTCAAGCATTGAACCTCATTGCCGTTCTCAATCCTAAAGTTCGCGTCACCACCATTGACGGCGCCCTTTACCGAGATGAAGTGAATGCCCGTAATGTGATGGGGGTTCCTGCTGTTTTCCTTAACGGTNNACAGCCCTTCCTTTCTGGTCGACGCCAGTTGTCAGAAATTCTCAGCAAGCTTGATGATAATGTTGCTCAAAAAGCAGTCGACAATTTGAATAACAAACCCCCTTTTGATGTGCTTGTTGTTGGTAGCGGTCCCGCTGGTAGCACCGCAGCAATCTACGCCGCTCGTAAGGGGCTAAAAGTCGGCGTTATCGCAGATCGTCTAGGCGGTCAAGTGAATGAGACCGTTGATATTGAAAATTTCACGTCCATTCTTAAGACGGATGGCACGAGCTTGGCTAACAATTTCACTGCTCATCTCAAGGCTTACGACATTGACATCCTGACGCCGTACACCGTTGAAACCACTGAAAAAGTGGATCAGCATTGGCAACTCACCTTGAATAACAAGGCCAAAGTCAAAGCAAAGACTGTCATTGTCGCCACAGGCGCTCGTTGGAAACAATTAAATGTTCCTGGCGAAAACGAATATCGTGGTCACGGCGTTGCCTATTGCCCGCATTGTGATGGTCCGCTTTTTAAAGGTAAAAATGTGGTCGTTATTGGCGGGGGCAATTCTGGCGTTGAAGCAGCAATCGACCTTGCTGGTATTGCCAAAACCGTCACTCTGTTACAGCGTGGCGAAACGCTGACTGCCGATCAAGTTTTGCAGGATAAGCTTGTTTCTTTACCTAACGTCACGATCAAATTCAACTGTCTTACGACCGAATTGAAGGGTAACGGTCAGCAATTGACAAACTTAACCTACAAGGATCGACTGACAAAAGAAACTCACAACATTCCTGTGGATGGTTGTTTCGTCCAGATTGGCTTAACCCCTAATACCGAATGTCTTAAGGGTCAAGTCCAAATGAATGATTACCAAGAAATCATCGTTGACGATCGTTGTAAGACCTCTGCACCTGGAATTTTTGCGGCGGGTGACTGCACAACCGTGCCTTTTAAGCAGATTGTCATTGCCTTGGGCGAAGGTGCCAAAGCCTCATTAAGTGCCTTTGACTACTTAATTCGTCTGCAAAATCATTAAGCACACCATGGGCTAGTTTTACTAGCCCATTTTTTATGGCACACTTGAAGCGAAATAGATCTTTTGAAGGACACTCGCTATGCGCTACTTGCGCTCTATTCTTGCCGTTCTTACAGGGCTAGCTTTTCTCGTCTTGTTATTGGTGCTAGCGCTTTATGTTTACATCACCCCGGAACGTTTTCATCAGCAATTTTCCCAATCAATATCAAATCGATTCGGAATTTTACTGGAAACAGCGGCGTTACCCAAAATACAGCATTTACCAAAGCTTGTTGTCCACTATCCTCAAACCACATTTACGTCAGTTAATTCTGAACTCAAAGGGGCTATTAAGAACTTTTCGATTTCGATGAGTCCATTTGCAGTCTTCGCCCTCAATCCCCGAATTGAACGCATTACCGTTCAGGGTTTGAGCGTTGCCACGCAAAAAGACCAAGCCTCTCAGTTTTGGAATCAAATTCAGCAATCTAGTGTTACCTTCCCTCTTGAGCATCTTGAATTCAAAGACGCTCAGCTCCACGTCATGGATGGCGAAACCTCTTTAGTAAAACTGAACAACATTGCCCTGTCATTAAATCACTTCAATGAGCAGACGACGTCCTATGCTACTGAATTTTTAATGAAACGTCAGGACTTTACTGGTACCAGGGTAAGGTTCAAGGTATTGTTGATTGGACCCAAGGCTTAAACCAAACCAAATGGCTTAACACGCAAGCTGAACTGACTGGTCTACAAAACGGTAAGTCGACAAAAATCACAACCATCGTTAATCAGATCGCAAAAGAAGAACAACAAGTCGTGTTTTCCGACCTTCAATTAACGATTCAAACGCCTCAAACAACAGAAATCCGTTTCCATACACCGAGCCTGTCATGGAACGGTCAAACTATTGCGTCCTCGGAATGCCATGCCAATTACGCCTATGCCACACCTAACGGTTCTCAGACATTCGTAGCGACGTCACCAGTCTCTGTGACCCTAAATCCGTTGGCCATTTATGCACCATCGATTGCTATCACCGCATCTGCCATCTCTTCGTCCGATGGCGTTGAATCTCGTAACGGAAATATCGAGGGCTCTTTATTCTTGGATAGCCCCATGAACCAAGGTGAAATCAAACTATCTGGTCATATTTTCAACGCACCAACTAACATCCAACTTCAAATCGCCAATGTAACCTCTCTCCCGCTTTTCAATGCTTCCCAACAAGAAGCCTCTCAGAAAAAAGCCCTGGTGACAGGTACCTTACAATTGGACCGCTTCGATATCAGCAAAACACTGCCACAATGGAGTTCAAAAATCGTTCAAACAGTTGATGCTGAAGTAGCTTTTTCGATTAGCCCGACAGCGCCATTTGAGAAACTTCAACACGTCACTGGCAATCTCACCATTCAAAACAATCAAGCAAAGATTCACCACGGACAATGGGTCCTACCGAGTGGTAACGCTCCTTATACAGCGACGTTATTAGATGATCAATGGCAGGTAAATTCGGAGTGGAAAAATATTGATATTAATGACTTTGCTCCCAAGCTCCTCGCAGGTCAGAGTTCTGGAACGCTGAAAGCAACTGGTGACTTTACCAAACCAGATCTCACGCGCATCGAGTCCACTATCCATGTAGGACAAGGGGTTCTTTATGGAATCAATCTCCCACAGATTGCAGAGATTATGCGTACTGAACAACCTGCCACCACGCCATTAGAAGCCGTCTCACAACAAAGTTCGTGTGCCTTCTACAACCTTGAAACAAGGATTGCCGCAACCAAAAATCAGTTCAATATTGAATCAGCAGCTTTAGCGGGTGACGGTTGGCAAGCGGCACTCTCGGGTTCGAGTCATCAAATTTCTGGAGCAGTCCAGTTTGCGAACGCTGACAATAAAGCACTCTTTACCTTGCCTCTAAAGGTTACGCTCAAAGACCCCAAATGGCAGCTTGATTGGGAAACCGCAATTCAATCTGCGATTGCAACACAAGGCGAACTGCCATGGAGTCTTCAGCGATTTAAAAACAAGCTCTCCCGAGAACTAGAAGATTGGTGGAATAATTTCGATCCAATGACTATAGAACTTCCCAATGTGGAATTGCCTAATATCGAGTTACCCGAAATAGAGTTACCCAACGTGGAACTGCCTGATTGGTTAGCGCCTTATCTAGACTCTAAACCCGACAATACACCTCAAAATCAACCCGTTTAAAGCAACTTCATCGCCGCCGACACTTGTTTACGCAATGCAAGTCGGCGGCTTTTTTCTTCCAACATTTCTCGGGTTTCNNTGGTACTCATCGGATTGGGAATAATGCATTGGCTAACAGGACACAATTGTCGACATTGAGGTTCATCATAATGCCCCACACATTCTGTACAACGCCCACCTCGAATTACGAAGACACCGTCACGATCTTCAATCGCTTCATTGGGGCACTCAGGCAAACAGACCCCACAAGCAATACACTCATCAGTAATCATCAAAGCCATTGNTTAAGCATCCTTTGAACGTGCCGCTACAGCCTCAATTAACGCTTCCAACACCTCTGGAGCGACAAATCGCTTAGCATCAGCCGGACTCATTTGCACAATTTCTCGCACAAAGGTACCACTGATAAATTGGTACTGATCAGACGGCGTTAAAAAGATGGTTTCCACGTCAGGCATGAGTTGTCGATTCATCCCCGCCATTTGAAACTCATATTCAAAATCGCTCACTGCCCGGGCACCTCGCACAATGACATTTCCATGATTCTCTTCAATGAAATTCTTCAACAATCCGTCAAACGGCTTCACTTCAACATTCGGGAACTCTTCACAAATGTGTTTTGCGAGTTGAACACGTTTTCCCAAACCCAACAAAGGGTGTTTTTTGCGACTTTCAGCCACGCCAACGACGACGTGATCGAAAATCTTCGAAGCACGACGAACTAAATCTCGATGACCATTTGTCATCGGATCAAACGTACCTGGGTAAATAGCGACTGTCATTTCTTCCTCCTTTTTTCCTCTTTTGATAATTTTGCAAGACCCGCCATTGAACTACCAGCTTTCGCAAGCAATTCAAACCGAACTGCGCCTGCGCTTCCCGATCGCACACGAACCAAGTTCAGCTTGCCCAACACATCCTCGGAGAGCAAAGTCTGAGGAGATTCCACATATAAAAGTCCTTCGTCGCCGATAGTCTCCTTGGCACTGGCGACAGCCTTTTCCTGCAGATCTAAGCTAAAGGGAGGATCAATAAAAATTAAATCGTAAGGCGCTTTGCCTTGTTGCAAAAATCGAAAAGCATCGCTAACAAACGCTTTTTTGTTAGCATCAGCACCTAAACGTTTAAGCCCTGCCTGAATTCCAGCAATCCCCTGCTTATTGACATCAACCCAGTGCACAATATCGGCGCCACGGCTTGCAGCCTCAAACCCCATTGCACCAGAGCCAGCAAACATATCTAAAACAGCACACCCATCAAGTGTCCCAAATAAGTGCGTCAACCAATCAAATACCGTTTCTCTGACACGTTCCGACGTTGGTACTTNTAAACCCTCTGCCACGGGTACCGCAATTACACTTCTACGCCATTTCCCAGACACAATTCGTACACTTCCCGTGCCCCGAACTTGCGCTGTCATTGCTAAACTTGGGTTAATTGTGGCTGTATGCCTTGTATTCTTTCGAATTGCCATTGGAATTTAAATGACTGGATCTTCCGAGGGATGGTTTTCCCGATTAAAAAACGGTCTTGCAAGAACTCGTGTCAACATCGTCNNGTACCTGTTCTCCGGCGGTGTGATTGACGAAGATTTCCTTGAAGAATTGGAATTTGCGCTGATTACAGCTGACGTTGGTGTTCAAACATCTTCCCGTATCCTACAACGTTTGCGCGATAGGATTAAGCTCAAGGGTTTAAAAACGCAAGATGAAGTTAGACTTGCCCTTCGTGATGAAATTGCCCAGTTATTAACACCAGCGCAAAAAGAACTCGATATCGAACAGACCTAAAANCCTTTAGTCATCATGATGACGGGAGTTAATGGCGCTGGCAAAACGACTTCCATCGGCAAAATTTCCAAATTCCTTAGCCAAAAGGGAAAAACCATTTTACTCGCCGCTGGAGATACCTTCCGCGCAGCTGCTAGAGAACAGTTGGTANNCGTTTGGGGGGATCGTAACAGTATCGAAGTCATCTCCCAACAAGGGGGCGACCCTGCCGCTGTCGTTTTTGATGCCGTCAGCGCTGCCAAAGCACGAGGGACAGATGTCGTCATCGCCGATACCGCTGGACGTCTTCCGACGCAAGTCAATCTAATGGAAGAACTTCGACGCATTCGTCGCTCTCAAGATAAAGCTCTTCCAGGCGCACCCCATGAAGCCATTCTTGTGGTCGATGGTACCAATGGGCAAAATGCCCTCACTCAGGTGCAGTACTTTGATGCAGCGGTTGGTTTAACCGGTTTAATTGTCACTAAACTTGATGGTACGGTCAAAGGTGGCGTATTGCTAGCCATTACTCAAATGCGTCCTGAAAATCCGTTACCCATCTATTTCATCGGCGTCGGTGAAGCCATTGATGACCTTCAACCATTCAACGCCACCCAGTTTGCCAATGCGCTAGTCGGTTTAGACCCGAACACTCCGGCAACTGAAGCCAATTAATCACTGTTTTAGAGATCAGTACTATGCTTTTAGGTGCAGTTGACTTAGGAAGTAACAGTTTCCGTGTGGAAATTGGTCGCGTGGACGGCGACCGTATTCTCACTCAGAGTTACTGGAAAGAAACGATTCGTCTTGCCGCAGGTTTTGACGAAACTGGTGCGATTACCCCAGAAATGCAAAAGCGCGCGCTTGAAGCATTAGCTCGCTTTCATGAGCGCCTTGCTGGGCTACCTCCTGCTCAAGTTCGCGCTGTCGGGACTCAAGCACTTCGAGAAGCAACAAATTCGGCAGAGTTTTTAGCGAAAGCTGAAACTACTTTAGGCTATCCAATTGGCATTTTAAGTGGTCATGAAGAAGCACGATTAGTTTTCAAAGGGTGCGCTCGTACCCTTCCGCCTTCCTCAAAAAAGCGTCTCGTTGTTGACATTGGCGGAGCAAGTACTGAATTTGTTATCGGGCAAGATCTCACTGCGCAAGCTTATGAAAGCTTCCATGTTGGTTGCGTCAACACCTCTATTAAGTTTTTCCAAGATGGAAATTTAACACCCGAAAAATTTGACAAAGCCGTGGTAGCTTGTGCCGCAGACTTTAGTGAAGTAGAACAAACATTTGGTCAACATCAGTTCGACGAAGCCTATGGTTCCGCTGGCACTTTTGGTGCTGTCTCTGACATTTGCGTCCAACTTGGATGGAGTGATGGCGAGGTCAAGCTCGATCATCTTGAGCGCTTGCGTGCCTATTTGCTTCAGGCTCGGAACATTAACAACATTGAATTTCCAGGTNNACTAAAACCCGATCGTAAAGAAGTCATTGCTGGCGGTTTAGCTGTACTTATTGCTGTATATCGCACCCTTGGCATTCGCTCAATGCGACCAGCAAGTGGTGCCTTAAGGGTTGGGCTCCTTTACGAACTATTGGGCTCCGTACAAGATCGCGATACGCGAGATATCAGTGTCGAAGGATTAATCAAAACCTCTGGTATTAGTCGTAATCAAGCTGAACGCGTTGCAAATCTTAGTATCCAGTTTTTGAATATTCTGGCTCCTGATAGCGATCCCGCTGACTTAAAACGTTTACGTTGGTCTGCTCTGCTTCATGAAATTGGCACGACCATTTCTACAAGTCGTTATCACAGGCACGGGGAATACATTGTAAGTAATGCCGACATGCCTGGTTTTACTCGTACTGACCAAAAGTACATGGCAAGTCTGATCCTTGCTCAACGAGGACGCCTATCTAAAGTCAGCGAACAACTGCACTCATCGAAGTTTGCCGTCCATGTCCTAGCACTTCGACTCGCGGTTATCTTTGCTCACGCGCGTAAAACGATTCAATTTCCACTCATGACAGTCAGTCATGGTTCAAAAAAANNTTCGAAAAATCCGAACACAACGTTCATTAAAATCGAACAATCTTGGTTACAAGAGCATCCGTTAACCGCTTATCTCTTACAACAAGAAATTGAACATTGGCAAAAAGTAGGTAAAACAATCGTATTAGAAACCTTTTAATAACAACCATGATGGAAGATGATTCGCCTTTACTAGAGCTACGCAATATCGCTGTTGCGTACAACGATCACACTGTCTTGGACGACTTAAATTTATCTGTCCAACGCGGTGAGTTTGTTGTACTTCACGGAAAAACTGGCTGTGGAAAAAGTACGATCTTTCAACTTATTGCTGGTTTAAAGCAACCTACGCGAGGCGAAATCATCATTGCTGGTGACCGTATTGATCAATATGACGATGAGCAACGTCGTTGGCTTCGTCGTTCAATGGGAATCATGCTACAAAATGCCTCCTTGCTGACTGATCGAACGGTCTTAGAAAACATCATGTTGCCAGCGTTGGCTTCAGATGTCGCAATCAAAGAAGCTCGACACAGAGCGCAGCTCGCCTTAAATAAATGTGGTATTGCAGAACTCGCTGATGCACGTCCATCATCTCTATCTGCAGGGCAAAAGCAACTCGCATGTCTCGCGCGTGCTGTCATCAACCATCCTGTCCTCATCTTGGCTGATGCACCCGTCACGCACCTTGATGTCAAGAATGCTCAATCGCTTATCGATTTACTAGGCACATTTGCCAAAGCAGGCGTAACCGTTCTCATTGCATCTCACCAACATCTAACCTCGCCTAAATGCCCTATGCGAGAAATTACCTTACGTACGATTGAGGACTAAAACTATGAGTTACATATCCTCTCGTCACTGGGCATTTGTTGAAACCTTTCGAGGTCTCAAGCAAAGTTTGGGACTCTTCTCACTTGCTACGCTTTTAGCCTCATTAGCCTTATCTGTCCCTCTGTTTATTTCGACGATTTTTTACGAATTAGCAGAGCCTCTTAGACAATTACCAACGGCTGTAGAAATCACTATTTTTACGGACAAAAATGCCGATACGGCTAAAGTCACAACACAATTAGAACAGTTTTCTAAGATTGATTTTGTGCTCCTAATTCCAAAATCGGAAGCACTAGCCAAACTCAATGATCACTTAGGGATTAAAAATACCTCTAAGGAACATAATCCACTGCCAGACATACTGATTGCGACAGTCTCACAGACGAGCTCAGCTACTGAAGTTCAACAGCTTGCCGATGCGATTGAAAAAATCGATGGTGTTGACATCATTGCTTACGAAACGGATTGGCGCCTTAAACTCGATGCCCTTTCTCAAACATTTAAATTAGGCATCCTTTGCTTAGGTATTGTCATCGCGACACTTGTTTTACTCGTTGTAGCAACAGCCATTCGTATGACCACGCTAACGATCCAGCCTCAAATGCGAGCCTTATATCTATTTGGCGCCTCACCGAGCTTTGCTATTCGCCCCATTGCCTGGCGAGGAACCTTATTGATGCTTATTGCAAGCCTTGGAGCGCTTGGTATTACTCAAGTCGGATTACAAACATTGCAGCATCAAGTGGCAACCTTAGCACAGTTATACAACGTTACATTGTTCTTAGAAATGCCAGCAATGAAATGGTGTCTGAGTTTTATTATCGGATGTAGTGTGATTGGTTATCTTGTAGCGACATTGTCTGCTCAAGATGCCTGGCGAAAAATTCAATATTAAATCTCAACCTTGGCGTTCGTGGTGATCCCATAAGACGGCTCACTCTCTGTCAGTGATTTTGTTCGTATTGTCATTTCGTAGCCATAACGCCTTGACAAACGGTGCTACCATACTGACCTTCTACACCACTTGAGATTCAAACTACGCAAACAATATGACTGATTCATCGACTGACCGTTCAAAAAGCACGGCTCTAGTCACCTATAAGGCACCCTCTGTTCCTGCATTGGTCTANCCGCTTGGTGATCTAGAGGCTTTTATGCGTGCCGCTGAACGTGCCCCTATTCTCAGCCCAGAAGAAGAGCGCTCACTCGCATTGCGATTACGTGATCACAATGATGTAGAAGCCGCTCAGCAATTGATTCTCAGTCACCTTCGTCTTGTTATTTCAATCGCTCGTGGCTTCTTAGGGTATGGACTACCCTATGCAGACCTTATTCAAGAAGGCAACATTGGCTTAATGAAAGCTATTCGACATTACGATCCTGATCGTGGTGCTCGATTAATGACTTTTGCTGTTCATTGGATTCGTTCGGAAATTCAGGAATACATTATCCGCAATTGGCGAATTGTGAAGCTTGCGACCACAAAAAATCAACGCAAACTCTTTTTCAATTTGCGTCAAATGAAAAGTGACTCACAAACAGCGCTCACCGAACAACAAGCCGAAGACATTGCGCTGACCCTAGACGTCAAGCGTAAAGAGGTGCTTGAAATGGAAGAGCGCATGTATGGTCAGGAAACTAGCCTCGATACATCAAGCGCTAATAATGAGGACGATGACAATAGCTTTACACCAGCTGACTGGTTAAGTCGTGAAAGTGACGAACCCGAAGCCATTCTTGAAGAAAAAGAACAACAACGACTTGAAGGAGAAGGCTTACATCTTGCCTTACAAACGCTTGATGAGCGTAGTCGTAGAATTATCGAAGCACGCTATCTCAATATGGACCGAAACGGCAATGCTAAACCGATCACTCTACAAGAATTAGCTCAAGAATTCGGAGTCTCTGCAGAAAGAATCAGACAAATTGAGAAGCTCGCTATTAAAAAAATGAAGCAAGCTTTACTTAGCGCTCACTACACCGATTGAAAGTTATGTTTAATGTAGTTCTTGTTCATCCCGAAATCCCTCCCAATACTGGGAATATCATCCGCCTTTGCGCGAATACTGGTTGTACTCTTCACCTCATTAAACCCTTAGGTTTTTCGCTTGATGATAAACACATGAAACGCGCTGGTCTTGACTATCATGAATACGCCACAGTTCGCATTCATGAATCTTTTGAAGATTTCTTGATTAGTGAAAAACCCGATCTCACGCGAATGTTCGCCATGACAACACATGGGTCTCACCCATTTGCCGAGTCATCCTTTAAACCTAACGATTGGTTCGTTTTTGGCTGTGAAGGCTCAGGACTTCCTGAAAATGTGCGAGCTCATTTTGCACTAGAACAACGCATCCGATTACCAATGCGTCCAAACAATCGAAGCCTTAACCTCAGCAACGCCGTTGCCGTTACTGTATTTGAAGCTTGGCGTCAAAATAATTACGCTGGCGGTTTATGACCATAGAAAAGTGGGGTAGCTGAAAGCTACCCCACTTTGTTTAATCTAACTCTTTATCAATTCCATGTTCCACAGCATAGATAGCTGCTTGGACGCGACTAGAAAGACCTAGCTTACGTAAGCAACTTTGAACATGAACCTTCACGGTGCTTTCAGCCAAATTCATTGCACGAGCAATTTCTTTGTTCGACACACCACGAGCCAACCACGCTAACGTTTGACGTTCACGCCTCGTTAACGTTGTCGTTTCCATTTCCGTTGTTGCGCGAGGTTCAGGATCCGCTAAACGATTGACAAATTTCGTCATCATCTGTGGCGCAATAATACTTTCGCCGTTATAAGCGGAACGAATAGCGCGCAACAAATAATCCTGATCAATTTTCTTAAGCAAATAGCCTCGAGCACCTAATCGCAAACATTCCGCTAAAGTTTCACAATCCTCACTTACAGTTAGCATCAACACCGCTAACCCAGGATGAGATTCGTGGATTTGCGCCATGGCTTCACAGCCATTCATGCTAGGCATATCAACGTCTAATAAGACCACATCAGGATCAAGTTGCTCAACTAATTTAACCCCTTCTAACCCATCGCTAGCCTCTCCAACGACTTCAAAATCGGGCTGTCTTTGGAGTAAAGCCTTTACGCCACTACGGAATAACGTGTGATCATCGACTAAGAGAATGCGAATTGTTTGCATCATTTTCTGCCTAACATAACCGAAATCTAAACAGATCATTTAATTGTAGCAACATCATGCTACGAATCAAAGACTCCTTTCGACCTAAACAAAAAGCAACCGAAAGGTTGCTTTTTGTTTATTCACATTCCCTACAAATTAGGTATGCGCCTGAGCAGCTGCAGCTTCGTACCTGTGCCTGAGCCAAACGCTGTTGATAAAGCATTTCAAAGTTAACTTCTGGCAAATGAACCGGAGGCACATTAGCTCGATTCATCAGGTCAGCCATATTGGCACGCAAATACGGATAAACCATCGAGGGGCAAACCACATTCGTGACATGTTGCAAGGTTTCAACCGGCAAACCGCTAATCGCAAACATACCAGACTGAGTGCTTTCGACCAAGATAATGACCTTGTCGCCAGCCTTGACGGTGATCGTCCCACGAACCGTAACATCAAAAAGTCCTTCCGCAACAGCTCGCTGACCCACTTCAAATTTGATGTCAACTTGGGGCTGTTCCTGCTGAGGCTGCATCAAAATGTCAGGAGCATGAGGCATTTCGAGAGAAGCGTCCTTCAGATAGCAACGCTGAAGCTGGAACACGGGTTCCGGCGCCGCTTCCTGCTGCGGTTGCTGATTTTCCTGAGTCTGAGCGTTTTCGTTTTCTGCCATTTTTGTTCCTTGCCCGAACACCATATTGAGTTCGGAAAAAATAAAAATATCGATGCTCTCAAAGCACCTTCTTTAAATATGGGGATCGTTCCTGGTTATTCAAGAGGCATCTTTGCCTGTTGCCAAGCCAAAATACCACCCTCTAAAATCACCACTTGCTTAAAACCTACCCCACGCAACAAACGTGCAATCGGTCGAGCACCATTACCAGTACGATCCACTAAAACCACTGGACGTTCCTTATCCAATTTCCCTAAAGCGTGCTGAATCTGATCTGCAGGGATGTTCTTAGAATTTGAGATATGCCCCTTTGAAAAATCACTAGCCTTTCGAACGTCAATAATCTGAGCCCCCTGACGATTAATAAGGGTCGTTGCCTGAGCAGGAGTCACTTCAGGACCATAACGTCGATCGTTAATCATCGGCAACAAAAGACCAAGGATCGCAATCACAATAACTGCGATCAATAAACTATTGTCAATAAGAAATTGAGTCATTTTTATCTTTAATGTGAAGACACTGTTCTGCAAAAAGTTAACTTTGCTTTGTGCAAGCGAATTTTATAATTGTAGACGAAGGCTACGCTCGTCTGAAACAAGGAAAAACGTCAATTCCTCAGTCTGAATCAAAGAAATCACTCAAAGTCCATTTTTTAACAGTCTCCTCACTACGCGCTAGATAACCACCTCGGCATCAAAAATCCAAGTCGAAGCATCTGTTGCTGAATTCTGAAGGAACTGATCACGTATTTGGGACATCGAGAATCCCCAGATCAACGCCTATGTCAAACAATAGACTCTTCTAAAAAGTGGGAAGCTAAATTTTCTTTTTAAAGAACGAACTTCTACCAAGGCGGGAAAATAACCTCCATCTAGAATTTCTCGTTATGATTGACTGAAATGGAAGGAAAATTTCTGATTTTTTGCACTTCTTCTACGGTTAAAGATTGTGTTTACTCGTTGTTCTAAAGTTTTATGCATTTCATGTCTTTTGGGGTTAAGTTGGGTGTTGCCTAACAATCAATCTTATGATGCATATGCAGCAACACAAACACAGCAACACAAAGCATCAAATCACCAACGCAAAAAATCTTCCGTTCGAGAAAAAGCTCGAGTTGAAGGTCAAAAAGCCAATGTGGAGCAAAAACTTCACACCCTGCAAGCTGANGTTGATACTAAAGAAGCCAAAAGTGAAGAAGCAAGTCAAGCTCTACAAAAAGCCGACCTCGCTATCTCAAAAGCAAATAAAAAACTTCGTAACTTACGGGAAGATAAGCGACAGGTCGAAAAAGAATTACATAGACTGCAATTAGACAATTCGAATATTGCGACTGATTTATCAGATGCAACCCTGCTTGTTGAACAAATTTCTAAAGCGCAATTCGTCAATAGTCAAAGAAGTCCTTGGCAATCATTAATCAATGGGCAAAATCCAAGCGGACTCTCTACAGACAAGGCAATCCTTGTATACCTTTCTCAAAAGCAAAGACAGGCAATCTCTCGTCTTGAAAATCGTCAAAGTATCATCCAAAACTTAGCAGAACGACATCAGAAACAACATCGAGAACTTGCAAGAATTCAGCAGGAGGAAGAAGCAGAACGCAAAGAGCTTTTAAAAGAAAAAAGAGATCGACAAGAGGCTTTTGGCAAGTTGCAATCAGAGATTAAAACGGACCAAACCCGTTTGGAGAAGCTGAAGAAAGATCAAGCCCGACTCGGCGCACTTGTCGCAAGTCTCGATGCCCAAATTGCTAAAGAACAACGCGAGCAAGAAGAAGCCGCTAAGCGTAAGGCTATTCGTCGTCCCAACAAAAACACACAAAACGCGAACTACACACCTCAAGTTGGTAATTTTGGTCGTTTANNAAAGAGCCGTCTAACTCCTCCCGTAAAAGGTAAGATCATTGGTCGGTTTGGACAAGAACGCCAAGATCAAGCAGGCGCAACCTGGCAAGGCCTCAAAATTCGTGCCTCTGAAGGCACCGATGTCGTCGCCTGTGCATCAGGTAAGGTCGTCTTTTCAGATTGGTTACGTGGATTCGGCAATCTCCTCATTATTGATCATGGCAACACCTATATGTCTGTTTACGCCAACAATGAAGCTTTGTTTAAGAGCGTTGGAGACAAAGTAAAACAAGGCGAAACAATTAGTTCTGTCGGGACATCTGGAGTACTTNNTGGCGAGCCTGGCTTATACTTTGAAATTCGCTATAAAGGTAAGCCTATAAATCCCAAACCATGGTTAAAACCTTGGTCTTAAAATCTACCTTGTCAGCAATACGCTTATCTACATCAAACATATCCAATGAGCAAGTTTCGAACTTTTACCCTGCTCGGCATGGGCTTATGTGCGGGGGTTCTTTCGACTATCGGCATCAGTGCCTATGCCGAAAAGCAATCTCAACCTCTCCCATTGATGGAAATCCGTCAATTCACGAGCGCCTTCAATGCCATTAAAGATTTTTACGTCGATGATGTTTCGGATGCCAAACTTCTTCAATCCGCCTTGGAAGGTATGGTGAGCGGACTTGATCCTCACTCAAGCTTCCTCGATGTAGATGGCTACAAAGATATGGCTGAGAGTACACAAGGCTCTTTTGGTGGACTGGGTCTTGAAGTAACTAAAGATCCAGCTGGTGTCCGCGTGATTTCTCCCATTGATGACACGCCTGCTGCCAAAGCGGGTATGCGCGCTGGGGACATCATCACCCGTATTGACGGTAAATCCATCGCAGACATGTCACTGAACGCTGCGGTGAAATTAATGCGCGGAGAACCTAATACCAAAATTGAACTTCAGGTAGCACGTAAAGGCGCACAAAAGCCCTTAACGTTTAATCTCACTCGCGCAATCATTCGTACACAATCAGTGAAAATGAAGCTCCTTGGGGAGGATCTGGGTTACATTCGCATTTCGCAATTCCAAGAGCGTACAACCGAAGATCTTGCCAACTATCTGAATGAGCTAGACAAAAAACAGCATCTATCTGGGTTAGTTCTCGACCTCCGCAACGATCCAGGTGGCTTGCTTCAGGCTGCTATTGGTGTCTCAGCGGTANNCTTCTTACCAAAGGGAACCACCGTTGTATCGACTAAAGGACGTCAATCTCATTCGGACTATACCTTTACCGCCTCTGAGNNTACCGATTATCGATCAGGCAACGCTGTTAAAGCGTTNACCACAATAACACCGCAAGCCAAAAAAGTGCCTATGGTGATATTGATTAACTCCTCTTCTGCCTCAGCTTCCGAAATTGTTGCAGGTGCTTTGCAAGACCATAAACGCGCCACCATTATGGGGGACAGGTCTTTTGGCAAAGGCTCTGTTCAGACCATTCTGCCTATGAAATTTGGCGATAAGACCGTGGCGGTTAAATTAACGACTGCTCGCTATTACACACCATCAGGAAAATCTATTCAGGCTCGAGGCATTACACCTGACATCTATGTCGACGATACGCCAAAAGGCAACTATCCTTCTTTCCAAATTCGTGAGGCTGATTTAACCCATCACCTTCAAAACCAAGAGGATGGTTTAGATGAAGAAGAAGCACTGCAGAAACTGCCTTACGATGGGGATGAAACAGAAATTCCTGACTATCAATACATGTTTGGCGACGATAAAGATTGGCAACTCCAACAAGCCATTCGTTATCTCAAAGGGCAAAAAGTCGAGGCTTCTCCATATCGAGGCAAACCTCGTGACCTTGTGAAAAAACTTAAAGCCGCTGAAAAATCAGCAAAAGAATCTGCCCAAAAGTAGAACTCTTTCGCAACAACAAAGGGGCGTTAACGACATTAGTTAACACCCCTTTCTGTTATGAACAGGTTTTACGGTCTCAACAAAACCGACAACTCATAAGCCCCTTTAATTTCTGGTTTGATTTTAAATCCTGATAAAACAAATCGTTGCCATTGTCCTAAAACGTAAGCCATAAGTAGCTTTGAACGACCAGAAGCATCAAAATCAGCGGGGATTTCATGCTGAGCAATAGCCGCTCTAAATCCTTGTTTCAAAGCATTTTCTAAAGCACCATGAACACGGTTTATACGCTCCGTCAATTTTGGCGTTTCGTAAATCAATACCTGTCCCGTCATAATGCGAACTAACCCACGGTTTGTTTCAGCAAACTTCAACATAACCGTAAGCATCGCCTCCACCTGAGCCAACCCAGATAACTTTTCTGTTGATCGAATTTGAGAAGTTAAACTCAGTAAGCTCTCTTCGACAAAGTCGATTAACGCATCAAATATCGCAGACTTACTATCGAAATAACGATAAAGTAACCCTTCGCTTATTTCCAAAGACGACGCAACTCGTGCAGTTGTAATTTTCTCTAAATTTGGTTCTTCAAGCATTGCGGCTACCACACGCAATACATCTACCTTTCTCTCACAGTTCGAACGACGTTTGATCAAAGTACGCTTTTGAAGTTTCTGACATAGCGATAACTGGAATTTCAATTAAAAGTCTTTGAACTTTAACTCAAAGTTGATCAGAAAGTGGGCTCAAACGGTGCCCATGCCATTGACCGACCCATTTGCTGATAAAATGATTGCAATTTAGTATCAATCTCGAGAAGACGCTCCGCCTGTTCACTCACTTGCGTCTGAATCATCGTGCGAATGTAACTCTTCCACGAAGTATTCTGAGGTTCATAGTACAAAACTGTTGCCATAGGATCGAGACCAGCCGTCTTTTTAGCAATATCAATGGCATCGTATATGCCGCCCAAGCGGTCAGCTAAACCATATTTAACTGCCTGTTTCCCTGTCCAAACACGACCTTGAGCCAAGGACTCCACTTGCGCCAAATCCATATGCCTTGACTGCGCAACTAAGCGCTTAAACTCAGCATAGGTACGCATAACACCACCTTCAATCAAACGACGTTCCACTAAAGAGGGTTCAGCAGTAAACATGCCAACATCAGCTAAAGGCGTGGTTCGATAACCACCGCGGTAAATCTCGAACTCTGACATGAGTCTCTCAGCTCGTACAGACATCGAAAATACACCAATGGATCCCGTGATGCTCAATGGATCAGACACAATTTGATTGCCCGCAGTGGCAATCCAATAGCCGCCTGAAGCTGCAACATTCCCCATTGAAACAATGATTGGTTTATTGGTTTCTTTATGAAATTTCTCTAACCGAGCACGAATTAATTCCGAAGCCAATGCATCTCCGCCTGGACTATTAATTCTTAACACCAATGCTTGAATTTCAGGATTGGCTTGCACCTCATCAATTAACACATTAAATGTTTGAGGAGTGACACCACCTAAGTCAGGCATTGACGATATTTCGCCTTCTGCCACAACTACAGCGACCGCCCCCTGCGTACTTGTTGACACGGACTTCGACATTAAATATGTCGGCATATCCACATGAGTTACGACACCGCCACGGCTATACTTTTTCTCTACAGCAGAAAGAAAATCGTCCTTTGTTTCCAAGGCATCCACTAACCCAGCATCAAAGAACATCGTTGCCAACGAAGCATCCTCTACACGGCTATTGACAATTTGCTGAATCAAACAATCAACCGTACCCTCCTCCATGCCTCTACGCTTTTCAATGCCCTTGACTAACGTCTGCCAAGCATCATCCATATAGCTCTTCTGAGCCATCAAACTTTCACTAGAAGGAGCTCCTGAGGTAAAAATTTCTGGAGCACTTTTAAAGGCACCAGCTTTATGCACTTCAACTTCAATCCCAATGGACTTAAACAATCTACCCCAATACAAAGACGTGGCAGACAAACCTTTTAAGCCCACATTCCCCATCGGATGAAGCCCAACATGGTCAGCATGAGACACAATCAAATATTGTGATTGTGAAAATGAATCACTCCACACCCAGACTTGTTTACTAGACCTTTCTCGATATCTATCAATAGCCGCTCCAATTTCTCGAGCACTTGCCATACCTACACCNNGTACCATTTCGTCGACATTCAAAATGACCCCTGCAACTCGTGGATCTGTTGCAGCTACATCTAACGTCTGCACAATATCGCTCAACCGTGTATCCATACTTAATGGTTGAGCCATCATCATCGTCATTACTGAAGGGGAATCCTCTGGGATTGTGTCCTTCACCTCTCCTACGATATCAATAGTCAACAACGTTCCTTCTGGCACGTTTTTGTGTTGTGTTCCATACCAGCCAGCAATCACAAACGCCACGATGACTAATAAAAACAGGACGTTAACAACCAAACGCCGAAAACCATCTAACAGCCTGTAAGCCTTCAAAATACGAGCAAACATGTTGTTACTATCTCTTCAAAAAAGGAAGTTCGCGAATATGGGTAATACTATGATCAATAAATGGCAATGCATATCGATTTGCCAATTTTCCATGTCTTTGCCGATACCCCGTACACCACACTGTACGAAGGCCCACTTCATGAGCGCACTTCAAATTCATAACACTGTCATCAACTAGCGTCGCATGACAAGGTGCCACCCCAAAACGTCGACATGTTTGTACCAACATCAAACGACTGGGCTTTGGTATCCACTCGCCTAAAGCCTTCATGTCAGTACTTGTTACCATGCCATCAATCACAGAATTCAACTTCAAGCACCTTAAAATGCGTTCAGCATAATTTCTAGGACCATTGGTAAAGACAACTTTTTTCCCCGACAACTGGCGTAGCACACAGGCTGGATGTTGATCATGGCGGACAAAAGGTGCGAGGTCGAAATCATGGGCAAATGATAAAAATTGAGTAGGTTCAATCCCGTGATGACGCCATAAACCCAAAAACGTTGCCCCATACGTCGCCCAATAACGAGTTCTCAGATCTGATGCTTCATCATCTGTGACTCCTAAGTGCTTCACGATGTATTCATTCATTCGCAGATGAATGCTATACAACATGCCAGCAGAGGCTTCGAAAAGCGTATCGTCCAAATCTAACAACCACAATTTGCTCATGGCTCTCTTCATAAGAAAAAACTCGACAATCGTTAACCGTTGAGGAAAACAACTGTCGAGTTTATCAGTTCTGATCTGTTCTTCTCTTAGAGAAGAACAGCATCAAACATCTTCTTCGGATTAGTCTCCGTAAAGCTTCTGCTTGAGTTCACGTCGTTGCTGAGCTTCTAAAGACAAGGTCGCCGTCGGGCGGGCTAACAAACGAGCTACCCCAATAGGATCTCCCGTTTCTTCGCAGTACCCGTAGTCGCCATCATCGATACGCTTGATAGCAGTATGCACCTTTTTGAGGAGCTTACGTTCACGGTCGCGTGTACGAAGCTCAAGAGCATGCTCTTCTTCAATCGTGGCACGGTCNNGTACCGGATCGGGAACGATGGTCGTTTCTCGCAAATTCACAGTCGTCTGATCCGCATTAGCGCGAAGTTCAGCTTCCATGGACTGGAGGCGATGCTTAAAGAAAGCTAACTGACGATCATTCATGTAGTCGTCTTCGGACATCTGAAGAAGTTCGTCAACTGTAAGTAAAGTCGTTGTGCCCATCACTTCGTCTTCTATTGAAATGTTTGCATAACAGAGCCCTATCCAAAAACAGGGCAATTGGTGAATAAGGGGTTATACAGGAAAATCCATCACTTTGCTAGGATTCAACATCCTTTTTCTTTGAGGAAATTCCCTCACTCCCCCTTTTTAGGTCGTAAATCCTACGCCAAACAGGTGGCTAAACCACGGCAAATGGCTTCTTCCGGCAGATTTCGACCAATGAACACCAACTTAGAAAATGGCTTTCTATCACCCCAGGTGTCCAACACGTCGCTCACAGCAAGCATATGCACCCCCTGGAAGACAACGCGTCGATCAGTACCCTCAAGATAGAGAACACCTTTGTATCTCAGCATATCTTGCCCATAAACGCTCGTTAACGAAGCAATATAGCGTTCCAACTTCATTGGATCGAAAGGACGTTCGGACTCATAGACAAACGAATGAATGTCATCATTATGGTGATGCATGTGATGATCGTTATTAAAAAACGCTGGATCCACATCTAAAACATCATTCATGTTAAATCCAGTGATATTTAACACTTCATCAACTGGGCAATCACCCATATTGACTCGCTTAATCGGCGCTCTTGCATTCATGGAACGTAAGCGCTGCTCTAAAGCCGTAATATCTTGCTCATCACAGAGATCGGTCTTGGATAATAAGATACGATCCGCAAACCCAACTTGGTCTCGAGCTGCGGCTTCCGTATCTAAAGTTTCACCACCATGCTTACAGTCCACCACGGTAACAACGCCATCTAAACGGAAGAACGTTGCAACAGCATCATCCATAAAGAACGTCTGAGCAACAGGACCAGGATTAGCAACACCGCTTGTTTCAATCACAACATAATCAAACGCGATTTCGCCCTTTTGCCTACGAATCCTTAAGTCTGTTAACACACGAGAAAGATCCCCGCGGATCGTGCAACACACGCAACCATTGTTCATATTGACAATCTGCTCGCGATCGCTCTGCACTAGGAGATCGGTATCAATATTTTCCTTGCCAAATTCGTTTTCGATAATCGCAATCTTGTAATTGTGGTTCTCGTTCAAAATTCGGTTCAGTAATGTTGTCTTCCCAGCACCGAGGAAGCCCGTCAAAATGGTGACAGGAATATCAGGCGCTTGTTCTTCTACGACCATGATCAATTCCTTCTTTTGTATTCAGGGTGGGCTTTGAATTCCCACCCTTTTTCTTAACTCACAACTCAATCACACAACGACTAGAAAGGGCGAACCAAAAGATGTAAACCCTTTAAGTACTCACCTTCTGGGTACGTCATCAACAGTGGGTGATCTAAGCCTCCCCCGAAACGACCGATAGCCCAAGCATCAACCTTGGCGTCAAACACTGCCCCAGCAATGATTTTTTGGAATAAATCCACGTCAACCGCTCCCGAGCAAGAGAACGTAAAGAGTTGACCACCTGGATTCAATAATTTCAGTCCATTCAAATTGATGTCTTTATAAGCTCGCGCCGCACGGTCAACGTGATGATGGTTGGAAGCAAACTTTGGAGGATCCAAAATCACCAAATCAAACTTCTCTCCCGCATCTCTCAACTTACGCAGATACGTAAACACATCTTCGCAAACAAATTTCGCAGAAGTACCATCAAAGCCATTACGCTTAGCGTTGGTNNACGCTGCCATATCCAAGGCTTCTTGAGAAGAGTCAACCGACACTACTTCGGCTGCGCCGCCCTTTAATAAAGCCAAAGAAAAACCACCGGTATAGCAGAAGCAATTTAAAGCACGCATGCCTCGACCATTTTTGCGTTTAAATTCTTCCGCTACCTTTTGAGCGGTCAATCGGCTTTCCCTTTGGTCTACATAGAACCCTGTCTTGTGNNCACTAATACGGACATCAACCCCATATTTAACGCCATCTTCAACCACCTCAATCGCGACAGGTGGCTCTTCTCCTCGAAGTAATTCACTTCTAATCGGTAAGCCCTCACGCTGTCGCGTTGCAGCATCTGAACGATCGAAAATCGTTTGTGCGCCCGTAAGCTTCATCAACAAATCTGCGATTAACTTACGATGAGCTTCAACACCAGCCGATTGGAATTGAGTAACCAAGCATTGGTCATATTGATCCACGATCAGCCCGGGTAAACCATCTGCTTCGCCAAAAATGAGACGAATAGCATTAGTACGCTCGCGCAATCCTTCACGCGCCAAAATGGCATCGCTTAATTTTTTCTCGAACCATCGTGCATCGATAACATCGTCCACCTTAAAGGACCAACAACGTGCGCGTAATGTAGAAGCTGGAGAATAAGCAGCCCAGGCTAAGAAACGACCATCGGCACCTACAACTCGAACAGTTTCACCACTTTGCGGCTTTCCTGTGACTTTATGTACCGCTGTGTCGTAAATCCACGGATGACGTCTCAACAGAGAGCGTTCTTTACCTTTCTTTAAAATTAAATCAATCATGGCTTATGCCTTCAGGAATGGTTATGACACCATTGAAAACTGTTTGAGCTGGTCCAGTTAAATAAACTGGTGCATTCGGAACCGTTAATCCATCCCAATGGATCGTAAGGTTTCCACCTCGAGCTTCTAATGTTACTTCGTTATCGAAGTATCCTCTTCGTATGCCTTCGACTGCAGCAGCACAAGCTCCCGTGCCGCACGCTAACGTCTCACCAGCCCCTCTTTCCCATACACGGAGCTTGCCCCACTTTCTAGAAACTACCTCTAAAAACCCTACATTGACACGTGCGGGAAACGACGCAAAATGTTCTAACTTTGGTCCGACTTCAGTGACAGGGGCGGTTTCTACACTCTCAACATGAATCACAGCATGTGGATTTCCCATTGAAACCGTTGAGAACCACACATCATGGTCATTCAAAGACGCACAATAAAGTGGAGCATTCCCTTCTTGTTGGACTTTTAAATGCGATGACAAGAATGGCAAATCCTGAGGTTGATGCCTGGGGACACCCATATTCACTGTCACTCGACCATCATCCTTAATTTCAGGCTCAATAATTGCCTTCATGGTTTCGACGCGAATCACTCGCTTATCAGTCAAACCCGCCTCACGGACAAAAACAGCAAAACAACGAGCACCGTTACCACATTGCTCTACTTCACCACCATCGCAATTAAAAATCCGGTACTTGAAATCAACATTGTCTAAATGGGACTTCTCTACCAATAGAACTTGATCTGCCCCAATACCAAATCGACGGTCTGCAAGATATCGAATAAATGCAGGATTAGGATCAATCGTTTGACGAATACCGTCTAAAACAACGAAATCATTCCCTGCTCCGTGCATCTTCTTAAAAAAAACTTCTTTCATTTTGCAAGTCTTTTTAATAGAGTGAGCGCTCACCCTCGGGTCTAGTTTTAAACCGACGATGAACCCAAAGGTACTGATCAGGATAAGCGCGAATCCACTCTTCCAACTCCTGATTTACGCGTAACGTATCAGCCTCAAAATCTTTAGTTGGAAAGTTTTCCCATGGTTTAGAAATGATGACATGGTATCCATGATCTGTCATCGTAGCAATACACCAAAAGACTTTCGCTTTTGTCACTCTAGCTAGGCGTGACACCATCGGTAACGNTGCTGCTTTTACACCAAAGAACGGAACAAAAATCGAATTTTTAACGCCATGATCCATATCGGGCAAATAGTAAAAAGGAAGGCCTTCTTTCATTGCACGCAATACTGGACGGAGGTCGCTTGTATCACTTTTAGCTATAAGAACAGGATCAGAAAAGCGTTTCCTTCCCTTTAACACAGCCTCATCCCAGGCTGGATTACTTTGCTTTTGATAAAGAGAAACACCGCGAATATAAGTATTTAAAGCAATCCCCGCTGCATCTAACCCCGCAAAATGAGGAGCAACTACGATGACGGGTCCTTCGGACGCGTTATCCAACAAATTTTCAAGACCTTCAAAAGTGACAAACTTTTGAATTTCTTCTTTATCTGCCTCCCACAAAGTCCCATGATCAATAGCCGCTCTTGCTAAACGCACATAAACCCGACGAGCTAACGCCTTTCGCTCTTTGGCTGGCATCTGAGAAAAACACAACTTCAAGTTGGTAGTAATTACTTTTCTACGCTTAGGGATTGCCACCCATAATAAAAAAGCCGCGACTCGTGCCAAACCCTCACGGATCGACATGGGAACGTATTTCATACTACGAACCCACGCTATCCAAAATTTGGAAAACAACATAGTCACTTATTCGTCTCCTTTTTGAAGGGATGTGCGCCAGCGGGGACTTTATAACGGTTATAGCTCCACGCATATTGTTCGGGCATTCGTCTAATGATCTCTTCTATCTTTGCATTCATAGCAGCCGCATCTTCGTGAAGCACACCTGTCAATGGTTCATCCCAACGTTCCGCCTCCAAATGCCACCCATGACCTGAACGTACACCCCATGCAAAAATGCGAATCGCATCAAACTGTTTAGCAACACGAACAGGAAGTGTCATCGTATAAGCTGGACGTCCAAAAAAGTCAGCCCAAACCCCCTCACCTTTAGAAGGCGCCTGATCGGGTAAAGCACCAAAGGTATGACCTTGCTTGAGATTACGAATAACACGCTTTACACCGACAATCGTCGTTGGACAAGCCTCAATACCTGGTGCTTGCCGTGCCTCACCGACCAACTTTCGCAATATACCTACCTTAGGTGGACGATAAAGCACTGAAATTTTTCTACCTGTTTCTTTATAAAACGTGGTAGCCAACCAAACAGGAAGAACTTCAAAACATCCAACATGAGGTGTCATGAAAACAATCGGTACTTTTACTAGTATAGCTTCCTTTACCATCGCGTAGGTGTCTTCAGAGATAGTGATCTTGGAGAGAACCGTATCCGCAGGTCGATACCAAACCCACAAGCTTTCTAATGCCTGTCTACCTGCATTACGTCCTACTCTTTCAAATAAGTGAGGATCAGAGTACCCAGCTTGCTCCAAATTTTCCTTGGCTCTCTCTCTAAGTTCAGAGGACAACTTAAATGTCATGCCACCGAGCGCCGCTCCCATCACCTGTAAAAAACGAAGTGGGAGCCTGGAACACAGTTTCAACAACCAATACATGTCACTTCCAATAATTGCACTTCGAATTTTTTTATTTTATCGAATTCCCATCTATTCCCCCACTAGAAACAGGGCGATTGCATGAATTATTCCTTGACTTCATGCAATAAATGTCGTAAGTCCATCACCATTGCTAGCGTTTCTAGTGCTCCAGAAGGTGTCGAACAGAGTCGCTGCAACGTCTTCACCGAGAATGATTGATTCTGAGTGCGGAACACTTTTTGAGCTGTCTTCAGTGTATTCAACGCGATCTTGTTGAGTGTCACTCGATTGGTAAGATAGTTTTCATTGGTTGCCTGAATTCGATCCTGGTTGAACGAAACGTCTAACTGCCAGTGAAGCTTGTTTTCGATTGTCCAGTGTTGCCTGATTGTGGTCAGGGCTTTATCTGCAATATTTTGCGCTTCAAATGCTAAGGAACTTATGAAATATCTTGTCTCTTGAGATCCAAGATCTGATTTGTTCTTTTGTTCAACGGTAATTGTAGCTTTGATGACGCAACCGCCTTCAAGACCAGCCCATTCCTATAGAAAACGCTTGCTCAATAAATTCGCTGGCAATACGCTCACTGTGCGTTCCTCGATTCGACCGTGATCGCAATCAAAGGAACTCAATATGAAGCATACGGCTATGCGCTTGTACAACCAATGGTGTGGCTAGATCTTGCAAAACTTTCGTGAATTCTGTGCGATCGATAAGTCGAAGCAATCGATTAATCGTGTCATGCGAAGGTACATCTTTTGGAAAATCTTCAAATAGTTCGGAGAGTTCGGCAAGATGCTGACGCCAATAAACTACAATGATAACCGCGCTAGTCTCTCCAACGAAACAAGCTAATAACGTTAAAGCAAGAATGGATTCCAATGGAAATAAAACCTTGCCAGTCTGGCGAGGATCAGGGACTGTTTTGGCTATCTCTTGAATTTTTTGAGCCGCAGCCTTTGACTCTTCTTGCGGGGAAGACGTTGGTTTAGATTGCGTAAGCGTTTGTTTACTCTGCGCTTCGAGTTCGACCTTCTTTTTAGAAAGCTCGTTGATTTCTTGTTGTTTTAACCAAGACGGGCTGTAGGCAAACTCACCATTTCTAATACTGCCGAGCGCTTGGTTTTCGGATTGTATACATGCGCAAGATCGCGATACACATAGTAACGACCGCTACGTTCGTTCCAATAGATACCGTAACCACCCTTCTTTATAGACTCTAGAGTAAGGGCGTGAATCTCTGCATGAATTTTTGATGCCATGATTACACTCGACAGGCATATGGGGCATATGTCTATTTAAATAAAAGGCATGGAAAATCAAGCCTTTTCGATTATTTATTTAGTTTGATGCAATCGTCCTGCACTAGAAAGACAGCGATTCAACAATCCGAATAGAACACCTTTCAGATCTTTACAAGAAAAAATGACAACTTTTGTCCGTTTAGGGTGGCATCCTTTTTGCACAAGATGTATCATTCGCCAATCGCCGAGTTAACGAAGACAACTTGCGGGGCGAAATAAATACCGCTAAAGCGTCTTACGCATATGACGTTGTCATTTCTCCTGCGTTAGGCGCTGCCTTCTTAATACCTAATTATTGGAGTATGGCGAATGGTACCAGCGAATATCTTTTTACTTCCGAATCCGTCAGTGAAGGTCATCCAGACAAAGTCGCGGACCAGATCTCTGACGCCGTCCTTGATGCCTGTCTCGAACAGGATCCCATGAGCCGTGTCGCGGCTGAAACCCTCTGCACTACTGGTTTAGTTGTTTTGGCTGGTGAAATTACCACTGGCGCCAATGTTGACTACATTAGCTTGACTCGTGATGTTCTCAAGCGCATTGGTTACGACAACACTGAATATGGTATCGACCATAAGGGCTGTTCTGTTTTGGTTGGCTACGATAAGCAGTCCCAAGACATCGCACAAGGTGTTGACCGCGCTAGCGACGACGAACTCAACTTAGGCGCTGGTGACCAGGGCTTGATGTTCGGTTACGCTTGTGACGAAACGCCAACGTTGATGCCTGCCCCCATTTACTACGCTCACCGTCTCGTGGAACGTCAAAGCATCGTGCGTAAGAATGGCACGTTGTCGTTCCTTCGCCCGGACGCCAAGAGTCAGGTCACGCTTCGTTATAAAGACGGCGTTCCTGTCGCTTGTGACACGATCGTTCTCTCTACTCAGCATGCCCCAGAAATGTCTGATGGCAAGAAGATGAAACCTGAGTTTGTTGAAGCTGTTGTTGAAGAAATCATTCGTCCTGTCATGCCTGCAGAATGGCTCCAAAACACGCGCTTCTTGATCAATCCGACGGGACGCTTTGTGGTCGGTGGTCCTCAGGGGGACTGCGGTTTAACTGGTNNACGTAAAATCATTGTTGACACGTATGGTGGCTATTGCCCGCACGGTGGTGGCGCCTTCTCTGGTAAGGATGCGACCAAGGTTGACCGTTCGGTCGCTTATGCTTGCCGCTATGTCGCCAAGAACATTGTTGCCGCTGGTTTAGCCCGTCAGTGTCAGGTTCAGGTAGCCTACGCTATCGGTGTGGCAGAACCCATGAACATCACCGTCTTCACGAACGGTACTGGTGTCATCCCTGACGAAAAAATTGCTGAATTGGTTCGCGCTCACTTCGACCTCCGCCCGCGTGGCATCATCCAGATGTTGGATCTTCGTCGTCCGATCTTCTCTAAGACGGCTGCGTATGGTCACTTCGGTCGCGAAGAACCCGAATTTACGTGGGAAAAGACGGATAAAACTACGTTGTTACGCAATGCCGCTAACTTGTAATTTATCTCGTTAATGGACTTAGACCGGTTTGCATACATGCAAACCGGTTCTTTTTGGGTAAATCAACCATTTGCGCGTATTATTTAGAGATCTTTAGTTTTAGTTGTTACTTAATCAGTGCACTCCTTTCTTTGAAAGGTCTGTGATCCAAACTAACGGAAACATATTGACATGAAAAAGCGTGTTCTCACTGGCATTAATACTACCGGCACTTTGCATATTGGCAATTACGTTGGTGCAATCCGCCCTGCTATTCGTGATAGCAAAAATCCAGATGTACAAAGTTTCTTTTTCATGGCTGACTTACACGCATTGATCAAGTGCCATGACCCTGATCGTATCGAGCGAAGCCGTATGCAAATCGCAGCAACCTGGCTCGCAGCTGGGTTGGATCCAGATCGTGTTATCTTCTACCGCCAAAGTGACATCCCTGAAATTCCTGTATTGAATTGGATACTCACTTGCTGTACAGCCNNAAAGTACCAAATGAATCGTGCGCATGCTTACAAAGCTGCCACTGATGCTGCCGTAGCCGCCGGTAAAGATCCTGATGCCGACGTTTCCATGGGGTTATTCTGCTATCCCATCCTCACTACTGCTGACATTCTGATGTTTAACGCTAATGAGGTCCCCGTTACNCACGATCAATTGCAACATCTCGAAATGGCACGTGACGTAGCAACGCGCTTTAACTACTTATATGCCAAACCCGATGCACCTTTCTTTACCTTACCTCAAGCCACTGGCGGCTCGGACATTGAAGTCCTGCCTGGCTTAGACGGTAGAAAAATGAGTAAGAGTTATAACAACGTTATTCCTCTGTTTGAAGGTGGACGCAAAGCTTTAGATGAAGCGATCTCTCGCATCGTGACCGATAGTCGTTTACCTGGCGAACCGAAAGACCCAGACAGCACGTCTTTAACGGTGATCTTCGACGCTTTTGCTACGCCAGAAGAGTCTGCAGCATTCCGTGAAGAACTTCGCAATGGTTTAGGGTGGGGTGAAGCGAAAAAGCGTTTAGCGGATCAAATTGACGCCGAAATTGGTCCGATGCGTCAGCGTTATGAAACCCTCATGGCGCACCCTGAACAAATTGAAGAAATTTTGCAACAGGGAGCAAAACGCGCTCGAGTTTATGCAAGTGCACTTTTAGAGCAATTACGTCATGCCGTTGGTTTACGTACGTTTAAGAAGATCGAAAACACTGAAGCCGTTAAGAGCAAAGCGAAGAAGACACAAGTCGTCTTCAAGCAATACCGCGAAAAGGATGGTCTGTTTTATTTCAAACTTACTAAGGATGGGACAGAATTGCTGATCTCGCAAGCTTTTGAGTCTGGACGCGATGCTTACCAATGGATTGGTAAATTAAAGAAAGAACCTGCATTAGTTAATCAGGCACCTGTTACCTTTAACGAAGGGGTCACGCCAACAGAAGTCGAAGAGGCGCTTGCAAGCCTAGCTGAAGACTAAAACACCTCTAAAACCAACGTAGCCCATGTTTATGGGGATCTCTTTTCATTGACGATCCCCAACCGCATGGGCTTTTTTATATCCATCCATCAAATACGTTTAGAAGAACACCAGTTTCTCAATACTTTTCGTTCAGTAATGAGCAAATCCAACTTTGCATCATGTACTTCAAAAAGATCATCAGGCACCAATAACTGATCAAAACACACACCAATGACTATTGGTTTTAATGATGAATAAGCACTCAAGTAACGATCAAAGAAACCACCGCCATAGCCTAAGCGATAACAGCTGTTCGAATAACCCACACAAGGCGCCAAAATCAAATCTGGAGGAGTTTTAGCCTCTTCTCCAGTGGCGCACCATATCCCTGCTCGATCTTTCTGTAGAACATCGTCAGGCTCCCACCGCCTATACACCATCTGCTCGACCCGTGTTTCTGGTAGATACAAAACAATTTCACTTTCCCAAGCCCACTGTTTAAGTGCTTCATTGAAATTTGGTTCACTACGAATCTACTAATACGCCCCTATGCTTCGTGGCTTAAGAAGTTTCAACTCAGACAACACGTTTAAAGCTAACTGTTCCGTCATCACCTTCGAGTGTGACAATTGGTTTCGAAGTCCCAATAACGATGTACGCCAATCTTTTTTCGTTAACATTGAGATAGCTAGATTGCTCACAATTCTGACCTTTATTGATCGAAGATAACGATGTCTACTTTTATTCGTTTCACGAAACACATTGTGGTGTTCCTATGTACTTTAGGTGCCATGACGCCATGTCTTCCCGCGCACACGACGCCATCTGTGCAGACAAGTGTAGCCACCTCAGAAAATAGTGATCAAGTACATCTATTAGATCAACAATTTTTAGATGCTAGGCGTGCCTATCAAAAAAGATCGTTATCAACAGTCGAACAAGCTCAACACGACCTTGGTAGCTACCCGCTCAACGAATATGTTGAATTATGGGCGCTCACACTAAAACTCAAGTCGAACAAGGATTACCCTAAACATAATGTCGACTTTATCAATTTCATCGAATCTCACCAGGGACAGTACATTGGTGAACGAGCAGCATCTGACTATCTGATGATTGTGCAGGACCGCATTAATCCAGCATTGTTTAATCAGATCTATTCATATTTACAGTGGAACCAGAATGAACCTGAGATCCTCGCATGGTATTACTGGTATAACTTTGAAAAAGAAAACATCAAGGATATAGAATCGTTTCTAAAAACCTCTTCTATAAAAGATGTGCCATTAAGGAAACTTTCAGAGAAAGTTATTGACATCAATCCCAAATGGGCTNNCTGGTCATCTATCGTAATTCAGTCTCAAAAAGAACGTTGGCAAGAAGTTCGTTATCTGATCAACAATTTACCCGAGAAGCTTCTTCCTGCTAAACGAGCAACACTTCTATCGATTCTCAATAATCCTCAACGTTGGTACAAAAAAAATAAACGTTCACTAAAGCGATACTCTGCTCGAACACAAGTTTTGTTGTTGCTGAGATTGAGAACAACCAACCTAAAATTAGCTACACAAGTNGGTGAAGTTATCACGCCTACCTTAGCCCCTAATTGGCAAAGTCTCATGTGGGGCTTGTTAGCCTACGAAGCGACTGTCAGCCAAAGTGACAATNNGGGTACTGAATTATTCACACGTGCAGGTTCTCGTCTCTATCAACATCCATTACTCATCTCAAGAGATCTAACAGCCTCTTGGGCAGCACGTGCTTATCTCAAAACCGGCAATTGGAAAGAAGTTGAACGCGCGATTTCACAAATGTCACCAGAAATGCGCAATAACGAAACTTGGATTTATTGGCGCGCCCGTGCTTTGTTAGCGTTAGGACGTCAACAAGACGCTCACAAGCTTTTCAAAACTATTGCTTCGAACATTAGTTTTTACGGAAAGTTAGCTTGTGATGAACTGAAGATCGCCTATCCCTTGAATAAAACGACAACGGTTCCTATTACTGAATCCGAGCAAAAGACGTGGGACCTCAATCCCCATATTCAAAAAGCGAAAACACTCTATCGACTAGAGCTCTTTTTTATGGGACATAGAGAATGGAACTGGGCACTGCGAGGCGCGTCAGCAAAAAACTTACTCTCAGCAACCCAATACGCAGAGAAAGAGCACCTTATTCATCGCATGATCAATACTGGTCAACGTATCAGTAAAACCAAGCCACATCTACACTTTTTATTCCCTATGCCTGACCAAAAGCAGATCACGCAAATCAGTCACCAATACGGTGTGCCTGCCGCTTGGGTTTACGGCATCATTCGTCAAGAATCTCGCTTTATGACTAGTGTTAGCTCTAATGTAGGTGCACAGGGGCTGATGCAAATCATGCCTAACACAGCGAAATGGTTGATTAAAAAATTGGAGCTAGCTGAATTCAAAGGCAAGCCCATCACACAATTAGATATCAACATTGCCTTGGGTAGCAGTTACCTCAACATGCTACATACGGACTTCGATCAGAGCTACGCATTGGCAAGTGCAGCTTATAACGCTGGTACNTTAAGAGCCCGACAATGGCGAAAAACATTAAAGGCTCCCCTTGAAGGCGCTATCTTTATCGAATCAATCCCTTATTTTGAAACGAGAGATTACGTAAAAAATGTCTTATCAAATACCTTTACGTACGCCTCTCTACTTAATGAAGATTTAGGTAGCTTCAAGAATTTTGTCGGTGTCATTCAACCCACTGACGGTACGCAACCTGAAACTGAACTTCCGTAATGATTGAGCTTTGAAAACTATGCAAATTTATTCTGTTGGCGGTTTTGTACGAGATACCTTACTCCGAGCACAAGGTTATGTAGTTCCAGAAAATGGAGATCGAGACTGGGTTGTTGTGGGTTCTACGCCTGAAGAAATGATTCAAAAAGGTTTTACACCAGTGGGGGCAGACTTTCCTGTCTTTCTTCATCCCGTGACTCACGAGGAATATGCTTTAGCTCGTACAGAGCGTAAAACCGCGCCTGGTTATCATGGTTTTATTTTCCACACATCTCCGAATGTCCGTTTAGAGGATGATTTGAAACGTCGAGATCTCACTATTAATGCCATCGCGCAAAGTGAATCTGGTCAATTATTCGACCCATTTAATGGTCAACAAGATCTAAAACTGAAAGTCTTGCGTCATGTTAGTGATGCTTTTGCAGAAGATCCCGTTCGCATTTTGCGCGTTGCTCGCTTCTCAGCCAAATTTCCCGACTTTCAAATCGCACCAGAAACCATGGACCTTATGCAAAACATGGTGAGATCTGGAGAAACTGATGCACTCGTGCCTGAGCGTATCTGGTCTGAGATTTCTAGGGGCTTGATGTTAAAAGCCCCCTTACGCATGATTGATGCACTTAGTCAGTGTGGGTTATGGTCAAAACTGATACCCATTAATCCCACTGATCCATTATTTCGTGAGAGCCTAAACCGCGCGGTCTCAGAAGATCTCCCTCTTGATGCTCGATTTGCCTTACTCACTTCCTTCTGTGATTCCGCAATCGAAGCTAAAAATATTGCTGTTAAATTAAAAACCCCTTCTGCCATTCAGCAACTGAGTGAAAGTTTTCATCGTCTACAGGCATTCTTTTCTTTGTCCTATTCCGCCGAAGTTTTAAATAACTTATATGAAAAAGGGGATGCTCTACGGCGACCTCATCGAATGTTGCTAATGCTTAGGATGTGGGCTGTGAAATCTCAGAAACCAGTTAACCTGCCCGAACAGGGTCTAGCGCTTTGGCAAAGTGTTGATGCTGGTACANNAATCGCACACCAACAAAGCAATCCTAAACTAATTCCTCTAGCCATTAGACAGGCTCGAATGGACGCATTAACCCCTTTATTTCACTCACAATAAACGGTCCACAATGGCAACGATCGCCGTAAGCAAAATCGTACTCATTAATGGGATTTCAATTTGCTTACCCAAAAACTTGAAATTGATATCTCCAGGAAGCCTACCTAAGCCCCAACGACGAAGTGTAGGCACACTGGAGAGGACAACAACCAATAAAACAAAAATACAAATGACCCAACGCATTCTCTAGAAACCTTATGAATACAACGCTCAACCCTCAGCCCTATGACAGCCTTACCTTTTCCTGCCGTAAGATTTTCATTCACCAACTTAAGTTAGATTGTTGGATAGGCGCTTATGCTCACGAAAAGCAGCACCCACAGCAAGTGCTTTTTGACTGCGAAGTTTGGATATCGCTTCAAGATTCTACAAGTTCTTCTGACGACTTAAGTGATGTTCTAAATTATGACGTTTTAGTCAATCAAATGACCGAAATCGCTCTAGCACAACACTATAACCTACAGGAAACGCTGGTAGATACGATTGCAGATAAACTGATCAACCTACCAGGCATCCAACTATTACGATTAACATCAGCAAAAACCGAAGCCTATGACAATGTCAAAGCCGTTGGCATTGAAGTGTGGCGCCGGAAACACTCTTGAAACCTTCCCCATCATGACCAATAACGAACCCTTGCGTCGCATTCCCATTACCCCTTTATCTCAACGGGATACACAAGCGTCTAGTAATGAAATCTTTGCCAATAGCAAAGACGGGAGAAATATGGGGCTCAGCAACCGAAATAAAAAATCTGTTGCAACGAAGAAACTCGAAAAACGAATTATTCGTCTTACCGCTCAAGCTATTACCGACTTCGGCATGATCTCTGATGGAGATCGTGTTTTGGTGGCTATGAGCGGCGGGAAAGATAGTTTTGTGCTTCTTGATGCACTACGTATCCTGCAAAAAAGAGCACCTATTCGTTTCGATCTAATTGCAGTGAATGTGGATCAACACATTCCTCAATTNCCCCGAGAAGCCTTAGAAAGCTACTTCAAACACATTCAGGTGCCCTATCACATTGAGGATCAGGATACCTATTCCATTATTCAACGACTTATTCCAGAAGGGAAAAATGTTTGTTCGCTATGCGCTCGTCTTAGACGAGGTATTTTGTATCGAGTGGCTAAAGAATTAGGTTGCACCAAAATCGCTTTAAGTCATCACATGGATGACATTGTCAGCACGCTTTTGCTCAATATGTTCTACGGTGGTAGACTTAAAGCTATGCCGCCCATTCTACGTAGTGACGACGGTAACAATATCGTCATTCGCCCCTTGGCTTATGTAAGGGAAAGCGAAACAGAACGTTTTGCAAAAATTCAAAACTATCCTGTGACATCTAAAGGCTTGTGTGGCGCTGGTGAAAATTTGAAGAGACAAGAAATCAAAGACTTAATTAAAACCTGGGATCGCGAATTCCCTGGCAGAATTTATAACCTGTTTATGAGTCTTCAACGTGTTTCTCCTTCCCATCTCATGGACTCTCGACTCTATGATTTTCAACACTTTCAACACGTGATGCCCTCTATAAGCCTTGACGAAAATGACGACGAATGATTTGCCCTTCTTGCAATCAAGAGCATGGGTTTTTCGTTAGAATCTACAGAAAATTTGATTTACGTTTCCTTCTCAATACTCAAAGGTACGAAGCATGAGAACGCGTTCAATGAAAGTTATCGATATGGCAGTACACGAAGTAGCCACCATTACTGCCGATCAGTCCATTTGCGCTTGCGCCCTTCAAATGAGACTGGATCATGTCGGTAGTCTTGTTGTTGTTGATGAAAATCAGACTCCCTTAGGCATGATCACCGACCGAGATATCGCTATTGAAGTCGTCGCACGAAAACTTAACCCCGAGCAATTAACCGTCAAAGACATCATGACGTCGCCTGTGGTCACCGCTACACCCAATGAAAGCATGGTTGTCGCTTTGGCTCGCATGCGTGAGTTTGGTGTACGACGCCTGCCCATTGTGGATGAGCAAGGTAAGCTTGTCGGGGTCATTTCCAACTCCAACCTTGTTGAAGAACTCTCAGGGCTATTAGATAGCTTAGTTCGCAACATTCATTCGTCAAAAACTAGAGAAGTTGCTTTGCGTTCTGAATAATTGTTTCACGTGGAACAATTGCTTCAAAAAAACCAGCGGCTCCATTTGGTACCGCTGTTTTTTTTGTTTCACGTGAAACATGCAAGAAGGTTATTTGTTTTTCAACTCTAAAAGCATTTGATATACCTCTTCTCTAGGCATCCCAGAAACTCGAGCTGAGATCGCAGCCAAACGAGATGTTGGCAATTCGTTTATCAATTCTCTCACCCACTGCTTGCCTTCTTCCGACATCGCAAGTTCAGTCTTGGGAGACTCATCTACCAAAATGACGTACTCCCCTTTGGGTTCATGCGTGGGCAACCATTCAACCAACTCTTTGCCTTGCAAAACAGTAAAGGTTTCAAACTTTTTGGTAATTTCTCTAGCGACCACTACCCTACGTTCGGGTTCAATAAGTTCTGCTAAGTCTGACAATAATTGAATGACTCGATGAGGAGCCTCATATAAAACGAACGGTTCTGGACGCCCTAACCAATAACTTAAAGCTGCTACTCGAGACTTCTTTTGAGGAGGGACAAAGCCAACAAAAGAAAAGCCACTGCCTAAAAGACCCGAACCAGAAAGAGCTGTTACAACGGCTGATGCACCTGGCACTGGCACAACCTTATACCCGGTNNACTCTCGGACGACTTTGACCACGCGAGCGCCTGGATCAGACACACAAGGTGTACCTGCATCCGTCACCAATGCTACCCTCTTTCCAGTAGNTAATAAGTCTATGATTTGTTCAGCACCTTGACGTTCATTGTGTTCACGAACCGATAGAAGTTTTACACTGATTCCAAACTTATCCAATAACTTACGGGTTTCCCGAGTATCCTCTGCCGCTATAACATCGGNCGTGCTAAGTGTCCACAACGCACGCAGTGTAATATCTCCAAGATTGCCTATCGGCAACCCTACAATATATAGTGTGCTATCAGGTAGATTTTGTTCAGGTAAACCCGACGCTTGCATTAAAGCATTTGAAAGCCATAGATCTTTAAGGGAACTCATTGTGTCCGTCCTCTCTTCGCTCCGTCTATTAATCAGCAGTGCCATCATCAGCCTCCCGATTGTAAGCCTTGCCGCTGTTTCAGTGGATACTTCGGTTGCCGAGAATACGCAGATCTCAACACACAAAGAAGTAGTCCCACCCCTTACCACGACAGAACCTCAGGAAAGCCCTTTAGTCAATGAGGCTTCATCTCGTCCACTAAATATTGCCATGTTAATGCCAGCGGACGAATCACCTTTTTTATCTGCAGCCAAGATTGTAGGTAACGTACTCATCGCAGCTAATCGTGTGAACAACCACAACGCAAACCTGATGCTTATTGAAGCACCAGAAAACGTTAACATTCATGAACTGCTCGATGCCGCGGTCTTCGCTGGTGCCGATGTTGTCATTGGNCCATTGCAAAAAGATCGCGTGGAGCATCTCGCCAATGCTGAGCAACTCCCCATCCCCGTAGTAACACTGAATTATTCTCAGCTTGCTGCTCAGAATACTGCAAGCAATTTAATCATGCTCTCGGTCGCAACAGATTTAGAAGCTGAATACATTGCCAAACTCGCTATTCAGGCTCTACCCCAATCGACCTCGCTTGAACATCCTTCAAAGGTTCTCGTTTTAACAACGGACAAAGCTTGGGAAAAGCGTTTGAGTGAAGCCTACGTTCGCGTTTTACAAGAGGCGAATATTCCCCATGAAGTCTTCACTGTCACGCTAGATAACTTGCAAGAGCTTCAAGACAAGTGCCGTCCAGAATTAAGTGCCGAAGAACGCATGAAATTCAGACGTATGGAAATTGCAGCGGGGTCTGACAAAAAAGCCCTGAAAGAAATTCAAAATGAAGCTAAGACGAAAATGGCCACTGGGGAACCCCCTTTTCACGCTGCGTTGCTTGCTCTTGATGCAGGAACAGCGGGCTTAGTTCGTAGTCGTCTACCTTTACGCACGCGTGTTTGGGCAACCTCTACGACCAACCCAGGGGATCCTAGCACTAGCTCGTCGTCCTCAGCCCTTGCATACGACTTGAATCAGGTTGTCTTTGCAGAGTGCCCATTGATTCTGCGTTATGACGCTCAGTCATTCGAAAAGAAGTACCACATTGCAATGCCTTATTCGATGCCCGCACGCCGTCTTTTCTCTTTGGGATTGGATGCTTATCAAGTGGCTATCGACTGGGCTAAAAATACAAAGAATTTTCAGATCAAAGGGGAGACGGGAAATTTAACCGTGGATCGTTCACTCGGTGCTTTAGTTGAACGCCACCCCTCGACATATGTCATTCATAACGGCACACTTGTCGACGTTCCCACTGAAATTTTGGTCGTTCCAGGCGATTTCCCTGCTTTGCCATCCGCTTCGGAAGAGGAATCACAGGAAAAAACTAACGAGCCAACCGCCGAGCAAAACAACTAAATACTCCCTCGATAACAACGTTAAAAATTGAACAGATATGCCATTAATCACGTTGATGAACGCCCATGTTGCTTGGGGCGACCTTCCCTTGTTAGACGATGCCAATCTTTCCATCGAACCAGGTGAAAGAGTTGACTTCATTGGGCGTAATGGCACGGGTAAAAGCACTCTCCTTTCCGTTTTAGCAAAACAAACGGACCTTGATGACGGTGAATTACGCACGCAAGATGGACTTCGTACTTTATACGTCGAACAAGAACCCACGCTACCTAAAGCAAATAACATTCGAGAGAGTTTGATTCTTCGCGGACATTTAACCAACGTAGAAGATGAGCGAGAACATTGGCGAAAAATAGCCAAGTTAGAAGAATTTCTGATGAAATTCAATCTGAATCCTGAAGCACCACTCAATGACTTCAGCGGCGGTGAACGCAAACGAGCGGCGTTAGCATTAGCTTTTGCGTTGGAACCTAATGTTTTATTACTCGATGAGCCCACTAATCATCTAGATATTGAAGCTATTTCAATTCTTGAAAACCTATTAAACACTGAGTTTCGCTCACAGCGTTCATCGATCATCATTACGCACGATCGTCAATTTCTAGACAACATTTCAACACGAATCATTGAGTTGGATAGAGGCATTCTCCGCTCCTATCCTGGAAGTTTTTCAGCTTACGAAAGTCGCAAGCAAGAAGAACTACAAGCAGAAACTTTAGCTAACCGTCGTTTTGACAAGTTTTGGGCTCAAGAAGAAGTCTGGATTAGAAAAGGTATTGAAGCACGCCGCACTCGCAATGAAGGTCGAGTACGCCGCTTAGAAGAGTTGCGTCGCCAGCGTGAGGCTCGGCGTGATCGCACAGGCAGTATCAACTTAAAAATTGATGTTGGCGAAAAGAGCGGAAAAATTGTCGTTGAAACGACCAATTTAACCAAATCTTTTGGCGACAGAGTTATCGTCAACAATTTGAACTTTAAGTTGCTTCGCGGAGATCGACTCGTACTCATATACTATAACGGCGTAGGCAAAAGTACATTAATCAAACTGCTACTTGGGAATCTTTCCCCAGATAGCGGTGAAGTCAAGTTAGGCACTAACTTACAAATCGCCTACTTCGATCAACTACGAGAACAGCTCGACTTAAGCAAGACTGTGGCAGAAACCATTTCACCAGGATCTGAATGGGTAGATATTGGCGGACAACGCAAACACATCATCGCTTATATGGGTGACTTTTTGTTCCCACCAAGAAGAGTGAATGTCCCCGTCAGCTCTTTATCTGGTGGTGAACGTAATCGACTACTGTTAGCTCGCTTGTTTGCATTGCCAGCAAACTTACTTGTCTTAGACGAACCGACAAATGACCTCGACATCGACTCCTTGGAAATGTTAGAGCAAACATTGTCGACATATCCGGGAACGATTATTCTCGTTAGTCACGATCGTCGATTCCTTGATAACGTCGTGACAGAAGTGCTTGTCCCTGACGAGCGTGGTAACTGGCAAGAATATGTTGGTGGTTACTCAGACTGGTTACGACAAAAACCAGAACAGACCACCGTCACTCAACCTGCTCCAGAAAACTCACAACAAAAATCTGGCACTAGAGTCCGTTTGAGAGATCAAAAAATTAGGATGAGTTACAAAGAAACTCAAGAACTTGAAGCTCTTCCTAAACGTATTGAAGATCTCGAAAAAGAACAANNGAGTACCTTAATGCTAGAAATGAGCTCACCGACATATCACACAAAGTCCAGTGACGAATTGCGTAAAGATGCAGAAAGAGCAAAAGAAATTGAAGAAAGCATTAACAACAGTTATATGCGATGGGAAGAGTTAGAAGAAAAACGGTTACAAACCCTTAATTAGAACACCTCCCCTTAATCTCATAAGGGGAGTAACCTTTCAGCAACGCAATTAAACGCCAATCGTGACAGGTTCCAGAGGAGGAACATACTGTGTTAGATCAAAAATCTGAGATTGCTTCATTTAAATTAGAGTCTTGTACCACTTTACCTGAGTTTTTTACCAATAGTGTTCGCCTTTATCCGAACCTTGAAGCTCTACGACAATTCAATAAATCTAGCAAAACCTGGGAAAGCCTCACCTATCAACAACTTAACGAAGTTATTTCTCAGTGGAGAAAAGCGTTTGCCTCTTTGGATCTCCCGAAAGGCACCCGCGTAGGCATTCTCATGCCTAACGGCATCGAACACGTGTGCGCAGACCAAGCAGCGCTAGCTAACTACCTTGTTCCCGTGCCATTACACGCCATTGACACACCGGGCGCTAGCGCATTTATTCTCTCGGATAGCCAAGCGAAAGTCTTAGTGACGAACAACATTAATCGTTGGTTAAAAATTGCTCAAGCCAACAGTGAACTTCCTCATTTAACGCACGTCATCGTAACGGAAGCGTTCGATGCATCCCAGCTAAACAATGACAAAATCGTGCTTTCGCTGAACGAATGGCTAGCTACGTCGNNAACACACAAACCCTTCCGATGGTACGAACCTCAAGAAACGGATCTTGCCAGTATTGTTTATACCTCAGGAACAACAGGTCGACCCAAAGGTGTTTTACTCACCCATAAAAACATCGTCAGCAATGTCAAAGACACATTGAAATGCGTTTCCCCTAAAACTGGCGATATCTTCTTGTCTTTCCTTCCGTTATCACATACGTTTGAACGTACCGCAGGCTATTACTTAGCTTTAGCCACAGGTTGCACCATCGCCTATAATCGATCGATTTTGCTTCTCGCTGACGACCTTAAAAAGATTCGTCCCGATGTCATCATTTCAGTGCCTCGAGTATATGAACGCATCTTTGCTCGAGTCAAAGAAAATTTAAAAAAGGCTAGTAAATTCAATCGTTACCTTTTCAACCACGCTGTTGAAGCTGGATGGAGAGAGTTTTGTCGCAAAAACAAACTTCCTGTCGAACCAAGCCAAAACGCTTTCTTAGACTTTTTATTAAAGCCTCTCTACCAAAAAGTCGCAGCGCACCTATTAGCTCAGTTTGGAGGACGTCTCCGCATTGCCATCTCTGGAGGTGCATCACTTAATCGAGAAATTGCCAAGACATTTTGCGGCTTAGGTCTACCTATCATTCAAGGCTATGGCATGACTGAAGCGAGCCCTATTATTTCTGGCAATTCACTGACATTCAACCAACCCAATACGGTCGGTTTACCTTTTGAAAACGTCCAGGTTAGATTAAGTAACGAAGGCGAAATACAAATTAAGGGACCAAGCATTACAAAGGGCTACTGGAATCGCCCTGAAGACACGCAAAGTGCCTTTACGTCTGACGGTTGGTTTAAAACTGGCGATATTGGTGAATTCACAACTGACTACTCGCTCCAAATCAANAGCTACCGCATTAAAGAAATCATCGTAACCAGTACAGGTGAGAAAGTACCTCCAGCAGACCTTGAGGTTGCTATCGAAACCGATGAACTCTTTTCTCAGTGCTATATCGTTGGTGAAAATCTACTTTACTTAAGCCTCATCACAGTGCTTTCACAAACGGGTTGGGAAGAACTAGCACAGCAATGTAACTTAGACCCGAGCGATCTAACCAACTTAAACGCTCCCTCGGCAAAATCCTTGGCACTTAAACGCGCCAAAGAAGCCGCAAAAAACTTCCCCAACTATGCACTACCGAGAGCGATTGTGCTGACAACTACTCCTTGGACCATTGAGGATGGATTGATCACACCTACCCTCAAACTCAAGAGAAAGCCACTCTCTCAAAAATTTGAAAAAGAAATCGCCCAGTTGTACGCAACGCATGGTTAATGCTTACGCAACAAGCAAAACAATTTAAGCAAGAACCATTCTTATCTTTAGTACAATGACGCAACTACTGTTTTTTGTATTGATGTAATAAATGAGTACCAATAACTACCAACCTCAGCCGCGGAAACTTTTGCCGGAATGGATGATCGGCATGACGGACCGCATCATGGATTACTACACCAAACGATACTTGCATTGTGATCCAGTCATCCTGCAAAATCCCCCACCCCCGCAAGAAGGACACAAGTATTTACTTTACGCTCATATTCCGTTCTGCCATACCCTTTGCTCGTATTGCACTTTCCATCGTTTTCTATTTAAAGAACACGTTGCACGCGCGTACTTTGTGAATCTGCGCAAAGAAATGGACTATGTCAAAGCGCTTGGCTATGACTTCCATTCCATGTATGTTGGTGGCGGTACCACAACCATCATTGAAGAAGAACTTATTAAAACGTTAGAACACGCGAAAAAGCTCTTCCCATCAATTAAAGAAATTTCTTGCGAAACCGATCCCCAAATCATTACCACCCCTCAATTTAAAAACCTGAAGGGATTGGTTGATCGTATGTCTATTGGTGTACAAAGTTTTAACGATGAACTGTTAAAGCTTTCTGATCGATATGAAAAGTTCGGTTCTGGTGAACAAATCTTCGAACGTCTGCAATACGCTCAAGAACTCTTCCCGACTTGCAACATCGATATGATGTTTGGCTTCCGTGGTCAAACATTAGATATGTTGCATGACGATATGGAAAAGATTTGGCAACTTAATCCGCGACAAGTCACGACATACCCATTGATGGTCACCTCTCAAACACGTAAGAGCGTTAAAAACGTGATTGCGGCTGGAGGTAACCAGTTGGCTGATCAATACCGAGTTATCTTGGATACGCTTGGTTCACGCTATAACCACTTAACTTCCTGGACATTTGGACGTACTCACGACGAAGGGTTTGACGAATATGTCGTGGACTATGACGAATACTTAGGTGTTGGTTCTGGTGCCTTCAGCTTCCTAAATGACAGTCTTTACGTCAATACGTTTAGCTTACGTCGATATGGCGAACGCATTGCTAATGGCAATACTGGGGTTGAACGTCGACGTCAATTTGACCAGCATGCCATTCTGCAATATCGCCTGATGTTGGGACTCTTCTCACATCGTCTTTCTCGAAAGTATTTCCGAGAAGTTCACGGTGTCAATGTAGATAGAGTATTGGCAAAAGAAATGTTGGGCTTAAAAATCGCTGGTGCGATTAAGGACGACCCGACTGACCCAGACAACATCATCGTCACGGATGCAGGTAAATTCCTGGGCTTAGTCATGATGAAAGCCTTCTACTCTGCCATGGATAACGTCCGAGCAGAGCTTAGACAGCCGCTCAAAGAAGAAGACTACTCTTAAGTCTTTCTTGCTCATGAATCAAAACCTCGAACAAAACTGAACTTCCCCCTTGTTCGAGGTTTTTTTACTCTTATTGCCCCTAAAAAGAAGCGTCAAAAACGAGGGTACCCAATTAGTTAGAATGTAACCCTTTCCGCCTATCGATTGACAAATGTTAACAGTTTGCGCTTTTTATTTCGATTTCATCAAAATTTCTTCGCCATAGATACAGCTCTACTACTTTTAGGTAGATCTCATTAGCGCAAACCCCCTTAAAATGCACTGCGTGTTTCACCGAAACGCGTGGGATGTCTATTCCATCCGTTTCGTTTCAAAAATTCAGCACGTTGTGTCTGTGATTGGCTTCCCCCGAGTCCACGTCTGTTGACTCTGCCACTCAGAGATTTCACAAGGAACTTTTTTAGTTCCGCTGATTCTGGAGAGTTTTTCAATGTCCAACAATACGATCACGGTTCGTACGTACCTCCCTGGCGCCAACGCCCACGGAGAAGACGGACCCGCTTACCAGGGTAATCTCCGAAAGGGAGAACTCCGTAGCATCATCCATATCAATCAAGACCGTTGCGTCGGTTGCGATACGTGCTCTAAATTCTGCCCCGTTGACGCCATTGGTGGTGGTCTCGGTGCTAAGCATCACATTATTGAAGACGCTTGCCTTTATTGCGGTCAGTGCTTGATCGCATGCCCGTTTGAAGCCATTGAACAGATGAGCTTCGTTGATCAGGTTGAAAAGGCTCTCGCTGACAAGTCTCGTGTCTGCGTTGCCCATCCGTCTCCTGCCGTTCGCGTGTCTCTCTGCGAAGAATTCGGCGGTAAGCCTGGTGAATTGTCTACCGACCAGATGTCCAACGCACTCGAAGCCCTTGGTTTCAAGATCTACGACTGCAACAACTCTGCCGACCAGACGATTCTCGAAGAAGGTACGGAATTCATTAAGAAGGTTCGTTACTGGTTGCTCAACGAACGTAGCGAAGAAGTCAACGAAATGGTANNCGAACATCCGTTCCCGCATTTCACTTCTTGCTGCCCGGCTTGGATCAAGAACATGGAAACGAACCATGCTGATTTGATCCCGCACATCTCCACTACCAAGTCCCCGCTTCAGATGGGCGGTGCACTCGCCAAGTCCTGGGGTGCCAAGCATCTCTTCAAGTGCGACCCGCGCAAGATCTTCTTCGTTTCTGTTACGCCTTGCACCNNTACTAAGATCTTTGAAGCCGCTCGTCCTGAAATGAACAGCGCTTGGAAGTGGNNTAAGGAAAACGGCATGATCCCGCAGGACACCCCGTCCTATCAGGATATTGACGCTTGCCTTACCGCTCGTGACCTCGCTGAACTCTTGCGTCGTAAGGGTATCAATCCCTTGACGATGTCCAAGAAGCGTGAACGTGGTGCTCTCGAAATCTACACGGGTGCTGGCACGATCTTCGGTAACTCCGGTGGTGTGATGGAAGCTGCCTTGCGTACGGCTTACTTCGTCCTCGCTGGTCAGGAACTCAAGAACGCTGATATCGAAGTCGTTCGCGGCTACAACAACGCTATCGTTGAAGCCACGATTCCGGTTCCGTTGAAGNNTACCAAGGGTGGCGAAGTCGCTGAAGTTCGCGTTTGCGTTGTTAACGGTGCCAACCAGGGTCTCGAAGAAGTTCTTCGTCGCATCCGCATTGACAAGAACCGCTATCACTTCATCGAAGTTATGAACTGTCCTGGCGGTTGTGTTAACGGTGGTGGTNNACAGCCGGTTCAGCCTGTCGGTACGGCTTGGCTCAATCCGACGACTCCCCTCCCGCTGCGTGCCTAACTTTTGTCGCAAGGATTTAAATAATGTTCTCTGAAAACTATGATTACGCCGAGCGCCCTGCAGCATTGATTTTGGGTCGCCGCGGTTTTCTGAAGGTTGTCGGTCTCTGCGTCGGTGCTGTGGCTGTTTGTGGTTACGCTATCGGTGACTTGATCGCCCGTCGTGGTGTGATTATCAAGGCTCGTCAAGCTGGTCTCTATCAAGACGACAAGCTCTGTCAGGCTATGGGTCTCACGTCTTCTCATCAGAATCCGACCGTGATGCAGATCTACAAGGATCTTGGTGCTAAGCCGACCGATCACACCATGCACGAATTGCTCCATACTCACTATTACCCGCGTACGATGCTCGCGTCCATGACGGAGGCACACCATGGCTAATGACCGTATTCTTCGTTTCCACGCCCCCGACAAGGTGTTCCACTCTGTGAACGCTATCACGTGGTTCGCTCTGCTCTTTACGGGCGTTTATGCTTATTTCTGCAACCCCGAAGCTAGCGCCGCTGAAGCTACGATGCTCGCTCACCTTATCCTTGGTGTAGTGTTCACGTTTAACCTTCTCGGCTTTATCGTGCTTGCTCCCGATCGTTTTGCTCTTATTCTTCGCGCCTGCTTGGAATGGGACCGCAACACGATCATGTGGTTCCGCAACTTCGGTGGTTATCCCCGTCGCTTCTTCAAAATCCCTCTGGGTCCTGTTGAAGTTCCGCCTCAGGGTCGCTACAACGGCGGTCAGAAGGCTTCCTACCTGCTCTTCATGGGCATGATCGCCGCTTTGACGGTTACGGGTTGGATGCTTTGGATCGGCGCACCGCTCCTTGGCAAGGCCGCTTTCTTGTGGACGTTCTACTTCCACGTTTGGGGTTCCATCATTGTTTCCGTGCTCGTTGTTTGCGCTCACATTCCTCTTGCTCTCCTTTCCATGGAACACTTCAAGGGTATTTGGCGCCTCGGCCCGGGCACGATCTCTGTTGAAGCCGCTGAACACCACGCTCCGACCTGGTTCGAACGTGACGTTGTGCGCACCAACATTGAAAAGTAATCATCTCTGATCGTTAAGATCATTGATGTGATATAAAAGAAGGCAGTCTCTAGACTGCCTTCTTTCGTTTTGAGGTCGAAGAGCATCGTCTTTTTGACCTTTTATTTTGCCTATGAAGAAGAAAAATCATGCTTGACACTCCCAAAGGCTTACGACTTCATATTGGTCTCTTCGGAAAGCGTAATGCGGGTAAAAGTTCGCTCATCAATGCGCTAACCAATCAAAAAATTTCCATCGTTTCTGATGTTGCAGGTACAACAACAGACCCTGTAGAAAAAGCCTGTGAACTAGCGCCTATCGGTCCTGTGGTATTTATCGATACTGCTGGTGTGGATGATGTTGGCGCGCTCGGTTTAGCACGTGTCGAACGCACTAAGAGCGTTTTGCAATGGGTTGACATTGCCATTATTGTTGGCAACGCTCAGGATTTTGACCACTACGAAGAAGACTTAATTCACGAAGCTATTCAACTCGGGACTCCGACCATTTTGGCTTTAAACAAGGCTTCCTTATATCCAGCAAGCTCAACTTTCTTAGACAAAATTCACACACTTGGATTGCCATTTGTTCAAACGGATGCACAAGATCGCCTCGGCGTTGATGACTTACGTCAAGCGATCATTACCTTGGCGACTGATCATATCCCAGAAGATCGACTTTTGGTCGGTGACTTAGTCGGTGCAGGAGATACGGTTGTCCTCGTTACCCCGATCGACACAGGAGCCCCCAAAGGAAGACTTATCCTTCCTCAAGTACAAGCTATTAGGGAGCTCTTAGACGCTCATGCTAAGTGTTTTGTAGTCCAACAAGACAAAGTTTCTGAGTGTCTCAACGAACTTCGCAATCCACCTAAACTCGTCATGGTAGACTCCCAGGTCATCATGGATGTTGCGGCTCAAACCCCTGAAAACATTCCACTAACGACCTTCTCCATCCAAATGGTANNCTATTCCAAGTCGGATGTGATTGCAATGGCTGAAGGCACAGCTGCTTTAGCCTCTTTGCAAGATGGAGATCGAGTACTCATTTGCGAAACCTGTAGCCATCATCCACAAAAAGATGATATTGGTCGAGTAAAAATTCCTCGTTGGCTCAAACAGAAAACAGGGAAAAATCTCGAAATTGAAGTCGCCGTTGGTAAAGATTTTCCGATCGATCTAAGCCCCTACAAGGTGCTTATTCAATGTGGCGGTTGTGTCGTCACCAGACGCCATATGCTGTCACGCTTACGCGCAGCACGTGCACAAAACGTCCCCATGACAAATTATGGTTTGACCATCTCGTATTTACAGGGAGTTCTTGAGCGCGTCTTGCTTTGCCACCCAGAAGCCTTAGTAGCCTATAAAAACGCTCTTAAAAGAGCCGAAAATTAAGCATAGGGCGATTGTGCATTGAATACTCACCAAAAGGTAGGTGTTGCGTAAGTTAATCACTTAAACAACACCTACCTTCAAAGAGTCGCCATTAAGGCTTTAATCGAACTTCTGGTGCATTTCTCGGGTGGTATGGAAGACAACCTGTGGTAAGTGCTTCATCGTCGTTTCTAAGTTATAGATCGACGTGGCAAGGTACACAACATTCCCATTCACATCAGTCGCCAATCGGGCATCCTGTTCCTTAAAGAAGTCTTTGCGAGTTTGTTCGTCAGGGAAGGATAGCCAACGTGCAGTTGACACTTCTGTAGACTCATAAATCGCATCAACCTTATATTCGGTCGCAAGACGCTGAGCCACAATTTCAAACTGCAATTGCCCCACAGCACCCAGCAAGATATTCCCAAACTCACCTGTAAAGACCTGAATAGCACCTTCTTCACCGAGCTCTTGTAGACCCTTTTGCAACTGTTTTGCTTTAAAGGGGTCCTTACTGCGAGCAGCACGGAACAATTCAGGTGCAAAACTAGGAATACCGGTAAAAGCTAACTTTTCCCCTTCCGTTAAAGTATCCCCAATATGCANATTACTATGGTTGTAAATACCGATAATGTCCCCAGCAACCGCATCGGTCATCACCACTCGGTCCTGAGCCATAAAGGTCAACGCGTTCGGGATCTTCATATCTCGCCCTTCGCGAGTATGAAAGACCTTCATCCCCTGAGAGTAACGACCAGAACAGACTCGGAAGAAGGCAATACGGTCGCGGTGACGCGGATCCATATTAGTCTGAATTTTGAAAACAAAACCAGAGAAAGGCTTTTCGGTAGGTTCGACCATACGAACGCCAGCATCACGAGCCTGCGGCGACGGTGCCCACTGCACTAGAGCATCCAAAACATCCTGAACCCCAAAGTTATTCACCCCAGAACCAAAGAAGACTGGACTTTGTTCCCCTGCCAAGAATTTTTCCAATTCAAAAGGTTCCGTTGCGCCTTGAACAAGTTCAATGGACTCACGAACATAAGGCATTTCCATCGGGAACAAACGATCTAATTCTGGATTATCCAATCCGACAATCGTTTCTCGATTAGCACTTAAACGCTCTTCGCCCGCAGTGAAGCGCACCAACTCGTTTCTCAACAATGAGAAAACGCCACGGAACGTTTTACCCATCCCAATCAGTANCCAGGTAATCGGTACACACTGGAGCTTCAAAACGTTTTCAATTTCGCCGATCACATCCAAAGGATCGCGCACTTCGCGGTCAAGTTTGTTGATGAAGGTAATAATCGGCGTTTTGCGCATACGACAGACTTCTAAGAGCTTGATAGTCTGTGCTTCAACACCCTTTGCCGCGTCAATCACCATCACAGCTGCATCGACCGCCGTCAGAACACGATACGTATCTTCAGAAAAGTCTTCGTGCCCCGGAGTATCAAGCAAATTAATGACATGATCTGCGTAATGGAACTGCATGACCGAACTGGTCACAGAAATACCACGCTGTTTTTCAACTTCCATCCAGTCGGAAGTCGCATGTCGGGCAGCTTTACGCCCCTTAACTGCACCAGCCATCTGAATAGCGCCTCCAAAGAGGAGTAACTTTTCAGTCAGTGTCGTTTTACCCGCGTCAGGGTGAGAAATAATAGCAAAGGTGCGACGCATATCGACATCACGCAACAATGCTGGATTAGGACTCGTCATAACCGAGAAAATTCTCTTTTCGTCAAATTCAAAATAAAATTTTTCGCTTAGCCAATGACTACGCGAAACGGTACGATCATTTTAACAGAGCTAGCTCTTCAATTCAGTTGAACAACAAGCCCCTTTTAGCCACTAACGTCGAAGGTTTGAGAAAGCCGCAGCCATTGCCCCCTGAGGTTTCTTGTCCTTGACTATTTTCGGCATCCTTTCTTTCGGCGTTGGTAAATCCGTACGCATACTAAGACTGATGCGACGCCTCTTCACATCGACATCCAACACACGAACCTTCACAATTTCGCCTACTTTAACCACGTCACGAGGATCTTCGACACGACGGTTAGCGAGTTGAGAAATATGCACTAAACCGTCTTGATGAACCCCTACATCAACGAAGGCACCAAAAGCAGCAACGTTAGTGACAACGCCCTCTAACGTCATTCCAACCCTTAAATCTTCGAGTTGTGTAATCCCGTCAGCGAATTTAGCCATCTTGAATTCAGGACGAGGATCGCGACCTGGTTTTTCTAATTCAGAAATGATGTCTTTCACCGTTGGAATACCAAACGCATCATCAACAAACTCACCTGGGCGCAATTGACGTAACACAGTACTATTGCCAATTAACTGCCCTACGGCTAAGCCTGTTTGTTTCATGATTCGAAGAACAACAGGATAAGTTTCAGGATGAACTGCGGAAGCATCAAGTGGATTATCTCCATTCACAATGCGCAAAAAACCCGCCGACTGTTGAAAAGTTTTCACCCCGAATCGAGGAACATCCATCAATTGTTCACGAGTTTTATAGGCACCATGAAGGCTACGATAATTCACTAGTGCCTGAGCACGCGAAAGAGACAAACCTGCAACATGTGAGAGCAAAGCCGCACTAGCAGTATTCACGTCTACGCCAACAGCGTTTACGCAATCTTCAACCACTGAATCGAGTTTACGAGTTAGTTTTTGTTGGTCTACATCATGTTGGTATTGTCCAACCCCAATCGCTTTAGGTTCAATTTTCACCAATTCTGCTAGCGGATCTTGAACACGACGAGCAATGGACACCGCGCCTCGATAGCTCACATCTAAATCTGGAAACTCCAACGAAGCCAACTCAGAAGCCGAATACACAGAAGCCCCGGCTTCGCTCACAACCATGAAAGCAAAATTTAGCTGTGGTTCTCGGCGTTTTAACTCTTCTACAAGTTCAACCGTCTCTCGACTCGCCGTTCCATTCCCAATCGCAACAAGTTCAATAGCGTGACGACTAATAAGTCGACTTAATTGACCGGTTGCATCTTCCTTTTTTGCTTGACCTGCAAATGGGAAAATAACCCCAACCTCAAGCAACTTCCCTGTTGCATCGATTGCCGCCATTTTGGTGCCAGTACGAATACCAGGATCTAAACCTAAAACCCGTTTATGGTATGCGGGGGCGGCTAACAACAAATCTTTTAAGTTCGTACCAAACACATCAATTGCTTCAGTTTCAGCACTCTCTCTCGCTCGAGAAATAACCTCTGTCTCGAGACTTGTCTTTAATTTGACACGCCAAGCCCAACGACAACATTGCCAAAGCCATGGGTCAGCCGCACGACCTTGTTGTCCACAGTCATAAAAGTCTGCAATGCGACGAATGGGCTCATCATCTGGATAAGCCAACACGATCGACAAGGATAAAACGCCTTCAGTTTGACCTCTTAACATCGCCAACACACGATGCGATGCCATTTGGCACACAGGCTCTTGATAGTCAAAATAATCCTGAAATTTTGCGCCTTGCTCTACCATGCCCTCAACCACATGACTAGCCAAAGAACCTTCTTTAAATAACCATTCGCGCAAGTTGGNTACCAACAAATCAGAGTCCTCACTGATTTGTTCAGCCAAAATATCACGCGCTCCTGTCAGAGCTGCTTTGACATCCGCCACGCCCTTATCTACGGATACATAAGCCAAGGCACAATCTTCGGGATTGAGCGTTGGATCATTCCACAATTGAAGTGCCAACGGCTCTAAACCAGCCTCACGAGCAATGAATGCGGCGCTTTTACGACGGGGACGATAAGGCAAATACAAATCTTCTAAGCGTTGCTTATTCTCAGCCGCCAGAATCTTTTCCTCTAATTCAGGCGTTAACTTGCCTTGATTGCGAATATTTTCTAGAACAACCTGGCGACGAGCCTCTAATTCTCGAAGATAGCCTAACCTTTCTTCAAGAAGTCTCAATTGGCTGTCATCCAAGCCGCCTGTTTTTTCTTTACGGTATCGAGCAATAAACGGAACAGTACACCCTTCATCTAAGAGTGAGACTGCAGCCTCCACTTGATGAAGTTTTGCTTGAATGTCTGCCGCAATGATTTCAAAAATTCGGTTCTCTGCGTTCGTCATTTCTATAAAAAAGGGGGGCATCTTTAGGCACCCCATCATAAATAGTTACCTTTGTTATGGCTTCACAGCTTCTTGAGCATCTTTCAAGATGCGTTCGATAAGAACACGATCCTTGGCTTCATAAGCCTGACGACGTAACGACATAACCATCGGATTGTCATTTTCACCTGAACTTTGCTCTTCGTACACGAAACGCACAAACAAGCTTCCCGCCTCAGGTTCTTCAATTCGAATCAGAAATGCCGAAGCAGTATAATTACCTCCAACAGAAACACTTGTCTGTGCTTCTTTGCCTTCAACGAGTGCAACAGTATCTTTCAGACGGAATTGTCCAAAATTAATTTCTCGAGTAAGGCATTGAATACCATCCTGAGTTTTGTCTTCGAGCACCTGGGAAGAGACCATATGCTCGACATACAACTCTGGATAACGCATCGCGTGTTCAATGCCCGCCCACAATTGCTCTCTTGAAATCAATGCAGGAATTCGAATGATGTGTTCGTGAATCTTTCGCATATAACCTCTTTTGACCTACTCTGCCGCATGACCTCGATCTTTTTCGCCTAGCAAATATTTCTCTAACCACTGGCTATATCGAGAAACCATAAAACTAAACACAAAATAGACCAATGCAATGAAAACATAGCCTTCAACGAAGTATGAACGCCATACAGCGTCGCCTAGCGCCAATCTTAAACTACCCGTCAAGTCATACATAGAGACAACCGTTACAAGAGACGTATCCATGAAGCATGACAATAAACTGTTTACAAAAGCAGGAATGATTGCGACAAGTGCTTGAGGCAAAATCACGCTTGTATAAACTTGTGACGGCGTCAATCCTAAAGATGCAGCTGCATCAAACTGCCCGTGAGGAATGGTTTGTAACCCACCACGCACAATCTCTGCCATATAGGCGGCTTGGAATAATGCAATCCCCACCGCAACTCGCCAGAAAGGATCAATACGCATCTCAGTCGGTAAAATCAACGGGAAAATAAAAGCCGCCACAAACAAAACCGTAATCAACGGAACGCCGCGAACTAATTCAATATAGCCCGTTGATACAGCTGACAAAATCGGCATTTTGCTTCGACGCCCCAAAGCTAACAAGATACCCAAGGGAACAGAGGCCGCCATCCCAAACAACGTGAGTACGATCGTCAGTGGTAAACCACCCCACATATCAGTGGAGATCTTTTCTAGACCAAACAGTACGCCAATCATCAAAATGAAAAAGGCAACGAGCGCCGCTATCCACATCATGCCCAATGTTTTCAGATACGGCTTTCGCCACATCATAGGCACAGCACTTAAAACCAACATCCCAAGCACAATAGCGGTCGCTAAAGCCGCGCGCCATTGCAAATAGTAGGGATATCGACCGAAAATAATTAAGCGCCACTTTTCAGCCACAAAGCCCCAGCAGGCTCCACTACCTTGCTGACACGCTTGTACATCTGGCATCCATACCGCATTCAAACCGCCCCAAATAAACAGCTTGACACAAACGGTAATGACCACTAAGGCAATCAGTACCGTTAAAACGGTGGCAGGTACAGAATAAAAATACTGTCGTCGAATGCGTTCAATAATCGAACCGCTGAAAGAACTTTCTGCAATCATTTTCAACCTCTTACTGCGGCGCTCGCATAATACGAGCATTCAAACGATTCATCAAAACAGAAATGATCAAGTTCAACAGTAAGTACACACACATAATGATGCAGATCACCTCTAAGGCNNACTGAGCACTCACATTAATCGCTGTATTACCAATATTGACGAGATCGGGATAACCCACCATCACAGCCAAGGAAGAGTTTTTAGTCAAGTTCATGAACTGACTAGCTAATGGTGGAATAACTAAACGCATTGATTGCGGGAAGATGACATAGCTAACCGTTTCAGTCAAAGTCATACCTAAAGCTAAGCCCGCATTCCACTGCTCTGGTTTAACAGCCAACACCCCTGCTCGCACAATTTCCGCAATAGCCGCGGACGTAAACATCGTTAAACCTAAACTCAGNNGCACTAAAAATTCTGGTGAAACCTGCGCACCACCTTGTAGAGCAAAGCGAGTCTGTACAGGATGTTCCCAACCAGATAGAACACCACAAAGTACCCAACTAACCGCAAAAGTNNCCACGGCAAAAACAGCAATGCCTGTTAAATTTGCCATTAATCCTGTCATCTTTCGTTGGCAAACCCAGGCAGTNNACCAAGGTATAAGACTAACCCCACAACCGCANNGCAACGGTACCAACGCCCACAAACCCATCATTGGGCAGGCAAATTGCAAACCCGCTTTAGACAAAAATAACCAACTACCAACATGTAAAGCCGAGCGCCCTGTAGGTAGTAATTCCGTTACAACCAAATAGACAGCCAATAACAAAACGAGCAACGGAATATTGCGATACACCTCGACGTGCGCAGTGCCTAAAAAACGCACCAAGGGATGACGCGACAATCTCATCAACCCAACGACAACACCAAGTACCGTCGCGGCAATAATGGACACAAACGACACCTTGATGGTATTCAAAACACCAACCAAGAACGCGCGCCCCATATGATCTGCACTAGTAAAAGGAATTAAAGCTTCACCGATATCGAAACCCGCGGGATTATCCAAAAACGCAAACCCACTATGAATATGTCTGGCTGCCAAATTGTCAGAGACATTCATGGCAATAGCAGTAAAAANTGNCACGAGCAACAATACCAAGAGCGCTTGAACTGTATATTCTCTTCGTTTTCTCGCTCTTTCTCGCTCTTTCCAGGCATCATCGCCATAAATACCAAAAGATTCTCTAGATAGCATGTGATTTTCATTAACTGACAAAAATTCCAAAGTGTTTACGCACTGGAACTTTTGTTGTAAAAAACGGACCTTTCTACCTAGATGGGTCAATTATCGAATGGGCATGGCATACATCAAGCCGCCATCAGTCCATAAACGATTGAGACCTCTAGGCAAGTTAAGCGGGCTCTTCGGTCCAAAATAGGCATTCCAGGATTCGCCATAGTTACCGACCTGGGTAACAATTCTATAAGACCAATCCTTGTCAAGACCAATCATTTTACCCATATCATCGCTACGTCCCAATAAACGTAACACATTGGGATTGGTACTCGTCTGCTTCAACTGTTCAGCATTGGCTTTGTTAATACCCAATTCTTCCGCTTCGATCATCGTATTAAACGACCAACGGACAACTTGGAACCATTCATCGTCACCACGTCGAACAGCATACTTCAAAGGCTCTTTAGAAATCACCTCTGACAAAATTTCATACTGTTGAGGATTCGGAGCCAAGGTGCGCATCCCAGCCAAGTCAGACATGTCGGTTGTATAAACCTGGCAGCGACCTGACAAGAAAGCAGACTGCGTTGCTTCCGTTGTATCAAACACAACGGTTTTATAACTCATCTTGTGAGAGTTGAAATAATCAGCCAAGGTCTTTTCAGAAGACGTCCCCGACTGAACACAAATCGTAGCGCCATCCAATTCTTTGGCGCTCTTGATACCGTATTCCTTCGGAACAATAAAGCCCTGACCATCGTAGTAGGACACGGCAACGAATACAGACCCCTGGCTAGCATCCCGGGTCATCGTCCAAGTCGTATTACGAGCGAGAATATCGATCTCACCAGCCTGCAAAGCCGTAAAACGCTGAGGAGAACTCAACGGCACAAACTTTACCTTGTCCGCATCCCCCAAAACAGCGGCAGCGACTGATCGGCAAATATTGACATCTAAACCATGCCAATTGCCTTGACTATCGGCACTCGAAAACCCTGGTGCCGAGGTGTTCACACCGCAAAGAACATGGCCTCTCTTCTTCACGGCGTCCAACGTAACACCAGCTAACGCGGGAGTCGCGACAGCACTCGCGACTAATAAGGCAGCCATTGACAGAAGTCTCTTTTTCATTTGAATATCCTCGAACTATGGAGACCCGCTTAACGAAATGTAGCCACCTCGAAGAAGTCGCAACAGATCCCAAAACTCAAGGCATAAGTTTAACCTCTGCCTACTATGGAGTAGGTATTTTTTTATGGACTTGAGGTCTGTGACAAATCTTCTATCTTATTTTGCCTAGAAAGGCTGTCATTTTAAGCATTGCAAGTTTTTATTTTTTTTGCTTCAAAAACAAGTACTTAAAGCCCCCATGTTACAATGACGCTTCCCTTAACTACCTGCTTGACTTATGTCTGTTTATACAGAACTCCTATTACTTTCGGTCCTTATCCTACTTAGCGCTTATCTAAGTTGTGCTGAAATTTCTTTAGCCTCTGCACGCACCACACGGTTACGAAATTTTGTCGAAGAAGGTGATACTCGCGCACAGCTTGTCTTAGACCTGCAAGAGCATCCTGGTTTATTCTTCTCGACCATTCAAGTCTGTACCAACGCACTCGCCCTCCTTGGAGGCATTGTTGGTATCGCTGCCTTTTCTCCATTTTTCAAGTGGTGTTTGACCCCCATCATTCCTGTGCCCTTTCACCATGAAGCAGCTTATCTCATTGCGTTTTTACTTGCCACACTGCTCTTCGTGATTTTCGGGGATCTTTTACCCAAACGACTAGCTGTTGCAAAACCAGAGGAAACCGCCGTTTCTGTTGTTCGTACCATCTCTGTCATCATCAAACTGTTACGTCCGCTAGTTTTCTTATTAGAAAAACTGTCAGATGCATTTATGAAAGGTTTGGGGTACTCCACAAAACGACAAGACACTATTACGTCTGAAGACATCTTAGCTAGCGTTGGGGCTGGCACAGCTGCTGGCGTTATTGCGCCTCAAGAAGAAGCTGTGATTCAAAATGTTTTCGACCTTGAAAGTCGCCTCGTTCCTTCTGCGATGACTCCGAGAGAAAACATCGTCTACTTCACGTTAGATGACCCTGAAGATATCGTTCGCACAAAAATTTCTAACGTTCCTTATAACCGCTTCTTAATCTGCGACAAAAACTTAGATCACATCATTGGTTATGTGGACTCGATGCATATTCTTCGTCAGGTTCTCAATGACAAACCGATTTCTTTCAAAGAGCCAGGTGTTGTTCAAACCTGTCCTTTCATCCCCGACAGCCTTACTCTGTCTGAAGTTTTAGATGTCTTCCAACGGACGCGTAGCGATTTTGCTGTCATTCTGAATGAATATGCATTAGTCGTTGGGGTCATAACGATTAATGATGTGATGAGTACCGTTATGGGTGAACTCGTCACTAATGCCGATGAACTTCAAATTATCGAGCGCGATGATGGCACGTGGTTAGTTGATGGCTCAACACCCATCGATGATCTGGAACACGCCTTAGATATTGAAGAGTTTCCCGAAGACACCACATACGAAACCGTCGCAGGCTTCATGATGTATATGCTACGAAAAATCCCAAAACGCACTGATAAGGTGATTTGGGCGGGATATACCTTTGAAGTACTTGATGTCGACAACAATAAAATCGATCAGATTTTCGTGACTCGCAACAAAGTCAAAGAATAGAAAAAGGAGGGGAAGCCCCTCCTTTTTCATTTGGACTCTCTTTAAGATGCGACCTTTTTTACAGCTGTTTTTCGAGTTGCTTTTTTAGGAGCAACCTCTTCCTTAACAGCGCCATCCGCCTCTTTACCTTCATCATCCTTTTTAGTATGGAACTCAAACGCGATATTCCCATTTGACTTCACAACCAAAAACGCCTTAAAGGCACGCTGATTCTTTTTAGATATAAATCCTGATAACAACGGCGTTCGCTTATTAGTAAGAAGCTCCTTAACTTCATCAGAAGTGATGTCTCGAGAAAGAATCGTCTTTCCAATACGGAACGTGCACTTTTTATCACCACGGAGACTCTTTTCACATTGGTAAGCGGTTGCCATTTCGACAACTTTTCCTCCGCAACAAGGACATTCACCAACCACAGGTGCATTAGCAATCTCATCGTCAGAGACTTCTACTTTTTCCTCTTCACCGAAATCGAACTGCATCTTCCAAAGATCATTTTCGTCCTTTTTCAGCACTAACTCGGCTTCAAATGGGAAGCCTCGTTTACTAATGAACCCCGAAAGTGGTCCCACATGCCCAGTGGAAATTAACTCCTCTACTTCAGTAGGTTCCAACATTCGTCCCGAAGGATGCTTAGCAATAGAAAATTCGCAACCAGGAGTTGTGCAAGCAAAGCGTCGGTAGTTCTCGACAATTTCCCCACCACACTGAGGACAAGGAGCATCCACGTGTAACGGATTTTCAAGCGGAACACTATTGCCCTCGTACTGCTTAGCCATCTCCACGACATTTTCGGTCAATGTACGAATATCCCGCATGAACTCATCGCTTTGAACACGACCCTCTTCAATCATGCGTAACTTCTGTTCCCATTCTGCCGTCAATCTCGGTTCACTCAATTCAGCGATTTTCAAACCTTTTAACAGAGTGATTAGCTGAAATGCCTTCGCCATCGGACGCAACTCACGCTCTTCACGGCGCATGTATTTCTGATCAAGCAACCCTTCAATAATAGAAGCACGAGTCGCAGGTGTGCCCAGCCCCTTGTCAGCCATAGCACCACGCAGCTCATCATCCTCTAATTTCTTGCCTGCGGTCTCCATCGCGCTCAACAACGTTGCTTCTGTATAACGAGCAGGTGGCTTCGTTTGTAGTGCAGACACGACCACGTCCTTGGTTTGGACGCACTCATCTTTCTGCACAGGCGTCAAAACTTCGCGTTGCGTTCTACCATTCTTGCCGGCAACCGTTAACCAACCAGCTTCGACCAAAACTTTACCTTCGGTCTTGAACTGATGATTTCCAACGGTTGTCATTCGAACCGTCACGTCATATTCAGCTGCTGGATAGAACACTGACAAAAAGCGACGAACAACTAAATCAAAGATTTTTTGTTCAACTTCATTGAGCGTTTTTGGCAACTGACCAGTTGGGATAATGGCAAAGTGATCGCTAATTTTAGTGTTGTCGAAAACACGCTTATCCGGCTTAATCCACGACGATGTGAGGATTTTGTCCGAGAATGGTGCATATTCAGACAACCCCTTTAACGCTTCTAACGTTTCACGAACCGTCGGTAAATAATCCTCAGGCAAAGCACGTGCATCCGTACGTGGATACGTCAAGACCTTGTGCTTTTCATACAAAGCTTGAGCGATCGATAAGGTCGTTTTAGCCGAAAAACCAAATCGACTATTGGTNNACTCTCTTTGCAAACTCGTTAAGTCAAAAAGCAAAGGCGACAATTGACGAGAGCGCTTCGAGGTTTCTTCAACCGTACCAACGCCACCACGGCAAGCATCCACAATCTGTTGAGCCTCATCGGCACTCCAAATGCGCTCAGGCTTCAAGTCGGACTCACCCTTGACTTTTTGGAAGTTAGGATTGACCCACACACCTTCATACCCCCCTGCTCGAGCAACGAACGATGCAGAAACTTCCCAATAGTTTTTCGGAATAAAGGACTCAATCTCCTGTTCACGTTTAACGACAATCGCTAACGTAGGCGTTTGGACTCGACCAACCGTCGTTAAGAAAAAGCCCCCTTCCTTAGAGTTAAAGGCTGTCATCGCTCGAGTGCCGTTAATACCGACAAGCCAATCCGCTTCCGAACGGCATCGTGCCGCAGCTTCCAGTGGTTTCATTTCTTCATCAGAACGAAGATGCTGAAAACCATCCTGAATAGCAGTTTTGGTCATCGACTGTAGCCAAAGACGACGAACAGGTTTTTTACTGCCGCAAGACTGCATAATGTAGCGGAAGATTAATTCACCTTCGCGACCAGCGTCACATGCATTAATCACATCCGTAACAGCTCGACTACGAAGTTTTTTCGCCAACCCCTTTAGCTTTTCTTCAGACTTTTTGATCGGCTTAAGATCAAAAAACGGGGGCAAAACTGGTAAGTTTTTAAAGGTCCACCTACCACGTTTTACATCGAATTCCTCAGGTGCACAAATTTCAAGTAAATGCCCGACAGCGGATCCGATCACCATATCCTCTCGAACCCAAAAATCACCATCGCGCGTAAAGCCTCCTAACGCACGAGCAATGTCACTGGCAACTGAAGGTTTTTCGGCAATAACAAGAGATAAAGACATACGATGCATCCTAGCGATGACTATTGTTCTGATATCAGTAAAAACAAAGAGTAGTACTAGCGAATGAGCTTACAAGGCATCATTATGCAACAGCACACTGATAAACGGTCTATTACGCGAAGAGACTATTTTTATAGGTTAACAACATCGCCTCTTCTACTCAACATGTAGAAGTGTCAAACTCAGTCAGAATTTCTTCTGCTGTTTCAACTAATTTTGCACCTTGCTTGATCAACAGATGACACCCCTTGTGTAGTGGCGAGTGTATGGACCCAGGGAGCGTCATGACATCTCTTCCTATATTCGCAGCCAATTGTGCCATCTTTACGACAGAAGAGGTTCGCTTTGCACACATCACAAATATTGCTTTTGAAGAAGCAACTCTCAACACATTGGCTTTTTCTCGTTCTTCAGGTTGAACTCTACAACCAGGTGAACAAGCACTAAGTATCACGCCATTCTTCTCTAAAACCTCAATCACTAATGGCTTAGCAAAAGACTACCATACCCTATCCAAGCCACACGGCATCCAAACTAACATCGATGACTGGGATTGTCTAAGTAGGGCACTCGCAAAAGCAACTTCCGTCTCCGAGCCAAACCCTGTTGATAGTAAAACTTTAGATTGACGCCCTAAAGCCTCACCAAACATGTCTGCGTTATAGAGTGACTCTGCATCGGGATGAGAACTACCAGCGATTGTTAAGATAGGCTTCCTTAGTTGCTCAAGATCTCCTCGATACCACAACACAACAGGAGCCATGCCAGCCTCGATCATAAGTCGAGGATAGAGAGGATGTGTCAGCGTCAAAAAACCAACCTCTTGATTGTCTAGGAGCCACGCCTTCCACTGCTCAACCTCATCCGAAGCTTTAACTTCTTGAATTTCGCGAGCGGCTTCCAATCCTACCAATGTAGATAAAGCAGAAAGACGTGAGTCTAAAAACTCTTCTACGCTTCCAGTTTTTCTGATCGCAGCAAGAAGGGTTGGAACATCGAGGCTCTTCACAAGAGAGAGCTTGAGCCAACACTCATCTTCATAACTAATCATCGATGGCATCTCACCATTCCTCAAACCTCGCCCAACCACAGTACTGAACAATTCTTATTACAATGAGGGAATTTAGTTCAGCACGGTGCATGAAGCATTCGCACCACTTTTTCGAACAATTTATATCAAGGAGCATCTTGTGGCTCTTTTGCCTATTATCCAATACCCCCATCCAGTCCTCGCTAGCAAAGCACTTCCAGTGACAGAGTTCAATGATGAATTACGTCAATTGGCAGCAGATATGGCTGAAACCATGTATGAAGCACCTGGCGTTGGTTTGGCGGCAAACCAAGTAGGGGTTCTAAAACGTATTGTTGTTATCGATATCAGTGACGAAAAAAACGACCTTCACGTCCTTGTCAACCCCCGTATTCTTTCCCATACGGATACCTGCAAGGAATTTGAAGAAGGATGCCTTTCCCTTAAAGGACTTTACGAGAAAGTTTCTCGCCCTGACGGCGTGACCGTTGAAGCCCAAAATTTAGACGGTGAAACTTTCCAAATTTCTGCTACAGGTCTTCTTGCTGTTTGCCTTCAGCACGAACTTGACCACCTTGAAGGTCACGTTTTCATCGACCACTTAAGCCGATTAAAGAAAGATCGCGCCTGCGTTAAATTACGCAAACTTCGTCGAAACGAACAAAAAGACTAAGCTGGGTAACGATGACAATGATTGGAAATCAAACGACCAATCTGTCCCATTAGCGCTTGTGGCAATTGATGCCCCATTCCTTCAATTGCCACAAATTGCGCCTTTGGAATCAACGACGCAGTTTCTTGTCCCGCTGCCATAGGGAGTAACGGATCTTCAGTACCATGAATGATTAATGTCGGCGCTTGAATTCTCGTTAACTGCCAACTTCTATCACCACTTGCCAATAACGCAAACAACTGTCGATAGGTTGCCTCAGCGTCATACCCCATCCCTAACACTTGCCTCAACATTTCTTCTAATTCTTCACCCTGTGGTCGATATTTTCTTCCTGACAAGGCCATGAATAATCGGGTGAAATACTGCCTTAGGCTTTGTTGATCAGTCATAGATTTGGGTTTTTGAACTAAAGACCAAATCGCAGACAAATGCCCTAGCCCCGTACGTGGATTACCTGATGCAGAAGCAATAGACACAAGAGAAGCAACACGATTAGGACATTGCACAGCTAAAACCTGAGCAATCATCCCTCCCATAGAAATCCCCACAATATGTGCACGGCGAATAGCGAGATGATTCAACAAGTGTTCCACATCTAGAGCCATATCCTCTAATGCATAAGCGCTAACAACTTTTTTTCGACAAACGGTNNACTTCACGATAGCTAGCGGCACCTCACAGGAATGGACTGGCACGTCACAACGAGAACTCTCACCACAGTCTCGGTTATCTAAAGTAATGACCTGAAAACCTTCCTCCACTAGATGTTGGATCAAAGAAATCAGTAAAGTACATGNACTCATCCCAAGTCCCATGATGAGAACAATGGCAGGCGCATCGCTCATCCCATAGCGCCAATAAGCCAATTTGAATCCGTTGTAGTAAAGCGCTTCCATGAGTTTCTCCCTGTCATTAACCTCTGAACATCAAAGTACCGTACACTAGTGCCATCATATTCTTAATTTTCCAGTTTTAAAGACGCTTAGCTCTTTGAGCATAACGAAATCTCAAGATGAAAATCATTTTTGCTGGTACACCTGACTTCGCCGCCGTTGCACTACAACACTTAATTGACGCAGGACATGAAATTGCCTTAGTCCTTTCGCAACCCGACAGACCTAGCAGTAGNGGNATGAAACTTACCCCCTCCCCAGTAAAAAGCCTAGCCTTAACACACAACATCCCTGTCATTACACCTCTTACGTTGAGCGTTAAAAAAGCGCCTGAAGAAGCGCCTCTGATCCATAAGCAACTTAAAGAGCTTGATGCAGATCTTCTTGTCGTTGCCGCCTATGGCTTGATTCTTCCTCAAGCAGTCTTGGATTGCGCACGAGGTATTGGTAAAAACGGGGATATCCGTGCCATCAATATCCACGGCAGTTTGCTTCCACGTTGGCGTGGTGCNGGTACGGTTGCTAGAGCTATTGAAGCTGGAGACGCGGAGTCTGGTGTCGTACTCATGAAAATGGAGCTTGGTCTTGATACCGGTACCATGATTAAAACCGTCCGCACTCCCATTACACCGAGTGACACAGCCGACACTCTTATGACCCGTCTCGCAGAGCTAGGTGCCGAATTATTGGTGGATGCCTTAAAAACACCTAACGAATTAACCTGGGTGCCACAACCCGAGGAAGGTGTCACATATGCCGAGAAATTGCTCAAGTCCGAATCTCCAATCGATTGGACTCAGTCGGCTCAATCTATTGTGAATAAGATTCAGGCTTTCAATCCTTTCCCTGGCACGACATTTATTAAAGACAATATTGTGGTTAAGATCTGGGCGGCTGAAGCCGTTGATCAAACAGGCAAGCCTGGTGAGGTTCTTTCCGTCAAAGAGGGACTAATCGTTGCCTGCGGTCAAGGTGCCATTAAAGCCACGATTCTTCAAAAACCTGGTAAACCTCGTATGCCTGCTCAGTCATTCTTGCAGAGTCTCAACTTTATCGTTGGGGAGATGATTCAGTGACATCGTTACGTAAACAAGCGCCTTTTTCTCAAATTGCTCTGACAGTTTCAGTTGCCCGTACAAAATTACATAGTGGCGCGTCTCTTAATACGGTTATACAACCTAGCCTTCAACGACTGCCTCAAGAAAGCCGTCCTGTGGCTCAGGCGCTTATTTACGAAAGTGTCCGATGTCATGCCCAAAACAGTGCATTGATAAAGCAGTTGTGTACGCGTATCCCTAACCAAGATGTGATTTCATTGCTTGAAACAGGATTAACAGCACTCAACACTAGCAAAGTCTCGTCTTTTACTATTGTTAGTGAAACAGTCAATGCTGCCAAATTGCAAAACACGACTCGCAATGCATCAGGCTTGATCAACGCAGTCTTACGTCGTTACTTACGAGAAAAGGATACGTTGCTCGCTAATGTAGCCAAAAACGAAGAAGTCCGATATAACCTTCCTCGCTGGTGGATTGACTACATTCGTCATTGCTACCCACAGCAAGCTGAGCAAATTCTGTCATTGTGCATTCAACATCCCCCATTAACATTGCGTGTAAATGTGCAACAGACCGACCTAACGACCTATACGTCGCTGTTAAGAGAAAAAAACATTTCGTTTAGACAGGTTGGTTTAGAAGCCATTGAGTTGTTAGATCCAATGCCTGTTGAACAGATTCCTGGTTTTATCGATGGGTTATGTTCGGTGCAGGATGCCGGTACACAACTAGCCGCTCATCTTTTGCCTGTTAAAAAAGGAGACCGCGTTCTAGACGCATGCGCAGCCCCAGGCGGAAAGACGGCTCATCTATTGGAAAAATATCAGTGCAACATGACTGCACTTGAAATTGATCCAGTCCGAACGGCTAAAATTCAAGAGAACCTGGACCGCTTACAGCTACAGGCAAAAGTTATTACAGCTAATGCTAATGAGTTGTCCACCTGGTGGGATGTTACNCAGTTATTTGATGCCATTTTGTTGGATGCCCCTTGTACAGCAAGCGGGGTCGTTCGTCGACAGCCCGATACACCTTGGCTAAGACGTCGTCAAGATATTAANAAATTTGGTACCGCTGAACAATTTAAGTTATTGACCAACCTTTGACCTTTATTGAAGCCCAATGGTAAGTTACTGTACGCAACTTGTTCGATTTTCCCAGAGGAAGGCACGCAACAAATTCAAAAGTTTTTATCAAAAAACGATGATGCGATTTTGGTGCCTTTGTTCGCCGGAAACACGGGAATGTTAACTTTACTGCCAGAAGAAAAGCCGACATATACGATGCCAGATCTTCTTCCAGCAGTTCATGACGGCTTTTTCTATGCTCTTTTAGAAAAGAAAGCTTGAGCTCTCAAACATGCACAAAGTACATCGACGCCGATACCTTCAAGGGGTTTTCTTAGCCCTGCTAGCAGCATCTAGTTTTGCGACGCCTGTTTGTTTTGCAGCAGACGCAACCTATATGCGCGCCTCGATGTCCCTAGACGAACCAGGAGAAAAAACTGGTCTTTTTATTAGCTCTTCTTTCGAGTTTGATTTACCTCAAGCTTTATCGGAAGCGCTCCATCGTGGTATTGCCCTTTACTTTGTGCATGAATTCCGTTTATACAAAAACCGTTGGTACTGGCTTGATAAAGCAGTCGTTAAGAGTAGATTTATTATTCGCCTCGCCTTCGACCCATTAACTCGTCGATATCGCCTTTCTTACAATGGTTTATCTATTAGCTTTGACACTCTAGAGCAGGCACTTCCCTATATTAAAAACATCAGACGATGGCGAGTTGCCCCCGCAACTATCATTAAAAATGCGGAAGACTTTACAGCAGAGTTACGCTTTTATCTAGACACCGATCAACTACCCAAGCCCATGCAAGTCGTCAACACTGGGAGTAGTGACTGGACCATATCTAGTGAGTGGATCACAATTCCCATCCCCGCAGATGTCGTATCGTTATCGGAATAGTGGAAAATAGATATGCCTAGATGGTTACGCTATAGCATTTTGCTTGGTGGATCTTTCGCAGCCGTTGCTCTTTTTGGATTGGCAATCAGCTTATTTAATGCTCATTTATTCGAGCGGTATTTTCCACTTCTACTAGTACTGAACACCGTCATTGCGGCAATTCTATTTTTTGTCGTCGTGACCATGTGTGTTCGTTTGAGACGTCGTTGGAAACTCAAGCAATTTGGCTCGCATATGACTGCCAAACTTGCCCTTACCACGGCACTTATCAGCGTCACACCAACATTGACGGTCTACTCCATTTCCACGGCATTTATTAGCCGTTCAATGAATGACTCCTTTTCTGTTCAGGTAGAAGAGTGCCTGAACGCTGGGGTGCATATCACTCAAGATATTTTGGCTAAACACGAACAAAACACTCAAACATTAGCCAAACAGTTTGCCCAATCGCTAGCAAGCACGCCTCCATCATTGATGATGCATGACTTGCTCAAACTTTTAGAAAATCACTCAGGCACCGAAGCACTTGTCATGACGAATACCGGTAGGGCTGTAGCTGCTGCAGGTTCTCGCATCAACGTGCTCATGCCTGATTTACCTTCTCCCTTACAGCTAAAAACTGCAAAAACAGCAGGGATCTATAGCGTTGTTGATGGCGACACACTTTTTGAGGCACCTGAAAACACTTCAAACAGCGACCTTCGAGTAAGAGTCATTGTGCCCATCCCAACATTGCACAATACAAACATCACTTCTCTCAACACCTCATCACTACTTTCAAGCCCCGACTTTCCGGATCAGTTCTTTTTGCAAATCACGCAACCTATCGAAAAAAATGTTGCCCTGAATGCTTCAAAACTCGTCGCTGGCTATCGTGATTACCAACAGTCGACCTACAGCCGCCAATCTATGGCAACCTTGTACTACCTAACCTTGAGCTTAATCGTATTGTTCGCTGTATTTGCCAGTATCGGGGCTGCGCTTTCGTTTGCTCGTAAAACTGTTTCCCCAGTCATGCAATTGGAAAAAGGGACAAAACGAGTGTCAACTGGCGACTTCATGCCAATTAGAGAGTTCCCCGGCGGGGATGAAATAAATATTTTGACTCGCTCTTTCAACTCTATGATCCGAGAGGTCTCAGAAGCTCGTCATGGATTGGAATTACAACGGTTACAAGCTGAACAATCCCAAGCCTTTCTTGAACGCGTATTAGGCAACATTTCTTCGGGTGTGATCGTTGTTGATCGTTGGTATACCGTTGTAACTACCAACAATGCGGCAAGACACATCCTGGGCGAAGACAATATTACTGTGGGGGTTTCTCTAAAAGAAACTTTGCCGCAACTTGTGTATGCCCTAGAAAAATACATTCCTAATGAATCTGAAGGCTTTTCTGCACAACCAATCAATTTTGAGCTTGTCCAAGAACATCAAACAACGCCCATTTACATTAAAAGCTCTCCGATGCCTCTCGGTACGCAGACAGGTGCCGTGTTAGTTTTTGACGATGTCACCCCATTAATCAAAGCGCAACGCGCTACCGCTTGGGGCGAAGTTGCTCGACGTTTAGCCCATGAAATCAAAAATCCGTTAACACCAATCCGCTTAGCCGCTGAACGTTTGGAATGGAAACTTAAAAGCAAACTAACCGAAGAAAAGGATCTGAATTTACTTCATCGAACGATCGATACGATCATTACTCAAGTCGATACACTCAAACAAATGGTGAATGATTTCAGAGAGTATGCAAAACTACCTTCTGCCTCTCTACAAACGTTAGCATTGAATGACTTCGTCGAAAGTACATTAGTTTTGTATCACGACGCAGGGCATAATATTAAATTTATACCTGAGTCTAATCTTCCAGATATTCAAGCCGACCCAACGCAACTACGTCAGGTCCTGCATAACTTGATCTCAAATTGCCTGGAAGCTAGTAATAATGATCAAGAAGTACAGATTTTCATCAAAACAGAAACTTTAAAATCAAAGTATCATGCTGATGCAGTGAGCGCTGTTAAACTTTCTATTGTCGATAATGGACCAGGCTTCAGCGATAAAATTTTAAATTCAGCATTTGAGCCTTATGTCACAACCAAAGCAACTGGAACTGGGCTTGGATTGCCGATGGTAAAGAAAATTCTTGATGATCACGGTGCCACTATCACGTTAAAGAATTTGTGCTCTGAATCATCAGATCAAATTATCGGTGCTGAAGTTGAAATGATTTTTAAAGCATCTCAACTCACCCCTCATCCAATTAAAGTAGAGCAGAAAAATGTTTAAAGTCTTGATCGTTGACGACGAACTTGGTATTCGCACTCTTCTTTCTGAAATTCTTGAAGATGAGGGCTACCAGGTTTATGTAGCTGAAGACGCACAGCACGCAAAAAAACAGGTCCAAGAAAGAGACTTTGACCTGATTTTGCTCGACATTTGGATGCCCGATATGGACGGCATCTCTCTACTTAAAGAGTGGAGTGCTTTACGCGTTGTGAATTGCCCCATCGTCATGATGTCCGGACATGCCACGATTGAAACAGCGATGGAAGCCACCAATAGTTATGGCGCTGTAGACTTCTTAGAGAAGCCTATTACCATGCAACGCTTGCTTGAAACTTGCCATAACTCCATCACACAGTGGCAACAAAAGGCTAAACAACGCGCCATAGAACACGAAAAATTCACCGGTTGTTTACCCAACCAAGGATGGAAACCAAACTCCAAACCTGTGATCGTGCACGCAGATTCCATCACTGAAGAATCTCGCTTTTGCGATCACTTTATTATTCAAGACATTCCATTCCGTACGGGACCTGATGCACGTCTACCTATCGTTGAAGTGCCTGATCTCAACTTTACCCTTAACTTTAATAGCTCATTGAGAGAACTACGAGACTCTCTTGAACGTGCATATTTTCAACAAGTTTTGAAGTTCTACGGTGGATCTGTCACGCAACTAGCCAAACACTCTGCCCTGGAACGTACGCACCTTTACCGAAAACTGCATTCGTTAGGTTTAGACTTAAGCAAAGCAAAAGCCAAGATAACAGAGCAAAAGCCACTATCTAACGCACAAGCTATTAGACGAAATCCTATTAAATAAATCGCTTCTACTTCATGAAAATTTTGATTGTTGGGGCTGGTCGTATCGGCTCATCCGTTGCTGAGAGTCTCGTTTCTGAAGCAAACGATATTACCGTCGTTGATCAAGACGCCGAGCGTATCAGCTCTTTGCAATCACGTTTTGACCTGAGAGGCGTTGTTGGTAATGCAACAAGCCCTCAAGTTCTTACTGATGCTGGCGCTGCCGATACAGATATGTTGATCGCCGTTACATCGAGTGATGAAACAAATCTCGTCATTACGATGCTAGGTGCTCGCATTTTCAATATCCCCACTCGTATTGCGCGTGTTCGTAATAACGAATTGAGAGACTACCCCCGAATTTTGGGTGAAGAAGGGTTTGAAGCGACCTCTGTCATTTTACCTGAACAAGCGTTGGTTAGCTATTTAATTAAGTTGATCGATTTTCCAGAAGCTATTCAGGTACAGGAATTTGGGGAAGGCTTAGCAAGCTTGATTGCCGTTCGAGCAAAGGCAGGAAGTCCGCTCGTAGGTCGACCAATTAGAGATTTATATACCCACCTACCTCAAGTCCCTGCGCGTATTGTCGCGATTTTCCGTCGCAATAGACGCCTAGAAATTAGCGCCTCCACACTTGTAGAAGCTGGAGATGAGGTGATTTGTCTTTGTGACTCACGTCACGCAAGACAAGTCATGTCAGAACTTCGTCACCGTGAAAAACCTGTTCGTAATATTGTCCTAGCTGGCAAACCGAGCTTTACGTTGAATCTTGCACGTATGTTGAAATCTGGCGTGAACAGCGAAGCCATGCAAGACTACAACATCCGAATTTTGGAAAATGATCGCTCAGTCGTTAAACGATTGTCGAGAGAAATTGGTGACAACGCCATTCTGATCGAAGGTGACTTTACTGACGAAGACGTACTAGAGGCAACTGGGATCGAAACTTGCGACCTCTTCATCGCTGTCTCTGAAAACGATGAAAACAATATTTTGGGTGCGCTCTTAGCTAAGAAATTAGGCGCTGGGAAAACGATTGCACTCATCAATCGCAAGGTCTATGGTGACCTTATGCAAGGTAGTCAGATCGACATTACACTGTCCACTACCACAGCAGCCCTTGGTGAATTAATTCGTCACGTTCGTCGTGGTGACGTTGCAGCTGCCTATAGTTTGCGTCGAGGTGCCGCAGAAGCACTCGAAATTGTCGCTCACGGGGACCGTCATAGTTCTAAAGTGGTCGGTCGTCGCATTGGGAATATCTCACTACCAGAAGGTTGCGCCATTGGCGCGGTTATTCGTGGAACCGATGATGACGCACTCGTGTTGATGGGAAATAAAGATACTGTTATTGAAGCAGAAGACCACGTGATCGTTTTTGTACCCTCTAAGAAACTTATTCCTAAGATCGAAAGACTCTTTACTGTCAACGTAGGCTTCTTCTAAAAGGAGCCCAATTCGTATGCTTAACACAGTACGTTATTTGTTGTTGCCAGTTTTGAATGCTTCNGTACTTGTTTTTATTTGGTTGGCAATCGCCCTTCTGATTCCTTTCACGCTCTCTGTCACAGAACAGGACGGAGCTCAAAACAGTTTCCTTTGTTGCTTTTTAATAACCTTGGGGACGGGGCTACTATTAAGTTTTGGTACACGCCGGTGGCGACGTGAACTAACAGCTCGCCATGGTTTCTTACTTGTCACGCTGATCTGGACCTCGGTCCCTTTGTTTGGCACGATACCGTTCTTGTTAGAAACACCTCATTTGAGTTTTTCTCAACTCTATTTTGAAATGATGTCGTGCTTAAGTACTACTGGTGCGACTGTCATTTCAGGACTAGACCATTTACCGCTTTCTTTAAACGGTTGGCGTTGCTTCCTTTCATGGATTGGTGGCATGGGCTTAATCGTGTTGTCCGTTGCCATTTTGCCGTTGTTAGGTGTNGGGGGCTCGCAGATTATTAAAGCTGAAACCACTGGNCCACTCAAAGAACACCGTCTGACTCCACGTATCGCAGATACCGCTAAGGCACTTTATATAATCTATTTAGGCGTTTCGATTGCGTGTGCGATTTCTTACCATCTTGCAGGAATGAGTTGGGATGATGCCATCATGCATATGATGACAACCGTTAGTCTTTCTGGCATTGCTGCACATGATGCAAGTTATGGTTACTGGAATAGTCCAACTGTGGACATGGTTGCAGTGATTTTTATGATCATCAGCGGCTTTAACTTTTCCCTGCATTTTGTTGCATGGAAAAAGCGCAATCCACTTGCTTATTTTCAAGACGATGAAGCTCGAGGTTGGATTTTAAGTTTCATCCTAATTAGTGCCTTGACGATCATTATTCTTTCGGATACCAACACGTACTCCTCTCAAGAAGACACTATCCGCTACGCACTGTTTACGGTTGTTTCAGTCATTACCACCACAGGCTACGCAACGGCTGACTATTCCACGTGGTATCTCGGATTGCCTGTTTTTTTGATNGTTGGTGCTTCAGTTGCCACGTGCGCAGGCTCCACGGGTGGTGGTATGAAAATGGTGCGATTGCTCATTATCCTTGGGTTAATTAAGCGAGAAATGACAAAACTTCTCTACCCAAAGNNTACCGTACTTCCTCTAACGCTCAATAAATCCAGCATCGATAACAAAATTAGTTTTGCAGTCTTGGTTTATGTCGTTGTATGGATTCTTTCTTTCATCCTGGGTGCCATTTTCTTACTACTCAGCGGTCTACCCACGACAGAAGCTATCAGCGCCGCTTGGGCTATGCTATCCAACCTATANCCAGGGCTAGGAAGCGTTGAGTTTAGTGGAAATTACTCTGCGCTTTCTGACGCGCAATTATGGGCATGTTCGTTTTTAATGCTTATCGGGCGTCTAGAAATTTTCACTATTTTCGCGCTCTTCACTCGCAACTTCTGGCGCATCTAAGCGTTATGCCCCACAGTTGGGGACGTCTTACGGACGTCCCCAAACGACTGGGTCTCCATGCTTAATAGCTCGACGAATCATGTCCTGGAGAGGCGCTATACGCTGATAAAAATGAACCTTCTCAGCCCCTCGTTTTTTCTCCTCTTCAAGCATTTTCAATTCTTCATCGTAAGTCGCTTCTCTTAATTTCTTTTCACGCGCTGCTCGAATTTCAGCTAAATGTTCTTTATCTTGTTGAGAAGCCGCCTCTAACAACGATAAGATTTGAGGGAGATCCTCTACTGGGAAAGCACCTTCCTCCATCCATGGTTGGTCTATAACTTCAAAAATCCTACGTGCCGTTTCTTCAAACATAATGAACTACCCCGTTGCACGACAAGAAAACAGTAGCAATGCCATTGGAAAAACCCTCCTGCTCGTGGTACTTGAGTTACACTACTTTGGATTATATATTGACAAGTTTTATCGTATAAACTGGAGCTCACCTGTGTCCGTAGGTATTTGCATCATCGCTCATGAGCCTCTCGCAAGCGCATTCAAAAGTGCGGTTCAACATATCTTTAGCACAACCGAAGATACGAATTGCGATGACATTGCTTGCTTTGACGTTCCTAATAACGTCGATGTTGAAACTGGTGAGAACCATGCCAAAGAGCTTATTTCTCCGCTTTTAAATAAAAAAGATGGCGTGCTCATATTCACCGATATCCTTGGTGCTACCCCCTCTAACATTGCTCATACATTACTAACTTATCCCAATGTCAGAGTGATCACTGGCGTTAACCTGCCTGCTCTGGTGAGTGTGCTTACACACACCGACAGTAGCCTTGCTAGCATGAGTGCTTTAGCTGAAGGCGCCGCACGAAGTAGCATCACGTCAATAGCTATGCCTTCTTCTATCCCTCGCTGCGAGTAGCCAACATGCAAAGTAAACAACTCACGGTTCTCAATAAATTGGGGTTACACGCGCGCCCTTGTGCTCTTTTAGCCCAAACAGCCTCACTGTTTCGGTCATCAATTACTTTGACAGAACGCAATCGCAGTGTTGATGCCAAATCAATTCTCGGTTTAATGACAATGGCTATGCCTCAGGGAACGACCTTCACAATTACAGTTGATGGTCCAGATGAAGAGTCTGCCTTAGAACACATTTCTGAACTTTTCGCTAATCGATTTGGTGAAGAAAATTGAAAGAGGAAAGTATGACAGACAGTCCTTTATCGACTCCCGATCCTGACACCCCAAAGATCACTCGCTTATCAGGCATTCCTGTTTTTCCAGGTATTGCCTTCGGATTCTGTCAACACTTTTCAGCTAATGACTTAGAAATTCCACAATTTGCTATTGATAAAGCAAAGGTTCGTGGTGAAATTCAACGCTTACGAGCAGCGATTACGACCGTTGACAAGCAACTTACTGCTTTAATGACCTCAGAAGACGAGGATCTTCCCACCGAAGCTATCGCTTTTATTGATGTTCAGCGTGCCATCTTAAGAGATCAAACTCTCATTGAAAAAACGATCGAAATCATCAGAGAAAAACTCGTCAATGCTGAGTGGGCTTTATCGCTACAGCTCGAAAAAACGCGTCGAGAATTTGAAAGTATTGAAGATGAATACATTCGTGAACGTATTAGTGACGTCACTCAAGTCTTCGCTAGAGTGCAACGAGTACTCACAGGAAGGCGTTCAACAAACAGCCTCTTAGAAGCCGAAGGGGTAGATACCACAATCATCTTGATCGCTGACCAACTCGATCCAGCAGATATGTTATTACTGCGTAATCGAGACGATTTAGACATCGCAGGTATCGTCCTTGAAGAAGGGAGTATTACTAGCCACACAACCATCTTAGCTAGATCCCTCGAAATACCTACATTAGTTGGCGTCAAACACGCTAAAGAGCTTCTCATCAACGATCAGCCTTTGCTCCTAAACACCGACGAAAAGGTACTGGAATTAAATCCAACTCCTGAGCAAAAGCGACAAGCTCGATCTCGCATGAGAACGCTTGCTGCTGATAAAAGACGTTTAAAGAAAATTAAAAATTTTGATGCCGTCACATTAGATGGGCATGCTATTCGTCTTTATGCCAATATCGCACTTCCCGAAGACGTTAAAGATGTCCACCGTGTAGGAGCAGACGGCGTAGGTTTATTCCGGACCGAATTCTTGTTCATGAATCGTGATGATTTACCGTCTGAAGAAGAACAAGTCAATGCATATTCTCGCGTGATTCGTTCAATGAAAGGACAACCTGTCATCATTCGAACAGCAGATTTAGGCGGTGATAAAACCATCTCCCCAGAGGCGCTTGCTAAGTGTTCTGGTGACGTTCTTTACGAACAAAATCCTTCACTTAGTCTCCGAGCATTACGCTTTTCTTTTGCTCATCCCCAGCTCTTTTTGACTCAAATTCGCGCCATTTTGCGCGCAGCTGTTTGTGGATCAGGGAATGTCAAAATACTCTTACCCATGATCACCTCACCAGAGGATATTGGTAGGTGCGCCAAATCATTACTCAGTAAAGCCCAATTAACAGAAGAAAACATTAAGTTCGCTGACAATGTTCTTCTCGGTGGGATGATTGAAGTTCCTGCGGTATTCATGATGATTCGAGAATTAATTCCCGTTCTAGACTTTTTCTCCCTGGGAACCAATGACCTAGTGCAATACACGCTAGCGGTCGATCGTAACAACGCTACCGTTTCCAATTATTATGATGAAAGACACCCTAGTGTCTTACGTATGATTGCTCAAGCAATCAAACAAGTACATCTAGCAGGTAAGAGCATTTCAGTCTGTGGAGAAATGGCTGGTAGAAAAGAATTGGTTCCTTTCTTCATTGGTCTTGGTTGTACTAGCTTATCCATGGCAAGTACACAAATACCATCGATAAAACAACGTATCCTTAAAACTGATCGAGCTAAAGCAGAAAATTTTGTGGCTAGCGTTTTAAGAAAACGGTCTATCAAAGCAGTCCATCATTCGTTCAATATACTTGAAGACTCTTTTCAAAATCCTAAACACTTAGAGTAAAGATCAATCATGAATAGCTTCGAAACGCCTTTAAAAGCAAATGAATTCGTGGAACTTGGAGAGTTGCTTGCCTCCATTCCAGAGCCTTTTGAACCTATGGAACCTGATTATTTAGACGGGTTCCTCACTGCGTTATTGTGCTTACCCGAAGAGCCCTCACCTAGTGAATGGATGCCTTTTATTTTTGACTCTCAAGCCAGGGCTGAAGCTAGAATCACGAATGATGAAGATCAAGACCGGCTTGAAGAGCTCATTTATCGTCGATATCGTTCGATCGACCTCACACTCGCCAAATGCCGTCCCATCGATCCCATCATTTATGAAATCGAAGACAATCGCGGGCACCCCATTACCAAAGGAGCGAGTAGCGTCGCTGCTGTCATTCCCTTTGCTTTAGGTTTCTCTGAAGTGATCAATCGTTGGAAAGGATTAAAAGATAGCGATACCGATCAGATAAACGGTGCACTACTTGGGATTCTTCGCCACCTTCCCGACGATGTCATTGGTGACCTCAAAGACATTAAAGAAGAATTGGACATGGAAAGTCCCATCGAAGACCTCGATCAAGCCCTAGAAGACCTCGCTGAAAGCGTTGCTGAAATAGTAGAAACCACGCGAGGTTTTGTTAAAAAGAGTCCCTCAACGCCTGCCAAGAAGAAGGGACCTTTTAACGGCAAAAAGAAATCACACTATCGTTGAGAATCTTGAAGACCGACCTCGCTTGCAGGTCGGTCTTTGACTTTATGCTCAACAAACCAAACCAGCAAAATAACAGGTATCCCGATCGATGCGGTCATCAAGAAAAACGCATCATAGCCAAACTGCTCAACCCAAACACCAGAAAATCCAGCTAAAAATTTCGGCACCAAGAGCATCAAACTACTGAATAACGCATATTGCGTTGCAGAATACGCGGTATTCGTCAAACTCGAGAGATAGGCAATAAAAGCCGCGCTAGCAAGNNCTACCGCGGCTAAATTATCGGCTGAAACAGTAAAAATTAAGAACGATACGTTATGCCCCACATGGTACAGAACTGCAAACAATAAGTTAGTTAAGGAGGCAAGCACAGCACCAATAGCCATCGTTTTTAGAATGCCCAGCCTCAATGTCACAATACCGCCCAAAAAAGCCCCCACCAAAGTCATAACCACTCCAAATACTTTGGATACAGTCGCAACTTCTTCCTTGGTGAATCCCATATCGGAATAAAACGGATTACNCATGACGCCCATCACAACATCCGAAATTCGATAAGTGGCAATCAACACTAAAACAATGACTGCTCCCCCACCAAAACGAAAGAAAAAGTCCTTAAAGGGATCTTTTACACATACCTTGATCTTTTCCGATAACGACATCGTCGTCGACATTGGAGCAGGGATATACTTTGGTTCAGGTGACAATAGAACAGTTAGAAGACCAACCCCCATAGAGGCAGCCATCACACAATAGGCTAAACACCATGCATGTGCCTGATACCCTCCTTGACCATCCTCACCCAAAGCCGCGAGTGCCAACGCACCTGCACCCGCCCAGATCATGGCTAATCGATAGCCCGTTTGGTAAGTTGCCGCCAAAATCGCCTGGTATTGCGAATTAGTAGCCTCAATACGAAAAGCATCAACAGTAATATCTTGAGTCGCAGAAAAGAAAGCACAACCCAATGCACAAGTAGCAACCCAAACAAGGCTTTGTTGAGGGTCGGAAAAAGCCATCCCCAATAAAGAAAGCGTGACACCAATTTGAGCGACTAATAACCAACCACGACGTCTACCGAAATAACGGGTTAAAAAAGGGATTTCTAATCGATCAATGGCTGGTGCCCATAACCACTTAAAGCCGTAGATCAGCCCGATCCATGACAAAAAGCCAATGGTTTTTAAATCTACACCTGCCTCCCTAAGCCAAAAACTAAGTGTCCCCAACACTAATAGCAATGGCAAACCTGAGCTAAATCCCAAGAAAAATAATCTAATTAGCCAGGGCTTAAAGAACACCGACAAATTTGACCACCGCACGTCAACAACCTTTCTTATAAAAATATTTGTTTTAGGTCTAAAGAAAACACTCGCTTCCCATTAAACGAGGTCAGACTTCTTAATCCAAACCCATTGGTCAGGCTTTAAAGCCTCTGGCATTTGATAAAGCCCAAAAGCTGAACGATGCAATTGGTCGCATCGGTTTGAACAAGCAGCAATCATTCGTTTGACCTGATGATACTTACCTTGGACTAAGGTCATACGTAACCAATGATCATCTAACAGTTCAACACTTTTGGCTGCAACAGGTTTTGGATCATCATCCAAAACAACCCCTGACAGTAACTTTTCTTTGATTTTTTGATCAATTGGATGACGACAATACACGTCATAAACCTTTGACACATGACATTTAGGATGTATTAAACGATGCTGTAAAGCACCATCATCAGTAAAAATCAGAACCCCAGTCGTATCCACATCTAAGCGTCCGACTGGTTGCATATTTCGACGTCTCAGTGGACTAGGCAACAAAGTCATCACAGAGGGATGCGCAGAAGGCTTCATGGAGCATTCATAGCCTGCAGGCTTATTTAACGCAATAATGGTNNACTTTTCAAAATAAGGCCACTCTTTCCCTTGGCATTGAAAAACCAATCCCTCTGGCACGATATCCTCATCAGGATCATCATGAACCACATTCTCAATTTGAACTACCCCCGACGCAACAAGTGCCTGGCAATCGTAACGAGTTCCGAATCCTTGAGAAAACAAGATGTCTTTTAATAACACAATCCTTTCCTTTTAAAAAAGATCGTAATCAACAACCAAAGGGGCGTGATCTGAAAATTTTTCGTCTGTATAAATAAAAGTTCTTTTTGCCAACTGGGCAACCTGAGCAGTCGCTAGATGGTAATCAATACGCCAACCAACATTCTTGGCACGTGCTTGCCCGCGTTGACTCCACCACGTGTATTGATCAGCTCGATCATCCAAACGTCTGAAAACATCAACCCAATCGTGGTTGTCGAATAAATTCGTCAACCACTCTCGTTCCTCAGGTAAGAAGCCTGAGTTTTTTAAATTTCCTTTCCAATTTTTTAAGTCGATCTCTTTATGAGCGATATTAACGTCTCCACAAAGAATAACCTCTCTCCCGCTCTTTTTTAAACGATCCAAATGATTGACAAATTCACTTAAAAAACGGAACTTTGCCTGTTGTCGCTCATCTGAAGATGAACCAGAAGGGAAATAACAAGAAATAACGCTCAAATTGCCAAAAATAGCCTCTACATAGCGTCCTTCGGCATCAAACTCTTCATTTCCAAAACCGTAGATCACTTGATCAGGTTCTCGACGACACCACAAACCGCAGCCTGAATACCCCTTTTTCTCTGCACAATGAAAATAAGCATGGTAACCAGGCAAATCACGCAATTCCGCAGGGATATCTTCCAAGTGAGCTTTTAATTCTTGGACGCATAACACATCGACATCTTGTGTTTCAAACCAAGTAAAAAAGCCTTTTTTAGCGGCGGATCGGATACCGTTAGCATTAAATGTCATCACTCGGAACATACATTTTCCCCAGAACAATAATCAATCTCTAAGCATACCCAGGTTTCGCAGTACAATGCCACACAAGCTTACAGAGTCACGCAACTCTATCCTCAAACTAGAGAAATCNATCATGAAATCTATTCAAGCACAATTTATTGAGTTTGCTCTTGAAGCAAATGTCCTTCGTTTCGGTGAATTTAAGACAAAAGCTGGTCGTCTTTCTCCGTATTTCTTCAATGCTGGATTGTTCAATACGGGCGCACTCCTTGATCGTCTCGGTGCTTTCTATGCTCAAACGTTGCTGAACGCCAAAGAAGAAGGAAAAATTGAATTTGACATGATTTTCGTACCTGCGTACAAGGGTATTCCTCTCGCCGCTTCCGTAGCTATGAATTTAGCTCGATTGGGTTGCGATGTTCCATGGTACTTCAATCGCAAAGAGGCAAAGGATCATGGTGAGGGTGGCGTTATTGTTGGTGCACCGTTACAGGGGAAAGTCGTCATTATTGACGACGTGATCTCCGCAGGTACCTCTGTCCGTGAATCCGTCAAAATTATTCAAGCTAACGGTGCCACACCGTCTGGCGTGTTAATCGCTTTAGACCGTATGGAAAAAGGTGGTAATGCCGTTGAAATGACTGAAACGTCCGCTGTGCAAGATGTCGAAAAAACGTTCAACATCGACGTAGCTTCGATTATCAATCTGCACGATCTGTTGGCTTTCATGGATAGTGATACAGACATNGCTAAGTCCGTTGCTTCGCATAAAGCCGCTGTCGCCGCCTACCGCGAACGTTACGGCGCTTAACACATAAAAAAAGAAGTTGATCGGCTACTAGTCCAATCAACTTCTTCGAAGTTCTAAAAGATAGAGAGCCTTCAGGCTCTCTATCTTTTTTTATTAATTAGCTAACTTCTTGCGCAAGAGTTCATTCACTTGAGCAGGATTTGCCTTACCACGCGTTGCCTTCATGCACTGACCAACTAACGCATTGAAGGCCTTTTGCTTACCCGCACGGAACTCATCAACAGACTTTTGGTTACTCGCCAACACTTGGTCGATAATACCTTCCAAGGCACTAACATCAGAAATCTGCTTGAGCCCCTTACTTTCAATCAAGGCATCAACGTCGGCTTTTTCACCACCCCACAACGTGGCGAATAGTTCCTTCGCACCTTTTTGATTGATCGTACCGTCCAAAACGCGTGACAAAATCGTACCCAACTGTTCCGGAGACACAGGCGCCTTAGCAAAAGTCATCCCTTCGGTCTGGTTGACAGCGGCAGACAACTCACCCATTACCCAGTTAGCAGCAAGCTTATAATCCGTCACCTTTTGAGCCAAAGNTACCAAATAGTAGTCAGCGATATCGCGACTAGCCGTCAGCATCGTAGCATCATACTGAGGCAAATTAAATTCTTGCTGCAGACGCTGACACAGTTGCTGAGGCAATTCAGGCATTTGACTGCGCACTTCATCAATCCACGCATCACTGATTTCAAGTGGTAATAAATCAGGATCCGGGAAATAACGGTAATCCATCGAGTCTTCTTTGGTACGCATCTGACGCGTTTCACCCTTATCAGGGTCATAGAGACGCGTCGCCTGAATCACCTTGCCACCATCTTCAATCAATTCAATCTGACGACGAACTTCGTAGTCAATTGCTTCTTGTAAGAATCGGAAGGAATTCAGATTTTTAATTTCACAACGGGTGCCAAATTCCTTCTGACCAACAGGTCGAACGGAAATATTCGCATCGCAACGGAAGTTACCTTCCTGCATATTGCCATCAGAAATACCCAACCAAACGACAAGCGCGTGTAAAGCACGAGCGTAACCAACCGCTTCAGCAGCAGAACGCATTTCGGGCTCGGTCACGATCTCAAGCAATGGCGTACCAGCACGGTTCAAGTCAATACCAGAACACCCCTGAACTAAACCATGCACAGACTTACCAGCGTCTTCTTCAAGATGAGCACGGGTCAAATTAATCGTCTTGATGTACGGATCACCTTTTTTAGGTTGAACCGGGAAAGACAACTTCCCACCCACAACAACTGGCAACTCAAATTGACTAATTTGGTAACCCTTTGGAAGATCGGGATAAAAATAGTTCTTGCGATCGAAAACAGAATGATTAGCAACCGTTGCATCAATAGCAAGACCAAATTGAATGGCCTTCTCAACAGCGCTGTAATTTAAGACTGGCAAGCTCCCCGGCAATGCTAAGTCCACATAGCAAGCATTGACGTTCGCTTCATCACCAAAGTGACGAGCTGCTCCAGAAAAAATCTTAGAGTTGGTCGAGAGCTGAACATGCGTCTCAAGACCAATAACAACTTCCCATTGCATGTTTTTTATTCTCCTGAGACTTAGTAGCCAACCGGATGACGCTTGTGCCAATCCGTTTCTCGTTGCCATGCAGCGGCAACACCGAGCAAACGAGCTTCGCTAAACGTTTCACCTAATAACTGGAAACCCAAGGGACGTACCATTGGAATGAATACCAGATGGCACAGACACACCAGGCAACCCAGCCAATGAAGCAGGAACCGTATACAAGTCTGACAAATAGGTAGAAACAGGGTCAGCATTAGCTCCGAAGTCATATGCCGTACCAGCAGTGACAGGGCTCAGGATTACATCAACCTTCTTAAAGGTTTCATGGAATTCGTTAGCGATCAAACGACGAACCTTTTGAGCCTTCAAATAGTAGGCATCGTAGTAGCCATGAGAAAGTACGTAAGTACCGATCATGATGCGACGCTTAGGTTCGGCACCAAAACCTTCGTTACGAGACTTCTTAATCATGTCCAAAATATCGGTGTAATCCTTCGCACGATGACCGTAACGAACACCGTCGAATCGAGACAGATTGGAACTCGCCTCGGCGCACGCTACGACATAGTAGACAGGGACCCCAAGTTCTAGCATGGGCAACTCGATATCAACAATTTCGGTACCCCATACGACGATACGTTTCAANNTAGCCTCATCCAAGGACTGCTTCAGTTCGGGATCAAGCCCCTCCCCAAGCCACTTTCTAGGTACACCAATGCGCACACCCTTCACACCATCCTGAAGATAACGAGTGAAGTCTTCCTGAGGCTTATTGACAGAAGTAGAATCTGCACGGTCAAAGCCCACCATGCTACCGAGGACTAAAGCACAATCTTCCGCGGAATGTGCTAACAAACCAGCAGTATCAAGTGAAGAAGCAAAGGCAATCATGCCAAAGCGAGACGGTAGACCATAAGTCGGCTTCATACCCGTGACGCCAGTAAAACAAGCAGGTTCACGAATAGAACCACCCGTATCAGTCCCCGTCACAATCGGAGCTAAACCCGCAGCCACGGCAGCCGAAGAACCACCCGAAGAACCACCTGGCACTGCATTCTTATCCCAGGGATTAAAAACTTTGCCAAAAGCAGAGTTTTCATTCCCGGAACCCATAGCAAATTCGTCGCAATTCAACTTACCCAGGCATACCATCCCTTCAGCGGACAACTGACGCACGACAGTAGCATCAAAAGGACTCATATAGCCTTCTAACATACGGCTCGCGGTACGTAGAAGCCCAGTCCTTCGTCACAAAAATATCTTTGTGCGCAATAGGGATACCCGTCAACGGGGTTGCTGTTCCAGCTTCGATACGTTCATCAGCGGCGCGTGCTTGAGCTAACGTCACTTCAGGACGAACATCCAAAAAGGCATTTAAATCCTTATGCTGCTCAATACGAGCGAGATAATGCTGTGCAAGTTCCACGTACCGAAACTTCACGAGCGTACCAACATACGAGACAAATCAGCTACTGAAGCAAAAGTAATGTTCTTATCCATTTCTCACTCATCTCGATTTATTCAATGACCTGAGGAACCAAGAAGCAACCTTCTGCTTGCTCTGGTGCATTTTTCATATTTTCCGCACGGTTCACTTCTTCCGTGACAATATCCTCACGCAAACGCTGTACACCATCATGCGGATTCGGCATCGGGGCGATGCCAGTCGTATCGACAGAACTGATTCGTTCAATCATTTGGAAAATATCATTGAGCTCGCCCTGAATAATCTTTGCCTGCTCATCGGAAATATCGATGCGCTAAGATCAGCAATACGGCGAATGTCATCCATCGTTAGGGACATATTCGTGCTTCTCTAATGCAAGTAAATTTCTACGAACGGGGTCATTCGCCACGGGCGTACTTATTACGTACTCTGAAACACTCCAACACAAGAGAATCAAGCTCAAAGAACCTTTTCGTACTACGGCGGACGATCAGTTAGTTTATCATTAACAGATTAATTTGGGTCACGCTTTGTCCCATAGTGATCGTTAGTTTTAGTCCCTTGCTACACCGCTCCTTCAGCGGTAGCCCTTCTTAGCCCAGGCTGCAAATAACATGTTTGGATTCTTCCGTAATTACTTCTCGAATGACCTTGCCATTGACCTCGGCACAGCTAATACTTTGATTTACATGCGAGGGAAAGGCATCGTTCTTAATGAACCTAGCGTCGTTGCTATTCGCCAGGAAGGTGGATTTAACGGAAAAACGACAATTCACGCCGTCGGTAAAACGGCTAAGCAAATGCTCGGACGCGTGCCTGGAAACATTAACGCCATTCGCCCGATGAAGGATGGTGTTATCGCCGACTTTACAGTGACGGAACAGATGCTCAAGCAATTCATCCGCATGGTCAACCCGTCACGCTTATTTGCACCTTCGCCTCGCATTATTATTTGCGTCCCTTGTGGCTCAACCCAAGTAGAACGACGTGCAATTAAAGAAAGCGCTCTTGCCGCTGGTGCGTCCGACGTCTATTTGATTGAAGAACCGATGGCGACNGCCATCGGCGCAGGTTTACCTGTGAACGAGNNTACCGCTGGTTCATTGGTCGTCGATATTGGTGGTGGCACGACCGAAGTGGGTCTAATTTCCTTGGGTGGCATGGTTTACGCAGGCTCCGTCCGTGTTGGCGGTGACAAGTTCGATCAAGCCATTATTAACTACATTCGTCGCAATTTCGGCATGTTAATTGGTGAGCCTACTGCCGAAATGATCAAGAAAAAAATCGGTTCTGCCTTCCCTGGTTCTGAAGTCTTAGAAATAGAAGTTAAGGGGCGCAATATTGCCGAAGGCGTTCCGCGTACATTCACTGTGCACTCCAACGAAATCTTGGAAGCCCTGTCCGAACCGCTTAACCAGATTGTCGTTGCCGTTAAGAATGCATTAGAAAAAACGCCCCCAGAACTTGGGGCGGACATTGCCGAACATGGTCTCATGTTGACTGGTGGTGGTGCTCTTTTACGTGATCTCGACCAACTTCTTAAAGAAGAAACAGGGCTTCCTGTCCACGTTGCAGAAGAACCGCTGAACTGCGTGGTTAAGGGCTGCGGTATTGCCCTTGAAAACATGGATAAATTACACACGGCTTTTGCAGCTGGATAATTCCATACTATGGACTACGGCTCTCCCCCACTCTTTCGACAAGGAATATCCGCACGCGTTCGATTTGTATTCTTTGTCCTGATTTCCATTATTCTGATTTTGATTGATGGACGTCTTCGCTCCCTCGACAATTTCAGAAGCGCGGCAGTCAGTCTCACTACACCCATGGTGCAGTTGGCAACCTTGCCAATTACCGTCCTTGGAGAGGGGGAAGGATACTTCATCAGTAAGGCAAAACTGAAAAAAGCTAATGATGTTCTTTCAGAAGAAAATCAAAAGCTTTCCGTGGAGGTCGCTCGTCTTCGTGAAATGAAAGAAGAGAATGACCGACTTCGACACCTCGTTCATGCCGTTCCTAGAACGGCGGACAAAGTCGTTACCGGTGAAGTTCTCGGACGAGTTTCCGATCAGTTTACGCGCCGTTTGCATATCAATCTTGGTTCTGAAAACGGTCTACTTGTCGGGATGCCTGTCATTGGAGCCTTTGGTGCACTTGGACAAATTTCGAGAGTCATTGCTAAGCAGGCTGAAATTACGCTCGTCACCGATCATCGTCAGCGCATTGCTGTGATGAATGAACGTACGGGCTCTCGTTTTGTTTTAGCAGGTACCGGTGAAGAAGTCATGGATCTGCTATTCGTGCTACCTAACGAAGATATTCTGCCTGGTGATCGATTGGTGACATCTGGTCTCGACAAGTTGTTCCCACGTCAAATCCCAGTTGGAGTCGTGCAACACACGAACTACAAGCCAGGAGAAACGTACCAAGCAATTACTGTCACGCCTAGCGTTGAATTGGAAGACATCCAATTCGCGACAGTGATCTTGACTGATCCAAGCGCAGCCAATGCTTTAGAAGAAGATAAGACTTCCAACCCTATCAGGCGTAGAGCAGGTCGATGAAACATAGCAGTTTGAATCTTTCAAATAGCCAAAGTGCTAAACAATTAGCTGACCATACGCATCCTTTATGGGTTATTAGCACGTTTTTTATTAGTTATTTGCTGAACTTAGCGAGCTCGACCGCCGATGTTTTGTGGTTACCAGACCCGTTGGCTTTGACACTTATCTATTGGACTCTTCGTGCCCCTAGACACGTAGGAATGACCATTGCATTCACTTGTGGTTTGCTCATGGATATCCAAAATGGCAGTGTTTTAGGGCAACAAGCATTGACCTACGTCATTTTGTCTTATTCAGTCTATCTGCTACACCGTCGCCTTCCGTGGTTCGGTCTGATGGGACAAGCACTGCACATTTTCCCGCTTTTATTAGTTTCACAAATTGTTGTGTTGCTTATCCGTCTATGGTTTGACGGACTTTANCCAGGTTTACCGTGGTTTCTCCAAAGCTTTACTGGCGCACTGTTATANCCNATTGTGTCCATAATCCTTTCTCTTCCTGAGCGCAGAACTCAAAAGAACACCTCGATCTAACCCAACAGGATGTAGCAACGTGGCACTGGATTTCAAAAAAGACAATACTGATCTAGGACCATTTAGGGGAAGATTACTGTTTACTTTCGGTGTAGTAATCCTCTTATTCCTTGTTCTTCTTAGTAGTTTTGTTTGGTTGCAAATCATTAACCAAAATGCATATACAGAACGCGCTGAGAAGAATCGCACTGTCACTGTTGTTTCTCAAGGCAATCGAGGACTTATCTTCGATCGCAATGGCGAAGTATTAGCTAAAAATATTTTNAGTTACTCCCTTGAAATTACTCCCGATAAAGTTGGAAACCTCGAACAAACGATTGATTCGTTATCTGAAATTATTCCTATCACGAAGTCAGATCGCCGTCGCTTTGCACGTCTTCGAGAGGACTTTAATCGTTACGACTCCATTCCTATTCGACAAGAGCTTACCGATCAAGAAGTAGCCATCTTTACTGGTCAACAATGGCGCTTTCCTGGTGTTGAAATTAATCAGCGCGAATACCGCCAGTATCCTCAAGGCGCAACAGGTAGTCATTTTCTAGGCTACATTGGCTCGCTTTCTCAATCCGATAAAAAACGCTTAGAAAGAGAAGGAACACTTCATGACTACGAAGGCGAACGTGAGATTGGCAAGGTTGGTATTGAACGTAGCTATGAAGAAATCCTTCATGGCACGCCTGGCTTTGAAACCTTAGAAATTACCGCGGGCGGGCACGCCGTTCGTTCTTTGGAATTGAAACCTGCTCAACCTGGAAATAATCTTCAGTTGACCATTGACATGAATCTGCAACGAGTAGCAGAACAAGCAATGAAAGGAAAAGTCGGTGCCGTCATTGCTATCCAGCCAACGACGGGTGAGATATTGTCTTTTGTCTCCATGCCTACTTATGACCCTAATTTATTCCCTGGCGGGATTGATCCACAATCATGGAAGGCATTAAACACCGCAGAAACTAAACCGTTATTAAACCGAGCTATGCGAGGTTTGTACCCAATTGGTTCAACGTATAAGCCATTTGTTGCTTTAGCTGGTTTAGAAACAAGTAAAACGACAATCAACTATAGCTTGAACGACACAGGTACTTTTACATTAGGGAAACACAAATTCCGCGATATGTCTGGTGTCGCCAAGGGCAAGCTCGATCTCAGGAGAGCGATTGCCATCTCGTCGGACGTCTATTTTTATTGGTTAGCCACGCAAATGGGCGTCGATGCTATCCATGACTTTATGGTGCCGTGGGGGTTTGGTCAAAAAACTGGGATCGACCTGATTGGTGAACAAACAGGTATTTTGCCGAATCGAGCTTGGAAAGANAAAAGAGTCAAACAACCTTGGGTCGTTGGTGATACGCCATCCATCGGCATTGGACAAGGATATAACGCCTTCACGCTTTTACAGTTAGCGAATGCGACCTCAATTTTAGCCAATCGAGGTGTTGTCATGACACCCCATTTAGTCAAAAAAATCGAGAATCCCATCACGGGAGAAAGCTCAACACCTTCAGATAAAGCAGTAAGAACGATCCCTCTGAAACGAGCAAATGTCGAAGCTGTTATTGCAGGTATGACCGATGTTGCAACCAAAGGAACGACCCGTTTCGTTTTTAAAGGCTCTCCCTACTCAGTGGCATGTAAAACAGGTACAGCACAGGTGATTACGATTGGTCAAGATGACAAGTATGACGCCAAAAAATTAGCCCGAAAACATCATGACCACGCGCTTTTCATTGCGTTTGCCCCAGCTAAGAATCCTAAAATTGCCTTAGCTGTGCTCGTGGAAAATGGTGGTTTTGGTGCACAAGCTGCTGCACCTGTTGCAAAAAAAATGATTGATTATTGGCTCACGGGGACAAACGAACTTTCGTTACCTCCCCCTAAAGGCACGCCTTTGATTCATCAACGCCGTACTCGCTGAACAAGATAGACGACACATATGATTAATAGTGTTTCTTATCGAAGCTCTTCCCTTCTCAGATACTTGCTTAATCGTCTGATGAAGATAGATTTCATGCTTCTCGCAATTGTGGTCACAATCACTACGATTGGTTTTATTGCTTTGTTTTCAGCGGGTTATAGTTTCCCTTGGCGTATTGACGGACAAATTCGTAATATCGCAGTGGCTAGTGTTGTCATGGTCGTAGTCGCTTGTCTACCAGTCAAACTCTTTCAGCGAACNGGTACCTTACCGATTTTCATTGTCGGCTGCGTACTCTTACTTTTAACGCATTTTTTTGGCATCACCGTTAAAGGTGCAACGCGATGGTTGAATATTGGGATTCGCATTCAACCTTCCGAACTCATGAAACTCGCGTTACCATTGATGTTAGCTTGGTACTATCAAAAACGCAGTGAAAATATCTACTCTTGGGATCATGCTTTTGCTTTGGCTTTGTTAATTATTCCCGTTGCTCTCATTCTTAAACAACCAGATTTGGGAACATCGATTCTAGTCAGCATTGCGGGTATCTCTGTAATTTTCTTTGCAGGCTTAAGCAAACGTATCTTAATTGGCGCGTTCTGTACTCTTTTTGCCTCTTTACCTATTATTTGGAACTTCCTTCACGACTATCAACGTGAACGTATCCTGACTCTGCTAGATCCCACTTCGGATCCCTTGGGTAAAGGCTTTCATACCCTACAAGCTCTGATTGCTATTGGATCAGGAGGCTTTTCAGGTAAAGGATGGATGGCTGGAACACAAGCTCATCTTGACTTTATTCCAGAGCGCACTAGCGACTTCTTATTTGCGGTATATAGTGAAGAGTTTGGTTTCGTTGGCAACTTGATTTTGTTAACGCTATACACATTGTTGATCGGTAGAAGTTTTTACATTGCAGCCTTTGCTGAAACGCATTTTGGTAGATTATTAGCCGGAGCAATTGGTTGTATTTTCTTCACCTATACCTTTGTCAATATGGGTATGGTCAGTGGCATTTTGCCTGTCGTAGGCGTTCCTCTTCCTTTTATGAGTTACGGCGGTACGGCACTGCTTATTCTCGGGATTTGCACAGGCATACTATTGTCCATTTCAGCAGAATCACGACACTAACAAGGACTACTTTCATGGTTCAAGTTTGTAAGGCGCTATGCGCACTATCGGTAACGCTGATTTTGAGTGCCTGTTCAACTCAAAGCGGAAAGTTCTATCAACATGACGGTCCCCCAGCAAGCAATAGTGAATTAGAGACTCAAAGCGCAGTCCCTAAAGTTGAATCCTTTTACCCAGCCTCCTTACGCCCCTACACGGTTATGGGCAAACAATATGTCCCTGTAAGAACCGATGTACCCATGACGCAAACCGGGGTCGCCTCCTGGTACGGGAAACAGTTTCATGGCAATAAAACGGCTATTGGTGAAATTTATGACATGCACCGTATGTCGGCAGCACACCCAACGATGCCGTTACCTAGTTACGCCCGCGTCACTAACCTTGCGAATGGTAAATCTGTCATTGTCCGAGTAAACGATAGAGGACCGTTCTTACATAACCGCATTATTGACCTTTCCTATGCNACTGCCAGTGCTTTAGGTTATGCAAACAAAGGCACGGCTAACGTCGAGGTTGTGAGATTAACTAATCGAGACATTAGTACTGGACAGTGGCACCAATCCCCTGAATCAGAGGCTGTTACTATGCCGCAAACACAAGTTGAAACCTCTGATATTCAAACAAATCCCACAGTTCAAACCATGCCGAGTTCTAACGGTTGGGGAATTCAAATTGGCTTTTTTACCGAGCATGCCAACGCTATGGCGTATGGTGCTCATGCGGAAGCAGTATTAGCCTCGAACGGTACGCCTAAAACTGTACGAATCGTAAAGGACGATACGGGATATCGAGTCATAGTGGGAGAAAATTTAAGCCTAAACCTCGCTAGAAATATGGCTCTTCAACTGAAAAGTGTCCTCGGAACTGACGCTTTTGCTGTAGCTAAATAATGATGGAGATTATGTATGTTGTTAAAGTCAGAAGTGTATGAGACGATTCAAAACTTATGGAAAAACGAAGCCTTAACAGGGCTACAAGATTTCATTCGTTTACCTGCGCTCTCTCGAGCTTTTGATCCCGAATGGGAATCTAAAGGCATCCTAAAACAAGTACTTGTTCTCGCGAAGAATTGGGGAAAGGCGCAACTACCTCACGCAACCTTTGAAATTCTCGAATCTCCTACAATTCCTCCTGCATTAAAGATTCGCATTCCTGCTTTTCAAAACCACAACGGCAAACCAGCTTTCCTTTATGGACATCTTGACAAACAGCCTGAAGCTGGTGAATGGGCTGAAGGACTAGGACCCTGGTTACCTGTTATCAAAGATAATCTCTTATACAGTAGTGGCTCCGTTGACGATGGCTACAACTTCTTTTTATGTTTAACAGCCATTAAGGCACTAGAAGATCATGGCGTTTCTCACCCTGAAATTTTTGCCCTCTTCGAAACAGATGAAGAGTCTGGTTCTAGAGATCTTGCATCCTATGTCAACGCGATGGCTCCTGAAGTTGGTTCCCCTGCGTTTATCGCTATTGCCGACCTTGACGCTTTAGATCAATCAAGAATTTGGCTAACTCAATCATTGAGAGGTTCCATCGCACTGACTGTTCGAGTCTCGGTTTTAAATTCTCCTGCGCACTCAGGCATGGCGAGCGGTATCGTTCCTAGTTCATTCCGCATCATGCGTTCCTTACTCGACCGTATTGAAAATGCTGAAACAGGCGAACTCTTATTGCCAGAATTAAACACTGACATCCCTGAGGACATCTTGAATTGCATCGAAAAGTTAGCCGCTACTGCTGATGTTCGAAAGAAATTTAACTGGGCTGGAGAAACTATCGCTGCAGGGAACTCCGCTTTTGAAGCACTCTTACAGAATACTTGGAAACCGTCCTTATGTATTACAGGTGCCGATGGTCTTCCCTCTTGTAGTCAAGCCGGCAATGTTCTTAGAACAAGTACAACATTAAAACTTTCTTTACGTACGCCGCCTACAGTTGACGCACCCAAAGCATTAGAAGCGCTAAAACAAGCACTTACCCACGATGTGCCATACAACGCTACCGTAGAAATCTTGGATACCGAAGCTGCCTCAGGTTTTGTGTCTCCTTTGCCTACTGGATGGTTATTAGAGAGCCTCAATCAATCGAGTCAATCTCACTTTGACCATGAACCAGGCTATGTATTCTGTGGGGCATCTATTGGCACCTTACCAATGTTTAGCAANAGTCCCTTCCCTGATGCACCTTTTGTTAATACTGGAGCATTAGGTACGTCGAGCAATGCCCATGCTCCTAATGAATGTCTAGACTTGCCATACACGGTCAAACTAACCTGTATTTTTGCGGATTTAATCGCAAATATTCCTAAGGACCATCAGTAATGAGAAGAGACTGCGTTACCCAAGTCATTGTTGATTGGGGCAATGGTGAATGGGAAAATTTTGCGACGCCTTTCGAAGCCGAGCAATACATTAATGCCATGTTGGATGAACTTGATACTCCACGCGCTGCCTGGCTAGAAGACATGCAAGGCAACAAAAAATGGGATTATGAGATTGTCGAAGACGATGCTGGCATTATCCGTCTCGTCGATTAGAGGAGATCAATATGTCCTGTCCCTTATGTCAAACCCAAGCGTCTAATGAAATTTGGCGCAATAACCATTTTTATGTGATTGATGCCAAAGATCCTCTCTTTCCTTGCTTTTTGAGAGTTGTTTCTTGTCGACATATTGCAGAAATGTCTCAATTAACAACCGACGAACGCAATGAATTGTGGGAAATCTTAAACACAATCGAAGTTCAACTCATCGAAAAACTTCACCCTAGAAAAATCAATTTGGCTCAATTTGGCAATATGGTGCCCCATCTACATTGGCACATCATTGCACGTTGGGAAGATGACTCTCATTTTCCAGAGTGTCCCTGGGGACCTAAACAACGATCGATGCCAAATGCTCTGTTTAATAAACGTAAAACACAAACTGAAGAGACGTTCAAACACTTGGCAACGCTTTTAACAGAGAAATTCGCTTAAACAAAAAGGACAAGGCTACATCTCGTGACCTTGTCCTTTTTTCTCAATTATTTTTCTTCAGTCAAAGCAAGCGCTGCTAATCCATGAAGAACGAGATTATGTTTAACGACCAAATCTGAAATTTCTTCTTTTAGATACGGTGCTATAAATTGTGCTGCACCCCCTGCCAAGATGACCTTAGGCTGAATACCGTTTTGGATCATCGTGTGCTGAGCTCGCACGATTAAGCCGACTTGAGCATCCACAATACCTGTAATAATCGCTTCACTCGTACAGCCAGGAAACACATTGTATTGTCCTTCACTATCAGACAAAGAAGGAATTCCTCGTGTTAAACAATCCTTCATCAAACTAGGTCCTGGTGCGATTCTCCCACCTAAAAAATCATAGGTCCCGTCATCGTTTTTAAGGATAGAGTCAACCGTTGTAGCGGTTCCTGTATGTACAACCAATAAAGATTGATTCTCTTTACGCATTGCATCGGTAGCACCGACTGCAGCATACCAACGATCCGCCCCTAGTTGAGTCGGACGAGCATAACGATTATTTAGAACGATTCGACCATCAAATCGAGGTTTTGGCTTTACCCAATTCCACTGAATGTCGTGGTCATTAAAGAACTTGGTAAGTGAAAATGCAACTACTGGAGCAGCTACTGTACAACCAATAATCTTTTTAGGTTTTAAATTTAACCATAATTCATACAAGTCATCTTTAAAATGAGTACTACCTTTATGAACGATTGTATGTGGATTGTCTGGCTCTTCTAAGGTTGTCCACTTTAACGCTGTATTCCCTAAATCAATTAATAGTGTCGTCATATAAAATCGTTCCAGAATAAAAAGTCATTACTTTTTGGTCTACCTGAAGAATCAACTGACCCAATTCATTGATTCCTAAATCAACCCCTGCAATAGACTCTTTATTATCCTCAGCCTTGAAACTTAACTTACATCCTAAAAAATGATCATACAAAGGCTAATTTTTTTACTATTTTATCATTCTTAGATTTCAATAATTCAGACAAAGAATCAACAAAAGGATTAATGATATCATCAGACTCAATATTTAAATAATCCCCTAACCCAGTAACAGGTACCAACCATTCGTGGTTTTAAAATCTGAATTATTTTTATTAATCCCGATTCCAACAATTACTACTTTATTATTGGAAACGTCTTTAGAGATTTCACAAAGAATCCCTCCAGATTTTCCGTGCTGAAACCAAATGTCATTAAGCTACTTTAAGGATACTGAGCATCTTAGCGCTCGCAATACATCACAAATGCTCATTCCAACGGCAAGAGGGACTAACGACGCATCTAATGTGACATTTTTCCAAGGAAAGATCACTGAAAATAGTAGTGCACCTTGTTGCGCCTCCCATTTTCGACCACGTGTTCCCTTTCCAGCAAACTGTCTTTGGGTAACTAAAGCATAAGGCGCTCGCACCTCATGCTTACGTGCAAATAACTTTAAATCCTCATTTGTTGATCCAGTCTCATCCACATGATGGATTTGAAAGTCAAGGTTCTCTTTTAAAGCCGTTATGTTCTGCATATGACCTATAGATTACGTTTTCAGGTTGAATGAGACTAGCCTACAATAGACTTAAATGTCATTTGTTTACGCATCCTTTACATGCCTGTTTTATCTTATCTGCTTTGCTTTATTCTTTTGTTTTCACCTGTTGCACAATCAACAGAGACGAAAACGCACTTCCTTATCGATCTTGATAGTCAACAAATATTGGTTTCAAGTCAATCGAACAACAACGTGATTCTGCCATCTTTTCTTGAGAAAAACCTCAAAGAAATGATGCCATCGCATCTAACCCAAACAGATCAGACAATAGCGACAACCCAAGATCTATTGAAACTTATCTCTCGTATTCCAATCGAACAATGGCAGGCTCGCGAAACCACTCACGTAAATTCTGATCTACTTCGCCTGACCAGTAAGACTGAACGAGATATTTTGACAAGTGAGACAACCAAAATCATAAGTCACCAAAACAAAGACAATCGTTGGTCTGGAATTTACTTTTCTCAAAATCCATTATTCAACGGAACGAAAAGATCTTTACTCGTTATTTTGGTGAACTACAGTCACGAACTTGACCTGTTAAAACAAAGTGCCTTATTGATCGAAAAAGGTCACTGGAACTTCAGTTTGCATACCATCCTGCGTAAAGGACAATTTATTGGTCAGGCTCCCGTCTTCAAAGGTAGTCACTCTCATGTCCGTTTTGTTATTCATGATGACATCAAAGTCACCTTACCAAATCAAGTTGACCTCTCTAGTCTTGCCATAAATCTCATGCACTCAAGCCCTCTGATTGCCCCTATTGAAACTCATACTGCTCTAGGACATCTAACAGTACGATTGGGGAATAAGGAATTAGCGACTTCACCCTTTTTTGCTGAAGTTCCAATTGAAACAGGAAACTTTCTACATAGATTGTGTGACACAATACGGTTAGTAATTTTTCCCCATTAGAAAATCTCGATAAAACATGACTACCAACAACGAATCGAAATCTTTGGAACAGCCTGACGATCTCACCCCCGTCATGCAATTCCCCATGATGTTCCCAATTAAAGTTATGGGGCTCAATACGCCTGACTTTCCAGCAGTAATTTGTCAACTAGCGACTAAACACTTTGCTGATTTTGATGAAAAGTTAATGACAATTAATTTATCCAGAACACAAAAATATAAAGCTTTGAGCATCGTGGTTAATGCTCAATCCAAAGAACAACTTGATAACTTCTACCGCGCCTTAACATCGCACCCAATGGTGAAGGTTGCTCTCTAACATGACAACTGACCCCATTAAACCAGGCAGTCTTCGCGCCTGGATAGCATTTACACGTCCTAAAACTTGGGGAGTAGCCATAGCGCCTGTATTGGCTGCTTTAAGCCTCGCTATCTATGAAACAAAGCAGTTGCATCTAGAAATCGCTTTTTTCACGTTAACGATTGCACTCCTTATGCAAATCGTTAGCAATATGAAAAACGACTTGGGATACACCGAAAAAAGTACCGAAACAGGTAATCGTAAGGGCTTACCTAGAGCGACTTCTCAAGGATGGATTTCAGTTGATTTAGCCAAAAAAGCGATTCATTTTACGATCGGTTTAGCACTGATCAACACGCTTCTGTTGGTCTATTTTGGCGGTTGGGTTTTTCTCCTCATAGGCGTCATTTCCGTCATCGCTGCTTTCACCTATATGGGAGGTACGAAACCCATTGCTTATACCCCCTTTGGGGAATTAACCGTTATGATCTTTTTTGGTCTTACAGCGGTTTGCGGTTCTTATTACTTACAAACTCAAACAATATCTTTTAATGCCATTTTATTGAGCATTTCTTTAGGAGCAATTGCGTCATCAGTGTTATGTGTCAATAACTGGCGTGATCGAGAACATGATAAAAGTGTGGGGCGACACACATTGGCTGTTGTATTAGGAGATCAAAGTTTCCTTTTCACATTTAAAGTTTTGATCTTTATACCTTTTATTTTNAGTATCGTTATGGCTTTTATGGGTAACTTAGTACCTTGCCTAGGAGTGCTTTTATGCTTACCCTTATGNTTAGTACTACCTACACAGTTAAAAACACTCAAACATGAAGAACTTAATCAGACCATGTTCTCTTGTGTTAAATATGAGCTCATCTATTCGATCGTTTTCTCAATTGGACTGCTTATAGCTCTCTAATAAAAAAGTACCTGAATTTCAGGTACTTTTTTATATATTAGTTATGAGATAAGTTCTTCAAACGATTATCAATAGCTGCTTTTGTTTCGACATTAAAACAAGTAACAACCTGCTGAACACCGTTCACCCCAGCAGCAACCTTTGAAGCTAATTTTGCTTCTTCCGGCGTTACAATCCCCATTAAATAGACAATACCTCTTTGTACCGTCACCTTCATCTGATTCAAAGAAATATTTTCAGTACCAATGATTGCGCTACGAACCTTAGTCGCTAACATTGAATCTGAAAGCAAAGTCGTTACAGACGAAGGATCCATCACAGCTAATTCATTGATAACTGTATTAACGCCCACACTTTTGGTGGCGACGACTCGAGCACGTTCTTTATCTAGAGAAGTTAAAACTTCACCAGTTAATAACACCTTACCTTCATAGCTAGTCACTGCAATGTGATGTTTATCATGCCCAATGACTTCACCGATTTCATAACGCACTCGTTTTTCTAATACTTCGTCGTCAACAATACTCCCCGTACTACGACGATCCGTCATGACTGTTGCTGAAGTGATTGCAGCTCCACCCACAAGCACTGGCGCACAACCACTAATCAATGCCGAAGCTAGAATCACACTAACCGATAATAACTTCATGTTAGCCATTTAATTCCCCCTGGTTAAACACACTGGAAAGTATAAATTTCTTTTTATACTTTACGATCTCTCATAAAAGGCAATAACCAATTCCAATAATTAATGAAGGTTTTACGACGCAACCACACTTTGTNGGTACGCCATCTAATTGCATCATCCTTGACCCACTTTCGAATAACTTCATCAATCATTTCAAACTTACAGCCAAGAAGACTAGACATAGTCATTTTGTCTGGGAAGAACGAAAGTTCAATCCACTCAATGCCTTTTGAAACTAAATTTGATGCAACCACAGGGTCCTCTCCCTGCAGCATCAACAATAATAACGCGCCTAATCGCTCTTCTACACTTCCTGAATAATTGAGATACATTCCTAATCTGTCACAAAGTGCAGAGGTTGAGGAATAACCAGCTAATTCGCGTTGCCACTCGTAATTTTCATCTGCAATTTTCAACAGTAACTCTTGATTAACAATAAGAACTTCAGTCGTGGTCAGACACCAATGTTTTCTAGGCATACGATCACGCACATATAAATTCTCATAGCTACCACATAAAGCCCCTGCCCCAGCTAAAGACAGTAAAAGCGGTTCATCTCTTACAGGGTCTAATAGTGCTTTAACAACGAAACCTGAACGAACATACATCAAGGTGCCAAAAAATCCAGGCGCCGAATAAATAACCTCACCTCTAGCGAAGCGTTGAGGGTGCCCGATCCCAGTTAGAACGAATCTCATCGATTGAGATAAGCGAGGCGACAACCAAGGAAAAATCTCGGAGTTCATAAACAAAAATGTTTAGCTATCTGTGATTAATGTTGTGGATAAACTCTTAGGACATCTGCATGTTTTGTGGATAACTTTTTTGTGCGCTCTTTTAGAGGTAAACTTCTCCCCAGGTTGTCCCAGATTGTTCACAACTAATTCTATAGCTTATCCACAATTTTTCAACAACCCTATCTTTATGTAAAATAAGAAAAATTTTCTTCAATCCACAGAAGTTATCTAGTCTACTACTATCTACTACTAATATAAAGATATTAAATTAGAGTAATTAAGTAGAACATCTTTCGGAAAACTCTAACTATACAAAAAACGGAAGAATCCTGGGGTTTCTTTTGGAATGTCTCTAGAAAATAAAAAAAGAGCGCTCTAAAAAACGCTCTTTTGAAAGGTTTTCTGTGGATAAGCTGTGGGTTATTGTGTGTATTCTTTGTGGATTGTTAGCGTTTTGCCTTCTTATTCAGGTATTTCATTAATTTTTTGAATGGCTTCTAGAGCTGCCTGATTAGCAAAATACATCCCCTTGTGCGTGTTCATACTGCCTACAGTGAGACACGAGATTCCAAGACTATCTAACTCGTTAGATAATTCATCTTTAGGTTCTCTTTCACCAGCAATCACAATGTGGTCAACTCTTAGAATTGTTGAACTGTCTTCCCCTTGACTCATTACTCTGACAGAGTGGCTATCAATTTGTTCAATGAGGGCTTGCGTGAAGATGTTCGCTCCATGCATACGTAACCATTGCAATTCATAGAGGCGTTGTGCAGCAGAGAAATTCTCATCTGATGTTTCTGTGGATTGAGAAAGTAGGTACGTTTTACGATTAGGTGGCATAAGGTGTGGAACTACTCCTAACATGCCGCCTAGATGTTTAGCTGGATCACCGATTCCCCAAGCACAGTACCAGTCATCGTAATTGGTAATGTTTTTAGTGCAAAGAAAGCGCACAACGTCGACGGCTAGATAATCAACACCAATCACTGCGACTCTATGTCCAACGGGGGTGCGATCTTGCAGAAGGTCTTCAACTGTGAGAACGTTCGGATTATCAATCCCTGGAATATCAGGAATGATTGTTTCTGTCCCTGTCGCCAAAATCACAAAGTGATCGCTATAGTTGTCTTCAATCCATTGAGGTGTCACTTTAAGCCTCCTGATAATGCTCACCCCGAGATCTTGAAGTTCCTTTTCTTGCCATGCGATCAGCTTTCGGATGTTTTCTCGACCTGGAATTTTTGCGCAAAGGCGATATAACCCCCCAAGTTCTGCGTTCTCATCAGCCAGCGTGACTTGATGCCCCTGTATTGCCGCTTCTTTTGCCGCAGATAAGCCAGCNNCAGTACCTCCACCAACAACAAGTACTTTGCGAGGGTTTGAACGCTTTTTGGCGCGTTTTAGAAAGTANNCTGGGAAAGCAACGCAAGATAACACCTCTCGCCCCTCATTGGCGTCATAAGCTAAGCATCCTTGAGGACATAAAGTACAAGGTTTGGCAGGTTGGTTGTTTTGTAAGCGCTGAACCCATTTCGGATCGGCGATGAAAGGTCTTCCTAACTCAACTAAGCAGGTGATGTTGTTTTTAACAAGTTCGTCGAGTTTTTGAGGTTCTGGTAAGCGGTGACCAAAAATAACTGGAACTTTGATTTCCTTGGAAAATTTTTCCATGAAAGGTAGCCACGCACCTGCTGGTGTTAGATCACTATTGACAGGAATACTGTTTGGAGAAAGTGCTATGTCAAAACTAAAAAGATTGACACCTTCGTACTTCAGAGCCTGAGCAAAGGCTAATAGATCGTGCCATTCCGTTCCACTTGAATTGACATCTAATAGCGACAAACGATACGCCAAAATGGGAGAAGGACCGATATAACTGCGAATACGTCGAACAATTTCCAGTGCAAAGAGGGTTCGACTATGTAAACCCCATTTGTCATGGCGATGATTGAATAGTTTGCTCGAAAAAACGTGAGGTAAAGAGAGTCTACCGCCGTAAATTTCTACACCATCAAATCCACCATGTTGGATGGCGTTATAAGCATGAAGGGCGTATTGAGAAATTAAATGAGGAATAAGTATCCCTGGTGCTCTGTGAGCTATGCGTCCCGTGTCTCTGTTGCGGATATTCGAAGCACAAATCGCGAACATATGATTCGCTTGCGCTCCATGATGTTGGAGCTGCAGAATGGCTTTAGAGCCGTGTTCATGCAGAACCGAAGTAAGACGAATGGCGTTATTTAAATAACTCGACGTTAAGACAGGGTCACTAAGGTTACGCAAACCTGTGAAATGCGTTACACCATTTCCAATAATGAAAAGTCNCATACCATTGTCTTTGGATCTATCACGGTAGAACTCAATGATTCTCTCATCAAGATAGTTTTGCTGTTCTAATCCCGTTTCTATCGGTGCCATAACGATACGGTTTTTTAGAAATTGAGCACCGACTTTAAGCGGAAAGAATAAATGCGGATAGGATGCCATTACGTTCTTATTTCTCTAGGTTATGAATACCAAACGGTACAAGTACGCTAGGTACGATGTCCTGACTCATTTCTAGATTATGTGCCTGATCGTCAAAGAAAATATGTGGTCGTAAAACTTTCAAGAATGGCTTTTNTTGCAAAGTATCTAATAAAAAAAGTTCGGCTGCACTCATGCCAAAACTCTTCAAGGTTGTGATCAACCTTTCTTCACTAGGAGCACCGCGAGCTGTAATGATTGCAATTCGAATGGCAGGCTCAAAATATGAAGAAGAACTCCCACGGTGTTTGTAGTCAAAACTTTGAAAAGTNNACGATAGTTGCTCAAATAAGCGTCGGAGTANGCCTGGAGAGTGAGGGGTACTTGCTTTTTCTTGTTCTAAGCGATGAAAGCCTGAGAGCCCTTTCTCTTGAAATTCTCTTTCACTCTCGTCGTCGGCAATGACACCATCAAAGTCAAAGGCAATGCGTAACGTCAGACTATCATCGTCCTCCACTTTTCCGGGGACCACTAGTCCTGCTGGTTGCCCGTGATTCAGGGCATTTTTAACGCTTTCGGGGTTGGCACTTAAAAAGAGTGAGGCATTGAAAGCGGAAATATATGGAAAAGTTGGATTTCCTGATGTGAACCCCCCAGAGGTAATGGGAAGCTTATAGTGGCGACAGGAATGAAAAAAGCGCTCAGCAGTTTCTGGTGAATTACGAGATAACGCAATCACTCGAAAAGGCGCTAAATCCCCATATAGCTCATTGATAGCCAATAATCGGCGCACAAACGGAAAAGCGACGCCTGGACGTAAAAGGCTATTTTTATATTTGGTTTGATGGTCTTTGAAGGCTTTATAGCCCTTTGTTTCAAAGAGTTGATGTTCTTCCTCAAGATCGAAAAGCGCTCTTGAAGAAACCGCAATGACTATCTTTTCATTAAATTGATCCACGATGCTGTCTTGTGTTGTGAGAAGACTGAAACTGGTACAGGAGAAGCACTTAGTGAACCTCTCCTGGCGTATTACAACCTTATTAGGCGTCGATATTGCCTGCAAAGAGTGCGTTGGTTTCAATGAAGTCTCTTCTAGGTTCGACAACATCCCCCATGAGCATGGAGAAGATAGCGTCTGCGCTAGCGGCATCTTCAATACGAACACGCAACATACGACGTACTGAAGGATCCATGGTGGTGGTATTGAGCTGTTCTGCCGTCATTTCACCTAGCCCTTTATAGCGCTGACGAATGATGCCTTTTTCAGCTTGTTTTAACAACCAATTGACCGCTTCACCGAAATTTTTGATCGTTTGATCTTCTTTGCCGCGAGCAACGCGAGCGCCAGTATTCACAATGCCTCGCAACATATGGGCGCTTTCTTGCAACTTTTTATAATCAGCAGACAAAGTGAATTCAGGTGTGATACTCGTTGTCTTGTAGTTACCGTGCTTGAGACGATGTACTTTAAGAAGATGTTTTTCATTTTCTTCATCGTACGCAGCCTCTACCTTCACATTGGGATCACGGAGTTCCTTTTGTAAAGCTCCAGCAGTTGCTTGCGTGGTGAATTCATTCTCAAGATTGAGATCGATACCTGCAGCAACAGCAACTAAAACAGACTTGTCAATGGCGCCCTGGAGTCTAGAAATAACATCACTAGATTGTAGGTATTCATTGACTAAAGCTTCTAGCTCGCTACCACGAATCGCTTCATTGGCGTCAAAAGCCTGCTTGTTCTTATAGAGACGAGCGTCTTCCATGGCGATCTTTAAGAGGTAATCGCTCATTTCTCGTTCGTCTTTTAAGAACACTCCTTTATCGGATTGATTCTTTTTGACTTTGTATAGCGGCGGTTGGGCAATATAGACATGTCCGTTTTCAATTAATTGAGGCATCTGACGATAGAACAACGTCAAAAGAAGCGTACGGATATGAGCACCGTCAACGTCAGCATCGGTCATGATGATGATGCGGTGATAACGTAACTTGGAAATATCGAAATCTTTTCCGATATTAGTGCCGAGTGCCAAAGTCAACATTCGAATCTGCTCGGAGTCGAGAAGCTTATCTTGCGAAGCTTTTTCGACGTTAAGCACTTTCCCTCGTAAAGGAAGGATGGTNNACCGGAAACGGGAGTCTCGACCTTGCTTAGCAGAACCGCCTGCAGAGTCCCCTTCCACTAAGAAAAGTTCGCTGTTAGCAGGATTCTTTTCACGACAATCAGCTAATTTTCCAGGAAGACCGCCGCCAGAGAAGCTCTTTCTCGAAATATCGCGTGCTTTGCGAGCTGCCTCTCTAGCTCGAGCAGCTGCTACGATTTTTTCACAAATGATCTTGGCATCAGCAGGATTTTGTTCTAGGTAGAGTTCTAATTCGCGAGTAACCACTTCTTCAACAGCAGGACGAACCTCACTCGAGACTAATTTATCTTTAGTCTGAGAACTGAATTTCGGTTGTGGTACTTTCACGGAAAGCACGCATGTGAGCCCTTCGCGCATATCATCGCCTTCGGGATCGATGTCGCTTTTCTTACTGCCGCTCTTTTTGCCGATTTCGTTGTTAGTGATGTAGTTTTTAAGAACACGCGTCATGGCGGCACGAAGCCCAGTAACGTGCGTACCACCGTCTCTTTGAGGAATGTTATTGGTATAGGCAGAAAGCACTTCACTGTAGCCATCCTGCCATTGCATAGCAATTTCCACCTCAATAGGCACGCCGTTCACTTCAACCGTTTCGCGAGCGTGGAAAATCTTGGGGTGAAGAACGGAACGACTTTGGTTCTTAAATTGAACGTAAGCCACCAGCCCTTTATCCGTCATGAGCTGTGCCTGATGAGCGGTTCTTTGGTCTTTAAGTTCAATCATTACCCCCGAATTCAAGAAAGATAATTCGCGCAATCTAGACAACAAGGTGTCGTAGTTGAACTCGGTGATCTGTTCAAAAATTTCTGTGTCAGGTAAAAAATGTACTTCGGTACCACGACGATTCGTAGAGTAAAGTAACTTCATTGGAGAAATACTGACGACATCACCAGAGAGAGGGCTCGTAGCGTCTTCAACAAGACGGTTCTTTACCTTACCGCGTTCAAATTCCAATAAACGAGCTTCACCATCACGGCGAACAATCAAACGCAACCACGTGGATAAGGCATTGACACAAGAAACCCCGACACCATGAAGGCCGCCAGAAATCTTATAGCCGTTGTTGTCGAACTTCCCACCTGCGTGTAATTCTGTTAGGGCAATTTCTGCAGCGCTACGCTTTGGTTTATGTTTATCGTCCCACTTGATAGACGAGGGGATACNCACAGTACCATCGTCAATGACAGAAATAGAGTTGTCAGTATGGATGGTTACCTGAATTTTTGTGGCGTAACCAGCCAAGGCTTCATCAATGGAGTTATCGACGACTTCATAAACCAAATGATGCAACCCAGAACCGTCGGCGGTGTCGCCAATGTACATGCCAGGGCGCTTACGAACAGCTTCCAGGCCTTCCAAAATTTGGATGCTATGTTCATCGTAAACAGGAGGCGTGGTCGGCTGCTGCTCGTTGTTGATGTCCGTTTCGGTCATTGAGTAATCCTTCGTCAGGAAATCTGTATTTCCTGCAGTAAGCAAAGGCAAGCAAGATAGTAGCTATCTTGCTTGCTTAACTGATAACGATAAAGAGAGATGTTAGATACGCATCGGCATCACAACATAACGGAATCTTTCTTTAGATTCAGGCATGGTGATGAGTACGCTACCCGAAGAGGAAGAGAAGTTAAAGCACACCGTATTGTTTTTCAGGAGGCTGAGTACTTCGAGCAGGTAGGTAATGTTGAAACCGATATCCAATTCATCATGAGGCTAAGGCACGTCTATTCTTTCCAAGGCTTCTTCATGTTCAGAGTTAGAACTTTGAATCTGAAGTTGATTGTTGGAAACAATCCAACGTACGCCATGGAATTTTTCATTGGTCATGATCGAAACACGACGTAATGCGCTAGCAAGAGCTTCGCGATCGAGTTCTAAGAAGCGCGGATTCGTGTCTTCAGTCGGCAGAACTCGTTTGTAATCGGGGAATCGTCCTTCGATAAGTTTGCTCATGAAGGTAACATTCCCGAAAGTGAAACACACCTGAAGATCTGTTAACTGGATATGAACAGGCGTATCGTCGTCTGGTAAGAGACGAATTAATTCTCTAACGGTTTTACGCGGAATAATGGCTTGGATCGCGGCTGGAGCGTCTTCTTCAAGAGAAACTTCACAGCATGCAAGACGATGCGTATCGGTAGCTACTGTACGAATCTTGCGATCCTCAAGAACGAATAAAACCCCATTAAGGTAGTAGCGAACATCCTGACTTGCCATGGAGAAGGCTGTCATGGTCAGGAGATATTTGAGGGTACGCGCAGGAAGGTCTAGTGCAGTTTCCCATTGCCCTTCTTTAAGAACGGGGTATTCTTCGGCAGGCAGAGTCTGCAGATGGAATTGCCCATTATTGCTACTAATCGTGAGATCCTTTTCGCTAAGATCAAAGGAAACCGTATCTTTCCCTGATAAAGCGTTCAGAATACTAGCCACTTTCGAAGCAGAGACAGTGAAACGCGATTTGCAACCGGCAACACCGACTGGCGCTTCCGTTGAGATTTGAATATCAAGGTCAGTAGCAGAGAACTTGACTCGTTCGTTGTCTTGCTCAATGAGAATATTGCTGAGAATAGGAAGGGTCTGACGTTTTTCCACAATCCCTTCAACCGTTTTGACGGGTTTTAGCAAGTTTTCACAATTGCTGTGAATGTGCATCATAAGACTAGTACCTGATAAAAATTAAACAATAAAACGGTGGGGATGTAATTTATCCCTTAATCATCTGTTCAAGGACATGGATCTCGTGATTGAGTTCTGCATTACCTTGACGTTCTTGAGAGATCTTTCTCACCGCGTGCATCACAGTTGTGTGGTCTCGCCCACCAAAATTTGCCCCAATTTCAGGAAGGCTATGTTGGGTCAATTCTTTGGTGAGATACATTGCAATCTGACGAGGTCTTGCAATATTGGCAGGACGTCGTTTGGAATGCATTTCTGCAACTTTAATGTTGTAGTAGTCAGCAACCGTTTTTTGGATATTTTCGATAGTGACAAGATTGTTGTTGACAGAGAACTGGTCTCTCAACACATGTTTGGCAATGTCGATAGTGATCTCTTTAGCAGCTGAAGGTTGGAATTGCTGATATGCAATGACTTGTTGAAGAGCGCCTTCAAGCTCTCGAACGTTCGACTTCAGTCGCTTGGCAATGAACATTGCAACTTCTTCGGGCAAGGAGGCTCCTAAAGCTTTCGCCTTGTTCAAAAGAATAGCAATACGCATTTCGAGTTCAGGCGGTTCAATAGCAACCGATAACCCTTGCGAAAAGCGCGAAATCAAACGCTGTTCGATGTCTTTTAGATTGCGCGTGTAGGTATCAGCAGTCAGCACCACTTGTTTGTTGTGTGGCACTAACGCTTCGAACGCTCGATAAAACTGTGCTTGGGATCCCTTAGCTCCCGAAAAAGACTGCACGTCGTCAATGAGCAGTAAGTCGAGACTTCTATAGCGCTCATCAAACATTTGCAAAGCTTTTTTCGCGTGCGCAGAATCGCGCGTTGCTGTTTCACGGGTAGCGGTCGTGAATTCGCTAATGAAATCTTGTGCAGATACGCAACGAACCTTAGCCTTTGGGTGCAGGTCTAAGTAGCGATGACCGATGGCTTGCATTAAGTGAGTTTTTCCGAGCCCTACACCGCCGTAGATGTAAAGCGGGTTATATTGCATCCCCATCGTGGTAGCAACGTGTTCGGCTGCTGCAACAGCTAATTGATTGGCATTCCCGTTAACGTAATTTTCGAATGTTAAGCCAGGTAATAGACCAGTTTCTTCTCTAGGAGTAATCGCATCGACAGGTGCAGCAGAGGCTTGAGGTTGCTCCGTTGCTCCTTCGATAGGTCCAATCGGCTGTAGGGTGACTTTGACAGGACTTCCGTAAAGATGCGTAGCAATATCCTGGATAGTCTTTTGATAGGTTTGCCGAATGGTTTGCATTTTGCTACCGGGGACGCCCAGAAGCAATTCTCCATTTACACTATCCCAACGCAAAGGTACTAAGGGCTCCAACCAAGTGCTATAGATCATTGGTGGAAGCTTCATTGCTTTGATCTGTGTGAGACAGTCTTGCCAGAAGTTGTTCAT